>NZ_MSCQ01000001.1:0-187488 GCF_002954725.1 Photobacterium phosphoreum
CTTGAAGCAGCAGTTCAGTTGGTTAACTTTTTATTGAGAAGCTGAGCGGCCTGTCATGGCTATTATTTGATGGGAAATGGATGCGCTGATGCTTTGGTTGTAATGTTAGCTATGGCAAGTTCCGCCCACTCCACATTTTTAGAAAGAAACCTGAATCGAAAGATTCAGGTTTTTTTTCGTCTATAGGGAATTACTTTAATTCATAGAGACCGGTGTGAAAAATTTGACGTTGCTGTTGGTCACTAATATCTCGGCGACGTGACCGATAGCGTGAAACAAAATAAGTAATACCGACAGAGAAAAGGGCGTAGGCGACCAGAAAGGTAATCGGAGAATGAATAATATTGGCTGAAAATACCCAAATAACACCCGTGACAGTAATTGCCAATTTAGTCAGTACTGCGACCACCAAAAAACTCATTGTATATTGTGGTCGGAGGATGGATTGGTAGGCAATTAAATAGCTACAACTTACAGCGACAATAGCCAATGTAAGTCCAACTGAGAATGAATGAAAATGTTCACTAAATAAAATTGCGATTAAAATCATAGTGATAGCAATGATAGCTTTTTTCATAACAACCCCTTATTACATTATGTAGAAAGTTTTGTTCAACGATATAAGCATGGACCTAAAGCGGGAAGTTGTATGTGAGGTCATCCGTTTTTTAGTGGTTTAGTAGTGAAAAAAGAAGGTTTTGTGAGCAAGCGTTGATTATTATTAATAATGTTAATTACGATTATTAAAATAAAGAAAAGGGTAATCAAATGATTACCCAGTGGCAAAGATCATAATAACTGATCTGCACAATGTAACAGCTATAATGCGTGTTACTAGGACTTAGCAATGAAAATAACTAACTACTTATACGGCAAGAAATTGTTTAAATTGTAGTAAAATAGCTTCTGCTTGCGTTTGATCTTCCATTTCTACAAATAAACGCAGTAATGGCTCTGTGCCAGAGAAACGTGCAATCGCCCAGCCACCATTTTTAAAGTAAACTTTAGCGCCATCGGCATAGCTGACTTTTTCGATTTCGTAATCAAATTCAGGCAGTGATTTTTCGATATAAATTTTATTATAAAGACGATCACGCTCTGCAGCTTTAAAGGTGCAATCACCTTCTGCCGTATAGGCATAGCCAAAGCGAGTATAGATTTCATCTAATAGCTCAGATAACTTTTTACCGGTTGAGCTGATCATTTCAACTAATAAGCTTGATGCAAAAATGCCATCTTTACCCTTGATGTGACCACGAATTGTTAGACCACCAGAGCTTTCACCGCCAAGTAATGAGTCATCGGCCTCCATTTGTGAACTGATGTGCTTAAAGCCAACCGGTACTTCAAATGATTTTTCGCCATAAGCTGCTGCGACTTTATCAAGTAGATGAGTGGTAGCAATATTACGTACCACTGAACCTTTCCAGCCTTTGTATTCTAGTAAGTAGTAATACAGCAGCAATAACACTTCATTAGGATGAATAAAGTTACCTTTTTCATCGATGATACCTAAGCGATCAGCATCACCATCAGTACCAATACCAATGTCATAACCTTCTTGTGCCACTAAGTGTTTAAGGCGATAAAGGGTTGCTGCACTTGGTGATGGCATTAAGCCACCAAAGCCTGGGTTTTCACCATCGTTAATGACATCAACATCACAACGACCGGTAATTAAGACTGTTTGGAGGGCATTTTTTGCAACACCAAACATTGGGTCAATAAGAACGCGTAGGTTAGCTTGTTTAATCGCTTCTAAATCAAGCAAAGCAATAACAGAGTCAACGAACTCGTTCATTGGGTTGATGATTTCAATTAACTTATCATGTTGCGCTTGTTCAAAATCAACATGTTTAACATCGGCTGCGGTTAGTACAGCAACCTGCTGCTCAATCTTTTGGGTAATGATTTCATCAGCATCACGACCACCTTCGATAAAGACTTTAATGCCGTTATAATCCGCTGGGTTATGCGAGGCTGTAATACAAGCTGAGTAAATTGCACCGGTTTGTTTTGCTTTAAACATCACAATCGGTGTTGGCACGAAGCGATTGATAAAACTACATTTAATGTTATTTCCCGCTAAGACTTCAGCAAACCAAGCTGCGGCTTTATCTGATAAAAAGCGACGGTCATAACCGATAATAAATCCTTTATCGGTGACTGATTCTGTGATCATGATGTTAGCAATAGCTTGCGCTACTAAACGTACATTAGCTTGAGTAAACTCTTCACCAATAAAGGCACGCCAACCACCGGTTCCAAATTGAATCATGGAGGAACTCCTATTTCTCTCGCAAAATAAAATGGGGGAGTAAATCTACTCCCCGAAAAGTGATTAGCCCATTACAACAGTAACAGTATTCACAGAACCTTCAGCTTGAGGCACGATTGCACCATCTACTGTCTGACCATTGATCATGATAGATTTGATGCCTTTGCTGACATGATCTGGGTTGGTTACATTAATATTATATGTTGCCCCACGCCATTCACGTGTCACTTCAAATCCAGGCCATTCAGTTGGAATACATGGATTAATGGTTAAGCCATCAAAGCCAGTTTGAATACCTAGAATAAAGTTAGTAACCGCAAAGTAAGCCCAACCCGATGTACCTGTTAACCATGGGTGGTTAGCACGACCATGATCTTGGTGATCACGACCCATGATAAATTGCACGTAAGAATAGGGTTCAGCCATACGTGTTTCAATCATGTCGTTTTGGTTGTATGGGTTCAGTGCATCATAGAATTTCATTGCACGGTCGCCACGACCTAGTTTGGCTTCAGCTACCCATGCCCAAGGGTTTGGATGCGAGAAGATAGCGCCATTTTCTTTAACGCCTTGATATACACGGGTAACAAAACCAATGTCATCGTTAGGGGTTGAGAAAGAAGGAGCGTTAAGGTGCAAACCATAGTCTGAGTAAAGATTTTCATCAACAGCGTCCATTGCTTGCTCACCACGATCTTGTGATGCCATGCCTGATAACACTGCTAGCGTATTTGACTCTAAATGAATTCGACCTTCAGTTTGTTGTGCCGTACCAATCTTGTCGCCATTTTTGGTTAAACCACGAATGTACCAACCGCCTTCGTCATCCCATAAATGGGTTTCACAGGCTTCACGGACATTGGCTGCCATTTCAGTGTATTTTTCAATATCGGCGGTTTTACCCTGGTGTTTAGCCAACTGAATAAACTCTTGTAGCGCCCAGAAATGCAGGAATGAAACCATGGCAGATTCGCCACCGCCTAGGTTTAGACAGTCGTTCCAATCGGCACGTAGACCTTTACAAATACCCGTTTGGCCCACATATTCGGCAGAGAAATCTAGTGCTGCTTTCATGTGATCGTAAACTGTTGCATCGCCACCATCAGCATATGGGATCACTTCATCAAGGAAGCTTTCTTCGCCCGTTTCTGTCACATACTTACAGATAGTAGGGACTAACCATAAGTGATCATCTGAACAGGTGTCATCAATGCCGTGGATCTTATCTGCATCACTTGGGGTTGGCACGACTGTTGGTGATTTTGATGGCTCAACATCTGCCATTTCTGGATCGAACCAATCAGGATCAAACAGGTGCAAACCGTAACCTGCTTTAACTTGACCACGAAGCAGATCAACTAAGCGCTTACGTGTCATAACAGGGTTTGAATGTGGTACTGAGATAGCGTCTTGAGCGGTATCACGGTAGCCCAGACCTGTACGACCGCCAACTTCGATAAATGATGCAAAGCGTGACCATACAACACATGTTTCAGCTTGATACAGTGTCCAAGCGTTAATCATGGTGTCTAAGCCTTCGTTTGGCGAAGTAACCTTGAACTTGTTACAACGGCTTTCCCAATGGTGTTTAATTTCAGCAAATGCAGCATCAACAACAGCACTGTCTTGGTATTTTTGACGTAGACGTTGGCCTTCGTTTTTACCAATACCTAGGATGTAGTTAAAGCGAACTTCTTCACCCGGTTGAAGGGTAAATTGTTTGTGCAGCGAACCACAATGGTTGTAACAGGTTTGAACGTGGTTAGAACAACGTCCGTTTTCAACCGCGATTGGGTTTGACTCATCACGGTATGCACCAATGAAAGTATCACGTTGACCATCATAGCTATCAGGGTCGAAACTTGATGCTAAGTAGTAGTAACCTTCTTTAGTGTTAGTGTTGTAGTAAAGATCGTATTCAATCACACCGTTTTGGTAAGAAGTGCCTGCAGAGTAAAGGCTCATCTGATGGTTTTGGTTATCAGATTGGATATGACTGAAAGAGAATTCAACAAATGAGAACGCACTAATAGTACGCACTTCATCAGTGGTGTTTTTCAGGACCACATCCCAAATCTCAGCATCTTCACCAATCGGTACGAATAAGGTTTTCTGAGCCGAAATACCGTTGTATTCACACGCAAATTTTGAGTATGACAAGCCGTGACGAACTTCATATTTCGCTTCATCAAGACTTTTTGCTACTGGCTGCCATGAGATAGACCAGTAATCGCCTGTCGCATCATCACGTAAATAAACATAGTGTCCTGGGCGATCAAATGTCGCGTTGGGACGGAACTTAGTGACGCGATTATATTCTGGTGACTTATAAAAAGAGTAACCACCCGCATTTTGTGAAATCACCGTACAGAACTTTTCAGTGCCAAGGTAGTTCGTCCATGGTGCTGGGACATCAGGTCGAGTGATAACGTATTCTTTGTTGCCGTTGTCAAAATAACCGTATTTCATTATTTCTAATCCTTAAAATATTCACTTTACTGTGTGCGTGGTTATTCACAGTGGCGGTAATTAATGCCCGCCTTGTCTAGATAGTTAAGTTGACCTTTTAAGCGAGCTTTAAAGTCATCCCAGTTACGATGTTGTGGTTTGCTCCAGCAGATCTCCGATACCGCCAGTAAGCGCGGATAAATCATATATTCAAATCGACTTTGGTTATTTATTAATTCTGACCAAAGTGCGGTTTGAATGCCTAAAATGTGCTGTCGCTCAGAATTTTCATCAGCGATCATGCTAAGTGGGTGATAATTGTAAACTTTATCCAATGGTAATTTACCTGCCCAATCGACACCTGCTTCATCTGCCGAGTAACCTTGGGCAAGATCGAGATAGGTAGATTGCGCGGGTTGCATCACTACATCAAAGCCATTTTTCACACACTCAAGACCAGCTTCTTCACTAAGCCAAGAAAAAATCACGGTGTCTTTGCTGACTTTATTACCATGGGTTGCTTCTTCCCAACCCATCATCCGTTTGCCTTTATCGCGTAATACTTGCTCAGCAAAACGTAATAAATGCCCTTGTAGTTCCATTGGATCGTGGTAATTGTTGTCAGTCATTAACTGTTGGCAAGCAGAACTATCGGTCCATACACCTTTAGGTACTTCATCGGCACCGATATGAACAAACGGTGCTGGAAATAGCTCACACACTTCTTCAAGTACGGTTTTAATAAAGGTATAAGTACCTGCTAATGCCGGGGATAAAATATTGTCAGGGTAATTTTGAATACTGCGATATAGCGAGTGATCATTAGGATCTTTTAATAGCTCAGGCAGTGATAAAATTGCAGCACGACTATGACCTGGAATATCAATTTCAGGAATGATCGTAATCCCACGATCGCTAGCATAAGCAATCACATCACGAATATCTTGCTTGGTATAGAACCCACCATAACGTTGATCAATATGACTAAATTGTGGTGCGATCACTTCATTAGGGCCACGCCATGCGCCAATTTCAGTTAATTGAGGATAGGCATCAATTTCAATTCGCCAACCTTCATCATCGGTTAAATGCCAATGGAAAGTATTAAATTTATAGCGTGCTAGATGATCTAATAGATGCTTAATACGATCGACCGGGTGAAAGTGACGTCCACAATCGAGCATCATGCCGCGGTAGCTATAATGTGGCTGATCGGTAATTTCTACCATTGGTAAACAATAAGCTGCTACTGCATGATGGCTTGGTTTATTGGGTAAGAGTTGTAATAAACTCGATGTTGCATGTACAAAACCGGTTGCTGAACTGGCTTGAATCCAAATGTTATCGCTTTCAATCAGTAACTGGTAACCGTGATCGATAACCTCATCACTCACCTGATAATGAATGTTTCCTTGACAACGAATAGGTATTGCTTCGTTAAAATACTTTTTAAACTCAGCACTTAGCCAGTTTATAGCCCCTTGCGCTAAAGCTGGAGGAGTATTGATCGCGGTGGTTTGATCAAAAACAAATTCACCTTGAAGGCGGATTAAATGGTTTGGTTGCGGAATCAATGCAATATCACAACCAATGCTAGGTAATGGGGTGCAGTAACGCTCGATTGGATCTTTATCCAAATTAATCGCCGTAGTGTGGACTTTTAATGGTTGAATCTGATCTTGATCGTTATCGAGAGCAATAAAAGCTTCATTGATGCCATCGTCATGAAGATTAAACGGCAGTGTTCTCATGGTAAATTCAGTGTAAAAGTGCCCATTCGCCTCTAACGGTGGTAATTGTGATAGGCAACTGTAGCTACCCATTTGGCTGATCGTACCCACAGAGACTGTTGCTGGATCAATGCAGCGGCTAATAAAGAAATACAGTGACCATCCATGGAGTGCTTGGTCGGTTAAATTATGTAAACTTAACGCATAACGGCAATAACCTTCTGCTTTTTCTATTATTGTAAAATCAAGACGATAAGTCATTTATACTTCCTTAACGTACAAATAAGTTATGATTGCCACGCGCCATTGCAATCGCACCATCCATTGCATCACCTTGTGGTGTCGCTAGACGATGTTGCATCGGTGGCGTTAACCACGCAGGAATACGCTCGCCAATACCACCCATTAGGCAAATACTGTTTGCGCCCCGTAATATTAATGCTTGCATCCACATTTCAATATCAGCGGCTGTTTGTTGTAGCAATGACACTGCGAGTGAATCATTGTGTTCAGCAAAGCTAAAAATAGCCGGTGAAAATTGACCATAATCACAAGGCCGAGCGGTTTTAGACCAACTAACAATGGCATCAATATCATGATCGAAATGGGTTAATACATGGTGAGCTAATTCTGTTGTTGGCACGATGCCATCAATACTGAGTAGCACTTGTTGGATCAGGCGTAACCCCATCACAGCACCACTGCCTTGATCTGAAATGGGAAACTCTCGGCCACCGACGACATGTTGTTTGCCTTCGAGTAATAAAATGCCGCAAGAGCCAGTCCCCGAAATTAAAATCGCACCATCTTTACCGCCCCAAGCTCCTAAACAAGCACCGTAAGCATCAGTATTTAATGTGATTGCGCCATAAGGGTGAGGTTGTTGCATGAATGCATGCCAAGCTTGCTGCTGTTCCGCACCTGCAAGTGCCAAACCGACTGACATGTTTGGATAATCAGCGGTGGTTAATTGTGCTTGTTGAGCTGCAAGGGCTATCGCTTGTTGAATCGATGCCATGGCAATGTCACTACCAAGCAAAATATTGGCGCTGCCAGTTTTAGCTTCACCCAAGATGTTACCCGCTAAATCACAGATGCGGGAACGACAAGAGGTGCCACCGCCATCAATACCAACCAGGTAATGAAAGGGGAAATCAGCCATGGTGACGCTCCTTAAATTGCAGCGTGGTCGCTAATAAGTACCAACCACCATGAGGGATCCATTGTTCACCCCAACGCCAGTTTTGCAGCATGTCATCTTTTTGTCCCGCAGGGTTAAAGGCAATATCTTGCTCATTATCAAAGCCCGAGGTAATACCATTACAAACACCACCTTTTGCATTACTAAAACCAAGTTGGGGGAGGTAATCGGGATTATTGTGACCATGACCATCTAACATGCACATATCAAAAGGATTTAAGCCTAAGATCCAATTCATAAGTTGCTGACCATAGTGCATTAGCTGTTGCTTTAATTCGTTATCAACGAGGTGATCTTGCGCCATAAATGCCATGCTTGCTAAAGAGGCAATTCGAGCGTTTTCACCTTGCCACCAGTAGCCTGATTCATTGTTATGGGCGACAAAGAAAGCGGTTTGTTTATCACCATTAACGGCTTTGGTGTACTGACGTGGATAGCCAAATGGATTATTGACTTCAGTAGTTAACGCTAACTCAAAATTAAGTGCATTCACTAGTATCGGCTGTAATTGTTGCTGCTGTTGAACTTCAGGTTCAGCGGCTAAATATTGCATTAATGCAATCGCAGGTAAGCCAGCTTCTGCTGCATGATAATAAGGGCGACTGCCATCAGCGGTTGCGGCCCAATAATTATTAATCTGCTTATCTGACATTTGACGTTGGCTTAAACGCTGCGCCCAATCACGCATTTCAGTTAAGTAACGATCTTGGTGCGTAGTACGGTAAAGCTCAACCGCGGCTAATAACGCACAGTACTCATCAATAATATTTTCAGTGCCATCATTGAGGTAATTGAGATTATGTTGTTTTAGGTGCCAATAGCCGCGTTCTGCTGCTTGTAGGTAGTGTTCACTTTGGTGATCATCACAATGAGGAATGCGAGTGCAAGAAGGTAACGTTGTTACACGTGCTACAGCCGCTAAAGCAGCAATGGCTACTCCTCCGCCTTGACGGAAGCCAGCTTGATAATCGTCGGTTTTAATACCGTCTTGGGTTGCATAAGAACAGATATCACGTTGTGCTGGCGATTTGCTCCATTTATCAAATACAGTGGTGTAGAAGAACCCATCAGCATGTTGCATACGCATTAAAAAGTCAGCGCCAAATAACGCTTCTTCTAATAAACGTACACGGGTGAAATCAGCCACATCAGTTTGGTCTTCTGCGACTTCATAAGCTTTGAGCATGTTCCATACAATCATCGGTGTTTGTTGAGGATTGAGAAAATTAGCGTAAGAAAGGTGGCTTAAATATTTACTGACATCACCTGATGCATCATACCAACCACCATGAACATCAACGCGGGTATCACTATTGAGTAATCGAGCTTGGCTGTCAGCGTGATCATAAATACCACTACAACGTTGTGATTTGAAATAATGTAAGACATCACTGAAAGTATGTTGCATGAGTAAGCCTTCAGCAATGCTGAAAACTGTTGATTCAATATTGGCGTAACGAATGCGATATTCGCCTGCATCTTGGCAAGCAGAAAAATCAATTTGGTAAATATTGCCTGTATGCCATTGTGCGGTGGTGCCACACGCAACTAATGGCAGCTGCATAATAGTTTGGTTAGTTTGATGGCACACTAATTCGGCTTGACCTGATAGTGTTTGAGAGGTTGTTTGTAATAAAGCCTGCTTTGTATTAAAGCGCTCATAACCAAGGTGATTAATTAACAGCTGCATAAGGTCTCCAATGTCGCTAATAAGTGATGGCTCCTTATGGGAACCATCACTGAATTGCTTGAGCGACAAATAACATGGATATAAGAGTAAAAGTGTTATTAGTGCTTAGTGTTTGTTGCCTAAGTTTTATTGCTTAGTTTTCGTATAAGTAACAACGGACAAAGTGGTTGTCTGCTAGCTGCGTTATTTCAGGTAACTTTTCACGACATTTCTCTGTTGCTTGCATGCAACGACCCGCAAATGGACAACCAAAACTGTCAGGCGTCCATAATGGAATTTCACCTTTATTGCCTTTAAGTTTGGTATGAATCGATTTACTTGGATCGGGTACTGCTGATACTAATAACTGAGTATATGGGTGTTGTGGATTATGGATGATTTGTTCAGTATCGCCCCATTCAACCATATGACCGACATACATAACTGCAAGATCTTCAGCAATGTAACGTGCTGTTGCGATATCATGAGTAATGTAAAGCAGCGCCATTTCACGCTCAAACTTCATCTCTTCCATCAGGTTAAGAACACCTGCACGAATAGAAACATCGAGCATTGAGGTTGGCTCATCTGCCAATACCACTTCAGCGCCAACTGCAATGTTACGGGCTAAGTTGACACGCTGGCGTTGGCCGCCTGAAAGCTGGTGCGGAAATTTTGCCGCGGTGGCTTTTGGTGGGATCAGACCCACTTGCTCAAGCAGGTTATAAACCGTTTCTTCAAGCTCTTTTTTATTGCCTGATGTCACTTTATTGTGGATCAATAATGGACGCGCAATATGGTGAAAAATAGTATGAGTAGGGTTTAATGATCCAAACGGATCTTGCCATACCATTTGTACCCCGCGACGGTATTCCATTAGGTCATCACGGCTAGTGATGGTTTGAATATCACGACCATAATAGTCAATTTGACCGCCACTTGGAGCGTACATTTTAGCGATCATTTTAGCGGTAGTTGATTTACCTGAGCCTGATTCGCCAACCACAGCTAAGCCACGGCTTTTGTACATTTTGAAAGATACATCGTTAATCGCACGCATCTTTGATTTTTTAAGTGAGTTACTGTTTACCGAAAAATCTTTAATTAGATTTTTACCTTCGATAATCGGTGTTCCGACAGGCTTGCTCATAGTGTCTCCTAAATACTGCCTATAAATGCGGTGTGTTGCTGCTAGTTACCCGTATTGGTAAATAGGTGGCAGTTTGATAAACGTCCTGGTTCAATCTGGCTTAACTGGGTTGGAGTGCTAAAACACGCTGGGTGGGTTTTACCGCAGCGAGATTGGAAGCGACAACCTTGTGGTATCTCAAGTAAATTTAATGGATTACCTGGGATACCTGTTAAGCGTGTTTTAGGTCCTGTCAGTGGTGGGAATGAACTTCCCAAACCTTCGGTGTACGGGTGGAACGGTGTTTCAAGAATTTGCTTTGATGGTGCAACTTCAATTAACTCACCTGAGTACATGATGCCGATACGATCTGAGAACTCGACCATCAGTGATAAATCATGAGTGATAAATAAAATTGAGAAGCCAAATTCTTCTTTTAGTGCATAAATCTTTTGTAGAATTTCACGTTGTACCACTACGTCCAATGCGGTTGTTGGCTCATCCATGATGATCATCTTTGGATTAAGCGCTAGTGCAATAGCGATAACTAAACGTTGACGCATACCGCCTGAGAACTGGTGTGGATAATCGCGTAAACGGCTTGGGTGAATATCAACAATTTCCAATAAACCTTCAGCACGACGAATCGCTTGTTTACGAGTCATGTTGGTGTGACGCATGATCACATCACAAAATTGATCTTCCATGGTTAAAACAGGATTTAAAGCGTTCATCGCACTTTGGAATACCATTGACATTTCACTCCAACGGAAGGCTGACATTGCCATCTCCGATTTCTTTAAAATGTCACCATGACCGTCAAAAATCACCTCACCACCAGTAATGAATGCTGGTGGCTTATGTAAGCGCATTAGCGAGAATGCAACGGTTGATTTACCACAGCCTGATTCACCAGCCAGACCAAAAATTTCACCTTTACCAATGTCAAAACTGACATTATTAACCGCACGGACATCGCCAGCGTCAGTAATGTAATCAACACATAAATTACGAATTGAGATTTGTGGATCGGTCATTATTTAGTCCCGCCTTCTAGTGCTGGTTGAGGAATAATATCAACCTGTTGTTCTTGTTTTGCTGTTTCTTTTGCAAGGTTTTTCCAGCGACGCATGCCTTTATGTGAGCGTAACTGTGGGTTGGCAATTTCATCAACCGCAAAGTTAAGCATAGCCAGACCAATTGCAATAAATATCAATGCGATACACGGTGCTAATACTTCCCACCATGCGCCAATTAACATTGACGATGAAGTTTGTACGTTGTACAGCATTACACCCCAGCTAATGCCATTTGGATCACCAAGGCCTAGGAATGAAAGGGTTGCTTCAACGTTAATCGCATACATCACTGAACCGATGAAGCTCGCACCTACAATAGAGATAAGGTTAGGTAGAATTTCAACGAAGATAATACGGCTTGATGATTCACCTAGTACTTCAGCCGCTTTTACAAACTCTTTCTCTCTAATCGATAAGGTTTGTGCACGGACAACACGTGCGCCCCATGCCCAGGAGGTGACCGCAATAACGATCGCAATGGTCAGTGGTCCGGCTTGGCCAACGAAGGCTGCGATAACAAAGAGAATCGGTAGTTGTGGCATTACCAGCATGATGTTCATACATGCTGTGAGAATTTCATCGACTTTACCGCCGAAGTAACCCGCTGAGATACCAATGATAGTTGCTAAGAAACACACTAATACACCAGCACCAAAGCCAACGGCTAGTGAAGTACGTGCGCCATAAACAAGTTGAGACCAGATATCACGTCCCATGCGCGACGTACCTAATACGTGATCGGCATCTTTTGACATCAATAACGTACGTTTGTTAGTCGCTAAGTTTTTAGCAATCCAACCATCGGGATTATCTTGTGCTGCTTTTACAACAAAAGCAGGGTATTCATGTGGATTACCGGTTCTTTTGCCTGGTTCATATTGAGTAATTAAAGGTGCAAATACAGCCGCTAGAATAAAGACAATAATAATTCCGAGACCAAACATTGCCTTAGGGTTGCTAGATAGCAATTTAAATAAGCCTTTCATGATTACTTGCCTCCTTTACGTAGACGAGGATCTAGCGCAACGATTAGGATGTCGGCCATAAAGTTAAAGAACAACATAAACATCGTCATAATCAGTAACTGACCTTGTAGTACTTGGTAATCACGCGAATGAATTGCGTTTAGCATTACCGTACCAAGACCTGGGTAGTTGAAAATCATTTCGATAATCAGCTGACCACCAATAGCCATACCTAGCGCCATTGATAATGCTGTTACACTAGGTAACATTGCGTTACGTGCTGCATAGTTGAATACCACTCGGTTTTCACTCAGGCCTTTGCCTTTTGCCATGGTGATGTAGTCTTCATTTAGCAGGTTAATCATATTGTTACGCATACCTATTAAGAAGCCGCCAATTTGAATAATAGTGGCGCAGAAAAGAGGTAGGGCGGCGTGATAGAGCACGTCTTTATAGAATGCTAAACTGCTCCAATCGGGAACCAGCCCAGCGGTATATGCGTTACCTGTTGGGAACCACTTTAAACCAATCGCAAAGGTAAACATCACCAGCATCGCGATTACAACCGGTGGAACAGCTTGAATAACTAACATGCCTGGAGAGATGAAGGTATCGTAACTACTGCCACGCTTCCACGCCGCAAAAATACCAAACACTGAACCAATACAGAATGAAAGAATTACAGCAGTACCGGCTAAAAATAGTGACCAGCCAATTGCACCTGCTAATAAATCATTTACTGATAATGGGTAAAATTTAATTGAAGTACCAAGGTTCCACGTAAATACGTTAGCTATATACGTGTAGTATTGCTCGTACCAAGGGCCATCAACAAAACCTAATAGTTTCTGCATAGCAGCGATACGCTCAGGGGTTACCTGTGCGGTTGCGTTTGCAAACATCATGGTAACTGGGTCACCAGGCATTGCTCGCGGAAGAATAAAGTTTAGCGTTGCCGCGAAAATTAGCGCGATAAAATAAAACGATAAACGACGTAAAAAGAATCCCATAACTCACACCTTACACATCCAGCTTGCCTTCCTGAGCTGAATTCAGGACGTAAAACCCCCTGACGCTAGCGTCATACCTTTGATTGCAAAAGGACAGAGGGAAGAGGCGGTGCACAAGGCGTGCACCGCAAATTTAAGCAGAAATTATGCTTTTGGTTTTAGGTCTAGTACTTGAAGTAGACGCTCTTGAACACCAGCCCATACCATTGGACGGCCTTTAGGGTTCTTCTCGTTCCACCAACCAGTGAAGCGACCTTCATTGTATTGGAAGTTGTTAGCACCAGAAATTAGAGGAATCGTGATTTGATTCTCAGCAATGATTTTCTGAATACCATGAGCAATCTTGATTTGCTCACCCTTATCAGCTGTTTTGTAGAAGCTGTCTAGTAACGTATCTAACTGTGCATTTTTAAAGTAGTGCATAGCGAAACGTGGCATACCATCACCGTTCTGTAGACGTGAGTTGTACGCACTGTCCCAGTATAGGTGTGGATCTGCACCGTGGAAGTAGTTAGTAAACGCTACATCGTAAGTGCCTTCTAGCATTGCTTGGTTGTAAACAGCGAAGTCAGGAGTACGTGCTTTTGCATTGATACCTGCTTCTTGAAGCTGCTCAACACCTAGCTGTACTGTGTTGTTGAAGTCAGTCCAACCGTTTGGTGATTGAACTTCAAGCTCGATTTTCTCACCTTTTGGTGATTCAACAAATCCGTCACCATCAAGGTCTTTAAAGCCTGCTTTAGTCAGTAGGTCTTTAGCGGCTTTGACGTTGTAAGTGTTGTAAGCTTTGTACTTATTATGTACTGCTTCATCAGACCATGCTTTAAAGCTATCACCTAGACCAGATGCGTAATCGTTCGGAGTACCCGCACCGTAGAACGCGATGTCGATGATTGTTTGACGGTCAATTGCCATTGAGAATGCACGACGGAAGTCAACATTGTTGATTGCTTCGTTGTTACCCGCTTTTGGCGACTTGTAGTTCAACATGAATGACATTGTACCAGCAGCAGGGTACCAGTATTTGTGGTTAGGATTTGCTGCAGCGTAAGTACTGTCAATATCAGGAATGAACGATGACGTCCAATCTAACTCAGAGCTGATGATCTTAGTCAGTAGTTGGTCGTTGTTTGCGATTTGAGGAACACGTAAACAATCAACTTCTAAGTTCGCGTTATCCCAGTAATTAGGGTTACGACATTGAACGTAAAGTTGAGGAGTAAAGGTATCGATCTCAGTAAATGGACCAGTACCTACAGGGTTCTCGTTAGTGAACGTTGTTGGGTTCTTCACTTTGCTCCAAATGTGCTTAGGAACAACGGGCACTTTAGAGATTTCAAACGGTACATTTGAGTTAGCAGCAGTAAGTTCGAAGATAACTTTGTTACCGTCTTGCTTAACTGATTTAACCCACTTGTTGATACCAATTTGGTCAAGCTCAGGCTTCTCTTTAACTAGGTTAAAAGAGTAAACAACATCTTCAGCTGTGAACGCTTTACCGTCTGACCATTTTACGCCATCACGAATATCAAATGTGACTTTCATTAGGTCGTCAGACATGTAGTAGTCTTTCGCCAAACGCATAACAGGCTCGTTACCATGCATTTGGTTAAAGATAACCAATGGCTCGTAAACGAATTCAGTAGTGGTACGAAGGTTTGTTGCTAAAAACGGGTTAAAGTTACGTACCATTGTAGGGTAAAAATCGGGTACGATTGTTAGCTGGCTTTTTTCTGATGCAGTCGCAACGGGTGCTGTAAAAGCGGTTGCTGCAGCAACAACTGCAAGTGCTAACTTAGTTTTGTTAATATTGGCAAGCATAGCTGTTCCTTACTCTTAGCTCTGTTTCACTAAATGGAAATAAAAATTAGCTCCGTCATTGGAGCGCCTCAAACCTACTTCATTGGAACTGAGTAACGCTGAACCACTGAATGGCCTTGTAGGTTGTCAGTGGCTTCAATATTGGCTGGATTGGCCTAATCGTCAACATGGCCGCCCGTCAAAAACGTCAAAAAGACTATATTTACCGTCAAAAACGTTAATTTCGTTGTTTTACGTGATTGAGCAGTTAGTAAATAGCGTGGTTAGCATCACAAATGAAAACCGTTGTTACATTAGTTACGTTAGTGCTTACTACTGCTGTGTTTCTTTATTTATTGGTTGTTTTTTCTTTAAGATGATAGGTGTGATGTAACGCATAGGCTTTTTTATGGTTATTTTTATGCGGAAAATTTACGGGGTCGGTTTGTTGTGATTCGGTTCTCATAAACCAAAAGAATTTATTTCGACACTTTAAAATGGTGTTTTTTGATAGATATGATTTAATTTTAACCACTAATGATAGTGTGATATTGATCATTTATACGGATTTAACTGTGATTATTTGAAGGGTTAAAAAAGTAATTCTGGGTGGCTGTTATCACGGATTACTGATGGAACAGTACTTGAGTATGGTGTAAAGAGTGGTGATATTAGGTGGTGTGATAATGGTTGGTGAGGCGATATTATTGGTAATAAAAAAGGCCCTTAGAGGGCCTTTGTTGAAATGATGCTACGTTAGTCGTTTGGTTAGTTATGGCTAATAATATGATGTAATTTATCGCGCATAATGACCAGTTCTTGACGGGCACTATTGGATTGTTGGCAGCGTTCCAATACATAATCAATGGTATTTATCACCGTACGCCAACGGGGTGTCTTCGGCAGTGTTTCAAGCTGAAGGTATTTATCTAACGTGCGAGTTTGGAGCGTACTACGGTCTAGATAGACACGCCAGAGACCACTTTCTTCGGCTAATTCAAATTTGTTTTTATTGGATTCTGCCTCCCAAAATACCAATGTTGCTCTCATGGCATCGACTAATAATTGGCGAATGATTTCGGTTTTATTATGTTCGCCATCACCTAATTTATCTGCTAAACGGGTAAACTCTCCGCCTAATTCGCGTAATTGCTGGAGGTTGTTTTTATCGCCATTAAAAGCAAATTCAGACAAGACATCAATCGCATTTTCAAGCAGATTAATGCGATGATCGGCTGATGGTCCTTGGTTATCAAAAACAAACATTTGTTTAAGTCCAGATTCTGCGGGTAAATTGATTACATCAGTCATTAATTGTTGTTGCTGGTCAGCGATATAATAATTTAAATGGCCATTAAAATGGTGATTATCAGTGGTTGCTATTGGTAGCGGTGTTACTAAAATATCATCAATGTTATGGCGCTCTAGCAATTCAGGTGTTCGTTTAAACAGCTTACCAGCGGCACTGTTAGCATAGCGAATTCGACCTTCTTGTTGGACGCAGATAATTGCCTCACTGGTTGAATCTAATAACCCAAGCAAGCGACTTTGGGTTTCAATCAGTCCAATTTCAACTTGTTCACGGCGGTGGATCTCTTGCTCTAATGCGTGATTTTTCTGGCGTTCAATTTCGGTTTTACCTGCTTGAAGGTAAGCACGAATACGCGCAATTAACTCTTCTTTATTAAATGGTTTGGTTAAGTAGTCATTGGCGCCACACTCAAAACCTTTTAAGCGATCTTGTACTTGACCAAGGGCTGATAACATAATGATGGGTAAAGCTAGCATCGAGTGATCTTTGCGTAAGATAGTACATACTTCATAGCCACTCATTTCTGGCATCATAATATCAAGTAATACCAGATCAGGTTGTTGTGCGGTGATCAATGCTAATGCTTGCGGGCCACTTTCAGCGGTTTGTACACGATAACCACCAAGACGTAAGAAGTTGGTTAAGATTTGTAGATTTACCGGTTCATCGTCAACAATCAGTAATAATTCACCGTCTGGGTTCTCTGGTAAATCAGACGGATCGTAGTTAGTTGTATGTAGTAATGGTGCTTTAAAGTGATTGTTATTAGGGCTAGCCGCCATTGCTGCAATTTGGTTAGCATTGGCGAGGTTGAGAGTGAAGCTAAAGGTCGTACCGACCATTTGTTGGCTACTGACATATAACCGCCCTCCCATTAGTTCAATCAATTGGCGACTGATCGATAACCCAAGCCCTGCGCCTTGACGGTAATTTGCCGACCCAGTATTGGCTTGGATTAACGGCTCAAAAATATGTTCTAGTTGTTCACTTGGAATACCTTGTCCGGTATCAACCACTTGAATCCGTAATTGATGCTCTAATACCGTTGCCGATAAAATGATTTTACCTTCAGAGGTATATTTAATCGCATTACCGACTAAGTTATATAGCACTTGCTCTAAACGTTGCTCATCAGCATCAACTAGAGGCAGATCTGCTGGAATTTGGTTAATAATACGAATCGGTTTATTACCCAATAAATGACTAGATAACTCCAACACTAATCGAATCGCGACTGACATATCAACCGCTTGATGGTGAATATCAAGATCGCCATAACGCATTTTGTGGTAATCAAGCAGATCATCAACCAGTGTGGTTAAGCGTTGACCACTGCTGATGATCATTTCTAATTGACGTCGTTGTGATTGATGTAATGCACCGTTAGCGCCTGCTAATAAAGATTCAGCGATACCCACCATGCCATGGAGTGGGGTGCGTAATTCGTGCGATGTTGTTGCCAGAAACTCATCTTTCATTTTATCTGCGGTTTGAAGTTCATTGTTTTGCTGGCGAATGATGGTCAGGTTATGTTCTAACTCTTTATTTTGCTCGCGAATAAGTCCCATTTTTTCACGGATAGATCGTTGCATACGAGCAAAACTGATCGCTAAGCGGCCGATTTCATCTCGGCGTTCAGTACCATCAATTTTTTGTTCTAAATCACCACCAGAGGCTTTTTCTGCCGCCCACGTTAAGCGTAATAACGGTGCAGTGATCGAGTTAGAGAGCCAATGCGAAGTAATGATCACTAAAATAATTGCAGATACCATTGCGGCAACAAATATTTTCTCTAATTCAAATATACGTGAAAATGCCTCTTTTTCAGGAAATTCAACTACTAATGCCCAGTGATGACCTAAAATTTCCAAAGGAGAAAAAGCACCTAATACCGGAATATTATCGTAGTTGATAAAACTCCCGATCCCCGATTTCCCCGCTAACGCTTGATCAATACTTTGGCTTTGTAATTGTGGTGGTAATTGATGATTAGATTCAAACCGCAGTTGGTGATCACTACCGACTAAGAGTGTTTGAATATGCTTGGTATTATCTTGAATTAACTCCGCCACTTTTTTATTACTCAGTTCCATAAACACATAACTGTGTAGGTAACCTTGCTGAATAATCGGGGCGGCAAACCAAGCGGTAGTATCGGTATTATGATTGTTAGCGCTAAAGTCAGTAAACACTACCGGTACTTGTTCTTGGCTATTTTGGCTTTGTTCGGTTTTCGTCTTAATGGCTTTAAATGTTTGCTGTAATGCAAGGTGTGAGGTGTCGGTTAATAAATTAACCCCAAAAAGATCATGATTTTTCACTGAGTAGACGATATCCCCCGAGATATCGACCAACATAATATCTTTGAAATCAGAGCGTTTAAGGTACTCGTTATACACGGCGTTATAACGCTTAAACATTAATCGATACCGTTCGTGACCAATATATCCTCGGTCGGAATTTTGATTACTTTTGGTGGTTAAGGTTAAATTAAAATAGTTGGCGCGACCTTGTGCATCAAGTTGTGAATCAATATTACCGAGCTGGTGGAATGCTCCGACTAAACCATAAAAGCGGCCGCCACTATTATTGGATAATTCTGAGCGAGCAAAGCTCTTAACTTCTGATTCTTTGGCCGTAAAAAAGCTGTGGAGTTGCTTTTGTTTATTGTCACGTAATGAAGCCAGATGATTAATACTCTGCTCGGCTAAATCTTTGGTATGTGAATTAAGAAAATAGAGTGCTGACAATATCAATGGGGTGATACTGAGCACTAAAAATGCCAGCATAAGTGTGTGCTGAAGACGTTTGAAGCGTTTAGTATTCTGCATTCCGGTGCCCGAATAATATATTGGTATTTACGGTTTTAACGGCAACTGTCGTTACGTTAAAATAGGCATTAAGATATTAACGATTGTCCTAATTGTTAATATCTTAATGTGATGAATAGTAGTGTTTATACTGGATTTCTATTATGAATCAAGTTACTAAAAAGGGAATCGTGCCAAGAGACACAAAAGTAACAAATTTAACGGAATAAAAAAGGGCAATAGTGACTGCCCTTTTATAAAATCAGAATGGTAATGATAAGGTGTTGCTAATTATTTGTTAGCAGTATAAACATTGAATTTATTGGTATGAGAACTGATCTCACACTGACCAAGACTGGCTTCAATCAATGGTGGATATTGTAAGAAGCAGTTAGCCACAATCATTAATTGACCACCATGACGTAAATATTGAGGTGCTTGGTTAATGAAGCTTTCAGTCGCAGTATAAAAAGTCTTTAAGCCAGCATGAAATGGCGGGTTACTGATTAAATATTGGTAAGGACCATCAATGTTTTTATAGACATCAGTGGCGATAAAGTTAGCTGTTAGTTGATTAACCTTAAAGGTTTCTTTCGCTGACTCAATGGCTAGAGCGCTAATATCACACAGATCTAGCTCGATCTGTGGATATTTGGCCTTCATTACCGCGCCAATAACCCCCGCACCACAACCAAAGTCGAGTACGCGTCCATTAAGGGTTGGTAAATTATTTAGCAGTAACTCTGAGCCTTTATCAAACTCACCGTGGCTAAATACGCCAGGCAGTGAACGGACAGTCAGGTTTACCCCAGCAATACTGATTGGGTAACTACGGAACCATTTATTGATATCAAATGCAGCGGCAGGGGTATCGCAACGACCCCAATAAAAACTGCAACGTCGCGCTGAGTCATACTTGGTTAATGGGCCGTATTGAGTAAACATTTTTTCTGCGCTTCGAACACCACTGCGGTTTTCACCAACAATACAAATCTCTACGCCAGCCGCAAACTTACTCAATAGCATTGATAATAAATAATCCGCCTCAGCTTTGGCTTTCGGCCAATAAAGCAAGATCATATCAATATCGAGATCAGCATTAAGTTCAGCGCCAAAATGACAGTCAATGGCTTGATGGTGTTCAATGTCACCCAAGTAGCCATAATTGGTGGTGAATACTGTTACTGATTGCGCAGTTGCGAGTAATTCTGAGGCAAAGGTATCGTTTAGTTCACCAGCGATAAGGACTTTACGATTTTCAAAAAATTCAGATTGACGAGCAACCACTTGGCTCGCAGGGGAATAAGACATTTAACTGGCCTCAAAATAGACATCATGGTTCAGGAGCGCGGATTGTTCCATAAATAGTGACAGATGAAAAGTCACGGCTAAATAGAACCGCTATAACAATAATTCGCCGTTATTATTGTGATTAATAATAACGGCGTGATAGTCAGTGATTAGTGATAGTTAGTTACTATCTTGTTGCTCAAGGAAGGATTGAAATTCAACTTCATACATTTTAAACAAGACTAGAGTTACCCCGAAAATAATAGGGCCGTAGATCATGCCGATTAAGCCAAATAATTGAATACCACCAATGATTGAAAAGAAGATCAATAAAGTATTCATACTTGAGCTGCCTTGCATCAGTAATGGACGCACGATGTTGTCGATAGAGCCGACGACAATTACGCCCCAACAAGCAAGGAATAACGCCCATTGCCAATCGCCAATCAGCAATAAATATAACGAGGCTGGAAGCCAAATTAAGGCGGTACCAACCACTGGAATTAATGAGGCAAAGGCCATCATTGAGCCCCAGAATATGCCCGGGAAGCCACATAACCACATGGCGAAGCCGCCGGCCAAACCTTGTGCTAATGCGGTAAGAAAAGAACCGAGTACTGCAGATCTTGCAACTTGTTCAACCTCATTAATGATGGTGTCTTCTTGACTGCGAGACAGTGGAATAACATGGCGAATTGCTGAGATCATTTTGTCGTTATCGCGCAATAGAAAAAACAGCACAAATAACATCATCATAAAGTTAACTAATAAACTCGTCGCATCACCTAATATCTTTGCGCTGATATTCAGTGCTTGTGAACCCACTTGAGAGGCTGTCGTCGCCAATTTTTGAATGATCACTTGAGGATCAAAATCATGGAACGGCGAATATTTGTCGATCAGTGCTAGTGCTTTTTGAGCATAAGGGTGAGCAAATAACTCTTTAGGCCCACCGGTTGTTAGCCAAGTGTAGCTTTCTTTAGAAACGGTGGTTCCTTGGTGCACGATCGATGAAAACACCACTAAAATAGGAATAACGATAATCACGGTCAGGATAAAGCATGACAGCATTGCCGCGGTATTTTCACGGCTTGGCATCTTAGATAATAGACGTTTATGCAATGGGGCGAATAATAGGGAAATAATAAACGCTAATACAATTGGACCAAGGTAAGGTTCGATTAATTTATAACTGGCGAACGCGGCGACAAAGAGTGCCGCAATTAGCATCCAGTGGCGAGGTTCTACCTTAAAGGGTTGAGACACTGTATTTATCCTTTTAAAATCGACCGATAAGAGTCATTCTCACTGTAATTGATAAAGATTATCATTATAATCACCGTTATTGTTTGATGATTATAGCCCTTATCGAGGAGATAGCTTATGGGATGTTGTAATTGTGGTTGTGATGACAAAAAAAAACGTAAGCCACCGTTAGTACTAATTATTTTAGTACTTGTTATCGGGGTTGCGGTTTATTTTTGGCAGTAAATAATCACCAATATAATGCATTATTTATTGGTTATATGATTAACGTAATGATAAACGACTCTCATAAAAAAAGGCCACAATGAGTGACCTTTTTGCATCATAGCATTAATAAAATAATGTTTTTAATAACATTGTATTATTTATTTTAAATGATGCTATTTTGCTTCAGCAGCGAGGGTCGCAAATGCAAAATCAGCCGCTTCTAGGGTTGCATCGATTTCTTTATCGTTATGCGCAAGGGAAGTAAAGCAAGCTTCATAAGCTGAAGGTGCTAAGTAAACCCCTTTATCAAGCATTAAATTAAAGAAACGCTTAAAACGTTCAATGTCACACTTAGTCACATCGTCATAGCAAGTCACAGTATCTTGATCGATAAAGAAGAAACCAAACATGGCACCTACTTGGTTTACCGCTAATGGAATACCATGCTTGTCAGCAAGTGCTTTAAAGCCATCCGCTAAACGTTTAGTGGTATTCGCTAAGCGCTTTTCATTACCTTTTTCGATCAGTACGTTTAAGCATGCATGACCTGCTGCCATTGCCACAGGGTTACCTGATAGGGTACCTGCTTGATACACAGGGCCTGTCGGTGCGATAAATTCCATTACATCACGACGACCACCAAAAGCACCCACAGGCATGCCGCCACCGATGATTTTTCCTAACGTTGTGATATCAGGTTTAACATTGTAATACGCTTGAGCACCACCTTGCGCCACGCGGAAGCCTGTCATTACCTCATCTAAAATTAACAGCGCGCCAAATTCATCACAAATTTCACGTAAGCCTTGAAGGAAACCAGGTACTGGAGGAATACAGTTCATATTACCAGCAACAGGTTCAACGATAATACAAGCGATTTGATCAGGCTGTGCCATAAATGCTTCGCGCACAGAATCAAGATCGTTGTAAGTTGCCGTTAGAGTATGTTTGGCAAAATCAGCGGGAACACCCGGAGAGCTTGGTTGGCCAAGTGTTAATGCACCTGAACCTGCTTTTACCAAAAGGCAATCAGCATGACCGTGGTAACAGCCTTCAAATTTAAGAATTTTATCACGGCCGGTGAAGCCACGAGCTAGACGAATCGCACTCATAGTTGCTTCTGTACCTGAACTTACCATACGGACCATTTCCATCGACGGTACAAGTTCTGATACTAATTCAGCCATGGTGATTTCCATTGCTGTTGGCGCGCCAAAGCTTAGCCCTTGTTGGGCTGCTTTGATCACGGCATCACGAATAGCTGCATGATTATGGCCTAAAATCATTGGTCCCCATGAACCGACGTAATCGATATAGGCATTACCATCAGCATCAAAGATATAGGCGCCATCGGCACGCTCAATAAATAGTGGCGTGCCACCAACACCGGCAAAAGCACGGACCGGTGAATTGACGCCACCAGGTATTTTTTGTTGTGCTTTAGCAAATAAATCAGCTGACTTGTTCGTTTTGCTCATGTGAGATCCTATAAAAAAGTAAGACGTTGGTTCAATCCACAGAATTATCTGTCCTAATCAATCATAGGCGAGAGAAGTGTGGGGAGTGAAACTGTCTTATTGTACCTAAAGTGACGCTGAAGCGAGAGTCATTTTACTGCATAAAATGAAGCCTAATCTAAAATGGAAACCCTATATTTTGGGAAACAAGTCACAGTTGCAAAGCTATTTTTCAACATTAGCAGTGTAAATCATAACCACATTGGATTAGGCTGTAGTATCAAATCGATCTTCATCCTCTACGCTAGAATAGCGTTATCTTTATATAATACGGCTCTCTAATGACTGAAAAATCGCGCGGTCTTCATATGCCTTTCCATCTCCAACCTAGTGGGTTGGTGAGGCGTTTCTTGACCCAAGATAAAACACCTGTTTCTGTTCTATTTCTTTCGGCTCTTGTTGGTACTCTTGCTGGCTTGGTTGGTACGCTATTTGAAATTGGTGTGCGGTGGGTTAGTGAGCAGCGTACTGTCTGGTTACGTGACGAAATTACCAACGTGCTGCCATTATGGTTAGCGGCATTTCTTGTTAGTGGCATACTCGCTTTTATTGGTTACTTTTTAGTATGCCGCTTTGCTCCTGAAGCCGGAGGTTCTGGTATACCAGAAATTGAAGGTGCGATGGATGAAATGCGTCCGGTTCGTTGGTGGCGAGTTATTCCGGTTAAGTTCTTCGGTGGTTTAGGCGCGTTAGGTTCAGGTATGGTCTTGGGCCGTGAAGGCCCGACGGTACAAATGGGCGGTAATATCGGTCGTATGATTTCAGATATTTTCCGTTTAAAAGATAAAGAAGGTCGTCACTCGTTATTGGCCGCTGGTGCTGCTGGTGGTTTAGCGGCAGCATTTAATGCCCCAATGGCGGGTATTATGTTTGTTATAGAAGAGATGCGGCCACAATTTCGTTACAGTTTAATCTCGGTTAAATGTGTAATGATTTCAGCCATGATGTCGACGATCGTGTTTCGATTTATCTCTGGCCAAAGTGCGGTTATTACCATGCCGCAATATGATGCGCCTGCGCTAACGTCGTTATGGCTATTCTTGGTACTAGGGTTACTATTTGGTGGTTTTGGGGTTCTTTTTAACCGCTTAATTATTTTTACATTAGATTGGTTTGTTAATATTCACCATAATAATCGCACTCGCTATTTAATTACGGGCGGATTATTAGGGGGCTGTTTTGGTCTATTATTACTTTACTTCCCAGAGCTAACTGGCGGTGGTGTGTTTCTTATTCCACCTGCAACTAATGGCGATTACAGCTTAAATATGTTGTTACTGTTGTTTTTTGCTCGCGTAGTGACAACATTATTATGTTTTGGCTCTGGTGCTCCCGGTGGTATTTTTGCACCGATGTTGGCGTTAGGTACTTTATTTGGTACGTTTTTTGGTACTGTAGCACTCGATATTTATCCTCACTTAGGCATTGCTCCGGGTCTATTTGCTATCGCAGGTATGGGAGCGTTGTTTGCAGCAACAGTGCGTGCACCGATTACGGGTATTTTGTTAGTTATCGAAATGACTAATAACTATCACCTTATTTTACCGTTAGTGGTAACAACATTGGGTGCGACTATGATGGCTCAAATGTTAGGTGGTCAGCCGATTTACTCCCAATTGCTTCACCGTACCATTAAAAAAGAAAAATTAGGCCACGATTCACCACATGATGCCCCAGTTGAGACGGCTAATACTTGAACACAATAGTCAGGTATTAGATAATCAGCTTTAATTAATGGAAGTGTTTGAGAGGTTTTGTAATGAGCGATGTTAATTTGCCGCTGACTTTTTCTGATGTGGCTGCGAATAAAGTGAAAACGCTGATCGCTGAAGAAGAAAACCCAGAGTTAAAACTGCGTGTATATATTACAGGTGGCGGTTGTAGTGGGTTTCAATATGGCTTCACGTTTGACGAGAAAGTTAATGATGGCGATATGACCATTGAAAATAATGGCGTAACGCTAGTTGTCGATCCGATGAGCTTACAATACTTAATTGGTGGTATCGTTGATTATACTGAAGGCTTAGAAGGGTCACGCTTTTTTGTGAATAACCCTAATGCAACCACAACATGTGGCTGTGGAGCATCATTTAGCGTTTAATGCGATGATCTTCTTTGTCATAAAAAAAGCCGTCTATTTGACGGCTTTTTTGTTTTTTACTCAAGTAAAGTATTAACTTTGAGGTAATAAAATAGCATTTTTAGCTAATAAATGACTGTAATTGTTAACTTGTTTAAGTTGCTTACTTGCTTGTTGCTTAAACACGGTTTGCGCTGATCCTGAAAGCGAATGTGCTTGGGGTAAATCTACTGTACGTGGGTTTTGATGCTGACCATTGACCAAGAATTCATAATGTAGATGAGGTCCTGTCACTCGTCCTGTTCCGCCTAACGTACCAATAGTTTGTCCCTGCTTAATGCGTTGCCCGTTTTTAACCATTCGTTTAGTCATGTGTAAATACTTAGTAACGTAATTACCATTATGACGAATAAACACATAGTTACCGTTAAATTGGTTGTAACCTGACTCCATCACGACACCATCACCCGCTGCCCATATTGGCGTACCTACTGGAGCGACATAATCGGTACCACGATGTGCTTTCACTTGTTTAGTAACCGGGTGTAGACGGCGGGGGTTAAAGTTTGAACTGACATAACGGAAGTTAATTGGTGAGCGTAAAAAGGCTTTACGCATCGCTTGACCATTTTTGTCGTAATATTTACCGTCTTGATGACGCACAGCCGTAAACGTTTGTCCCATATTGGTAAAGGTTGCCGCAAGAATATTGCCGTGATCAATCGGATTACCATCGAGATAGTGTTGTTCAAACAGTACCTCAAATTTATCACCCGCTCTAATATCAAGTGCAAAATCAATATCCCAGCCAAACAGTGCCGCTATTTCCATGATTTGATTGGCGGTTAAGCCTGCTTTGTCGGCAGCATTCCAAAAACTGGATTCAATCGTTGCTTGGGCATAATTTGTTTGGGTTTCAAGTTGTTGTTTATCTATCGTGGCTGTAAAATCATTGCTATTACGTTTACGTTTTACCACTAAGGTTTCAATATTATTTAGTGGCTGGTGTAATTCGATGAGATTTCCTGCATCATCAAAGCCAAAATTCAAATTATCCCCAGGGCGTAACGAAACCAATTTTTTGGTTTTATTACTGGTCGCAACTATTTGGTGTAGCAGTCCGCTATCTAAACCAACATTATCAAATGCTACCGCTAAGCTTTCACCACTTTTGATGGTATGCGTTTTCCATGCTAGCGGTGAGTATGGCGTAGGTTCGGTTGTTTTCGCTGATATTAGCGGTAAAACTAACGGATAATGTTGACCTAATTGATATGTAGGCTCAGTGTTTGTGGGTGGCTCTGCATAAATGTCAGGGGCCACAATCAGAGCCATAACCGCACTTGCGATTATTCCGATCAGTATTTTATTTATTCTTGGCATACGAGGTGAGGAGCTTCCATTCATGACGGTATTAAATAAATAATATTAAGTGTAGCGGCTTTCAATATAAGCGGCTATTGAAGTCCAAATATTCAATATTGTTTTTTTGAAATTTGTCGGAGTGACCACAAAAGGTCATATTTACAGCAGGGTTAAACACCATTAAGCATGCTGCACGATAAATTCTTACCTACTGAGAGCCGTTTTTTTAGTATAAGTTCATTTTAGTAAGCTTACTTTTTGGCTTTGATCGTTAGAGTCTCTGCCAAATTCAGTCTATCATCACAAATTAATGTTCATTTTTCTGACATAGACTGGCCATGGAATCGATTCAACATATTATTACTGAACTCACGCCATTGCTGCAGCAATATGGCTATTATATTTTAGCGCTCGCGATTGCGGTTGAAGGCATGGGGATCCCTGCGCCTGGACAGTCATTATTAGTCGTGGCAAGTTTATTAGCGGCATCCGGAAAAATGTCACTACCCGCCGTACTGATGGTTGGCTGGGGAGCTAGCTTTATTGGTAATAGCATCGGCTACTTTATTGGACGCCAATTTGGACACGTGCTAACCCGTAAACAATGGATTAAACCTAAAACATTAACCAAATTGCATGGTTTTATTGATCGCTATGGCATGTTAGGGCTGCTTATCAGTCGTTTTGTTGAAGGTATTAAACAATTTATGTGTATTGGTTGTGGTATAGCTGCCATGCCCGCGAAATTGTTTTTTACAGGTAACTTTTTAGCTGTGACAGTATGGTTACTGGTGTTTGGTGTTGCACCTGCTTATTTACGTGATGAAATTGCGCCTATTTTAGCGTTTTATCATAAATACCAAACGCAATGCTGGGTGGTGGTCGCCGTTATCGTAGTTGCGATTATATGGTTGGTTTACCGTCGTTTTCAACGTAGCCGAGTTGTGATTGAAAAATAAGAGTCTGCTCTTTGAATGAAAAAACCGCCACTGTTTAACTCGAAAGAGTAGACATGGCGGTTTTTTATTATGCGCAGTGCTATGGCGGTTTATTTAATTGCGTAGAGCAAATGTGGGTAAGGAAAGGTTCCAACGAATAGCCGCTAAGCGAATAGATAAAGTGGTGATAATACCCATAATTGCCGCCATCGACGGTAATACTCCCAGTGATAAACTCAGAGTATGGACTCCGCCACCTACAATACACGCTGTTGCGTACACTTCAGTACGGAAGATCATCGGTACTTCACGGCCTAATACATCACGAATAACCCCGCCACCACAACCGGTGATAACCCCCATAATGACCGCCACTAATGGTGATGCACCATAACGTAATGATTTCTCAACCCCGATAGCAACGAACACTGCCAGTCCAATCGCATCGGCTACAGGTAAGAAATACCATGGCATTCGTCGAGGACGTTGAGTCGCAAGCATGGTGATGACACAGGTAATAAAAATCACCCATAAATAGTTAGTATCGTGAATCCAAAATACCGGTGTTGCCCCCAATGCCATATCACGAATCGTACCGCCACCAATGGCGGTAACACTTGCAAGTACGACTACACCAAACGGATCCATTCGTAACCGTCCAGCCATGAGTACACCCGATGCGGCAAAAATTGCAGTGCCAAACATATCGAGAAAATAAATGAGCATCTCTGTACCTACAAGAATAATAAAGTTGAGTTAAAGCGGCTGAGATTGTACGAATAAATTCGCAACGCACAACAGCAATTAAGTGCTTTGTGAGGTTATTCACAGGTTTTATCACAATAGTGTGATTAACGTTGGTCTCGTACTTGATTGAATAAAGCGCAGACTTGTTTAATGGCCAATAACGTCCGTGGTGTGGGTCGGTTTAACCAATTAGCGTTTAATTGATAAATATGATGTTGCTTAACCGCGATTAATTGATGTTGCCAGTGTGACCACAGCTGTTGGGTGGCATTGATCGGTTGGGTGCTAAATATTACTTGGGGCTGGCGGACAACGACTTGTTCTTGGTTGACCTGTGGGTAGGCAGCGCGGCTGTTAGCAAAAATATTGTCACCGCCACAAAAACTAAATATTTGGCTCGGCCAGCCACTATCAGCTACCGTCATTAACGGGGTTGAGCCTAGTTGGTAAAAATAACGTATTTTAGGTTGATTGTGATTGGCTATTTTTAATTGCTGTAATTGGCGCTTAAATTCGGCTGCCGCTTGCTGTGCGGTTTGGGGTGAATCGGCATATTGGCCCAATTGTTCTAATGTCTTGGGAATATCGGCTAATGTTTTCGGGTTTGAATAAATGATGTTGATACCGAGTTGCTCTAAACGAGCAAGTTCACGGCTAGGGTTACCACCTTGCCAAGCTAAAATTAAGTCAGGCTTTAAGGCTAAAATACGTTCCATTTTAAGCCCGCGATAATTAGCGACCCGTTCAAGTTTTTTGGCGGCTGGTGGATAATCACTATAGGCACTAGCGGCAATGAGTTTATTACCTAATCCAGCGGCATAGGCCATTTCAGTGGTGTGGGGGGATAAGCTAATAATACGTTGGGTTTGTTGGGATAACGTTGCAGCAACGCTCGGCGCAATGGTGCTGATAACCACTATGACTAAGAACAAAAATCGCACTATAAAACTCCACAGAAAAAGTATAACAATACGCTTTCAACTGCGACCCACACATAAAGTCGCTGCGTTATTAGTTGTTGTATTTGTGCGATATGCAGCGCCGAAGGGGTTATTCTGCCACCAAGGCGTGGGCGTTCCATTTTGATGTTATTGTAAATAGCAGGACCACCGAGTGATAATGCCAGTTTGTGCCCAGTGGCGACTAATAGCCAGCCAGGACCTGGTAAATGCCAGTGTTCTCCTTGCTGGCGTAAACCTTGAAGTGCGGTGCGACTATTACGACCACAACTAATTAATAATGCCAACAAGCGTAGCGGCACAATATCCAGTATTGCGGCAATGCGAATGGCGGGATAACCAAACACGGCATACTGAGCACGTGTCGGTGACCACGCGCGGGCAAGACCAATAGCTAAGCGATATAAAATAGCGGCAATACCTCCGCCGATAGCATACCAAAATAAGACTCCAACCACATGGCGACCGTAGCTTAAGATAATGGTTTCAGCGCCCGCTTTACCTAAACCGAGCAGTGATAAAACATCAGTATTACGATTAATATGCGGTGCCAGTAATTGGCGGCATTGATCTTTATTATTACAGCTATAGGCATGATTAAACTGCTGGCTAAGATGAGCCGTATGATGCCAATCGAGGGCGAGCCATAATAGTGTTAGTTGCAATAACATCGGATACCAGACTAATTGGCTGATAGCGAGTAATAGCACGAATGCTGTTAGCCACATTAACGCCCATGCGAGATAACCGGCAAGTGATCGTTGTGAGTAGTTTTCATGCGGATGGTTGACGCGGGTAGCGACCAATAATGCAACTTGATGCCAGATACGTAATGGATGCAGTTGATAGGGGATGGGTAATAATCGATGCAGTAATAAGGCTCCCCACAAAGCAAGCAGGGAGCTATTGGTTGTCAATGAGGCGATAAATGCCGAAGTTGTCATCAGTAGTTATCATCTCATTGATGTTATTAGTTTAACAATTCAACCATTTTAGCGACCATTACGGAAGAACTCTGTGCTGCAAGTGGCAGGAACTCATCAAAGCTCATTGGTGATTCTTTGTCGGCAACATCAGAAATTGCGCGTACAACCACAAATGGCACCTTAAATTGGTGACAAGCTTGCGCAATAGCAGCGGCTTCCATTTCAACCGCAACCACGGTTGGGAAATGGGTACGGATGAAGTTTTGTTTCTCAGCTGAACATACAAAAGCATCGCCAGTACAAATCAAACCACGAACCGCGTGTGGTGGTTGCAGCAATGCTGCTAGTGCTTGTTCTGCAACAGACATTAATTTTTCATCAGAGAGGAAAGCGGCAGGTTGTTGTGCCATTTGACCAATTTCGTAACCAAATGCAGTTACATCAGCATCGTGGTAACGTACTTCTGTTGAAATAACTACGTCACCCACGTTTAAGCTTGATTCGAAACCGCCAGCAGAACCGGTATTGATAACAACATCAGGCTTAAAGCTTTCAAGTAAAACGGTTGTACCTACTGCGGCAGATACTTTACCAATACCTGATTGCAGTAACGCCACATCTGCACCGTTAAGTTTGCCAGTGTAGATAGTACAACCTGCTGTATTATGGGTTTCACAGTCAGTAAGTTGATCTTTAAGGATGGCAACTTCTTGTTCCATCGCGCCAATAATGCCGATTTTCATGAATGGTATCTCTTTTTGATGGTGTGCACTCGCAGTGCTGATATGGCTAAGATTGTAGCATGAGCCATAATCATTATTCCAAAACTCTCGTCTAAACACTTTTAACCGTTGTAACAATACAGCAGTTGCAAAGGGCAACTGCTGTATTGATAACTCATTAATGTTAATGGCTCTGGTATTTTACAATTCTAAATAATCGAGGATACCATCAGCAGCTTTACGGCCTTCATCAATCGCAGTGACCACTAAATCTGAACCACGGACGGCATCGCCACCGGCAAAGATCTTCGGGTTTGAGGTCTGAAAAGCAAATGCAGTGTCAGCAGCTTTAACTCGACCCCATTGATCAAGCTCGACATCATAAGGTGCCAGCCAAGGCATTGCATGAGGCTGAAAACCAAATGCCATAATGACCGCATCGGCGGCTAATCGATGTTCGCTACCTGCAACAGGTTCAGGACGACGGCGACCAGCGGCGTCAGCTTCACCTAAGGCGGTCTTCACCACATCAACCCCAATCACATTACCATTATCGTCAACTGCAATCGCTAATGGTTGTAGATTAAAGGCAAAGTTAACCCCTTCTTCACGGGCATTTTTCACTTCACGTTTAGAGCCTGGCATATTGGCTTCATCACGACGATAAGCACAGGTTACTTTGGCTGCGCCTTGACGAATCGAGGTGCGAACACAATCCATTGCAGTATCACCACCGCCAAGGACGACAACTTGTTTACCTTGCATATCAATAAATGGCAGTGGCTGTTCAAGTTCCATCACACGATAGGTATTTGAGACTAAGAACGGCAACGCATCGTAAACTCCGGTGGCATTTTCGTTATCTAGCCCTGCGCGCATATTTTTATAGGTGCCGACCCCTAAGAAAACCGCGTCATAATCAGCGAGTAGGGTTTCAATACTGATATCTTTACCGACCTCAGTGTTGAGTTGGAATTCAACCCCCATTTCAGTGAAGACACGACGGCGATTGACCATGATATCTTTTTCTAATTTGAACGAAGGAATACCAAAGGTCAGTAAGCCGCCAATTTCAGGGTAACGATCAAACACCACCGGTTTAACTCCGTTACGTACCAGCACATCAGCACATGACAGCCCTGCTGGACCTGCGCCAATGATGGCAACTTTTTTATCTGTCCATTCAACGTTGGACATGTCTGGCTTCCACCCCATTTCAAACGCTTTATCAGTAATGTATTTTTCGACATTACCGATAGTCACTGCGCCAAAATCGTCATTAAGGGTACACGCGCCTTCACATAAGCGATCTTGAGGGCAAACGCGACCACACACTTCTGGCAGGGTATTCGTTTGGTGAGATAACTCGACCGCTTCAATAATACGGCCTTCATTGGCGAGCTTTAACCATTGTGGAATGTAGTTGTGTACCGGACATTTCCATTCACAATAAGGGTTACCACAATCTAGGCAACGGTCTGCTTGTGCCCCTGCTTGCTGCTCAGTAAAGGGTTCATAAATTTCGACAAACTCTATTTTTCGAATTTGAATCGCTTTTTTAGGTGGGTCGATACGCTCGACATCAATAAATTGGTAAACATTCTGGCTCATTTGGTTTCCCTTCCTTATTGTGCCTGAAGACGCAGTTCAGATTCTGAACGACTTTGATGGCCTAACAGGGTATTGATATCCGCCGATTTTGGCTTAGCAAGATAGAATTTTGGTATCCATTGTTCAAAGTTAGCCAAAATTTCATTAGCACGGTCCGATCCTGTTTCTTGTAGATGACGGTCAATTAAACCGCGCAAATGTTCTTGATGGATTTTTAATTGATCAAGTGCCACCGCTTCAATTAACTCTGGATTTACGCGACCTGCGAAATCACCGTCTTCATCTAAGATATAAGCAAAGCCGCCTGTCATACCTGCGCCGAAGTTCACCCCAGTTTTACCTAAAATAGCCACGATACCGCCGGTCATGTATTCACAGGCGTTATCACCAGCCCCTTCTACTACCGCAATCGTACCTGAGTTACGCACCGCAAAACGCTCGCCTGCTTTACCTGCGGCAAATAACTTGCCGCCTGTTGCACCGTATAAACAAGTGTTACCGATAATGGTGGCATCACTGGATTTAAACGCTGAGCCAAGTGGTGGACGAATCGCAATCTTTCCACCTGCCATGCCTTTACCAACATAATCGTTAGCATCACCGGTTAAATTAAGGTTTAAACCGCCCGCATTCCAGACCCCAAATGATTGCCCCGCCGTACCGATAAAGTGGAGCGTGATCGGTGTTGAAGCCATGCCTTGGTTACCATAACGAAGGGCGATTTCACCCGATAAACGCGCACCAATTGAACGGTCAGTATTACAAATAGGGAAGTGATAATCACCACCACCACGGTTTTCGATGGCACTCAGCGTATGTTCTAGTAACTGTTGGCTTAACTGTGCGTCATCAAACGGACTATTGGTTTCACTGCAATACACCGTTTTGCCCGTGTGCGGTGTCGGTGCAACCAATAAAGGACTTAAATCCAGTTTTGATTGCTTGGCAGTAAAGCCCTCAAGTTGTTGTAATAGATCTGTGCGACCGATTAAGTCTATTAGTTGTTTAACCCCAAGCTGGGCTAATAATTGCCGTACTTCTTCACCAACACCGATAAAGTAATTCATTACCTGTTCTGGCAAGCCTTTAAAGAAATCACGGCGCAGTTTTTCATCTTGAGTCGCAACGCCTGTCGCACAGTTGTTTAGATGACAAATACGCAGATATTTACACCCAAGCGCCACCATTGGCGCAGTACCAAAACCAAAGCTTTCTGCACCTAAAATAGTGGCTTTAACGACATCGAGCCCTGTTTTTAAGCCGCCATCCACTTGCAGGCGGATCTTGTGGCGCAGACCATTGGTAACCAATGCTTGTTGAGTTTCGGCTAATCCAAGCTCCCACGGGCTACCTGCATATTTGACTGATGTCAGCGGGCTTGCACCAGTACCACCGTCATAACCTGAAATAGTAATTAAATCGGCATAAGCTTTGGCCACACCGGTCGCGATAGTGCCGACCCCTGGCTCAGACACCAGTTTGACTGACACTAACGCTTTGGGATTGACTTGTTTGAGATCGAAGATCAGTTGCGCCAGATCTTCAATCGAATAAATATCGTGATGCGGTGGCGGTGAAATTAATGTCACCCCAGGTACGGCAAAGCGTAACTTGGCAATTTCAGTAGTGACTTTATGGCCGGGTAGTTGACCGCCTTCACCGGGTTTTGCCCCTTGCGCGACTTTAATTTGGATCACATCGGCATTGACTAAATAATGCGGGGTAACGCCAAAGCGACCAGAAGCCACTTGCTTAATGCGTGAGTTACGCTCGGTGCCAAAACGACGTGGATCTTCACCGCCTTCACCTGAGTTGGAACAGCCGCCTAAACGGTTCATGGCAATTGCTAATGCTTCATGGGCTTCTGGGCTAAGTGCACCAATTGACATTGCAGCAGAGTCAAAGCGCTTATACAGTTCCGTTGCTGCTTCTACGTCTTCAATCGCAATCGGATCGTGGTTATCCGTTAAGGCTAATAAGTCACGAATCGCGGCCACTGGGCGATGATTTACTTGCTCGGAAAAAGCAAGGTAATCTTGATAATCGCCAGATTTTACTGCTTTTTGTAACGTTGAAACCACATCAGGGTTATAGGCGTGAAATTCGCCACCGTGAACATATTTGAGTAACCCACCGTGATCGATAGGTTTACGTTTTAACCATGCGATACGCGCAAGGTTGTGCAAGTCTTGTTGAATATCACTAAAGTCAGCCCCTGCAATACGACTGGAAACGCCTTTGAAACACAGTTCAATAATGTCATTACCTAAACCAATCGCTTCAAATAACATTGAACAACGGTAAGAGGAAATGGTTGAGATACCCATTTTGGACATGATCTTAAACAGGCCTTTATTGATACCATCGCGATAATTGGTCATCACCTCGCGGTATGGTTTATCAATCACCTTACTATCAATCATTTTTGACAGAGATTCATAGGCAAGGTAGGGATAAACCGCTGTCGCGCCAAAGCCAAACAGCACTGCAAATTGATGCGGATCGCGTGCGGTGGCGGTTTCAACCACAATATTAGTATCACAACGTAAATTGTTATCGACTAATCGGCGTTGGACAGCACCCACTGCCATCGCGGCTGGAATGGGGAGGGTATCTTTACTGATGGTGCGATCGGATAACACAATCAGTACCGCACCTTGTTCGACTAACTGCTGTGCTTTATCACAGAGGCTAATAATGGCTTGCTCAAGATCCGTTTGTTGTGGATCAAAATTAATATCGAGCTGATTACTGGCATAGTATTGCTGATCAAGATCGAGTAACTGTTTAAAATCAGAATAGAGCAAGACTGGGGATTTAAATGCCACTCGCTGAGCATGACTATCGGTTTCGCAGAACACATTAATCTCACGACCAATACAGCTGGCAAGTGACATTACATGCTTTTCACGCAGAGGATCGATAGGCGGATTGGTGACTTGCGCAAACATTTGACGGAAATAATCGGTAATGGGACGTTGCAGTGATGACAATACCGCCATTGGCGCGTCATCACCCATAGAACCTGTGGCTTCTTGACCATTTTCGCCAATAACCCGCAGCACTTGATCGAGTTCTTCACGACTGACATTAAATTGTTTGTGATAAGTATTAAGCTGATTGTCATCCAAACTGCGTTGGCTTATATGGCTATCATCTAACTGTTCAAACGGCACTAAATGTTGAACATGAGTATCCATCCATTGCTTATACGGATGGCGGCTCATGAGCTCATTGTCAATATCTTGTGAATGCCAGATTTTGGCAAATTTAGTATCGATAACTAATAGTTCACCGGGACCAACACGGCCTTTTTCTGCCACTTCATCGGGAGTGTAATCCCAAATTCCAACCTCAGAGGCAATGGTGATCAGTTTATCTTTGGTGATCACATAACGCGCAGGGCGTAAACCATTACGATCAAGGTTACAGGCTGCATAACGACCGTCTGACATTACAATGCCTGCTGGGCCATCCCACGGTTCCATGTGCTTAGAGTTAAAGTCATAAAAAGCACGTAATGCAGGATCCATATCAGGGTGGTTTTGCCATGCTGGTGGCACTAGCATCCGCATCGCGCGGAATAAGTCCATGCCGCCAGCTAAAAATAGCTCCAGCATATTATCAAGGCTTGATGAATCCGAACCAGTTTCGTTAACAAACGGTGCTGCTGTTTTTAAATCGGGCAACAGTGGCGAGCTAAATTTATAAGCACGTGCACGCGCCCATTGGCGGTTACCAGTAATGGTATTAATTTCACCATTGTGGGCTAAATAACGGAACGGTTGCGCTAATGGCCATCGTGGTTGAGTGTTGGTTGAAAAGCGTTGATGGAATAAACAGATTGATGATTCTAAACGAATATCCCCTAAATCTAGATAAAACTTAGGCAGATCGGCGGGCATAAATAGCCCTTTGTAGACGGTCACTTGGGTTGAAAGGCTACAAATATAAAAATCTTTATCTTCAGTAATACGTTTTTCAATACGACGCCGAGCAATATAAAGTCGACGTTCAATATCTCGTGGTTTCCAGCCTGCAGGGGCATTGATAAACACTTGTTCAATCGTTGGCAATGATTGTTGAGCGATAGGACCGAGAACACTAGCGTTAATCGGTACTTCACGCCAACCTGCAATAGATAAGGTTTCAGTGATTAATTCTTGATTAATAATTTCACGGGCTTGTTGTGCGAGCACTGGATCTTGGCTGAGAAAGATCATCCCTACCGCAAATTCACGCGATAAGTTCCACTGCTTTTCTGTGGCGATAATACGATAAAAGTTATCAGGTTTTTTGATTAATAAACCACAGCCATCGCCAGTTTTTCCATCCGCAGCGATACCTCCTCGGTGGGTCATACGATCGAGGGCAGATATCGCAGTACGAACAAGTTTATGACTGGTTTCGCCTTCAATGTGGGCGATAAGACCGAAGCCACAGTTATCTTTTTCTAGTGATGGGTTATACAGTGACATTGCAATTCTCCGTTGCTCCTGTTTGGTGTAAACAGTTTTACTGCAAAATAAAAATCAAGATTGATCTCTTATTTTGCCTCCTACGATATTTCAAACTAACGATAATTTACAAAAAGGTCAAATATTGCTAACAAATGATATTTATGACTGAGGAGGGGTTTATATTCACTTTAACTGTCTGAAATAAAGTTATATTCGTTACAGCTGTAAGTTTTTTATTGGTTGTACCTAAGAGGTAGTAACTACATTTTTCGGTTAAAAAAGCACTAGGTTTGGTAGGTTGTGGCGGTAAATGTAATAAAAGTGTGTAATGAAATAATCATCTGCACTGTAAGCAATAAAAAAGCCAGCTACGATAAGCTGGCTTGAGGTTTTTAAGTCAATTGAGTAATAATAAAGTTTAAGAAAGCATTAATGAATCTGCTTTTGCTTCAAGATTAGAATTACCCATTAGGTAGTTATCAATTGCTCGTGCTGATTCACGGCCTTCGTTAATACAACGAACCACTAATGATTGTCCGGTTCGCATATCACCTGCGGCAAATACACCAGCTTGGCTGGTAGCGAAATCTTGAGTGGCAACATTACCGCGATCATCGAGTTTAATATCCAACTGTGCTAATACGCCCGTTGGCTCTGGGTGTAAAAATCCCATCGCTAAAAATGCCATATCACAGGCTATGACGCGTTCAGTTCCGGCAATCTCTTCAAAGTTAGGTCTTTCACCAGGTTTGGCATCTTGCCATGCAATATCAGCGATCCGTAGCCCTTTGACATTACCGTTACCATCATCAATAAATTCTTTGGTCAGAATATTCCAATAGCGATCACAGCCTTCTTCATGAGAGCTCGATGTTTTCATGATCATTGGGTATGACGGCCACGGTTGATTAGCTGGACGTTGCTCGGGTGGTAGTGGCATGATTTCAACTTGAGTAATACTTGCCGCGCCATGGCGGTTTGATGTACCGACACAGTCAGAACCTGTATCGCCACCACCAATCACCACGACATGTTTATCTTGAGCATGAACTTCTACCGTTTTGAGATCCATATCATTAGCACGACGGTTATTTTGAGCTAAAAATTCCATCGCAAAATGAACCCCATTAAGTTCACGACCAGAAATTGGCAGGTTACGCGGTACAGTAGAGCCGCCGGTTAGCAAAATAACATCGAACTCTTGACGCAGTTGTTGGGCGTTAATCTCAACCCCAACATGGGCATTGACTTCAAATTTGACTCCGGCTTGTGCCATTAAGTCGATTTTGCGATCAATAATATCCATCCCGAGTTTAAAATCAGGAATACCAAAGCGCAGTAAGCCGCCAACTTTTTCATCACGCTCAAACACTGTCACGGTATGACCAGCGCTGTTTAATTGCTCTGCGGCAGATAATCCAGCAGGGCCTGAACCAATAACTGCAATGGTTTTACCTGTGCGTGATCGTGGAATTTTTGGTTTGGCATAACCTTCACGGTATGCAGTTTCAACAATGGTTTTTTCAATATTACAGATAGTGATTGGATCTTGGTTAATGCCAAGTACACAGCCACTTTCACAAGGAGCTGGGCATACACGACCGGTAAATTCAGGAAAATTATTGGTTGAACTTAAAATGTTCCACGCTTCTTCCCAGCTATCACGATAAACCGCATCATTAAATTCAGGAATAATATTACCAATCGGACATGCGTTATGACAGAACGGTACTCCGCAATCCATGCAACGTGATGATTGTTCTTGAATTTTGTCACCAAATTCTTCGTTAAGAACAAATTCTTTGTTGTCTTGAATACGAACACTTGGATCTAACTTACTTGGCAGTTCGCGGCCAAATTCTAAAAATCCCGTAGGCTTACCCATTGATGGCCTCCAACGTTTCCTTGTTGTGAGCGGCAGCTTGACGCTGTTGTAATACGGTTTTGTAATCCCTTGGCATCACTTTCATCATCTGCTTGAGGTTAGCCTCAAAGTTAGACAAGAACAGTTCTGCAACCGTACTACCCGTTAATTCAATATGTTTGGTTAACATATCGAGCAGTAGTGCTTTATCTTCAGTTTCTAATGGATCGAGGTCGACTAATTCCGCGTTGAGCTTGGTTTCAAAGTCACCAAATTGATCCCACACATAAGCGACACCGCCACTCATGCCGGCAGCAAAGTTACGCCCAGTTTGACCGAGAATAATGGCTACACCTCCGGTCATGTATTCACAACCATGATCGCCGATGCCTTCTACTACAACTTTAGCGCCAGAGTTTCGAACACAGAAACGCTCACCAGCAAGGCCGCGAATATAAGACTCACCTGAAGTGGCACCGTAGAAACACACATTACCGACCACGATATTATCTTCGGCAATAATGTCAGATTGACGATCAGGGTAGAGCACTAATGTGCCGCCTGAAAGTCCCTTACCCCAGTAATCATTGGCATCACCCTCAACAGTAAAGTGGGCACCTTTGGCAAGAAAAGCACCAAAGCTTTGGCCTGCTGAACCGTTAAATTTAACCGTCATGGGCAGTGGTAAGCCGTGGTCTTTATACACTTTAGATATTTCATTGGATAACATCGTACCGACACTACGATCGGTGTTGATGATCGGCAGTTGTGCCGTTACTGCTTCACCGTTGGTCAGTGCGGGTTGTGCTAGTCTAATCAAGGTGCGGTCAAGGACGTTTTCTAAGCCATGATCTTGCTGGCGTTGGTTATAAATACCATCTTCAGCACGTGGCGGTTGAATATGCAGTACTGGGCTAAGATCAAGGTTCTTGTATTTCCAGTGACCAATATCATCGCGTAATTTAAGTTTATGCGCTTGGCCGACCATTTCATCAATGGTACGGAAACCCAGTTCAGCCATGACTTCACGTAACCCTTCTGCCATGTATTGGAAGAAAGTCACCACATCTTCTACGCGACCATCAAAGCGCTCACGTAAGGTTTTATTTTGGGTTGCGATCCCCACAGGGCAGGTGTTTTTGTGACACTTACGCATCATAATACAGCCTTCAACAACCAAAGCGGCGGTTGCAACACCCCATTCTTCTGCACCGAGTAAGGTCGCAATCGCAAGGTCACGCGGGGTTTTCATCTGGCCGTCAGACTGCACAACGATACGGTTACGTAAGCCGTTTTTCAGCAAGGTTTGGTGGGTTTCAGCCAAGCCAAGTTCCCATGGTAAACCGGTATGGCGAATCGATGACATCGGTGATGCACCAGTACCGCCATCAAAACCAGCAATAAGCACTACATCGGCTTTGGCTTTGGCAACACCTGAGGCAATGGTACCGACACCCGCTTCTGAAACTAACTTGACGTTAACACGACCGGCACGGTTAGCATTTTTTAAATCGTAGATCAGCTGGGCTAAATCTTCGATTGAATAAATATCGTGGTGAGGAGGAGGTGAAATTAAGCCAACTCCTGGGGTTGAGTGACGGGTGGCACCGATCCAATCATCGACTTTATCACCGGGTAGTTGACCACCTTCTCCCGGTTTTGCACCCTGCGCCATTTTAATTTGCAGTTCAGCGGCGTTGGTTAGGTAGTATGAGGTAACACCAAAACGACCTGATGCGACTTGTTTGATTGCTGAACGTTCCCAATCACCATTGTCTTTTTTATCAAAACGAATCGGATCTTCACCGCCTTCGCCGGAGTTAGACTTAGCGCCAATACGGTTCATGGCAACGGCTAAGGTTGAGTGAGCTTCATAAGAAATTGAACCAAAGCTCATGGCACCGGTTGCGAAACGCTTGAGAATATTTTCAAGCGGCTCGACGTCATCAAGTGCAATGGCACCTGCGGGGTTGCTCACAAAATCAAGTTGGCTACGCAGTGTGGCAGCATTATCACCTTGGTCATCGACGGCTTTTGCATATTGCTTAAACTGAACATAATCTTTTTCACGCGTCGATTGTTGCAGTAATGAAATCGTTTCAGGGTTAAACAGGTGTTTTTCACCACGTTGTTTCCACTGATAGACACCACCAACATCAAGAATTTGTACAGGAATTTCACGGGTCGGGTAGCCAACACGGTGACGTATTAAGACTTCTTGAGCAATATCATCGATAGTTAGACCTTGAATACGGGTCACTGTGCCGGTGAAGTATTTATCAACCACCGCTTTACTGATACCGAGCGCTTCAAAAATTTGGGCACCATGGTAAGACTGTAAGGTTGAAATTCCCATTTTGGAGAAAATCTTTAGCAGTCCGCCGTTAACGCCTTTACGGTAGTTATTAAATAAGGTGTCTGTTGGTAATTCTGGATCAAGCTTACGTTTATATTGCAGGTCAACCAGTGTTTCAGTGACTAAATAAGGGTTAATCGCATTGGCACCGTAACCGATCAGGGTGGCAAAGTGATGAGTTTCACGGGCATCACCGGTTTCAACCACAATGTCACACTTAGCACGTAGGCCTTTACGGATCAGGTGGTGATGAACGGCACCGACAGCTAACATCGCCGGAATAGCTGCATGGTTAGAGTTAACTGCGCGGTCAGTCAGAATAATGATTGAGTAACCATCAACCACCGCATCTTCTGAATACTGACAAATACGTTTCAATGCACGATCAAGTTTGCCTTGTTCACCACTGGCACGGAACACAATATCTAAGGTCTTTGATTGTAAATGTTCGTTATCAATCGCGCGAATTTTTTCTAACTCAGCATTAGAAAGTACCGGAGATTCAAGCTCAACTTTATGGCAATGCTCAGGTGTTTCTGTGAGCAGGTTTTGGTCTTTACCCAAGTAGGTATTGAGTGACATTACCATTCGTTCACGGATCGGATCGATTGGCGGGTTAGTTACTTGCGCAAATAACTGCTTAAAGTAATTGGATAAATGTTGAGACTGGTGGGATAACACCGCTAACGGCCAATCAGCACCCATTGCACTAAGAGGTTCATAACCAGTGGTGGCTAACGGTACGATAATATCGTTAACTTCTTCTGAGCTAACACCAAAGGCTTGTTGATGATGTAACAAGCGTTCAGGGGTTGGCTGGTGGTACATGTTGTCAGCATCAGGCAGTGTTTTAAGTGTCAGTAGATTATCTTTGATCCATTGTTCATATGGCTGCGATGTGGCAATGCCATCTTTGACTTCTTCATCAGAGATGATACGGCCTTGTTCAAGGTCAGCAACAAAGATACGCCCTGGTTGTAAACGGCCACGAAACTGCACATTTTCAGGTTCAATTTTTACCACACCAGATTCTGATGCCATGATCAGAAAATCATCTTTAGTTACCGTATAGCGTGATGGACGTAAACCGTTACGGTCAAGGGTTGCACCGACTTGAACACCATCGGTAAAACAGACTGATGCAGGACCATCCCACGGTTCCATAATATTGGCATGGTATTGGTAGAAAGCACGACGCTTAGGATCCATGCTGGTATTTTCTTGCCATGCTTCAGGGATCAGCATCATTAGTGCATGGGGTAAGCTACGACCAGAAAGGACTAATAACTCCAGTGCCATATCGAAATTTGATGAGTCTGAACTGCCTTCCTGACAAATAGGCAATAGCATATCGAGTTCTTGTTGACTGAATAAATCAGATTCAAGAATGGCTTCACGTGCTTTCATCCAATTAAGGTTGCCTCGTACGGTATTAATTTCACCGTTGTGGGCGATATAACGGAACGGTTGCGCTAAGCGCCAACGTGGAAAAGTGTTGGTTGAAAAACGTGAATGGACTAATGCTAATGCGGTTACCATGGCAGGATTTTGTAAATCAAGGAAGTACTGTGGTACTTGTGCCGTGGTGAGCTGGCCTTTATAAACTAATGTTTTATATGACAATGAGTTGATGTAGAAATCATCACCAATATTAGACACGCTTTCTAAACAGACGCGCACTGTATAGTTACGTAAGACATACAGTTTACGTTCTAATACTGCAGGTTCTAAATTGGCGCCACCAGTAATGAAAACATGTTCAAATTGAGGTTCGGTGCTAAGAGGATCTTCACCAATCATTGAATTATCGACGGGTAGTACACGGTAGCCAATAACTTCTAGATCGAGACGTTTAGCATTACGTTCAAGAATATCACGACATTGTTGACGTTTATGCTCATCTTTTGGAAATAAGACTACCCCGACACCGTATTGGGTAAAAGTGGGCAGTTTAATGCCGAGTTTAACGGTTTCTTCTAATAAAAATTCGTGGGGCTTTTGCAGTAAAATTCCGGCACCATCACCACTGCTAGGATCGCAACCTTGACCGCCTCGGTGCTCCATACGTGCCAGCATATCGAGAGCCTGAGTAACAATCTGATGAGATTTACGGTTTTTAAGGTGGGCAACAAAGCCGATACCACAGGCATCGTGCTCTAATTCAGGCACATAAAGTCCCTGAGCGTTAAGCTCTTGAGCTGTCATAGATACATCCTTCCAGTTACATCAAGTCATATTCCTAAGACTTGGTTATCCCTAATTTATTATCACTACCAACTAGCATTGAAATGGACTCCTGTCCTGCATCATTGGTGGTGTGTTTATGATGATGACACCCGCCATTCACAAACTTAATTCTGCTGTATTACGATTAATAGTTACAAAACACGTTATTAATGACTAAAAAGCCATATAAATCACGCCAAAAAAATGGCATTGCAGGGCTTTTTTTGTTTATAAATTGCGCACAAGTGTAACCATCCTACAATTTTGATACATTAATTACCAATAAAAATTAACAAAGTTAATGTATGAATAAAGCAGATAGAGATGCAAATATTCGGTTCAATTAAGCGCTATTAAAGTAATGTCAAATCACGATAGAGACGGGATTTTTTGTTTTAGCACAATCTTCATGAGGGGGATTGATGTTATGTTGCGGCTCTTTTTGATATTGGTCTACACCGATGTAGATTATTCATTGTTTTAAACGCTAGGTAATACCATGCAATTGCATCAACTCGTCAATACTTTTGGGCAAGATCTTCAACATCGTTATGGTGAAAAAGTCCATAAACTAACGTTACACGGTGGCTTTAGTTGTCCTAATCGAGATGGCACTATTGGCCGTGGTGGCTGTACATTTTGTAATGTTGCTTCATTTGCTGACGAAAAGAATCAGTTCGTGCCGATTCAACAACAATTAGCTGCTCGTGCTGGAGAGGTGCATCGCGCTAAGCGTTATTTTGCGTATTTTCAGGCATATACTAGTACTTATGCTGAAGTTCAAACGCTAAAAAAAATGTACGAGCAAGCACTAACAACAGCAGATATTGTTGGTCTTTGTGTTGGTACTCGCCCTGATTGTGTACCAGATGCGGTATTAGATTTACTGGCTGGGTATGTTGAGCAAGGCTATGAAATTTGGTTAGAATTAGGCTTACAAACCGCTAATGATAAAACCCTCAAGCGGATTAATCGTGGTCATGATTTTGCCTGTTATGCTGAGATCACCCAACGTGCTCGAGCATTAGGCATTAAGATTTGTACTCACTTAATAGTAGGGCTGCCAGGCGATAGTAAGGCTGATAATCTGCAAACTTTAAATAAAGTAGTCGCAGTCGGCGTTGATGGAATTAAATTGCATCCGTTGCATATTGTTGAAGGCAGTAAAATGGGACAGGCTTTTAAAGCTGGACGATTAGAGGCTATTAGTCTGGAAACTTATGCGGATATCGCCAGTGAAATGATTCAATTAACACCGCCTGAGGTGGTGTATCATCGCGTTGCTGCAAGTGCTCGCCGACCAACGTTATTGGCACCAATGTGGTGTGAAAATCGCTGGTTAGCGATGACTGAAATTGGACGAACTTTAGATAAACAGGGTGCGCAAGGCAGTGCGTTAGGTGATCCATTTATTTATCAATTACCGATATTAAATCGTCAAGCATAAATGAAGCCTACGTGAAGTAGGCTTTTTTGTGCGCCGCAATAAAACTTTACAGCTTTAGTTTAGGCACTAGCCACGAGAGCGATTATGATAAGCAGTAGTGTTCGCCATAGTGGCGAGGTGGTTTTTTTTCTTGGTATTCATTGATGAAACAAATCAAAATTTTAGCCCAATTCTATGTCGATCTTTTAGTTAAATTAGGTATTTTCCGTTTTAGCTTATTAGTGGCATTAGCATTAGTTGCATTAGCTATGGTGGTACAAATCAGTGTCACTATATTGCTTCAAGGCACCATGCGTGATGTTGAGATCATTCGTTCTGTTACTTTTGGATTATTCATTACTCCTTGGGCAGTGTATTTTCTGTCAGTCGTAGTTGATCAGTTAGAAGATTCTCGTCAACGACTATCAAAGTTAGTCACCAAGCTGGAACAAATGCGTTCGCGTGACATGGAGTTAAATCAACAGTTACAAGCGAATATCTCACGTCTAAATTCTGAAATTGAAGAGCGCAAAAAAGCTGAAGAAGCCCGTGAAGAGGCAATGCAAGATTTAGAGAATGAAGTTTACCAACGAGAGAATGCTCAGTTAGCCGTTGCCGAGCAAAGTGCATTGTTAAAATCGTTTTTAGACGCATCGCCAGATTTAATCTATTACCGAAATGAAAAAAATCAATTCTCAGGCTGTAATCGTGCCATGGCTGAATTGGTGGGGAAAAGTGAAAAAGAGTTAGTTGGATTAACACCATGGGATGTTTATCCTGCAGAGGTGGCTAAACGTATTATCAAAACGGATCAAGAATTATTTGATGATAATACCGCGATGACAGATGAGCAGTGGCTTGATTATCCTAATGGTAAAAAAGCATTATTTGAATTACGTAAAGTGCCATTTTATCGACGTAATGGTAAACGTTTGGGATTAATGGGCTTTGGTCGTGATATTACCGAGCGTAAAAAATATGAAGATGCATTAGAGAAAGCCAGCCGAGATAAAACCGCTTTTATTGCGACCATTAGTCATGAGTTACGAACACCTCTAAATGGTATTGTTGGCTTAAGTCGTATGCTGTTAGAAACCGAACTTACTGATGAGCAACGTGGTTACCTAAGAACGGTCCATGTTAGTGCGATCACTTTAGGTAATATTTTTAATGATATTATTGATTTAGATAAGTCAGATCGGCGTCGGTTAGAGTTACTGCCTCAGCCATTAGATCTTCATGGTTTTATTGATGAGATTGGTAATATCTCACAATTAATGGCTGAACAAAAAGGGCTGCGGTTTGATTTAGAATGCTTAACTGAATTACCTCAAAATATAAAGGTAGATAGCACACGTTTACGTCAAGTATTGTGGAATTTGATTGGCAATGCGACCAAATTCACTAAACAAGGTGGAGTGGTGTTATCGGTGAGTAGTGATATTCATGAACACGATGCTGATATTATTTTTGAAGTTGAAGACAGTGGCATTGGTATTCCTAAAGCTGAAATTGAGAATATCTTTGCGATGTATTATCAAGTCCAACAAGGTGATGATAATTTACATGCCGTAGGCACTGGGATTGGTTTGGCCGTGTCACAGCAATTAATTCAGTTAATGGGCGGTGATATTAGTGTTGATTCTGAAGTCGGGGCAGGCAGTACCTTTACCGTTAAAATTAAAGTGCCATTGGTTGAAACGGTAGTCGAAGAGCATGAGGTGACTGATGTTCACCCCGAAATGACGGGTTTAAGTATTTTCATGGTAGAAGATATTGAACTGAATGTTGTGGTGGCGAAATCATTACTTGAACGTTTAGGGCACGAGGTCACGGTCGCAATGCGTGGTGATCAAGCGTTAGCGATGTTTAAGCCTGAAGATTATGATCTGGTGTTATTGGATATTCAGTTACCTGATATGACAGGATTTGATATTGCGCAGCAATTACGTCAGCAGTATCAAGATCTCCCTGCTTTAGTCGCGTTAACCGCCAATGTTGTTAACGATAAAACTGAGTATTTAGCCAAAGGTATGGATGAAGTATTAAATAAGCCATTGAGTGTTAAAGCCATTACCAGTGTGATTGAAAACCTGGTATTAAGTTGTAGTGATGAAGTCCAAGCCACTGAATTTAATGACGATGTGGCTGATAATAATCATCTTACCCATGGCAGTGTGATTGATACATTATTAGATCTAGAAATGTTAACCTCATATGTTGAGATCGTCGGTACAGAGCCGGTATACACCAGTATTGAGATGTTTGAGAAAATGATGCCTGATTATTTGGCTATTTTAGACTCGAATATGATAGCGAAAGATCAAGACGGGATAAAATTTGAAGCACATAAGATCAAAGGTGCTGCGGGTTCTATTGGTCTTAAACATATCCAACAAATCGCACAGAAAGCCCAATCGCCTGAGTTACCTGCGTGGTGGGAGAATATTAATGACTGGGTTGATGAAATCAAATATAGCTATCAGGATGATATCAATGTGCTGAAAACGTGGTTAAAACAGCAGTAATCAGCAACAAAAAAGGCGACCATGGTCGCCTTTTTTATTTGAAAATTTATTTAGCAAAGAGATTACTCTTCGCCTAAATCACCACAAAAGCGGTAACCTTCACCGTGAATCGTTGCGATGATCTCTGGAGTATCAGCAACAGATTCAAAGTGCTTACGGATGCGACGGATAGTTACATCAACAGTACGATCATGTGGCTTAAGTTCACGGCCAGTCATTTTCTTTAATAAATCAGCACGCGTTTGAATCTTACCTGGGTTCTCACAGAAGTGCAGTAATGCACGGAACTCAGAGCGTGGTAACTTGAATTGCTCGCCACTTGGGCTAACTAAAGAACGGCTGTTAATTTCTAACGACCAACCATTAAACTCGTAACGCTCAACCAATTTCTTATCTTCAGTTGGAAGACCTTGGTTCATAGCGCGAGTTAATAGATTACGTGCACGGATAGTTAATTCACGTGGGTTGAATGGTTTTGTGATGTAATCATCAGCACCAATTTCAAGACCTAAAATCTTATCAACTTCGTTATCACGACCGGTCAAGAACATCAGTGCCATATCACCTTGTTCGCGAAGTTCACGAGCAAGTAACAGACCATTCTTACCTGGAAGGTTAATATCCATAATAACGAGATGCACAGGGTTTTCAGAAAGCATCTGGTGCATTTCTGCGCCATCGTTTGCTTCGAATACAGTATAACCCTCTGCTTCAAAAATACTTTTTAGAGTGTTACGTGTTACGTGCTCGTCTTCTACAATCAGAATGTGAGGGGTTTGCATTTTGGCAGTACCTAATATCAGAAACTAAATCTGGTTAACCACAGAATAGTTAAATTCTATAAAAAAAATTCACGTATAGGCAAAATGTTATTAATAAACACTTTATTGTAAAACCTATGTGGTACACCATCCTTTCATTCAACATGTATTAGATGCTGAAATCCCCCATAAAACTTGGGGTGCTGGCTACAATCTCCCTGATAATGCGACAATTGTATTCACTTAACAGCTCGCTAACAATGTAGTGAGCTTATTTGATGCCGATTATTTATATCTTTGTTGATTTATATCAAACAGTGAGAAGAACGGGTGTTATGTTTCCGAGTTTAGTTAACTTTTATATCTGAGTAGATAAAAAGTGTCATGGTAGTAATCATAATATACAAAACCCAATACCATTGACTAATATTTAAGCTTAACGAGGATAAAAAACACAACATATGGTTCATCTTTCTCTAAATATTGTAACAGTATCAATTAGGGTTGGCACTCATTAAGGTTGGTAGATTGAAGTAAAAAAGATCTCATAAATTAATCGAGTGGACATTGTTAATAAATACGGTCAATTTTGTCTGTTTTTGTTTGTTTTATAGTGATAGGTAAAGGCTAATGAAGGATTTATTACCAGACATCTGTGATTACTACGCGCAGGATATTCGTTTTTTACCGTTAACCTTATTTGATTATGGTTGTCATTCGCCATTTTGGGGGCAAATAGTGACACTTCGCTGTTTTGAAGATAACAGTTTAGTACGTAATATATTATCTACGGCAGGTGATGGTAAGGTGCTGTTTATTGATGGTCATGGAAGTTGCCGACGTGCCTTACTAGGTGATCAATTGGCTTTATTAGCCATTAAAAATAATTGGCAAGGTGTCATCGTTAATGGTGCTATTCGAGATGTCGCAACATTGGCTCAATTACCATTAGGTATTAAAGCATTAGCAGCATGTCCGATCAAAACGGATAAGCGTCAAATGGGGGAAAAGAATGTCGTTTTAAATATTTCCGAAACGCTCATTTATCCAAATGATTATCTTTATGCAGATTTAAATGGGATTATTTTTGCCAGCACAGCGCTGGATTTGAGTGCATTAAAAACTGAATCCTAGCCCTAATTCAATAATTTTCTCAAGTTCTGCATAATCGACGGTTGCGCGGACATTCACTTTTTGTGATACATCATATTGACTACTGAACTCTAATCCTAGCGTTGTTTCATTATTGATAGTTTCGGATGTGATGGCGCTATTAATGCTTATTTTAGGTGATAGCGTATATTTCACCCCAGAGGCTAAGCCGGAAGTTGCAGGTTGATGTTCGGTGCTAGTTGTTAGATGGGTACTGACATAAAGCTGAGTGTTATCAGTCATAGAGTAAGCATAACCACTGTCTATCTGCCACACATCAAAACGTTGTTGATGACGCGATTGTGATGATAAAAACCATCCAGAGGTTAATTTCTGCCCACCATTATATGTCAAATTCGTTTTGATGGTTGCTGCTGCTTGTGTTGTTGCCGGTAAGGTTAAAAAAGTAAGTAATGCCACAATGCTTAAATAATATTTGATCATACTCACTCCCATCTGCTCGACATTATTCTAAAGAGTAGGCCATATTGGGTTGAGAGTAAGTGTTATAAATAATAAATACTCACTCAGATGCGTATAATATGATCGTTATATCAATTTAACTGTAATATTACAAAGCATTACAATCTTTATGAAAATGACTCCCCTTTTGTATTAATATGTAATCGGTGATGATTTTGATAAGGGAAAACATCAGGGTACAGTTCTTGGCTAATATTGGCCTGTAAATGTTGCCAATAACTGGCTTCAAACAAATCCTGATGTAATTCATTAAACAAGGTTCTTACTTTAGGATTGATCAATAAAAAGGTACGGAATTCTTCTGGGAATACATCATTAACCCCAACGCTATACCAAGGTTCAGCAGCCATTTCATCTTCAGGATAACGCGCTGCAGGAATCGTACGAAAATTCATTTCACTCATATAAGTAATTTCATCGTAATCATAAAATACCACTCGCTTGTGGCGTGTTACGCCAAAGTTTTTAAAGAGCATGTCGCCTGGGAATATATTAGCAGCAGCTAATTGTTTAATGGCGTTACCATATTCATTCACTGCGTAGCGTAAGTCGGTGTCATTAGCCGTTTCAATATAAATATTAAACGGGATCATCCGACGTTCCATATAAAGGTGTTCAATAATCACCTCATCAGTAGTAACGGAAACAATGGAAGGTGCAATAGTCAGTAGTTCATTAATGAGCTCATCGCTAAAGCGGTGGCGTGGAAAACTAAAATGGCGATATTCTTGGGTGTCAGCCATTCGGCCGACGCGATCATGCTCTTTTACCAGTTGATATTTTTGTTTAACAGTTTGATGACTAATGTCTTTTTGGGGGGCAAATTTATCTTTAATTATTTTAAAAACAAAATCATAGGAAGGTAGGGTGAACACTGACATCACCATACCTTTGATGCCAGGTGCAATAATAAATTTATCGTCTGAGTTATCTAAGTGATCTAAAAATTGGCGATAAAATTCAGTCTTACCGTGTTTTTGACAACCGATAGCAGTATAGAGCTCGGCCAAATTTTTATTGGGTAGTAGCTGTGCTAAAAAGCGTACTAGAGCCGCAGGTGCAGGGCTGTAAACCATGAAATAAGAGCGCGCAAAACCAAAAATAACACTGACATCATTAACGTTACAGATACCCGCATCCAGTAAGAGTTCACCATGATGATTAAGTATTGGCAGCACTAAAGGTAATGATTCACCATTTGAAAAAGTCAGTTTTCCAACCAGATAAGCGGCTTTATTACGGTAAAAAGGTTCGCGAATTTGCTCTAAGGTCAGTTGTTGATCAATCTTATCTCCCAATTCGGCCTCTAAATGAGTAATCAACAATTGAATATCACGCTGCTTATCATTCCAATCGAGAGTAAAGGATTGATCATCGAGCATTCTTTCTATCATTGCCGCCACGGTAGTTTGAATACGATAATGACGGGTTAAGCTGCTAGGATAGGTAGGGATACGATGTTGTTGTGAACTGTGAACAAAAATATTGTCGCGGTTAATATTACGATGCTTAAAGATACGGCAATAGACCGAGTTAAAAAAACTTTCTGCAATATCATAGCGTGGGTAATCAACCAATAAATTCTGATAAGCCTGTTTTACTGCGGTGAGACAGACTTGATTAGCATAACGCCCCCCAAGCATAATTTGAATTTGGTTGGTGACTAATTCAACATGATGGTCATAAAAACTGATTCGAGTTTTTAATGCTTGATGAACCAGCGTCCATTGTTGGTGCTCAAATCGTTGTTGCGCTTCGGCTGTTACGTCAAGAAACCGGCCAAACATCGCATCAGAGCCTTGTAAAATAGTATGTGCTATTAGTGACTCCATGGCTGCACTCATCAGTTTATCCTTAATGATGACAATTTCATTTTCTATTATTTACTATGCAATGCTCTGTAGCTGACTGCAAATATTATTGTTTTTTTTTAATCGTTAAAAGAGGTTGTATTGGCTCGTAATAGTGCGTAGCTATTATGTGATAATTGTAAAAACTTTATTGACTCTATATTGCGATTCATGTAATCGTAAGGTAACAGCGTGTAAAGAGAAATTGCAGTTATGGCAAATGTATCCCGTATCACTATCATCACAACCATGATTATTACCATTAACATTACCGGTGTTGGTGCGGGCTGATATGCGCAAGAATTACAACAAGCCCGCAACTCATAAAGAGCTGCGGGCTTTTTTTTCAATTTAAATTTATCAGTGTTGAGTAATATTTGCTTACGGCAAGTAGTTCAGGATAGTCACTCGGGAGTAGGGAATGCGAGTATTTAAATTTGGCGGTTCGTCATTATCAGATGCAGAACGATTTTTAAGAGCGGCAGATATTATTGCCAGTAATGCCAAACAAGGCGAGGTTGCAGTAGTGTTGTCAGCGCCGGGTAAGGTGACCAATAATTTGGTTGCCGTTATCGAGAGCGCGGTAACTACAGGCTCTGCTACCCAGCAAATATCGACTCTAGAAACGGTATTTAGTGATTTGTTTAAGGGGCTTAAAACGCTAGAGCCAGGGTTTGATCAGCAGACATTAACCGCCAAACTAGCAACAACCATTGAACAGTTACAACAATATGTCCATGGGATCCGCTTATTAGGATTATGCCCTGATAACGTGTATGCCAAGGTGATCAGCAAAGGTGAGCGGTTATCGATTGCCACAATGCAGTCGTTATTAGAAGCTAAAGGGCAGCCAGCAAGCTTGATTGATCCGGTACAGTATTTGTATGCCGAGGGTAATTATCTGGAAGCGCATGTTGACATTGAAATTTCAACGCAACATTTTCGAAATAATCCATTACCTGCTGGGCATGTTTGTATCATGCCGGGGTTTACCGCGGGTAATGCTCAAGGTGAGTTAGTTACTTTAGGTCGTAATGGTTCTGACTATTCAGCGGCAGTGTTAGCGGCTTGTTTACGGGCTGACTGTTGTGAAATCTGGACTGATGTTGATGGTGTTTATAGTTGTGATCCACGTTTAGTCCCAGATGCAAGGTTACTGAAATCATTAAGTTATCAAGAAGCGATGGAATTATCTTATTTTGGGGCATCGGTATTGCATCCAAAAACTATTGCACCTATTGCTCAATTCCACATTCCTTGTTTAATTAAAAATAGTTTTAACCCACAAGGTGCAGGAACCTTAATTGGTCAAGATACTGGTGAAGATCAGCTTGATATTAAAGGTATTACGACCTTAAAAGATTTGACCATGGTTAACGTTTCCGGACCGGGAATGAAGGGGATGGTCGGCATGGCAGCACGCGTGTTTGGTGCAATGTCAACTGCAGGGGTGTCGGTGGTTTTGATTACGCAATCATCATCGGAATACAGTATTAGTTTCTGTATTGAAACTGCCGATAAGGTAGCGGCTAAAAAAGCGTTAATTGCTAATTTTGAACTTGAATTAAAAGAAGGTTTATTAGAGCCCGTTGAGTTCAGTGATGATTTATCGATTGTTACTTTAGTCGGTGATGGAATGCGAACCTCACACGGTGTGGCATCACGATTCTTTACAGCACTGGCTGAAGTTGACGTTAATATTGTGGCGATTGCACAAGGCTCTTCTGAACGCGCTATTTCAGCGGTTATTCCACAAAATAAAGTCTCGGAAGCGGTTAAAGCGTGTCATGAGAATTTATTTAATAGCCAGCATACATTAGATGTGTTCGTGGTCGGTGTCGGTGGTGTTGGTGGTGAACTGATCGACCAAATTCATCGTCAACAGCAAAAATTAGCCCAAAAAGGGATTGTGATCCGTGTTTGCGGGTTAGCAAACAGTAAAGGTTTATTGCTTGAGAGTAATGGCTTTGCACTGGATAGTTGGCGTGATCTGATGGGGGCGGTGAGTGAGCCATTACAGCTACAACGGATGGTTGAATTAGTACGCCATAACCATATTATTAACCCGGTTATTATTGATTGTACTTCTGATCAAACCATTGCAGAGCAATATGCTGATTACTTAGCTGCGGGTTTCCATGTTATTACACCGAATAAAAAAGCCAATACTGCCAGCATGGCGTACTACCAACAATTGCGCCAAGCTGCGCGAGTCGGTCACCGTAAATTTATGTATGACACCACGGTAGGTGCTGGTTTACCTGTTATTGAAAACTTACAAAATTTGCTCGCAGCAGGTGATGAATTAGTCCGTTTTTCTGGCATTTTATCGGGTTCTCTTTCTTATATTTTCGGTAAGTTAGATGACGGCATGAGTTTCAGTGAGGCGACCACTGTTGCACGTAATAATGGTTTTACTGAGCCGGATGCACGTGATGATCTTTCGGGCATGGATGTTGCGCGTAAGTTACTTATTTTAGCCCGTGAAGCGGGGTTAGAACTAGAACTTGATGATGTAGTGGTAGAACAAGCCTTGCCACCAGGTTTTGATGCCTCGGGTTCGGTGGATGAGTTTATGGCACGGTTACCACAAGCAGATGCTTATTTTTCTGACTTAGCCGCAGCGGCTGCAAAAGAAGATAAAGTCTTACGTTATGTCGGTGAGATTGAGAATGGCAAATGTAATGTCAAAATCGTTGCAGTTAATCCTGATGATCCGATGTTTAAAATCAAAGACGGTGAAAACGCATTAGCCTTTTATAGTCGTTATTATCAACCAATCCCATTGGTATTAAGGGGTTATGGTGCAGGTACTGAAGTGACAGCGGCCGGTGTGTTTGCTGATCTAATGCGTACCTTAGGTTGGAAGCGGGGTATATAAAATGAGTGTTGTTGTTTATGCACCAGCGTCGATTGGTAATGTGAGTGTCGGTTTTGATGTATTAGGTGCGGCGGTTTCTCCTATTGATGGCTCTTTATTAGGGGATCGGGTTGAAGTTGCTGCTGGCACGACGGCATTTAGTCTGCAATGTGTCGGTGCTTTCGTGGATAAGTTACCGCAACAAGCCGAAGACAATATTGTTTATCGCTGTTGGCAAGTGTTTGCGCGTGAACTGGATCATAAAGGGATTACTTTATTACCCGTTGCGGTCACGTTGGAGAAAAACATGCCGATTGGTTCCGGTTTAGGATCCAGTGCCTGTTCTATTGTGGCAGCCCTTGATGCTCTAAATCAATATCATCAACAGCCGTTAACCAGCAATGAACTGCTGACCTTAATGGGTGAGATGGAAGGCGAAGTCTCTGGCAGTATTCATTACGATAATGTCGCTCCCTGTTTTCTTGGCGGACTACAATTTATGGTCCAAGAAATGGACATTATCAGCCAAGAGATTCCGTGTTTTGATGATTGGTATTGGGTCATGGCGTATCCGGGGATTAAAGTACCGACCGCTGAAGCGCGGGCAATTTTACCGGCTCAATATCGTCGCCAAGATGTGATTGCTCATGGGCGTTACCTCGGGGGATTTATTCATGCTTGTTATTCAAAACAACCATTACTCGCCGCTAAAATGATTCATGATGTTGTGGCGGAGCCTTATCGCGAAAAGTTATTACCTAAATTTAGCCAAGCGCGAAAATATGCGTTAGAAGCGGGTGCGATTGCGAGTGGTATTTCTGGCTCGGGGCCAACGATGTTTAGTATTTGTACCAATTTAGACGTCGCGCAGCGGTTAGCAAAATGGCTAACTGATAATTATGTCCAAAATGATCAAGGATTTGTGCACGTTTGTCAGCTCGATAAGCAAGGTGCAAAAGTCACAGGGAGTGAGTTATAACCATGAAGTTGTATAATCTTAAAGAGCACCAACAGCAAGTCTCATTTGGCCAAGCGGTACGCCAAGGTTTAGGCCGTCAGCAAGGCTTGTTTTTCCCTGCACAATTACCACAATTGGGTGATATAGATGCGTTGCTAGCAATGGATTTTGTTAGCCGCAGCAGCAAGATTTTATCGGCCTTTATTGGTGAAGAACTCAGCACTGATACCGTAACCCAAATGGTTGATAGCGCTTTTCAGTTTCCAGCGCCAATTAAACAGCTTAAATCAGGTGTGTATGCATTAGAGTTGTTTCATGGACCGACGTTAGCCTTTAAAGATTTTGGTGGCCGTTTTATGGCACAATCTTTAGCAGCGGTAACTGAGACTGACGGTAACATTACTATTCTAACGGCAACATCAGGAGATACTGGGGCTGCAGTAGCCCATGCTTTTTATGGCATGGATAATATTCAAGTGGTGATTTTGTACCCTAAAGGCAAAATTAGCCCACTGCAAGAAAAGCTATTTTGTACCTTAGGTAAGAACATTACCACTGTAGCTGTAAATGGTACTTTTGATGATTGTCAGGCATTGGTAAAACAAGCTTTTGATGATGGAGCTTTGCGTGAGGACATTGGTCTAAATTCAGCAAACTCAATTAATATCAGTCGTTTAATGGCGCAGATTTGTTATTACTTTGAGGCGGTATCCCAATTATCAAAAGTGGAACGTGAGCAATTAGTCATTTCAGTACCGAGTGGTAATTTTGGTAATTTAACCGCAGGGTTATTGGCTAAATCATTAGGCTTACCCGTTAAACGTTTTATTGCGGCGACTAATGTTAATGATACCGTTCCGCGCTATTTACAAACTGGAGAGTGGACACCAAAGGCAACGGTTGCCACCATTTCTAATGCGATGGATGTCAGCCAGCCAAATAACTGGCCGCGTATCGAAGAATTATGTCAGCTTAAAGGTTGGGGCTTAAATGAGCTAGGCTATGGTGCGGTGGATGATCAGCAAACTGCGGTAACATTAAAGCAAATGTATGCCGATGGTTATTTGTGTGAACCACATGGCGCGATTGCTTATAACGTGCTTGAGCAACAATTAGCGGCCGGTGAAACGGGGTTATTCTTATGTACCGCGCATCCAGCTAAGTTTAAAGACGTTGTCGATGACATTTTAGATACTGATCTGCCATTACCTGCGCCGCTCGCGAAACATAATGCAATGCCGCTATTATCCTTAGAGGCAGAGAATGATTTTGCTGCGATTAAGGCTATTTTGTACTCCGCGCAGCCATTATTATAATGGGATTGACGTAAAAAAATGACACAAAAAAGGAGCCTCAGGGCTCCTTTTCTATTACAGCATCTTGCTCAAATCAAGACACTTACACTAGGCCAAAAATTATAGGCTGCTAGTGAAAGTACGAGCGATAACGTCTTGCTGTTGTTCTGTTGTTAGCGAGTTAAAACGTACAGCGTAACCCGATACACGGATTGTTAGCTGTGGGTACTTCTCTGGGTGTGCAGCAGCGTCTTGCAGTGTTTCACGCTTAAGAACGTTAACGTTTAAGTGTTGACCACCTTCGATTTTAGCTGGTGCTTCGATAGCTAGTTCACGGTACTCAATGTCACCAAGATCTGCTTGTGCAATAACTTGGTCAGCATCGTAGCTGCCAGTTGCACAAACACAACGCGCTTCATTAGACTCGCTATCTAGGATCCAGATTGAGTTTAGTAGATCATCGTTTGCTGCTTTAGTAATTTGAATACCAGTAATCATAACTTTTCTCCAAGGGAATTGTTGTTAATTTATTCGTTTTTGTATTGAGCTACTTATTATATAACCTTCAATGCACTATTGTGTATTGATGTAGATCAAGTAACTACAAAAAACCTTAAATATAATAGGGCTGTTTTATTGAGCTAGGTCAATCTAACTGCATTTTGCAGGGGAATCAACTAAAAATAGTAAATTTAAAAAATAAGTTTAATGTTATTTTGTTGTAAAATAACAACATTCTATAGTATTCCAATATACCTTTAGTGAATACTGTGTCACTTTTTGTGGTTTTTTATGTTAAATAAAGTGAGTGACATTGGTGTTATTAATATGTTGCTTAGCAGTTATTTTTGAGGGTGATTATGAAATTAATTGGTGCACATGTGTCAGCGGCGGGTGGCGTGTTTAATGCCCCTGTCAATGCCAAGGCTATTAATGCAACTGCATTCGCATTGTTCACAAAAAATCAACGTCAGTGGCAAGCAAAGCCATTAGACGTTGATACCATTACGGCATTTAAAGCACGTTGTAAGCAGTTAGGTTTTGATGCGAGTGCTATTTTACCGCATGATTCTTATTTAATTAATTTAGGTGCGCCTGAGGCTGAAAAATTACAAAAATCACGCTTAGCTTTTGTTGATGAAATGCAGCGTTGCCAGCAATTAGGCTTACACTTATTGAACTTTCATCCGGGGAGTCATTTAAAGAAAATTTCAGAAACGGCATGTTTAAAACTGATTGCTGAATCGATTAATTTAGCTCATCAGCAAGTTGATGATGTGGTTGCGGTGATCGAGAACACTGCCGGTCAAGGATCTAACTTAGGTTGGCGGTTTGAGCATTTAGCCGAAATTATCGCGCAAGTAGACGATAAAGCACGTGTTGGTGTTTGTATTGATACGTGCCATACCTTTGCTGCTGGCTATGATTTACGGACGATGGAAGCCACTGAAGCCACGTTTTCTGAATTTGATCAGGTAGTTGGGATGCAATATTTGCGCGCAATGCACCTAAATGATTCTAAAGGTGATTTAGGAAGCCACTTGGATCGTCATCATAGTTTGGGTGAAGGCGCGATTGGATGGGATTGTTTTCGATACCTAATGCAAGATCGTCGTTTTAATAATATGCCATTGATATTAGAAACCATTAACCCTGATATTTGGCAGCATGAAATTGCGACCTTACGTAGTTTTGCAGTAGAGGAATAATTAATGACGGCAAGTTGGCAAGCATTTATCGAACAGCAGCAACAATTACCGTATTTTAATGATATTGAACACGCGGTTACAGCCGCTCGCGCAGAGGGAAAAATTGTTTTTCCTCCGCAAGAAGATGTGTTTAATGCTTTTTTTAGTACGCCATTAATGGAGACTAAAGTGGTGATTCTAGGCCAAGATCCTTATCACGGCCTACATCAAGCACATGGACTTAGTTTTTCGGTGTTACCGGGCATTAAAACACCGCCATCACTCGCCAACATGTATAAAGAACTTGCGAGTGATATTAAAGGCTTTGTTATCCCTGAACACGGATACTTACAACCATGGGCACAGCAAGGGGTATTGCTGTTAAATACAGTGTTAACGGTTGAGCAAGGACACGCACATTCCCATGCAAAAATAGGTTGGGAGACATTTACTGATAATGCGATCGCATATCTTGCTGAACATACTCAGGGAGTGATCTTTTTATTGTGGGGAGCGCACGCTCAGAAAAAAGGTAAAAAAATAGATCTTGATCAGCATCATGTATTAATGTCTGCACATCCTTCACCATTGTCTGCTTATCGTGGCTTTTTTGGTTGTAAGCACTTTTCCGAGACCAATGTTTTATTGACGGCGATGGATAAATCACCGATTGATTGGCAACTCTAGTTATTGTTGTGAATATCTTCGTGGGGAATAAAATGGCCAGCATAAATGCTAGCCATTTTTTTGTATTGTTTAAAAATCGAAATCATCGCTCTTGAAACTACCACACATATCCATATCTTGTAGTTCTCGACGTAGTCTTTGACGATCTTTTAACGCTTCAATTTCACGCCACTTTCTTTTTTCAGGTTTTGCGCGAGAGCGGCGAGAAACAGTATCCGCTGTCATCATATCGTCGAATGCAAAGCTATCCATAAAGCACCTATATCCTACTTTTCGCTTGATGTAAGCGATCTGATCATTTATTACCATAGAATGACCAATAATAAAATTGAACTGTTTCTCATTTGTTGCGAAAAGATGAACTTTTTGTGTGCGTGGTGTCACAGTTATTGATTTGGTGATTAAAAGCACCACTATTATTAGTGTTAAATAGGGGTTTATAGCTTCAGTGATAGGTATTGAGTTAAAAAGGTTAATTATATAAATCAAATCAATTTTTAAAGGGTAATAATCAGTAAATATTTATAGTTGTAAGTTTTGTAACTCACTGTAAAAATACTGATAATTAAATAATTATTATTTTAATAGCTGCTTTGACCCTTATTATCGAAGATCTTATGCTTTAGACCTTGCAAGGTTTAAAGGAATACCTGAAACGTATTGTTGCTATATTTGACGATGCTTTTTGTTTTGTTAATTTGTTTTGTTAATTAGTGTACTAACAAGGGTTTTGTACCATTAATTATCGATTTGTGAAGGTGTGAATGTGACCAGTCAAATTAACTTTATCAACGACTTGTTGTGGGGATCAATATTGATATATTTGCTGATTGGTATCGGCATTTATTTTACCTATCGCCTCAATTTTATTCAGTTTCGTCATTTTAAGCATATGTTTGCGGTCATGAAAAATAGCCGTAAATCCGATCCCTCTGGAATTTCATCTTTTCAGGCATTATGTACCAGCCTCGCAGCTAGAGTGGGGACGGGTAATATGGCGGGGGTCGCGGTTGCGTTAACACTGGGTGGCCCAGGCGCTATTTTTTGGATGTGGCTTATTGCGATGTTAGGCATGGCGACGGCTTTTGCTGAAAGTGCATTAGCGCAATTATACAAAACCCGTGATGATGACGGTAATTACCGTGGTGGGCCTGCTTATTATATGGAGCGAGGTTTGGGAATGCGATGGATGGGGGTAATATTTTCTATCTGCCTGATCATTGCGTTTGGTTTAGTTTTTAATGCCGTTCAAGCGAATTCTATTATTCAAGCAACCCGAGTCGCTTTTGGGTGGCAGCCGCTGTATGTTGGTTTGGGATTAGTGGTGTTAACTGGGGTCGTTATTTTTGGTGGTATGCGAACGATTGCGCGTACTGCTGAGATATTGGTACCAACAATGGCGTTGTGTTATCTCGCGTTGGCATTATTTATTATGCTGAATAATATTGAACAGTTACCACATATTTTAATGCTTATTTTCCGCAGTGCATTTGGGTTTGGAGAAGCTGCATCTGGCGCATTGGGATATACCATTGCTCAAGGAATGATTAATGGCTTAAAGCGCGGTTTATTTTCTAATGAAGCAGGTATGGGCTCTGCGCCTAATGCTGCGGCATCTGCTTCCCCTTATCCTCCTCATCCCGCTTCGCAAGGTTATGTGCAAATGCTGGGGGTGTTTATGGATACCATTGTTATTTGTTCGGCGACCGTTGCGATTATTTTAATGTCTGGTGAATATGAGCCACATAGCAGTATTACCGGCATTGAGTTAACGCAAAAAGCATTAAGCTCACAAGTGGGTGATTGGGGCGGCATTTTTATCGCAGTGGCTATTTTCTTCTTTTCTTTTACCTCATTAGTCGCTAATTACTCTTATGCTGAAACTAATCTAATATTTCTAGAGCGTAACCATAAGGTGGGCTTAAATGTCTTTCGAATAGTGGTGCTATGCATGGTGATGTTTGGTGCGATGGCTGATTTACCAACAGTATGGGCAATGGCTGATATTTCAATGGGCATGATGGCGATGATTAACTTAACCGCGATAGTGTTGCTCTCAGGAACGGTAGTGAAGTTAGCACAAGATTATAATAAGCAGTTAGCCTTAGGGAAGATTCCGACATTTAATAGCCAAGATTACCCGGAATTACATGCTCAACTTGAAGCGGGAATTTGGGAAAAACCCTCTTCGTCATCTCCATCATCAACGCCGTCTAGATTACGCTAGGTATTGTTATACCTATTAATAAAATAGTAATAACCACGGTAGTTGTACGTGGTTTTTTTTTGCGATGGTGGTAGTCTAAATAAGTCAGACTTTAAAGGAAAAAGCCTTATGTTAATCGTGGTATCACCCGCAAAAACGTTAGATTATACATCGCCATTAGTGACGACAACGTTTACTTTACCAGAGCTTACACAGCATTCAGCTGAACTGATTGATGTGTGCCGTGAGCTTACACCGATGGATATTGCGAGCTTAATGAAGGTCAGTGATAAAATTGCCGGATTAAATGCCGCCCGTTTTGCTGAGTGGCAGCCAGAATTTACGGTGAATAATGCTCGCCAAGCCATTTTGGCATTTAAAGGTGATGTTTATACTGGTTTAGCGGCCGAAACCATGACTGACGCGGAGTTCGCTTATACACAGCAACATTTACGGATGTTGTCAGGCCTGTATGGCGTATTGCGTCCACTTGATTTGATGCAACCTTATCGATTAGAAATGGGGACGCGATTAACCAACCCTCGCGGCAGTAATTTGTATCAATTTTGGGGGGATATCATCACCGATAAACTCAATGTGGCTGTTGCTGAACAAGGTGATGATATTGTGGTTAATTTGGCTTCTAATGAGTATTTTAAAGCGGTCAAACCTAAGCAACTTCAAGCGCAATTAATTACTCCCATTTTTAAAGATTGTAAGAATGGCACCTATAAAGTGATCAGTTTCTACGCCAAAAGAGCCCGTGGAATGATGGCACGTTATATTTTGGATAATCAATTAACGACGGTTGCTCAATTACAGCAATTTGATAGTGCTGGATATTACTTTGTTGCTGCAGAATCAACATCGACAGAGTTAGTTTTTAAACGAGAACAGCAATAATTAGCGTAATAATATAAGTTTAATACCAAAAAAAGGCCAACGCATTTGCGTTGGCCTTGTTGTTTTATATCTGTTTTAAAAGAGAAAACTACGACTTAGCTTGGCTTTTTTTAGCTGCTTGTTTGATTTTCTTTTTCGCTTTCGCTTCTTTTACTTTCTTATCGACTTTTTTCTTTTTCTTTGCCGTATTTGATTTCTTTGTTTTTGGACGTAGGCCATGAATGAAACGCTCAGGCACATCTTCTTGCATGTAACGACTAATGCGTTCCATCATACTTTGGTCATGCGCTTCGATAAGAGCAATTGCTGTGCCTTTTTTACCTGCACGAGCGGTACGACCAATGCGGTGTAAATACACTTCAGCGGTACGTGGCATATCGAAGTTAATTACATGGCTGATGTCAGGTAAATCAATACCACGAGCAGCAACGTCTGTAGCAATTAATACGTTGACTGCACCATCACGAAAACGGGTGATCATGTTAGTACGCGCAGCCTGCGCCATTTCACCTTGAATCCAGTTACATGGGATACCCATTGCGTCTAATTGACCGCGAAGGATGCCTAGGCGCTCACGTGTTTTTACGAAAATAATGGTACGTTCAGCTTGCTCGGTAATGATATTCGCAAGTAAAGCCAATTTGTGATTCATATCATCACAACGAAGGTACATCTGTTGAATCTTTTTACGTTCGCGACGAGAAGGATCGGCATTCACTTCAAGTGGTTCATTCAGAATTTTTTCTGAGAATTCACGTACGCCTTTGCCTTCCAATGTTGCAGAAAACAATAAGCTTTGACGACGCCAGCGACATTCATGGTTGATGCGCTCAACGATTTTACCAAAGCCCATATCCAACATACGGTCTGCTTCATCAAGAATAAGACATTCAATTGCGCGGCAATCAAATTTCTCAGACTCAATGTATTCCATTAAGCGGCCCGGTGTTGCTACTACGATATCTTGCGTTTTGCCAAGTAGCTCTGCATGCTCATCGTAAGAAATACCACCCGTAATAGTAAATACTTTTAAGTTGGTGTACTTAGATAAAGCGCGAGCATGATCGGCAACTTGAATCGCTAATTCACGAGTTGGCGTTAAGATCAGTACACGTGCAGGCCCCGGCTTTTTGCGTGGAAAATCCTGCAAGTGCTGAATCATGGGTAGTAAAAACGCCGCTGTTTTTCCGGTCCCTGTTGGTGCAGAAGCCATGACATCTTTACCGTCAAGGGCATGAGGGATAGCCTGCGCTTGAACTACTGTTGGGCGGCTATAGCCGATCTCGTCAATCGCTCGTAATAGCTCGCTATCTAACTCTAATTCGGAAAAGTCTTTCACCAGTTATCTCTCCCAAGACAAATGCTAAATATGATCTCGTTACTGTATTTTTGATACTTAACCAGATCATGGGTATTTATATTAAGGGGCGGCATTATAGCCACTCCTAGCGTAAGTAACACCGATTAAAACATAAAAACATCAGTTAATGATGAATATTCGTTGTGGCTTGCTTAGTTTTTATGCTGTTACCGATTACATTTTTAAGTAAAAATCTTTAGTAAGTGCAATGAAATCAGTGGAGTAAGCATTTTTAGTATGAATGCAAAGCTGTTGTGGTTCAGTAATAGAACAATTTTTATTTAATTGAATTAATGTCCGCATAAAAGGTTTGTGCTCAGTAGAACGAACATCGCAGCGCCGCTGGCAACATAATCCGTACGCCGATGCTTGGTTAATCAGTTGTTGGCCTTCATAGGCAGGTAAAATAATGTTGGCACTGCCTTCGGGGGTTAATAAATGACTAATGGTTGCTAATAGCTGTTGATGACTAAGGGTGTCTGTGTGACGAGCAATCGCACGATGTTGCTGCTGTGCTTGCTGACCCGCATTAAAATAAGGTGGATTACAAATAATACTATCAATAGAAGCGGGGGGAATATGCTGACACCAATGAGTAATGTCACTTTCAATACATTGTAATCGTGATTGCCAAGGCGATGCTGCAAAGTTAGCTGTTGCGGCGGTGACAGCGATTGAATCTAATTCAATGGCAGTGATTGTGGTTGCGAGTGTACGTTGTGCCGCCATTAATGCTAATAAGCCACTGCCAGTACCAATATCAACAATATGTCCTTGTTGAGGGAGCTTTGCCCATGCCCCTAATAATACGCCGTCAGTACTGATCGGCATGCCGCAACCATGATCATTGATGGTAAATTGTTTAAAAATAAAGCAGCGACTCATTATGGTTTCCTTGGTTTACAATATTGCCATCAGGCTTACAAAGCATATAAAACGGCGGCGGTATAATCAAAAAACTATTATTTGTTAATCATCTGTTTATTTATTGTTGCTTGGTTGTTTTATCTTTTTTATAAGTATGGTTTTTTTGATTTATATTGGTTCTTTATTCTTTTTTTTACTATCTAATTGGTTGTTAGTTTCAGTTTTACAGCTTGTTAACTGGATTATATGGTGTTTTTAGCTGGTCTATTGCTAAGGTTACTCTTTTTGGTCATTATGCTATAAGGCGCGACAATCATAGCAATATATAGTACGTGCTACTTATTATAAAAAATGCAGACACAATATATAACCCATTAGCGAGTGGAAGGTGCAGTTTGAAAAAGACACTCAAAGTAACAGATATTATCGCGCTAGGCTTTATGACCTTTGCGTTCTTTCTTGGTGCAGGAAACATCATTTTTCCACCGTTAGCAGGACAGCTGGCAGGTGAGAATATGTTATCTGCAATGTCAGGCTTTTTGGTTACCGCGGTCGGTTTACCTTTAATTGGTATTATTGCCGTTGCGATTGCTGGTGGTGGTTGGACTGGGTTAACCCGTGATTTACCCTCAAAAGTAGCGACCTTAATGGCGGTATTGATTTTTATCATTATTGGCCCAGCGTTCGCTGCTCCTCGTACCGGTCTTGTTGCCTATGAAATGGCGATTAAACCGTTTATTACTGATGCTAGTCAAACCAGCTTAACTATTTTTTCTATTCTCTTTTTTGCTGTAGCGCTGTTTTTTGCTTGGTCTCGTGGCAAATTGATCGACATGATTGGTAAGTTCTTAACCCCAGCGTTATTTGTGGTGTTAACCGTGTTGGCGATTGCAGTCTTTATTAATCCACAAGGAACAATTGTTGCGGCTCAAGGTGATTATATCACACAAGCCTTCACGACAGGTTTCCTTGAAGGTTATAACACCATGGATACCTTCGCAGCATTGATGTTTGGGATGCTCATTGTTGATGTGATCCGCAGTAAAGGTATTACGGATGAGAAAACGACTTGTACGTATCTTATTTACGCGGGTTTAATTGCTGCGGCAGGCTTAGCGTTTGTTTATGTTTCATTATTTTATCTTGGCGCAACCAGTGTAGGTATTGCTGGTGGTGTGGGTAATGGCGGTGTAATTTTAACGACGTATGTAATGGCGTTATTTGGGCCGACTGGACAAATTATTTTATCCACAATTGTATTACTTGCATGTTTAACAACGGCAATAGGTTTAATTAGTGCCTGTGCTGATTACTTCAGTACGTTAACACCACTGTCTTATAAAAAGTGGGCAGTAGTATTAGCCATCGTGTGTGCGGTAGTCGCTAATGTTGGTTTAAATATGCTGATTACATTATCGATACCAGTCTTATTTGCCTTGTATCCCGTGGCGATTGCATTAGTGGCATTGACCTTAATTCGTAAATGGTTGCCTAATCCACGTTTAGCGTATCGAGTGGTATTATTGGTCTCATTTGTGTTCAGTATGATTGATGTTGCTAAATATCTAAAGTTTGATATGTCAGTCTTTAGCATATTACCATTATTTAATTATGGTATGGCGTGGGTGCTACCAACCGTGTTGGCATTAGTAGTGACGCGCTTTATTGGTGGTAAGTACCATAATGACGGTAATAATACCATTGTAGTGTAATGATACTGTTGTTTATAAAAGTAAAAAGGGATGCCTAGTGGTATCCCTTTTTCATATTCGCTGGATGATACTTTAAAAGTTATAGTAGTTGAGCGTATTCAAGCATGATTTGTTCACACCACTGTGTAATTCGCGCATCACTTAAGTCATATTGGCTGTCTTCATCTAACGCGAGGCCAACAAAAAATTGTTCGTCAGTAGTGAGTGCTTTTGATGCTTGAAATTGATAGCTGTCATCATTAGGCCAATAACCGATAAACTGCACCCCTGTTGGACACAGTTGATCGTGTAACATGCCCATCGCATCTAAAAACCATTCGGTATAACCTTCTTGATCACCAAGCCCAAACAGTGCCACGGTTTTTTGTTGCAACTGTAAACCATCGAGTTGCTGCCATACCGCTTCCCAATCTTCTTGGATCTCGCCAAAATCCCAGGTTGAAATGCCTAAAATTAACATGTCATATTGGTTCATTTCAGCTAATGGCGTGTGTTTAATATTGTGTAATTCAATGATGTCAGCCCCAAGGCAGTCACGAATTTTTTCTGCCGCCATTTCGGTATAGCAGGTGGTTGAGCCATAAAACAAACCAATTTTCATGTTGTACATCCTGTGTGTTTATTTTTAGTCAAAGTGTACTCGCTATTGATTATTAAGCTCAAGCTTAGCGTGAGATTGAAAGTGATAATATTAAGCTTAATAAATAGATAACGAGGTTACTTTTAAGATTAAATATCCTATTATGCGCTGATTACTGTGTTTTTATCCATGTATTTAAACCGCCTTATGACACAGCTTATAACGAGGTAAAAATGGTAACTGACGATGTTATTATTGAACGCTTTCTAGATGCGATCTGGATGGAACGAGGGTTATCAGAAAATACTCTTGCTTCTTATCGCAATGATTTAAAAAAATTACAAAAATGGATGCAGCAGCAAAATATTGCCATTTCTCAGGCCTCTGTTGATGATTTACAACGTTATCAATTATGGCTATTTGATCAAAATTATAAGCAAACTTCGCGTGCTCGAATGGTATCGGCGATTCGACGTTTATTTCAATATTTGTACCGCGAGAAAGTACGAATAGATGATCCGAGCGCGATGCTAGTTACCCCTAAATTACCCAAACGATTACCTAAAGATCTTACCGAAGCCCAGGTCGATGCGTTACTCGATGCGCCGGATGTTAATGATCCGCTCCAATTACGCGATAAAGCGATGTTGGAATTATTATACGCCACTGGTTTACGTGTGACTGAACTGGTGACCTTAACCATGGATAAAGTCAGCCTACGCCAAGGTGTGGTCAGAGTAACAGGTAAAGGTGACAAAGAACGCCTAGTACCGATGGGCGAAAATGCAGTGGATTGGATTGAACAATTTATTGACAGTGGCCGAGCGGTGTTATTAGGTGAGAAAAGTTCGGATGTGTTGTTTCCAAGTCGACGTGCAAGGCAAATGACCCGCCAAACATTCTGGCATCGAATTAAGTATTATGCGGTATTAGCCGGCATTGATGCTGATACGTTATCCCCCCATGTTATGCGGCATGCTTTTGCGACCCATTTGCTTAATTATGGTGCTGATTTGCGAGTGGTACAAATGTTGCTTGGTCATAGTGATCTCTCTACGACCCAAATTTATACCCATGTCGCCACAGAAAGATTGAAACAATTGCACCAAAATCATCATCCTCGTGCATAATTATGAGATGTTGTTAGCTAAAATTAGCGATAATATTTGTATTTAGGGATACTTCATTTATGCTGCGCAGATAAAAATAGTAGCGTAATTGAAACTATATAAAAGAGGTTTCGGTCTGTTGTTATACCGAGATTGTCATTATTTTAAAAGGGATAACAAGATGCATTTTATTAGCCGCACAGTACTCGCCACGACTGTTGCACTTACTGCTTTTTCCGCGGTAGCAAAGCCCGATGTAACGGCTATCACCAAGCAACTATCAAACATTGGTTTAACACCAAGTTCAATTACAGCGTCGCCAATAGCGGGTGTAAATGAAGTTGTGACAGAACGTGGTGTTATTTATACCTCTGATAATGGTCAATATTTTTTAGCGGGCCATCTATACCAAAATACAGGTGCTGAGCCTATCAATTTAACTGAGCAAAAAATGGCACAGTTAAATAAAGCGAAATTAGCCGGTATGGATAAAGACATGATTGTTTATCCGGCTAAAAATGAAAAATACGTTGTGACTGTATTTACCGATACCAGCTGTGGTTATTGCCGTAAATTACACAATGAAATGCAAGGTTATAACGATGCCGGTATTACTGTACGTTATTTAGCCTTCCCTCGTGGTGGTAAGAGTTCAAGTAACTTTAATCAAATGAGCGCAATTTGGGGTGCTAAAGATCGCGTTAAAGCGATGCATGATGCGAAAAGTGGTACTTTTGATGAAGCAAATATTACCCCTCGCCCTGATTTAGTGATGCAGCAATATCAACTCGGTGTTGAGATGGGTGTTAATGGTACGCCAGCTATCGTGCTTGCCGATGGCACAATGATCCCTGGTTACCAACCGCCAGCGGCGTTATTACAGTTATTGGATAGCAAAGCGAAGAGCTAATCTCGACCATTTAGTGACTGTTCATTATATATAAAAGCCTGATAGTGATATCAGGCTTTTTTGTTAGTAGTGATTTGGTTAAGATGAAAAGATAATCATTCCATTAAAGAAGCCGTTATTATGATAGAAATCAAGCGTCGTCCTGTTGCCGATCCTCAAGGCTTCTCTAGTGCTATTCCCGCTATTTTACAACGTATCTATGCCAGCCGCGGCATCACCAATGATGCAGAACTTGAGCGCGGTGCTAAAGGATTACTTAATTATAATCAACTCTATGGCATGGCTGATGCGGTGGCGTTATTAGTTACCGCACTCGCTAATAATACGCGGATTATTATTGTCGGTGATTTTGATGCTGATGGCGCAACCAGTTCCGCCTTATCGGTACTTGCATTGAAAATGTTGGGTTGTCGTAATGTCGATTATTTAGTCCCCAATCGGTTTGATGATGGCTATGGTCTAAGCCCAGAAGTGGCGCAACAAGCGATTGATCGTGGTGCTGAATTAATCATGACGGTGGATAATGGCGTGTCATCGATTACTGGTGTTGCAGCCGCAAAAGCGCAAGGGGTACAGGTACTGGTTACTGATCATCATCTACCAGGGGATTGTTTACCTGCTGCCGATGCAATGGTCAATCCCAACCTTGATCAATGTGGTTTTCCATCAAAGGCCTTATGTGGTGTCGGTGTCGCATTTTATTTAATGTTGGCTCTGCGGGCAGAACTGCGAAATAACGGTTGGTTTGAACAGCAAGCATTGGCTGTGCCTAACCTTGCAGAACTACTTGATTTAGTGGCGCTTGGTACTGTTGCTGACGTGGTCGCTTTAGACGGTAATAATCGCATTCTCGTCCATCAAGGATTACAGCGTATTCGTGCTGGAAAATGTCGCCCGGGTATTCAAGCATTAATTGAAGTGGCTAATCGTGATCCTGCGCGATTGATCGCGAGTGATCTTGGGTTTGCATTGGGGCCTCGTATTAATGCTGCTGGGCGATTAGACGATATGTCGTTTGGGGTAGAATTGTTGTTGTGTGACAATATTCAAGCGGCGCGTCGAATGGCATCAGAGCTTGATGCGCTCAATCAAACCCGCAAAGAAATAGAACAAGGAATGAAAGAAGAAGGCCTTGCTATTTGTGAGCGGTTGCAGTTTAACCACCAAGATATGCCTTATGGGTTAGTGCTGTTTCAACGCGATTGGCATCAAGGTGTTATCGGTATTTTAGCCTCACGGATCAAAGATAAATATCATCGTCCGGTGATTGCTTTTGCTGATGCGGGTAATGGTGAAATAAAAGGTTCGTGTCGTTCTATCGCGGGATTACATATGCGGGATGTGTTGGATGTGGTTGATACCCAACATCCTGGAATGATTTTAAAATTTGGTGGCCATGCGATGGCGGCTGGACTGACGATCCCTGAGTCTCAACTGGAAGCCTTTAGTGTTGCCTTTGATGCTGCGGTACGTAATGTATTAGACGAAGATGCATTACAAGGCATCTTGCTCAGTGATGGTGAATTACTGCCGCATGAACTGACATTAGAAACGGCGGAAACACTACGCGCAGGTGGGCCGTGGGGACAACAATTTCCTGAACCGACCTTTGATGGCACGTTTCGATTATTGCACCAAAAGTTGGTGGCAGGAAAACACCTAAAAATAATGGTTGAACCATTAGCTGGTGGTAGTGTTATTGATGCAATTGCGTTTAATGTTGATCTAAAACTCTGGCCTGATGCCTCAGTACAGCAAATTGAATTGGTGTATCGCCTCGATGTGAATGAATTTCGAGGCAATCGCAGTGTACAGTTAATGGTTGAGCATTTAGTCGCAAAATAACCATAGTCTGATAAGTCAGCGATTAATGGTGAGGATCTTGGCGTTGACAGCCTAGATTGTCACCATATTTTGATTAATTTTCTGATAACCTTTCTCTCCCTCTGTATATTCTATCTACAATTCGATAGAATCTTGCGGTTATATCTATTTCGGTAATGAAGCGTGGCGATGTTCGAAATTAATCCTATTAAAAACCGACTTGAGGATGTGTCAGCACGTACTGACATCCTTAGGGGGTACCTTTGACTATGATGCTAAAAAAGAGCGTCTAGAAGAGGTCAATGCAGAGTTAGAGCAACCAGATGTATGGAGCGAACCTGAGCGCGCACAAGCGTTAGGTAAAGAACGTGCAGCATTGGAAGCGGTAGTTGAAACCATTGACCTATTAGACCAAGGCGTTGAAGATGTCGCTGGCCTACTTGAGTTAGCGGTTGAAGAAGACGATCAAGAAACCTTTGATGAGATTGAACCTGAGTTAGCTGAGCTTGAAGCTAAGTTAGCTAAGTTAGAATTTCGTCGTATGTTTGCTGGTGATCATGATAGTTCTGATTGCTATCTTGATCTTCAAGCGGGTTCTGGTGGTACTGAAGCGCAAGATTGGACATCAATGATGCTCCGCATGTATTTGCGTTGGGCTGATGCCAAAGGCTTTAAGAGCGAGATCATTGAAATCTCTGCTGGCGATGTAGCAGGTCTTAAATCTGTTACCGTACGCATTAGCGGTGAGTATGCTTATGGTTGGTTACGTACTGAAACAGGTGTTCACCGTTTAGTGCGCAAATCACCGTTTGACTCAGGCGGCCGTCGTCATACTTCGTTCGGATCAGCATTTGTGTATCCAGAAATTGATGACAATATCGTTATTGATATCAATCCTTCTGATTTACGTATTGACGTATACCGCGCATCAGGTGCGGGTGGTCAACACGTAAACACCACTGAATCTGCGGTACGTATTACACACTTACCAACAAACCTTGTTGTACAGTGTCAGAACGATCGTTCTCAGCATAAGAACAAAGATCAAGCAATGAAGCAGTTAAAAGCAAAATTGTTTGAATATGAAATGCAAAAACAAAATGCTGAAAAGCAAGCCAGTGAAGATACCAAATCAGACATTGGTTGGGGCAGTCAAATCCGTTCTTATGTATTGGATGACTCCCGTATAAAAGATTTACGTACTGGGGTGGAAAACAGAAACACCCAAGCAGTATTGGACGGTGATTTAGACCGTTTTATTGAAGCTAGCTTGAAATCAGGTCTTTAACCGAATTTCAGTAAAATTTTAAGGGATACCCCATGACTGACCAAGTACAAGATGAAAATAAACTGATTGCTGAGCGTCGTGCTAAATTAGACATGATCCGCAAAAATTGCAAAGCAAATGGCCATCCAAATGATTTTCGTCGTGATAGTTTAGCGGCTGATCTACAAGCAAAACACGGTGAGATGACCAAGGAAGAGCTTGAACAAGCTGGTCATATCTATGCCATCGCTGGCCGTGTTATGGCGAAGCGTGGTCCTTTCCTTGCAATCCAAGATGTGTCTGGCCGTATTCAGGCTTATGCATCTAAAGATGTTCAGAAAGAGCTAAAAGAAAAATATTCTGGTCTTGATATCGGTGACATCATCGGTGTTAAAGGAACGCTGCACAAATCGGGTAAAGGTGATCTTTACATCGAGATGGATAACTACGAGTTGCTAACAAAAGCACTGCGTCCATTACCAGAAAAATTCCATGGTTTAACTGACCAAGAAATGCGTTACCGCCAGCGTTATGTTGATCTGATTGTGAATGACGATTCTCGTCGTGCATTTATTATTCGTTCAAAAGTGGTTTCAGCGATCCGTAATTTCATGGTAACAAAAAACTTCATGGAAGTTGAAACACCAATGATGCACGTGATCCCTGGTGGTGCAACAGCCCGTCCATTTATCACGCACCATAATGCGCTAGATATCGACATGTACTTACGTGTTGCACCTGAGCTTTATCTTAAGCGTCTAGTGGTTGGTGGTTTTGAGCGTGTGTTCGAAATTAACCGTAACTTCCGTAATGAAGGTCTATCTCCACGTCATAATCCAGAATTCACGATGATGGAATTCTACATGGCGTATGCTGATTACCATGATCTGATGGATCTTACAGAAGAAATGCTAAGCAGCGTTGCGATTGATGTTCTAGGCTCTTCAAAAATGCCTTATGGCGAGTTTGAAGTTGAATTTGCAGGTCCGTACGCACGTATCAGCATGTTAGATGCGATCAAGCAATACAACCCTGAGCATGCAGAAATTCAAGCATTAACTTACGAAGGCGTTGCTGATCGTGAGCTAATGGTTAAGATTGCAAAATCAGTACACGTCGATGTTGAAAGCTTCTGGACATGTGGTCAACTATTAGAAGAGATCTTTGGCGAAACCGCTGAACCTCAACTAATGCAACCAACATTCATTACTGAATACCCAGCAGATATCTCACCTCTTGCTCGTCGTAACGATGAAAATCCATTCATTACCGATCGTTTTGAATTCTTCATCGGTGGCCGTGAAGTAGCAAATGGTTTCTCTGAGCTGAACGATGCACAAGATCAAGACCAGCGCTTTAAAGCACAGGTTAACGCTAAAGATGCGGGTGATGATGAAGCAATGTACTACGACGCAGATTACATTACTGCGCTAGAGCATGGCTTACCACCAACAGCGGGTCAAGGTATTGGTATTGACCGTTTAGTGATGTTATTTACTAACACACATACTATTCGTGATGTTATTTTGTTCCCGGCAATGCGCCCACAAACAAATAACTAATCGAATTGTGATTAAAAAACCATCGCTGAGGCGGTGGTTTTTTTTGTCTAAAAAAAAGAGTCAAAAAAGTGACAAATAGAGGATTACTCGATAGTAATATAAGTGACATCAGTAATTTATATTAGCTTAACCATATTATACTAAACAAGTTGCATTTGTTCGTATATCATTCGTAAAGCAGTTGTTCAATGTTACAAGAGATAATTGCTTTATTAATGGAGGGATAAATGACAATCGGGACAGTAAAAAAACCTAAGGCAGCTATTTTGAATACCTTAGTTGTTTTTGGCGGCAATAATCAAAAATGGTTGCCAGTAATGGAGACTGCGGGTTGGCTATGTCATCGTTGTTATGATTTACGCACAGCAGAAACCTTATTGTTAGAAATAGGTCCTTGCATTGGTGTCGTCGATCTTAGCCATGATGATTTTAGTATTCATAGTTTTTCAGCGATGGTAAATCGTAATAAACAAGTACGGTGGATTGCGATTGTACGTGATGATCAACTGAACAATGAAGCCATTGGTCAATTTATCGTTAATTTTTGTCTCGATTATTTTTCTGTACCCATTCCTCCAGAGCGATTATTGCAAACTATCGGTCATCAAATCGGGATGTTGAATTTAGAACGTCAAGTATGGCCTCAATTGGGTAATTTGGGACAACAAGGTTTACAGGGATCGACCGCAGTGATGAAAAAACTGCGCGATCAAGTAAAGCGTATCGCGTTAAGCGATGTATCGGTGGTCATCAGTGGTGAAATAGGGACAGGAAAAATATTAGTCGCGGATGCTATTTTTAAAGCGTCAGCACGTGCTAAGCAACAGGTGATACGGATTAATTGTGAAACCATGACCGCAGATTGGCTGACTGAAACCAGCCATGGTACTGAGTCGGTATTTGCTGCGGCGAATAATGGTGTATTGATCCTTGAAGAATTTACTGCCTTAAGTGATGATTGTCAGCAAGCGTTATACCAAGTGTTAGCGGATGGCAGTTATTATGATACCAATGGTTGTGTGATTACCGTTGATATTCGTGTTATTTCAATCACTCATCATTCTCTTGAGCATTTAGTCTCTTTAACGACGCTTCGCCGAGAGCTATATTTTCGGTTAAATGTGGTATCACTAACGGTGCCGACATTACGTGAACGTAGTGATGATATTATTTTTTTGGCGGAGTTTTTATTATTAAAATATGCCCGTCAGTATAATAGTGTTGCCAAATATTTATCGGAACAAGCCCAAGCAATGTTATTACAATATCCGTGGCCGGGTAATGTGCGCGAGCTTATTTGCCAAATGAAACGGGCAGTATTGTTAGCGGAGAATAAATGTATTGAAGCTGAGCAATTGGATATTCCACGCTTAGTTGACGATAAGTTAAGTTTGAAAAAAGTACGAGAAGAATCTGAACGTAACGCGTTATTAACTGTATTAGAAAATAATAAAGGTCAAATTTCTGCGGCCGCGCGCGAGTTAGGGGTTTCAAGAGCAACCATGTACCGCTTGCTCAATAAACATGAGTTAATTCCGCCACCACGTTGTTTTCGTCAAGGCCATGCGTAAAGCGGGTTAAATAAAGTACCGTTGCAGTAATTGCACTGTAAATTGTTTTTTTAAATAAAAACCACGGGGCAGGGTTTTTATTGGTTGGCCATTAGCGCCATAAGCTTCTGTTAGTGCTTTACTGTTAGCGGCTTTGGGGCGTAATTGCAGTACCTCACCATGGCGAGCGGTAATAGTTTCTACTTGGCCTAATACAATCAGGTCCATTAATTCTTCCCAATCTTGCTGTAATTGTGCCTCTTCTTCGGCACTAGGACTCCATAGTAACGCTGAGCCAACATGGCGATCTTCAAGTGGAATATCACGTTCTCCTTCAACGGGGACCCATAATACTCGCGCTAGTTTGTGCCGAATATGGCTGTTATGCCATTGCAAACCTTGAACCCCAATTAAAGGTGCCACACAGACAAACGTGGTTTCTAACGGTGTACCTTGGTAGCTAATAGGGATCGTTTTAAGCTCAATGCCGAGTTCCATAAAATCAGGGACGGGTTTGCTGCCAGCAGTAGCACCTAAATGCCATTCTAATAATTGTCCAACCCAACCTTTATCACGTTTAAGATCGGGAGGGGGAATGATGCCAGCTACAGCGGCTAATTCACCCAGCGTCATGCCGGCTAATTGTTGGGCTCGATGAAGTAATTCAGCTTCTGTTTTTGGTGGTGATTGCATCGGTTGTTAGCTCATAAAGTATTGTGATAAGGCGAAGGTTAGAAATTTGATTGGCTGATAATACTATCATATCAGCGATAACAGTATGAGAAGATCACGGTTGATCGTTATCAGTAAGCAATGATTCATTGTGATCATCTGGTGTTGCGACAATGGCATTATAGATACTGATAGCTTAATTATAAGTAACTTGTAGTGGTTATTTAAGGCTAAGATCAAAATAAAAAGATATCCACAGCTTTTTTTTTGAAAATATTTTTTTTCACCTTAACTGAGTATCTATACAGTATGGTGGTGACATAGTAATCATTATGGTTGGGTTTTATTCGTTGTGGTGACGGGGTATTTATAGGTAATGTCGTTATTGGTTGATCTTTGACCGATCGTTTTTTCGTGGTGTGAAAGTCGGCTTTATTTTTATTTATTATGACTTTTATTTTTAGTTATAGTTATGTTTATAAAGGTTAATTTTTGTTTTTTTAAATTTTTAAATGGGTAGTTATAAAATATTAATAGTCACTTATATATGCTTTTTTTAGGTTTCTACACAAATCTATCCACAGAAAGAGTGAATAAATGTGGGGCGTGTCTCACTTGGCTGTTGGTAAAGTCATCATTATGCAAAGTTATCCAGAATAACGTTTACATTGAGTAAAACTGATCAATATTGATGAATGTTTGTTTACCGATCCCGTCTACTATGAAAAAATCACTATTAATAGATATTTATACTTGAGGTCGTCCAGTGATTGATGGCGATGGATACCGCCCTAATGTAGGGATCGTTATCTGCAATGGCCATGGCCAGGTATTTTGGGCTCGACGATATGGACAACATTCTTGGCAATTTCCGCAAGGTGGCATTGATGAAGGTGAGACCCCTGAACAAGCCATGTACCGTGAATTGTATGAAGAAGTAGGATTAACCAAAAAAGATGTCAGGATTATTGCGTCAAGCCGTCATTGGTTACGTTATAAATTACCTAAACGTCTTGTACGGTGGGATTCAAAACCTGTTTGTATCGGTCAAAAGCAAAAATGGTTTTTGCTGAGTTTGGAATGCGATGAGTCCAAGGTCAATATGCAGCGTGGTGCTACACCAGAATTTGATGGTTGGCGTTGGGTAAGTTATTGGTACCCAGTAAGGCAAGTTGTTTCTTTTAAGCGAGATGTATATCGCCGAGCTTTAAAAGAGTTTGCTGCTGTCGCAATGCCATTTAAAGAATGGAAAGAACGTAAATTTAAGCGCATTAAGAACAAGCGCAACTAGCAAGTAGAGGTTATTGGCTCACAGGGAACAATTAAAGGCTCGTTATGCTGACACAGCTAAGAGAAATTGTTGACAAGGTTGTCAGCGCCCACACATTGATTGATGCATTGGATCAATTAGTTTCAAACACGACTCAGGTAATGAAGACTGATTGTTGTTCAGTCTACATTGCTGATCATCAGCGTCAGGTTTATACCTTGATGGCGACGCAGGGGCTCAATAAATCTCGGCGGCGTATTAGTTTACGCTTTGATCAAGGGTTGGTGGGATTGGTGGGTCAACGCGCTGAGCCATTAAATATTGCTGATGCTCGCTTACATCCTCGTTTTAAACACCTACCAGGGATCGGAGAGGAATCTTTTCGATCCTTTTTTGGTACTCCGATTATACATCAGCGCCAAGTGCTCGGCGTTATTGTGGTTCAGCAGCGTGAGCAACGTGAATTTACTGAGAGTGAAGAATCTTTTTTAGTCACGCTTGCGGCCCAGTTAGCGGGTATTTTAGCGCACGCTAAAGCGCAAGGAATGTGGTTTGAAAAGGGTAATCGACTCCATTTAACGGGATCGGCTGCATCAAGTGGGGTCGCGGTTGCGAAAGCGTGGTGGGATGACACCCAACCATTATTAGAGCAGGTTGCTCCTGCATCATGTTTAGATTCTCATGCAGAACAAGAGCGATTAACGATTGCGATTGATTCTGCAGGCAAAGAATTTCGCCGTTTACGTAAGCGTTTTGATAGCGACTTACAACAAGAAACCCTCGCTATTTTTGATCTCTTTAGCCATTTACTTAACGATCCGTTATTAAGAAAAGATCTTAAAGCGCGCATTGATAGTGGCGATCAAGCTGAGTGGGCGGTTAGGCAAGTGGTTGAGGCGTATTCTAATCGTTTTGACAATATGAAAGATCAGTACCTTAAAGAGCGTGCACGTGATATTCGTGAGCTTGGACAACGGTTATTGTATTTTTTATGTGATGACAAGCCTAATGAGCAGCAGTGGGACGAGCCCATTGTGCTGCTAACGCGAGAATTAACCGCTGCGATGCTAGCAACGGTGCCGGTAGGGAAGTTGGCCGCAGTCGTTGCCCAAGATGGCGCAGCGAATTCACATGCTGCTATTTTATCGCGCGCCTTAGGTATTCCTGCCATCATGGGAGTCGATTTTACCCCGCACACGGTTCATAACAATATTGTGGTCGTTGATGGTTATCGTGGTGACTTTTTAGTGAACCCTAACCGACATGTATTGGCTGAATATCGGCGTTTATTACGTGAAGATGATGAGCTTGAAAAAATTGTTGAAGGTGATCAACAACAACACGCAGTGACCAAAGATCAACAACGAATTATGGTGCATATTAATGCTGGATTAAGTGCGGATTCTCATCTCGCTGTTAATAAAGGCATTGATGGTGTTGGTTTATATCGCACTGAAGTTCCTTTTTTGCTCCAACGCAGTTTTCCTTCCGAAGAAGATCAAATTAACCAATATCGTACTATTTTACACACTTACCCCCATCAACCGGTGGTAATGCGAACGTTAGATATTGGTGGTGATAAACCGTTACCTTACCTATCTATTGAAGAAGATAACCCTTTTCTGGGCTGGCGTGGGATTCGGTTTACACTCGATCACCCTGAAATATTCATGATCCAAGTACGCGCAATGTTACGGGCCAGTATTGGCTTAAATAACATGGATATTTTATTGCCGATGATTTCGGGGATTAATGAACTCGATGATGCTAAAGCCATTATTGAACGTGCGTATGCCGATGTCGCTCAAACAGCATTAGCCGCAGGGAAACAACTGCATAAGCCGCGAATTGGGGTCATGATCGAAGTACCGTCGATGTTATATCAACTCCATGCGTTAGTCGGTCGGGTTGATTTTATATCGGTCGGGAGTAATGATTTAACTCAATATTTATTGGCCGTCGATCGTAATAATGCTCGCGTTGCCAGTGTGTATGATGCTCTCCATCCTGCGGTTTTACATGCGTTAAAACATATTGTTGATAGTGCTGAAAAATATCAATTGCCAGTGTGTGTCTGCGGTGAGTTGGCAGGAGATCCTGTAGGGGCATTGTTGTTAGTTGGGATGGGCTATCGCTCGTTGAGTATGAATGCGCGTAATGTCGCCAAGATTAAATATATTTTACGGCATATTAATGGTGCAGATATGACATTATTAGCGACTCAAGCACTGCAAGTTGATGTCGCCGCTGATGTACGTAAACTAACGACAGCATTTATTGAGCAGCATCAACTGGGCGGCTTTATTCGGGCGGGTAATAAATAATGATAGTGTATGTTGGAAAAATTAATGGGTAGTGAATATGCATGAAAGCATGATGTGGCTTTTTTCGATGTGCTTAATTTTAGGCTCAGTGGTGGGGTTATTAGCCGGGTTACTTGGGATTGGTGGTGGTTTATTGGTGGTGCCAGCATTGGTGTGGTTGCTACCGCAAGCGGGTATCGCACCCTCAATGTTAATGCATATTGCGTTAGCAACGTCGCTAGCCAGTATTGTTATGACCTCAATGGCTTCTGCTCGCAATCACTTTAGATTGGGAAATGTTGATTTTTCAGTGGTTAAAGTGTTGGCACCGGGGATCATTGTCGGTGGGCTTAGTGGGAGTGTGGTGGCTGAATTAGTACCAGCGCAATATCTACCAAAAGTGTTTGCGGTAATTGTGTTGTTATTAGCATTACAAATGATGTTATCGCTACGAGTAACACATGCTCGGCCATTACCGAGTGCACTGGCATCGGCTGCTGGTGGTTGTGTGATCGGATTATTATCGAGTTTAGCGGGGATTGGTGGCGGTTCATTAACGGTGCCATATTTGAGTTATTTTGGGGTTGAAATGCGTCGTGCTATTGGCTCGGCATCGTTAGTTGGTTTTCTTATTGCCGTCTCAGGTATGATTGGGTTTATTTTTGCTGGCGTCGGCAGTGCTGATTTACCCGCTTACAGTGTCGGTTATGTCTATTTACCTGCATTAGTGGGTATTGCTGCAACCTCAATGATCACTACTCGCTATGGCGCGGCATTGGTAACACGTTTACCCACTGCAACCCTTAAAAAAATGTTTGCCATACTGCTCTTTATCATCAGCATCAAGATGTTTTTAAGTTAGTAAAAATTGTGAGTGAGCAATAATTATAACGATATATTCTGATAGAATTAAAAGTAACGACTTTAGACGCCTAGCTTTTGCTGGGCGTCATTAATTTAACGGGTAGGACGATGAAACAGTACTTAGCGTTATGTCAGCGAATTGTTGATGATGGTGTATGGATTGAAAATGAGCGTACAGGGAAACGTTGTCTAACGGTTATCAATGCCGATTTAACCTATGATGTTGCTAATAATCAATTTCCATTGATCACTACTCGAAAAAGCTTTTGGAAAGCAGCGATTGCTGAATTACTGGGTTATCTGCGCGGCTATGATAATGCGGCTCAATTTCGTGCGATTGGTTGTAATACCTGGAACGCCAATGCTAATGATAACCAAGCATGGCTCGATAATCCGCACCGCAAAGGTGAAGATGATATGGGGCGCGTCTATGGGGTTCAAGGTCGTCGCTGGCAAAAAGCCGATGGGACTGTTATCGATCAACTAAAGAAGATTGTTGATGACTTAACCAAAGGGATTGATGATCGTGGTGAAATTCTGACGTTTTATAATCCAGGTGAGTTTGATATGGGTTGTTTGCGTCCATGTATGCACACTCATACGTTTTCATTACTAGGGGATACTTTGTATCTCACCAGTGCTCAACGTTCTTGTGATGTGCCGCTAGGGCTTAATTTCAACCAAGTTCAAGTGTTTACGTTACTTGCGTTAATGGCTCAAATTACGGGTAACAAACCGGGTCAGGCTTACCATAAAATCATTAATGCCCATATTTATGAAGATCAATTGCCATTAATGCGTGATGAGCAATTAACGCGCACGCCATTTGCATCGCCACAATTAATTATTAACCCTAAGATCACTTCGTTAGAAGATTTAGAAACATGGGTAACCTTAGATGATTTTGAGGTGGTGGGTTATGAGCATCATGCGCCAATTCAATATCCATTTTCAGTATAACAATACGATTATCTAGCTCGATGACCATAATTTATTGATGGTAAATTAGAGATAACAAAAAGCCCCGCACAATTGCTTGTACGGGGCTTTTTATTTAATTGTGCTATTTACTCAGCGTAACGATTAAGCAGTAAACGCTAGGATTGAACCTGGGATAGCAATGAATACTAGGCCAAGGTAACCCGCAACAGCGGCTTTGTTCTTCGTTGCTAAATCGCTAAGGAAGAACGCGCACTTAAGTGGAATTTCACGTAAGAACGGTACACCGTAAATCAATACTGTCGCTAACACGTTAAAGCAGAAGTGTACCAGTGCAATCTGGAGTGCAAATACTGAATGATCACCTGATACTGCGGTTGCAGCCAGTAGTGCAGTGATACAAGTACCGATGTTTGCACCAAGGGTGAACGGATACACTTCACGCACTGTTAATACACCTGTACCTACTAGCGGTACCATCAAACTTGTTGTTGTTGATGATGACTGTACAAGAACTGTTACCGCTGTACCTGAAGCAATGCCATGTAATGGACCGCGACCAATAGCGTTCTTTAGAATATCACGCGCACGACCCACCATTAGGCCTCGCATTAGACGACCCATTAGCGTGATAGAGACAAAAATCAACGCAATACCTAGGATGATTAGACCAAAACCACCGCTTTGACCAAATGCTTCTAGTGGACCTTTTACTAAATCAACCGCTGGTTGCGTTAACGGCTTCATGAAATCCATGCCGTTCATGCTCATATCGCCCGCTTTTAAGAACGGCGAGACTAACCAACCTGATAACTTATCAAGTACACCAAACATCATTTCCAATGGTAGGAAAATGGCAACAGCTAATAAGTTAAAGAAATCGTGTACCGTAGCACTTGCAAATGCGCGACGGAATTCTTCTTTACAACGAGCATGACCTAAACTAACTAACGTATTTGTTAATGTGGTACCGATATTGGCACCCATTACCATTGGAATCGCCGTTTCTACAGGTAAACCACCGGCTACCAAACCAACAATAATTGAAGTTACAGTACTTGATGATTGAATAAGTGCTGTGGCAATTAAACCAATCATTAAGCCTGCAACAGGGTGAGAGGCAAATTCAAATAATGTTTTTGCTTGCTCGCCTACAGACCATTTAAAACCGCCGCTGACCATAGATACAGCAACGAGTAACAAATATAGCATGAACGCTAGGTTGGCCCAGCGGACCCAACGCATAGAGCTGAACTTAGATGCAGCAGTAGTGGCTTGGGTAGTCATAATCATTTCTCCATGACAGGAATATGTCGTTTAGGTGTCATTTTGTTGAAATCTGCGTGAATAGTAGTTTGGTTATATTTCAGAAATATTACACTGAGTGTCATAAATGAATATTTGTTCGAGCTTTGTCAGCGAAATGAGAGAGCAACCGATTAAATTACACAATGTCAGGTTGCACTAATACACCCTAGTAGATTGTTTCTAATTGGTTTTTAATTAAATTTGTTTTTAGATGTAAAAATTACAAAGTAATGCTCATTTAAAGTAAAATTTTGCTATTTATTTTATTTTCAGTATAAATCTAATGTATAGCCGTAGATGAACAATGCGGATATAGTATCGCTACAACTACAACCTTTCGGTTTTACCGAGTATTTATATCTATACAAACGATTTTTCAGATGATCAGGATGACGTTTACACTAAATTTAATTGAGATGACCAAGTATGTTGCTAACCTTAATAGGCAGAGCAACTTGGATCGCGTGGATAATATAGTTAAAGGAGTGACGGTCAATGACCGATGCTATTCGTAAGTTTCTTAAATTAGAATCAGCTGGCGGTATTATTCTTATTATCGCTGCATTAATTGCAATGGTTATTGCTAACTCACCGTTAGCGTCTGTATATACTGACACTTTGCATAGCTATATTGCAGGATTATCAGTAGCACATTGGATCAATGATGGCTTAATGGCTATTTTCTTTTTCTTAATTGGATTAGAAGTTAAGCGTGAATTGATTGAAGGTGCACTTAATACTAAAGAAAAAGCTATTTTCCCTGCCATTGCTGCTGTCGGCGGCATGATTGCGCCAGCATTGATTTATACCGCATTTAACTACGGCGATCCGATGGCTGTTAAAGGCTGGGCAATTCCAGCGGCAACTGATATTGCTTTTGCACTTGGTGTGATGGCATTACTCGGTAATCGCGTACCGGTGAGTTTAAAAGTTTTCTTATTAGCACTGGCTATTATTGATGACTTAGGTGTGATTGTTATTATCGCTTTATTCTATAGTTCTGATATATCGACTATCGCGCTAACTGTGGCATTTGCCGCGACAGCGACACTGGTTTTTATGAACTTAAAGAACATCACCAGTATTCCATTATACTTAATTGTCGGTGCTATTTTATGGTTCAGTGTGCTGCAATCAGGTGTTCACGCAACGTTGGCGGGTGTGGTATTAGGCTTCGCTGTGCCATTAGCCGGTAAAGATGGCCGTTCTGATACGCATTCACCACTGAAAACGATTGAGCATGCATTACATCCTTATGTGGCTTTCTTCATCTTGCCATTATTTGCGTTTGCTAATGCAGGTATATCACTAACAGGTGTGTCTTTAGCGAGTTTATCGTCAATGCTACCTATTGGTATTGCCGCGGGATTATTTATTGGTAAGCCTGTCGGCATATTTACTGCATGTTTCATTGCCGTTAAAACCGGCTTAGCAAAATTACCGGATGGGATTAACTTCAAACATATTTTTGCAGTATCTGTCCTTTGTGGTATCGGCTTTACGATGTCGATTTTCATCTCATCACTGGCATTTGTTGGTGCAGATGAGAGCTTTGCGACTTATTCACGACTTGGAATATTATTAGGTTCAACGGTTGCAGCTATTGTTGGTTACATAATGTTGAGTAAAACACTACCTAAATCAGAGGTGTAATATGAAAACGTTGTTAGTTGTTATTGCGTGTTTATTTTCACTACCGAGTGTCGCTGCTAATTATCAGCAGTGTATTGATGGCGATCGTTCTAAGTTATGCCAAGCATACTTACAAGGGATCAATGATGCCAAAGCGACAGCAGTAAAAACATCTACTGTGGTACCTGAAAGCTCATTTCGTCAACGTGCGTTAGAACAACGTGGTGGCGAGCGGGTACGCAATTTAGAACGACTGCAACGTTAATTGTAACGTAAAGACGATCTTGGTTTGATTTTACTATAATTTATGGTGTCAAACATTGAACAGCCCAGTGGCACAGCGTAAGCTTTGTCGCTGGGTTTTTTTATTTAAAATAGCGGCAATGTCTCACTTAAATTATAACCATCTTTATTATTTTTGGATGGTCTGCAAACAAGGCTCAGTAACGAAAGCTGCTGATGCATTATTTCTAACGCCTCAAACGGTAACCGGCCAAATTCGGTCATTAGAAGATCGACTCAAAGGCAAGTTAACTAAACGTGTTGGCCGTAATATTGAACCAACAGAGCTTGGGCAATTAGTATTTAAATATGCCGATAAGATGTTTGATTTAAGTTATCAAATGCTCGATCGTATTAATTATACTCAACGTGAAAACCAATTATTTGAAGTTGGTGTTGCCGATGCTTTGTCAAAACGCTTAGTGAGTCAGGTGTTGTTAGAAGGGATTCCGGATGATCATCGAATCCAATTAAGCTGTTTTGAATCGACCCACGAAATGTTGTTAGAGCAGTTATCACAACATAAATTAGATATGATCTTATCTGATTGCCCGGTAAGTTCGACCCAAAATCCGGGGTTATACAGTAAAAAGCTCGGCGAATCTGCGATGAGTTTTTTTTGTACCGATGATTTATCTGATGCAGATTTCCCCGCATGTATTGAAGATTATAAGCTGTTAGTCCCTAGTCGACGTTCTGCAATGGGGCGTAAATTGTATCAATGGTTTGATCAGCAGGGCATCACGCCGAATATTTTAGGTGAGTTTGATGATGCAGCATTAATGAAGGCGTTTGCTTGTTATCATAAATCGATGTTTATCGCACCGTCGATCTATGCTGATGAGTTAACGAGTAATAGTCGTGTTTTTGAAGTGAAACGAGTGACAGATATCTGTGATGAGTATTTTGTTATTTTTGCGGAGCGAATGATCATGCACCCGGCAGTAAAACGTATTTGTGCTGCTGATTTTAGTACTTTGTTTTAAGCTTTCTATTTTATTAACGCCTTAATATCATAAGGCGCTAATCATCGTTTTTGCTATGACAGATCGATTACTTCGGTTCATTTATAGCGTGATCTGTTATTTGTTGCTCTTTTTCTTTGCCTTCTTTTGCTGAGACTGAAATGCCTGCGGTTAAGTTATAACGCATTGCATCTTCAAACGACCAATCAACCATAGTTAAGTCTTCGCGTTTCACCAGCGTTGTAATACCTGCTATTTGATAGCTGAGGGGAAAGAGCACTGGAACCCAATCACCGTCGGGTAATGCGTTTGTCAGCGGCTCAGGGGTGTCGTTAGACATAATAAAGCCGACGACATAGGTATTGTTGGCTTGATGCACCAGCACTGTTTGCTGACTTTTATTTTTATTGTCGCTGCTCATTAGTGAAGCAATGTCATTAATACTGCTATAAACCGTTTTAAAAAACGGGAAGCGCATTAATTGGCGAATCACAAAATCATATAGCCATGCGATAGGGCTGACAGAGAAAAGTAGTCCAGCAATGAACAATAAGGTCAAAATGAGTAAAAAACCAGCACCTTTGAAGAGTTCAGTAATATGAACAAGGCCAAATAAAAAACTGCCTACTTCATCTAATGACTCAAAAAGTGACCAGAATAACCAAATACTTAATACTAGCGGCAGAACGTTGAACAAGCCGCGTAATAGCGTTTTTTTCATTTTATGCTCGAAGATGTGAAATAAATTCAACTATAAAGTTAGCAATTGTTTACAATTTAAATGCTGGTTTTATAGACGATGGCTAATGAAGAGACATAAAAAAACCGACCCTAAGGTCGGTTTTTTTTAATCTAGACTCATTAATTAAAATTAAAGAGCTTTGATTTTCGCTGTTAAACGAGCTTTGTGACGTGCAGCTTTGTTCTTATGGATCAGGCCTTTAGTAGCCATGCGATCCATAACAGGTTGCATTTCAGCGAAAGCTAGTGTTGCAGCTTCTTTATTACCAGCTTCAATAGCGATAATTACTTTCTTGAAGAAAGTGCGCATCATAGAACGACGGCTAGCGTTATGCTGACGACGTTTTTCTGAAGTTAGTGCACGTTTCTTAGCAGATTTGATATTTGCCAAGGGTGTAACTCCCAAATCTTGGTATGGTGACAATTTAAGGCCGAGGACTATGCCCTTAATCTTAATCATTGTCAAATGATTCGTGCAAATAACCGCCATACCAATCTAGTTGGCACTTGCGGATTAACACGGTTAATATGGCGACAGATTTTAGCAGTATTTCGATTCAGAAGTCACCTTTCTGAACATCTTTTTATGAGGTTTTTTTGTGAGTAAGCGTCTTTTACGCTCTGGAATGATAGTTAGCGCCATGACTTTGGTGTCTCGCGTGCTCGGTTTAGTCCGAGATGTGGTGGTGGCGAACCTTATGGGAGCAGGGGCTGCGGCCGATGTTTTTTTCTTTGCCAACAAAATTCCCAACTTTTTACGTCGCCTTTTTGCAGAAGGGGCTTTTTCGCAAGCCTTTGTACCAGTTTTAACTGAATACCATGCTGCAGGTGATGTTGATCGGACTCGATTGTTAATTGCGCGAGCTGCAGGAACGTTAGGCGGCATAGTCACCATCGTGACATTACTTGGGGTATTAGGCTCGGGTGTTGTCACTGCATTGTTTGGTTTTGGCTGGTTTTGGGATTGGATGCATAACATTTCGCCTGGCGCTGAAAAATTTGAATTAGCCAGTTTGTTATTGAAAATCACTTTTCCTTATTTGTGGTTTGTGACCTTTGTGGCGTTATCTGGCGCAATCTTAAATACATTGGGTAAGTTTGCGATTTCATCGTTTACACCGGTGTTTCTTAATATTGCGATTATTGGGTGTGCGGTGTTTGTTGCTCCTCACTTAGCCAAGCCAGAAATCGGTTTAGCGCTCGGGGTATTTATCGGTGGATTGGTGCAATTTTGTTTTCAACTGCCATTTTTATATCGAGAAGGCTATTTAGTCCGTCCACAATGGGGCTGGAATGACCCTGGCGTGACGAAGATACGTAAACTGATGCTACCGGCACTGTTTGGCGTTTCAGTGACTCAAATTAACTTATTGCTCGATACATTGATTGCCAGTTTTTTGATGACGGGTTCAATCAGTTGGTTATATTATTCAGATCGCCTATTAGAATTCCCATTAGGATTGTTTGGTATTGCGATTGCGACGGTGATCTTGCCCGCTTTAGCACGTAAGCATGTTGATAAATCGCCTGAGCAATTTTCGCATACCATGGATTGGGGGGTGCGAATGGTGCTGATCTTAGGTATCCCTGCGATGCTTGGTATGATCATCTTAGCCAAACCAATGTTAATGGTGATGTTCATGCGCGGTGAATTTGATCTGTATGATGTTAACCAAACCGCGATGTCATTGTGGGTAGTGTCAGCTGGCTTACTTAACTATATGTTGATTAAAGTCTTTGCACCGGGATATTACGCTCGTCAAGATACCAAAACACCTGTGAAAATTGGTATTATTGCCATGGTTAGTAATATGGTGTTTAACGGTATATTTGCCCCGTTCTATGGCTATGTCGGTTTATCAATTGCAAGCGTGTTATCTGCTTTTCTAAACGCAGCATTGCTATATCGAGGTTTGCACAAAGGTAATATTTACCGAGTCAGTCGTCAGACATTATTGTTTGTATTGCGTTTGGCTATTGCCGGTGTGGTGATGGTGAGTGGGTTATTATGGTTCAGCCCTACCACAGAGCAGTGGTTAGCATTTCATTTACTGGAACGGATACTGTGGCTCGTTGGGTTGATTTTAGGCGGTAGTAGTCTTTATCTACTGTGTGCGATTATTTTAGGCGTTCGCCCGCGTCATCTGCGTGCTGAGAGCTGATTGCAACTGCCGATTAGTATATAATTCACCAGTTTTACGCAGAAAAGATATTTTCAGCAGTTAAAAGTGGTGGATTACTTATCCAGTTATTAATTTTTTGGCTGTTATTGGTCATCATATAAACAAGTAACCTGATTGTAGGATGAACGAATAGCCTTATGAGTACTGACATCGTTAAATCAGCTATGGAATTAATTCGAGGTATACCTAATATTAAGCCGCACCATCATGGTTGCGTGCTGACAATCGGTAATTTTGACGGTGTGCATCTTGGTCATCAAACGTTACTCAAACAGGTGATAGCTAAAGCGCATTCAATAGGGTTAGCTGCCACAGTGATGACGTTTGAACCGCAACCGCAGGAACTTTTTGCAGGCGATAAAGCCCCTGCAAGATTAACCCGGTTTCGTGAAAAATATGTCGAATTAAAAAAAGTCGGCATTGATCGATTATTGTGTGTTAATTTTAATCATCATTTTGCGTCCATGACTGCTGAATATTTCGTCGAATGCTTGTTGGTAAAGCAATTGGGTGTTAAATTTCTGGTAATTGGTGATGACTTTCGTTTTGGTCAAGATCGACGTGGTGATTTTGCGATGCTGGTGGCTGCTGGCAAGAAATATGGATTTGAAGTAATCAGTACGGCAAGTTTTTGTGTTTCTAAGCAGCGAGTAAGCAGTACTGCAATTCGTCAGGCTTTAGCCAATGATGAATTAGAACAAGTAGAACAAATGCTTGGTCGATCGTACAGTCTTCGTGGTCGTGTCTCACACGGCAGAAAATTAGGCCGTACCATCGGCTTTCCTACAGCGAATATTCCATTAAAGCGGCGTGTTTCACCCGTTGCTGGGGTATATGCAGTAGAAGTTTTAGGCATTACGGCTACACCTATTGCTGGTGTGGCTAATGTTGGTCACCGACCTACAGTAAAAGGTGTACGACAACAACTTGAAGTACACCTATTTGATTATCAAGCGGATCTTTATGGTCGCCAGCTTGAAGTCGTGTTACGCCATAAGTTGCGTGACGAAAAAAAATTTGAATCATTCGATGCGCTTAAATGTCAAATCGAACGAGATGCTCAAGCAGCACGGGTGTGGCTGTCTGAGCGTAATAATGTCCAACTTCGCCCAAGTAACGGAATCTAGAATCCATGAGTGACTATAAAGATACCCTGAACCTGCCTGAAACAGGGTTTCCGATGCGAGGCAACCTAGCTCAACGTGAGCCAGCAATGCTTAAGCGTTGGTATGATGAAGATCTTTACGGTGAAATTCGTAAAGCTAAGAAAGGTAAAAAATCTTTCGTATTACACGATGGCCCTCCTTACGCTAACGGTGATATTCACATCGGTCACGCGTTAAACAAGATTCTTAAAGATATTATTATTAAATCAAAGACGCTTTCTGGCTTTGATTCACCGTACATCCCTGGTTGGGACTGTCACGGTCTACCGATTGAATTAATGGTAGAAAAGAAATTTGGTAAGCCGGGTCAGAAATTAACTGCAGCTGAATTCCGCGAAAAATGTCGCACATACGCAGCTGGCCAAGTTGAAGGTCAAAAAGAAAGTTTCATTCGTCTAGGTGTACTAGGTGAGTGGGACAAGCCATACCGTACAATGGATTTTGGCACTGAAGCGAACATCATTCGTGCGCTAGGTAAAATTGCCGACAAAGATCACCTACTGAAAGGTTTTAAACCTGTTCACTGGTGTACTGATTGTGGTTCTGCATTGGCTGAAGCTGAAGTTGAATACCAAGATAAAGTATCGCTATCTATCGATGTTAAATTTAAAGCGGTAGATGAAGCAGCAGTATTAGCGAAGTTTGGCTGTGTTGCAGATCAAGGCGAAGGCGATGTGTCGATTGTTATCTGGACAACCACACCGTGGACAATGCCAGCTAACCGCGCAGTCGCTGTTAGTGCTGATCTTGAATACGCATTGGTACAAACACCTGTCACTGACGCACATTCTCAACCACAACGTTTAATCGTCGCGGCAGAGCTTGTGAAAGAAGTAATGGCACGTGTTGGCTTTGAAGAATCAGAAATTCTTGGTTTCTGTAAAGGTGAAGAATTAGAGCTAATGCACTTTAATCACCCATTCTACAGTTTTGATGTACCAGTAGTACTTGCTGATCACGTCACTACTGAATCAGGTACGGGTTGTGTACACACTGCACCAGGCCACGGTCAAGAAGACTTCGTGGTCGGTCAAAAATACAACCTTGAAATTGCTAACCCTGTTGGTAGCAATGGTGTTTACTTACCTGATACTGAGCTTTTTGCCGGTCAACACGTATTTAAAGCTAACGAAGTAGTTGTCGATGTATTACGTGAACATGGTTCATTGTTACATTTCTCTAAAATTACTCACAGCTACCCACATTGCTGGCGTCACAAGACACCTATCATCTTCCGTGCAACGCCACAGTGGTTTATCTCTATGGATAAAGCCGGTCTGCGTGCTAAAGCATTAGAAGAAATCAAGAACGTACAATGGATGCCAGAATGGGGCCAAAGCCGCATTGAAGGAATGGTTGAAGGCCGTCCTGAATGGTGTATCTCTCGTCAACGTACTTGGGGTGTGCCAATTGCACTGTTTATCCATAAAGAAACCCAAGAGCTTCACCCACAAACATTAGAGCTAATTGAAAAAGTAGCTCAATTGGTTGAACAAAAGGGTATTCAAGCGTGGTGGGATCTTGAACTGACTGACGTAATGAGCGCAGAAGATGCAGCTAATTACGAGAAAGTACTGGATACATTAGATGTATGGTTTGACTCTGGTGTAACCCACTTCTCAGTAGTTGATAGCCGTCCTGAGTTTAATGGCCATTCAGCCGATCTTTACCTTGAAGGTTCAGATCAACACCGTGGTTGGTTCCAATCATCATTGATTTCATCGGTAGCGATGAAAGACAAAGCCCCGTATAAGCAAGTGTTAACACACGGCTTCGTGGTTGACGGTCAAGGCCGTAAAATGTCGAAATCAGTGGGCAACGTGGTAGCACCAAAAGATGTAACCAACAAGCTTGGCGCTGATATTCTACGTCTATGGGTTGCATCAACCGATTACACTGGCGAAGTTGCGGTTTCTGACGAGATCCTAAAGCGTTCTGCAGATGCTTACCGTCGTATTCGTAACACTGCGCGTTTCTTCCTTGCGAACCTAAATGGCTTCAACCCTGAAACTGATTGTGTGCCTGTTGAAGAAATGGTCGCGCTAGATCGTTGGGCTGTAGGTCGTGCAATGGCAGCTCAAGAAGAGATTGTTAAAGCATACGAAGACTATAACTTACACACAGTAACCCAGCGTTTAATGCAGTTCTGTTCAGTTGAAATGGGTTCATTCTACTTAGACGTTATTAAAGACCGTCAATACACAGCAAAACGTGGTGGTCATGCACAACGTAGCTGTCAAACGGCGCTTTACTACATCGTAGAAGCACTTGTACGTTGGATGGCTCCTATTATGTCATTCACCGCCGATGAAATCTGGAACGAAATGCCAGGTAAGCGTGATCAATTCGTGTTTACGGGTGAGTGGTTCGATGGTTTATTTGGTCTTGCTGAAGACGAAGCGCTGAATAACGATTTCTGGGCTGAGATTCAACAAGTTCGTGGTGCCGTGAACAAGTTACTTGAAACAGCACGTAGCGAAAAAGTCATTGGCGGTTCACTACAAGCTGAGATCACGCTTACAGCGAATGCAGAGCTTGCAGCGAAATTGAATAAGCTAGAAGACGAATTACGTTTTGTATTGCTAACATCAAAAGCACACGTTGTTGTTGCTGATAGCAAGCCTGAAGGCGCACAAGAAACAGATATCGAAGGATTATTTGTGACTGTAAATGCTTCTGAAGCGGCGAAATGTGAGCGTTGTTGGCACCATGTTGCTGATGTAGGCACGATTGCTGGACACGAAGAAGTGTGTGGTCGTTGTGTAACTAACATCGATGGCGACGGCGAAGAGCGTAAATTTGCCTAATGACTAATTCAGCACCTCAGCAAGCGTTGACGCTTAAACAATCGGGTATTCGCTGGTTATGGCTAGCGATTGTGGTATTTATTATCGACAATGGCTCTAAGCTATTGGTGATGGACACGATGGGCTATGGCTGGCCAAACCGGATTGAGATCACTCCGTTCTTTAATTTACTCTATGTGCACAATACTGGCGCTGCATTTAGTTTTTTAAGTAGTGCAGGTGGTTGGCAACGATGGTTGTTTGCAGCGATTGCGTTTGGTGTTTGTGGCTTATTGACAATGTGGATGCGCCGCACCCCCGTAACCAATAAAATGGCAAATATTGCCTATGCATTGATTATTGGTGGCGCGCTAGGTAATTTATTTGATCGCCTATACCACGGTTTTGTGGTCGACTTTCTTGATTTTTATTACGGTAATTATCATTGGCCTGCATTTAATATTGCCGATTCAGCCATTTGTTTAGGTGCTGCATTGTTGATTCTTGATGGTTTTAGAGCAGAGAAAGCAGCTAAAGCGCACTAAGTATTAATAAGTTATTAAAATAAAACGCTGCCTGTATTTACAGGTGGCGTTTTTTTTTGGTTATGATTGAGTGCTATTTATGTTTGACCATGACAAGACCAAAGTCGTCAAAATGTCGCTTATACTGGGTTACTGTGAATGGTGTGCATGATTGAGGAAGAATGAGCGAATGGCAACAATAGAACGAACCCCTAAATTTGAGCAACGTTCAGGCCTGCGCTGGCTGTGGGTAGCGATGATTATTTTCATGATCGATTATCTGAGTAAAATGCTAGTGATGGGCACCATGGCGGCTAATGGATCAACGCCGATTGCCGTGTTGCCTTTTATGAATTTGTATTATGTCCATAATACTGGCGCAGCTTTTAGCTTTTTAAGTACTGAAGGTGGCTGGCAACGCTGGTTGTTTGCGCTTATTGCTATCGTTGTTTGTGGCTTTTTAAGCTACCAAATGCGACAAGCATCAATCATTAAAACGACACATAATATTGGTTGTGCGTTGATCATTGGTGGCGCGCTAGGTAATCTTTTTGATCGTATTCACTATGGATTTGTGATTGATTTTTTAGATTTTTATTATAAAACGCATCACTTTGCTATTTTTAATGTAGCTGATGTTGCGATTTTTTGTGGCGTATTATTATATCTACTAAGTAGTAGGAAAAAGCTAACCACGGCATAAAATACCATGTGGTAGCGATCAAGTTTAAATAAACCCCTAGTGTTCATACGTTGATACCCGCGGCTCTTTGTTGTTAAATAGTGGTAATCAATAATAGGGAATAATATATGTCGGTGATCAAGGATAACAGTGAAGTGCTAATGCATTTTGCGATTAAATTAGCTGATGGGTCTGTGGCTGAATCGACGTTTGCTAATGCTAAGCCTGTGATATTTCGAATGGGTGATGGCAGCCTAACGGCTAACTTTGAAAAATGTTTATTAGGTTTAGCAGCGGGACAAAAGAAACAATTCGATTTAGCCCCTGAAGATGCCTTTGGTCCTTCAAACCCGAATAATATTCATTATGTCGAACGGAGTAAGTTTAGTGCTGATACACCCGCAGAAGTTGGGCGTATTATTGCTTTTACTGGGCCTGATGGACATGATATTCCCGGTATAATTACACAAGTCGTGGGTGATTCAGTGACCGTTGATTTTAATCACCCATTAGCAGGTAAGACCGTCACCTTTGAGGTTGAAGTTGTCTCCATTGAACGTTAAGAGTCATTAATTGATGAAAATATTACTCGCAAATCCACGTGGTTTTTGTGCTGGTGTTGATCGTGCGATTAGCATTGTTGAGCGCGCATTAGAAATGTATCAGCCTCCTATTTATGTGCGTCATGAAGTGGTACATAACCGCTTTGTTGTTGAAGGCCTTAAACAGCGCGGTGCTATTTTTGTCGAAGAATTAAGTGAAGTGCCTGACGATAATATCGTGATCTTTTCGGCTCATGGTGTATCGCAAGCCGTTAGGAATGAAGCTAAAGCACGTCAGTTAACGGTATTTGATGCCACCTGTCCATTAGTGACTAAAGTTCATATGGAAGTTGCACGTGCTAGCCGTAAAGCGATGGAAGTGGTGTTAATTGGCCATGCGGGTCATCCCGAAGTTGAAGGCACCATGGGGCAATATGCAAACCATGATGGCGGTATGTATTTGGTTGAGAAGCCAGAAGATGTCGATGCATTAGTAGTAAAAGATCCATCAAACTTACACTTTGTTAGTCAAACTACGTTATCAGTAGATGAAACCGCGGATGTCATCGATCGTTTACGCCATGTATTCCCTGAGATTCAGGGGCCACGTAAAGATGATATTTGTTATGCAACCCAAAATCGCCAAGATGCAGTACGTGAAATGGCAGCAACGGTTGATGTAATGATTGTGGTTGGTTCGAAGAATTCATCAAACTCTAATCGATTGAGTGAGCTGGCGGTTAAATTAGGAACTCCTAGTTATCTAACTGATAGCGCTGAAGATATTGATCCGCAATGGCTGGAAGGTAGAGCAGTAGTGGGTGTAACCGCTGGTGCATCAGCGCCTGAAGCGTTAGTGAATCAAATTATTACTCGCATTAAGCAACTTACTAATGCTTCTGATGTTGAAGAGTTATCAGGCCGTGAAGAAAACATGTTCTTTGAAGTGCCACGAGAATTACAAGTAAAGAATATCTAATGCTGTTTTGTTAGTGATTCAATAGCCTCAGTGAAAACTGGGGCTTTTTTTATGATAGTCAACAAGCTACAGTGGTTCGATATTATTATGAAAAGTGTAGGAGATGCTAATGGTCAGAATTGCGATAGCCGGTGCAGCCGGGCGAATGGGTCGTCAGTTAATTAAAGCTACTGCATTATCAAGTGCGACGACATTAACGGTTGCTACTGAACGTGTCGGCTCTAGTTTAGTCGGTGCTGATGCGGGCGAGTTAGCGGGTATTGGTTTAGCGAATGTAGTGATTATCGATGATCTTAGCCAAGCGGTTGATGACTTTGATGTGTTAATTGATTTTACTGCGCCAGTTGTGACGCTAGCGAACCTTGAATTATGCCTACAACATCATAAAAAAATCGTTATTGGCACAACCGGATTTACCGAACAGCAACGTCAATTGATTGATGCTGCCGCGGAGCAGATAGCTGTCATTATGGCTCCTAATTACAGTGTTGGTGTCAATCTCGTGTTTAAATTGCTAGAGAAAGCCGCCAAAGTGATGGGTGACTACTGTGATGTTGAGATCATTGAAGCTCACCACCGCCATAAAGTTGATGCGCCATCTGGTACTGCGATCGGTATGGGAGAGGCGATTGCGGCAGCTATGGGTAACAAGCTCAGTGATGTTGCGGTGTATTCGCGTGAAGGTATAACAGGCGAACGTCGCCGTGATGAGATTGGTTTTGCAACCATTCGAGCTGGCGATATTGTGGGTGAGCATACCGCAATGTTTGCTGATATTGGTGAGCGAGTTGAAATTACTCATAAAGCCACTGATCGAATGACATTTGCCAACGGTGCAGTACGTGCAGCGGCATGGTTAAATAATAAAGGTGTTGGTTTTTACACTATGACTGATGTATTAGATCTCGATCGCTTATAGATCCCGCTCGACAATCAGTAAAACCTGTCTTTAATATGGCAGGTTTTTTTTATGTCTAGAATATGATATTAACATCGGTTTTTATGCAAAATAATGATTATATTGCGCATAATATAACACTATTAATAAGAGATAAGTTAATAATAACAAAACAACGCCAAACTACCTGTTTTGTTGTTATTTTTAGGTGGTTGGTGAGTTTTTCTTGGTATTATTGCTATTTATATATCAAAAGTGTGGTTATTTTATCGTTTGCTTATGATTTTAATTTCAGTTAACAGAAATGCAACTAAGGCAATCGATTACATTTTAGCTAACGGTATTCAATAGTCCTAAACATGTAACAAAAGTTATGATTTGCAGTGTTTGAGTCGAAAGTGAGGCTTGGATCGTGATTTTTAAAATTTAATATAGGTTAAATGTTGACATAATGCTAACTGATCCATAGAATTTGCGGAATTTGTCAAAAATCAGTAGTTAAAGGTTTTTGGCGTTAAATGGAATGGGTAGTTGCAAGTTTATCTGTTTTAATTGCATTTTTATTTTTTGGAGGTTGTCTTGAGCAAATCTGCGCTGTTAGTCCTTGAAGATGGGACAGTGTTCCGCGGCGTGTCCATTGGGGCAGATGGTTCGGCTGTTGGTGAAGTTGTTTTTAATACCTCGATGACGGGGTACCAGGAAATTCTCACTGACCCCTCTTACTCGAAACAGATCGTTACTCTTACTTATCCTCATATTGGCAACACTGGTATTAATACCGAAGATGAAGAATCAACCGCAATTCATGCCCAAGGCTTAGTAATTCGTGATCTTCCTCTTCTCGCTTCCAACTTCCGCAGTGAACAAACCCTTTCTGATTACCTTAAATCGCAAAATATCGTTGGTATCGCTGATATTGATACGCGCAAGCTAACCCGTATTTTACGTGAAAAAGGTGCTCAAAACGGTTGTATCGTCGCAGGTAATAACCTTGATGAAGCGGCAGCATTAGCTCAAGCTCAAGCATTTCCTGGCCTTAAAGGTATGGATTTAGCAAAAGAAGTGACGACGGCTGAAACATATAGCTGGAAGCAAGGTTCATGGACATTAACTGGCGGCTTACCAGCAGCTAAAGATGACAGTGAGTTACCGTATCATGTAGTCGCTTATGACTTTGGTGCTAAACGTAATATCCTGCGTATGCTGGTTGATCGTGGTTGCCGTTTAACGGTTGTTCCTGCCCAAACAACAGCAGAAGAAGTGTTAGCCTTAAATCCTAATGGTATTTTCTTATCAAATGGTCCTGGCGACCCTGCGCCTTGTACTTACGCGATTGAAGCGACTAAAGTTTTTCTAGACAAAAATTTACCGATTTTTGGTATCTGTCTTGGGCACCAAATTCTGGCATTAGCTAGCGGTGCTCAAACGGTGAAGATGAAATTTGGTCACCACGGTGCTAACCACCCAGTAAAAGATCTTGAGCGTGATGTGGTAATGATCACCAGCCAGAACCACGGTTTTGCGGCTGATGAAGCAACATTACCTGATAACCTACGCGCAACGCATAAATCCCTGTTTGATGGCTCTCTACAAGGTATCCATCGTACCGACAAGCCAGCATTTAGTTTCCAAGGCCACCCAGAAGCGAGCCCTGGTCCACATGATGCAGCACCACTATTTGATCATTTCATCGAATTAATCAAGAAACACAGCGCTTAAGCCGGGAGTAGTAAAAATGCCAAAACGTACTGACATTAAAAGTGTATTAATCTTAGGTGCAGGTCCGATTGTTATCGGTCAAGCGTGTGAGTTCGACTACTCAGGCGCACAAGCATGTAAAGCGCTGCGTGAAGAGGGTTACCGCGTTATTCTGGTAAACTCTAATCCAGCAACGATCATGACCGACCCTGAAATGGCGGATGCAACATATATAGAGCCTATTCACTGGGAAGTGGTACGCAAGATCATTGAAAAAGAACGTCCTGATGCAGTATTGCCAACGATGGGTGGCCAAACTGCGCTTAACTGCGCGTTAGATCTTGAAAAGTATGGCGTATTAAAAGAATTTAATGTCGAAATGATTGGTGCAACAGCTGACGCAATTGATAAGGCTGAAAACCGCTCTCGTTTTGATAAAGCAATGAAGTCTATCGGCCTTGAGTGTCCTCGTGCTGATACTGCAACCACCATGGAAGAAGCCTATAAAGTGCTCGATATGGTAGGTTTCCCTTGTATTATTCGTCCTTCATTTACGATGGGTGGTACGGGTGGCGGTATTGCATATAATAAAGAAGAATTTGAAGAAATCTGTTCTCGCGGTCTAGATTTATCGCCAACGAGCGAATTGTTGATTGATGAATCATTGATTGGCTGGAAAGAATACGAGATGGAAGTGGTTCGTGATAAAAACGACAACTGTATCATCGTGTGTGCGATTGAAAACTTTGACCCAATGGGTATTCATACTGGTGACTCAATCACGGTTGCGCCAGCGCAAACATTAACTGATAAAGAATACCAGCTAATGCGTAATGCATCGCTAGCTGTATTACGTGAGATTGGTGTTGAAACCGGTGGTTCAAACGTTCAGTTTGGTATCAATCCTGAAGATGGCCGTATGGTTATCATCGAGATGAACCCACGTGTTTCTCGTTCATCAGCATTAGCATCTAAAGCGACAGGTTTCCCGATTGCTAAAATTGCGGCAAAACTGGCGATTGGTTTCACCCTTGATGAGTTAATGAATGACATCACAGGTGGCGCGACACCTGCGTCATTTGAACCGACGATTGATTATGTTGTTACGAAGATCCCACGTTTTAACTTTGAAAAGTTTGTGGGTGCCAATGACCGTCTTACCACCCAGATGAAGTCAGTGGGTGAAGTGATGGCGATTGGCCGTAATCAACAAGAGTCATTACATAAAGCATTGCGTGGCCTAGAAGTTGGTGCTAATGGTTTTGACGAGATGGTTGATCTTGACGAACCTGATGCAATGAGCAAAATTCGTTATGAATTAAAAGCGGCTGGTGCTGAGCGTATTTGGTACATCGCTGATGCGTTCCGTGCAGGTATGTCTGTTGATGGTATCTTTAACTTAACCAATATTGACCGCTGGTTCTTGGTTCAAATTGAAGATATCGTGAAAGATGAAGCGCGCGTTAAAGCGGCTGGTTTTGCAGGTTTAAATGAACAATCGTTACGAAGCCTAAAGCGTAAAGGTTTTGCTGATGCCCGTTTAGCTAAATTGCTTGGTGTTGCTGAAAGCGAAATTCGTAAACTGCGTGACCAATTCAATATTCATCCAGTGTACAAGCGTGTTGATACCTGTGCGGCTGAGTTCTCATCAGATACGGCTTATATGTACTCATCATACGATGAAGAATGTGAGGCAAATCCAACCACCAAAGAAAAAATCATGATTCTAGGTGGCGGTCCTAACCGTATTGGTCAAGGTATTGAATTCGATTACTGTTGTGTACATGCATCACTTGCGTTACGTGAAGACGGTTACGAAACCATCATGGTTAACTGTAACCCAGAGACAGTATCGACTGATTACGATACTTCTGACCGCTTATACTTTGAGCCAGTAACCTTAGAAGATGTATTAGCGATTGCTCGCGTTGAAAAGCCAAAAGGCGTTATCGTTCAATACGGTGGTCAAACACCATTGAAATTAGCCCGTGCTTTGGAAGCTGCTGGTGTACCTATTATTGGTACCAGCCCTGATGCCATTGACCGCGCTGAAGATCGTGAACGTTTTCAACAAGCTGTTGACCGTTTAGATTTATTACAGCCTGAAAATGCAACAGTAACAACGATGGAACAGGCGATTGAAAAGTCAAAAATCATCGGTTTCCCATTAGTTGTGCGTCCATCGTATGTACTTGGCGGTCGCGCGATGGAAATCGTATACGATGAGCAAGACTTACGTCGTTACTTTAACGAAGCGGTGAGTGTTTCCAACGAATCACCAGTATTGCTTGACCGTTTCCTTGATGATGCGATTGAAGTCGATGTTGATGCGATTTGTGACGGCGAACAAGTGGTTATTTGTGGCATCATGGAGCACATTGAGCAAGCGGGTGTTCACTCTGGTGACTCTGCATGTTCATTACCTGCTTATACGCTAAGCAAAGAAATTCAGAATGTAATGCGTGAGCAAGTGAAGAGTCTTGCTTTTGAATTGGGCGTGCGTGGTTTGATGAATACCCAGTTCGCAGTCAAAGATAACGAAGTTTACTTAATTGAAGTTAACCCTCGTGCCGCGCGTACAGTGCCATTTGTTTCTAAAGCGACAGGCGTACCGGTTGCGAAAATAGCCGCTCGCGTGATGGCGGGTCAATCTCTTGATTCACAAGGTTTTACTAAAGAAATCATTCCACCCTATTACTCAGTAAAAGAAGTGGTATTGCCGTTTAATAAATTCCCAGGTGTTGATCCATTGTTAGGCCCAGAAATGCGCTCAACAGGTGAAGTAATGGGTATTGGTAATTCGTTTGCAGAAGCGTTTGCTAAAGCTGAATTAGGCTGTGGTAAAGAGTATCCATCATCAGGTCGTGCATTACTTTCTGTACGTGAAGGTGATAAGAAACGTGTAGTTGATTTAGCCTCTAAGTTAATTAAACTGGGTTATCAACTCGATGCGACTCATGGAACGGCTGTTGTTTTGGGTGAAGCCGGTATTAACCCTCGCTTGGTCAATAAAGTTCAAGAAGGTCGTCCTCATATTCTTGACCGTATTAAGAATAATGAATACACCTACATTGTGAACACGGCAGAAGGTCGTCAAGCGATTGAGGATTCTAAAGTACTACGTCGTAGTGCATTGGCTGAAAAAGTGAATTACACCACTACCTTAAACGCAGGTTTTGCGACTTGTTTGGCACACACTGCTGACGATCGTAATACCGTAACATCGATTCAAGAGTGGCATGCAATGATTAAGTAATCGTATTTCGATACGATTGTAATTGTAGTTGTAATAAAAAGCCGATCATGAAAATGATCGGCTTTTTTTATGGGGGTATTAAACGACTACCGCGTTAATTTCAATCAGTAATTATTATACAGCGAAGTATAGTACTGTTTTTCAAATTGATTGATGGGGGGTAACGGACTGTCTTTTAATTCAGCAGCAGTAGGGTAGTAGTTGGTCACTAACTGCACAAACAATAATGGTTGACCTGATTTGGTTTTAATAATACCTGCAAGGTTATAAGTACCAAATAATGAGCCTGTTTTAGCAATAATATTATCTTTTAATGGCGCATTTCGAACACTTTTACGGTATTGAAGAGTGCCACTTTTACCTGCTACGGGTAAATCGGTAATCAAGCCTAGTTTAGGATGATGATAAATGTAAGTAAGCACTTCCATTAAATCATGCGTATTTAGGCGGTTATTTCGTGAAAGACCTGATCCATCAACCATGATGGTATTCGATAAATCGATATTGGCTTTTTGTTTTAGAATTGCCTTAATAGCAGCAACACCATTGGTATAACTACCCGCTTGATTAAAGTATTTAGCGCCGATGGTTTTAGCAAGGTTATCGGCAAATAAATTATCTGAGCGTTTAAGCATGATATACAGCAGCGTCGTTAATGGTGCCGACTGATGGGTTGCAACAATCTTACCGCTGATGGTGTCATTGCGTAAAATTTTACCGTCTAAACGGATCCCTGCTTGTTTTAATTCGCGCTTAATAATGGCCGTTGTATATAGCGTGGTATTTTGAACCGCAAATCGTAGTGCGAGTGGATCTTTTTTCGGTTGAATACAGCCTGTGATGTGGTAGCTATTATTATCATTGGCTTGCAGTGATAGCTCACAATATTGATCTTTCTGCTGCGTTTTTGTGACTACGATTGCGTCATTGGTTGCAGTGACTGGTTGGTGACTAGGAATATGCAGCCGTGTTTTAGCACCAAAGGCCATGTTTGAATATAGCGCCCCTTCAAAACAGTTATGTTCCAAAGTAATGCTACTTGAGGGGGCACTGTAGCATTGTGTCAGCATATCCCACGGTGAACCAACTGCATGTTCAAACCCTGTAAAATGACCACCATTAAGATAAAGGTTACCTTTAATGGTCGTAACGCCTTGTTGCTTGAGTTGACGTAATAGGTTAGCAATATCACTGCTTTGTAAGGTTGGATCACCACGAAAATTCAAAATGACATTATTACCTTGGGTCTCAAGGTTGGTGCTGAAACGGAAGTCATTACCTAAATATAATTTAGCCGCGAGTGCTGTCAGTAATTTTTGTGTGCTTGCAGGGGCTTGAAGATGACTCGCTTGGTGCTGGTAGATCACCTTGTTGGTCGCAGGGTTAACAACTAATAGTGAGGCGTCACTGCCTGTTGGTAATTGCTTGAGGGCTTGCTGAGGCGCAAACGCTGCGAATGATGGCATGCTTGTGAGTAGCAAGGCAGAACAAATAAGTCGTTTAAGCATCGTGGGGTATAGTTATATAAAGGAAATGAGCAGCAATGATAGCTTTTTTAAGGTGCTGAGTAAAAATGTACCGCTTGAGTGTTCAGTTGCGATTAAATAACAAAAAGCGCCGACCAAGGCCGACGCTTTTTTGGTACGCTTTTAATCGCAGGGATTAGAAGTCGTAACGAGCACCAAGAACAACTTGGTCAGATGCTGCAACTTTACCTACTTTGTTCTTATCAAGCATGTTGTATGTGTAAGAAGCGTAAGTGCGGAAGTTGCTGTTGAAGTAGTAAGTACCATCAACAGATACAGCGTTTGCTAACTCATCGTAAGCACCGCTAGTGTTGCGCTCATCTTTCATGAAGCCGTAAGTAGTAGTAAATACTGCTTTGCCCATGGTGTATGCGGCTGCAAATTCGTAACCTTGAGAGTCAGTTAGGTCGCCATTTACTAAGTTATTTGCATCATGATGACCGTACTTGTATAGACCACCGAAGTATAGGTCGCCAACAGTGTACGATGCTACTACGAAAGTTTGCTTAGACGCTTGACTTGTTGTTGCGTTTTTAGCTTTATCTGCAGCACTTGCACTGTTAGAGAATGGGATGTTGTTAAATTCTTTTTGTGCTTTTTGTTGAGCATAACCCACACCTAGCGCAAGACCTGTATCACCTACCGCATATTTAGCCGCAGTTGAGAAACCATTTGCATTTGTCTTTTGGCCAGTTTGAGCATCGTAAGATGCACCATCAAATACGTAGTTTGCTTTGAAGGTTAGGTTGTTGAATGTACCAGAATAAGCTAGGTTATTTGAAGTACGATCAGAAACGGCTAATTTTGAACCACCAACAACAGAACCTGCGTATGCCATGATATCAGTGAAATCAGTGATCATACCTAGAGAGCCGTCAGCTTTACCGTAAACGATTTGGCCGTACTTATCGCTGTTTACACCCGCGTAGATGTAACGGTTTTCATCGTTAGCATTGTCAGATTTGAATTCACGCTCAAAGTAACCAATACCTTGTACACCATCAGCGATTTGTGTTTTCGCATCAATGTTTACACGTACACGAGAGATGTCTGTTACATCGTTGCTTGTGTGTTGACCTACTAGTGCTTTTTCATATGCTGCTTGATTATTAAAAGAAGTTGCTAACTCTTGTTTACCATTTTCAGAAGAAAGTGCGCGAGCTTCTACACGGCCGCCGATAGCTAGGCTAGAAGTGTCGTCTGAATAAACTGTTGCTGCTGATGCTGCGCCAGAGAAAGTCGCTGCTGCTACTGCTAGAGCAATTAGGTTCTTGTTCATTACCGAATCCTTTATATGATTTTTTTATAGGTTGCATTTCAATGCCAAATGCTATGGCGTTCTTTTTACTTGTGTCATTGGTAATATGTTAGTAAAAAAAACTGAAAAATAGTTTAACTTGGCCTGTTTTAGGTTTTTTATGGCATTTATTTCTATTTTTATCAGTGTGTTATTTAAATAACTAAAAGTTCTAATTATTTTTTGTATTTTAGTTATATTTAGAAGATATTATTTTTTTTATGCTTTAAATGGTGGTTTTTATTTTGAATAGTGTGATTTGGCGCGCTTTTTATACTGATGAAGAGTAATCATTTAAATATTGATTGCGATAACAATCACGGTAGTAAGTAAGCGCTAACATAAGGTGAAATTAACCTAATATCGCGATGAAGAGTGAAAAATGGTTTTTTTTTGCTCGCGAGATAACAAAAGAATTTGCTGATAAATAACAGTTAAATGCGGATTATCATTTATCAATGATGATCTCTTGCTCATCTTTGTTTAAAATAAACCAAATCATTTTTATTCTGTCAGGCTAGCTATAGGCTAGGCTGACGCTATTTACCTGAAATTGGCGAGCGCTATCAGGTTACAGAGGCTATTTATTTATGGAAAAAGTACCAATGACTGTTCGCGGCGAACAAAAGCTGCTCAAGGAACTCGAGGTATTATTGAAGCGTCGTCCACTTATTTCACAAGCAATTGCTGAAGCGCGTGAACTTGGTGACTTAAAAGAAAACGCTGAGTACCACGCTGCACGAGAAGAACAAGGCATTTGTGAGGCTCAAATTCGTGATATTGAATACAAATTATCAGTAGCACAAGTGATCGATGTGAAAACATTAACCAATACAGGTAAGGTTATTTTTGGTACAACTATCAAACTATTAGATTTAGATAGTGATAAAGAAATGATCTATCGTATCGTGGGTGATGATGAGGCAGATATTAAGCAAAACTTGATTTCAGTAAACTCACCGATTGCACGTGGTTTAATTGGTAAGTTAGCCGGAGATGAAGTTCAAATTACAACACCGGGTGGCTTAAAAGAATTTGAAATCATGGATGTACAATACATTTAATGATTAATTGCAGTTTGTCGTAACTAAAAATATAGACTATGTTTGACAAATAAGCGTTAACTTATTAATAACGGTAAGGTTTGTCGTTAGCAAAAAGAATTTATTGCCAACGACGGCTATAAAAAAGGCCGCTAGGCGGCCTTTTTTATTTGCGAGGAAGCTCGATTTTACGTGCTTCAGTCTGACGGTATAACACTAATGTTTTACCGATGACTTGTACTTTTTCAGCTTTCGTTTCGCGAACAATAGCGTCAACGATCAAAAGTTTAGTTTCACGTTCTTCAGAAGCCACTTTCACTTTAATCAGTTCATGGTGGTTGAGAGCAAGATCGATTTCAGCTAGTACCGCTTCAGTCAGACCGTTAGCACCCATAAGAACAACAGGTTTTAGGTTATGGGCAAGGCCTTTTAAGAATTGCTTTTGTTTTGTGCTTAGATTCATGATGACTCTATTTTTTTAGTTACAAGGGTTGAAAACGCGACATTCTACCGCCATCTACTCTAGAAGACTAATTTGTTTGATAGATGAGAGTCGGAAAATCTACAGTGATTATGTTGCACTGCACATTTTTAGGGCGCAATCTAATGAATTAGGTGCGATAAAGTCTTTAGCCGACGTATACTTACTAAGTATGGCAACTCATTAGGTTTATCATGAGTAGAAAAAAACAATCCGCTAGCTCAGGCCGGTGGTTAAAAGAACATTTTGACGATAAATATGTACAAGAGGCACAAAAACGGGGTTACCGTTCGCGGGCTTTCTTTAAAATTGAAGAAATTCAAAATAAAGATAAATTATTAAAACCAGGCATGACAGTGGTTGACCTTGGTGCTGCACCAGGTGGTTGGTCACAGTATGCGGCAGAAATTGTAGGAGATGAGGGACAGGTCATCGCTTGTGATATTTTGCCAATGGATTCACTGCCAGGGGTTAACTTTCTCCAAGGTGATTTCCGAGAAGAAGCAGTATTAGAGGCTTTATTAACACGCATTCAACCAGATATGGTTGATGTGGTAATGTCTGATATGGCACCTAATATGAGTGGTAACCTTGCATCCGACCAACCTCGAGCGATGTACCTTGTTGAACTTGCATTAGATATGTGTCGACAAGTACTTGCACCGAATGGCAGTTTTGCGGTAAAAGTTTTCCAAGGTGAAGGCTTCGACCAATATCTTGCTGATATTCGTGGCATGTTTAAAGTGGTCAAAATTCGTAAACCTGATTCCTCGCGAGATCGTTCGCGTGAAGTCTATATTGTGGCTACAGGTTACAAACTGTAGTAATCTACATTCATCTTTTAGTTATCGCGAGGTTAACACCTTGAGTGACATGGCAAAAAACTTGATTTTATGGCTGGTCATTGCTGTTGTTCTTATGTCTGTATTCCAGAGTTTCGGAACCAATAGTAATAGTACCAAAGGCCAAGTCGATTATACGACATTTGTCCGTCAAATCGGTCAGGATCAGATAAAGGAAGTACGATTCAATGATCGTGAAATCACTGTAACCAAACGTGATAATGCGAGCTATGTAACATACTTACCTGTCGCAAATGATCCTAAGCTGTTAGACGATCTTATTAACGCAAACGTAGCGGTTGCGGGTACTCCACCTGAAGAGCCAAGCCTTTTAGCTTCAATCTTCATTTCGTGGTTCCCAATGTTATTGCTTATTGGTGTTTGGATTTTCTTTATGCGTCAGATGCAGGGCGGTGGTGGCAAAGGTGCCATGTCGTTCGGTAAATCTAAAGCACGTATGATGGGTGAAGACCAAATCAAAACAACCTTTGCTGATGTAGCAGGTTGTGACGAAGCTAAAGAAGACGTTAAAGAATTGGTTGATTACTTACGTGATCCAAGCCGTTTCCAAAAGCTAGGTGGTAAAATCCCAACAGGTGTGTTGATGGTTGGTCCTCCTGGTACGGGTAAAACTTTACTGGCAAAAGCGATTGCTGGTGAAGCTAAAGTACCGTTCTTTACTATTTCTGGTTCTGACTTTGTTGAAATGTTCGTTGGTGTGGGTGCATCCCGTGTCCGTGATATGTTTGAACAAGCGAAGAAAGCAGCGCCTTGTATTATCTTTATCGATGAAATCGATGCGGTAGGTCGTCAACGTGGTGCTGGTGTTGGTGGTGGTCATGATGAACGTGAACAAACACTGAACCAAATGCTGGTTGAAATGGATGGTTTTGAAGGTAATGAAGGTATTATCGTTATTGCCGCAACCAACCGTCCTGACGTACTTGACCCAGCCTTACTTCGTCCAGGTCGTTTCGACCGCCAAGTTGTTGTTGGTCTTCCGGATGTACGTGGTCGTGAGCAGATTCTTAAAGTTCACATGCGTAAAGTGCCGTTAGATGGTGATGTTAATCCGTCATTGATTGCTCGTGGTACACCAGGTTTCTCTGGTGCTGATCTAGCAAACCTTGTTAACGAAGCGGCATTGTTTGCTGCTCGTGGTGATAAACGCACTGTTGCAATGATTGAATTTGAACTAGCAAAAGACAAAATCATGATGGGCGCTGAGCGTAAATCAATGGTGATGTCTGAAGATCAGAAAGCATCAACCGCATACCATGAAGCGGGTCACGCAATTATTGGTCGTTTAGTACCGGATCACGATCCAGTGTACAAAGTGTCAATTATTCCACGTGGTCGTGCATTAGGTGTGACAATGTACTTACCAGAGCAAGATCGTGTAAGTCATTCTCGTGAATTCTTAGAATCTATGATTTCAAGTCTTTACGGTGGTCGTCTAGCTGAAGAGCTTATCTATGGTCGTGAGAAAGTATCGACAGGTGCATCGAACGATATTGAACGTGCAACTGATATTGCACGTAAGATGGTGACTCAGTGGGGCTTCTCTGACAAATTAGGACCATTACTATACGCAGAAGACGAAGGTGAAGTATTCCTTGGTCGTTCAGTAACACAAAGCAAGCATATGTCTGATGACACAGCGAAGCTGATTGATACTGAAGTTCGTATTCTAATCGATCGTAATTACCAACGCGCACGTCAAATTTTGACTGATAATATGGATATCATGCATTCTATGAAAGATGCATTGATGAAATATGAAACCATTGATGCGGGTCAGATTGATGACTTGATGGAACGTAAAGCTGTAATCCGTCCACCGAAAGGTTGGACTGATGAGGGTGATACGTTGCGTAATGCACCAGAAACTGAAATTGCTCCTGATGAGCCAATCGGTGATGGTATTGATGCGCTATCTGAGCAAGATGATACAGATAGCAAGCCTCAAGCATAATTGCTAAGTGAATCGAAAACCCTGACTTAGGTCGGGGTTTTTTTTTGTTGAAATTTTCGGAGCCATAACATGATGTTAATCAGTAAAGGTAAGGCACTTGATCTTACAACGCCTCAAGTGATGGGGATTGTTAATATTACCCCTGATTCATTTTCAGATGGCGGAAAATATCATCAATTAGAGAGTGCGTTACGTCATGTTGAATTCATGATCGAAGCAGGTACTGCGATCATTGATATTGGTGGAGAATCAACTCGACCCGGTGCCGCTGATGTTAATGTTGAGAGGGAGCTTGCACGAGTTATTCCAGTAATAGAGGCCATTCGACAACGGTTTGATTGTTGGATTTCGATTGATACTAGCAAAGCATTAGTGATGACTGAGGCGGTTAATGCTGGCGCTGATTTAATTAATGATGTCCGTGCGTTACAAGAGGTTGGGGCATTAGATGCTGCAGCTAAGGCGAATGTTCCTATCTGCTTGATGCATATGCAAGGTCAACCGCGTACAATGCAGTCCGATCCCCATTATGTCGATTTGATTACTGATGTGAATCAATTTTTGAACGAGCGTATTCAAGCTTGTGAGCAATATGGTATTGCGCGCCAACAATTAATTTTAGATCCAGGTTTTGGGTTTGGTAAGACAATGGCGCATAATTATCAATTATTAGCGCAGCTTGAACAATTTCATCAATTTGGTTTACCGTTATTAGCGGGAATGTCTCGTAAATCAATGATATCGAAATTATTGAATAAACCGCCAATGGATTGTGTCGCTGGAAGTTTAGCCTGCGCAACTATTGCAGCAATGAAGGGGGCGCAAATAATTCGGGTTCATGACGCACAAGAGACAATTGATGTTATTCGAGTCTGTAATATAGTGGCAAATTATTCTAAATAATGTCGATATAATTTCGTTATAAATGAAAGATTGTAAACTAAAGCACTATGCTAATTACAATCAATATACTTATAAAATAGAGCTAGGAGCGTAAAATGGCTGAACGTAAGTTCTTTGGTACAGATGGTATTCGTGGTCTTGTTGGTGAAGGTCCTATTACGCCTGAGTTTGTAATGAAGCTTGGTTGGGCGGCAGGACGTGTATTATCGAAAACAGGGACTAAAAAAGTCTTAATCGGTAAAGATACTCGTATTTCAGGTTATATGCTGGAATCTGCGTTAGAAGCAGGTTTAGCGGCAGCTGGTTTGAAAGCGGCTTTTACCGGCCCTATGCCAACCCCTGCTGTTGCTTACCTAACTCGTACATTTCGTGCTGAAGCGGGTATTGTGATTTCTGCATCACACAATCCTTACCATGATAACGGCATCAAATTCTTTTCGGCTCAAGGTACTAAATTACCGGACGCAGTTGAATTAGCCATTGAAGCTGAAATGGAAAAACCATTAACGTGTGTTGAATCAGCACTATTGGGTAAAGCATACCGTATTGATGATGCAGCTGGCCGTTATATTGAGTTTTGTAAAGGTACATTCCCTAATCATTTGAGCCTTGAAGGTTTTAAAATTGTTGTTGATTGCGCTCATGGTGCAACTTACCACATCGCACCGAAAGTTTTCTCTGAATTAGGTGCTGAAATTATTACTATTGGTTGCGAGCCAAACGGTATCAATATTAATGATAAAGTGGGTGCTACTGATGTTGCTGCATTGCAAGCTAAAGTGTTAGCAGAAAAAGCTGACTTTGGTATTGCTCTTGATGGTGATGGCGACCGTGTGATCATGGTTGATGAGTTAGGTAATAAAGTTGATGGCGATCAGATTGCTTATATCATCGCACGTGATGCATTGCGTTGTGGTGAGCTAAAAGGTGGTGTGGTTGGTACATTAATGACAAATATGGGCATGGAAGTTGCTCTTAAAAATTTAGGCATTCCTTTTGTACGTGCAAAAGTGGGTGACCGTTATGTTATGGAAGAGCTGTTAAATCATAATTGGCTGATTGGTGCTGAAAACTCAGGCCATGTTATTTTACTTGATAAAGTAACAACAGGAGACGGTATTGTCGCTGGTCTACAGGTCATGGCTTCTATTGTTGCAAGTAAAATGAGCTTAAAAGAGCTGAGTGATGGCATGACAATGTTCCCGCAAGTATTGGAGAACGTCCGCTTTAAAGGTGATAATGATCCACTACAATCAGCGGCTGTTATTGCTGTGACACAAGCAGTTGAACAAAAATTAGGTGATAATGGTCGCGTATTATTACGTAAATCAGGCACCGAACCATTGATTCGTGTTATGGTTGAAGGCCAAAATGCAGCTGATGTTCAGCAATATGCGTTGGATATTGCAAAAGCAGTAAAAGAAAACTGCTAATGTAATGATTATTGATAATCGCTTAATTTTTTAAAGCATTATTCAATAAAGGTGGAGGCTGGCTAATAAAATAAAGTCAGCCTTTTTATTTTGATGACTTTGCTTTTGGCTAAATGTTGTGCAAGTGGTTCGGAATATTCACTTTTTGAGTAAATATTACTTGTCACTGTTACAGGGTTTCGCTAGTATTCATTCGCTCTCTAGATAAGAGGAATGCGCTGGCACTGCTAAAGCAAAGCCGGTATAGCAATTTAACCATAGGTGGAACCCATGTACGAAATTCTACTTGTGATTTATCTTGTCGCTGCGCTTGGTGTAATTGGCCTAGTAATGGTTCAGCAAGGTAAAGGCGCAGATATGGGAGCTTCATTCGGGGCTGGTGCTTCAGGAACTTTGTTCGGCTCTAGCGGCTCAGGAAATTTTCTAACTCGAATGACAACACTTTGTGCACTTATTTTCTTTGTTATAAGTCTTGTTCTTGGCAACATTAGTACCAAGCAAGCTGCAGGAACAAGTGGCTGGGATAACCTTTCGGCTCCTGCTACCACACAAACTGTTGAACAACCAAAGACTGCAATAACTACTGATAAAGTAGTGGCAGCAGAAAAAACAACTGAGAACACTGCTGAAACAACACCAGCAACAAGTGAAAAATCTCAGTAAGTAAAGATTTAGCCGAGATGGTGAAATTGGTAGACACGCTAGCATGAGGTGCTAGTGCCGCAAGGTGTAGGGGTTCAAGTCCCCTTCTCGGCACCATTATACTGGTTACTTGTAATAGTAACATCTGAACGGTATACTCTGTTCAGAATCGGACGCGGGGTGGAGCAGCTTGGTAGCTCGTCGGGCTCATAACCCGAAGGTCGTTGGTTCAAATCCAGCCCCCGCAACCACTTTCCTGAAAATAGACTATTCTTACTTTTGAATGTTTGTTTTCTTACTAAGACTCTTGCTTGCATGGTTTTAGTAATCAGGGTCCAGTAATAAAAAACCCCGTATTCGGGGTTTTTTATTATCTGAAACATGACCATTCAGGTATTTACTGGGCTTTATGCCCTTTTTTTGTTTCCGGGGGGTTGTCTTGACAGCTTTAGAGACACAATTATCCGACTTACTCGAGCCCTCAGTTCAAGCTATTGGCTTTGAACTTGTTGGTTTAGAGTTCATCCGTGCTGGTGAGCACTCCACTCTTCGCGTGTTTATTGACCATGAAAATGGTATTAATGTAGACGGTTGTGCAGAGGTTAGCCGCCAGATTAGTGCAGTAATGGATGTTGAAGATCCAATTACTGTTGCTTATTACCTAGAAGTGTCTTCCCCTGGATTGGAAAGACCACTATTCAAAGCAGCACATTACCAACAATTTATTGGCAATGAAGTTAGCTTAGTATTAAAAATGGCGATGGGAAACCGTCGTAAGTGGAAAGGTGACATTGTCGCTGTTGAAGGCGAACTGATCACACTTAACGTAGATGGCAATGACGAGTCCTTTGCACTGAGCAATATCTCCAAGGCCAACCTAGTTCCAAAATTCTAACCGCTAAATTGGGGCATTAGAAATGAACAAAGAAATCTTGGCTGTCGTAGAAGCGGTATCCAACGAAAAAGCTGTTCCTCGCGAGCGTATTTTTGAAGCGCTAGAGATTGCATTAGCAACAGCAACTAAAAAGAAACACGAAGCAGAAATCGAAGTTCGTGTTGTTATCGATCGTAAAACAGGTGAATTCGAAACTTTCCGTCGTTGGAAAGCAGTAGATGAGGTAACTCAACCAACACTTGAAATTACGTTAGAAGCAGCACAATATGAAGATCCATCGATCGTTCTTGGTGATTACATTGAAGATGATATTCAATCTGTAACCTTTGACCGTATTACTACGCAAACTGCAAAGCAAGTTATCGTACAAAAAGTACGTGAAGCTGAGCGTGAGCAAATTGTGGCACAATTTATTGATAACGAAGGTGAGCTAATCACTGGTATCGTTAAAAAAGTAAATCGTGATGCAGTGATCATCGATTTAGGCAGCAACGCAGAAGCTGTTATCCAACGTGATGACCAACTTCCTCGTGAAAACTTCCGTCCAGGCGACCGTGTTCGTGGTCTATTGTACAAAGTTGCACCTGAAGCACGTGGTTTCCAGTTATTCATGACGCGTTCTAAGCCAGAAATGTTATCTGAGCTATTCCGCATTGAAGTGCCAGAAATGGGCGAAGAACTGATTGAACTAATGGGTGCAGCACGTGATGCTGGTTCTCGTGCAAAAATCGCAGTAAAAACTAATGACAAGCGTATTGACCCTGTGGGTGCTTGTGTTGGTATGCGTGGTGCACGTGTTCAAGCTGTTTCTAGTGAGCTTGGTGGCGAACGTATCGATATCGTATTGTGGGATGAAAATGCTGCACAATACGTTATTAATGCAATGGCACCTGCGGAAGTTGATTCAATCATCGTTGATGAAGACAACCACACTATGGATATCGCTGTACAGAAAGATAATCTGGCACAAGCGATCGGTCGTAACGGTCAAAACGTACGTCTAGCATCACAGCTTACTGGCTGGGAACTAAACGTTATGACTGTTGAAGACTTACAGAAAAAACACCAAGCAGAAGCGCAAGCATCAATTGAAGTGTTTACTAAGCACCTTGATATTGATGAAGACTTTGCAACTATGTTGGTGGAAGAAGGCTTTACTACACTAGAAGAAATTGCTTACGTTCCATTAAGTGAATTAATGAATGTTGATGGTCTTGATGAAGAGACTATCGAGCAATTACGTAGCCGTGCAAAAGCTGCATTGACTACGTTAGCGCTTGCTAAAGAAGAAACGCTTGACGGTGTAGAACCTGCAGAAGATTTATTAAGTCTGGAAGGTCTTGAGCGCGAGTTAGCGTTTAAGTTTGCAGCTAAAGGTATTTGTACGCTTGAAGATCTTGCTGATCAAGGAACTGATGACTTGACCGACATTGAAGGCGTGGACGATGCAAAAGCGGGTGAGCTAATTATGGCTGCGCGTAATATTTGCTGGTTCAGCGACGAAGCGTAATCAAAAAAAAATAAAGCAAGCAAGGAGGAGCATTATGTCAGAGGTTACCGTTAAAACATTGGCGGAAGAAATTGGTACGCCAATTGACCGTTTACTTCAACAGCTTTCAGATGCTGGGATCGCTAAGAATGTTGATGAGAATGTAAGCCAAACCGAAAAACAGGCGTTACTTAACCATCTCCAAAAGGAGCATGGTAGTGATGTCAATACTGACGGCGCTCCAACTCGTCTGACTCTGCAGCGCAAGACACGTAGTACATTAAGTGTCTCTGGTAGCGGTGGCAAGAGCAAAAATGTTCAAGTAGAAGTACGCAAAAAGCGCACCTACGTGAAACGTTCAGCACTTGAAGAAGAACAACGTGCAGCAGAAGATGCTGTTAAGCGTGAAGCAGAAGCTATATCGCAACGTGAAGCTGATACGATTGCCAACCAAGCAGCAGAAGCAGCAAAACGTAGTGCAGAGGAAGCTGCTACACGTCAAGCTGAAGAGCAGCGCAAAGCAGATGAAACTGCTGAGCGTGAAGCAAAAGAGAAATTAAAGCGTGCCGCTGAGGATAAAGCGAATCGTACCGAACAGGATAAGCGTAAGGCTGACGAAAAAGCTAAGCGCACCGTCGCTGACAAACAGGCTAAGTTAGACGCTGAAGTACTACAGCGTCGTCTGGAACAGGAAGCCAAGCGAAAAGCCGAAGAAGAAAGTCAGCGTCAGCTAGAAGAGGCTCGCAAAATGGCAGAACAGAACGAGAAAAACGGGGTAAAACCTGAGCAAGCAGTAAGTATGGAAAAATCTGATTACCATACAACGACATCTACATATGCGCGTGCTGCAGAAGACGAACAAGACCGCAAAGAAGAAACTTCTCGCCGTCGTAAAAAGAAAAAAACAGCGGCTAAGCAAGACAGCCGTGGCGGTCGCAACCAACGTGGTCGCGGTAAGCCACAAATGAACAAACCAGCATCAATGCAGCATGGCTTTGATAAAACAGCGCTAGTTGCTAAGCAAGATGTTGTGATCGGTGAAACGATCATTGTTTCTGAACTGGCTAGCAAAATGTCTGTTAAAGGCGTTGAAGTTATCAAGGTAATGATGAAGATGGGCGCTATGGCGACTATCAACCAAGTTATCGACCAAGAAACAGCATCGCTTGTTGCTGAAGAAATGGGCCACAAAGTTATTCTGCGTAAAGAAAACGAGCTTGAAGAAGCAGTGCTTTCAGATCGTAACGCAGCAGACTTAGTGAAAGTTTCTCGTGCACCTGTTGTTACTATCATGGGTCACGTTGACCACGGTAAAACATCAACACTTGACTACATTCGTAAAGCACACGTTGCTTCAGGCGAAGCAGGTGGCATTACACAGCACATCGGTGCTTACCATGTTGAAACTGACAACGGTATGATCACTTTCCTTGATACTCCTGGACACGCAGCGTTTACAGCTATGCGTGCTCGTGGTGCTCAAGCGACAGATATCGTTGTACTTGTAGTTGCAGCAGACGATGGCGTGATGCCACAAACAGTTGAAGCTATCCAGCACGCGAAAGCGGCAGGTGTACCTTTGATCGTTGCGGTAAACAAGATCGACAAAGAAGATGCAAACCCTGACAACGTGAAGAATGAGCTAGCTCAATACAATGTTATGCCTGAAGAGTGGGGCGGTGAGAACATGTTTGTTCACATCTCTGCGAAACAAGGTACTAACATCGATGGTCTACTAGAAGCTATCTTACTTCAGTCAGAAATTCTTGAACTGACAGCAGTTGAAGAAGGTATGGCGTCAGGTGTAGTTATCGAATCACGTCTTGATAAAGGCCGTGGTCCTGTAGCAACTGTACTTGTTCAAGAAGGTACATTGCGTAAAGGCGATATCGTTCTTTGTGGTTTAATGCATGGTCGTATTCGTGCAATGCGCAACGAACAAGGTCAAGAAATTGAATCAGCAGGTCCTTCTATTCCTGTTGAGATCCTTGGTCTTTCTGGTGTTCCAGCATCAGGTGATGAAGCAACAGTAGTACGTGATGAGCGTAAAGCTCGTGAAGTTGCGCTTTACCGTCAAGGTAAATTCCGTGATATTAAACTAGCACGTCAACAAAAATCTAAGCTAGAAAACATGTTTGCGAACATGGAAGCTGGCGAAGTTGCTGAACTAAACGTTGTGCTTAAAGCTGACGTTCAAGGTTCTGTTGAAGCAATTGCTGACTCACTACGTAAACTTTCAACTGATGAAGTTAAAGTGAACATTGTAGGTTCAGGTGTTGGTGCTATCACTGAAACTGATGCAACACTTGCTGCAGCGTCTAACGCTATTCTACTTGGCTTCAACGTTCGTGCTGACACCTCTGCGCGTCAAACAATCGAAAATGAAAGCCTAGATTTACGTTACTACTCAATCATCTACCAACTAATCGACGAAGTTAAAGCGGCGATGGGCGGTATGTTGTCTCCTGAGTTTAGACAAGAAATCATTGGTCTAGCACAAGTACGTGAAGTATTTAAGTCTCCTAAGATTGGCGCAATCGCTGGTTGTATGGTTACTGAAGGTACTATCAAGCGTAATAATCCTATTCGTGTCCTACGTGAAAACATTGTTATTTACGAAGGTGAGCTTGAGTCACTACGTCGCTTTAAAGATGACGTGGCTGAAGTTAAGAATGGTTATGAGTGTGGTATCGGTGTTAAGAACTACAACGACGTTCGCGTTGGTGACCAGATCGAAGTATTCGAAATTATTGAAATCCAACGTACACTTGACTAATAATCAGTGTAGTTAGTTGTTTTTCAACATGATAATGATAATGGGGAGCTTCGGCTCCCCATTCTTTCAAGAGCATTATTCTTAGAGAGAGCAAAATAATGGCAAAAGAATTTAGCCGTACCCAACGTGTAGCACAGCAGCTACAAAAAGAATTGGCAGTGATTTTACAACGTGAAATCAAAGATCCAGCGATCGCAATGACAACAATTTCAAGTGTTGATGTATCGCGTGATATGAACTACGCCAAGATCTACGTAACATTTTTCCCAATTGGCGAGCAAACTGCTGAAGGTAGTTTGGAAGCGCTACGTGAAATGGCACCTTACATTCGTTCGCTTTTAGGTAAAGAAATTCGTTTGCGTGTAACGCCTGAATTGAACTTTATCTTTGATCAGTCGTTGACTGAAGGTATGCGTATTTCTAACCTAGTATCGAAAGCGGTACGTGACGATGAAGATCGTCGTGGTGATGAAGACGAAGTAGAAAAAGGCGAGGAGTAAACATGGCACGTCGTCGTAAAGGTCGTCCAATTAACGGTGTGATCTTGGTTGATAAACCAACCGGCATTAGTTCTAACGATACCCTGCAAAAAGTGAAACGTATCTTTTTTGCACAAAAAGCGGGCCATACTGGTGCGCTTGATCCTTTAGCGACGGGCATGTTACCGCTTTGTTTTGGTGAAGCGACCAAGTTTTCACAATTTTTATTAGATTCAGATAAGCGTTACCGTGTGGTTGCCAAATTAGGTGAGCGTACTGATACGTCTGATTCTGATGGTGAAGTGGTTGAAACCCGTACCGTTAATGTAGAACGCGATCAACTTGAAGCATGCATCGATAGTTTTCGAGGCACGACCGATCAAATTCCATCTATGTACTCAGCATTAAAATACCAAGGCCGTAAATTGTATGAATACGCCCGTGAAGGAATCTCTATTCCTCGTGAATCGCGTAAGATTACTGTGTATTCGGTTGAGTTATTGCGCTTTGATAACAATGAAGTTGAAATGGAATTACATGTGTCAAAAGGCACATATATTCGTACTATTGTGGATGATTTAGGTGAAATGCTCGGTTGTGGCGCTCATGTCACTTACTTGCGTCGTACAGGGGTATCTAATTTCCCGTATGAGCGCATGGTAACGATTGAGCAACTACAAGCCATGCTTGATCAAGCGAAAGCGGATGAGATAGAACCAGGCATAGTATTAGATGCATTATTATTGCCAACCGATACCGCAGTACAAGATTTACCAGAAGTGAATATCACGGCAGCAGCTGCGGTTCATGTGTTACATGGTAATCCTGTTAGTGCTGAAGTTGTTCCTGTTGAAGGTACATTAGTGCGCATTACAGTGGGTGACGCTGCGGAATTTATTGGTGTTGGTACCATTGATGCGAAAGGCATGTTGGCACCAAAGCGGGTAATGGCTAACGAACAACAGGAATAAGAACGCCAAGGGATCATAGGTAATTGTGAGTGATAAATCAGTTTGATTATTACACATGAGTTGCTTGAGGTTAAAAATAACACTGGTTAATTATTCGCTTGTAGTTCGTACCGCTGATCAGTATAATCCGCGGCTTGGGTGTCGGCTGAATCAGAGATTGGCGGCACAAATTAAAACATCTTGTATTAGGAATGAGTTATGTCTCTGAATGCAGAAACTAAAGCAGCAATCGTTGCAGATTACGCACAATGTGAAAATGATACTGGTTCTCCTGAAGTTCAGGTTGCACTTTTAACAGCGCAAATCAACCACCTTCAAGGTCACTTTGCTAACCACAAGCATGACCACCACAGCCGTCGCGGTCTACTACGCATGGTTTCTCGTCGTCGTAAGCTTCTAGATTACCTTAAAGGTAAAAACCTAGATCGTTACCAAGACCTAATCAAGCGTCAAGGCCTACGTCGCTAAGATTGCTTTAAGAAAGGAGCCCTAGGCTCCTTTCTTTTTATCTGCTCTTTTTATTGTTAATACCGCTATTATTGATTCGTCCTCCTGTTATCTTTCGCAATTTCGTCTACTATCTGTACCGGAGTTAAGCTCAAGTTTGTTGTATGAATGCTTAGGCAGAGATATGATAGGACCGAGTAAATAACGGCACTTTTCCACTGTTATGACTTCGCGAGTCGTTTTCGTCGACCTTTAGGTCGCGGCTAATGACAGTTTTTTCAGCATTAAGAACTTTCATTAGTCGCGATACGTGAAATCACTACGTAAAGTGGACATCATTACATGACGCTTATGTTTGTGTTGGTTATAATTGACCTGCAAATAAAAAGCGGAATATATTTAAGGAAATTCACGTGAATCCTATCGTAAAGACTTTCCAGTACGGTAACCACACGGTTACTCTTGAGACTGGTGTTATAGCACGTCAAGCGACTGCTGCAGTAATGGTTAGCATGGACGACACTTCAGTGTTCGTTTCTGTTGTTGGTAAGAAAACAGCAGTAGAAGGCCAAGACTTCTTCCCGCTAACAGTGAACTACCAAGAGCGTACTTACGCTGCAGGTAAAATCCCTGGTGGTTTCTTCAAGCGTGAAGGTCGTCCTTCTGAAGGCGAAACACTGACTGCACGTCTAATTGACCGTCCAATCCGTCCGCTATTCCCTGACGATTTTAAAAACGAAGTACAAGTTATTGCAACAGTGGTTTCTGTAAACCCTGCAGTTAACCCTGATATGGTTACAATGATTGGTACATCAGCAGCACTAGCTATCTCTGGTATTCCATTCAATGGTCCTATCGGTGCAGCACGTGTTGGTTACATCAACGATCAATTCGTTCTTAACCCAAGCAATGCAGAACTAGCAGAAAGCCGTCTAGATCTTGTTGTTGCTGGTACTAAAGACGCTGTTCTAATGGTTGAGTCAGAAGCTGACCGTCTATCTGAAGAGCAAATGCTACAAGCTGTTGTATTTGGTCACGATCAACAACAAGTTGTTATCAATGCAATCAACGAGTTTGCTGCTGAAGTTGCAACGCCAGCTTGGGATTGGGCTGCGCCTGTTGAGAACACAGCACTTAAAACTAAGATCGCTGAGTTAGCTGAAGCTAAGCTTGTTGAAGCTTACCAAATCACTGAGAAAATGGCTCGTTACGATCGCATCCATGAGATCGCAGCTGAGCTAAACGACGTGCTACTTGCTGAAGATTCTGCAGCAAATACTAAAGAAATCCACACTCTTTTCCACGATCTAGAGAAAACAGTTGTTCGTGGCCGTATCATTGCGGGTCTTCCTCGTATTGATGGTCGTGAAAAAGACATGGTTCGTGCGCTAGACGTTCGTACTGGTGTACTTCCACGTACTCACGGTTCTTCACTATTTACTCGTGGTGAAACGCAAGCACTTGTTACTGCTACTCTTGGTACACAACGTGATGCACAAATCATTGACAGCATCATGGGTGAGAAGAAAGATCACTTCCTTCTTCACTACAACTTCCCTCCATACTGTGTAGGTGAAACGGGTTTCGTTGGTTCGCCTAAGCGTCGTGAAATTGGTCACGGTAAGTTGGCTAAGCGTGGTATTGCTGCTGTAATGCCATCTGTTGATGAATTCCCATACACAGTACGTGTAGTATCAGAAATCACTGAATCTAACGGTTCATCTTCAATGGCTTCTGTTTGTGGTACTTCACTTGCTCTTATGGATGCTGGTGTACCAATCAAAGCGTCTGTTGCGGGTATCGCAATGGGTCTTGTGAAAGAAGGCGATGATTTCGTTGTTCTTTCTGACATTCTTGGTGACGAAGATCACCTAGGTGACATGGACTTTAAAGTAGCGGGTACTAACGACGGTATCACAGCACTTCAGATGGATATCAAGATTGAAGGTATCACTAAAGAGATCATGGAAATTGCACTTAACCAAGCTAAAGGCGCGCGTAAGCACATCCTTAGTGTAATGGATAACGCAATTAACTCTCCTCGTGAAGATATTTCTCAGTTTGCTCCTCGTATTCACATGATGAAGATCAACCCTGAGAAGATCAAAGATGTTATCGGTAAAGGTGGTGCAGTTATCCGTGCACTTACTGAAGAAACTGGTACAACTATTGAAATCGAAGACGACGGTACAATCAAAATCGCTGCGACAGAAGGAACTGCTGCACAAGAAGCAATCCGTCGTATCGAAGAAATCACTGCTGACGTTGAAGTTGGCCGTGTTTACACTGGTAAAGTAATGCGTATCGTTGATTTCGGTGCGTTTGTATCAGTTATCGGTACTAAAGAAGGTCTAGTTCACATTTCTCAAATCTCACAAGATCGTGTAGAGAAAGTGTCTGATTACCTACAGATGGGTCAAGAAGTTCAAGTTAAAGTACTTGAAATTGACCGTCAAGGCCGTATCCGTCTAAGCATGAAAGAAGCAGTAGAAGCGCCAGCCGCAGCTCCTGCACAAGACGAACAGCCACAAGGCTAAACGTTTTGTTAATATCATGATATAAAGGGGCTATTAAGCCCCTTTTTTTGATCTAAATATTATTATAGACGCTGGATCGTCATTGATGTTACAGGGAGAACTGAGTTGATAATACGCCATATTCGATATGCTGTAATTGCTACTGCGCTGGTGCTGAGTGGATGTTCTGCGATGCCAACCAAATGGAGTCAGCCACCCATGGCGATCCCTTATCAACCTAGTTTGCAGCAGCAGATTCAGTTGGCACGGATTGAGCAAATATTACACCAACCCAATATTCCTCAAGCAACGTTAGCGACCATTTATTATGATCGTGGTTTGTTGCACGACAGCTTAGGTTTACGTGATTTAGCCCGTCTTGATTTTAATAAATCGCTGGATCTTAATCCTAATCAGCCAGATTTATTTAATGTAGCTGGGGTGATCTTTACTCAAATGGGGATGTTTGATTCTGCTTATGAATCGTTTGATTCAACCTTAGATTTAGCGCCTGATCATCCTTATGCACATCGTAATCGCGGTATCGCACTGTATTATGGTGAGCGTTACGAGTTAGCCAATGATGATTTATTGCCGCATTACCAGCAGGATATCAATGATCCTTATCGGGTGATTTGGCTGTATGTTAATGATATAAAGTTTACGCCTGAGCAAGCGAATAGTTTGCTTCAACAACGTTATGCCGCCAGTGATAAAAAAGACTGGGGTTGGCAGATAGTACGCATGTATCTTGGTGAAGTGAGCGAAGAGCAATTTTTAACCGAGATTGCAGAGCACAGCAAAGACAATGAAGAGTTAGCTTTGCGACTGACTGAAGGTTATTTCTATTTAGCCCAACGTTATCAGCAACAGCACGATTATTCGACGGCAATTATGTTATATAAATTGGCGTTAGCGGGTAATGTGTATGAATACGTTGAACATCGATTATCTTTGTTAGAACTGAACCGTATTTTTATGGCGGAACAAAATGCAGTGCCAGTAGAATCTGCTGCTCCAAGTGCATAATGATAATAATTTTCTATAAAAATAGCCGCTATGATTAGCGGCTATTTTTTATTCTACTCGAACCTCGAACCTCGAACCTCGAACCTCGAACCTCGAACCTCTAACGAATATCCAATCCCGCCAGATTATGCCAGTAGCCATTACATTGATGACCATCAGTAAGAGGATGGTGCATACTGCCTTGTTCATTAGCACGGAAGTCGTCAATTAAGGTCAGCGTATCAAGTCCCATTGGGCTTAAGCGAACCACATCGACCATGTCTTTCATGCCTTTCAAATCATTGATCAAGTTATAGCAGTAACCCGACTGAGTTTGAATACCATTAAGGGTGAAGATTTTTTGATCTTCTTGGCTGTTAACGGTGATCCCTTGTGGATATTTAATACAACAAGTCTCACAGTCATCTTTGGCTTTATTTTCTGCGCGAGCCGTAAAACAGCGTGCTGAATATGCCAATGGTAAATACCCATAGCTAAAGACTTCGGTTTCGAATTGTTGGCGGATCCCTAAGGTTTCACATTCGGTAAGAGTATTGGCTAGCCAATCACGAGACAGTTCGACTGGCATGCACCAGCGAGTCATGCCTTGTTTAACAAACAGCTTTAAAGTCTGCGCGTTATAGCAATTAACTGCGGGACCAACCACAAACGGTACTTTACTTTGAGAGGCCAGTTGAATGGCTGATACATCGTTAGCTTCAACAATAAAATCGCCATTATCGATATATTTTTTCATGATATTAACTTCGCTAGGTGCTTCTAGCAATGCCATGGTTGACAGCACCACTTGCTTACCATTGGCGGCCAGTTCTTTAGCAATATCGATCCATTGGGCGGTTTTAAGTGCTCGACGTTTAGAACACACCGTTTCACCTAAATAAATAATATCAACATTACTATGTTTGGCCTGCTGATAGAACGTTTCAACATCATGCTGAGGCCAAAAGTATAATAATGGCCCAAGTGAATATTTCATGAATGATCCTTTATTGCCATTTACGGTGGTATGCACCTAACGTTGTTTGCTTGCCTTCAGACAGGTTCCCCAAGCAGGCATCCCATGCTGGATTCACACTGTAGCCTTCAGGGTTGGCTAAATAGTGGTCAATAGCCGCGCGCCAAGTACGGGTCACTTGCTCAACATATGCCGGGCTACGTTGACGACCTTCAATCTTAACTGAGGCAATATTGGCTTTAAACAGCTCAGGTAAAATCGCTAGAGTATTAAGACTAGTCGGTTCTTCAAGTGCATGGTAGCGTTTATTTACACCGTCGATATTAATATCAAATCGACCTTTACACAGGGTTGGATAACCCGCATTTTCGCCAGCACCATAGCGATCAATCAGCACTTCATTTAAGCGAGATTCCAATCCTTGTGGTGTTTCTTGCCAACGAACATATTTAGCGGGTGAACAGGCCCCGACAGTATTCGGTGATTCGCCTGTCATATAAGACGACAAATAACAGCGTCCTTCAGACATAATGCACAAGCTACCAAAAGCAAACACTTCCAATTGCATGTCAGTGTTACGGGCTAATTGTTTTACTTGATTGATGGATAATACCCGTGGCAATACCACGCGTTTAATATTGAAATTCTGCTTATAGTAATCAATGGCGGCAGTGTTAGTCGCTGATGCCTGAACAGAGAGGTGCAATTCTAAATCAGGGTAAGTGGTCGCTGCATATTCAAGTACGCCAATATCCGCCACAATTAGCGCATCAACACCCATGGCTGCTGCATTATCAACCGCTTTTGTCCAACGGCTAAAACCATCAGGATGAGCAAAGGTATTTAAAGCCACATGCAATTTACGATCATGATCTTTTACATACTGTACCGCTTTTTCAAGTTTGCGATCAGTGAAGTTTAAACCAGCAAAGTGACGTGCGTTAGTATCATCTTTAAAACCGATATAAACCGCATCCGCACCATTATCGATAGCGGTTTTTAATGCTGGAAGATTACCAGCTGGGCAAAGAAGCTCCATGTACTTTATTATCCAATCTTTGCATAAAAACGATGCCATCATAGTAAAAGTGTTTCGAGGAACAGATCTTGATATTAGGCAGGTTTTGTTGATATTAAACAATAAATTTGTAACTAAATAATGGTGTTTTTAGATTGATATCAACCGCTAACGTAATTTTTTTCTTTTAATAATATTGCTTCTAATTCTTGTTTTGGCATCGGGCGGTGAAAGTGAAATCCTTGAATATAATCACAATTAAGGTTGGATAATAACGTTGCTTGTTGGCGGGTTTCGATACCTTCTGCAACCACACTCATGTTGAGTGATTTACCTAAATTGATGATATTTTCAATCAGGGTAATTTGCTTTGGAATAGTATCAATATCTTTAATGAAAGCCCGATCAATTTTGAGTTCATCAAGTGGGAATCGAGCTAAATAAGACAAGGATGAATAGCCCGTACCAAAGTCATCAATAGATAATGCAAACCCTTGTTGTTTAATCGCATTCAGCATTTGGATAGTATGCTCGCCATCATTCATTACGGTACTTTCTGTGAGTTCAAAGGTGAAATCAGCCGCATTAATGCCCGTTGATTGACGCAGTTTATCGACAAAATGAATTAATTTAGGATTTTCAAACTGTAGCGATGATAAGTTAATCGCCACTCGACCTTTTAATAGTTGTTGTTTTTTCCACTGATTAACGGTGGTAAACACTTCCCGCATAACGACACGGCCTAGTTGTTCAATCAGCCCTGATCGCTCTGCAACGGGAATAAATTGTGCGGGGCTAATGTAACCTTCAACGGGATGCTTCCAGCGTACTAATGCCTCTGCGCCGTCAATTTCAAAATTTTTAGCGTTAACTTTAGGTTGATACCAGACTTCTAAGCCATTATTTTGCAGTGCTTTTTGGAGTTCTATTTCGAGCCATAATCGCATTCGTACAGCTTTACTCATGGCCTCACTGAAAATGACCAGCCGATTACGACCGCGGTTTTTAGCTTCATACATTGCAGTATCCGCATTTTGGAGCATCATTCGCGCATCATGACCATTACCCGGTGATTTAACCATGCCGATTGAGCATGCGAGGTGCTTACTGAAATAGCACAGATCAAATGGCTGGTTAACTAATGCAATGATCTGTTCGGCAATAATTTTACCGCTATTTTCATGTTCAGGATGAGTCAGTAATACTGCAAATTCATCACCACTTAAATGACCAATAATGGCATTTTTGGGTAATAGCTGTTGTAGTCGCTGCGCTATCTCTTGCAGCACTTTATCGCCAATATGATGCCCTAATGAATCATTGATATTTTTAAAGTTATCAATATCGATATACAGCATAAATAGCGGGGTATTGGCTTGCATCAGTTGATCGAGTTGACGACTAAATCCATGACGATTATAGAGCCCAGTTAAGGGATCCAGTTGGGTTAATTGTTCAATTTTATGCTGTTGAACATCGTTATTGAGGGCGGGAGTGAGCTTTATTAATAGTGCTGCTTCACCCATCATGGTGATGGGGGATGTTGTCAGCATTAATGGTGAGCTAGCGTTATGGTTGGCTGAATAATAATGTTGATTACCGTTATTGGATGCTTGTGTCAGTGTTTTACTGTGGCATGGTTGTTTATTGTTATCGAGCAACACGTGATCCAGTGTTTGACCTAAAAGGGCGTTTTTGGATGTCATACCTAATAGTTCAATGGCGCGTTGATTAGCATTTATGATGATGTTTTTTTCAATCACACAGATACCATCGGTGACGAGGTTTTGAAGTTGATTGAGTTGGTGTTCTGATTCTTGTAATGAATTAATCAAGACATGACGTTCTGACGTATCGACTGAATGTAAAATAATGTGCTCAATCTTACCGAGGCGATTGAGTAACGGAGCCAAGCTGATGTGTAAGTTGGTGTGGTGAGAAGTGTCATTGATAATAATTTCTGCTTCAATCACTTCCCCCTTAAAAGCACGTTCGTAATAAGGTTTTAAGCATTGGTAGTAGTGGCTGCCGAGGGTGTCAATGTCATTACTGCCAATGAGTTGATGTTGTGGTTTACCGCTGATATCGCTATAGCGATTATTAACACAATGATAGCGGTGTTGATCATCAAGAATAGCAAATAGGAAAGGACTATTATTGGTCAGCAATGGAAACCAATAGTCAAGTTGCTCTATTTGCATAAATGTTTGATCCTTCGCGGGTATGTTGATGTTAATAGTAAGATAATGTTAAAGCATAAATAGTGTAAATGTTAATGCATGTAAATATAATGTTTATTAACAAAATAATGATCAGTTTTATCAATGTAGTTGCTTTTTTTTGACTCAAGGCATAAAACAAATCGCTAAAATTGCCATACAATTCATTTTTAGCGTTCGATTTTAAACAGGAATACAAACAGTGATTGCTCAACTTAGAAAACAATTAGTTCAACATGGTCCGGCATTATTACGTGTCCCTGCGAAACTCACACCGTTCGCTATTCAAAAGAAAATGATGCTAGATGGTTTAGCAATGGTGTTTAAAGAAGCTTTAGAAGACGGTGATTTTGAATTTCTTGAACATCGTTGGTTAAAAGTTGAAGTCCGTGATTTAGGGTTACAGTGGTTTATCAGTTATCAAGATCAAAAACTGATCGTTGCAGAGCAATGTGAGCATCATGATGTGAGTTTTAGTGGCGAGTGCAATGATTTAGTATTAATTGCAGCACGTAAAGAAGATCCTGATACACTGTTTTTCCAACGTCGTCTTCGTATTGAAGGGGATACCGAATTAGGGTTAGAAGTAAAGAACCTCATGGACAGTATTGATCTTGATTCTTTACCGACACCCGTAAAATTTGTGTTACAGCAATCAGCTGATTTTATTCATCAGGGAATGCAGACTAACGTGATTGAGAAAGAGGTTATACATGCTCATTAGATCTGAAGCGCCAGCTGATATTCTATTAATTGATGCGCTGCTAAAGTCAGTTTTCGATACTGATGCTGAAGCAAAGTTGGTAATGCGTTTACGTGAAAATGGCTGTCGAACGTTATCATTGGTTGCATGTACTGATGACGGTGAAGTGATTGGGCATGCTTTTTTTAGCCCCGTAACCGTTGCGGGACAAGAGACGAATTGGCAAGGGCTTGCGCCTTTATCGGTACGTGAAGATCATCGTCATCAAGGGGTAGGGTTAGCGTTATTAGCCGAAGCGCAAGCAACACTCGCTGATTTTGATTATCCAACGGTAGTCGTATTAGGTGATCCTAAGTATTATCAGCAAGCGGGTTACCAAGCGGCATTACAGCATGGCTTAACATGCATTTGGCCCGAAACTGAAGAAGCCTTTATGGTGTTAGAAATTGCGCCAGGTAGTGTGCAACAGTATCAAGGGTTAGTTGAATATTGCGAAGAGTTTAATGCATTAGCATAAATGAATAACTCGCTTAACCGTTGTAAATAAAAAGCCATGACCTCATTTTTAACGATAAAGTTTAACGACAAAACGTTAAGAATGGTTGTGGCTTTTTAATGTCTATTAATAACCTATTCATGATTTAGTGCAATAAGGTTAATATTGAGAATTAAGAATTCTTTATTTGTCATTTAGCTTAATATTTGGTGGTGGTATTTTGTTGCTAAGAAAAAACCCTTAAGGAATAGCATTCATGATCCCACGTAGTATTACCTCACCTAAAAAATTCATTATTGGTCAAAACCTATTACCACAACTAGATGGTTTTATTAAAGATTTTGGTAATAATGCGGTATTGATTTGCGATGAATTTATTCTCAATAAAGTTAAAGCGGAAGCATTACCAGTTTTACAGCAAGCGGGTATTACTGCTCATGCAGAACAATTTCAATATGAATGTACTGATACTGAAATTGGTCGTATCCATGAGATAGTAAAACATCACGGTGCCAATGTGGTTGTGGGTATTGGCGGTGGTAAAACCATGGATGTTGCCAAAGCGGTTGCGCATTTTGCACATATTCCAGTGATTATTTTCCCAACAATTGCGTCAACAGATGCACCGTGTACAGCATTGTCAGTGATCTATAAAGATGACGGTGAATTTGATCGTTACTTGTTCTTACCTCAAAACCCAGATGCGGTTATTACTGATACCGGTATTATTGCTGCAGCACCTACTAAGTTTTTTGCAGCGGGTGTTGGTGATGCATTAGCGACATTCTTTGAAGCGCGCGCATGTTGTTATGCTGATGGTTTAAACCTTGTCCAAAAACGTGTATCACGTACAGGTCTTGGCATGGCATTGATGTGCTATGAATTGATTGTTGAAAATATTGAAATGGCGATGGATGCAGCCCGTCGTCATGTGGTAACACCCGCATTAGAAGAAATGGTTGAAGCAACGATTTACCTAAGTGGTGTCGGTGCGGAATCAGGTGGTTTAGCAGCAGCGCATGCGGTGAGTAACGGTATGTCTTCATTACCACAATTACACCATATTCAGCATGGTGAGAAAGTGGCTTTTGGTTTGCTTACCCAATTGGTACTAGAAAAAGCTGATGCAGAAGAAATTGAAAATGTTATTTATGTAATGAAAACAGCAGGTTTACCATTAACACTGGCTGATTTTGGTATTGAAGAAATGGTGGAAGCGGATTGGCGTCAAGTCGCTGAAATTGCCTGTGCGAAAGGCGATACCATGTGTAATATGCCAGTTAAAGTGAATGCAGATCGTGTTTATCAAGCCATGGTTGCCGCAGATGCATTAGCACAACGTTACCATGACTAATTTATCAGGTTAATAATGACTGATTAACACATACAATGCCGACGTAATGTCGGCATTGTTGTTTTTACGCTGTGGAATAGAGCCAGTTATCGTTTTATGGGTACAAAGTGACGTGGATTTGTTAGGATCGCAATCCATGTATATTCCATAGCAGGTAGGGTATGAAGCAACGCGATATTCAGGTGTTACAGGAAATGGGGATCACCTATTGGCAAGTACGTAAGCCTGAGATCTTTCCTAACCAAGTGCTGCCTGTGATCAATCTGCCCGCTGAGTGTAAGCTGCTTTTTATTTCGGCTGAGGAATTGGATGAGCATGATGCTTGGTTGTTTGGGCGGATTTTATCGAGTATGAAATTAACCCCAGACCAAGCTTTATCATTGCCGTTATCGGCACTTGATCAAATCGCAGCGCATCATTTAAATTGGTGTTGGTTTGCGGGTTGCCAAGGGGCACACCCTACTGGTTGTCAGGTACTGAATTCGGCCTCATTAAAACTTATGCATAATGATCCTTCGTCTAAGAAGGCATTATGGCAACAGATTTGTAGTTATGACTCATAAAATTATTCCATTAGAAGCACACCATACCGATGATGTTTGGCGTATAGAACAAGCGGCGAATACGTTTCCGTGGGCAGAATCAATGATCCGTAAAGAACCTAACCGTATAGCGGCTAACTATGTGTTAGTGGTTGACGAGCAGGTGGTGGGGTATTGTTTTGGACAATTAGTTGCGGGTGAAGGTACTTTGCTTAATATTGCCATTGATCCCGCCCTGCAACGTAAAGGCTACGGTAAGTTATTACTCAATGGTTTTATTGATGCATTAGAAGCAAAAAAAGCGGAAGAAATTTGGCTTGAAGTGCGTGAAAGTAATCTCGGTGCTTATAAGTTGTATGAAGCGACTGGGTTTAATGAAACCAATCGACGGGTTGGCTATTACCCCGCAGTTAATGGTCGTGAAGACGCATTGATCATGGCCTATATGTTCATGCCTTTTGGCTGATTTATCGATAAACAGATTAATAAATAAAGATTAATAAAAAGGCCGCGTTCAACGGAACGCGGCCTTTTTGTATTTAACTTTTATTAGGACGAGACATCATAACGATAACGTTGATTAGTGCTCACGCGTTGCGCGGAAATCACCTTCAGGGAAACGTTCTTTAGCAAGGTTAAGGTTAACCATGGTTGGCGCAATGTAAGATAAGTTATCACCGCCATCAAGTGCTAGATGAGATTGGTTCTTACGCTTGAATTCTTCAAGTTTCTTCACGTCATCACATTCAACCCAACGTGCCGTTGCAACGTTAACGCCTTCATAAATCGCTTCAACGTTGTATTCAGCTCGAAGACGGGCAACAACCACATCAAACTGAAGCACACCCACCGCACCCACGATCAGATCGTTGTTTTGTAGTGGACGGAATACTTGTACCGCACCTTCTTCTGAAAGTTGTACTAAGCCTTTTAGCAATTGCTTTTGCTTAAGTGGATCTTTTAGGCGAATACGACGGAATAGTTCAGGGGCGAAGTTTGGAATACCTGCAAACTTAAGGTTCTCACCTTGAGTAAAGGTGTCGCCAATTTGAATGGTACCGTGGTTGTGTAAACCAATGATATCGCCCGCATAAGCCACTTCAGTACGTGAACGGTCACCTGCCATGAAGGTTACTGCATCAGAAATACTCACACTCTTACCAGTACGAACATGGTTCATTTTCATACCTTGGTTGTAAGTGCCCGATACAATACGCATAAATGCAATACGGTCACGGTGCTTAGGATCCATGTTGGCTTGGATTTTAAACACAAAACCTGAGAATTTATCTTCAGTCGCTTCAACTTCACGGGTGTTTGCTTGGCGAGGTAATGGTGCTGGAGCCCACTCAGTTAAGCCGTCAAGCATATGATCAACACCAAAGTTACCCAGTGCCGTACCAAAGAATACTGGTGTTAGTTCGCCAGCTAAAAATAGCTCAAGATCAAACTCATTTGATGCGCCGATCACTAATTCGAGTTCTTCACGCAAGTTAGCGGCTAAATCGCTACCAATCGCAATATCAAGCTCAGGGTTATCTAAGCCTTTAATAATGCGTTGCTCTTGAATGGTGTGACCTTGACCTGTGCTGTAAAGAATCGTTTCATTACGGTGAATATGGAAAACACCTTTGAATTCTTTACCACAACCGATAGGCCATGAAATTGGTGCACATGCCATGCCTAGCTCAACTTCAACTTCATCAAGCAGTTCCATTGGATCTCGTGTTTCACGGTCCAATTTGTTCATGAAGGTAACGATAGGCGTGTCACGTAGACGAGTAACTTCCATTAACTTACGGGTACGATCTTCGACACCTTTAGCGGCATCGATAACCATTAGACAAGAGTCAACCGCTGTTAGGGTACGGTAAGTATCTTCTGAGAAGTCTTCGTGTCCTGGAGTATCGAGTAAGTTAACCAAACAAGTATGGTAAGGGAACTGCATAACCGATGTGGTTACAGAGATACCACGTTCTTTTTCCATCTCCATCCAGTCAGATTTAGCATGCTGGTTAGAGCCACGACCTTTTACGGTGCCCGCTTTTTGGATCGCGTTTCCGAACAACAATACTTTTTCAGTAATGGTGGTTTTACCCGCATCGGGGTGGGAGATAATAGCGAAAGTACGACGTTTCGATACTTCGCCTTGAAACAGTGTTTGCGACATTAGCATGTTCTTTTTGAATGGAGTGCATTATTCGCTATTGTCGCTGATTTTACCTTTAGACTCAATCTAGCCGCAGGAGAATTACTCACAAAGATAAAGAATGACGTATTTGACTGTTAATTTGAGTAATAATAGCCGCAATACTTGCCTTGATAGAGATCCAACTTATGTCTGTAGTCAGCAATAATTCAGTAATAATTGACAGTCATTGTCATTTTGATTTTGCGCCTTTTTCAGAAAATCCCACTCAAGCATGGACACAAGCTCAACAAGCCGGCGTTAAAGCGGTGGTTATTCCAACCGTTGGCCGCAGTAATTGGCAATCAGTGGCTGAGTTATGTTGTCAATTTTCAGGCTTATATTATGGGCTAGGGATTCATCCTTTTTTTAGTCACCAACACAACATTGATGTCGTTGCTGAATTGGCCACTAAGCTCATTGAAGCACAAGCTGATGATCGCTGTGTGGCGGTGGGAGAATGTGGGTTAGATTTTGCAGTAGCTGATGTTAATCGAGACCAACAACTGCAATGGCTACAAGCCCAACTTCAATTAGCCAATGAACATCACTTACCCGTGATCTTACATTGCCGTAAAGCCTTTCCTGAATTACTAACATTACTGCGGCAGCATCCGCCTAAAATGGGAGGTGTTTATCATGGTTTTAGTGGCAGTTACCAACAAGCTACTCAACTTGTTGATCTCGGTATCAAAATTGGTGTTGGCGGCACGATCACCTATAGTCGCGCCCAAAAGACTCGCGCTACTATCGCTAAATTACCGTTATCTGCATTGCTATTAGAAACCGATGCCCCCGATATGCCAGTGTCAGGGTATCAAGGTCAACCGAATCGACCTGAGCGTTTAGTCGATATTGCGACAGTTTTGGCGGAGATTAGAGACGAGAGTTATGCGCATATAGCACAAGCAACAACCTTAACCACGGCTGAATTATTTAAAATAAAGCTGTGATTCTGCTGCCAAAGCCAAACGTTTGCGCGAACCGTTTGCATGCCAACAGTGCTTATATGTGATTCCGATCACAATAGCGAATTCTAATACATCAAATTTCCTCATAAACTGTGATCTTGGCATTACATCATCGCCAGCTCCGTGAGTATAATGCGCCAACTCTTAAAGAGCTGAACTGTCAAGACGCCAAAACTTAACTATAGGATTCCATAAATCATGAGCCTGCTAATGAGCCTTGTTGGGATGGTGGTACTGCTACTAATTGCTGTACTACTTTCTGATAACCGTAAAGCGATCAATCTACGTACTGTTGGTGGTGCATTTGCTATCCAATTTCTATTAGGCGCATTTGTACTTTACGTACCAGTAGGCCGTGACGTGCTATATGGCATGTCTCAAGCAGTAGCTAATGTTATTGGTTATGGTAATGACGGTATTAACTTCCTGTTTGGTGGCTTAACATCAAACAAAATGTTTGAATTATTCGGTGGCGGTGGCTTTGTCTTCGCATTACGTGTATTGCCCGTTATCGTATTCTTCTCTGCACTTATTAGTGTGTTGTACTACATCGGCGTAATGCAGGTTGTTATCAATGTTCTGGGTGGCGGTTTACGTAAAATACTGGGTACTTCTCACGCAGAATCAATGTCTGCAACAGCAAATATTTTTGTAGGTCAAACAGAAGCGCCGTTGGTTATTCGTCCGTTCGTACCTAAGATGACTCAGTCTGAGTTATTTGCAGTAATGTGTGGTGGTTTGGCGTCAGTAGCGGGTGGTGTACTAGCAGGTTACGCACAAATGGGTGTTCCTCTTGAGTACCTGATTGCCGCTTCATTTATGGCAGCCCCTGGTGGTCTACTGTTTGCTAAAATCATCAAGCCTGAAACTGAGCAGCCAATTGAGCAGATTGCGGGTAATGATGAAGATGAAAGCGAAGAAAAACCAGCTAACATTATTGATGCAGCAGCAGCAGGTGCATCATCTGGTATGCAACTTGCGTTAAACGTAGGTGCAATGCTACTTGCGTTTATCGGTTTGATTGCATTAGTGAACGGTATGCTTGGTGGTATCGGCGGTTGGTTCGGTATGCCTCAGTTAACACTAGAATTGATTCTAGGTTATGTATTCTCACCATTAGCATTCCTTATTGGTGTGCCGTGGGGTGAAGCACAAGTTGCTGGTTCATTCATTGGTCAAAAGATTGTTGTTAACGAATTTGTTGCTTACCTAAACTTTGCCCCTTACCTAAAAGATGTCGCTGATGGCGGTATGGTTGTAGCGCAAACGGGTGCTGAGATGTCTGATAAGACGAAAGCTATCATCTCATTCGCATTGTGTGGTTTCGCTAACCTATCTTCAGTAGCTATTCTACTGGGTGGTTTAGGTGGTCTAGCACCAACACGTCGTGCAGAAATCGCTCGCTTTGGTATGAAGGCTGTTGCGGCAGGTACATTATCTAACTTAATGTCTGCAACTATTGCTGGTCTGTTTATTACACTAGCGTCATAGTTATAAACAAACGGTTACCCTAAATTAAGAAACGCCATGGCTTATGCTGTGGCGTTTTTTTTCGTTGTAACCGTCATGGCATTTAAGTTTGGCTTAATGTAATAAAATCGATTGCGTTCCCTTTTCTGAATTTTCACTCTGTTATTATTCTCCGATAGAAACAGTACCGTGAGGATGATTGAGAGCGTTATTACTGTTATTAGCATCATAAATTAAGAGTTATGTAAAAAGTGGCTCTTTTTATGATCAATTTGCATGAGTTGTGATACGACTTTTGATTTCAGTAAACATATTATCCACCACAGGAAACACGAGTTTAATGGTCGAGTCGTGATTGAGTTGATATTATAAGGACGTAAAACCTAAATAGGTTAAGGTGACTTAACCTAGTGCAGGGTAGCCTGCGCGGTGACAAGGATAGCGACCAGATGGTATTTATTGGCTTCTGGGTCTTCAAGGAATAAAGTCCGCTCATCTATGACGGCGATAATGAATATCGTTGTACAGCAGTGATACAAATTGGATCCTGCTGAATTCATATTTAATATTCGGTAGTAATATTAACACTACCGCTATAAAACATTACGACTGGAGATAGTCATGAGCGATTTAAAAGCTGCAGCATTACGTGCATTAAAATTAATGGATCTTACAACACTTAATGAAGACGACACTGATGCAAAAGTGATCGCATTGTGTAAGAACGCAAAAACAGCGGTTGGTAACACTGCGGCAGTATGTATCTACCCTCGTTTTATCCCAGTAGCTAAGAAGCAGTTACGTGAGCAAGGTACACCTGATGTACGTATTGCAACGGTAACTAACTTCCCACACGGTAACGACGACATTGAGATTGCTGTTGCTGAAACGAAAGCAGCTGTTGCTTACGGCGCAGACGAAGTAGACGTAGTATTCCCATACCGCGCACTAATGGCTGGCAATGCAGAAGTAGGCTTTGAGCTTGTGAAGCAATGTAAAGCAGCATGTGGCGATAACGTGTTACTGAAAGTTATCATCGAGACTGGCGAACTAAAGACAGAAGCTCTTATTAAGCAAGCGTCTGAAATTTGTATCAACGCTGGCGCTGACTTTATTAAAACATCTACAGGTAAAGTGCCTGTAAACGCAACGCCTGAATACGCTGAAATTATGTTGAATGTTATTAAAGACATGGGCGTAGCAAAAACAGTGGGCTTTAAGCCGGCTGGTGGCGTACGTACTGCTGAAGATGCTCAACAATACCTAGCAATGGCAAACACTATTCTTGGTGATGAGTGGGCTGATAGCCGCCATTACCGTTTTGGTGCATCAAGCCTACTTGCTAACTTACTTCACACATTAGGTGAAGGCGAGCAAGCGGCACAAGGCGGTTACTAAGCTTTTATTAATAAGGTGGTGTAATGCCACCTTATTATCTTGCTAAAGCTGATTTTTTTAACGCTAATTATTATTAAAACATAGTATTTTCAATGTTTATAATTATATATTAGCGCGCATTATCTATTTTATTTTACGTTATTTTCAATGATGTATTGGCATCACTGAAGGGTTTCGTACACGTAAAATTCGGCAAGACAATGGCTGGATTTTACTGATAGATAATTGACTCTTTCCATTGAAATTCATATCAGTAAGAGGATCGTCATGTACTTACCTCAAGAAATTATTCGTAAAAAGCGCGACAATATTGCACTAACTGCCGATGAAATTAATTTTTTCATTCAAGGTGTGGCTAAAAATACCGTCTCTGAAGGTCAAATTGCGGCATTTGCAATGGCGGTCTATTTTAATGATATGACCATGGATGAGCGTGTCGCATTAACCTGTGCAATGCGTGATTCTGGAATGGTAATTGATTGGGGCCATATGAACTTTGATGGTCCGATTGTTGATAAGCACTCAACCGGTGGTGTGGGTGATGTGACCTCTTTAATGCTGGGCGCTATGGTAGCGGCATGTGGTGGCTATGTACCAATGATCTCTGGTCGTGGTCTTGGTCATACTGGTGGTACGTTAGATAAACTGGAATCGATTCCAGGTTATAACATTACGCCAAGCAATGAAGTGTTCGGTAAAGTAACTAAAGAAGCAGGTGTGGCGATTATTGGTCAAACCGGTGATTTAGCCCCTGCTGATAAACGTGTTTACGCGACCCGTGATGTGACGGCAACGGTGGATAATATTTCACTAATCACCGCTTCTATTTTATCGAAAAAACTAGCGGCAGGCCTTGATTACTTAGTGATGGATGTAAAAGTAGGTTCAGGCGCATTTATGCCAACTTACGCTGCATCAGAAGAATTAGCCAAATCGATTGTTGCAGTTGCTAATGGCGCAGGGACATGTACCTCTGCATTATTAACCGATATGAACCAAGTATTAGCATCAACAGCGGGTAATGCGCTTGAAGTACGTGAAGCAGTACAATTTCTAACGGGTGAATATCGAAACCCTCGCTTATACGAAGTAACCATGGCATTGTGTGCTGAAATGTTAGTTATCAGTAAACTAGCATCAGATTTACCACAAGCACGTGCGAAACTGCAAGCTGTGTTAGATAATGGTCAAGCAGCAGAGCGTTTTGGCAAAATGGTTGCGGGTCTTGGTGGTCCAACTGATTTTATCGATAATTATGATAACTATCTTGATAAAGCAGAAATCATTAAACCTGTATTTGCTGAAACAACCGGTTTTGCACATGCAATGGATACTCGTGGTTTAGGTATGGCTGTTGTTGGAATGGGCGGTGGTCGTCGTGTAGCGAGTGATACGATTGATTATGCTGTTGGTTTATCAAATATGATCCGTCTTGGTGATGAAGTCTATGCTGATACACCATTAGCAATGGTCCACGCGCGCACTGAAGCGCAATGGCAAGAAGCGGCTAAAGCGGTTCGTGCCAATATCAGTATTGCTGATACTACACCAGAACCGACCCCTGAAGTATACCGTCGCATTGGCGAACAAGACGTATAACGGAGCAACAATGAAACGTTCAATTATTTTAGTTTTAGATTCTTTTGGTATCGGCGCAACGGAAGATGCGGTTGATTTTGGTGATGTTGGTGCGAATACGCTAGGTCACATTGCCGAGGCTTGTGCACGCGGTGAAGCTGATAATGGCGATCGTAGTGGTGCGCTACATTTGCCTAATCTAACTAAATTAGGTTTAGCAAAAGCATGTGAAGAGTCATGTGGTAGTTTTCCTGAAGGTATGGATGCTGATGTTGAAATCGTAGGTGCTTACGGCCACGCGAAAGAAATTTCATCAGGAAAAGATACTCCATCTGGTCACTGGGAAATCGCGGGTGTGCCAGTATTGTTTGATTGGGGCTACTTCAGTGATAAAACCAATAGCTTCCCTAAAGAGCTAACGGATCGCATCCTTGCACGTGCAGGCTTAGATGGTTACTTAGGTAACTGCCATGCATCTGGTACACAAGTTCTAGATGACTTGGGTGAAGAGCACATGCAAACAGGTAAACCAATTTTCTATACATCTGCTGACTCTGTATTCCAAATTGCATGTCATGAAGAGACTTACGGTCTTGATAAGTTAATGGAACTTTGTCATATCGTCCGTGAAGAGCTAGAAGATTATAATATTGGTCGTGTTATTGCGCGTCCATTTATTGGTGCTGGTAAAGGTCAATTTGAGCGTACGGGTAACCGTCGTGATTTATCTCTTGAGCCACCTGCGATCACCGTATTGCAAAAATTGGTTGAAGAAAAGCAAGGCGAAGTGATTTCTATCGGTAAGATTTCTGATATCTATGCGGGTTGTGGTATTTCTCGTAAAGTAAAAGCAACCGGTATTCCAGCATTGTTTGATGCAACATTAGCACAAATTGATGTTGCTGGTGATAACAGCATCGTGTTCACTAACTTTGTTGATTTTGACTCAGCGTACGGTCACCGTCGTAATGTTGCAGGTTATGCTGCAGCGTTAGAATATTTTGACCGTCGTCTACCTGAAATTTTAGCGCTATTAAAAGAAGATGATGTGCTAATTATTACAGCAGACCATGGTTGTGATCCAACATGGCCGGGTACTGATCATACTCGTGAGCACATCCCTGTGATTGTTACAGGACCAAAAGTTAACGCTGGCTCATTAGGTCGTCGTGAAACATTTGCTGATATTGGTCAAAGTCTTGCTGAGCATTTCGGTACATCTGATATGTCTTACGGTAAGTCGTTTCTATAAAACGCAATAGACCGGCAGTATACTGATAATCAAGGCGAGGAATCATTGGATTAATCGCCTTGATTAGTATAAAAATAAGCAAGTTTATATGATAGCGATTGTTGTCGTTATCAGAACGATATTAAGCGATTATGAGTTATCAATAGTGTGCATTTGTAATAGATGTTATCGCCACTGATAACTGATTCAATAAACAAAAGGATATAACGATGGCTACTCCACATATTAATGCTGAAATGGGTGATTTTGCAGATGTCGTGCTGATGCCTGGTGATCCACTACGTGCTAAGTTCATTGCTGAAACATTCCTAGAAAACGTGACTGAAGTATGTAACGTACGTAGCATGCTTGGTTTCACGGGTACTTACAAAGGTCGTAAGATCTCTGTAATGGGCCACGGTATGGGTATTCCTTCTTGTTCTATCTATGCGACAGAGTTAATTAAAGACTTTGGCGTGAAGAAAATTATCCGTGTGGGTAGTTGTGGTGCGGTACGTGATGACGTTAAATTACGCGATGTTGTTATCGGTATGGGCGCATCAACAGACTCTAAAGTAAACCGTATCCGTTTTGGTGGCCACGATTTCGCAGCAATTGCTGATTTCGGTATGGTACAAAATGCAGTAGATGCAGCAAAAGCAAAAGGTATCCCTGTTAAAGTGGGTAATATCTTCTCAGCTGATTTGTTCTACAACCCAGATTTCGATTTCTTCAAAACAATGGATAAGTACGGCATTGTTGGCGTTGAAATGGAAGCGGCGGGTATCTACGGCGTTGCGGCAGAGTTTGGTGCTAAAGCACTGACTATCTGTACTGTTTCTGATCATATTCTACGTGGCGAAGCAACCACATCTGAAGAGCGTCAACTAACGTTCAATGAGATGATTGAAATCGCACTAGAATCAGTATTACTTGGTGATGCTGAGTAATCATAGCGAATATATTGGGTACTCAGTATGAGCGCCAATGACGCTTAAAAAAAGCGGTAACAGTACAAGCTGTTGCCGCTTTTTTGTGGGTGCTAATCGGTATTATTGGTGATTATTCTGCAGGAAAGGAAAGCTACCTTGATAATGTTGACGGCTAAATACCAGCATCAATAATCCGCCAAGGATCAATGCTGAAACCATCAAGCCTCGAATAATTGCTGTCATAGACGCCATTTGAGCAACCGCATGCGTTAGTAACTTATCGTGTTCGAGTGTGATCCGCATAAATCCAATAATATGACCGTTAAGTAATATTGGTTCTGCAATTTGTTGGCGTCCAATACTCGCCATGGCTAACGGGGTAGAAAGCCCAGTTAATTGCTCTAATGGCATCGCTGCTTTGGTTTTTGCTAACGCCACCCCCTCAAGATTATAAATGCTCGCATCCAATATCAATGGCTCTGTCGCTAAATTTTTAACTAATAATTGCAGCTGATGCTGGTCTTTATTTTCAAGATCGAGTGCGGCATTTTGAGCGGCCTGACGAACAATAATTTTTGATAACGTTTGGGTTTGTTCACTCAGCATTTGGTAGTTTTGTTGACTAAGTAATGCGCCATATTGGAGAATGCCGAGAAAGGTTAATAGGCATATTAGTAATATAACGGCTTTATACAGCCGCTGACGTTGCCAGCGTTTAGTGTTCCATTGGATCATTGATATCACTCGATTACTCCGATTATAGGTATTCTACACTAAAAAAATAACGGATGATTATTTCACCGGCAGGGAAGTGTTAAACTTTGTTAACAAATGGTGGTCAGCAATGATTGCATAGTATTAATTTTATAAATTGTTGATTTTATAGGTGTAAGTGGTTTTTTTGAGTTAATAATACAACTGTCAATTTATAATTAGACTTGCTCTTCATGAACACAATCGTTAGGTTTATAGTAATCAAATTGTTAAGGATGACGCAATGGACGTTGCTAGTGTACTCAAAATCAATAAACACCCAACCTTATTTAAACGCTTTCCAGAGATATTATCTGTCACTAATACCAGCAAACGCCAAGCGAATTGGTTAGTGTATGGTAACCACATTACTACCGATAATATTGATGCGATTAATGATGTTGGTTTGAGTACGATTGAGATTGTCGCAGCTTGGAAAGTAGGATCGTATGATGCGATTTTAATTGCCAGTGAACTAACGTTAGCACAACAACAAGTGGTGCTTGAACAGCAACTAGATTTTGCTTATGTGAGTGATATTCCTGATTTATCGATGCCCGGGATTGTGGTGTTAGATATGGACTCAACCGCGATTGAGATTGAATGTATTGATGAGATTGCTAAATTAGCGGGTGTCGGTGAAGAGGTTGCAGCCGTGACTGAACGCGCGATGTCAGGTGAATTAGATTTTGAGCAAAGTTTACGCCAGCGAGTAGCCGCTTTAGCAGGTGCAGATGAAGCGATTTTAACCCAAGTGCGTGATCAGTTACCGTTGATGGCTGAATTACCGCAGTTAATTGCAACGTTACATCATTATGGGTGGCAAGTGGCGATTGCATCGGGGGGCTTTACTTACTTTTCTGATCATTTACAGCAGCAATTTAAGTTAGTATCAGCAACCTCAAATACCCTTGAAATTATCGACGGTAAGTTAACCGGTAAGATCCTTGGAAAGGTCGTTGATGCTAAAGCCAAAGCGGAAATATTATTGGCGTTAGCGGAAGAATTTGATATTGAGCCTCATAATACGGTAGCCGTTGGTGATGGTGCTAACGATTTACTGATGATGGAAATTGCAGGACTAGGGATCGCTTATCATGCGAAACCAAAGGTTGATCAACAGGCCGATGTCGCTATTCGTCATGCAGATTTAGGTGCGGTTATTTGTATCTTGTCTGCATCATTGGCAGAGCAGCGTTTAGCGTGGTAGCGTTTTGTTGCCTAATGCCTAATGCCTAATGCCTAATGCTTAATCAACATTAACATTAACATCAATATCAACATTAAGGTTAAGCTAATTATTCGCACTTTCTAAGGGTGCGAATAAAAAATGTAAGCGATAAATAGCCAATTAACATTAATGAATTTCAAGCCGAATTAACACTTCATCGGTAATGTCTGAAATTTCACCGCAACCAATTAACGACGTAAATTCCATTTCTAACGTGCGGGCTCGGTGCAGAGTTAAACGGGCTAATTGACTTAATTTCTCACCAATAAGCACGGTGAGTGGGTTTAATAACGGTAATGCCGTGATCCGCAACGCAAACAGATTGCCTCGTTGACGCGCTTGTTGAATATAAGCGCGCTGGGCGTCAATATCATCAAAATCCTCTCGTAGTTTAGTGTCAATCTTATCGATGTTCTCGCCGTGAAACTCAACCGCTAAATATAATTCATGAATAAAAGGGTGTTGGAGATTGTCACGGGGACGCATTGGATTGGCGAGCATTTCTTTAACCCGTTGTTTGAAAAGAACGCCCAGATCTAAACGATCATTATCACTCAGTTGATGTAGCATTGTAGCGAGTGACGATAAAGGGAAATTAGATCCGATGGCTTTGACTTTTATTTTATGATCAACTTTTTCAGCAAAATACGGTAAGCAATGCAGCCGCGTAAGTAACATTTGATGCATGGCCAAGAGCATTGCTGGCGAAGGTTGTGGCTCTTTACATAGCGCCAGTTTTTCAAGGTTAGATTCAATCAGGGTACGTAAAAATTGTCCGCCTAATAACCCCTCTTCATTGTCAATGACGGTGAGTTGGATATTTTTGCCATTAGGGCTGGTGCGAATGATCTGATAAGGCATTTTTTTTAAAATAGTATTTTTAGTGGTACGGGCTAATTGGGTAAATCCAATCGTCACCGTATCGCCTTGTTTACATCGCAGTGGTTGATCTAAATTAATATTGAGTCCGCGGCTTGAAAAATCGATCGAATGACCCTGAATATTATCATGACCTTGTTGTAAGGTGATGGCTGTTTGATAGTGAAATCGAGCTTCACTGCGTAGCGGTTTAGGGTCAAAATGAATCGCTTCAGCTTGGCTGATAGGATTACGAAGATGACGAAATTGATTCAAGTCTTGGGCGGTTAACGTTGATGGTGCACCACTGAGATAATCTGGCTGTACTTGCTGGTGAGTTAAATCTTGTAAGGTTCCGATATGGGATAAGTCCTGACAGCAAGGCATCATTTCCGGTGTCAGTTGTGCCAATGTTTGCACATCGTTGGTTGTTAAAGGGTATAGCGTTAAACGCATCACTCGCCAGCTTTCACGTTTAGCGCCTATTTGCCAAAATAATAGACGTTGTTGACGTGTCATTTCTGGCAATGCTGCTGAGTAAAAATAACGCTGGCCTTGATGCTCATGATAGAAGCTATAAATTAAAGTGCTGGTTTGCGATATTTGACTTAGTCCAAGGTTATGGATACGACTGGGTGATAAAAGATGGTTAATAACTGGTTGATTGCGCTCATCATGCCAGTATTGCCATTGGTGTTGATTATGATCGGTTAAAAGGCTGTATTTAAGCTTTGTTGCTGCAAAAAATAACGGCATTGTTGTGGTATGTTTTAGGTAGCAATGTTCAAAAGCTTGAGTACGTAACTGAATGATTTTATCGTCATGATTACTACGACTTAACGACTTATGTTGATCATGCTTAATAATTGCCTTGAGTGCGGTATTTTCCGTTAAGGCTAATAACCTTAACCATTTAATACTGTCGTTATCTTGAATATCATCAATGCCTAAAATACGATAGTGGTGGCTTTGATTGAGTCGGGCATCTTGATATTGTTGTGCCAGCTGTGGAAATGAGGCTGTGATAGTTTGCCCCAGTTGGTAGTCAAACGCTGCCGGCACTTTACATTTAGTACCCGAAAAAGACAGATCGACCGTGGTGGCTAAGACTTGTTGATTATTTGTCAATGTTAACGCCATTGAGGTCGCGATATGGAGTCTATTTTCTTCACGACTGAGGTAGTATCCAAATCGAATCAGTTGTGCTTGAAATAAACTATATTGTGTTTCTTCTGTGGCGGTATCGGTTAGCGGTGTTTTTTGTTGGTGGTGAATAATACGAAAATTATTATGGGTGTTGGTTAATTCTTCATAGAGCCCATAGCAATATTGCCCGCCAAATACCGCACTACGATGATGATAAATATTGATCGCGACATCATCTAACCAATGGCTATGATCATTAAAGGTATATTGTCGGCACTGACCGTTAACCCGTCCTCGAAGATCAATAATCTTATTGCAAGGAGCCATCAAGCGATTGATTTCCATTTTTATTTGTAGCCGTACTGGGCCAGTTTCGTGTTGAGTTAATAACTGGAATACGGCCTCAAAATCAGGCTGGCTATAAAGGGGTAATAATTGCTCAATGAGGGATTTATAATCGTCAAGATGCATGAGTAAGTCTATTGATGAATGGCGGTTATATCATCGACCAATAGAACAAAAAGTTTAGCATTAACTGACATATATTTGTCGTTAGTCGATAGTTTCTTGACGCTAATGTGATTAGCAATTGTGAATAATAAGTGAGATAGGATTTAGAATGGCAAAAGCAGCAAAACGCGCCTATGTATGTAGTGATTGTGGTATGGACTTTGCGCGTTGGCAAGGGCAATGTTCTGGGTGTAAATCATGGAACACGATCACCGAATTTACTATTCCCAATACTAAAAGTGGAGTGGTAACTTCAGCCCGTTCAAGTTTATCCGGCTATGCGGGTATTGCTGGCGGTGGCTCTAAAAAATTACATGAAGTTGAAGCGGTTGATGCTCAAAAAATGCTAACCGGTATTGGTGAGCTTGATCGGGTGTTGTGTGGGGGATTGACCACTGGCTCGGTGAATATTATTTCAGGCGATCCTGGTGCAGGTAAAACGACCTTATTGTCAGATCTTGTGGCGCGAATGTCGCAATTAATGCCATCACTGTACTGTACTGCCGAAGAATCGTTATCACAGTTTAAAAACCGTGTTAATCGACTTAAATTACAATGCAATGAAGATAATTTGTATTTAATGGCTGAAACCAGTGTTGAAGCGATCATTGCTGAATTAGACGCGAAACAGATTAAATTTGCGGTTATTGACTCGATTCAAGCGGTATCAACCGAACTCGCTAATGGTAGCCCCGGTTCGCCATCACAAGTAAAAACGGCTGCGCAATCACTGACTCAATATTGTAAACAAAACAATGTCACCATGTTTTTAATTGCTCACGTTAACAAAAATAATGAAATTGCGGGTCCACAAACCTTAGTCCACATTGTTGATGCTTTATTGCATATCGATACCAATGACGGTCAAGTACGTACTTTACGTGCCAATAAAAACCGTTTTGGTGATGTTGATACCGTGGGTATTTTCCGAATGACAGAGCGCGGTATGCTCAGTGTTGATAACCCGAGTGAAATTTTCTTATCGGGATCCACCACCGAATCATCGGGTTCTGCAATTACGTGTATTCGAAAAGGTAACCGTAATATTTTACTTGAGATTCAATGTCTAACCACTGAGACCGAAGGGGAGTTCCCACAGCGGGTTTGTGTTGGTTTAAATATGAATCGAATTAAAATGCTAACCGGTATTTTACGTAAACACGCGAAGACCAAAATCTTCCATGATACGTTTTTCAATATTGTCGGTGGCTTAAAAATTGATGAGTCGGAAACCTGTATTGATTTGGCATTAGTTGCGGCTTTATTGAGTAGTCTAAATGAGTTTGTGGTGCCGCGTACCACCTGCATCATGGGTGAGTTAAGTCTTAACGGTGATGTACGTCCAATCGACAGTGGGGTGCCGCGAGTAAAAGAAGCGGCGCAGCATGGGTTTACTGAAATTTTTATACCGTTTCGAAACTACCATAAATCAATGGAAGGATTGGGCGCAAAAATTGTGGCAGTAAAAACGATTCATGAGTTAATTGAGCTTATCAACTAATCCGATTGAGCTAATTACGACTATCGACAAAAACGGCTTCAAACAAAAAGGCCAGTCACAGTAATGTGATTGGCCTTTTTTGTGTCTATTTTTGTTAAATAAAGATTGTTTAATCTTGAGCTTGTTTTTTTGATACTTGAGTATGCTGTGCTGTGGCTATATCAAGATCGTGGTTTTCATCGCCGGTTAATTGCACTTGCATCGCAACCATACTATTAATGGTATTTAACAATGATGCCCATTGGACATTCTTTTCTTGTTTAAACAAATCTTCAAAATTATCAATGTTCCACTTAACAAATGGGCGTGGATTCAGTGGTTTATCTAAAAATCGAATTTCGTAATGTAAATGAGGACCAGTTGATAATCCTGAATTTCCTGTCCAACCAATCAGTTTCCCCTTTTTAACAAACTCACCTTGTTTAACGTTGAATTTACTCATGTGCGAGTAAGACGAAATAAATCCCATGGTGTGGTTAAGGGTTAATTGGTTGCCATAACCGTAATTACTGCTGCGGGCACGTTCAATAACGGCATCAGCAGGCGCATAAATCGGGGTACCAATTTTAGCTGCAAAATCAAGACCATCATGGCGTTTACGCTGCTTAGTGATCGGATGAACGCGAGTACCAAATCCTGAGGTTAATTGTGCATTGGGCGTTGGCGCACCATTAGGTATTAGCTGAAATAAGGTAGCTCTTACTGCTGAGTTAATAGCTGCGGTATCTACCCGTTGTTCAATGGTTTGATTGTCGGCTGGTGGTTCAATACCGAGCACAGTTTCCATATCATCAATGCGCTGATTTAGCACGAGTAATGATTTTTTCTTATCCGCTAATGCTTGGTTGAGATCCTGATTCATTGCCGTTTCTTCAGACAGTGAAGCACTTAATGCTAATGCCTTGGCACTCAATTTTTGAGCTTTGATCTGAGAAATTTTTGCATTTTGATAAAGATGAAACATGGAATAGCCGCCATAGCTAAACATACCGCATACCGCAATGATAACGACAGCACGATAAGAGCGCTGTAATGAATGCGGGGATTTATTGGCTAATGATGGCTCTGCTGATGATGGTTCTAATTGAGACATAAGCTATAGCTATTATTGATAAGTAAATGAGAGTTGGGCGTTGATCAGTGCTTTTTAACAGCGTTCAATACCGTACAACTAACGATAAGTAATAAGTTACTCAGTCTATGTCTTCGTTTCCATTATTGCTAGTTATCACGTCACAGAAGTGAGGCAATACAGTATGTTGGTACAATAGCGCCTGAATAAGTATTTGATTTTAATATTATTTTTATTTTGTAAAAAAGAGCTGTTTAAGCAGCTCTTTTTGATTACAGCGTATTGAACTAATTATTTCGCAATACGTTTGTACTTGATACGGTGAGGATCGGCAGCATCCGCGCCAAGGGTTTTCTTCAACCAATCAGTGTATTCAGTAAAGTTACCTTCAAAGAAGCTCACTTTACCTTCGTCACGGTAGTCAAGAATATGTGTTGCAACACGGTCAAGGAACCAACGGTCATGCGAGATAACCATCGCACAGCCTGGGAACTCAAGTAATGCTTCTTCAAGTGCACGTAAGGTTTCTACGTCAAGGTCGTTGGTTGGTTCATCGAGCAGTAATACGTTACCGCCAGATTTCAGCAGTTTTGCTAAGTGAACACGGTTACGCTCACCGCCTGATAAATCACCAATGCGTTTTTGATGATCACTGCCTTTAAAGTTAAAGCGTGATACATAGGCACGAGCTGGAATCTCAAAGTTGTTGATTTTAAGAATATCAGCGCCTTCAGAGATTTCTTGGTAAACAGTGTTATTGTCATTCATGCTATCGCGGAACTGATCCACTGATGCTAATTTTACTGTCTCGCCCAGTTCAATAGTGCCAGAATCCGGTTGTTCATCGCCACTTAACATCTTAAATAACGTTGATTTACCCGCACCGTTAGCACCGATAATGCCAACAATCGCGCCTTTTGGCATGCTGAATGATAAATCATCAATCAATACACGATCGCCAAACGATTTAGTGAGGTTTTTAACGTCAATCACTTTGTCGCCTAAACGCTCACCTGGTGGGATGAACAGTTCGTTGGTTTCATTACGCTTTTGGTGATCAGCGGTGTTAAGTTCTTCAAAGCGTGCCATACGTGCCTTTGATTTCGCTTGACGACCTTTAGGGTTTTGACGCACCCACTCAAGTTCTTTCTCAATCGTTTTTTGCAAAGCACGTTCTTGAGATGATTCTTGTTTTAGTCGTGCGTCTTTTTGCTCAAGCCATGAGGTATAGTTACCCTGCCATGGAATACCTTCACCACGGTCAAGCTCTAAAATCCAGCCCGCCGCATTATCAAGGAAGTAACGGTCGTGGGTAATCGCAACCACAGTACCACTGTAATCAACCAAGAAGTGCTCAAGCCATGCCACTGATTCTGCATCTAAGTGGTTAGTCGGTTCATCGAGCAACAGCATGTCAGGTTTATCAAGCAATAGGCGACAAATAGCGACACGACGACGTTCACCACCGGATAAGTTCTTAATGGTCGCATCCCAATCAGGTAAACGGAGAGCATCTGCTGCGCGCTCAAGTTGCATGCCTAAGTTGTGACCATCTTTGGTTTCAATTAATGATTCCAAATCACCTTGTTCTTTTGCCAGAGCATCAAAATCGGCATCAGGTTCAGCATAAGCAGCATAAACTTGATCAAGACGAATTAGTGCATCTTTTACATCAGAAACAGATTCTTCAACAATCTCACGGACTGTTTTTGTTTCATCTAATACAGGTTCTTGAGGCAGGTAACCCACTTTTAGACCCGCTTGAGGACGTGCTTCACCTTCAATATCAGTATCAATACCTGCCATGATGCGCAGTAAGGTTGATTTACCTGAACCGTTAAGACCCAATACACCAATTTTGGCACCTGGAAAGAAACTCAATGAAATATCTTTTAAGATTTGACGCTTAGGTGGGACGATTTTGCCCACTCGCGACATGGTATAGACGTAATCAGCCATATCCGTGTGTGATCTCTACTTCTAAAATGAAGTTTATATAGTACCTATAATCTTTAAAAATTCACTTGAATTGTTGTTTATTACCGGGTTCAGTAAGGTATTTTAGTGATAAAAGAGATTGTTTATTGTAATGGTTACAATCACAATCATGCCTCTGAGTAATTACATGTCGGCCAATGTATGTTAGCGAAGGTGTTAATTTATTGTCACTTATTGGTTGGACGTTTTTTTTTGCTATCCTTGAGCAAGGATTGTAGATGAATTTTGGTTTTTTTAGATATGGAGTCAATCGTGACACGTCTATTTAGTTATTCTCGCGTTTGTTCACTTGCTTTGTTGACGGTCGGATTAACAAGTACATTCAGTGTTCAAGCAGCGTCTTTAGAGCAGCAACGCACATGGTATGAACAAGCGCAAAATGCTTTTTCAGCCAATGATATGGCTGTGTTTCATCAGGAAAAAACTAAATTAGGAGGCTATGCGTTATACCCTTATTTGGAATATCGTGAATTTAATGCTCAGCTGGAAACCCAAAAGCCGAGCCAAGTGAAAGTCTTTATTGAAAAATATAAAATGTTACCGTTTAGTCAGACCATAAAAACACGCTATTTAAACCAATTGGTTAGCACTGGACGTTGGCATGATTTTTTAGCAATGCAGCCAGCAGTACCAAGAAATACCGCGCTACAGTGTGCGTTTTATTATGCCAAAGAGAAAACAGGTAAAACTGCCTTAGCGTGGCAGGGGGCTGAAAAATTATGGCAGACAGGCAGCTCGCTACCTGCTGGCTGTGATGAGTTATTAAATAGCTGGAATACTGCGGGTAAACGTACCAATAGTATGGTGCTCGACCGAATGGTATTAGCTTACGCTAATGGTAATAAAAGCTTATTAACTTACCTTGATAAGCAATTAACAGGTGATGCACAAGCAACTGGTGAAGCAGTCTTGGCTTTATACGAACAGCCACAAAATGTGGGTGAGTTTGCTAAAAAAAGTAAAGTAACGCCCTTTAATCAAGCGTTGACTAAAAATGCGTTTCTATTATTAGCTCGTAAAAATACTTCACAAGCCGTTGCTGAGTATGACCAAGTCGTTAGTGGGCAACACTTTGATAAAGCCACTAAACAAACATTGGCCGATGCTGTTGCTTCGCGTCTTATGTCAACGACAGATGCGAGCTTAGCAAAATGGCGTGATAGCAAATTAGCCCATAGCCACAATACCAGTATTTTAGAGCGTCGCGTACGTAATGCTATTCGTGAGGCTAATTGGAAGCAAACTCAACTCTGGATTGATCGCTTACCGAAAGAGGCGCAACAAACCCCTCGCTGGACATTCTGGAAAGCGAAATTATTAGCGCAAAACGGTCATAAAAAACAAGCGGATAAAATCTATACTTCATTGCTAGGTGAGCGTGATTTTTACAGTGCTGCTGCGGCCACTATTTTGCATAAGCCGATTGTGTATCCGCTAACGAAAGCGCCAACATCAACAGCGTTGTTAACACCGTATAAAAAGAGCTTAGCCCGTGTTGATGAGTTAATTATTCTCAAGAAAACCACCGCAGCTAATCGCGAGTGGGGGTATCTCTTATCCAAGATCACCAATGTACAAACCAAGCGTCAATTAGCGGTATATGCTGAAAAACATCAATGGCACTATCTTGCAGTGCAAGCCACTATTTCAGGTAAGCTTTGGGATCATATGACATTAAGATTTCCATTAGCCCATAAATGGTTATTTGATTTCTTTAGTGAGCAACGTCATATTCCCACATCAACAATGATGGCATTAGCACGTCAAGAAAGTGCGTTAAATATACATGCACAATCACATGTTGGTGCGAGTGGACTAATGCAGTTAATGCCGGCAACGGCAGCTGAAACCGCTAAAAAACTTGATTATAAATACTTAGGTAAGCAAAGTTTATTTGATCCAAGTGTTAATATCCGCTTAGGCAGTGCGTATTTAAAAATGATGTTAGAGCGTAATGATAATAATCGTGTTTACGCTTTTGCATCTTATAACGCCGGTCCTGGTCGGGTTGCACAATGGAAAAAAGAAACCGCAGGAAAATTGGATGTTTATGCGTTTATTGAACAAATTCCGTTTAATGAAACCCGTGGTTATGTTCAAAATGTTTTAATGTTTGATATTTATTACAATGAACTTATGGGACAGAAAGCCGCATTATTTAGTCCGGCGGAACTAAAAGCACATTATTAATATTAATAATGTGTTTTAAATAGAGATTGTTGACGCTTTATCTATTTAAAAAACTTATTGTAATTATAAGTGATAAAAGCCGTTACTGTTATGCAGAGAGATAACAGTAGCGGTTATATCAAAACCATAAAAATATAATGTAATGCGATGAATGTGAATATTCAGGTTATTTTTTCTGTGAAAAAGTTGGATAATCTAGCACCCAGCGTTTACCAAATTTCTCATCCCAATCTTCGGGGAAAATAGCAAAGCCTGCCGCAGGGTACATGGTTAATTCACTGAAGGTGATTTGATTATTATGGAAGTATAAATCGACCCGTACCATGTCATAATATTGTCCAATACGTTCTGCTATTTCAATCATTTGATCGATAAATTCAGGTTTTTCAGGTACTGGAGTACAGCGTGGATAAGCAACTGTGAAGCCTAATTCATTCCAATTTCGATCATAATGATTACGGAAGTGATTACCAAATCGACCTTGATCTAATTGAATAAACTCCACTTTTCCATTAATCACATGCAGTTTGTAGTCGTCAGGTGTCGTACCATTAAAATCAAGGAATTCTTCGGCAAAAACGCGTGGTGGAATATTTTGATAGCCCCATTCTCCCAATGAACCTGACTGATCCTTTTTAAACCAACGTTCAGCGAATACTTTCATATCTTGCTTTGAAAAGTGTTTACCGTTACGAACAAATTCAATCGTTTGGCTAGTATGGTTGGCTTTTAGTACGTAGTCATTTGGCATTTTATTAAATGGGAACATATCAAAGTCAGCGATATATTTAGCAACCCATAATGTTTTTGGAATGTACAATTCTGGTGCTATTTCTTTTATAAATTCTTTTGCTGCTAACTTATCAGCACCAATCGTTAAATATTCACTACGGTCATGGATCTTTTTTAATTGTATTTTTTCATTAAACGTTTTTGGATTAGAATAATTAATGAATTTTTTATATTTACGATAATATAGAATTTGTAAACGTAATTTTATTGGAAGTTTGGACACAACTCCTGAAAACAATCGATATTGTAAACTTTCCATCTTAGGTTCTCTGCCTGTTATTTGTTTAACTTATAAGTTTAATTTGTCTATTTTACAATTGAAATCAATAGATTTATTTGTACTTTTATATATCAACAGATTATCAGTATTAACTTTGAAGACTAAGTATAACTAAATTAATGGTATTGGTGTTACTTACTATGTTATCTCTATGTCAGTTTTTAATTATAAAATTGTATGTATGTGTTCCTGCCCATAGATATATTGTATTCAATGTGTTTTTATTTTAAATATTACAGGAATATTTTATATATTTCCTGTTGTATCCTGAAATCAGTTAATAGATGACATGTTATAGAAGAGGTTCTTTGTCGTAAAGCAACAAAATAACACGTATTAAGATATGTTATTGATTATGATTTACTGTGTGCAGTTGTTGTTATTTAACTTTTAAGTAAGCGATTTTATTATCGAATAAAAAAGCATAATAATAATGGTCTAAAAGAGAGTGAGTTATTAAAAATAAGAATATTTATTATTATAGATAAAGAGTGTTAACACGGGTATTTATTGATTAGATTATGAGTTATAAAAGATAACACTTACTTGGTCTGATGTAGGAATCGCGGTACACTGCAACCTTAAGATAATGCCTTATGGGATAGATAACAATGGCTGTAGATTCACCGAAGTATAATGACTGGCAGCAGGTTTTAGACTTGCTTCAGCAAGCTTCTGCACAACAAAGAGATCAGTTACTCTTTAAAGTGTTATTAACTCATGATGAAAGAGAAGCATTAATTGCTCGAGTGAATATTGTCCATGAGTTACTTAATGGTGAACGTAGTCAGCGTAAAATCAGCGAATTACTCGGTGTCGGGGTAGCAACAATTACTCGAGGTTCCAATGAACTTAAACATCAAGATGATGAAACTAAAGCATGGTTAGCTGATTTCTTAGCAAAAAATGGTTCTTCTGCCTCTTAATAGCATTTATTATTAGTAGTAGTTAACACAGCGCTATTATTAATAAACGCTGTGTTGTCTTTAGTATAATTCAGGATTTAAAAAAGGAATTAACGCTAAAATTAATGCTTGCTGATAGACACTACTACGGCTTAATAAATGGTGGGTCAGCATCGCAATGGCACCGCCTTTTTGTTTGACATTTTGTTGAGCAAACATTTCATCCATCACATCTCCTAATTCCATTCCTTGGGCTATTTTTTCTAATGCCAGTGGCGGTAATGGTAATGATGCAGACCGCGCTGTAGATTTTCTTCCTTGATGTTCAATCACCATCCACGCAAATGTAAAATTGGCGTCGAGCCCGGCCTCTAAGCCGACGATGTAATCGGCATCGGGATAACGTTCGCGACACGAAATAATGCGGTTATTAGCCCCTAATAATGTTTCTTCACAAGTTAAAGGCTGATCGCGTACCCCACTAACAGCACTGACACCGGTGGTGGTAAATAATTGCTGTGGAAAGGCGGCGTTAAATGCATCGGTGACGGCGGTAATTTTTGCGGGATTAGTGGATGCGACAATAATGGTTGGCATAATGATATGTTCAGTTAAATGGATAAAAGAAGAAGATTGAAATTAGCCTATTTATGGTATGAATTACAGCAAATAAAAAAGCCCATCTAAAAAAGATGAGCTTTTTTTTATCCCCAATTAAGCAGTCCGCTGTGATTAACGGTCGTAAGCCCAATCTGATTGAATAATGTAGCCGTGAATTTGGAACTCACCATTATTGACAAATAGGTTAGGGAAATCAGGTTGTGAGGTTGAGAATACAACGCCATCAGCCAGTTGAGTCATGTGGTAAAAATCAGGCTCACTGCCACGAACAGAAGCAAACACTGGTTGCTTTGGACGATAAGCTGCTTCTTTAGTTGCTAATGCGTAACTGCCTACTGGCGCACAATGAGCAATGTTTTCATTATCAATGAACAAGCCTAGACATGCATCACGATCTAAATGTTGGGGAATAGCACGCTTGCTGATCACCTCAACAGAATCACCTAAGTTGTAAGCTGAAAAATCTTTACGGTGGATCACAGGAATGTATGTGCACGTTGCTGAGCTATCATGTTCTGTACTGATAGTCGTCGTTGCCTGTGTACCTGTATCAATTTGTCCTGTTAGGATGTAACCAATTGATGTATTTAGTGTTTCAGCAATCTTTTCTAGTTCACGTACTTCAATGCCGTATTTACCTGAAAGTTTACGGCTCATTGTACCTTGTTGAAGGCTTAATGCTTCACCAAGTTGCTTTTGACTAATACCTTGAACTTTAGCCAAACGCTTAATTCTTTCTAAATATTCCATGTAACTAGCTTCCTGCTTCAAATAGGGGATGTAAATGATAAATTCATTCTCAAGAGTTATAAAACATCTTACCCAAAAGTGTAGAAAAGGAATCATTGTTACTTAAAAAGTGCGATTGATTTGGTTAAAGAAATATACCCCACAGGAAAGATGGGTAAAAAGTGGAACAAAATACGCAGAAAAAAATAAGTTTTGAGAATGAGAGGCTAATGTTTTGGTTGTGGCAGTAATCGTTGTATCGTTTTCAATGAGGGCGGTGAAACAATGAAAAATTATAACGTCATGATTTTTAATAACTTAAAAGTAAACTCTTAAGTGTTAAATAATATAATGCTATTTGTTTTTATTTTTGTAAAATGTTGTGTTTTTTGTAAAATAAATCTTATTATTAATAGTTAAATCAATAGTAATATTAAATAGTTTTTATGGGTATTAATTACAGTATTGACTGGGTAAATATTAGCGGTAATTTAAATAGCTATTGATAATGATTTTAATACTTAATAGGAATTTAAGCAGTGTTTAAATTGTGTAAGTTGCAAGGTGTAAAAAAGGCCCATCCTCATGAGGGTGGACCTTTTAAATAATAATACGACTACTTAGCGATAGGCGCTGGAGTACGAATTAAGTAATCAAATGCGCCTAAACTTGCTTTCGCGCCTTCACCCATCGCAATAATGATTTGCTTGAAAGGTACAGTAGTGACGTCACCTGCCGCAAAGATACCGTTAACGTTAGTATTACCGTGAGCACCAATTTCGATTTCACCACGTGGTGTTAATGCAACGGTTGATTCTTTTAGCCATTCAGTATTTGGCACTAAACCAATCTGAACAAAGATACCTGCAAGTTCGATGTGTTTGATTTCATCAGTGTTGCGATCTTTGTAGCTAATACCTGTAACACGAGTGCCATCGCCAACCACTTCTGTTGTTTGTGCCATTTTAATAATGTCGATGTTAGGCATACTTTCTGCTTTATTGATCAACACTTGGTCAGCACGTAATGTGTCAGCAAATTCAAGTACAGTAACGTGTTCAACAATACCCGCTAGGTCAATTGCCGCTTCAATACCTGAGTTACCACCACCGATAACCGCAGTACGTTTGCCTTTAAATAATGGACCATCACAGTGAGGACAGTAAGCCACACCTTTATTACGGTATTCTTGCTCACCTGGGACATTCATTTCACGCCAGCGAGCACCGGTACTGATGATCACGCTGCGAGATTTTAAAATTGCACCACTTTCAAGGTAAATATGGGCATAACCATCTTCAGTATCTGCCGCTGCAACGATGTTCTTAACACGTTGTTCACTCATGATATCAACGTTGTATTGTTTTACGTGCTCTTCTAGGCTTGCTGCTAAATGAGGACCTGTTGTTTCTTGAACAGAAATAAAGTTTTCGATAGACATAGTATCCATCACCTGACCACCGAAGCGTTCAGCGACAACACCAGTGCGAATACCTTTACGTGCTGCATAAATAGCGGCAGAAGCACCAGCAGGACCACCGCCAACCACTAATACATCAAAAGGGGCTTTATCATTTAAGCTTGCTGCGGCTTTTTTAGCGGCACCTGTATCTAATTTGTTTAGAATTTCAGTTAGCGACATACGACCTTGGCCAAATACTTCACCGTTTACATAAACAGTCGGTACCGCCATGATATTACGTTCAGTGACTTCTGCTTGGAAAGCAGCGCCATCAATCATGCTGCTTTTAATACGAGGGTTGATAGCAGCCATCATATTGAAAGCTTGCACAACGTCAGGACAGTTTTGGCAAGAAAGTGAAATGAAAGTCTCAACGATGATGTCTTGATCTAATGCTGCGATTTGATCGATAACCGCTTGTTCCAGTTTCATTGGGTGACCACCGCTGTGCAGTAGTGCCAATACCAATGATGTAAATTCGTGACCCATTGGCAGACCAGCAAAGCTCATTGAGGTCTGTTTGGTTGGGTTAACCACTTGCATAACAGGTTTACGTGCGCTGGCATTATTATCTTCAATAACACTAACTTTATCGTTTAGTTCTGCAATCTCGTAAGCCAGTTCATGCAGTTTTTGTGCAGTGTCACTATCGTCTAAACTTAATACCAGTTGGACGTCAGTTTTTAAATTTTCTAAATATGCTTTTAGCTGCTGCTTCATGCTTTGTTCTAACATAATCTTGCCTTTTTAATTTGTTCACGGCTTAACAGCAGATAATCAATGCGGGTCTACTGTTATACGACATATTGCCTATATAAAAAGGCGTAAATATGTTTTGAATGTCTGTTAATTAATAAGGCACCAAACATGCGATGTATGTTTGATGCCTTATTACTTTTAAATAAGTAGATTATTTAAAAGTAAGATGAATAATATTTATTTCGGATTCGGCGTCAAAAACGAATATTGTCATCAATGGTCAATAAGATTAGATCTTACCAACTAGGTCTAGAGAAGGAGTTAGTGTTGCTTCGCCTTCTTTCCATTTTGCAGGACAAACTTCACCTGGGTGCGCTGCAACATATTGTGCTGCTTTCACTTTACGCATTAGGTCTTCAGCTTCACGGCCAATACCTTCTGCAGTGATTTCCATTGCTTGGATAACACCTTGTGGGTCCATTAGGAAAGTAGCGCGGTCTGCAAGACCTTGACCTTCACGCATAACGTTGAAGTTATTAGTGATGTTACCAGTTTGGTCGCCTACCATGTAGTAGTTGATTTTGCCGATAGTATCAGAGCTGTCGTGCCATGCTTTGTGAGTGAAGTGAGTATCAGTAGATACAGAGAATACTTCAACACCGCGAGATTGTAGTTCTGCGTAATGGTCAGCTAGGTCGCCAAGCTCAGTAGGACATACAAAAGTAAAGTCAGCAGGGTAGAAGAAGAATACCGCCCACTTACCTAAAACATCTTTTTCAGTGATGTCTACGAATTTGCCTTCTTTGTATGCAGTAGCGCTAAATGGCTTGATTTCAGTGTTGATCATAATATGGAATCCTTTTGAATATAATTTTAATTCTTTATGCTGTAGTGCAAATCAAATCTCTGGAGCCATTATTGTCAAAACGGGGATATTAAGGAAATCGTTACAGCCGATACATTCGATAGCTAGAACCTATTGTTGATAAGCGAATGTTTTAATGAAAGGTGATACGTAATAATAGATGTGAGGTCTGAAGGGGATTGTTAAGGGGATAAACAAAGCTCTGAAGTGGTCAATCAATATTGCTATCGATACTCGCATTGCTATATAGAAGGGATTCATTTACGGATCAGATGGAGTAATAAGCTTAATAAAAATGTCCTACTTTATTGGATAATAAAGTAGGACATTTTTAAAAGAGATAACCCGTTTTTTATCAAGAGAAACTTAAAATATCATGGTGAGTGGCGAGTTTTATTAGAAGAGCATTTTTTGCAAGCAAACTAAAATAATGATGAGAATTTGCCATAACAACCAAATCAACGGATAGCTTTGTCGCCAATCGTTCAACAGCCATTCCAACAGGCCCTCCGACAATATAAATATGATCTCTATTTAACGTCGTACCAGAAATTAACGCCTTTATTTTATTTTCTAGCGCAACTTTTTCTGTATTAACAATCTCATCTCCTACTTGGTCTCCTAAATAGGTGTCATCAGAAAATAGCTGATCATCAAGATTCGTTGCATAACCCACAAACAGTTCTGCATTGAGTTGATCAGCTAACGCAATCGCTTTGAGAAGATAGGGTTTAGAATCGATATCTAGCGCATACAATACTTTTTTATACATCTTTACCTTCTTTCGGTTTATTAACCCATGCATATTCTAAGCGAGAAACTAATGCATGGTACAACAGTGCAATTAGAACAATGATGCAGCTACCTGCAAAAATCGGATAAAACGCGAATAGAATACTGGTATGAGCACCTAACATGATCAATAACGGATTTCCCCCAGCTGGTGGGTGAGTAACATTAAGAATGATCATCATAAAAATCCCCACGCCAACCGCCAAGCCGAGAGACCAAAACGTTACAGGTAAAAGATTGGCAAATATAATGCCGATGATCGCTGTCGTCAGGTGACCGAATACGACATTTTTAGGATGGGCTAAAGGACTTTGTGGTAAACCAAAGACCAACACCATTGTGGCACCAAACGGCGCGACTAATAAATAGTCACCTTTGGCAACACCATCTACAAAGGCAAGGATACCAATACATAATGCAGAGCCTGCAGCGGCAACTAACGCAATCATCCACAGTTTATGAGCTGGGTGGGTGATCTTATAATGGATCCCCTTTGGTATATCAGCCATTCGCAACACTTACTTATGAGTACAATATATTAATAGTATATGACAGATGTGCTTTAATGAGATGATTATTAATACTCTATAAGTATTATCTAAGAATGCGATCATGATCCCACTTTGTGACATTAGCAATTATTAAGCATCATGTTCGTTATTCCCGACCGTGAATATTCTAGAGGGTGATAGAAAATCTACTGCTTTTGCACGATGGGCATTTAATTAATGGGATTGGTATTCGCTCTGCTAACGTGAGGGGGGAGTTGGGCGACAATAGTGAGGATGGTAAAGAAGGTGGTCAAATAGCAGGTATAAAAAATGCCAGCTATATAGCCAGCATTTTCTTATTTATCAGCAAAGATAAATTATAAAGCTACAACGTTTGCAGCTTGAAGACCTTTTTGACCTTGTTCTACTTCAAAAGACACTTTTTGGCCTTCAGCCAATGTCTTGAAGCCTTCAGAAGCGATAGCACGGAAGTGAACGAATACGTCAGCACCGCCGTTGTCTTGAGTAATAAAACCAAAACCTTTCTCTTCGTTAAACCATTTTACTAGACCAGTTGTTGTATTAGACATGTGATGCCCCTTATATAGATGATTAATTAACCGCTAAAATGCGATGTATTAAGTGGTTAAATTATTAATGTTACTGCCAAAACAAGGGAAACACTGAGATACAAAACGATAACGTTGATGTAGCTAAAAGTTTAACTGTTACTTGGTGTTGCATTTAATAACGTCCTGAACAACAGAACGAGGCAGATAATAGCACCTGTTCGTTTTTTGTACAGCTATTTTTATTGATATTAATGAAAATAATAGTGGTGGTATGAGTTTTTGCTTAGTCATTAATACCCAACTACCTAATAATACAACGTATAAGGTGACTCAAAGCCATTGACCAGCTTGGTCACTTCCTCAAAGTGATGCTTTGTCTCTGGGTGAGAGTCTAAAAATGACTGCGCACTGGTAATCGCATCTTGCTTCAATGAAATTGGAGCGTCTAGCGTATTTTTACCGTCAGCGTAGCCAGAAATAAAATGACCTTCCATTTTATTAAGTACATGGCGTAACACATCGTCATACGGACCACAGTGATACCTTTTAAACTGGATTTTATTTAGTTTTATAATTGACTGAGTCGAAAAGCATCAGTTATGGCAAATAGATTAAATTAACAGCAGTGCTACAATCATCACACTTTACGTTAACTCTTAATGGTATGGTATATACCTATAGAGAATACTGGTTGAGGTGATATAACGCGGCATTAGTTGTATTTTTTTTAACACCTCATCGAAACTGATATTAGGCAAAGAACCGTTTAATTTTAGGGTACGTAATAATAAATAAATTTTAGGATTTATTTATTAATTCAGAGTGTTTGTAATAAGCCCGTCTGGAGATTGGCAATAATATTGACATAATTAATATTGATTGCATTTAAAGCCATATAAACTCAATTTGTGATAGTCCCCCCAATATATACGTAATAATATTTTTCTGAATTAATCACAAATAAGCTTTATATATCAGAGGCATAAAAACTAAAAAAGACAGTGATTTTTGGTTTTTTTTGAAATTTTCTTATCTTATATATAGCAAGATACTTGAAGATGTATGGATCTAGGGTGACCATTTCAAAGTATAAAGTTGAAGGTTTAGTGTTCTAAATTAAAACATCATCACTCAGAAAATGGTTGCCTCTCTATTTTGCTCTACGCAAGGCATCTTCAGATAGTTTGGCTATATATTATGGAAAATAGTCTCGTTAAATATAAATAGTGGGAGACAAAAATGAGTAATATTGCAACACCAAATAAAAAAATATCTTTATTTAGCGCAGTTGCCCTAAGTGCAACCTGCATGGTGGGGTCTGGGTGGCTGTTCAGCTCACAGCTTGCTGCAAAAGAAGCTGGAAATTGGGCTTTTCTTGCTTGGGTATTAGCTGCACTGTTAGTGCTATCTGTAGGAATGTGTCTTTCAAAGGTGGTAGCCATTTACCCTGTTCGAGGGGCAACAACTCGCTCTAGTTCATTATCTCATAACAATGTATTTGGAATGCCGTTTTCTTTTGCCAATTGGTTTGGCATTATGGTCACTGTCGCCACCGAGGCGCAAGCAACAACACAATACCTTTCAGCGGCCATAGATAAGCAATCTTTGATGGGTGATGATGGTTTAACCCTTAATGGAAAACTGTTGGCACTGGGAATTTTAGTGCTTTATTTAGTGATTAACTATTATGGGGTTAAGCTATTAGCTAAAATTAATAACGTCATAACCGTTTTAAAAGTATTTACGCCATTATTTACGATTGGTGTTTTAATGCTTGCACATTTTGATACCAGTAATTTCCATTTAGCTACAACAGGCGGTTTTGGTGCAGGCTCTGCCATTACAGCAATAGTCGGTGCGGGATTAATTTATTCGTTTAATGGTTTTCAGACAACAGTCGCTTTTGCTAGTGAAATAAAAGATCCTACCCGCAATATCCCAAAAGCAATTATCTATTCGATTGGGATCGTTCTGACCTTATATTTGTGCTTACAGTTTGCTTTTATGGGTGCCATACCTCATGAAGTTTTAGCGAATGGTTGGGCATCATTGAATTTCTCGTCCCCTTTAATGAATTTAGCTATATTGCTAGGCATTAACTTCTTAGCGATATTATTAGTTGCCGATAGTGTTGTTAGTCCATCAGGAACCGGTTATGCCTATTTAGGCTCTGCTTCAAGAATGTTGTACGCGATGGCAAAAGAAGGACAAATGCCAAGATGGATAGCAAAGTTATGTCCCGTATATAATTTTTCAAAGCGCTCAATGATCATTAATTTTATATTAACGGCTTTAGTGCTTTGGAATGCAAAAAGCTGGGCATCATTGATGGTGGTGGTGACGGGATACCATATTATTGGATATATGGCTGCTCCTGTAAGTATGAGTGCCTTAAAACCAAAAACAAAAGCTTTTGGTTTAGTGGTTTTCACTTGTCTTGGAATGATTATGACGACTATTCCAAGTGGTGATTTATTGATGATGAATATTTCTTTATCTATCTTAGTATTAGTCTTTTGGGTCATCCAAAGGAAACAAGGCTTTGCTCATTTATTACTATTTTCAGCGCCTTTTATGATCTATTTATGGTTATTATACATCTCTCCAAATTGGATTGTTTCTCTCGCTCTTTCAATTGCTTTTTTCTTATTTGTTACGAATCAAAAATATGTTGATTTTTGTAAAAAAGAAAAAGAAAAAGGAAAAGAAGAAATAGTTGATGAAGAGATAGTTGGTGAAGAGATTGCCTGAAATATTAAAGTTTAGGTAATCAGCCTCAAACACTAAATACAGACAAGCATTCTGGTTCTAGGTTCTGTCGCAAAGTTATCTGCGTTTATGATTAAATAAACATTATCATTTATGAGTTTTAAAAGGTTGTTCGTTTTCATCCTTTCTCATATTAATAACTGTTTGTTAGTACGTTTTTATAAGCTTAGTTATCGTGACATTGAAGCGGCTATTATTTAATACTTCAATATATTGAAGTGGTCAGTAAAACTGGCCACTTCACAGCCCCGTTTTACTCGTGTTAGGTTTTATTATTCATAACCGAAAGGATATAAAAGTGATAGTAAAACAATATACTTTTAATAAAGTAGCGCTAGTTTTAGCTATAGCCGCCATATTGCTTTCATGTGCGAATGTAGTCCAAGATATTGATTTAAGTAGAAGTTTAATGAAACTCATATGTAAAAATAGAGACAGTTAAGCAGTATGGCGATGTTAAATCATCTAATGTTGATCTATATAGCAGATATTGTGAAAACCCGCTATATAGATTTATAGGTGGATATTTAGATGATAATAATGGAATTACAAATTTACAAAAATGTGATGCAATTTTACGTTATAGCAAATAATTAAGGATTGAAATTTATGTTTGAATCATATAAAAGCAAGCCATGTAGTAGAATGGCGCATCAAGTTACTGAGCATGATTTAATGATTAAATCTAAATCAGAAAATTCTGTAAGCTATATTTTTATTGGCAATGTAAAAATCAAATTTAAACATTTTGCGGACGTTGCGGTTGGCGATTGGATCATTAAGATTGATAATCTAGGTGTTTATCATCAATCTGATGCTGTATTTCGAGAGCGCAATAATATAGACGTAGAAGATCTCGAAAACAAAATTGAGGCTGCTGGATTAACAGCGCCTCGAATCACGCCTGATCACATTGAGGCCACGATTGCAAAAGAGCAATATCACGTAGGCGGAAATATGAGCAAGACACTATATAATAGCGATGTATCAGGCTCTAAAGTTAACGTAAAAGATATTGAATTTTTCGGGAATGGGGACACATTCCGATTAATCTGTAAAGCATCAAGCAAAGCTGAGGGCTGGATTAAATCGACAAAGGCGATGCAAATCGATGGCGTTGGTTGTGTTATTCAAGTGACGACACAACAGGGCGATAATGTAAGTGAAGCATTAACGTTCGTCCCCAATGTTAAGATCGGATTATGCTCTGTTAGCGGCACGCCAATGATTGTAGCCATCCCAATATTAGGATAAAAGAATGACACATCAATTTAAGGCGTCAAAGATTGATTAAGAATTCTGATAGAATATATATAATTTAAAAGAAAAGTTACTTTTTGTTAATGGTGGTTAAGTGATAAAGTTAATCATCATTAACAAACAAATAAAAGGTTAAAATGGGAAAGACAAATAATAAATACACGGTAACGTCCAGATACAAAAAGACCGCCACTATGGACAGTCTGCCTGCTAAACTACAGCGAAATATGATGCGTGTTAATAAATGAAAAACTGGCAATAAATACCACCAGCCATTGATCACCACTTTTCTTGAGTTGTATTTCTACCGGGTGTAGCCCTTGTTTGATAATAATTTAACGCTCTAAATTTATTACTAAGTGCGTTGCTTGAACGGGGATCGTATAACAGCTCAATAGCTTTTCAAGGTGACGATGTAATGCGAGTGACAATTGTAATTCGCCATAGTGTTGTTCAATCATAAATACCCCCGTTCAGCAAAAGAGATACACGTTTCTCCCACCACAAAATGATCTAGCACTCGAATATCAATCAGCGCTAAGGCATCTTTGAGTTTTTGCGTGATTTGTTTATCCGCATTAGACGGATCAGCTATTCCTGATGGATGGTTATGAGCAAAGATCACCGCAGCAGCATTGCAGTTAAATGCCACTTTTACTTGACCACTTCAACGATGCCTACTAATGGGCTGCGTTGTTTCAAGTAGAGCTAATGCTTGTTCAGTCAATGGAATACGGTGTTCACGACGTTTCTTCATTCGCTCTGGTGGAATTGACCATATCTTAGTATCTAGATCTATCTCATCCCAACGAGCACCTGAAGCCTCTGCGGGGCGCGTCATGGCAATGTAATTGCCATTCAAGTAGACAACGGGTTGTGCGTTTTATTGAAGCGTTAGCAATAGCACTCATTAACTCTGGTAGCTCTTCAGGCTTGAGTGATGCCATGTTTTCTTTCTTTGGCTTTTTAAATGCCGCTTTTATGCCACTAAGTGGATTAGAAAGTATTAAGCCACAGTTGACCGAGTAGTTCATGATCTCGTTAAGGCGCTGAGTTAAACGCTTTACGGTTTCTAAACTGCCTTTGGCTTCAATAGGTCGAAGAATGCTAATAATAATCGGGGGGCAAAACAAAGGACAGCCATAACCTTGCATATCAACGGTGAGCTAAAGTAAGTCAATAGAGGGAACATAAGGACGTAAAATAAGCTAATACGATGATTTTACTGAATTTTAGGTATTAAAAAAGGCCACTTCCAAAGAAGTGGCCCTTTCCAAACGTTTGGTGGGCTGGCGTCATCGTAACTGATGCTGTATGTGTTTGTTTTTAATTGTTATTGTTCGATTTGATTATTGACGATACTACTATCGGTACTACTAAATGTTTTTGTTAGTGTATTTTTTGTATTATGTGAAGTGGATCTTGTTTTTAGTTTTTTGGGGAGAAGGTCACAAATTAAATTACACAATAAGTAATATTTGATGCATATTGTTTTCGCGTTTTATTTTACAACTACTTTAATAAGACGGCGCAACCTTATTTAACCACTGTTCATCACATAACCGTTTTAATGCAGCCTTTATATGAACTGGCTTCATTTGCGCTTTCCGCTCACTCCATGAGTGAACCTTACTCACTACATCATCGGGATTAATTTCATCACCTGCGCATTCATGAGTAACGACCCAGTGAACGGTTGAAAGTAATTCCATGCCATAAGGTGACTCAAAGCCATTGACCAGTTTGGTTACCTCATCAAAGTGATGCTTTGTCTCTGGGTGAGAGTCTAAAAATGACTGCGCACTGGTAATAGCATCTTGCTTCAATGAAATTGGAACGTCTGGCGTATTTTTACCGTCAGCGTAGCCAGAAATAAAATGACCTTCCATTTTATTAAGTACGTGGCGTAACACATCGGCATACGGACCATAGTGATGCTTTTGAAACTGAACTTTATTCAGTGTTTCACCTGATGCTGTTAAAAAGTACACCAGTTTTTGAACTTCAAGTAGTGATAGGTTGTAATGTAAACCTGTTGATAGGTATTGATTTATTAAACCTATAACTGCCGCGCGACCAATAGTCATTCTCGGCTTTGGGGTTTTATTTACCATCAATTCAGCTTGTGGTGCATTTTGAGGGGGATATAAACGCCACTCAACATTAGGCATGTCGCTTAATGAGCTTAAGATTTCAGATTCAACCTCAGACCATGGCAATCCACCTAAACCACTACCAAGAGCAGGTATAGCGACTGATGTTAAATTTAAACGCTCAACTTCTTTCTTTAAGGCGATTAACCCTTCACGGATATACTCTATTTTTGATTTGCCTTTCCAGTGTGCTTTAGTTGGAAAGTTAATAATAAAGTAAGGGGCATTCATTGAGTGAGTAGGTATAGATAACAGTTGTCCTGTCGTTAATTCTTTATTGTCACAAGCTAATTTGTAAGCTTTGAAATTATCAGGAAATGCTTTCTTAAACTGCAAAGCTAAGCCTTTACCCATAACGCCAACAGTATTGACGGTATTGATAATGGCATCAGCTTGATCGTGAAGAATATTGCCTTTAACGTACGAAATCATTGTGAACTACTCAATTAATAATACCACTCAGGTTTAATGACAACATCTGGCTGGTGGTTAGATGATGCGATAATTTTTTTTACTTCTTCGGCTAATTCTGGCGTTTTTACGCCAATCTGTCGAATACAATTCCAAGAAACTGATTGGTGAGCTAAAAATTCCGCCTGTTTTTCTTCTTTACAGTCTTGCCAATATTTTGCATGAATTTTCTTAGAATCAAGTTCATCAATACGACTGAAATCGTCTATTTGCTCTGCAAAGGCTAAATCAGCATGAATATCTGTGAAAAAACAATCTGAGTCAGTTGCTCTAATCGTGTCGATATCACTAATAAGGTGCAATATTTGTTCTTGCCCACCTTGGTAGTTTTCATGACCGTGATGAATGACATATAACATGACTGATCGTGGACAAAAATTGAAAGGAACATATTCCCCAATGTAGCCACCAGCAGCAACTGTTACAGAATGTTGTAGGCGGCGTGCCTTAATGTGGCTATAGCCAATATTTTCATTAGTTAGATTCAGTTCAATACGTTTTGCATCAGACCATAAGCAGCCTTCAGCAATAATATTGTTGAGATTACTAACGTGCGTAATATGAGAGACCTTAATGCTCACTGATATGCTGTCCTTGTGTTATGAAATTAAGAACAAAAATAATGACTGTAATAGCTTAATCTACAGTCATTGTGCTGGTGGTTGCTATGCTCCCTTCAACATATCAAACACGACACGGGCAAAGCCTTTTGCCAGTTCTGGGTTGGATAGGTATTGCATCATCATTTCTTGGTGTGACTCATTACTATTCATTACTGCATCATCAATGGCTTGAGGGAAGTCATCTAATCCTAAGTGAAACAGCCCTTTTAAATTACCCTTTAGATACGGTATTTGATGATGAATAAAAAAACACAAATAATGCTCAAATTATATATGAATACATCAAGTATCTGAAAGATGCGAAGCGGCAACATGACTCGACAATTGATGGTGCATTGAAGTTAATTAATCGCTTTGAAAAAGACACTGAATATTGAGACTGTAAGAAGTTTAGGGCAAAACATGCTGTTAGTATCAAAAACACTCCGTTTATTGATACCAGTTTTTTATTACTTAAACTGGTATCAAAAATATAGGGTATAACATTTATGATACTTATTTTAAATGATACTATAATTTATGACACCAATTCAGATGGAATTAAACATAGATGCGTATTTTTGCTTATTGTCGAGTATCAACAACAGAACAGACAACACAAAACCAAATTATTGCTATTCGTCAAAAAGGTTATGAAGTCTCTGATTCTCGTATTGTAAGTGAAACGGTTTCAGGCTCAATTGAAGCAATGAAGCGAGAGCAATTTAAAATGCTTATTAATCACCAAATGGAAACGGGTGATATGTTAGTCGTTTTAAAATTAGACCGTTTAGGGCGTGACAATATTGATGTACAAAATACGATTAATTTATTAACCCAAAAAGGGGTTAAGGTCGTTTGCTTAGATTTACCCGTTGCTGATTTATCAAGTGCAGAAGGAAAGCTAATGCTACAAATGTTTGCAGCCTTTGCTGAGTTTGAACGGAATCGCATAAGAGAACGAACCAAAGAAGGGATTGAACGGGCAAAAGTTCAGGGTAAGAAGTTGGGTAGACCAGAAGCTCGTAATACGACCATCGCAGTACAAGAAAAAAAAGCTGGTGGATTATCACAAACTAATGTGGCGAAAGAATTAAGGATAAGTATTGCCACAGTGAAAAGACATTGGAATAAATAGAATCCTAATTGTTAGGCTGACGTATTTCTATCCCATTTGAAACTAACGAGATTTTCGGCTGATAAATCTCGCTGTAATTCGCCCAGTTGAAAGCTTATAGCCACCGAGTATTCGAATTGACTTAATTTACCTCGGTCGTCTCACTATTAGTTAATATTTATTCAAGATCAGGTGAGTTCAAGGTAATATTATGAAATCAGTAAACTATAAGTAAAAATAAGTATGGGCTCAGTAAATAGTCAAACAACCTCTCCACAGTCTACTTCTCAAGTAGCGACAGATATTACACTGGATAAGTTACTAGCTTCCGTCGGACAGACAGAAGGGTTGACTTATTTCCGTTTCCTTCTTGAAAATGTTGGTTTCAGCACAACTGGTCGTTGGGGGTCTTTGAGAGAGCGCATCAAAACTGATATAGAGTCTAAAGACGCTAACAAGGCTCGCTGCACTGTAGGTGCACTAGCTGATACCATCGATCGTTTTTTATCTAGCGCTAATCATCGCTATGAAATCGTTGAGCTAGACAGCGCTACTGCAACCTTGTTAAGAACGCAAATAGCTGCCATGGGTACTCAAGCAAGAACAAATTCACAAGTAGTCAACTTATATCCTTCTAAATTCGATTTAGAAGATGGTGTTACGTACGAAACTGGCGTAAAGTTGTGCAAAGTTTCAGATATAAATGGTGGTTACGCTCTTATTTATTCTTCTGTTCGAATAAAGCAAAACTCCTATAAGCTTGCACACTCTCAAGCATTTCACACAGTTTTTGTTCCTCATACGAGTGATAGAGTAGAATATCGACTATCATGTGAGATACGCAAAAGCGATACCCTAGATGAGCTCAAGCAACTCAAAATCGCATTTGTTAATGACGTGAACGTTCGAGGCGGAAAAGTTGATGGTACCCCTGTAAACTTTTTTGAAGCTATCAAGTCACTTTATGAAGACCAAAATGCTGGCAGAATAAGCTGGGGTAGAGTGGCAACATTTGAAGAAAAACCGCATCAAACCTCAAGTGCTTGTAATGATCCAGGTCATTGCTGCAGACCCGAACTCGCAAAGCATGATGTAAGTGCTAATGGAAATACTTATCATCCATTTCAAATTACATTGCGTTATCTTTACCCTAATCACGATGACTTTGAAATGGAACTATCATTCGACCCAACGAGAACACATTGGGATGCTAAAAAATGTGAAAGCATTGTGATAAAAGAACCTAAAGATAGTCTAATGCTTTCGAATATAATAAACACCTTACTATTAAGGTCTTAAAAAATGAGCCGAATTACTGGAAAGGTAAACCTCAAACTGCTTATCGAGAAAATCGAGGCGGCTCGATGCCTAACTCATGGTAAAAACAATCACTGTTTGATTGTCAATATCTTAAACTCTATCGAACAACATCCGAATAGAACGTATTACTCGATTGTTGAACTACTTGAAGCATCGAAGTCGATGGATCTTGAAGGACTGATTGATAGTGTTTTATTTCTATCATCCAAACCTGTAAAGATTTTTTCCTTACAGTTCTGTTATTACCCACTCGATAATAGCGATGCAATAGAAGTAACATCTGAGTCATACTTTGAAGCCAAAACTCATGACCTACCGCCAGTGGATAGAGATGGGCGTGAGATAAAGGACTTCGATCAGAAGAGATTAGGTTTTTCTTGTTTCATTCACCCTGAGATAAGAAATGCATGACTGAAGTTGAAATAATTGAACTAATCAATAGCCAAGTTTCAGCGAAAAAATTAGCTCAAGTAGCATTACCAACGATGCAATCGATGGAATACGAAGATTTCATCGCTATTCTCTATGATAAAGTTGCCCTTCAACTTGAAGCATTAGAGAATGATGCAGACCACTTCTTAGAGAGCAGTGAAGACTGCATCACAAGTGCGCTAGTCCGCCAACTCAATGTCAATGAGTATTTAGAAGCAGAAAGCCAAGTAAAACGTAAAGGCGGGGCAGTAGATCTTGTTGTAAAAGGCTATGGTCACGAGTGGATAGCTGAAGCTAAGAGGCTAACTTCTAATGATAAAGCTTTTGAAGGGATACTCCAGCTGCTAACAAGGTACGCTAAACGAGATAAACAAGCAGGCTTACTTGTATATGTTCAGACTGGTCAATATCGTAAAAAAATTGATGCTTGGTTAGAGTTTTTATCTTTATCTGGAAAATGGAATCGTTATGTCGAGAACATTGTCCAAGAAGAGTTCAAGGATGGAGTAAAAAACTTCATGAACACACATGAACTCATAGATAGAAGTGAACATATTGCAGATACCAAAGTTACATTAGACCGAGGTTCTGACATTTTTGTACGTCACTTCTTTTGCAATTTGGTATATCAGCCCTCTGATAAAAGTGGCTCACAAGCAATAAAGATAAGAGAAGCCTCAGCGAAACTGAAGCTAAGAGATATTTATGACCGAAGCATAGCTTCTACTCCTGAGGAAATTGATACTAAAGAAGTAAAGCAAGTTCTTTCATTAATGTTCCGAGATACAAAAGCGAAATAATATAAAGCTCTCTTAAAGAGAGCTTTACTTTCAAGTATGATCCATCTTTTATATCATTAGACATAGCCACTTAAATAGGTTTTGAGTGTTATGCTTTACACCGTCCCCGCAAGATAACGCACTGACAGCAGTGATTATTAGTATTTGATGCTCTTCCATGACTTGAACCGATCTGTTCCAGCAATACTGAACAATCATCCAAATGAGTTTGAATTTCCATATATTAACTAATCTATGTATTTCTAAATTAGCAATGTGCAAATGCATCTTTGTCCAAAAACGTGTTTGATATAGTTAAGTCGTCACTAGTATTACTGGCGATTTTAAGCGAATTACATTGCTGGCTGTAATGCTAGAGTACTTGTAACTGAGAGTCTGCCTTGTGCAGCCTTTTCTATATGCTCACTCCACCAGCCCATCATCGGAATGCGTCTTTCTAAGTAATCGGTACGATTATAAGTGCTACGTACTTGATTACTGTCTACATGCGCTAATGCCGCTTCGACTAAATCTGCCTCAAAAGCTTGCTCATTGAGCGTAGTGCTTGCCAGTGAACGCAACCCATGACTTACTAATCTTCCTGCAAATCCCATGCGTTTAAGTGCCATATTTACGGTTTGGTTATTACACGACTTTAATGGATCTCTATCCGATGGAAATACAAACTCTCGATGCCCGCTAATCGGTTTCATTATTTCCAATAGGGCAAATGCTTGTTCAGTTAATGGAATACGATGCTCACGACGTTTTTTCATTCTTGCTGGTGGAATCGTCCATATTTTAGCTTCTAGGTCGATTTCATCCCAACGAGTACCTGCAGCCTCTGACGGACGCGTCATGGTGTGTAATTGCCATTCGATTAGGTAACGAGTGATACGTTTGATACTGGCGTTAGCAATGTTATTAATGAGTTCGGGTAACTCACTAGGTTGTAGGGTTGCCATGTTTTCTTTTTTTGGCTTTTTGAATGCAGCCTTAATGCCCGTTAGTGGGTTCGCAGTAACTAAGCCACAGTTGGTTGCAAAATCCATTATTTCATTTAAACGCTGAGCTAATCGTTTTACGGTTTCAAGGCTACCTCTGGCCTCGATAGGCTTTAGTAACTTAATAACCATTGGGGCGGTAATTGTCTTAACGGGTGTATTTGCTAAGTTAGGGAAAATATGTCGCTCAAGTGAACGCCATATATCGGTAGCATGATTAGATGTGATGTCATCTTGTTTGATAGCAAACCACTCTTTAGACACATTAAACAAAGTATGTTGGTGGGTAGCTTGTTGTTCTTGCTGCTGCTGTTTCTTATTCTCTTGCGGGTCGATGCCTTGAGCAATAAGTGCTTTCGCATCTAAAGCGATTTTGCGCGCATTAGCAAGTGACACCTCAGGGTATTTACCTAATCCAAAGTTAGTGCGTTTGCGTATTGTTGGATGAGTGTAATTAAGCAGCCATAGCTTTGAACCATTAGGTTTTATTCTTACACGTAATCCGTCACCATCAGAGAGCATATATTCTTTCTCTTTTGGCTTTGCTGCTTTGATTTCTTTATCGCTTAGTCGAGTTGTTATTTTAGCCATAATAGGTACACCATTTTGTGTGATTAATTTTATGGTGTACCTGTCTAAAGGTAGTGTCAATATGCGGTGGAAGTTGGTAAGGGTATGTTTTTAAGTGTTTTTATTTTTTGGTTAAGACGTGGTTGGATGTGGTTGGACGTTATTGGATTATGTTATTAGTGTGTTTTGGGAGTTGAACTCTCGTCTATTTATTTTTGACTGATGTTACTGTTTGGTTGTTTTGTGAACGCTTATGAGGTGGTAATGAAAGAATTGATGAAGGAATTGTTTAGCCTCGTGTGAGACTAAACAATCGTATTAAATCACTTTTAACTTTTAGTACCTGTTACAGTATAGACGGCTTAGTGTGGCCGCTAGACTATACACGTGTGAATGAGTAAGTCTTATACATTTTTGTACATTCCTCATTGTGATTTTTATACGACTGTCACCCCGCAAATCTTTCTATTTTTAATATTAAAGATGTCACACTTAGCTATAGTGCATATTGGTTGAAGGCATAAAATATGATGCATTTATAATTTTCGAGATTTAACAATGAAACTTAAAACCATTTCTGCTTTGTTAATGGCTGCGCTTTTCTCTACTGTGGCTAACGCTTCAACTTTTAATCCAATTAAGTTTGGTGAAAGTATCAACAAAATTAAAACATCAGATATATGTACGTTTCATGAGGATGAGCCGTCAGGGATTGCTGATCAAGTGATGATTTGTTTTGATTATCATTATGATGGCAAAACATACCCTTTGATTGTTTTTGGAATCAATGGCAAAGCTCAAAAGGCTGTGGTCATGTTCAACCAAGACTCTGTGAACGATGGATTGAAATACATTGCAGAATCAGGCAAAACTCCAACCTTTTCTGATACACCAGAAAACTTTAGAGCTATTGATCAAGAACCAAATAAAAAAGCAAGCATTGTATTAGATAATGGGTTGACTCGCTACACAATGCAAAGCAGCGATAAAGGTAATGTAACGGCGTTATTGGCGTTCAGCTCACCAGCTTTTTTAAAGGCAGAGAATGATCCAAAAGCTCTAGTAAAAGTAAAGCAACAACACAATCAAGTAAACGTGAAACAGCAAAATTTCTTAAAATCATTTAATGGTGTATGGGCGACCCATAATTTATCATATCAATTTAGACTAGATGGTAAGTCACCTATACTTGTAGAAAACCAAATTCCATATCGCCTTAAAGTAAAGGATATCGATTATAGTAATTCTATTGTCCATTTAAATTTTTTCATCGAAGGTCAGGTTGCTGGTAATATTTACATTCGAAAAATCACCAATAATGACGGTAGTTACTATTTAACTATTTCTGTTAATGATGAAGCACCAGATCGTTTAAGCTTCGTTCGTAAATTAAGTTAACAACTGTTTTTTCAATAAAAGAGATCGATAAGTACTGTCGGTCTCTTTTAATAAGTAGCACCACCTTACTCCTCCGTTGATCAGTAGTCCTTATTTTTAAAGCATTAAAAAATTAGTTTAATAATAGACATTACTAATGCTTTCTCTTTCGAACGTTATCAAATCAAATATTAGTAAATAGATACCAAACCAGCTTGTGTTATTAGCATCGCAACTAAAGATCCTACTCTATGTCCGTTATGAAGCATTAGTGGGTGAGAGAGAGGAAATTGATCACGGTGAAGAGGTTGATATTCCTTTTTTGTGTAATGCTATAAAAGCTAGTAACAAGCCTTGAAATTTTTAATTAAAGACTATGAAGACGGATGTTAGGAAAACCACTAATACCGCTGGTGATTTTAAATTTATTAAAAAACATTTTTTAAGTTCAGATAGCCTGTAACTGATAGCTTTCCCTGACTTGCCTTTTCTATATGTCCACTCCACCAAACCATCATTGGAATACGTCTTTCCAAATAATCGGTACGGTTATAAGCACTGCGTACTTGGTTATCATCAACGTGTGCTAATGCTGCCTCGACTAAATCAGCCTCAAAACCTTGTTCGTTAAGGGTCGTACTTGCAAGTGAACGCAAGCCATGACTCACCAATCTTCCTGCAAATCCCATTCTTTTTAATGCCATATTTGCCGTTTGGCTATTACATGGCTTTTTCGGATCTCTGTCTGCTGGGAAAACAAATTCCCGATGTTGACTGATAGGCATCATGGTTTCTAGTAGGGCAATAGCTTGTTCAGTTAATGGGATGCGGTGTTCGCGACGTTTTTTCATGCGGGCTGGTGGAATCGTCCATATTTTAGCTTCTAGGTCGATTTCATCCCAACGAGTACCTGCTGCTTCAGAAGGGCGTGTCATGGTATGTAATTGCCATTCGATTAAGCAACGTGTGGTGCGTTTGATACTGGCGTTGGCAATCGCACTAATGAGTTCTGGTAATTCGCTTGGCTTGAGGGAAGCCATGTTTTCTTTTTTCGGCTTTTTGAATGCAGCTTTAATGCCCGTTAGTGGGTTTGCAGCAACTAAACCACAGTTGGTTGCAAAATCCATTATCTCATTTAAACGCTGTGCTAATCGCTTCACCGTTTCGAGACTACCTTTTGCTTCAATCGGTTTGAGTTGTTCAATGATCAAAGGCGCAGTGATGTCTTTAATTGGTGTATTCGATAGGTTGGGGAAAATGTGTAGCTCAAGTGAACGCCATATATCAACAGCATAGTCAGGCGTAATATCACCTTGCTTAATTTCAAACCATTCTTTAGCGATATTAAGTAAAGTGTGTTGATGAATGATTTTGTGTTCTTGCTGTTTTCGTTTCTTATCTTCTTGAGGGTCGATATCTTGGGCGAGGAGTTCACGCGCTTCTTGAGCTAGCTTACGGGCGATAGCGAGTGAGAGATCGGGGTATTTACCTAGACTTAGGTTTGCCCGCTTTTTGCTATTGGGGCGGTAATAGTTCAACAGCCAATGTTTTGCGCCATTTGGTTTGACTCGAAGCCTAAGACCTCCACCGTCAAATAGGTTGTATTCTTTGTCTGCTGCTTTTGCTGATTTGATTTCTTTATCGGTAAGCCGAGTAGTTACTTTTGCCATAATGGGTACACCAAATAAACATCGTTATCGCAGTGTACCCATTGGTGTACCTATAAATCAAAGATGCTACTGGACGTTATAGAATCCTATAGATACAAAAAAGCCCCCTAAACCAGTAGCTTAGGGGGCTTTTAGGACATCCTAGGATGTCTTCGTATACGAATTTGGTGGAGCTGGCGGGATTTGAACCCGCGTCCAAAATCAGTCTAACAGATGGCGCTACATGCTTAGTCAATCTTTATTCTCGTATCGTCACTGCGAATTGACACGCTATGCTAATACATACCAGAATTCTATTTCGCGGTTCATCTCTCTAGTCAAAGAATCCCTCGCTATCTCGTTTGGGTTTGAACCCCTGTTATTCCCCGTCTTACAAGCGGAAGCTAGGGCAGGAGCGCTCTCAGCAGGGTATTAAGCTGCTAGTGCGAAGTTTTCGTCGTTTGCGACTATTTTTTTGCGGTTGTTTAACGAGGCAAACCGCACCTCGACATGCTCCACAAGCCTTCGTGATCCTGTCGAATCCTGAATCAGCCCCAGATGCATTTGATGTTAGCAGAATATTTAACGAGGTCAATAACTATATTATTATTTACTGACCAAGTGATTGATTACTATTCAAATGCTAACATCATGTTGCATAGGTAACTTAACGGTTAGTGCCTTTCATGATGCGGGCTTTATCACGTTGCCAATCTTTGGCTTTGCTGTCAGCGCGTTTATCGTGCAGTTTCTTACCACGAGCAGTACCGATCTTCACTTTTACGAAAGAAGTGCTCCAGTACATCACCAATGCCACGATGGTATCGCCTTCGCGGTTCACTGAATCTTCTATTTTGCCGATTTCGCGACGGTTAAGTAATAGCTTACGTACACGAGTAGGATCAGCGACAACGTGGGTTGATGCTGCATTTAATGGGGCAATGGTTAAGCCTGAAATAAAAGCTTCACCGTTACGTAAGAAAACATAGCTTTCAGTCATGTTTACTTTACCGTCACGGATGGCTTTTACTTCCCAACCTTGGAGTACCATACCGGCTTCGTATTCGTCGCCAATGGCAAATTCAAAACGAGCGCTTTTATTTTTGGCAATAGTATTGCTACTTTGCTTTGGTTTTTTAGCCATGTTGACCTCGTAGAGTCATTGTTGCAGTCCCAGAACAAAATCTAATATCAGTGATTTTTCTGGTCGAATAAGCTATTGACGTTACCATAATACCGCTTGATGGTAACTGTTATTTTGGTCGATAGCCCAGTAATGGTATCATTGACTAAACGCAGCGAATAGATTTTATCTTCAGGGTGAGGATGTGTTCGATGAAGGAGAAGCTATGCCACAAATTAGTCGTTCAGCACTGGTGCCTTTTAGCGCCCAACAAATGTTTAACTTGGTGAATGATGTTGAATCTTACCCAATGTTTTTACCCGGCTGTGCGGGCAGTAAAATCATTGAAAGTTCGACTAGTCATATGATGGCATCGGTAGATGTTGCCAAAGCAGGTATTCGTAAAACATTTGTGACGCATAATAAATTGGTCGATTTTAACCAAATTCAAATGCAGCTGGTGGATGGTCCTTTTCGAAAGTTAGTTGGCGGATGGACATTTACTGAACTTGATGCGACAGCGTGTAAAATCGAATTAAACTTAGAGTTCGAATTTACCAGTGGTTTGATTGATGTTGCCTTTGGAAAAATTTTTCGTGATCTGACCGGTAATATGGTGCAGGCGTTCACACAGCGAGCAAGAGAAGTGTATGCATTCTGATCAACCATTAATTCACGTTGAGGTGGTCTACGCATTGCCTAACGTCCAGCGAGTATTAAAACTGGCTGTTGTTGCTGAAACACCTATTCAGGCGATCATTGAGCAATCAGGTATTCTTACTATGTACCCTGAGATTGATTTGAATACTAATAAAGTCGGTATTTACAGTCGCAATGTAAAATTAGATGCGACGGCGCGCGATGGCGATCGGATTGAGATTTATCGTCCGTTAATTGCAGATCCGCGAGAGATCCGCCGTAAGCGCGCAGAACAAGCTAAAAAAGACGCTGAAAAATAACGGCTCTATTTTATAGCAGACAACAAAAAGCTCGCCATTAGCGAGCTTTTTTTATTGCTTTGAAAACAAGCATTTTCTATGAAGTCTGATTAATTCATTGGATCCATAAAGTTTGGACCTTGCTTGTAATCACCTTTCATACTAACAAGCTGTGCCTGTTGGTTGAAGGTTAAGAACAAGTTCTTTTGAACCGGCTTATCATGACCATTTTGTTCGTAGAAAATGTAGTTCCATGTATTGGGGTAACTTGGGTCTACTAACATAGGTGTACCCAGCACATATTGAACTTGTGTCTTCGTCATGCCAACACGCAAGGTATTAACACTTTTCTGTTCTACATAGTTGCCTTGGTCAATATCAATACGATAAACCAAACGTTCAGCGACCGAACAGCCGCTAAGTAAGCCCAACACTAAGGTTAGGGCTGCAATGTTTTTCCAACTCATAGCATCCTGGCTTTTTAGCTTTAACTGCTGCGATGATAAACAAGCTCTTGGCAGAAGTAAAAAGCGGTAAAGAAAAAAAGTAATATATTTTGATATTCGACTACTGCTATTAGCAATAGTTGCATCAATGTTTTAGTTTATTTCATATTCGCCCAAGATGCGAAATTAAATCAAGCCGCAACCAGCAGTTCTTTCGCATTTGCGAGAGTTCGCTCAGTAATTTCACTGCCACCGAGTAGGCGCGCGAGCTCGGCAATACGATCATCTGTGCTCAATGGGCGCATCTGCGTTTCGGTTTGACCATCAGTGGTTTTCTTGGCAACAAACATTTGCTGATGCCCACAACCTGCGACTTGCGGTAAGTGAGTTACACACATTACTTGGGTTGACTTGCCGAGTTTACGTAACATTTTGCCGACAATAGCCGCTGTTGGGCCACTGATACCGACATCGACTTCATCGAAAATCAAACTTGGGGTTTCAACTTTTTGAGCGGTGATCACTTGGATTGCTAATGATATACGTGAAAGCTCACCCCCCGATGCCACTTTGCCTAATGGCTGTAATGGTTGACCTGGGTTGGTTGAGACTAAGAAATTAATGCTGTCGTAACCGAGTGGACTTAGCATGCGATCAGGATCACTGGTGAGTGCAATTTCAAATTCACCGTGTTCCATACTTAGCATGTGCATGCTGTCTGTGATTTTTTGGTCTAACTCTTTGGCGTAACGTTGACGGCTTTTGCTTAACTTTTCAGCAGCTTCAATACATTGTTGACGTAAACATTCAACGTTAGCGGCCATATCTTCTAAGCGTTCATCGCTACAATCAAGGTTATCAAGTTCTTTGAGTAAATCATGGTGCTTTTGATATAGCTCTGCGGGCATCACATAGTGTTTGCGTGCCATTGACATGATTTTAGCTAAACGCTCTTCAAGATAAATTAATCGGTGTGGATCCATATCTAAGTTATCAAGGTAGCTGCGTAATTCTTGGCTGGCTTCTTGAACTTGAATGATCGCTTCTTCGAGCATCTGCGGGATCGCGCTTAAAGTGCTGTCATATTCACCAAGATTATTTACTTGTTGGCAAGCCAGTTGTAATAATTGCAGGGCGTTACCGTCGTCATTGTCATACAGAACAGATAACGCTGTTTGGCTTGAAATAGCCAGCTCACCTGAATTTGACAGACGCTTATGCTCTTCTTCAATCTCAGTAAACTCTTCTTCACCTAAAGCTAATTCATCGAGTTCTTTAACTTGGTATTGGAGTAATTGTTTTTGAGCTTCATTTTCATCACGGCTTTGGGTTAACCGCTTGAGCTCGTTATGTGCTTGACGCCAGCGTTGATAAGCGCTGCGAGTGCGATCAATCAATAAGTGATGACCTGCATATTGATCAAGCATTTGTTGTTGATATTCAGGGCGCATTAGCTGTTGGTGAGCATGTTGACCATGAATATTGATCAGTAGTTGACCTAACGCTTTTTGTTGCGATGCGGGAACAGGGCTGCCGTTAATAAAACCACGCGAGCGGCCTTCTTTGGTGATCACGCGGCGCAAAATACATTCTTCACCATCACTGAGTTCGTTATCTTCGAGCCAACGTCGAGCAGCTTGGTTATTCGCTAATAAAAATGCCGCTGAAATTTCAGCTTTATCTTCATTTGGTCGCACCATAGAGGCCTCAGCACGATCACCTAAACATAAACCTAATGCATCAATAGCAATAGATTTACCGGCACCGGTTTCACCTGTAATAGTGGTCATTCCTGACTTTAGTTCAAATTGAAGAGTTTTGACAATAGCAAAATTAGAGATCGTCATATGCGCTAGCATTGTGTTCACCTGTTTAAATCAACACCTGTTTTTTCATACAGTATATACTGTATCTATAACCAGTAAAGTACTAAGGTAAGAATTATTCAGAGAAAATGTGACTTAGGTTAACTTTTTGTACAGCGATAAAAAAACCAGCAAATTTGCAGTGCTGGTTTTAGCGTTAAAAAGGGGATTTGATTTAAAATAATCGACTTGACCAGCCTAGCTTTCCACGTAACACATTGTAGTAACTATAATTCTTTGGATGAATTAATTGCAGGCGATCTTCACTTTGATAAATATGAATTTCATCACCTGGGCTGACAGGTAGTGAAACTTGACCATCACAGCTGACTTCTAAGGTGCTGCCATTATTAGGTGACACCAATAATTTAATGCAACGATCACCATCAACAACTAACGGACGTGATGAAAGGGTGTGTGGAAACATAGGCACGAGCGCAATGGCGTTTAAACTGGTCGATAAAATAGGGCCACCGCCAGAAAGAGAATAGGCCGTTGAGCCAGTTGGGGTCGCAATAATCAAGCCATCAGAACGCTGTGAGAACGCAAAGCAGTCATCAATATAGACTTCAAACTCGATCATGTGGGCAATTTTATCTGGGTGTAATACCGCTTCGTTTAAGGCTGCATTTCGACTTTTAATTTGACCATGTCGATGAACCTCAGCTTCTAAAAGAAACCGATCTTCTTTGATAAATTCGCCAGCAAGTACAAGCGCAAGTTGTTGCTCAAAATCTTCAGGATCAAGATCCGTTAAGAACCCTAAATTACCGCGATTAACGCCAATGACTGAAATATCAAACCGCGATAATACGCGAGCAGCACCGAGCATATTCCCATCACCGCCAACAACAACGGCGAGATCTGCTTTATCACCAATGGTGAGTAAATCACAAAAGCAATGCTCTGGTACGTCAATATCGTTGGCTAACCGATGATCAACTAACACGTTATAACCTTGTGCAGTCAACCATTCGTAAAGGCTTGAATGTGTTTGTAATGCCTCAGGATTCCGTGGTTTGCCAATTAACGCGATAGTGTCAAAAATACGCTTCATGTCCTTGTTCCAACAAATGATGGTGGGTCAGTATAGCCTTAGAAAAAACAACTTGTCGTGGTTTGTTGTCAATATTGGCTTGAATCATTGAACTTCATCCCCATAATATGCTCAAGACTGTTCTAAAAGTAGCGCTTATCCAATAAGGCTACTAAATGAATAAATACCCTTTATCTTGGCGGAGAACCAACGCATGACTAACAAAAACCACAATGTACAGGATGAGCAGCTAAACGACGCAGTTGAAGCTGTAGAAGTTGAAGCTGTCGAGGGTGAGTTTGTTGAATCTGAGCAAGAATTATACGCAGCTCGCATTGCAGAATTAGAAGCGGCACTGTTGGCAAAAGATGCTGAAGTGAACGAAGTAAAAGATATGGCCTTACGTATTCGTGCTGAAAGCGATAACGTTCGTCGCCGTTCTGAGCAAGAAATCGATAAAGCCCGTAAATACGCATTAAACAAATTTGCTGAAGAGCTATTGCCTGTTATTGACAATCTTGAGCGCGCTATTGATATGGCCGACAAGAATGACGAAGCAACTAAAGCGATGATGGAAGGTGTTGAGCTAACATTGATGACAATGACATCAACAGTAGCGAAATTTGGTTTAACTGTTATTGATCCACTAGGTGAAACATTTAATCCTGAATTCCACCAAGCAATGGCGATTCAAGAAAGCACTGAATTTGCGCCTAACTCTGTGATGGCTGTAATGCAAAAAGGTTACGAATTAAATGGTCGTGTGATCCGTCCAGCAATGGTGATGGTATCAAAAGCGGCTGCGGGTAACGTGAATACCCAAGCGTAATTTTCGACAAAGGAATCAAGGTTTACTTGGTAATGTCGCAAAATAAGGCCCACTTCGGTGGGTTTTTTTATTTTTTTGCACTTTTTTTGGGATCTCCCCTTGAAAAGTAATCTGGCGGCCTTATCTAGTAGTCATAAGACATTAAATGTATTTGTCACGGGGTTATCCCGAACCGCTAACCCATTTGTTATTTTGGGTGTAGTTAAGAACATATAACGAATTTCGGAGATTGTCTGATGGGTAAGATCATTGGTATTGACTTAGGTACAACTAACTCTTGTGTAGCTGTATTAGACGGCGGTAAGCCACGTGTAATTGAAAACGCAGAAGGCGAACGTACAACAGCATCAGTTGTTGCATACACGCAAGACGGCGAAACGCTAGTTGGTCAACCTGCAAAGCGTCAGGCGGTAACAAACCCTGAGAATACATTATTCGCTATCAAGCGTTTAATTGGTCGTCGTTTTGAAGATGAAGAAGTTCAGCGTGATATCGAAATCATGCCTTACAAAATTGTTAAGGCTGACAACGGTGATGCATGGGTAGAAGCGAAAGGCCAAAAAATGGCTGCTCCTCAAGTATCTGCTGAAATTCTTAAGAAAATGAAGAAAACTGCTGAAGATTTCCTTGGTGAGGAAGTAACTGGCGCAGTTATCACAGTACCTGCTTACTTTAACGATGCACAGCGTCAAGCAACGAAAGATGCTGGCCGTATCGCAGGTCTAGATGTTAAGCGTATTATCAACGAACCAACAGCAGCTGCACTTGCTTACGGTCTTGATAAGACAGGCGGCGATCGCACTATCGCTGTTTACGACCTTGGTGGTGGTACATTTGATATCTCAATCATCGAAATCGATGAAGTCGATGGCGAGAAGACATTTGAAGTTCTAGCAACTAATGGTGATACACACCTTGGTGGTGAAGATTTCGATACACGTCTAATCAACTACTTAGTAGACGAGTTCAAGAAAGACCAAGGTATCAACCTTAAGAACGATCCGCTAGCAATGCAGCGTCTAAAAGAAGCAGCAGAAAAAGCGAAGATCGAACTGTCTTCTGCACAGCAAACTGATGTTAACCTACCTTACATCACAGCTGATGCGACTGGTCCTAAGCACATGAACATCAAAGTGACTCGTGCGAAACTAGAATCTTTAGTTGAAGACCTAGTTCAACGTACTCTTGAGCCACTAAAAGTAGCTATCTCAGATGCTGGTCTTTCTGTTAGCGACATCAACGACATCATCCTTGTTGGTGGTCAAACTCGTATGCCAATGGTTCAGGCTAAAGTAACTGAATTCTTCGGCAAAGAGCCACGTAAAGACGTTAACCCTGATGAAGCTGTTGCTGTAGGCGCTGCTGTTCAAGCTGGTGTACTTGCTGGTGATGTTAAAGACGTACTTCTTCTAGACGTTACTCCACTGTCTCTTGGTATTGAAACCATGGGCGGCGTGATGACTAAACTTATCGAGAAGAACACAACTATCCCAACAAAAGCGAACCAAGTGTTCTCTACTGCTGAAGATAACCAAAACGCGGTAACTATCCACGTTATTCAAGGTGAGCGTAAGCAAGCGAGCTTCAACAAGTCTCTTGGTCAGTTCAACCTAGAAGGTATTCAAGCTGCACCACGTGGTATGCCTCAAATCGAAGTAACGTTTGACCTAGATGCCGATGGTATCCTAAACGTTTCAGCGAAAGACAAGACTACAGGTAAAGAGCAGAAGATCACTATCCAAGCGTCTGGCGGTCTAAGCGATGCTGACATCGAGAAGATGGTTCAGGAAGCTGAAGCTAACAAAGAAACTGATAAGAAGTTTGAAGAGCTAGTAACTGCTCGTAACCAAGCTGACCAACTTGTTCACGGTACTCGTAAGCAAATTGAAGAAGCTGGCGATGCACTTCCTGCTGATGAGAAAGCAAAAATCGAAGCTGTTGTTGCTGAACTAGAAGAAGCACGCAAAGGCGAAGATAAAGAAGCAATCGACGCGAAAGTTCAAGCGCTTGTTGCAGCTTCTCAAAAGCTAATGGAAATCGCTCAACAGAAAGCACAAGCACAACAAGCTGATGGCGCAACTGGTGAGCAACAAGCTAAGCAAGACGACGATGTTGTTGATGCTGAGTTTGAAGAAGTTAAAGACAACAAATAAGACCATTAACTATTATTAGTTAACATCTTGTTTAAATTACGGGCGTTTGAGGTTACTCTAACGCCCGTAACTATATCTAGCTAGGTGACAATCAAGTTATGTCGAAACGTGATTTATACGAAGTGTTAAGTGTGGCCCGTGACGCCAGTGAGCGTGACATTAAAAAGGCTTATAAGCGCTTAGCAATGAAGTTCCACCCCGACCGTAACCAGGGTGATGCGGAATCTGCTGAGAAATTCAAAGAAGTGAAATACGCTTATGAAATTCTAACAGACGACCAAAAGCGCGCTGCTTACGATCAATACGGCCATGCAGCCTTTGAACAAGGTGGTATGGGCGGTGGTGGTGGCGGCGGCTTCGGCGGCGGTGCAGACTTCAGTGACATCTTTGGTGATGTGTTTGGTGATATCTTTGGTGGTGGCGGTGGTCGTCGTCAACAACGTGCGCAGCGCGGTTCAGATCTTCGCTACAACATGGAACTGACGTTGGAAGAAGCTGTTCGCGGTTGTTCGAAAGAAATCCTAGTACCAACATTGGTTGGTTGCGACTGCTGTGATGGTTCTGGCGCTAAAAAAGGTTCATCTGCAACAACGTGTGGTACCTGTCATGGTGCTGGACAAGTGCAGATGCGTCAGGGTTTCTTTGCGGTTCAGCAAACATGTCCACATTGTCATGGTCGTGGTCAAATTATCAAAGACCCATGTGATAAGTGCCATGGCGAAGGCCGTGTAGAAGAAACCAAAACGCTATCAGTTAAAATTCCTGCGGGTGTTGATACTGGCGATCGTATTCGCTTAACGGGCGAAGGCGAAGCTGGAGAACAAGGCGCACCAGCGGGTGACTTGTACGTTCAAGTACATGTTAAAGAACACCACATTTTCCAGCGCGAAGGTAATAACCTACATTGTGAAGTGCCTGTAAGTTTCACAATGGCAGCATTAGGCGGTGAGGTTGAAGTACCTACCCTTGATGGTCGTGTTAGCTTGAAAGTACCTGCTGAAATGCAAACGGGCCGTATGTTCCGTATGCGCGGCAAAGGTGTTGATTCTGTGCGTGGTGGTTTACGCGGTGATCTTATCTGTAAATTGGTGGTTGAAACGCCAGTACATTTAAGCAAGCGTCAAAAAGAACTACTGCAAGAATTAGAAGAAACATTTGGCGGTAAAGATGCGAGTAAGCACAAGCCAAAGTCTGAAGGTTTCTTTAACGGCGTAAAAAAGTTTTTCGACGATTTAACCAACTAATCAGTCGTAAACAAGAATAAATAAAAGCCGCTATCAGCACATGCTAATAGCGGCTTTTTTGTGCCAGAATATCCGTCATTCCCTACAGTGAATGCCCGCGAGGGCGATAGGGAATCTAATGCTTTTTAAATATGACCACTTAATTAATGGAATAAGTAGAACTAAGCCCCTCACCATAAAGGAAATAATGCAGGTTATTATTCGTCATCTCGGAAGAGAGGTACGAGCTATCCGTGATCTATTTATCACGTGTTTGAGCATAAAAGAAGCCAGTGAAAATATTACCAACAATGCTCAGGTGAACCCTTACTGGTTTGATCTAGCGTTAGTTCTTTGCATTCATCATTATTTTGTAGCTGTGTAGTTTTTGCCTTTATGAGATAACCCGTGATGAGACCATCTGTGATTTTTTTCTCTAATTCCAATACATAACGGTCTTTATCAGTATCACAAAAAGAACAACTACCACCACTGACAATAGTAAAATCATAAGCACTGTTTTGGGTATAAGTTTCTTCTAGCGCTAATTGAATTTTAATCAGATCCCCCATCGCCTGAGTACGATGCCCCTTCAATACATGGTCTTGATATGAAGGATAAGCAATCGCAGTTAATACCCCAATGATAGCCACCGCTATCAACATTTCGATCAGCGTCACGCCTTTTTGTTTAATCATCTTCCGTAATCTCTTAAATATTCGAGTTGACTCGATAACTGATTGATATCCTAACGGTGCTATTTTGCGGTGGTGATAAACTCTCAGGCAAGTTGTTCTTGGTGTATAAGAATAACCTTAACAGGGATTTGGGGAATGGCTCGCGAAATTATCACGCACTTTCATTACATACATCATCATGGTGACAGCCAACGGGGATTTACGCTGTTGGAATTGGTTTTTACCGTGGTGATCATGGGCATTCTGATTGCAATGGCTGCCCCAAGTTTTAATGGCTTAATTGAATCAAATAAAGTTAAACGCTTGGCGACAGAAATAGAATGGTTATTGGTGCAAGCCAAATCAGAAGCGGTGATGCGTGGGGTAGAGGTGTATGTTGAAAGTACTGCGTCAAATATGTCTCCCCGATCTGTAGTTTCATGGAAAATTACATCATTAGATTCTGAAAGCACTATTTTTTCAACGATAGAATCGGTTTCTTTTTCTGGAATAGATATGACAAATACAAGGAGCCTTAAATTCTTTTCTTTTGATCCTCTTCATGGAAAACCTAATGCTAATGGTAGTTATCGTTATAGCATTGGTGACTATAAATTAAAGACTGTTCTTTATAGTATTACCGGGCGTATTTATACCTGCTTAGAAGCAGATTCTAAAAAGTTGGGTACTTATGAAAAGTGCTAATCAAGGTTTTAGTTTAATTGAATTACTTATTGCATCGTCAGTGGGTTTAATTGCGATTGGTGTTGTCGGTTCAGTTTTTTTATCCGGTCATCAAGCGGCAAATAAACGATCCTTAGAATTGTTGCTTCAACAAGATGTCAACGATGCTTTTCGATTGATCAAAGAAGATGTATTGCGGGCAGGGTATGTATCGAGTGGTACTTCAAGTTTGAAGCTATCAGGTGCGAGTAATGTCGTTTATGTAAATCCTGAGAATAACTGCTTATCTTACGCTTATGATTCTCCTGATGGACGTCGATATAATGAATTGATGTATAAAGAAAAAGATAAAAAATTAGTTTATCGCGTATCTTCGGCAATAAAAACGATAGCTACAGCTTGTAATCCAACAGATGCTTATTCATTAATTTATGATAAGCAGATTTCTGTAAATCAATTTGATATTGAAAATAACGCTATAAGCTCTGCTAGTGCTACGAGTCAATTAATTAAAATAACCCTTGCTGCGCATTTAAAAAATGATGATTCAGTAAGTACCGCGAAGTCGATTCAGATTAAAACAAGGAATTGGCAATAATGAATAAGCATCAACAGTCAGGGATGACGACACTATTAATTACCAGCATGTTATTAATAGTAGCGTTGTTATTTTCATTGGCTTCATATAAGAATTTATTTTATCAGATTAAACGCACTCAAAATGAAGTATTAGCTAGACAAGCGCATTGGGCTGCCGAGGGTGGGCTGGAGTGTGGGTTTGCTGAGATAAGTAATAAATCTGATGTAAGTACTAGTTTAGATAAATGTAAAACAGTGATAGACGGACAGCCATTAACATTAAGTATTGTTACTGATGATAGTAAGTCGGTACTAACATCAAAGACTGATAATGATTATAAAAAAATAACTAAAACAATCGTTGCTGGTGGCGCAAAAAGTAGCGGGGTAATTAAAAGTTCTGCTGATTTGTATTTTAATGGAGATTATAGGTTTTTTCCTGATCCTGGTAATTTGCGTAATACAACTAATTGGGATTGTGTCTTATTAAGATACCGTAACAATGTATTTATTCATGATGATGGCAATTTGAATACTGGTTTTGGTAGTCATGATTTAAGTTATACATCACCGCCTTATTTAGATTTTTTTAAAGATAGTAATGATCATAAATGCTCTTCTAGTACGGATGCTAACTATCGAACACCATTAGCATCAAATTTTCCATCAAAGTTTGAATCAGACATACAAAAAGAATCTATGATGGATCTATTTAAAGAAACCTTTGGTGTTGCTCGTGATGATTGGATGTCAGTTAGAAGTCGCTCTGAATTTGTGGAAGTTGATCCAACTGATGGTTGTGGAAAGAAAATAGCAGAAGCTGTTAAAGAAGATAAACGTCATGTATGGGTTAATGGTAGTTGTATTTTAGATAGCTACGGCCTTAATTTGTTGCAAGACAAAGCCTCGAGTTTAAAAGGTTTATTTATTCTTGTTCATAACGGTATATTTTCTTTTAATGGCGCAAAAGAATTAAATGCATTGGTTTACCATTTTAATAATGATTATAACCCCTTTATTGGTGGTGTTAATGCTTGGAGTTCAACTGATTTAGACACTACAGTATTAAGTGATGATATGTATAAACCAACAGAAGGAAGATTAACTGCTACTGAAATACAGAATAAAGTTGTTTTTTATATGTATGGTTCTTTTTTACCTTCTGGAGGTTTTATTTTAGATACACCTGAATATGTAAGTTATTTTAATGCATCTGGTAATTTTTCTTTTGATGGTGAGTTAATTACTGATCTATTAGCACCATTTGGTAAACCTCGTTGGCAGCAAGGATCTTGGCATGATTTCTAATATTAAAAAAATAACAGGCTTCAGCTTATTAGAAGTAGTAATTGCCCTTGGTGTACTTTCTGTTGGCGTTTTGGGCTTGGTTAAGATGCAAGCCTATATGGAAGTAAAAGCAGAAAACGCATTAAAGACCTTAGATGCACTTCATATAGCAGAAGCGCAGATGGAGTTTTACCAAACCCGTGCCAGTCATGTCAGTGGGGCTGTATCAACGGCTTCTAATCTAATTCCTTTTTCTGATTTGGATAATGATGACTATTGTTTGACGGCAAATGCAATAGATAAAGGATTTGTTCTTTATTGTAATGTTAGTCCTGTATCTGGAGGGGTCTCTGGAGGATTAACTGCTTTATCTAAAGCTCTTAATACAATTGATATAAAGGTCAGTTGGGCTGATCGCCGTGGCGTATCGCAGGCAGTATCTCTAAAAACCGCTATCTCTAAATACAGTGAATTTGATTAAACAACGGCTATCATCGCTAAAAAGACACAATTCAAACCAAATTAAATCGTTTTGAACAAAAAATGTTCAAACGGTTTTTTTTTGTAAAAAAACGATTGTCAGTAACAAAAATCTCCCTATAATGCGACCTCACTGACACGGACAACGGCGCAAGCGGTTACCGAGTTCAGTATGTTCTTTAACAATTTGACCATGCAATTTGTGT
>NZ_MSCQ01000001.1:191512-220720 GCF_002954725.1 Photobacterium phosphoreum
AAAGAAACCTGAATCGAAAGATTCAGGTTTTTTTTCGTCTATAGAAAATGGTGATAATAGCGCGGGCTATTATCCGTCATCTCGGACGGAAGACAGGAGCTATCCGTGATCTACTCATCACGTGTTTGAGCATTAAAGATACCGATAAAAAATCAGCTAAAACAGCAGTAAAAACAATAACTCTACAACGTGCTGATAATAGATTCCCTATCTCGTTCGTAACCTCATTGTAGGGAATGACGGTAGTTATAAATAGGGAGCTTAGCGGCCTGACACGACTATTATTTAATGGAAAATGGACGCGCTGATGCTCTGGTTGTGATGTTAGATATGGCAAGTCCCGTCCACTTCACATTATTAAAGAAACCTGAATCGAAAGATTCAGTTTTTTTTCGTTTATAGAAAATTGTTATAATAGCGCGGGCTATTATCCGTCATCTCGGAAGGTAGGAACTAGCTATCCGTGATCTACTCATCACGTGTTTGAGCATTAAAGATACCGATAAAAAATCAGCTAAAATAGCATTGAAAACAATAACTCTACAACGTGCTGATAATAGATTCCCTATCTCGTTCGTAACCTCACTGTAGGGAATGACGGGGGTTTAGTTGAGTATCAATATGCCAACAGAAAGTGTAACTCTACAATATGCGGATAGTCGATTCCCTATCGCCCTCGCGGGCATTCATTGTAGGGAATGTTAAGTCATTAAATTAGTTTTGATTAGTGATAATAAAAGGCTGGGTTGATACTCGGTCACAATGTTAAAGATACAAGGTAAGTTCTTTGACTATTGAAAAATGAAGTTGTTATTAACTGATAGGGGATTATTATCAATAATAATAAAGTGAATGCTTTTCTTTGGTTTGAAAAAATTAAGTAGAGTGATAAATTACAAAAAACATATAGCAGTAATAAAAAGGAATCAACATTGATCCCTTTTTATTTTTACATATTAGTTATGATCTTCTTTTATTGTCTAGAACTTTCCCATGGTGCTTTAAATAAAAATGATAAATTAAACTTTTTAGTGAGTTCAATAAAAACTAATGATAAGCAAATTGCACCGATACAACCTACAATTATTTGAATAGAGGCAGACTCAATATGAAATGCTTTTTGCAAAATAATCCGTATCCCGCTTCCTATTAAAACATGAAATAAATAGATATAAAGAGATGATTCACCAATATAAGCTAAGAAACGAATATTTAATTTAACTAATTGCATTGATAACGCGACAACAAATGCAATTGTAATAATTGCAACAATAAAAGAATCCAGCCCTTTATCTAAACGACCTAATCCTTCAATGATGACAAACCAATATTGGCTGATAACAAAAAGAATAGAGATTAAAAGAAAAGATTTTAAATTATTGATTTTATTGACCCAATCCAAGTGGATAACAAGTATACCAATAAAGAAAAATACTATATGTACATAACATAAAGTAAAAACATGTATAGATGGTAGATGGCTTTGGAAGATATAAATCAGAGAAAAAAAGCACACCATTGAGATCATTAATTTAGTGTTTCTATTTTTTATAAATACAATGCTAGCAATGATAAAGGTAAAAAATAGAACATAAAGGAACCAAAACTGTGCTCTTGGTGCCCATAATAAACTAAATACTTCAGTATAAGTTACATGACCATTGGTATATTTAGATAATGTTGCTTCAATAATACCTTGTAGAATTGACCAAATAATATAAGGATAAAATATAGTATCAAATTTATTTATTATACTATTTTTAAAGCCTCTTTTAGTTAAAGATGAAGTAAAAAATAAACCAGATAACAAGAAAAAAAGAGGCATATGAAAGCTATAAATAATAGTATCTATAGTTGTATATAAGCTTCTATTCATTGTCATACCAGCATTAAAGACACCTTCACTTATATGTCCGTAAACGACTAATATAATACCAAGCCCTTTTGCATAATCGACCCAATTTAAATGTTTGCTCACAAAATTATAATCCTAATATTGTTAATTTGTTTTTATGATAAGTTGCACTAAATGTAGTGATATTTATCATACATAACTTTTGTTTATGAATTCGGCGAGTTTACATTAAAAAAACTAATTGCATATAATATATTAACGCAATGTTAATTTTTGGTTATAAATATTGATTTTTATTTATAAGTTGTTGATTGAATTAAGTAAAATATTTTTTGATAAGTGTGCTGTTGTTTGTTATTCAGTGAGTAATTACGAAATTTTATACGGCAGTGTTAGAATGGCGTTTTATAGTTAATTATCAGTACCTAAAGGGCATAGTGATGAGCAGTTTGAATAACGATAATAATCATGCTGAGAGTGATCAGCTGACTGAAATTGCTATTGCTTACTATCAAGAAGGCGCTACGCAAGAAGAGATATCACAACGTTTTGGCATGTCTCGCGCTAAAATTGGCCGTTTACTCCGTCGCGCACGAGAAGAAGGTGTGGTTGAAATTACGGTTAAATATCACCCAGTATTTAGTGAGAAATTAGAACAACAGTTGATTGAACGATTTAAGTTGAAGCGAGCGTTGATTGCTTTAGATCAGCCTGATGATGAATCTCAACGCCAACAAGTCGCGAGTCTCGTCTCTGGTTATCTGGCGGCGACACTATCGGATGATATGGTTGTGGCGGTTGGACAAGGCCGGAATATTGCCTCAATTGCGAATCATGTTGGTGTAGTGCCACACCGTAATTGCCGTTTTGTGTGTGGAATTGGTGGTACGCATCGTTCAGGTAATGCGATTAATGCCGATCATATTTGCCGTCAACTTGCGAAAAAATATGATGGTATCAGTGAAACATTATATGCCCCTGCTTATGTAGAAGACATTATCGTTAAAGAAGCATTCATGAAAAACGGCACTGTTAAAGAAACCTTAGATCGTGCGCGTCGCGCTGATGTGGCGTTAGTGGGTGTTGGCGACATGAATGAAAATAGCCATATGGTCAAATTAGGCTGGTTCACTCCGCAAGAGATAGTGGAAGCACGTATTCGTAAAGGTGTTGTTGGGGATATTGCGGGCTATGACTTTTTTGATAGCCAAGGTAAGCAAGCTGATACCATGATGAGCGATCGGGTGATTGGTTTAACCATGGATGAACTGCGACATATTCCGACTGTGGTAGTTACTGCGGCAGAAAACAGTAAAGCCCTTGCCTTATTAGGTGCCCTACGTTCAGGTGTGGTTGATGTGCTGGCGACCAGTGTTAGCAATGCACTAACGATTTTAAATCTTGATCAGCAGATGAAATAGGTGTTTATTTAGCCATTTGATCTGTAAAAGAAACCGCTATCTTAATCAATGGTAGATAGCGGTTGCGAATTATACCTTAAAGCAATAAAATACAGCCTCAAAATAAAGGAAGAACGTCGTATCCGGTGATGCGTCCGGATTTCAAATCCGGGTAGGGCTGCCAGCAGTCCTGGGTAGGTTCGACTCCTATGTTCTTCCGCCACTTTACTGCTATATATTGTTAATCCTGCAATAAATTCTGATCTTTTAATTCGCGATAATTAAACTTACGTTTAGTAAAACCAATCTTGTCAAAATATTCTAATAATTGAATTGCAACCTTGCGCCCTAGCTGACTGATATTTCTAAATTCAGCGGTTTCTAGTTTTTGATATTGGGCGGTATGTTGACGTACTTCTGTTGCCATTTTTACTAGATATTGATGGGTGACATAGCGATCTTTTACGATTGCAGCAACGTAGCTTAACTGCGCTAATTTATACCCCAACTTGCGTAAACTCTCTTCATCTTCACCTATTTCTGATGCAAGATCGCGTATCCACCATGGTTGGGGATCGGTTGTCATCAATTGCTCTATTTGGTGCCAACATTGCAATTCTGACTGTGTTAGTTGTAATTGATGTGCTGCTAAATGCAACCAACCACGGGTATTTGCTAACAACTGTTGGTTGAGTAATTGGTTGATAATCGCATTAAAGATAACTTGAGGCTGATTAAGCGCTGTCATGCGATATAAACGATCTTTACCGACACCAAGAGTGTCTTGCGCCTGTTGATGATATTGCTCTAGTGTGGCGATAATGTGTTGTTGTAGCGCCTGCAGATAGCTATCGAAACAAAGGTAATCACCATATTGTTCTATGGCTGTATTAGAGGCTAATAGCTGACTAATAACTTCAGTGTGGCATTGATGTTGTTCAAGCAGTTTCTGGCGTGATTGCGGAGCATGTTGAAGCTTAAAGGCAATAATGTCATTGAGCGAATTGAGACTTGCTCGTTGGTTAAGATAGTCAAGTCGCTGCGATGTTCGTTTACCACGATTAGGCGGCAGCAGATCAATCACAATCGCACTGCCAAGATTGATTTTTTGGGCGGGATCGCGCAGTAATAATCGATCTTGTTCAGTTAAACACAATGGCGTATCAAGGGTAATTTCAGCAAGGGCAGTCTCACCTAGTGCTAATTGCTTATCTTCTAATAATGCAATGCGACCTGTGGTGTGAGTAGCGGCGTGAAAAACTTGAATATTTTGCCAGTGTTTAATCAGATGGTTGGCGGTTAATTTGACTGTGATCCGTTTGATTATTGTTGTTGGTGCTGTGTGTAATAACCAATCACCACGGTTTAAGTTTGCTTTATCAATGTCACCACTAATATTGAGCGCAACCCGTTGGTTTGCCGTCGCAGATTCCGTTGCCTGTCCCTGTGCATGAATAGATTTGATTCGTACAATTTGCGGTTGGCTACGGCCTTTTTTAAGCTGATTATGGCTGACTAAACACAAGCTATCACCAACGTTAATCTGACCGTTTAATGCAGTTCCTGTAACCACTAAACCTGAGCCTTTAACGTGAAAAGCACGGTCGATAGCAAGTTTAAAATTCAGTGTATTATCATGCTGTTGTTCATTGTCGGCAAGCTCAATCAGGTGTTGCTTGAGTGCATTAATACCATCATTAGTGTGTGCGGAACAGTGAAAAATAGTCGCTTGAGTAAAGCCATATTGAAACAATAATTGGCTTAATGTTGCTTCGAGTTGCTGTTGTTGTTCAACGCTAGTGAGGTCAGATTTTGTGATCACCACCGTCAGACTATCCATGGCTAATAAGCGCAAAATAGTCAGGTGCTCATAGCTTTGCGGCATCATGCCTTCATCACCTGCCACAATCATCATTGCGTGATGGGCGGTGCCTACGCCAGCGAGCATATTGGATAGGAATTTTTCATGGCCAGGGACATCAATAAAACCTAACCGTTGCTGTTGGTTAGATTTTGGTGAGTGGTAAGCCATAAACGCATAGCCTAAATCAATAGTGAGCCCGCGTTGTTGCTCTTCTGGCAGTCGATCGGCATTGATCCCAGTAAGGGCGTGTAACAGTTTGGTTTTACCATGATCGACATGGCCAGCTGTAGCAATAATCATAGCGTTACTCTAAAGCGTTATTGAGCGAGAGGCAGTAAGAAAGGGTTGAAACCACTGCGATAGAATTCCATTTGGCTCAGTTTTTGATCAAGCACTAGGGTCGCAAGATCATCAGCAATAGGATCTAATTGTGGGTTCTTCTCTAGTACCAACATTTTTAGGTAACTTTGACAATGACTGCAGGTTTCAGCGCGAACACTATCTTCTAAAGATTCACTTTGCAGTTGAATATTTTCGCCATCACCACATTGGGTACATTCAGCGCGTAGTCGATGCCATTGTGCTTCACATTGGCTGCAATGTAAGTAACGATGACCACTGCCTTGAATTAAACTTGCTACAGGCGCACCGCCACAAAGTGGACAATGTGATTGCTTAGCATTGGCTTCTGGTTGCCATTCTAATTGAGTATTAGCAACGATTAAGCTCATTAAAGTATTAATACAACCCCAAAGGATAATCGCAATATCAGCCGGTACGCGCTCAGCTTGATTTTGCTGTAGGGCATGAAAATAATGCTGCAATGTTTGCTGATCAATTTGGCTAATATTATCGATAACTTTAACGATATCATCACTAACAACAGGGCGGAGTGCCGAGGTTAGCTGGGTTAGCATTGGATCTAAAATTGCTTGCCAAGAGCTATCAATTTCAATCGGCCATGTTAGGATTTTAGCGTGTAATTGCTGTTGAACCGCGCCATTAAACGTATCCACTAAATGCACTTGCTGCTGCACGATTTGTCCGGCTAATAATAGATAATCGGCCATAAAAGAGTCTTGTGCTAACTGACGTAAACGTGCGGCGCGGGCATGAAAAATGGTAGCCGGTTGACCAATGATCAGAGGGCTAAATCCATCACTTTTTTGTTTAATAATGGTGTCTTTATCTAAAATTTTAACGCTCATGCAGGTATCCAATTATAAGAATACCAACCCCAGTAAACCGAGGTTGGTATAGAAATAAAGAACGGATAAACAATGAGGCTTATCCGTTCTAGAGCTATGCTGTTAGTGTTGGTCTTTGTTGTCAGATAGAGAACGGAACCAGCGAGGGTGATGCTTCTTCGCCCAAGCGGCAGAAACCTTACCTTCTAACATGCCATCAATAGAGCCTTTTACCCAATATGCCATATAGGCATGGATAATTAAACTTAAGGCAAACACAAGGGCAGTGATTGAGTGCACAATCAATGCGATACGTATTACATCGATGCTGAAATACGCTGAAAAGTAAGCGCGCCATGCAATCAGACCCGTTACTAGCAACAATACGCCACAAGCAATAAACTGACGTAGGAGCATTTTTTGACCAGCGTTATATTGACCTGCTTCTGGTACGTTTTCTTCGTTCTCAGTTAAAACATCTTTAACCTTTAACATCCACTGCAGATCACCTTTTTCAAAGTGGTTATGGCTCCAGTAGCGGATCACTAAGAAAAACAGCCCAACTGTCATCACAATCGCACCAAAGGGATGCAAAATGCGCGCAAGTTGTGGCGTGCCATAGACGTAGCTAAGGAAGTGCAGTGGGGCAAACATAAAAGATAGACCAGACAATAAAGTCCAGATACCTGTTAACGCTACCGTCCAATGCACAACGCGATCTAAAGGTTTATGACGTAAAATTGTTTGGTTCAAACTCATTTCTCATCTCCTTCATCTTCAGCAACACGACTACGACCCACCGTTACTCGGTGAATAGCAGCAAGGGCTAAAGTACCCACTAAACCTGCAGCGGCTAGTGGTTTGAGATCATCTTTCCATAACTTCACTGTTTCGCTGATTTTAGGATCTTTAGGTAGATCGTAACGCTCAGGATCAGTGATATCGTGCAGAACGTAAATTACGTGTGTACCGCCAACACCTTGTGGGTTGTAGATACCGGCTTTTTTATGGCCTTTCGCTTGTAGTGCAATAACACGTTGATTGGCATACTCAAGAATTTCTTCACGAGGACCAAAACGCAGTGCGCCTGTTGGACAGGTTTTTGCACATGACGGCACTTGACCAGCCTGAAGGCGATCAAGGCATAACGTACATTTGTAAACGCGGTTATCAACTGGGTTCATACGCGGAATATCAAATGGACAGCCTGCGATACAGTAACCGCAACCGACACATTTTTCCGAGTTGAAATCAACAACCCCGTTTGCATATTGCACAATAGCATCTGGTTCAGGGCAGGCTTTTAAGCAGCCAGGATCTGAACAGTGCATGCAACTATGCTTGCTAAATAGCCACTTGAATTTGTTATCTTCTTCAATTTCTTTGAAGTGGATAGTGGTCCAAGTTTCAGCGGTCGTATTCGGCGGATTTTGGTAAGAACCTTCAAAAGTACCTACTTTACCGCGTAAATTGTTCCACTCACTACAGGCATCCATACAGCCTTTACAGCCCGTACAGCACGTCACATCGATTAACTTTGTTACCTGAATTTGACGCTCACGCGCATCAGGTGATGGAGTAATCGACGATGTAGCAGAACTACGAATAATATTCTGTGATTCCATACCCATGGTTTACTTCACCTTCTCTACGTTAACCAAAAATGCCTTGTATTCAGGCGTTTGTGAGTTAGCGTCACCGACACATGGTGATAACGTATTCGCAAGGTAACCCGGCTTAGTATCGCCTTCGTAGCCCCAGTGAATAGGAATACCAACAGTGTGAACAGCTTGACCGTTAACATGCAGTGGCGTAATACGCTTAGACACATAAGCTTTAGCGACAATGGAGCCACGCTTAGATGAAACACGGATCATATCGGCATTGTTAATGCCTTTCTCTTCTGCAAGACCAACACCGATCTCTACAAATTGTTCAGGCTGTAATACCGCGTTGAAATGAGAGTGACTGGTCCATGTATGGAAGTGTTCAGTCAGACGGTAAGTAGTACCCACGAATGGGAAATCCTCTTTAGTGCCTAGCTGAGCTGCATCATCTTTGAACAAACGTGCCGCTGGGTTTGAAACCACATTTTTATGTAATGGGTTAGTACCAATCGGTGTTTCAAACGGTTCGTAGTGCTCAGGGAACGGACCTTCAGCCATCTTATCAAGTGCGAACAGACGACCTACGCCTTCTGGTTGCATGATAAATGGACCCGCATTGCTTGATGGTGGCAATTTAGCGTTAAAGTCAGGCACATCTGGACCAACCCACTTGTTACCATTCCATTCAACTAAAGTACGTGCTTTATCCCATGGGCTACCGTCAGGACGTGTTGATGCACGGTTGTACAATACACGACGGTTTGCAGGCCAAGACCATGCCCAGTTAGGTGCAAGACCTAAACCAGAAGGATCGCTATTATCACGACGTGCAGTTTGGTTACCCGCTTCTGTCCAACTACCGGTGTATAACCAACAAGCAGCATTAGTCGAACCATCCGCTTTTAGTTTGCTAAAGCTTGATAGTTGCTTACCGTTAGCGTCTTTACCGTTAAGTTCTTGGGCTAATTCTTTGGTATTTGGCGCAGCAGGGATCGCGTAGTTCCAGTCAAGAGATAGGATCGGATCTGGGTATGTACCACCATTTTGTTGGTACATATCGCGCATCTTCAAGAAGATACCGGCTAAGATCTCAGCATCACCTTTGGCTTCTCCTGGCATATCAGCTGCTTTCCAGTGCCATTGTAGCCAGCGTGCTGAACTTACGATGGTGCCATCTTCTTCAGCAAAACATGCACAAGGTAAACGGAATACTTCAGTATCAATGCTTGCTGTATCAACTTCATTGACGTTAGGTTTATTCTGCCAGAACGTAGAAGTCTCAGTTGCAAGTGGATCGACAACCACTAAGTATTTCAACTTAGATAAAGCATCTAATGTTTTTTGCTTGTTTGACATTGAAGCAACAGGGTTGAAACCTTGGCAGATATAGCCATTCATTTCACCTTTGTTCATCATCTCGAACACGCGCAACATGTCGTAGCCTTGATCCCACTTCGGCATCATATCGTAGCCAAAGTTATTCTCAGCTGTTGCATTTTTGCCGTAGAAAGACTTCAGTAATGACACGAAGAATGCAGGGTAATGCTGCCAGTAGTTGGTTTGATCCGCTTCAAGTGCCACTGGTGTGTGGTGCTTAAGGTGAGCGGCTAAATCCACATCTTTATCAGATGGCAGTTTTAAGTAACCTGGTAAACTTTGTGCTAACAAGCCAAGGTCAGTAATACCTTGAATGTTAGAGTGACCGCGTAGGGCGTTAACACCGCCGCCAGCCATACCCATGTTACCCAGTAGTAACTGGATCATTGCCATACAACGGATGTTTTCAGCGCCTTTAGAGTGCTGCGTCCAGCCTGTCGCATATAAGATAGTGGCAACGCGGTTATCCGCAGCTGTGCTACCCAGTGCTTTACAGATGTGATCAAACATATCAACAGGCGTACCTGTGATATTCGATACAACGTCAGGGGTATAACGTGCAACGTGATCTTTTAATAGGTTCCATACACAGCGAGGATGTTGTAGTGATTCATCCTTTAATGCATAGCCTTGATCGTCAAGTTGGTAGAACCAGCTGCTACGATCGTACTGACGTTTCTCGGCGTCATAGCCAGAGAACAGACCATCATGGAATGCGTAATCATCACGTACAATAAAGCTCGCGTTTGTGTATGCTTTAACATACTCGTGATTCACTTGACTGCTTGCAATCAGGTAGCGAATCGCACCTAAAAGGAAAGCAATATCAGCACCTGAACGAATCGGTGCATAGTGATCAGCGACTGCTGCTGTACGCGTGAAACGTGGATCAACCACAATGATTTCAGCGTTTCTCGTTTTTTGAGCTTCAATCGCCCAGCGGAAGCCTACAGGGTGTGCTTCTGCTGCGTTACCGCCCATAACTAAGATCAAGTCGGCATTTTTAATATCGACCCAGTTGTTGGTCATCGCGCCGCGGCCAAATGTTGGAGCAAGACTTGCTACCGTTGGACCGTGTCAAATACGCGCTTGAGTGTCTACAGGAACCATACCCAAACCACGGGCAAATTTCTGAGTTAACCAACCATTTTCATTACTTTCCGCTGAAGCACAAAGCATGCCTGTTGTTAGCCAGCGGTTAACGGTGGTGCCTTCATCATTGGTTTTTACCAAGTTAGCATCACGGTCTTGTTTCATTAGTTTAGCGATACGGCTAAATGCTTCGTCCCATGTTAGACGTTGCCATTTATCAGAGCCTGGAGCGCGGTATTCAGGGAATTTCAAACGTTGTTCGCTGTTTACAAAACCAGCTAGGCCCGCGCCTTTAGGACATAATGCACCACGGCTTACTGGATGATCGGGATCACCTTCAACGTGGAATACTTTTTGTTTAATATTACCGCCAGTAGCACCTGTGCTATACAGTAATGTGCCACAACCCACTGAACAATAAGAACACGTATTACGCGTTTCTTTGGCTGCGGTTAATTTGAATTCACGAGCTTGAGCCCATGCTTTTTGTGAAACTGTGGCAAGCGAAGCAATTGTAGTTGTTGCTACTGCCCCCGCGCACAATTTAAATAATTGACGTCTACTTATATTCAATCTCAAAAGACCTTATTAGAAATAAAGAAGAGGGTGAAATTTAAGATATCATTATATGGGTGAATATAAGGTCGTCAAATACTGCTATTACAGCAGGGATTCAGAAAAGTAGAATAAAAAATTAAAGTATGTATATAACTATTTAAATATGATTAATAGTTAATGAATACGAATGATAGGGCTATTATGATTTAAATCAAATAATCCGTTTTATTGCAATGAATGATAATTGTTATCGTTTGTGGTGGCGATTGTTCTATTATATTTACTCACGTTCCATTTTTAATAGTAAATATATTTCTATAATTTTTTTAGCGGATAATTTTATTTCTCAAGAAAGGTTAAGCGTAGCAATAAATAGCTAACTATTTTGTTTGTAGGTAAGTGACGTTAACGTATCTTTCAAGTGCTAATAACTAACTTTTCAATATTATCTTTTTAATCATAGTGTTAGTTTTATTTTTAATTCGTATTTTTTTACTTTTAAATAGAGTGTTGATAACGGATGTATTGTATTTAAAAACAAAGTAGGCACTAAGGTTGAGTTTTTAGTGCAACTAAATGCAATCTTAAATATCAAATATAATTGTTATTGGTGTTTATTTAATAGTCGATATTAAACTGGCGGCGTTAATAATGAATTTGTTTTTATAAAAAATGTTTTTTTTATAAGGATAAATAGTTGTTAGCATCCGTTAATGAATAATGGTGTTATATTATTTGTTGCTTGTTGTGACTGATTAATTAAATAACTAACGTAAAAAATAACATTAAAATAATAATCATTGTTTTTGAATTACCATGAGATGTTGACAATATTAACCTTGAACAAAACGGTTTTTAGTGGGTGAATTTTGCATCATCAGAAGGTTGCGTTATTATTAGCAGTACAGAACAGTTAAAAGGAAGAGTAATGTGTTAAGGAAGATAATAACGGGATTGATGCTGGTGTGTATGAGCCAGAGTGTGATGGCGACACCATGGGAAAAAATCAAACAACCCAGTAGTGGCGATTCTAGTTCAATTGGTTCTTATGCTAATGGTTGTCTTGCTGGTGGTGAAAATTTACCGCTGCAAGGTGAGGGCTATCAAGTAATACGTTCTGAGCGTGGGCGTTATTATGGCCACAGTGAAATGATTGTATTTTTACAGCAATTGATGAAGCAATCACAACAACTAAAAATTGGTAATGTGTTGGTGGGTGATATTGCGATGCCGCGAGGGGGGCGATTCTCATCCGGTCATGCGAGCCATCAAACTGGGCTAGATGCTGATATTTGGTTACGTATACCTGAAAAACCGTTATCACAGCAGGCGTTAAAAACAATTTCAGCCTTACCTATGGTCGATATTAATAAATATCAGATCAACGCTGATAATTGGACGATCAAACAAGCCCAATTAATCCAACTTGCTGCAAGTGATGATCGGGTGGCACGTATTTTTGTTCATCCCGTGATCAAGCAACAGTTATGTAAAACGCAATGGAAACAGCGTGATTGGCTAAGTAAAGTTCGACCGTGGTTTGGTCATTACTACCATTTTCATGTGCGATTAAATTGCCCTGAGGGGAGTACTACTTGTGAACCACAAACGCCGCCGCCAGCTGGTGATGGTTGTGGCACCGAGCTTGCCTCGTGGTCGCCAAATTATAAAGCGCCGGTGAAAACTGAACCTGTTACCAAAGTAAAACCGCAGCCAAAACCCGTAAAAGTATTACCACCGATGTGTAATACTGTTTTGAAAAGCTAGCCTTTTGCTAGTTGCTAGTTGCTAGTTGCTAGTTGCTAGTAAGAATAAATAAAACAAAAAAGCGCCGCCCAGTTAACTGCGCGGCGCTTTTTTATACGGCTTATTATTGAAGGTTAAGCAAGGCCTTGCAGGGTAACAAACTTTTCAAGCAGTTCATCATCTGATTCGACATGCTCAGGATCAATAATAATGCAATTGGTGATAGGACAAACTGACTGGCAGGTTGGCTTATCATAGTGCCCTTTACATTCTGTGCAGCGATCTGGGTCAATTTCGTAAAACTCATCGCCCATGGTGATTGCTTCATTGGGGCATTCAGGATCACACATGTCACAGTTAATGCATTTAGTTGTAATGAGCAGTGCCATAATGCTTACTTACCGTCTTTAGGTGCGTGTGGGTTACGGGTATCTTCACCGTTACTCAAGTTACGCATCAATAGACCAAAACTTAGATCCATATCTGATGGCATTGGAATAAACACAAAGTGACCATTACCTTTGGCGTCGTCAATCACTTCTGATTTACGGTTTTCCATGGTTTCAAGTTTGAAGACAACGTTACCTTGTGGTGTCATTACTTCAAGGCTGTCACCAACAATGAACTTGTTCTTCACTTCAACTTCAGCTAAGTCGCCACGACGTTTACCTGTGAACTCACCGACAAATTGTTGGCTATCTGAAATTGAATAACCGTAATCATAATTCTGATAAGCATCATGGGTATGACGACGAAGGAAGCCTTCGGTATAACCACGGTGTGCTAGGCTTTCTAGTGTGCCTAGTAGTGAATCATCAAATGGCTTGCCTGCAACCGCATCATCAATTGCTTTACGGTACACTTGCGCAGTACGTGCACAGTAATAGAAAGACTTAGTACGACCTTCAATTTTCAGTGAATGCACGCCCATTTTGGTTAGACGCTCAACATGTTGTACCGCACGAAGATCTTTAGAGTTCATGATGTAAGTACCATGCTCATCTTCAAATGCTGCCATTTTTTCTTCAGGACGGTGAGATTCACTCAGCAATACCACATCATCAATTGGCTTACCAAGACCTAATGTATTGTCTGGGCGTTCTTCAACTTCTTGAATTTGGATTGCATCTTGAATTTCAACAATTTGACCTGAATCGTTCTCAACCGCTTTTTCTACTTTGTACTCCCAACGGCATGAGTTAGTGCATGTGCCTTGGTTTGGATCGCGTTTGTTGATGTAACCAGATAACAAACAACGACCAGAGTAAGCCATGCAAAGCGCACCGTGGACAAAAATTTCTAGTTCAGTATCTGGGCAATGCTCACGAATTTCTTCGATTTCTTCTAGTGATAGCTCACGAGAAAGAATCACACGCTCAACGCCTTGTGTTGACCAAAACTTAACGGTCGCCCAGTTAACAGCGTTCGCTTGTACTGAAAGGTGAATCACTACTTCAGGAAATGCTTCACGAACCATCATGATCAAACCAGGATCTGACATGATAAGTGCGTCAGGACCCATCTCAACAATCGGCTTTAAATCACGAATAAAGGTTTTAAGCTTTGAGTTATGCGGTTGAATATTACAAACCACATACAGCTTTTTACCTTGCGCGTGCGCTTCATCAATACCAATTTTAAGGTTGTCTAAATTGAATTCATTGTTACGAACACGAAGACTGTAACGTGGCTGACCTGCATAGACAGCATCTGCACCATAGGCAAACGCGTAACGCATGTTTTTAAGGCTACCGGCTGGAGATAGTAATTCTGGTTTAAACATTGCTCAGTTCTCTTAGATGTCTGATTCCAAATCAGCCTATAACACCTAGTGCTATAGGGAGGAGGCGAGATTCTACGTTTTTCATTCCAACATTGCCAATTTTCTTAAAAATAAGGGTTCATTTAAGTAAATAGATGTCTCTATTTTTAGGATTTAGAACCATGCTTAATGATAATAGCTTGAAGTCAATCCGCTAACGGATGTACGAAAATACATACTTAGTGTGCATTAAATACATTGGTTATATTTTAGGGCAACATGTGAAGATTATTTGCACAATGTTGCTACTAGTTAATGATGGCATATTAAAGAAGGTATAGAAGGTATATATGATAGGGCAAGATATTGGTGGGTTGGTGATCCACCTGTTTTCCACGTTTGGTAATATGGTATGGCAAATTTTTTGGCCGTTAGCGTTTGGCTTAATGCTGTCGTCATGGATTCGTAATTTGTTACCCGTTTCGAGTGTGGTAAAACATTTAGGCAAAACGACGGTAGTGAGCCTTGGGTTTACGACCTTTTTAGGGATGGTGTCATCATCATGTTCATACGCTGCGGCGTCACTGTCTCATACTTTACTAACCAAAAAAGCGACTGTTGCTAACGCAATGGCATTTTTAGTTTCAAGTACTAACTTGATTGTAGAGATGTTCATTGTCTTAGTTGCGTTAATGGGCTGGACGTTTTTATGGGGCGAAGTGATCGGTGGTTTGATTTTAATTGCCACGGTTGGATTTTTATTTAGTCGATTTTATCCCAAAGATGTTGAGCAAGAGTTACGTCAACATCTTTTAGATGCCCAACCGCAAAAAGCCAGTTGTGGCATGGATATGTCTGAAATGAGCGGTGATCATAGCGATTGCGGCATGGACATGTCGAAGATGAAGTCTGATGACAACGACTGCGGCATGGATATGTCGAAGATGAAATCCGATGACAGCGATTGCGGCATGGACATGTCGAAGATGAAATCTGATGACAGCGACTGCGGCATGGACATGTCAAAGATGAAAGCTGACGACAGTGATTGCGGCATGGATATGTCGAAGATGAAGTCTGATGACAGTGATTGCGGCATGGACATGTCAAAGATGAAATCCGATGACAGCGACTGCGGCATGGACATGTCGAAGATGAAAGCTGATGGCAGTGACTGCGGCATGGATATGTCTAAGATGAAATCTGATGACAGCGACTGCGGCATGGATATGTCAAGTATGAAGTCTAGCGATCACTCGGCCATGAAGATGAATATGGCTGCTGAGCCTCAATCTGCCACCATGGAAAAAATCACCAAGTCTGCGGGTTTCTTCCAGATGGATATTGCCATGATTGGTAAAGAAATCCTGATTGGGGTGGTGGTATCTTCGGTCTTAATTGCCTTAATGCCTCAAGACGGTTGGCGCGCATTGTTTATCAGTAACGATGCTGGCTTACCTGCATGGTTACATTCTTTCTTAGATGTGATCATTGGTATTTTTGTGGCGATGATTGCTTATGTCTGTTCTGTGGGTAATCTGATTTTAGCCGCAGCATTATGGCATGGTGGTATTTCATTTGGTGGCGTGATTGGTTTCATTCTGTCAGATGTATTAACCATTCCAATGATCCGTGTTTATCAAAAATATTATGGTAAACGTCCAACCAAATGGATGGTGGGATTATTGTTTGTTGCGATTCTATTTACCGGTTTATGTGTTGATGCGATCTTTAATGGTTTTGGTTGGGTAACGAGCGATCAAACGGTTCGTGCATTAAATCAATCCGGTTTTGGTTTGAACTTCACCACCGTGATGAACCTCATCTTTATTCCGGTTTCTATTTGGTATTACCGTTTAGGTAAAAAAGCCAATGCAGGCATGGGAATGAGTATGTAACGCTGATCAGCAAAAGAGCCGTAACGTAACTATAACTAATAGTACGCGACGGCTCTTGTTGTTATTCAAGCGATGCTTATATGACTTAAAGCCACATGTCGAAAACTGAGGAATTAACCTTTATTTTCTAATCCGCCGATAACATCAAATAGGTTAGGTAAAAATACCGAGAACTCACCGCCCATTAACGACAGGTCAGCATCAATACGCTGTGCCATATCTTCACGGTCGATATCTTCGTTTTGATCTTTAATTTCATCTGAGAATTTAAGACGTTTAACGCTTAAATCATCCGCTAGAATGAAATCGATACGGTCTTGCCAATTCAGTGCCAGTTTAGTAACAACTTTATTTGCTTCAATGTGCGCGAGAATTTCATCACAATTTAAATCTTGCTGCTTACAGCGGATCACGCCACCGTCTTCTTCTACAGCTTTAAATTCAGCTTCTTCACCAATAGTAAAACCTTGTGGTGATTGGTTGCTGCGAACCCATTCGGTAAGGGTTAATGCTAATGGTTTTTCAGGGACAACAGGGACTACGGGTAAGCTACCGATAGATTTACGTAATAACGCTAAAACATCTTCTGCTTTTTTGTAGCTACCCGCATCAACCACAATGTAGCCTAATTTAGGCATGATTAACGCGTACGTTTGATGTTGACGACTGAATGCGCGTGGTAATAAATCCATCACGATTTCATCTTTGAGGCTGTCTTTCTCAGTCTTTTTCAGCTTACGACCAAGATCTTTTTCCTGCATATCAATTTTGTTGTTCAATGATTCTTTGATCACTGACGCTGGCAGCATTTTTTCTTCTTTGCGGGCGCAAATTAAAATGTTGTCACCAGAAACATGGGTAAACATATCGCCATGTTTGCCCAGTGCGTGTGCCCAGCCAAACTTCTGAATGTCTTGGCTACCACAAGGTGTAAAGCGGAATTCTTCCAGCTGTTTTTCTATTTGGTCTGCATTTAAGTCAATCTCACGCGTAAAACGGTAAGTCAGTATATTTTTAAACCACATCATGCTAGTCACGCTTCCTAGGGTAAACAGTTGGGGGCTTATATTAACCTAACCACTGCAAATTACTAAGTGACGTTTGTGATTGAGGTTGCAGATAATGTAATAAGTAACCTAATTAGCCTTTCAGTAATAACTAGATTTTCGGTTTAAAAATAGCTTTAAGACGTTTAGTGATCATCAACCGAGAAACGGTAAACATGCCACTGATGGTTTTTTGGTGTAGGCGAAAAATAGTATCGTAAATACGGCGAATCAGCAGCCCATGCAATACAAAGTGGCTTTCCATTTTTGAACCGGGAGCAAAAGAGCCAACCGCAAAATAGTGTCCAACAGCGACCACCATGCCACCATCTTTAAAGATAAAGTCAGTCAGTGGTTTGCCATGTAAAAAGCCCCCCAAACTTTTAGCCAAATGTTCCGCAGCGCGATTAGCCGCTTGGGCTTTTGGTGGAACAAACCCCCCATCAGGTTGTGGAATGGCGGCGCAATCACCAAGGGCAAAAATACACTCATCCACCGTCGTGGTTAAATCCATATTGACTTCAATTTGATTAATGCGGTTATACGCCAATCCACCAATACCATTGAGCCAGTCAGGGGCTTTTATTCCTGCCGCCCAAAATTGGACATCGGCATCAAGAGTACGGTTATCTATTGTTATCATGCTTTTGGCTGTCACTTCATTAATACGGGTTTGCAGTAACACATTGATGTTGTTTTTTTCGAGTTGTTGCTGAACTTTACGTGACATTTTTTCTGGGCTATTGGGTAATACTCGATCAGCCGCTTCGATTAAATTAATCGTCAATGGAGTACCGTTATAACGCAGTAGTTTTCGACTTTCGCGTTCCAATTCTGCTGCAAGTTCAACCCCTGTTGCGCCAGCACCGACAATATTGACGGTATGAGGTGTACTTGCTCGTAGAATGTAACTCATTTTATGCCATGCTTGGCGGGCTTGATTGGCAGAGTCTAAGAAGATGCAATGATCTTTCGCACCTTGAGTATTAAAGTCATTACTGACCGCCCCGATAGCGATAATGAGGTAATCGTATTCCACCTCATAGTGAATATCATCCATCGCACCACAGACTGAAATGGTCTTATTGTCACGGTTTATATCGGTCATTGAAGCTTGATAGTGTTGGTAGCCGTGTTTGGCACCATGAGTGAAGTAACATACGGTATCGAGATCGCTATCAAACGTCCCCGCTGCAATTTCATGTAAGCGCGGTTTCCAAAAGTGATGAGTCTCAGGTTCTATTAAAATAACCTCATCTTCTTTTCTGATGGTTTTTTTTAGTAAAGTTGATAACTCAATGCCTGCAGCACCACCACCGACAATAACGATCCGTGACATATGAATACCTCATATTTGCGTATATGAGTCCATTCATGCGCGGGTTGTTGTAAAATAACGACTGTTAATAAACAGTGTGAATGGCGTGAAATGTGTTGTTATCGCAATGCTTTTTAATTCTGAAATAAAGCGAAAAGCACGAGTATTGATTTAAAACACATTATTCATTCTAGATGGGATTTTACGGTTTCACACGGTACAATCTGATGATTATTTCTGGCTTGGTAGCGTATTCCTATTATGAAAATTATCCATACCTCTGATTGGCACCTCGGTCATCAATTACATGGCTATAGTCGTGCAACTGAACATCAAGCATTTTTAGATTGGCTGGCTGATACTCTAGAGCAGCAACAAGCTGATGCCTTATTGGTTGCGGGGGATATTTTTGATACTGCTAATCCAGCCGCCAGTGCGTGGGAAATGCTATATCGATTTTTAGCCCGATTAGCGAAAACACTGCCAAAGCTCGATGTGGTGATGATCGGTGGTAACCATGACTCGCCAAGTAAGTTAGATGCGCCACAAGCGTTATTAAAAGCGTTTGATTTACATTTAGTGGGTGGCATTCATCGCTTAGATAATGGTGAATTAGATTGCGATCGAATGTTAATACCGTTAACAGATGCAATGGGTGAACAAGCTGCATGGGTGCTGGCTGTACCCTTTTTACGCAGTGCCGATTTACGCACCGAAAATTTAGCAGAAACCGATGATCGACTGATTAAAGGGGTCGAGGTGTTATATGCTGAAATGACAGCTGCTGCGCGGAAACGTAAACAGCCCCAGCAAGCGTTAATTGGCATGGGTCACGCCTATATGGCGTCAGGGAAAATCTCTGAAATGTCTGAACGCCGCGTATTAGGCGGTAATCAACATGCCTTGCCCGCCACTATTTTTGCTGATGATGTCAGTTATGTTGCCCTTGGACATTTGCATTTAGCCCAGAAAGTTGCCAAGCAAGAACATGTGCGTTATTGCGGCTCACCAATTCCACTATCAATGGCTGAGCGTAATTATAGTCATCAAATTGTAGTGGTTGAATTAGATGGTACTGAAGTCACTAAGATTGAGCCGATCACTATTCCGCGCAGTGTTGATATGTTGAAAGTACCTGCTAAAGCTGCGCCATTAGACGAAGTGTTAGTGGCACTTGCCGCCTTGCCTGATGATGAACTTCCTCGCGAGCAACAGCCATTTGTAGAAGTGCATGTACTGCTGGATAAACCTCAAGCCTTGTTACGCGAAAAAGTGTTACAAGCTCTTGAAGGAAAATCGGTGCGGTTAGCTAAAATTACCCCCCATTACCAACACGTAGAACAGCAACATGGTTTGCAGCATCAACGGTTATCTGAGGTGTCACCGCAACAAGTATTCTCTTTAAGTTGGAATAAAAAATACGATGGCGAGCCTGATGCTGCAATGACCGCAGCGTTTGAAAGCTTATTGGTGCAAGTTGAAGAACAACAATAATAATAGCGAGTAATAACATGAAAATTCTTGCACTACGCGGTGAAAACTTAGCCAGCTTACAAACTAAATTTGAGATTGATTTTGCTGGTGGACGCTTAGGCGAAGCGGGCTTATTTGCGATCACGGGTAAAACTGGCGCGGGTAAATCAACCTTGCTCGATGCGATTTGTTTAGCGTTATATGATCGTATTCCTCGGCTACAATCGAATAAAAAAAATGATGCCGAAATTGGGCGTGACAGTGACGATAACCGCATTAAAGCCAATGATGTGCGCAGCATTTTATCACGTGGCAAAGCGGAGGGTTTTGCTGAAGTAGATTTCATTGCCAATGATGGCTCACATTGGCGTACCCATTGGCAAGTGCGTCGTGCCCGTGGTCGCGCTGAAGGTAAAATGCAAGCGGCAGAACAATGGTTAGAAAACCTTGAAACAGGGCAACGTTTTGCAGGTAAAAAACAAGAACTCCAAGCTGAAATCGAACGTTTAATCGGGCTCAGTTTTGATCAGTTTCGTCGTGCAGTAATGTTACCTCAGGGTGAGTTTGCGGCATTTTTAAAAGCCGGTGCAGATGAACGCGCCACCTTACTTGAGCGCATGACGGGCGGTGAAATATATGGTCGGTTGTCGATTGCTGCCTATGAACGTATGCGTGATGAAAAGCAAAAACTGGCGCAGTTACAAGCCAAACTCGGTGACGTAGCGTTATTAAGTGATGAACAAAAATTGGCATTAAATAGCCAGTTAGAGGTTGTACGCCAGCAAGTAAATACGCAGCAGCAACAGCTTGATCAATTAAAACAGCATCAAGAGGTAATGTTAACGGCGTCAAAGTTACAGCTGCGTATTACCGACAGTGAACAGCAATTACAGCAGGCAGAGTTAACTCAACAACAAGCAGCACCGCGTTATATAGAGCTGCAACAATATGAACAAGCCTTGCCCGCCCGTGGTGATTTCAGCTTATTAGCACAAGCTAAACAGCAACTGATTAAGTGGACGGCAACAGAGCAACAAAGTAGCGTTACTTTAAAAGACAATCAGCAACAGCAAGCGCAATTGCAAGCGAATAGTGAGCAATGCCAGCAGCTATTGACGCAAAAAAAACAGTTGTTTAATGCGCTTGAGCCGCAACTAAAGCAAGCAGCTACCATTGAACAACAACGTCATGGCTTACAGTTGCAACGTGATGAATTACAACTGCAAATTTCACAGTTAACCAACGATTTAGCGCTTAAACGTGAGCAATTGCTTAGTCAACAGCAACAGCTGCAAACCTCGCAACAACAATCTCAACAGTTAGCGACAACTTTAGACGCGACTCAAGCGGTTAAAGTATTAGCTGAACAACAAAATGCGATCAAAGATAACATTCACCAGTTTCAGCAAGCGCAAACTGATATCACGCAACTGCAAGCCGATATTAAACTGCGTCAAACAACGTTAACGACGATAGCTCAGCAGCAAACAGCACTTGATCAACAGCTTTCAAGTTTGGCTGTACAACAGCAGCAGTTAACAGAAACAACCGCCGCGCACGATCTTACTCAATTAGAACAAGTCCAAGATCAACAACGCCAGCATTATGCTGCCTATCAACAGCTTAATATTAAGCTAAAAGACTGTTTATACGGCGTAGATAAGTGGCATGAACAGCTACAGCAGCGGGATAAATTACAGTTACAGCAACAGGGTTTAACTGCCAATATTATTCAAAATCAGCACCGTTTGATGGCGTTAACCCCCGAATTATTACAATTAGACGCACAACATAAAGAAGTTGATCATCAGCTAACTCAAAGTCGAGCGGTAATGAATCTAACCGATTATCGAGATCAATTGGTTGAGGGCGAAGCGTGTCCATTATGTGGTGCGCTTGATCACCCTTATCAACAACATAATCCGCAAGTTGCCACCATCATTAGTCAGCAGCAGCAACGATTGCAGCAGTTAGCGAAGCAATTGCAAGATGCACATGCCGAGCAGCGTCAACTGACCCAATCGGTCGCGCAAGATCAGCAAGCTCAAGCTGATTTAGTGATTGAAATCCAAGTGCTTGCTGAAAAAATTGAAGTGATTGTTAGTCAGCAGCAATGTCTGTGGTCTGATTTAATGGCAATTGATCTTAGTACGATAACCTTGGCAGAAATTAACTTATCAACGACAAGTGATGTGGCTCAGTTGGCACATTATCAAGCGAATTGGTCGCAAGCGGTTGATGATGCGACAGCGCAAATGCAGACCATTAAAACCCAAGGTGAGCAACGTAAAAAACTGATCACCGAGGTTAAGCAGCAACAGCAACTTCTTCAGCAATTGGGTCAGCAACAGTCAGAACTCAAAGAACAATGTCACCAATTGTCGCAGCAACAAACGCAAGCACAAGAGCAGCAAAAAGCGTTGGTATCACAAGCTGGTAGCCAGCAACAAGTACGCGATCAAAGACAACTGGCATTGAATGCTATTTATGGCAGTGATACGTGGTTAAGTGCATTGTCACAACAAGGCAATATTGCTTTTATTGAAGCACTTGAACAGCAAATTACTGACTACCAAGCCAATGTTAAACAACAGCAACAGCTTGAAAAACAGTTAACAGAATTGGCACCGTTATTAGCGCAGCTAACCAGTGACGTTAAACATAGCGCACAGCAGTTGCAGACAATGGTCGATAAAGATCAGCAGTTAACCCAACAACAAGCGGTCTATTGGCAGCAACGAATTGATTTAATTGGTGAGCAGTCGATTGAGAGCATTGAAAATAAAGCCAAAACTGACCTTGAACAGCAGCAACAACAATTACAGCAACAGCAAACGCAGCTGAATCAGTTAGCGGAAACAATGGCTGCTAATGAGGCACATAATCACCATGCCAAACAGCAATTAGTTGAAGCCAATCAAGCCCAACAACAGTTGCAACAAACATGGGGTAATTGGTTAGAGAAATTAGCCCTCACTGAACCTGAATTAACCGCATTGTTGAGTAAAGATGATACATGGTTACAGCAGCAACGCACTGAGCTTAAACAGATCGAACATGCGTTATCTAGTTGCCAAACGGTATTCATCGAGCGTCAGCAAGCGCATACCGATCATCAACCAATGATTGAATCAGCCACCCAATGGTTTACTGACCATGAGATTGGCACTGATGCTAGCTTACAACAGCAATTAATGGGAGAGTGGCAAGCTCAGAAACAGCAGCTAGATGATCAAGTGTTCCAGTTCCGCCAGCAACTCGTGCAAGCTGAAACTGCTGAACAACAAGCAGGGGATTTACGCTCAGCATTAGCGACACAACAGATCCAAACTGAGTTGTGGTTGCAAATGAATGAGTTGATTGGTTCAGCAACAGGCAATAAGTTCCGTACCTTGGCACAAGGGTTAACCTTGCAACAATTAGTCTTAGCCGCTAATGAACATTTGCAAGATTTAGCGCCGCGCTATGCATTACAGCCAGTTCCCGGTAGTCCATTAGCCTTGCAAGTTATCGACCACGATATGGGCGATGAAGTGCGCAGTGTTGAATCCCTATCTGGAGGTGAAAGTTTCTTGGTTTCGCTGTCATTAGCATTGGCATTAGCCTCCCTTGCAGCAGATACGCGCCAGTTGGGTTCACTGTTTATTGATGAAGGCTTTGGTACGCTTGACCCTGAGAGTTTAGAAATGGCATTGGCCTGTTTAGATGCATTGCAAGCAGATGGACGTCAGATTGGGGTTATCTCGCATGTAGGTACTTTAGTCGAACGGATTGGGGTCCAAGTTGCGGTGGAAGCGATGGGCGGTGGTCGCAGTCAAATTGCCATTAAAGGGTAATAAGATTGCCACTAATTGTTGGGGTATTTTTATTGTAGTATCAAGCAATAAGCCTATTTTCAACGGTTATTATTTATTATATTAAAACGCGCTTTATCTGAAAAAGTCACAAAAGTGTAATAATGAACACACATAATGATGCATGTCAGAGAAAACAAACGACTAGGTAGATTTTATTATGGCAAGACGGATTCTTGTAGTAGAAGACGAAGCACCGATTCGCGAAATGTTGTGTTTTGTACTAGAGCAAAATGGATATCAAGCAATAGAAGCTGAAGATTACGATAGTGCACTAGAAAAAATGTGCGAGCCGTATCCTGAGTTAATCTTAATGGATTGGATGTTGCCTGGAGGCTCTGGCATTAATTTGATTAAACACTTCAAGCGTGATGAGCTGACTCGCCAAATTCCAGTGGTGATGCTAACTGCCCGTGGCGAAGAAGAAGATAAAGTCCGTGGGCTAGAAGTGGGCGCGGATGATTACATCACTAAACCGTTTTCACCGAAAGAACTGATGGCACGTTTGAAGGCGGTTATGCGCCGTGCTTCACCAACCGCTTTAGATGATGTGATTGACGTTCAAGGTTTGAAGTTAGATCCAGTTTCACATCGCGTAACTTCAGTTGATGAGCCACTAGATATGGGGCCGACTGAGTTTAAGATGTTGCACTTTTTTATGACTCACCAAGAGCGTGTTTATAGCCGCGAACAATTGCTGAATAATGTTTGGGGCACCAATGTTTATGTTGAAGATCGCACTGTTGATGTCCATATTCGTCGTTTACGCAAAGCGCTTGAAAATGGCGGTCACGATAAAATGATTCAAACAGTACGTGGCGCGGGATACCGTTTTTCGACCCGTATGTAAACACCACATCATACATATGCTGACAGTAGCAAACTATTAACCTTCATTGTTATTATGAGCCTATGATAACAACGAAGGTTGTGTTGGTTTTATCGAATAGAAAAATAGCATAACGGAACTACTGCATTACTCCGTTATAGCTAGGAGTAATACATGGTGGAAAGATTGACATGGAAAAGGCTGGTTGGGGAGCTGATATTATTCTATCTACCTTGGATTGTGCTCGGCATTATTTTTGGCTACCTACCGTGGTTTTTATTGATCGCGAGTTGGATCCAGCTTGGATGGCATTTTCATAACCAACTTAAAATGTCGAATTGGTTATGGAAAGATCGTAGTTTAACCCCACCTTCAGGCTCTGGCAGTTGGGAGCCTCTGTTCAACGGTATCTATCGTTTACAGCAACGTAATCGCCGTCGCCGCAAAGAACTTACTACCTTAATTCGTCGTTTCCGTAATGGTGCAGAATCACTGCCCGATGCGGTGGTGGTGTTTCGCAGTGAAGGTAATATTGTGTGGTGCAACAAATTAGCCCAGCAATTATTAGGCTTACGTTGGCCTGACGATAGCGGTCAACCGATCAGTAATTTATTACGCAGCCCTGATTTTGTGCGCTACCTTTCCCGTCAAGCATTTGATACCCCATTAGAAATCACCTCACCGATGAACTATGACCGTACTTTAGAGCTGCGGATCATGCGTTATACCGAAGGCGAATATTTAATGGCAGTACGTGATGTATCGCAGTTAAAACAACTTGAAGGCATGCGCCGTAACTTTTTTGCCAATGTGTCGCATGAATTACGCACCCCAATGACGGTGTTACAAGGCTATCTTGAAATGGCACAAGATCCTGAAATGCTAATGGGACCGATGTGGGATCGCGCGCATGGTGTTATGACCGAACAATTAGCACGCATGAATGCCTTGGTTGAGCAACTGTTGACCTTATCTAAAATTGAAGCGGCACCGACGATTGAGCTTGAAGAAATTGTCAATGTACCAGCGATGCTGGATATTTTAGAAAAAGAAGCAATATCACTCAGTGGCAATAAAAATCAGTCGTTTACATTTGAAGTGGATGACAGTTTAAAAGTGCTAGGGGATAACGATCAACTCCGCAGTGCGATATCCAATTTGGTCTATAACGCAGTTAAACATACACCTAATGATGCTGCTATCCATGTGCGTTGGTATCGCTCACCAAATGGGCCTCGATTAGAAGTCACCGACAGCGGTGAGGGTATTGCCGCACAACATATTCATCGCTTAACTGAACGTTTTTATCGGGTTGATAAAGCCCGTTCACGCGAAACAGGTGGCAGTGGTTTAGGGTTGGCGATTGTTAAACACGCACTTAGCCATCATGATGCACATCTAGAAATAGATAGTGAAATTGATAAAGGCAGCACCTTCTCATTCACGTTGCCAAGTCGATTAGTGGCTGATACTGCTTTACTTGATACTGTGGCTCATGATGAGTAATTACTTGGGTAAGGATACCTTATGTTAATGTCACCGCTAACGAAAATGATCTCTATGGCGATCACTGGAGTGTGCTTATTGGGTATATTCGCTGTTGAACCTGCTGCCGCGGCAACAAATACCGCTGCGGCAACAAATACAGCCGCAGCGACACATTCTGTTAGCGCAACAAAAGCGGTGACAGAGGTGGATACTCAGTTACAGCCATATTCTAAAGTCAGTGGTATTTCGGGCAATTTATCGTCGGTAGGATCAGATACACTTGCCAACTTAATGACCTATTGGACCGAGGCATTTAAGCGCCAATATCCGAACGTTAATATTCAAATTCAAACGTCTGGCTCATCAACCGCACCGACTGCGCTGGTGGAAGCAACGGCACAATTAGGGCCAATGAGCCGTGAAATGAAGACCAAAGAAGTTGAAGCATTTGAAAAAGAATACGGTTATAAACCAACCGCAATCAAGGTTGCTGTTGATGCATTAGCGGTGTTTGTGCATGAAGATAACCCACTTAAAGGGATTAATTTCGAGCAGTTAGATGCAATATACTCACGCACCTTACGTTGTGGGGCGTTAGAGCCAATCACTCGTTGGGGGCAATTAGGCTTACCTAATAGTTGGCAGCAACGTGATATTCAATTATTTGGGCGTAACTCGGTATCAGGCACCTATGGCGATTTTAAAAAGCGCGCCTTATGTCGTGGTGATTTCCGTAATAACGTCAATGAACAGCCGGGTTCAGCGTCAGTGGTACAGTCTGTTTCAACCTCGCTCAATGCTATCGGTTATTCAGGCATTGGCTATAAAACCACAGGGATTCGCGCCATTCCTGTCGCCCGTGAAGGCACTGATTATGTTGAAGCAACAGTAGCAAACTCGATCAATGGTAACTATCCGTTATCGCGCTATTTGTATTTGTACATCAATAAACATCCAAACAAAGCATTAGCACCGATGGAGCAAGAATTTCTTCGCTTTATTTTATCGAGTGATGGGCAAAATATTGTGCAAAAAGATGGCTATATTCCATTACCAGTCGCGATTGTGAATGAAAACATGGTTAAGTTGGGGCTGAAGGATTGAGGTTGGTGTTAAGTAGGCATAAAAAAGGTCGCTACATATAAGCGACCTTTAAAATTAAATTTACAAAAATTAAGCATGTTTAAAACCAAGATTTAGCTTAAATCCACATGCTTGAGCATAACTTACTAAAGTTTTAAGACTAGGATTTGATCGTCCAGATTCTAAGCGCGAAATATTCGGGGCTTTTGTTCCCATTTTTTCAGCAACTTCATCTTGCGTTAGGCCTGATTCCTCTCTCATTGAAATGAGAGAACTGATCAATTCAAATTCAGCGCTTAGATTGTCATAAGCTTCTTTTACTTCAGGATCTTGTAATGCTTTTCTTTTTAATGCAGATAAACTCATAACTTCACCTCTTTCATTTGCTCTCTGGCAAGTGCTATTTCTTTTTTTGGGGTCTTATTGGTCTTTTTCACAAAAGCTCTTAATACGTAAACGTGCTGTCCTTTTAAATAACAAAACAAACCTCTACCTATACCTTCTTGAGCTTTAGTGTTGTGGCTTAATGAACTTGTACACCAAAATAGGATAAAATACTCTTAATATCAAAATGGTGTACATAATGAAAAAAGCTCGAACAACTTATTCAGTCGCATTCAAGCACGATGCTGCTAATTTAGTCCTAAATAAAGGCTACACAATACAAGAAGCATGTAATGCTGTTGGTGTCGGATATACAGCAATGAGTCGCTGGGTTGCTCAGCTAAAGCAAGAACATGGTGGAATAACACCAACTTCAAAAGCCATGACACCAGAACAAAAACGCATTCAAGAGCTCGAAGCAAAAATTAAACAGATTGAGTGGGAAAACGATATTCTAAAAAAAGCTTCCGCTCTTTTAATGCAGGACAACATCAAACGATAGATTTGATAGCAGCATTATCAAAAGAGCCTCATTCAATAAAGCCATTATGTAAGCTATTTGAAATACCTCGTAGTAGCTATCATTATCGACTTAAATATCGGGGTATTGTTACGCCTGAGCAAGCATTGCTGCGTCAAAAAGTTGTTGATATTCATAGTCGTAGTAGAGGCTCTGCGGGAGCAAGGACAATAGCTGGTCAGCTTACCCAAGAGGGTGAAAATGTTGGTCGTTATAAAGCTGCTAGCTTAATGAAAGAGCTCGGTATTATAAGTAAACAACCGAATAAACATAAATATAAAATATCAGAAGATGTCTCTAAAATAGCTCCGAATTTATTAAATCGAAAATTTAATGTTAAAGCACCAAATCAAGTTTGGTGTGGCGACGTGACATACGTTTGGGCGGGTAATAAATGGTTATATTTAGCCGCTGTTATGGATCTGTTTGCTCGAAGAATTGTGGGTTGGGCATGCTCAGATAGCCCTAATAGTGATTTAACCTGTGCCGCACTTCGAATGGCTTATGAAAGCCGTGGTCGACCACAAAATGTGATGTTTCATTCAGATCAAGGTTGCCACTACACCAGCCTTCAATTCAGGCAAACATTGTGGAAATACCAATTAACTCAAAGTATGAGTCGACGCGGAAATTGTTGGGATAATGCCCCAATGGAACGCTTTTTTAGAAGCTTTAAAACGGAGTGGATGCCAAAAGAGTGCTATAACAATTTTGTAGAAGCAGAAAGGGATACACTTAAATATATATTGCAGCATTACAATACCAAGCGGGGCCATAGTTATAACAACTATTTATCGCCAGTGATGATGGAAGCAGCCGCTTAATTTAAACACCTATAAAGGTGTACAGTTTTACTTGACCACTACA
>NZ_MSCQ01000001.1:222444-276890 GCF_002954725.1 Photobacterium phosphoreum
CGCCACGATGGGCGGTATTTAACAGTATATCTATTTATGCGTATCAAAGTTAGTGGCTATTTTTATAATTAAAACCATTCTTATTTCGTCTTTTTAATTTATCTTTAGCGATTAAAAAGTTATGCATTAATATGTCATGATTCAAAGCATACATTTCTTGCGTTAAAATAATTGATTTTTCATTTAATAATTTAAAATTGGCTAGTAATTCGACATCATCATTAAAGTGATAATTGTTTAACATATTACGCGCTATTAAATGCACTTGATAATGCATATCGCTCAATGCTATAAAATGTTTATTTTTTTTAAAAAAAGAATGCTTTTTATTATTATACCACTGACCAAAATCACATTCATTCCCATTTTTAATATAGCGTAAGGTCTCATTTTCGTTTATATGTTCTTTTTTTATTTTTTTATTAACAACTTCTGTAATGTTCTCAATCCATAAAATATGATTTAATAAAGATAATTTAACAGGTGAAACACAACTATAAGAAAAGAAAGTTTTATCTTCAGACATGAAGGTTACAAAATCGTCATAAGGCAAGGGTTTTGATATATAATACCCTTGTATTTCAGAGCATCCATTTTCTAATAAAAACTCATATGTTTTTAAATCTTCAACACCTTCAGCAACAATTCCTATGCCTAACTTCTTAGCTAAAGCAATCGTTTCCGTTATGATTACTTGATTTTTCTTATTATCAAACAAACCACCTATAAGAGTATTATCTAACTTTATCTTGTTAAATGGTGTATTTATCAATGAAATAAGATTTGAATATCCTGTCCCATAATCATCCATAATAAGAGATATATTTTCAAAAACAAGCATATCGTCAGTTAAGTTATTAACTGCCGTTTCTGTTATTTCATAGTTAATATTTAATTTACAGTCTCCATCCTGATTTTTATTGATTTTATCAAGAAAACATTTATCCTTTAGATCTAAAACAGATAAATTCATTGAATACTGTAAGTTTTTATTAACTTTTAATAAATTTGAAACATCCTTAATAAATACATCAATCATATAAAAAGAAAGAGTAGTAATAAATCCATTTTCTTCGCAAAAAGGAATAAACTCATATGGCGATACTATTTCGCCACTTGGTTTAATCCATCTTATTAAAGCTTCAGCTCCACACACTTTATGTGTTTTTAGATCAACTTGAGGTTGATAATAAAAACAGAACTCATTATTTAATAATGCTTCTGTTATATTATTAATAGTCATGGTCATTATTTTTCTTCTATTATTCCTATAAATAGCAACATATTATTTTTAAAAAACATATACCATTAAATTTAAATACCACCCTCATATATTTCGTTACAAAATATTACATCACAAGCAGAACCATAACCCAAATACCCGTTAAATAGCCCCTAGAAACGATTTTAAAGCCATAAATACCGATCATTCAGCTCGTAGTATGACTTTGCGCTAAAAACGCCTGTATTTAACATATGGCATCTAATGCGATCTGAGACAGTGTAACGGCTAGATACAAGAAAGGCTGGCATGACGATTGATTAGGATTAATCAAAACAATAGTAAACATATCTCATATAATCTACTGTTAGTCATCTAAGACAAACAAGGACAGTGAAAATGAAAAGGAAATGCAAACTACTTAGATACTACAGTGAACTTAAACATATTGAACGACAGCAGCCAGAAGCAATAATCTCAGTAAAAGAAGTTATTGCTCGTCTACATGAAATTAAAATTGATTTAGATACAAAAAAGACAAAACAAAAAGAAATTGCCTAGATATTTTAAAAGGTCTTTTTAATCCTACCTAAACACCCGTCAAATCGCCTCTAGAATCGATTTTAAGACCATAAAGACCTATCACTCGTCACCTAGCATGACTTTTCTCTAAAAACGGCTCTATTTAACATATGGCATCTATCCCGTACTGCGCGATCACACTTCGCTTAAAATAGAGCCCATAAGCCTTGTTTTAAGACGTTGAGATTGCCAACAACTACCAAAATACAGCATGATTATTTTGTTAACGATGTTATTAAATCGCCAAACAGTGTTATCAATCGCATTTCATTAAAAAACCCGCAAAAGTTGCTGTTTAGCTATCACAATCCTGTTTTAATTTATCGCCACTCGCCACTCGCCACTCGCCACTCGCCACTCGCCACTCGCCACTCGCCACTCACCACTCGCCACTTATTCCCCAATACTCAATGTCCAGCCTGCCTTATGCCAATATTGCTGCTCGGTTGCCAGATCGGCAGCGAGAAGGGTATTGATTGCTAGCCAACCTTGGGGCAGGGTTAATTGCCAGTGCTCGTTATTGGCAGTGACACTAATTTGCGGCATGGGAGTCGTACTGCGTTGACCATTAAGGGTGACACCCAACCGTAAGGCGCGAATTAATGGGTATAACTGCTTACGCTTATAAATCGTCAGTGGTGGCATTTCATCTAGTTTTAACCGCTTACGTTGAAAGCGAGCTAAGGTGGCAAGCAGTGTTTGTTGATCGACACTGAACCCCGGCATAGTGCTATAACGTAATAAATACGCTGAGTGACGATGAAAACCGGGGTAACTGATGCTCAAACCGACCTCATGCAATAATGCTCCCCATGCTAATAAAGAGGCTAATTCGGGGTGTTTGTCAGTAGGTGATAATTCAAGTTGTGCATACAAGGCGAGGGCGGTGTTTTTTACTCGCTGAGCTTGGGGCATATCAATATTATATTGTTCTGCTATTGCATTGGCGGTGCGGCTGCGAATATCACAATGACGGAAACGTTGCTCCATTTCATACAATACCCCTTCTCGTAATGCACCCGTTGAAAAATGCATTTTATCAATGTTAAAGGCTGAAAAAAGCGCACTCACAATCGCCACGCCTGCTGCAAAAACAGGTTTTCGATCTTCACTTAATCCGTCTAACACTAATTTATGTTGCTGTTTACAAGCGATGATTGCGGTGATTAATTGCTGTAATCGCGGTTGGGTTATTACCCCATCATGATGACCTTGAGCGATGAGCACTTCTCGAATAGCTTTGATGGTGCCTGATGTGCCGAGCACTTTTTGCCAGCCAAGTTGCTTATATTGATTGGTGATTGTTTCTAGCTTCTGACGTGCGGCTAATTGTGCTGCGGAAAAATTAGTGTCATTGAGCTTACCATCAGCAAAAAAGGTTTTATTGTAGCTCACGCAACCGATGTGTTTACTGGAAATGATATCGGTGTCAAACCCTGAGCCAATGATTAATTCAGTGCTACCACCGCCAATATCAATCACCAGTCTTTTGTGTTGTTGTGGTTGAGTATGTGCCACCCCTAAATAGATTAATCGAGCTTCTTCTGTGCCAGCAATAATTTCAATCGGGTAAGGTATAATCGCTTCTGCGCGACCCATAAAAATATCGGCATTACGTGCTTGGCGCAGGGTGTAGGTTGCTGCAACGCGTACATTTTCAGGTTCAAAACCTTGCAGTCTTTCAGCAAACATAGCTAGACAGGTTAAGCCGCGTTCAATCGCAGCTTGGCTAAGGTTGTGCTGACTATCAAGCCCTGAGGCTAACTGAACTCGTTGTTTATAGCGGCTAATGATTTGTAAGCGTTGACCAATAATCCGCGCAATCACCAAATGAAAACTATTAGATCCAAGATCAAGAGCTGCAATATGTCGTGGTTGTGACGGGTGTTGTTGTGGAGCATGAGGTTGATTATGGCTTGGCATGGTATTTTTTCTCCTTGTGTGCAAGTCGCTGTAAGTGATCTTCACTGCGTTGTAAATAGTGGTAAATCGCGGTTTGAGCGCGTATTTTTGGCTGCTTACCACGACTGACATAACGGTTGCTCATTGATTGATCAAGGAGCCGCGCTGTGATGTTATCAGCCAGTTGTAGATTAATAATATCAATAATACGTTGCTTAAGTACTGGCGATAAAATAGGACAACCGACCTCAATGCGCCGATCAATATTACGGTACATCCAATCGGCGGAGGAAATAAACACTTTAGGGCTGCCATTATTGGTAAAGATATACACTCGCGCATGTTCAAGAAAGCGATCAACAATACTAATAACTGTAATATTGTCACTAATGCCTTTCAGACCTGCGATTAGGCTACACATTCCACGGACGATTAATTGGATCTTAACCCCATGTTGACTGGCTTTATAAAGTTGATCAATTAAGCCTTTATCAATCAAATTGTTCAGTTTGAGGGTGATGCCAGCAGGGTGATGTTGTTGCGCGTGGTCAATTTCACTGTCAATCAGTGCGTTTAAACGTGCCCTCGCATCGGTTGGTGAGACAATTAAATAGTTGAAATGCACTTTACGGATGGGGTTGGCAATGTAATCAAATAATTGCTGCACTTCATGAGTGATCTCTGGGTGACATGTGAACAATGAAAAATCGGTATAGGTTGTAGCGGTTTGCTCGTTAAAGTTACCTGTACCTATATGAGCATAATGAACTAACTGATGCTGTTCCTGACGGCTAATAAGACACAGCTTAGAATGAATTTTCACCCCAACAACGCCAAATAAGACCGTGATCCCTGCGGCGATTAATCGTCGTGCCCAACGAATATTCGCTTGTTCATCAAAACGGGCTTGCAGTTCCACCACTGCTGTTACCTGTTTACCATTATTGGCTGCGGTGATCAGGCTATCAATGATGGTCGATCGTTTTGCGACCCGATAAATATTAATTCTAATCTGACTCACCATCGGATCTAACGCGGCTTGACGTACAAAATCAATCACATGATCAAAGCTGTGGTAAGGGTAATACAATAAGATATCTTGCGCTTTTATGGCATCGAAAACTGTTTTAGCGCGGCTAAAAGGGTAACTCTTAATTGTCGGTAATGGCGCATGGTTAAAGTATTTATTACCGATAATAGGAAAATCAATAAAATCATTGATGTGTTGATAACGCCCGCCAGCAATAATGGTATCGAAACAAGATAGCTTGAGTTGATGTTTTAACAAGTTGAGTAAGTGTGGTGGCATGGTGTGTTGATAAGCTAACCGCAGTGGTTTTGCCGTTAGGCGTTGATTTAGCCCCTGTGACAGTTGCTCTAAGACGGTATCTTCACTGGTCTGGTTAAGCGCATAACAAGCATCACGGGTTATCTTGATGGCATACACACTGAGCTGATCTGCGGTTGGTTGCGCTGTAAAAATATCACCAATACAGTAGCGGATAATGGTTTCAAGCCACACTAGTTGGTGTTGATTGTTACTCGCGGGGAGTTGCACTAATCGGGGCAATTTATCGGTTGGAATTTCAACTAGTGCATAATCAACATTATGATTACGTTTGATTGTTACGGCTAAGTACGCGCAATGATGATGTAAACGCTGCACTAAATCAAAGGGTGCTGAATGTAGCGGTGTCGTATTCAGCTTATTGGGCAGTGATATCGTCGTAAGATGAGGCTGGATATGCTGCCTAAAATAGTCCTTGAGCCATTGTTGCTGCGGTGACTGGAGTTGATGTTCATCAAGTAGACAAATCCCCCGTTGTGCCATTTCCATTAGCAGTGCACGATAGATAACATCAAAAGTGTGTTGTGCTTGTAAGCTTCGTTGTTGAATCTGATCGAGTAATGATTGTTGTGGATGATGTTGATCTCGGCAATGTAATAGTTGGCGTTTAATCTTTGCCACCCGCACTTTGTAAAATTCATCAGTATTATTGGCATAGATGCCCAAAAAACGGACTCGCTCTAGCAGCGGTACCGATTTATCCGCTGCTTGTTGTAATACTCGCTCATTAAATGCTAGCCAGCTAAGTTCTTTTTCAAGATAACGATTGTTGATGGTCATTCGGTGTCAATATCCTTGCCACTTTACAGCCATTAACTCGGAATATTAGGATAAATGGCATGGTAAAGCATGATGATTCGCGTTACATTGCTCTAGTGTATGCCATCTAATTGATTTAGCTAAGTGTTTCAATATCTATAGTTAAATCATCTGCTAACTGCTCTAATTGTTGCTGAATCATATGCTGGTTAATTTCTGTTGGCGTGTGCAATTGAAATTCAGCCACAAAAATAGGATAGCCCCAGTTAGGTGCGCTGTGGGTCTCGGTTTTTAGTTTAGCAATGTTAATCCCAAGCTGAGTTAAATGCTGGGTGACTTCTTTAACAATACCGCAGCGGTCATTACCCGTAACAGTGAGTTGTTGAGCAACATAAGGGGTGGCGGTTTGAGTGTGATCTTCGACGATGTGGATTTGCAGCGCTTCAATGTCAGTTAATGCTTGGCGCAGTGGCACAAAATGTTTATTGGCGACTTCCATTTGTATTATGCCTGCAAACTGACCTCCAAGTTGACTGAGTGAACTGCTCACCCAATTAGCATGATGTAAATAAACGGTGTCAGAGAGTTGTTCTACAAGCCCTGGTTTGTCTTTACCAATAATGGTTACAATCAGTTGTTTCATCATGTTTTTCCTTGTCGTTATAACATTATGATGGCATCTATCAAGGTGGTTGTTTTTTAAGCATGGCTGCAAAGTGTAATTTAGCCAACCCAAATCATCATCATGCTGAGCGCTGTCATAAATTTGTCATAAAATAGCAATACACTTTTAAGCGTATAAATAGGTTAGAGGTCATAATGGCAAACGCCAGCACATTATTAAGGAAAGAAAATCGTTTTCGCCGTGGTAAAGATAAATTAACGCGGGTTGGCGTAACAGCGGGTGGTATTTTTGTCTTGATCACCTTGATGCTGATTTTCTTTTATTTGCTGTATGTGATCGTGCCTATTTTCTCATCAGTTTCTGTTACACCTAAACAGCATTTTTCATTACCCGTGACCAGTAAAACTGCGTTGTTAGGGGTTGATGACAGCAATACCATTGCTTACCGTTTTAGCCGTGATGGCAACGTCACCTTTGTTGATTTACAACCGCAATCTCATCAAGCTGCGGTGATCAAACAGCAGACGATTATTACTGATCCTACAGCATACGCGGTGAGTTTGCCGCGTGATGGGATGGTGGCTTATGGCACCAACCAAGGTCAGGTGACTGTTGTTAAGCCAGAGTTCTCACTAACTTTTGCTGCTGCACATAAACAATTACAGCCTCATATTGAATTTCCTTTTGGTAAAGCGCCATTAACACTGGCACCTGCGGGAGAAGCGATCACGCAACTCGCTATTTCAGGGCGTGATGATCGCACTATTGTGGTCGGTAAAACTGCGACTAATCATCTTTATGGATTGAGCTTATTACTGCCTGAAAATGTGGTCCAACGTGCTAACGGGTGGCAACAGCAGCAGTTTGTGATCGCAGATACTCCCGATAAGATTGATGATTTTCAATTAACCCCTGATGGTAAGACGTTATATTTGCTCAGTGGGTCAAATTTATATCTGTATAAGCTAACCCCAAAAACGGCTTTTCTGCGGAAAATTGAAAATATTGCCACTGGCAGCAGTACGCCTGTTTCAATTACCTTATTATCTGGCGCTAATTCGTTATTAATTACTAACTCTGATAATACTATTTCTCAATGGTTTGAAGTGGTTAAGCAAGGACAACGGCAATTAGTTAACGTGAGAACATTTACGTTTTCGGCGAGTCCTTTAGTGAAAATCGTCCCCGAATATTACCGTAAAGGCTTTTTTGCGATTCAACAAGACGGCACGACTTCGGCTTATTACACTGCCGAACGTAAGCTCATACATAAAGAAAAAGTCTTTACTAACGTACCCATAGATATTGCCATTTCACCGAAAGCAAACTTGCTAGTCACGCTTGATAATGGTCGTTGGCAAACTTACCAAGTGAAAAATGCCCATCCAGATATCGGCCTATCATCACTATTACAAAAAGTATGGTACGAAGGCTATGCAGAACCTGATTATGTGTGGCAATCAACTTCAGCCAGTGATGAGTTTGAACCAAAATTAAGTTTAGTCCCGATTGTATTTGGCACCCTTAAAGCGGCGATTTATTCGATGTTTTTTGCCATTCCTTTAGCACTTGCTGGGGCGATTTATACCGCTTACTTTATGTCAAATAAAGTCAGAAGAATCATTAAACCTACCGTTGAATTAATGGAAGCACTGCCAACGGTTATTTTAGGTTTTCTGGCTGGAGTATGGTTAGCACCGATTGTTGAACAATATTTGGCGGGGATTGCGCTAGGAATTGTGTTTTTACCGTTAAGCATTATTGTTGTCGGCTGGAGTTGGTCAATGTTGCCTGGGCAATGGCGGTCACGGGTGCCAAATGGTTTCCATATCGCCTTGTTAATTCCAGTGATTGTTATTGTGACGTATAGCTGTTTTGGGTTAAGCCCGTGGATTGAAACCCAGTTTTTTAATGGTGATCTACAAGGGTATTTAAATAATTATTTAGGCATTGGGTATGATCAGCGTAATGCGTTAATTGTCGGTATCGCGATGGGATTTGCGGTTATCCCGACGATTTTTACTATTGCTGAGGATGCGATTTTCTCGGTGCCTGGGCATTTAACCAAAGGCTCGTTGGCATTAGGGGCGACGCAATGGCAAACCTTAACTAAGGTGGTGTTATTGACTGCTAGTCCCGGTATATTTTCTGCCATCATGATGGGGTTAGGGCGCGCGGTCGGTGAAACCATGATTGTACTAATGGCAACGGGTAATACCCCTGTTATGGATTGGAATTTACTCCAAGGGCTACGAACATTGGCGGCAACCATTGCCATTGAAATGCCTGAATCAGAAGTCGGTAGCTCACATTATCGGGTGCTGTTCTTAGCCGCTTTTGTGCTGTTTGTGTTTACCTTTGTCTTTAATACGATTGCTGAAGTCGTTCGTCAACGATTACGCGAAAAATACAGTTCGTTATAAATAAGTGATACAGCAATGATTAAATGGTTTAAATCCGGTTCGCCATGGATTTGGTTAACAGCAGGTGCAGTTAGCTTAAGTTTGGTTGCCGTACTCGGTTTATTGTTATTAATTGGCTACAAAGGCTTGAGTTATTTTTGGCCGGCACCTGTGTATCAATTTGATGTCAATCTTAATGGTAAACATCAAGTCGTGATCGGTGAGCTTTATCAACGCACCATGGTTCCGGTGGATCAACTTGCGGATGCTGGTGTCGATGTTAGTCAATTTACTGAAAACAGTGTGCCGCGTTATTTAATTAAAACCGGTAATCGTGGTCAAGGCGCATTAGATTTTTTAACCGTATTACGCTCGCAAATTATCCATCAACAAGTGGCGAATAATATTGCGGTGGTTGATCGTGAAAGTAATGGCAAGTTTTATGGCTATCCCGTCAGTGTTATTGAAGGCGGCGAACCACAACCGTTATCGCAGTTACCTGCAGCGTTAGCCCAAGCTGATAAAGTACGTTCAGAATTACGCTCATTACAAAGTAACGAGATTGCCAATATTAACTGGCATTTAGAACGATTAAGAATTGAAAAAAGACGTTTGGAATTAAGCGGTAAGCTGACGGCTGTTGATGGTTTACGCATTGATCGTGAGCAAGCAAATTACAACACGATTTATAAGAATATTGAAAATAGACTGTTTGCGTTGCAAGGGCAATTAGATCATGACGCGTTAGTGTTACGCGATCAAAGTGGCAAAAATGTGACTATTCCGATGATGCAAGTGTTGGACATGTGGCAGCCCAATAATTTGTCGTGGTTTGAAAAAATGCAGCATTGGGGGCATCAGGTCTATAAGTTTTTAGCCGAAGCACCACGTGAAGCCAATACGGAAGGTGGCGTGTTTCCTGCCATCTTTGGTACGGTATTTATGGTGCTTTTAATGAGCGTGATGGTAACGCCATTAGGGGTACTTGCTGCGGTTTATTTACATGAATATGCCAGTAATAATCGTTTTACGAAACTGATTCGTATTGCTGTTATTAATCTTGCCGGTGTGCCATCGATTGTGTATGGCGTGTTTGGATTAGGTTTTTTTGTATACATGGTTGGCGGCACTATTGATGATGTGTTTTTCTCGGCGCAATTACCGACACCGACCTTTGGTACGCCAGGGATTTTATGGTCAGCACTGACGTTAGCTATCATGACATTACCTGTGGTGATTGTGTCAACCGAAGAAGGCTTAGCCCGTATTCCAAGTTCAGTGCGTAATGGCTCCTTAGCGTTAGGTGCAACCCAAGCCGAAACGTTATGGCGGATTGTATTGCCAATGGCAAGCCCTGCAATCATGACTGGACTTATTTTAGCTGTGGCGCGTGCGGCAGGTGAAGTTGCGCCATTGATGCTGGTGGGAGTGGTAAAAATGGCCCCGACATTACCTTTAGATATGCATTTTCCGTATGTACACTTAGATAGAAAATTCATGCACTTAGGTTATCATGTGTATGACGTTGCTTTTCAGAGCCCTAATGTTGAAGCGGCGCGACCATTAGTGTACGCAACCTCATTTTTATTAGTAACGGTTATTATCAGTTTAAACTTAACGGCTATTGCTATACGTAATCACCTTCGGGAAAAATTCCGCGCTTTAGAGCTATAACCGTCAGTATCAATAACACGAGATCACCTATGTATAACGATCGTTCTCTCTTTACCGACCACTCACCAATGGGGTTATTTGAACCGTTGGATTTATCGTTATTGGCTGATGATAAAACCGCATTGTCGATAGAAGGTTTAAACCTCCATTATGGTAAGACGCAAGCCTTGTTTGATATCAACATGCGGGTTGCTAAAGGCCAAGTTACAGCATTTATTGGTCCTTCAGGTTGTGGTAAATCAACCTTGTTAAGCTGCATTAACCGTATGAATGATCTTATTGATGGCTGCCATATTGACGGTAAGGTCATGCTGCATGGTCAGAATGTGTATGATAATAATGTTGATGTTGCCGCTTTACGACGTCAAGTCGGGATGGTGTTTCAACGGCCTAATCCTTTTCCTAAATCAATTTATGAAAATGTGGTTTATGGACTGCGATTACAAGGGATCAGGGATCGACGAGTGCTTGATGATGCGGTTGAAAGCTCGTTACGCTCTGCGGCATTATGGGATGAGGTGAAAGGGCGTTTACATGAGAATGCATTTGGTCTTTCTGGCGGTCAACAACAGCGATTAGTGATTGCGCGTGCGATTGCAATTGAGCCTGAGATTTTGTTATTAGATGAGCCAACATCTGCGTTAGATCCGATTTCAACCTTAACCATTGAAGAGTTGATTAATGATCTAAAAGCAAAATATACCGTGATTATTGTCACCCATAATATGCAGCAAGCGGCGCGAGTCTCAGATCAAACCGCTTTTATGCATATGGGGGAATTAGTGGAATATACCAGTACCAATGATATATTTACCACTCCCAAAGAAAAACGTACTGAGGATTATATTACAGGGCGTTATGGTTAAGGATCGACAGCATGTTAAATACAATTAGCCTTGGCCGTCATATTTCTGGTCAGTTTAATCATGAATTAGAAAGTATTCGCACCCATGTGTTAGCAATGGGGGGCTTGGTTGAACAGCAGTTAGCTGACAGCCTAAAAGCATTACATAAACAAAATGAAGAATTAGCCAAACGGGTGATCAAAGACGATCATAAAGTCAATGCGATGGAAGTAGCGATTGATGAAGCTTGCACCCGTATCATTGCCAAACGTCAGCCAACAGCAAGTGATTTACGGTTAGTCATCGCGATCATTAAAACCATTACTGATTTAGAGCGAATTGGTGATGTTGCCGAGAGTATTGCGAAAGTTGCGTCGGAGAACTTTACCAATAAGCAATATAACTTATTAGTTTCACTTGAATCGTTAGGTCAGCATGCCGTACGTATGTTACATGAAACACTCGATGCATTTGCACGAATGGATGTAAAAGCGGCGATTGAAGTGTATCAAGAAGATGACCGTATTGATCGTGAATATGAAGCGATCATACGTCAATTAATGACTTATATGATGGAAGATCCTAATTCGATTCCTAACGTGATGAAAGTGATGTGGGCGGCGCGTTCAATTGAACGAGTTGGGGATCGTTGCCAAAATATTTGCGAATATATTATCTATTTTGTGCAAGGAAAAGATATTCGCCACACTAACCCTGAAGACATTAAAAATATGCTCTAGCAACAAATATTGCTTATGTTGTGGCAGTGCTAAAATGAACCTGCACCGTAAACATAAAAAGGGACGTGATGATCTATTGCTAGATAATACGTCCCGATTTAACCGCTGGTGGTTATTGTTATCACAGCTGAAGTTGAGCGATCACTGCTGCTATATTGGCTGCGCCCGTAATAGGGATCTCAAAATCATCAATATCAGCGCTACCCATATGCGCTTGTTTCGCCACTGTAATCATATGACTTGGACGGGTGGTTTTACCTGATAGGTGGATCTCATTAATGCCTGTTCGAGCAATGATTTCACGTACGTTATGACTATTAACGCCCGCGCCTGCCATAATCTTTAACCGCTGACCACAGTGTTGATGCATTTGGTTAATCATGCTAATACCGTCATAGGCATTAGCTTGTAAACCTGAGGTGAGAATACGTTCACAGCCCGCTGCCATTATCGTATCGAGTGCTGCCATTGGCTCAACACACTGATCAATCGCACGATGAAAGGTGACGCCCATTCCTTGTGCTTGCTTGACGAGACGAGTCACAATATCACTGTCGACTAAGCCATGTGGCGTTAATACGCCAATTACTACTCCCTGTAATCCTGCCTGTTTCGCCGCATAAATATCAGCCAGCATAATTTCTACATCTTCACTGCTAAATAAAAAGTCACCTTGGCGCGGACGGATCATCGCATAAACAGGAACGGTGGCATATTTAGCGGCAGCGTGCATAAATCCAGCGCTGGGTGTGAGCCCACCAAGTGCCAGTGATGAACATAGTTCGATACGGGTTGCGCCACCTTGCTCGGCATAACGCAGTGATTCAAGGTTATCGATACAAACTTCGAGTTGAATAGTCATTGATTATTAACAATATTATAAAAGAGGGTGTTCAGTGTAGAAGATAATTGCAGGCGGGGCGAACAGTGGCAGTTGATAATGTGCGGTCGGTTGAAAATGAAATAAACGGCTAAACGAGAGATAAAAAAAGGGCCCGGTATATTCCGAGCCTCATTGTATTTTTATTTGAGCTGACTTTGGCTCTATGTAGCACTAATGCAATTCATAACACCGTGAGCATGGTGTTAGCAGGTAATTACTTCTTACCTAGGTCTGCAGTGTGCTCAGATAGGTAGTCTGCTACACCTTTTGGTGATGCATCCATACCTGCTTTACCTTCTTCCCACTGTGCAGGACATACTTCGCCGTGCTTCTGGTGGAAGTTCAATGCATCAACCATACGTAGCATTTCATCGATGTTACGACCTAGTGGTAGATCGTTAACTACTTGATGACGAACCATGCCGTCTTCATCGATAAGGAAAGAACCACGGAAAGCAACACCTGCTTCTGGATGCTCAACATCGTAAGCTTTACAGATTTCGTGCTTAATATCAGCAACTAGCGGGTATTTAACTTCACCGATACCGCCGTTTTCAACAGCAGTGTTACGCCATGCGTTGTGCGAGAACTGTGAATCAATTGAAACACCAATAATTTCTACACCCTTCGCTTGGAAATCTTCAAAGCGCTTATCAAAAGCAATTAGCTCTGATGGGCATACGAAAGTGAAGTCTAGTGGGTAGAAGAAAACTACCGCTTTTTTACCTTTAGTAAACTCTGCAAAGTTGAATGAATCAACAATTTCGCCGTTACCTAGAACAGCTGCAGCAGTAAAATCTGGTGCTTGACGACCTACTAGTACCATTTTGGTGCTCCTTGAATATTGGGGATTGCCAACCTTTTTAGGCGGGCTCCATACTTGGACGAGACAAACTATAGCTAAACTGTTAAATTGAAAAAAGCGGAATAAACAGATTGAAGTAATCGAAAAATACGATGAATAAATTTCCATCACTTAAACAGCTCCACTATTTAGTTACTCTATCGGAAACACATCATTTTGGCGAAGCGGCTAAACGATGTTTTGTGAGCCAGTCGACATTAAGTTCGGGTATTCAAAATCTTGAAGACTTACTTGACTGTCACCTCGTTGAGCGTGACACCAAGGCTAAAACCTTAGTTTTTACTTCAATGGGTGAGCAGGTTGTCGATAGAGCGCGAGAATTATTAGCGTGTAGTCGTGATTTAGTCGAGCTTTCTCGTTGTAGTGGGGATGTTATGGAAGGACCATTGCGGGTGGGTTGTATTCCAACTATTGCGCCTTTTTTATTATGTGGTTTAGTACAGCAAGTTAATCTCTTATATCCCAAACTCAATTTATTATTACGTGAAGATACCACGACTAATTTATTAGAAGCACTGCAGCATGGTGAAATGGATGTGTTGATTTTAGCGTTACCTGTCGATATTCATGGTATGTCGAGTAAGGTCGTTGGACGTGATGCATTTAAAATGGTGATCAGTAAAAATCAAGCAGCCTCGGTGACGGTGCCGTTGCATTATGCTGATTTGCCCGATAAATCAGTTTTCTTATTAGAGAAAGAGCATTGCTTAACTGAACATGCGGTATCTGCATGTAAATTAACCTCGAAAGAAAAAATCAATCCTTTTACGGCAACGAGTTTACATACTCTAGTACAAATGGTTGCTAATGGTTTAGGAACGACCTTTATTCCACAAATGGCGATTAAACACGGTATTTTAGAAAATCAAAATTTAGTTATTATTGAACCGCCAGGTCAGGATGCTTACCGTGAGATTGGTTTAGTATGGCGACCAACATCAAGCCGTACTGCTGTTTTTGAAAAGTTGGGTGATATTGTTAAAGATTTATTGTAAGTCGGTTTAATGGCTCGTGATGGTAATAAGAAGCCTGAAGTAATAATCATTAATTACACTGCAATTTTAGGGTAGTTATTATGGTTACTCAGGCTTTTTTGTGAGCGCTATATGGCTAATGGGTATTTTTAATGATTTTTAGTTGAATATATTGCCTATTTGTAAATAACCGAAAGATTATATTGTCGAGTATTCTATCTATAACTCACTGTTTTGTTGGATAATTTTGTTTCTCATTGCAAAATAATGACTTTTTTATTTAGTCTTATTTAATGTTAATTGTTTTATTATTCTAATTATTGATGATTAATTATTTTATTAATCATGCTGTTATAGGTAATTTGTATATTAGTATTTGTTTTAAACGGGTTTTTAAATAAATACCATTATAAGGTTCGGTGTAATTTAATTACGTAACTACATACAAAAACCCCTTTTTTAATATAAATTCAAATTCCGAGTAAAGAGCTAATATTTTTATTAATTTGATATTTTGCATATTTCACTATTTACAGTAACTGTTTGATATTATTTGATTTGTGTTTTTATGATGAGTATCAAATAGCTGTTTTTTATTTGCATTCCAGCTATGGTTACGGCAACGTAAATATATGCTTTAAATGATTTAACAGGGAATCATTGCTTTTGTTATTGATAAAAGTAGTGATTAAGTTACAAGCTGGAGGTGCATATGACAGACACAGCCATTCAAGCAAATGATCATACTCAGTTATTACTGCAGCATCCTCTGACGGAACAGCAACAACAGATTTTAACCGAAGATGCATTATCCTTTATTGGACGGTTAGTTGAACGATTTGCTGAGCGAGTACCGTTATTGTTAGAGGCGCGCGAACAGCAGCAATTAGCGATTGATCGTGGTCAACTCCCCGATTTTCTACCCGAAACTCGTGCTATCAGAGAAGCAGGGTGGAAAATACAAAACATTCCCCATGATTTACAAGATCGCCGTGTAGAAATTACCGGTCCTGTTGATCGTAAAATGGTGATTAATGCTCTAAATGCTAACGTAAAAGTGTTTATGGCTGATTTTGAAGATTCGTTTTCACCGTCGTGGAATGCGATTATTGAAGGTCACCAAAACTTACGTGATGCGGTTAATGGCACCATCAGTTATACCCACCCAAAAACGGGTAAACAATATCAACTTGATGATGATCCTGCGGTATTGATCTGCCGTGTGCGTGGTTTACATCTGATTGAAAAAAATATCTTGTGGAATGGCAACCCTATTCCTGGCGCATTACTTGATTTTGCCTTGTATTTTTATCTCAACCATCAAGCGTTATTAGCCAAAGGCAGTGGCCCTTATTTCTATTTACCGAAATTACAGTCTTATCGTGAAGCCGCATGGTGGAGTGATGTCTTTAGTTATACCGAAGATGAATTTGGTTTAACGCGCGGTACGATTAAAGCCACGGTATTGATTGAAACCTTGCCCGCGGCATTTGAGATGGATGAAATATTATTCAATCTTAAAGAACATATCGTTGGACTTAATTGTGGTCGTTGGGATTATATCTTTAGCTATATAAAAACTTTACGCAACTTCCCTGAATGTGTTTTGCCTGATCGCCAAGTAGTGACCATGGAAAAACCCTTCCTTAATGCTTATTCACGGTTATTAGTGCGTACCTGTCATCATCGTGGCGCATTAGCTATGGGCGGTATGGCGGCATTTATTCCATCTAAAGATCCCAAGCAACAAGCGTGGGTACTTAATAAAATTAAAACCGATAAAGCGCTTGAAGCCAATAATGGTCACGATGGTACATGGGTTGCCCATCCGGGGTTAGCTGATACTGCACGCGCTATTTTTGATGAGGTGCTTGATCAACGAGTGAATCAACTGGATGTGAGTCGTGAGCAAGATGCACCCATTACTGCAGCTGAATTATTAGCACCTTGTGATGGTGAACGAACCGAAGCGGGTATGCGACATAATATTCGAGTGGCGGTGCAATATATTGAAGCATGGATCTCAGGTAATGGTTGTGTACCTATTTACGGCTTGATGGAAGATGCGGCAACAGCAGAAATTGCTCGAGCGTCAATTTGGCAATGGATAAAACATGGAAAAACCTTATCCAATGGTCAAGTGGTAACGAAAGCATTATTTACCCAAATGTTAACTCAAGAAATGCAAGTATTACAGCAAGAATTAGGCCAGGAGCGGATGGCAAAGGGGCGTTTTGATGAGGCAACCTATTTAATGTCGCATTTGGTTACTAGTGATGAATTAGACAATTTCTTAACCCTAAAAGGGTATGACTATTTAGTGTAGTAACGGACTAACGCCGATTGACTAGAGGGATATTATTATGACATTAACTCGCCAACAACAAATTGCAGCCCTAGAACAAGACTGGGCTGAAAACCCACGCTGGAAACACGTTAAGCGTACTTATACTGCCGAAGAAGTTGTTAATCTTCGTGGTTCATTTATTCCTGAGAATACCATTGCCCAACGTGGCGCTGATAAATTATGGGAATTGGTTAATGGTAGCGCTAAAAAGGGCTATGTTAATTGTCTTGGTGCCTTAACGGGTGGGCAAGCGGTTCAACAGGCAAAAGCGGGTATTGAAGCGATTTATTTATCTGGTTGGCAAGTTGCCGCTGATAATAATACCGCATCAGCAATGTACCCTGATCAGTCTTTATACCCAGTAGATTCAGTACCAGCGGTTGTAAAACGGATTAACAACTCTTTCCGTCGCGCCGATCAAATTCAATGGTCTAATGGTGGCTCGCCAGCGGAAGGGATTGATTATTTCTTGCCGATTGTCGCTGACGCAGAAGCGGGTTTTGGTGGCGTACTTAATGCGTATGAATTAATGCGTAATATGATTGAAGCTGGCGCGGCTGGGGTTCACTTTGAAGATCAATTAGCCTCAGTGAAAAAATGTGGTCACATGGGCGGTAAGGTCTTAGTCCCAACCCAAGAAGCGGTACAAAAGTTAGTGGCTGCACGTTTAGCGGCTGATGTTGCGGGAACGACAACGTTAGTTATTGCACGTACTGATGCTAATGCTGCCGATTTATTAACGTCAGATTGCGACCCATATGATAAAGACTTTATTCTTGGTGATCGCTCTGCCGAAGGTTTTTACCGCGTTCGGGCGGGTATCGATCAAGCGATTGCACGTGGTTTAGCCTATGCGCCTTATGCCGATTTAATCTGGTGTGAAACAGCCAAGCCATGCTTAGAAGAAGCACGTAAATTTGCTGAAGCGATTCATGAGCAATACCCTGATCAGTTATTGGCCTATAACTGTTCACCGTCGTTTAATTGGGAAAAGAACCTTGATGCTGAAACCATCGCTAAATTCCAACAAGAATTAGCGAATATGGGTTATAAGTACCAGTTTATTACGCTCGCGGGTATTCATAATATGTGGTTTAACATGTTTGAACTTGCTCATGCTTATGCGCAAGGTGAAGGGATGCGTCATTACGTTGAAAAAGTACAGCGTCCAGAGTTTGAAGCTGCAGATAAAGGCTATACCTTTGTTGCTCACCAACAAGAAGTGGGAACAGGCTACTTTGATACCATGACTAATACCATTCAAGGTGGTAATTCGTCAGTGACGGCATTGACAGGATCAACAGAAGAAGAACAGTTTAAATAAGCGTATTTGATACGGAATTTAAACTATCGGGGGGAGCGTAATGCTCCCTTTTTATTAGCGGTTATAAGCCACGTTCTATATCAAGATCACCAATCTCACCAATATCACCGAGGTCATCAAGGCCATCTTGTTCTTGCTCAACCGGATCCACTTCCTCTTGCATTTCAAGTAACGTCACGGCAATGGCGACAAAATCACTGTTAGTAATAATGCCCACCAATTGTTTATTCTCAACCACGGGCAAACAGCCAATTTGATGTTTGTGCATATACAGTGCCGCTTCTTTAAGACCAGCATGACTATCAACACTGAACACATCACGGTTCATACAATGTTCAAGTAAGGCTTCTAATGGTGAGTGGGAATGACTGACGATAACAGATTTTAAATTGGAGTCTTGCGCGGCGAGGACATCACGTTGAGAAATTAAACCTAATAAATGATGGTTATGATCAGTGATCGGTATATGACGAATTGACTGGGTTTGCATCATTTCTTTAGCATCAAATAAAGTGTCATTGCGTGATAGCGTGTATGGTTTTTGAGTCATCATATCGGCAACAGTAAACATAGCAATCTCCCGTTTTCATATAATAGTTAATTGTTTTTTTTGTTAATATCCTCTTTTGAATGTAGCGAATTATCGGCAATTATCCCATGACGGTGGTCATAAATTTCAAATGTCATAAACGATTAAACTTCATCTTTTATTGTTAAATAAAGACAGAGCAGATTGTTCGGCTCCGGTTTTGTTATGGAAAATACGCTTTAATTGCTTCGGGGTTTCGCATCTTTGGTGGAGTTAAGTATAATGCCCGCCTGCTGTTATTTAAGGCGTATTACGATGCAAGTTTCTGATTTTGATTTTGAGTTACCAGATGAGCTAATTGCTCGCTACCCACAACCTGAGCGTACCGCGAGTCGTTTGTTACATATGACGGGCAATACCGGTGAATTAGCACATAAAGGTTTTAAAGATGTGTTAGATCTGGTTGAGGCTGGAGATTTATTAGTTTTTAATAATACCCGTGTTATTCCTGCGCGTATGTATGGCCATAAAGCGTCTGGTGGTAAAATTGAAGTGTTAGTTGAGCGAATGTTGGATGATAAATCCATTCTTGCTCACGTGCGCGCATCTAAACCGCCAAAGCCTGGTATGGAATTGTTATTAGGTGAGCAGGGTGAGTTTTCTGCGGTAATGGTTGCTCGCCATGACGCACTATTTGAAATTCGTTTTAACAGTGATCAAACCGTTTTAGAAATTTTAGATCAGGTGGGGCATATGCCATTACCACCTTATATCGATCGTCCAGATGAAGATGCGGATAAAGAGCGCTACCAAACTGTTTATAATGCGAAGCCTGGTGCAGTTGCAGCACCGACTGCGGGCTTACATTTCGACGAAAAACTGATGGCTGATTTAAAAGCGAAGGGCGTTAATTTTGCTTTTGTTACTTTGCATGTCGGCGCGGGTACTTTCCAGCCAGTACGTGTGGATGATATTAACGATCATCACATGCACTCTGAATATGTTGAAGTACCGCAAGAGGTTGTGACTGCCGTTAATGAAACCCGTGCTAATGGCGGCCGTATTATTGCGGTTGGTACCACATCAGTGCGTTCACTTGAAAGTGCAGCACAAGATGCAATTAAGAATGGTACTGAGCTAAAACCTTTTTTTGGTGATACCGAAATCTTTATTTTCCCTGGGTATCAATTCCAGCTCGTCGATGTGCTAATTACTAATTTCCACTTACCAGAATCAACCTTGATTATGTTAGTGAGTGCGTTTGCAAGTTATGAGTATACGATGAATGCATACCATCAAGCGGTTGCTAATCAATATCGTTTCTTTAGCTACGGCGATTCGATGTTTATTACTCGTAAAAATGTGTGATATTGATTACGTTAACACTTATTAAAAATTAAGTGTTTAGGCTGCTTTTTGTTACAATTGCAGCCTTTGTTGTCTCTGCTATATGATATAAATTTATTTATGTAGTATTTACAACATAATAAATGCTTTTTGCTCGATGTGATCATTACTATTATTGATGGTAATGCTGATGTTGTGAGCAGCGATGGTCGTTATTAACGGCCATTATTTTTGTGGCTGATCAGGCAATCGCCTGTGGGGCTTAATCCTGTAATGGGAATCTGTCAGATTGTTTCTCTGGCTTTTGGAGGTCTTGTGAAATTTGAATTAGATAAAACTCAAGGTCGCGCACGTCGCGGTCGTTTGCAGTTTGAACGCGGTACGGTGGAAACGCCAGCATTTATGCCTGTAGGTACTTACGGTACTGTTAAAGGCATGACACCTGAAGAAGTTGAACAAACGGGTGCACAAATCATTCTAGGTAACACGTTCCATTTATGGTTACGTCCTGGACAAGAAGTGATGAAGATGCACGGTGATTTGCATGACTTTATGCAATGGAAAGGCCCAATCTTAACCGATTCAGGCGGCTTCCAAGTATTTAGCTTAGGCGCATTACGTAAAATCACTGAAGAGGGTGTGCATTTCCGTAACCCTGTTAACGGTGACAAGATTTTCATGGACGCTGAAAAGTCGATGGAAATTCAAAAAGATCTTGGTTCTGATATCGTGATGATCTTTGACGAATGTACGCCATACCCAGCGACTCACGACGAAGCTAAAAAGTCGATGGAAATGTCACTTCGTTGGGCTCAACGTAGCCGTAATCACTTTGATGAACTTGAAAACAAAAATGCCTTATTTGGTATTATTCAAGGTGGTGTGTACGAAGATCTACGTGATGTGTCTGTTGAAGGTCTAACCAAGATTGGTTTTGATGGCTATGCAGTCGGCGGTTTGGCAGTTGGTGAGCCAAAAGAAGATATGCACCGTATTCTTGAGCATACATGCCCACAATTACCAGAAGACAAGCCTCGTTACCTTATGGGTGTAGGCAAGCCAGAAGATCTTGTTGAAGGCGTTCGTCGCGGTATCGACATGTTTGACTGTGTAATGCCGACGCGAAATGCGCGAAATGCACACCTGTTTGTGACTGGCGGTGTGATCAAGATCCGTAATGCGAAACATAAAACAGATACAACAACACTAGATCCTGAGTGTGACTGTTACACTTGTAAAAATTACTCAAAAGCGTATTTGTATCATCTAGATAAATGTAATGAAATTCTAGGTGCGCGCTTAAATACAATCCATAATTTACGTTACTACCAGCGTTTGATGGCAAGTATCCGTAAAGCGATTGACGAAGATCGTTTCGATGCATTTGTAGAAGAATTCTACGCGCGTCGTGACCGTGAAGTTCCACCATTACAAATTGTATAAATCATAATAAATCGAGGACGTTATAAATGAGCTTTTTTATCTCTCAAGCACATGCTGCAACTGAAGGTGCTGCTGCAGGCGGTTCACCGTACCAGTTATTCATTATGCTGGGTCTGTTTGCTGTAATTTTTTACTTCATGATTTACCGTCCACAAGCTAAGCGTGTTAAAGAACACAAAACGCTTATGACTTCGATGAGTAAAGGCGATGAAGTAATGACTAACGGTGGTCTTCTAGGCCGTATTACTAAGTCATCATCTGAAAGTGATTACATCGTTCTTGCGCTAAACGACAATACTGAAGTAACTATCAAAAAAGACTTCATTACTGCTGTTTTGCCAAAAGGCACAATGAAGTCTCTATAAGACTATAAAAAAACATTCGCTTTGAAGGATCATAGCAGTGCTTAACCGATACCCTCTGTGGAAGAACTTATTAGTGTTGTTCGCACTAATCATAGGTTTGCTTTATGCACTTCCCAACGTATACGGTGAAGATCCAGCGATTCAAATAACTGGGGCGCGTGGCGCCTCAGTTACTATGAACGCTTTGGATACTGTCACCGAAGATTTAAAAAAGAACAATATCTCCTATAAGTCAGTGGTATTTGAAAAAGGCTCAATACTGGTCCGCTTCAAAGATACTGATACCCAAATCAGCGCTCGCGATATTCTTAATAGTGAATTAGGTGACAAATATATTGTTGCACTCAATCTCGCACCCTTAACACCCTCTTGGTTAGAAGCAATTGGGGCAACTCCCATGAAGCTCGGCTTAGACTTGCGTGGTGGGGTTCATTTCTTAATGGAAGTGGACATGGATGCGGCGATGGAAAAACTATTAGGTCAGCAAGAAGAAACCTTTAGAGCTGAACTACGCCAAGATAAAATTCGTTATCGCGCCATTGATAAAAGTAAAGAAACGGTCTCTGTACGTTTACGTGATGCCGCTCAATTAGAGCAAGCCAAAGCGTTATTAGAGCCTCTTCATCCCGATATGATCTTTACTGAAAATGAAGCGAAAGGACGTTTTGTATTAATCGCGAGTTACTCTGAAGCCCGTCTTCAAGAAATCCGTAACTATGCGGTTGAGCAAAACATTACTATTTTACGTAACCGTGTTAATGAATTAGGCGTTGCCGAACCATTAGTACAGCGTCAGGGCGCTAACCGCATTGTGGTTGAGCTACCGGGTGTTCAAGATACGGCGCGCGCTAAAGAAATTTTAGGTGCAACCGCAACGCTTGAGTTCCGTGAAGTCGATAGTAGTGCTGATCTTGCGGCAGCTGCTGCGGGTCGAGTACCTGCGGGTAGTGAAATCAAGATGACCCGTGATGGTCGTCCTGCGGTATTGAAAAAGCGCGTTATTCTTGCGGGTTCTCATATTACAGATGCAACCTCAAGTGCTGATGAATATGGACGTCCTCAAGTGAATATTTCGCTTGATACCGAAGGCGGTAGCAAAATGACGGCGTTCTCACGTAATAATGTCGGCAAATTAATGGCGACCGTATTTACTGAGTACAAAGACAGCGGCAATCGTACCTCTGAAGGTAAAGTCATTCTTGAAAAGCATGAAGAAGTGATCAACCAAGCGACCATTCAAACGGCACTTGGACGTGACTTCCGCATTACAGGTATTGATTCACAGTCAGAAGCACATAACCTTGCTCTATTGTTACGTGCAGGTGCGTTGATTGCGCCTATTTCGATTGTTGAAGAACGCACCATTGGTCCATCTATGGGTCAACAAAATATCGATATGGGTATTCAGGCGTGTATCTGGGGCATGGTGGCAGTAATGCTATTTACCTTATTGTACTACCGTGGTTTTGGCTTGATTGCCAACTTAGCATTAATGATGAATCTAGTATTGATTATTGGTGTGATGTCGATGATCCCTGGGGCAACTATGACCTTGCCTGGTATTGCAGGTATTGTGTTAACCGTTGGTATGGCCGTTGATGCTAACGTGCTTATCTTTGAGCGTATACGTGAAGAATTACGTGACGGTCGAAGTCCGCAGCACGCTATTCAACAAGGTTATGCCAATGCGTTCAGTACCATTGCTGATGCCAATATCACTACCTTAATGACCGCAATTATTTTGTTTGCTGTTGGTACTGGTGCAATTAAAGGCTTTGCGGTGACATTATCGATCGGTATTTTGACTTCGATGTTTACTGCTATTGTTGGTACTCGTGCTGTGGTTAACTTAGTCTATGGCGGTAAACGCGTAGATAAGTTGTCAATTTAGGAGGACGCATAAATGAAACAATTATTGAATACAGATAAAGTTACCGACTTTATGCGTTGGTCAAAGTTAGCGTTTATTTTATCGTTAATAATGATTACAGCTTCTATTGCGACAATATCAACCAAAGGTTTGAACTGGGGCTTAGACTTTACCGGCGGTACGCTGATTGAAGTGAGCTTTAAGGAACCTGCGAACTTACCATTAATTCGTGAGTCATTGGCAACATCGGGCTTTGGCGATGCGATAGTGCAGAACTTTGGTACAGCGCGTGACGTGATGGTTCGTTTGCAACCGCGTGATGGTATTAAAGGTGAAATACTGGGTAACCAGATCATTGAGGCTTTAAAAACCGGAACCGGTCAACAAGTTGAAATGCGTCGGGTTGAGTTTGTAGGACCCAATGTCGGTGATGAACTAGCGGAAGCGGGTGGATTGGCAATTTTAATTGCACTACTTTGTATTCTGCTTTATGTCTCTATGCGTTTTGAATGGCGTCTAGCCGCGGGTGCGGTGTTGTCATTGGCACACGATATTATCATTACCGTTGGTGTCTTTGCGATATTACAAATTGAAGTTGATTTAACTATTGTGGCTGCATTGCTAACGGTAGTCGGTTATTCACTTAACGATACCATCGTAGTGTTTGACCGGATTAGAGAAAACTTCCGTAAGATGCGTAAACAAACCGCTGAAGAAATTATGAATTGTTCGCTTTCTCAAACATTAAGCCGAACATTAATTACTTCTAGTACCACCTTGTTTGTTGTGATTGCCTTGTTCTTAAAAGGCGGTGCGATGATTCAAGGTTTTGCATTAGCTTTATTGCTGGGTATTACCATCGGTACGTATTCTTCAATCTATGTGGCATCAGCGTTAGCGCTTAAATTGGGTATCACCCGTGAGCACTTAATGCCAACGCCACTAGATAAAGAAGGTGAAGAAATTGATGCGATGCCATAGCAGTAAGTAGCGTCTATTTGTTACCAAGCACACTATGGTGCAAATAATAATATAAATAATGCGGAGTCTTCGGGCTCCGTTTTTTTGCGTTAATTTTAAGTTTTCTATTGTTATTTTCTAGTGTGGGCAGACGAGCGAACAAGGTAATACCAATTACAATAAGTTGTTAACTTCATTTAATGTTCTTGATCGTCATTCTCTACAGTGAATGCCTGTGAGGGCGATAGGCAATTGAATGGTTTTAAAAGATGACCAGTTAATTAATCAGATTGGTATAACGGATAAATAGGATGAGGATAAGTGAATATGAGGAGGGGGATAAATAGGGAGATGTTAACGATAGAAACAAAAACGCCCCACAGATAAATATCCGTGGGGCGTTTTTATTTAACAGGTTGTAATCAAAGATTACTTAGCCAGAGCATCGCTACCGAATTCACGGATTTTAGCTAGCATTGGCTTAACTACGCGTGCGTTACCAGCAACAATGTTGCCAGATACTAGGTAGTTAGTGTTACCCGTAAAGTCAGCACAGATAGCACCAGCTTCACGCGCGATTAATTCACCAGCAGCAAGTTCCCAAGGCTTTTGGCCTAGTTTAAATACGCCATCAACACGGCCAGCAGCTAGGTAACAAAGATCCAATGCAGTAGAACCTGATTGACGCATGTCATCACATTCAACAAATAAAGCATTTTGGATTTTTAGGTAGCTTTCTGCGTGTTGCTTAGCAGCAAAAGGAAGACCTGTAGCTAATACAGTACCCGTTAGATCACGAGGTTGTGATGCACGTAGACGTAGGCTATTAAGTTGCGCGCCTGAACCACGAGTAGCTGTGAATAGTTCGTTACGAGCTGGGTCGTAAACTGCAGCAACTTCTGTACGGCCACGCATACGTAGCGCGATAGAAATTGCATAGTGAGGGTAACCGCGAACAAAGTTCATGGTGCCATCCACTGGGTCAATAATCCACTGACACTCTTTGTCACGTCCTTCTATCGTACCTGACTCAGCTGCAAGAATGCAGTGTTCTGGGTAAGATTTACGGATTGTCTCGATGATGATAGCTTCTGCTTCAAGATCGATATTGGTAACAACATCATTACCTTTATTAGCAACCTCAATAGATTGAGGTTTTTCTAGAGATTTAATGACATGGTCACCAGCCTTTCGCACAGCGCGAATGGCAATATTAAGCATCGGATGCATAGGATTTTCCCAACGGATGTTAAAGAACATAAAAAGCGGCGGCGAGTATAACAGAGCTATAAAAAAAAGGAAGTGGTTATTTTTTCGACGTTAGCTGATGCAGAATAAAATGAAAATGACGCTATTTTATTTATTGATGGCAGTAATAGGTAATAACGATCATCAAATAGACATGTTTTCTTCATTTTTGTGATGGCTGTGCTACTATCTCTGAGCGTTAAATTAGACTGGAATATAGCGACATCATGTTAGATAAAATTCGCGTTGTCCTCATCGGCACGTCACACCCTGGAAATATCGGTTCAGCAGCTCGCGCAATGAAAGTAATGGGGTTAACTAACCTTGTTCTTGTTGATCCTGCGTGCGAAATTGATAGTCATACAATTGCTTTAGCGGCAGGTGCAGCTGATGTGGTTCAGAACGCTAAGATTGTAAAAACATTAGATGAAGCCGTTGCTGATTGCGGTTTAGTTGTTGGTTCAAGTGCACGTTCTCGTACTTTAGAGTGGCCACAATTAGACCCGCGTGAAAATGGCATTAAAGTTATTGCGGAATCAGAGCAGCACCCTGTAGCGATTTTATTTGGTCGTGAGCGTACTGGCCTCACCAATGAAGAATTACAAAAATGTCATTGCCATGTTTATATTCCTGCTAATCCTGAATATAGTTCATTAAACTTAGCGATGGCAGTACAAACAATAACTTATGAAGTTCGTATGGCGTATCTTAATGCGACTAAATATCAATCTTCTCCTGTTGTTGATGAATATCCACGCGCAGATGAACTTGAAATGTTTTACCAACATCTTGAAAAAGTAACCAGTCAAACTCGGTTTATTAATAAAAACCATCCTGGCATGGTAATGGTGAAACTACGTCGTATGTTTACTCGTGCTCGCCCAGAGCAACAAGAATTAAATATTTTACGTGGTATTTTATCGTCAATAGAAAAGACGATTGAAACCTTAGAGAAGAACAATAAGTAATAATGGCGCAACCTGCTAAAGACCAACTGTTTTAGTGGGTTAAATACTTGACCAAATTAGTCAGGTATGAGAGACTGCTGGTATAAATTCAAGTAGGTGGCCATGTTATGAAGTTGACCTCAAAAGGAAGATACGCAGTGACTGCAATGCTAGATGTAGCATTGCATTCGCATAATGGACCAGTACCTTTGGCTGATATTTCAGAACGTCAAGGGATCTCATTGTCCTACCTAGAACAACTCTTTTCGCGTCTTCGCAAAGCGGGTCTGGTAACAAGTGTCCGTGGTCCTGGTGGTGGTTATCGCCTTGGTGAAGATGCCAGCGACATTGCTGTTGGTATGGTTATCGCAGCAGTTGATGAATCAGTTGATGCCACTAAGTGTCAAGGTAAAGGCGGTTGCCAAGGTGGCGTCCGTTGTTTAACTCACACCTTATGGCATGATTTAAGTGATCGTATCAGCGGTTTTTTGAATAACATCACTCTTGGTGAGTTGATGAAGGATAATGATGTACAAACGATTGCTGACCGTCAGGATATAATCCTGCAAAGTAACAATAAAACATCATTTGCAAATAAAAAATCACACGACAGTGCCCCTATCGGTGTCGATGTCCGCTCCTAGAGACCAGACGTTCGTGTTTTCGGAGAAGAAAATGAAACTGCCAATATATTTTGATTACTCTGCAACTTGCCCGGTAGATCCTCGTGTTGCTGAGAAAATGGTTCAGTGTTTAACTATGGATGGTACGTTTGGTAATCCAGCGTCACGTTCACACCGTTATGGCTGGCAAGCGGAAGAAGCCGTTGATGCTGCTCGTGAGTATATTGCTGAGTTAATCAATGCCGATCCCCGTGAAATAGTCTTTACATCAGGTGCTACAGAATCTGATAACCTTGCAATTAAAGGTGCTGCGCATTTCTATAATAAGAAAGGTAAGCACGTTATTACATGTAAAACTGAGCACAAAGCGGTTCTTGACCCATGTCGTCAATTAGAGCGTGAAGGTTATGAGGTAACATACCTTGAGCCTGAATCAAATGGTCTTATTGATTTGGCAAAACTACGCGACGCAATGCGTGAAGATACTGTGCTGGTTTCTATTATGCATGTGAACAACGAAATTGGTGTTGTTCAAGATATTGCAGCGATTGGTGAAATTTGTCGTGAAAATAAGACAATATTCCATGTTGATGCGGCACAATCAGCAGGTAAACTGCCGATTGATATCCAAACAATGAAAGTGGATTTGATCTCATTTTCAGCACATAAGATTTACGGTCCTAAAGGTATTGGTGCACTATATGTGCGTCGTAAACCTCGTATTCGTCTTGAAGCACAAATGCACGGTGGCGGCCATGAACGTGGTTTCCGTTCTGGTACTTTACCGACTCACCAAATTGTGGGTATGGGTGAAGCTTTCCGCATTGCTAAGCTTGAGATGGCACAAGATTACCAACACGCAATTGACATGCGTGAGCGTTTACTTAAAGGCCTTGAGGGCATCGAAGAGATGTCAATCAATGGTGATATAGAACACCGCATTCCCAACAACCTTAATATTAGTTTTGCGTTTGTTGAAGGTGAATCATTGCTGATGGCATTGAAAGATCTTGCGGTATCATCGGGCTCTGCATGTACGTCTGCGAGCTTAGAGCCATCATATGTACTGCGTGCATTAGGCCTAAATGATGAACTTGCACATAGTTCAATCCGTTTCTCTTTTGGTCGTTTTACGACTGCGGAAGAAATTGATTATGCTGTTGTTCAAATTAAACAAGCAGTAGATAAGCTACGTGCAATGTCACCACTTTGGGATATGTTCAAAGAAGGCATTGATTTAAATACAGTTGAGTGGGCACACCACTAATCTGCGGTTAGACATTATTCGAGGGAATTTATCATGGCATATAGTGAAAAAGTCATCGATCATTATGAAAATCCGCGTAACGTGGGTTCATTTGACAACGACGATAAAAGCATTGGTAGCGGTATGGTGGGTGCACCAGCCTGTGGCGATGTAATGAAACTTCAGATCAAAGTAACTGAAGATGGCATCATTGAAGATGCAAAGTTTAAAACCTACGGTTGTGGTTCTGCTATCGCATCAAGTTCACTGATCACCGAATGGGTGAAAGGTAAAACACTAGACGAAGCGGCATCAATCAAAAACTCTGCAATTGCAGAAGAGCTTGAGTTACCGCCAGTTAAGGTTCACTGTTCAATTCTTGCAGAAGATGCAATTAAAGCAGCAGTTAGCGATTATAAAAAGAAACACGAACAAAAATAATTCTGAGGTTTGAAGTATGGCCATTACTATCACTGAAGCGGCAGCAAGTCGCGTATCGAGTTTTTTAGCTAACCGTGGCAAAGGCATCGGTTTGCGCCTCGGAGTGCGCACTTCAGGATGTTCGGGTATGGCGTATATCCTTGAGTTCGTCGATGACCTTGACGAAGGGGACCAAGTCTTTGAAGAGCAAGGTGTAAAAATTATCGTTGATGCAAAAAGCATGGTTTACCTTGATGGTACCGAGCTTGATTTTGCCAAAGAAGGCCTGAATGAAGGTTTTCAATTTAACAACCCTAACGTGTCGAGCGAATGTGGTTGTGGTGAAAGCTTCAACGTATAATTGCTCATAATGTTTGATTAAACCTGGCTGCTGGCCGCCATTATGGCGAGTGAGTGTCAGGTTTATTTTTTATATATGGTTGCGAGTATGAATCATTTCGAATTATTTGGATTGCCGTTTCAATTTGATGTTGACGGTAGTTTACTAGCAACACAATTCCGCGAATTACAACGTCGATTCCATCCAGATAACTTTGCAACAGCATCTGAACGTGATCGATTACTATCGGTACAAAAAGCGGCTCAGATTAACGATGCCTTTCAAACGTTGAAAAATCCTGTCTCCCGTGCTGAATATATGCTTGCTGAACGCGATGAAGATATTCGTGGTGAGCAAAAGACGCTCCAAGATATGGATTTCTTAATGCAGCAAATGGAGCTGCGAGAAGCGTTAGAAGCGATTTCTGAGTGTGTTGATCCTGAATCTGCATTAGCTGACTTTGAACAACAAGCTACAAAAATGTATCAACAACAGTTACATAAACTGGCACAATTGCTTAACCAAGAAAATTGGTTTGAAGCTGCAGATGCAGTACGTAAGTTAAAGTTTATTGTTAAGTTGCGTGATGAAGTCGAACGTCTTGAAGAATCATTATTCGATTAATCAGCCTCTTGCGTTATTTAGACAGGAACGAAAATGGCATTTTTACAGATTTCTGAACCCGGTCAAAGTGCAGCACCGCACCAACAAAAATTAGCGGTTGGCATTGATTTAGGGACGACAAACTCATTAGTTGCAACCGTCCGTAGTGGCGTTGCAGAAACATTAAAAGATGCTGAAGGCCGTTCAATTTTACCCTCAGTTGTTCATTATGCAGAGAAGCATGTATTAACAGGAGATGCTGCACGTGCGTATGCACAGCGTGATCCGGTTAATACTATCTTATCGGTTAAACGCCTAATGGGACGCTCATTGGTTGATATTGAGCAGCGTTATCCGCAATTGCCTTATCAATTTACCGCATCAGCAAATGGCTTACCGCAGCTAGTGACTCGTCAAGGGGCGATGAATCCAGTACAGGTATCGGCTGAAATTTTAAAATCATTAAGTCAGCGTGCAGTAGAAAGTTTAGGTGGCGAGCTTGAAGGGGTAGTGATTACTGTTCCTGCTTATTTTGATGATGCACAACGTGCAGGTACAAAAGATGCAGCTAAGTTAGCGAATTTAAATGTTTTGCGCTTACTTAATGAACCTACAGCAGCAGCGATTGCTTATGGCCTTGATTCAGGCCAAGAAGGTGTTATTGCTGTTTATGATCTTGGTGGTGGTACGTTTGATATTTCGGTTCTACGGTTGTCAAAAGGCGTATTTGAAGTATTAGCCACTGGCGGTGATTCGGCATTAGGCGGTGATGATCTTGATCAGCTGATTGCCGACTGGATTCTCATTCAAGCTCAATTGACCGCGACATTAACGCCACAGCAGCGTCGTGAACTGCAAGACGCAGCTCAGCAGGCGAAAGTCGCGCTGAGTGATGCAGATAGTGTTGAGATTAATGTTCTTGGTTGGCAGGGTGACATTACCCGTGAGCAATTTAATGGTTTAGTTACCCCATTAATTAAGAAAACATTATTTGCTTGTCGTCGCGCACTAAAAGATGCTGATATTACCATTGATGATGTTATTCAAACGGTGATGGTAGGTGGTTCAACTCGCGTACCGTTAGTGCGTGAGTTAGTAGGTACATTTTTTGGTAAGACACCCTTAACCTCAATCGATCCTGATCAAGTGGTTGCGATTGGTGCTGCTATTCAGGCTGATATTCTGGTGGGTAATAAACCCGATGCAGATATGTTGCTGCTTGATGTGATTCCATTGTCATTAGGCATTGAAACCATGGGCGGCATGATTGAGAAAATTATTCCGCGTAACACCACGCTACCTGTTGCTCGCGCCCAAGAATTTACCACCTTTAAAGATGGTCAGACTGCAATGTCAGTTCATATTGTTCAAGGTGAGCGTGAAATGGTGAGCGATTGCCGTTCATTAGCCCGCTTCACTTTACGTGGTATTCCACCAATGGCAGCAGGCGCTGCACACATTCGAGTGACTTACCAAGTTGATGCTGATGGTTTGTTATCGGTAACTGCGATGGAAAAAAGCAGCGGTGTGCAATCATCGATTCAAGTGAAGCCCTCTTATGGTCTTTCTGATGATGAAATTGCGACCATGTTACGTGATTCAATGACATTTGCTCAAGACGATAAAGACGCACGTGCATTAGCGGAACAGCAGGTAGAAGCGGATCGAGTACTTGAAGGGTTAATTGCCGCACTGGCTGCGGATGGTGACACCTTGTTAACGGCTCAAGAACGCGAAGAATTAGAAACTGTAATGATGGAACTGGTTCAATTACGTCAGAGTGGCGACGCTCGTACTATTGAAGCTGGAATTAAGAAAACTGATAAGGCCAGCCAAGAGTTTGCGTCACGTCGAATGGATAAATCTATTCGTCAAGCGTTAGCTGGTCAGTCTATTGATGAGGTTTAGGCATGCCTAAGATTATAATTTTACCCAATGAAGAACATTGCCCTGAAGGCGCAATTTTAGAAGCAAAATCTGGCGAAACTATCCTAGATGTTGCACTGCGTAATGGCATTGAAATTGAGCATGCGTGTGAAAAGTCTTGTGCATGTACCACGTGTCATGTTGTTGTTCGAGAAGGCTTTGACTCTCTAAATGAGAGCGATGAACTTGAAGATGATATGCTCGATAAAGCATGGGGACTTGAGCCAGAATCTCGATTGAGTTGTCAGGCGCGGGTTGCTGATGATGACTTAGTGGTCGATATTCCTCGTTATACAGTGAATCTCGCTTCTGAAGCACATTAATCGAAACAGATAAATAGGTCGCCATTATGGTGGCCTATTTTTTTAGCTATTGATTAGGATTGCGGTTATTTATCAGAGTCATGTTACGTTAATTTGTTATTTTTATTCAAAAAATGAGGATTTATTATGAGTCTACAATGGATTGATTCACGTGATATTGCCATTGAACTGGTTGAGTTATACCCAGAGGTAGATCCGACTCAAGTACGTTTTACTGATCTTCGCGATTGGATCATTGCACTGGATGAATTTGACGATGATATTGATCATTGTAATGAGAAGATTTTAGAAGCGGTACAAATGTGTTGGATTGACGAACAATAATCGGCATAACGAAAAACAGGTTTTATTGTTGCCTCTAAAGGTTGATAAGCATAATCTTATTCGTTACAAAAATAGAATAACAATAACGCAGTAATTGGCATTTTTTAATGGCCTTAGCTGTGTGATATTTATCAAGGAGCTTATCAATGTCTACCATGATGTCAGTCTTTCTTTCTCATCACGTTGCGGAGAGTCACTGGGGTGCAAATGCACTCGTGAGTTTTAATACCGAAGGGACGCTTATCCATGTTACTGCAACAGATTCTTTAGGCAATATTCAACGAGCAGCACGTCGCTTGGATTCGCAGGGAATTAAACAGGTTACACTGATAGGATCAGAATGGAATCAAGAGGCGATTTGGGCGTTCGTACAAGGCTATCGTAATCCAAAAGCGGATAATACGGTGACTTGGGAACCACTAAATGAAACTGATGAAGTAGAACTGCAAGCACGGATTAAAACCACTAATTGGGTGTGCGATATTATCAATCAACCGGCAGATGTGGTTGCCCCTTCACAATTAGCAGCACGTGCTGGTGAGTTTATTAAATCGTTAGCGCCACAACATGTCACCTATAAAATCGTTAAAGGTAACGACTTATTAGATGAAGGCTGGAATGGTATTCATGCAGTAGGTCGTGGTTCTGATCACCGTCCAGCAATGCTACGTTTAGATTACAATCCTACCGGTGATGCTGATGCGCCAGTTTTTGCATGTATCGTTGGTAAAGGTATTACCTTTGATTCTGGCGGTTATAGCATCAAGCCATCAGCAGGTATGGCATCAATGAAAGCAGATATGGGCGGCGCAGCATTAGCGACTGGTGGTTTAGCGTTGGCAATGGCACGTGGGCTTAATAAGCGGATTAAATTAGTACTATGTTGTGCTGAGAATATGATTTCAGGCCGCGCACTAAAATTAGGCGATATCATTAAATATAAAAATGGTAAAACCGTTGAAGTGTTAAATACCGATGCCGAAGGACGATTAGTCTTGGCTGATGGTTTAATGTATGCCAATAGCCAACACCCTGAGTTGATCATTGATTGCGCGACGTTAACAGGCTCTGCCAAAATGGCATTGGGCAATGATTACCACGCGTTATTGAGTTTTGACCAAGACTTATCGCGCCAAGCATTAGCGGCAGCAGCACAAGAAGGTGAAGGTATGTGGCCGCTACCTTTAGCTGAAATCCACCGTAATATGTTGCCATCAAATTTTGCTGATCTTGCCAATATTTCTAACGGTGATTTTATGCCAGGAGCCAGTACAGCGGCGGCATTCTTGTCGTATTTTGTTGATGATTATCAGCAAGGTTGGATGCATATCGATGCCAGCGGTACGTATCGTAAGAGCGGTAATGATCAATGGGCTGCAGGCGCAACAGGTATGGGTGTTAAAACCTTAGCCCGTATTTTAGCGCAATAGTAACCGTTAAAAAATAAAGCCTTCTTAATGATTTTGTTTCTAGTTAAAATCGTTTAAGAGGGCTTTTTTGTATTTAAATTACGCTAAATAAAAAATATAGACTATAAATAAAACAAGAGGTTATCAATAATGTTGACAGTTAATTTATCAAAAGAGCCTGCTCGTGCTCCTTGGGGTATCAATGCATTACTCAGTTACCAAGCTGATAGTGTTACTGTGCATTACGATGCTGCATTTAGTTTACGGCGTATTCAACAGGCGGGTCGACAACTTCAAGCTCAAGCGATTGAAGCGGTCAGTTTACAAGGTGATGGTTGGAACTATGAACGCCAATGGGCATTTTATTGTGGTTTTGCCGCGACGATGCATGCAGTTACTATAAAATGGGCATCGATTGATGAAGATGAACTTGAGCTGTTAAATGCTCGTCGACACAGCCATGATTGGGCACGCCAGATCATCAATGCGGGTCCTGATACAGTATATCCACAAAAATTAGCTCAAGCGGCAGTCGCTTTTTTATCGAATATTGGTGGCGAACATATCCATTCTCAAATGATTGTTGGTGATGAATTGCTCGCTGATGGTTGGGTGGGTATTCACAGCGTTGGCCGTGGCAGCCAACATCCACCGGTATTGCTAGAAGTTGATTATAACCCAACCGCCGATCCTGATGCGCCCGTGAGTGCGTGTTTAGTGGGGAAAGGGATCACCTTTGACTCTGGTGGCTATAGTTTAAAGCCCAGTGCCGGTATGGTCAGCATGAAGTGTGACATGGGGGGCGCTGCGACAGTTACTGCTGCATTAGGGTATGCCATTGCACAAGGGTTAGCTCAACGGGTCAAACTTATTCTTTGTTGTGCTGAAAATATGGTGTCAGGCGATGCTTATAAGCTCGGCGATGTGCTAACGTATAACAATGGGGTATCAGTTGAAATCGTCAATACTGATGCCGAAGGTCGATTAGTATTAGCGGATGGCTTGTTATTGGCCTCTGCCACTAAAGCACCGTTAATTATTGATGCTGCGACGTTAACGGGCGCGGCAATGATGGCGGTGGGTAGCGACTACAACGCTATTTTTGGTTTTGATAAATCATTATTAGCGCGTGCACAACAGTTATCAGAATTGGTTAATGAGCCTGCATGGCCATTACCGCTAGAAAAATGGCATCAAGATTACTGTCCGTCTGCGTTTGCAGATACCGCCAATAGTCGTGTTCAAAAAGGTGGTGGTATGGGCGGCGCATCTAATGCTGCTGGGTTTTTATCGCGCTTTGTCGATACTGATAATAGCCGTTGGATTCATTTCGATCTGGCAGCATGTTATCGTGATAGCGCTGATCCACGTTGGGCAGTCGGTGCGACGGGCTTAGGTATTGCAAATATTGCAGGATTACTATTGTAAGTAATCTTGCTTATCAGTGGCTACTAAGTAAATGGACGGCAACTAGACTCAAAAGGAAACTATAATAATGACAATAGAAAAAACTTTTTCAATCGTAAAGCCGGATGCTGTTAAACGAAATTTAATTGGCGCTATTTATCAACGTTTCGAAAATGCAGGATTAAAAATTGTAGCGGCAAAAATGCTACAACTCACTAAAATTCAAGCGCAAGGTTTTTATGCCGAGCATGAAGGCAAACCTTTTTTTGATGAATTAGTCGATTTTATGATATCAGGACCTGTGATGGTGCAAGTACTTGAAGGAGAGGACGCCATTGTTCGTTATCGAGAACTAATGGGTAAAACTAATCCTCAAGAAGCTGCTTGTGGCACTCTTCGTGCTGATTTTGCGATTAGTTTACGTTATAACTCTGTTCATGGCTCAGACAGCCCTGTATCGGCTGAGCGTGAGATTGGCTACTTTTTTGCCGCTGATGAATTATGTCCTCGCAGTTAATGATTGCGTTGCGGTGAAAAAACAAGCAAAACCAAATACTAAAGGGAGGCTAAGGCTTCCCTTTATTATTTTAAGCGCCAAGATTGTTATAACCACTAAAATAACCATACAGTGAACGGGTGGAAACCCGCGGCTAAAGGCTGTACAATTTCGCGCCTTAAACCCTGATAGCTATGATGAGACTGTCAATTGCAGATCTCCGAGTTATAAAGGCGCAGCAATAGTCATTTTTAGTGAGGCACCAACCGATGACAACTGTCAAAATTAATCTGCTGGATTTCGATCGCAAAGGTCTGCGTAAATACTTTGTCGAAGAGCTAAATGAAAAGCCATTCCGAGCAGATCAGATAATGAAATGGATATATCATTTCGGTTGTGATGACTTTGAGCAAATGAACAACATTAATAAAAAGTTGCGTGAAAAATTACAGCGTGTTGCTGAAATTCGTGCACCTGAAGTTTCTAACGCACAATATTCGACTGACGGCACTATCAAATGGGCAATGCGTGTTGGCGATCAAGATGTAGAAACGGTTTATATTCCTGATGAAGATCGCGCAACCTTATGTGTTTCTTCTCAAGTAGGCTGTGCACTTGAATGTAAGTTCTGTTCAACGGGTCAACAAGGCTTTAACCGTAATCTGCGTGTCTCTGAGATTATTGGTCAGGTGTGGCGTGCAGCGAAAGAGATCGGTCTTCAAAAAGAAACGGGTCGTCGTCCTATTACTAATATCGTAATGATGGGTATGGGTGAGCCGTTACTGAACATGAAAAACTTAATTCCAGCATTAGAAATTATGCTTGATGATTTAGGTTTCGGTTTATCTAAGCGCCGCGTTACCGTATCAACATCGGGTGTGGTATCAGGTTTAGAGCAAATGATCGGTACTATCGACGTTGCGCTGGCTATTTCATTACATGCACCGACAGATGAATTACGTTCGCAAATTATGCCAATCAATGATCGTTGGAATATTGAAACGTTTTTAGATGTTGTTCGCCGTTATGTTGACTCAACTAATGCTAACCGCGGTCGTGTAACGATTGAATATGTGCTACTGGATCATGTTAATGATGATATGGAGCATGCGCGTCAGTTAGGTCGCCTATTAAAAGATACCCCAGCGAAAATTAACTTGATCCCGTTCAATCCATATCCGGGTTCACCGTACAAAAAACCTAGTAATTCACGTATAGATCGCTTTATGAAAACGCTAATGGAGTATGATTACACCGTAACTGTACGTAAAACGCGTGGTGATGATATTGATGCTGCATGTGGTCAGTTAGTCGGTGATGTTATTGACCGCACAAAACGTACCCAAGCTAAATTACCAGTGGGTGAGCCTATTGCTGTTAAAACCCTTTAATTAGATTAGCGATTATAATCTCTTCGCGGTTTAACATGGATGTTAAGGTGAATAAAAATGATACGATGGATGAACTATCCATTATTTTCTTGTTTACTGTTGGCCGGATGTGCCACTGTGACGGTAGAAGATAGCGCTGAACAATTTAATGCCATTGATGCTGCTGAAGCACGAATGACATTAGGGTTAAATTATTTAAAAGTAGGCCAATGGCAACGTGCAAGTGAAAATTTGGAGCAAGCATTAGCTTATGCTCCTGATTACTATCGTGTACAAAATGCGATGGCCTATTATTATCAAAAGGTTGGAGAAATAGACGCCGCTGAAAAAATGTATAAAAAAGCCTTAAAGGACGCACCTAAAAATGGTGATGTACTTAATAATTATGGGGCATTTTTATGTAGTGAAGGGCGTTATGACGAAGCCATCAGTGCTTTTGTTAAAGCCATCAACCAACCTTACTATTATCTTATTTCGGCAAGTTATGAAAACGCAGGTTTATGTAGTAGTAAACAAGGCAATGACGTACAAGCGATAGATTATTTTGAAAAAGCACTTTCTCATGATCCATATCGTCCGAAATCAATGTTACAACTGGCACGACTAGAATTAGACGCTAATAATTATAAAGACGCTCGTGTACTGTTGTTTAAATTTAATAAGCGATATGGGCATACAGCAAATAGTTTGTTGTTGCTTATTCAGTTAGAAAACCAAACTGGACGGTTAACTTTGGTCACTAAATACGCTAACTTATTAAAAGAACAATTTCCTGATTCTCAGCAATATCAGAATTATCTAGCCAATGAATACTGAACATAACGATTCACCACAACCAGATAATGTTGCACGACCAGGCGATATGCTTCGTCAGGCGCGAGAGCAACTTGGATACTCGCAAATAGATATCGCGAATCGATTACGATTACGCTTATCTGTTATTAATGATATCGAAAATAACTGTTTTGATAGTGCTACGATATCTACATTTACCAGAGGGTATGTGCGTTCGTATGCAAAATATGTTGGGTTAGATGATGTTGCTGTAGTTGCCTTGTTAGATGATTACGGCCACTCAAAACCTAAAGCACAAGAAATGCAAAGTTTCTCACGTCGCACTAACCGTGAGGCGCATGATAGCCGTATAATGGGGTTAACATGGATTTTAGCCGTGATCTTTGTTGGTGTTACTGCTGTATGGTGGTGGCAAAACAGTCATTTAGATCGCGACCTAACGCCAGCGGTTGATGTTGCTAATGTTGAAGCGCCAACGGTTACTACTCCTGTTGTAGAACCATCAGCAGTGGTCACTACTACCTCAAATAATGTCGCTGTCACTGACGGAACAACAACGAATGTTCCAGCAACAACAGTGGTAACAACGGTAGCTACTGATGCCGATGCAACTCAAACACCGGCGGTGAATACTGAAGCCGTAACGCCTGCTGTTGAACCTGTAGTAGCAACGACAGCAGAGACTGAGATAAAAGATCCAGCGACAGTGACACCTGTTGCGGCCCCTGAGGTTGAAGCGGCACCAACATTACAATTAACGTTTGCTGCCGATTGTTGGGTTGATATTCGTGACGCGAATGGTAAACGTCTCGAAAGTGGTATTAAGACAGCAGGTCAAACACTTGATATTAATGGCAAGGCACCATTCCGAGTTCGACTTGGTGCACCGAGTGCCGTTAAAATAGAAATTAAAGGGCAACCTTTCGATCTTAGCCGTTATCCGGCAGGTCGACCTGTAACGCTAACGTTGCCGCAGTAATAGAGAATGATAAAACATGCATAACGAATCACCCATTATACGTCGTCAATCAAGCCGAATTTATGTCGGTAATGTTCCTATCGGCGATGGCGCTCCGATTGCCGTTCAGTCAATGACCAACACCCGAACGACGGATGTTGAGGCAACGGTTGCGCAAATTCGCGCGTTGGAAAAAGTAGGGGCAGATATTGTTCGTGTTTCAGTGCCGACAATGGATGCCGCCGAAGCGTTTAAATTAATTAAACAACAAGTCAATGTTCCTTTAGTTGCTGATATCCATTTTGATTATCGTATCGCATTAAAAGTGGCTGAATACGGCGTTGATTGTTTGCGTATTAATCCGGGGAATATTGGTCGTGAAGATCGTATTCGCTCTGTGGTTGAATGTGCGCGTGATAACAATATTCCAATTCGTATTGGCGTTAATGGCGGTTCGTTAGAAAAAGAAATTCAACAAAAATATGGAGAGCCAACGCCTGCTGCTTTAGTTGAATCAGCTTTGCGTCATGTTGAGATTTTAGATCGCCTTAACTTTGATCAATTTAAAGTCAGTGTTAAAGCCTCTGATGTGTTTTTAGCGGTTGAGTCTTACCGTCAGTTAGCGAAGCAAATTATACAGCCATTGCATTTAGGTATTACTGAAGCGGGCGGCGCGCGTGCAGGTTCAGTGAAATCTGCTGTGGGCTTAGGAATGTTATTAGCGGAAGGTATTGGTGATACTTTACGTATTTCATTAGCCGCCGATCCTATTGAAGAGATCAAAGTTGGTTTTGATATTTTAAAATCACTGCGTATTCGTTCGCGTGGAATTAACTTTATTGCTTGTCCAACCTGTTCTCGTCAAGAGTTCGATGTTATCGCAACGGTTAATGAATTAGAGCAACGTTTAGAAGATATCGTGATTCCAATGGATGTTTCTATTATTGGTTGTGTGGTTAATGGCCCCGGTGAAGCAGAAGCATCACATTTAGGCATTGCTGGTGGTAGTCGTAAGAGTGCGTTCTATGAAGATGGTATTCGTCAAAAAGAGCGCTTTGATAACGACAATGTGATTGATCAACTTGAGGCGAAAATCCGCGCAAAAGCCTCAATGTTAGACCTAAACAATCGCATTGATATTACGCAATAAGATAAAATAGCAAAAACCATGCTGTTATTGTGGCAGTATGGTTCACTATTTCTGCAATAAATTATATATTCGATTTAAATCCCCATCGAAAACTGAGAATAATCGTGGCGAAACAAATTCAAGCAATTCGAGGCATGAACGATTGCCTTCCAACACAAACTCCACTTTGGCAAAAAGTCGAAGGTACTGTTAAACAAGTGATCAGTGCATATGGTTACAATGAAATCCGTATGCCAATTGTTGAGTCGACACATTTGTTTAAACGTGCGATCGGTGAAGTTACGGATGTTGTTGAAAAAGAAATGTACACCTTTGATGATCGTAATGGTGATAGTTTAACATTACGTCCAGAAGGTACAGCAAGCTGCGTGCGTGCTGGGATCGAAAACGGTCTGCTTTACAATCAAGAACAGCGCCTATGGTACATGGGTCCAATGTTCCGTCATGAGCGTCCACAAAAAGGCCGTTACCGTCAATTCCACCAAGTTGGCGTGGAAGTGTTCGGTATTGATGGTCCTGATGTTGATGCTGAACTTATCATGATGACGGCGCGTTTATGGCGTGAACTTGGTATTAATGACCATGTTCGTCTAGAGTTAAATTCTATTGGTTCACTGCAAGCACGTGCAGAGTACCGTATCGCTCTAATTGCATTCCTTGAGCAACATATGGATGTATTAGATGAAGATGCTAAGCGTCGTATGTACACCAATCCATTGCGTGTTTTAGATACTAAAAATCCTGCGATTCAAGAAGTTCTTGTTGATGCACCAATGCTTTCTGCGTACCTCGATCCAGAATCAAAGCAACATTTTACTGGATTATGTGAACTATTAGACGCTGCTGGCATCAAATATCAAGTAAATGAACGCCTTGTACGTGGTTTAGATTATTATAACCGTACTGTATTTGAGTGGATCACTGATAGCTTAGGTGCACAAGGTACAGTATGTGGTGGTGGTCGTTATGACGGCCTAGTTGAACAACTAGGTGGTAAAGCAACCTCATCAGTTGGTTTTGCTATGGGACTTGAACGCCTAGTATTACTGATGGAAGCATTAGAGCAAGACGATGTTCGTCGTTCGGTTGATGTTTACATGGTAACCGCTGGAGAAGGTACTTTAGCAGCAGGTATGATGCTTGCAGAAAAATTACGTGATCAATTACCTCAGTTACGCATTATGTCTAACTTTGGTGGCGGTAATTTTAAAAAGCAATTTAAACGCGCTGATAACGTAGGTGCAGCAATTGCATTGGTTCTTGGTGAAAATGAAATTGCACAAAACACCGTAGTGGTTAAAGATTTACATGGTGGTGAACAAACAACCATAGCACAGGACGAGGTTGCCGCGAAGCTGGCAGCATTGATTTAAGAGAGGACAGGAAGTGAACGAGTACGCCACAGAAGAACAACAGGTTGAAGCGATAAAATCGTGGTGGCAAGATAACGGCAAAGCCGTTGTTCTAGGCGCCGTGATTGGTTTAGGCGGTCTATTAGGTTGGCGTTACTACCAGTCTGAAGTCCATATTGCTAAGCATTTAGCATCTGACTCCTATACTCAAGTAGTTACAGCTCTCGACAATAATAGTAAAACTGCTGTCACTGAAGCGCAAACGTTCATTGAAGCTAACAAAGACAGTCAATATGCTGTTTTGGCAGCGTTACAATTAGCGAAAGTTCAAGTTGAGAATAACGACCTTGATGGTGCGGTTAAGCAACTTAATTGGGTAATCAGTAACACTAAAGATAACGCAATTTTACCGTTAGCAGTAACGCGTTTAGCACGTATTTATGCCGAACAACAAAAATTTGATCAAGCTTTAGCGGAACTTAAAAAAGTTACAATCCCAAGTTGGAATGAAAATATTGCTGAATTACGCGGTGATATCTTATTGCAAAAAGGCGATATTCCTGCGGCACGTGAAGCATATATAGAAGCTCAGCAAGATGGTTCATCACCAGCATTGCAAATGAAGCTTAATGACTTAGCTCAATAAGGCGGACATGATGCATAAGGTGTTAAAACGAGCTTTAGCAGTCGCAATTGCTGTGAGTGTATTATCGGGTTGTGCGAGTGAAGTTGATTCAATTCATATGGCACCATTGCCAAAAGTTGATAATACCTTCACACCGAAAACAGATTGGAGTCGTAGCGTTGGTGACGGCGTTTCGGGGTATTATTCAAAACTGACCCCTGTGGTTGGTCAAGGCAAGATCTTTGTTGCTGATCGTAATGGTTTGGTTGAAGCTCTAGATCCCAATAACGGTAAAGTGTTATGGAAAAACGATCTAGAAAAAGACACGCGCGTTAAAATTTCTGGAGGCTTAGTATTAGCCGAAGGCAAAATCTTTATGGGCACTGAAAATGCGGATGTTATCGTATTAGATGCCGAAACAGGTAAAGAAGTTTGGCGTGCTAAAGTCGCTGGTGAAGTGTTATCAAAACCTTTAGTCGATAATGGAATTGTGGTTGTTAATACCAGTAGTGGTGTGCTAGAAGCACTTAACGCTGATACAGGTAAGAGCAAATGGCAAATCAGCAATGAGATACCAACGCTAACATTACGTGGCACCAGTTCACCGGTTGCTATTTCTGGTGGTGTTTTCTGGGGGCTATCAAATGGCCGTTTAGAAGGCGCAATCTTAAATGATGGTCGTGTGTTATGGCAGCAATCAATCTCAACCCCGAAAGGTTCAACTGAAATTGATCGTTTAGTAGATGTAGATGCTGCGCCAGTGATTTCTGGCGATCGTTTATATGCTATTGGCTATAATGGTTCACTAGTATCAATTGATCTTCGTAGTGGTCAAATTGCGTGGAAGCGTAATTACTCATCAGCAACAAACTTTGTTGTTGACGGTAATGAGTTGTTCTTAGTGACCGCCAAAGATCATATCGTTGCCGTTGATGCGCGTAGTGGTACTGAACTGTGGCAAAACAAAGATCTTCAATATCGTCAACTGAGTGCGCCTGCTGTTATTGATGGCTATTTAGTAATGGGCGATGCTGAAGGTTACCTGCATTGGTTAGATACTCAATCAGGTGAATTTGTTTCACAAGAATCAATTGATGGTAGCGGTATTGCGGTACCGCCCGTTGCGCTAGACGATAATGGCTTTATAGTTGTGACCCGTGATGGTGAAATCAACAAAATGCAAATATCGAAATAAGTCGGTATACTGTCGCTAGATTAATTTGTCGGCTCCAGCTGTCTTATGCAGTTGGAGCCGTTGTTGTTATATCCGTTGTGTATATTATTGTCGGATGAAGATAAGTAAATATGCTTATTTGAGGCAAGAATGGACGGATTTATGTCAATTAAGACTATGAAAAATAAGAGGTAGTTATGATTCCTGTTGTTGCCCTTGTCGGGCGCCCAAACGTGGGTAAATCGACGTTGTTCAATCGTCTTACCCGCACGAGGGATGCACTAGTTGCAGACTTTCCTGGTTTAACTAGGGATCGTAAATACGGTAGAGCTGAGCTAGAAGAGCACGAATTTATTGTTATTGATACCGGTGGTATTGATGGCACTGAGGAAGGTGTTGAAACTAAAATGGCTGAACAGTCATTAGCGGCAATCGAAGAAGCAGACGTTGTACTGTTTTTAGTTGATGGTCGTGCAGGATTAACATCTGCTGATGAAGCAATTGCAAAACACCTTCGCAGCCGTGAAAAGCCAACATTTTTAGTGGTTAACAAAGTTGATGGTATTGACCCTGATACAGCGTGTGCTGAATTTTGGCGCTTAGGCGTTGATGCGATGTTCCAAATTGCAGCAACCCAAAACCGTGGCGTAACAGCGCTAATGGAACGTGCGTTAGCACCATTCTCTGACAAGTTAAATGCAGAGTTAGCGGCTGAAAATGGCGAAGAAGGTGGTGAGTTGACTCTTGAAGACTTAACCTCAGTTGCAGACATCGAGAAAGCAAACCTTTCTGAAGAAGATGCTGAAGCTGCGTATAAACGTCTCCAAGAACAACCAATTAAGATGGCTATCATTGGTCGTCCTAATGTGGGTAAATCAACGTTAACTAACCGTATTCTTGGTGAAGAACGTGTTGTTGTTTACGACATGCCGGGAACAACTCGCGACTCTATTTACATTCCAATGGAACGTGATGGTCAAGAGTACGTATTGATTGATACCGCAGGTGTTCGTCGCCGTAAGAATATGAGCATGGCGGTTGAGAAGTTTTCTGTTATTCAAACATTGAAAGCTATCGAAGATGCTAACGTCGTATTGTTAGTTATTGATGCGCGCGAGAATATTTCAGATCAAGACTTAAGTTTACTTGGTTTTGTACTGAACTCTGGTCGCTCATTAGTGATTGCTGTTAATAAGTGGGATGGTTTAGATAACGACGTTAAAGAGCGTGTTAAGTCTGAACTTGATCGTCGTCTTGGTTTTGTTGACTTTGCGCGTATTCACTTTATTTCTGCATTACACGGTACTGGTGTTGGTCACTTATATGAATCAGTTATTGAAGCATACAAGTCAGCAACTAAGCGTATCAGCACATCATTGCTAACCCGTATTATGCAAATGGCACAAGATGATCACCAGCCACCAATGATCCGTGGCCGTCGTGTGAAACTAAAATATGCCCATGCTGGTGGTTATAACCCACCAATTATTGTTATTCACGGTAACCAAGTAAATGACCTTCCTGGTTCTTACAAACGTTACCTGATGAACTACTACCGTAAGTCATTAGAAATGATGGGTACACCTATTCGAATTCAATTCCAGAATAGCGAGAACCCATTTGAAACGACAAAGCAAAAGTTGACTGTTTCTCAGGAACGTCAACGTAAGCGCTTAACCAGTGCTTTACACGATCGCAGAAAGTAATTTAGCGATATAGTGCGTTGTCTCTAAATGTAAAAACCCAGCCTTCGTGTTGGGTTTTTTTATAAGGAAAATATCATGGCTGCTGTTACGCCAACGAGTGTTACGCCAACTATTGTTACGTCAATCAGTGTTATGCCGACGAATGTATTGTTCACTCAAAATCAGTGGCAAATAAACACGACTGTCGTTTGTGTCGCTGCTACTGATAAAAACACTGGCATTTGGATTGTTACTGCACAAACACCTTTTCATCCTGTCAGTCATATTTGGCCTGATCATCCTGCTGATCGCGGTGATTTGATCTATCAAACTAAGCATTACTCGGTTACAGACTGTGTTGTTGGTGCAATAGAAATAGCGACTCAGCAATTGTATATCGCGAGTGACATTCCCGTTAAACGTGATACTGAGGGATGGGTGTTTGTGGTGGCTCACTATATAGCATTGCCATTGGTTATTGCCGTAGGAGCAGAGGTAACACTGGTGGTTGATAAGGGCTACCAGCAAGGTTTAAGTCGAGGTCATAGCGGCGGTCATTTATCATCATTGGCATTGAATAAAGTGCTGCATAGTGATTTTTGGCGTAAAGATCCAACTCGACGTGATGAATTAGGTAATTACGATTTTCATAGTTATGCGCAAGAAAAGAGTCTTGTCAGTGAAAATTGCAGTACCGATCATTATCGATTGGGTAAAACATTACGTAAACGTGGGCTTAATAGTGCAGAAATGATAGCGGATATTGACCAAATAACCGTTAAAATTAACCAACAATTAGCGCTATGGATAGCATTAGCGACGCCAATTGTGATGCGTCGTGAAGGCGATGCATTAACCGATTGTCGTTATTGGCAATGTGATCTAGGCCTTGAAGGGGTAATTGAAATACCCTGTGGTGGAACGCATGCGACCTCATTAGCTGAATATCAGGCGTTAGCTGTAAAGTTTGAAATTATCTCGGATCAAGAATTAGTCATGATAACGACGGCGATCGTCGCATAAATAATGACTTTTTTATTCTCTATAAATCGTCTTCGGACGATTTTTTTATCGCTGTTATCACTGATCTTTTCTTTTGTTCTCTAGCGTGGCAGTCCTTTCTCAGTAGTATTATATTGACTGGTAACGATCATGTTTGGTGGTGTTATCAGTAGTTATTTAAGCTTATATTTAGTTTTTTTTTGGCATTAACCTATTTTATTAAATATTGTTATATACGGATTGATCTCGAGTTTACTAGAGGTTTATGCTGTTTAAAATCCATATGCAGGATATGTAACTTATGCTTTCGGGATGTGTATTGATAAATGTTCTTTTACTAGCTGATCGCTGATCATGGTTAATTAACACGATGATCACCCATAAGGGTAATGATCATCTTAGGGATCATGTATTCAGGATGAGATGTGGTCGGTGAGGATTTATTGCGTCAAATATTCATTGAAAGGCTTTAATTTTAGTAGCGTCTAACCGGATAATTTTGCATGCTAGAGGAAATTTATTTAGGAGTTACATCGAGTGAGTGAAAATATTTGTCCACAATGTGAAAGTGAATTGAGTTGGAAAGATCAGGGATATTTTTGTGATTATTGCCAACAAAAAGTGTCTAAAACGGCATTTTGTCCTGACTGTTCAGAGCAGCTAGAGAAGTTACAAGCGTGTGGTTCTGCAAGTTATTTTTGTAACCATTGCAATGAGTTAAAATCAAAGTCACGAGTTAAAAGTGTATTTAATATCGTTACAGATTAGCATTGTAGTGAAGATATATGCCGCAATAATGATCACTATTGCGGCATAAAAGATGAGCCGTTATTGTGATTATTGATCATTTACCGTGGTATAGATCTTTCCATCTGTAACGGTAGTGATCAGTTGATCGCCAGCTTTAACTTGATCACAATGGCGAATGAGGCTGCCTTGATCATCACGGGTAATTGAATAACCACGACTAAGAGTTGCCAGTGGACTGACCGTATCGAGTTTCTCAGCCGCTAACACTAATTTATGATTGGCATTGAGCAGCTTACGATCCATGGCGTCCAATAAGCGGTGTTTGGCATTTATCAGTGCTGTTTTATTGTGTTGCAGGCGTTGCTGTGGTGAGTGAAGTGACAGCTTATATTGGTTTTGAGTAATACGTTGTTGCTGTATTTGTATTTTTTTCAGCATTATCTGCTGTAATCGACGGGTTATCTCATCCAAATGTTGCTGTTGTTGGTTCAAACGTAGTTGGGGATGTTGACGTTCTAAACGATGATTTAATTGATTAATATGCTGTTTTTGTTCAGAGAGATAACATTGAATCGCATGGTGTAATTGTTGTTGTTTATGCTTGATTTTATCTGCTTGAGTGCTGTTATCACGGCTGATCAATTCTGCCGCTGCTGATGGCGTTGGGGCACGCATATCTGCGACGAAATCAGCAATAGTGACATCGACTTCATGACCGACAGCACTGACGATTGGGATCTGACTTGCGGCAATAGTACGCGCAACAATTTCTTCGTTAAAGGCCCATAAATCTTCTAATGAACCGCCCCCTCGACCGACAATTAAAATATCACATTCTTGACGTGAATTTGCCCGTCCTATCGCTTGAGCAATCGATATTGCTGCACCATCACCTTGTACCATAGTGGGATAAATAACCACCGCTAAACTTGGATCTCGACGCTTTAACACCTGCAAAATATCATGCAGGGCAGCCCCAGTTTTAGAGGTAATAATACCGACACGTTGAGGGTGTTGTGGTAATGGTTTTTTCAATGCTTGAGCAAATAATCCTTCAGCAGCAAGGGTCATTTTTAGTTGTTCAAATTGTTGCTGTAAACGACCATCACCTTCAGGTTGCATGCTTTCAATGATTAGTTGATAGTCGCCACGAGGCTCGTAAATAGATAACCGCGCTTTCACTAAAACTTGATTACCATTGCCCGGTTTAAAGCTGACATGGCGATTGGTGCCTTTGAACATCGCGCATTTTACTTGAGCACGAGCGTCTTTAAGGGTGAAGTACCAGTGACCAGAAACAGGCATCGAGAAATTCGACAATTCACCGACAAGCCAAACAATCCCCATTTCATTTTCAAGAATCAGACGGACTTGTGCATTGAGGCTGGAAACGGTGTAGATACGATCGTTGGATTGGCTTTGAGAAGCGAATAGAGTCACGAAGTGAGGCACCTGCTAACGAATGAGTGGCGGCAGGCGGTCAGAAAACTATCAAATAGAACAAAAAACGCCTAGGCAGATCAATGGACAGATCTTGGCCGTATTTCGTCGACCGCATCACCGGATAGTTAACCGAAATATACTACTCAGCAATTGTTTTTTGTCAATTAAAAAAATAAAAATAATTCTAGCCAAACGATTGCTTCATACGTATAATCCGTTCGCAATATTTTAATCTTCTTTGTAAACCTTTAAATTGGTGTGAGATATTGCATGTTACGAATTAAAAAAGAAGCGTTGACGTTTGATGATGTATTACTAGTTCCTGCTCATTCTACAGTCCTACCTAACACTGCCGATCTGCGCACTCGTCTCACGAAAGAGATTGCTCTTAACATTCCTATGCTATCAGCATCTATGGACACAGTGACTGAAGGTCGCCTAGCCATTGCACTTGCTCAAGAGGGCGGCATTGGTTTTATCCACAAGAATATGTCTATCGAACAACAAGCGGCTGAAGTTCGCATGGTTAAAAAGTTCGAAGCAGGCGTTGTTGCAGAACCTGTTACCGTTAAATCGAATAATACTATTGCAGATGTTAAACGTCTGACATTAGAAAATGGTTTTGCAGGTTATCCTGTGGTTGCAGATAACAATGAATTAGTTGGTATTATTACTGGCCGTGATGTTCGTTTTGTTACTGACCTTTCAATTAAAGTTGAAGAAGTAATGACCTCTAGAGAGAAGCTGGCTTCTGCTAAAGAAGGCGCATCTCGCGAAGAAGTTGAAGCTATCATGCAACAGTACCGCGTTGAAAAGGTACTGCTAGTTGATGACGACTTCCGCCTAAAAGGCATGATTACTGCGAAAGACTTCCAAAAAGCAGAACGTAAACCCAACGCGTGTAAAGATGCTCGCGGTAGTTTACGTGTTGGTGCTGCTGTTGGTGCTGGCGCGGGTAATGAAGAACGTGTTGCTGCACTGGTTGAAGCTGGCGTTGACGTATTACTTATCGATTCATCTCATGGTCATTCAGAAGGCGTTTTACAACGTATTCGTGAAACTCGTGCTGCTTTCCCTAATCTGCCTATTGTTGGCGGTAACGTTGCAACCGCTGAAGGTGCTCGCGCACTGATTGAAGCCGGTGTAAGTGCAGTTAAAGTCGGTATCGGCCCTGGTTCAATTTGTACTACACGTATTGTTACAGGTGTGGGTGTTCCACAAATCACCGCTATTTCAGAAGCAGCTTCTGTGGCTGACCAATACGGTATTCCGGTTATTGCTGATGGTGGTATTCGTTACTCTGGCGATTTATGTAAAGCAATCGCTGCGGGTGCATCATGTGTAATGGTTGGCTCAATGTTCGCCGGTACTGAAGAAGCACCGGGTGAAGTTGAACTATACCAAGGCCGTTCATACAAGTCATACCGCGGTATGGGCTCACTTGGCGCAATGTCAAAAGGCTCTTCTGACCGTTACTTCCAATCTGATAACGCAGCAGACAAACTTGTGCCTGAAGGCATTGAAGGCCGTGTTGCTTACAAAGGCTTGATGAAAGAAATCGTTCATCAGCAAATGGGCGGCTTACGTTCAAGCATGGGCTTAACGGGTTCTGCAACGATTGAAGATTTACGCACGAAAGCTGAATTTGTACGTATTTCAGGTGCTGGGATGAAAGAATCTCATGTGCATGATGTAACGATTACAAAAGAAGCGCCTAACTACCGTATGGGTTAATTCTTCGGCAGTCGGTAGTCTTTCGACGAAAACGATTGCCTAAGTTGCGAAGTTAGATAAAATCGGGGCTAGATATAGCCCCCAATACATTCAATTTTTGAGATAGCTCTATAATGACCACTACCGCAAATATTCATGACCAACGTATTCTTATTTTGGATTTTGGTTCGCAATACACTCAGTTAATTGCCCGTCGTATCCGTGAAATCGGCGTTTACTGTGAGCTTTGGAGCTGGGATGTTGATGAAGCTGATATCCGTGATTTCAATCCAAACGGTATTATTCTTTCTGGTGGTCCTGAAAGCGTAACTGAAGCGGGTTCTCCTCGCGCACCACAGTATGTATTTGAAGCGGGTGTTCCTGTATTTGGTGTATGTTACGGCATGCAGACCATGGCAGAACAACTGGGTGGTAAAGTTGCTGGTTCTGATGAGCGTGAGTTTGGTTATGCGCAAGTTAAGATTGTTGAGCAAACGGCTTTCTTAAAAGATATTCAAGATGCCGTTGCTGCTGATGGTACACCATTGCTTGATGTGTGGATGAGCCACGGTGATAAAGTTGTTGAAATTCCAGCTGATTTTATTAAAGTCGCTGAAACAGATACCTGTCCATTTGCTGCGATGGCAAATGAAGACAAACGTTTCTATGGGGTGCAATTCCACCCTGAAGTAACGCATACTCGTCAAGGCATGAAGTTAATTGAAAACTTCGTGATGAATGTGTGTGGCTGTGAAAAGCTATGGACATCAGCTAATATTATTGAAGATGCGATTACACGTATTAAAGAACAAGTGGGTGACGATGAAGTTATCCTTGGTCTGTCTGGTGGTGTTGATTCATCAGTAGTTGCAATGCTTATTCACCGCGCGATTGGCGATAAGCTAACATGTGTATTTGTTGATAACGGTTTGCTTCGTCTTAACGAAGGCCAGCAAGTTATGGACATGTTTGGTGATGATTTTGGTCTAAAAATCATTCATGTTAAAGCAGAAGATCGTTTCTTAGATGCGCTTGCAGGTATTGATGAGCCTGAAGCTAAACGTAAGAAAATTGGTCACGTGTTCGTTGATATCTTTGATGAAGAATCAAAGAAATTGAAAAATGCTAAGTGGTTAGCACAAGGCACTATCTACCCTGATGTAATCGAATCAGCAGCGTCTAAAACGGGTAAAGCACATGTGATTAAATCACACCATAACGTTGGCGGTTTGCCAGATGATATGGAAATGGGCTTGGTTGAGCCATTACGTGAGTTATTTAAAGATGAAGTACGTAAGATCGGTTTAGAACTTGGTTTACCTTATAACATGCTATACCGCCACCCATTCCCTGGGCCTGGTTTAGGTGTACGTGTATTAGGTGAAGTAAAGAAAGAGTACTGTGATCTGCTACGTCGTGCTGATGCAATCTTCATTGAAGAACTGCATAACGCTGATCTTTACAATAAAGTATCACAAGCATTTACCGTGTTCTTACCTGTACGTTCAGTGGGCGTGATGGGCGATGGCCGTAAATATGATTGGGTTGTATCGCTACGTGCGGTAGAAACTATCGACTTTATGACTGCACATTGGGCACACTTGCCATACGATTTCTTAGGTAAAGTATCGAATCGTATTATCAATGAAGTAAATGGCATCTCTCGTGTTGTTTATGATATTTCAGGCAAACCACCTGCAACGATCGAGTGGGAATAAAATTAGGTTAATCCCTATATCTAACTCATTGTAACACTTGAAGATAAGCCTTGATGAATACCACATTGTGATGACCTTTGTGGTGACCGTCAAGGCTTTGTTGTATCTGTAAAGGTATCGCCCATAAGTAACAAGAGGCAGGCATTGGGGTAAATTCGTAGAATTGATTACTTACATGGTGAGACATGAATTTATAATATTTTTTGAAAGTGAAGGTTATCAAGTTGATGAAATCACCACAGAATCACAGTGATAATAATCTGAATAATGATTGTTAAGTTTTATTAAGTCTATTATTTGTCATATTGTGATTACTCCTTAAGTTATGTCAGTGTGTTTGTTTATTTGTGTGTATATGTTTCTCTCTTTTCAGTGCTTCACTTGGTGCTTTGCTGGTGGAATGGGAAAAGATGATATTGAATAGCGACATAAGGAGTGAGTAACCAATGGGCTATTGATTAAGTCTATACGGTTAGGAATATTAGTGACGCTAAAGTGCTTACCAGTGAGTATGAATAGACATATAATAACCATAATTGTCTTAATATCCTCATGAACCTATCAATGAATAATCCTTTTGAATCAATTCGTAAGTTAGCTCTAAGTAAGTTATCCCAATTTAAATTCATCATGACGATAGTGATGTACTTAGCAGCAGTCATTCCGTTACTGTCTCTTGGCTATCTCATGGGGAAAACAACACCTGAGGCGTCTAAGTGGTTACTTGATTTAAGTTCATTGCTTGGTTCTATTGGTAGCCTTTTAGGTGGACTCGCTACAGTCTTTGCTGCATGGGTTGCCTTTGGTGCTTATGGTGCTTGGAAGAAACAAATAACACATCCAGAGATGTTTCAGAATCATCGAGATTCTCTTTTAAAATTAGAGAAATATCATGCTATCTTGCATAGGGTTGTAGAATATGATGTATTTAATATTGATATGATGCTATTTGATTTTCAAGGTGAGATTGATTCTATTGAAATAGGGAAAAGACAATGTTTAGAAAATAAAGATGAGATTATTAAAAATTACGAGTCTAAAGTTAATATAGTTAAAGAAAATTTGAACTCTTATGGGTTTCATCAGGATTTTTTTATTGATATAAAAACTGAAGTAATCTTAAAAAATAAAAAAATATCTATTAGTGATGACGAAACATTAGTTTTAATGAATCGATATTATAATGTGGCAAGAGAAATAAATAAGATTGTTTATTTTTGTTTGGACTTGAATAATTTCTCTAAAGTATCTTATTTCCATCATTTAACATTTAAGAGTATTATCTTTAAAAAGGAAGTTAACATTCATGATATAAATGGTGATTATGTTAGAGAATTAAATTTTCTATATGATAAAATAATCGAGGAATATAATAAAGATTGGATGCTATAAACAAGCTAAGACCAAAGTAGTGAAATACATAATAGTCTATCACTTATTTATATTTAGCTTATAATATTAAGTTGATGGATATCCCTGAATGACAGACGTAGTGAAACCTCAGAAGTTAATCTGCTTAAGAGTCTGCCAGTATCAGGGATTTTGTATTACATGGTTGTTATGGTGATTTCACTATACCATTATTGCTATTATTCAGAAGTCATCCTTCAGCATTAATTATTTTTGTTGCCAGTGTGAATGACGTAGTGTTGTACTTTTTGATGTGTAAGGATATAAGGGATATTAATAGTATTCATTTAATATACTTAAAGGATTATTGATACATCATAAAAGATATCATTAGTATGAAAGTTATAATAAGTAATACAATCTTAATTAATATCTCTATCTTTAATAAACATAAAGAATGAATATATTGTTAATGTATCACTGATTATAATAACAACAAGAAGAATTTAATCATTATAATAATACTTGTCTTAAATGGTCTTAATAAGATATCTTTAAGTTGTATTATTATGTAAAAATCCTGAGCCTGTAGAGGTAAGTAAACCTATACTGATACAAGTCCATATATAAATATCTATATGTGTCTATACCAGTCAATCTCTTGCTGATACTTCTCAAATTTAGTTCCTTGAGCTTTAATTCCTGTGAGTGGCTGCCTGAATTGCCACAAAGTACGTTTAAGTGAAGGTCTATATCCCAAATGTATTGCCTCTTTAGTGGTCACCATTACGTGTTACACCTCATGAAGGTAGTCAATTACAATACTTGTTGATATGTAAGCGCGCAATTAAGCAGTGAGGCCTTATTAGGCCTCATCTATTGGGAAGTTCCAGGGCATAAGATCGGTGAGATCATCTTGTGGAGTACGGGTTGGTAGCACTTTGAATAAGTGTGCGAAGTAGTAATACGGATTAATATTATTGGCACGACAGGTCATCACTAAACTATACAAGTTAGCACTC
>NZ_MSCQ01000001.1:279230-333291 GCF_002954725.1 Photobacterium phosphoreum
ACGTTGATATATGTTAACAATCAGTCCTCAATATAGATTCTGTCCATGTCTTTCTTGATGTTACCCGATATGAAATAATTTAGAGGGTATCTTATAGTTGTCTCTCTCTAATAGTGGGTGTTAATTAATTTATTGAAGTCGTATCAGTATTAATATTGTGATGCCATACAGATAGGAGTAGACCGTTAAGCATACAGCCCACGTCTATCTATATTTATACGTTATGCTTCTATGTTGAATACATTGGTCTTCAGTTCATCATGTAGTGTGACCATATCAACACCTGATGACCCATAGCGACCATAAGTAATACTTTGAGCATGACCTAAGAGCTTTCTTGTAAAGGCTTCAGGCATTCCCTTGTTGAGACATAGAGTTGACATCGAGTGTCTTAGACTATGAAACGTAGCAGTTTTAGGAAATGATTCATTGTTTTCTTTGTATCGTTTGAAAACCTTACTGAACAATTGAGTGATAGACCTTGTTGCTTGGGTCAGTCGGAAAATATAGTCAGAATTATCTTGGCAGGTTGAAACTACATCTTCCATGAAGTGTTGTAGATTAAAACCATACGCACCATCGATTAATGGAACACAGCGTTCACTGGTTGCATTCTTTAATGTATTACCTTCATGTTCAGCGTTAATTGAAATATAAACAACATCATCAATAGTTCTAATGTCAGCCTTGCGTAGTTGAAGAATCTCAGCTTGTCTTGCTCCTGTTATTGCCGCTAATGAGACAACCCTGAAGTGGCATAGTTAATTTGGCCACCTAGTTAGAGGTGATATCATCACCTCATAATTTAATAGGTGACACTATGACTAAAAGAATACGTCCTAATTTTACACCCGAATTTCGATTGGAATCTGCACAACTCGTTTTAGATCAAGGCTACTCGGTAAAAGAAGCTGCTGAAGCGATGAATGTTGGTAAATCAACAATGGATAAGTGGGTTCGACAGCTTAAAGATGAACGTGGTGGGATTACACCTAAAGCAACACCAATGACGCCTGACCAACTTAAAATTCGTGAATTAGAAAAGAAGATTAAACGGATTGAAATGGAGAAAGAAATACTAAAAAAAGCAACCGCTCTTTTGGTATCGGACTCATTCAAAACTTCATATTAGTTGATGAATTAAAAGCTTATTATCCTGTATCTATCATTTGCAATGTCTTTAATATTCATCGCAGTAGCTATAAATATTGGACTAAACGGCCTAAAACGCAGCCAAAAGAGCAAGTACTATTATCTAGTGAAGTGAAGGCTGCACATCGTGCCAGTGGTGGCTCTGCAGGAGCCAGAACGATTGCAGGTATCGTTACAACTAAAGGCGTGCCGTTAAGTCGCTATAAAGCCACTAACATCATGAAACAATTAGGGTTAGTTAGTTGCCAGGTTAAGAAGCATCGTTATAAAAAAGCAGAAAATGAACATCTAAATATCCCTAATACATTAGATCGCCAGTTTGCAGTTACTGAGCCTAATCAGGTTTGGTGTGGCGACGTGACATATATTTGGTCAGGACAACGCTGGTTGTACCTTGCTGTTGTGATTGATTTATTTGCCCGTAAAGTGATTGGTTGGGCAACGTCAGGCTCACCCAATACAGATCTAACAGGTAAAGCCCTTTCGATGGCTTATGAAGTTCGAGGAGCCCCTAAAGGTGTCATGTTTCATTCCGATCAAGGCTGTCATTACACAAGTAAACAATTTCGCCGATTACTTTGGCGGTATCAAATTACACAAAGTATGAGTCGACGTGGAAATTGTTGGGATAACGCCCCAATGGAACGCTTTTTTAGAAGTTTTAAAACAGAATGGATGCCAACTGCGGGTTATCGCTCATCGAATGAAGCTAAAGTGGCGATCACTAAATACATTATCCGATATTACAACCAAGTCAGGCCCCATCAATATAACGGTGGCTTGACGCCTAATGAATCAGAACGCCGATTTAATAATGAATACAAATCAGTGGCCAATTTTACTTGACCACTTCACCCATTTTAGGTATGGAGCAAAGTCTTGTTTTGAGTTGTGTTTATAGTCATTGTGCATATATTGGACGAATTTGTTTAATTCACCTTCAGGAATATGCTTATCGACAGCTTTATTTTTGTCTTTGATATTAAGCTTAATAGCTGGTGATTTGTTCGTTAATAGCTGACACATATCGGCATAGCTAAACAGACTGGTAATGTCAGACATTCTTGAATTGAGGGTTGAAGTCTTAAGTTTCTCTGCAAGTGTATCTCTTACCCTGATTAAATCATTACGTGTTATCGCATTGATGTCTGTTTCGTGTAGTTCACAAGCGGTAAATGACTGAATCAGAGTTACCCTAAATGATGTCTTACGGTTCTCAAGTGTTTTAGCTGACCATTCATTATTAGCTATTTTCTCGTTGATGTAGGTATCAATTAGTTGAACCATGTTTATGGTTTCTTTCTTCTTTATCATCGGTTGAGTGTTGCTGGTGGTCATGCTTTCGGTAAGCGATAAGTTATCATTAGAGATTGCCATTAATGGTTCATGTTGTTGGTTTTGTGCAAGTGTTAGTGTCTGTTTATAACGATTAAGAAATTCATGTTGCTCAATAGATGTTGCAGATTGCTGAGCTTCTTGAGCTACCATTAAGTGACCTTTGTAAAACCAGTCAGGTTTACTTGTAGTTAGTAGCTCTTTAGCAAATGAACGTATATAGGCTCTCATTTCATCAAAATCAATAAATGAACCAGCTTGCTGTAATAGTGCATCTTTTAAGTATTCTGAGTTGCTCATTGCAACATTCCTTCTATTTGTTCTAAGAGATATGGTGCATGACGACAGGTGAATGCCTTTATGCCCACGATGTGATAGCCGCATGTAGAAACCTTTTGAACCTCGATTCAGTATTGAAAAGTAGATACAAGTTTTCTCTGTAGTGTGACTATCGCTATGGTATGAGTTTGTCTTTCCATAGTGGGTGTTAAAGGCTGCAAGGTGACCTGATTGATGACCTTTGTGGTGACCTAACTCTCTTTCTAAAGGGGATTGTGTTGTCATGAGTGCTCACTATTCTACTTAGAACAATGACTTATAAATAAGTATGATGAATGGATATTATTGAGTGGGAATAACCACTGATTTGTTCACAATAATTGAATAATAAAAAGCACCTACGGGTGCTTTTTTTATGGCTGTTATTTAATGCTGCCAAAGCAAAATGACTCTTTTTATTTGGTGGTTGTTAATATCTTGTTTGGTTTATGTTTTTTGTAAGTTTCATATTAACGATTGGTTACAATATGTTGTGGTAGGTAGGTGTTATAAGTAGGTCTATAACACTGTTTGTTGTGGTAATTTCATTACAATCGTTCAGCGAATATTCAGATTATATTTGGGCGAAAAACACAATGAGATCGACTGCATGTAAGTAGATCCGCACCGCAAACACAACCAGCGTAAGGACATGGCATTACCATGAACGAAAAAACACTAAAGCAAGCACCACCTCCATCGACGAGTGCGATGGACAAGTTTTTAAATGGTATTGAGCGTGCAGGTAATAAGATTCCTGATCCCGCTTTACTGTTCTTTTGGGGTTTAGTAACCGTTTGGGTTCTTTCTGCTGTGTTATCGCAGTTTGATTTCGGCCTTGTACATCCAGTCACTAAAGAAGTGGTACAAGTCAATAACTTGCTAACTGGCGATGCACTCGCGAGCTTCTTGGCGAACATGGTGAAAAACTTCACTGGTTTTGCGCCATTAGGTATTGTTTTGGTTGCTATGTTAGGTGTTGGTGTTGCTGAAGCGTCAGGCTTTATTAATACTGGCCTTAAAAAAATGCTGAATGTGACACCGGCTAAGTTACTAACGCCGATGTTGATTTTAGTGGCTATCGTATCGCACACCGCTGCTGATGCAGGTTATGTGTTAGTTATCCCACTGGGTGGTATTATCTTCCACGCTGCTGGTCGTCACCCTCTAGCAGGTATTGCTGCAGCATTTGCGGGTGTTTCTGGTGGTTTCTCTGCTAACTTTATTCCTTCTGGTATCGACCCATTATTAGCGGGCTTCACTCAAGAAGCTGCACGTATCATGGATCCAACTTACATTGTTAACCCGTTAGCGAACCTAATGTTCACCGGTTTATCATCATTTATTATTGTTGGTATTGGCTGGTACATCACTGATAAAGTGATTGAGCCTCGCCTACAAAAAACAGCGATTGATGCTGATGCTGAAGAAGCGCCTGATATGGGTTCTTTTACGCCACTAGAAAGTAAAGCATTCTCATACGCTGGCTGGACAATGGTTGTAGGTATCGTGCTATTAGTTGCAGCAGTATGGCCTGAAACATCACCACTGCGTTCACCAACAGGTGAAGTAGCTGCCTTTAATGCGCCAGTGATGCAATCTATCGTACCGCTGATTTTCATCCTGTTTGTTATTCCAGGTATTATCTACGGTAAAGTGGCTGGTACGTTTAAGCAAAGTGCTGATGTGATTAAAGCAATGTCGACCACAATGGCGGGCATGGCTGGCTTTATGGTAATGGTGTTCTTTATTGCTCAGTTCTTGGTCGCGTTTACGCAATCAAACTTAGGTACGCTATTAGCACTTTCTGGTGCACAGCTACTGCAACAAATGAACTTACCTGGTCAAGTCACCATCGTTGGTATGATTTTACTAACAGCTAGTGTTAACTTATTGGTCGGCTCAGCGTCTGCTAAGTGGGCATTGATTGGTCCGATCATGGTACCAATGTTAATGGCAGTAGGTATCTCGCCTGAATTAACCCAAGCGGCTTACCGCGTAGGTGATTCTGTTTCTAACATTATTTCACCAATGATGGTGTTCTTCCCATTAGTGGTGGTTTACATGCAACGTTATGTGAAGAGTTCTGGTATTGGTACATTAGCATCAATGATGATGCCGTACTCAATTGCAATGCTTATTGGTTGGACTATCTTCCTATTAGTATTCTGGACCCTAGGCATTCCTCTAGGTGTTCAAGCACCTTACACTTACAGCATGTAATAAATAGACTGTAATAACGGTAGTTAGCTTTAATAGATAGTTAGTATTAATACAGCGTTATCGTGAAACAAATAAAAAGCCTCGAACAGTTTGACTGGTCGAGGCTTTTTTGTGTCTCATTAAACCCTGTCTGCAAAGAGGAATTTAATAAAAATTAGTGGTTATTTATTGAAATTTTCAACGTGGAAACGAAGATGATCGTCAATAAATGAAGCCATGAAGTAGTAGCTGTGGTCATAACCATCTTGCATACGTACTTCTAGTGGATAGCTATTTGCTTCCGCTGCCGCAACCAAGGTTTCAGTGCGAAGCTGACCATCATTGTAGAAATTATCGTGTGTACCTTGATCAACCAGCATCGGTAATTTAACGTCAGCAATACGCATCAATTCACTTGAATCATATTGCTTCCAGTTTTTAGTATTACTACCAAGGTACCCAGTAAGCGCTTTTTGTCCCCAGGCACTATTTATTGGATTAGCAATCGGACTAAATGCTGATGCAGAGCTATAACGCTCAGGATTACGTAATGCAATCATCAATGCACCATGTCCACCCATAGAGTGACCACTAATTGCACGCTGATTGGTTACAGGGAAGTGTGCTTCAATCAATGTTGGTAATTCATTCACAATGTAATCATACATATGGTAATGACGGTTCCACGGTGCTTCTGTTGCATTAACATAGAAACCAGCACCAAGGCCGAAGTCATACGCACCTTGTGGGTCGTCAGCAACACCTTCACCACGGGGACTTGTATCAGGGGCAACAATAGCAACACCTAACTCGGCAGCCATGCGTTGTGCTCCTGCTTTTTGCATAAAGTTTTCATCAGTACAGGTCAGCCCTGATAACCAGTAAATAACCGGTACTTTTTTTCCTGCGGCACATTGTGGTGGCAAGTAAATAGCAAAACGCATATCGCAATTAAGAGCTTCTGAGCGGTGAGTATATTGCTTATGCCAGCCGCCAGCACTTTTATTACAGCTAATATTTTCTAAAGGCATTGGATTTGATCTCTTGTTAAAGCTGCGCAGAGTGTCGATGCTCTGCGCATTTTTTATAGTATTCTTATAGTAAAGCGTACTTTATAAAATTTAACTTATAAATACTTACTTATCGAAGTGAATAACCGTACGGATACTCTTACCTTCGTGTAATAGGTCAAAAGACTTGTTGATGTCTTCTAGGCCCATGTTGAATGAGATGAAATCGTCAAGCTTGAACTCACCCGCCATGTAACGGTCAACGATACCTGGAAGCTCTGAACGGCCTTTAACACCACCGAATGCAGAACCACGCCATACACGACCAGTCACTAGTTGGAATGGACGGGTAGAGATCTCTTGACCCGCACCAGCAACACCGATGATTACTGATTCGCCCCAACCTTTATGACAACACTCAAGTGCAGAACGCATCACGTTAACGTTACCGATACACTCAAATGAGTAATCAACGCCGCCGTCAGTCATTTCAACAATTACTTCTTGAATTGGCTTGTCAAATTTCATTGGGTTGATGCATTCAGTTGCACCTAATTTCATTGCTAGGTCAAACTTACTTTCGTTGATATCAATCGCAATGATACGGCTAGCTTTAGCCATAGTACCACCGATGATTGCAGCAAGACCGATACCGCCAAGACCAAAGACAGCGATAGTGTCGCCTTCTTTAACTTTAGCTGTATTAAGGACTGCGCCCATACCTGTAGTTACGCCACAACCAAGCAGACATACTTCTTCAAGTGGTGCTTCTTTGCTGATTTTAGCGAGAGAAATTTCTGGAAGTACAGTGTACTCAGAGAAAGTAGAGCAACCCATGTAATGGAAGATAGGCTGACCGTCTTTGTAGAAACGGGTCGTGCCGTCTGGCATTAGGCCTTTACCTTGGGTTTCACGTACTGCCTGACAAAGGTTAGTTTTACCAGATAGGCAGTATTTACATTTGCCACACTCAGCAGTGTAAAGAGGGATAACGTGATCGCCAACTTCAACACTTGTTACGCCTTCACCGATCATTTCAACGATACCGCCACCTTCGTGACCAAGGATCGCAGGGAAGATACCTTCTGGATCGTCGCCTGATAATGTGAATGCATCAGTGTGACATACGCCAGTAGCAACGATGCGAACTAATACTTCGCCAGCACGAGGTAACATTACATCAATTTCTTCAACAGAAAGAGGTTGTTTAGGACCCCATGCGATAGCAGCTTTTGATTTGATAAATTTGTCAGTCATAATCTTCACTCTAGTTGTATTTATTTCTACTTCGTCAAAAGTAGATGAAAATTGGGTGAAAAGGAAAAATAATTATTTTATTGCTCCGTTTCGATGGTTGCTATTGTATTTGTTTCTCGAATAATGATAATTACCTAAAAGTGCAAATTACTTTTACATATGTGTAATAATCGATGGTGTAATCGTCATTTTGACGTTCGATCATGTTATCAGTAGGTATTGAAAATGTTTTTATGGGAAGGAGTAACCGAGTTTGTTGCTGTAGCAGAAACAGAAAGTTTCACGGCTGCATCTAAACGACTTGGTATTTCGACTGCGCAAGTGAGTCGACAGGTAAGTGCGTTAGAAAATAGACTTAATACTAAATTATTTTATCGTACTACGCGTAAGGTTTCATTAACTGAAGAGGGCAATGTTTATTATCAACATTGTCGTCAGGTATTAGATGGCCTTGAAGACGCTGAACGCGCGATCAGTAATTTACGCGGTAAACCACAGGGGTTGATCAAATTAACGGCGCCTGTGACTTATGGTGAAAAATACATTATGCCGTTGGTTAATGATTTTATGTTGCAGTACCCAGAAGTGGAAGTGACGATTGATTTTACTAACCGTCAAGTTGACTTAGTAGAAGGTAGCTTTGATTTAGCGATTCGATTAGGGCGTTTAACCAGTTCATCGATGATGGCTAAGCGTTTAACCAGTCGTACGATGTATGTTTGTGCTTCGCCCGCCTATTTACAGAAATTTGGTATTCCACATTCTTTATCTGAATTACGTCAACATAATTGCTTGATTGGTAATTATGATCATTGGCGCTTCCAAGAATCAGGCAAAGAAAAGAGTATTCGTGTGAGTGGTACGCTTAATTGTAATAGCGGTTATGGTTTACGAGATGCGGTTATTAAAGGTATCGGTTTAGCGCAGTTACCCGATTATTATATTGATAAAGATTTAGAGTCTGGCGATATAGTACCGATTTTGACTAATTACCAAGAGCCCGATGAAGGTATTTGGGCACTTTACCCGCATAACCGCCATTTATCACCTAAAGTGAGAATGCTGGTTGATTATCTTGCAGAGCAACTCCCTCATGTTAGCCATTATGATTTGTAAGTAGTGATAACTGATGTCAAATAAAATTCAAGAAACAGTATCGCCTACCGTTAGTGATGATGCATTTATGCGTCGTGCGATGGAGTTAGCGGCTCAAGCAGAAGCCGAGGGTGAGGTGCCTGTTGGCGCAGTTGTGGTGCATAAAGGGGTGATTATTGGCGAAGGCTGGAATCGTTCTATTGGCCATCATGATGCGACAGCCCATGCTGAAATGATGGCGTTACGCCAAGCAGGACAAACGCTACAGAACTACCGTCTGATTGATACTACTTTATATGTAACGTTAGAACCCTGTCCTATGTGTGCGGGGGCGATGGTGCATAGCCGAGTCGGAAAAGTGGTGTTTGGTGCGCATGATGCTAAAACGGGTGCTGCTGGAAGTACCATGAATTTACTCAGTTATGAGGGGGTCAATCATCATGTCTTATTTGAGGGGGATGTATTGGCGACTGAATGTCGCGCGCAGTTACAAGCTTTTTTTAAGCGTCGTCGAGCAGAGAAAAAAGCGGCTAAGATAACAGCAAGGCAACAACCTGACGTTTGAGATGGGAAATGTGAAACAAAAGAAGCTCGGCAGTCATTTATACACATATAAATTATTCCGAGCTTTTTTTTTATTATGAAAGGCAACCGTGTTCAGTGGTTGCGCTTAAAATGTAGCTACGTTGACGCCAGAGAATTTTTTTACGGATATTACTGCTGAGGCGCTTACGGCGGGTTGCTGCTGAAGTAAGACGTTTTGCGATATGTTGAGTTTTTGATCTTAATTGCGTGAATTTCATGGATCCATCCATTGAGTCGATATTACGGTGAAACAATAAACCCGTGGATAAGCTGTGCTGTCACCGCTAACAATGCCATTATTTACTGTTGTTGATTTTATTATGCATAACAGTGCGCATTTTGATAGTGATCTTTATAGGTTAATGATCAAACGTTGATCAAACTCCCACTGTGTGAAAAATCAGACGATTATTCTAACTACTGTGGGAGGAGGATGAGGTTATCTGCTCTTAATGATCTCTTTTTATCGCTATTATGGTAATAGTGACGCCTCTTTTTTTAGCGGTACGGGTGTGGGTGTGGGTGTTGGTTGTGTTTGTGGGGTACTAATCGTTTGCAGACCATCAACAATCTTCAAGTTATCATTTTCAAACTTATTGCTGTGAGCACGCTCGTAACCAATAATACTTTGATAGTAACGACGAATACCTTCAACATAATTTAACGCTTCATCGCCACGAGCATAACCATAACGAGACTGAGTGTAATATTTACGTTGCCCTAATAATGGTAGTCGTTGTTTAACATCAACCCAAGTATTGGGATTGCCCCCTTGTGATTTTGTCAATCGACGGGCATCCATTAAATGGCCAAAGCCGACATTATAAAAGGCGAGTGCAAACCAGACTTTCTCATGTTCTTCGACACTGTCAGGTACACGAGCGATCATCTTACGTAAATATTCACTGCCACCACGAATACTTTGTTCTGGATCTAAGCGGTTAGTCACCCCCACCGATTCTGCTGTTGGTAAAGTGAGCATCATCATGCCACGGACACCGGTTGGTGATACCGCTTGCGGGTTCCAATGTGATTCTTGATAAGACAGTGCTGCTAATAAACGCCAATCAAAGCCGTTGGCATGTTGTTTAAAGAGTGCTTCCCATTGAGGTAAGGTTGTATTTACAGCGCGTAAAAAAGCACGAGTATCAACATAGTCAAATTGATCGATATGACCAAAATATTTCTCTTCGAGTTGGGCCATGGTACCGTTTTGTTTCATCTGCCCAAAAAACTCAATTATTAACGCATACAAACTATCGTTACTGCTTTGTTTTACAAACCAACTTACAGGTTCATCTTGAGTTAATTCAAGCGCAACAGCAATATCTGGATGAATTCGTTGCAGTAATGCCACATCAACAGAATCGGCAACGGTATAATCGAGTTCACCTTTGGCGACTTTAATTAATAGATCATTGATGTCTGACTCTGGAATCGATTGCCATTGTAGGGTGGGATAATTTTCACGAATAAGCTGTAATTTTTGCTCGTGACTCGATCCACTGACTACCGCTAAGCGTTTTTTATTTTCAGCCAGTTCAGCGAGATTACGTGGTCGGCGTTGGCCTTTTTTATACACCACAATTTGGCTAGCGTAATAATAAGCGGGTGCAGGATGAAAACCTTGGAGGCGATCGGGGGTGACTGCCAGTCCTGCCGCAATAATATCAATATCACCACGCTCTAATGCAGGAAATAACTCAGATAAGGTAAACATCGCCGTTATTTCAAGTTTAACCCCAAGCTTTTTCGCAAATGCCTGTGCAAGTTCATAATCTAACCCTGTTGGTCCATCAGCCCCAATATAATAAGACAATTGGTTATTTAAAGTACCTACCCGTAATACGCCACTGTCCCGAATTTTCTCAAGGCTGGTGGGCTTGTTTTCTTGCCATTGGCAGCCGGCGGTGAGTATCGCTAATAATAGAATGCTCATAAAGCGACGTAGTAGAGTGAAGAATTTAATATTTATCAACTAAGCAGACCCACAGTAAAAATTAACGACTATTTATATCAAACCCTGCTAATTGCGCAAAGTTGAACTGTGAAGTTGATGAGCATAATTTAGAGATTGGAATAGATAAGTGAATATGTATGACTTTTATGGTTAAAAAATGACCCAAAAATAATAGGGGGGAGTATTTTTTTGATATTTTTATAAGGATTGAAAAAAAAACGCGCAAACGGTTGCGTCAGGTGTTACGTCACAAAAAAAATTCCATTATACTAGGTGCTCGTGAACAGTTGCGTAATAGTGAAGCAGTGCATAATGATGTACTAGGTGTTATTGAGGTAAGTTTCTATGTTAGTGGAATTTACCTCAATATCACTTTTTTTAACCTGCTAATCGAGAGACCTTTGCACATGGAAATTTTGCGTGGTTCACCCGCTTTGTCTGAGTTTCGCGTTAATAAGTTACTTGAGCGTTGCCATGAGTTAAATCTGCCAATTACCAGTATTTATGCTGAATTTGCGCATTTTGCTGATGTGGCAGCAACGTTAACAGCTGATGAACAAGCTAAACTTACAAGTCTACTCACATACGGCCCAACGATTGCAGAGCACGAGCCTAAAGGTTTATTGCTACTTGTTACTCCTCGTCCTGGCACTATCTCTCCTTGGTCTTCAAAATCGACCGATATCGCGCGTAACTGTGGTTTAAGTTCGATTAAACGTCTTGAGCGTGGCACAGCATATTATGTTGAATCATCATCCGCGCTAACCGCAGTACAATTAAATGCTTTAAAAACATTACTTCATGACCGCATGATGGAAGTGGTACTGGATAATGTTGATGCTGCTGCAGCGTTATTTATTCAAGCACAGCCTGCTGCAGTTAAAAGTGTTGATATTCTAACGGGTGGCCGTCAAGCATTAGAGCAAGCGAACCTCACCTTAGGTCTTGCATTGGCTGAAGATGAAATTGATTACTTAGTTGAAAATTTCACTACACTTGAACGTAATCCGAATGACATTGAATTAATGATGTTTGCTCAAGCGAACTCAGAACATTGTCGTCACAAGATTTTTAATGCTGATTGGACTATTGATGGTATCGATCAACCAAAATCATTATTTAAAATGATTAAAAACACCTATGAGCATAACCATGAACACGTATTGTCAGCGTATAAAGACAATGCTGCTGTAATGGAAGGTTCTCATGTCGGTCGTTTTTTCCCTGATCCACAATCTCGTCAATATAGTTATCATCAAGAAGATACCCATATTTTGATGAAAGTTGAAACCCATAATCACCCAACCGCAATTTCACCGTGGCCGGGCGCAGCAACAGGTTCTGGCGGTGAAATTCGTGATGAAGGCGCAACGGGGATTGGTGGTAAGCCTAAAGCAGGTTTAGTCGGCTTTACAGTATCTAACTTACGTGTACCTGGTTTTGAACAGCCATGGGAAACCGATTTTGGTAAGCCTGATCGTATCGTGACTGCGCTTGATATTATGCTGGAAGGTCCATTGGGTGGTGCGGCATTTAATAACGAATTTGGTCGTCCAAACTTATTGGGTTATTTCCGTACTTACGAAGAAAAAGTCACCTCTCATGCGGGTGAAGAAGTGCGTGGTTACCATAAGCCAATCATGATAGCGGGTGGCATGGGTAATATTCGTGCTGATCATGTGCAGAAGAAAGAAATTCCTGTTGGCGCGAAGTTAATTGTTCTTGGCGGTCCGGCAATGAACATTGGTCTTGGTGGTGGTGCGGCGTCATCAATGGCATCAGGCCAATCAGCAGAAGATTTAGATTTTGCTTCAGTACAACGTGAAAACCCAGAAATGGAACGTCGTTGTCAGGAAGTGATCGATGGCTGTTGGCAGATGGGTGATGACAACCCAATTGCTTTTATTCACGATGTAGGTGCTGGCGGTATTTCTAACGCCTTACCTGAGTTAGTCAATGACGGTGAGCGTGGCGGTAAATTCCAGTTACGTAATGTACCTAATGATGAACCAGGTATGAGCCCTCTTGAGATTTGGTGTAATGAATCACAGGAGCGCTATGTCCTCGCGATTGCTCCTGAAAATATGGCAACATTTGATGCGATTTGTGAGCGTGAACGTGCCCCTTATGCAGTAGTAGGTGAAGCAACGGCTGAGCGTCATTTAACCCTTGAAGATAATCATTTCGATAACACCCCGATTGATATGCCAATGGATATTCTATTGGGTAAAGCACCGAAAATGCACCGTGATGCACAAACATTAACCGTGATTGGGCAGCCTCTTGATCGCAGTGAAATGACGGTTGAAGATGCGACTCAGCGAGTACTACGTTTACCTGCGGTTGCCGAAAAAACGTTCTTGATCACTATTGGTGATCGCAGTGTGACCGGATTAGTTGCACGTGATCAGATGGTTGGTCCTTGGCAGGTGCCTGTGGCTAACTGTGCGGTAACAGCTGCAAGTTATGATAGCTACCACGGTGAAGCGATGTCGATGGGTGAGCGTACTCCAGTGGCATTACTTAATTTTGGTGCCTCTGCACGTTTAGCCGTTGGTGAAGCAATTACCAATATTGCAGGTACTGATATCGGTGATATGAAGCGGATTAACTTATCGGCTAACTGGATGTCACCTGCGGGTCACCCCGGTGAAGATGCCGGTTTATATGAAGCAGTGAAAGCCATTGGTGAAGAATTATGCCCAGCATTAGGGTTAACGATTCCAGTGGGTAAAGATTCAATGTCGATGAAAACTAAGTGGCAACAAGATGGTGAAGAAAAAGAAGTGACTTCGCCATTGTCATTAGTGATCACTGCTTTTGGTCGCGTTGAAGATGTTCGTAAAACCGTTACACCGCAATTACGCACTGATAAAGGCGAATCAAGCTTATTGCTGGTGGATCTTGGTTGTGGTCAAAACCGTCTTGGTGCGACCGCTTTAGCACAAGTTTATAAGCAGTTAGGTGATAAAGCCGCTGACGTTGATAGTCCTGAATTACTAAAAGGCTTCTTCTATGCGATGCAAACCTTGGTGCGTGATGAGAAATTATTAGCTTACCATGATCGTGGTGATGGTGGTCTGTATGTTACCTTAGCTGAAATGGCATTTGCGGGTCACACTGGTGTTGAAGTGGATATTAATACCACCGCAACCGATGGATGCAATGACGTATTAGCGGCGTTGTTTAGTGAAGAACTTGGCGCTGTGATTCAGGTACGTAGTGATGATGTTGAGGCAGTACAAGCAGTATTAGCCGCTCATGGTTTAGCAGCATGCAGCCATATTATTGGTACTGTGATTGATGAAGACACAATCCGTATTTGGAATGGTAATGATGTAGTGCTTGAGCAAAACCGCACTGAGTTACGCGCAATTTGGGCGGAAACAACTTACCAAATGCAAGCGATGCGTGATAACCCAGCAGGTGCATTACAAGAATTTGAAGCTAAGAAAGACAATCAAGACCCGGGTTTACATACCAAGTTAACGTTTGATATTAATGCCGATGTTGCAGCGCCATTTATGGCACCAGCGATTAACTTTGGCGCGAAACCGCAAATGGCAATTTTACGTGAGCAGGGCGTTAACTCTCATGTTGAAATGGCAGCGGCGTTTGATCGTGCTGGCTTTGAAGCTAAAGATGTTCATATGAGTGATATTCTTAGCGGGAAGATACAGCTTGATGGCTTTAATGGTTTAGTGGCTTGTGGTGGTTTCTCTTACGGTGACGTATTAGGTGCTGGTGAAGGCTGGGCGAAATCAGTGTTGTTTAACAATATTGCTCGTGACCAGTTTGCTGCATTCTTTAATCGTCCGGATACGTTGGCACTTGGTGTGTGTAATGGTTGTCAGATGATGTCTAACTTACACGAGCTTATTCCAGGTGCTGATTTATGGCCGCGTTTTGTACGCAATGAATCAGAGCGTTTTGAAGCGCGCTTTAGTTTGGTTGAAGTACAAAAGAGTGATTCGTTATTCTTTAATGAAATGGTTGGCTCACGGATGCCAATTGCAGTTTCACATGGCGAAGGTCGAGTAGAAGTCCGTAATGCTGAGCATTTGGCTGCGATTGAGCAATCTGGCACCATTGCGCTACGTTACCTTGATAACTACGGCAATGTGACTCAAAACTACCCGGCTAACCCAAATGGTTCGCCAAACGGTATTACAGGTTTAACCACTCAAGATGGCCGTGTCACTATTATGATGCCGCACCCTGAGCGTGTATTCCGCACGGTGGCTAACTCTTGGCACCCAGATGACTGGAGTGAAAATAGCCCATGGATGCGTATGTTCCGTAATGCACGGGTTAATTTAGGCTAAGGTCTGAGTCTGTTAAGTTAATCTAAAGCTGCCACCTACAGTGGCAGCTTTTTTGATACTGTTATTGTGACAATGATATAAATAAATATGAAATTGACATTGATCACATTAACCATCAATAAACATTGGGATAATTAACATAACCAATACGTAAAAATGGCCACGCTGTGGTTACAAGGATGAAACAATGGGATTGGATATTCCCAGCAATTACCGTCTAATTGGCGCGACTAAGCTACTCGCTATATTAGTAATTATAGGCTTGATCCAACATATTGAAATGTTAGTTCATGCATTAAGATTTGATTTGCTTGGTATGGCACCCGTGAGCGTCATTATATTAGTGTTGATCTCTGGAATTATAGCCTGTACTGGATTACTTCTTGGTAAAAAATGGGGTTTTATCCCACTTTACTTCTATATTCCAGCGGTAACATTATTTCTGCAATTTAGTCTAATTCCTTTCATACCCAATGTTTTTCCTGCTAAATATCATGATATTGCTATTATGGTGATCAATGGCTTGGTATTACTGTATTCAGTGTTGCTGCTTTTACGGCGCATGGAGACGAATTACATTCAAAAATATTAAATGTGATTAAATTACCGCATTGAATCTGTGATAATAACCCTAATTTAATCAAGTCGGTGATCGTAATCGCGGTGCCGATCTTCTGCTCAGCAAAGGATGATGATAATGAAAAAAATTGAAGCGATTATTAAGCCGTTTAAACTTGATGATGTCCGTGAAGCGTTAGCTGAAGTCGGTATCACGGGCATGACAGTGTCAGAAGTTAAAGGCTTTGGTCGTCAAAAAGGCCATACAGAACTTTATCGTGGTGCAGAATACATGGTTGATTTTTTGCCTAAAGTGAAAATTGAAATTGTAGTGACTGATGAAGTTGCCGAGCAATGTATTGAAACGATCGTCGAAACTGCGCAAACAGGCAAAATCGGTGATGGTAAAATCTTCATGTTTGATATTGAGCGTGTCGTGCGAATTCGTACTGGCGAAGAAGATGAAGATGCGATTTAAATTGTGATGGCTAAGCACGATTAAAATACCAAAGAGGGGCTGCGAATACGTAGCCTCTTTTTTATGGCTAAGTAGATAGCGTGAGATGAATCCGCGAGTATTCGTATTGATTGCTGTGATGCTAAAGAAAACCGTATTTAGGACTTTCTGATTTAGATCTATTTATGTAAGATAGTCGACAGATAAAAAGTAAAACGAAAACGTTTGCGTCCACGTGGCGTCTAGGTTTGTGGTTTTTCGTTTTTTACTTAAAATAGTATAAAACTTAGCTGAGTCAGGAGATACAGATGTTAAAGCGCGATATGAATATTGCTGATTATGATGCGGAACTATTTGCAGCGATTCAGGAAGAAACAGCCCGTCAGGAAGAACACATCGAGTTGATTGCTTCTGAAAACTATACTAGTCCGCGTGTAATGGAAGCACAAGGTTCTCAGCTGACAAATAAATATGCTGAAGGTTACCCTGGCAAGCGTTACTACGGCGGTTGTGAGTTTGTTGATAAAGCAGAGCAACTTGCGATTGATCGTGCGTGTCAGCTATTTGGTGCCGAATACGCAAACGTCCAGCCACACTCAGGCTCTCAAGCAAATAATGCTGTTTACATGGCATTATTGAATGCTGGCGATACAGTATTAGGTATGAGCTTGGCACATGGTGGTCACTTAACCCATGGTTCACCAGTAAATTTCTCTGGTAAGTTATACAACATCATTCCTTACGGCATTGATGAAAATGGTCAAATTGACTACCAAGAAATGGAAGCATTAGCGTTAGAGCATAAACCAAAAATGATCATTGGTGGTTTTTCTGCTTATTCTCAAGTTGTTGATTGGGAAAGAATGCGTGAAATTGCAGATAAGATCGGTGCATACCTGTTTGTTGATATGGCCCACGTTGCAGGTTTAATTGCCGCTGGCGTTTACCCTAACCCTGTTCCTCATGCGCATGTTGTAACAACAACAACCCATAAAACATTAGCCGGTCCTCGTGGTGGTTTGATTCTGTCAAACGAAGGCGAAGACCTTTACAAAAAGCTTAACTCTGCAGTCTTCCCTGGTGGTCAAGGTGGCCCATTAATGCATGTTATCGCTGCTAAAGCGGTGGCATTTAAAGAAGCCATGGAACCTGAGTTTAAAGTTTACCAAGCCAATGTGGTTGTAAACGCAAAAGCAATGGTTGAAGAGTTTATCAAGCGTGGTTATAACATCGTCTCTGGTAGCACTGAAAATCACCTATTTCTTGTCGATTTAATTGATAAAGGCATTACAGGTAAAGAAGCAGATGCAGCACTGGGTGCAGCGAACATTACTGTAAACAAAAACAGTGTACCTAATGACCCACGTAGCCCGTTTGTAACGTCAGGTATTCGTGTTGGTACGCCTTCTATTACTCGTCGTGGTTTTAATGCCGATGATGCACGTCAACTTGCGGGTTGGATGTGTGATGTGTTGGATAACATCAATGACGCTGCCGTTATTGAAGCGACTAAAGTGAAAGTGCTTGAAATTTGTAAGCGTCTTCCTGTTTACGCATAATTTAATACTGATACGGTAATTTCAGCGCCGTAATTGCACATCAATATAAGGCTTACCTGCTTAGAGGTGAGCCTTTTTTGTTTTGTAAATAACATAAGATGCATCATTATTAATGATTATTGTTACTTTTAAGGCGATTTTTTAGAAAAAAAAGGGTGATAGTCTTATTAAAGTGATGAAATGGGTTACACTGAGTCGATTGAATGTAGGAGGCTAAATGCATTGTCCTTTTTGCGGTGCAAATGACACCAAAGTAATCGATTCTCGATTGGTTGCAGATGGCCACCAAGTGCGTCGACGTCGCCAATGTTTAGCGTGTAATGAACGCTATACTACGTTTGAAACGGCAGAGCTTGTGATGCCTCGCGTAGTAAAAACCAACGGTAACCGTGATCCGTTTAATGAAGAAAAATTACGCGGTGGTATTCAACGTGCGTTAGAAAAACGCCCCGTGAGTACTGATGATATTGAACGTGCGATTAATAGCATTAAATCTTGCCTTCGTGCCACGGGTGAACGTGAAGTTCCGTCGGAGATGATTGGCAATTTAGTGATGGAAGCATTAAAAGAATTGGATAAAGTTGCTTATATCCGTTTTGCTTCTGTTTATCGCAGTTTTGAAGATATTCGTGAGTTTGGTGAAGAAATCGCCAAACTGGAGCGTTAAGATCCATAATCGTTAAGATCCATAATAATGACACCGACTGATCAACAAATGATGTTGCGAGCGATAACGCTTGCTAAGCATGGCCGTTATACCACAGCACCTAATCCTAAGGTTGGGTGTGTGATTGTTAATGATGGCGACATTGTCGGTGAAGGCTATCATTATCAAGCTGGACAACCCCATGCTGAAGTGTTTGCACTACGGCAGGCACAACATCGAGCACAAGGTGCAACGGTGTATGTTACTTTAGAACCTTGTTCTCATCATGGTCGAACGCCCCCTTGTGCTGAAGCATTAATTAATGCCAAGGTTGCGCGGGTTGTATGTGCGATGGTAGATCCTAATCCTAACGTTGCTGGGCGCGGTATTGCGTTGTTGAAAGCGGCAGGGATTGAGGTTGATGTCGGTGTTTTAGCAATAGAAGCTCAAACACTAAATCCTGGTTTTATTAAGCAAATGACCCATCAAATGCCGTATGTCGAACTTAAATTAGCCGCGAGCTTAGATGGAAGAACGGCATTAGCCAATGGTGTCAGTAAGTGGATAACCGGTCCTAAAGCGCGAGCAGATGTGCAACATTTTCGTGCACAGGCGGGGGCGATATTATCCACCAGTGCCACCGTCATCGCCGACAATCCATCACTGAATGTACGTTGGAGTGAATTGGGCGAGTCAGTACAACAAGCTTATCCTCAAGCTGCATTACGTCAGCCAACGCGGGTTATTATTGATAGTCAGAATCGACTCACACCCGAGTATCAACTCTTCAACTTACCAGGAGAGACCATTCTTGCTCGTGCTATGCTCGGCACAGAAGTATGGCCTGATTCCGTACAACAATGGCAAATTCCGACTCAAACCAACAGCCAACAACTTGATCTTGTGGCTTTACTGTCGCAATTGGCTGACTATGGTATTAATCATATTTGGGTTGAAGCGGGCGCGAGTTTAGCGGGCGCATTATTACAACAACAATTGGTTGATAGTTTGATTTTATATCAAGCACCAAAATTGATGGGCAGTGATAGTCGCGGTTTAATTGATATTAGCGGGCTGACCACAATGGCACAAACACCACTATTAACCATTACCGATGTGGCTATGGTTGGTGAAGATATTCGTATTATGGCAACAGTACAAAATAATAAATAAAATAGTGAAATTAAGGGTTTATCATGTTCACTGGAATTATAGAAGCTGTCGGTAAAATATCTGCACTAACACCGAAAGGTGCTGATATTTCTGTTACCGTTGATTCAGGTTCGTTAGATTTAGCGGATGTTAAGTTAGGCGATAGTATCGCGACTAACGGCGTATGTCTCACCGTCGTAAAACTAACAGGTAAAGGTTATGTTGCTGATCTTTCATTAGAAACATTGCACCGAACAGCTTTTGCGAATTATAAAGCCGGCCAAGTGGTTAATTTAGAAAAAGCCATGTTAGCGACCACTCGTTTTGGCGGCCATATGGTTTCTGGACATATTGATGCTGTGGCTGAAGTCATTGAGCGTCAACATATTGGTCGTGCGATTGAATTTTGGATCAAAGTACCGCCACAGCTTGCAAAATATATTTCAGAGAAAGGGTCAGTGGCTGTTGATGGTATCAGTTTAACGGTGAATGCTGTTCGTGGTGACGAGTTCAAATTAACGATTGTGCCACATACGGCAGCTGAAACGACCATGGCTGATTTTAGTGTTGGTCGTAAAATTAATCTTGAGGTTGATGTTATCGCGCGTTACCTTGAACGGCTAATGCTGGGCGATAAAGCCGCAGAGAAACAATCTCAAGTAACAATGGATTTATTGGCGAGAACAGGGTTTCTCGGTTAAGCATTGCTTTGTGGTCAATAGATCAACAAAAGCAACATAAGAATAAGGGTAGGATTATGGCTTTAAGTAGTGCAAAAGAAATCATTGATGATATTCGCCAAGGTAAAATGGTTATTCTGATGGATGATGAAGATCGCGAAAATGAAGGCGATCTGATTATTGCATCAGAGAAAATCACCCCTGAAGCTATTAATTTTATGGCTATGTATGGCCGTGGTTTAATTTGTTTAACATTAAGTAAAGCACGTTGTCAGCAATTGAGCCTGCCACTGATGGTTCAAGATAATACTGAACAATTTGGTACGCCTTTTACCATTTCTATTGAAGCTGCAACTGGAGTAACGACGGGTATTTCAGCCGCAGATCGTTCTCGTACAGTACAAGCTGCTGTTGCTGCTGATGCAACGGCTGCCAATATTGTTATGCCTGGCCATATTTTCCCATTGATGGCACAAGAAGGTGGCGTGTTAACTCGTGCAGGCCACACTGAAGCGGGTTGTGATATTGCACGTTTAGCGGGTCTTGAACCATCAAGTGTTATTGTCGAAATTCTCAATGAAGACGGCACTATGGCGCGCCGTCCACAATTAGAAGTTTTTGCTGAGAAACATGGTTTAAAGCTCGGTACTATTGCTGATCTTATTGAATACCGTAATCATCATGAAACCACCATAGAACGTGTGGGTGAATGTAAGCTCAATACTGAGTTTGGTGAGTTTGATATGATCACTTACCGCGATAAAATTGATGATCAAATTCATTATGCATTGTGTAAAGGTGATATTGAGGCCGATGCTGCCACATTAGTTCGCGTCCATTTACAAGATACCTTTAAAGATATTCTACAATCAGGTGCGACGCAGTGGACATTACCTGCAGCAATGCAACGTATTAGTGCTGAAAATGGCGTGCTAGTGGTGTTGAGTAAGCAAGAGCCTACTGATAGCATTATTAACAAAGTTAAAAATATTGCAGCTCAAAATGAAGGTCGACCACAAGTAAAGGCGAGTCCGTATAACCCATCACGTCAAGTGGGTATTGGTTCGCAAATTTTATCTGATTTAGGTATCGGTAAAATGCGTTTGTTGTCATCAAGTACACAACGTTATCATTCACTGTCAGGTTTTGGCCTTGAAGTGGTTGAATATATTTGCGAATAAGCAGTTATATTCACTTTTTGCCGTAAAGTATTGAGCATTATTATGTTTGATAATGCTCACTTATTGGTTAGTTCACTCACCAATAAGCAATAAATATTAACAAATCCTCTGAAACCGACGGTTGTGCATAGCAGACATATCGTAAAGTGTGTTAGACTCCCGCGGTTTCTCAAACTGGAAAGACATAGTCACAGGAAGGCCCATGAAGGTAATTGAAGGCGCCATCGCGGCACCAAACGCAAAAATTGCTATCGTAATTGCACGCTTTAATAGCTTTATTAACGAAAGTTTACTTTCAGGTGCATTAGATGCGCTGAAACGTCAAGGTCAGGTTAGTGAAGATAATATCACTGTTGTTCGTTGCCCTGGTGCTTATGAACTCCCGCTTGTTGCCCAGCAAGTCGCGAAGAGTGATCGCTATGATGCTATCGTAGCATTAGGCTCAGTTATTCGCGGTGGAACACCTCATTTTGACTATGTTGCCGGTGAGTGTAATAAAGGTCTAGCACAAGTTGCACTAGAGTATAATACTCCAGTTGCTTTTGGTGTATTGACTGTAGATTCTATAGAACAAGCCATTGAGCGTGCCGGTACCAAGGCTGGTAATAAAGGGGCAGAGGCTGCACTAAGCGCGCTCGAAATGGTAAATGTCCTGTCCCAAATCGAATCCTAATGGGGGTTACTGTGAAACCAGCCGCGCGTCGTAATGCACGTCAATTTGCTGTACAAGCAATTTATTCTTGGCAACTTACTAAAGGTAATGTTGCTGATATTGAGCAATATTTCCTTTCAGGCGATAAGTTTGAAGAAGAAGAACATCAAGCTGATGCGCCTGCATGTAAAGCGCCAGAAACTGATGTTGCTTATTTCCGTGATTTATTTGCAGGTGTTGTATTAAGCCATCAAGAACTTGATAGCAAAATGCGTCCATACTTGTCTCGTCCACTTCAGGATCTAGACCAGATGGAACTTGCGCTACTTCGTCTTGCAATGTATGAAATGGTTAAGCGTGAAGACGTACCATTTAAAGTTGTGATCAACGAAGCGATTGAATTAGCGAAACTCTTCGGTGCTGAAGATAGCCACAAATTCGTCAATGGCGTATTAGATAAAGCTGCGCCAACTCTACGTAAAAAAGATAAATAATTTTTTATTACGTTGAGTACGATGAAAGAAGTCAGCTTATTAGCTGGCTTTTTTTTATTTAGGGAAAAGAGAACTATGGCAAAAAATGAATTTGATATCATCAATTATTATTTCGCTCAACAACAATTGCAACGTGATGATGTCGTTTTAGCGATTGGTGATGATTGCGCATTAGTGGATGTGCCTGTTAATTATCATGTTGCGGTCAGTACCGATTCTTTGGTTGCTGGTACCCATTTTTTAGCCGATGCCGATCCTGCATTGGTTGCGTATAAAGCGTTAGCGTCGAATTTAAGTGATTTAGCCGCAATGGGAGCCACACCAGCATGGGTATCATTAGCGTTAACATTACCCACCATTGATGAAGCGTGGCTAGCGCCTTTTTGCCATAGTTTTTTTGAGTTAGCGAATAAGTATAATATTCAATTGATAGGTGGTGATACCACCAAGGGCCCATTGAGTATTACTTTAACCGTGCAAGGATTAGTACCTCGGGGGCAGGCATTAACCCGCCGTGGTGCGCAAGTCGGTGATGATGTTTATGTTACTGGTGATCTTGGTGATAGTGCTGCAGGGCTTGCATTAATCTTAAATCAATCGTCGTCACAACAATACAATGCTAACTTGGTGACAACACTTGTTGATCGGCATTTTAAAGCCCAGCCGCGGGTGAATGTGGGTGAGGCTTTGCGTGGTATTGCGTCGGCGGCATTGGATATCTCTGATGGTGTGATTGCCGATGTAAAACATATCGCTCAGGGATCTGAGGTCGCGATTGATATTGATGTTGAGCAGTTACCGTTATCTGCTGAATTATTGGCTTTTTGTGGTGAAGATCGCCAACGAGCACAACAGTTAGCATTAACCAGCGGTGAAGAATACGAACTGTGTTTTACAGCGTCAGTTGCCAATCGAGATGCATTAAAAGCGGCTTTAGCGCATACTAATGTGAAATATAGTTGCATTGGTAAAGTGAAAGCGGGTAGTGGTCTGTCATTACTGCAGTTAGGTAAACCACTAACGTGGCAATTATCTGGTTGGGATCATTTTGTCGAAACAAATAATTAAGGTATTCGCGTGAGCACAAATCCAAAAGATTTATTAAAAATGAACAATCCTTGGCACTTATTAGCCACAGGGTTTGGCAGTGGTTTAGCTAAATATATTCCTGGAACCATGGGAACGCTGGCTGCAATTCCGCTATACCTTATTCTGGCTCAATTACCGTTTGGTTGGTATTTAGTGGCGGTATTGGTGGCGGCTCTGATCGGGATTCGAATTTGTCACATTACGTCTAATGACATGAAAGTGCATGATCATGGCAGTATTGTGTGGGATGAATTTGTTGGATTTTGGATCACAATGGCAGTAGCACCTACCGTGTCATGGAAATGGATATTAGCCGGTTTTATTTTATTCCGCTTTTTTGACATGTTAAAACCATGGCCAATCAGTTGGTTAGATAAACATGTCGAAGGTGGCTTTGGGATCATGATTGATGATGTTCTGGCTGGCTTTATGGCAATGATTTCGTTGTGGTTTGTTGGTTATTGGTTAGGTTTCTAAGTTTCACCTTAACGAGCAAGCAATAAAAAAGCCATGAATAGTTTATTCTTCATGGCTTTTTTTGATACTTTTTTTAGGCGAATAATGCTAATTCACAATTATTGAGCAATGTACGCAAGGATTTGTTTTTCAATACCTGGGCCATCAAGTTCTAGCATCTGGTGTAACTCAGCTTGAGTACCTTGTTCAATGAAACGATCAGGTAGGCCAATAGTTAACACCGGTTTAATGCATTTTTGTTGCATCAAGAACTCAATCACACCGCTACCTGCACCGCCAGCAATGGCATTCTCTTCAACTGTTACTAACACATCGTGGGTAGCGGCAAGTTCAAGAATTAATGCTTCATCTAGAGGTTTTACAAACCGCATATCAGCGACAGTAGCATTTAAATTTTCAGCGGCATCTAAGCTATAGCCTAGCATTGCACCAAAGTTTAAAATAGCCACTTTCTCACCTTGACGACGAACAATACCTTTACCAATTTCAAGTGCTGTCATGGTGGTTTCAACTTCAGTCCCTAAGCCACAGCCACGCGGATAGCGTACTGCACTAGGACCTTGATGTTGATGGCCGGTATAAAGCATTTGACGACATTCGTTCTCATCGCTTGGCGCCATGATCACCATGTTGGGAATACAGCGCATAAAGCTAATATCAAATGCACCTTGGTGAGTTTGACCATCAGCACCCACTAATCCAGCACGATCAATCGCAAACATTACCGGTAAATTCATAATGGCAACATCATGAATGAGTTGGTCATAACCACGTTGTAAGAACGTTGAGTAAATTGCCACAATCGGATGATAACCACCAATTGCCATACCACTTGCTAGGGTAACTGCGTGTTGTTCGGCAATCGCAACATCAAAATATTGGTCAGGGTATTCTTTTGAAAAGCGTACCATGCCAGAGCCTTCACGCATGGCTGGTGTAATCGCCATCAGCTTGTCGTCCACAGCCGCCATGTCACACAGCCAGTCACCAAAAATTTTAGAAAAAGTGGGGCTAGTATTTTTGGCTTTAGGCAGAGGTTTTTCACTTAAATCAAATTTTGGAACGGCATGATAATTAATCGGATCGGCTTCTGCTGGTGCATAGCCTTTACCTTTTTTGGTCATGATATGTAGAAATTGCGGCCCTTTAAGGTGACGCATATTTTTGAGTGTTTTCACTAACTCATCAATATCATGACCATCAATGGGACCAATATAATTAAAGCCAAGCTCTTCAAACATCGTACTTGGAACAACCATACCTTTAATATGTTCTTCTGCGCGTTTAACGATTTCTTTAATCGGTGGCGCATTAGACAGTACTTTTTTGCCACTTTCACGAATAGAAGCGTAAAAGTTACCTGACAGTAAATGGGCTAAGTGGTTACTTAAACCACCAACATTTTCAGAAATAGACATCTCGTTGTCATTGAGAATAACTAACATATCACTGTGTATGTCACCAGCGTGGTTCATGGCTTCAAACGCCATGCCAGCGGTAAGTGCACCATCGCCAATAATGCTGACAACTTTACGCCCTAGCCCTTCTTTTTCTGCTGCAATCGCCATGCCTAAGCCGGCACTGATTGAGGTAGAAGAGTGGCCTACTGACAATACATCGTATTCACTCTCGTCACGCCAAGGAAAAGGATGCAGCCCATCTTTTTGGCGAATAGTTGACATCTTATCGCGACGACCCGTTAAAATCTTATGTGGGTAAGCTTGATGACCAACATCCCAGATCACATGATCAAATGGGGTATTATAGACATAGTGAAGCGCAACGGTCAGTTCGACTGTACCGAGTCCGGAGGCAAAGTGGCCGCTAGTTTGGCTAACCGTCTTGAGTAAATAAGTACGTAACTCATTACAGACTTGAGGCAGACTTTCTGCGGGCAATAATCGTAATTCATCTGGCGTATTTGCTAATGCGAGATGCGGGTATTTTGAGATATCCAAAGTCATAACTGTTCGGCGCTTTTACTTATTTTAGTTATTGCGCTCGATAACATATCGGGCAAAAACTTCCAATTGATAGGTATTGTAAGGTATTGCTGCTAACGCTTGTAGCGCCTCTTGATAAAGTTGTTGCGCTTTTTGTTGTGCGCCCTCTAGCCCAAGTAGTGCTGGGTAGGTACTTTTATCAAGCTCAATATCTGAGCCTTGAGGTTTGCCTAACGTTTCAGTGTCGCTGATAACATCTAAAATGTCATCTTGAACTTGAAATGCAAGGCCAATAGCGTCGGCATACTTATCTAGCTGAGGTAGAACTTGACGTCCTTTGTCGCCAGCAGCTAGTGCACCTAGGCGAACGGCACAACGGATTAATGCGCCTGTTTTGTGTTTATGTATTAATTCTAGTTGCTCAAGACCAACATGTTGGCCTTCTGCTTCTAAATCTAGTGCTTGTCCAAGACACATGCCAGCAGCACCAGAGGCTTGAGCTAATTCACTGACCATGGCAATGCGTTGTTGATGTCCTTCTGGACTCAATCGGCCTTGGGCAATAATCTCAAAAGCTAATGTTTGTAAGGCATCACCCGCTAAAATAGCGATCGCCTCATTAAATGCAATATGACAAGTCGGTTGGCCGCGGCGTAAGGCATCATTATCCATGGCGGGTAAATCGTCATGAATTAACGAATATGCATGAATGCATTCAACAGCCGCCGCCGCAGTATCGAGATCATCATAATCGACCCCCAACATTTCACCTGTTACATATGTCAGGTAAGGGCGTGCGCGCTTGCCACCGAGTAGAGTACCATGCTTCATTGCTTCTAGCAGGGTTTGATCTGAAAAAGGTTGTTTTGTTAACCAATCTATTAAGCATTGGTTATTACGTTGTTGCAGCGTTTTAAGCGTCTGCGATAGCGGTACACTATTCGTCATGGCTTGGCTCAAAGTCTGTTAGTGGTGCATTATCGTCAGCGCGTAATAGGATTTCTACTCGCTGCTCTGCTTGGGTTAACTTTAACTGACTGTTACGAGCCAATGAAATACCACGCTCAAATTTCTTTAGCGCGTCTTCCAGTGGGATATCACCCGATTCTAGTTCATTGACAATGGCATCTAGCTCATCAAGTGCGGCTTCGAATGCCATATTTTCTGGTTTTTTTGCTGCCATATCATTTTCACTCTTATCTAGGTGCAAGAAAAATAACGTAGTGACTATCTAAGGTCAAATTATGTCACAGTAATCTGTGCCACAGACAGTAGTTTTCATCGTTGATAACGATAAAAATCACTTAATAATAGAAATAAAACCCTAAATGAAACGTGATGATGGTCGATAAAGAGTTAGCTTGCGGTAGATAGTGCTATTGATGTTTATCCTATGGTCGCAATATTTTGTTTTATGGGCGATATGGCGCTGTTATTTAATGAACAGTGAACAATATCCTATAAATTATTGTTCTATGTTAATTGGCTGTCAGATCGTTAGATTAATCATCAAAAAGGACAGTTAAGGAGACTTTGCGTGGATTTGGCAACACTGATTGGATTATTTGGTGCGTTCGCTTTTATTTTAATGGCGATGCTCGTAGGCGGTGATTTGGTGATGTTTGCTGATACATCGTCAGTCTTCATTGTTATTGGTGGTAGCTTATTTGTGGTACTGATGAAATATAATGTCAGTCAGTTTTTTGGCGCCGCTAAGATTGCTGCTAAAGCGTTTATATTTAAAACTGATAAACCCGATGATCTTATCGCTCAAATTGTCACGATGGCAGATTCTGCACGAAAAGGTGGCTTTTTAGCGCTTGAAGAAATGGAAGTCGAAAATCCTTTTTTACGCAAAGGCATTGATTTACTTGTTGATGGTCATGATGCCGATACGGTGCGAATGATGTTAAGAAAAGACATTGCCTTAACCAATGAGCGCCATGAACAAGGGGCGAGTATTTTTTCATCGTTAGGTGATGTTGCGCCAGCAATGGGAATGATTGGCACCCTAATTGGCTTGGTCGCAATGCTGTCGAATATGGATGATCCTAAATCAATTGGTCCAGCAATGGCTGTAGCATTGTTAACCACATTATATGGTTCTATCTTGGCGAATATGGTGGCATTACCTATCGCCGATAAATTGATGCTACGTAAAAATGAAGAACGCTTGAATCGACTGTTGATCCTTGATGGGGTATTGGCTATTCAAGAAGGCCAAAATCCGCGAGTGATAGATAGTTATTTAAAAAATTATCTGCATGAGAAAAAACGTCGCTTAAATTTTGATGAATAAGAGCTAACGATGGATTCTTTACCACCAAAGTATAAAAAGGGTTCGCCACCATGGATGGCAACTTTTGCGGATCTAGCAACGCTGTTGATGTGCTTTTTCGTCTTGCTGTTATCATTTTCTGAAATGGATGTACTAAAATTTCAACAAATTGCGGGCTCGATGAAAAATGCTTTTGGGGTTCAAAATGTATTAAATGTTAATGATATTCCCAAAGGCACCAGTGTTATCGCCCAAGAATTTCGACCAGGTCGTCCAGAGCCAACCCCGATTGAAGTGATTATGCAGCAGACGATAGATATCACTAAAAACGGATTAGATTTTCAAGTAGGTCATGCCGAACGTGAAGGGGGATCGCGTAAAGATGTTAGCACATTAGATAGTGGTAACAATGATCAGACCTCTGAACAACCTCAGCAGCAACAAGAACAGTCTCAAGCACAAGCAGAGATAACGGAAGCATTAACCCAAGCGTTAGCACGAGAGATCAGTGACAATACAGTAGAAATTGAATCGTTTGGACAGCAGTTGGTGATCCGCATTAAAGAAAAAGGTGCGTTTCCAGAGGGGTCTGCATTTTTGCAGCCTAAATTTATTCCGCTTATTCAGCAAGTGACTGAGTTAGTAAAAGATGTACCCGGTATGATTCGAATCAGTGGTCATACTGATAACCAACCCCTAGATTCTGAACTTTACCGTTCAAATTGGGATATATCATCGCAACGTGCTGTTTCCGTTGCTCAAGCGATGGAGCAAGTAAAAGGCTTTGATCGCCAACGGATGCGGGTTGTTGGTATGGCAGATACTGCGCCGCTTGCGGATAATAAAACCTCGCAAGGTCGAAGTCGTAATCGGCGGGTTGAAATTTCGATCGTACAAGGTAAACCGCATTATTCTGAGGACGTCAGCGCCAAAAAATAATCAGTGATGGTTTTTTTAGCGTGATATTTGCTGGTTGGCATGATTATGACTAAGGTAAACACTACATAAATACCAATAATAATCGCGTGACTCCGTAAGATAAGTGATGCTGTTAGCATATCCTTGTTTCAGTGGCAGACACCTTGCTGTATAATTTGCGCCTTTAATTCCGTTTGGTACTTTATTCTGTTTGGTACTTTAGACCCAGTGAAGCGAAGTGTGTTATGAAATTTATAGTTAAACCACATCCAGAGATTTTTGTTAAAAGTGATTCAGTACGTAAGCGTTTTATCAAAATTCTTGAGTCTAACCTGCGCATTATTTTAAAGCGTCAGTCTGAGTCTGTTAGCGTTTATAACCGTCGTTTTTCGTTAGAAGTGAACGAACCTGATGAAACTAAACGCGACATGGTGCTTGCAGTCTTAACGCAAACGCCTGGTATTCACCATTCACTTGAAGTTCAACAGACGGAATTTACTGATCTTCATAATATCTTTGAGAAAACACTAGAACTTGTTGGTGATAGTCTTGAAGGTAAAACATTCTGTGTACGCGCAAAGCGTGTGGGTAAACATGACTTTACCTCGATTGAAGCAGAACGTTATGTTGGTGGTGGTCTTAATCAAGCGATTGAGTCTGCAAAAGTAAAACTTAAAAAACCTGACATTACGGTTAATATTGAAATTGAAAATAACTTACTTAACCAGGTGTTATTCCGCCATAAAGGTTTAGGTGGTTTCCCGCTTGGTACTCAGGAAGATGTATTAAGCCTGATTTCTGGTGGTTTTGATTCGGGCGTTTCAAGTTACCTTCATATTAAACGTGGCAGTAAAGTACATTACTGTTTCTTTAATCTTGGTGGTCCTGTCCATGAGATTGGTGTTAAGCAAGTTTCCCATTTCTTATGGAAAAAATACGGTTCATCTGCCAAAGTTAAATTCATTGCAGTTGATTTTGATCCTGTTGTTGGCGAGATCTTAGAAAAAGTCGATGATGGTCAAATGGGCGTGATCCTTAAGCGTATGTTTATGCGTGCTGCGGGTCGTGTTGCTGAGAAGTTTGGTATTCAAGCATTAGTGACGGGTGAAGCGTTAGGTCAAGTATCTAGTCAAACGCTAACGAATTTACGTCATATTGATAACGTGACAGATACTTTGATTCTGCGTCCACTGATCAACTGGGATAAAGAAGATATTATCGATGTCTCGCGTCAGATTGGTACCGAAGATTTTGCGGCAACGATGCCAGAATTTTGTGGTGTGATTTCAAAGAGCCCAACAGTTAAAGCTGTAAAATCAAAGCTTGAGATTGAAGAAGCTAAATTTGATTTTACTATTCTTGATCGCGTTATAGATGAGGCACGAGTGATGGATATTCGTGAAATCGAAAAACAGAGCCAAGAACAAGCCCCTGAAATTGAACTCGTCGAGCAAATCTTAGAAGATGCTGTGGTACTTGATATTCGTAGCCCAGATGAAGAAGATGAAAGTCCGCTTGAATTAGACGGTATAGAAGTGAAGCATATTCCATTCTATAAGTTAGCGACTCAATTTGGTGACTTACCAAAAGATAAGACTTACTTACTTTACTGTGCCCATGGTGTGATGAGTCGTTTACAAGCCTTATACTTGAAAGAGAATGGCTTCGAAAACGTAAAAGTGTATCGCCCATTATAATTTAAATAAATGACATATTGGCAGGAGTAACTCTGTCGTTATGACATTAAAAAAGCCCTTAATGATCTGATCATTGAGGGCTTTTTTTATGCTAAAAACAAGATGATTATTAACGCTCAGGCATAATATCGTAATGCATATTTGGCCACACAACCATTGATTCAGCGATAGTCGCTGTTTTGGCTTTGTTGGTGAGTTGAGTAACGATATCAAGCGCAAATTCTTGGGCAGTGCCCGGACCTTGGCTGGTCAGTAATTGCGCATGCTTGTCATAAACCACGCGCTTAGGACGTAATTGTGCCGCTGGAATTTGATCATGAAAAGCGGGGTGACAGGTCATTAACGCTTTAGTAAACATGTCATTAGCAGCAAACATAATCGCAGGAGTCGCACAAATAGCGGCGATTAATTTACCATCATAATGGTGCTGTTTAACAAACTCGACCACCAATGGACTATCACGGAAATGTTCTGCACCTGCTACACCACCCGGTAATACCACGGCATCAAATTGTTCATCGGCAATAGCGATCAATGCGGTATCGGCCACCAATTTAATGCCGCGCGAGCCATCGACAATTAATGCGCCATCTTCTGCAGCACTGGCAACCGTTACATCAAATTGAGCTCGTTTTAAAATTGCGATAGTGTTAATCGCTTCCATCTCTTCAGTGCCGGGGGCAATACACACTACGATTCGAGGACATAATTCATTCATGGTCTTGTGACTCCCTATGTTTAATCGCCTGCCACAGTTGCTGATTTACTGGTGTATTAATGTGGTGGTGCTGGGCTTGTTGGACTAAATAACCGCTAATATAGTCGATTTCTGTTAAGCGGTGATGATAAATATCACGATTCATTGATGAATAGTTATTTGCGGTTGCCTTGATAACAGTATCGACTTGGTGACGTAATTGTTGTGGGGTAGTGCTAAAACCTTCGGCAGTCATTACTTGGGCGACTTCGAAGCAAATACTGTCTAGCGGTGAGTGATAGCAAGAGTGTGCTAAGTCACCATTGGAGCATTGATTTATGGCTGTCAGTGGATTAATGGCACAATTGATGGCCAGTTTTTGCCAAAGAGGCTGATAGATAGTGGCATGCCATTGGCTCGGGGATAATGCCGCATTAAACAGCCCTGCTATATGGGATTGAGCTTGTGCTTGCTCGTTGATTGCCCCGAGCCATGTTTGACCTAAACCTGTGTGTTGGATTGTTGTAGGGGTCGGTTTAAATGCAGCTTGAGAGGTAGTGGCATAGATAATTGGGTTATGCGGTAATAACTGTTGAACTTGTTGCTGGCTACCAATGCCGTTATGCATAATAACCACCACACAATCAGTGCTCAAATAAGGCAAGAGTGGGGTAAGTGCTGTGATGACTTGAAATGCTTTGACGGTAACAATCAGTAACTCACTGGCTGCGAGAGCATGTGGATCATTACAGTTGAAATGATAGTTATTTGTTGTGGTTGACGAGGTTAACTCACTAAAATGGAGTGTTGTTTCTGTCTCAGAATTTCTGGTCCATAACTGCACATTGTGTTGCTGTTGGGTTAGTTTTATTGCCCACAGTGCGCCAATCGCACCAGCACCTAACAGGGTTATGTTCACTTTATAGTCCGTTATTAGCTTAATTTTTTATTATAATAACATTATGACTAATCGTGGTGATCAAAAAAGGCGCCATCAGCGCCTTTTTTATGGTGTTATACCGTCAGCTTAGAACTTGTAAGATAGGCTGAAGTATTGTGAAACACCTGATGATTTAAAACCAGCAGAGTCTTTAATACCGTAGACATTATGGTAAGCCTTTAGACCGTAACCAACTGCGTAGCGATCTGTGTGCCATACGATACCGTTGTACATCACGCCGCCATTGCTTGCTGTTGCTCCGTACTTCTCTTTCATACCAAATTGGTAATCAATGTAACCTTGGTAAGAGATGAAAGTACCGTTTTCAAAGGTGTAAACAGGCTTGAACCAGTTAGTTGATACTTGGTAACCGTTCCAGTCTTTAACGTTCATGTCATATAATGAGTAAACGTTAAAGCCCATTTTGCCTAACCATGGCACTTCAATATCAGAGCCTAGACCAACGAAGTAGTTATTTACGCCGCCGTTGTTACCGCCCCAGTTAAATAGTGTTGCTACATAAAGTTCTTTTACTGGACCGAAAGATAGATCTTTACCTGTTAATGCGTCAAGAGAGATGCGCGGTGCAAATTTCATGAACATTTTATCTGGAGCTGATGCTTTATCGCTGCTATCTGAGTTAGTCAGGTTAAAGACATCAACATAACCATAAAGATCAAAAATTCCTGAGCGACCGCCAAATTCCATTTCTAGGTAGTCATGACCTGAATGTGCATCTGCTGGGCGAGGTAATTCTTTTAGCGCGTACATTAAGTTGAACTGCATCCATTTGAAATCATTTTTATGGATGTTGTCAGAGTAATCTGCTGCATTAGCTAACGAAGGTAGTGCTGTTGCTGCTAAAACGCTTAATGCTACTAGTGATTTGCGCATTTTGTTATCTCGCTCATGTTGATCTAGATGGTGGGATTTTGGCCGCCCCGTTTTGTTGGCGCTGATTCTAGTGCTTTATTACGCATTTGGGAATGAAACGATTGCGCAATCCTTTTCTATTTGTGATCACGATCCAGTGTAATCGATTACACTAGTTAAAAATGTGACATTGATCCATGAGGTAATGATTAAAATGAACTTTAATTCGCATAAATAGACTAACGAGTTCGCGTTATTTGGCATGTTTTTTGGGGCGATAAAAAATAGGAAGTTAACCGTAATGGCTAACTTCCTTTGGTATACTTGCTTTTATTAAGGATATTTAAGGCTGGTGGGTTGGTGTCGCTGTAATATTAAGCGCTGAATTATTAGCTAATAGACGAATTAATATCAGTACCGGAATACCCATTAAAGCGGTGGTGAAGAAAAATACATTATAGCCAAAGTGATCGATGTAAACTCCCGAGAAGCCAGCAATGAATTTCGGGAATAACACCATTATCGAGCTAAAGAGTGCGTATTGGGTGGCAGAGAATGCGACATTGGTAAGACTCGACATAAAGGTAATAAACGCCGCCGTCGCAATGCCAGCACCAAGGTTGTCAGCTGAAATAACCACCGTTAACATTTCAAGATTATTGCCGACATAGCTAAATACGATAAACAGCAGATTAGTGATTGCAGATAATACCGCACCTAATGCCAATATCTTGAGGGTGCCAAATTTGCTGACCAAGATCCCGCCAAGTCCGGCCCCTGCAATGGTCATTACAACCCCAAAAACTTTAGAGATTGAAGCGACTTCATTTTTAGTAAAACCCATATCGACGTAGAACACATTTGCCATTACGCCCATTACAATATCTGAAATACGGTAACAGCTAATCAGCAGTAATATAAGTAACGCATTTTTGCCGTAACGCTGAAAGAAATCCTGAAATGGCATAATAACCGCGGTGTAGAACCACGCACTTAAATTAGCATGATGTTTGTTATAACCTTTATTGATAAGTTTCTGTTTGTAATCTTTTTCGATGGTATTTATCGCGTGATTATCAATGATCGGTTCTTTGACGATTAAAGTGGTAATTACACCAATTAACATCATTGCAGCCATCATAAAGTAAGCACTTTTCCAACCACTAGGATCATAGTCAGTATCTGAACCAAACCAAGCGGCAAAAGCTAATGCGCCCGCGCCTGCCATGATCATCGCTAAGCGGTAACCGGCTAAATAGGTTGCTGATAATGCAGCTTGCATGCGCTCGGTCGCGAGTTCAATACGAAATGCATCAATAACAATATCTTGGGTTGCAGAGGCAAAAGCCACCATGATGGCAAAGATAGCAAATTGAAATAAGTCGGTTTGGGGATTACTTAATGCCATACCGCATAACGACAAAATAATCACAATTTGTGAAAATAACATCCAGCCGCGACGACGGCCAAATAATCGTGAAAATATCGGTAATGGAAAACGGTCAACCAAAGGAGACCATGCCCACTTAAAGCCGTAAGCTAATGCGACCCAACTAAAAAAACCAATACTTGTTTTACTTACGCCCGCTTCGCGTAGCCAAAAAGACAGGGTTCCAAACACTAATAAGATTGGTAATCCTGATGAAAATCCAAGTGCTAACATGATCAAGGCTTTAGGGTTTGCGTATACACGCCAGCCTTGGATATTTTCTTGGGATGTCGCTTTGTCCATAAATTCCTCTGGAAACCAACGTAACAATAGTTGTCGCTAGCATACTGAATATTTGAGATTTTGCCGTGAAATTAAAGCTTAGCAGTTATCAAATTTATGCGCATTGACTTGATGGTTATCAGACAAATATTTTATGGTTTAATTCTATTTTATAGCATGTTTTATAGAAATTATTGCACCAGAGTGATGAATGGATATCAAGGACGATTAACGGGAGCAAGCGTTGGACAAGGGCCAATGTTGAGTAAATAACAGCTGAGGGCGGCGACTTTGTGTTGGATAAAGTTATTTCCCATTAATTGATAATCACTAATGCCATTTAATGTTTCGACTAACGACCAGTAGCTGACTTCATATTGATTTGCTGGCTGTGGATTATCGTGGGGGAGGGCCCACCATTGAGCCAATTGATGGTTAAATAAGTTTTGCAGTTGAAGGTACGTAATATCACCATGGCTAGCGGCAATGGCATTGAGCGCTAAAATGGGGGCATTATCGACAACAAATTGTTGTAAATACTGTTCTTGTTGTTGTTCTGGTATCGTTGGTCGATTATAAGCAAGTGTTAACATAAGACGTCACCTGTTACGTGAGTGACTACGCACAGGCGACGTAATCACATTATTTAATGACTTTCATAGCCTCAATAATAATAGGCTGTTGTGGAACATCACTCATACCTGTGCGTGGATCTGAGCCTGTTGGTATGGTTGCCATTTTTTCAACAACAGGAAAACCTTTTATTACCTTACCAAATACAGCATAGCCTGTTCGGCTGCCTTGAGTGTTTAAGAAATCATTATTTGCGAGGTTGATATAAAATTGACGCGTGGCTGAATCTGGATTTTGAGTGCGAGCCATTGCAATGGTAGCGATATTGTTAGGTAAGCCATTGTCAGCTTCATTTTTGATTGCTGGGTAGCTAGGACGTTGCTTTAGTGCTTGATCAAAGCCACCGCCTTGCGCCATAAAACCAGGGATAACCCGATGAAAAATAGTACCCACATAGCTACCATCATCGACATAGCGTAAAAAGTTTTTGGTAGTAATAGGCGCTTTAGCCTCATTGAGTTCAACCGTAAATTGACCTAAATTTGTGGTGACAAGTACTTTGGTTGCAGCGCTAACAGGTAATGCAACCAATAAGCATAAAGCTAATAAAAAACGCGACATTATATATTCTCCTTAAGGTATTTATTTAATTCACTATCGCTAGCGATTTCATTGAGTACAGAATCCATGAGTTTATTCATGCTTGTTGCAATATCTTTAGGTGATGCTTTTAGTGCGTCTTCACGGCTTGAACGACCAGAATAACGCTTTATAAATTGTCCATCAGGGGTATTTACTGTCAGTGTTAATTGTAACTCACTGTGCATGTTATATTTTACGAGCTTTTGCTTAACAGTCACTAAGGCTTTTTCAACCGTAATGACCATGGTGGATGTCGCATTGTCGGTAATGCGAAATCCTTGGCCGCTAAGCTGCTGTGTTAATGCTTGGCGTAATGTGGTTGAAACAGGCTGTTGAGGTTGAATAACTTGCACATTTTCAGTACCGCTATCAATGGCTGCAATATAGCGATTGGGGGCTTTATCTACACTCGTAAGGTTGAGGGCTTTATGGTTAGCCCATGGCTTTGAGGTAAAGACAGCGGTTGGCGTTAATGTCAGTGGTGGTGGGGGCTGTGTAGCTGCACAGGCACTCAAGATTAATGTTGATGCTAGAATAACGTATTTTTTTATCATAAAGCATTCCCTTTGCTTATCTGTGTAGTCAGTAGTTACTGCCGTGTAAAGATTGATTTAGACGGCAATAAGTCTCGGTTTATTTTATTGCGCGTAAGACAACAAATTTATCGTTATGGCCAACGGTATCGACTTTATCGAAAATACGATTTAATTTTTCATGGTACTTTAACTGGCGATTACCAATGATGATTAACTCACCCTGTGGGCGTAATACTCGTTGGGCGTCACAGAACATTTGCCAAGCAATATGATCGGTAATGGTGTTGTTTTGGTGGAACGGTGGGTTACATAACACCAGATCGGCACTTTGATTGTTAAAGTCATCTAAGCAGTTGGCGACCATAACATTGAAGTTTTTTGTACTAGTAAGATTTAGTTGTGCATTTTCTCGACAAGAAGCGGCAGCCATAAAACTTTCATCAACACAGGTAATATTAGCATGTGGATTTAAGCGCGCAGCTTTAATACCGATGACGCCATTACCACAGCCAAGATCAATAATGTCTTTATATTGAGGTTTTGATGGAATGAAATCTAACAAAAATCGACCACCAATATCTAAACTATCACTTGAAAATACATTGGCATAGTTAGTAATGGTTAAATCATGCTCAGGTACCGTCCAGCTTGTTGGCTGTGGCATTGGGGCTGCTAATGATTTATTGACGGTAGTAAAAATCAAACGCGCTTTTTTAACCGCCAGTGATGTTTTAGTTTGACCTAAATATTTTTCAAACAATTTTAAAGTCGATGAATGAATATCTTTTACTTTACCTGCGGTAATCACCACACAATCTTGTGGTAATAAATGGCACAGTTGCTGTAGTTGCCAACTAAGCAGGCGATTATTTTTAGGTTGCTTAACCAAAACCAATTGTGGGTTAGTGGGTAAATCGGCTAAACAATCGAGAATAGTAATGGCCGGTAAATTATTTTCGTTGAGGTTATTAGTAATGGCTTGTTGAGTAATAAATGAATCAGTCACAGTGGTAACAGGGGCTTGATTTGCAAACCAACAACTCAATGCACCAAAATTATCATTGATGATTAAGATCGGACGTTGAGGATCAAGCGCCATTGCATGGCAATGATTGATCAAATATTCATCTGCGGCATCCCATGCTTGCAGGGTTTCATTTTTGCGTACAGGAAAACGGGTTAGCGTTAAAGTACGTTGGTGCAAGGTTAGCTCTGGTTTCATTAATAATAACTTTCGAGTATGTTGACGAAATGATAGAGCATTTTCGCAGAACAGTGAAAAGCTTGAAAGGAAATCTATCAAGTTAACACCATAATAATGAGCGATTGTTGTGGTTCGTGGCCTAAATCGCTTTTTTAGCTGAGGATATTATGATTCAACCCCAAATAGAGACAAAGTTAATGCACAGTTTTGATCCTGTGTATGTTGACGTAATCAATGAAAGTTACATGCACAATGTACCTGAAGGCTCTGAAAGTCATTTCAAAGTTGTGGTCGTGAGTGCTCAGTTTGAAGGTCAACGTCTTATTACCCGTCATCGTGCGGTAAATCAGTGCTTAGCGAATGAATTAGCAAATCATATTCATGCACTTGCAATTCATACTTATACAGAATCAGAATGGCAGCAACAACTGAATGCACCGGCATCACCCAAATGTCATGGTGGATCAACACTCGATAAGTAATAAGAGAATTAATTATCAAAAAGTCGTTAATAATACGGCTTTTTTTTGTCATTTTGAAGCGCTTACAGTGCTAACAGTGGTTGATAAAATTAAGGGTATAATGTTAATGGCATCGTTAAAATAATACTGAATATCTCATGGTTGATAATAACTTTGCCGTCATGTTGATGTGATGTGTTATTGATTGGTGTTTTTTGCAGCATTGTTAATAAAATGATTGGATTTAAAAATTCATATTTATGTAAAAATATCCTGTAAATGTGCAGTTGATCATATTTATTGGTTAATAAACCTATTGCGTCTTATTTGTTGCGTGGTTTTCACACGGAATCGCGTGGATTACCATAGAAAAAACGACTTAATTAATGGTAGAATCGCGGGCTGAAAAATTACTCGTTTATTAGTGTTTGTAGCGAGATAGTTAACTGGATGTTGCGATACAGAGTCGTTTAGTGGTTGTTATCACTGCCTGTTCATCGATATCAGGCCAAGAAACGTAGTGTCTTAAATGCGCAATATGAAAATTCTTTTTTCCCTTTAATGTAGTGCAAGTGCGTATGATTACAATAAAAAAGGGTTTGGATATCCCAATCTCAGGGACTCCTGCCCAGGCGATACACGATGGTAATGCCATCTCTAAAGTCGCCTTGCTTGGCGAAGAATATGTTGGTATGCGTCCTACAATGCATACTCGCGTAGGGGATGTAGTGAAAAAAGGTCAGATTCTTTTTGAAGATAAGAAGAATCCGGGTGTTAAATTCACTGCACCAGCTAGCGGCAAGGTAATTGAAGTTAATCGTGGTGCTAAGCGCGTTCTACAATCAGTGGTTATTGATGTAGAAGGTGATGAGCAAATCACATTTAATAAATATGATGCAGCGCAATTAGCACAGTTAAGCCGTGCGGTTGTGGTTGATCAATTAGTTGAATCAGGTATGTGGACTGCGCTTCGTACGCGTCCGTTTAGCAAAGTACCTGCTGTAGGCTCAGAGTCGAAAGCAATTTTTGTTACAGCAATGGATACTAATCCACTGGCTGCTAACCCAGAAGTTATCATCAATGAGCAAAATGATGCGTTCATTGCTGGTTTAACTGTGCTTTCACGTTTGACTAGTGGCAAGGTTTACGTTTGTAAATCAGGTGCAAGCCTACCTCGTTCAGCGGAAGCGAATGTGGAAGAGCATGTATTTAACGGTCCACACCCTGCAGGTTTAGCCGGTACACATATTCATATGTTGTTCGGTGCGGATGCTAAAAATATTGCCTGGAACATTAATTACCAAGACGTGATTGCGTTTGGTAAGTTGTTCCTTACTGGTGAAATTTTTACTGATCGTGTAGTAGCGCTTGCTGGTCCTGTTGTTACTAATCCGCGTTTAGTTCGCACACGAATCGGTGCGTCTATTTCTGATATCACTGATTCAGAAATGATGCCAGGTCAATTGCGCGTACTATCAGGTTCAGTACTTAACGGTGTTAAGGCAGAAGGTGTTCATGGATACCTTGGTCGTTACCACTTACAAGTTTCTGCACTACGTGAAGGCTATGAAAAAGAATTCTTGGGCTGGATTGTTCCAGGTAAAAACAAGTTTTCTGTTACTCGCGCCTTTATGAGCCAGTTCTTCCCTGGTCAGTTGTTCAATATGACAACAACGACGAACGGTAGTGAACGTGCGATGGTGCCAATCGGTAATTACGAAAAAGTAATGCCGCTTGATATTGAACCAACGTTATTACTGCGTGATTTATGTGCAGGTGATATTGACAGTGCACAACAGTTGGGCTTACTAGAACTGGATGAAGAAGATCTAGCGCTATGTACGTTCGTGTGTCCTGGTAAATATGAGTTTGGTCCAATGATGCGTGAGTGTCTGGACAAAATTGAGAAGGAAGGGTAATTCATGGGTTTCAAGAATTTCCTCGAAGATATCGAGCACCACTTTGAACCAGGTGGTAAGCATGAGCGTTGGTTTGCGCTATATGAAGCGTTTGCCACTCTTATGTATACGCCAGGACAAGTGACGCGTTCATCTGCGCATGTTCGTGACAGTATCGATCTAAAACGTATCATGATCATGGTATGGTTTGCGGTATTCCCAGCGATGTTCTGGGGTATGTATAACGTAGGTGATCAAGCTATTGCTGGTCTTAACCACTTATACACAGCAGACAAACTAACAGCAGTTATTGCTGCTGACTGGCATTACTGGTTTACCCAAATGTTAGGTGGCACGCTATCAGCGTCTGCTGGCTGGGGTAGCAAAATGCTACTGGGTGCAACATATTTCCTTCCTATCTACGCAGTGGTATTTGCAGTAGGCGGTTTCTGGGAAGTGTTGTTCTGTATGGTGCGTAAGCATGAAGTTAACGAAGGCTTCTTCGTAACCTCAATCTTATTTGCTTTGATCGTTCCGCCAACACTACCACTTTGGCAAGCAGCTTTAGGTATTACCTTTGGTGTCGTTGTCGCAAAAGAAATTTTTGGTGGTACCGGTCGTAACTTCCTTAACCCAGCACTTGCTGGTCGTGCTTTCCTATTCTTCGCATACCCAGGTCAGATTTCTGGCGACCTAGTATGGAATGCGGCGGATGGTTTCTCTGGCGCGACACCGCTAAGTCAGTGGTCTCAAGGTGGTCAAGCAGACGTAGTTAACACTATTACTGGTCAATCAATCACTTGGATGGACGCTTTCGTTGGTCATCTTCCAGGTTCAATTGGTGAAGTATCAACACTTGCTATCCTTATTGGTGGTGCATTTATTGTTATTATGGGCATTGCTTCATGGCGCATCATCGCCGGTACAATGATCGGTATGATCGTTGCTGCAACGCTATTTAATATCATTGGTTCAGATACTAATCCAATGTTCAACATGCCTTGGCAGTGGCACCTAGTTCTAGGTGGTTTTGCATTTGGTATGATGTTTATGGCGACAGATCCAGTGTCAGCTGCGTTCACCAATAAAGCAAAATGGTGGTATGGCGCATTGATCGGTGCAATGGCTGTAATGGTACGTGTAGTTAACCCTGCATATCCTGAAGGTATGATGCTAGCAATTCTATTTGCTAACCTATTTGCACCTCTATTTGACAATCTAGTTGTTCAAGGCAACATCAAACGGAGACTGGCTCGTCATGGCAAGTAATAAGGATAGCTTCTCAAGAACGCTGATTTTTGTGGTGGTATTGAGCCTAGTGTGTTCAATCATCGTATCTACAGCAGCCGTTGTTCTACGTCCAAAGCAGCAAGAAAATGCGGTACTTGACGTACAACGCAACATTCTTGCTGTTGCAGGTCTGTTGAATAAAGACACTAACATTCAGCAAACCTATAAGCAGTTTATCGAGCCTAAGCTGGTAAACATTGATACAGGTAACTATGTTGCTGAAGTTGCTGGTGAAAATGCAGCTAAATATAATCAACGTGACGCCGCGAAGAATGATAAAGAATCTATCAAACTTCCAGCAAACGAAGATTTCGCGAAGATTATTCGTCGTGCAAACGTAGCGACTGTTTATCTTGTTAAAGATGCAGCAGGTACACTGACTAAAGTGATCCTACCTATTCACGGTAACGGTTTATGGTCAATGATGTATGCATTCGTTGCTGTTGCAACCGATGGTAATACTATTGACGGCATCACTTACTACGATCAGGCGGAAACTCCTGGACTAGGTGGTGAAGTTGAAAACCCTACATGGCGTGAGCAGTTTGTTGGTAAGAAGTTGTATGATATGAACTTCAAGCCTGCAATTAAGATCCTTAAGGGTGGCGCACCTGTAGGTACTGATCACCAAGTTGATGGTCTTTCTGGTGCAACGCTAACAAGTAACGGCGTACAGCATACCTTCGATTTCTGGTTCGGTGCACAGGGCTTTGGTCCTTACCTTGCTAAGTTACGTGCAGGAGATCTGAATAATGGCTGATACTAAAGAAATGAAAAAGATCCTATTTGGACCTTTTATCAGCAATAACCCAATTGCATTACAAATTCTTGGTGTTTGTTCAGCGTTAGCGGTAACTACTAAGTTAGAAACTGCGTTTGTAATGACAATTGCAGTAACATTGGTAACTGCATTTTCGAACTTCTTCGTATCATTAGTTCGTAATCAAATTCCAAACAGCGTCCGTATTATTGCGCAAATGGCGATTATCGCTTCATTGGTAATCGTAGTTGACGAAGTATTACGTGCATACCTTTACGATGTATCAAAGCAGCTATCTGTATTTGTTGGCTTGATCATTACTAACTGTATCGTAATGGGTCGTGCGGAAGCATACGCAATGAAATCACCACCAATTCCGGCATTTATTGACGGTATTGGTAACGGTTTAGGTTACGGTTTTGTACTTATTACTGTGGCTTTCTTCCGTGAGCTTTTAGGCTCAGGTAAGTTATTTGGTATGCAGGTATTGCCACTGGCTTCTGATGGCGGTTGGTATCATCCGAACGGTCTAATGCTATTAGCTCCTTCTGCATTCTTCCTAATTGGTTTCATGATCTGGATTATTCGTACTTTCCGTCCAGAACAAATAGAATCGAAGGAGTAAGAGGAATATGGAACATTATTTAAGCCTATTGATTCGTTCGATTTTTATCGAGAACATGGCGTTATCTTTCTTCTTGGGTATGTGTACTTTCTTAGCAGTGTCTAAGAAAGTTAAGACCTCTTTTGGTCTGGGTGTTGCGGTAATCGTAGTACTTACATTATCAGTACCGTTAAACAATCTTGTGTACAACTATGTACTTAAAGATGGTGCGATTTTCCCAGGTGTAGACCTTACCTTCTTGAACTTTATTACGTTCATTGGTGTTATCGCGGCATTGGTTCAGATCCTTGAAATGGTTCTTGACCGCTTTTTCCCGCCGCTATACAACGCACTAGGTATTTTCTTACCGTTGATCACAGTTAACTGTGCAATCTTCGGTGGTGTATCTTTCATGGTGCAGCGTGATTACAACTTCACAGAATCAATCGTCTATGGCTTCGGCTCTGGTGTTGGTTGGATGTTGGCAATTGTTGCGCTTGCGGGTATCCGTGAGAAGATGAAATACTCAGATGTACCTGCGGGTCTACGTGGTTTAGGTATTACCTTTATCACTGTAGGTCTTATGGCGCTAGGCTTTATGTCGTTCTCTGGCGTACAGCTGTAATCAGGATAAGGAAGGAATAGTCAATGGATATTATTCTTGGCGTAGGCATGTTTACCTTGATTATCCTGGCTCTAGTTTTAGTGATTTTATTCGCTAAATCTAAGCTAGTACCATCAGGTGACATTACTATTTCAGTAAACGGCGATCCAGAAAAAGCGATCACTACAGGTGCGGGCGGTAAATTACTGACAGCACTTTCTGCTAACGGTATTTTTGTATCTTCAGCATGTGGTGGCGGTGGTTCTTGTGGTCAGTGTCGTGTAAAAATCAAATCTGGCGGTGGTGATATTCTACCAACAGAACTTGATCACATTTCTAAAGGTGAAGCACGTGAAGGCGAACGTCTAGCGTGTCAGGTTAACGTTAAATCTGACATGGACATCGAGCTTCCTGAAGAAATTTTTGGTGTGAAGAAGTGGGAATGTTCAGTTATCTCTAACGATAACAAAGCAACCTTCATCAAAGAGCTTAAGCTTCAAATTCCAGATGGCGAAACAGTACCTTTCCGTGCTGGTGGTTACATCCAGATTGAAGCACCTGCTCACCACATTAAATACTCTGACTTTGATGTACCAGAAGAGTACCGTGGCGACTGGGATAAGTTTAACTTGTTCCGCTACGAGTCTAAGGTTGATGAAGATATCATCCGTGCTTACTCAATGGCTAACTACCCAGAAGAGTTCGGTATTATTATGCTAAACGTGCGTATCGCTACGCCGCCGCCGAATAATCCTGATGTAACGCCTGGTCAAATGTCATCATTCATCTGGTCGCTTAAAGAAGGCGACAAGTGTACTATTTCGGGTCCTTTTGGTGAGTTCTTCGCTAAAGACACTGACAATGAAATGGTATTCGTAGGTGGTGGTGCAGGTATGGCGCCAATGCGTTCTCATATCTTCGACCAACTTAAGCGTCTGCACTCTAAGCGCAAGATGTCTTACTGGTATGGTGCGCGTTCTAAGCGTGAAATGTTCTATGAAGAAGATTTTGACTCACTAGCAGCTGAAAATCCTAACTTTGTATGGCATTGTGCGTTGTCTGATCCACAGCCTGAAGATAACTGGGATGGCTACACTGGCTTTATTCACAACGTTCTTTATGAAAACTACTTACGTGATCATGAAGCACCTGAAGATTGTGAGTACTACATGTGTGGTCCACCAATGATGAACGCAGCTGTTATCAGCATGCTGAAAGATCTTGGTGTTGAAGATGAAAACATTCTATTGGATGATTTCGGTGGCTAATTACTAGCCCTTCGCCTTGAAAGAAGGCTGGCCTATTAAGGTCAGCCTTTTTCATTATTAATGAATAATAATGTTATTTTTATTGTGGTTATTATCTATAAGTCATTGCTAATGATGGTTACTAGAGTAAAAATTACCTTTATTTCATTGGAGTAGTTGAATGAAAATGTTCCTTATTCGGGCTGTAGTTGTCGTTACAGCATTGTTAGCGCTTGCTGGCTGTGGTGAACAACGTCAGCAAATCACTATTAATGGCTCGACGATGGGAACCTATTATTCAATTAAAATAATTGATCAAGACGGTTTACCAACCGCGAAAGTGATTCAACAAGAGATTGATCGTCGCTTAGAGTTGGTTAACGATCAAATGTCGACTTACCGTCCAAATTCAGAATTGAGTTTATTTAATCAAGCCCCAGCCAATAAGCCTTTTCCAGTCTCAGCAGCAACGGCTAAAGTGATCACTGAAGCTCTGCGAATTTCTAACGTCAGTAATGGGGCTTATGATGTAACCGTCGGCCCGGTGGTTAACTTATGGAGTTTTGGCCCTGAAGCGCGCCCTGAATCGATTCCAACCGATAAAGAGGTTGCTACTCGTCTTTCAGAAGTGGGTTATCAACATCTGCAAGTGTTAGCGGGTAATAAATTAGTCAAAGATGAAGCTAAGCTATATGTGGATTTATCTTCAATTGCGAAAGGCTATGGGGTAGATGTTGTAGCCGACTATCTAAAAGATGATTTGCATGTTAAGAATTTCATGGTCGATATCGGCGGTGAATTACGCTTACAAGGTAAAAATAAAGCCAATATCTTATGGCGGATTGCGGTAGAAAAACCGGTTGAGAATGAACGTGCTGTACAAGAAATTCTGCAAGCGGGTGATATGGCGATTGCAACCTCAGGTGATTACCGTAATTACTTTGATGAAAACGGCGTGCGTTATTCGCATTTGATTAATCCTAAAACCGGTCGTCCTATTGAGAATCATGTGGTGTCGGTAACGGTTATTGCGCCATCATGTATGACTGCCGATGCTTACGCGACCACATTCTCTGTAATGGGTGAGGATGAATCAATTGCATTAGCTAACCAAGAAAATATTCCAGTGATGTTGATTGTAAAAACCAAAGATGGTTTTGTTGAATACAAATCAAACACCTTTGAGCAATACGTAGATAAAAAATAATAGAGGCATCATCCATGGCAATTTATTTAGTAACATTTGGTGTTTTTCTACTGGTTATTTTGGCAATGGCAGTAGGGTATATTTTCCAACGTAAATCAGTGAGTGGCAGTTGTGGCGGATTAGATGGGATTGGGATCGTGAAAGAATGTGATTGTCCTGAACCATGTGATGCCCGTAAAAAGCGTGAAGCACGCGCAGAACGTCAAGCTGAATGGAAGAAAAATCAGATTATATAATTGGTTTTAATTACATTATGTAAGTTCTTACTTACTCTGAAACCTAGGTACGACAAAGAAATTGTCATGCCTAGGTTTTTTTATGGGTGTAATTTAAGTGAAATCAAAGCCGATAAAGAAGTGCACTGATATACCTCATCTCATATTATCAATTGTCCCTATTTTGAAAAATAGATCATTGCGATATTGGCACCGATTCAGTAAATTGACGTATAATAGCTGTATATAAAAACAGTTATTTGCTGTGTTCATTAATGAGTATTTACTGTGACCAATCCATTGCCTATCCAACGTAAAATTATCCATGTTGATATGGATTGCTTTTATGCCGCCGTAGAAATGCGTGATGATCCCACTTTACGCGATATACCGATTGCTATTGGTGGACGATCTGAGCAACGTGGTGTGGTCAGTACCTGTAACTATCTAGCACGTCAATACGGTGTACATTCAGCAATGCCAACCGCACAAGCGATGAAACTGTGCCCACATTTAACCTTGGTTCGTGGTCGAATGGAGGTTTATCGCCAAGTTTCCCAGCAAATACGCGCTATCTTTGCCCGTTATACCGATAAAATTGAGCCGCTGTCATTGGATGAAGCTTATTTAGATGTCACAGAGTGTGAAATTCTCCATGGCTCTGCAACATTAATAGCACAACATATTCGTCAAACGATTGAACAAGAGTTGCAACTTACGGCCTCTGCTGGGGTTGCACCGGTTAAGTTTATCGCTAAAGTGGCTTCGGATCTTAATAAGCCCAATGGTCAATATGTGGTAACCCCCGAACAAGTGGATGATTTTGTTGCTGAGCTTAAACTGGAGAAAATTCCAGGCGTGGGCAAAGTGACTATTCAAAAACTGCACCAGCAAGGATTATATGTTGGTCGAGATGTGCAAAATTATGCGCAACAGCAGTTGTTACAGCAGTTTGGCAAGTTTGGACAATCATTATGGTTGCGTGCTCATGGTATCGATGAGCGAGAAGTAATTGTTGAACGTCAGCGGAAATCGGTTGGGGTTGAGCGGACGTTTAATAAAAATATTAGTAGTTATGATGAGTGTTGGCAGGTGATTGAGCACTTACATTTAGAACTTGAACAGCGATTGCGAAAAGTACGGCCCCAATTGAATATTGCTAAACAAGGGGTGAAAGTAAAATTTGCCGATTTTCAGCAAACGACAGTAGAACATAGTTGCCCTAAACTGGATAAACAACAATTTGTGACACTCTTAAAAGAAGCATTGACGCGTCAACAAGGTCGAGAGATTCGTCTGATTGGGTTAAGTGTCGGGTTAGAGCAAGGATTAAAAGCCCAGCAATTATCATTTAGTTTTTGATTGTGTTTGCGATCACCAGAATGCTGAATAATAAAAACGGGCGCAAGGCCCGTTTTTGATCTGGTTTTCAAATGAACTATTCGCGTTATTTTTTAACAGGAATATTTTTTAGAATCGCTAACATTTGATCCCAGAACATTTGTACCGTATCAATTTTCACTTTCTCATCAGGAGAGTGTGGGAATTTGATTGTAGGACCAAATGATAACATGTCCATTTCTGGGTACGGTTCTTTAAATAGACCGCACTCAAGACCTGCGTGGATCACCATGATGTTAGGTTTATTACCATACATCTGCTGGTAGGTATCACGGAATACTTGCATGATTTCAGAATCAGCATCAGGTTTCCAACCTGGGTATGCACCCGATGAAACACACTGTGCGCCAGTAATTGTCGCTAATGATTGCAGCATACCTTCAACGTAGCTACGACCAGAATCGATCAATGAACGAATCAGACATAGGATCGTTACTGTGTTTGTTTCGGTAGTGATTACACCCATGTTTAATGATGTTTCTACTACGCCTTCAATGTCATCGCTCATGCGAATAACACCGTTAGGACAAACATTTAACGTATGCATTAAACGTGTTTGATCGGTTAGTACCATTACATCGTTAGGCTGTGCACATGCTTCAGTAAATAAGGTAATGTCTGTTTCAACATGGCCTAATTCAGCACTCACGATTTGTTGGTATTCAGCAAATAATGCATTAAGTTTGTCGATGTTTGCTGCCGGTAATGTTGCAACAACGCTTGCTTCACGTGGCAGGGCATTACGTAAGCTACCACCGGTGAAATTGTTGATGCGTAAATCAAGCTCATTAGCATGACCCACTAAGAAACGCGCCATTATTTTATTTGCGTTGCCACGACCTGTGTGAATATCACAGCCTGAGTGACCGCCTTTTAGGCCTTTAACGACTAATTTAATTGGTTGATGTTCCGCCGGAATAGCTTCGCGTTGAATATCAATGGTCAACGCAACATCGACACCGCCTGCGCAACCCATGTAAACTTCGCCTTCTTGCTCAGAGTCAGTATTCAATAGAATATCACCCTCAAGCCAACCCGCTTCTAAGCCAAAAGCGCCTGTCATGCCTGTTTCTTCATCGATGGTCAATAAGACTTCTAATGGACCATGTTCGATGTCTTTAGCCGCTAGAATAGCTAGACAAGTCGCCATGCCCATGCCGTTATCAGCACCTAATGTTGTCCCTGTTGCTGTTACCCATTCACCATCAATAAATGGCAGAATTGGATCTTGGGTAAAGTCGTGTACTGTGTCTTCATTTTTTTGTGGCACCATATCAATGTGTGCTTGAAGTACAACACCTTTACGGTTTTCCATACCAGCGGTTGCTGGCTTTTTGATAATTACGTTGCCAGTATTATCACGGCGAACATCTAGCCCTTCAGCTTGCGCAAATGACACAATATATTGTGCCAGTTGCTCTTCATATTTAGATGGGTGCGGGATAGAACAAATCTGATCAAAGAAATGCCAAACAGCTGTTGGTGATAGTTGAGTAATTTCAGACACGGTAGCCTTCCTTTTTATATACGAGATTGGGCTAGTGTCATTTTGTAGGGTTTTAGCCGTAAAATGACAAAATAAGGTAGCGAGTATGTGTATCGCTTTGGTTTTAGCATATCACTCTGGCTTTAGGGGAGATAGCGCAAATAATAAAATCTTAGACCACTGATTTCTGTAGTTATAGTGTCAATGATAGCGTCATCCTCAGTTTGCAGTATGGTTATGCATATTTTGTAATCAAAAAGGCGTTAAATCGAAACAGAACTAAACGGTGATGTAATAAAGTTACCACAAAGATGATGTTTCAAGTGATTGATCCAAAAAGTGTGATCTAGTTAAAATAAATATTGTAATTTTATTTCATTTTGGCTATAGTTTAGACAAGCCATAATGATTGGCACGATAATTAACACGACATGTTCAGGATGAACCCGAGATATCGCCTCCAAGGAACCGAGAATAAGTGGGCCATGATGGCAACCCGCCAACAGTTATATGTTGGTGTACTTATGATTAAGGTGATTTAAATGAAAATTTTTTCTTCAATGACACATTTTTGGAATAACCGTGCGGTATATACCAGCAATTTCCATTACCCGTCTCCATACCGTTACTAACCCGTTTTCATTGTTTGGTTGTTCTTCAACGAGACAAAATATAAGTTTGTTCATTCCCTTAATTTAAGAATATATCGATAACGTTATTCTGTTATCTGCAACATTCTGCCGCCACTTCTTATTTGAAGTGGCGTTTTTTTTAGCTGTTTTTTAGGTTATATCCTCATTTTTGTTCTGGTTATCGGTCTTTGTTAACTCTTATTTAGTGGTTTAAAAACAAAATGCTCAAAAAACAGCCATGACGGCTTTGTTTCTAATTTACTGATAAATATACTTTAAATTGACCTTGCTTCGGTTGTGTAAAGACAGATAGTTATTGTTTTACGCTTTTCAACGATAAAATCTGGAAATTGCGTTATCGCATGATTATAATCAGCGCCGAAATGGATTGCGCAATCGTTTTCTATTTCTTAACTTTGTTTGTTACTTTATTGCGTCTCTCTAAGGAACCGAGAAACATGCTAGAAAAGTTATTTAAACTCAAAGAACATGGCACAACAGTACGCACTGAAATTATGGCTGGTGTAACTACTTTCCTGACAATGGCTTATATTATTTTTGTAAACCCCACTATGCTAGCCAGCACAGGAATGGACCAAGGTGCAGTGTTTGTTGCAACTTGTTTAGCAGCAATGATTGGCTGCTTTGTAATGGGTTTTTATGCTAATTATCCAGTGGCACAAGCGCCAGGCATGGGACTTAACGCATTTTTTACCTATACCGTTGTGTTAGGCATGGGGCATACATGGCAAGTAGCATTAGCCGCGGTGTTCTTATCGGGTTTATGTTTTATTGCACTTAGCGTCATGCGAGTACGTGAGTGGATCATCAACGCCATTCCGCATTCATTACGTATCGGTATTTCAGCCGGTATTGGTTTGTTTTTAGCATTTATTGCTCTGCAAACATCAGGCATTGTCGTTGCAAGCCCTGCAACATTAGTGACGGCAGGTGATTTAACTAGCTTCTCTGCAATTATGGCGGCGTTAGGTTTCTTTTTAACGATTGGTTTAGTACAGCGTGGCTTTAAAGCGGCGGTGTTAATTGCGATTTTAATTGTAACGACGATCAGTATTATTGTCGGAGAAGTTGATTACAACGGCATTATGTCTATGCCACCAAGTATTGCACCGACTTTTATGCAACTTGATTTTTCAGGTGCAATGGAAGTGGGTTTAATTTCAATTGTGTTTGCGTTTTTGTTTGTCGATTTATTTGATACCGCGGGCACATTAGTCGGTGTTGCGACCAAAGCAAACTTGATTGGTGAAGACGGTAAATTACCGCGTTTAAACCGCGCACTATTAGCAGATAGTACAGCGACTTCAATTGGTGCATTGCTGGGTACCTCAAATACCACATCTTTTGTTGAGAGTGTGTCGGGTGTCGCAGTTGGCGGTCGTACAGGTCTAACTGCCGTTACGGTTGGCGTGTTATTCTTATTAGCGTTATTTTTTGCACCATTGGCTGGTATGGTTCCGGTGTACGCTACTGCTGGTGCGCTATTTTATGTTGCCATTTTGATGATGTCAGGTTTGGTGTCTATTGATTGGCGAGATTTAACAGAAGCAGCGCCTGTTGTGGTTGTGTGTTTGCTGATGCCTTTAACGTACTCGATTGCAGAAGGTATTGGTCTTGGTTTCATTACTTTTGCGGTAGTTAAAGCATTAAGTGGCAAGGGACGCGAAGTAAATATCAGTGTTTGGGTTATTTCAGCGTTATTCCTTGCGAAGATTATTTTCTTATAAGCGTAATATTATTCACGTTTATATAAATTTATGCGATTTTTTAATCGCAGTTTCAGAGGTTGTTTTACTATGAGTAATAAATTCGTCATCACTTGGGATAACATGCAGATGTACACACGCCAGCTAGCAGAGAAATTGCTACCGGCTGAACAGTGGACTGGTATTATTGCAGTTAGCCGTGGCGGTTTAGTGCCTGCAGCTATTTTGGCGCGTGAATTAGGTATTCGTCATATTGATACCGTATGTATTGCAAGCTATGATCATGATCATCAACGTGATATGAATGTGATCAAAAAAGCTGATGGTGATGGTGAAGGTTTTATCGTGGTTGACGATTTAGTTGATACTGGCGGTACTGCAGAAAAAATCCGTGAAATGTACCCACGTGCTAAATTTGTGACAGTATGTGCAAAGCCTGCGGGTCAACATTTAGTGGATGATTTTGTTGTCAGCATTCCACAAGACACTTGGATTGAACAACCTTGGGATATGGCGGTTACTTACGTTGATCCGATTGCTAAAAAATAATTATGTTGTCTGAGGCTAATTAATTGACGCTGTGATTTGATGTTGATGATCGGCTTTGGAAACTAAGTTTTATTGAAGATGCCACCTTGTTGGCGTCTTTTTTTATGGATTTTATTTATTGGCTGCGGTTTAGGTATATTATCTAAGTCTATTAAGTGAAGTGATATATACGCTGGAGGATACCGTGTCTGAACCATCAAAACAAAATTTATCAGAGAAGTTATTTGCACCACGTCAAACCAGCAAAGAGACATCGAATATTGTTAAAATTGCACATGTCCGTAGTGGTGATGTAAACAATGCATTTGATGGTGAAAGTCAGCTGGGATGGTATCGTGTTTTGCGACGCCCACAATGGATATGGCAAGGTGTTGATCCTATTGAGCAAGAAGCGGTATTGGCACGGATAGCAGCTTCAACTGCACCACGTACGAGTGAGCATTTGTTAGATACGGTTATTGGTTACCGTTCTGGTAATTGGACTTATGAATGGTCACAAGTTGCATCTAGTTATCAGCAATTAGCGCGTACGGCTGTCATCAATGGCGATAAGCTAGCAGCATCAGAATTATTGTTCAAAGCGAGTACTCACTACAGTATTGCCGCATATCCTTATATAAAAGGCGATCAACTGGCTGATCAAGCTGAGCTACAAGCCAATCAAAGTTACCGTGAAGCGATTGAGCTTCGACCGCATGATATGCGTAAAATTGATGTTAAATATGAAAATAAGACCTTTGAGGCATTCATTCATTTACCACGCACCGATAAGTTATTGCCAACGGTTATTGTCAGTGGTGGTTTAGCGACATTACAAAGTGATTTGTGGCGATTATATAAAGATTATTTAGGCCCAGCAGGGTATGCGATGGTAACGCTCGACATGCCATCTGTTGGCCATAGTGACCGCTGGAATTTAACCGAAGATACCAGCCGTTTACATCAAGCATTATTACAACAGATCCGTGATGTACCTTGGGTTGATAACCGTAATGTCGCGATGGTGGGATTACGTATGGGCGGTAATGCTGCGATCCGTCTGGGCTTTATGGAGCCGACACGTTTAAAAACTTGTGTCAGTATTGGTGGTGCAATTAATAGCTTTCTTACTCAACCCAAGTTATTAGATAAAATGCCACGGATGTATTTAGATGTTCTAGCTTCTCGAATGGGGAAGAGTGGCCAAGCAGAAGCCAGCATTAAATCTCATCTGCCTGCATGGTCATTAAAAAATCAAGGTATTTTAGGTCGTCGTCGAGTTGATATTCCGATGTTAGGTATTAGTTTGAAAAATGATCCGATTTGCCCAGAAATGGATAATCAACTTATTGCATTATCAAGTTATGGCGGTAAAGCGATTACGTTACCTGAAAAACCCATTTATGATGGTTATCATCGAGTGATGACCGAAGTGGTTAACTGGTTAGATGATAAAATGCAGTAGCTATCACGCTAACAGATAATATTTATAATAACGGAATTGCATTATGGTGCGATTCCGTTTTTTTATAAGTAATATATTGTCATGATATTGTTAGCAAAATTAGCGACTATGGTTTGTTATTTTGTTAAATTGTATCCATACTATAATAAATTATGCTAAGCGTATTTATGACGCTATGGGTAATAAAAGGATAGTAAGTCTTACTCGTGTATCAAATACTGCTGACTATGGATGGAGAATACAATGACAATAGCAACAAGCTTTCCACCACATGGACGTTTAATGTCTAAACTGACCGCAATTGGTCCTTATCTTCGTGAAAAAAAATCACAGCCACAAC
>NZ_MSCQ01000001.1:334058-475409 GCF_002954725.1 Photobacterium phosphoreum
ACGCCACAACGGTTCTTTTTTGATTGTCTAGCCAGTTGTGTTAATGCTGAAAAAGACCCTGAACTGCGTGAATTTTGGGGCTGGTGGTTGGTAATGACAGCCACAGAAACGGGCTATGAATATGAATATGATTTTGGTCGTTTTAACGCAGCAGGTGAGTGGGCTAATGGTAAGTTACCCGCTAAACATCGTGATGCGGTATTAAAAACCTTGGTTGATTTCTACCCTAAACTGACCCCCTTTATTGTGGATGAGTGTGAGTTAACATTAGTACCAGCAGCAACCTTAACGCAAACACCACTTGCTGAATTATTAGCGAAATAAAACAATTTTTGCCTAAAAATAGATGTCATTACCACTAGCGACATTGGATTGTGATTTTATTGAATTACAATAAATAAGTCGTAATATTGTCGCTATGTGGTGGTGTGATTATTAATTTTGAGTGTTTATGCCTCAACAACCCGCTAAAGCCCATTAATATTGATTTTGTCATTGTTTTTTTCTTGTGCTTTCCGGTAGGGATTGATACAACAAAGGACATTTATTATTTCAATCTATTGTTTGATCCCATGGCTGATTCAAAAAAATCTAATGCTCAAAAGCAAGACGTTGCCGCTGGTGCAGCAACCCATACAATTGTTGTCAAACTAGGTACTAGCGTGCTAACAGGTGGCACACTAAAACTTGATCGTGCTCATATGGTTGAGTTAGTGCGTCAATGCGCTATGTTACGTAGTCAAGGGCATAAAATTATTATTGTTACTTCTGGCGCAATTGCTGCTGGTCGTGAGCATTTAGGTTACCCCGAACTACCCAAAACCATGGCGAGTAAGCAACTACTTGCTGCTGTTGGACAAGGACGCTTAATTCAAGAGTGGGAAACCTTGTTTGGCATTTATGGGATCAACATTGGTCAAATGCTATTAACCCGCGCTGATTTAAACGATCGTGAGCGTTATTTAAACGCGCGCGATATGTTAGTGGCATTATTAGATAATGGTATTGTTCCGGTTGTAAATGAAAACGATGCCGTAGCAACCACAGAAATTAAAGTCGGTGATAATGATAATCTATCTGCACTCGTGGGTATTTTAGGCGGTGCTGACAAACTATTATTAATGACTGATCAAGCTGGCTTATTTACAGCAGATCCACGTAGTAACCCTGATGCTGAATTGATCCATGAAGTGCATACCATTGATGATAAATTACGTAAATTAGCTGGCGGTACCGTTGGCGGTTTAGGTACGGGTGGTATGGCAACCAAGCTACAGGCCGCTGAAGTGGCTTGTCGTGCTGGCATTGAAGTGATTATCGCAGCTGGACGTCGAGTTGATGTGATTGTTGATCTTGCGGCAGGTAAAGCAGTGGGTACACGTTTTCTACCATTAGAATCACCGCTTGAAGGTCGTAAACAATGGATCCTTGCCGGTCCTCCGCCAGCAGGCGATATTGTGATTGATAATGGTGCAGCTATTGCGGTACAACAAAAAGGCAGTAGCTTACTTGCTAAGGGTATCACACAGGTTAAAGGCACATTTGAACGTGGCGAAGTTGTGCGAATCTTTGATGACAAAAATGTATTACTAGCACGTGGTATTAGCCGTTATTCAAGTGATGATATGATTAAAATTTCGGGTAAGCATAGTCATGATATTCATCATATTTTAGGTTATGAATATGGTCATGCCGCGATTCACCGTGATGATATGGTTGTTATTTAATAGCTGTGGTAAGTCACATCGTTAACTCATCAGTCGATTCGAATTTAAGTAAGGAATTATTGTGAATCTTGAAATAATGGGACAAGCGGCGCAGCAGGCTGCGTTTGAATTAGCTACCACAGCAACGGCAGTAAAAAATACTGCATTGGCGATTATTGCGGATGAATTAGAAGCGAATCAAGCGACGATTCTTGCGGCAAATAAACAAGACATTGATGCGGCTATTGCAAGTGGTATGTCAGATGCGTTAATTGATCGTTTATTACTCAATGATGATCGCATCAGTGCGATTGCCAATGATGTCCGTAATGTGATTAATTTAAATGATCCCGTTGGTGCTGAACTCGATAGCCGTGTACTTGAAAATGGCATGCGTTTAAGTCGTCGTCGAGTGCCATTAGGTGTTGTTGGTGTGATTTATGAAGCGCGTCCTAATGTAACCATTGATATTGCAGCACTCTGTCTTAAAACAGGTAACGCGAGTATTTTACGTGGTGGTCGTGAGACTTTCCATTCCAATATGGCATTAGTTAAAGTGATTCAAGCGGCATTGGCTAAAGCGGGTTTACCTGCGGCATCAGTGCAATATATTGAACAACCTGATCGTGAATACGTATCGCAGTTATTAAAGTTAGATCAATACGTTGATATGATTATCCCTCGTGGTGGCGCTGGCTTACATAAGATGTGTAAAGAAAATAGCACTATTCCAGTGATCATTGGTGGCTTTGGTATTAGCCATATGTATGTTGATGACAGTGCGGATTTATCACGCTCGTTAGATGTGGTTGAAAACGCGAAAGTGCAACGTCCTTCTGCATGTAATTCATTGGATACATTGCTGGTTAACGAGCAAATTGCTGCGACATTCTTATCACGTTTAGTTGAATGTATGAATAAAGCTCAAGTGACATTAGTGGCTGATGATGCTGCGTTTAATTTACTTGAAGGTAAAGCAAGCCTGTTACGTAAAGCGGAAGCGGGTGATTTTGATACCGAATGGCTAAGTTATACGTTAGGCGTGAAAGTGGTTGCGAACGTCGATGAAGCTATTTTCCATATGCGTAAACATAATGCTAGCCATTCAGATTCGATCTTAACCAATAATTTGCAAGCAGCAGAGCGGTTTGTGAATGCAGCAGGCTCAGCAGCGGTATACGTTAACGCATCAACTCGTTTTACTGATGGTGCGCAATTTGGTTTAGGTGCAGAAGTGGCGGTTTCAACGCAAAAACTGCATGCTCGCGGCCCTATGGGCTTAGAAGAATTGACCAGTTATAAGTGGGTCGGTATTGCTGATTACCTAAGCCGCCCGTAACGAATACCAGAAGCGAATAAATATCAAAAAAGCTGCCGATAAAATGGCAGCTTTTTTATTGTTTTTTGATTGGCGTAGATTAACGTTTAATCACTTAGATCACTTGTTTAAGTTTTGCAAGCCCATACGCGGCAATCGTAACGCAGTCTTTTAATTCGCCATTGATGATCATTGCTTCAAAGTCGGCAATAGCAAAAGATTGGCTGATCAAATCTTCTTCTTCAACATCTCGGTGTTGCTCAGGCGCAGTATGTAATTGGGTTGCTAAATAGATATGGCAGGTTTGGTTTAAAAAACCATAAGCAATAAATTGGTTACCTAAATAGGTCATTTCATCTGCGACTAATCCCGTTTCTTCTTGCAATTCGCCTTTGGCAAGATCAAGGTGATCGGCATCAGGATTTGCCTCCCAAGCACCTTGTGGAATTTCCCAGCATCGTTGTTGAATGCTATAGCGAAATTGTTGTACCAAATGAATATAGCCATTATCAATGGCTAAAATAGCGGCACAATCAGGTTTTTCTACTACCCCATAAATACCTTCGGCACCACTTTGACGCTGGATTTTATCTTCGCGTACTGTCATCCATTTATTTTGATACACAATACGACTGTCTAGTGTTTTGATATCAGTCATTTTTATCCTGCGAGTTATTTTTATCTAACGTATGGTTATTGTCAGCGCTTTTTGATGGTAGAGACTCATCACGTGGTGGCTGTTGCTGGCGTCTTTTTTTGAGTCCGGTACGCATGTAAGCGGTATATTTTAACGCTAATATATTACTGGCAACCACTGCAACTATAATTACACAGATAACCCAAGGGTTAAAAAGCCATTCCATATTCACCTCACAACAATAATCATTATCTCAACACACTGGATGCAATAAGTGTGATTGATTATGAGCCTAAACCATAATAATAGAGTATCAATAATATGCGTTAGCTGCGATGAGTTAGTCATCACAACAATGCATAATTATCTACCAACTATCGCATTATTAGCTGTTCAATAGGGTTACTTGAACAGCTATTCTGTGGATAAAAAATGCGAGCGTGATTATAAGATATTACTCAGAATACGCTGATACATGTCAGTCAGTTTTTCAAGATCAGTGACTTTCACGCATTCATTCACTTTGTGGATCGTCGCATTGACCGGTCCTAGTTCAACCACTTGTGCGCCTGTGCGTGCGATAAAACGCCCATCAGACGTACCGCCAGTCGTGAGTAATTGTGGTGGTGTATGGTTTATCTCAGTGATCGCAGCCACGACTGCATCAACTAACGTACCACTGCCTGTTAAAAACGGATGACCGCTTAAAGTCCATGTTAAATCATAGTCTAAGCCATGCGCATCCAGTATCGAATGAACGCGACGTTTAATATCGGCGTCGGTTAATTCTGTGCTAAAACGGAAATTAAACTGCACCTCAAATTGACCGGGAATGACATTTGATGCGCCAGTCCCTGCGGCGACATTAGGAATTTGAAAACTCGTCGGTGGAAAGAAGTCATTCCCATTATCCCAATGCGTTGTTGCTAACTCAGCCAGAGCGGGCAGTGCTTTATGAATTGGATTATTGGCTAAATGTGGGTAGGCAACATGACCTTGAATCCCTTTGACAATCAGATCGCCAGTAATTGAACCACGACGACCATTTTTAACAATGTCACCCACAGCATGGGTGCTTGATGGCTCACCGACAATACACATGTCTATTTTTTCATTACGCGCTTCAAGTGTATCAATAACGCGAGTGGTACCATTAATGAAAGGACCTTCTTCATCAGAAGTAATTAATAGTGCAATCGAACCGTTATGATTGGGATTTTGTGCGATAAAACGCTCAATCGCCACCACCATACACGCCAGTGAACCTTTCATATCAGCAGCCCCTCGTCCATGCAGGTAGCCATCAATAATAGTCGGTTCAAAAGGAGGGGTATGCCATTGTTCTACAGGGCCAGAAGGCACAACATCAGTATGGCCTGCAAACACAAATAGTGGTGCTTGTGTACCACGGCGCGCCCATAAATTAGTGGTATCTTCATATACCATTGTTTCAATAACGAACCCTAACGCTTGTAAGCGCTCGATCATTACGGTTTGGCAGCCAGCATCTTCAGGGGTCACTGAAGGGCGGCTCATTAAGTCTTTTGCTAGTGTAATAACGGGACTGTCAGACATCCTTGTATCCTTGTTATTTAGTAAGAAAAATAGCGTGGTATTGATCAGGCTTAAAACCTAAGGCGTAATGATCATTGTGTTGCAATAATGGGCGTTTAATCATGGCGGGTTGTTCCAACATTAATTGCAATGCTGTTTCACGGTTTAAGTCGGCTTTTTGTTCTGTGGTTAATTGGCGGAAAGTGGTGCCACGTTTATTGACCATCGCCTCCCAACCTAATGCTGCTTCAAAGGTTTCAAGTAACGTCAGATTAATACCATCGGTGCGGTAATCATGAAATTGATACGCAATATTTTCAGTGGCGAACCATTGCTTCATCTTTTTGATGGTGTCGCAATTTTTTATACCGTAAGCAATTGTAGTCATATTTAGGCCGGCTTTTTTTATAATAAGTAGTGGTCTTTTATAGCGAGATTATTAGGTTATCGCAACCATTGCCCTTTATTGGTAGTTATTTAGCGTAAGTAATAATAATGATGATTATCATAAAAATGAGGTCAAACTCGCTTTTATACGTATTAATAACGATTAAACCGAATGTCTCGTTGATCAAACGCAACATCCTTGTTTAAGAACTGGCAATAATAGACACAGTATATTATGGAGGCCCCAATGGAACTGAATCCAGTTTTTGCCCGTAGACTTTATCTGGCGTTACTTGTTGAACATACAGAACGCCCTAATGTTCCTCGTTTAATTGAGCAAACAGGTTGGCCGCGACGGACAATTCAAGATGTATTAAAAGCCCTACCAGGGTTAGGGATTGAATTGACCTTTATTCAAGATGGACGCCGTCATAATGATGGCTATTATAAATTAAGTGATTGGGGACCTTTTGATCTGCAATGGGTCGAGTCACGAGAGCAGGATTTAATGGCTTCTTTAGCGTTGTAAGCCAGCGCAATGGCAGCGCAAGAGTAATACTGACCGCAGTGTGTTTTTAACTAGAAATAGATCGGTCGCACTGCGGTTTTTTATGGCGTTAGTCATCGACTATTAGTAACGTCATATTAATAACCTAACGTTTGTAAATAAAGTACCGTTGCTGCAGTGCGTGATTTTACTTGTAGCTTACGCAATAAACTTTTCATATGCACTTTGACCGTTGATTCTGAAATAAATAATGATTCAGCAATAACTCTATTACTGTAACCTTTAGCAACTTCTTGTAATATCTGCTTTTCTCTGTCTGTCAGGCTCGAAAAAATCGTATCATTCGTACCGTTATTACTTAAAAAATCCGTTACTACATCACTGTATGCTTTACCGCCAGTTAAGGCATTTTTTAATAATGCCACGAGTTCATCAGGCTCTGTATCTTTAAGTAAATAGCCATCAGCCCCTGCATCAATAAGCGTTTTAATATCGGCATGATTATCTGAAACTGTCAGAATAACAATACAAGCATCAATGGCTTCATTACGTAGCATTATTAGAGTGTCTAAACCTGACATTCCCTTCATGTTGAGATCTAATAAAATTAGGTCTACGGGTTTTTTGTGAGCAAGTGCAATCGCTTCATTACCATTACTTGCTTCACTAACCACATCAAATGCAGTATCAAAACTCAGTAACTGGCCAATGCCTCTGCGCATTAAAGGATGATCGTCAACGATCATTACTTTCCAAGGTGTCATCTTTTTATCCTTCTGATAATGCGAATTGCAACTTAACTTGGCAGCCAAGGCCGATTTGAGAATGAATGATTAATTCCCCTTTTAAGCGAGAGGCTCGTTCTTGCATAATATTTAAGCCATAGTGATTGAGTTTTGAATTTGAAGGATCAAACCCAATTCCATCATCAGCAATTTCAACATTAATGACGTTTTGTTGTTGGTGACAAGCTATTTTAATGTGGCTGGCATCGGCATGCTTGATGGCATTTAATACCGCTTCACGAATAATTTGTAGTAAATGGACTTGATTATGGGCAATCAATGCCATTGAGGGTAATTGGTTATCAACCTGAAATTGCGCCGAGGTTTGATCTTGTAATGACGTCAATAATTGATTGAGTGCCTCACTAAAATTAGCCTCTTTAATGGTTAATCTAAATGTGCTTAATAATTCTCGTAATTGGGTATAAGCATTAGAGAGTTCTTCATCAATGACTTGTACTGTTTGTTGCTGGTTATCATTGGTATTGGTATTGAGTTGCCGTTTTAATATCGTTAATTGGATTTTTAAATACGATAATGATTGTGCCAGAGAATCATGCAGTTCTCGAGCAATAGTGGCACGCTCTTCCATTAACAGTAATTGTTCGGTTTGTTTTTGGGTGCGATTGTAATAAATACCGCGACTTAAAATATTGGCGATATTTTCGATCAAAGCCAGATCAGGGCAGGGTAATTGGTATTGCCACCATAACTGACCCATCATTTCGCCATCAATCAGTAATGGCTGCTGATGCCAAGCTGTTGACTGGTACTCACCCACGGTGATTTTTGTGGTGGTGTCATTGGATTCTTCAATAATCAGTTTGGCTGCCGTTAAACCATCAATGGCAATTAATGTTTCTAGCATATGCTGAAAATGTTGATGTGTTAAACGACTAACGGATAACTGTTGTGAGCAATTGTAGAGTACTTTTAGTGATTCATTCGCATGGCGTAGCCGATGGGTTTTTTCACTAACACTCTGTTCTAGATCTGAATAAAAGTTATCTAGATCCACCGCCATTTGCGTAAATGTACGCGCAAGAATACCGAGCTCATTGTCACTTTTATTATTAATCGTTAAGGCAAACTGATGCTGTTTAATCTGTTTACATCCCGCCATTAATTGATTGAGCGGCACCACTATTTTTCGCTGTGTGAACTGAATCGTAAATAACACCACCATTAAAATCAGCAATAACCCCACCGCACTAATTAATGCCAATAGATACAATTTATTTTCGGATGATTGTTGTAATTCAAACACAAACTGATCAATCCGCTCAACAAACGGCGCGACTTGAGTTAAATATCCATTTTTATCCATTTGATCTAACTGTGAGCGCACCGCCTGCCAAGTAAGAAGTAATTCAGTGTAATGATCCTGTATTTTCTGCGGCACATACCAATGATGCAATGCTTGCATGGTGGGTGATGTTAAGGATTGTTCAAACTCAAGAGTATGAAGGTTAAGTCGCGGTGATTGGGTTTCAATATCAAATGCTAATCGATAACTTTGCATTCTTAACGAGCCCGCAGTATTGATGGCGGCAGCATCGTTAAGGCTCGAAACTAACATGCATAACGCTAAGCTACTCGTGGCAGAAACTAAAAATAGAATGGCCACCATTGAACGACCAATTGTAGTGGTAACCGAATTGACTTTTTGTTGTTGCATTGTGGATTAGCGACCTGTGTATGTGAAAAATTATTAATAGAATGGAGTGGCGGTGATTATTTTTTAGTGTCATTTCTATCATATTAATTTTTCAATGGTGAATTAAGCGATTTTTTTTAGCAAATATTAGCCATTACTGCGTATGTTTTATTGATCCTGATCAATGTATGAAGGCAATTACCCCTTTGTGGGTATGTTCGCAGTTATGACGATATTTAAAAATAACGTAAAAGAACATTAATAGAAAGTGAATGGTGTGAGAGCGATGATTTGTCACTATTTACTGTACGCATGAAGGAGAGGGCTGTGATTAATCGTTCGCGTCGAAGTTTATTTACTCGTCAACAGCCATCCCAACAGCAACGTTTACCTTGGATAAAGAATGACAACACTTTTACTGATCATTGTCAGCGTTGCAATGCTTGTGTTGATGCTTGCCAAACTAACGTCATCGTTAAAGGCGATGGTGGCTTCCCTGTGGTGGACTTTAATCATGGTGAAGGAGAGTGCAGCTTTTGTTATCAATGCGCAGAAGTGTGCCCTGAACCTTTATTTGAACCACAGTACCAATTGCCATGGACACATATAGCGACCATTAATTCATCGTGTATTGCACTGAATAATATTGAATGCCGCAGTTGCGGTGACCAATGTGAAATTCAAGCCATCACTTTTGCATTGCAAGTGGGGAAGGTTGCACAACCGATAATCAATACGGTTGATTGCAGTGGTTGTGGTGCTTGCATAAGTGGCTGTCCGGTGGCTGCAATTGAAATGATAACGCCTTAAATTTAAACATTATAGAGAGTAAACATGACATTACATGAAGTGCATACCTCAAGCCTTATCGTTCACGTTAAGCCACAATATCTCGCCGCGATCAGCCAACAAATTTTAGCTATACCGAATACTGAAATTCCTGCGACAAGTGAAGAAGGTAAAATTATCGTAGTACTTGAGACAGAGAACCAAGGCTACGTAACTGATGCAATTGATAAAATTAACAATTTAGACCACGTGTTAATCACTTTTTTGGTCTATCACCATATTGAGCACTACGATACACACGCTGAGGGTAAGCTATGAAAATGACAAGAAGAGCATTTGTGAAAGCAAATGCTGCAGCGTCTGCTGCTGCGGTAGCGGGTATTTCGTTACCTGCATCAGCGACGAATTTAATTGTGAGTTCTGATGAAACCAACATTAAATGGGATAAAGCGCCTTGTCGTTTTTGTGGCACTGGCTGTTCAGTTTTAGTGGGTACTAAAAATGGACGGGTGGTTGCAACTCAAGGCGATCCTCAAGCTCCGGTAAATAAAGGCCTCAACTGTATTAAAGGCTATTTTTTATCGAAAATAATGTACGGTAAAGATCGCTTACAAACCCCATTATTACGCATGAAAGATGGCCAATACCATAAAGAGGGCGAGTTTACGCCTGTTTCATGGGATCACGCCTTTGATGTCATGGCCGAGAAGTGGAAAGCGGCATTGAAAAAGCAAGGTCCATCGGGTGTCGGTATGTTTGGCTCTGGTCAATGGACAGTAATGGAAGGCTATGCTGCTTCTAAAATGATGAAGGCAGGTTTTCGATCTAATAACATTGATCCTAATGCCCGTCATTGTATGGCATCTGCAGTCGTCGGTTTTATGCGTACTTTTGGTATTGATGAACCAATGGGGTGTTATGACGATTTAGAACATGCGGATGTGTTTGTGCTGTGGGGCTCAAACATGGCTGAAATGCACCCGGTGTTGTGGACCCGATTGACTGATCGTCGTTTGAGTCATCCTCATGTCAAAGTCAATGTATTATCGACTTATGAGCATCGTTCGTTTGAACTTGCTGATAACGGCATGATCTTCCACCCACAAACTGATTTAGTGATTGCTAACTATATTGCCAATTACATTATTGAAAATGATGCAGTGAATTGGGACTTTGTGAATAAACATACCCATTTCAAACGTGCTCAAACAGATATCGGTTATGGTCTGCGTGATGATAACCCATTACAAAAGCAAGCGGCTAACCCTAACTCTGGCGATTTATTCCCGATGACGTTTGAGGAATATAAAGCGTCAGTGGCTGATTATACTCTTGAAAAAGCATCCCAAATGTCTGGGGTTGAGCCTGAAAAGTTAGTTGAATTAGCGAAGTATTACGCTGATCCTAATCTCAAGGTAATGTCACTGTGGACTATGGGTATGAACCAACATACTCGTGGTGTGTGGATGCAAAGCTTGGTTTATAACTTGCATTTATTAACCGGTAAAATATCAACTCCAGGGAATAGCCCATTTTCATTAACGGGCCAGCCTTCTGCGTGTGGTACTGCCCGTGAAGTGGGTACTTTTGCTCACCGTTTACCAGCAGATTTAGTGGTCACTAATCCTAAGCATCGCGCTATTGCTGAAAACATTTGGAAGCTTCCTGAAGGCACGATCCCACCTAAACCTGGGTATCACGCTGTACAGCAAGATCGAATGCTAAATGACGGTAAGTTAAATGCTTATTGGGTGATGTGTAATAACAACATGCAAGCGGGCCCAAATATTAATGAGGAACGCTTACCAGGTTATCGTAATCCTGATAACTTTATCGTGTGTTCAGACCCTTATCCGACCGTTACAGCGCAAGCATCTGACTTGATTTTACCAACCGCAATGTGGGTAGAAAAAGAAGGGGCTTACGGTAATGCTGAACGTCGTACTCAAGTGTGGTATCAGCAAGTTAAAGCGCCGGGTGAAGCGAAATCTGATTTATGGCAGATCATGGAGTTCTCCAAGCGGTTTAAGGTTGAAGAAGTTTGGGATGAAGCGCTGCTTAATAAGATGCCGCAATACCGTGGCAAAACCATGTATGACATTTTGTTCCGCAATGGCCAAGTTGATAAGTACCCATTAACGCAAGCGCAACCATTAAATGATGATGCACAAGCGCAAGATTGTTATGTTCAAAAAGGCTTATTTGAAGAATATGCCACATTTGGACGTGGGCATGGACATGATCTTGCCCCTTATGAAACCTACCATAAAGTACGTGGTTTACGTTGGCCGGTTGTCGATGGTAAAGAAACCCAATGGCGCTTTAAAGAAGGCTCTGATCCGTATGCTAAAAAAGGATCAGGTTGGGACTTCTATGGCAAGCCTGATGGAAAAGCATTTATTATTTCAGCACCCTATGAAGCGCCACCAGAAGTGCCTGATAAAGATTATGATATGTGGCTGTGTACTGGGCGAGTGCTAGAGCATTGGCATACTGGCACCATGACCCGCCGTGTACCTGAATTATATAAAGCAGTGCCTGATGCGTGGTGTTATATCAATCCTCAAGATGCAAAAGCCCGTAATCTTCGTCGTGGCGATGAGGTGTTATTAGCTTCTCGTCGTGGTGAAGTGCGTTGTCGAGTTGAAACCCGTGGTCGTAATCGCCCTCCAGTAGGATTGGTTTTTGTACCGTTTTTTGATGCCAATATTTTAGTTAATAAATTGATTTTGGATGCGACGGATCCATTGTCGAAACAGACAGATTTTAAAAAGTGTCCTATTAAGATCACCAAGATCTAATCAATTAATTCAGCGAACGATTGTTGTCGTTCGCTGTGACTAGAATATGCCTAGTAACGGAGAACAGCATGAAACGATTATTTTTTGCCGCATTAGTCGCAGGGCTAATGCTGACCGGAATTGCTCATAGTGATGATAGTGATTCGGCAGCAGCAACCGCAACCGCCGCAAATATTGCAGCGGCAGCTAAACTGGATAACCCTGGTGGTATCGGCGGCGTTGAGTCGTTACGAGGAATGGTTGAGTTAGAGACAACACGTCCAGCGGATCCAATGAAACACTACCCTAAAGATCAAGGCCTTATTGATAGTGACTATGTTTATCAGCCACCATTGATCCCTCATAGCATTCGTCATTATGAAGTGTCGCTCAATGCCAATAAATGTTTAGCGTGCCATAGCTGGAAAAACGCTAAAGAAATGGGTGCGACCAAGATCAGCGTTACTCACTATGTGTCACCACAGCAAGGCCAAGTGTTATCTGATGTTTCACCAAGTCGTTATTTTTGCTTGCAGTGTCATGTGCCACAAGCGGATGCAAAACCCTTGGTTGAAAATGATTTCAAGCGTGTCAATGCACTACGTTAATCGTGACTGAATAGTAAAAAGGGTTTACCTATGAAGTTGTTAAAAACATTTTGGTTACGACTAAAAACACCCAGTAAAGTGGCGGTTGGATTAGTGCTTTTTATGGGATTTATGGGCGGGTTATTATTCTGGGGCGGGTTTAATACCGTGATGGAAAAAACCAACTCTGAAGAATTTTGTGCGGGATGTCATGCGCCAATCGTTAAAGAAATTCAAGAAACCATACATTTTTCAAACCGTTCTGGCGTGAGAGCGATTTGTTCAGATTGTCATGTGCCGCACAATTGGACCGATAAAATTGTGCGTAAGGTACAGGCATCAAAAGAGATTTTCTCGCACATGATGGGCACGATTGATACTCCTGAAAAATTCAATGCTCGCCGTGGTCACCTTGCCGAGCGAGAATGGCAACGAATGAAGAATAATGATTCTCAAGAATGCCGTAATTGTCATCAGTTCAATTATATGGATTTTTCTGAGCAAGCCCCGCGTAGTGCTAAGCAACATTCAACCGCATTAGCCTCCGGTGATAAAACCTGTGTTGATTGCCATAAAGGGATTGCTCACAAGTTGCCTGACATGAAAGATGTAGCTGGATGGCAATAAGCTAAGGAGAAACGATGAGTACGCTAGAATCGGTAATTTGGCATACGCTGGGTTATATCGCGATGCCAATGATTATTTTGTCTGGTTTTGTGGCTGTAGCTGCGGTAAGCGTGTGGCTGTTGTCGTTAGGTAAAGATAAAAAACTGGATTAAATCGTCATAACAGTATGATTGTTAAGCCATGGTTGCCATAGTGAATACTAAGGTGACCATGGCTTTTTGTTATGTTCATTGTGGTTAGCAAATCAGTTGCTGGTGGATGTATCATGGATCAGCTGTTGCTCGACCAATAACGTTCTAAATTGTTGAGCACGTTTACGATTTACGCCAAAATCAGAGTAGCCACTACGGGAAATAGATCTTACTTGGAGTTGCTGGGCTTGTTGTTTAACTTCAAAATCATCAATGAATCCAAATACCGCACTGCGAACTTCTATATGAAAATAATGCTCATCTTGCTCGATCAGTTTTGCTCCCGGCAATGTTTGCGCAAGAGCAACAATATCTGACCACTTTTGTATACCTTTAGGAGTAAGCGTAAAAGGGGCTAGCTTAAATTTTTCACGCTGTTCGATAGTTGATACACAATGGGATTTATTATCGCATGGGGTGTCTATTTGACGCTGCCATGGCGTTGATTGTGGATCAGCGCAACCACTGATTAACCCACTTAATGCTGTTATAAAGCCAACAATCTTCATATTTGCTCTCATCATAGTACGTTGCTATACGCTAAATAAGCACCAAAACCAATCCAAGAAGCCACAATAATCCCCCATGGTAGCCAATGTTGCTTATAGATAATTTGTGGGGCGGGTAGTGGATTATCGATAGTCTCTGACTGATTATTTTTAGATTGGGTTGTTTTTTTCTTTAATTTATCACGATCTCTGGCTTTGGATTTTTGTTGTTTTTTATATTGCTCAATCCCTTTCTGAATTCCTTGTGCGATCAGTTTAGTTTGTTCCTTGGTTTGGCCTTCTTTTTGCGTAGCCTTAGCCACTCTCAATGCTTCTATTTGTGTTTCTGCAGAGGGAGTAGCATTTTTTTTGATGGTCGCCATGCGCACTATTGACCTTAATAGATGAATGATAGGTAAATGTTAGTATATCTGATTACTTAATCTTAGCAGTAGCGATGTCATCAATGAGGTTATTGTCATATGTGTGTTTTTTTATATAGATTGTTATTTTTGTATGAAAGTTTCAGATTTAAATGAATAATCTGTTAATACTATATTCATAATGTAACTTTATGATTAGAAAGAATTTAGTTTGATGCTTTTGGCGGTGTTGTTGATTGATAAATGACCATAACTTGTTGGTATTAGATCAAAAAACGTGACTTGTGCGGCAATATAAATAAATGAAAAGTGCGGTGTTCCACAAAAATAACGCTTAAATAGTACTTAATATGCAGTGATCGATTAGAGTCGAATTAAGCCATAGTGTGCTGATGCTATCGAGATTGATGCGTATTAAGTTGAACAAGTGTGAGGGAAGTTGTTTGCTTTATCCTATCAATGCCTACGATGAGCATGGGCAGTTAAAATTAAATAAGATGTTATGGCTTACGTTGATTTTTAATGCGAAAGCACTGGTGATTTTTGTCATGGCAGGGGTTAGTCGAACACAAGGTGGGCAACTACTTGAATTGATTTATCCGCTGCGAGACACACTTTATATCGGCATGGTGTTGGGAAGCCCAGCCTTATTATTAATGTGGTTATCAGGTCAGCGTAGTAGCACTAATAAAGTTATACATTATCTGTGGCAGCATGGAAAAAAATTATTAATAGCTGCTTACAGTATCGATTTTGCTTTGCAAATATATCATCTCGTGTTGAGTCAAGGTGCATTTTCTTGGGTCCGTGCATTAACCTTGTTATTAACCGTTTGGCTTGGATTGTATTTAGTTCGAAGCTCACGAGTGAAGGATGTATTTGCACATTAGCTTGTAAGAGGTAGTCGTAATGGAAATGTTCGGAATGGGTAAAGGGCAATTATTTCTTAGTACATTATTGAGCCCATTAGCTATGGCTGATTGGTTGCTCGATATTAGTTTTGAAATGCACAGTGCTTGTCGCTTGCGTCAAATGGTCAATACATCATTGTCTTTATTACCCGGTGAAGAAACCATTTTTTTTGAAGGTTTGAGTCAGGATAATCATCATTCATACCGTGAAGTCGTGGGTAAAGCACAACTGTTAGACGTTTCAGCAGATAGTGTGAGTATTGCATTTAAAGTACAAGAACGATTAGATGACGGTGGCTGGCGGACTATTTTGGCACAAACATTATCGACTGGATTAAATATGCCAATGTTATTTGAATCAGGTGAGCCAAATTGTGAGCATGTTAAATTGCAGGTTGAGGTGATGACTGCATAAGCCATCAATTGATAATTTATGACAATTATACTTAAGAAACGCGACTATTTTTTAGTGGCGTTTTTTTATGACTGGTTGTTTATTATCAGAATGCCACTCAATCTTTGATCTGCTGATTAATCCTATTTCGTTATTGCTTGCCGTGATGTATTTCCTTCTAATATAACCAATCAACCAATCAACCAATCAACCAATCAACCAATCAACCAATCAACCAATCAACCAACCAACCAACCAACCAATCAACTAACTAACTAACTAACTAACTAACTAACTAATACTAATCCCATTAATTAAGTGGTCATCTTTCAAAAGCATTAGATTCCCTATCGCCCTCGCGGGCATTCACTGTAGGGAATGACGAAAGAGGACATTCAATGAAGTCAGAAACTTATTGTGATTGGTATAACCAACCAATTAAGAGTATTGATACAATCGCGCCATAGTCTCGCTGACTCACATATTCGTTATTATTGATGTCATGGTATTAAATTGGATAGTTAACGCGTGTCAGGGGATATAGGGTGGGCTACTAGATGCTGATTAGGATTTTTAGACATAAAAAAACGCAGCTAGAAAGCTGCGTTTTTTATTAAGATATTAACAATCTTATTTCTTGATGCGTAGTACTGGTGTTTCACCAACGTTTACAGCACCAGATAGCTTGATTAACTCTTTGATCTCATCCATGTTAGAGATAACTACAGGCGTCAATGTTGACTTAGCTTTCTCTTCTAGAAGTGCAAGATCGAATTCGATGATAGTGTCGCCAACTTTAACAGTTTGGCCTTCTTCAGCGATGCGAGTAAAACCTTCGCCTTTAAGTTCAACAGTATCAATACCGAAGTGAACAAAAAGCTCGATGCCATCGTCAGACTCAATAGAGAATGCGTGGTTAGTTTCAAAAATCTTACCGATAGTACCGTTTACTGGTGCAACCATTTTGTTGCCAGTTGGGCGGATAGCGATACCATCACCAACGATTTTTTCAGCAAATACTACATCAGGCACATCTTCGATGTTAACGATTTCACCAGAAAGAGGTGCAATAATTTCAATAATACCAGCTTCGCTGCTGTCGTCAGAAACCATTTTCTTTAATTTGTCAAACAGGCCCATATCGTTGCTCCTAAGCGTTGTTATTTTATCAGCTGCTATATTATTAGCAGATGGTTTTTTCTGCGATGAATTTTTCTACGTGCTCTTCAATCTCAGCAGCAGTTGGAAGAGTTAATGCATACTCTGCCATTGCTTTAACGTCAGCAAAGTTAGCGTTACGGATAACTTTCTTAACGCGAGGGATAGAAATCGCACTCATGCTGAACTCGTCAAGACCCATACCTAATAGCAGTAGGGTAGCACGTTCGTCGCCAGCAAGCTCGCCACACATACCTGTCCACTTACCTTCAGCGTGAGAAGCATCAATAACTTGCTTGATCACAGTAAGTACAGCAGGCGATAGCGGGTTGTAGAGATGAGAAATAAGCTCATTACCACGGTCAACTGCTAGAGTATACTGGGTTAAATCGTTGGTACCAATACTAAAGAAAGAAACTTCTTTTGCTAAATGGTGCGCAATCGCTGCAGCTGCTGGTGTTTCAACCATAACACCGATCTCGATGTTAACGTCAAACGCCAAGCCTTCAGCGGTTAATTCAACCTTAAACTCTTCAATTGCTGCTTTTAATGTACGTACTTCTTCAACCGAAATAATCATCGGGAACATGATACGAACTTTACCGTGAGCTGATGCACGCAAGATAGCACGGAATTGAGCACGAAGAATTTCAGGGCGATCTAAGCTGATGCGAATTGCACGCCAACCCAAGAATGGGTTCATTTCCTTAGGAAGATCTAAATAAGGTAGATCTTTATCACCACCGATATCCATAGTACGGATAATCACTGGCTCGCCATGCATTGCTTCGGCAACTTCTTTGTATGCTTGGTACTGTTCTTCTTCTGTAGGCAAAGAATCACGGTCCATAAACAAGAATTCAGTGCGGTATAGACCAACGCCTTCACCGCCATTACGGTTAACGCCGTTACAGTCTTTAACTGTACCTACGTTACCGCAGACTTCAACTTGCTTGCCATCAAGTGTAATAGCAGGAAGATCTTTTAGCTTCGCTAATTCTTCTTGCTCTGCTTTATCAGCATCACGAATAGCTTTAAATTTGTTTAGTTCATCTTCACTTGGATTGATAACAACCTGATTATTGATTGCATCAAGAACTAACATATCGCCGTTCTTAACTAAAGATGTAATGTTATTAGTACCTACAATAGCAGGGATTTCTAGTGAACGGGCCATGATAGAGGTGTGTGAAGTACGACCACCGATATCAGTAATGAAGCCAAGAACGAACTCTAGATTAATTTGTGCTGTTTCTGATGGTGTTAGGTCATTAGCGACCAAAATCACTTGCTCATTAATAGCACTTAAATTAATAACATTAATGCCTAATGCATTCTTAACAAAACGGCTACCGATATCACGAATATCACTTGCACGTTCTTTTAAGTATTCATCATCAAGAGATTCAAGGGTTTGTGCTTGTTCTTCAATGATCGAATAAATCGCATAATCAGCTGATTGCTTATCTTTAATAAGGGCTATAATTTCTTCTTCTAGCTCCTCATCTTCAAGCAACATGATGTGACCTTCAAAGATGGCTTCTTTCTCTTCACCAAAGGTGATACGTGCTTTTTCTTTGATAACTTCAAGTTGCTCAGCAGATTTTTTTCGAGCGTCGAAGAAACGTTGAATTTCGTTATCGATCTGGTCTGCAGCGATTGGAGTTTTGTTTAAAACAATCTCTTCTTCTTGCAATAGCAATGCTTTACCGAAAGCAATACCAGGAGATGCCAGGATACCTGAAATCATAGCCTTACCTTTAATTAACTAAAAACGTGGAACTCGTTTGTATACAAACTTAGTTTAGATTTCGCGGAACATTGCGATATCAGCACCGTCGTGTAGCTCTGTAAGAGTTACTAGCTTATCAACTGCTTCTTGAGCTTGTGCGCCTTCAGCTGCGATAGTAATAACTGCGCCTTTAACTAGGCCAAGAGTTTGAAGCTTAAATAGGCTCTTAGCACTTGCGCTTTTACCGTTTGAAGTTACTGTGATGTCAGCTTCAAATGATTTTGCATCTTTAACGAACTGTGCCGCTGGACGAGTGTGTAGGCCGTTTGGTGCAGTGATTTCAACTTGCTTCTGATACATATTTCACCCCAATTTAGATATAGTCGTTATATTAATAGTTTGCTTTATGAGCTATAACCTATGTGATTATAAGTCTCAGCATATTTGTTCAAGTAGTATAAACTACCTAATAACATGTTGTCTTAGCTTTAATCCAAGTCAAAGTTTTATGAGAAACTTTTTTAGATTAATCAAAATTGACTAATAATTGTCCTTTTATTTTGATGCTAAAAATAAAGCGCATCAGCTTTATAGTAAAGCTGAGAATAAAATGCAACAAAAAAGCCCACAAAGGGCCTTTTTGGGGGGCGATATGCCTATCTAACATCACAAAATGTGATCACTGTTGGGTTTCTTTTTCTGTAAATATACCAGCAAAAAGCGCGGTTGATAGGTAACGTTCACCTGAACTTGGCAAAATAACGACAATGTTTTTATCTGCAAATTCTGGTCGTGCAGCAATATTATTGGCAGCCACAACAGCAGCACCTGATGAGATCCCAGCCAGAATACCTTCTTCATCCATTAAGCGACGGGCCATTTCGATGGCGTCATCAGAACTGACTTGTTCAATTTCATCGATAAGGGCTAAATCAAGGTTGCCAGGAATAAAGCCAGCACCGATACCTTGAATTTTATGTGGTCCTGGTTTAACTGTTTCACCATTGACAGTTTGAGTGATCACTGGGGATTCTGTTGGTTCAACGGCAACAACAGTAATGGCTTTTCCTTGTTGTTGTTTAATGTAACGGCTAACTCCGGTAATGGTACCACCAGTACCTACACCCGAAACGAAAACATCAATTTCACCATCGGTTGCATCCCAGATTTCTGGTCCCGTGGTTTTTTCATGAATAGCCGGATTCGCCGGGTTATTAAACTGTTGCAGCAGTAAATATTTACTTGGGTTTGAGCCAACGATCTCTTCTGCTTTATCAATAGCGCCTTTCATGCCTTTTGCCGCTTCAGTTAGTACAAGGTTTGCACCAAGGGCTTTTAGTAATTTACGGCGTTCAAGGCTCATGCTTTCTGGCATGGTTAGTGTGAGTTTATAACCACGAGCTGCGGCCACAAAAGCAAGTGCAATACCAGTATTACCACTGGTTGGCTCTACAAGTTCAATCCCTTCTTTTAGAAGGCCATTTTTTTCTGCTTCCCACACCATATTGGCGCCGATACGGCATTTAACACTGAAACTAGGATTACGGGCTTCAATTTTTGCAAGCACCTTACCATTACTGACACGATTAAGACGTACCAGCGGGGTGTTACCAATCGTGAGAGAATTATCTTCGTATATTTTGCTCATACTTCGTTCCTTCGTGACAAATTAGACTCAATGTTGAATAGATTAAGCATATACCTGTCTCGATATTTGCAAAGTAATTAATGGTTATATCTTATTGTTATTATGTGACAGTTGAAACTTATTTTGATCTTTAATGTGTAATTGATTGCGTTTTTTTTGTTACTTTTTTGGTGTTTTCTTGTGGGGATAATAATAAAGGTCAATAGGGCTGAGATTATTGACCTTTATGTTATGTCGTAATTTAGGTTATTACTTAGTATCGTTTAAATTGGCTGCGATAATGATCTACCCACATTGCAGTTGCACCACAAACGGCAATCGGCATTACAAATAAGTTAACAATGGGAACCATGGTTAATAGCATCACTACGGCACCAAAACTTAATGCCTGACCACGCTTTTGTTTGAGGGCGTCTCGCATATCAGGAAACGGTACTTTATGATTATCAAACGGGTAATCAACATATTGAATTGCCATCATCCAAGCGTTGAATAAAAACCATAGTATTGGCGCAACAGTTTGGCCAATCGCAGGGATCCACATTAAAATGAGTAATCCAATCGCTTTAGGTAGATAATACTTAAGTTTAGTCCATTCACGACCCATGGTTCGAGGCAGATCCTTGACTAATGCTTTGAAGCTATCATCGGGTGGTGTTTGCCCTGTGAGTTTGGCTTCAAGGTATTCAGCTAACAAGCCGTTAAATGGCGCGGCAATCCAGTTAGCAATTGTGCTGAAAAAATATGAAAATGAAACTAACGCGGCAATAGCTAATAATGGCCATAAAAGATAAGAAAGCCAGTCAAGCCAGCTAGGTAAATAACTTAGCCAATGGTTAATCCACCCATTAAGATGGCTTAATAGTGTCGCAAAAGCACTCCCAAGTAACACAATGTTTATGAGTAAAGGTATAAGGACAAAACGGCGAGTACCTGGTTGAGAGGCAAGCTGTAGGCCTTGGAAAAAATAACCAGCACCACTGGTTGTTGACTTTGTATTATGCGGTTGTGGCATTATTTCTCTCCTGAACATGCATTTTTTAGCGTTTTACTGTTCATCTGTTTAGATTTCTTTTATAGATATTAATGGTCGAGGTAGAATGGAATCAATGAACAAAATTGTTGTCACTACGTTGACGATAAAATAAAAATGACGAGTAACAATACAAAAATGATTTAAATTTGTACAAAAATTACTAAGCTTACACTATCTTGGTTGAATCTCGATATTCACCCTCTCATTGTCAAGTGAGTTTTGGTACAGTAAGTCATTCGGTGAGAAATTCTAACTAGATACTAAGTTTCCTAGTAGATTTTTTTCTATTATTAACCCCGTAAAGGGATAACGAGTTAATTTAGAGTATTCATATGCAGGAATTGCGTCTGGTTCTTATTATTGTTGGTGCGTTAGCTATTGCAGCGCTTCTTTTTCATGGTCTATGGACTAGCAGAAAAGAAAAGCCAGCTAAATTTGGTGAGAAACCACTAAGTAAAATAGATGAAGTCAATCTTGATAGTCAAGATATTGTCCAAGAGAGTGTTAGTGACGTCCGTGTTGTGAATAGTACACCGGAAGTGACAGAAGCTAAGTCAAATCAACCTGACGTTACTGCGACAAAACCAGTGTCTAAACGTAAAGAACCTGGTTTTAGTTTTGGTGAACGTCCTCAACATGATCCATTATTGGGTGAAACTGCAGCTCCAAGTGTGAATACCGCACCGAAAGTTGCGACTCACGAACGTATTGAGCCACAGATGCACATTGGATCTGCGCCTCAACCAGCAGTTGCACCTCAACCAACTGTTGCTGTTCAGTCAGTAGCTGCGCCTCAACCAATCGTTGCCGCTCAGCCAGTTGTTGCACCTCAAGCAACTGTTGCCGCTCAGCCAGTTGTTGCGCCTCAACCAACCGTTGCCGCTCAGCCAGTAGCTGCGCCTCAACCAACCGCTGCCGCTCAGCCAGTTGTTGCGCCTCAACCAACCGTTGCCGCTCAGCCAGTAGCTGCGCCTCAACCAATCGTTGCTGCTCAGCCAGTAGCTGCGCCTCAACCAATCGTTGCTGCTCAGCCAGTAGCTGCGCCTCAACCAATCGTTGCCGCTCAGCCAGTTGTTGCGCCTCAACCAACCGTTGCCGCTCAGCCAGTAGTTGCGCCTCAACCCGTTGCTGCGCCCCAACCAATCGTTGCCGCTCAATCTGTTCCAACACCTATTTTTACGCCTGTTGTTGAAGATGATGTGAAGCCGCAAGAGCCTGTTACTAAAGCTGCTATAATTGAGACTGTGACAACAATAATACCTGAGCCAGAAATTACTCCAGAACCTGAAGTGATCCTTGAGCCTGAGGTATTACCAGAGCCAGAGCCTCTACCGCCAACCTACTTATCTGTTTGTGTACATGCACGTAAAGGTAAGGTACTACGTGGACCTTCATTGTTTGCGTGTTTAGAACGTAATGGTTTGATTTTTGGTGAAAACTCAGTTTTCCACCGTCATGCGGATTTAGCGGGTACTGAACCTGTTATTTTCTCTGTGACTAACTTGCTTAATCCCGGTACATTTCCTGAAACAAATTACCAGCATTTTGAAACCCCAGGTATTGGCTTTTTCTTAATGTTGCCATGTTATGGTAAAGCGTCGAGTAACTTTAATATGATGTTACAAACCGCCCAGCAAATTGCCGATCAACTTAATGCGGATGTGATGGATCAAGATCGTGTCATGATCACCCCTAATCGTATCGCCGCATATCGAGAGAAATCAGTAAAATATAATCAATGTTAATCTAATCGATTATTATTACTGCTTACCATTCAGGCTCCTTCGGGGGCCTGAATTTTATTGTATCTATTGTAGTAACCATAATGATTTGAAGTTTTGTTAATAATAAAGTTATTAATCGACATCTTCTTCAGGTAGGAATTGAAATGAGCACCGATCTTCAGCAACAACTTGCCAGCTTAAAACAACAATTAGATTATCATGGTTATCGTTATTATGTTGAAGATGATCCTGAGATTCCAGATGCTGAATATGATCGTCTAATGCAACAATTATTGGCGATCGAAGCTGAGCATCCACAATGGATAACCAATGACTCACCGAGTCAACGTGTTGGTGGAAGTGCGCTTGATGGCTTTACTCAAGTTACCCATGAGATTGCGATGTTGTCATTAGGCAATGCGTTTAATGATGATGATTTACGTGATTTCCAAAAGCGCCTTCAAGATCGATTACGTGATAACAACAGTATTAGTTACTGTTGTGAGCCCAAATTAGATGGCTTAGCCGTTAGCTTAATGTATGAGAATGGGGTGCTTGTTCAAGCTGCAACCCGTGGTGACGGCGCAACGGGTGAGAATATTACCCATAACGTGCGTACGATTGGGGCTATTCCATTACGATTGCGTGGTGACGATTGGCCGCAGCGTTTAGAAGTCCGCGGTGAAGTTTTTATGCCTAAAAAAGGCTTTGATGAACTTAACGCTAAAGCACTTAAAAAAGGCCTTAAAACTTTTGCTAACCCACGTAATGCCGCTGCTGGTAGTTTACGTCAGCTTGATCCTAAGATTACTGCAACTCGTCCGTTAAGTTTTTATGCCTATGCGGTGGGTGTAGTAGAAGGGCGAGAGTTGGCCGATACACAATACCAACGTCTATGCGAGCTTAAAGCATGGGGTCTACCTATGTGCCCAGAAATTAGAATGGTAGACAGTATTGAAGCGGTGATTGAATATCATCAAATGATCGGTGAAAAACGCCAATCGTTAGGCTATGAAATTGACGGGGTGGTGATCAAGGTTGATCGTCTTGATTTGCAACAGCAACTTGGATTTGTTGCTCGAGCTCCTCGATGGGCGATTGCCTATAAGTTCCCCGCCCAAGAAGAAATGACCATTTTAAACAATGTTGAGTTTCAAGTAGGACGCACTGGCGCAATAACCCCTGTAGCCAAACTCGAACCGGTATTTGTCGGCGGCGTTACTGTTAGCAATGCGACCCTACATAATGCTGATGAAGTATCACGTTTAGGCGTAATGATTGGTGATACCGTCATTATTCGTCGTGCTGGCGATGTGATCCCTCAAATTGCTGCGGTGGTTGAGTCCCGTCGTCCTGCTGATGCGGTTGCGATAGTATTTCCGACAGAATGCCCTGTGTGCCAATCTAAAGTTGAACGAGTCGAAGGTGAGGCGGTTGCGCGTTGTTCTGGCGGCTTATTCTGCCAAGCACAACGTAAAGAAGCACTAAAGCACTTTGTGTCACGCAAAGCGTTAGATGTTGATGGCTGTGGTGAAAAAGTAATAGAACAGTTGGTTGATCGTGAAATGGTTTCAACGCCCGCCGATTTGTTTAAGTTCAGTGCTGGAGAAGTAACGGTACTTGAACGTATGGGACCTAAATCAGCCCAAAAATTAATTGATGCGCTGGCTGCATCAAAACAAACCACGTTAGCGCGATTTATTTATTCATTGGGCATTCGTGAAGTCGGTGAAGCGACAGCTGCCAATGTGGCCAATTATTTTGAAACCTTAGACGCGATCAGTCAGGCATCTAAAGAACAATTAATTAAAGTGCCTGATGTCGGTGAAGTGGTTGCAGCACATTTGTTTAATTTCTTCCGTGAACCACATAACACCATTGTTATTGATGATTTATTAGCACAAGGTATTCATTGGCCTGCTATTGAGAAACCTCAAGCAGGGGTTGAGTTACCGTTAGAGGGCAAAGTTGTGGTACTAACGGGGTCATTATCACAATTAACCCGTGGTGACGCTAAAGCAGCATTACAGGCACTTGGTGCTAAAGTGACGGGCAGTGTGTCTAAAAAAACTGATTTATTAGTTGCAGGTGAAGCGGCAGGATCTAAATTAGCCAAAGCCCAAGAGCTGAATATTGAAGTTTGGGATGAGCAACAGTTGGTTGATTTGATCAATAAGTAATAAAAATAACCCGATTTAATATTGAAGCCTCACACTTGTGAGGTTTTTTTTTGTCGTTATTTGGTCAATGGCTGGAGCTGTTATTAAAAATGAACTTAATTTTTGATGTTTATTTAATGGTGATAATGAAAAATATTTTAGATTGACATCCATAGCCGATTATTTTTGAGCTTGCTAATGGCGCTATTCTAAAAACACGACACTGTTCACAATAACAAATGATATATTATCTAACATGTTGTTTATTAATGGTTATTTTTTTGTTTTTATCCTGAGGGTAAAAACATATGACATTGATCACGATAGCGCCAAAAGTTTGCACTCAATCATAGTTTCACTATTAAAAAGTAAGTTCTTATTGATGTTTTGCGCTGCGAAAGTAGTCTTAGTACCGAAGTTACTTAAAAGTTCAATTTAAAACGAAATAATATGAATTGGTTGAAATGATTCGACCGACATATAGGAGATTTACTTGCCACCTTCGGCGGCCAACCTTTCAGGGGCAAGTAAACAGCTAATATCTTTTAGGAGTTATTCCATGGAAAACATGTTCAAACGTACGCTACTTGGCGCTGCAATCGCAACAGCAGCAATGGCTTCAACGGGAGCAAACGCAGCAATCGATCTACTTGACGGCAAAGTACAGATGTACGGTCAGGCAGCTGGTTTTGTTCAATACGGTATGCCAAAAGCGGATAAATCAGATGATACAGTAAGTGCTGTTATTGAATCACGTATCGGTTTCCGTGGCGCAGTTGAATTTGATAACTTTGCTCCAACGCTACTATGGCAAATTGAAGGCGGTAATGCTGATAACGGCGGTTACGATCCAAACGAGTCATGGAAACACCCAAATAACGGTGCACTAGGTGCACGTGATACTTTCCTTGGTTTCCAATTTGATGGCATCGGTTCTATCAAATACGGTCGTCAATTAGTTGCTGCATATAACTACGTTGACTGGCCACACTCAAACCCAGGTCTAGGTAATGTATTTGACTGGAACCAAGATATTGGCGCATCATTTGAAGATCGTACCAACAACAACCTTCGTTTTGATTCTGCAAACTTTGGTGGCTTTAACGTTCAAGCAACGTTAAGCAACATGGCAACATCTACTGATAATGTAGCATACAGTATTGCAGCATCTTACTCTGCAGATATGTTCTCTGTACATGCGGGTTACTACGATAACTCTGCTGAAGCAGCGAATACTGATACATTCTTGGCAAATACTGGTTCACAATATTCAATCGTTGGTGGTTCTGTATTCCTTGGTAATGTTACGCTAACTGCTGCTGGTAAGTATATGACAACTGATGTTGCTCTAGGTACTAACAGTCAGTGGGCATGGTCTACAACGGCGCAATATGTTCACAATGGTCAGTGGGTGTACAAAGTTGGTTACGCAGGTACTGCTGAAGCTGATATCGCTGGTAAAGGTAAGCAAGCAGATACTGAAGATACAGCAATTACAGCACGTCTAGGTTACTTACTACCAAGTGCATACCTATTTACAGACGTTCGTCATTACAATATGAATGGCGGTACGGAAGGCGGTGACTCAACTAACCTACTTATGGGTGTTGAATACTACTTCTAATTTGTACCTAAATTAGAATGTTTTAGAACGAGCATTGATTATCAATGCTCGTTTTTTATAGGGAGATATAAAGATGAAATTAGGTAAAAATTTATTATTAGCAAGCGCAATGATGATGGCTCATGGTGCAAATGCGGCTGTTGAAGTGTCGTTTGCTCCAGATGTTGAAACTGTGATTGTTAACGGCAACAAAACCCTTAATCTCCTAGAAAAAACAGAAGATTTAACGCTAAATAATGGTCTAAATCAAATTGTGGTTCGCGTATCTAAATTAGTCGAAGGCCAAGGGCAATTAGAAAAATACCGTTCAGAGCCGATTGTCATTACTCTAACAGCAAACGATAAACAATTTAAAGTTGTACCTGGTGCGCGTGTTGTTAGTTCAATCGATGTACGTAATTTTGATGCGAATCCGACAGTGAAGCTTATTGCATCAAACGGTGATGTTATTAACGCTAAAATGGGTGTACTACCAAAAAATAATAGTGGTGATTCAGCGACCCTTTTCGGCCGTGATTATTTAAAAGATTTGGCTTACTATAATCAATCACAAGGTTATGCTTTTGCAGGTGAAAAGCCGCTTGTTGAGCTTAAGAAAAAACCTAAACAATTAGTTAAAATCGAATCTCCAGCAGCTACCGCAGTAGAACCGGTTGCTATTGTTCAACCGACAAAAATCGTCGCTGCAGAGCAAGAGCTTAAAAACATCTATTCACAGTTAACGCCACAGCAGCGCAAAGCATTCTTAGGCTGGGCGGTAACACAATAATTTATTCTGTAATCAATTATTGATAAATATTATTAGAAGCGTAGGAATAGAGTGATTCCTACGCTTTAATTTTATGTGTCATCATTTAATAATGATATTTACCTTTCTTTATCTCGCAAAACATAGCTGGTATAAATTCGACATTACCATTTTGTAGTTGGCACTCAACGAAAGGGCCTGTGGGTGAATTTTCCGCTTGCAGAGTAAATGGCATCATCAAAAGTGCTCCAGCGCAAAGTCCTAAAAGTTTTTTCATGTTTAGTTCCTTTTTTTTGAGAAGTTGATAGCAAATTTACACTTTTATTTTGGTTTAACACTTGTATTTTCGCAAGTTAAAGTAGTGAACTTTCCTGTTTAAATTTGTTATCTCTTTTTATTTCCTTCCCTCCAATATAATTATTATCGCTATTCTCTTTTTGTTGCTATTTATCATAGTGGGCATGTAGGGCTATTTATGGCGAATAAAGAGCTGATCCCAGGCTAGTTCTTAATAATAACCAGATTGAATATCTGCTTGTGAAACAGATCAAAGATTGTAGATCTTGGTTACAGTGCTAAAATACTCAGCAATAGATTTAGCACAGTAGCTTTTACTGTGTCGTCCATCATTCATAAGGTAATCTCAATGACGGTTAAAACTCGCTTTGCACCAAGCCCAACTGGCTTTTTGCACGTTGGTGGTGCACGTACAGCACTGTATTCATGGCTATTTGCGAAGCACATGGGTGGCGAATTCGTATTACGTATCGAAGACACGGATATCGAACGCTCAACTCAAGAAGCGATTGATGCGATTATGGAAGGCATGGAATGGTTAGAGTTAAATTGGGATGAAGGTCCTTACTACCAGACTAAGCGTTTTGATCGTTACAATGAAGTGGTTGATCAACTGTTAACAGAAGATAAAGCTTACAAATGTTACTGTCCAAAAGCACTGCTTGATGAAATTCGTGAGCAACAAATGGCAGATGGCGTTAAGCCGCGTTATGATGCTAATCATCCAAAAATTATCGCAGCTAATGCAGCAGCGACAGCAGATTCTCCATTCTGTATTCGTTTCCGTAATCCTAAAGAAGGCACAGTGATCTTTGATGATAAGATCCGTGGTCACATCGAAATTTCAAATAGTGAATTAGATGATCTGATCATTCGTCGTACTGACGGTAGCCCAACGTACAATTTCTGTGTTGTTATTGATGACTGGGACATGGGTATTACGCAAGTTGTTCGTGGTGAAGATCACATCAACAATACCCCTCGTCAAATTAATATTTATAAAGCATTAGGTGCTCCAGTACCTGAGTTTGCACACTGTGCAATGATCCTTGGTGATGATGGCGCTAAGCTTTCTAAACGTCATGGCGCTGTTGGTGTAATGCAATACCGTGATGATGGTTTCCTACCTCATGCATTACTTAACTACTTAGTTCGTTTAGGTTGGTCTCATGGCGACCAAGAGATCTTCTCACTACAAGAGATGATTGATTGCTTTACGCTTGAGTCAGTGAGCAAATCAGCGTCAGCATTTAATACTGATAAGCTACTATGGCTTAACAACCATTACATTAAAACAGCAGCGCCTGAATATGTTGCTAAATACCTGCAATGGCATTTAGATCAAAAACAAATTTCAATTGAAAATGGTCCTGCAATCACTGAAGTGATCTCGTTAGTGGGTGAGCGCTGTCATACTTTGATTGAATTAGCTGAGCAATCACGCTACTTCTACCAAGATTTCAGTGAGTTTGAAGCGGGTGCGGCTAAGAAGCATTTACGTCCTGTCGCTAAAGACGCATTAGCATTAGCACTTGCAAAAGTTGAAGCGCTTGAAGAGTGGACAACTGAAAATTTACACGCAGTAACAACACAAGTGTGTGAAGAGCTTGAGCTAGGTATGGGCAAAGTGGGTATGCCACTACGCGTAGCGGTTACTGGTCAGGGTCAATCACCATCGGTTGATGCTGTAATGCACTTGATTGGTAAAGAGCGTGTGGTAGCACGCATTAAGATGGCACTTGATTATATTGCCACTCGTGAAGCTAACGCATAAGCATTAGATTTACTAAAAAAAGCGGAAACATGATGTATGTTTCCGCTTTTTTATTACTAGCGTAAAGTTGATCACACTTTTCGTTTTACAATGGTGACATTATTTAAAAATATCAATACTATAGTCAACATATTGGGGCTATAGCTCAGCTGGGAGAGCGCTTCGCTGGCAGCGAAGAGGTCATCGGTTCGATCCCGTTTAGCTCCACCAAATTTTAAAGCTCGTCAGTTAACTGGCGAGCTTTTTTGCGTTTTATAGCGATTAGAAGCGAGCGTTAATAATTGGGAAAATCGGAAGGTTTTTGCTAACAAAGGTACCTGATTTGTCATAGTTAATTAAACCAATCTGGACACCTTTATTAATATGATCTGTCGCGTTCACTAAACCAAACTGAAGCCCGTTAAGAGAACCGGCATAGTTAAAGGTACCAAACTGAGCACCAGTGAAATTGCCACCAGTGTAGTTAACCAAACCAAAATCAGCGCCTTTAGCGGTATTGTTATTCCAGTTAGCTAAGCCGAATTCTAAACCTGTCATGCTTGATGTCGTATGGTTGACACCAAAGGCTAAACCAAAGTTAAGACCGGTAAAGTTATCAATAGTTGATAAACCTAATAATGAAAAGTTTACGCCTTTGACTTGGCTTGTTTGCCCGTAAAGTACGCTTAAACGTGCACCAGAGACATTACCAGCAGGTAGGTTAACGGATGGTAGTGAAAGTTGTACAGGTGTCGCAGCCATGGCCATAGGTGATAAAATAGCCGTCGTTAATACAACTGTTGCGAGAGTTAACTTCATATAAAATCTCAAATAATCTGTTATTAATATTTTAAAAAAACAATATATTAAATGATGATGAATATATATAGTAATATCTAACAAATAAATAGAAATAAGCTTTTAATATTGATTTAATTAATGGTTGATATAATAAGGTTTTTATTTTTTATCATGGTTTATATAAGTAAATGTATTATTAAGTATTAAATTACAACCAATAAGTATAAGTATTTATTATTGCTGTTATATGTATTTCTTTTTCATTAGATTAATATTGATTAAGGTCTGTGTAACAATGCATTTGTCTTGTGAATGTGTATTGGTCTATATATATTATTGCTTGTGTTTACGATTATTTTTAGTACTTAAAATATTTTTTTTATTTTAATTTTTTTTTTGATTTTAATTTATTGTTAGTGATTACTATCCTTTATTTTATTGTTTTTATTGGTTTTTATTTTTTATTTTGATTTTTCGGGTTAATTCAAAAGATTTAAATGGTGTTGGTTTATTATTTTCTTTACTGTAGACATGTTTAAAAACAATTGTATGAGTGGAAATTAATTAACCATTAAACGTTTATTGGTTAATGAATTTTATTATTAAATGTAATTGTTAATTAAGTGCCATATATACATCTTTAATTTCGATGGTTTTTATATGGTTATAAATAGATTTAACACGGAAAAATAAAAGGTGAGATAAGGTAAAGCAAATGAGGGGCTGTAACCTTAGGGCGGTAGCGTATTTAATCATTAGTATATATCTTAATTATTTGTCTGTATGACTGCTCATCGTAAAAGTAAATAATGACTTAGGCGTAATTAGATACTCTTATTGTTTACTCAAAAAATTTTCAAAATTTCCTTTTAGTTAACCATATCGGATTGAAATGATTCATGACTGCCATTAGTAATAAACAAGTAAAACCCACTTCGACAGCGAATGAAGAAATCGACTTAGGTAAGATTTTTGGTGTTTTGCGAGATAGTAAAAAATCTATTCTTGCCATTACCATTGTCTTTACTTTACTAGGTCTGATTTATTCTGTTTTTGCTACTCCTATTTATAGATCTGATGTATTGATTCAAGTTGACTCTAAAACCGATGGCTCTTCTACGTTTGGAGAGGCAATGACAACAGAGTTCTCTACTGAATCATCAGCAGTTACTGAAATGGAGTTAATTAAGTCTCGTCGAGTGATCGGTAAAGCTGTCGACAAACTAAATTTAACTACCTCTGTTGCTCCAGATTACTTACCGCTTATTGGTAAAGGATTAGCACGGTTAACGCATAGTCAGAGTAATGCAACAGTTGCACATTTTACTATGCCAGAGGATGCACAAAATAATATTTATCAGTTGAAAATTATCAATGTAGATACTGGTGAATTTGTAGTTACTGATGAAGATAATAGTAATATCAAGCTGAAGGGCTTTGTTGGACAAGCTATTAAAGATCAAGGTTACAGTTTATTAGTAACAGCGTTAACAGGTGCTAATAATGATACCTTTACGGTGAAAAAGCTGCCTCGCTTTGATGTTATTGCTTACTACCAAAAATCGTTAGCGGTGGCTGAAGAAGGTAAAGATACTGGTATCATTGAGGTGTCATTAAAAGGTCAAGATCGATTAAAGACACAAAAGATTCTCAATAGTATCAGTGAAAGTTACTACAAAATGAATGCTGATCGTGCAGCAGCAAGCGCAGATAAGAGCTTAGAGTTTTTAAATGCACGGCTGCCTAAAATAAAAGCAGAATTAACCAGTGCCGAAGATAAGCTTAATAAGTACCGTGAAGCTAATCAATCAGTTAACATAGAAATGCAAGCGAAGTCATCACTTGATGAGCTAGTTGCTTTAAATGGTCAAATTAATGAATTAAGCTTCCAAGAAGCTGATATTTCACGTAGTTACACCAAAGAGAATCCACTTTACAAAACATTAATTGAAAAACGTAATGATTTACGAGCTCAAAAAGTACGCTTAACGCAAAAAATTGATCAAATGCCAGAAAAGCAACGTGAAATTATTCGTTTAACACGTCATGTTGATGTTAACCAACAGACATACATGCAGATTCTTAATAAGATTCAAGAGCTTGATATTGTTAAAGCAAGTAGCTCTGCAAGCGTACAAATTATTGATACAGCATCTAGTAGCATTAAACCTGTTGCACCTAATCGCATCATGTTGGTTATTGCACCTGCAATTTTAGGTTTAATTCTGAGTGTATTAATCGCTTTATTCCGCGTTATTTTAAATAATACTGTCGTTGATCCTCAGCAACTAAAAGCAATAGGTCTTCCTGTTTTTGCTTTGGTACCAAAAACACCAAAAGCAAAGAAAGTATCAAAGACTATTTTGGCTGAAATGGAGTCAGGCGATGTTTCAATAGAAGCACTGCGTACGCTACGTAATCGTATATTATTAGCAATGAATAATGCGAATAACAATACAGCGTTATTCACAAGTGCGAGTTCAAGCACTCATTCAGGTAAAACATTTGTAATTACTAACGTTGCGGCATTAATGGCTGAAGCGGGTAAGCGAGTATTAATTATCGATGCTGATATGCGTAAAGGTAAAATTGCATCAGCACTTAATGGTAAGCAAGCAAATGGGTTATCTGAATTACTGAGTGGTAAAAATGATCTTAAAGCAGTAGTAAAAACATCATTAATTACTAACCTTGATTATATCTCTGGTGGTGAAACTTCAGATTCACCGGCTGAATTGTTAATGCATAATGAATTTAAAACACTCTTAGCCTGGGCGAGTGAACATTACGATGTTGTAATTGTGAATTCAGCGCCAATATTATCTGTTGTTGATGCTTCGATTGTGGGTGCTGCAGTTGGTACTACGGTAATGGTTGGTTGTTATGGTGCTGATACGTTAAAAGATGTCGAACAAGCAAAACAAAAGTTTGAAGATAATGATGTTGAAGTTGATGGCTTTGTTTTGAACAATGTTATTAAGAAGACAAGTAATCAAGAAATTTTTAAAAAATATTAATTTGTAGCTAAATAATAGTTATAACACATTGTTGTTATAACTATTATTCATTAAATTATGAAGTGAATTATGAGAAAAATAATAAATTTTATTTGTCGACACTGTAAATTTGCACGCGACTTAAGATATAACATTGGTTTTATACGTGCAAATAGATATATACCATGCTTTAAAAACCCACAAACATTTAATGAAAAAATAAACTACAGAAAGAATCATCCTAAAAATGAATTGTTTAGTGTTTGTGCTGATAAAATAAAAGCAAAGGAATATGTTGCTGATAAATTATCTTCAGATTACGTAATAGAAAATTATTATGTAGGCGATAATATTACCACTGAGAAAATTAAAGAAATTTTAGTTGAAAAAGGTGACCTGTTATTAAAAGCAAATCATAATTCTGGGCCTGTTTATCTCATTAAAGTTGATGCAACAGATGATGAGATTCAACGTAAAGTTGATGATGTAAATAATCAACTTAAAAAAGATTACGGTAAGCAGCTTAATGAACCTTGGTATAGTGATATAACCCCAAGGGTATTAGTTGAGAAAAGGTTATCACCTCAAGAAGGTGAAACGGATATTCGAGATTATAAGTTCCATGTTTTTAAACAAAATGATGGTAGCTTTGAAATTATCTTACAAATAGATTTTGATCGTAGTGGTCATCATTCTCGTTCTTTCTTTGATGATGAGTTAAATTGGCTCCCATTCTATACGGTATATAATGATACTGGTGTTTGTATTAAAACATCAATTGAAAAGCCTAAGAATTATGATGTAATGTTAAATGCTGCCAAAACATTAGCTGAACCTTTTGGTTATGTACGTGTTGATTTTTATAATGTTGATGGCGTTATTTATTTTGGAGAGCTAACGTTTGCTCAAGGAAGTGGGCGTTCTAGACTTACTAATAGAGCTTATGACCTTTGGTTAGGGCGTTTATGGCAAGTTGATCCATCATACTAAAATTTATATTTAATAAATATAAGGTTAAAATAGCTAGAGCGCTTTTTTCATTATATTTTTGAATGTAAATATAAATAATACATTGCTAAATTTGAATTCAAATTTGGCAATGTATTGTGCTAGTTAACTTTATACTGTGATTAAATAAATATGATATCAAAGACTAAAGTAAGCCAAGTTTTATTTTGGATATCTGTCGCAATTGTATCCATTGGTTTTATGGAAAATATTAATGCGTTAAGATATAACCTGATGGTACCTTTATTAGGACTTGGATGGGTATTACACTTTTTTTATAGTGATAATAAAATTGATAGAAACAGTACGAAGTCATTTATTTTGGTTTCATTACTCATTGCACTTATTGCGTTACCTTCACTTTTAAAAATATACCCCCACGCACATAACTTAGTGAAATATACTTATTATAGTTTTGTCGTTGGTATGATGGTAAAGATTTTTTCCGCATACAGTATCTTTGTCTTCCTTAAAGGAGATATTAATAAATTAGAAAAAATGATCAAATATGTCATTATTTTTAATTTATCAATGTTTTTTCTACAATTTGTCGTCGTGTTCCCTACCGGGTATTACATTGATCCATTAAGAGCAATAACGGGTGAGCCGTCACGTTATGGTGGTGGTATAGTTATTCCTGTTATTGGTCAAGTTTATCGTTGTACTGGTTTCTTTGAAGAACCATCAACTTATGCTGGATTTATCGTTGTTCTTTTAGCATCTAAACTTTATTTAAATCCAAAAGTTGATAAGGTTGTACTGGTCGCTGCTGCATCAATTATTCTTTCATTTTCAGTTGCTGCGATTGCTTATGGCTTAATTGTTATTGGTTATTTCTTTTTAAGAAGTAAGCCTAGTTACTTAAAATATATCTTATTTATATTATCTCCTGTACTTGTAGCTGCGGTTATTAGTATTGCACTTGATCGTTTAACCTCTCAAGGAGGTAATGCTCAAGATATTCGTGATAACTTAAATACGATGGTGTTTGCTCAGCAGTTACCGATTTTAATTTTTGGTAATGGAGCACTAGGTATTATGCCTGCTGCTGCTTATGTGATGAATAGTACTGGAGCTATCTATCAACTAGGTATCGCATCATTAAATGATAACGGCATGTGGTTGTTTTTTATCATTAAATTTGGTTTTTTTGGACTTGTAGCGATAACGTCTTATTTGTTTTTTAAAACCAAATCGACGCTGAACCGAATTATGTTATTCGTTATATTATTAACTAAACTAAGTTTTCTATATTTTGGGTTTGTATTCTATTTCTTCTTAATATTTAACAATAAACCGGTGTTAGAAGATGATCAAAGTAACATCGAAAGTGATGTTGATTAAATAAAGGAAGCTATTTTTGTGAATATTCGAGAGTTCAAGGCTTTTTTTTGGAGCTTTGTCGATGGTGTTGGCTCTCAAGGAAGCCAATTAATTATTACGATCATGTTAGCTCGGTTACTTACCCCTGCTGATTTTGGTGTGATTGGTTTAATTTCAGTCGTAGTCTATTTGTCTAATGTTATTGGTAATGGTGGCTTAAATAATAGTTTAATTAGAAAGGCCAAAGTTTCGGCTGATGATTTCACTTCTGTTTTTGTCTTTAATATTACTGTTGGTATATTGCTTTATGCAATTATCTTTTTCTCATCAGGTTTTTTAGCGCATTTTTTAAAATTACCAGAAGCAGAAGTTTATCTTAAGGTTTATGCGTTAAGTATTATATTTACGTCCTTTGAACAAATTCAACGGGTGACATTAACATTAGATCTTAATTTTAGAACACAAGCTAAAATCACCTTGTTTTCAGTGATCTTTAGTGGTGTTATTGCGTTAATTTTAGCTCATTCTGGCTTTGGTGTGTGGGCGCTGATCATTCAAACTGTTGTATTATCATCGGTTCGATGTGTTATTTTTTGGTGTGTTATTCGTTGGAAACCAACAGGACAATTTAAATGGCCATTATTACTAGAGCATCTTAATTTTGGTTATAAGTTGTTACTCGGTAATTTTGTTGATGTTGCATATCGATATATGTTTAATTTAGGTATTGGTAAATTTTATTCTGTTACTGATCTTGGTTTTTATAATCAAGCGACTAAATTGACAGAAGTACCATCAATGACTATAACGTCTGTTGTTCGTCGTGTTAATTACCCTATCATCAGTAAATTAAGACATAATAATAAATGTTATTTTGGTAACCTAATTAATATTGCTTCTTATATTATAAGTGTTTATTTACCTGTTTCATTATGGTTATCATTTAATTCACATGATATTATTTTAAAACTACTCGGTGAACGATGGGTTGGCGCTAGTTTATTTTTATCAATATTATCTCTAGCTTTTTTTGTTGTGCCATTATCAAACTTATTTGGTAATATATTATCAGTTGAAGGACGTACTGATTTATATTTAAAAATAAGATTATCGGTTAAGTTAATTCTTGGTATAATGTTTGTTCTGATTCATTCTTATGGTATTCATGTGGTTTTATACTTCATAATATTTGCAACCGTATTCGAATGGTTTGTTAACATTGTTATTTCTCATAAGTATTTTAAATTCCCTGTTTTAAAGTATATAAAAAGAATGGTTTTAATTATGGTTCCTATCATAATTTCAAGTGTATTAATTAACTATTCTATTAATATAAATTCAATTGTTGGGGGTTTAGCTGTGAAGTTAATATTAAGTATGATTGTACCTGCTGGTATTTTATTCTTATTATCAAAAGAAAAAGTTTAATCATAACGATTATTTATTATTTATTATTTATTATTTATTATTTCCCTCATGGTTTTATTATGACACAAAAAAGTATAGATTTATTTATTGATGCAATAAGAAAAGGTGGTGCTGAACGAGTTTGTGTTAACTATGCAAACTATTTAGCAGATAATAACTATAGAGTACGTATTGTTCTTTTTCGAGAGTATGAAGATTCTTACATTAACCTGTTAGATGACCGTATAGAATTAGTATATTTACATTGTCATAATGCATCTTCGATGCTGAAAAAAATAAAAGCCACAAACTTTGTATTTGCTAGTACTGTGATTACATTTAATCATCAAATATCAATTGCATTGTGGTTTTATGATCGATTTATCGATAAGACTAAATTTAAATTAATTGCTCGTAATGTCAATTTTCTTAGTCGAGATTTACATATTAGAAAAAACTCGATCAAGAAGTTTGTGACAATATTATTGACAAAATTAGTCTATAAAAAAATCGATTATTTTATTGCACAATGTAATGATATGAAAGATGACATGGTAAGTTACCTTTCTATTCCTGAGAGTAAGATTACGGTTATTTACAATCCTGTTTCAACCAGTATTTATAAACAACCAGATGCTAAAAAAGATATTGACCTATTATTTGTTGGTCGTATACAAAAACAAAAAGGTCTTGATTACCTAGCTAATGTACTCGATCTCGTTTCTCAAAAACGTCAGATTAAAGTGTGCATTATAGGTACCGGCGATCTTGAAACAGAACTTCAGAAAAAGTTAGATGAGATAACAAAACGTAATAATATTGAGGTTGAGCGCATATTAGCGACTGATGATGTAAACAGCTATTATAATCGTTCACGTATTACAATTTTAACCTCATTATATGAAGGTTTTCCTAATGTATTAGCTGAATCGTTAACAGTAGGTACACCTGTTGTTTCTTTTGATTGTCCAAGTGGTCCTGCTGAAATCATTAATAATGGTATTAATGGTTATTTAGTTCCATGCTTTGACTGTGATGATTTTTCTAATAAAGTTATATCACTTTTAGATGATAATCAACTATCTGATATTAGGTACTTTAATAGCGAAAAGAGTTTTAACTTACTTGAAAAAGTAATAAAAAACTAACGCCATATTTAAATTTAAAAATCCTATAAATATAGTTTAGAACTAAATGAGAATAACATGAAGAAAGTTGTAATATTTGAGTTTTTTACAGGCAATATAGCAGGAGCACAAAAAGTCACATTAAATATCATTCCGATGTTGAAGAAGAAATATGATGTTGTCATCTTTCAACGTCTAAATAATACTTTGTACAGTGATACTGTAAAAGAGTTTGGTGACACTAAAAAAATCCCATGTGAATCGTTGTTTACTAAGGTGTTTGGTACTGGTCGATTTGAGGGAACTAAAAAAACGCTAATGGATAAAGTTTATTTTATCCTTAATGTTTTATTCTTTAATGTGTTTTCTCTTTTTCATGTAATTAAAGAAAAGCCTGATTATACGTATACATACGATCCTCGTGGTTTTGTATTATCTTGTTTATTACTTAAATTGACTAAAACTAAAGTTATTTGGCATCTACATAGTAAGTTAAGTTGTTCTGATAAAGTATCTAAAATAATGATGTCTTTTGTTGATGAAATTATTGTCCCATCGCAAAATATTAAAGATTCTTTACCCGATAATGATAAAGTAAAGGTCATTTATAATGGCTTTGATCTTAAACGAGTAATAGAAAAAAATCCGAATGACGATGTGTTAAATTTATCATTCGTTGGCAGCTTAGTTGCTCATAAAGGTCTTCATAACATATTATTGGCTTTAAAAGACATTAACCATCCAAATGTTAAACTTCACGTTTATGGTTCATATTCTCATTCTAATCCATTATTAAATTATGAGGACTATATTAATAGTATAATTACTGACCTCTCTCTACAAGATAAAGTTATATTTCATGGCTGGTGTTCCGATGTTATACCTGAAATAATGAAGTCTGATTTATTAATTTTCCCATCAGTGATAAACCAAACATTATCATTTAAAGGGGAATCAATGAAGGTTAATTCAAGTGAAGCATTACCAACAATAGTGATTGAAGCACTTAGTGTTGAAACTCCTGTAGTTGCGGTAAATACACCTGGTATATCAGAAATTGTAGTTGAAAAATCAGATGGTATCATTATTAATGAATCAGAACCGACATTGATAGCTGATGCCGTGAATAAAATTTTGGATAATAACGATTTTTATCATCCTGATAGTAGTTTAATTATTAATAAATTTAGTTTAGAAGAAATGCAACAACATATATATGGCACGTTTAAGTAATATAATATCTAACACCTAGTTAATTATATAAATTAGCAAATTATTGAATTAATTAAAATAATCACTGTGTCTTTAATATAAGCAGTAATAATTCAATGAGACAGGTTTATGATATTAGATTTATTATATTTAATCAGTATGTAGATGCAACTTAAGTACTGATGATTTTTAATCATATAACTTTATTTTACTACAATTATTTGTGTTTAATAAAGAAAGGTTTTTTAATGAAAAATAGTTTTTTACGACGTCGAGTTTTTGATCTTCGTGTAGGAGTAAAAGATTTACTTTGGGGAATAAAAAACCCTGAATCGTTTAAACGGAAAAATAATCTTAGCCCTATCATGGGTAGATTTTCATCCTATAAATTTGAGCTTCTTTCTGGTGTAAAGTCAGATGATTATCTTTCTGATAGTTTTTATTTTAACCGTGTTGAGGGTAAAATAAACAACTTTGAGTTGAGTGATTATTTTAACCATAAAGGTTATTTACCTAGTATTTTACAATCTAATGCTATTCCATTATTGATCAATTCTATCTCAGGTGTTGTTTATGATGCTGACGATAAGGTCATTGATGTCAGCGCTGTTGTAGATAGACTGCGTAACGATCCTGTTAATGATGAATTTGTTATTAAGAGAAGTGTCGGTACTGGCGGTGGTGAAAGTGTTGAAATTGGTAACGCTGATAAAATTATTCCATTTTTCAATCTTTACTATCAGAAGAAATATGATTTTGTTATTCAGCCGCTAGTGAATCAACATGATAAGTTAGCTGAGTTTAATCCTACATCACTTAATACTGTACGTATTATGACATTAGCTTATGGTGGCAATGTTCATCATGTTTCAAGTATGGTGAAGATGGGGGGACTAGGTGGCAGAATTGATAATGTCAGTGCTGGCGGTTTATGTATTGGTATTAAAAATGATGGCTCATTAACAAGCTTTGGCTTTGACTGCTATTTGAATAAAACTACCCGTCATCCGCAAACTAATCTTGAGTTTCCAGATCATTATGAAGTGCCTTACTTTCATGAAATGATTGATGTTGTTAAAGCAAAACATCAATTATTTAAGAGTCACGGTATTATCTCATGGGATGTTAGTGTTGATAATGATGGTTACGTTACAATTGTCGAATGCAATACAGCATGGAGCGGTTTAGAGTCACATCAAGCATTCCATGGGCCGGTATTTGAAGATCACATGGAATATATAAATAATATTAACTCATAGTATTAGATTATTTTATTATATAGCATGTAAATTATCTTTTTTGATAAACATTTAGGCTTAATATTATTTATTTATTCTGAATTTAGATATTAGATGAAATTATTAGTTAATTTATTGGGAACTAAATGCTTATAATAGTAATAAATAATGTTGAGTTATTATTGTGTTTGTCGATATTTAAAGGCATTAAAAAATTGATGTAAATAACGCTTATAGGTTTTCTTTTTTTTATTCGTTTTTTATATATTATGATAGTGTCATTGTTTTCATACTTTAATCCAATAGTAATGTTGATATATTAATTAATAACTACCTGTGTATAATGCAGTGTTTTTCATTACATTAATAATAAAATTTTTATATAAGGTTTAAGAATGAAAGATAGCTTTGCTCGTCGCTTTGCTTATGAGGTTTTGGCTAATGTCAGGTTTATTAAATATGGCATAAAAAATCCAAAATCACTAAAATGTAAAAATATGCTCAGTCCATTAACTGGACGCTTTTGGAATTACCGCTATCAAAGTGTTTGTGGTATTGAATCAGATAAATATTTATCTGAACCTTATTTTTACAATAAATTAGAAGCAAAAGTTAACGATTTTGGTTTGAATAAATTTTTTGACCACAAAGGCTATCTTTCAAATATCTTAAATAGTAATACTATACCAACAATTGCAAATTGTATTGCTGGAACTATTTATGACAATGACAATGAAGTTATTGTCTTTAATGATTTAGTTTTATTGCTGGAGCAGCTGCCATTGAATTCTGAATTTGTTATCAAACGAAGTATTGGTACAGGTGGTGGCAATAGTGTTGAAATTGGTGTTGCAAATCATATAGTTCCATTTTTGAAAACGTATTTTAATGCTAAATATGATTTTGTAATTCAACCAGTTATAACTCAGCATGATGATCTTGCTATTTTTAACCCATCATCGATTAATACTGTAAGGGTAATGAGCTTTGCTTATCAAGGTAATGTTTATCCTGTTTCAACAGTATTAAGAATGGGTAATGGTGGTCGTATAGATAATTCTGCTGCAGGTGGTATATCTATTGGTGTCGATAATACTGGTAAGTTGCGTGATTTTGCTATTGATCACGATTTTAAAAAATATTATCAACATCCAGCAACAGCAACAGCAACTAAATTTTCAGATGGCTATTTTATTCCTTATTTTAATGAGCTATTAGATCTTGTTAAAGATAAGCATAGATGTTTAAAAAGCCACGGTATTGTTTCATGGGATCTTACAGTAGATAATGACGGAAATATGTCAATTATTGAATATAATGCGGGGTGGGGAGAAATTAACTTTCACCAAGCAAATAATGGTCCTATATTTGAAAACCATATTAAACATATAAAAAGTATTAATAAGTGAGGGTGTAAAGTGGAAAGTCTAGAATTTAGATTGTTCTCAAAGATCATCTCTAAAATACCAATTAAAACACGATTACAGATTTTGTTTTTTCGTAAATTTAAACGATTTATCAATTTTGATAATCCTCGGACATATAACGAAAAAATTCAGTGTAAAAAGATTGCAGATCGAAGTGAATTATTAACGATTGGTGCTGATAAAATAAAAGCTAAAGATTTCGTTAAAGAGATTGTACCTGAATTATATTTACCCAAAATGCTATGGGTAGGAGATTCACCTGAGTCACTTGATGATTTAGATTTATCAACATTACCTCAGGACTATGTATATAAAGCTAATCATACCAGTCAGACGATTGAAATTATTCGTCATGGTAATCATCTTGATAAATCTAAGATGAAAGATTTAGCAAAAGATTGGTTGAAAAAAGATCAGTCTGGAGCATTAGGTGAGTGGGCATATGAAAATATACCACCACGGGTATTTATTGAAGAATATCTTGAGTTTAATGGTCATGAACCAGATGATTACAAACTCTATGTTTTCAATGGTAAAGTCGGTTTTATTCAGTTAGATTCTGGTCGTTTTACCAGTATGACTCGTAACCTTTATGATGCAAACTGGGAAGAACTTGGATTTGAATATCATCATCCTCGTTGTCATCCGGCTCCACCAAAGCCAGAGTATATTGATGAAATGATCCGTATTGCCGAAAAGATTGGTCAACAATACGATTTTGTTCGGGTTGATTTGTATTTTTACGACGGAAAAGTAACGTTCAGTGAACTGACAATGTATTCAGCATCTGGATTTTTAACGATGCCTGATGATTGGGATCTAAAAATCGGTGATCTGTGGACACAAAATTATAAGGTGAAATAATGAAATATTTAGTGACTGGTGCTGCAGGTTTTATTGGCGCAAAAGTAAGTGAAGAACTATTAAAAAAAGGTCATGATGTTATTGGTATTGATATCATCAATGATTACTACGACGTAGCATTAAAAGAAGCACGTTTAGCACCACTGTTAAAAGACAGTAAGTTTGTCTTCAAGAAAATCGATATTGCTCATTCACAAGATGTGCTAGATCTATTTGCTGAGGAAAAATTTGATCGTGTTGTTCATCTTGCAGCTCAAGCGGGTGTGCGTTACTCGATTGAAAATCCAATGGCATACGCTGATAGTAACCTTGTCGGTCATCTTAATATTTTAGAAGGTTGCCGTCATAATAATGTTGGCCATCTAGTTTATGCGTCATCAAGCTCTGTCTATGGCCTTAATGCTAAAACACCATTCGCAACCTCAGATAGCGTGGATCACCCAGTATCATTGTATGCTGCAACTAAAAAATCTAATGAGTTAATGGCGCATTCGTATTCACATTTATACAATATGCCAACGACAGGATTACGTTTCTTTACCGTGTATGGGCCTTGTGGTCGTCCTGATATGGCACCTTATATTTTCACTAAGAAAATTTTGGATGGCGAGACAATTGATATTAACAACAATGGTGATATGTGGCGCGACTTTACCTACATTGATGACATTGTTGAAGGTGTGATTCGTATTGCTGATGTTGTGCCTGTTCGTAACGATGAGTGGACTGTTGAAGCCGGTACACCAGCATCAAGCTCTGCACCATACAGCATTTATAACATCGGTCACGGTAGTCCAATTAACTTAATGGATTTTATTAAAGCCATTGAAGCAGAATTAGGCATTGAAGCGACTAAAAACTTCCGCGGTATGCAACCTGGCGACGTTTATCAAACGTATGCTGATACTCAAGACTTATTTAAAGTAACCGGCTATACCCCTAAAGTCGGCGTTAAAGAAGGCGTTGCGAACCTCGTTCGTTGGTATAAAGAATTTTATAATAAGTGATCCCATGGCAAAGATAGCTATATCAGCCAATACGAGTTGGTATTTATTTAACTTTAGAAAGAACACTATATTAGCGTTAATCGAAGCGGGTCATACTGTGACTGCAATTTCTCCTCGAGATGATTATTCAATAAAACTTGAACAATTAGGGGCGCGATTTATTCACATTGATATTGATCAAGGTGGTACAAACCCGGTTAACGATGCTAAAACTTATTTCGCTTTTAATGCTATTTTTAAGGCTGAAAAGTTTGATGTTGTATTAAACTTTACGCCTAAAAATAACATTTATGCCACTGTGGCAGCGTCAAAAAATGGTACTAAAGTCATTAATAATATCGCTGGTTTAGGTATTATCTTTATTAATGAAAATATAACTGCGAAAATTGCTCGAGGTTTATATAAGTTTAGTCAACGTCGTGCTGATAAAATCTTCTTTCAAAATGAAGATGATCGCGGCCTATTCATCGACAATAAGTTGGCGGATATTTCAAAGACGGATCGTTTACCTGGTTCAGGTGCTGATCTCTCGCGTTTTGCAATATCACCAGCAACTGACGATGGTGTGGTAAGTTTTCTGTTAGTTGCACGTATGCTGTATGACAAAGGTATTGGTCATTATGTTGAAGCTGCTCGCGAATTGAAGCAACGTTATGGCGATAAAGTACAATTTAATTTACTTGGCTTTCTAGATGTTAATAATCCTTCAGCAGTATCAAGAGCTGAAATGAAAGTATGGGTTGATGAAGGTATCGTTAATTATCTTGGTTTTTCAGACACTGTTGAAGAAGAGATAGCTAAAGTAGATTGTATGGTATTACCTTCTTTTTATCGTGAAGGTGTACCTAAGTCATTACTTGAAGCGGGCGCTATGGGTAAACCGATTGTGACTACCGACAATGTTGGTTGCCGCGAAACCGTTGATCATGGTGTTAATGGCTATCTTTGCCAAACACGTTCAACAGCAAGCCTAGTGGAAATGCTGACTAAAATGATTGAGCACACTCATCAAGAACGTCTTGATATGGGTTTAGCGAGTCGACAAAAAATCGAAAATGAATTCGATGAAAAAATTATAATCAATAAATACCTAATGGCTATTGAAAGCATTATCTAGAGAGATTTCATGAAAATTACTATTGCAGGTACAGGCTATGTAGGTCTGTCAAATGCCATGTTATTGGCACAAAATAACGAAGTTATTGCTGTCGACATTATCGAAGAAAAAATAAAGCTTCTTAATAATAAAAAATCACCGATTGTTGACCGTGAAATTGAATATTTCTTAGAAAATAAAGAACTTAACTTTGTTGCAACACTTGATAAGCAAATGGCTTATAAAGATGCAGAGTATGTCATTATTGCAACACCGACTGATTACGATACCGTTCATAACTATTTTAATACTTCTTCTGTAGAAGCGGTAATTCAAGATGTATTAGCGATTAATCCTAATGCTGTAATGGTTATTAAATCAACAGTACCAGTGGGTTACACTAAAGAAGTTAAAGAGAAATTTGGTTGTGATAATATCATGTTCTCACCTGAATTCTTACGTGAAGGTCGTGCATTGTACGATAACTTATACCCATCACGTATTATCGTTGGTGAGAAAAGTGAACGTGCTGAAGTATTTGCTGGGTTATTACAGCAAGGCGCGATTAAAGAAGATATTGATGTACTGTTTACTGATTCAACAGAAGCTGAAGCGGTTAAATTGTTCTCAAATACTTATTTAGCAATGCGTGTTGCTTACTTTAATGAGCTAGATACTTACGCTGAAACAAATAACTTGAATGCTCGTCAAATTATTGAAGGTGTAGGCTTAGACCCTCGTATTGGTAATCACTACAATAACCCATCATTTGGCTACGGCGGTTACTGCTTACCGAAAGATACCAAGCAATTACGTGCTAACTACCGTGACGTACCAAATAGTATTATTGGCGCTATTGTTGATGCGAATACCACCCGTAAAGACTTTATTGCTGATTCAATTATCAGTCGTCATCCAAAGCGTGTTGGTGTCTATCGTTTGATCATGAAGTCTGGTTCGGATAATTTCCGCGCTTCAAGTATTCAAGGTATTATGAAGCGTATTAAAGCGAAAGGTATTGAAGTTGTTATTTACGAACCAGTACTAACAGAAGATGAATTCTTCCACTCAAAAGTCATTAAAGATTTAAATCAATTTAAACAAGAGTGTGATGTTATTGTTTCTAATCGTATGGCTGAAGAATTGAGTGATGTCGCTGAAAAAGTTTACACTCGCGATATATTCCAAGAAGATTAATCATAAGAGTAATCAATGTGATTGTATTTAATATAATCTTAATTGATTAATGATCGTAAATAATTGAAACAATAGTGCAGTAATATTTCTTTATTATATTCACTATTGTTTCTTTTTATTTGCTGAATGTATACGATTTAAAAAAGTGTTTGTTATGTTTACTGGATATTGTTTTATCTTTATCTTGTCATTGATTTTTTTATTTATGATGAGAGTTATAGCAAAAAGAGTGGGTTTAGTTGATAAACCTAATGCACGAAAACACCATAAAGGTGCGATCCCATTAGTGGGTGGTATATCTATTTTTGCTGCTATATCAGTTACCTTTTTATCATTTCTACCTCACACTCGTGATTTATATTTATATTTAAGCTGTGCTTTAGTGCTGATTGTTCTTGGGGCATTTGATGATCGTTTAGATATAAGTTTTAAAATACGCTTAATTGTCCAAGCTGGTATTTCTATTGCAATGATTGTGATTGGAGGCCATAGCTTACATAATCTTGGTTTTTTAATGGGCAGTGAAACGATTCAACTATCGGTTTTCTCTAGCTACATTATTACTATTATTGGTGTTATTGGTGCGATTAACGCATTTAATATGGTTGATGGTATTGATGGATTATTAGGTGGCTTAGCTGCTGTTACTATTGGTTCGATGGGCGTTGTGTTCTACTTATCAGGAAATACTTACCTGGGTACAATGTGTGGCTTGATTGTGACCGCAATTATTCCTTACATCATGCTTAACCTTGGTATTCCGTTTGGCACGAAAGCAAAAGTCTTTATGGGTGATGCGGGAAGTATGTTTATTGGCTTTACCGTTGTATGGCTATTGATTAAAGCAACCCAAGATCCAGAATCATATGCTTTCAAGCCTGTAACCGCATTATGGTTAATTGCGATTCCACTTATGGATATGGCAACAATTATGATCCGTCGTATTCGTAAAGGCCAATCGCCATTTAAGCCAGATCGTGAGCATTTACACCATATTTTTCAACGCATTGGATTATCGTCTCGTCAAACATTATTGACTATTTGTGCTATGGCATTGACTTGTTCTGTGATTGGTTTGTGGAGTGATTATGCGGGTATTGCTGAATCAACAATGTTTGTTGCTTTCTTGGTGATGTTTGTTTGTTACTTTGCCACTATTAGTCATATTTTCCGTATTGTTACTTTTGTACGTAATATCTTAGGGATTAAGACGAGTAAAGTTAGCACTGATTAATCATATTATATGATTCCAGAAACAATAAAGGCTTAGTAATCGATGATTACTAAGCCTTTTTTATATGTGTTAGTTGTCGATGTGAGCGGGCATTCTGAATAGATTTAGTCTAGTAGGGTTTATTGAGTAAGTTTCGAAAGCTGTTTTAAGATGATTTTTTGATGTAAAAAAATCAGCACAGAGGCTGACTTTTTAGAATGTGGTGTCCCCTACAGGATTCGAACCTGTGTCTAAGACTTAGGAGGTCCTTGTTCTATCCAGCTGAACTAAGGGGACAAGGTAGTAAACGCTCGTTACTGATTAACGCTGTCAGATAAGTTATCTGCTGGTTAATGTGACACTATTTATCTAAATGAAATAGGTCAGAGGCACAGTATACGCGAAAATCAGCAGAGGTTAAGAAAATAGTGTTATTGATTCAATTGCTTGGTCAGTAAATCACCAGGTTGAATGCTAGAAGCCAGTTGTAACTGGTTAACGCTAAGTTCTGCCGACTTTTCATAGACTCGATTCACGGTCAATGTAATCGCCGTTTCAACCATTCGGTTACGTGGAATGCCTTTTTGATCAATGAACCCTGCACTATGCCATAATTTAAGTTGATCACCATTGCGGACTCCGTGTACTCGGCCGACATTGATTTGAGCAATACCCTGATGAATATTAATTATTTCAGGTAAGCTGGCACGACACGAAAGTGCACTTTCAATATCAAGCATCATATTTTGAGCCATGCGTTGAATGCTTTGTCCATATGGCGATACCCAAAAACGCGCTGTTTTAGTATCAACATGGCTAGTACGGGCAAAAGGCCATAAACCGATATCACGGTAGCTATTTTGATAGATCATTTCACCTGTTTTACCATCCATAATATCTAAGGTGACCGCAAATTGACGATTAATGGTATTGGGTTGCAATGCGTGATCATCAACGGTTGCTGAAAGATCTGTGATCTCACCACTGACTAAATATTGGGCGTCATTATCTTCCGCTAACATCATCATTGCATCTGCATGGTTGGCGCTAAAAGGGACTTTTGTGACGCCAGTGACTAAAAAACTTTGTGAACGTTGCTGAATGTTTTTTTGTAAGACTTTTGAGAAATCTTCACCTAATTGATAAATACTGCCCATTGCCGCTTGTTGTGGTACTGCCAGTGAAAACTTCCCCAGTAATAATCCCTTTTTATATTGTACCTTGTGGCAACTTTTTGCCGATGGGTAAATATCTATTCTGGCAGTGACATACATTTTGCCGCCAGCATCTTTCTGTTCTAGCACACTAATATGTCGAATTTCATTGCCACTAAAGCGGTATTGTTGCCGATCTTCTTGTAAATAGGTTTTGAGCTGCGGTAGGCTGGCGATCTCGCCTCCGGTAAATGTCATGGCTTGGAGTACCGCATTTTCTAAGGCATTGACTCGTGCTGTTGCTTTACTTTCAAGAATGGTCGCCTCACCTGTCACTTGTACCCACTGTGCATTGCTGGAGTATGAAACGAGCAGGCATAACGCACTCAAACAGATTAATATTTTTTTATTCATAAAAGACCAGTTTAGGTATGTTTTTTGCTTTAATCGAGATATAGCCACAATGGAATGCAAAGAGTGTTCCCAATTGGTGTTTATCATTAAAGAAATTGCATTAGTGAGCGATATATTCTTTATCACACGTAGCTAGAGTGGCAAAAAATGAACAATATTATACTGGTGATGTGCGTGCTGTTATTAACGGCCTGTGCTGCACCCCAAGTTTATAACGGTAAACAACAGTTTTCCTCTGCAGGGTATTCATTAACAACACCACCACGGCATACGGTTGATTATTTTGTTGAAGGTCTTACTAATCAGTTAATTGAATCAAACCAATATCTAACCGCGAGTACACCTTTAGCGGTGACATCGTTTGTGGATTTACAAGACATGGGGGCAACCAATTGGCTCGGTAATGTTGTCAGTGAAAACTTCATGTTTCAAATGCAGCAACGAGGATTCACTGTGGTTGATTACAAGTCAACAGGGGTGATTAAAGTGACTCGGAATGGTGATTTTAGTATTAGCCGTAATTGGCAAGAGCTATCTTCGCAACAACCGGTTGATTATGTATTAACCGGCACTATGCTACGTCAAAGCGGTGGGGTGTTAGTGAATGCCCGTATTATTGGAATGCGCTCGCATGTTGTGATTGCCACCGCGCAAGGTTTTTTACCCGCAGAGCGTATTGGACGTGATTTAGATTTTATGAATAAGATTCAAATTCGTAATGGTGTGATTATGCGTACTGAACAACAACAGCCAACCACCAATAACGTGGTACTACGACCTTAAGGATAAGCCTCATGACAAAATGGTTAACAGTGATGTTATTGGTAGCAATATCAGGATGTTCAGCCTCAAACGGTGCGCTTACCCCTGATTTAACCAACAGTAATGAAATGGTATTTGCCGTTGGCTATGCGTCAATCAGTGAACAGAATGGCCGTACACAAGAAGAAAAAAGTTTACGTGCAATGCGCGCCTCAAAACTCGATGCTTATCGTGAACTGTCTGAGCAAATTTATGGTCTACGCATCTCAGCCACAACCTCGTTATCAAATCAGCAATTAGGGCCAGAAAATACCGATGGTGCCGTTGATGGGGTGATTCGTGGTGCGAAAGTGACCCGCAGTTATCCTGTTGGTGATAGCTATGTAACTGAAATGGAATTAAATCTAGGTTTGATGGAGCGCATGAAACAACACGGTGAAGTGTTTCATGTACCGAATAATCAGCAAGTGATGTTTTAATCTAGGCTTTAAGGTTGGTGCCTAATGAGCGAACATTTTGCGCCTTACCATCACAATTATAGGTCATTTGATGGCGACCACGGCTTTGTTGGAACAGGTTATTGAGTTTATGAAAACTTAATTGAGCCCGTTGTAATACTTCGCCATTGATATCATTGCGCTGTTTACATAGCGTCACTAGTTGCTGGATCTCATTCACATGTTGGCTGAGTAGTTGGTCATCTTGCAATTGTTGCCGTTGCGGGTGATTAGCAAGTAAGTAGTCATGTTGTTGAATACTATTGATCAGCGTGAGTTTTTCTTTGGCAAATTGTTCTATTTCTAATGCACGTCGATGAGCGATAGCTGTTTTTTCTTGGTTGAGTAATTCAGCAAGTGATACCAAAGCTGTATGTTGAAGCTCAAGCAATTGCTCAATAGTGTGTTTCATAACCAAGATCCTTACAGTGAATGCACAATAACAATTAGTTAGTCTTTAATAACATTACTCTTAATAGTATTAGCTGTTACTAATATCAGAGGTTAATGACATCAGTATTAAAGGCCCTGAAGTTCATCTTCAAATTTAATCATGTTATTGGCAAGTTTATCGGCATCAATAGTATAACTGCCATTTGCGATGGCTTGTTTTATTTCAGCTACTTTTGCGGAGTCAAAGCTCGTTTCAGCCGCTAATTGTTGATGAATTTGGCCTACAGCTTTACCTTGAGAGCTTAACGATACCGCATCGTGTTGTGGTTCTACCGTTGTTGCTGTTACTGGCGTATTTTCTGTCGCTGTTTTAGTGTGATTAAGCGTACGGTTTGTATTCAGTGGTTGTCCACCACGTAGATGATCAATGCTTGTCATAATATTGTACCTGTCGATGTCAATGGTTATAGTCAGTTATCGACGTATAGACTATAAACTTTAGCTTTTTTTAGTCACTAACGCCAAAATATTATGGCTTATGGTGCTGCGCTTAATAAGTGTATTTTTGAGAAATTAATATTTGACCGATACTTCACCAACCGCAGTAATGACCCCATCAATAATACGTTTTGATTTACTGTTTTGCACGCGAATCTCATCGCCGATTGCCCCATCGGATAATGCCTTTCCTGTGGTCACAATCGCTAACCCTGACTGACCTGCACGAATTAACACACTGTCATTACGGCAGACGAGACAGATATCATTCGCTTGAATCACATCACCTGCTTTAACTGCCCGTTTTACTTTTGAACCAATGATTTGTTGTGGATCATTAAAGCTTACACCTCGTTGAAAACGGCTTTCTACCATCACAATTTTTAAGTTGGCAATACTGAGTAAAGCACCTCGTCCTAAATGGGTCGTAGCGATCACTTGTGGCAATGTTTGTTGGACACTAACCGGGACATATAACTGCCAATTTTGACTCTCACAGCGCACTAAGACGGTGACATTGCCCGATAATGTTTGTTTACCTGGCGTAGAGGTGAGGAGAGGGGTGCTGCATGGGGGAAATCGTAACCGTGAATCTAACTTAGCGGCAGTAACCTTAATGCTGCCAAAATCTGGCTTGATTAGCGCTTGTTTTATGTGATCTGCTGCCGTTTTTTGAATCAGACTTGGTTGTGATTGCGGCATTGCATAACTATTTAGACTAAAGCTTAGCAATAGCGTGCCGATAATCATGCAAACTAGATGTAAATATTGATGAGTGATCACTGCATTATGCTCTCTTGTCGGTGTTAGAACGTTGGTCGTTAAGTGACATATCATAAGTAATTATTCATAAAATTGCTTGTATTGGTCACGTTAATATTCTTAGGCAGGGAGCTGTTTTATATGTCAGGCATTCTAGATTCCGTTAATCAACGCACGCAGTTGGTTGGCCAAAATCGGTTAGAGTTACTTACTTTTCGACTTAATCGACGTCAGCGATATGGGATTAATGTCTTTAAAGTGAAAGAGGTTTTACAGTGCCCGAAATTAACATCAATGCCGAATTTACATCCTTTTGTTAAAGGGATTGCTTATATTCGAGGTCAAACAATTTCAGTGATAGATATGAGTCTTGCCACTGGTGGTCGGCCTGTCGAAGATATCACTAATTGTTTTATTATCATTTCTGAATTTAACCGTTCAGTGCAGGGCTTTTTAGTTTCAGCGGTAGAGCGAATTGTTAATATAAATTGGGAGGCGATTTTACCGCCGCCACAAGGTGCAGGACGAAATAATTATCTTACTGCCGTCACTGAAATAGATAATGAACTGGTAGAAATCCTTGATGTAGAAAAGATTCTTGATCAAATTTCACCAGTAGATACGCGATTATCGAATGAATTACTTGATGAAATTAGCTTAATAACACCGCTCGTGAAAACGGTACTCGTCGCTGATGATTCAATGGTCGCGCGTAAGCAAGTGCAACGTGCGATTGAATCTATCGGTTGTGATTGTATTTGTGTGAAAGACGGTAAAGAAGCCTTTAGAACCCTGCAAAAAATGGCTGAAAAGGGCAGTATTTATCAACAATTAGCCTTAGTGATATCAGATATTGAAATGCCTGAAATGGATGGTTATACCTTAACGGCTGCGATCCGTAACGATCCAACGTTAAAAGATCTGCATGTTATTTTACATACTTCACTGAGTGGGGTGTTTAATCAGGCGATGGTTGAACGTGTGGGGGCGAATGCATTTATTCCTAAATTTAACCCTGATGAGCTAGGACGGGCAGTAAAAAATGCAATGATCCCTGCGGCTGCGGTTAACATTAGTTCTTAAATATAAATATATTTGACGTGTCAGACTATAAAAATAAGAAAGAGTAATTGATGACAACAGTAACGGTAAATGATCAAGATTATTATGATTTTTGTCTTTTTCTTGAAGCGCAATGTGGGATTGTTTTGGGGGACAATAAGCAATATTTAGTACGTAGCCGTCTCAGCCCATTAATTAGACGTTTTGGGTTGCAATCGTTGTCTGATTTATTGCAACTAACCCTTACTGGGCGCAATCGTGAATTACGGGTTGCAGCGATAGACGCGATGACAACCAATGAAACATTATGGTTTCGGGATACTTATCCTTATACGGTGTTAGCGGAGAAAGTATTGCCTGAATTAGCTGCAAATAGGCGTCCATTAAAAATATGGTCAGCGGCAAGTTCATCAGGGCAAGAACCGTATTCAATCGCAATGACTATTTTAGAGCAGCAACTGAAGCGACCGGGGTTATTACCAAATATTCAGATTACGGCGACGGATATCTCACAAACCATGCTCGATATGTGTCGAGAAGGAGTATATGACCAGCTTGCGTTAAGTCGCGGCTTATCTCCTGATCGTCGAAAAATGTTTTTTGAGTCGCACCTCAGCGGTGGCATGCAAGTTAATCAACGGGTGAAGCAACTGGTGAAGTTTCGTCCGCAAAACTTAAAAGATAGTTATGTATTATTGGGTAAATTTGACGTGATATTTTGCCGTAATGTATTGATTTACTTTTCTGCTGAAACCAAAATTAAAGTGCTTAATCAATTAGCGGCGAGCTTAAACCCCGGTGGTTATTTATTCCTTGGCGCATCAGAGTCGTTAACGGGATTATGTGATCGATTTGAAATGGTACGTTGTAACCCCGGTATTATTTACAAATTAAAATAAGAGCAACAGCAGGTCGTTTAGGGACGAGGGTTCAAGGTTTCGATATTCGAGGTTTAAACCCTAACTGGAAAGATTGGTCTACATTGTTAGCTATCAAGCTCTTATTCTCGTCACCTGCTCTTCCTCGTAACTCGCTCCTTTCCTCTGCTTTCCCTCTTTATTTCCTCCCCCTCTTTTCCATCTTGGCATTGTCCTTGCTTTATTGTTGCTGTCATTGTGACTGTGAATTACACCGTAGAGGCAAAGCATGTCGATTTCTTTTGATAAAGCATTAGGTATTCATCAGCATACCGTTGGTACTCGTGCAACCCGCGCTGAAACATTGGCGAGCAACTTAGCCAATGTCAATACTCCAGGCTTTAAGGCAAAAGATGTCGATTTTAGTCGTGTCCTACAATCGGCAACCACAGGGGCAAACGTTGGCCTTAATCGTACCAATGGGCGGCATATTACTGCCTCAGGTGCCGCCAGTGGCGAACAGTTATATCGTGTCCCAACCCAACCTGATACTGGTGATGGCAATACGGTTGATGCGCAATTAGAACAAAACTTATTTATGCAAAACAGCATTGAATATCAAGCATCGTTGGATTTTTTAGGGTCTAAATTTAAGAACTTAACCAAGGCATTGAAAGGGGAATAATGGATGAGTTTATTTAATATTTTTAATGTTACAGGCTCTGCCATGAGTGCAGAATCGGTACGACTGAATACCACCTCAAGTAACCTTGCCAATGCCAATAGTGTTAGTAGTTCTGCCCAAGAAACCTACAAAGCCCGTCATCCTATCTTTGCTGCAGCACTTGATAGTGCTCAAGGCAGTGCCAGTGTACCAGTACAACTACAAGGCATTGTTGAAAGTAACGAGCCATTAAGTGCCGAATATAATCCAGAACATCCATTGGCGAACAGTGCGGGTTATATTTACAAATCCAACGTTAATGTGATGGAAGAAATGGCGAATATGATTTCCGCATCACGCTCTTACCAAAACAATGTTCAAGTCGCTGATGCCAGTAAGCAAATGCTGATGAAAACCTTGCAGATGGGCAAATAAGTTAAGGAGTTTGTGTTATGACAACCATTAATGGTACCGGGCAATCTCTTTCTTATCTTGACCAGCTAAAAGGTATGCAAGAAAAGAAGATTGCGCAAGAACAGCCAACAACAGGCACCAATCAATTAAAACAAGACGATTTTTTATCGTTGTTAACCAAGCAATTAGCCCAACAAGATCCGTTTAAGCCCGTGGGTAACGATCAGATGATTGCTCAAATGGCGTCTTTTGCGACCGTTGATGGCATCAATAAAATGAATGAACAATTTGGTTCACTCAATAGTGCTATGACATCTAACCAAGCACTGCAAGCATCATCACTGGTAGGCCAAGATGTATTAATCCCAAGTGCTTCAGCGCTTAAAAGCCATGATGGTGAAATGGTGGGTATGGTACGGATGCAGCAAGGGGTCGATAACGCCATTCTACGGGTTGAAAATGAGCAAGGGGTATTAGTGAAAACCGTTACCTTGGGCGCGAAATCAGCTGGTGAACACCCGTTTGCATGGGATGGTAAGGACGATGCTGGCAATGTGATGCCGCAGGGTAAATATAACTTCTCGGTATCGGGAACCGTTGGCGGTGAAAGTCAGCAATTTGAAGTATTAACACATGCCAATGTAAATAGCGTTTTACTCGGTAATAGTGATGGCAAGGTAATGTTAAATCTGGCTGGGGTAACTAAACCTGTCAATTTAGCGGAAGTTTTACAAATTGGTAAAAGTGCACAATCAGCATCACCACTTAGTACACAACAAGGATAATTGAACTAATGAGCATGAATATCGCATTAAGTGGCTTGGGTGCTGCGCAAAAGGACTTAAATACCACCAGTAATAACATTGCCAACGCTAATACCTTTGGTTTTAAAGAGTCACGCGCAGAGTTTGGTGATGTGTACTCAAATTCAATTTTCTCTAATGCTAAAACCACCACTGGTGGCGGTGTCCAAACCTCAACCGTAGCGCAACAGTTTCATGAAGGTTCAAGTATTTATACTAATAATCCGTTGGATTTACGGGTATCAGGTGCGGGTTTTTTTGCGGTGGCAGATAATAAAAATGAAGCGGCAAACAGTAATTTAACTCGTAATGGTGCGTTTCAATTAAACAATGAAAATGAGTTAGTAAACTCTGAAGGTAAATTTTTATTGGGTTATCCCGTTAACCAAGATTCAAATACTGTTGCTTCTTATGAGGCAAAATCATTAAAAATTGATGATATTTTTGGACAGCCAACAGCATCTAAAAATATTACGGTTTCACTTAATCTACCCAATAAAGAAACAGTGCCAAAAAGTCAGCCATTTGATTTCACGAATACTGACTCATTCAGTCGATCTACATCGTCGACTATTTATGATTCATTGGGTAAGCCGTACAAAATGACCACTTATTATGTGGCAAAGTATGATCCTAATGCTATTGCTCCTGATTCAACGAATGCTAATACGTGGGATGTTTTTCAGACAATAACTGATAATAATGGTAAAGAAAAAGCATTAGATGCAAAAGTTCAGGGAGCATTACCTAATGACAATTCTGCGGCTGGCACCAATGGGCATATGGGCTATGTACTAAAGTTTGATGCTAATGGACAACCATTAAATACAACGCCATTAAATATTCAAATGGAAAGTTTTGCCGAGGCTGAGATTGAGGTTGGTGGTGCTGATATGGCTCAAGCTTTGATCATGAATTATGATGATCCAACCCAGTATGCGTCGGCGTTTGAAGTACGTAAATTTCAAGATGTTGATGGTGCATCGACAGGCTATTTATCTAAAGTAGATATCGATCCCGATGGTAATATCATGGCGTCTTATTCTAACGGTAAAGATTTGGTTGTTGGTCGGGTAGCAATGGCACGGGTTGCCAATGAGCAAGGGCTAACGCAACTTGGCGGTTCGTTATGGAATGCTACCCAAGAATCTGGTGAAGTGGTGTGGGGTGATGCATCACAAGGCTCATTTGGTGCTATCAAAAGCGGTACTTTAGAGCAATCAAATATTGATATGACTCAAGAACTGGTGGACTTGATCAGTGCGCAGCGTAACTTCCAAGCCAGTTCACGAGCCTTGGATGTCAATAATCAACTCCAACAAAACATTCTTCAAATTCGTTAATTTCAGATGCGTTAATTATTATTGTGAGTTGAACAACGCCACCTGCATCGGTGGCGTTTTTGTTTCTCCAGTTCTCATTTCTTTCCCGTTGCTATTCTTTATTCACATCTTGGCGTAATTTTTGCTTTAAATCGGTGAATAAACAAAGGAGTGTCAAAAAATGGATCGGGCGCTGTTTCTCGCTATGAGCGGGGCAAAACAAGATATGCAAGGCATGCGTGTTCATGCCAACAACCTTGCTAACGTTAGCACAACAGGCTTTCGTGCTGACTTACAACAAGCACGTAGTATGCAGGTGTTCGGTGAAGGCACTCCGAGTCGTGTGTTTACTATGGCTGAACGTACAGGTAATGATTTTGCGCAAGGCTCTGTGATCAATACTGGGCGAGATCTCGATGTTGCCATTCAGGGTGACGGTTGGCTAACGGTGCAAGATGCTAGTGGTCAAGAAGGCTATACTCGCGCAGGTCATCTGAAAGTTGATCAAATGGGGATGCTGCAAAACAGCAATGGTCAGCTTGTGCTAGGGCGAAACGACAGTCCCATTTTTATTCCTCTGCCAATCAATAAAATTGAAATCAGTAAAGACGGCACTGTAGCTGTATTACCGAAAGGGGCACCACCAGATGCGATGGTCACCGTTGATCGCATTAAACTGGTTAAACCCGATAATCGTAGTTTGTTTAAAGATACCGATGGTTTATTTAAACTGATCGGCAATCGTGATCCCTTAGATGCGGATGCCAGTGTCAGTTTAGCCAAAGGAATGCTTGAAGGCAGTAATGTTAATGCAGTGGCTGAAATGACCAGCATGATCGATTTACAGCGTCACTTTGAAATGCAAGTGAAGTTAATGAAAACCGCTGAAGAAATGGATAAATCCTCCTCTTCACTGATGCGTATCAGCTAATTACTCAAGGACGATCATTATGCATCCAGCATTGTGGGTCAGTAAAACGGGTTTAGATGCCCAACAAACTAATATCTCAACTATTTCTAATAACTTAGCTAACGCCTCTACCATTGGTTTTAAGAAAAGTCGTGCTGTTTTTGAAGACTTGTTCTACCAAAATATCAATCAGCCTGGTGGTAAATCAACCCAAGATACGACATCGCCAAGTGGTTTAATGTTGGGTGCAGGTTCAAAAGTAGTCGCGACTCAAAAAGTGTTTACTCAAGGTAATACTCAAACCACCAATAACGCCATGGATATGATGATTGAAGGCGATGGTTTTTTCCAAGTATTGCTACCTGATGGTAATATTGGTTATACCCGTAATGGTCAATTTACCATTAATGATCAAGGTATTTTAGTTACCAGTGGTAGCGGTTATCCGGTTCAGCCTGAAATTATGGTGCCTGATAATGCAGTGGGTATCACTGTCGGTACTGATGGCAAAGTCTCAGCGCGTACTCGTGATCAACAAGAAAATGTAGATCTAGGACAAATTACGACAGCTGATTTTATTAACCCAGCGGGCATGGAACCGATTGGACAGAACTTATTTTTACCAACGGGCGCTAGTGGTGATCCACAAGAAGGCACGCCGGGCTTAGAAGGTTTTGGTTCTATTCGTCAATCTATGCTTGAAACATCAAATGTGAATGTGACCGAAGAGCTCGTCAATATGATTGAAGCGCAGCGGGTGTATGAAATGAACTCAAAAGTGATTTCAACCGTTGACCAAATGCTAAGTTACGTTAACCAGCAATTATAACTTTATTGGCAAAGGAATGGCTGTGAAAGTACACCAAAATTATTATTGTCGCTGGGGCGTTATTGCGTTGATTTGTGGATTAAGTGGCTGTATGTCAACCCCTGATACTGTTGGTAGTGACATTGAGAAAGCCACCACTAATGTTGATGCTGTTGAGGGTAAGCAGACAGAATCAAAAAGTTTAATTGATCGTTTACGCGCCCGTGAAGATGCTCAAATGAACGATCCTGCATGGAATCCTGTGCGTCCTCAAGAGAAGCCAGATCATTATGCGACCGCAACCGGATCGTTATTTAATCAAGCTCAAGCGCAAGATTTATATGATGATACTAAGCCGCGTGGCATTGGTGATATTGTGACTATCTTATTAGAAGAAAAAACGGCGGCCAAGAAAAGCGCCAGTTCTGATTTAGATAAAAAAACCGATCTTAATATGCAGCCTATCGATCTTGGTGGTAAGCCGGTCACTTTGCACGATTACACCTTGTCTTATGCGATGGCAAATAATAATACTTTTGCAGGTTCTACCTCGGCTGATCAAAGTAACAGCATTAAAGGCTCTATTTCTGTTGAAGTTGTCGATGTACTCAGTAACGGCAACTTAGTGATTCGCGGTGAAAAGTGGTTAATGCTCAATACTGGTGAAGAATATATTCGTGTTAGTGGCAATATTCGTCCCGATGATATTGATCAAGATAACACTATTGCTTCAACCCGTATTTCTAATGCACGGATTCAATATTCAGGTACGGGTGATCGCCAAGATATTCAGCAGCAAAATTGGCTGTCACGCTTTTTTAATGTCGCTTTTTAATGTCACTTTTTTAATCTCGACGCTTAATTTTGTCTTTTAATTGCATTTACTTACATCGGAGAGTCGCTTGAAGTTATCGACTATATGTATTTTAGCCTTGGCTTTATTTACCACCACAGCACATGCTGCACGCATTAAAGATGTGGCTGCGGTTGCGGGCGTGCGCAGTAACCAGTTGGTCGGTTATGGCTTAGTGGTCGGTTTACCGGGAACAGGTGAAACGACCCCGTTTACGGAACAAACCTTTAATGCAATGCTGCAAAATTTTGGTATTCAGCTGCCCGTTGGCACCAAACCTAAAACCAAAAATGTCGCTGCAGTGGCTGTTAGTGCGACCTTGCCAGCGTTTACCAAGCAAGGACAGACGATTGATATCACCGTGTCTTCGATTGGTTCAGCCAAAAGTTTGCGTGGCGGTACGTTATTACAAACATTTCTAAAAGGCCTTGATGGCAAAGTCTATGCAATAGCACAGGGCAGTTTAGTGGTCGGTGGTTTTAGTGCTGAAGGTGCTGATGGCTCTAAAGTCGTCGGCAATACGCCAACGGTGGGGCGAATCACTAATGGCGCGATGGTAGAACAAGAAGTCTCAAACCCCTTTGGTCGCGGTGATTACTTAACCTTTAATTTGTACGAATCTGATTTTACTACTGCCCAACGAATGTCAGATGCGATTAATCAGTTCTTAGGGCCACAAATGGCGGCAGCAGTTGATGCAACCTCGATTCGAGTTCGTGCACCACGTGATGTCAGTCAACGAGTTGCCTTCTTATCAACGGTAGAAAATTTAGAATTTGATCCCGCTGAAGGTTCAGCAAAAATCATCGTGAATTCACGTACAGGTACGATTGTTATTGGTCAACATGTCAAGTTACGTCCAGCGGCAATTACCCACGGTGGCATGACGGTATCAATCAAAGAAAATGCCCAAGTGAGCCAACCGAATGCCTTTGCTGGTGGTGAAACCGTGGTGGTGCCTAATTCACAAATAACCGTCGATGAATCCGATGCGAGAATGTTTAAATTTGAGCCTGGGGTGACGTTAGATGAATTAGTGCGAGCGGTTAATCAAGTCGGTGCAGCACCATCAGATTTAATGGCAATTTTACAAGCATTAAAACAAGCTGGTGCCATTGAAGGTCAGTTGATTATTATCTAAATCACTTCGTGCGTCATTACTAGAAAAGAGATCCGCAATGAAACAAATAGAGCCTGGTTTTATTCATGATTTAAGCAACCTTGATCGTCTACGGGCAGGGATCAGCGAGGATAAACAAGGCTCTTTGCGTGAAGCGGCAACCCAGTTTGAATCTATTTTTACCCAGATGTTATTTAAGTCAATGCGTGAAGCTAATAGTGCGTTTGAATCTGATTTAATGAGCAGTAATAATGGCAAATTTTATCAGCAAATGCATGATGAACAATTATCATCTCAGCTTAGTACTACGGGTAGTTTAGGGCTGGCGGATATGATTGTTAAACAACTGGGTGGTGAGCAGCAAGATTTGAGTCAACATAAGCCAACAACGGAGTTACGTCCGCAGCAGCAACCGCAGCCATTTTCAATTCGACCAATTAATGCTGATAGTGTTGCTTTGCCATTAGCCACAGGTTCGACGGATAAAGCCTTGTCGCTGCCGTTATCTGAGTCGAGGTTACACCAACAAGTTGCGCCAGTGGTTGCGGTTAAAACCTTGCCTGCCAAACCAACCGAATCATCAATAAAGCCAATAGAGCCAACAAGTTTTGCCTCGGCTGAAGCCTTTGTCAGTCACATGAAACCTTATGCGAAGCAAGCAGCGCGCGCATTAGGCACCGATCCAGCGTTATTGATTGCTCAAGCGGCATTAGAAACAGGCTGGGGGAAAAAAGTGATCAATAATGCTCTAGGCTCCAGCAATAATTTATTTAATATTAAAGCCGATCCTCGTTGGCAGGGGCAAAAAGTTGCCACTAAGACTTTGGAATTTCATGATGGTATTGCCGTTCAAGAACAAGCGGCGTTTCGATCTTATGATTCTTATCAACACAGTTTTGATGATTTTGTTAATTTCTTACAGCACAATCCACGTTATTCAAAAGCACTGACCCACAGTAATCAACCACAGCAATTTATTCGTGAAATTCATCAAGCAGGCTACGCCACTGATCCTAATTACAGCAATAAGGTATTAGCAGTAATGAAAAAAGTGCAGAGCTTATTGTGATCAGAGAGTGCGGTTACAGAGTAACGGTGATCAAAAGAAGTACAACAATAGCAGAGTAAAAGCAGCACTAAATAACAATAATATTACACCACAATATCAATGAGACTTGAGACCATTTTAATCAGATCATTACTCTCAAATAATGCCCCGTCTACTTCCTTATCAGACACTTGTTTTTTATCTTGTTTATCATCATCGCTGTCAGTGATTAGCGGCACTACGATTTCTTTTATTGCGTAACCAATAAGTCCCGAAAGTAAAATGTTCATTAACGATATCCTTTGTTATAGGGGCTGTTTTGCCATTGCTGTTGTGGGTATTTTATCTATATCGGCAGCAACGGCAAAAGTATAAGTAAATAAATGCCAATTAATAGTTTTTATTTAAACCCTGATGTTAGAACGGTATTTATTTAAAAGTGGTTCATTTCTTGCTTGTTTAGCAGCAGCGTTATCGCAACATATTGTTGATAATGGTTTAATTTTCAGTGGGGAGCAATGGGCGATGGCGGTAGATTTGATGCAAATTGGGGTGAGTGGCTTACGCACATCTCAAAAACAATTGGATGTGGCAAGTCATAACATCACCAACGTCAATACTCCAGGATATAGTCGCCAAGTTGTTGAGCAAAAAACCGATAATGCGCAGTGGAACGGTAATAATTACTATGGCACAGGGGCTTACATTGATAACGTTAGTCGTGCTTATGACCAATTTGCTGCCCGCGAACTCACGCTTTCCACCACTCAGTTAGAAGAAGCGAACGTTAAACAACAGCATTTAGCCATGTTAGATGATTTTACCTCTAAAAGTGCTGTTAATAGCGTTAACAGTATGAACGACTTTTATCATTCAGTGCGTTCATTGGCTGATAATCCGAGCGATCTTGGTAGCCGTCAAACGGTGTTAGAACATGCTAATCAAGCGGCTGTGAACTTAAATAATTCCCACGAAACCCTCACCAATATTCGTACCGATGTTGATCAGCAACTGAGCGTGTCTTTAGAGCGGGTTAATGCATTAGGGCAAGAACTTGCCGCGGTTAATACCAGTTTACAGCAACAATCAAGCAGTGATGGCAGTAATGATCTGTTTGATCAACAGCGCACGCTTATCAATGAATTAGCCAAATATACCCAAGTGACCGTGTTGGCAGATAAAGGCAGTTTAGCCAATACAGTTATCATTGGCAGCGGTGATACCTTAGTGTCAGGGGTAACTGCATCACAACTTAAATTAATTGATGGCGACCCTGATATTGGCAATAAACAAATCGCGTTAATCAATGGCAACAACAGCAAACCGATTAAAAGCGACACTATTGGTGGCAGCTTAGGCGCGATGCTAACAGTACGTGATGATGTTATTGATAAAAGTTTGGATCAACTCGGACAAATGGCGATTGGCTTTGCGTCACAGATGAACGATCTCCAACAGCAGGGTGTTGATCTTAATGGTCAGCAAGGACAAGCGTTGTTCAATGACATTAATAGCCTTAATGCGATGTCACAACGAGCCCTTAAACCGTTTGGTAGCAGCAGTGATATCAGCGTTAAAATTGATGATATTAACCAGCTTAAACTAGGTGATTATCAATTAGTCAGTGAGGCCGCGGAAGGAATAGATAAAAAAATATCTATTAGCCATATGGTTATTGATCAACAAGGCAATAAAACTCAACTTGAAGCTAATGATGAAGGTAAGTTTGTTGCCAAGGTTGATGGTTTAGAAATCATCGTTAATGAGCAACCTTCTTTGATTGCGGGTGAAACTGAAACCACCATCATTCAACCCTTACGTCGTGGCGCAGCAGATATATCGCTCGCAATGACCGATCCGCGCAGCTTGGCGGGTCATCGTCAGTTTACAGCTATTGCCGCTGAATCCAATCTCGGCTCAGCAACCATCACTAAAGCAGAGAATGTGCCTGATGATGCAGCGGGGCGTTATCAACTAAAATTGAATTCAGTTGATGAGAAGATGACAGTAACTGTCACTGATTTAAAAACTAATGCCGAAGTTGAATTAGTCGATAATAGTTATTCCGTTGATAAAAGTGCAACCATTGTATTTAAACATGATGATCTCCCTTCTATACCCGTTATGACCTTATCAGCAGGTGCAAAAGCCAATGATAGTTTTGAGATTGAACTGGGGGCGCAAAACTCACAAGGTGGCAACGGTAACTTTTTAGCCATGCAGCAAGTCCAGCACCAAAAGACCATGGCAGACGGTAAATCAAGTGTGATTGATGTCTTTGAAGGCTTAGCTACTGATGTTGGTATGCTTAAAAAAAATGCCGATAAATTAAGTGAAGTGAATCAGCTTGATTTTGATTCTGCCTCTGAGCGGGTATCGAATTTATCAGGGGTCAACCTTGATGAAGAAGCCGCCAACTTAATGAAGTTTCAGCAATCGTATATGGCGTCATCACGGATTATGTCGGTGGCGAAAGAAACCTTTGATACCTTAATGCGCGCAGTATAACGAGGAGTTGTCATGATCAATCGCGTCTCAACCGCCAGCCAATATCAAAATCTGACTTCCAACTTAATGCGTAAGCAAGGCGAGCTTAATCAAACCAATGGTCAACTTTCCAGTGGCAAGCGAGTCGAAACCGCTGGGGATGATCCTGTGTCCTCGGTCACGATTCAAAATTACCGCCAACAGCTCACTCAAATTGATCAATATAATAGTGCCATCACATTAGCGAATAATCGCCTCCAAACTATGGAAACCGCAATAGCTGGAGTTGAAGATAACCTTGGTGCGACTAAGCAAAAAGTGCTCGGTATGATCAATGGCGCGATGGCAAGTAACGACCGCACCGCATTTAAAGACGAATTAATTAGCTTGCGTGATGGCTTACTGGAATTAGCCAATAGCCGTGATGAAGCGGGTAACTATGTGTTTTCGGGTAATCAATCGGATACCAAACCGTTTATGGAAGCCACTGATGGTAGCATGGGTTATCACGGTGATAGCCAGTCACGTTATGCTCAAATAGATAAATCGGTTAACGTAAAAACCAGCTTACCCGGCGATCAATTATTTACCGATGTACCCAATAGCTACGGTGATTATCGGCCAGTATTTAAAGATAAAAGCGGTGAAGATGTAGTGCCTCAAGTTGAAGGATTAACGTCTGGCTCTAAACTGCATTTGTTATCTGCTACCACCAGTAATTTTACTACCGCTGAAACTATTCAAGTGAGCTTTAAAGAAAGTGATGAGGTAGATAAAGACGGCAACAAAGTGATGCAATACAGTCTTAAAATTGGTAAAAATGTAGTTGCAGAAAATGAGCCGTATAATGAACAAACAGGTATTGTTTACCCGTCGCGCTCAAAGCCGCTAGAGCCTGTTGATCCTACAGCTCCCGTTGCAGAGAAAGAGGCTGAAATTAGGCTTAAATTTGATGGTATCAGTAGTGGTGATAGCATTACTTTAGAACCTGCGCAAACCATCAATATTTTTGATTCAATTCAGAGTGCGATTGATAACGCAGAGCGTCCAACCTCATCGCCAGCGGCGGAAGCAAACTTACAACGAGTGATTGATGATCTCGACAGTGGCTTTGTGCATATGAACCAACAGCGTTCAGAAGTCGGCACCATCATGCAGCAGGTCGATCGCCAATTAGAACAACATCTTGATTTTGAGTTAACCCTAAATCAAGCCCAAAGTGGCTTAGAAGATCTTGATTACAGCAAAGCAATCATGGATATGAATCAACAAATGATGGCGCTACAAGCCTCGCAGCAAGCGTTTGGGCAAACCAAGCAATTGTCATTGTTTAATTATATTTAGGGAGGTAGGGGCGAGAGGTAAGAGCAGGGACGAGTTTCGAGGAAGAGCAGAGCAAAGAGTCCTTGGTAGCCCATTATTCACATCTCGGAAGCCGAGGGATGAGGGCTATCCGTGATCTACTCAACGCGTGCTTGAGCCTAACGGACGTTAGTGAATTCAATCATGACAACCACAATAAGCCACTCGGCAAATATTCCCCCCATTTATCAATTGTTAAATTCATATACAAAATTATAAAAATAATCCTCAAGCTTCGCCAAAAGGTGCCGTTAACTTTAGCACTAAGTTAATTAAATCTCTTTTTAACCCGGCACCACGTCTGGGAAAGATCATCCAAGGAGTCTCACCTTTATGGCTATTACAATCAATACTAACGTAACAGCAATGACTGCCCAGCGTAACCTTAACAGTGCAAGCAGCAGTGTTGCAGACAGCATGTCAAAACTATCATCTGGTCTGCGTATTAACTCTGCTAAAGACGATGCTGCCGGTATGCAAATTTCAAACCGTTTGACCAACCAAAGTAATGGTCTAAACGTAGCTATGCGTAATGCTAATGATGGTGTGTCAATGGCACAGACTGCTGAAGGTGCGATGTCAGAATCAACCACCATCATGGAGCGTATGCGTGAGTTGGCACTCCAATCTGCTAACGGTTCAAACTCAGATAAAGACCGTGACGCAATGCAGAAAGAAATGGGTGAGTTGCAAAGCGAAATGAACCGTATTGCAGATACCACAAGTTTTGGTGGTCAGAACCTTCTTGATGGTTCATTTGGTTCAAAATCTTTCCAAATTGGTTCTAATTCAAATGAAACTCAAAGCCTAGAGTTGATGGATGTATCTTCACATGCTTTAGGTCGTGATTTTAAAAATCTTAAAGCAGGCCCTGATGCTGTTGAATTACAAGGCGGTACATCAACTAGTGATGGTAAATTCTCGTTAGGTGTTAATGGTACAAACCATGACATAGCTATTACTAAGGATATGTCTGCAGATGACCTTAAAAGTAAATTAAATAATATTGACGGTGTTAGTAATATTGGTGTAACAGAGGTTGAGCGTGAGATTACAGCACTAACTAAAGGCACAAGTGCTGTTACAGGACTAGGTGCCCAAGCTAGTGCTGTGAGTTCGACAACAGTTTCTGGCCTAGCGATTACAGCTAGCTCTGGAGATACAATTGATCTTGATATTGATGGTACAAAGGTAACTTTGAATGAGGCTGCACTAGCTGACGAAAATACGCTTATGGCTGCCATTAATGATGCTTTAGTTGATGATGGTAATACTAATGTAACGGCATCTGCTACAGCGAATACGGGCTTTACTTTAAATTCAGCTGATGGATCTGAAGTTGTGATGTCTGCAACAATTGAGAGTGCTGGTGATGACGCTACAACAAAATTATCGATTGCTAACGCTAGTGGTACGGGAGCTGCTCAAGATTTAGCTGGAGATGCCCCTGGAACTTTAAATGGTACTACAAAAACAGTCGGTGGTAAGGTTGCAGAAAACGTTGAATTTGATATTGGCGGAACTAAAATATCATTGGGAGCCGCAGATTTTGCTAGCAAAAAAGATTTACAAGCTAAACTTGATTCATTTGGTGGTGCTGGTATTACGCTTACAGCGACAGGTGCTGATGGTTTTACTATCTCTGCCGACGATGGCGTTGAAACAAAAATTTCAGCAACCATTGATGGTACGGCTGCTGAAACGAAAGCAACGATTGTAGGTGCTGATGGTACAGGTACAAAAGCATTAAAAGGTGATGTAGCTGCTGATAGAACTGGCTCAACAAAAACAATGAATGGTGTTGAAGCTGTTACAGAGAAAGGGTTTACTCTTGATTTTTCTGATATGAAGTTAGATACCGATATTGAAGCCATTGAGCTTACAACAAAAGATTTTGATGGAAATACTGCAAATCAAAAGTTAGCTATTGGCGCAGATATGATCACTGAATCTGTAGCAAGCCTAGATCTATCAACCGCTGAAGGCGCACAAAACGCGATCGATGTACTTGATTCAGCAATGGAGCAAGTCGACTCAAAACGTGCTGAAATCGGTGCCTTCCAAAACCGCATGACGCACACCATGAGCAACTTGGCTAACATCAATGAAAACGTTAATGCCTCAAACAGCCGTATCAAAGATGTAGATTTCGCTTCTGAAACCATCAACATGACTAAAGGTCAGATCCTGCAACAAGCGGGTACTTCTATCCTTGCGCAAGCAAAACAAATTCCACAAGCAGCACTTAGCCTACTAGGTTAATCCGCTGTTAAAGTCGTGCCCTGCTGATACTATCAAGCAGGGCATTATTATATTTTAATCGCTAACAAATATGCTCAAGGAACTGGCTATGGCGATCACTTCTATTGCTGCTGTAACAGGGTTATATACAGCTTCACAGACACTATTAAATACAACTCCAGTTAACAAGGCTAATCAGCCCGTATCTGATTCTGCTCACCGTGATCTACAGCCGATCGGCAAGCCATTGCCACTGATCCCAGCGTTAACGAATGTTGAAGATGTCAGTAATGTTAATCACCCTCTTGATAACAATCCGCTTAATTCATTCACATCTGATCCTATTGCAGAGCAAGAACGAATTAAGCAGATTGAACAAGTATTACAACAAGTTAATCGCAGCTTACAGTTTCATGTTGATGATGACAGTGGCGAGCATATTGCCACCATCGTTGATAAAACCAGTGGTGAAGTTATTCGCCAAGTTCCGGCACAAGAATTGCTAGAGTTAAACCAAAATTTAGCCAAGCATGCTTTGGGCTCTATCAGTAAAACAGTGTAGAGGACATAACTATGGGGTTAAGTGCTGCCGGAATGGCATCTGGGCTAGATATTGCAGGCATGACGCAGCAATTAGTTGCCGCTGAACGTAAACCAAAAGCAGATCGAATCACCACTCAGCAGAAGCAAGTTAATGTTTCCCTTAGTGCTTACGGTCAGGTCAAATCATCCGTCAGTGCAATGCAATCAATGCTAGAAAAGTTTGGCAAAGATGAAGCCTTTAATGGTCAAAAAGCAACGTCTGATAACAGTGATTATTTATCGATAAAAGCTACCGCTAAAGCCAAAAGCGGCGTGTATAACATTAACATTCAGCAAATGGCGCAATCGCATAAATTGATGGGTGAAGAACTATTCAGTGCTGATCCTGAAGCCTCTTTAGGTAGCGGTGAAATGGTGATTAAGGTCGGTGATAAATCAATGACCTTAAATATTGGTGAAGACAATGATGATTTATCGTCAGTGGTCGATGCGATTAATAACGCTGATGATAACCCTGGTGTTACCGCAACCTTAATCAATACTGGTAAAGATGGCGGTTCTCAAATTGTATTTTCAACCAAAGAAACCGGTGAGAAAAATACCATTGAGATTGATACTTCTGCCATGACGGGGCAGTTAGCGTCATTAGCTTATAAAGAAGGTATGGCGGATAGCAAAGTTGAGCAAATGCAGGCTGCTCAAGATGCCAAAATTATGATCGATAACTTCACCACCGTGACCAGCAGTAATAACACCTTTGAAGATGTGATTGAAGGGGTGACGTTAGATCTTAAAAAGCTCACGGGCACATCGGGTTCCGAGAACCCTGAAACCGATGATATCGATGTTAAATCCGTCAAAATCACCATTGAAAGTGATGAAAAAAGCACCAAAGATTCACTCAAATCGTTTGTTGATAGTTACAACAGCTTAATGGGCACGATTGATAAGTTAACTGGTTTTGATGCCGATAAAGATCCTGATGATCCCAATCGCGCAGGGGCATTGAACGGTGATAGCTTAACCCGTTCTGTGACTACACAAATGCGTAATTTGCTTAACGAGCCAATTGAAATTAATGGCAAACTTTATCAAATGTCTGATTTCGGGATTTCGATTCAGCGTGACGGTACCCTAGAGCTTGAAGAAGACAGCGATAAACTTGATGACATTATCAGTGAAAACTTTGCCGTTATCGGCCAGTTTTTTGCTCAAGAAGACAGTGGTTTTTTGGCTAAAGCCGATAAGTTATTAGACAGTTTTACTGATAAAACTGATGGTTCATTGTCAGTCAAAGAAGAAACGTTAAAAGAGCGCCAAAAATCGTTAGATGATGATATGACAGAGCTTAATAAACGCATGGTCGCTTATGAAGATCGTACTTATAAACAGTTTTTAGCGATGGATGAAGCCATCGGTCAGATGAACAATCAGCTTAGTAGCATGATGAGCTTAATGATGTCGTTTGACTAAGGATAACCAATGTCACAATTAATCACATTAGAACAATTAACCCAATTAGAGCACCAAATCGAGCAATTACTGTTAGCGGAAGAATACCCTGATGATTTTCCGCAGCAGCTTGAAAACTTAGTTGCCTTGCGTCATCAGCAAGTGGAGGTCGTGCTTAAACAGCCTGATTTATCACGGGCGGTATTTGATGATGTGGTGGCGCGTACGCAAGCGATGAAAGGGTTATTACAACAACATAAAGATCGGATTGGTGCGCAGTTAGTGCGTTCGAAAAAAAGTCCTAAATCATTATCGCTCTACAGCAATATTCAACAACACGGACAATAATCATTAGCGTTAGTGCTATTGATAACGTTTTAGCTATTTAAAGGATAATAATATGCGTGGTTCTCTTCAGGCATACAAGCAAGTTTCAGTAAATGCACAACTCGCTAGCGCATCACCGCATCGCATCATTCAAATGTTATACGCTGGTGCGATAGAACGCCTTATTCAGGGCAAAGCAGCGATGGAACAGGGAAATATCGCGGTTAAGTGTGAACGTTTATCTAAAGCGCTCGATATTGTATTAAGTCTGCGTGATTGCTTATCGATGGAAGAAGGCGGTGATATCGCTAAAAACCTTGATGCACTTTATGATTTTATGGGCAGTGAGATTTCTCGCGCCAATGCTGAAAATGTCACTCAGCCGATTGATGATGTGATTGGCATGCTACGTGAAATAAAATCAGCATGGGATCAAATTCCAACACAATATCACTACCTTACTGAAACTAATTAAGGGGTATTGATGATCGGCAATGGTAATCAGCATTGCCGACAATCGTTATTTCTAGTGTTTTTAAGCTAAAAATGGAATAAAAGCGGCTCAATTACATTGTTATTTGTATTGGTATCACAGCTTTTATACGTCAAATCTTGCCTTATGGTGCGCATTAATTACAATGTAGCTACTATCTTCTTGATTGTTGTTCTCTTCGTTATATTGAATGTACTGTCAAAGTGTACCTTTATAAAGGCAATATCCATCTATGCACGGTTTAGTAAATACGCTTGTTATTGATGACGATCCACAGCAACGTCATGATTTAGGTGTCATCCTTAACTTTATGGGTGAACATCATAATGCGCTGTCATCGCAAGATCTAACCATGTCACTGTGGGAACAGCCATGGGGGGTTTGCCTTTTAGGTACAATCACGAATACCAAGAGACTCAAGAGCATTATAGATATGCTTAAAATGTATCCACAGATCCCTGTGGTAGCATTGAGTGATCATCATGAACTTCTCGCTGCATTACCCAATTATATTGGTGATCTTAAATTCCCACTGCATTATAACCAATTAGCTGATGCCTTCCGTCATTGCCAAGAATACTTAGGTAAGCGTACTCATCAAGTGCCGTCGCTTGGGCGTAAAAACATGCTGTTTAGAAGCATGGTCGGCCGTAGTGAAGCCATCAGTGATATTCGACGCTTAGTCGAGCAAGTCGCTGCTTGTGATGCGAGTGTGTTGATTTTAGGTGAATCAGGAACAGGTAAAGAAGTGGTTGCGCGTAACGTGCATTATCATTCTGAACGTGGCAAAGGTCCGTTTGTTCCTGTGAACTGCGGCGCGATTCCACCAGATTTACTTGAAAGTGAATTATTTGGTCATGAAAAAGGCGCATTTACTGGCGCGATTTCAACCCGCAAAGGTCGATTTGAATTGGCCGAAGGTGGTACTTTATTTTTAGACGAGATTGGTGATATGCCAATGTCGATGCAAGTAAAATTATTACGGGTATTGCAAGAGCGTAGCTTTGAACGGGTTGGTGGTAGTCAAACTATCAAAGCGAATGTCCGTATTGTGGCAGCAACCCATCGTGATCTTGATAAAATGATCGCTGAAAGGTCGTTCCGCGAAGATTTATATTACCGCTTGAATGTGTTCCCAATTGATATGCCAGCGTTGCGGGATCGGATCGAAGATATTCCGTTACTACTGCAAGAGCTGTTAACTCGTATGGAAGCAGAAGGCGCGAAACGGATTCATTTTACCCCACGCGCGATTGCATCATTAATGTTGCATGATTGGCCGGGAAATATTCGTGAATTGGCTAATTTAGTTGAACGGTTAACGATTCTTTATCCGGGTGAAATGGTGGATGTTAATCATTTGCCAGTGAAATACCGTTATGGTCACCTCCCTGATTTTGTCCCAGAGGTTGGTACTACATCAATCGAAGAACAAGAACAGCAAGCGTTAGCAGATATGTTTGCCACTGGAGAAACGGATTCAACACCACTAGGTAACGACTTACCGCCAGAAGGGTTAAACCTGAAAGAAATGCTAGCAGAGCTTGAAGTGGAAATGATCCGCCAAGCACTGGATGCGCAATCTAGTGTGGTTGCACGTGCTGCTGATATGCTAGGTATGCGTCGAACTACTTTAGTTGAAAAAATGCGTAAATATGGGTTATCGAAAGACAGCTAATTTGTGTTAAGCGTTTTTATGAAAAAGCCACCGTCATTAATTTGGCGGTGGCTTTTTTTATGTTGTTTTAAAAGTAGTTGCTTAATAATTGGTCGCAATATATCGCTACTAGTAATATTTTAACGTCAAATATTATTGTGAATGCCGCATGATGAATGCCGAAAATCAAACGGAAGCGTTAAATTACCATTAGTGTCATAAAAGTGACACTAGTGGTTGGTGAAGTTCATGTTTAACCTGTTGATAAGTAACATTTAATAGTGGTATGTAACTTGCATTTAGTTACGATTGGCGTGTTGGTTTTAGGTTAATCATGAGTGACCCTACTGTAAGAATATTAGCGTTAAACCAGCAAGTTGAACGTTATCAGCAAGTATTACAAGTGATGCCTGTTGCCGTGATTTTGTTGGATGAAAAAGGGCTGATCACCGAAGCCAATCAGGAGGCTTTGCGGCTGCTTGGCGAACCATTAACGGGTCAACGTTGGGGCGACATTATTCAACGCAGCTTTGCGCCGCAACATGATGACGGTCATGAAGTTTCATTACGCAGTGGCCGTAAAGTGAAATTAGCCATCTCAGCTTCAGCGGCAGGGCAGTTAATTGTGATCACTGATTTAACCGAAACTCGACAGTTACAATCACGGTTAAGTGAAATGCAGCGCTTGTCGTCATTAGGGCGAATGGTGGCATCACTGGCACATCAAGTTCGAACCCCGCTTGCAAGTGCGTTGTTATATGCGGCTAATTTGGCCTCATCAGGGTTAACCCCAGCAACCCGAACGCGGTTTCAAGCTAAGCTGGTGGATCGATTGTACGATCTTGAAAAACAAGTCAACGATATGTTGTTATTTGCTAACGGCGGTGACAATAAAGTGGTGAGTGAATTTGATGTCGAAAGTTTACTCAACAGTTTAGAAGCGATGATAGAAACGCAAGTACTCAGCGATGATGTCGATTTTAGTATCGACTGTGATGATGAAACATTGCGGTTGCTGGGTAATGAAAATGCGTTAGCAAGTGCGGTGAGTAATTTGATCACCAATGCGATTCAAATGGCAGGCAAAGGGTGTCGAGTCGCAGTGCGCTGTCAACAACAGGATCAGATGTTACTTCTGAGTGTCAGTGATAACGGTCCCGGTATTGCCGCTGAGGATCAGCAAAAAGTGTTAGAGCCTTTTTTTACCACGCGTAAACAAGGCACAGGATTAGGATTAGCTGTGGTACAGATGGTGGTATCGGCTCATAACGGTAGCTTGCAATTAAGCTCACAACTTGGGCGTGGGGCAACCTTTACCTTGCAGTTACCGCTAGTCACATCAGATCACATTGGATAATGGTTCGAGTTAACTATGGAGAGTAAAAAATGACTCAAACGCGGGTATTAGTCGTAGAAGATGATGCAGGTTTGCGTGAAGCATTAGTTGATACGTTGGCGCTAGCGGGTTATCAATGGCTAGAAGCAGAAAGTGCAGAACACGCGTTAGTGCTATTGAAATCTGAACCGATTGATATTGTGGTGTCTGATGTGCAAATGGCGGGAATCGATGGTTTAGCTTTATTGCGCAGTATCAAATTACAGTGGCCGAAAATGCCAGTGTTATTGATGACAGCCTACGCCAATATTGAAGATGCCGTGGCGGCGATGAAAGAGGGTGCGATTGATTACATGGCGAAGCCATTTGCACCACAAGTGTTACTTAATATGGTTGGCCGTTATGCGCCGATTAAACGCCATCTTACGGATACTGTCGCTGTTGATCCCAAAAGTCTGCAGTTATTAGCGATGGCGGAAAAAGTCGCTAAAACCGATGCCAGCGTGATGGTGTTGGGGCCGAGTGGCTCTGGCAAAGAGGTATTGTCACGCTATATTCATGATCATTCATTGCGTTGTGATGGACCCTTTGTGGCAATTAACTGTGCTGCGATTCCAGAAAACATGCTGGAAGCGATGTTGTTTGGTTATGAAAAAGGCGCATTTACAGGTGCTGTGCAAGCATGCCCTGGCAAATTTGAACAAGCTCAAGCAGGGACTATTTTACTTGATGAAATCAGTGAAATGGATATCAGCTTACAAGCTAAATTATTACGAGTATTACAAGAGCGTGAAGTTGAACGCTTAGGTGGTCGAAAAAGTATTAAATTAGATGTGCGGATTATTGCAACCAGCAACCGTGACTTAAAAAGCTATGTTGCCGAAGGGCATTTTCGTGAAGATTTGTATTACCGCTTAAATGTTTTTCCAATCACATGGCCATCTCTTACTGAACGTGAGGGCGATATTGTGCCGTTAGCGCAGTTATTCCTACAACGTCATGCCAGTCAACAAGGTATCGCTATGCCGATAATTAGCGAATGCGCACAGCACAAATTATTACAATATTCATGGCCTGGAAATGTGCGTGAGCTTGATAACGTGATTCAACGCGCGTTAATCATTCACGATAACCTTATGATAACTGAGCAACATATTTTACTCGAAGGGCTTGATTGGCTACAGATGACCAATGCACCAGAGGTGTCTGAACCTGCCGTTGTCGCCACAGCTGCGATAACAGAAGCGGTATCATCAAATGTGATCGATAGTTTAGGTCATGAATTACGCGGTCAAGAATTTAATATTATTTTAGATACCTTAGTGGCTTGCCAAGGTAATCGTAAACACATGGCAGATAAACTGGGTATTAGCCCACGAACACTACGTTATAAGTTAGCAAAAATGCGTGATGCGGGTATTGAGTTGCCAGCGTAAGTTGATTTCCCACATGTAATAAATATTGGTTAGACTCTAAAAAGACAGTGAGATTATGCAATGAAAGTTAATGGACTAGCGAATGAAATGCAGACTCTGCGTTTAGAAGCACAAAACACTATCCGCCCCGCAACAGGGCAGCAAGTGAGTGCGGATTTTGGCAATTTACTCAACGATGCCATTAAGTCGGTAAATACCCTTCAAGGACAATCAAGTGATTTAGCCACCCGTTTTGATCAAGGTAATCGGAGTGTGTCGTTGTCGGATGTGATGATTGCCCGTAATAAATCCAGTGTGGCGTTTGAAGCGACGGTGCAAGTGCGAAATAAAATGGTTCAAGCCTACAAAGAATTAATGAATATGCCGGTATAAATGCCGTTGTTATTGTTGATGTGATAGCCGCATCATTTTGTTATATGTGTGAGTAATAAATAGTGTCAGATCAAATTGTTAATCAACAAGTTGCGGTTGCAAATAATAATACTGCACCGGTATTGCGAGATGCATCTCAAGATCCTGATCTTGCAGAGAAGAAAGCATCACGTACCGACAGTATTTTAGGCAACCTTGATCTGTTACGGCAGGTGATTTTAGTGTTATCAGTCGCCATTTGTGTTGCGTTAATCGTGATGATGGTGGTGTGGATAAAAGAACCTGAAATGCGTCCATTAGGCAGCTATGAAACCGAAGAGTTGATTCCTATTTTGGATCACTTTGATCAAAAGAAAATTGAGTATCAACTTGATGGCAATACCATTCGTGTGCCTGCCGATAAATACAGCAGTATTAAATTAGATTTAACCCGCAGTGGTTTAAACAGTCGCACCGCAGAAGGCGATGATATTTTATTACAAGACATGGGGTTTGGTGTTTCACAGCGACTGGAAAAGGAACGTTTAAAATTAAGTCGAGAACGCCAATTAGCGCGTGCGATTGAACAAATTAGTCAAGTGCGCAAAGCACAAGTGCTGTTAGCAATGCCAAAACAAAGTGTGTTTGTGCGCCATAATCAAGATGCTACCGCCACGGTTTTTTTGACCTTAGCTTCTGGCGGTGCGTTGGGTCAGCAAGAAGTGGATTCGATTGTTGATATGGTAGCAACAGCAGTGCCAGGTTTACGTCCCACTAGAGTAACGGTTACTGATCAACATGGGCGCTTATTAAGTTCTGGCACTGAAGATCCAAGCTCAACCGCTAAACGTAAAGAATATGAATTAGAGCGTAAACAAGAACAGTCATTACGTGAAAAAATTGATGCGATTCTAATGCCTGTTTTAGGCTTAGGTAATTATACCTCGCAAGTTGATATTGCGATGGATTTTTCCGCGTTAGAAGAAACCCATAAACGCTACAATCCCGCGACAGCAGCAACGCGAAGTGAGTTTACTCGTGAAGATAGCAATGGCGGTCAAGTGGTTGCTGGTATTCCGGGGTCATTGAGTAACCAGCCTCCCGTTAGTAGTTCTATTCCTGAAAATATTAAAGATATGCAGGCGGGTAGCAGTAGCGGCAATGGTCGTATGCACCGTGAATCAACCCGTAATTATGAGTTAGATACCACTATAAGCCATAAGCGCGCGCAAACGGGGGTGATTGATCGTCAAACCGTATCGGTTGCGATTGATTATAAATCGATTGTTGATCCTAAAACGGGCGAGATCACACGAACACCGATATCAGAAGCGGAAATTGTAAAGATTCGCCGTTTATTAATGGGCGGTATTGGTTTTTCAGAAGTACGCGGTGATTTACTTGAAGTGTTATCAGTGCCGTTTGCTTTACCAGAAGAACTGTTATTAGCCGACATTCCTATTTGGGAGAATCCTAATTTTAGCAGTTGGGTTCGATGGTTAGCAGCTGCATTAGTCATTATTGTCATCGTTGTCGTGTTAGTGCGTCCTGCGATGAATAAGCTGCTGTACCCCAATCAAACTGCGGATGGTACACCGTTAGATGAAAATGGAATGCCGATATTAACGCATAGCAATAATGGTGATGGTACTGGCTTGATTGGTGGTGAATTAGATGCTCATGAAAGTTTTGAATTGAGTAGTAGCAGTTTAGATCTGCCTAACTTACATAAAGATGAAGATTTACTGAAAGCGGTACGGGCATTGGTTGCCAATGAACCTGATCTTGCCGCGCAAGTAGTGAAAAGCTGGATGAATGAAGATGGCTAATGACGTAGCAACAGTTGACAATAAATTTGATATTAAAAGCCTTAATGGTGCAGAAAAAGCCGCAATTCTATTATTAAGTCTTAATGAACAAGATGCCGCCAGCATTATTCGTCACCTTGACCCTAAACAAGTGCAACGGGTCGGTGGCACCATGGCGAGCATGAAAAATTTAAATCAAGATAAAGTCTCTAGCGTTCATCGTTTATTTTTAGAAGAGATTCAAAAATACACCAGCATCGGTATGGGCAGTGAAGATTTTGTTCGTAATGCATTAGTGGCTGCATTAGGTGAGGATAAAGCCAATAACTTGGTCGATCAAATCCTGATGGGCAGTGGTTCGCGCGGGCTTGATTCTCTAAAATGGATGGATCCTCGTCAAGTTGCCAGCATCATTATTAATGAACATCCACAAATTCAAACCATTGTATTGTCCTATCTAGAACCTGAACAATCGGCTGAAATTTTATCGCAATTTCCTGAGCGAGTGCGGTTAGATTTGATGATGCGTATTGCTAACTTAGAAGAAGTCCAACCTGCGGCTTTACATGAATTAAACGATATCATGGAAAAACAATTCGCAGGTCAAGCGGGTGCGCAAGCGGCTAAGATTGGTGGCCTGAAGGCCGCGGCTGAAATCATGAACTACCTTGATAATAATGTTGAAGGATTGCTAATGGATCAAATTCGTGAAAACGATGAAGAGACAGCGACCCAAATTCAAGACTTGATGTTTGTGTTTGATAACTTGATTGAAGTTGATGATCGTGGCATTCAAATTCTATTACGCGATGTGCCGCAAGAGTTATTACAAAAAGCCCTTAAAGGTACTGATGATATGTTGCGTGATAAGTTTTATAGCAATATGTCTAAGCGCGCGAGTGAAATGCTGCAAGAAGATTTAGAGGCGATGGGGCCGATTCGAGTGGCTGATGTGGAAGCGTCACAGAAAGAGATTTTATCGATCGCCCGTCGTTTATCTGATTTGGGCGAATTAGTGTTAACTGGCAATGGTGGTACTGATGAATTCTTATAATAACGTGGTTATGTTCTTTATCGCGACTCGATGTGAATGTCGATGATGAGCAATGAACGTCGGCGTGGCTTTATGCGAGTATCAGAACATCAAGCACAAGAGCTTGAACGCTGGGCATACCCTGATTACAGCAATGAAGGGGATATTTTAGCGTCTGAAAATGCGTTTAATTATGATCATCAATACCATCTTGAACAGCAACAACCCGAGCCAGAACATGAGCTTGAACCCATACCTGCACCATTAACGGCCGCAGAATTAGAAGCGATGCAGCAATCTGCTTATGACGAAGGGGTTGAGCAAGGACGCCAAGCTGGGCATAGCGAAGGTTTTACCACGGGCCATGCTGAAGGTATTACCGCAGGGCATGATGAAGGGCTTGCGCAAGGATTACAGCAAGGATTGGAACAAGCCCAAGCACAAATTGATCACCACGTCGCGATGTTAGTGGCGGTGATGGATAAATTTGCTGATCCGATTGCTAAAGTCGATAGTGAAGTTGAACAACAATTATTGTTATTGGTGAATGGGTTAACCAAAGCGTTAATTCGAGTTGAAGTAAAAACCAATCCCCAAGTATTGCTCAATACCTTACGTGAAGTAGTGGCCACGCTACCGATTGCCGATCGCGCGATCAAAATGTACCTCCACCCAGACGATATTGCGTTAGTCCATGCGAGTTTTGATGAAACTGATTTACAGCAGCGTCAATGGACATTACTGAGTGAGCCAAGTTTACAACGGGGTGATTTACAGTTGGAGTGCGGTAGTTCCAGTGTTGATTATTTAATTGACGATCGTATTCAGCATTCATTAACTACTTTTAATGCGCTTAACAGCAATTTACAAGAGTCAACCCAATGACCCTTGCTGAGCGTTTAGGTCGCTACCAAACTGCGAATACCGCCTGTAAACCTGTTGCCTCTGGACGTTTAGATCGTGTCGTTGGATTAACCCTTGAAGCCATTGGTTGCCGCGCTCCTGTTGGCAGCGTGTGCAAAGTTGAAACCCTGAATGGCGAACTAGAAGCTGAAGTGGTTGGCTTTGCGGGTGAAACTTTATTTTTAATGCCGAGTGAGCAATTATCAGGGGTGATGCCGGGCGCTAAAGTAACCCCAATTTTACATAATAGCGGTATTCCTGTTGGTCCTGAATTATTAGGGCGTGTTATTGATGGCATTGGTAATCCATTAGATGGGTTGGGGCCAATTATTACCGAACAGCGAGCGGCATTTACTTCAGCTCCTATTAATCCCTTATCACGTAAACCCATTAAAGAACCATTAGATGTCGGTATTAAAGCGATTAATGGGTTACTCACTGTTGGTAAAGGTCAACGAATAGGTTTATTTGCTGGTTCTGGTGTGGGTAAATCGGTCACATTAGGCATGATGACCCGCGGCACTAGCGCCCAAATTGTAGTGGTGGGTTTAATTGGTGAGCGTGGCCGAGAAGTAAAAGAATTTATTGATGAGATTTTAGGTAAAGAAGGCCGTGAGCGCGCGGTAGTGATTGCAGCCCCTGCCGATGCTTCGCCGTTAATGCGTTTAAAAGGTTGCCAAACTTCTCTTACGATTGCGGAGTATTTTCGCGATCAAGGGTTTGATGTCTTATTGCTGATGGACTCGCTGACCCGTTTTGCTCAGGCACAGCGTGAAATTGCCCTTTCTGTTGGTGAGCCGCCCGCAACTAAAGGTTATCCGCCATCAGTATTTGCCAAGTTACCCGCACTGGTGGAACGCGCTGGTAATGGTAATGAAAACCAAGGTTCGATTACGGCTTTTTTTACCGTATTAAGTGAAGGCGATGATCTGCAAGATCCGATTGCTGATGCCTCACGAGCGATTCTTGACGGTCATATTGTGTTATCGCGTGAAATGGCGGATGCAGGTCATTATCCTGCGATTGATGTTGAACGTTCAGTGAGCCGTGTCATGCCAGCCATTGTCAGTGATGAACATATGCTGATGTCAAAAGCGGTGCGGCAGATTTTATCTATTTGCCGTAAAAATCAAGATTTAGTCGCTATTGGCGCTTATAAGCCCGGCACTGATGCCACTATTGATCAAGCCTTTAATTTTAAACCAAAGTTAGATCATTATTTACAGCAAGAAATGAAACAAGCGGTGCCGTATGAAATGTGTATCAATATGCTGCGTTCTACATTGGGCGGCTAATGATATTCGACGATGCGTAATTAAAGCGACAAGGTTATTAATAATATGCCATTGAGAACATTTGAATTACTGATAGAACAGGCGCAACAACAAGAACATCAAGCCAGCCTTGCCCTTACTCAAGCCCAACATGAACAACAAAACTATTTGCAGCAATTAGCTCAAATTGAGCAGTATCGATTAGATTATTGTCGCCAGCTTTCTGAACGAGGGCAGCAAGGGTTAAGTGCCAGTCAATACAGCCATTTACAGAAATTCTTAACCCAACTTGATACCACGCTAGAGAAGCAAAAACAGGCTGGTGGCTATTTTGCTAATCAAATTGAGCAATGTCGTCAGCATTGGCAAGCGATGCAGCAAAAAAAACGTGGCATTGAATGGTTATTGGAAAAAAAACAGCGTGAACGGCAGCTTTTTTTGAATAAACAAGAACAAAAAATGATGGATGAATTTGTAACGTTACAATTTGCGCGCCGTCAACAACGGTAGAAGTAAAAAACTGGTTTGCTTTTTGCATTAACGTAGAACATCAAGGTTGAATGAAACGGTTTTTTGACGCTTTATTTCAAACAGTTATTCATTTATCTGTCGTTTGTAGCGGCACGTATTAAAAGAGTTACTATGAATCTATTTAATGTGTCATTAGCGCAAACAGCAAAACCCACCTCAGCTGCTACATCTGGGGGGGAGTCTGAAACCGTTAGTTTGAGTGATAATGATTTTTCACAGCAATATCAGCAAGCTATTGATGATTCTGCTATCAATGCAGAGATGATAGGTACTGATAGCGAGATTAATACTTCTCATCGTGGTATGACCGATATTAGCACTGCCAATAGTGGCATGAGTGATATTAGCACTAGCACTGACATATCAGTGAGTGATTCGATAGCCGTTAATGCAACCGATGAATCGTTAGTCAGCGCTGATAGCATCACGATAGTTGATGATGCGACTGAGTTAATGGCGGCCGGGAATGTATTTCTACAGCAGTTAACCCAATCTAATCAGCAGCTTAAATTTGACGTTACCTCAGATGCTAATGCGGTTAACAGTAGCGGCAATAGCTTGCCACCTTCTGCAATACCCCTAACAGATACCGTTTTGATTGATGGTGTACCAACTTCTTCTCAACCAGCAACTTCAACGTTAACAACGGTTGCCTCAACAACGTCAGCTGCAATGACACCAGCGACAGCAGTAACGAATAGTGCCGTATTGGCATCACAGGCGGCAATGTTGGCTGATGACAGTCATGGACAAAACGCTGGCGAAGAGAGTGATGTTAGTGTCAATAATTCGCCACTATCTGTTACCACTACCGCCCTCTCATCGACAGCAGTAACGCCAACATCAGAAATGTTGTTGAATATGTCAGCTGCTGATGGTGTTTCTTTGTTGGCGAATGGCGCTTTACCTGCGGATGAGAGTCGCCTTCATCATAATATGAATGCCAATGTTAATGGTGATTCCTTAGCTCAACAACTTGCAGGGTTAAGCCCAACATCACCGAATGCACTTAAACCTGAGCAATCAGCCGTTATGAATAACGCACAATCACCATTATTACTGACCCGTGAGCAGGCGGGAGAGCAAGTCCATGAGCGGATTAATATGATGATGGCGAAGAATCTTAAATACGTTGATATTCGGTTAGATCCGCCTGAACTTGGAAAAATTCAAATTAAATTGAGTATTAATCAAGATCAAGCATCGGTGCAATTTACGGTGAATAACCATCAGACACGCGACATCGTTGAACAAGCGATGCCACGTTTACGTGAAATGTTGCAACAGCAAGGATTGCAGTTAGCCCAAAGTTCAGTTCAACAAGAAAGTAGCCAGCAATTTGCAGGTCATCAAAATAATAGTTCTGCGCAGTCACAATCTGGTCAGCAATCATCAACAGTAGCAACGACGGCTGAAGGGCAATCAATGACCGAGAGTGATCAACTTGATGTATCAACCGCAGTGTTCGTTACTGAAAATAAAGACCAAGTAGATTATTACGCGTAGTGTTTCTGGTTGAATTAATGGTTAACACTGAACAAATAAAACAATAAAACAATAAAACAATAAAACAATAAAACAATAAAACAGCAAGCAAGGACGAATAATGGTTGGCGGAAAGAATAAAAAAATAGCGGTGATTAGTCTTATAAGTATCGTGGTTGTTGCCATGATAGCAGGAGGTGCTTGGTTTTATTCATCAGCATCAATAGCATCTCAAACGACTGCGGCGTCATCGTCAGAGTTAACTCCAGCGCCATTGAAAATGTCAGCGTACTACATCGTGTTACCCGAACCTTTTATTTTTAATGTCAGTGGTAAAGAGCGCGATCGAGTGGTGCAAATAAAAGTGCAGTTAATGGTTCGTGGTGAACAAAATGAAGCCTTAGCCAAGCAGCATATACCTCTTGTTGAAAGTGTGTTGTTGCAAACATTTGCAGTCACCACGGTTGAACAATTACGTCAGCCACAAGGCCGAGAACAACTACGCCAACAAGCATTGACAACAGTACAAGCAACAATGAATAAGATGACAAGCATGCCTGTGGTTGAACGGGTGTTATTTACTGGCTTTGTGATGCAATAGGTGCGCTGTGAGTGATTTATTAACCCAAGATGAAATTGATGCGTTATTACATGGGGTCGATGAGCCGGATGATAATAATGATGACGAGCAAGGATCAGGGATTACCGCCTTTGATTTCTCCTCGCAAGATCGCATTGTTCGTGGACGGATGCCGACCCTTGAATTGATCAATGAGCGGTTTGCGCGTCATATGCGGATCAGTTTATTTAATATGTTGCGTAAAACTGCGGAAGTGTCGATCAATGGCGTCCAAATGATCAAGTTTGGTGAATATCAAAATACACTTTATGTGCCAACCAGTTTAAATATGGTGCGTTTTAGACCGTTAAAAGGTACCGCATTGATCACCATGGAAGCACGATTAGTGTTTATTTTGGTAGAGAATTTCTTTGGTGGTGATGGCCGTTTTCACGCCAAAATTGAAGGGCGTGAATTTACCCCGACTGAACGCCGCATTGTACAGATGTTACTTAAATTGGTATTTGAAGATTACCGTGAAGCATGGTCGCCGGTGATGTCGGTTGAGTTTGAATATATCGACTCTGAAGTTAACCCAACCATGGCCAATATTGTTAGCCCGACAGAAGTGATCGTGGTGAGTTCATTTCACATTGAGATCGATGGTGGCGGTGGTGATTTTCATGTGGTGATGCCGTATTCAATGGTCGAACCTATTCGTGAATTACTTGATGCGGGTGTGCAAAGCGACAAGATGGATACTGATGTTCGTTGGAGCCATGCTTTGCGAGATGAAATCATGGATGTGCCGGTAAATCTGCGGGCAAAATTATTGGATATTGATATTTCATTACGCGACTTAATGGAATTACAAGCCGGTGATGTTATTCCGATCACAATGCCAGAATCTGCCACGATTTTTGTTGAAGACTTACCGAGTTATCGCGCCAAAATGGGGCGCAGTGGCGATAATGTCGCGCTTAAAATTACCGAGAAATTAAAACGTCCAGACATGGTGAAAACGGATTTGGCTTTTTTAGATCGTGATCTATTAAGTTCTACGTTGTTAGAGATGAATAGTGACGATGATACTTATAAACGCAACCATTAGCAGGAATAACAATGTCTCAAAATGATCAACAAATGGCCGATGATTGGGCTGCTGCGCTTGCCGAGCAACAAGATGATGTTCAGCCAGCGCCACTGGAAGAGTTAACGGATGATACAACGCCAATCTCTGATGATGAACGGCGTAAACTTGATACCATCATGGATATTCCAGTGACGATTTCAATGGAAGTTGGCCGCACGCAAATCAGTATTCGTAATTTACTGCAACTTAACCAAGGTTCGGTGGTGGAACTTGATCGTATTGCGGGTGAATCATTAGATGTAATGGTTAATGGCACTTTGATCGCTCACGGTGAAGTGGTGGTGGTCAATGATAAATTCGGTATTCGTTTAACCGATGTAATTAGCCAAACTGAACGCATTAAAAAATTACGTTAAGAGTCAGCAATGGATCAGCCAATTACATTAGGGCAAGCGCCCGATCTTAATTTAGCCACGACGTTAGCGTCACTAGTATTAGTGATTGTGATTATTTTATTTTTGGCATGGCTGCTAAAAAAAATGCGTCTTGTCGGTGTTCACAGTAATGATCAGCGACTCACTATTGTTAAGCAGTTAACACTTGGACAGCGGGAGCGTATTGCGCTGATTCAAGTGGGTGATGAACAATTATTAGTCGGTATTACTCAGCATAATATTTCGTTGCTGAGTAAGCTTGAACAACCTTTAATCATGGAAGATGTGCCAGCTAAAGATTTTGCTTCTCAGCTGAGCCGATTGATAACCACCAATGATAAAAAATAACCTTTCACCTTGTTTGAAAATGGCGTTGCTGTTGCTATTTATTGGTAGCTTGGGTGTGTCAATACCCGTATGGGCAACTGAGAGTGTTACGCAAACGGCAATGACCGCGGAAAGTAACGCCTCACATTTAACTGCGGGTGCGCGTAGCGGTGGTGGTATTCCAGCGTTGTCGGTTACCATGAACCCTGATGGCAGCGAAGATTACTCCATCACATTGCAAATATTAGCCCTCATGACCGCCCTTGGCTTTTTGCCTGCAGTGGTGATTTTAATGACATCATTTACCCGTATTGTGGTGGTGATGTCGATTTTGCGCCAAGCAATGGGATTACAACAAACGCCCTCAAATCAGGTCATTATTGGGATCGCGATGTTTTTGACTTTCTTTGTAATGTCGCCTGTTATCGATAAAATTAATACCGATGCAGTGCAGCCTTATATCAACGAGCAAATCAGTGCTCAGCAAGCATTAGCCAAAGCCGAAGAGCCAATGCGGCAATTTATGCTCAAGCAAACGCGAGTGAAAGATCTGGAAACGTTTGTCAATATGTCGGGATCAACCGCGACCGATCCACAAGCAGTACCGCTAACAGTATTAGTGCCAGCGTTTATTACCTCTGAGCTTAAAACGGCGTTTCAGATCGGCTTTATGTTGTTTTTACCGTTTCTAATTATTGATTTAGTGGTGGCATCAGTATTGATGGCGATGGGTATGATGATGCTATCACCGATGATTGTGTCATTACCGTTTAAGTTAATGTTGTTTGTCTTAGTGGATGGTTGGAATTTAATTCTGTCTACGCTGGCTGCCAGTTTTGGTACGTTGTAAACCTGTGGCTTATACGGTGAGGATACACAAGCTATGACCCCAGAAGCGTTTGTCGATATTTTTCAAGAAGCGTTATACATGGTATTGATCATGGTGTGCGCGATTGTTATTCCGGGCTTATTAATTGGCTTAGTGGTGGCAGTGTTCCAAGCTGCAACCTCGATTAACGAACAAACATTGAGTTTTTTACCGCGTTTAATTGTGACCTTATTAGCTTTGATGTTTTTCGGCCATATGATGACGCGAATGTTGATGGATTATTTTTTTCGAATTGTCGATCAAATTCCACAATTGTTGTATTAGCGTGATGAATCGTACCGTTATCACCGCGTAATATTCGTTTCATAAGTAGCCACGGTTTATGCACTATACCTCCAGCGTGTTATTAGAATGGATAGCCAATTACTTTTGGCCGTTCACGCGTATTTCTTCAATGATGATGGCAATGACCTTTTTTGGGGCGCGTTTTGTGTCGCCAAAAATTCGGTTATATCTCGCCTTAGCGATCACTTTTACGGTGATGCCAATGTTACCTAAAGTGCCGACCGAGATTGAATTACTCTCTGTGGCGGGATTTATTGTCACGACTCAACAAATCATGATTGGGGTCGCGATGGGGTTAGTGACTCAGTTTATTACGCAGACTTTTGTGTTATTAGGACAAATCCTCGGTATGCAGTCGAGTTTAGGTTTTGCCTCGATGGTCGATCCCGCTAATGGTCAAAACACGCCAGTGCTGGGGCAGTTTTATATGTTTTTAGCCATATTACTGTTTTTGGCAACCGATGGTCATTTGACGATGCTAAATGTGGTGGTACTGAGTTTTACCACCTTGCCCGTAGGCAGCAGTATGTTAGTGGCGGCAGATTATTATCAATTAGCAGGGTGGTTTGGACATATCTTTAAAGCTGGGGTTGATATGGCGTTGGCTGGCGTGATTGCATTATTAACCGTTAACCTCTCGTTTGGGGTCATGACTCGTGCTGCACCGCAGTTAAATATTTTCTCGTTAGGGTTTTCATTTGCGTTGTTACTTGGTTTAGCGATCAGTTGGTTTATTGTGCTAGGGATCGTGCCACAGTATGAAACGATTTGGCAGACAGGATTAGATCAAATTTGTCGTTTAGCAAGGCTTAATTGTTAAGTCTGATAATCCATTAGCTTCTGATTTAATAGCGATTTATTTCGTTATTTATTTTTCTAACTTCACCATGGACGAACCATTATGTCGGATGCTGACGGTCAAGAACGTACCGAAGACGCCACCGCGCGAAAACGCGAGCAGGCGCGGGAAAAAGGTCAAGTACCGCGCTCAAGAGAATTAGCCTCCGTGGCAGTATTGGTTTCCGGTGCTGTGGGTTTAATGTGGTTTGGTGAAGGATTGAGTATTGCGTTAGGCAAAGTGATGACGCGGATGTTCAGTTTAAGCCGAGAAGAAGTGTTTGATGTACAGTTGCTATTAACGGTAGTGACGAATGCGGTATGGCAAGTGTTTTTACCGTTAGTGCTGGTATTGGTATTTTTATTTACTGCGGCATTAATTGGTGCGGCAGGGTTAGGAGGGATACGTTTTTCTTCTGAAGCGGCAATGCCGAAATTATCTAAAATGAATCCAATCAGTGGCCTTAAACGGATGTTTGGTAGTCAAAGTTGGGTCGAACTGATTAAATCAGTGCTTAAAGTCGGATTAGTGGCGAGTGTGGCGGGGTATTTGATTTATTCGAGCTTGGATGATTTTTTTCAACTCAGTATTGAAACCTTTCCGGCTAATTATTTTCATGCATTGGATATTCTGCTTAATTTTGTTTTATTAATTTGTTGCTCATTATTAGTCGTGGTAGCGATTGATGTGCCTTATCAGATTTGGCATTTTAGCGATCAATTAAAAATGACCAAGCAAGAAATCAAAGATGAATATAAAGATTCTGAAGGTAAGCCTGAAGTAAAAGGTCGTATCCGTATGTTGCAGCGTGAAATGGCACAACGACGAATGATGGCGGATGTACCACAAGCCGATGTGGTGATCACTAACCCTGAGCACTATTCAGTGGCATTACGTTATGATCCTAAACTTGATGCGGCACCGATTGTGATTGCCAAAGGTGGCGACCACTTAGCCCTTAAAATTCGTGAAATCGCCAATAAACACAATATTGATATTGTTCCAGCCGCACCATTAGCCCGTGCAATTTACTATACCACCGACTTAGAGCAGCAAGTGCCTGATGGATTGTTTGTCGCAGTGGCACAAGTGTTAGCTTATGTTTTTCAATTAAAAGCTTATCGACGTGGTAAAGGACAAAAACCAATATTATCTTCGGCAGCAACAGAGATACCACAAGAATTACGTCATTAATAAAAGCGGTATTAAATTGTAAATGCATAATTTTGCTGTCAAAATAATGGCATAATTATGCGGCATGATAATTGCTTTAAGTTAATGTATCTGTGAAGGATTATGGATCAACATTAGTTTGTAACCCTCGTCTTCATGCCAATAATTTTTGATGACAAAACAATGAAGCTTGCAATTCCTGTTGCTGCGCGTTTACCGTTAGCACGTTTAAAAAATATGCCCGCAATAGGTGCACCGGTGATGGTGTTGGCTACTTTGGCGATGATTATTCTGCCAATACCGCCATTATTATTGGATATGACCTTTACTTTTAATATTGCGCTGTCGTTAGTGGTGCTGTTAGTCACTGTTTACACTCGCCGTCCCCTTGATTTTGCTGCCTTTCCTACTGTATTGCTTATTGCAACCTTATTACGTTTAGCCCTTAACGTGGCCTCAACGCGTGTGGTGTTACTGCATGGTCATGAAGGCCCTGATGCGGCAGGACAGGTGATTGATGCTTTTGGATCGGTGGTGATTGGTGGTAACTATGCGGTCGGTTTGGTGGTGTTTCTTATTCTGATGATCATCAACTTTATGGTTGTAACTAAAGGTGCGGGGCGTATTTCAGAAGTTAGTGCTCGCTTTACCCTTGATGCTTTACCCGGTAAACAAATGGCGATTGATGCGGACTTAAATGCGGGATTAATTGATCAAGAGCAAGCCCGTACTCGCCGTTTTGAAGTCACTAAAGAAGCGGATTTTTATGGTTCAATGGACGGTGCTTCTAAGTTTGTTAAAGGGGATGCGATCGCCGGTATTCTGATCTTATTTATCAATATTATTGGTGGCTTGATCATTGGCATGACGCAACACGGCTTAGGTTTTGTTGAAGCAATTGAAATATATAGCCTGCTTACCATTGGTGATGGACTGGTGGCGCAGATACCCTCGTTATTATTGTCAATTGGTGCCGCAATGCTGGTAACTCGTCAAAATACTGACGAGGATATGGGCCAGCAAATGTATTTCCAGATGTTTAATAATCCGCAGGCATTAATCATTACTGGGGCTATTTTATTTGTCATGGGTATTGTTCCTGGCATGCCTCATGTGCCGTTTTTATTGTTAGCCGCCATTATTGGTGGTGCGGCTTATTGGCGTTATAAGAAAGACAAAATCGCGGCATTAGTTGAAAAAGAACCCCAGTCTCATGATTTAGCGCCGATTCAACCGATGAAAGAGTTGTCATGGGATGATGTTCAGCCTGTCGATACGATTGGGCTTGAAGTCGGCTACCGATTGATTTCGATGGTTGATAAAGACCAAGGTGGTGAATTGTTAGAACGCGTTAAAGGGGTGCGTAAAAAGCTTTCGCAAGATTTTGGTTTCCTCGTACCGCCAGTACATATTCGTGACAATTTGGAGTTACCACCCAACAGTTATCGTATTAGTTTAATGGGCGTGACCTGTGGCGAAGCCAATATTCACCCAAATATGGATCTAGCGATTAACCCCGGCCAAGTGTTTGGCAATATTGATGGCGAAAGAACGCTTGATCCTGCATTTGGTTTAGAAGCGGTATGGATTCAAGTATCACAGCGTGAACACGCACAAGCATTAGGTTACACCGTGGTTGATTCTGCCACTGTGTTAGCGACCCATTTAAGCCAATTATTAACCAACCATGCCGCGCAATTATTAGGCCATGAAGAAGTACAAAACTTACTTGAAATGTTGGGTCAATCGACGCCGAAATTGGTTGATGGCTTTGTGCCTGATCAACTGCCACTAGGGGTGGTGGTGAAAGTAATGCAGAACTTACTTAACGAAGCAATTCCATTACGGGATATTCGAACCATTGTCCAAACCTTGTCTGAGTACTCCAGTAAGAGTCAAGATCCTGACATTCTAACGGCCGCGGCACGTATTGGTTTAAAACGATTAATCTGTCAAGAAATCAATGGAATAGAAGCAGAATTGCCGGTTATAACCTTAGTGCCTGAATTGGAACAGATATTGCATCAGACGATGCACTCTGCGGGTGGGGAGTCATCAGGTATTGAACCGGGATTAGCCGAGCGTCTGCAACGATCACTTACAGAAGCGACTCAGCAACAAGAATTAAAAGGTGAACCTGCGGTGTTGTTAACCTCCGGTGTTTTACGTTCTACCTTGGCAAAATTTGTCAAAAATACCATTCCGACCCTGAGGGTACTTTCTTATCAAGAAGTGCCTGATGAAAAGCAAATTCGAATTGTTAATGCGGTTGGTCATTAATGATGTTGAAAGTGAATACTCATTTAAGCGCTTGCTGATAGGGAATTAAGTTTGAAGATTAAACGATTTTTTGCCAAGGATATGAGAACGGCACTTAGCGAAGTAAAAGAAGAACTTGGCCCTGATGCAGTGATTATGTCAAATAAAAAGGTTGCTGGCGGTGTTGAAATTGTTGCCGCTGTTGATACCGATGCGAGTCCAGTAATGGCTAAAACGCATCATGTAGTGCGTGATGAATTAGAGCAGGGATTAGGTCAAGCTAGACGCAAACTTGCTGATGATAAAGTCAATGTCACACCATCGATATCAAAGCAGTTTGCGAGTGTTTTACAAAATTATGCCGCGACCACTGACACCCCTGACAATATGGCGTCAGTTGATTCATTAACCGCATTATTACAGCGCCAATCTAAGCATCAAGACCAGCAGCAACCTCAAGCAAGTCGTGCGAGTGATCTTAACCGAGATCAAACGCGACAACATTATTATCACAGTGATAACCATGAGCAACATCGCCAATCACAGGGTATTAATCATCAACAGCCACCGTCACGATCTAAACCAACACGACGCTATGATGATCACTCCCAAGATCTTAATGTCGGTGATTATAACCGTCCATCATCAAAACACTATGAACGTGAAATTGCCGTTGGTCGCAATGATCATGGGTCAACAGCTCGAAAACCGCGTTTAGATCCGAGCCGTTATGAAGTTAAAGGCGCTCGAAAAGACGATGAATTAGAGACGATGCGCGCTGAGATTATCGCTATTCGACGCTTATTAGAACATCAATTATCAGGGCTGATGTGGCAGGAAGTTGAACGTCAAGAGCCAATGCGAGCGATGATGATCAAGCGGCTTGAAAAAATGGGGTTATCTGATCAATTAGCCGATCAATTAGCGTGTTACATTCCCGAAGATTTACCTACCAATGAAGCATGGCCCGCTTTACTTGATTTATTAGCGGATCAATTACTCACCACCGATGACTGTATTTTAGAAACGGGGGGGGTTGTGGCATTACTGGGGCCGACAGGTGTCGGTAAAACGACCACTGTTGCCAAACTGGCAGCGCGGGCAGCAATGGAGTTTGGTCCTAATCAAATTGCGTTGGTAACCACCGATAATTATCGAATTGGTGCCCATGAACAATTGGCGACTTATGGTCGAATTATGGGGTGTCCGGTAAGAGTGGCTAAAGATGCTCAGGAATTGGCCGATATACTACATCAGTTACGTCATCGTCGGTTAGTGTTGCTTGATACTGCTGGTATGGGTCAACGGGATATTCGCTTATCTGAGCAATTAGATACCTTAATGCAAAACAGTGGCGCTAAAATTCGTAGTTATTTAGTGATGCCAGCGACATCACAACGACGAGTGCTTGAAGAAACCATTGAGCATTTTCGGCGTATTCCGTTATCTGGTTGTGTGTTGACCAAACTTGATGAATCGTTAAGTTTGGGGGAAATAATCTGTGTTGCTATTCAAAATGCGTTACCGATTGCTTATTTAGCTGATGGGCAACGGGTGCCTGAAGACTTGAAAGTGGCCACCGGAAAGTACCTAGTTTCGCGTGCCAATGAGTTGTTAGAACTCGAACTCTCACAGCAATCTCATGTCTGGTCTAGTGATAGTTCAGATAACAATGCGGCCGATTTTTATGACTGAGAACATCATGTACGATCAAGCGAGTGGTTTACGTCGAATGACCCAATTAACGTCGACAAAAGTCATTACTGTTACGGGCGGAAAAGGTGGCGTAGGTAAAACCAGCGTTGCGCTTAATATGGCCATTTCAATGGCTCGTCAAGGCAAGCGCGTTATGGTGCTTGATGCTGATCTTGGATTAGCAAATGTTGATGTGATGCTCGGTTTACGTGCTGGGCGTAATTTGTCGCATGTATTAGCAGGGTTATGTGAGCTTGCCGATATTATTATCGAAGGTCCTTATGGGGTGAAAATTATTCCATCGGCTTCTGGTACGCAAAATATGGCGGAACTAACGCCAGCGCAACATGTAGGGTTGATTCGAGCATTTGGTAGTTTACAACATGAGTTAGATTTTTTGATTGTCGATACCGCCGCGGGTATTTCTGACATGGTGCTGAGTTTTGCGCGTGCAGCTCAAGACATTGTTATTGTTGTCTGTGATGAACCTACTTCGATCACAGATGCGTACGCATTAATGAAAATTTTGAGTCGTGAGTATGATATTCAACGATTTAAGATTGTTGCCAACATGGTTCGTAGTTATCGTGAAGGACGTGATTTATTCATTAAGTTAACCCGAGTTACGGAACGTTTTCTTGATGCTAATCTTGAACTTGCCGCATGCATCCCTCTTGATGATAACGTTCGCCAAGCGGTGAAACGTCAAAAAATGGTGGTTGAGGCATTTCCACATACGCCTGCTGCGTTAGCATTGAATTCATTAGCATCAAAAGCGATGACATGGCCTATTCCTCATCATCCAGGAGGGCATTTAGAGTTTTTTGTGGAACGATTATTAGTGCATAAACCGCGAGCCATGGAGGCATTTAGTCGTGAATAAAACGTTAACTTATAGCTGTTATCAACCCAGCCCGCAGGCATTTATTGAACGTTACTCGACGTTGGTAAAGCGAATTGCACACCATTTAATGGCGCGGTTGCCACCCAATGTGTTGGTCGAAGATCTGATTCAATCAGGGATGATCGGTTTGTTAGAAGCCCAGCGAAATTATGATCCCACCAAAGGGGCCAGTTTTGAAACTTTTGCAGGTATTCGTATTCGTGGAGCAATGCTAGATGATATTCGACGTGGTGATTGGGTGCCACGCTCAGTATATAAAAATAGTCGCCGCATTAGTGATGCGATTTCACAGCTTGAGCATCGCCTTGGGCGTGATCCAAGTGACAATGAAATCGCACAGTTTCTTGAGATGCCATTAGAGCAATATCATCAGGCACTAAATGACGTCAATTGTGGTCGTATTGTCGGTATTGCCGATCTTGCTGGTGGCGAAGAAACGATGGTCAATGACAATAATATTGATCAGAACGTGCCATTTCAAAATGTGGTTGAGGACAGTTTTCGGCATAACTTAGCGGCTGCCATTAAAACCTTGCCTGAACGAGAAGCATTAGTGCTGTCGTTGTATTACGACGAAGAAATGAATTTAAAAGAAATAGGGGCTGTTATTGGCGTGAGTGAATCGCGCATTTGCCAGATTCATAGCCAAGCAATGCAGCGATTACGGGCTAAGTTACAAGCTTGGGCTGCGTGATGTAAAACATAGTAACCGCCATTATTTTATAACTTACAACAACACAGGTTTCGCTGTGGAGGCAATTTTGAATACTAATATGAAAATTCTTATTGTTGATGATTTTTCAACAATGCGTCGTATCGTAAAAAATTTACTGCGTGATTTAGGGTTTAATAATACTGTTGAAGCGGATGATGGTATTACCGCATTGCCGTTATTAAAGCGCGGTGATTTCGATTTTGTGGTGACGGATTGGAATATGCCCGGTATGCAAGGGATTGATTTGTTACGTCATATTCGCGCAGATGAAAAATTAAAACATTTACCAGTATTAATGATTACTGCTGAAGCTAAGCGTGAGCAGATTATTGAAGCGGCTCAAGCTGGCGTTAATGGCTATATTGTAAAACCGTTTAATGCCGCGACATTAAAAGAAAAACTCGCGAAGATTTTTGAACGATTACAGTAGTTATTGTGTTTCGGCATAGGGAAATAGCGTCATGATTTCATTAGAGCAAGCACAGCAATTAGTGGTGTTGCTTGAGCAAGGACAGCAACAACAAGCCAATACGTTAGTGCAAACTTTAGTTGAAGAACATCATGCACCTATGTATGAAGAAGTAGGGAAAATGACTCGCCAGTTGCATGACTCCTTGGTGAGTTTTCGACAGGACTCTCGGTGGAATGACTTAGCTAAAACCGACATTCCAGATGCGCGTGATAGTTTATCCTATGTGATTGATAAAACAGAAGCGGCCGCTAATCGCACCATGGATGCGGTTGAGATCACCTTGCCTATTGCCGAACAATTACAACAAACACTGCTTAGCCTTCATCCGCAATGGCAGCGATTAATGGCCGGACAAATTGCTTTAACTGAGTTTAAACAGCTTTGTCATGATATTAATGCGTTATTGCTCCAAGTTGATCAAGATAGTTCGCTGTTACGTGAGCATTTAACTGATATTTTAATGGCACAAGATTTTCAAGATCTTACCGGACAAGTTATACGTCGAGTGATCACCTTAGTGCACGAAGTTGAGCAGCGAATGCTTGATATTTTACAAGCATTTGGTATTGAACAAGCCCCACTTTTTAGTAGCGAAACATTACCGTCAACGATCACTGCCGAAGGGCCGATTATTAATCCTCAGCAACGTAAAGATGCAGTTTCATCACAGGATGATGTGGATGATTTGCTTTCAAGTCTTGGATTTTAGAGGGAATTTATGAGTTTTGATTTAGATGAAGATATCCTACAAGACTTTTTGATTGAAGCTGGGGAAATCCTTGAATTATTGTCAGAGCAACTGGTTGAACTTGAACGGCGTCCTGACGATGGTGAATTGTTAAACGCAATATTTCGTGGTTTCCATACCGTTAAAGGCGGCGCTGGCTTTTTATCTTTAGGTGAGCTCGTTGATGCTTGTCATGGCGCTGAAAACGTATTTGATCTGTTACGGACCGGTAAGCGTAAAGTCACATCAGAGCTAATGGATGTGATTTTAGAGGCGTTAGATTGCATCAATGTTATGTTTGCTCAAGTACAAGCGCACCAGCCATTAAAACGAGCAGAGCAAACGTTGTTGGATCAATTACATCATTATAGTTTGCCACCCTCAGCTGTTGAAGCGACTGTCAATGCCAGCGCTGAAATGACAATGGTTGCTGCAGAACCTTCATCGGTATCTTCATCGAGTGCGATTGCTGCTGATTCTATTAATGATATTACTCAAGATGAGTTTGAACGCCTATTAGATGAATTGCATGGTATTGGTAACTCACCGTCTTCATTATCGATACCTCCATCTTCTGTTATTGTAAGTAGCAGTAGCAGTAGCAGTAGCAGTAGCAGTAGCAGTAGCAGTATGAGTGTTGAGAGTAATGACATTACTGATGATGAATTTGAACGTTTATTAGATGAATTACATGGCAGTGGTAATGCCCCTGGTGCTGTAGATTCATTGATAACAACGTCTGCAACGGATTCGACCGCCACTTCTACTGCGACAGCCATGACGCCAGTAACGAATAAAGAAAATCTGGCTGTTGTTAATGATGATCTGATGACCGATGATGAGTTTGAAAACCTGTTAGATGAATTACATGGTCTTGGTCGTGCACCTCAGGTTACTATTACGCCAGCAGTTGAGACGCCATTAAGTCCCCCATCTAATGATCCATTTGCAGCGATAAACCCTCATGTACCGACGCATGTAGCCGTAAGCAAGGTTGCGGTTGAGCCTGTGAATAAGCCTCTATTATTAGCAGAAAAAGAGAAACCCAAGCCCAAGCCTCAAGCCGAAACTACCGTACGTGTTGATACTTCAACTCTTGATATCATTATGAATATGGTGGGTGAGTTGGTATTAGTACGTAATCGGTTGGTGAGTTTAGGTTTAAATACTACCGATGAAGAAATGTCAAAAGCGGTATCAACATTGGATGTTGTGACGGCAGATCTTCAAGGTGCGGTAATGAAAACCCGCATGCAACCGATCAAGAAAGTATTTGGTCGTTTTCCTCGCGTAGTGCGTGATTTAGCCCGTAGTCTGAATAAAGAAATTGTGCTTGAAATGGAGGGTGAAGATACCGATCTTGATAAAAACTTAGTCGAAGCGCTTGCCGATCCATTAGTACATTTAGTCCGTAATTCGGTTGACCATGGTATTGAAATGCCTGCTGTACGTGAGCAAGCGGGTAAATCCCCAATAGGTAAAGTGCTGTTATCAGCTTCACAAGAAGGGGATCATATTCGTTTAACCATTGCTGATGATGGTAGTGGTATGGATGCCAATAAATTACGTCAAATCGCGATTGATCGCGGCATGATGGATAGTGATGCCGCTTCACGCTTAAGTGATAATGATGCTTATAATCTGATTTTTGCGCCAGGATTCTCAACCAAAAAAGAGATTTCAGATATTTCAGGGCGCGGCGTTGGTATGGATGTGGTTAAAACCAGTATTAACCAACTCAATGGCTCAATCATTATTGATTCAACCTTAGGCAAAGGAACACGAATTGATATTAAAGTGCCGCTAACGTTAGCGATCTTACCGACATTAATGGTGGGTGTTGCTCACCAACCGTTCGCTTTACCTTTGGCAAGTGTTAATGAAATATTCCATTTAGATTTAACAAAAACTCACACTGTTGATGGCCAACTGACCATTATTGTGCGCGAAAAAGCGATTCCGCTATTTTACCTGCAAGATTGGTTGTCAAAAAAAGCCCCCGTTAACAAGCCACATAGTAGCTATGGTCACGTGGTGATTGTACAAACAGGGCATCAGCGGGTTGGATTTGTGGTTGATAGTCTGATTGGTCAAGAAGAAGTGGTGATTAAGCCATTAGATAAATTGCTAAAAGGCACCCCCGGTATGGCAGGAGCGACGATCACCAGTGATGGGCATATTGCACTTATTTTAGATGTGCCTAATCTGTTAAATCATTATGTAAGACGTTAATTATTAACAATAATAATCCATTATTCGTGAGTGTTTAGGTCGGCTGTATTGTTTATGTAAAGGAATAACAACAAATGGCAATAAAGGTGTTAGTGGTTGACGATTCAAGTTTCTTTCGTCGTCGAATGAGTGAAATTATTAATGCTGATCCTCGATTAACGGTTGTCGGTAATGCCACAAATGGTAAAGAAGCGTGTGAACTGGTTAAAGTGTTACAACCTGATGTCATTACCATGGATATTGAAATGCCAGTGATGGATGGTATTACCGCCGTTCGTGAAATCATGAAAATTGCCCCAACACCTATTTTGATGTTTTCTTCTTTAACGCAAGCGGGCGCAAAAGCGACCTTAGATGCATTAGATGCTGGCGCTTTAGATTTCTTGCCGAAAAAATTTGAAGACATTGCCCGTAACCGTGATGAAGCGGTCGATTTATTGCAAAAACGGGTAGCTGAACTGGCAGGTAAACGCTTTTATTTACGGCGAAATAATGGTGCATCATCGGCGATAAAACCAGTATCTACCCCCTCTGTTCGTGCTACTGTCGCGATGATGCCGAATGTGGCGACGACAACGAACACACGAATATCAACGGGTGCTACAAGTACGAGCCGCGCTGTTACTGGGGCCGTAATTACGCCTAAAATACCATTACGTTTTAAAGCATCAGGTAAAAAATATCAGTTGGTGGCAATTGGAACTTCAACCGGTGGGCCTGTTGCTTTACAACAAATCCTGACTCAATTGCCCGCTAATTTTCCTTCTCCGATTCTATTAGTTCAGCATATGCCAATGTCATTTACTCCTGCATTTGCCGTACGATTAAATAATTTGTGTCGTATTGAAGTAAAAGAAGCTCAAGATGGCGATATACTACGTGCGGGTGTGGCTTATTTAGCACCAGGTGGGCAGCAGATGATGGTTGATGGGCGAGCACCAAATGCACGACTGCGTATTATCGACAGTGGCGAACGGATGAATTATAAACCTTGTGTTGATGTAACGTTTGGCTCTGCGGCTAAAGTGTTTAATGATCGAGTGCTATCTATAGTGCTGACCGGTATGGGCGCTGATGGTCGTGATGGTGCGCGGATGTTAAAAGCCAATGGTTCTACCGTGTGGGCTCAAGATGAAGAGAGCTGTGTTGTCTATGGTATGCCACAAGCGGTTGCTAAAGCAGGCATTTCTAGTCATGATCTTCCCCTCGACCGTATTGCGGAATGTATTTTAATTGAATTGGGTTTGTCGTGAGGAGTTAACGGTGGTTGTTTGGAGTATTGCAAACCAAAAGGGTGGAGTAGGGAAAACGACCACTACCATAGCATTAGCAGGATTATTAAGTGAACAAAACCAACGGGTATTAGTGGTTGATACTGATCCCCATGGTTCATTAACAACCTATTTAAATTTTGATGCAGATTACGTGCCTGCTAGCTTATTTGATTTATTTCAATTGCCAGAAATTGATCGTGACGGTGTTAGGAAATTAATACTAAGTACCACATTTAACAATATTGATATTATTCCTGCTCATATGTCATTAGCGACCTTAGATCGTTCGATGGGTAACCGCAGTGGTATGGGATTAGTGTTAAAAAAAGCCTTACACAGTGTTGCGGCTGATTATGACTACGTACTTATTGATTGCCCGCCCATTCTAGGGGTAATGATGGTTAATGCCTTGGCGGCCAGTGATCGTATATTAATTCCAGTACAAACAGAGTTTTTAGCCATGAAAGGCTTAGAACGGATGTTGCGCACATTGCAGATTATGCAGCGTTCAAAACCAACGGAATTTGATGTCACTATTATTCCGACTATGTATGACAAGCGTACGCGCGCATCATTACAGACACTGCAAGATTTAAAAACCCGCTATCCTGATCAAGTATGGACATCAGCGATTCCGATTGATACTAAATTTCGAGATGCCAGTATTAAACATATGCCGCCATCGTTGTATGCTCATAATTGTCGTGGTGTTTTTGCTTACAAGACCTTACTGAGCCATTTAACAAGGTTGGCGCACAATGAATAAAAAGCCGTTAACCAGCGAACAAGCATTGGATGATTATTTTGGTGATTTGTTGTTAGACACTGAGCCTCAACCTATGCCAGTGATTAAGCCTACTGCGTTTTGTGAACCATCATCGTCACAACAATTACAGCAATTATTGGCTCAAGTACCAGTACAACTTGACGTTGACTCTCACACTGTGACGGTTATTGATGCAGAACCAGAACCAGAACCAGAACCAGAACCAGAACCAGAACCAGAACCGGAACCAGAACCAGAACCAGAACCAGAACCAGAACCAGAACCAGAACCAGAACCAGAACCAGAACCGGAACCAGAACCAGAACTTGTCGTATGGCAACATCACGGACAGCAACACCCATTTCAAGCGTTATTTTTTGAAGTGAATGGCATGGTGTTCGCGGTGGCATTAACAGAAATAGGCACTATTTATCAACTGGGAGAACTGAACCATATTGTTGGTCGTCCCGACTGGTATTTAGGGCTCGCACCATTAGCTCAACAGAATGTCGATGTGGTTGATACTGCACGTTGGGTTATGGCAGATAAATTAACCAACCATCGTTATCGTGATAATTACCGTTATATGGTGATGTTAGGTAACAGTCAGTGGGGGTTAGCGTGCGATACCTTACACGGTACTCAAACCTTGATAACCACCGATATTCGCTGGCGACAACAAGCAGGTAAGCGGCCGTGGTTGGCGGGAATGGTAAAACAAAAGATGTGTGCACTGATCCATGTTGATGCATTAATTCAAATGTTGAATAAAGGCTTAGATGTTAATAGTGGCACGAGTTGAGGCATTAAAGAGGAAATAATATGTCGCAAGTAAATATAACGGAAATACAAAAAGATAGCGTTAACGATCAGGTATTACAGTGGGTTACCTTTCAATTAGAAAATGAAACCTACGGCATTAATGTTATGCAGGTACGCGAAGTTTTACGCTATTCAGACATAGCACCAGTACCGGGTGCGCCTGATTACGTGATTGGTATTATTAATTTACGTGGCAATGTTGTTACCGTTATTGATACTCGTGCCCGTTTTGGTTTGCAGCATGGTGAGATTTCAGATAGCACACGGATTGTGATCATTGAAGCAGAAACGCAAGTGATCGGTATTTTAGTCGATAGTGTGGCTGAAGTGGTTTATCTGCGTAACTCTGAAATTGATAGCACCCCGTGTGTTGGTACTGAAGAAAGTGGCAAGTTTATTCAAGGTGTCAGTAACCATGATGATCAATTATTGATTTTAGTTGATTTAAATAAACTCTTGTCTGACGACGAATGGGATGAGATGGCGTATTTGTAATGGATATTATCCTTCAACAATGGTTACCTGTTGCGATCTCTATCATTATTGCATTCACTGCCGCAGTGCTTATTGGTCGTGAGCGTCGAGCACGACAAGCATTAGAAATGAAATTTGCAGCGATTGAAACCGTCTTAAAAAACTCACGTTTGCAGCATGAAAGCTTAACTAAACAATTGAATGAACTGCGTACTGGTAGCTTGGGTATGAGTGATAAGTTAGTTGATTTGATTGAGCAGATTGAACGGGTTGAAATTCGTCAAAATGAAATAGCGATGAATGATTCTGGGGGGCGGTTATACAGTCGTGCCAGTAAAATGGTTGAGCTGGGGGCGGATGTTAACGAATTAATGAAAGAATGCGATTTGCCGAAAGCCGAAGCTGAATTATTACTGAGTTTACAAAAAAGTATGCCGCAACATTATCGCCGTTAGTGGGGATAACGATATCAATCTATTAGATCTATGCAGTAATATCAATCTTTTCAAACCCTTCCCATCCTGGAGGGGTTTTGCCGTTTAGATACCATGAAAATGCAATTAATTCGGCAATAATAAGATACAGTTCTTCAGGAATATGATCACCGAGCTCAAAGCTATTAAGGTATTGGGCTAATACTGGATCTTGATGAATTAACCCGCCTTGTTGTTTTACTTGCTCAATAATGTGCTGCGCTAATTTATCGTAACTTTTAGCGGCAATATAAGGGCTTTGCTCACCATCATAGCGTAGCGCAATTGCTTGTTGCGCGTTTGAGGTTGATTTGCTTGTCATATTAATCCCTTTTGTTATTACACCTTTATTGATAGTCCCGCTGATGCTGGTGGGCTATTTTCTTGCTGGTGGGTGATTAGTTTATACTGTGGTGGAGTGCTAGTAATCCCTAATTGTTGTAACCGAGAAATTAAATGGGGCGTTACCCGTTCAATATGGTGCAGTAATTTTCGATTGGCACATTCAAAGTGAGTGCTTAACTGTTGCTGATGCCAACAAGCAATAATATTCATCCTGTCTATTGCACCAATAGGTAAACTCAATTTGACGGTCCATTTGTTATTGTTATCCTTATCTGTATTTGTTTTCTTTTGGTGCTGGTTGTTAATTTGTACTTGAACAGTCTGGCCGTTGTCTTGCACCCATTGCAAGTGGATGTTGTTATTATCGAGTGAACGGTGATTTTCTGGACCTCTTTGTTCACAGGCTAGGCGTAATAATGCGGTAAATTCTTGTTGTTGATCAGAATTAAGTAAGTTGAGCCATTGATTGAGTGGACTTGATGATTGTGATAACTGCAGCAATAACGTGGCTAATGTTTGATGGCCTGTATTGTGTTGCAACCAGTTAATCAATGCGGGTTGGTTATTAGGCAATAATAATTGATTAAACAGCTGTTGCAGTGGCGATGAAGCGGAATGTTGCGATTTAGCTGTACCTAAGTTTAACGGGATCAATAAAGTTGTAACTAATCGTTGCAAGCTATTCATAGATAATAATAATTGCGGCAGCTGAGAGATCAAATTTGATTGATTGTTAGCAATGATTGTTGGTGAGAGTGAATGAGAAGTATTGGGCGTTATGGTAATTCTTTCAATTGACGAAAGTTTTTCTATAAACGGTGGCAAATTTGGCAATAGTTTGGTTTGCATTTATTTCACATTTACTTACGTTAGTTAACGACTAAGAAGCTGAGCAGTTTAGCCAATTTGTTAGCCATTGTGGTACTATGCGGCTATTTTGTGGCACCTAGGATATAGCATTTTATGTTGTCAGTAGCAAATTTGAGCTGTGTTCGTGATGAACGCGTGTTATTTGATGAATTAAACTTCACGATTTCAAGTGGTGAGTTAGTTCAGATTGAAGGTCATAATGGGGCGGGTAAGACAACCTTATTACGGATTATTGCTGGGTTAGGGCTGCCTGATAGTGGCGAAGTGTTGTGGTGCAATGAAAATATTACGACGGCCCGTGAAGATTATCATCAATCATTATTATTTTTAGGTCATCAAACCGGCGTAAAGCGTGAGCTTACGGCCTTTGAGAACTTGGCTTTTTTTCAGGCAATGCATACCTGTGAGCAAGGCTCCGATCTCAAAGGAATACCTAAAGTAAGTGGTGATGATGCGTTGTGGCAAGCATTAGCACATGTAGGTTTAGCTGGGCGTGAAGATATTAGCGCTGGACAGTTATCTGCCGGTCAGCAGCGTCGTGTTGCATTGGCGCGTTTATGGTTAAGTAATCATAAATTATGGGTGCTAGATGAGCCGTTAACCGCGATAGATAAGCAAGGTGTAAAGGTACTTGAAGCGCTGTTTTTATCCCATGCAGAGCGAGGGGGAATGGTGTTATTGACCACTCACCAAGATATGTTTGTTGACAGTGATCGGTTACGAAAAATTAAGTTAGGGCAATAATAACAATGCTTAATACCCTTATTCAAATTATTCGTCGTGAGTTATTAATCGCTTATCGTCGACAAGCGGATATTTTTAATCCGCTATGGTTTTTTATTATTGTTATTACGCTGTTCCCATTAGGGATTGGACCTGAGCCAAATTTATTAGCGCGTATAGCGCCCGGTATTATTTGGGTAGCAGCGTTATTAGCGGCATTGTTATCGATGGAGCGTTTGTTCCGTGATGATTATCTTGATGGCTCATTAGAACAAATGTTGTTAATGCCGACCCCGTTATCGGTGGCTGCATTTGCCAAAATGATCGCGCACTGGTTGCTAACCGGATTACCGTTGATTCTAATTAGTCCGCTACTGGCGATTCTATTGTCATTAAATTGGCATACTTGGATCGCAGTGTTATTAACGTTATTGATCGGCACGCCAACATTAAGCTTTTTAGGCGCGATAGGCATGGCGTTAACGGTTGGATTACGAAAAGGTGGGGTTTTATTGAGCTTGCTCATACTGCCTTTATATATACCTGTGCTTATATTTGCGACCTCTGCGATTGAGGCGGCAAGTTTAGGTATGGCTTATGATGGCCAATTAGCCATTATGGGCGCGATGTTAGTTGGATCGTTGACCTTAGCGCCGTTTGCCGTAGCGGCATCACTAAGGATCAGTGTTAATTAACGGCTGAATTTTTTCTTTGACGTTGGCCTTGATTTAAATGGTTTAACAGTGAAGAAAGCGGGAGTAATTATTTTGCTCTCAGTGATGTATTTATTATTTATTATAAGTTGAGAGCATTATGTGGAAGTGGTTACATCCCTACGCTAAAGCAGAAAACACCTACCGATTATGCGGTAAGTTGTTGCCTTGGTTTTCTATTATCGCTTTGATTTCCATTTTGGTGGGATCGGTTTGGGGACTGTTATTTGTGCCCGCAGATTACCAACAAGGCGATAGTTTTAGAATCATCTATATTCACGTACCTGCGGCAATTTGGTCGATGAGTATTTATGTGACTATGGCTATTTCTTCTTTTATAGGCCTTGTATGGCAGATTCGAATGTCAGATATGGCAGCGTCTGCAATGGCACCTATTGGCGCAGTGTTTACTTTTATTGCCTTAATCACTGGCGCTATCTGGGGTAAACCAATGTGGGGCGCTTGGTGGGTTTGGGATGCTCGCTTAACCTCTGAATTGATTCTATTATTCTTATACCTTGGTGTTATTGCATTATATAACGCATTTGATGATCATAAAACAGCAGCCAAAGCTGCGGGTATTTTATCAATTGTCGGCGTGATTAATATTCCGATTATTCATTACTCTGTTGAATGGTGGAATACCTTACACCAAGGTGCAACAATTTCTAAATTTGGTAAGCCATCAATGTCTGACACTATGTTATGGCCATTGCTGGTGATGCTACTTGGTTTTGGTTGTTTCTTTGCTGCTGTCACTTTGGTGCGGTTACGCAATGAAATTCTATTACGTGAGAGCCATCGCCCTTGGGTACAGAAGTTGGTGAAGTGAAATGGTTATGTATTTTGATTCTATAAATGATTTTTTTGCGATGGGCGGTTATGCAGGCTACGTTTGGAGTGCCTATGCTATTTCTTTTCTATCGATGTTATGGATTTTATTTTCGAGCTTAACAACGAAACGCCGTTTGTTACGCGAGATAAAAAATAGAATGGCGCGTGAACAGCGCATTAAAGAAGCTAAAACATTGGAGAACACGCTATGACCCCAAGACGTCAAAAACGTTTAGTGATTGTACTGGCGTTAGTGCTTGGACTTGGTGCAACGGTTGGTTTAATACTGTATGCGTTAAACCAAAATATGAACTTATTTTATACGCCTTCAGAGTTAATTAATGGCAAGCCTGATGGTACAAAACCGACCGTTGGTCAACGGTTGCGTATTGGTGGCATGGTGGTGAAAGGTTCGGTTGAACGTGATCCTAAATCATTACGAATTAGTTTTAAAGTGGCAGATATTGGTCCATCAGTTACAGTAATTTATGATGGTATCTTGCCGGATCTGTTCCGTGAAGGCCAAGGCATTGTGGCGCAGGGTGTATTAATTAACCCAACGACAGTTAAAGCCAGTGAAGTGCTTGCAAAGCATGATGAAAACTATATGCCACCAGAAGTGGCAGATGCAATGAAGATAAACCATAAACGACTTCAGTACACTGAAGAACAACTACAAGGTAAGTGATCAATGATCCCTGAATTAGGCCTATTTGCTCTTATAGCCGCACTTGCGCTATCAGTGCTGGCCAGTATTTATCCATTGTATGGTGCCACTGTTGGTAACCAAGCAATGATGCGTATGGCACGGCCACTGTCATACGGAATATTTGGCATGCTTGCTGTGTCGTTTGGTATTTTAAGCTGGTCGTTCTATAGCAATGATTTTACGGTAGCGTATGTTGCCAGTAACTCAACCAGTTTACTGCCATGGTATTACCGTTTAACCGCAGTATGGGGCGGGCATGAAGGTTCATTGATGCTATGGGTACTTATCCAAGCGGGTTGGGCAGCAGCTGTTGCACGATTTAGCCGTGGTATGCCGATAGAAGCTGTGGCGCGTGTACTTTCTGTTATGGGTATGATTGCAGTGGGTTTCTTACTGTTTATCGTCGTGACATCGAATCCATTTTTACGCACATTACCTGCTTTCCCAGTACAAGGTCGTGACTTAAACCCATTGCTACAAGATCCGGGTTTGATTGTTCACCCGCCTATGTTGTACATGGGTTATGTTGGTTTCTCTGTCGCATTCTCATTTGCTATTGCATCACTAATGACAGGTCGTTTAGATACGGCTTGGGCACGTTGGTCACGTCCGTGGACAATCGCTGCATGGTCATTTTTAACATTAGGCATCGCACTAGGTTCATGGTGGGCTTACTACGAACTTGGCTGGGGTGGCTGGTGGTTCTGGGATCCAGTCGAAAACGCATCATTAATGCCTTGGCTTGCGGGTACAGCATTAATGCACTCACTATCAGTAACTGAAAAACGCGGTACATTTAAAGCGTGGACAGTATTGCTGGCGATTTCTGCATTCTCATTAAGCTTATTAGGTACATTCTTAGTACGTTCTGGCGTATTGGTTTCTGTGCATGCGTTTGCATCTGATCCATCGCGCGGTATGTTTATTCTGGGCTTCTTAGTAGTGGTTATTGGTGGTTCATTACTGCTGTATGCCCTACGTGGTGGTCAAATCCGTTCTCGTGGTAACTATGCCTTGTTCTCACGTGAAAACTTCCTACTAGCCAATAACCTATTATTAGTTTCAGCGTTATTAGTGGTATTAATTGGTACATTGTTACCGTTAGTCCATAAGCAATTAGGATTAGGTTCTGTTTCTATTGGTGAACCGTTCTTTAATACCTTGTTTACATGGTTAATGGTGCCGTTCTCATTCTTAATGGGTATCGGTCCACTAGTACGTTGGAAGCGTGATAACTTTGCTTCGATTGCTAAACCAATGTTGTGGTGTGGATTATTTACCGTACCGTTCTCATTCCTCGTTATTTACTTAACAGCCAGTGTTGTTGAGCCATTAGCGGTTGTGGGTGTGATGATGGCGGTGTGGATCATTGTGATGCACTTGGTTGAAATCTACCGTCGTGCGACTCACCGTCATCCTTTCCTTGAAGGTTTAGGAAAACTTGGACGTAGCCATTGGGCGATGATGTTAGGTCACCTTGGCTTAGCTATTGCCATTATTGGTATGACGTTAGTATCAAATTACGGTGTTGAGCGTGATTTACGTATGTCACCTGGACAATCTATTAACGTGAAAGGCTATGATTTCCATTTTGCCGGTTTACGTGATGCTGATGGTCCTAACTATGACGGCTATGTGGCTGATTTTGAAATTAGTCGTAATGGTATCGATATTACAACCCTACATGCTGAAAAGCGTTACTATACCGTTGCCGGGTCTATGATGACCGAAGCAGCCATTGATAGCGGCTTTACCCGTGACTTATATGTTGCGATGGGTGAGCGTTTAGGCAATGACGGTGCATGGGCTGTTCGTATGTACTACAAGCCATTTGTTAATTGGATGTGGATGGGTGCGTTCTTAATGGCGCTTGGTGGTGCTTTTGCTATTAGTGATAAGCGTTATCGATTCCGTAAGCCGGCTAATATTGCTGCGAATGACAAGAAATCGGAGGCGAAGCTAACTAATGAATAAAAAGTTATTATTTATTCCTTTAGTGCTGTTTTTGGCGTTAGTTGTGATGTTTATGGTTCAGCTAAGCCGAAATGCCGCGGGTGATGATCCGACTAAACTTGAATCGGTATTAGTAGGTCGGCCTGTTCCTGCCTTTAAGCTGGAAGATTTGTTTGAGCCCGGTAAAGAATATCAGCAAACGATTTTCAAAGGTCAGCCGCTGTTATTGAATGTTTGGGCGACGTGGTGTCCAACCTGTCAAGCAGAGCACCAATATTTAAATGTCCTTGCAGGTCAAGGGGTGAAGATCATTGGTTTAAACTACAAAGATCAGCGTCCTAAAGCAATTCGATGGCTCAAAGAGTTGGGCAATCCTTACATGATTTCGTTGTTTGATGGCAATGGTATGTTAGGGATGGATCTTGGCGTTTATGGCGCCCCTGAAACTTTCTTAATTGACGCTAATGGCATTATTCGTTATCGCCATGTGGGTGATGTTAATCCAGAAAATTGGAACAAGACCCTTGAGCCTCTCTATAAGAAATTACTAGCAGAGGCTAGCGTTAACAAGCAAGCGGAGGCAAAAGCACAATGAAACGCTTCTTTGCTTTAATGTTTGCACTTGGACTGACTTTTTCAATGGTTGCGCCTGCATTGGCTGCGATTGATGTGTACGATTTTAAAAATCCAGCACAAGAGAAAGAATTTCAAGAGCTAACCGAGACTTTACGTTGTCCTAAATGTCAAAATAACAGCATCGCCGATTCTAATGCAACGTTAGCAGAAGATATGCGTCTGAAAAGCTACGAGCTGTTAAAAGAAGGCAAAACCAAGCAGCAAGTCATTGATTATATGATTGCGCGTTACGGTAATTTCGTAACGTATGATCCTGCAGTGACGGCATCAACAGTGATCTTATGGGCGGGTCCTATTGGCTTTATTGTTATTGGTTTTTCTGTCTTGGTTTACCGTTCACGTAAAAAAAGTGAGCTAACCAAAGATGAGCCACTTGATGATGTTGAGGCAGAACGTTTACAGGGGTTGTTGGCTGAAATGGCGCAGCAAGATACTGAAGCTACCAATAATCAGACAAAGGTAAATAAATGACGCTGTTTTGGATTTTAACCGCGGTCTTGGTTTTAATTGCGATCGCCATCTTTGTAATTCCGATGTATATCGGTAAAGAGCATGACGATGCGGCAAGCCGAGATGAGCTTAATAAAGCCTTCTTTAAAGATCGTATTCATGAGCTTGAAGAAGAATCCCAAGAAGGTTTAGTCGATAGCCAGCAAGATATGGTCGCTGACTTACAACAAACATTATTGGATGACTTGCCTGTTACTCAAAAGAAACAAGCAACACATGTTAGCCCTGCAATGGTTGTACCAGGTCTGATTTTGATTGTGGGTATTTGTTACGGTGTTTATGGCGCAGTCGGCAGCAGTGCTAAAGTAGAAGCATGGCATCAAGCTGTGAATCGCTTACCTGAACTGACTCAGCGATTAATGGGTGATAATGCGGCTAACGAACCACTGTCTGATCAAGATATGTCGGATCTAACGCTAGCATTGCGGACTAAATTGCACAAAGACGGCGATGATCCTATGGGATGGTTACTGTTAGGTCGAATTGCTATTGCTAATCGTGATGGTGCTACGGCTGAAATGGCAATGAGACGTGCTTATGATCTTAATCCGGTAGATACTGATATCCGCTTGGGTTATGCACAAACATTGATGCTAAGTGGCAAACCGGGTCAAAGTGAATTAGCGCGTCAGCTTTTACGCCAAGTGATTAAGAGCGACCACACCAATGTTCAGGCATTGTCGCTATTAGCATTTGATGCTTTTGAGCAGAAAAACTATCAGCAAGCGGTTGATTATTGGACAATGATGAAAACACTTATCGGTCCTAATGATTCTCGCACACCAATGCTAACCCGCAGTATCGAGCGTGCCCAGATGCGTATCGATGATGGTGATGGTTCAAAGGTTGCACCTGATCCAACCGCCATTGATGAAGCAACACCACAGTCTAAAACACAAAATGCCGATACAGCTAAGCAAGTTACTGCTACTATAGCGTTAGGTAAAAACGTTGTGTTGCCAAAGCAGGGTAATATTATTATTTCTGTGCATGATGCCGATGGTTCACCAATGCCAATCGCAGCGGTGAAATTACCATTGTCGACTAAATTTCCATTAACGATCACGTTAACGAATAAAGACAGCATGATCCCACAGCGCCAGCTATCATCTCTATCAGAGATGATCATTAAAGCGCGTGTGGATAGTGATGGTAATGTGATGACCAAACAAGGTGATTGGTACGGTCAAAGTAGCCAAACGCCTTTGGGTGGAGAGACAGCGTTTGTCATTAATAAGCAATATTAATTAATTTATTGCTAAAGTGAATAAAACAGGCTGAATTCTCATATTCAGCCTGTTTTTTATTAGGTGTATGTTTTGAACAGAAAGCTCTTACTGATAATTTTTTTAAGTGTCGGCCTTATTGGTTGTGCTCAATCACCCGATGAAGCCACTGAGAAAGCGGTATCCACCAATGTTGTCGATCATATTGATGGTGATAACGCGACTACGAATGCTGTTTATGATCCGTTCGAGGGTTTTAACCGTGCGATGTGGAATTTGAATTTTAATTATTTAGATCCGTATGTTGCTCGTCCAGTATCTCTGGCTTATGTGAACTATACGCCTTCATTTGCACGTACAGGTATTGCAAACTTTTTATCAAATCTCGATGAGCCAGCGGGAATGGTGAATAGTCTCCTCACCTTACATGGCAAAGATGCGTTAACCCATTTTAACCGCTTTTGGATTAATACTGTTTTTGGTTTAGCGGGTTTAATTGATATTGCATCAGCAGCTGATATCACCAAAGTACAAGATCGAGATTTTGGTGACACATTAGGCTATTACGGTGTTGGTAATGGTCCGTATTTAATGTTACCTGTTTATGGTCCGATTACTTTCCGTGGCTTTACTGATTCAGTCGATGACTTATATCTGCCATTGAGTTTATTAAACTTCTGGGAAGGATTAGGGAAGTGGATCTTTGAAGGTATGGCAGATCGTGCTGCATTAGTGAATCAAGAAGCGATGCTGAATAATTCACCTGATCCGTATCTATTTACGCGTGATGCTTATATTCAATATAAGAACTTTACTGCCAGTGACGGTAAAGTCAGCGATCAACCAGCAGCTGAAACATTTGATAATAGCTATTTAGATGAAATTGATAGTGATTAATTTTATTTATTAATTATACGCTATAAAAAGACCGCCATAATCGGTAATGCCGTTCACTTAAGGATATTTTGTTTGTTTTATATACAAATCAAAAAGTCTCAGATAGCAAAGAACCTAGCTATAGCTAGGTTCTCTAATTATCAAAAGCCTTTATCTATAAGGATTTCAGGCTTAAGTGAACGGCATTAGCCATAATCGGCGGTCTTTTTGTGTGTAGCTAATCGCGGATCAGATTAGAAACGGTAACTTGCCTGTACACCTGCTAACCAAATGTGACCGGATGTTTGGCCATTAAATTTACCTAAAATAGGTAAATCTTTTTCTTGCTCAAGCATTTTAGCTTCTTTTGCTAAAATATAGGTAAAGCCAGCATCTAAAGTTAGATTTTCAGACCAAGCATATCCAGCGCCAACACTTAACCATGTACGGTCGGTTTCAGGAATAGTTTGGGTACGGTTTGCTTCATCAACTGCTGAAGTGTCATAGGCAATACCAGAGCGCAGAACTAACTTATTAGTTGCTTGGTAAGTGGTACCAACGGCAAAGCGGTAGTTATCTTTCCAGTATTCGTTTTTAATATGCTTGTTACCGCCAAGCTGTGGAATATTGGCTTCTAGTTTTTCAAAGGTGCTCCAATCGGTCCAGTTAACACTAGCATGTACAGCCCACTGATCATTTAACTGGTGGAAACTAGCAATTTCAGCAGATGCTGGTAACTCAAGTGGTAATGTACCCGCATAGCTACCGCCTTTTAGACCATCAAACGCAATCCCATTAGCATGACCTTCAAGGTTTAATTTAACCGCTGATTGATAACTGATACCGATACGGTTATTAGGGTTGATTTGCCATGCAGTGCCCGCCTGCCATCCCCAAGCGTTATCTTCACCTTCCATGTATTTAAGGTGTTGACCTTTTTTGATCATACCAGGGATTGTTATTGGGCTTGCAGCACCAAAATGACCACTTGCCATTACATAACGAACACCCGCACCTATGCTTAATTGGTCATTAATTTTGTAACCAAGATTAGGATTGATCTCAACTGTATGGACGTCGGCTTGGTTACCAAACATTGCTGCTTTGAAGTCAGTACCAAGGTCAGTGCGCATACCAAAGTGAGTACCAAAGGCAATACCAATAGTAGCTTTATCCGTTAATGGACGAGAGAAATAAAAATTGGGAATAACAGCACTATTCGCAAAATCAGAGGTATTAGCTTGACCAAAAATTGAATGTTTACCCTCAATATCAATATTAGGATCAACATAAATCGCACCAGCAGAGACTTGAATGCCTTTTAAATAGGTTAGCATCGCAGGGTTACGGAATTGGGCGCTGGCGTTATCTGCCATTGCGGCTTCACCTGCAAAAGCACGTCCGAGACCTGTTGCTGAATATTCAGCTAATTGAAAACCTGCCGCGGCAGCATGACTACTAATACCCATAGCAGTAGTGATAGCTAACGCTAAAGTGATGTTATTTTTATTCATATTAGAAAAAAGCTTATTGTTTACAGGAATAATGCTGCAAATCATAACCGCAGCAATAATTTGCGTTAAAAGCTATCTTATAAAATGGTATGAATAAATGCTTTATACTGCATTTGTTTGAAATGGTAGTTTTTTATCGGGTATAGTTTGTCCACTAATGAGTGGGAATTAATATTTGAGCGTACACTTGTACGAGAAATGATGTTAAGAAAAGGTTTTATTTTTATAGGATATTTTAATATATATCTTATTTTTATCGCGGTTAGCTTATAAAAAAGAGTACTTTCTGTTTATTGAGTCCATAAAAAAAGAAGCCATGACGGCTTCTTTTTTAGAATCAGTTATTGTTGTACGCTCAAATTAGAATGAACGGCTGTACTGAAGACCATATAGCCATGCATTAGCACGAGTAGTTGCAGAAACGGATGTACTTACGTTTGGTAGTAATGGTTGAGTTTCATTTACATTAATATCTGCACCAATAAGGTAAGTTAAACCAAAGTCGATAGTCGATTTACTATCAATATGGTAACTAAAGCCGCCTGATAACCAATTACGGTCCGAATCAGGAACAGAAATAGATGTTAACTTACCTTGAGCACTGGTGTCGTGCATGTAACCCGCACGTAATGTCCAATCGTTGTTGAGGTAATAAGTACCACCGACTGAATAGTGCCAGCTGTTTTGCCATTGGTAATCTTTAGAAAAGTTACCGCCTGTAGTACTTAATTGATCAAATGCGCTCCATTCAATCCATTGGACGCTGTAATGAACGGCAAATTTATCGTTAAGCTTATTAAAGCCAGAGAACTCAACCATTGATGGTAATGGTATTTCTAGTTTTTCATTGCTCAGGTTTTGACCTTTGTAATGAATATCACCTTTGGCCTTTATTGTTGGGCTGTAGCGGTAGGATAAACCAAAGCGGTTATTTTGATTGTACTCATAAATGGTACCAAGGTTATAACCTAGTGCAATTCCATCAGCATCAATATTAAGGGCTTGTGCATTACCACGTTGTAATTTACCACTACCATAAATAATGTCTAAACCACCACCGACGCTAAAGTGTTGGTTGATGCGGTAAGCGGCACTTAAGCCTAAATTAACACTTTTAACGTCTGTTAAGCCGCCAAAAAGGTCAGCTTTATAGCCTTTTTTAAATTCAGTTTTAGTGCCGAAGTTTGAATACAGCGACGCACCTACAGAAAATTTATCATTGATAGGTTGAATGTAGTAGATGTTTGGTGCGTAACTGGTGCCACCAATGGATGCGTCAGCAATAGCCGTTGATGGCAGTGTGTGTTTACCAACGGTCAAAGATGTTTGAGTATTTTTGACATGCACATCAGTATCGATAGCAATAACACCTAATGATAACGCTGGGGCGTCAAACAGTGCCATTGAAGCGGCGTTCTTTGCCATAGTTGATGCGTTATCAGCAATAACACCATCACCTGAGAATGCACGACCTAAGCCTGTGGCTGATTGTGCATTAAGTTGGAAACCCGCAGCCATTGTTTGTGACGATGCTAAGGCGATAGCAACAGTAATAACTGAGCGTGTAAATATCTGCTTCTTGTTCATGCTTTTATGATTCCTGATCATGTTTTTATATTTATTAGTCCAGTCTATATATGACTGATTGGCGATGATTGTAGGGGGGGAAGGGGCACGATCAAAGCTGACCAGTAGTTTAGGCAGTTAAAAATACTTTCTAGCGAACAGTTGAGTTCATTTGGTATCATTTTACGCTTGTTTCTTGCAGTTTTCGCGACAATTAGCAGGATAAAAAGCAGTAAAAAATCGATACTTAAAGGTTAGTATCGATTTTTTAGTGGTAGCTAGAGCGGGTTTATGGGGTTAGATCTCCCAATAGAGTTCAGATTTGAGTTTTTCGGCGATAGGCATTAGCTTTTCACCTTTATCACCAACAATAATTAAGCTGGCATCTTGCAGGGGTAATAATAAACTTTGATTAATATGGTCGCTATCTGTCGCCATTTGTGAACTTGTTTGCGGCACAATAAATACGGCCATTTTACCTTTATCAGTACCCACAATCATATGCAATGCTCGATTACCATCAAAGCCACAATAATTGAGATAATAAATATGACCTGGTAGCTGGTTCATACTGGTACCAAAAGGTTTTAGTTTGGCATTAACTTGTTGTAACGTAACAGCTTCATCAGTATGCTCAACAAATTGGGATTCAGCGCTAACGTGTTGTAAAGCAATGGTAGACATTGACGCTGGCGTAAACACTTGTTGCTGTGGTTGTTGTGGATAAAAGTCGTGTTGGCCGACCATGACACCGACAAAAAACATTACCGATGCGGCTAACCCGTAAGAGACATAACGTTTATAGGGCGAGTGATTTTTGGGTTGTGCCTGACTCGATTGATGAAATAGAATCCGATCGGCAAGATTATCTGGAATATCTACATTGAGCGCTTGTTTTAATTGCTGATCTAATTGTTGTAGTTCATTGGAGAAATGACGATTAGTGGTGGACTGATTTTTCGTTTTAATCAGCTCTGGGTCATTATCATTTGGATCAGCCAGTAAACGGCGACGAAATTCTAGATCATCCATGATGATTCCCCTTTTGAGTCGGTTTTTTTTCAAGTTGTTCTTTTAGTTGGTTACGGGCACGAAAAAGTCGCGTCATTACCGTATTGCGGTTGAGGTTCAATATTCCCGCTATTTCATCACCATTAAACCCCGCCATAACTTGTAGAATTAAAGGCTCTCGATATTCGGGCGCGAGCTTCATGATTAATCGATGCAGTAAATATTGTTCGGTGTCCATTTCGACACTGGGCTTAGTATCTGCAATATGGTGATCATCAATATCGACTAAGTCAAATTGCTTACGTTCAAATCTACGCGCATTTTCTCGGCGTAGAATGGTAATTAGCCATGCTTTTGCCGCGTTATCATCTTGTAGGCTATCCAGTGATTTCCATGCGCGTAGGCAAGTTTCTTGCACTAAGTCTTCGGCAATATGGGGATCATGGCAAAGCCAATAAGCGTAGCGATATAAATCTTGATGCCACGCACGAACTAGAGCTTCGTAACGTTTTTGTTTATCCATATTTAAACAGACCGTGGCAGAAGACTTTTTGTTTCTAAAAATATTTTTTATCATTGATGTGCCTGTATAGCGTTATTGCACCAATAAATGATGCCACCAAATAACTTTTTGAAGGATGTCTTCGGTTTTTTATCTTTTTGAGAGTATAAACCGCAATAAAATTGATCTGGTTCAAATTCTGTATTTAATGGTGGGTTATAGTTGCTCCGTCATCTGATGGCACGGCTATGGTTAAGTTGAATAACTTAATAATAGTTAACCCCGTCTGTTGAGCAAGATGACAACTTCCTTTTGAAGGCTGACTTTACTTTCTCCTATCAGGGTTTTCCTGATTTGCAATTGGCTTTATGTTAATTGATTATTTTATTGCGCTGATTGATTATCTTCTGCGTGAATTCAAACCATACCTACGGGTGTGGTTTTTTTTTGTTTCAATATTGAGCTGCTATTCTTCCTCTAAATTATCCATTTTTTTTGTTAATAGTACACGGGGATAGCATTGATTATTCTTATACTATAACGACTATTAATGTCGAGACCTTTTACTTTAAAACCCATTTATCCACTAAAGTTAAACAAATGTTTTATTTTAATAACTTTATAGTTACAATTATGTGGTCTGACCTCGATGTGGAGGTTAATTATAATTGTGACAAGGAGTTGCGATGACGGGTCTTCAAAATATCACCACACGTAATGGTGAACGTATTGCCATTGTTAGCGGTCTACGAACGCCATTTGCACGTCAATCAACCGCATTTGATGGTTTATCGGCCCTTGATTTAGGGAAGCTAACCATTAATGAAATGATCCAAACCGCTGACTTTGATCCGCAGTTAATTGAACAAGTTGTGTTTGGGCAGGTTGTACAAATGCCTGAAGCCCCGAATATTGCGCGTGAAATTGTACTGGGTACGGGGATGAATGTTCACACTGATGCATATAGTGTGACCCGCGCTTGTGCAACTAGCTTTCAAGCAGCCGTTAATGTCACTGAAAGCATAATGGCTGGTACGATTGATATTGGTATTGCTGGCGGCGCTGATTCAACCTCGATGCTTCCGATTGGGGTCAGTAAAAAAATGGCGGCAATATTATTAGCATTAAGTAAAACCAAAACCATGCCAGCAAGGTTGAAATTACTCAGTACATTGAGCGTTAAAGATCTAATGCCTGTTCCTCCTGCGGTTGCTGAATATTCAACCGGGTTAAGCATGGGGCAAACGGCAGAACAAATGGCAAAAAGTCACGCCATTAGCCGAGAAGAACAAGATGCTTTTGCGCATCGTTCGCATACATTAGCGGCTCAAGCATGGCGTGATGGTTTTCTTAACCATGAAGTTATCACTGCATTTTCAGCACCTTATCAGCAATGGATCGATCACGATAATAATGTTCGTCAAGATTCAACACTGGCAGCCTACGCCAAATTACATCCTGCTTTTGATCGCCTGCATGGCAGTGTTACTGCCGCTAACTCAACGCCATTAACCGATGGCGCTGCGGCAATATTATTGATGCGAGAAGGGCGAGCGAAAGAGTTAGGCTTAACCCCTCTTGGGTATATTCGATCTTATGCGTTTGCCGCAATAGATGTTGCGGAAGATATGTTAATGGGGCCGGCGTATGCGAGTCCGTTAGCCCTTGAACGTGCAGGGCTGACCCTTGGTGATTTAACCTTAATTGATATGCATGAGGCTTTTGCGGCTCAAACCTTAGCTAACGTGAAAATGTTTGGTTCTAAACGGTTTGCAAAACAAAAACTGGGTCGTGAGCAGGCCATTGGTGACATTGATATGGATAAGTTTAACGTATTAGGCGGATCTATTGCTTATGGTCATCCTTTTGCAGCAACTGGCGCCAGAATGATCACTCAAACTTTGCATGAATTGCAGCGTCGTGGCGGTGGTTTTGCATTGAATACGGCGTGTGCAGCAGGTGGCCTGGGTGTGGCGATGATTTTGGAGGCAGAATAATGACACAATCAGCATTTAGTTTATCTTATGGTGATAATGGTATTGGTTGGCTTAAAATTGATGTCGCCAATGAAAAAATGAATACCTTACAAGCGGCTTTTGCTGATCAAGTTGGTGCTGTTTTAGCAGAGTTGAGTACCCATACTGCTCTTAAAGGATTAGTCGTCTATTCTGGTAAATCTGATAATTTTATTGCGGGTGCTGATATTCGTATGCTCGCAAATTGTGAAACCGCTGCTGATGCAGAAGCATTAGCAATTAAAGGCCAACAATTATTTGCCGCACTTGAAGATTTACCTATTCATGTTGTTGCTGCTATTCATGGGCCGTGTTTAGGCGGTGGTTTAGAGCTGGCTTTAGCATGCCATAGTCGAATTTGTACCGATGATGATATTACTCGTCTTGGTTTACCTGAAGTGCAATTAGGTTTACTACCAGGTTCTGGTGGCACACAACGTTTACCACGCTTGATTGGTGTCGCACATAGTTTGGAATTGATGCTAACGGGTAAACAAGTCCGTGCAAAACAAGCGTTAAAAAAAGGGCTAGTTGATCAAGTTGTACCGTTAAGTATTTTATTACAAGTGGCTGAACAAGTGGCATTAACTGCCAAACCGATTCGTACTCATTCGTTTCAAGATTGGGCGATGGCCGGTAATGCATTTGGTCGCAGTGTGGTGTTTGATCAAGCGGCTAAAAAAGCCCAACAAAAAGCGCGCGGTTGTTATCCTGCCATCGATGCGATTTTAGATACGGTAAAATATGGCTTAGAAAAAGGCATCGAATCAGGACTTGAGCAAGAAGCAAAAGTGTTTGGTGATCTTGTGATGACAGCAGAATCACGCGCATTACGTAATATTTTCTTTGCAACTACCGCGATGAAAAAAGAGATCGGGGCTGATGCAGAACCTAAGACGATTAAGCGTATAGCCGTACTGGGTGGTGGGTTAATGGGCGGTGGTATTGCGCATGTGTCGGCAATTAAAGCCGGTTATGCCGTCCGCATTAAAGATATTACTAATGATGGTATTCAACATGCGCTCGCATATAACTACGCTATTTTAAATCAGCAACGCCAGCGACGTATTATTCGAAAGCCACAATTACAACAGCAGATGTTACGCATTACAGGTGGGATTGATTATCGGGGTATAACTCATGCTGATGTGGTGATTGAAGCCGTATTTGAAGATCTTGCGCTTAAACAACAAATGGTTCAAGAAATTGAAGCAAATACCTCGAAAGAGACGATTTTTGCAACCAATACATCTTCTATTCCTATCCACCACATTGCTGCTAATGCGCTGCGCCCACAAAATATTATTGGTTTACATTATTTTAGTCCCGTTGAAAAAATGCCATTAGTGGAAGTGATTCCTCATGCAGCAACATCAGCGACGACCATTGCAACCGTGGTCGCTTTAGCGAAAAAACAGGGTAAAACGCCAATAGTGGTTGCCGATAAAGCCGGTTTTTATGTCAACCGTATTTTAGCCCCTTATATGAATGAAGCGGCGCAGCTGTTATTAGCCGGAGAGCCGATTGAGCATATTGATAATGCATTGCTCAATTTTGGTTTCCCTGTTGGTCCGATTACATTACTCGATGAAGTTGGGGTGGATATTGGCGCGAAGATTAGCCCAATTTTAGAAGCTGAGTTCGGTGAGCGTTTTGCAACCTCTGAGATATTTGAATGGTTACAGCAAGATGGACGTCAAGGGCGTAAAAGTGGTAAAGGCTTCTATTTATATGACACCAAAAATAAAGAAGTCGATAAATCGGTTTATACCTTGTTGGGGGTTGAACCTCAGCAACACTTGGCTGAAATAGATATTGCTGTCCGCTGTAGTCTGATGATGCTTAATGAAGCGGCGCGTTGTTTGGATGAAGGCGTGATTCAATCAGCGCGTGATGGTGATATTGGCGCAATATTTGGTATCGGTTTTCCACCGTTCTTAGGTGGGCCATTTAGTTATATGGATCACTTAGGTATCGATTTAGTGGTTGATATGCTGCGCCAATATAGTGATCTTTATGGTGAACGTTTTGCGCCTTGTGATGCTTTGGTTGAGATGGCACAAACAGAACAGACGTTTTATTAGTAACTGATCATTATCCATTACAATCAGCCTGCTTTGATGCAGGCTTATTTTTGTGTTGATCATAGAGAATAGAATGAGTTTGCGAGTATTAGTGAGTACAACGTGTTAAACGAAAATAAGATTCAAAAAATCTACTGCGGCACAGACGATAGCCGACTGTCGCGATCACTAATGCGATAAAAGCATTCACATGACCTACTAATATCAGTAGCAATGCACTTAATGCAATAAAACAAAAGGCATAGAGAAAAATATCAATTTGGCTATGGGATAATGTGGCAGCACAATGCGGGCAAACAAAATTATCGTCGTATGCACTTAGCTTTGGCGCCTGAATTTCAACTTGGCAATGTGGACATTGTTGAGTCACGTGAATCCTCTTTTAATCTATTCGTTATTATCGTAGGTATTTCTATCTATGATTAATTAGTGATAGTAATAGCGATATATTCGAAATGAAGATTATGCTTATGAGGACGTTAACTTGGCTACTGAAATATTATGAAAGCTGTTTTTATCATAATAAAAATATTTTAATGTTAGTTGTTAAAATAAAACCCTATTTATTAAAGTAAATAGGGTTTTTTATTTAGTACGCGTTTTTCTGGAAATTAGCTATAGATTCAATAGCTTTACCTAGAATTAACGGCTCTGCATCTTGATGTGTTTTACCAGTGTAATACATCACTAAACGATTAGCTGTTCGAGGCTTAACCGTATCAACAATAAACTTAATCATGTCTGCTCGGCTCAATTTAGTTAGCTTTTCGACCACTAATTGACGCTGATTGAAGCTTTCATCTTTATTACCAATGCTGACCCAGAATCGCTGTGCACGTGAGCGAAGGTTAGTATCGGGTTCAGATATCTGCGCAATTAACCCCGTTTTACTGGCTTGCCACTGCGCTTCATTTAGCTCTAATAACACCAATGCAAACGCATTAGTAAAGTCGTCAATTGCATCAGATAAGTAACTCGGTTCTGCTACGGGTGATTGAATATATAAGATCAATCCAGGGTGGCGATTTAAGGGTAAATTACCCGTACCTACCATATAGCCGAGTTGCTGCTTAGTGCGTAATTCATGGAAAAACGTGGTCGACATTAAATGGTTTGCCAGCGTGTAAATCGCAATTTTTTTCGGTGTCGTTTGGCGTGATTGGTAATACATTAAAATAGCAGAATCTTCATGATTACAATCTAACTCATAGGTTAAGGTGCCACTATTTTCTAAATGCACTAATGGACGTTGAGATTCACCGTATAATTGATCCGTCACTCTGAAGGCATCTTTTAGTGTTTCAGCCAGTGCCAACGCATCTTTCTTGATCCAGTTACCATACACAAAAGTATCGATGTGTATCTCAGCAAACATCGCTTCAACAAACGGCGGTAGTTCATCAATAGTGATGGTTTCAAGTGCTTCAATGAGGTGCGGATAAGGCGGATTATTTGGTTGTAGTAACCCTGTTAATTGATTAAACAATTGCGAAATAGGTTTATCTTCTGCCGCATTACGCCAATTACGTAACATTTGCGCTTTGATATTATCAAATCGTTGTTGGGTAAAATGACGGTTTTTAAAACGCTCTAAAATCAATTGCATCAGTTGAGGTTGTTTTTCACTAAAACCAGATAGCTGTAGTGTGACCCCACCTTGGTGAGCATATAAATTGTAAGACATACCTGCTATTTCAGCAGGATAAGCCGACTCATTAATGGCTTCTAACAGTAATTCTACACATAAGCGCGTTTTGACAATATTCGCTGTTGAGCTTACCGCATGCGGGCTATCAATCGCGACATAAACAATGCCTTTTGGTACTCGAAAGTCATGTTCTTGTTTATGCCATAATCGAAAGCCGGGTAGATCTTGAATTAATTGCGGCGGTAATTCTGAGCCTGCTTCAAGCGGTAATGGCTCAAATTTTTCGCACAAATAAATATTATGCTCGGGCAATAATAGCTCTGCATCAAGACTAACATTAGTCCAGCCTTCAATTTGTTGAGGCGTAAATGGTGTGACGGAATAAGGGGTATCATACCAAGCCGCGACGCGGTCGTAATACCCACCTTGTGCCACTAATGTTAACCGCATATTATCCACAGTTAGGTAAGCTAATAATTGCTCAAGTAAATCTTGATCATAGCCTTCCATCATATAATCGCCGTAGATAACATCTTCCGCGTTGTAATGCAGCAGGTTCATGACTAAATAACTGACAGTATCAAGTGGACGACTTTTTTCTTGATAACGGAATGCCATTTCCAATACTGATTTCTTTTCTTGATAACGCCACGCATTTAACCCTTGCTGTTTGATGAGGGCAATAAAGGCAAACACACACTGAACGATTTCATCAGTATGTTGCTGACCTTTAGGGGTTAAGTTTAAGCTAATCGTAAATTCGCGGAAGTTATTGCCACTGACACCACCGCCAGCGGTCAATGTATTGATTAAGCCGCGTTGTTTTAAAATCGCCATTAAACTGCCCGCACCTTCATTACCTAATAAATGGGCAATATAGGATAGCGGCTTAATTTGATAATACGCATCAACTGATGGTAGCGAGAACGATAACGTTAGCTTACGCAATTCCTTTATAGGTTCAATTTGAATGAACTTCTGACAGTCATTTGCGGTAACAAATGGCACGTCGATTGCAACTTTTTTAGTCGTAGCATTGGGAATGTGGCTAAAGAATGCTTGGGTGTACTGTTCTAATTCATCCAGCGATTGTGGACCTAACAACACGAGTCCCATCACATCAGCAGAATAATGCTGATGATAAAACGCTAATAAGTCATCGCGAACTGAACGACCATCGCGATCGTCAAGCGTGGTGAGATCGCCAACAGAAAACTTGGCAAAAGGATGCGCTTGATTAATGGTTTCTTTTTGAACTTGATATAAACGACGTACATCGTCTTTTATTTTTAATTTATACTCAGAATCAACGGCTTGTCTTTCTTTGTCTACCGCATCTTCATTGAATAATGGCGCGGTGAAAAATTGACCAAAGCGATCTAATCCTTCCTCAAAAGTATGGGGGCTTATTTCAAAGAAAAACGTGGTGTTTTCGGTGCCTGTCCACGCATTATTACTGCCACCATTACGATTAATAAATGTTTGGAATTCGCCAACACGGGGATACTTCTCAGTGCCAAGAAATAACATATGCTCCAAGAAGTGTGCCATGCCTTGACGATCCATTGGATCATCAAAGTGACCAATTTCGACAGACAATGCAGCAGCAGATCGAGGCGCTTCAGCATCATGAACGAGCAGTACTCGAAGTTCATTCGCTAAAGTGAGGTAGCGATACTGCTTATGATCGTTAGGGCTTGTATGCACAGTAAGAGCCTATTTTTGAGGGAATTAGAGTAAGTATGACGTTCAATATTAAGGCTGGCAAATTGAAGATGAGATTAGATGAATTATAAGTCGCATTTTTGTTAACAAATTGATGAATTAGTTATTACTTAATCAATTAAGCCTTTAAATCGCAGGCTCAACCACAGAATTAAAACTATGTGGTTATGCCAATAATAAAAGCGTGTAATAATCATCGACCCCCTCCAATATGAGAGTGGAAACAGCGATTGTTTAACTGAGGTTACCGGAATATCTATGCAAATTTATATTATGCGTCACGGTGAAGCCGAAAATTTTGCAGCCAGTGATGCAGAGCGCTCATTAACCGCGCGTGGCATCGAGCAATCACAGCAAATGGCAACATTATTGGCATCACATTTGAATGGTGAGTTGGATCATGTTTGGGTGAGCCCTTATTTACGCGCTCAGCAAACATGGCAAGCGATGGTTGATACTTTACCGACGGCGACACTGGTGGGGAGTGTTGAAGATATTACCCCTTATGGTGATGCTGAAACGGTAGCGGAATATATTAAAGCAACCATTGAAACTGAGCAGCCACAATCGTTACTGCTGATTTCACATTTGCCATTAGTTGGTTATTTAACCGCAGAGTTGGTGGCTGGTTTACAACCGCCGATGTTTTTAACCTCTGCTATTGCCGCGATTGATTATGATCCACAAACGGGATCAAGCAAATTATTGTGGCAGCATCAGCCGCATAAATAATGGATCATAACCATGACTAAGCTTGGAATAGTGGCGATTATCAGCCTATTGTTTATTGCAGGATGCAGTGTCGGTGAGCCAGTTCGTATCTCTGCTAATGGGATGGTGAAATGGTCAGACGGACGTACTGAAGGGATGCATGTGTCACAAACGGGCAGTAGCTTAACATTTGCTAACTATTCTAATGAAGTCGGTGCGCCAGCTTTGGTTATTTTTGCGCGTATTGATAGTGCGCGTAATGATGATTGTGAATATTTTTACGTTGAAACCGCAGTTAAAAAACGTCTTAAAGTCTGCGAGACAGGTGAAGTGACGTTATTTAACCGTGGCAAAGTCGTAAAAGTTGGTCATATGGTAAAACCAAGGTATTAGCGCTCAGGTATATCAATTAATACGAGCAATGCACCCGCCCCACCAAATTCTAATGGTGCTTGGTGAAATGCCATTACATCAGGGTGCTGGGCTAACCACATCGGCGCTTTTTGTTTCAATATATATTTACCAATGCCATGCATTACACAAGCGCACGATACGTGTTCTTTGATGCATGCTGCAATCATCGCGGCTAACTCACGTTTTGCTTCTTGCTGCGTCATACCGTGCATATCAAGGTAAATATCAGGTACATAGATACCACGACGTAATTTTTTGACCTCATACTTAGACACACCATCGCGCGCATATTGGGTTGGCCCCGTATCGCTGAGGTGGGGTTCAAACTCATCTGAAAAATAAAACTCATGATTTTGGGTCTCTTTGCCCATCACTTTTGCTTTATCCGCTTTTGAGTTCTGTTGACGTGGCGTGATTATGGTATCATGCGTGAACTTTTTTACGCCTTTTACCTCTGCCTTGAAGAGATTTGAATCGTCTTCAAGCTGTGAATTTTTATTACTCATAATGAAATTCCAACAATTATATAGTGGTATTGTAGCGTTTATCGGAGGCTATTTTGGATAAGATTTTTGTCGACGAAGCTGTCAGCGAACTTCACACATTGCAGGACATGCTACGTTGGACGGTAAGCCGTTTTAATGCTGCTGGCCTATTTTACGGTCATGGTACTGACAATGCATGGGATGAAGCTGTGCAACTGGTCTTACCGACAGTTTACTTACCGTTGGATGTTCCACCGGAAGTGCGTAATTCTCGTTTAACAAGCAGTGAGCGTCATCGTATTGTTGAGCGTGTTATGCGTCGAATTAATGATCGTACACCTGTATCATACTTAACGAATGTTGCCTACTTTTGCGGTATGGAGTTCTTCGTTGATGAGCGTGTGCTTGTGCCACGTTCACCGATTGGCGAACTGATTGAAAACCGTTTTGAACCCTTTCTACAACAAGAACCAACACGGATCATGGATCTGTGTACCGGAAGCGGTTGCATCGGTATTGCTTGTGCACACATGTTCCCTGAAGCAGAAGTGGATATTGTTGATATTTCGACAGATGCACTCGCTGTTGCTGAACAGAATATAACGGATCATGGTCTTGAGCAGCAAGTGATTCCGCTTCGTTCTGATCTTTTGCGTGATATACCGAAAGATAAATACGATCTTATCGTTACTAATCCGCCGTATGTTGACCAAGAAGATATGGACAGCCTACCGGAAGAATTTCGTCACGAGCCAGAGCTTGGTTTAGCTGCTGGTACTGATGGTCTAAAATTAGTGCGTCGTATTCTTGCTAATGCGCCTGATTACCTAAAAGACGACGGTATTTTGATTTGTGAAGTTGGCAATTCAATGATCCATATGGAAGAGCAATATCCGCACATTCCATTTATGTGGTTAGAATTTGCTAATGGTGGTCACGGTGTGTTTATGTTAACCCGTGAGCAATTAGTTGATTGCGCTGAAGATTTTGCTCTTTATCGCGACTAATTAGCCAAACACTTAATAAAAATATTAGCAATAAGAACAATAAAAAATCAGCCATAGATTATGGCTGATTTTTTTTATTGTTATGACAGCTGAATTATTTTACTAACTCATCGTCATCTGTTTCAAGCCATAAAGCATTAATTATCGCAAATGAACAGGCAAGCAAAATACCTAAAAACCACGCTAAATACCACATAGTCAATTACTCCTTAGTACAGTGACGTCTTATTGTCTTCGATATATTTCGTATCAAGACGACCAAACATTTTGTAGTAACACCATGAGGTGTACGCCAATATCACTGGCACCATAACAAATGCGACAATTGTAATTAGATTCAAGGTGTATTCAGACGAACTTGAATCCCAAATGGTCAAACTTACATTAGGATCTAAGCTTGATGGTACGAAGAATGGGAACGTCGCAAAACCAAACGTTAATACCACGCCAACCGCCGTTAGGCTTGAGCATAAGAATGCAAACCCAGCACGTTCAGTACGTGAACATAATGCTGTCAATAATGGCATCACTACCGCAAGAATTGGTGCAATCCACAAGACAGGGTAATTATGGTAGTTAGTGAATAACCCACCCATTTGACGAGCAACTTCTTTGGTTAACGGATCTGACGCTGCATTGGGTAATACTTGTGAGGTGATCACGTAGCCGTTAATACCTTGAGCCACAAAACCCGCAATAATAAACACAATCGCCATTAATATTGCAGAAACAGCTGCAACATTACGTGCTCGCGCATGAATAGCCGCGGTTGTTTTCATTTGTAAGAACGTTGCACCTTGGGTAATAATCATCAGTAGACTGACACCACCACAAAGTAACGCAAACGGATTTAATAACTCAAAGAACGATCCCTTATACGTTGGGATCATAAATTCGTTTAGATCAAACGGCACACCTTGCATCAGGTTACCAAACGCGATACCAAAAATAAGCGGTGGTACAAAGCTACCGACAAAGATCGCTTTATCCCACAAATTACGCCATCGAGTATCGGGCAACTTAGAACGGTAATCAAACCCTAAGGGACGTAACCACAGTGACGCTAGCGCCAAGATCAGTGCTACATAAAAACCAGAGAATACGGTTGCGTACACTAATGGCCATGCGGCAAATAATCCACCACCGGCAGTGATCAACCAAACTTGGTTTCCATCCCAGTGCGGTGCAATGGCGTTAATCATTACGCGGCGTTCGCTATCTGTCTTACCAATAAAAGGTGACAGCATACCTACGCCCATATCAAAGCCATCTGTGATAGCAAAACCGATGCACAACACACCAATTAATACCCACCAGATGACTCGTAAGGTTTCATAATCAAACATTATTCTGTTTCTCCCAGCTTATTGCTTATGCTTCAACCTGATGTGTGATCGTATCTTTAGCGTTATCTTGTTGTTCAAAGTGATAACGGCCTGTTTTTAAGCTACTTGGACCTAAACGTGCGAATTTCGCCATTAGGTAGGCTTCAGCAATAAAGAACAGCGTATAAAGACCAATGATTAACGACAGTGAAAACCATAGCTGTGAGGGTGCTAAATGAGATGCAGCCATATTTACCGGCAGTATTTCACCAATTGCCCACGGTTGACGGCCATATTCAGCGACAAACCAACCGGCTTCAATCGCAATCCAAGGTAAAGGTATGCCATACAGTGCCGCTTTAAGAATCCATTTATTCTTAGTGACTTTATGACGACATGATTGAAAAAATGCTGCGCCAACAATGGCAAACATTAAGAAACCAGCACCGACCATGATACGGAAGGTAAAGAATAACGGCCATACGCGAGGTATAGAGTCATTGGTCGCTTGTTGAATTTGTTCTGGTGTCGCATCAACAACATTCTTAGTATAAGGCTTCAATAATAAGCCATAACCTAAGTCGCCTTTTACTTCATTAAAAGCGGCAATATTGGCGGCAGTTCTATCACCTGAACGTAGTTTTGTTAGTAAGCCATAAGCAACCATACCGTTACGAATACGGGCTGCGTGTTGTTTCTTCAGATCACTAATACCCGTGACTTGAGTATCAAGCGAACGAGTGGCAATAATACCCATTAAATACGGGATCTTAATCGCGTATTCTGTTTCCATCTTATCTTGGTTAGGGAAACCAAAAGCAGTAAAGGCGGCAGGTGCTGGCTCGGTATGCCATTCAGCTTCAATTGCAGCAAGTTTGGTTTTTTGAACATCACCAAGCTCATAGCCAGATTCATCACCTAAGATCATCACGGCAATAATGGCCATTAAGCCAAAAGAGGCGGCAATAGTGAATGAACGACGAGCAAAAGCAAGATCACGTCCTTTAAGTAAGTAGTAGGCACTTACACCTAGAACAAACATTGAGCCACAAACATAACCAGATGCAACGGTGTGTACGAATTTAACTTGCGCGACAGGGTTAAAGATAACTTCAGAGAAGTTGGTCATTTCCATCCGCATGGTTTCATAATCAAAATGTCCACCAACCGGATTTTGCATCCAGCCATTGGCAACAAGGATCAACAATGCTGATAAGTTAGAACCTAACGCAACTAACCATGTTACGCCAAGGTGTTGACGTTTTGATAGGCGATCCCAGCCAAAGAAGAACATCCCGATCATGGTAGATTCAAGGAAGAAAGCCATTAAGGCTTCGATGGCTAATGGAACCCCAAAAATATCGCCAACATAATGAGAGTAATAGGCCCAGTTAGTACCAAACTGAAACTCAAAGGTTAAGCCTGTTGCGACACCAAGTGCAAAGTTGATCGCAAAAAGTTTACCCCAAAATTTAGTCATGTCCTTGTAAACTTGTTTACCCGTTATGACATAAATTGATTCCATAATAGCTAATAGGAATGTCATCCCTAGCGTTAATGGTACGAATAAAAAGTGATACATTGCAGTAAATGCAAATTGAAATCGCGATAAATCAACGACATCGTGTAACATAATAATAAAGCCTTATTTATAATATTAATTTATAAAACTTTAAAAATTAATATTATATTATGAGGTGTTAGATTTATGCTTGATCATTGTTTGTGAACAATAATGGTTATAAATATAACAGCCGTTATTAAATGGAAACGTATTATAAACAACAATTTTTCACTATTTAATTTTATTAAGTCGTGTATTTTGCAATCTAAATATCGTGTTTTATTGTTTGTGTCATATTTTGCATTGTTAGTATGCTTTTGTGTTACCAATTAGGGTTGTAAATGTAAACTGTGGACAATATATATTACGGCAGTCGCTTTTTACTATTTGATTTTTATTTATTAGGGGTTAAGAAATACTGAAGTGTTATTAAATAAGCGGGTAGAGGAAGTAATGTCTAATAAAAGAAGTGTTATTAAAATGTTGTTTTACTCATTATATCGCACGATAATTTTTAATACTCACCCCATATAAACATATGGAGTGAGATAGTAATAGTTTGCTTTTATGCTTTATGCTGTGCTTGTTTCTCTTTTAATGCCGCCATTACCGTTGTTTGATGTTGTAAGTAATCATCTAAACCAGCACGACGTAAATCACAAGATGGGCAATCGCCACAACCGTCACCCACCACACCGTTATAACAGGTTAGTGTCTTCTCACGGACATAATCTAACTTGCCATATTGATCTGCCAGTGCCCATGTTTCGGCTTTATTAAGCCACATTAATGGGGTTGCGATAGTAAACTGACGATCCATACCCAACACTAACGATTGGTTCAGTGAGCGAACAAATTCGTCGCGGCAATCAGGGTAGCCAGAGAAATCCGTTTCACAAACACCGGTGATCACGGTTTCTGCACCAATTTGGTAAGCATAAATACCGGCTAAGGTTAAAAATAAAATGTTACGCCCGGGTACAAATGAATTAGGTAAACCATTGGCTTGTAACTCATGAGAAACAGCAATGCTATCACGGGTTAATGAGCTAATTGCAAGTTCACTCAATAAGCTAACATCCATCACTTTATGCGCAGCAACCCCAAGATCTTTGGCGATATGCTCTGCAATTTCAATTTCTAGTTTATGTCGTTGACCATAATCAAACGTAATACAGTGCACTTCATCGTAGTGCGCTAATGCTTGAATAAGACAGGTGGTCGAATCTTGACCGCCACTGAAAACAACTACGGCTTTTGCCATGATGAATATCCTTTATGAGTGATTACCGATAAACAGTCGGTATAACAACATGCTAATAATGTTATTAGAATGGAGGGGTATGCTAACTCAGCTGAAGACGATAGAAAAGTAGCTATCACAAATAGCATAGATAAAAAAAAGCCGCACTGAGTGTGCGGCATAAAAATAAACAAAATATGGTGTCAATGTACCGCTAATAGACCGAAGTGTAGGGGACGATTAACGGGTACTCATATTTGTTGGTTACGCTAACCATTCACCCGTTTGTTGTAGGTGTTGTAGTTGGGCAAGGTAAGCACTGATATCGCCAATATTTTCAGTGATCCATTCGTCGTTATAATAGGTTTCTAAGTAACGCTCACCGCTATCACACAATAAGGTGACAATTGAACCTGTTTCACCTCGTTGTTTCATTTCGGTTGCTAATTGTAATACGCCATACAGATTAGTACCTGTTGATGCACCTGCTTTTCGCCCAATAATACCTTCCAGCCAATGTACCGTAGCGACACTTGCAGCATCAGGGATTTTACGCATTTCACTGATAACGTTAGGAATGAAACTGGGTTCAACCCGCGGTCGTCCAATACCTTCGATACGGCTACCAGTGTCTAAGGTAAGATTGGCATCTCGTGAGATAAAATAGTCGTAGAACACTGAATTTTCAGGATCAACCACACATAGTTGGGTCGGGTGCATTTGATAACGGATATAGCGCCCAATCGTGGCTGATGTACCACCAGTACCGGGGCTCATCACAATCCAAGTAGGAATTGGGAAACGCTCAAATTTCATTTGGTTAAAAATGCTGTTAGCAATGTTGTTATTTCCACGCCAGTCAGTTGCTCGCTCAGCGTAGGTAAATTGATCCATGTAATGACCATCTAACTCTTTGGCTAAGCGGCGCGATTCATCGTAAATGGCTGCTGATGAGTCAACAAAGTGGGCTTTACCGCCATAAAATTCAATTTGTTCAATTTTTTTACGGGCAGTTTTACGAGGCACAACAGCAATAAAAGGCAAGCCGAGTAAACGTGCAAAGTAGGCTTCTGAGACTGCGGTGCTACCTGATGATGATTCAATTACCGTCGTATCTTGGTTGATCCAGCCATTACATAAGGCATACAGAAATAATGAACGTGCTAAGCGATGCTTAAGACTTCCTGTTGGGTGAGTACTTTCATCTTTTAGATAAAGATCGATACCGTCAAGGCTAGGAATATCTAGTTTAATGAGATGCGTATCGGCAGAACGTTGATAGTCTGCTTCAATGGCTTTAATAGCGTTACTGATCCAAGCGTTTTGTTCTGATGCGGTTTGTATATTCATGGTCTTTCCTTTTTGCTTAATTCGAATCCATCGAGTGTTTACCGAGCCAACTCCTTTGCAGTAACTTGGGTATATAGTAAACAGTAATGCAGGGAAAAGCTTTGCTTTGTTCATCTCTAATTGCTGATTTTTTAGAAATAAATCCTATTTTTTAACTTTAAATTGAAACTATTTTTTATTTATTGTGTTTATTATAGGATTAATTTTTAATTGTGTTTTTTTTGTTGTGTTAAATGTTACCACTTTATATCTGAAATAAAAGTCGGTTTATTGTTAATCTATATAAACAAGCGGTAGCGATTATCATTATTGGCGATTTTTTTTGCCTCTTCGCTGAATAAGAGGTATTTTTCAGTAAGTATTTACCCTTTTATCGTAATTGGTGGAATTAATGGCAGTTTTAGATAGTGTTGATAGAACGTTATTACGTTTGTTACAAGATGACGCAACCATGCCACTGGCAGAGCTTGCAGAAGCCGTGAATTTAACAACCACCCCATGTTGGAAACGACTAAAGCGGCTTGAAGAAGATGGCATTTTACGTCAACGAGTAGCATTGCTTGATCCGGTGAAGTTAGGCATTTCATTTACGGCTTTTGTGCAAATCAAAACCAGTAATCATTCGCAAGATTGGTTTAATCACTTTGTATCGACAGTGACCGAATTTCCTGAAGTGATGGAGTTTTATCGTATGGCAGGGGAATATGACTATATGATGAAAGTACAAGTCGCTGATATGAAAGCTTTTGATAATCTTTATAAGAAGCTAGTGGCTTCGGTTTCTGATCTTACTAATGTAACGTCTACTTTTGCAATGGAACCGCTAAAATACACTACAGCACTGCCTGTTTAGCCTTTGTGTTTATCGGCTCAAAAATAACCCAGCCACCGAATGGCTGAGGTTATTTTTTAAATGATAACGATGATTAACGTTGACGAATCAATCCTTCTTGAACCGCCGATGCGACTAATTGCCCTTGCTGATTATAAATCTCACCACGCACAATGCCACGCGAACCACTCGCTGATGGGCTATCAATCACATACAGTAACCACTCATCAACCTTAAACGGACGGTGGAACCACATTGAATGGTCAATCGTTGCTACCTGCATATTAGGGCTAAACAGTGTTACGCCATGCGGGTGTAATGAGGTGGTTAAAAATCCCCAATCAGAGGCATAAGCCAGCATATATTGGTGAATACTCAAGTTATTCGGCATTTCACCGTTGGTTTTGATCCATAAATATTGCTTTGGATCTTCAATTGTCGGTTTTAAGGGATTCACGACCGTTACAGGGCGCACTTCAATCGGACGTTTATGACCAAACATTTCGACAATCTTTGGTGGTAAATATTGTGCGACCGATTCAACCAATTCACTTTCAGAGGCTAAGCCTTCAGGTCCCATCACATCTGGCATCGTAGATTGATGTTCAAACCCTTGTTCATCTGCTTGATAAGAAGCCGTTAAATAAAAAATAGGGCGGCCATTTTGAATTGCTTTTACTCGGCGTGTACTAAAACTTCTACCATCACGTAGGGTTTCTACATCATAGATAATCGGTTTTTCTGGGTTACCGGGTAAAAGAAAGTAGCTATGAAAAGAGTGTAAATGACGCTCGGGATCTACCGTTTGCTGTGATGCTGATAAAGACTGACCAATAACCTGACCGCCATACACCTGTGGCAAACCTAAGTTCTCACTTTGGCCTCGAAAGAGTTCACGTTCAATTTTCTCTAATTGTAATAGAGTTAATAGATCATCTAATTGTTTGCTCATGGTACATCCTGAAAAATAAAAACTACGGGAATGGTATGCTGATTTAAGGTTGCTGCCAATATGCCTATGAGTGCCCTTGCCAACGATAATAGCGCAGTGATACCAGCCCAATGTCAGACACAGCAACGTTTTCTGCCCGTAAAGCAGCTATTTGTCTTAAGAGTGAATCACCTTTTAATGATATGCGTCCTTGGCTATTAATTACTCGATGCCAAGGTATTTTTGAGCCTTCAGGTAAGGTTGCCATTAGGCGTCCAACATGGCGCGCATAGCCGGGATAACCCGCAAATCTTGCAATTTCGCCATAGGTAGAAACGTGTCCAAATGGAATTTGGTAGACCTGGCTATAGATTTGATTGGAAAAGTCGTCCATATTTATAAGTAGTCGTTAAATAATGTGCTTGGTAAATAATAGCGGCTCTCTCTTTTTAGACAACAGGATAACGCAAGGAGGTGTTGCCATGTTGTATGCTGCTTCATTGGTTACCGTTACTTTAGTTTTAACGGTATTAGGTGTTAGTGCTCTCGGTCCTACTGCGGGAGAACTGCCTGTGTTAGCACTTGCTATTCCTGCGCTGTGGCTATTACCTCAAAGTGGTGTCGCAGGGTGGCTATTACTCTGTGGTTTAGGCGCTTACGGGGCGATGTTACCCGAACAGCCGCTCGCATTGTCAATTAGTCTGTTTATGATGCTGCCTATTTTAATTATTTGTACTTCTGCGAAAGGCTGTTGGCAGCTTGGCGCATTAATGGTTTCGATAGTGCTGTCAATGAACGTTGGTCTAATGGCACTTCAAGGTGAGGGCAAACTTGAAGGTAGCATCAGTGCAACCTTGATCCAAATTGCGGCGATTGGCGTGATCTGGTATGCCGCACGTTGTTGGCGTCCTATTGCTGGCAACACATGGTGGCCATTGTTTGCCGTGTTCCCATTATGGCTCGGAGGCATGGAAGCGGCAGCGTTAGTGGCTTTGTGTGTAACGGGGTTAATTGCCGCGCTACAAAGCCTTGCGAAAATGCAGCATCAAGATTGGATCCCACGCTTAGCCTGTGTTTTACCCGCGATAGGGTTTACGACCTTGGTGGTACTGCCACAATTTAGCGTTGCTAATCCGATTTTAGTCTCATGGTTATTAGTCTTAGGCGGGGGATTATTGGGAGAATCGTTATTAGATGATCCTGAAGAGGAAGATGAATAATCATATTAGCTAACAATAGGTTGACTTTATTACTATTTTGTTTGGTTTTGAGTAAATAACAAGCAGTCAAACAAAAGGGTAAGATAACGGCTTGCATTGTTGGCAAGGTTAATAGATAATCCTTCCCGTTCTCGAGAGAGACAAAGAATCTATGGAGGCCCCCATTGGTCCTCCCGCAACACTAACCTGTGAACTCGGCCAGGCCCGGAAGGGAGCAACCGCAGCAGGCGTCGTGTGTGCCGGGATGTGGCTGGTGGGGGCTTCCACCCATCTAGCGTTTAGCAAATCCCATTTTTAATCAAAATCTTACCATTTAATACACTCTTTACAGTGTAGTTCAATATTATCGTTTTTTTTCCTTTCTTTTTATATTTATCAATACTGCCTTCGTTATAATCTTCAAACTACCAAACTACCAAACTACCAAACTACCAAACTACCAAACTACCAAACTACCAAACTACCAAACTACCCAATATTTAGACCTGTGAGCGAATTACAAGCGTTACTTAATCACTGTATTTCCTGATCACGGCAGCTCCCCGCGTCATTCCCTACAGTGAGGTTACGAACGAGATAGGGAATCTACTATCAGTCTGTTGTAGATCTAATTGGTTTCACTTTTGTTGTAACTAGTTTGTGGACAGAAGCTTGTTAGGTGATTTGCTCTATTTCGGCTGATAGATATTAGGAAAAGTATGGGTAGGTGTCGGCTGCGCGACACATATCTGTTAGGCAAATATTACCCCCATTTTTTCCGCTTCAAAACGAGATTTTTAGGCGCCAAAAAGAATGGGAAAAACTCATACATATAAGGGACAGTCTGCTTTACTCCTTGCAATTCAGCTAAGTTGTGAAGCTCATGTGACAACTTACTTAATAGTGAGTAAAACGGACTCAACAACGAAACCAATGTCCAGACAATATGAAAGTTAGCTTTCTCTGTTGCATGATATAAATAATGAAACTCTGACATCATCATTAGCTCTCCGTCTATGTTTCTTCCGGGATACCACGATGAAGCCATGTTCATTTTATCGGTGTAACGAAAAGCATTCGCCTCGAGTTTTTGTCTCGTACTGTATTTTAATCCCCAAATATGGCTATTAATAACTTCAGACCACATTTTTAGAGGATCTTCATGTTTTGGTGATTCCGTGATTTGGTCGAGGTTATAATATCTAGATCCAGTACCAAACAAAGACAAAACTTCAAGAATTTGCTGTTGATCATCACTACTTTTCATCTCGACATTATGTTTGTTCGCTATCGAACAAGACGCTTTGTACAGATCTAATATATTATGTCCATAAGCCCTAAGTTGCTTATTTGTCGGATTCAAATTATCATTTTCTAACTTGTGTTGCAGGACCACTACAATTTTCATCAAGCGTTCAAAACCAATAGATAATTCAAATAACCCAGAGTAGAAGAACCCCCTACCTTGGTCATCAATATTTGCTCTACGTATAGAGTCTAAACCAGCAAGCAAACTTGATTTTGTTAAATGTCCCTCTTGGGACAAAAGTCTATATTCTTCTTCAAACACAAGCATGAATGCTTCCTATCTTCCTAAGTGTATTAATAAGCATTCTTACTTTCATACAAAAACACACTATATAATTCGTCGAGTATATTCCATTTAACCCATAAATATCATGAGTCTGATTGCATTATTTTATTTCAAAGTATTTATTTTAAATGTAGAAAATAAGAAATGTATTAAGTAAGACTGATAAGCAAAATAATATGTTAATAAAACTAATCCAAAATCACGTTAATACAATATGAATGAGTATCTGTTCTAAATGATAATGGGGCAGAAACGTGTTACGTAAATTTGGTCAATAATAGCTGTATTTAACCGATCCGATACACTGTAACATCCAGATACAACAAAGGCCGCCTAAGCGACCTCTTAAATTGCTAGCATTTAACAGTAAATCTATTTATGTGCACTAACAAACAGTCTTGCATTACTCTCTTTTTATTCACCAGTTTTTATATATATCCAGCCGAAAGCTGGCTATGATTTTAAAATTTTTTATTTTTTAAAATAGCGTAATTAATTAAAGTCATACCAATTACAAATAATACGAATGTCTTTATTGGAAGTACAGTAGCAACTGTGCCAATGATAAGACCACTACCTAAACATAAACAATTGTTCGAGAATCCATTCTTGCTCCTTTACGTACAATTATATTTCTTTAACTACACAATAGAAAAAGTAACGAGAAATAGCCTTAGCTAACGTAAATGCCAGACGGTCTTAGCTGATGCTTTAAATCTAGGGGGTTGAACTGAGTTAAAAGCAGTTGGGTAATAAGATGACGTAATAAAACGTCACCTCACAACGTAATTAAACTTAATAATATAAAGAGTCAAACATTCAATAACTCTTATTTAAAGGTTAACGAAAACTTGGGATAATCGCCGGTATCCCAGGTAGAAGACCAACCAACGCCATCACACCACTTAGCACAATAAACATAGTTCCAGGCAACACCCAACGGCTCATTTTACTAAGTTCACTGCTACGTTCTTTACAACCTACTAAGCCTAAGTTATCTAACAGCATGGTGAGAGACCAGCCAAATGCTGGGTTAACTAGCACTGAAGAAAATACAACAATCGCTGCCGATTGTGTGGTTTTCCCTTCACGCGTCATTTCCATTCCAGCTTCTAGCAATGGAACGAATACCCCAACAATTAGCGCAACACAAAGTACAGGCTGCCATATAGCTAAATCCATTGGGTAGCCCCAAACAGAGGCTATGATACAGAACAGAGCCGTCAGCAAAGCGCCAGCAGGAATAGGACGTTTTGCAATAGCCGCAGGTACGATATAAGTACCCCATGAAGAAGTAAAATTACTACCACCGAGCAGAGAACCGAACGTTTGGCGAATTGAAGCTGTGGTCATGGTATCGTCAATGTTCATATGTACTTTTTCTGTACGTTCTGGATAGCTGATTTTTTGAAACACTTGATGCCCTAAAAAATCTGGCGACCACATAGCCACGGCTAAAATAGCAAAGGGCAATACCACCATGAAATGCTCAAGCGTAGGTAAGCCTAGCATCCAGCCTGTATCTTCCCCCCACCAATACATAGGGTTCATATTGGGCAAACCCAGCTCGGTTTGAAAAGAAAACGGGGCACCCATTGCAAAAGCTAAAGTACCACCCAGCAAGCAACTAAGAGGTACTGCTAGCCAACGCTTACGAAAATGATCCAATAAAGCATATAAAATAATGGTGCAAAAGATCACTACAAAAGCAATATGACTCATACCTATTTCCTCAGCCCAAGCGAACAGATTTTTAACTTGAGAAGCGGTTCCCACAAAGCCAAGGTAGAGCAATAAACCGCCACACACGCCTTTACTGGTGAGATTTGCCAACATGCTGCCACCTTTACTGATAGCTAAGATTAAGCCAAACGCACCAATCAGCAACCCAAAAGCCATAGGATGCCCGCCGGCGGCAACGATAATAGGAATTAAAGGGATTAATGGGCCGTGTGTACCTGCAAGGTTAGCGGTCGGCAATAAAAAACCAGAGAAAAGAATAATGAAAACAGATGCTATGAGTAATTCATAACGAACATTTTCTAAAATAAAGCCTTCATTTAGTCCTAGAGCCTCGGCAAAGGTTGCTGCAATGGCTCCCACCATAACAACTTTACCAATGGTACCCGCCAGAGCAGGGATGGTATCTTCTATCTCAAATCGATAATCTTTAAACGGCAAATTGGGACGCCAGCGTTTAGGCGCCATGATTTGTAATTCGTGCTCTAAATATTGTTCTCGGGAACCAAATTCCGATCTTGGTTTATGTTGTTGGTCATAAGTGAGTTCATCCTCATTGATTTGAGGCTTATCTAGTCGTATATGTACGGACTCTAAAGTACTGCTCATTTTGATTCCTTTCGTTCAGACTCTAAGAAGTGTAATTCCAACAACGTTAATTACTCATGGCACGAAGATTTAGCTCTGCCACAAAGAACTCGATGACTCTATATTATGTATAAGTTGAGTTATTATTAATAAGTGAAGGTAGCTCATTATAAATAGGGGGTGGAACAACCAGAAATATGGTCGTTATTTGTTATAACCCCCTGAAGTTCACTATTAAATAAAAATAACAAATCAACCTACAACCAAAAGTAATCATTAAAATTCAGTTGTTAGTACCTTATACCAAACGAAAAAAAACAAACAGTCTTAGATAGTTAGACATTAGTCGTAGAGTATGGCTATTAGAATGAGAAACTGTAGATAGTATGTATCAATTGTCTTTTTTAAGTTATTATTTTTATAATACAAACGCTAGGTGATTATTTGAATTCAGATTTTGGGGCGTAACGCATTTTGGGGCAGAAACGTGTTAATTTTGAGTCATAGGAGATAGGGAATCTACTATCAGCACGTTGTCGATCTAATTGTTTTCATTGGTGCCTTTAATGCTCAAACGCGTGATGAATAGATCACGGATAGCTCGTGCCTTCCTTTCGAGATGACGGATAATAACCCTTAGTATAATTTTGATTTTAATATGATTAATTTGATGATTGAACGTTATTTTACTGATTCTAAATTGATATAAGGCTTTAGGTTCGATTGAGATTATATAAATAAGATTTGATGCTGAAGCGACATTAACATGCTTCAATCAAAGGATATATTGCAGAAAAAGGTATTAAGCTTTAGCTCGAAGAGCTGATGGAACAGAGAGGTTGTAAAATAAATTGCGGTATATAAATAACTATCAAAGCTTCTAATAAATTAAATGTATTAGAAGCTTTGCTACAGCTTAACGTTGTTCGTTAAACATTAGACACTATTTTTTTAGAAATTTTAGCTAATTTTTTGGCTTTTTTCTCTTTTGTCGTTAAAGATGGTTTCTTATTGCCTTTCTTTGTATCTAGAGACTTACTCATAATACTAACCTCTTATTTTTTTGAGGTTGGTCATCTTGGCCAACGACGGTTTAAATAGCGACATTCGTTTAATCTCGCTTTTCTCTAATATGCGCTTCCCAACTAAAAAATCAATGACATTTATGAAAACAAAAAACTTACTTTTACGAGGGGATAACAATGGCTCTTAACAAAAAGAGGGTGTACTAGTCGTCGTTTTTTTATGATATTTTTGCACTATCAAAAATAAACACATTACGCAAGTAATTATATGAGAAGTGTGTTACAATGACGTGAAATTTTTACAGTATGAAATTAAGATAGAACAGAAACGTGGATACTCTTCATGGTTTTGTTTTATGCCGCGGTACAATATAGATTTAGAACTAAGCTGTTTTTTTATGTGTTTAAGTTCATATTTTTCAATACGTTACGCTCCAATTTTAATTATGTCTCACTGTGAATTTCCGTTGTCTGATATCAACTCATTCCTATTATATTAATCTTTAATTTCAACGAATTGGTTATTTGTCAGCATAAGCTAGATTTGTATATTTAAATCAATAAGGTAAACCATGACTAAGCCTACAGCGAAAGAACCTAAATTATCAATTGACACTAAACCTAAGAAAAAAAAGCCATTAACAGTAAATCAACGGACAGTCAGTATTCGTGAACGTATTGAAAACATTAAAGCTCAACAAGCATGGGATAAGGAATGGGAGTATGACGAATAATCTGGAGTTGATGAATAAAATTAATACTGTCTTATTATTGCATTCCCCGTGTTTAACGCACTGGGAACGTGATTATTTGAGTAATCTCAATCAAACCGTTATCAATCATGGCGAGTTATCTGAGAAACAATTAGATTTATTTAGCAAAATATTATCTCGTCGAAAAATAGTTAACGTTTAATGGCATATTCCTTGTAAATATAACCGATTGTTTCAAGGCTGCTGTTATTCGAATTATGAATTTTAACTATCGTTATTCTCTACCGTGATCATTGAGCATGATAGGCAACTTATTTCTCCGTATGTGTATTATTTAGATGTGAATATTTATGGATACATCGTACTAAAGAGTCATCTAAATAATTTTAGATGGCTCTTTTTGTTGTTGGTCTGTAAATTAAACACCATTATTTTAGCAATGATGGTTCGCTTAAAGAGCCTGCAAAGACGCTGATCTGTTGTTTCAGATATTTTGTTCATTATTGAATATAACAGCGATTTTATCCCCCATTTTTCATGCTTCGTTATGGTTTAATCAGGCACTAGCATGTCTTACTTTTGATTATCAATATATAGCGTTGGCATTCAATCAGATAATAATATCCCGCTCTATTTGTATACCGCATTTAATTGGGAAGATCCCTTTGTTGATATTATATTAAATCAAAATAGCGTATTAATAATGTCATACTACCGTTACGAAAATATCATTGTTTTTAAATAAATAGTTCATAAATGAATACTAATATTCGGCCATAAATTAAATACGGTCTACACCATCGTGGAATATAGACTTGCATGATAATGGATTATTTATGACAGCAATGAAGTTAGGGATGATGCTCCGATTTCGGAATGCACTCGAGCGTTATGATGTACTGTTTGTTATATATACCTCGACAGCAGCATTTATGGCATATCTTTGTGCATATGCATTTAGAAAACCGTTTACCGCTGGAAGTTATGAAAATATTGTTGGTTGGGATTACGATATTGATTTCAAAGTTGCATTAGTTATTGCTCAAGTTTTTGGTTATATGTTATCAAAATTCATCGGTATTAAAGTTGTTTCTGAAATGACTAAGAGCCGGCGTGCAATAACCATTTTTCTGTTATTGATGGTCGCTGAACTTACCTTAATTGCATTTCCATTAGTACCTGCTCCTTATAATATCGCACTTTTATTTATTAATGGATTACCACTAGGCATGATCTGGGGCTTAGTGTTTGGGTTTGTTGAAGGTCGCCGTACGACTGAAATTCTCGGAGCATGCTTAGGGGTTACATTTATTGTCGCTTCTGGGTGGGTACGTAGCATCGGAAAATGGTTAATCGTTGATATGGGGATCCCTGATATATGGATGCCTGCCGTTGCTGGAGCGTTATTTACGCCATTATTGATATTGTCGGTAATAGGGCTTGCGAATATACCACCACCCAGTGCGCTTGATATTGCTGAACGTCAAAAACGGGAGCCAATGAATAAAGCTGCTCGCAAACAATTTTTTATGAAATTTGCCCCTGGGATCATTTTATTAGTATTAGCATTTATGTTCCTGACTGGTATGCGAGATTTTAGAGATAACTTCGAATCTGAATTATGGCACGCATTGGGATATGGCGATGAATCTGGCATTTTTGCTTATATCGGTATTCGTGTTGCTTTCTTCGTTCTGTTTGGTCTTGCGGTAATGGTCGTGATTAAAAATAATACCAAGGCTTTCTTTGCCAATCATATTGTTATTCTTATGGGAGTGACTGTTGTTGGTGGCTCAACGTTGTTGTTTGAATCGGAAATGATAGAGGCCAAAACATGGATGGTTGCATTAGGGGCTGGACTTTATACCGCTTACATTCCTTTCAATTGTTTTATGTTCGACCGAATGATCGCTTCTCTTCAAGTCGCCGCTAATGCGGGGTTTATAATGTATCTTGCTGATTCTGCTGGTTATTTAGGCAGTGTGAGCATCATGTTATATCGTGCGTTTGGACAAGCAGATCTATCGTGGTTAGATTTCTTTATTAATACCAGTTATTTCGTTTCTTTAATAACAGGCTCTTTGATTATTGCTTCATGGATTTACTTTTCCCATATTCTTTCTGACCAACCCGCAGATATATCTGTAATGGCAGAGCCAACATTAGTGAGAGTGTAAAATGCGTCAAGTTGAATACACAGTG
>NZ_MSCQ01000001.1:475434-529800 GCF_002954725.1 Photobacterium phosphoreum
CCGCTTACATTCCTTTCAATTGTTTTATGTTCGACCGAATGATCGCTTCTCTTCAAGTCGCCGCTAATGCGGGGTTTATAATGTATCTTGCTGATTCTGCTGGTTATTTAGGCAGTGTGAGCATCATGTTATATCGTGCGTTTGGACAAGCAGATCTATCGTGGTTAGATTTCTTTATTAATACCAGTTATTTCGTTTCTTTAATAACAGGCTCTTTGATTATTGCTTCATGGATTTACTTTTCCCATATTCTTTCTGACCAACCCGCAGATATATCTGTAATGGCAGAGCCAACATTAGTGAGAGTGTAAAATGCGTCAAGTTGAATGTGTAGTATTAGATTGGGCAGGAACGGTTGTTGATTATGGCTCGCTGGCACCAACAACGATTTTTGTGAAGGCGTTAAAAGAAGCTTATAACTTTGACATTACATTGGAAGAAGCACGTATCCCTATGGGGTTGGGTAAATGGGATCATATTAATGCCTTAGGGAAACTACCGACGGTGGCTGCACGTTGGAAAGCACAATTTAACGCGCCAATGAGTGAGCAGGATGTTGATTATATTTACAATACTTTTATTCCATTACAAAAAATAAAGGTGGTTGATCATGCTGAACCTATCGCAGGGGCATTAGCGGCAATTAATTGGTTACGCCAACAAAATATTAAAATTGGTAGCTGTTCTGGTTATCCCCGTGAAGTAATGGATGCATTAGTACCTGTTGCTGCTCAATATGGCTACGCACCTGATTGTGTGGTTGCATCCGATGATCTTCCAGCAGGCTCTCGCCCTGGGCCTTGGATGGCACTTGAAAACGTAAATCAATTAGGTGTCAGTGCAGTGTGGCGTGTGATTAAAATTGATGATGCTGTTCCTGGTATTTTAGAAGGGCTTAATGCGGGAATGTGGACCATTGGATTAGCAAAAACAGGCAATGCGGTCGGGTTAACCGAGGTGGAATGGCAACAATGTTCAGCCGTAGAAAAAGAACACTTACTGCGTAAAGCGTATGGTGAACTTTACAATGCTGGCGCTCATTATGTTGTTGATGCACTTGAAGATATTGCTGCTGTTGTTAACGTGATTTCTGCGCGGATTGCCCGTGGAGAGCGTCCGTAATTTTATTGGTTATTGAACATATTATTTTAGTAGGTACACAATGAAAAATGATTATATTTTGTTAACACCTGGGCCGCTATCAACCTCAACGACTGTTCGTGAAGCGATGCTAAAAGATTGGTGCACTTGGGATGATGATTATAATAAAGATATTGTCGAAGTGATCCGTGAAAAATTGGTTAAGATTGCAACCGCTGCCAGTGATTATACCTGTGTATTAATGCAGGGGAGTGGGACTGCGGCGGTGGAAGCGACAATAGGCAGTGTGATCAGTAACCAAGGTAAATTATTGGTGATTGATAACGGTGTTTATGGGGCTCGCATGGCACAAATTGCCCAGTGCCTCAATATTCCATGTCATGTTATTTCATCGGCTGAAATGGTACCGCCAAATCTTGAACAGATTGAAGATGTATTAAAAAATGACACCACAATTAGCCATGTTGCTATTGTTCATTGCGAAACAACGACGGGGATGCTGAACCCTATTGCGGATGTCATCTCATTGGCTAAACGGTTTAATAAAGTGGTTATTTTGGATGCAATGTCGAGTTTTGGCGGGATCCCAATGGATATTGGCGAGCTAGGTGTTGATTTTATGATCAGCTCAGCGAATAAGTGTATTCAGGGGGTACCAGGCTTTGGTTTTGTGATCGCAAAACGTAGTCAAATTGAAAAATGCCAAGGACTAGCACGTTCTTTAAGTTTGGATCTGTATGATCAATGGCACCATATGGAAATCAATCAGGGGAAATGGCGCTTTACGTCCCCAACCCATACTGTTCGTGCTTTTTATCAGGCATTGATTGAATTAGAACAAGAAGGGGGGATTACTGAACGGCATCAGCGTTATCAATGTAATCAACAAAACTTGGTTGCGGGTATGCGCGAATTAGGTTTTGAAACATTGTTAGATGACAGTTTGCATTCACCTATTATTACGTCTTTTTATTCGCCATCGCACCATGATTATCAATTTAAAATATTCTATAAACGTTTAAAAGATCTTGGCTTTGTTATCTATCCGGGAAAAGTTTCTCATTCTGATTGTTTTAGGATCGGTACGATTGGTGAGGTATATCCCGATGATATTAAACGCTTAATTACCGTGGTGAAAACAGCAATGTATTGGAATGTTTAAATAAAAACGTCAGGTTTGTGAGTGAATAAATAATAAGGTGCTTAGCTTTTGTATATAAGAATATTGGTGAGCGCCTATTCGTTCTCTATTAAATTACATCACGATATAATTTGATACTTCAATTAAATTACCATCAGGATCGCGAAAATAGATCGACATGATTTTTCCTGTTGCACCTGTACGTTCAACAGGGCCTTCGAGAAGCATTACCTGTTGTTGCTCAAGCTGTTGTTTGACATCATCAAGATTGGTATTTGTAATAAAACATAAATCAGCACTACCAACTTGTACTGTGTTTGCCTTAGGCTCAAATTCTGCTCCATGCTGGTGGAGGTTGATCTTTTGGTTGCCAAAGGTGAGTGCAAACCGATTATCTCCAAAGGTGACGACTTGCATGCCGAGCACACGTTGATAGAAGTCGGCACTAATATCAATGTTAGTAACCGTTAAAACTAAATGGTCAAGATGGCTAATATTCATGTGGTACGCCTGTCATTCAATATTGAAACAGGAAAGCCAACCGTTATACTGTTCTCGTTAACAGCGTAAAGCGGTCGGCAATCTATTTAGGTTGATATTATTAGAATAAGCCAATAATAAAAGCGAACGTTTTAATTACTATTATTAGTGGCTAGCTAACAGTTTTTGATTTAGGTTTGGATCGTCATGGACAGCAAATTTATCAATCATTTTGGCGGTTGCCTCATTCATGCCAATCAGTTCTGTGGTTGCGCCTTGTGCTCTTAATTTAATAATGACTTTATCTAACGCCGTTATTGCGGTGAGATCCCAAAAATGCGCCAGCGTTAAATCAACTTTGACATGCTGAGCAACGTCATTAAGATCAAATAATGATGAAAAGTGATCCGCAGAGGCAAAAAATATTTGACCATAAACATTGTAAATCTGTTCATTGGCGGTGGTTGATTGCACGACAACACATTGGCTGACTTGATGCGCAAACAATAATGCTGACAGTAATACGCCAATGAAAACACCAATCGCCAGATTATGTGTTGTCACAACGGCGGCAACCGTTGCTAACATCACGATGTTACTTGATAACGGATGGTGTTTAATATTTTTAATGGAATCCCATGAAAAGGTACTAATTGATACCATTATCATCACTGCGACTAAAGCAGCCATTGGGATAAGTTTTAGAATATCACTTAAAAATAAAATCATTATTAATAAGGCAACACCCGCAAATAACGTTGATAAACGGCTTCTTCCTCCTGATTTTATATTGATCATTGATTGACCGATCATGGCGCAGCCTGCCATACCGCCCAGTAAACCAGTGCCAATATTTGCGATACCTTGTCCTTTACACTCTTGGTTTTTGTTACTTGTGGTTGAGGTTAAGTCATCAATAATAGTGGCTGTCATCATTGATTCTAATAAGCCAACCGCAGCAAGGGCTAAGGCATAAGGAAATATTATTTGTAAGGTATGGAAGGTAAGGGGAACATCAGGTAATAAAAAGATCGGCAGTGTATCGGGTAATTGCCCCATATCACCCACAGTTCGTACATCTAACCCCAGCAATACTGCACCGATAGTTAACGTGATAATACACACTAGAGGTGAAGGGATCAGTTTTCCAATAAGAGGGATAAGAGGAAATAGGTAAATAATGGCTAAACCACTGGCTGTTAATAGATACACAGACCACGTTGCATTTGTTAATTCTGGAAGTTGAGCCATAAAAATAAGTATTGCTAACGCGTTAACAAATCCAGTAACAACAGGTTTAGACACAAAGCGCATTAAATCACCGAGCTTTAAATAGCCCGCGATTATTTGTATCACACCTGTAAGGATAGTGACGGCCATTAAATATTGCAGGCCGTGTTCTTTTACAAGAGTGATCATCAATAATGCCATTGCCCCTGTTGCTGCTGAGATCATGCCGGATCTTGTTCCGACAATGGCAATGATAACGGTCATCGAAAATGAGGCATATAAACCAATTTTAGGGTCGACACCAGCAATAATGGAAAAGGCGATAGCTTCTGGTATCAGGGCTAGGGCAACCACAATTCCGGCAAGGAGATCTTGCTTTGTATTATATAACCAATTGTTTTTTATGTAATCTAACATGTTATCTCTATATTTTAGACGTGTAAAAGCCACGGATGAAATCCGCAAACATTTAGGATCAGGAAGTTTTAGCTATGGCAGGCATAGCAGAGTGACAGCAAGAGAGCTGCATTTTTGAAATAATGAGCAGGCGCTCATTAGAGAGAGGTTAAGGCGGCGTAATCTTCAAGTTTGGCTACTTTTATTTGAGAGTATGGCTATAAATCCATACTGTGAGTTTTAGAAGTTGATTATGCTAACATATAAAGAAATAGATAACAAAATAGTTAGTAGTCTAAACAAAATTATTGTATTTATTGTTATTCTGTTTATTTAATGCGTTGTTATTGCATTTGTTGGTAATATCAAAGTCCTTTTTAGGACAAAGCTGAAAGAAAGTTGATAGCTTTCAGTTACTTTTATAATCATGTATTTTTGATGGATCTCTATAAATGAATACTACTATTCAAACCATGCTTGGTCATCGCTCTATCCGTAAATTTACTGATGCTGCTATTTCTGACGAGCAATTAACGACTATTATTGCTGCGGGTATTGCTGCTTCTAGTTCAAGTATGATCCAAGCGACATCGATTATTCGTATCACTGATCCTGAAAAACGCGCTGCACTTGCACACCTTGCTGGCGATCAAGCTTATGTAAAAGAGGCGGCTGAATTTTTAGTGTTTTGTATTGATTACCAACGTCATTACTCTATTAGTTCTGAGATCAAACCTGAATATACTGAATTAACCTTAATTGGTGCGATTGATAGTGGCCTTATGGCGCAAAACTGTTTATTAGCGGCTGAATCTATGGGGTTAGGTGGGGTTTATATTGGTGGATTACGTAATAGCCCGCATGAGGTTGATGCATTATTAAATTTACCGCCACATAGTGCGATATTATTTGGAATGTGTTTAGGGGTGCCAGCGCAAGATCCACAGACAAAACCACGCTTACCAATGGCAATGATTTTACATGAAAATGAATATCAGCCATTAAATAAACCACTGTTAGCTGAATATGATCAACAAATGATTGAATATTATCAGCAGCGATCTACGCATAATAAACAACAAGATTGGTCTAGCGCTGTAACTGCAACGTTGTCTAAAGAGTCACGTCCATTTATCGCGGATTATTTTAAAAGCAAAGGCTTAATGACAAAATAATATTGTCGTTATGTACTATAAAGAGGGTGGCTAATATTGACGCTATAGCCACCATTTTTAGGTTACGATCACATATAAATAAACTGACGATATAGCTTATCAAGTTGTGCTCTTATCTGTTGTATTTGGTTTTCATCGTTATTATCACAAGCAATTAATAATCCTTTCTCAGTGGTGGTGATCTGCTGGCATAAATCAGCGATATTTGCACAAAATTCAGCTGAATGAATGCCTTCATCTGTGGCTGTAATGGCACTGCGCTGCGATGATGTTGGCGTAATATGATGAGCTTGATTATAGCGCTGTTGGCGCTCACGACGTTGTTGTGATTCGTCAATCGCCAGTTGCATTGCTGGGGTTATTTTATCGGCATATAAAATCGCTTTACCATTAGCGTTACGTGCAGCACGACCAATGATTTGAATCAGCGCTTGGGAAGAGCGTAAAAACCCAGCATGATCCGCATCAAGGATAGCCACTAACGATGCTTCAGGAATATCGAGCCCTTCTCGCAATAAGTTAATCCCAATTAATACATCAAATTCCCCTTTGCGTAGTGCATCTATGATCTCTACACGTTGTTGGGTTTTTACTTCAGCATGAATATAACTGACTTTAATGCCTTGTTGTTGCATTAAGTCATATAACGACTCTGCGCTTTTTTTAGTTAATGTTGTGACTAAGACACGTTCGTTTTTTATTACCCGTTGTGCTATTTGTTCTAGTAAATCATCAATTTGTGTTACTAGCGGTCGTACTTCTACAATCGGATCAAGTAAACCAGTTGGGCGAATAATTTGTTCGACAACATGGCCCTGAGATTGATTAAGTTCATATTGACCCGGCGTTGCGGATACAAAAATTGTTTGTGGTTTTATTTTCTCAAATTCACTGAATGTGAGAGGACGGTTATTTTTAGCGGATGGTAAACGAAAGCCATAATCAATTAACGTCTCTTTGCGGCTTTGATCACTGCGCTGCATCGCCGATATTTGCGGCACCATCACGTGAGACTCATCAATAAACAATAAGCCGTCTTTGGGTAAATAATCTAATAGGGTAATTGGGGGTAATGCGGGATCTCGTTCATTGATATAACTGGCGTAGTTTTCAAGCCCTGAACAATAGCCTAATTGCTGCATCATTTCGATATCATGCATGGTGCGTTCATAGAGGCGTGCGGCTTCGATAATACGATTATTCTGATTAAGTTCAGCGACGCGTAGTGCTAAATCTTGTTGAATTTTAACGCAGGCCTTGGTGAGTTTTTCTTTTGATGCGGCATATAAGGTTTTAGGTGACACAAAATAGTGCTCAATATCACCTAAGACGTTACCTGTGAGTGGATCTAACCATTGCAGAGTCTCAACTTCGTCATCAAATAATACTGCTCGAATAGCTTTTGACTCAGAATCAGCAGGATAAATATCAAACACATCACCATGAACACGAAATGTTGCACGTTCAATCGTTTTGTCACAGCGAGTATATTGAAGCGCTGTTAGTCGTTGAATAAAGTCTTCACGGGGTATTTTTGCTCCGACAAACAGCGGAATTTGGACTGCGCGGTATTGGTCGGGATCGCCTAAACCATAAATAGCAGAAACAGAAGCAACAACAATCACATCTTTACGTTCTATTAATGATTTGGTGGTGGATAACCGTAACCGCTCAAGCTGTTCATTAATCGCAGAGTCTTTACGGATAAAGCGGTCACTACCGGGAATATAGACCTCTGGCTGGTAATAATCATAATAAGAGACAAAATATTCAACGGCATTTTCAGGAAAGAAGCGTTTCATTTCGCTATAAAGCTGAGCTGCGAGGGTTTTATTATGCGCTAAAATCAGCGTTGGGCGTTGTAAGCGGTGGATCATATTGGCCATGGTAAACGTTTTACCCGACCCCGTTACTCCTTTAAGCGTTTGGTGAGTGACACCTTTTTCTACACCATCAATAAGTTTGGCTAAAGCCTGTGGTTGATCGCCTGATGGTGGGTAATTGGAATGTAATATGAAAATATTGTGAGGCATAGAGATTAGCCTTTTTATAAATATCTGCTGTTAGTATATAACTACCAACATACGCTTATTTGGATTTAATTTCGAACTCAAAAATAGACCATATTGATTAATAAGGCGGTAGATTTATTTATATTAGCGTTCATTGGGGCTGGTTTTTAGTGTTGGTCGATAATTGGAGTAGGTAATAAGCAAACCTGCAATCACAATAAATAGCCCGCCGCCAAGGGTGTTATAGGTGGGTAATTCATCAAATAGCCAATAACCAAATATACAAGAAAATACAATCTGGAAGTAAAAGAACGGTGCGACATGCGATGCTTCCGCGATATTCATGGCTTTGATTAAACACAACTGCGATATAATCGTGACGATAGGGATGGTGATAAAATAAGGTAATGCCTCTAGTGTTGGTGTTTTCCACATTTGCGGTTGCGCTAATAGCAGTAAACTTGCAACCGAGCCTAAAATAAAGAACGAGTTAATTAATACCGACAGTAACGAGATGTTTGAATCAATGGTTTTAGTCAGAAGGTTATAACCGGAGTTTGCAATCGCAATCAGTAACGGTAATAAATATACCCACTGTAAGCCACTAATATTGGTTGGATTAATCACTATTACCACACCGACAAAGCCGAGCAAGGTTGCAATTATTTTTATTGGCGTCAGAGTTTCTTTAAAAAATAAGCTGCCACCTAGCATATAGGCGATACTGCCCATTTGAACAATGATGATATACATTTCAAGTGGTATATATTTTAACGCAATCACTGAGGTCACAGCACAAACTAAAAATAAAACCGCACGAAGGATTAATTTACTGTTAGTGGCAAAAATAGCGGTTTTGGTTTGTTTCGGCATAAAAATAAGCATGCATAAAAAAGGGATAGCAAACCGAAAGAATACCATTTGAATCGGGTGGTAACCGTGTTGTATTAGGTACTTATCGGCACTGTCTTTAAGCGTTAATGATAAAGTTGCGACTATAATGAGCATTGCCCCGAGCATGTTGTGGTTTTTAATCTGCATGATATTTTATTCTGTGGTCAATGTTGTGATAAGTAAAAGATAAACAATACCTCACTAGAATAAAGTATCTATTTTTAATCTGCTATAATTTTAAACAAAGTCTTTCATCACCTATAAAACAAAAAATAACCAACCGATAAAGGTTGGCTATTCGAGTCACATACGGGGCGTTAAATAAGATTAAAGATAATCGCTGATATGGCAATTAAACCAATCACAGTCACAAAAATATTACTTATCTTTCCGCGGTACTGTTTAAGTGAATCAATATTACGAATCGCATACATTGGCATAATAAATAAAATCATTGCAATAACCGGGCCTGAAAAGGTTTCCATAATACTGAGCACACTGGGGTTAATAACAGCGGCATACCACACCGATAAAAATAATATAGCGATAGTGAGTTTATTCGCGAGTTGAGGTTTGATGTTGGTGTGTTTGGTGATAATGCCATTTAGACTTTCACGCCCACCAAGAAAATGACCAAAGAAAGAAGAGGTGATCGCAATACAGGCAATAAAAGGTCCTAGTGATTCAATCACGCTACTATTCATTTCATTGGCAAGGTACGACAAAATTGAAATGTTTTGCACTTTAGCTTCTGCTAATTGAGCCGGTGATAGGCTTAGCACACATGAGAACACAAATAATAGCACGAAGGTAATTAGCATCATGGAAGTGTGTTTTAAAATGTAATCAACCTTAGTGTTTGCTTGGTCGCCATAATGACGTTTTTGTGCAACAGCAAAACTAGAAATAGCCGCGGTGTGGCTAAAGGCAAAAATAGTGGTTGGAATGGCAAGCCAAAGGGTTTTACCGAAATCAGAGGCGGTTGGTACCGTTGCAAAATCTGGCATTTGCCAGTGTGGAATCAGATAAATTGACAGTCCAAATAAAATAAATACTAACGGATAAACAATAATCTCAAATGCGCGTAATACCATTTTTTCATTGGTTAACATAACGCCTATCATTAATGTGACTAATATCCCTGAAAGTAATATTCGCGGTGGTGGGGTCATGTGCAGCTGGTGGATAATAAAACTTTCAACAGTATTGGTTAAGCCAACGCCATAAATCATCAAAATGGGGAAAATAGACAGGAAATATAACAGTGAGATCATCAAGCCAAATTTATGGCCGAAATGTTCTTCGACCACATCAGTAAATTCAGCTTGAGGTTGCTGAGAAGATAAAATAAACCGCGCTAACCCTCGATGGGCAAGAAATGTCATTGGGCCTGCCAGTAATGCCATAATGATTAACGGCCATAATCCACTGACACCGATATTAATCGGTAAGAATAATATTCCTGCTCCGACGGCAGTACCAAAGAGGCTAATTATCCATGTTTTATCGTGTTTGGTTAAGGTTTGCTTGTTATTTTGATTGGAAAGTGTGTTTGCATTAGGGTAAGGCATATTGCTGACCTTTATAGGTATGTTTATTATAGGTATGTTTATATAGGTATGTTTATATCGATACTGATGTTGACGTTATAGGGTGTTATTTATTGAGGTTGTGACAAAGAAAGCTTCTATTTTGCAATAGAAGCTTTATGAGATAACAGTGTTATTTAAGCGAGGATACTTGCCGCAGAGACATAAGGTAAATCAAGTGCTTGAGCTACACTTTTACAAGTAACATGACCGCGATAAACATTTAATCCATTCAGTAAATGCGGGTTGTTTTGGAGCGCTTTTTGGTAGCCATTATTAGCCAATTCAACAATGTAAGGCAGGGTGGCATTATTCAGTGCGACGGTTGAGGTGCGTGCAACTGCGCCGGGCATATTTGCCACACAATAGTGCACCACATCATCAACAATATAGGTTGGCTTATCATGGGTTGTTGCATGTGATGTCGCGACACAGCCACCTTGGTCGATGGCTACATCAACAATAGCTGCACCTGGTTTCATTTTTTTGATCATCTCAGCGGTGACCAGTTTTGGCGCAGCAGCACCAACAACAAGCACACCACCAATCACTAAATCAGCCTCTAAAACATGGCGTTCAATCGCATCATTGGTTGAATAAACGGTTTTTAGTTTGCCATTAAATTGCACATCAAGTTGACGTAACACATCAATATTGCGGTCTAAAATTACTACATCTGCCTGTAATCCAAGCGCCATTTGAGCTGCATTATTACCGACGACACCACCACCAATAATAACAACTTTCGCAGGTTCGACACCAGGAACGCCGCCTAATAACATGCCGCGTCCACCGCGTGATTTCTCAAGTGCGAATGCACCTGCTTGAATTGACATCCGTCCTGCCACTTCAGACATCGGTGCTAATAGCGGTAAACGGCCGTGATTATCCGTGACGGTTTCGTAAGCAATACAAATAGCTTTGCTGCGAATAAGATCCTCTGTTTGTGCAGGGTCAGGTGCAAGATGTAGATAAGTAAATAGAATTTGCCCTTCACGCAACATTGCACGTTCAATCGCTTGTGGTTCTTTTACCTTTACGATCATTTCAGATTCAGCAAATACATTCGCTGCTGTTGGCAATATTTGTGCACCAGCATCAATATAGTCTTGATCACTAAAGCCGATTCCAGAGCCTGCTTGTGTTTCGATATACACACTATGTCCATGAGAAACAACTTCTTTTACTGCCGCTGGTACCATACCAACACGGTATTCATGAGTTTTAATTTCTTTTGGTACGCCTAGGATCATAATAATCAACCTTGATTTTTGTGTTATTGGAATGTGGTTATTTGTTATTGGTATGTTTATAGGTTAGATTAACTTTGTCGGTATGTGTAACTGTTTTTTAATATAAATGCAGTTATATTTACTACTATATTTTTCATTAATGGTTATTAAATCTAAATTTGATCGTTATCACAGTTTAAATGATTGTTTTTTGTGCGAGTTTTATAGGGGTTATATTTAAAAAGTTGTAGAGTGAAGTGATGTATCACCGATAACCATTGCTATAGATATAAAGCTAAACTATATTTCGAGTATTACGGAAGTATTACTTGCATCGAGTATAGTTATTTATGTCATAGGCTCAATTGGGCTAAATTTTATCCTTGAAATAGCGCTATTGATCTAAACCGAGTAAGAACTTTCAGCTGTATTTAAGAGCGATTAAAGTATGAGTAGCAATAATAAAACAATGATTGCACAAGCGACGATTGAAGATATTTGTGAGTGGGCAATTATGCATGGTGTTGCTTTTCGTCAAGCGGATAATACAGCAAGGCATTGCCCGTTTAGTATTGCGCCAATGACGATGGAACATGAGGTTTATAACCACTTACGGCGTGTTGTTCCGCTGCTAACTAAATTGATCAGTAATGTCTCTGAAGATCATGTTTTTTTACAATCAGCATTGGCTGACATGGCAAAAGCAGATCCTTTTTTTGGACGCCTGATGTCATTGCATCAACAGATCCATGGTAATGCTACTCACCGCTTTGATCCTGCTCGCCAGCCGTTATTATTGATGCGAACCGATTTTATGGATGATCGTCAATATGGCGCAAAAGTCATTGAATTTAATGGTATTGCTGCAGGTATGGCGCCATTTGGTCAGCGAGCAACTGAACTGCATCAATTTATGCAGCGTCAATGGCCTGAGGTTTATCATTCATGGTTAGAAGATCGTTCTGCTACACCCGCAGATAACCAAGGCTTAACCCAATTGGCATTAGGGATCACCACGGCAGCTCGCAGTATAAAAGCCGATTTTAATGATCAAGGCGCACCAGTGTTTTTGATGGTGGTTCAGAAAAATGAAGATAATGTTTATGATCAACATCTCTTAGAGGCCGCATTACAGCAACAAGGAATACGTACCGTAAGACGTACTTTTGAACAATTAAGTGCACAGCTATCAACAGGAACTGGCCAACGTTTGTTGCTTGAAGGTGTTGGCGCGATTGATGTGGTGTATTTACGGGCGGGTTATCAATATTCTGATTATTGTGCGCCAGCACTGCATGAGGCAGTTTGTTGTTATACCTTGAGTCAAATGCGGGTGTTTATCGAACAACATCATGTCGCTTTAAATGCCACGATAGGCCAGCAACTTGCAACCAGTAAAACCATGCAAATGTTATTAACCATGATGCCGGCTCAAGAGTATCTGCGTTGGGGATTAACCCTTGCAGAAGCCGAGTTAGTAAAAAGTGTGTTGGCTGAAATGAAGCCCATTACTGCGGCAACAATTGCATGGTTTAATACGCAAGCAACCAAAGCTGAATGGGTACTTAAAAATCAGGGTGAAGGTGGTGGTCATTGTGTGTTTGGAGATGATATTAGCGCAACGTTAGCAACATTAACCGTGGCGGAATATGATGCATGGGCATTAATGCAACGCTTATATCCTCATGAACGTGAAATGCCAACACTTGCTATTCGTGATGTAAAAGCAACTGTGGTGACTGATTTAGTCAGTGAAATAGGTCTGTTCAGTGCATATTTTAATGGTAAGCCAGTGACTGAGTTAGACGGTTATGCGGGGTATTTAATTCGTAGTAAACCTGCGACTGAAAATGAAGGTGGTATTCACAGTGGTAAAGGTATTTTGGATTCATTAGTGTTGATAGATTAATGTGATCGCTTTAAATATGTATAAATACGGTGGTTAACCATAAAATTGACGTAAAAACTATTGTGTTATTATCGCTAATGGGCATATTAGATGGCTGTTAGCGACATTTAGCCATTGGAGTGCACCGCGTGTTTAACCGAACCACCGTTATTTCTACATTTTTGTTTTCATTATCTTTCGTGGCACCCGCTGCATTTGCTGGTACGACTCAGCACAATAGTTATCAAGCACTTCCTGCTCAAAATGAAATTGTGACTAAAACTGATTTTGGTAATCAGACCTATGTTTTTCATTTCACGGGTAATGGTCAACGCTTATCGAGTATTGATTTCCTTGATCATATGGAAACTCAAGCTACTGCATGCCGTAATTGGTTATATGTGCCCGCATTCAGTAATCTTAATGTAGGTGATGAAATTGTATTACGTGTTAGCACTAATTATGATCCTAGCACCCATAATTGTACTGCCCATGCGTATGCTGGTAACAATGCTGGCAATCTGGATAAAGTCTTGACGTTTTTTCAAAAGAAAGAGTATGTCGATATCGCAGGGTTTAATTTATCAGCCAATGGTTTTACCTCGGCGATCGACGAATTATAAATTTTAGTTGTTATTATTTTTTAATTTTGTTAAAAAACACATTAATAAATTGTAGGAATACGGTTTATTTGATCATTTCCAGCAGCATGTTGATAATTGTTTAGTTGTAGACGATGGCTGGGATTTGGTAGTGTATTTATCAGCCTTAAGAATAAGTATTATCAGGCTATAGTTATTACTCTAACTAAAATCATTAATATAATAATTTATATATCTTACAGGTAAAGGGGTCTATTTAAATTTTTAATGTGAGAGGTGATTTTTGCTTGGTATTATGATTACTCAGTTTGTTGTTCTGTGGGCCGTGATTGATCCCGTCGGCTCGGTACCTGTTTATTTATCACAAACACAAAAATTAACCCCTAAACAGCGCCGTAAAGTGGCATTAAAAGCGGTCGCTATTGCCAGTGGCGTGTTAGTCTTTTTCTTGGTAGCAGGTCAATTACTGCTTGAAGCTATGCAAATACCCTTACCAGCGTTTCAAGCAGCTGGTGGCTTAGTATTGTTACTGTTTGCATTAACGATGATCTTTGGTGAAAGTAAACCAGAACAAGAACAAAAATTAACACAAGATGTAAGCCATTCAGATTTGGCTGATCTCGCGGTTTATCCGTTAGCAATTCCATCTATTGCTTCTCCTGGTGCAATGATGGCTGTGGTGATGTTAACGGATAATCACCGTTACTCAGTGGTGGATCAAATAATAACAGCCAGCGTGATGATGACAGTATTATTCGTTACTTTATTATTATTGCTCAGTGCTACGACTATTCAAAAATGGATTGGTAATATGGGGGCTGCTATTATTAGCCGCGTTATGGGATTAATTTTAGCGGCTGTTGCGGTGAATAATTTATTACAAGGGATTAAAGATTTCTATATTTAGTTGATTTAATCGTTGTTAATTTAGTGATATATAGAATCTGAAAATAGGGGTGGTTAAATAGATGACCACCCATTTTTGATTAGCGGCAATTACCCGTAAAACCATTTTTAATACGATTTTGTTGTTGAGTATTCCCTGAATCGATAATTTCTTTTTTTACATCATTAAGTGTTTTATTCGATAATTTAGCGTGTAATTGTTTTGCAATAATATTAACTTTTGCTGTATTACCTGAAGCCGCATAATTGGCGCCTAGTGCGATAAGTGCTGCTGAACTTCGCATGTTGTTTTCGTTTTTTGCAATGTTTTCCAAGGTGTTAAGTCCTGACATGTCACAAACGTCTAATTTTTCAGATGCTTGAATTAAGTCTTCTCCTAATACCATATTACCCGCAGCTTCTTTTATTGAATTACAACCACTGAGCACTGTGCTTGATAATAACAGTGTAATTAGTATCGACTTTTTCATAATAAATCCTTTAATTGTAATTAATAATAAAATTAATAACGACGAAATTAATTTTACGATAGAAATAATAATATTGGTTTTTGTTTAATGAGTATTTGAATAGGAGGTAGATGCTAAAGATTATTTATATTACACGCAAATATATACACGGTTATATATTTATGAGTCTGTAAATTATTATTTACAGTAGTGATAATTATTATCATTTGTGTTTGAATGTGAAATTATATGATTGCTATTCAATCTTGATATTTACTTTTATGTTACATTTTAATTCTCGTTAAATATTATTTGGTTAAATCTTATTTACTGTATTTATCGTTATTTGGAATTGCTATTTAGCGCTTAAATGTAAAATATTTTATTGTGTCGATAAAAAATATTTATCTATAATTGGTTTCATTGACAGTGATTAAAAGTTACCCATCAAACTGGTTGTTTTTCATACTTCACATAAGAAGGGAATAATGAGGACATTTTAAAATAGAGCCCACATCCTCATTAGATAGGGCGTTATATTGATGTAATAGATTTAATTAGTCTTGATTGTTGTTGAGTAAGTTTTCTATTTCAGTACAACAGCTACCACAGCCCGTTCCTGCGGTTGTTATACGACTTAGTGTCGATAGATCTTGTACTTTATTGCTGGCAATCGTATCAATAAGTTGTTGTTTGGTTATTTGTTTACACACACAAACAATGTCAGTGTCGATGAGCTTATCTTCACCATTGAGAAACTGATGCACTTTGAGATCGTTAATATCATGGTCAATAATATTAGAAGATGTAGTGAAGTAATGGTGATTATCATGAGGCAGAATGAGCAATGATCGAATACTACGGCCATGTTCAAATATCACTGCTCGACGGCTATTGTGCGTAATAGCACGTAAATCATGTTGCGTCGAATGCATGAAATACATCATTAATATTTGCTCTAAGGCGCTTGGGGTAAGGTTTGAACTGATACAATATTGATAACCTGCTTTGACTTTTTTACATACCCAATAGAGTGCTGTTGATGATGGTAGATCAGTCAATGCCACTGCTTTTGTTGTCGTTAAAATAGCATCGGTGGTGTAGGTGAGTGGGGTAAGTTGAATGGCGGTTGCCTTATATTGTGGTTGCCCTGAAATGGGATCGCATTGTTCATCAATCAGTGCGCAAACACTGCCTGTTGATGCGTTTTGTTGAGTCCAATGAATAGCAATAAATGCCTGCTTAGGGCTAACATTTGTAGTAATACGAACCCGAAAAATAGCCTCGCCGCTGTGACTTGTTACCGTTACTAATTGATTATCATTAATGTGGTAGTGATTAGCATCTGTCGGGTGTACTGATATTAGTGGCTGTTGAATATGATCAGCCAGCGAGGCGGCAAGCCCTGTGCGTGTCATGGTATGCCACTGATCACGAACTCTACCCGTATTAAGTAATAACGGATAAGACGCTGAGCGCTGAGTGATCAGAGGATGATAAGGGGTGGCAATAAAGCACGCTCGACCATTTTTAGTAGGAAAAACACCATCACTAAATAACCGCTGGTGGGTAATACCATCACCATTAATCGGCCATTGTTGCGGCACTAAAGTATCATAATCGTGCTCAGTAAGATGGCTAAGACTGCTTAAATTTAGTAAGCGTGGAGTGTGATTAGGGTGATTATTCACGCTCGTTAAAGCGACATGTTCGGCAAATATTTGGGCTTCATTGGTGTAATTAAAACTGTCTTTAAACCCCATTCGATTAGCGATTTGATTGATGATCCACCAATCAGGTTTAGCTTCGCCTTGGGTCGGCAATAAACGTCGTTGACGGGAAATACAGCGTTCTGAATTGGTGACTGTGCCCGATTTTTCACTCCAACCTTGAGCCGGAAGTTTAATCGTAGCGTGGCGCAGTGTATCGTTATTATCGACACAATCAGACACGATCACGCAGGGACATTGTGCTAATGCCTGATTGATTTTATTGCTGTTAGGTAAGCTAGCTGCTGGATTGGTTGCGATGATCCATACCGCTTTTATTGTGCCAGCTGCGATAGCATCAAACATATCAACTGCTTTAAGACCCGGCTGAGTCACCAGTTTATCGGTTTGCCAAAAATTACTCAGTAATTGCCAATGATCGTGGCGATCAAAACTAAGATGTGCCGCTAAGGTTGTCGCTAAACCCCCGACTTCACGTCCTCCCATTGCGTTTGGTTGGCCTGTAATTGAAAAGGGCGTTGCCCCCAGTTTACCGATGCGGCCGGTTGCTAAATGACAGTTGATGATAGCATTGACTTTGTCCGTTCCTGATACTGATTGATTTACCCCTTGAGAGTAAACCGTTACTGTACGGGGGTGGTTCGCAAATAGTTGATAGAAAGTGTGCAGTTGTTCTTCACTTATCCCCGTTAATTGGCTGATATTCGTATCTTGAGTGAGGGCGGTTGCTAATGCTGCCTCAATATTATTGGTATGGGCGTTGATATAGTCTTGATCAAATTTATTATGATTATGTAAGTAGCTCAGTAAGCCATTAAAGAGTGCCACGTCACTACCAGGCGCAATCGCAAGATGTAAATCAGCAATATCACCGCTTGCAGTATGGCGCGGATCAATCACCACAATCTTAGTATTGTGCTCTTTCTGTGCTTGTTTTAGGCGTTGAAAAAGAACAGGGTGACACCAAGCAAGATTAGAGCCTGTTAAAATGACCACTTCTGCTGCTTCTAAATCATCGTAACAGCCAGCAACACAATCTTCACCAAACGCCCGTTGATGTCCAGCGACTGCTGATGACATACATAAGCGTGAATTGGTATCAATATTCGCGGTACCAATAAAGCCTTTTGCCAGTTTATTTATCACATAATAATCTTCGGTGAGTAATTGTCCCGAAATATAAAAAGCTACCGCATTCGCACCATAATGGTTAATAACATCTTGTAGCTGGAGGGCGGCTTCATCTAATGCTTCATTCCAGCCAACAGGTTTATTTAATATTTGTGGCGTTAGCATCCTATTATCATTAATGAGTGTTTCTGCCAAGGTTAATCCTTTGGTACATAATTTACCTTTATTGGCTGGATGTTCTTCATCGCCTTTTATATCAAGCTGACCATTATTATTGATGCGTGACTTTATTCCACAGCCGACACCACAATAAGCACAAGTTGATTTTATCCATGAGCTTTCTTTCTTCATTGAGGATGGCTCCCTTTATTAATGCGAATAAAACAAATGACACCATTAATTACAGGCAACATGTGTACCAGAACTATTTTAATGTTATTTTTTGATTTTATTTTACTTAAGCTATTGATTTTTATTTTTATTTGTCAGGTGTTTTATTTTATTTTTATTGTTTTATTATCGGTTGTCATGAGTAACTAATCATTTTGGTGCAATGGTTGATTAATAATGCACCATAAAGGTGTTTGTTATTGTAAATAAAGTAATTAGCTTTAATGTTAAATATTATTTTATTTTTTAATTCAGTCATTTGATGAGTTTATTTGTTATTTAATAACGGATGGCATTAAGTTTGCTGTGTTACTTAATAAGGAAATTAAATATATAAAATAAATGGTTGTTATTAAAAAGGGGTGAATTGTGAAGCCATTGAAGCCGCAACAACATTCATTAGTTATTCATGACGCTAAGATTCACTGGTGTCAAATAGCACAATCGACACGCATACCACATCAGCAGGGAAAAGTGACGTTAGTCGGTGCAGGCCCAGGTGATCCTGATCTCTTAACATTAAAAGCATTAAAGACTCTCGAAAAAGCCGATGTAGTGGTTTATGACCGTCTAGTCAGTGCTGCCATTATGGCGTTGGTTCCAGCGCGTTGCCAAACCCTTTGTGTGGGTAAGGCAAAAGGACAACAAAGCATAACTCAAGCAGGAATCAATCAGCTATTAGTGCGATTAGCTCAACAAGGAAAACAAGTGTGTCGCTTAAAAGGTGGTGACGCGTTTGTATTTGGTCGAGGTGGTGAGGAAATACAATATTTACGCCAGCACAGTATCAAGGTTGATGTAGTACCGGGCATTACTGCTGCGAGTGGTTGTAGTACCTATGCCGGGATCCCATTAACCCACCGTGGTGTATCTCAGGGGTGTACGTTAGTCACAGTGCATGCGGAAAAAGATTTGGATATTCAATGGCAAGCATTAGCCAAGCTCAATCATACCGTGGTGTTTTATATGGGATTATCTAAAGTCGACTTGATCTGCCAGCAATTAGCACGAGCAGGGTTAGGGACAGAAACCCCTGCGGCAATAATAGAAAAAGGCTGCACTGATGAACAACGGTTAATTAAAGCTACATTGGCCACTCTAACAGAGCAAGTTAAGCACCACCAGATTGGATCACCCGCCTTGATTATTATTGGTGAAGTGGTGAGTTTGAGCGACAGTTTAGCGTGGTATCAGCCTCAAATAGACGCGGTAATGTCGATGAATCAGTGTCAAAAACGAGCGTAGATAAGGAGATCAACATGAATAAAAAACGGATTGTTATTGTTGGTAATGGCATGGTAGGCCATCATTTTATTGAGCAAGTATTAGCGCTTGATAGTGATCACCAACTCGCATTGATCACTTTTTCAGAAGAAGATCGCTTAGCCTATGATCGGGTTCAACTCAGCCATTATTTTAGTGGTAAAACTGCCGCAGATTTAGCGCTTGCTCATGAGGTGGATTATCAACAAGCAGGTGTGTGTTATCACGTTAATCAGCGGGTGACAGCCATTGATCGTGAGCATAAGTATGTTGTTACTGAGCAAGGTAAAAAGATTGCTTATGATCATTTGATATTAGCCACGGGATCATACCCGTTTGTACCACCGATTATCGACAATGATGCAGAGCATTGTCATGTTTACCGTACTATTAATGATTTAGAAGCCATTGCCGAATCAGGCAAAAAAAGTCGGGTTGGGGTCGTCATTGGTGGCGGTTTACTCGGACTTGAAGCGGCCAATGCGCTGCAAAATATGGCGCTAGAAACCCATGTGGTCGAGTTTGCTCCACAGTTAATGGCGGTGCAGCTTGATGAAGGGGGCGGTGAGTTATTACGTCAAAAAATTGAAGCATTAGGGGTCAAAGTACATACCCGTAAAGCGACTGAGAAAATTATTGCGGGTGATCAGTGCCGCTATAAACTTATTTTTGCTGATGGCACTGAATTAGACACTGATATGGTGGTGTTTTCTGCGGGTATTCGTCCCCAAGACGCATTGGCTAAGCAAGCAGGATTAACCCTTGGTGAACGTGGCGGAATTGTGATTAATGATCAGTGTCAGACCAGTGATACTGATATTTACGCGATTGGTGAATGTGCATTATGGAATAACCGTATTTTTGGTTTAGTTGCGCCAGGTTATAAAATGGCACGGGTTGCTGCTTCTATTATGTGTGGCATCGATGCTGAATTTACGGGTGCTGATATGAGCACCAAGCTGAAATTATTAGGGGTTGATGTTGCCAGTATTGGCGAGGTTCATACATCAGTTGATGCGGCGCAAGTGTTCAGTTTATCCAATGATGTCGAACAAAGTTATCAGCGGATTATTGTATCAAAACAAGGGGATAAATTACTTGGAGCGGTGTTAGTCGGTAATGTTGAGCAGTATTCTTCATTATTACAGTTGATGCTAAATCAATTACCATTACCCACTCCGCCGTCATTATTATTAATGCCTGAAGCGCTGGCTGCTAGCTCTCAAATGACAGCCACCGATGATCTACTCGGTGATGAAGCGCAAGTTTGTTCATGTTTTGATGTTAATAAAGGTCAAATTTGCCAAGCGGTGGCTGACGGGTGTGTTGATATGACACAGCTTAAATCAATGACCAAGGCGAGCACTGGCTGTGGCGGGTGTGCCACTTTTGCGAAACAAATAATGGAAACGGAATTGGCAGCGAGAGGCCATGAGGTCAATCACCATTTATGTGAACATTTTAGTTATAGCCGCCAGCAATTAGCCGACATTATTCGAATTAAAAAGATTAATACTTTTAGTGACTTATTAACCGAGTACGGGACAGGCTTAGGTTGTGATATTTGTAAACCCGCGGTTAGTTCTATTCTGGCGTCATTTTGGAATGATTATATTCTGGAACCGCAACATGTTGGCTTGCAAGACACTAATGATATTTACCTTGGTAATATGCAAAAAGACGGTACTTATTCGGTTGTGCCTCGTATTCCTGCGGGAGAAATTACCCCTGAAAAATTAATTATATTAGGTCAAGTTGCCCAACAATTTAATCTTTATACCAAAATTACTGGCGGACAACGGATTGATTTATTTGGAGCACAGTTACATCAATTACCCCAAATTTGGCGGTTACTTGTCGATGCCGGATTTGAAACGGGACACGCGTATGGTAAATCGGTACGAACGGTGAAATCGTGTGTGGGATCAACATGGTGCCGCTATGGAATGGCAGATAGCATGGCTTTTGCTATCAATCTTGAAAATCGTTATAAAGGCTTGCGCTCACCGCATAAACTCAAGTTTGCAGTTTCTGGCTGTACCCGCGAATGTGCAGAAGCACAGTCAAAAGATATTGGTGTGATCGCGACAGAGAAGGGCTGGAATTTATATATTGCAGGTAACGGTGGTATGCGTCCTCGTCATGGTGATTTGTTTGCTGCTGATCTCGATAACGACACTTTGATCCAATATATCGATAGAGTGTTGATGTTTTATATACGTACCGCCGATAGGTTACAGCGAACATCAGTATGGCTAGAAAATCTTGAGGGTGGCATTGATTATTTACGCCAAGTGGTGATTGATGATGCGTTAAATATTAACGCTGAACTTGAGCAAGAAATGGCCGCTAGTTTGAGTCACTATCAATGTGAATGGAAAACTACCCTTGAGTCACCGCAAGAGTTACGTCGGTTTCAACATTTTATTAATAGTCGTCAGCCTGATTTGAGTTTGGCTTACCAAACGATTAGAAATCAACGTACGCCGAGAGTGTGGCCGGAAAGTGGTGAGACTATTGCGGTTGTTAACATTACCGATCAAGGATAAATTATGATTAATCAATGGATTACTGTTTGTGATGAAGATGATTTATATCTTGATGCTGGTGCGTGTGCATTGGTGAATGGTCATCAGATAGCGCTGTTTTTGTGTAGTCATAATAATACCCTTTATGCGATTAATAATTATGATCCAATCGGTAAGGCGAATGTTCTTTCTCGTGGCATCGTCGGCTCATTAAATGGAACCGTGGTGGTGGCTTCACCGCTTTATAAACAGCATTTTTGTCTTGAAAGTGGTCAGTGTTTAGAATCGGCAGAAATGTTAGTGCCAACTTATCCTGTGCGGCGCTTTAACGGTAGTGTTCAGGTACAACTTATCGTTTCTTTAATACGCTAACAGGGAGCAATGATGTCTAATTATATTAAGTTTAATTTGTTCTCTTTTCGCGGCAAGATGAAAATACTCCATATAAGTTGGTTGGCGTTTTTTATTACTTTTATGGTGTGGTTTAATTTTGCACCTTTGTTGCAAGCGGTAAAAACGTCATTAGGATTAACCACCGAGCAAATTAAAACCTTATTAATCTTAAATGTGGCGTTAACGATCCCAGCGCGGGTTGTGGTTGGCATGCTGACGGATAGATATGGTCCACGAATAGTGTATAGCTTGTTATTAGCACTATGTGCCATTCCCTGTTTTGTGTTTGCATTTTCAACTACGTTTATGCAAGCCGCGATGGCCCGTTTTGCCCTCGGTTTTATTGGGGCAGGGTTTGTGATTGGGATTCGGTTGGTGTCTGAATGGTTTCCGCATCATGAACTCGGTACCGCTGAAGGTATTTATGGTGGCTGGGGTAATTTTGGCTCTGCTGCTGCTGCGTTTACATTGCCGTCATTAGCATTGTGGTTTGGTGGTGATGATGGTTGGCGTTATGCAATGGCGGTGACTGGCGGGTTAAGTGTTATTTTTGCTGTCATCTTCTATTTCACTGTTACAGATACCCCCAAGGGCGCAACGTATTATAAATCCAAGCATATCGGGGCGATGGAAGTGACCTCACGCAGTGATTTATTGTTATTAATCATAATGAAAATTCCGATGTATGCGGCAATGGCGTTATTAGTTTGGAAGCTATCATCGCCAGCGATTGACATGTTAGACGCTGAGATTAGTTATGCTATTTATGTGGGATTAGTAGGGCTTTATTTTATTGATATTAAACAATTATGGTTAGCTAATCGAAAGATATTAACGGAGCCAGTACCTGCCATACATCGTTATTCATTTCGTCAGGTTGCAGTGCTTAATGTGCTTTATTTTACCACTTTTGGATCAGAGCTGGCTGTTGTCTCAATGTTGCCTTTATTTTTTGCTGAGATATTTACTTTAACACCAGTGATGGCAGGGGTAGTCGCATCTTCTTATGCGTTTATGAATTTGATTTCTCGTCCTGGTGGTGGTTGGTTGTCGGATAGATTTGGTCGTAAAGCAACGTTATTGATTTTAACTGCGGGTTTAGCGATGGGGTATGTGTTAATGGCGAATATTACTGTCGGTTGGCCACTATGGAGTGCGGTGTTAGCGGCAATGATTTGTTCGTTCTTTGTTCAATCTGGCGAAGGGGCAGTATTTGCTGTTGTGCCATTAATTAAACGCCGTATGACTGGTCAAATTGCTGGGATGACAGGGGCGTATGGCAATGTGGGGGCAGTGTGTTATCTGACTATTTTATCCATGGTTGAATACAGTACTTTTTTTATCATTATCGCATTAACTGCTGTTATCGGTTTTGTGACGTTATTGGCGCTTAAAGAGCCGTCAGGAAAAATGGCCGAAATTAATGATGATGGCAGTGTGACTTTAATTGATGTCGGTTAATTGATGTCGGTTGATCATACAGATAAATCATGTCGGTTTATCATGTAGGCAATAGTATGGATTACTAGTATCAGTTAATGGTGTAAATGAATAAGGAAGATCATGACGGTAGCTAATCTGATTGTACGTTATGGTGGTTATTCTGATGCGGGGAAAAAGCAACAGAATCAGGATGCCTTTGCGGTGTTATCACCATCAAAAGCAATAGAGTTACAGCACAAAGGAGTCGTTGCTTGTATTGCTGATGGCGTCAGTTGTAGTAATCGCAGTTATATTGCTAGTCAATTGAGTGTGACTCACTTTATTGAAGATTATTTAGCGACAGCAACCACCTTATCTGTCAAAGAAGCGGCATCTTCAGTACTAAATACGCTTAATTTATGGTTATTCCATCATGGACAGCAAGCCGATTTACCACAAGATGCGCCGGTGACGTCATTGTCGGTAGTGATCATTAAATCGAATACTGCTCATGTATTCCATATTGGGGATTGTCGGGTTTATTTATGGCGTGATAATAATTGTCGTTGTTTAACCCAAGATCATCGTCGTGCTCACTATGATGGGCAGCATTATCTTACGCGAGCATTAGGTATCGACGCCCAACTGCAAGTCGATTATCAGTCAGTACCCCTGAACGTGGGTGATAAGTTAGTGATGACGACGGATGGTATCCATGATGAGAGTGATGTCGTGCAGTATCTCGATAAGATTTTCCACGTAGATAACATGCCACCATTATTATCGACCCAACATGGGTGTCAGTACTTAGAACGGCAAGCATATCAGCTTGTGAGTAATGCGCAGCAGCTTGGGTCACAAGATAATACCAGTTGTGTGATATTAGACATTGAAGCCTTACCAAGGTTAGCGTTTGATGAAGCGTTGCTTGAGTCAGCTAATAAGACCATTCCGCTAGCGCTCAAGGTTGGGCAACGGATTGATCAATTTGTGATTTGTCGAGTGCTTGATGCAGGGTGTCGAAGCTATCTTTATTTGGCGCAATCTAATGATGATAAACAGTATTATGTGCTAAAAATGCCTTCACCGAACCGAGTGGATGATAGTGACTATTTACACTGCTTTGTGCGCGAAGGCTGGCTTGGGCAACAATGTCAGCATGCAGGGGTCATGAAAATATTTAACCATAATGCGCAATCTGTGTTTCTTTATCATGTGTGTGAGTTTGTTGAGGGAATAACTTTGCGCCAATGGATCATGGATAATCCGCAGCCATCATTAACAACGGTACGAATGATTGTGGCAGACATTGTGACGGTGATGCGTACTTTGCAGCGACAGGGGATTTATCATGCAGATATAAAACCAGAAAATATTATATTACACTCAGATTTAAGTGTGACCTTGATTGATTTTGGCAGCGCGTGGGTCAATGGTTATCAAGAGTTATACTCATCAGTAAAAATGAAGCATCCATACGGAGATTTAAATTATTTGGCACCTGAATGTCATGCTGGTGGACAACCTTCCATTTTGAGTGAGCAATTCTCATTAGGGATTGTGATATATGAAATGTTGACTGGAGCATTACCGTATCAACGGTTGAGTTCGCACTCATCGCCTCCTGTGGCAATGAAAATGCATTACACGACCATTAGATCTTATCGGCAGGATTTACCTGTATGGCTAGAGATTAATTTAAAAAAAACCTGTCATCCTGATGCTCAACATCGTTATCAAGCCTTATCTGAATTGGTAAAAGCACTCAATACTCCGCCATCCACCGCCTTACCTATGCTTTTTCAGCAACCATTAATCGAACGAAATCCATTATTATTGTGGCAACTTATTAGCATAATATTGTTCATTGTTGTGTTATTACAAGGTGTTTTTTCCTAATAAATGTAAAACAGCGTAAAGTTAGCCTATGTTGGTGTATTCAAAAAACCAGCTTTGGTAGGCTTGTATACCTATTTGGTATGTTGTGTTGGTGGCAAGAGTGGTTATTCATTGCTGGTTTGTCCTAGCGCATGTTGTTTAATGTTCTAGGAAGTAGATCATGATAAAACGAAAAGTTATTTCAGTGTTGGTTATCGCAACGATGGCGTTGATGGCTGAAGGTTGCGATAGTGGTTCGAAGCCGCACTCCTCGGCTCCTTTTTCAACGACTGCACAAGTTGAAACACAATCGATTCAAGCGCGTAATTTAACCCAGCAAGTCATGGGCTACGGTGTAATAAAAAGTCATAATGTAGTGACACTAAAAAACCTGCAAACCAATAAAATAACCGCTATTTTGTTTACTGAAGGGCAACGTGTAGCCAAAAACCAAGTACTAGTGCAGTTAGATCCGCGTGTTGCAGATGCCAAAGTTGCTCATGATCAAGCGTTAGTTGTTGCTGCTAAATTGACATTGCATCGTCAAGCCGTCTTAAGCGCGAAAGGAGTAACGTCACACAGTCTTTATGATAGCAGTGAAAGTGATTATAAGCAGGCATTAGCGCAACTCACCCAAGATAAAACATTGTTATCTGAATTAGCAATTAAAGCGCCTTTTTCAGGAGTGATTAGCCAAACTGATTATCATGTTGGTGATGTTGTTACGGCAGGTACTGATATTGCAACCTTATATTCTCCGCAGCATTTAATTGTCGAATATCAATTGCCGGCCTTACAACGACAAGATTATAAACTTGGCCAACAAGTATTAGTACATTCCGAGGTCATGCCATCCATTAATGCGGTAGCTACAGTTACTTATATTGCGCCAAATACAGCCACTGGATTAGTGATCCTTAAAGCTAAATTACCTACATCCGCGCCGTTTTCCCCTGGGCAAAATGTCAAAGTTATCCAAAAAACGCATTTATTACGCCAGCAAGTGACGATCCCAACCGCAGCGTTAATGACCAATATTCAAGGTGCACAAGCCTTTGTCGTGATCAACAATAAAGCGCGTTTACGTGATGTTAAAGTCGGTAATTATTACGATGGTTATGTGCAAATTCTTTCTGGATTAACGGTTGGAGAGCAATTGGTTGTTAATGGTCAAAACTATTTACGCACAGATCAAAAAGTAGAAATTATCCATTCACAACCGTCACAACCGTCACAACCCAAAATTGAGCCACAAGTAGGTAAAGCATGAAATTAACTGAACTTTGCTTACGCCGTCCGGTGTTGTGCACCGTATTATGGCTCATTCCCGTTTTTATTGGGTTGCTGTTTTGTCAAAAATTACCGTGGCGTTATACACCACAAATTAGTCAATCAAAAATACAAATATCAGTACATGATAGTGCGCTTGCTGCGCAAAATATGATGACTGAAGTGTTGATTCCAATTCAAAATGCCATTGCTGGTACGGAAGGAATTCGCCATTTATCAGCAACAGCGCGTCAAGGTCGCGGTAGTATTATTATTGATGTTGCAACCAGTATTGATGACAGTGGAATCGATACTTTGGTGAGTGAGATCCATAATGATATTGGTAATATAGAAAGTCAGTTACCTGATGATATTTCTCCGCGAGTGTCTAAATCGGATGATCAGGGCATGCCCGCGATGCTGATTGGTTTAACGCCAGGGCCGCATCAAGCAGAATATGAGTTTCATCAATATGGCATTGATACGTTGTTGCCACAGTTAGAGCAATTACCCGCTGCTGGGGCAGTGAGTGTGGCGCCAAGTGCTGGTCAATCGGTATTGATCACTCTAAACCCAGATAAAGTGCAATATTACGGTTTAACATTAAATAATGTCATGAATAAGATCTCGGATGTTGACAGCATAACCGCGTTGAGTGGTCAAACATCGGGTTCACAAAGCCAATATCAGTTGGTATCAACAGGTGCGATTGCAAATTTAGATGAGATTAAAAATACCATTGTTGCAACGTATGCTCAGCAACCGATTCGGTTATCGCAAGTCGCAACGGTTACGATAGGTACGCCAAGCAGTCAACTTGAGGTTAAGCCCCTCATTGATTTTTCAAACAAGAGTGCGATGTTGTTCGTGCTTAATCCACAATATACCGCAACAGCAAATCCGTTAGTATTATCACAACAAGTACATCAATTACTTGATTCAACAACCTTGCCTAGTGGTATGAAGGCGACGGTTTTATTGGATAAATCGACCTTTATTGTGACTTCACTCAATGATGTTTATTTTGCGATTGGGTTAGCGGTATTGCTGGTGGCTGGTGTGATCTGGTTATTTTTAGGTAATCTGCGGATTGCACTGATCCCGATTGTGACTATCCCTGTGTGTCTATCATGTTCGTTTATTATTCTTAAACTGGCAGGGTTTAGTATTAACTCTTTGACCTTATTGGCAATGCTATTAGCAGTAGGGCTAGTGGTTGATGATGCGATAGTGGTGGTTGAGAATGTGCATCGTCAATTACGGCATCATTCATCCGTACGTAAAGCGACAGTCATTGCTTGTCGTCAAATTGGATTTGCGATTATTGCGACCACATTAACATTAGCGGCGGTTTATATTCCTGTCGGGTTAGTCGATGGAATTACGGGGCAGTTATTCCAACAATTTGCTTTCACATTGGCAGGAACCGTGATTATTTCGGGGGTGGTAGCATTAACCTTATCCCCGATGATGTGCAGTAAAATGATGAATCATAAACCCGCAGGTCGGTTTGAAGTGTGGATAAATGATCAACTGACTCGCCTTGCTGTCGCCTATCAGAGGGTGCTAGCGGTAACCATTGATTACCGTAAAACCACATTAATGATGATGGTGATTATTTTAGCCAGCAGTTATTGGCCGTTTATGCAAACACCATCAGAAATGTTACCAAGTGAAGATTCTGGGCAAATTTTCTTATTCCAACCTTTAGTGGGTAGCAGTGATGATGCCAGTGAGCAGAAAATGATTGATAATATGAATCAGCAACTGCATCAAATCCCGGATATTGAACATGTAGCAATTTTAACCAGTAGTGATTTTATTCGTGGTTTTGTGACCTTAAAACCATGGGATCAGCGTAAGTTATCAGCTCTTAAAATTAGTGAAATGATCAATGCACGTTTAAAAATTGGCGGCAATATGGTCTTTACTGGCGTGATCCCTGCTATTGATACTGGCGGTGGTCGACGTGGGAACAGTGGCGGTATTGATATTAACGTTAGTAGTAATGTTGATGAGCAAACATTGGCACAAGAAATGACAGAAGTTACCCATAAGATCCAGCAATCACCGTTGTTTGATCATGCGAGAAGTGCACTCAAGTTCGACCAGAATCAATTTAGTATTCATATTAATCGCGTATTAGCGTCGCAATATGGTGTCTCGCTATATAATATTCAGCAAGTGTTGAAACTGGCAATGAGTGGTAAATCATTCAGTAATGACATGAGCTACCAAGGCACTAATTACCCATTGCATCTGCAATTACAATCTATATACACGCTAACCCCTGATGCGATAAAACAGCTGATGATTAGCAATAATAAAGGCATATTAGTCCCGTTATCTGAGCTTATCACGATTAAAAATCAACTTGGCCCGCGTTCACTTGAACAATATGATCGTGCTACATCTGCTTCATTATCGATTAGATTAGCGGATGGTGTCAGCATGGGGCAGGGGATTAAAGCATTAAATCAGCTATTACCAACATTACTTCCTGCTAATGCCCGTTATAGTTATGTTGATGGGGCTAAGCAATATTTGGATGCTAATCATCAAATGCTATTTGTGTTTGTGGCAGCGTTAGTGTTTATTTATATGGTGCTGAGTGCGCAGTTTGAAAGCGTAGTTGATGCATTGGTGGTAATGCTGTCATTACCGATTACGTTGTCAGTGGCATTGTGGGCATTATATTACAGTGATTACAGTCTCAATGTGTATTCACAAATCGGGTTAGTCACTCTGATTGGTTTGATCTGTAAACATGGGATTTTGATCACTGAGTTTGCCAATGAATTGCAGGCACAAGGTTACTCAGCGCGTGAGGCTATTTTAGAAGCAACCAAAACCCGTTTAAGACCGATATTAATGACCTCACTGACGATGATTTTAGGAACCTTACCTTTGTTATGTGAATCAGGTCCTGGCGCTAATGCAATGGGATCGTTAGGGGTGATTATTATCGCAGGGATGGCATTAGGGATTGTCGATCCGTTATTTGTGGTGCCGAGTGTGTATTTAATGGTGCAAAAATTAAAGCGTACCAAGCCGACAGTATCCGCTACTGGTGTCGATTAAAGTGGGTATTACCACTGCTGTAGATTAGCAGCAGTGGTTTTAATACTGTTATTGTGAGCATTGATATAAGTGTTAATACTATCATTGTATCCAAAACCAACTAGACTCTAAGCATAACTATGGCTGTTGTTAGTCGATCTGTTGGCATTGATTGAGGTACGTAAAAGAATTATGCAAGAAAAGGCTAATTTGTGGTATTGCTAGCGGTTTTATACTTTTTTTTAAAATAAACTTTGCTGCGAATTAACGTTTTTATATTGCTAGACAAATAGTTACAATTAGTTGCTTAAAAATCAATCTAGCAGTGCTTTATTTTTGTTGTTGAAAACGGCAGAATGAGCATACATTTGAGCTCTGTCGCCTATTTGAACTAATTTTTGATAAAAGATATAGCAGTTTATCGAGTAGGTGGTAAGGTCTCACCGCATTCCGAATTCTTAAAGTAAAAGGTTACAAATATGTCTGATGTACCAATGTCTGTTGCAAACGTTGCCGCTGTCGCCCAGCCCGTTGCTGAATCTTCAGGTTCTATCTGGGGTTATGTTGCAGCAGGTAGTGTAGCGTTATTGGTGTTAGCGGGTATCTTCGCTTACCGCAAAATAAATCAACCAGCATTTGTTATTAAGCAGGTTCGTAAGAAAAACCTCAAAGAAATGCAAAAACAGGGTACAGAGAACTCTGAGTTTATGGTTGATATGGATCGCTTACTTGATTCTATTCTGCGCTATACAACTGAAAATAAAAAGAAAGGTTCAGATGTAGTAACATTGCTTAAGCCATTGAACGATAAAGAGCGTATTAAAACGCCACGTGATATGTATCAATCAATGATCTTCATTGCTAAAGACGTAAATGACACTGCACTTGCTAAAGATCTTCAAAATAAGTCAAAGCAAGTAAAATCAAGTTCAGCATTGATGGCTGGCCTGTTAAAGCGTGCAGGCATTAACTAATTTATTTTTAAGATAATACCGACATTCTAAAGGCTGAATATATTCAGCCTTTTTTTATACCTGTTAATTGTGATTATGATGGTTGTGGTTGAAGTTTTTTTGCAAAATCACGACGAACAATATCGAGTGCCGACAATACAGTGTGAGGATCGATAGCGTTATCTTCTAACAGGCAGATGAGATCAACGGCTAATTTAACCTCGGCTGGTGCATTGTCTAATGGTGATGCTGGGACGTTACTGTTACTCATCAATCAATCTCAAGTTAGGTGTTATTTAAGTGTAGCGTGATAAAAATTAGTGCTGGCCGTAAATTACCCTTTTCGTTCTCGACGATTAATTTCATTTTCAAGTTGAATCAAAGCGGCTTGGCAACGATTAATACGACCTTCTAATGCCAGAATTTCTTTTTGTGCTTGTTGTTGCTCAAACTGAGAATTACAACGATTAAATATTGCTTCTTTATCACGCAGCATAGACTTTAAGCGCCGTTCCCACTCTTTATGTTTATTAAGGTCTTGATAGATATCATTGATTGAACGTTGCCAACGAACTGCTTGTTTTGGTTCGTTTTTACGAATTTTTTGGGTGGCAAATTCACGCTGAATAGCATGTATTTGAGCGATTAATTTTTCACACACATGCTGGGTTCGTTCAGGTAATAGCTTTCCAGCTTGCTGTTCTTTTTGTAGGGCTACCAGTTCTTGTGCTACTTCTGCTACACAAGGTGTCAGCAATTTACTGTGATTACGGAATAATTGTTGATCAAATAATGGTCGTTGCGCTTCTCCTCGTATACGGTCTGTTTCTGCCGCTTGATGTTGTAACTGCTCAATGAGCTCTTGTAGTCGAGAAAGATCAATCATTGCAATACCTATAAATGGCGATTATTAAAACCAAGCTTGCCAAGCCAACTTAGCTGCAAGAATAAAGACCACGGTAATAAAAACGGGACGAATAAATTTAGCACCGAAATGGATGGCTGAATGTGCCCCTAGATAAGCACCTACCATTAAACATCCTCCCATTGTTAAGCCTAATGCAATATTCACATGGCCTAAAATAATAAAAGTGATTAACGAAGTAATATTGCTGGTGAAATTCATCGCTTTGGCTAAGCCACAAGCGCGTAGCATGTCTAATCGATACAGCACTAAACTTGAGACCGTCCAAAATGCGCCTGTACCAGGGCCTGCCAAACCATCATAAAATCCTAAGCTGCAACCTTGTAGCCACTGTTTATATTTGAAGGTTTTCGTTACCGCAGGAAGTTGGGTTTGATCTGGATTGGGATGAGGATGCCATAAGCTATAGATTGCAACAGCAAAAATCACCAGAGGCAGGGCTTTTTCTAACCAAGCTCCGCTAATGAGGTTAACGATAAGGGTGCCAATAATTGCCCCGATAAAGGTCGCAATAAAAGATGCTCGCCAAAACTGAGGCTTAAATAATTGTTTCTTATAATAGGTCCATGCGGCTGTTGATGAAGCAAAACTGGCGGCGAGTTTGTTAGTTCCAAGCGCAATGTGAGGCGGAAGGCCAAGGGAGAGCAATGCGGGGACGGTAAGCATACCACCACCGCCTGCTACTGCATCAATAAAGCCTGCGGCTAATGCAACAAGACCAAGTATCAATAAGCTACTTGGCTCTATCATATCAATCATTTCAATGCTTTTTATTATGGTTAAGATGATTAGTTGTATTCAATGACGCGTTTAAAAGGAGGCAAAGAATCCAGCAGTGCCTTTCCATAACGACGATTGATAATACGACGATCTAAAATGACCACTCTACCAGAATCACGTTCTTTACGCAGCAGACGACCAACCGATTGAATCAGTTTTTTGCTGGCTTCAGGAACAGAAATTTGTAAGAAAGGATTTCCGCCACGGCTTTCAATATATTCTGCATGCGCTTCTTCAACGGGTGATGTTGGCACTGCAAATGGAATTTTGGTGATAATTAGATTTGTTAATAAATCACCGGGTAAATCAAGTCCCTCTGAAAAACTGCCAGTACCAAATAAAATACTTGGCAGACCGTTTTTACAATTGTCTTTATGTTTTTTTAGGGTTTCATTACGTGATTCTTCACCTTGAACCAGTAATTGCCATTTATTTTTCTTTGCCAGAGGGCGCAGTGCCTCTGCCACTTTGTTCATCTGCCAATAAGACGAAAATAGTACTAGACTCGCAGTTTCACCTTCAAGATATTCAGGTAATACTTCGATCAGTAAGTCAGTAAATTGCTCTGCTTGTGGCTCTAGTTTTAAGGCTGGGATCACTAAACGAGCATTATTTTGGTAATCAAACGGTGATGCCAGTGCAAGAAAGCGTGTACCTTCGGTTTCAGACTCTGAGATCCCCGATTGACGACAAAAGAAGGTGAATTTATTTAATGCGCGTAATGTTGCAGAAACTAAAATAGCCCCTGCTGCGCGACTCCATAGCAATTGATCGAGACGATAGCCCACTTCTAATGGTGACACTTCAATAATGTAATCATTCTCACGTTCAGGACTTTTTTCTATCCAGCGTGCAAGTGGAGCCCCTTTTTTATGGTTTGGTTGTGCCATCAATGACCAAACTTTCTCTAAATTTTCAATACGTTGTAGGTAAAAACCGATTTCAGTAAGTGCTTGCTCACCTAAGCGTGGAATAATGATGTTTTCTTTGGTGCGCTCAGAGATAAGATCTTGAATTTTACCGAGTGATTGTAACGCTTTCTTACTGGCTTCTTTACAGCCTTTGGCTTCTTCTTCAAGCCATTGTGGTAATTCACCATGCTCAAAGCGATAGATACCATCTTTATTGAATTTGCCTGAATCAATATTATTGGCAATTTGATTTAAGGTCGGTACTAAGTGCTGAATACTGTCTTGAATGGCATTTTGGAACCGATTGGCTTTTTGATAGTCGGCTAATTCCGCAAACTTAGACACAATCTGATTGAGCTTTTCAAGCCAGGTTGCCGCCCCTTTTAGGCTTGAAGCTGCTGATGAAAAGTCACGTGCAACTTGTGGTAAATGATGCGCTTCATCAATCACATAAATAGTTTGTTCAGGTTCAGGTAAAATTACCCCGCCGCCTAATTCAATGTCAGCCATTAATAACGCATGGTTGGCCACAATCACATCTGCTTTATCTAGGTGTTCACGCGCTTTAGCAAATGGACAGCTACGATGTTTTGGCATGCCAGCATGACAGCTGTGTTTATCTGCCATGATTTGTTGCCACACTTTATCAGGAACAGTAGTGGGCCAACTGTCGCGATCACCATCCCATTTGTTTTGTTCTGTGGCTTTTAACATGCGCTTGAGTAAATCGAGGTCAGATTTTTTTGGTTTCTCTTCCCACATACCCAGCTGTAACTCACTGTCAGTTGAACAACTGGCTTCTAATTTGTGGTTACAGCAATAGCGTTGACGACCTTTAGCCAGAATAAAGCTAAATTCCCGCGGAAAAATTTGATTAAACAAAGGTAAATCTTTGGTGATTAACTGTTCTTGAAGTGCCACCGTCGCGGTAGAAATCAATAGTTTTTTATTATTGAACAGTGCAAAAGGGATCCCGCCTATTAAATAGGCAAGCGATTTACCGATCCCCGTTCCCGCCTCTGCCACAAGAATACGATTTTTTTTGTGGTATTCACCCGCAAGTGTTTTGGCTATTTCTGCGACTAAATAATTTTGCGCGCGGCGTGGAATAAAGTTATCCAGTTGATGACCAAGGTTGGTGTAGCACTGTTTGATATCGCTTTTTATGGTGTTGTGCAGCATGGTTGAAACTTCATAAGGACCGGGGAAATGCATTATAGCATGAAGCGCTAAATGTGAGCGGTAACAAAATTTTCGCTATTTATATTTGAAAATGACGGGTAGCTCACGGTTTTTTACTTTGGTTACATTTGCTTTGTAAGGGTTGTCTTTATGCAAACTAAAATTTTGCAAATGATGATAAGAAGTGGTTTTTTATTCTGATTTATAGGTGTTTTTAGGTTGATTGATAATGCAATACACAGTTATTTACATCTGTTAATCTAATGTTAATTGCATTTTTTTACTTAATTTATTGTGATTAATATCTAACTATTCTTATCTAACTTATTGTTTTTGTGATGTGTTTTATGTTTTTTTATATTTAATTTAGGTTATTTGACAAAAATATTGAACTTCTGTCAGGATGTGAGCCATAGATTACTTCCCCTTGATATTTTAGTGTTTTGTTTTTTAACAAGGCGCATCTCGAAGGGAATATAAGGACAGGGAATCTCAGGATTGAGATTTACAACAATAAGAAAGGCAGTGGACATATCATGAAAAAATCTCTATTAGCGTTAGCCGTTTTAACTGCAGCTGGTTCTGCAAATGCTGGCATCAACCTTTATGATGCAAATGGCGTTAAAGTTGATCTTTCTGGTGCGGTTGAAGTACAACTTTATGATGATTTTGAAAAGCACGGCGATTCAACTATTCGTTTAGATGATGGTGATCTAGCACTTAACGCAACGGTTGCTGTGTCTGAGAACCTAAACGTTGTTTCTGGTACTGCATTCAAATATGAAAGCCGTGATCTACAGAACTACGAGCTATGGGCTGGTTTTTCTGGTGACTTCGGTACACTAACTTTTGGTCGTCAACTTCTAGTTTCTGATGATTCAGGCATCGGTAAAGACTACGAGCTAGGTGCAGGTCAAATTGATTTTGCACAAACTGAAGGCGACCGTGTTGCTAAGTACGTTTACGATAACGGTACTTTCTACACTGCTGTTTCTCATGAAATGGATACTAATCACAGCACAACAATCACTGATGGTCGTGTTGGTTTCCGTACTGGCGGTCTAGATATTCGTGCATACGGTTATGACGGTAAGCGTATTGGCCTTAAAGGTTTAGTTGAAAATGGCGAGCTAGCTGACGGTACACCAATCATTATTCCTGGTAAAGCTGGCGAAAATATTCGTGGTTATAACCTAGAAGCACAATATGCGATGGGTGCTATCAACCTAGCAGCATCTTTTGGCCAAGTTGAATACAAAGATGCTGGTACTAAAGTAACCGATAAGAAGATTGATCTGTATGAAATCAACGGTTCATACACTATCGACAAAACAACAATGGCGCTTGGCTATGTTCGTGGCGAAGATAAAATTGCTCACGGTAACGTAATCAACAACGTATACGCAAACGTAACTCAACAATTACACAGCAATGTACGTGCATATGTTGAACTTGGTTACGCTGACGATAAGAAAGATACTTTAGAAGATTTCGGTTACGTTGCTGGTCTAGAAGTTAAATTCTAATCAAGCCATAACGTAATGATTGATAAGGCCGCCTTTATTGGCGGCTTTTTGCTATTTTCCAATTATGTGGGTAATTATTGTTATCACGCGAATTAAGCAGTAGTGATAACAATGATCAGCCAATAAAAATTAGAAATATATTAGACATATTAAGGATCAATGATGAACAATAAATTATGGTTATTAGTCGCGTTATTTTCAGTGAGTACGCATGCCGCAACGTTATCAGTAGCAGATAAAATTCAGTTATTAGCCGTTGATGGTAAAGAGGTCAAAGCTCAAGGTTGGAACACAGTCGATAGTGTTGAATTATCTGAAGGTAAACATCAAGTAGTGGTACGGTTTGATGGTGAAGTTAAGCGTGGCTCGAAATCAACTATTTATACTACTCGTCCTTATTTGTTTGAGATTGATTTAACTAAAAAAGATGCTGAAATTACTCTGCCACGTTTAACAACTGAATCACAAGCAAAAGCCTTTTTTGAACGTGGTGCTCAGTGGCAATTAATTATTAATGGTGGTGCTGTACAACCATTAGACGGTGTTGAACTGCAAGGGGAAGGTTTTGCTGCCTACCGTGACATAGAATCACTGGTTGCTGCTTATAATAGTACTAACGGTATTGTGATTGAAAAAGGTAACGCAGTAGATTTACAACAAGTTGCGGTGAATGTCGATGACAAAACCGGCAAAGTCGAAATTACAGGCGATGCATTAACACAATTAAAAATGTGGTATACCAAAGCCTCAAATAACGATAAAAAAGCGTTTAAAATCTGGATGGCAGAAAAAGACTTTAATTAAGTTGGTTAATAAACGTTTTTATTATTAATGTAATGGTTTTGTAGTTAAAAAGTAAAAGGCAACCAAGGTTGCCTTTTATCTATTAATATTGGCTATAGCGATAATTAATCATGGTGATAACGGCTATGCTCACGACATGCCTTACAGCGAGGTTGAGCCGGATCTTGTTCAAGATCGCTATATTCAATTTCTTCTTCACAATCTGCGCATAAGCCATACATACCCAATTTAAATGAGCATACAGCGGCGTCGACTTTTTCTAATCGGATGGCCATATCAAAAAGATTAGGAATAAAAGACGATTTAGCCATTACGATAAGATCATTAAGATCAGTATTATTGACAGCCGTGGTATTGTTATTTAAGTGATTGATTAACATTTCATTTTTTAATTGTTCTGCTAGGGATAAGTATTCAGTCTCTAGCGGATACTGAAAATTTTTATAATTCATATCGGTCATAGCCATAGTGATGATATTCAATAGGAAAGCCAGCGAGGTAATATAATTAGCCGTGCTTTGATTGAGTGTTGTTATACTGCGGCTAAATAAAAATCTAATGCAGTACCTCTAAGTGTTATTAGTCTAATCGAGATTCAATATGCTGTTGTGATTTGAATCAATTCTTTAAACGAATTTAATAAATATTGGTTACTTTTTGCTGCGATATAGCGCCCATCAATGGATAATAATAGATCTTAACAATTGAAATGAATTGTTGTTACAAGCGTCGAGTTGCGCAATAGAAAAGGTAGGTAGGTTGTTAAATGTATTGCTTGAGGTGCTAAACCTTGAATAAAGAAGTCGCGGTGAAAAGTCGTATAATACGCTATCTTTTAGTCGTTATTGGTTGGCTTGCTGTCGTTTTGGGTGTAGTGGGGATTTTTTTACCCTTATTGCCAACGACGCCATTTTTATTATTGGCGAGTGCATGTTTTATGCGGGGCTCACCGAGGTTAAATCAATGGTTACATCAACACCCACAACTTGGGCCAATTTTAGTGAATTGGCATCAACATGGCGCTGTCACAGCAGTTGTGAAGCGACGTGGAATAATAATGATAGTGCTCAGTTTTACCTTCTCAATTGTGATGGTGCCTTTGTGGTGGCATAAAGCAATGTTGCTTATTGGTATGGCGGTTTTGTTATACTGTTTTAATCGCTTGCCAGTGGTCGAACTCCAATCTGATTCAGCGTCAGTTGCCGAAGCTGACGAAAACCCATAAAATGCGTACTTATCACATAAAAATACAGCTGTTGTTAACGGCTTTATTTTTATGCTTTCGTCTGCAATCTGCAGGCTTTAACTTGAGATTACTCTGTTTGTAGTAAGAGTAAGTACGGAAAGAATGATGAACCAAGAAACATTAGATCTAATTACTAACAGCATTAAATCAATTCAAGATTATCCTAAGCCTGGTATTCTTTTTCGTGATGTCACTAGCCTAATGGAAGTGCCAGAAGCGTATCGTGCCACTATCGCTATTTTGGCTGAAAAATATCAAGATCAAGGCATCACTAAGATCATTGGTACAGAAGCTCGCGGTTTCTTGTTTGGCGCACCATTAGCATTAGCACTTGGGGTCGCATTTGTTCCTGTACGTAAACCGGGTAAATTACCGCGTGAAGTGATTGCTGAAAGTTATGAACTTGAGTATGGCAAAGATACGTTAGAAATTCATAAAGATGCGATTGTTGCTGGTGATAAAGTGTTACTTGTCGATGATTTATTGGCGACGGGTGGTACCATTGAAGCAACCACTAACTTAGTGCGTCGTTTAGGCGGTGATGTTGCTGATGCAGCGTTTGTGATTAATTTACCTGATATTGGTGGTGAAGCCCGCCTACAAGGTTTGGGGCTTAACGTTTATTCTATTTGTGATTTCCCTGGTCACTAATTTGTTATTAGCCACACCATCTTATTATCTCTTGTATATTAAGGTGATAGTTGGCTAATCATTGGGCGCTTACTCTAGCGCCCTCTCGCTCACTAAAGGGCACTATGCTAGCATTGATACTGAGTTCAATGTTTTACACATCTTATGACTATTTCGTTTATTTTCTTTGTTTTATAATGGTTGATATCGGTTACTATCATTATTGCTATGATGGCGAGAATAAAAGAAAGAGTGGCGAGTTTCGTTACACCAGATACAGTCCAGATTGATTAAGGTTATTTATAAATGAGTTATCAGGTTCTGGCCCGGAAATGGCGTCCCTATCAGTTTGCAGATGTGGTTGGACAATCGCATGTGTTAACGGCGTTAGGTAATGCCTTAGAACAAAATCGGCTTCACCATGCTTATCTTTTTAGCGGTACACGTGGGGTAGGTAAAACTACAATTGCACGTATTTTTGCGAAAGGGCTAAATTGTGAGCAAGGCATCACGTCTACACCGTGTGGTAAATGTACAACTTGCCGTGAAATCGATGAAGGGCGTTTTGTTGATCTGCTAGAAATTGATGCTGCATCACGCACTAAAGTTGAAGATACACGTGAATTATTGGATAACGTGCAATACAAACCTGCACGCGGGCGCTTCAAAGTTTATCTGATTGATGAAGTGCACATGCTTTCGCGTCACAGTTTTAATGCGTTATTAAAAACGTTAGAAGAGCCGCCTGAATATGTAAAATTTATTTTGGCGACGACAGATCCTCAAAAACTGCCCGTAACGATTTTATCGCGTTGCTTACAGTTTCATTTAAAACATCTCGATCATCAGCAAATTCATTCACAATTAGATAAAGTATTAACAGAAGAAAAAGTTGTTTATGAAGCGCGCGCGTTAGCATTATTAGCGCGTGCCGCTGAGGGCAGTATGCGTGATGCATTGAGTTTGACCGATCAAGCGATTGCATTGGGCAATGGTAATGTCAGTACTGAAACTGTCGCAGCAATGTTAGGTACATTAGATACCGATCAAGCGTTGTGTTTACTTGAAGCTGTAGCAACTGCTGATGCTAATACGGCCATGGCCAGTTTGCAGCAGTTAGCATCGATTGGTATTGAATGGGACAGTTTATTACGTGAACTGTCAGCACAATTACACCGTGTTGCAATGTATCAAGCGCTGCCTGCAAGTTTAGATGATAGCTTGCCTGATGCCGAGCGAATTAATTTACTCAGTCAATTAATGACACCCCAAGACGTACAATTGTGTTATCAGATTTGCTTACAAGGTCGTCAAGATCTTTCGTTTGCACCTGATGGTCGTACCGGCTTAGAAATGGTGTTATTGCGAATGCTTGCTTTCCGCCCTGTGAGTGGCGGTAGTATTACACCACAAGCTATTATTGTGCCAAGCAGTCAGCCGACATCGTTAGCGGCACCTGCTAATACACCAGAGAGTGGTGTATCACGCGTACAAGCATTAAAAGCACAAATGCAAACGCCAGTAACAAATAACGTACCGTTAGCAGCGATGCCAACCTCAGAACCGCAGCGAACACCACCTGCGGTTTCGATGCCGGCTTCGATGCCTATGTCTGAGCCGCAATCTGTTCCGGTAGTACCGTCATTGCAATCAACACAATCATCGGTACAACCTGAACCCGCATTGCAGCCTGCGCCATTAACACCGCCGCCAGCGCAACCACAAACGACTGTTGCTCCAACACGACCATCAGCGGCATCTGGGTTGTTAGCTGCGCGTAATCAGTTACGTAGCCAAACCAAACGTGGTCAAGAAGGGCAAACAGCAGCGACATTGCCAAAAAAGCCCCTAACGGCGCCAGCTAAAAAAGTCGCAACCTCAGTGATGGATCGGATTGCGAATAAGCAAACGGCAATGCCATCAATGAAAGCCAATGCGATGCCGGCGTCGACAGCTTCCAGTCATGTAGCTGAAGATGATGAATATCGCTGGAAGCCAATGGCAAAGCCAGCCGCAGAAACGGTGGTTAAACCTGAGTTAACACCACGGGTATTGAAGCGCGCTTTAGAGCATGAAAAAACGCCAGAGATGGCGAAATTACTTGTCAATGAAGCGGCAAATCAGGATAGTTGGGCGCAGTTAGTGACTCAGCTTGATGTGCCAAAGTTAATTCAACAATTAGCATTGAATTCTGCTTTTGAACGTAAAGATGATCACATTACATTGTATTTACGATCAGCGCAGAAACATCTTCAGGCTGAGCGAGCGACGGCACAATTAAATAGCGCCTTAAATGATGTATTGCACACACAAGTACAGTTATCGATTGTTTTAGGCGAACAAGGGCAGACACCCTTGGAATTACGCGAAAGTTTGTATCAACAAAAAGTGCTACAAGCGCGAGAAAGTTTAGCGAACGATCCTAATGTTAACTTCATTTGTCAGCGTTTTGCTGCACAACTGGATGATGACAGTATTAGACCCGTTTAGAGATTTTTAACCAGACCCGATAGAGAGAGAAGAGTATGTTTGGTAAAGGCGGTATGGGCAACATGATGAAGCAAGCGCAGCAAATGCAAGAGCGCATGCAAAAGATGCAAGAAGAAGTTGCAAGCATGGAAGTTACTGGTGAATCTGGTGCTGGCCTTGTTAAAGTAACGATTACTGGTAGCCATAGCGTACGTCGTGTTGAAATCGATGAAAGCTTAATGGAAGATGATAAAGACATGCTTGAAGATTTGATTGCAGCGGCATTCAATGATGCTGCACGTCGTATCGAAGAAACACAAAAAGAGAAAATGGCAGGCGTTACCGGTGGTATGAATTTACCCGCTGGCTTTAAGATGCCTTTCTAATCAATGCGAACCAGTCATTTACTTGAGCATTTGATGGAAGCCTTACGTTGTCTGCCTGGCGTTGGTCCTAAGTCAGCTCAGCGTATGGCTTTTAATTTGCTACAACGAAATCGTCAGGGTGGCTTACAGCTCGCTGACGCGTTAAATCAAGCCATGACTGAAATTGGTCATTGTCGTGATTGCCGTACATTTACGGAAGATGATATTTGCGCTATTTGTGATAATCCTCGTCGTAAAGAAAATGGCATTATTTGTGTGGTCGAAAGTCCTGCAGATATTGTAGCGGTAGAGGCGACGGGGCAATTTTCAGGGCGTTACTTTGTTTTAATGGGCCATTTATCACCACTTGATGGTATTGGTCCGGCTGATATTGGTCTTGATACACTAGAGTTTCGTTTGCAAAAAGAAGTAATTAATGAATTAATTTTAGCCACCAACCCAACGGTTGAGGGTGAGGCTACAGCCCATTATATTGCTGAACTTTGTCATGAATATGATGTACCTGCGAGTAGAATTGCTCACGGTGTACCCGTTGGTGGCGAGTTAGAATTAGTCGATGGCACCACGTTGTCGCATTCTCTTGCTGGACGGCAGCGATTGTAACTATGGTTATGATTGCGATAAAAAAAACCGCGTTCTTTGAGCGCGGTTTTTTATTGGTTGTTATTTAGTTATTACTCATCAATAAACAGTGTTATTTGGTTGAGAACAATACTTTTGAACCATGAGTCAGGCTAGTTAGCAGCAAGGTATGTTCATTGATGACATCAATGCGGCGACTTTCTTGAGCGTTCATTCTAAAGATATCTTTAATAATATTGAGTTGTTTACTATCAAAATCATGGTTTGAACCCGAAGTGATATCTTTAAATTCTAGTGGTTCAGTTAACAAATAACCGCCACTGACATCCCAACGACCGGATTCGGAAATATGAATCGTTAGTGGTTGTGGCTGATCACTGTGTAGCTCAAGAATAGTGATGCGTGAATAAGTATGGTTTGGTAAAAATACCATATTACTATTTTGTTTTACTTTGCGTAGCTGTTGCAGTGAATCTTGTGGTAACGACTCTATCTGACTAATAGTAGTACTTTGCCATTCACGTGACATCAATAATTGTTGTTGCTTGTAATCCGTTGAAAAATAGACCCATGAGCAAACGATAATAGAACTTATCAGAATCAGCAGTGGCCAGCATTGACGTAATAGACGCGTTAATGAGGTTGAGGCGGTTAGCGACATAAGTTCGAATTATCCTTATCACTAGTGAGTAAACGTACGGTTACGTTTTCTGCTGGCATCTTACTATTATGTAAGTAATTTAAATACAGCTGGTTGTTTTGACCACCAGTGACAATAATTTCAAACGGTTTTTGATCCGGGTTCTTGTGGTATTGAATATAATTGTGAGCACAGGTTTTTATCATACTATGCCATTGTTTTATATCAGGGTTATTCTTGGGTGTATAAATTTTCACCCCGTCAACATCAAATAAAGGAGTAAACGCCGCAGATTTGGGAGGCATGCTGATGTTAACAATAATCGGTAATATAAAAGCAATGATCAGTGCGAGCCAACCTTTCCACGAAATTAAGGTTGATTTACTCTCAGTGGATGATTTTGCGTGTTGAAAATAGACTGGCGTCGAAAGGTTAAGCTGCGATTCTTTGCGCGGCGAAGAGAGTATCGGTTCAAATTCAGGCGGCGTAGAAAGAATCGCGGGCTCATTGATATCGATATTGGATTCTACCGGTGGTTTTTGACAGATGTAACCTTCCACACTGGCAATCATTTGATAGCCACGTTTAGGGACAGTTTTAACAAACTCTGGTGATTTAGTTGAGTCTTTTAAGGCTTTACGCAAGGTTGAAATCGCTTGTGTAAGGCTTGAATCATCAACTTCGAAACCTTGTTCGCGCCATACATAATCATGAATTCGTTGGCGAGTAATAATTAGGCTAGGATCTTCAATGAGCAAACTTAAAGCTCGACTTTCATTGCTACCAAGTCGAGTTAATTCATTATTATCACATTTATCTATTAAGCTGTTATCATTAGGATCGAAAATAAAACGATTTCCAATCAAATACTTAGTTGCATTTGCTGTCATTGGTTTAGCCTTGCCAAGGGTTTTATATAAACAGTATTTTATATGTTTTTTCTGAATACTGTCTGAATCTAAAAATATAAAACCGTTACTCAAAAAATATAAAAATAAAAAACATGTTATTTTAGGTTGAAATCATACAGTTTGACCATATTTATCTTTAAAATAACAACAAACATTTTTTTAAAGTTGAGTTTGCATTGTAAATTATTGATTTTTATTGGAAGGAATAGCTTAAAAGTGAAGTAGTTATCTTATTTACTAATCTGTTTATTTAGATGAGGTTTTTTTACTAAAAAGAATACGGATAATAATCTAAAAGATATAGATTGCCTATCGACTAATAGGCAACCTATTGATATACAAGTTTAAATTACTTTTAACTTATCGTTACAGTTATTGGTAAAGATGCTGTCCAACTCGATGGAATAGAAGCTGAAGGAAACGTGAGTTTAATATTATTCACTGAAACTGATGTTACGCTAGCCAACCAAGAGATAACAGATGACTCAGGTGCTGTAGCTGATTGAATAGATTCAATAAAATCTGAGGAAACTGCCCCTTCAGTTGTAGTTATATCACCTAAAACTATGGTTTGTGCTATCATGGCTGCTTTGATTCTTTGTTTGATTTCTAATGAAGTATCTAAGTATACAAGATTGGCTGTTTCATTTCCTGGCACTTTAAATGCCATTGCTGATGCTTTAAATACATTGAGCGTAAGAACTCCATTTTCTCCATTCTTGCCTAACGCATTTATCTGAACACCGAATGGTGCACCCTCAGGTATGGGTGTACCTCCGACAGCAATTCGTGGAATAATCGATTTTTTGCCATCTACGACTTTTTGGGTCTTACCATCAAGAATATATAATGTTCCTTTGCTCGAGAAATTGAATATAGTATTACTGTTAATCGCTATTCCCTCAGCTTTATCTATCGTCCAATCCTGAGCAGCAGCAATTGTCTCTGCCGGAATCTCCCAACCCCAGAGCGGTGTTGTATCGACAAAAGAACCACTTATTGTCAATGAACCACTTCCGCCACTACCGATAGGGGCTTCAGTTAGTGCAGCATTTGCCATGCTCATCAAAAATAATGGTGTCAAAGTCGTTGCAATCAGCAATGTTTTTTTCATTTTTTGTTCCCTCAAATTTAATATTATAAACAATTTATTTCATTGTAACTGTAACGGGTAAGATAGTACTCCATGTGGATGGAATTGAACCCTTAGGAAAAGTCAAGCTGTAATCGCTGATTTTTACTAAATAGCCACCAGATAGATTTTTATTTACTACTTTAGTAAATTCTGTTTCCGCCTCTGAAAAAGACCCGCTACCTTCAACTAGCGTCGGATAGTTAGTTGAAAAATTAACCTGATTTGCAACAACCGTTTGAGCTTCTACTGCGCCAAATTTCTGCCCACTGCTATATACACCACCTAGAAACCCTTTTACTTTAAGCGACATTTCTCCAGCTGCAACATCACCGTCTGATATATCCTTACCGTTAGCAACTAATTTAATAGTTTGTAAGGTTCCATCTAAAGTGGTGGCACTATCAATAGGCCCAACTTTAATCAGTGGTGTGACACCAATCCCACCCTCAGAAATCGGAGATTTCATAAAGCCCTGAATTAAATTAAGTGCTGGTTTACTTGGGAATGTCCATGTTGTATTGGAATCAGCGACAACGCCATCCCTTACATCTACGATCCACCCTGTTGCTGAGGATTTTGTTTCTTCTGGAATTTCCCACATCCAGATAGGTGTCGTATCAGTAATTGTACCGCTAAAATCTAGCTGCCCAGAGAAATTACCACTTGTACTTTTTAACATTGCTGCATTAGCAGAACCTGCCATTAATAATGTTGATAAAACTGATGCAGCCAAGAGTGTCTTATTCATTTTTAATATCCATTTATTAATATACAAGATCGTTCCAAGCGTATTAAAATATACAAACACATATATGAAACGATAGTGTATTTATAGTTTGAATTACATGATTTAATACATACAATTAAGTATGAGGAAGATAAAGAATATACTCTATTGTTATATTACCTTTAATAATAAAATTATCTTTTTATAAGATTTATTAGAGTTCACCTCCTTCAATATCTAATACAAAATTCAAATCACCACGATAATATAATGGAATGTGAATTTTTAATGGATTTACTATTTTAAGTTCCATCCAATTAAATTTTTTAGGTATGATTACTCTAATGGTACTACCAATTTGATCGCCTGTTATATTGACATGACGTCCATCCAAAAATAACTCTAATGCAACTTCTATATTAATATCGCCTTTAACTGTAGGTTGAGTTATAACAATAGAAATATCCCCATTATGGTTTTTATTTAATACGGCATTTTTAATTATTAATGATTTTACTTCAGTATTTAAGTCTGATTGTTTAACCGATACTAAAGTAGTATGACTTAATACTTTAGTAATAGAGATATATTGATTATTTATCACATCACCATTAACTGTACCTAACAAAATAGAATTTTGATTAATAATAGGTTGTGAAAAAGCTGTTCCCCTATGGATTAGACTTAAAATGATCAATAACAAAAATGTAGAAAAAAAAACCATGTTATTATTCATAATGATACCTATTTAACATTAAAGTAAAAAATAAAATAACAATTAAGTTAGTTTAATTTTAAATTGTTGGAGGTGACTTATATTTGATTCTACAGGTATTGTAAAATACAGTTTTATTTATATAGTTACTTAACTTGGTTATTTAATACATATGTTTCTAAACTACCATAATCATTTAATGCACTTACGGATTTAACGATCTTTCCCGTTATATTTACTTTATCTCCAGGCCTAAACATTGATAAATTATCTTTATCCATATTATTGAAAATTAAAGATTTATTTTCATTATCAAAAACGTCACTAATAGTAAATATATAAGGTGTGCTATTTACTAGCCATTGTTGTCCAGGTAAATGCTGAATAGTTATGTTTTTTTCAGCACCAGAACGACCTTCAATAATAGCTTCTGGACGGTAAATTAACTTAACTCGTGTGCGAATAGCCATTGATAGTCCATTTCCTTTATTAGCAGGCGGAATTTCTTGTAAATTTAACCAATAGATCGACTCCTTGTCTTTTGGCATATGATCCGACATTTTCATAATACGAAACACTTGCCGTCCTTTACCATTAATTTTGAAAAATGATGGTGTTGTAACAAACGTAGGACGTGTATCACTTTCAGTAATATTGTCGATCCATACCTGTCCACCGTACATTTTATCTGATTCGTTATTTGCTATTGCTGAAATAAAAGATGTATTACCATTATAAATATAACGTGTCACATCCAAAGCCAAAGCTGCATTAGCACTATTAGAGACTATTAAAGGAAGAAAGACTGCTAATAATATTTTTTTAATTTCCACATACCACCTCTTGTAATTCATGCGTATCTTTAATTACTGAACCCAAAATTTCACAACTACCTAAGAGAACACTAGTAGGTTTATCTATACTACTAATAAACAACACACCATATTGGGAAATAAACCCAAGAGGCAATCCTGTTGCTGAGCTCGCCCATGTTCCATTTGGAACAAATTGTCCATTTTTATCTTTTATTTGTAATAGATAACGTTTAACTGTTATTGAGCTAAAAGGCATATAAACAACAGCACCACTCGTAGGGACCACCGTTGCATTAGTTTTTAATAACTCTTTATTTCCAGGCAAAGTTGAACCATCTAATGTAATATTATTAATGTTGTAACCACTGATAGGTATAATTGCATTTCCTTTACTATTTGTTGAATAAGGAGAGGACATAAACTTTACACCTTCCGTATCTTCCACATTAGCAATTGCTATAGTATCAGTTGTATTTCGCGTAAAAATAACATCATCTTTTGTTGGTAATATAATGGCAGACCCTGAAACAGAAGCTGAGCCCATTATATTTTCCCCTGATTTAGATAGTTGAGCATTCAGGAGTATACGATCACCTCTATAAGTTGATTGCAAAGAATATGTAGAGTCACTATTAGGGTGTGACAATCCAACACTAGCAGAATAATCAATATTGTCAGTTAGTGTTGATGAAATACCGCTATTCATACTCATACTTCCATCATCGGTAATATTTACGCTAGCATAAGAATTATATTTACGACTAAATACATCAAAAGGTACCGACATCGATAATGATATCCCATATCCTTTATTATTACCTGTTTTCGAATAAGTACTCCCCAAGTTTAGATTAAACTGTTCGAATCGGGCTGATAGATTGCTATTAAAGCCTATATTCGTCTCATTATCTTCCCAATACTGTCGACGCCAACCTGATAAACCAATATCAATATTGTCAGACAGCCTATGAGTGAGGCTCAGTTCATATTGATTTTTTTGCTTCCTATGTTGTTCGTTTTGCTGTTGCCATGGCATAAAGTCGGAAAATTCAGTATAATTTTCTAAAGTATGAGAGCTAGCTACTTGAAAGCTTGTATATCTACTGAATGTTTTAGCGTATGTTAATAAAATTTTTGCGCCACTTCGTTTTCTACCATTATTATATTTACCATAAGAATAAGCTCCTTGAGCAGAAATAGCCCCCAATTCACCGAAACCTCGTACCCCTCCAAGACCCACATTAGTATATTTTCCATGTAGTAATGTACTTGACTTTAACGTATATTTTTCAAATCCATATCCATAAGATAATGCTGTAAAAATACCATCAAGTTTTTCCCTCCCTTCATCTTCTCTTAATCCTGCAAATATCCCGTACTCATATTCATCTGGGCTTAACATACTTGGTACGATTGTTAACGGAAATAACTGTTCTGAAACGGAACCATCTGATTCTGTCACTATCATGGTGACATCACCACTACTCAATAAGTTAGCATTTTTAATTTCAAACGGTCCCGGAGGTACAATTTCTGAATATACAGTACTACCATTTTGAACCAAGGTTATGCGTGCATTCGTTCGTGCGATGCCTGAGAATATAGGCGTGTATCCTTGCTTATTTGGCAACATAGCATTGTTACTGGTTAAACTTACACCTAATAGGCTTGCACTACCTGCTAATGAATTACTTATGAATGTTTTTCCTAACGTCAAATCAGCATTTAGTTTTTGTAAAGCACGAGTAGTACTAACCATGGGTACATGAATATCTGTTTGGCTGACATTCATGGATGTTGTTGCTAACCACTTTCCCATGTTTGCCTTAATGTCTGTTGCACCATAAACATCAACTCCCAATTTATTAACACTTGCATTGGTATTATAATTAAGACGAATGGCTGTGATGCCATAATCCCAATCAGAACGAATCGCTGATTTACGTAATAACCCTTTTTGCGGCAGAGAAAAATGAATATTTTGTGTTGAAAAATCAAAATCAACACGGCTATTAGGTTCATTTCCCAATATATAACACTGACGTTTTGCGCTAAACACTTTGGCATAGAATTGTGGTTCAATAGCAATTCCAGCATCATGTAACCACTCGTTACTTAAACATAGGCTGTCTTTATCTTCACTCGTAACGGTGATAATACGTTTCCCAAAATCTTTATCATTCAGTACTAAATCTACTAAATAGCGTCCAGGTGTGTATTTGTTATTTAAACTGTTCCAATAGGTACTATCAACTTTTGCCCCTCCTTGCAAAAAACTGAGATTTAATTCATCAGCTTCTAATATTGAGCTATAGCAAGCCAAGAGAATACTTACAGTAAAAAGTGAATAACTACTCATCATTGGTATGTCACCACTAACGATAACGATCCAAAATAGTCGCCCACTTCAGCATTATCCAATCCGTTAGCTGTTGCCATAAAGCCAAGTACACCTTTTGCTGCAAATTGGTTTGGATATGTTAACTGGTTATTATTCACTGTTATTGGATTACGATTATTTACTACCCCAATATCTGTAGATGAAATAGAAATACGAATATTATCCCCAGCACCTTTTGTAATAACACCACGTTTATCTAACTGCCTAAACGATTTATCTCCAAAAGTAAATGTCACAGAGTTATTACCAGCTAAAAATACACTACATCCTGGTACACTTGCCTTTTTTTCATAAAGCTTAATGGTAAAAGGTTGGCTTTTAGGTCCTCGATGATTTGATTTATTTTTGTCGTAAGTTCCGAATTCAATAAGTCCATGGCGAGAAGCACCACTATCAACCACTACCGAACATGCTGAACCAACTACATTTCCATTAATATATGTTTGACTTTTAAATGCTGTTTTTGATGATGCGAATGCTACCATTGGGATAAATAACAATATTAATTTTTTCAAAAACAAACCCTTGTTCTCTATGTTGATGAAACATAAAGATGTATATTTATGGCCATGAAAATAAAGATTAACTTCTATTAGTTAACTACAAACTTTCAAACTCAAGCAAATATTCGTCATACAAATAAAGTAACTCATTTATTTTTCCTTTATTGTTTTCTTTAACGGCTTTAACTAATTCTTTACGTGTTTTATCCATGTTTTTTTGTAATAACGCCCATTTCATTAGCATAGGATTGAATCCTCACTCACTGTAATAAATATGTTACTTGTACTGTATGAAAGAACTGCCAAGTAAGTTGTTTAAAAACGTATGTAAAGCTAAATTTCGTAACTATAGTATCAACGATAGCCCCATAAACAAATACAGATAATTCCTACAAAGATTAAACGAAAAGTTAACAAAAGATGTAACGAGTCCACTTAACTTTTGTGGCTATTTTGTTAGTTATTGTATTTTAAAGGTGTTGTATAAACTGGAAGATAAAATAAACAATACTTAATAATGAATTTATTTGGATGACTTCAACACTAAATATTTAATATTTAATATATTGATGGTTGTTGTTTTTGAAATGATATCGTGATTAAATCATTGATTTTTAATCAAAAAATAAAATTATTACGATCGCGACCAATAGATTGTACATAAAAAGAATTTTTATTAATGTGCATTAAATTTTGTACTGTATTAAAGTGCAATAAACTGAGATTTTTGTTGATAAACAGGAAAATTCTTACAACAAACTTCTTGATAACAAATTGGATATATATAGAATCATCTTAAGAGCCAAATAAAGCTATAATTAATTAATAATAGTAAAAATTGTTAATAATTTGAAATTAAGTCAATGAAAAAAGAAGAAATTAAATTAACTATGAAGATACTGATTATTGAAAATGATAAGGTTCAATCGGATAAATTGAAAAACATCTTATTTGAGCTAAATATTATCGACCTTACTATTCTTAATGATACGACTTTTATTATAAAAGAGTTACAGGCAAATAGTTTTGACTTCATTTTTTGTAATGCAGAAAGTGCTGATGTTGTAACTATATTGTTGAAGTTTGTTCGTAACAAAGAAACCCAGAACGTAATCATTATGAATTCGGGTAGTGAAAATATATCTCAGCTTATTTATGATATGTGTATTGAATTAAACTATAAATTTGTTTCCATTCTCTACAAACCATTTGATGTAGATTCATTAAAAAAACTATTATGTGGAGTAGATAAGAAAAAAAATCAAATCAATGTTGTAAAGGAAGAGAAAAAACTTTCAAATAGTGATGTTATTAAAGCTTTTAGTGAAAATTGGATATTTTTGCTATATCAACCACAATTTGATTTCAGAAATGGTGATTTATTAGCAGTGGAAGCACTCGCTCGCATAAGGCATCCAATTTATGGAGATATAGAACCTAAATTTTTTTTACCGATAATAGAGAAAATGGGTTTAATGTCACATTTGTTTCATCTTGTATTAGAAAAGGCAACATCGGCATTGGGAACACTCGGGTGTAATGTTAAATTATCTGTTAATATAACCAAAAATATACTTCAAGAAGATATCTGTGATTTTATTTTAAATACTTGTAGAAAAAATAACTTTCAATGTTCAAACGTTACGCTTGAACTAACTGAAGAACAAGCATATCGAAGAACTCCAAAGTTGCTTGCTAACTTAGCTCGGTTAGAGATAAATGATATAAAATTATCTATTGATGACTTCGGTACTGGTTATGCTTCACTTGAGCAATTAATTAATCTTCCAGTTTCTGAAATTAAAATTGATAAAAAATTTATTTCAGGAATATGTTATGATTATAAACGCCAACAGATGACTAAATTATTATTGTTTTTAGCTCAATCATTGGGAATTAACTGTGTTGCAGAAGGTATTGAAGATAAAGAAACTTGGGAGTATTTACGTGAATTAGGTCTAGATGTCTGTCAAGGGTATTATACAGGAAAACCTCTTCCTATACATGATTTGAAAGAGTTATATAATCTATTTATAGAAACGAAGAAAAATCAACCTTTAATTTACAAAAGTACAAAAATATTAATATTTATTGATAACTCTTTAAGTATGTTAGCCTTAGAAAAGTTATTATCTAAAGAACTAAAAGACGATTCAATTATTATTGCATCGAATACAGACTCTATTAACTATATTTTACGTGATTATCCAATAAATTATATAATATCTGATATATTATCAATTGATAAGTTAAATGAGATTAATTTGGAAAAAAAACTAAATAATAATAATGTTTCATTGCTGTTATTTATTGATAAGGATGAAGAATATTTCATAAATGATAAAAATAATATTATAAAAATAAGGAAGTCGGGAACATTACAAGAGGATGTGAAAAATATTATTTACAAAATACAAAAGAATAAATCAGAATTATATTCTGAATATGACTCATTATCAAAACAAGAAAAGCTAGTAACTAAACTTCTTATTGCTGGTTTAACAAATAAATATATTGCAAGAGAGCTTGATTTAAATGAAAAAACGATAAGTACATACAAAAAAAGAGTGCTTAATAAACTTAATGTTAAATCAACCGTTGAGCTTTATCAAATACTTGGAAATAGATGAAATTCAATTTTAAGCTATGGATTCATATAGAATAGCCATCAGTATTAATATGATATTAATCACCGAAAATCATAAACTATTGTAGTTGACTGTACTTTTTATGATAAATAAAATTTCGGTATTATATTTATTGTAATAATACATGTTCATAAATAATTTATGTAAAAAATAGTAAATTACAATTGTATATTAAAACCTGATTACCACTATTTAACAGCTACTGTTAAATTATCTCCTATACTTCAAGATATTGAAGTATAGGAGTGACGTTATGCCTAAGAACTTAATCCAATTTCAGAAAGACTTCTCTATACCCGAATTTATGCAAATGTACGGGACAGAAGTACAATGTAGGGAACGTTTATTTAATATTCGATGGAAAAATGGTTACGTTTGCCCTAACTGTGCTTCTAAAAGCTATTGTGAACTTAAATCACGGTCATTATATCAATGCAATAAGTGTCACCATCAGACGTCATTGACGGCCGGTACTTTATTTTCTCATTCAAAATTACCGTTAACTACCTGGTTTTTAGCTATTTATCTCATAACTCAAGATAAAAATAGTATTTCAGCATTAGAACTAAAGCGTAAATTAGGGGTTTCTTACAATGCAGCATGGAGAATAAAACATAAGCTCATGCAAGTAATGAAAGAGCATGATGATAATCGAAAGTTAGGCAATATCGTGCAATTGGATGATGCATATATTGGAGGTAAACAAAAAGGAAAGCGAGGGCGTGGTGCAGAAGGTAAAACACCCTTCGTATCAGCGATCTCTTTGAATGAAGAAGGTCATCCTATTTATATGCGGCTAAGTGTTGTTTCTTGTTTTAAAAAACAAGAAATTACAGATTGGGCAAAGAAGCATTTAAAAGAAAAAACATTAGTTATATCAGATGGTTTACCCTGTTTTAATGGTCTGGTAGCAGCCGATATTATTCATGGTTCATTACCAAAAAATGGTAAAGAACTTCATCAATATAAAGCTGCATTTTATTGGGTCGACACCATGATTGGTAACGTTAAAAATTCGATAAAAGGAACATATCACGCAATTAGAGAAAAACATATTCCTCGTTATCTTGGCGAATTCTGTTTTCGATTTAATTATCGGTTTCGAGTTGAATATATATTCAATACGCTGATTAAATGTAAGCGTCTAATTAACCACACATTCTAATTACAGCCTGCTTTTGTCATAGTTTTCCGATTAAAAGGAGGAACTATGACACAATTCGAAAAACATCAATATTGGACAGCCATCGTTAACCAGCAGCAAAATAGTGGTATTTCAATACCGCAATTTTGCAAACAGAACGATATCAATTACGCT
>NZ_MSCQ01000001.1:529825-530644 GCF_002954725.1 Photobacterium phosphoreum
AATTTTCACTATTGGATGAAGAAAATCGAACAAACTAATAATGAACAAATTGTCCATCAAGTCATTATTAATGAGTCATCGATTTTAAACGGCGAGATCGTGATTATTCATCTACTTAATGGGATCCGAGCTGAACTGCCTGCATCACTGACATTGATCCAGATTCAAACATGGCTTAAGGCGCTACAATGATCCCAAGAGGCGCTATTTATCTCGTTTCTGGTATTACAGACATGAGAAAATCGATTGATGGTCTCTCGCTTATTGTGGCTGATGTACTAGAAATGGATCCATTAAGCAGTGTATGGTTCATATTTTGTAATCGCGGCAAAGATAAAATCAAGATCCTCTTCTGGGATACGAATGGATTTTGGCTTTATTATCGACGTTTAGAAAAAGGTTGCTTTAAATGGACAAAGCCAACGGCTTCTGGTCATATTCATATCTCAACGCAACAGCTGAACTTATTATTATGTAAGCGCGCAATTAAGCAGTGAGGCCTTATTAGGCCTCATCGATTGGGAAGTTCCAGGGCATAAGATCCGTGAGTTCATCTTGTGGAGTACGGGTTGGTAGCACTTTGAATAAGTGCGCGAAGTAGTAATACGGATTGATATTATTGGCACGACACGTCATCACTAAACTATACAGATTAGCGCTCGCGGTTGCGCCTTCGACCGACGGCGAGAACATCCAGTTTTTCCGTCCCGTTGTAAACGGGCGGATGTCCCGTTCAGTGACATTATTATCGATACTTATATCGCCATCTTCTAGATAGGTGAGCAACTTTGGTCATTGATTAATGGTGTAATTAACCGT
>NZ_MSCQ01000001.1:531856-871899 GCF_002954725.1 Photobacterium phosphoreum
TTAGTTTTAGACCGGATAATAATAAGTTCAGCTGTTGCGTTGAGATATAAATATGACCAGAAGCCGTTGGCTTTGGCCATTTAAAGCGACCTTTTTCTAAACGCCGATAATAAAGCCAAAATCCATTTGTATCCCAGAAGAGGATCTTGATTTTATCTTTGCCGCGATTACAAAATATAAACCATGCACTGCTTAATGGATCCATTTCGAGCGCATCTGCGACAATAAGAGACAGACCATCAATCGACTTTCTCATATCGGTGATACCAGAGACAAGATAGACAGCACCACTTGGGATCATTGTAGCCCCTTAAGCCATGTTTGAACCTGAATTAATGTCAGTGACGCTGGTAATTCCGCACGAATTCCATTGGGTAGATGAATAACCACTATTTCACCGTTTAAAATGGGTGGTTCACTGATAACGACTTGATGGGCAATTTGTTCATTATCAGTTTGTTCAATTTTCTTTATCCAATAGTGAAAATTAGCGTAATTGATATCGTTCTGTTTGCAAAATTGCGGTATTGAAATACCACTATTTTGCTGCTGGTTAACGATGGCTGTCCAATATTGGTGTTTTTCGAATTGTGTCATAGTTCCTCCTTTTAGTCGGAAAACTATGACAAAAGCAGGCTGTAATTAGAATGTGTGGTTAATTAGGCGCTTGCGATAAATATTTGTGATTCAGTGTGTTATATTATTTGACAATTATTTAGTAATAAAAACATGTCATTTTAGGTTGAAATCATACAGTTTGACCATATTTATCTTTATATACTACTCATAATTTTTTTGGAGTCGAAATGAGCGAGCAAACAGTTGATAACCAAAAGGAAACACGCGGTTTCCAATCAGAAGTAAAACAACTACTGCATTTAATGATTCATTCTCTTTACTCTAATAAAGAGATTTTTTTACGTGAATTGATTTCTAACGCATCAGATGCGGCAGATAAATTACGCTTTAAAGCATTATCAAAAACTGATTTATACGGTAATGATGCAGATTTATGTGTGAAACTGGCGATTAACCCCCAAGCTGGCACCTTAACCATTAGTGATAATGGTATTGGTATGACACGTGAACAAGCGATTGAACATTTGGGTACGATTGCAAAATCAGGTACGAAAGAATTCTTTGCTCAGCTCGATGAAAATGAGACTAAAGACTCACAATTGATTGGTCAGTTTGGTGTTGGTTTCTACTCAGCATTTATTGTGGCAGATAGCGTAACGGTGAATACCCGCAGTGCTGAAGTTACCGCTGACGAAGGTGTTTGCTGGACATCAGCAGGTGAGGGTGATTACAGCATCGAGACCATCACTAAAGCAAGCCGTGGAACTGAAATTATTTTACATCTTCGTGCTGATGAGCAAGAGTTCTTAGATGAACACCGTCTGCGTGAAATTGTGGGTAAATATTCTGATCACATTGGTATTCCTGTCTTTATTCAAACAGAAGAAAAAGATGAAGAAGGCAAGGTTACTGGGTCGAAATGGGATCAAATCAACAAAGCACAAGCGTTATGGACACGTAATAAGTCAGACATCAGCGATGAAGAGTATAAAGAATTTTATAACCACGTTGCTCATGATTATGCCGAACCATTAGCATGGAGTCATAACCGTGTTGAAGGTAAGCAAGATTACACTAGCTTGTTATACATTCCATCAAAAGTGCCGTGGGATTTAAATAACCGCGATGGTCAGCATGGTCTTAAATTGTATGTGCAGCGTGTGTTCGTTATGGATGATGCACAACAGTTCATGCCGACTTACTTACGCTTTGTTCGCGGCTTAATTGATTCAAATGATTTACCGCTAAACGTATCTCGCGAAATTTTGCAAGATAACAAAGTGACCCAAGCACTGCGTAAAGCGTGTACTAAACGTGTATTGCAAATGCTTGAGCGCATGGCGAAAAATGAGCCAGAGCAATACCAATCATTCTGGAAAGAGTTTGGTCAGGTACTAAAAGAAGGCTTGGCAGAAGATTTTAGTAACCGTGAAAAAATTGCGGCATTACTACGTTTCTCATCAACAGACAATGATTCACTCGATCAAACTGTTTCGTTAGCTGATTATGTTAGCCGCATGAAAGACGGTCAGGATAAGATTTACTACCTGACTGCAGATAACTTTAACGCGGCGAAACATAGCCCACACCTTGAGCAATTCCGTGCGAAAGGGTTAGAAGTTATTTTGATGTACGATCGTATTGATGAATACCTAATGGGCCACTTACCTGAATTTGAAGGTAAAAAGTTCCAAGCGATCACCAAATCTGATCTTGATCTATCTTCATTTGATAATGCAGAAGAAAAAGAAAAGCAGAAAGAAGCAGAAAAAGAATTCACTTCTGTGACTGAGCGCACCAAAACATACCTTGGTGAGCGCGTTAAAGAAGTACGCCCAACGTTTAAACTGCATGATACCCCAGCGGTAATGGTGACAGACGAAAACGAAATGGGTACACAAATGGCGAAATTACTTGCCGCTGCTGGCCATGAAGCACCTGAAGTACAGTACATCTTTGAATTAAACCCAGAGCATAGCTTAGTGAAGCAAATGGCTGACGAAGCTGACGAAGAAATTTTTGGTCGCTGGGTTGAGTTCTTGTTTGGTGAAGCAATGCTAGCTGAACGTGGCACAATGGATGATCCTTCACAGTTCTTAGCTGCAGTAAACAAGTTGTTGGTTAAATAACCAATTAACCCATCAAAGTCACAGACTATTCTGATAAATCATTCAATCGCGGCTTGGTCATAGTGCCAAGCTTGCGACTGAGCGCTAATCAGTGTATTTTCAGTTTTTTGCAAATTTCCACTCTATTTTAAAGGGGAACACAATGCGCATTATCCTTCTGGGTGCACCCGGTGCAGGTAAAGGTACTCAAGCTCAATTCATCATGGAAAAATTTGGTATTCCTCAAATTTCTACTGGTGACATGTTACGTGCTGCAATCAAAGCTGGCACTGAACTAGGTAAGCAAGCAAAATCAGTGATCGATGCAGGTCAACTTGTATCTGACGATATCATCCTTGGTCTTGTTAAAGAGCGTATCACTGCAGAAGATTGTGCAAAAGGTTTCCTACTTGACGGTTTCCCTCGTACAATTCCTCAAGCTGATGGTCTTAAAGAAAATGGCGTTGTTGTTGATTACGTTATTGAATTTGACGTTGCTGATAATGTAATCGTTGAGCGTATGGCGGGTCGTCGTGCTCACCTTGCTTCTGGTCGTACTTACCATGCTGTTTACAACCCACCAAAGGTTGAAGGTAAAGATGACGTAACGGGTGAAGATCTTGTTATCCGTGAAGATGACAAAGAAGAAACTGTTCGCGCACGTCTAACGGTATACCATAACCAAACTGCACCGCTTATCGAATACTACGGTAAAGAAGCGGCTGCGGGTAACACTAAGTACCTTAAGTTTGACGGTACGTTACCTGTTGCAGAAGTAAGTGCACAGCTTGAGAAAGCATTAGCATAATTGATATTGTTGATTAGCTAATGTCTTATTCATAGCTAATAACGATGTAAATGAACGGGCTTACCAATTGGTAATGCTCGTTTTTTTTGGTTTTAATATTGGGATAATATAAATAGCGTTGTTATATTGAGTGTTTTTGGTTACGGAAATGTATTCTCGAAGCTAGAAATAATATAATAAACAGCAGTGGGCACAGACAGAAAAGGATAAATTCCAATGACAACAAATAACAACTATGGGGTATTACTGGTTAATCTTGGTACGCCTGATGCACCAACAACCGCTGGTGTGAAACATTTTTTAGCTGAATTCTTACATGATAAGCGAGTGGTAGATATGACACGGTGGTTATGGTGTCCTATTTTACATGGCATTATTTTACCGATACGTTCACCTAAAGTGGCTAAATTATACCAATCAGTATGGATGGATGAAGGTTCACCACTAATGGTGTATTCACGTCGTCAGCAACAAGCCCTACAACAAACCCTCAATATACCTGTTGCTTTAGGCATGACCTATGGTGAGCCAAGTATTCAATCAGGTTTGCAACTGCTAAAACAGCAGGGATGTAAGCAAATACTTGTTTTACCGTTGTATCCCCAATATTCGGCAACAACAACGGCCGCTGTTTTTGATCGTATCGCTAAAGAGTTAAAAACAGTCCCAGAATTACCTGAACTTCGTTTTGTGAATCATTACTATGATCATCCAGACTATATTGCGGCGTTAGCTCAGTCAGCGGAAACTTTTTGGGCCGAGAGAGGCAAACCGGATTATTTATTGTGTTCATATCACGGCATTCCACAACGCTATGCTGATAATGGTGATCCTTATCCAGATCATTGTCATCAAACCACCGTATTACTGGCTGAATCGCTTGATATGCCACGCGAAAAAATGAGCATGAGTTACCAATCTATTTTTGGGCGTGAAGAATGGTTAAAGCCTTATACGGAAGCGACAATTAAATCATTAGCTGAAAAAGGCATTAAACGCTTGGATGTGATGTGCCCAGCTTTCTCCGTTGATTGTCTTGAAACACTAGAAGAAATCGCTGAGCAATGTAAAGAAGTATTTATTGAGGCGGGTGGCAAAGAGTTTAATTTGATCCCATGCTTAAATGATAACCCTGCTCATATCTTGATGATGGAAAGCTTGATTAAGCAGCATACGCAAGGATGGTAATATTCGTTTTGTTAGGAAGCTATTTTTCCTACGGTAACGATTGCGTTGGTATTTGAGGCTATTATTCGTAAAACCTATGATAGCTTTTGCTTTTATGTGCCAAATTCTGTGATAGAATTCGCAAAATTTACAACTTGATAGCCCATTGACATGAAATTTCCAGGCCAACGAAAATCTAAGCATTATTTTCCCGTACATGCTCGCGATCCACTTCTTAGTCAAACGAAGATAGAGAAGCGTTTAACACGTACTCATGTTGTGGGTATCGATCAAACATTGGTTGATATTGAAGCCTACGTTGATGATGAATTTCTGGAACGTTATGAGCTAAGTAAAGGTCATTCATTGGTAATTACTGATGAAAAAGCAGAAGCGCTTTACAATGAGTTAAAAGACAATAATCTTGTGACTCATGAATTTGCTGGTGGCACGATTGGTAATACTTTACATAACTACTCAGTATTAGCCGACGATAAATCTGTATTATTGGGCGTAATGAGTAAAGACATTGAGATTGGTAGCTATGCTTACCGTTATCTTTGTAATACTTCAAGCCGCATGGATATGAACTATCTTCAGCCTGTCAATGGCCCTATTGGTCGTTGTTTTGCGCTGATTTCTAAAGATGGTGAGCGTACCTTCGCAATTAACGAAGGTAACATGAACCAACTTAAGCCAGATAGCATTCCTGAATGTGTGTTTGAAAATGCCTCTGCACTAGTATTAACCGCTTATCTTGTTCGTTGTAAGCCTGGCGATCCTATGCCAGCGGCAACAATGAAAGCGATTGAGTATGCTAAAAAATATGATGTACCAGTAGTATTAACGCTAGGTACTAAATTCGTGATTCAAGATGATCCACAATGGTGGCGTGATTTCCTACGTGATCATGTAACTGTGGTTGCAATGAATGAAGATGAAGGTGAAGCATTAACCGGTGAATCTGATCCATTAGTTGCTGCTGATAAAACCCTAGAATGGGTTGATCTTGTACTTTGTACGGCAGGCCCAGTTGGTTTATACACCGCGGGTTATACTGAAGAATCAGCAAAACGTGAAACAGCGTTACCGTTATTACCGGGTGATATTGCTGAATTTAACCGTTATGAATTTAGTCGTCCAATGCTAAAAGCAACCTGTGAAAATCCAACTAAGGTTTACTCACACATTGCACCGTATATGGGTGGCCCTGAGCGCATTAAAAATACTAATGGTGCGGGTGATGGTGCATTATCTGCGTTATTGCATGATATGTCAGCGAACCGTTACCATAAAGAAAACGTGCCAAATTCAAGTAAGCACCAATATTCTTTCCTAACGTACTCATCATTCTCACAAGTTTGTTTGTATTCAAACCGTGTAAGTTATGAAGTGCTAGCCCAATATTCTCCTCGTCTTTCTCGTGGTTTACCTGAACGTGAAGATAGCTTAGAAGAAGCGTACTGGGAACGTTAATGACAGGCTGTCGTTAATCAAAAAAACCGCCATTTTTAGTGGCGGTTTTTTTATGCGATAAATTTATTTATTTTGTGTAAGCTTGGTTGTGAACCGCAGCAATTGCTCGACCTGATGGGTCTGCCGCATTTTTAAAACTTTCATCCCACTCAATAGCTTTGGCACTAGAACAAGCAATAGATGGTCCACCTGGGACACATTTAGCCGCACTTTCTAGTGGGAATAGCTCTTCAAAAATCTCACGGTAAACATAACCTTCTTTGGTCGTTGGTGTGTTATATGGGAAACGGAACGCAGCAGTTGCTAATTGCTGAGCAGTGATTTTTGCTTCAGCGACTTCTTTTAGGCTGTCGATCCAGCTATAGCCAACGCCGTCAGAGAATTGCTCTTTTTGACGCCATGCAACAGCTGCTGGTAAGTAGTCCTCAAAACACTCACGTAAGATATGCTTTTCCATTTTACCATTGCCGCACATTTTATCTTGAGGGTTAATACGCATTGCGACATCAAGAAATTCTTTATCCAAGAACGGTACGCGTGCTTCAATGCCCCATGCCGCCATTGATTTGTTAGCGCGTGCACAGTCAAACATGTTAAGTGCTAATAGTTTACGAACTGTTTCTTCATGGAACTCTTTAGCGTTAGGTGCTTTGTGGAAGTATAAATAACCACCAAAGATTTCATCAGCCCCTTCACCAGATAACACCATTTTAATACCCATCGCACGGATCTTACGTGACATGAGATACATAGGTGTTGAAGCACGAATAGTGGTTACATCGTAGGTTTCAATGTGGTAAATCACATCACGAATAGCATCTAGACCTTCTTGAACGGTATAGGTCAACTCATGGTGAACAGTACCAATGGCATCAGCCACAATTTTAGCCGCTTTTAGATCGGGAGCATCTTCAAGTCCAATCGCAAATGAGTGCAGTGTCGGCCACCATGCTTGTGATTGCTCATCATCTTCAATACGTTTTGCAGCAAATTTCTTAGTAATCGCTGAAATAATAGATGAATCAAGACCGCCAGAAAGTAGTACTCCATAAGGTACATCGGTCATTAATTGGCGTTTAACCGCACTTTCAAGCGCATCAGTTAATGCAACTTTATCGGTTTTAGCATCTTTAACGGCATCGAACTCCATCCAATCACGTTTGTAGTAACGAACGGGCTCACCTTTTTTGCTCCAAAGGTAAGTACCTGGAGGGAATTCACTGATTGTTTTACACACAGGTACTAGTGCTTTCATTTCAGAAGCGATATAGAAGTTACCGTGCTCATCATAACCTTGATAAAGCGGAATAATACCAATGTGGTCACGACCAATAAGGTAAGCATCTTCTTGCTCATCATAAAGAATAAAGGCAAAGATACCATTGAGGTAATCTAATAGTTCATGCCCTTTTTCTTTGTATAACGCTAAAATGATTTCGCAATCAGATTCGGTTTGGAAAGGGTAGTTAGGTGCAAATTCAGCACGGAGCTCTTTGTGGTTGTAGATCTCACCATTGACTGCTAATACATGACTTTTATCTGCGTTATAAAGTGGTTGTTCACCACTATTAAGATCAACAATCGCTAAACGTTCATGAACTAAGATTGCGTTGTCTGAAGCATAAATGCCAGACCAGTCAGGGCCGCGATGACGCATTTTTTTTGATAACTCAAGAGCGGTTGCACGAAGTGCTGAAGAGTCACTCTTGATGTCAAGAATACCGAATATTGAACACATAATACTGCTCCAAATGTTATCTTTTTATTAGCCATAATTAATAGAAATGTATCATGTAGCAGATAAGTTATCATTATGATAATTAGTGTTTGCGCTACAGCCATTTCGCTTCTGTTTATTAAAATCACGCATTCGTTAACTAATTACAACTATTTATTGTTATTCAATTAAACAAAAGCACTCGTGGTGAATATTATCTATTTAAAATTGGTTTTTCCGAATGATATCTATTTTGTAACAGTTTTTTAATTTAAAAAATAAACAGTAACGGCGTTACTGTTTATTTTTCACTGCGAAATATCTAACTTTTGAAAGGTAATTTAATCTGTTTTAAGCGGAATAATTTGAGGTTGGAGGTGCTCACAGACATCACGAGCAAAACCACTGCCTGCTTCATTGTAAATATTAAAGGCGGCATCAATACCTTGTTGGTGTAATTGGGCTTCTTCATCGCTATATTTAGCGATTGCCGCGATTTTTCCTTGGAAATGGCGGCTTTTGAGCTGATCTAAGGCGTAAATATTGGCGGTTCCATTCGGCATTGCTAATAAAATAAGCGCAATATGGTGATTATTGATGACGCGTTCCCAAAAATCAGGATCTGTGGCATCGCCATGAATGACATTACGTTGTTGATGATGATGAAGCTCTACTGATTCGTGACGGGTTTCAACACCAATAATTTGCTTACCATAACGGTTTTCTAGCTCATCATAAGCCCCTGAGCCAATACGTCCCATTCCAAGAATAAGAATACGAGCATGACCAAAATCAATTAACTTATCGTTACAATTAAGGCGGTCGGGGTCGAATTCTTTGAGGCGTTTTGCAGCTTCGGTATAAAGTTTATGACTCATACTATTAAGCGGTGCTGCCAGTAAAAATGATAATGATACCGCCATTGCCATCGCGACCAAAAAGGTGCCAGGTAATAAGCCCATTTTATAAGCAACACCACCGACAATTAACCCAAATTCACTGTAGTTAAATAAGGTTAAGGTTGCCAGCATTGAGGTGCGAACGCGATAACGGCATAAGTGGAAAACGGCATAATAAAGCATGCCTTTGAGAGGCAATAACAGCATCAACACTAATGCCATCAACATTCCATTTAAGGTTGGTGATTCTGCGAGGCCAATATTTAAAAAGAAACACACTAACAATAACTCTTTAAAATTAAACAGTGATTTAGCCATTTCCGATGCTTTAGGATGGCCAGCCATTAACATACCTAATAGCAATGCACCTAAATCAGGCTTCATACCGACAATTTCAAATAAACCTGCTCCTGCAACGAGTGCGAGCATAACCGCATACAAAACTAATATTTCACCGTGACCTGCTTTATCGAGAATTTTATATAACAGAGGGCGCAGTAAAGGCAGGGCAAATAAACCAAGAGCAGTAATATCAGGAATTTTACCACTCGAGATGGTAAGAAATAATACCGCAAAAATATCCTGCATAACCAGAATACCAATCGCGACAGTGCCATATTTAGCGTTTAATTCGCCTTTTTCTTGCAGTAGTTTGATAGCAAAAACGGTACTCGAGAACGATAAGGCAAAGCCAATCAGTACTAATTGATTGAATGCCATTTCGGCAAACATGGTTAATCCTAATTGTTTAAGCACAACGAGGAATAAGGTAAATAGTGCTGTTGATAATAAATTGTGTAAGGTTGCTCCTCCCCATACTTCTTTATTTAGGAGGGTTTTTACATCAAGTTTTAAACCGATGGTGAATAATAATAATGTCACACCCAGGTCGGCTAAGGTGGTTAACGCAGGGGTTGAACGAAAGCCAAAACTATTTAACACAAAGCCGGCGACTAAAAAACCGACCAGAGGGGGCAATTTACAACGTAGAGCGATGAAACCGGCCAGAAATGCCGCGCTAATATACAGTAACTCCATACCTTGAACTACATCCTTGCAAGATAGTGTGGGAAATAAAAATAATGAATATAATAGCATTAGGGGGATTAATCAGTTGTGATTAATCCCCCTTTGTAATCGTGGTGTTATTAGCGCTTGTTGATGAATTTACGCGTTAATAAAAGTGTGGTTAATGATTAATCTTCCAATAATCGTTGCAATAACACACCATTTAGCATTGCGCGTTTTATCATTGAAAAGGCACCAATGGTGGGTTGGTTATAGAGTTCTGATGCAACAATCGGTAAGTCATTATTAAATGCGGCTAGTGATTGGCTTTCAACACAACGGCGTATCGCAGGTAATACAATTGATTGGGCTTGCGTAATATTACCCGCCAGAATGATCTTTTGAGGGTTGAATAAATTAATCGTCATCGCTAATGCTTTACCAAGATGATGACCCACTTTTAGTAATGCTTGAGTAGCAAGTTCATCACCATCATTTGCGGCGTCACAAATGGCAAGCATGGTAAGTTCTTCAAGTGCTTGTAAGCTACTTGGATAACCTTGATCAAGTAGTTGCTGTACATGCTTAATCACCGCAGGATCGGATGCAATGGTTTCTAGACAGCCAAAATTACCACATTGGCATTTATCACCTAATGGATCAATTTGGATATGACCAATTTCACCGACATTACGGTTCTGTCCTAAAAATACCTGACCATTAACAATAATACCGGCACCGGTACCATTATGCATACTGACTAAAATTGAATCTTTACAGTCACGGCTAGCACCAAAGAAGTGCTCTGCAAGTGCAAGGCCTCGAATATCATTGCCAACAAACGTCATAATGCCAAAAGTATCTTGAATAATATGAGCAAGCTCAAAATCATGGACGTTAATATTTGGCATATAAGTTACAGTGCCAGTTTCTGGGTTAACAAGACCTGGAAGAATAATGCCAAATGCCACCAACTCTTTCATTACATTCTGGTTATTATCAATAAATTCTCGAATATATTTGATAAGGCCTTCGGCTAATACATCTTGGTCAGAATATAAAAATGGATAAGCCGCACCGGTAATATGTTTACCACTGAGATCATAAAGGGTTATTTCAATATTCTTACGGCCAATGCGTACTGCAATCGAGTGAAAACCGGCTGATTCTGTCGTCAGAGATATTGCTCTTCTTCCCCCCGTTGATGCTTGTTGTGCGACTTCTTTTATTAAACCGCGTTCCAATAGTTGGCGGGTAATTTTAGTGACACTTGCTGGCGCGAGGTGACTAATATCAGCAACCTGTATGCGAGAGATAGGGCCTTGCAAGTCGATGAGTCGGTATACTGCAGCACTATTTAGCTGCTTGACTAGATCAACGTTACCAATTTGTCCGCCTGTCATAGTTTAGTTCTGCTCGTATTTAGCGTTAATAATTATCGCCTGAAGATGATTATTATGATTTGTTATCATTATTGTCTTTATCAAAGCGCTATCGATATGTACGGCCCTGTTGTCTTTAATTGTCATTATTATGCGTGCCGAATTATTCAATGTGGAAGATGATCTATACATTGATTGTTACAGTAATATACGTTCTTACTCATAAAAATAAAGAAATCGTTGTTGGTGTCTGCTTGGGCTGTGGCATTGGTCACTAAAATACGCGAAGAGATGTGAATATAAGCAAATATCGTTAATAGTCGAAGCGGTAAACCATGACTGTATTGTCAATAGTCACAATTATGCTTTTTGTGATGGTTTGTAATGGATTATTGGGAGGGAAAAAGTAAAACGCCGTCAAAGAGACGGCGTTTTTTCAATCTATGATGACGGTTAACATTTCATGTTATGCCGTTCAAGCAATAACAAGTGTCATTGTTTAGATATGTGCAATGTTTTCTGCTTCTAACTCTTGGAAGTACTTAACTGTTTTTACTTTAAGTTCTTGAGTTGATGGCTCATCACAAATGATCATTGATTTAGGGTGAAGCTGAAGTGCAGAGACTGTCCATAGGTGGTTAACACAACCTTCAACAGCAGCTTGTAGTGCCTGTGCCTTGTTGTGACCTGTGATCAGGATCATTACTTCTTCAGAATCTAATAGCGTACCAACACCAATAGTTAATGAGTACTTAGGCACTTGATTGATATCGCCTTCAAAGAAACGAGAATTAGCAATACGTGTTTCGTGCGTTAGCGTCTTGATACGTGTACGAGAAGCTAATGATGATGCTGGCTCATTGAATGCAATATGTCCATCATTACCCACGCCACCCATGAACAAGTTAATGCGACCATAGGTTTTGATTTTGTCTTCGTAACGTTGACATTCAGCTTGGTGATCCGCTGTATTACCATCAAGAAGATTGATGTTTTGTTCTTGCATATCAACATGGTTGAAGAAGTTGTTATACATGAAGTTGCGGTATGACTCTGGGTGATCTGCCGCCATGCCAACATACTCATCCATGTTGAACGTCACGACGTTTTTAAAACTTACTTCACCAGCTTGGTATAGCTCGATCAAACGCTGATATGTTGCAAGTGGTGTACCACCTGTAGGTAGACCTAGCACAAATGGACGCTCAGCCGTTGGTTGGAACTTGTTAATACGATCTGCAATGTAGCGAGCAGACCATAGACCAACATCTTTAGCGTTATTAAGCGGGATTAGTCTCACGTTGACACCTCTTTGAAGATAGTTAAAACAGGAAAAATCTTAGCGGCATATCGCCTTTGTTTCGAATGATAAAATAAGTTTTATGATCGAGCTAGCAAAATCACTCAGTTCTGACCTCGGTCGGTGATCATCATCACAAATGATGATGTTTTAATTTGCGGAGCGAAATAAAATTCATAAACTGCAAAGGACAAAAACAGATGGCAAAAAAAAGCTATCACTATCGAATCTAAGAAAACCATAGGGGGAACTAACGGTGAACATTCTTGGATATTTTCAAAAAGTAGGTAAGGCGCTAATGGTGCCTGTTGCTGTACTACCAGCAGCGGCAATTTTAATGGGTATTGGCTATTGGGTTGATCCGTCAGGTTGGGGTGCAAACTCAGCAATTGCTGCGTTCCTAATTAAAGCGGGTTCTTCAATTATCGATAACATGTCAATTTTGTTTGCAATTGGTGTTGCATACGGCATGTCAAAAGATAAAGACGGTGCTGCGGCACTGGCAGGTTTCGTTGGTTACACTGTTGTAACTACGTTGCTATCGCCAGGATCAGTTGCCATGATTCAAGGTATCGATGCAAGTGCTGTTCCAGCCGCTTTTGCTAAGATTAATAACCAGTTTGTTGGTATCTTGGTAGGTATCGTTTCTGCGGAAATCTACAACCGTTACTCAAACGTTGAATTGCATAAAACATTAGCATTCTTTAGTGGTAAGCGTTTAATTCCAATTCTGACTTCAGTTGCTGGTATCGTTATCGCAGCAGTATTACTGTTCGTATGGCCTCTAGTTTACAACGGTCTTGTTAGCTTTGGTGAAAGCATCCAAGGTATGGGCGCTGCAGGTGCAGGTATCTATGCATTCTTTAACCGTCTATTGATTCCTGTTGGTCTACACCATGCATTGAACTCAGTATTCTGGTTTGATGTTGCTGGTATTAACGACATTCCTAACTTCTTAAGTGGTCAAGGTGTTCCAGGCGTAACTGGTATGTACCAAGCAGGTTTCTACCCTGTAATGATGTTTGGTCTACCTGGTGCAGCGTTAGCGATGTACCACACAGCGAAGCTTAAGAATAAAGAGCGTACAGCGTCATTATTAATTGCTGCTGGTTTTGCATCATTCTTCACTGGTGTTACTGAGCCACTAGAATTTGCATTCATGTTCCTTGCTCCACCACTATATGTAATCCACGCAGCGTTAGCAGGTATCTCAGTATACATTGCAGCATCAATGCATTGGATGTCTGGTTTCGGTTTCTCTGCAGGTCTTGTCGACATGGTATTGTCAGCACGTAACCCACTAGCAGTTAACTGGTACATGTTGATTCTTCAAGGTATTGCATTCTTCGGTATCTACTATGGAATCTTCCGCTTTGCGATTGTTAAGTTTAATCTTAAAACGCCTGGCCGTGAAGATGACGAAGAAGATGACAAATCATCTGTAAAAGGTTCTGCTGAAACGGGTGAATTAGCTAAGCAATACTTAAAAGCGCTTGGTGGTCACGGTAACCTAGAAAACATTGATGCTTGTATTACTCGTCTACGTCTTACTCTAAAAGACAGTAGCCTTGCTAATGAGAAGACACTAAAAGCACTAGGTGCAATGGGTGTGGTTAAATTAGGTTCAAATAACCTACAAGTTATCCTTGGCCCTCTAGCTGAAATCGTTGCTGGCGAAATGAAAAAAATCCCAGCGTCAGAAGATCTATCAGCAGTAAAGCTTCCATAATTACCTAAATTCTTAAGTAATTAAGCGACACACGAAATACCGCAACACTTTTAATTAGACCGGTCCTGATATTTTAGTTGTAAGATATCAAGACCGGCATTTTGAGTACCCAACTTTTGGGCTCTATATAGATTTTCCCTTCATTTAAAGGGATATCGGGAGAAAGGAATATTTCATGACTATTAAACTTACGGCGTTAGCATCTTTCATTGCACTGGCAGTAACTGGTTGTGCAACACAAGGAAATGATGATGAAAAGGTTGTTAAAAAACTAGCGAATAACCTTGATGTTACTTATGAAATCGTTACTCAACACGGTGCAGAAGAAGGTCTACAATGTAAGACGCTAGGCGCAGAGTGGGCATCTTGTGATCTAATTAATTTGACGCTGGAAAATAATGGTCCAGCAGTAACGGGTACTGATTGGAAAATTTATTTCAGCAGCATTCGCCAGATTCTTGAAGTACAAAACGACCAATTTAAAGTTACACACGTAACAGGTGACCTTCATACACTAGAACCAACTGAAAAGTTTGATGGTTTTGCAGAAGGCGAGAAGGTTGTTATTCCTTACATCGGTGAATATTGGACGTTGTTTGAAAACGATTATATGCCACGTGCATACGTAACGTCTGGTGATGCCGCGCCACAAACCATTAAGAGTACTGATTCAGCTAATCCTGCTGATTACTTAGTGCCGCTTAAAGGTGATCAATTCAAGCGTGTTAAAGCCGATAATAACGTGCTTGCAACTGCTGAAACACGTTTTGAGAAAAATCAAGATATCAACGTGTTAGCAACAGAAGAAGTGGCAGCAACAATTGTTCCTACGCCACTAAGCACTAAGCTAACAGGTAACACTGTTTCACTAGTAAACGGTATTAAAATCAGCAACTTCACGCTACCTGCTGATATGATGGCAGCAGTGAATGAGCGTCTTGATGTATTAGGTGTTAATACTAAAGGTCAATACCCAGTAAAAGTGAGCCTACTACCAGGTTCATTTGCTAAAGATCAACAAATTGCGGGTGCTTACACGTTAGATGTAACACCAACGGGTGCAACGGTTATTGGTTTTGATGACCAAGGTGCATTCTACGGTATGCAGTCATTAATCTCACTAATGAGCACCGGCGCTAAAAATAGCATTCCTACGCTAGAAGTAACCGATGCACCACGTTTTGATTACCGTGGTGTAATGGTTGATGTGGGTCGTAACTTCCACTCTAAAGCTGTGATTCTACGTACGCTAGACCAAATGGCTGCGTATAAAATGAACAAATTCCACTTCCACCTATCAGATGATGAAGGTTGGCGTGTAGAGATCCCTGGTTTACCAGAGCTAACAGATATTGGTGGCAAGCGTTGTCACGATCTGTCTGAGACATCATGTCTACTACCACAACTAGGTTCAGGCCCAACATCTGATAACGATGGTTCTGGTTACTACAGCAAGCAAGATTATCTAGATATTCTTAAATATGCGAAAGCACGTGGTATCGAAGTTATCCCTGAAATCGATATGCCAGCGCACGCACGTGCTGCAGTTGTTGCGATGGAAGCGCGTTACACTCGTCTAGCCGCTGAAGGCAAGATGGATGAAGCGAACGAGTACCGCTTGATGGATCCACAAGATACGTCAAACGTTACCACAGTACAGTTCTACGATAAGCGTAGTTTCATTAACCCATGTATGGATTCTTCTGCAAAGTTTGTTGATAAAGTAATTACTGAAATTCAAGCAATGCACAAAGAAGCGGGTATGCCATTAAATACTTGGCACTTTGGTGGTGATGAAGCGAAAAATATCAAGCTAAACGCTGGTTTCCAAGATATTAATGCAGCAGAGCAAACGGCTTGGACGGGTTCTATTGACCAATCTAAGCAAGATAAGCCATACCAAAAATCACCAATGTGTCAGAAATTGATCGCAGAAGGTGTGGTAAGTGATTACGACCGTCTACCAAGTTACTTCGCAGAGCGTGTTAGTGAAGTGGTTAACGGTAAAGGCATTGAGAACTTCCAAGCATGGCAAGATGGCTTGAAGTATTCAAAAGACTCAAAAGCGTTTGAAACCGATAACGTGCGTGTGAACTTCTGGGACGTTCTATACTGGGGCGGCGGTGCGTCAGCATACGAGTGGGCTGATAAAGGCTACGATGTGATCGTATCTAACCCTGATTACGTTTACATGGATATGCCATACGAAGTAGACCCATCAGAGCGTGGCTACTACTGGGCAACACGTGCAACAGATACCCGTAAGATGTTTGGTTTCGCACCAGAGAACTTACCACAAAATGCTGAAACATCACTCGATCGTGATGGTAATGGTTTTGCAAGTAAAGGTACTGTGAAGTCTAAAGGTTTCCATGGTCTATCGGCTCAACTTTGGAGTGAGACTGTAGGTAATGATGATCAATACGAATACATGGTATTCCCACGTGTGTTAGCTGCCGCTGAGCGTGCATGGCACAAAGGTGAGTGGGAAAATGAATACCAAGTAGGTGTTGAATATTCTCAAGATTCAAACCTTGTAAACAAGAAAGCACTACAGAATGAGTGGCAGAGTTTTGCTAACGTACTTGGTCACCGTGAACTAGCTAAACTAGATGCTGCGGGTATTAAATACCGTGTACCAGTACCTGGTGCTAAGATTGAAAATGGTAAACTTGCGATGAACGTGAGCATGCCAGGTCTTACACTACAGTATTCTACTGATGCTGGTAAAACGTGGAACACTTATGATGCGAAAGCACAACCAAGTGTAACAGGTAAGGTTGAAATTCGCGCAGTAAGTGGTAATGGTAAACGTTTCAGTCGTGTTACATCATTGTAAGCAACTGACAACGAGTAAAGCCTGATCACTGAGTGATTTTGCTAAAAGCCGATGATGGGATAACCATTGTCGGCTTTTTATTGTGCGTTATTTATGAAATCAACAACTATTGTCTGCGATAACCGTGTTTTTGATTTTTTGCATAGCGGCATTAAGGTATAGTGTGCAGTCATAGTTCATATTGATGGACTGTACATAATTTTCAATCCTGTAAGTACACGAGGTGTAATAGATGAGTGAATCTGAAGCTCGTCCATCTAACTTTATTCGCCAAATTATTGATGCGGATTTAGCCAGTGGCAAACATACAAGCATACATACCCGATTCCCGCCAGAACCAAATGGTTATCTGCATATCGGCCATGCGAAATCTATTTGTTTGAACTTCGGTATTGCTCAAGACTATCAGGGTCAATGTAACTTACGTTTCGATGACACTAACCCTGAGAAAGAAGACATCGAATACGTTGAGTCTATTAAAAATGATGTTAACTGGTTAGGCTTTGAGTGGAGTGGTGAGATTTGTTATTCATCAAACTACTTTGATCAGCTTCACGGGTTTGCCATTGAATTAATTAATAAAGGCTTAGCGTATGTTGATGAGCTAAGTCCTGAGCAGATGCGCGAATACCGCGGTACGTTAACACAAGCGGGTAAACATAGCCCTTACCGTGATCGTAGCGTAGAAGAAAACATCGCCTTATTTGAAAAAATGAAGAATGGCGACGTTGAAGAAGGCAAAATGTGTCTGCGTGCAAAAATCGACATGGCATCACCGTTTATGGTTATGCGTGATCCGGTTCTTTACCGCGTACGTTTTGCACATCACCACCAAACCGGTGATAAGTGGTGCATTTACCCAATGTACGACTTTACGCATTGTATTTCTGATGCGCTAGAAGGCATTACGCATTCTATCTGTACGCTTGAATTCATGGACAACCGTCGTTTATACGATTGGGTTCTTGAAAACATTACCATTGATTGCACACCACATCAGTATGAGTTTAGTCGTCTAAACCTTGAATATACGGTGATGTCTAAGCGTAAGCTAAACCAACTTGTAACTGACAAACTAGTTAACGGTTGGGATGACCCACGTATGCCTACAATTTCTGGTTTACGTCGTCGTGGCTTTACACCGGGCTCTATGCGTGAATTCTGTAAGCGTATTGGTGTGACTAAGCAAGATAACACCATTGAGATTAGCTCACTAGAATCTTGTATTCGTGATGATCTTAATGAAAACGCACCACGTGCAATGGCTGTTTTAGATCCTGTTAAAGTTGTGATTGAAAACTTTGACGGTGAGACTGAAACATTAATGGTTGCTAATCACCCGAATAAGCCAGAAATGGGCGTGCGTGAAGTACCATTTAGTCGTGAACTTTACATTGAACGTGAAGACTTCCGCGAAGAAGCGAACAAGAAGTACAAGCGTTTAGTATTAGGTAAAGAAGTTCGTCTACGTGGCGCATACGTGATCCAAGCTGAACGTATTGAAAAAGATGCGGAAGGTAATATCACGACTATTTACTGTACTTACGATAAAGACACACTAGGTAAAAACCCTGCTGACGGTCGTAAAGTAAAAGGTGTTATTCACTGGGTATCTGCACAAGCGGGTATTCCAGCAGAAATTCGTTTATACGATCGTCTATTCACTGTGCCAAACCCAGGCGCTGCTGAAGATTTCGTATCAGTGATTAACCCTGAATCTCTAACGGTATTAAACGGTTTTGTTGAGCCTTCATTGGTGACAGCTGAAGCTGAAAAAGCCTACCAGTTTGAGCGTATGGGCTATTTCTGTGCTGATAACAAAGATTCAAGTACAGACCATTTAGTATTTAACCGTACTGTTGGTTTACGTGATACTTGGGCAAAAATTGGTGACTAATTAGTCGTTAATATTTGTAAAAAAGCGCCTATTTCAGTAATGGAATAGGCGCTTTTTTTATGGCGCTTAGCTGTTGCTTATTTCCCTGACGCGATGACTTTTTGAGTAATGTCACCCGCTAATTCATTATTGACGATATTAAATTTGATCAGTTTTTGTGATTGCTGAATTGCTTTAATGTCATAGTTAAATTGGGTGTAAGTATCACCCCATTGGTAGCGAATAAATGTCTCACCAGATTGTAGATGCTGATTGATTGAGTATTCAGTCGCATAGCCAGACATTTTGCCATTAATGGGACGGTTTGGCGCATCATGTGGAATACGGAACATGGTTGAGTCTAGTTTCACTATGCCATTAGTTACACTGGTTGGCTCTTTTAGATGCTGAGAGAAATAAGTGGTGTGAATAAAGCGATCTTCTGGGTTAGCGTTACCACCAGTTCCTAAATTTGTTTGGCTCCATTGTTGATCTTGTTTGCCCCAACCGCGTTGTGAGCGTTGGACATTAGCAAGGTGTTGTGCATAACCAGGCTGATTGGTTAATACGGTGTATTGTTTACCATGCCAAATTTGTGGTTTACCGTCACGCCATTCAACAATAGCACTATCACCGGTTGGATCTTGGAATGAGAGATGTAGCGCAATACGTACTGGAATTCCATCGATCAATTCTTCAATTGGAGCATTGTCTTTAATTGCTGCTACCAAGTCATTGACATTTTTGTACTGTGATAATAGGTGACGTAAATAAGTTATCGCGCCAGCTTGTTGTTGTGGATCGCCGTTACCAAGATCCATCTCACCATCATAAAGTATATTACCGCCTAATCCTTGAGAGTTAAGGCCATCAACCACAATGCCATAAGCTGTAATACCAGTAACAGCATACTTAGCATTAATATTATTAAGCTTGCTCAAGTGGGTCGAGTATTCACTGCCTTGGGGGTAATTGACTAATGTTGGGTGGGTTGATTCTGACCAATCCATTGTACGTGCAACGAATGTGCCCTGATCTTTTGTTTCCCATAAAACCCGTGTACAAGCATGAGCGACAGAAGAAATAGAACCTAAAGATAAAGCGCTAATTAAAGCGATAGTTAATGAATTCGGTTTCATGATTAATTCCCTATAAAAAGTAACTAAATGATATATAGGTAATTAAGCATTGGTTGTCACGTAGACAATTGTAACGTTATTTGAATCGTGAGATAGGTCTTGGTTTTTTCTAGATGTAAAAAACCAGTGATATTGACCACTGGTTCTTAGAGTAAAAATAACGAGAGGTTGTTATTTTTCGTCGTGCAACGTTTCATCGGCATTACAGTCGCCATCGATGCAGTGACCATAAAGATATAAACTATGGTTTGTTAAACGGACATTAAAGCGTGCCGCGATGTCTTTTTGGCGTTGCTCAATCATTTCGTCTGAGAATTCAATTACTTTTCCACAATCAAGACAAACGAGATGATCATGATGATGTTGAGTAGCTAATTCGAATACCGATTTACCACCTTCAAAATGGTGACGAGTTACAATGCCTGCATCATCAAATTGGTTTAGGACACGGTAAACGGTCGCAAGGCCAATTTCTTCACCGATATCGATGAGTTTTTTATACAGGTCTTCAGCACTGATATGTTGGCAATCAGGTTGTTGAAGCACTTCTAAAATCTTAAGTCGAGGAAGTGTTACTTTAAGACCTGCTTGCTTGAGCGCGTGATTATTATCTGACATCCGATTTTCCTGTTGGCTAGCTGCAAAAATGTTGCAGTAGTCTTTCTCATTTAGAATCATTATAAGTGACGCAACGATAACAATAAACCTTAAAAGGTCAGTTATCTAGCAGAAGTGTCACTTTTCTTTAGTTTACAATATTGTAAATATGATGTAATAAATTTACTCATCATACCAGTTTGTCCAGAGTAATGCCTTGTTTGATTACTATAAGCCGAGTTTGGTTAAGCTAGCGTTAAACTTATAGCCTTCATTTGGGGGCAGGTATGAAAATTATGTTGATCAGTAATGATTTTTGCTATGTGTGGTTACGGCTGAAATTGTGCTGGTGGAATAAAAAGGCGAATCGTACTCAGTATTGTGGCAGTATTTTTTCGTTAACCGATTCGGTTTATTCATTAATACTAAGAGGTATTTTAGGTAAGCAATATTTCGTGTGGGATACGGCTGCGAAAATTGATTTTATACTCACAGCTAATAGTGGCTTGTTTGTTTATTTTGTTATTTCAGATGCCTGTATTACTGAGATTATTGCCGCAACCGCAGAAGGTAATCAATATTTACCGGAATTTAGCGTCAGTGTTTCTAAGGCAAACAACGAGGTTGTGGCACAAGTTACACGTATATTCTATGTTAGAAAAAACTGCAATATCGCTCAGATATGATGAAACCATCCAGTGATATTTAAATGGTTCAGATTGAATAAGATCTTAAAAAATAAAAAACGCGCTATCAAAGCGCGTTTTTAAATGTGTATTGTGACGTTGCTTAGTCAGCAAGTTCAGCAAGACACATTTCATCAAAGATTTGATTAACCCATTGCTCAACACGTGGTGCTGTTAGCTCTGGTTGACGGTCTTCATCAATGCATAAACCAACAAAGTTTGCATCATCAACTAACGCTTTTGATGCTTCAAACTCATAGCCTGCAGTGGCAAAGTTACCCACAATTGTGCCGCCTTTGCTTTCAACGATGTCACGTACTGTGCCCATTGCATCACAGAAGTACTCTGCGTAATCTTCCTGATCACCACAACCGAAAATAGCAACAAGTTTGGTTGAGAAATCAACTTGCTCAAGCTCTGGGAAAAAGTCGTCCCAATCGCACTGTGGTTCACCGTAATACCAAGTAGGAATACCTAGTAGTATCAGATCAAAGTTGTCGATATCTTCTTTGCTGCTTTTTGCGATATCTTTTACTTCAACTAGTTTGTTACCTAGTTGCTTCTGAATCATTTTAGCGACAGCTTCGGTGTTACCGGTGTCGCTACCAAAGAAGAGTCCAACGCTCGCCATAGTAGATATTACCCATATTAAATTGTTAACTGCTATTGGGCAGTTTACAGAAATCAGTATAAATGACGCAATGATAATTAATGTTTGATGACGATTTGGTGTTTTTTCGCTCAAATATTATCATTGGTTATTGTTGCCCTTTATCAATAGGGCAGGATAGCTTCTCGTTAATAGCGTCAGCTTGCTTACAAGCTGTTGCTATCGCATTACTATAAAAGAAGACTATCAAACTTAGCGCACTATATCACAGTCGAGTACGGGATTTAATCATTAGTCCTGTAGTCTACTATAGTTAAATGTTGATTCTGACGATGAATTATTTGCGGTTATTGCGTTAAAAATTGGTCAATAATCCGATTTACCGTCGCTGGCTTTTCGGCATGAAGCCAATGACCCGTATTGGCGACCACATGGGCTTTAGCATTTGGAAATTGTGCCATAATCTCACCACGGTATTGAGGTTCAATATAATCAGATAATTGACCCTTAATGAATAATGTTTTGCCACTAAAGGGTTGTAAGGCAGGGTGCCAGCCCATAATAGTGGCATAGTTAGCAATTAAGCCTTCAATATTAAATCGCCATTGGTAACCTGTCTCTGTTTTTGCTAATGATTTTAATAAAAATTGGCGAACACCTGCATCTTCGACATAACGGGCTAAATAGTGTTCTGCTTCACTGCGCTTTGTTATAAGGTGGCAGTTAACTTCACGTAAGCCATGAAACACATTTTGATGACGATGAGCGTGATATATCACGGGTGCCATGTCGATAACAATAAGATGACTGATACGGTGAGGGACTAATGCCGATAGTGCCATCGCAACTTTGCCTCCCATTGAATGACCAACAACATCAAACTGATCAATAGCGAGATGATCGAGGGTGTCAATAATATCTTGAGCAAGATCTTGATAGCTAAATTGATCACTGTGAGGTGATAAACCATGATTGCGAAGATCGATACTGATCACTTGGTAATGTTGTTTTAATTCTCGGGCTAAAAGACCAAGATTATCTGCGCTGCCGAACAAACCATGGATCAAAACGATCGTTTTACCCTTGCCTTCAGCACGAAAATGAAGATTCACTGGCTATTTTCTCTAGTTAGGTGTGGTATTTACCATAGAGTATAACCTCGGATCAGGCTATAATCGTACCCAGAATTTTAAACGGAATGATAATGAATAATACCATGAAGACTATTGAGGTAGACGAAGAGCTATATCGTTATATCGCTAGCCAAACACAACATATTGGTGAAAGCGCTTCTGATATTTTACGTCGCTTGCTTATGGTGCCAGAAGAACAATTACAGCATGATGCTATTGTGATGCCTGTTCGTCCTAAAGGCATTGTTGTGAGTCGAGATGCTGGTAATGAGCCAACCATGGATCGCGTTAAAGAAATGCGTACTGTGCTAATTTCAGATGAATTTGCAGCGCAAGAGAAAGCCATTGGTCGTTTTATGCTGATCTTATCTTCTCTTTACCGAATTGATGCCGATGGCTTTGCAGAAGCGGCGGCAATTAAAGGACGTACGCGTGTTTATTTTGCCCACGACGAAGAAACATTGCTTGCAAGTGGTAAAACAACCAAGCCAAAATCAATCCCAACAACCCCATTTTGGGTGATCACAAATACCAATACAGACCGAAAGCGTCAAATGATTGACCAATTAATGACGAAGATGGGTTTCAGTTCTGATATTATTGATAAAGTTTGTGGTGAAATATAATCACTATTGAGTTTTTACAAGGATAAGACAATGGCAATCCATCCTCGTGCGGGTCAACGCGCTCAGCAAGAAGATATGCATAATATTCCAGCACTTGTTGCTAATTATTTTCTCATTGAGCCGAATATTACTGATCCGCTGCAAAAAGTAGCATTTGGTACTTCTGGACATCGTGGTACGGCAGATAAAGGTACCTTTAACCAGCACCATATTTGGGCTATTGCTCAAGCTATCGCTGAAGTTCGTCTAGAAAATGGTTTAACTGGACCGCTATTTTTAGGTAAGGATACACATGCTTTATCTGAGCCAGCATTTACTTCAACATTAGAAGTGTTGGTAGCGAACAACGTGAAAGTTGTGGTTCAAGAAGGGTTAGGTTACACACCGACACCTGGCATTTCTCATGCAATTCTTTGCCATAATAAAGCGCATGCTGATAAAGCAGATGGCATTGTTATTACTCCATCGCATAACCCACCGCAAGATGGTGGTATTAAGTATAACCCTGTTCACGGTGGCCCTGCGGAAAGTGCATTAACGACTGCTATTGAGCAGCGCGCTAATGACATTATTGCCAATGGCATGGTTGATGTAAAGCGCGTACCTATTGCAGAAGCGTTTGCTTCTGAGCTTGTGGTTCAACAAGATCTCGTTGCACCTTATGTTGCTGATCTCGTCAATGTTATTGATATTGAAGCGATTCAAAAAGCGAATTTAAAACTAGGTGTTGATCCTCTTGGTGGTTCAGGTATTGAATACTGGCGTCAAATTGCACAGCATTACGCACTAAACCTTACTTTAGTTGATGAATCTATTGACCCATCATTCCGTTTCATGTCATTAGACAAAGACGGTGTAGTGCGTATGGACTGTTCATCACCTTACGCAATGGCTGGTTTGCTGGCTTATAAAGATAACTATGATTTAGCCTTTGGTAATGATCCTGATTATGACCGTCACGGTATTGTAACGCCGGCTGGTTTAATGAATCCGAATCATTATCTTGCAGTATGTATTGATTATTTGTTCCGTCACCGTAGTGGTTGGAGTGAGCAAGTCGCTGTAGGTAAAACATTAGTATCAAGCGCGATTATTGATCGTGTTGTTGCAGCGTTAGGCCGTGAACTTGTTGAAGTTCCAGTTGGCTTTAAATGGTTTGTTGATGGTCTATACAATGGCACATTAGGCTTTGGCGGCGAAGAAAGTGCGGGTGCTTCTTTCTTACGTCAAGATGGTACGCCTTGGTCAACAGATAAAGATGGTATTCTTTTATGCTTATTGGCTGCGGAAATCACAGCAGTAACCGGTAAGAATCCACAACAATATTATGATGAGCTTGCCGCTAAATTTGGTAGTTCAGAATATGCACGTCTACAAGCAGTTGCTAATAAAGAACAAAAAGCAGTGTTAAGTAAGTTGTCACCAGAAATGGTTGCAGCAACAACACTGGCTGGTGAACCTATTCTTGCTCGACTAACACATGCGCCAGGTAACGGTGCTGCGATTGGTGGCTTGAAAGTAACCACTGAAAACGGTTGGTTTGCCGCACGTCCATCTGGTACTGAAGATATTTACAAAATTTATTGTGAAAGCTTTAAAGGTAAAGAGCATTTAGCCCTTATCGAAAAAGAAGCACAAGATATCGTTAGTAAAGTATTTAGTGATGCTGGTTTATAATTCAGCACCATAACGAATAGTACGTACGAAAAAACGCCCTAATTATATTCTTTCTAGTTGAAAGAATATTAGGGCGTTTTTTTATAGCTGTCGATTATGCTGCGGCCAATGATCCGGTACGATAAACCACACTTGATTATTACTGTCGAGTGCTTGAGTCGGTACCTTGATTTCTGCAATATTGAGGAAGGTTATTAGTTGAGAAAATAGCGGTGGTGCTATCCATTGGCGTTTTTCTAGCACTTTTAATTCTAATGCTGTTGCTTGTGAACAATAACACCAATGGCCTTTAAAACCTGTGGGGTTAATTGGCATATCTGAGCCAGATTGTGAATTCGGCCATGCATTAAATAAACGGCCCTGCATAATTAATCGACGCTGAGACGGGTAATGGTCATTTAAGTGTTTAAAGGCTGGGTGATCTGTGAGTTGGAGTTGATGATCGATCATACGGTTGATTTTTTTATCTAAATTATCATTGGCGTTAGGGCCAGGCCATTGATGCTGGAAGCTTAAATAAAACTTAATCGCGACTTCCCAATGTTCAATTTTATCACTGCGGTGATTATGGACTAAAAAATCAATTGCCCCGACAGTTTGCTGTTGCCATTGTAATTGAATTTCTTCGCCAATTAGGCTGTAATCTGGATGATGAATGATTAATTGTTGCCACAGCCATTGGTAATAAAACCCTAATCGTGTATTGCCATTATAAAGAATATCGGTCGGAATAATGGCATTTTTGGCAAACTGTTGCAGCCATTGATTACTCATAGCGTAATCACACGCAGTTACAATATTAGGCATTTTCAATAGCGTGTGAAAATCGGCGTTGGTTTGGTGAATAATTCCATTGGATTGTAACATATTGACACATCCTTCAAGGTAAACGTTTACTTTACTGTTTGTGACTAATCATTGACCGAGTTTCTGTAGTATTCTTTCATTTATTGGATTAAAGTACCAGTTAGGTTTTTTTGGGTCAGGAGTTAGCAATGTACACTCAGTTTTCGGTGGCGAGTATTATTTCTCGTCGTGCTTATGTCATTTTACTAGGATTAGTGTGTTTACCTGTGTTACTCCTGATGCCTATTAATAAACGTACACGCCTAACCAGTTATATGTACCGTTGTTGGTCACAGACAAGCACTAAACCATTATGGTTATCACGACTTGATCATGGCGCTTCGCGTCGCTAATAAACGTATTAAGTATGACAATATCTTGTTGAAAAAGCTGCTAAGAGCGGCTTTTTTTGTGTCTGAAAGTCGGTGATAGCGATGGGTGACTAATTTTGTTGATTGAGATTGTGACTAAAGGCTGATACTTTTTGAAGAGGGTGTTGTTGAATCAATAGCATGACGTTATTTACAAAGGATGAACAATGAATAATTTTAAATTAGAAGCTTTGTTAAATGATTTTCTATCACCACAGCTGATTAAAGATTATTGCCCTAATGGGCTACAGGTGGAAGGTAAGGCTGAAATAACCAAAGTTATTACTGGTGTTACTGCTTGCCAAGCATTGATTGATCGCGCAATTGCAGAACATGCTGATGCCATTTTAGTTCACCATGGTTTTTTCTGGAAAGGAGAGCCTGCTGAAATTCGAGGAATGAAATATCGTCGTATCAAAGCCTTGATTGAAAATGGTATTAATCTTTACGCATACCATCTCCCGCTTGATGTCCATGCAGAGGTCGGCAATAACGTTCAGTTAGCACAACGTCTTGGGTTAGATATCGTTGGCGGTTTAGAAATGGGTAATCCACGCTCGATTGCTATTTATGGTGAGTTAGATACACCATTAACCGGTGAAGAATTTGCCGCGCGGATTGCGATGGCATTACAGCGTGAACCATTACATATTGGCGATAATGCGCCGGCTTTAATCAAAAAAGTCGGTTGGTGCACGGGTGGTGGTCAAGATTATATTGAGCTTGCAGTACAGCAAGGTTGCGATGCGTTTATTTCGGGTGAAGTGTCCGAGCGAACAACACATATTGCGCGTGAATTAGGGATTCATTATTTTGCGGCTGGGCATCATGCGACAGAACGTTATGGTGTTAAAGCATTAGGTGAATGGCTAGCGAAAGAGCATGGTTTTGCGGTTGAATTTATAGATATTAATAATCCTGTATAACGAATGATTGTAATTTATTGATTGTATTAAAAAAGGTTGAGATCTAGTCTCAACCTTTTTATTTTTCGAACCCTCGAACCCTCGAACCCTCGAACCCTCGAACCTCAGTTACTCACGTTCGTGGAGTGGCTTAAACTCACGTTGTGAATAACCAGTATAGAGCTGACGTGGTCGACCAATTCGGTTAGTTGGATCACTGTGCATTTCGTTCCAATGTGCAATCCAGCCAATAACACGCGAGATCGCAAAAATAACCGTAAACATTGATACTGGAATACCAATAGCTTTAAGGATAATACCTGAATAGAAATCAACGTTCGGGTACAGTTTTTTGCTGACAAAGTATTCATCTGACAGCGCAATACGCTCAAGCTCCATGGCAACATCAAGCAATGGATCATCAATTTTAAGCTCTTCAAGTACTTCGTGGCAGGCTTCGCGCATCACGGTTGCACGTGGATCGTAGTTTTTGTATACCCGATGACCAAAACCCATTAAACGGAACGGATCATCTTTATCTTTGGCTCGTTCAATAAATTCTGGAATATTTTCCACGCTACCAATTTCTTCAAGCATTTTCAGACAGGCTTCATTAGCGCCGCCATGTGCCGGACCCCAAAGTGAAGCAATACCAGCCGCAATACAAGCAAATGGATTCGCACCAGAAGAGCCTGCTAAACGGACTGTTGAGGTCGATGCATTTTGCTCGTGATCAGCATGAAGGGTGAAGATTTTATCCATCGCGCGTGAAACGACAGGGCTGACTTCATATTCTTCACATGGCGTAGCAAACATCATGTGAAGGAAGTTTTCAGCATAATCAAGGTCATTACGCGGATAAATAAACGGTTGACCAGTAGTGTATTTGTGACACATCGCTGCCAAGGTTGGCATTTTTGATAATAGTCTAAAAGCGGTTATTTCACGGTGAAGATCATTATTGATATCTAATGAATCATGGTAGAACGCTGATAATGCACCGACAACACCACACATAATAGCCATAGGGTGAGCATCACGGCGGAAGCCATGGAAGAAACTGGCAATTTGTTCATGAACCATTGTATGGCGAGTAACGGTGGTGCGGAATTGTTCATACTCAGCACGGGTTGGCACTTCGCCATAAAGTAGTACGTAACACACTTCTAAGTAATCGGCATTGTTGGCTAATTGATCGATAGGAAAGCCACGATGTAACAGAATTCCTTTATCGCCATCAATGTAAGTGATTTGAGATTCACATGAGGCTGTCGCTAGAAAACCTGGATCAAATGTAAAAAAACCGTTCGCGCCTAGTTTTCGCACATCGATTACATCTTGGCCCTCTGAGCCCTCGATAATCGGCAGTTCGATAGGTGCTTTCCCTTCTATATGAAGAGTAGCTTTCTTATCTGCCATAACAATCTCCTTTGTTATTTGTAGAATCCTGAATCCGAAACGGATGTACATTTGTTGTACCGCGAGGTGAGCCAATTGTCAATTTTTGTATTCATCAATGTGCGCTTGTTAATAACTTTTCGCTATTTGTGTTTTTTTGTGAACTTTGTGTTTAATGTCATGTAACTGAGTTTGTTTTTGAATGTTACGCTAGGTATAGTGGATTTGACATTTGGTTATGATATAGCTGACATGTTGTTAATAAACTGCGTAAGGAATGCGGTTGAAAGACAAAGCGATTATATTGCTCAACACTTTGCTTTTAATGATAGCGTCGCATTTTTTAGCCGTTTCTTGATGGCTCACTATAAAAAATCAAATAGTTTAATAAAAATAAAATGCTTCAATGAAGCTGAGTGAGCAAAATGTGAAAGTAAAGAAGCCAAGACCAGTCAACCTCGACCTACAAACAATGCGCTTTCCTTTAACTGCGATAGCGTCAATCCTACATCGAGTTTCGGGCGTGATTACGTTCGTTGCGATCGCCATTTTATTATGGCTCTTAAACTTGTCATTGTCCTCCCCTGAAGGTTTTGCCACGGCTGCCAGTATTACTGATAGTGGGTTGGTAAAAGTTGTCTTGTGGGGAATATTAACCGCACTGTTTTATCATATTGTGCTCGGTGTACGTCATTTATTGATGGACATGGGCTATTTTGAAGAAATGGAAACGGGTCTTGCTAGTACAAAGGTAAGCTTTGTCATTGTGGCAATATTATCCGTATTTGCAGGAGTATTAGTATGGTAGCCAATGTATCTTCTGTTGGGCGTAACGGTGTGCATGATTTTATTTTAATTCGTGCAACGGCCATTATTCTAACGCTGTATACCCTTTATTTAGTGGGATTTATTGCTTTTAGCCCTGAAATAACGTTTGCCTCATGGCAAGCATTTTTTGGTCAACTTACTACTAAAGTCTTTACGCTGTTAGCCTTGGGATCCATTTTAATTCATGCGTGGATTGGTTTATGGCAAGTGCTTACTGATTACATTAAACCAGCAGCGTTAAGAGCTTGTTTTCAGTTTGTTATTGTCGCGATTCTATTTATTTACCTATTTTCAGGTTTCTTCATTGTGTGGGGTGTGTAGTGAGCATTGCTGTTCGTGAATTTGATGCCGTTGTTATCGGCGCTGGTGGTGCAGGAATGCGTGCTGCATTACAAATATCAGAACAAGGCTTAAAATGTGCCTTGTTATCAAAAGTATTTCCGACCCGATCTCATACGGTGTCTGCACAAGGAGGGATCACAGTTGCGTTAGGAAACTCTCACCCTGACAATTGGCAATGGCATATGTATGACACCGTTAAAGGTTCTGATTATATTGGTGATCAGAATGCGATTGAGTACATGTGTGAAAATGGACCTAAATCGGTGATTGAACTTGAAAAAATGGGCTTACCATTTTCACGGTTTGATGATGGTAGTATTTATCAACGTCCATTTGGCGGTCAATCAAAAGAGTTTGGTGGTGAGCAAGCAGCACGTACTGCTGCTGCGGCAGATCGTACAGGTCATGCTCTATTACATACGCTTTATCAGCAAAATATTAAGCATAAAACCACAATATTTTCTGAGTGGTATGCGCTTGATCTCGTTAAAAATTCAGATGGTGCTATTTTAGGCTGTACCGCTTTGTGCATGGAAACTGGCGAAGTCTGTTATTTCAAAGCTAAAGCGACAATTTTAGCAACGGGTGGTGCTGGACGTATTTATGCATCGACCACTAATGCCCATATTAATACGGGTGATGGTGTCGGTATGGCATTACGCGCAGGTGCCCCGATGCAAGACATGGAAATGTGGCAATTTCATCCTACAGGTATTGCTGGTGCCGGGGTATTGGTTACTGAAGGTTGCCGTGGGGAAGGGGGTTATTTACTTAACAAAGATGGCGAACGCTTTATGGAGCGTTATGCACCTAATGCTAAAGATTTAGCCGGACGTGATGTTGTTGCTCGCTCAATGATGGTTGAAATTCGTGAAGGTCGCGGTTGTGATGGTCCATGGGGGCCACATTTGAAGTTAAAACTCGATCACTTAGGTAAAGATGTACTTGAATCACGTTTACCAGGAATTTGTGAGCTTTCGCGCACGTTTGCTCATATCGATCCAGTGAAAGAGCCGATTCCAGTGATTCCAACCTGTCACTACATGATGGGCGGTGTACCTACTCAAGTTTCAGGTCAAGCATTAAAGCAAAATGCAGCAGGGGTAGATGAAGAAATTCCGGGCTTATTTGCTTGTGGTGAAATCGCCTCGGTATCAGTACATGGCGCGAATCGTTTAGGGGGAAATTCATTACTTGATTTAGTCGTCTTTGGACGCGCAACGGGATTGCATTTAGGCCAAACATTATTGGCGCAAGCCGAAGCTAAACCTGCGACAGATGCGGATATTGAAGCTTCTCTGGCACGTCTTAACCGCTGGAATAATACTCAAGAAGGTGAAGATCCGGTTCAAATTCGTAAAGACCTGCAAGCGTGTATGCAAAATAACTTCTCGGTATTTAGAGAAGGCGAAGCAATGGCTACGGGCTTGGAAGAGCTTAAAGCGATTCGTGAACGTTTAAAGCATGCACGACTAGATGATACTTCTACCGAGTTTAATACTCAGCGAATTGAGTGTTTAGAGTTAGACAATCTTATGGAAACGGCAATGGCAACAGCTGTTGCAGCCAATTACCGTACCGAGAGTCGTGGAGCGCATGCTCGATTTGATTTCCCTGAACGCGATGATACCAATTGGTTATGCCATTCGATTTATAATCCACAAACGGAAGCGATGACGAAACGTGATGTCAATATGGCACCGATTCATCGTGAAGCATTTCCACCTAAAGCGCGTGTTTATTAAGGGGAGACCACTACGATGAAACTGAATTTTTCAATTTACCGTTATAACCCTGATGTTGATGATGCTCCGCACATGAAAGACTATCAGCTTGATGTGCCTGATGGCACCGATATGATGGTGTTAGATGCGCTAATTTTGCTGAAAGAACAAGACGCGAGTTTGTCTTTCCGTCGTTCTTGCCGTGAAGGTGTGTGTGGCTCTGATGGTATTAACATGAACGGTAAAAATGGGTTAGCGTGTATTACGCCGCTATCAGCCTTAATGTCTGCCAGTTCGATTGTTATTCGTCCGTTACCGGGATTGCCGGTGATTCGTGATTTGATCATTGATATGGAACAGTTTTATAGTAACTACGCTAAAGTAAAACCATTTTTAATTGATGATGCCACCATTCCGCCTGCAAGAGAAAACCTGCAAGCACCAGAGGATCGTGCACAGTTAGATGGTTTATACGAATGTATTATGTGCGCCTGTTGTTCAACTGCGTGTCCATCATTTTGGTGGAATCCTGACAAGTTTATAGGTCCCGCAGGCTTACTTGCCGCTTATCGATGGTTAATTGATAGTCGTGACACGGCAACTGATCAGCGATTATCTGATTTAGATGATGCATTTAGTGTTTTCCGTTGTCATGGCATAATGAACTGTGTAAATGTTTGTCCTAAGGGATTAAATCCGACCAAAGCGATTGGACACATAAAATCTATGCTGCTTAAACGAGCAGTTTAAAAAATATCGATATGTTAGTGAGTCAATGTTATCTGCATGGCTCGCTAACCAGAATGCTCGGTACTAGACCGATGCCAATGGCGATAAATTAGTAGTTAAGGGATAATAATGCAGAATAGCGTTATGAAGACATGGCTTGAGTCTTCACATTTAGCTGGCGCCAACGCAACTTATATAGAAGATCTTTACGAGTTGTATCTTAGCGATCCAGAGTTAGTTGATACCCAATGGCGAGAGGTATTTGCCGATCTACCGATTGTGAATGACGTAGTTATTGAGCAACCCCATTCTCGTGTACGTGATTATTTTAGACGATTAGCAAAAGAAACTAATTATTTAAGTGCAGTAGTCAACGATCCCGATGTTGATGCGAAGCAGGTTAAAGTGTTGCAGCTTATTAATGCTTACCGTTTTCGTGGTCATCAAAACGCCAATCTTGATCCATTAGGATTATGGCAACGTGATCATGTTGCCGATCTCGATCCAGAGTTTCACTCGTTAACCGCCGATGATTTCAATGAAACATTTAATGTTGGCTCATTTGCGATTGGTCAAGAGACCATGAAACTCAGTCAAATATATGCTGCACTTAAAAAGACCTATTGTGGGTCAATTGGTGCTGAATATATGCATATTACTGATACTGAAGAAAAGCGTTGGATTCAGCAACGACTTGAATCAGTAATGGGAACGGGATCGTTTACTGCCGATGAACAATTGTGTTTCCTTGATGAATTAACTGCAGCTGAAGGCCTTGAGCGTTATTTAGGCGCAAAATTTCCAGGTGCAAAACGTTTCTCATTAGAAGGTGGCGATGCCATGATTCCAATGATGAAAGAGTTAATTCGTCATGCGGGTTCACAAGGTGTACGTGAAGTCGTCGTCGGCATGGCTCACCGTGGTCGCCTTAATATGTTGGTCAACGTATTAGGTAAAAAACCGCAAGATTTATTTGATGAATTTGCAGGTAAGCATGGTGAAAGCTGGGGCACCGGTGATGTGAAATATCATCAAGGTTTCTCTGCTGATTTTGCAACCCCTGGCGGTGATGTCCATTTAGCATTAGCCTTTAACCCATCACATCTTGAGATTGTGAATCCAGTGGTTGTTGGCTCAGTGCGCGCTCGACAAGATCGTTTAGGTGATGATACTGGTGATAAAGTATTGCCGATCACCATCCACGGTGACTCTGCTATTGCGGGTCAAGGTGTTGTTGCTGAAACCTTTAATATGTCACAAGCGCGTGGTTATAGTGTTGGCGGTACAGTGCGTATTGTTATCAATAACCAAGTGGGTTTCACCACCTCTAATCCACAAGATACTCGTTCAACAGAATACTGTACTGATATTGCCAAAATGGTGCAGGCGCCTATTTTCCACGTTAATGCCGATGATCCTGAAGCGGTTGCGTTTGTGACTCGACTTGCGTTTGATTACCGTCACGAATTTAAGCGTGATGTGGTGATTGATCTGGTGTGTTATCGCCGTCATGGTCATAACGAAGCCGATGAGCCCAATGCAACGCAGCCGTTGATGTATCAAAAAATCAAAAAGCATCCAACGCCACGTAAATTGTATGCTGATTATTTAACGGAGATTGGCGTATTTGGTTTAGATATTGCGACAGGTTTAGTCAATGAATACCGTGATGCATTAGATCGTGGTGAGTGTGTCGTTAAAGAATGGCGACCAATGAAACTGCACTCTGTCGATTGGGCGCCGTATTTAGGTCATGATTGGACTGTTGACTGGAAGAGTAAAGTTGATGAACAGCGCTTACAGGAATTAGGTACTCGTTTATGCCAATATCCAGCAAGCCATCAATTGCAGGGTCGTGTTCAAAAGATTTATAACGATCGTTTAGCCATGATTGCAGGCGAAAAAGCCTTTGATTGGGGGATGGCTGAAAACTTAGCGTATGCAACTTTGGTTGATGATGGCCATCGAATCCGTATTACTGGTCAAGATTCTGGTCGTGGTACGTTCTTCCATCGCCACGCTGTGTTACATAATCAAGAAGATGCCAGTACTTATATTCCGCTAACCCATATTCATAATGGTCAAGGGCCGTTTGAAGTGATTGACTCAGTATTATCTGAAGAAGCAGTGCTAGCGTTTGAATATGGTTATGCAACCGCCGAGCCAAGTGGACTAACCATTTGGGAAGCGCAATTTGGTGATTTTGCCAATGGTGCTCAAGTGGTTGTGGATCAGTTTATTAGTTCGGGTGAGCAGAAGTGGGGCCGTATGTGTGGTTTAACCATGCTGTTGCCTCATGGCTATGAAGGCCAAGGTCCTGAGCATTCATCGGCTCGTCTTGAACGTTATTTGCAATTATGTGCTGAACAAAATATGCAAGTAGTTGTACCTTCAACTCCGGCCCAAGTTTACCATATGATTCGTCGTCAAGTTGTGCGACCAATGCGTCGACCTTTGATTGTGATGTCGCCGAAGTCGTTGTTACGTCATCCGCTATGTACATCAACATTGGATGAATTAGCCAATGGTACTTTCTTAGCTGCGATTGGTGAGGTGGATGAATTGCCCGCTCAAGACGTACAGCGAGTAGTATTCTGTTCTGGTAAGGTATATTACGATTTATTAGAGCAGCGTCGTAAAAACGAACAAACGAATGTTGCAATTGTACGTATTGAACAGTTGTATCCTTTCCCCAAAGAAGATGTTGAAGCGGCTATCGCTGATTATCAACATGTGACTGATTTCGTTTGGTGTCAGGAAGAACCTCAAAATCAGGGGGCATGGTATTCTAGCCAGCATAACTTCTATTCTGCATTACCTACAGGATCGCATTTACGTTATGCCGGACGCCCAGCATCAGCATCACCTGCTGTAGGTTATATGTCAGTACATTTGAAACAACAAAAAGCGTTAGTTGAAGACGCATTAACCATTGAATCTCAAGACCATTCTAATAACTAGAACGAGAACAAAAGGACAATACCGATATGACAATCGAAATTCTGGTTCCTGACCTTCCGGAATCTGTTGCTGATGCAACTGTAGCCACATGGCATAAACAACCAGGTGATAGTGTTACTCGTGATGAAGTCTTGGTTGATATTGAAACTGATAAAGTTGTACTTGAAGTACCTGCACCTGAAGATGGTGTGTTAGAAGCTATCTTTGAAATCGAAGGGACAACGGTATTAACTAAGCAATTGATTGGTAAGATTAAAGTGAATGCCGTCGCTGGTGAACCAACATCTGATGTGCTTGCAGATTCTGAATCGTCACCGACTAAACGTAATACTGCTTCGTTAAATGAAGAAAATAGCGAAGCTTTGAGCCCTGCAGTGCGCCGTTTATTAAGTGAGCATGGTTTAGCTCCTGAGAAAGTGAAAGGTACTGGCGTTGGCGGTCGAATTACCCGTGAAGATGTTGATGGTTATTTGAAAAATATCGTTGAAGTCCCAGCGGTCACCAAAAGTGTAGCGGTTGAGATTGAGCTGCCGTTAGCGCACCGCAGCGAAAAACGGGTACCAATGACACGATTACGTAAACGTGTTGCTGAGCGTTTATTAGAAGCTAAAAACAGTACTGCGATGTTAACGACATTTAATGAAGTTAATATGAAGCCAATTATGGATCTGCGTAAACAATATAAAGATGTGTTTGAGCAGCGCCATGGTATTCGTCTTGGTTTTATGTCGTTCTATGTTAAAGCTGTTGTTGAAGCGCTCAAGCGTTATCCTGAAGTGAATGCATCTATTGATGGTGATGATATTGTTTATCATAACTTTTTTGATATCAGTATTGCTGTTTCAACTCCGCGCGGTTTAGTTACCCCAGTGTTACGAGATTGTGATAAGTTAAGTCTGGCTGAAATTGAAAAAGGCATTCGTGATTTAGCGATTAAAGGTCGAGATGGCAAGTTAACCGTTGATGATCTTATTGGTGGTAATTTTACTATCACTAACGGTGGTGTGTTTGGCTCGCTGATGTCGACGCCGATTATCAACCTGCCACAAGCTGCAATCTTAGGTATGCATAAGATTCAAGATCGTCCAATGGCGGTTAATGGCCAAGTTGAGATTTTGCCAATGATGTATCTGGCACTTTCTTATGATCATCGCTTAGTTGATGGCCGTGAGTCTGTGGGCTACTTAGTGACAATTAAAGAGCTACTTGAAGATCCAACACGTTTATTACTAGACGTATAAGAGCATCAAGAGTTAACCGAGTAAGTGCTCATTATTCGGTTAACTTTCTTCTCTGTAATGAGAAACAGTAAACACGCACAATGATGAAGAGGTATCAAAGAATACCTCAAATGGATTTAACGAGTCCCAAAGGGATAAAAACGGATAGAACATTATGAATTTGCACGAGTATCAAGCAAAACAACTATTCGCTGAGTATGGTTTACCTGTGCCTGAAGGCTATGCTTGTGATACCCCACAAGAAGCAACAGAAGCCGCAGGTAAAATTGGCGGTGAAAAATGGGTTGTAAAATGTCAGGTTCATGCTGGTGGCCGAGGAAAGGCTGGTGGTGTTGAATTACATGACAATAAAGAAGGTATTAAGCAATTTGCTCAACATTGGTTGGGTAAAAACTTAGTGACTTATCAGACTGATGCTGCAGGCCAACCAGTAACTAAAGTATTGGTAGAAGCCGCTTCTAATATTGCTAATGAATTATATCTTGGCGCGGTTGTTGATCGCAGTTCACAGCGTATTGTTTTCATGGCATCGACTGAAGGTGGGGTTGAAATTGAAAAAGTGGCTGAAGAAACGCCACATTTAATTCATAAAGCAGCAATCGATCCTTTAGTCGGACCCCAGCCTTATCAGGGGCGTGAATTAGCCTTTAAACTTGGCTTGCAAGGCGATCAAGTAAAGCAATTTACTAAGATATTCTTAGGGCTTGGCAACATGTTTGCTGAGTGTGATTTAGCATTGCTTGAAGTGAACCCATTAATTATTACCCAAGAAGGCACGTTAGTGTGTTTGGACGGTAAAATTAATATTGATGCTAATGCACTATATCGCCAACCTAAATTACGCCAAATGCACGATCCATCACAAGAAGATGAGCGCGAAGCTCATGCTGCACAATGGGAACTCAATTATGTTGCCCTTGATGGTAATATTGGCTGTATGGTCAATGGTGCAGGTTTAGCAATGGGCACTATGGATATTGTTAATCTTCATGGCGGTCAACCCGCAAACTTCCTTGATGTTGGTGGTGGTGCAACCAAAGAGCGTGTAACAGAAGCCTTCAAAATTATTCTTTCAGATAGCAATGTTAAAGCTGTTTTAGTGAATATTTTTGGTGGAATTGTTCGCTGTGATCTTATTGCTGAAGGCATTATTGGTGCTATTGCCGAAGTGGGCGTGAAAGTACCAGTGGTGGTTCGCCTTGAAGGTAATAATGCTGAAGTAGGTGCTGCAAAATTAGCGGATAGTGGTCTCAATATTATTGCAGCGACTTCGTTAACAGAAGCCGCTGAGAAAGTTGTTGCTGCCGCGGAGGGTAAATAATGTCAGTACTTATTAATAAAAATACTAAAGTGATTTGCCAAGGTTTTACCGGTGGTCAAGGTACATTCCATTCAGAGCAAGCACTTGCTTATGGTACTCAGTTAGTTGGTGGTGTTTCGCCAGGTAAAGGGGGAACTACGCACTTAGGATTACCTGTCTTTAATACCGTTCGAGATGCGGTTAAAGCAACGGGTGCAACTGCCACAGTAATTTATGTGCCAGCACCGTTTTGTAAAGACGCTATTTTAGAAGCTATCGATGCTGGTATTGAACTGATTGTAACGATTACTGAAGGCATTCCAACCTTAGATATGCTGGATGTTAAAGTACGTTTAGATGCCACTGGCGTACGTATGATTGGTCCTAACTGCCCCGGTGTTATTACACCAAATGAATGTAAAATTGGTATTATGCCTGGTCATATTCATAAAGCAGGTAAAGTGGGTATTGTCTCGCGTTCAGGCACATTGACGTATGAAGCAGTAAAACAAACCACCGATGAAGGCTTTGGTCAATCAACCTGTGTGGGTATCGGTGGTGATCCTATTCCTGGTTCAAACTTCATTGATATTCTTGAAATGTTTGAAAATGACCCAGCGACAGAAGCGATTGTAATGATTGGTGAAATCGGTGGTACCGCAGAAGAAGAAGCGGCTGCTTACATTAAAGATAATGTCACTAAACCGGTTGTGTCTTACATCGCAGGTGTGACAGCGCCTTCGGGTAAACGTATGGGTCACGCTGGTGCTATTATTTCTGGCGGTAAAGGCACAGCAGATGAAAAATTTGCAGCGCTAGAAGCGGCAGGAGTGAAAACCGTTCAAAGCTTAGCCGATATTGGTAAAGCATTACGCGAAGTGACTAACTGGTAATTAAATATCAGTATCTAATCATTGAAAGATAAGCATATAAAAACCCGCTATCATCAACTGACGCGGGTTTTTTATTGGTTTTTTTATTAGTAGTTAATGCCGTTAACGTTGAGTGGGTTTAAATTGGCTTAGCATAAATAACGCAGCCGCTGATACCACCACTGATGGACCTGCTGGCGTGTCATAATGCCATGACATTGCTAGTCCGAGTACGACTGAAATTGAACCAATAAGCGAAGCAATAACCGCCATAGATTCTGGACTACGAGCAAAACGACGTGCGGTTGCAGCTGGAATAATTAGCAATGAGGTAATGATTAACGCGCCCACAAATTTCATTGCAACAGCAATCACCATACCAACCATAAGCATTAATAATAACCGCATTAAATCGACATTAACGCCTTCAACCTGTGCCATTTCTTCGCTGATAGTCATTGATAATAATGGTCGCCATAAGTAGATCAGTAGTGCTAACACAATCGCGCCACCACCATAAATCCACATTAGGTCGTTAGTCGTCACGGCCAGTAAATCGCCAAATAAATATGCCATTAAATCAATACGAACATTATCTAAAAAACTCACCGCGACTAAGCCAAGAGATAATGCACTATGGGCTAAAATGCCAAGTAGAGTATCGGTTGCGACATAACGTTGTTTTTGTAAGGTCACCAAAAGAACGGCAAGTACGAGGCAACAAATCACTAATGCTAGGTTTAAGTTGATATTAAACAAAAAACCTAAGGCTATACCGAGTAATGATGCATGTGACAGCGTATCACCAAAATAGGCCATTTTACGCCAGACCACAAATGATCCCAAAGGACCTGCTAATAGGGCTATACCAATACCTGCAATTAACGCGGGAAGTAGAAACTCAATCATTATTTATTACTATCCTGATGATTATTACAGCATGTTGATGGCGTTACTGAGTCATCGTGTTGATGGTTATGTTGATGTTGGTATAACGCTAATTGTTCACTGGCTTGACGACCAAATAAGGCGATATATTTAGGGTGATTAGTGACACTAAAAGGGTTGCCTGAACAACAAATATGATGCTGTAAACAAATCACTTTATCTGTTTTTGCCATTACTAAGTGAAGGTCATGTGAGACCATTAATATGGCGCAGTTAAGCAAGTCACGTAATTGCTGAATTAATCGATAAAGTTCTAATTGCCCGGTAACATCAACCCCTTGAACGGGTTCATCTAAAACTAATAAATCAGGCTTTTGCAACAATGCACGAGCTAATAATACCCGTTGCATTTCACCACCAGATAAACGATGCATATCGCTTTCGATTAAATGCGCACCATTGACCATGGTTAATGCTTCGCGGCGTTGCTCAATAGAATAGCGTCCCGCTAACCGCATAAACCGATCGACAGAGAGCGGTAAAGTGTCATTAAGGTGTAATTTTTGTGGTACATAACCAATGCGAATTCCTTTTTGACGCACGACTTTGCCTAACGTTGGTTTTTGCAATCCAGTGATCACTTTAACAAGGGTTGATTTACCTGCGCCATTTGGACCAATGAGGGTGGTGATTTCACCACGATCCAGTTTGAGCGTAATATTATCTAAAACATTGCGGCCAGAGAAGGCGACGGTTAGTGATTGTAATTCTACTAATGTTGTCATAAAGCGTGCTTAAAATAAGAATTTGCCAAGATGTGATGTTATATTATAACATCACTATATTACTTGTGTTACTGTTAATACGCGCTGATTATAGTCAATTGAGAAAAATTTCTTTGCTGATAATCAATAATTTTTGCTGCTCTACATTTTATGGAAAAAATCATGCCCCGTTTAGCTTCTCTTTGTTGTGCCACTGCTATTATTGCTTCTAGTTCTGCATTTGCCACCGATACGTTTAATGTAGTGACGACGGTAAAACCATTGAACTTGATCGTGAGTGAATTAACTCAAGGCGCAGCGACCAGTGAATTTGTTATTCCTGCTGGTACCTCACCCCATGATTATGCTCTGCGTCCTTCAGATGTAAGAAAGCTTAAACAGGCTGATCTTGTTGTCTGGGTTGGGCCTGAATTAGAATCATTTCTAGTTAAAACAATGGCTTCAAAACCTGAGAATGTTGCATTAAGTCAACAACACGATATTAGTTTTCGTTACTATGCAGAAGATGAGCAAGAGCACGCTGGGCATGAAGATGAACACGCTGGGCATGAAGATGAACACGCTGGACATGAAGATGAACATGAAGGTCATCAGCATAACCATCAGGGCATAGATCCTCATTTATGGTTAGGTCCGGAGCAAGCGATACAAGCGGCAAATGTCATAACTAAGGCATTGATCAAGTATGATCCATTGCATAAAAATACATATACCGCTAATCTTTCTACATTCACGACAGATGTTCAGCAAGCTGTTTCTCAACTTAATAAGCAATTAAAGCCGTTAAATAATAAAGGCTACTATGTTTTTCATGATGGTTACGGCTATTTTGAACAACAATTTAAGTTAGATAATCTTGGCCATTTTACGGTTGAACCGGATCGTCGTCCGGGAGCGAAAACACTGTTATCTATTCGTCAAGCATTAACGAATAATGAGGCATACTGTGTCTTTAGTGAACCTCAGTTTTCACCCGCTGTTGTGAAATCTGTGACCAAAGGAACGAATGTAAAAATAGGGACTCTTGACCCAATGGCAACTGATATCGTTGAGGGCAAGGGAGGATATGTCCGTTTTCTGAATGAGCTTGGAGAACGATTTAGTAAGTGTCTTAATTAATCATGAAATATTATATCGCTGCGGTTACATCATTAAAAATGTTACCGTTGCAGCATAAAATCGCATTATTCTCAACCACTGTTTTGATGGTGGCTGCTATTGCATGGCAGCCATCTAAACATACAATCCATTTCCCCAGTTTTAAAAAACCAGCCCCTATTAGTGTCCCCATTAATATTACGGGATACGAGTTGTCAGAACCCGATAGTGAACCTATGGGGGAATCTTTAGATCAAAATGACCCTCAATTTCAGGCACCAAAAGATGAAATTGAGCAACAATTAGTACAAGCCCAAGCAGAAATAGAATCTAAACATCGAGTGTCATCTGGGGAAACCTTAGGGGTTATATTCTCCCAATATGGTTTACCGATATCAGAGATGTATCGTTTAATTGATGCTAATAAATCAGTACAAATGTTACGTGTTGGACAAATACTTGAATGGGAAGTCGATGCTGATGGTAAGTTGACTTCACTGAGTATTATCCGCAGTAAGAAAGTCACAGATACCTATACGTTAGGTAAAAAAGGTTATCGTTATGAAGAAGTGGTGCAAAAAGGTGATATTAAACCAGTAACATTAACTGGACGAGTATCAGGTAGTTTTTATAATTCAGCACGTGATGCTGGGTTAACACCCACTCAAATTAGTAATGTAGTAAAAGCGCTACAGTGGAAGATGAATATTGGTCGAGATGCCCGTAAAGGTGACTCATTTGGGGTGGTATTAGATCGTGAATTTATTGATGGTAAAGCGGTAGGGAAAGGTAAAATTAATGCCTTTTACTATAAAAGCCAACGTCGTGGACATTCGATCTTCATCGCTCGTGGTGCTGATGACCAATTTTATGATCAAGATGCACGTAGTTTAAATCGTGGTTTTAAACGTATCCCTACGCTTAAAGCATATCGGATTAGTTCATCATTTAATCCAAACCGTCTGCACCCTATAACTAAACGTCGATCTCCACATAATGGTACTGATTTTGCGGTGCCAGTAGGTACCACTATTTTGGCGGCTGGCGATGGAGTGGTGGTTAAATCACAGTATCACTCGTTAGCGGGTAATTACATTGTGATTAAGCATGGACGTGAATATATGACCCGCTATTTGCATTTAAGTAAACGCCAAGTCAAAGTGGGTGATAAAGTTAAAATGGGACAGAAGATTGCAAAAAGTGGTAATACGGGGCGTTCAACTGGACCACATTTACATTTTGAATTGCTCAAGAATGGGCGACCAGTTAATGCAATGAAAGTGCCACTGCCACAAGCTGAGCCGCTAAGGGGTAGTACTCGAACCCAATTTATGCGTAATGTTAAAGCATATAAAAAACAATTAAGCGCACAGATGCCGAGTTAAAATAATCATAAGCAGTTGTTCCTAAAGCGTACCGAGAGGTACGCTTTTTTTATGCGTGCAATAAATAATACAGAAAGAATGATAATGCGAAATTATTAGTTATTTATAGCGAAAAGGTACCATTAATAAGTGATAACGATTATTTAAAATCAGTGGTGGAATAATTGATTTAAGACAAGACTAATTTCGTATCAAAGTGTAAAATTCGCCATATCGTAATGAAAACAATTCTTATTAAGGTAGCCATTTAGTTATGAAACTGTCAGAGATGTCGTGTGGTCACAGCGGTACAGTGATTAATATGTCTGCGTTACCTGCTGTAACGCGAAAAAAATTAATGGTCATGGGGCTGTTACCGCATACTGAAATCACTGTGGTACGTTTAGCCCCATTAGGTGATCCCCTTCAGGTCCGAGTGCGTGGTGTTGATATCGCACTGCGTAAAAAAATTGCTGAAGATATAGAAGTTGAGGTTAAATAATGCAATATGACATTCTTACCGTTGGTAATCCAAATAGCGGTAAAACGACACTGTTTAATGGATTAACAGGATCAAAACAGCAAGTAGGTAACTGGGCTGGTGTCACTGTTGAAAAGAAGACTGGTCGTTATCAGCATAATGGAGATGATTTTTCTCTGACAGATCTTCCTGGCATTTATAATCTTGATAGTGCGAATGATGCTAATAGTCTTGATGAAGCGATTGCATCACGAGCGATTTTAACAACGCCTGCTGATGTTATTATTAATGTTGTTGATGCATCATCGCTTGAACGCAGTCTATATATGACGTTGCAATTACGTGAATTAGGTCGACCGATGGTGGTTGTGCTTAATAAAATGGATGTACTCAAGCGCCAGCAACAAGTTTTAGATCTTAAAGCATTAGAAAAAGCCTTGGGTTGTCCTGTGGTGGCATTGTCTGCCAACAACATGGAACGCATTGGCGAATTTAAATCAAAACTGCATAAAATGCTGATTCAAGGAATTGTCGTTGCAGATTTTTCACTTGATTATGGGGATGATTTTGAAGCTGCGGTTGAGAAATTAAAGCCATTATTTATACATAATGAAAAACTCAATCCTCGTGCGCAATCGATTCGAGTGTTAGAAAATGACACGTTAGTGATCCGCACTTTATCAGAAGAGCATAAACAACAAGCATGTACTATTCGTAGCCAAATGCTTGAGTTGGTTGATGCTGATATTCAAGTGGCTGATGTACGTTATACTTTTTTACATCAACTCTGCCAGAAAGTACGTCGTCAAGAAGGGCGTTTAAGCCACAGTTTAACCGACAAAATTGATCGCGTATTATTACACCGCGCTATTGGTATCCCATTTTTCTTCTTTGTAATGTACGTCATGTTTATGTTTGCGATTAACATAGGCAGTGCATTTATCGACTTTTTTGATATTAGTTTCGGTGCTGTGTTAGTTGATGGCGGTCATTATTTATTAGATAACCACTTACCTGTCTGGTTAGTGACTATTATTGCTAATGGTATTGGTGGTGGTATTCAAACGGTTGCGACCTTTATTCCCGTTATTGCTTGCCTATATCTTTTCCTCGCGGTACTGGAAAGTTCGGGTTATATGGCTCGCGCTGCTTTCGTGCTTGATAAAGTGATGCAAAAAGTGGGCTTACCGGGTAAAGCGTTTGTTCCACTGGTGCTTGGTTTTGGCTGTAACGTACCCGCAATTATGGCGACCCGTACTTTAGAACAAGAACGTGAGCGCAAACTTGCAGCAGCAATGGCTCCGTTTATGTCATGTGGTGCACGTTTACCTGTATATGCATTATTTGCAGCTGCTTTTTTTCCTGACAATGGTCAAAATGTTGTTTTTGCTTTATATATTTTAGGTATTGTTGCAGCGGTAATGACGGGGCTTATTTTACGTAACACGCTTTATCCGGGTGCAAGCGACAGCTTTATCATGGAAATGCCGAATTATGAATTACCGACAATACGTAATGTTGTTATTAAAACATGGCAGAAGCTAAAGCGTTTTGTGTTTGGTGCCGGTAAAACGATTGTTGTGGTTGTGACTATTTTAAGTTTCTTCAATTCATTGGGTACTGATGGCTCATTTGGTAATGAAGATACTTCAAAATCAGTGTTGTCGCGTGTTGCACAAGTGGTTACTCCAGTATTAGAACCCATTGGTGTTAAAGCAGATAATTGGCCAGCAACGGTAGGTATTATTACGGGTATTTTTGCTAAAGAAGCGGTAGTGGGTACATTAAATAGCTTATATGCGCCAGCACTTGACGGTAAGAGTGAAGAGTATGATCTTATTGGTAGTTTAAAAGAAGCGGTTGCTTCTATTGGCGATAATTTATCGGCGTTAAGTTTCAGTGATCCTTTAGGTATTGAAGTTGGCGATCTTGATAACACATCAGCGGTTGCTGAAGAGCAAGGTGTTGATCAGTCTGTTTTTGGTAATATTCAGTCACGATTTGTGAGTGGTGCTGCTGCAATGTCTTACCTGATATTCATTTTACTTTATACGCCATGTGCTGCGGCAATGGGAGCATATGTACGTGAGTTTGGTAAACCGTTTGCTGGTTTTATTGCAGGTTGGACGATGTTACTGGCCTATACTTTTGCGACATTGTTCTATCAAATTGCAGATTTTGCTCTACATCCAGCCAGTAGCTCGTTTTGGATTGCATTCTTCATTGTCATCAATATCGGGATCTACTTCTTGATGAAACGACAAGGTAAAAAGCAGTCTCACTTAGAAGGGTTATTGTTTGAATGATTTTACAACAATTAAAACAATATATTGATCAACATGGGCGCGCAAGTCGTAAGCAACTTGCTCTTCATTTTGGTATGTCAGAGGATGGCGTTGATGCAATGCTTGCTGTTTGGGTACGCAAAGGGACGATAGGTAAAGAATTAATTGGTTGTGATAGCACCCAATGTTGCCAATCAGCTAAAGATGTCTGGTATCGATGCTTAGCCGCTAATGAGCTGTCAGTGACGGTGATGCGTTAACCTATAACAGTGATAATAAAAACAGCCTGCGGGCTGTTTTTTTGTATCTGAAATAAGTGAATGATGCTCGATCCGCGATACTTAGAATGAGCGCAACTCAGTGGGCTGCGCTTCATCATGGTTTAATTGATCGCAGTAAAACCTGCGATGTTACTGAGTTCTTGGCGTAACTCTTCAGCGAGAGCATGCTGCACTTCTTCGTTACGTTGAATACCTTTGGTGTTTCCCCAGATAGGGCCAGGCCATGCAATATCATCACTAAAACGGGCGATATGATGGATATGAAGCTGAGGTACAAGATTACCGAGTGCACCGATATTGATTTTTTCGGCTTGATAGTCTTGCTCTAATAAGGCCGCAACGGCGGATGATTCACGCATCAATTGTTGTTGATCTTGTTCTGATAAATGGTGAATTTCGCGCAGTGCGTCATAGCGAGGCACTAAAATAAGCCAGGGGCCAAGGGCTTCTTTTACCAGTAATACTTGTGATAAAGGTAAATCGCCAAGTACCGTTGTATCTGCCATTAATCGAGGATGAAGAGTGAAACTCATGTAATTATTCCTTAACAGTACATTCTAGCTCACAAGCTTGAGCATTATTTATTATAGTAAGCTTAATTTAGCGTAATTGGTATTATCCTTTAGGGGATATAAAATCGTTGCTTAATAGAGAATGATTATCCTATAAAATTGTGGTTAGCGTGTCTTAATGGGGGCTTAAATGGTAGCTGAATATCAATTTATTCTTGATTACTGGTTTGGTGAGCTAAACGGTGAAGTGACCCGTGACAATAAACAGCCACTGTGGTTTTTAGGGGGAGCTGATGTTGATGCCGAAATTATTTCTCAGTTTCAACGTTGGGTTAGTATGGCGGGTAATGGCGAGCTTAATTATTGGAGTGATACCGCGCATGGTCGTCTTGCTTTAATTATTTTATTAGATCAATTCCCACGTAATATTTATCGCGGATTGAATGCGGCTTTTCGGTATGATCTATTAGCATTAGCTATTTGTAAACGAGGCTTAGCCCTCAATCAAGATGCTGAACTTACCGCAATTGAACGTGTGTTCTTTTATTTACCACTAGAGCATTCTGAAGATTTAGAAGATCAAGAAGAAAGCGTATTTCGATTTGATTTACTGCGTAAGCATGTACAACTTGAGAACGTTGCAGTGTTTGATGGTTTTTATGATTTTGCCAATAGTCATTTTCAGGTGATTAGAGAGTTTGGGCGTTTTCCACATCGAAATGCAGTGAAAGGGCGGTTATCTACTAAAAAAGAACTGACATGGTTACATGGTGGCGGCTTACGATTCGGGCAATAAGTGTTAGATTTTTTTGTATTAAAAAAGCCTTCATGAATGAAGGCTTTTTGTTGTGTCGCTACTACAATAAGTCGTTATCACAATAGAGTGTAATTACATACGCTCTAGCGTTTCAATACCTAGTAGATCCAAGCCTTTCTTAATTGTGTTAGCGGTTAGTAGTGCTAACTTTAAGCGGCTTTGCTTAACGGCTTCTTCAGCGTTAAGAATTGGACATGCTTCGTAGAAGCTAGAGAACAGACCTGCAAGTTCAAACAGGTAAGTACACATTAGGTGTGGTTGACCTTCACGCGCTACAGATTGAACAGCTTCTTCAAATTGAAGTAACTTAGACAATAATGCTTGCTCTTTCTCGTCATTGATAACGATAGGGCATGTTAGATCTTTTAGTTCAACGTTTGCACGCTTAAAGATAGACGCTACACGAGTGTAAGCATACTGCATGTATGGTGCAGTGTTACCTTCAAATGCAAGCATGTTATCCCAGTCGAAGATGTAGTCTGTGGTACGGTGCTTAGAAAGATCAGAGTACTTAACTGCAGCCATTGCAACAGTTGTCGCAATTTTTGCTTTTTCTTCAGCACTTAGTTCTGGGTTCTTCTCTTCGATTAGCTTGTTTGCACGCTCTTCTGCTTCATCAAGAAGATCAGCAAGACGAACAGTACCGCCAGCACGAGTCTTAAATGGACGGCCATCTTTACCTAGCATCATACCAAATGCGTGGTGCTCTAGAGACACTTCCTCTGGTACATAACCCGCTTTACGAACGATAGACCAAGCCATCATTAGGTGTTGATGTTGACGAGAGTCAATAAAGTACAGTACACGATCAGCGTGTAATTGCTCATAACGGTATTTAGCACAAGCAATATCTGTGGTGGTGTATAAATAGCCGCCATCACGTTTTTGGATGATAACACCCATTGGATCGCCGTCTTTGTTCTTGTATTCATCAAGGAAAACAACCGTTGCGCCATCACTTTCTACTGCTAGACCTTGCTCTTTAAGATCAGCAACAACAGGTGCAAGCATGTCGTTGTACATTGACTCACCCATCACGTTCGCATCAGTTAATGACACGCTTAGACGATCGTAGTTACGTTGGTTTTGCTTCAGTGTAATAGCAACAAGTTGACGCCATTTATCAAGGCAGTATTCGTCACCGCTTTGTAGACGAACAACGAAGTTACGTGCTGTTACACCAAACTCTTCGTCTTCATCATAAAGCACTTTTGATTCACGGTAGAAACCTTCAAGATCGCTGATGTTCATTGAAACATCGCTACCTTGTTTCTCTTTACGCTGCATGTTAGCGATAAGCATACCAAATTGGGTACCCCAGTCGCCAAGGTGGTTAGCACGGATAACATTGTGACCTAAAAACTCTAGGGTACGTACAACAGCATCACCGATGATGGTTGAACGTAAGTGACCTACGTGCATTTCTTTTGCTACGTTAGGCGCTGAATAGTCAACAACAATAGTTTGAGCTTCATCAGTATTAACTGCTAGACGTTCGCTTGCTAATGCTTCTTCACCGCGAGCGGCTAGCCACGCTTTATCAAGGAAAATATTGATAAAACCTGGGCCTGCAATTTCAACTTTCTCAGCAATACCGTCTAATTCTAGGCAGTCGATAACTTTTTGAGCGAATTCACGTGGATTCATACCCAATTTTTTAGCTACGCCCATTACACCGTTTGCTTGGTAATCACCAAATTGTACTTTTGCTGACTGACGAACTGCTGCTGGACTACCGGCAGGTGCGCCTGCAGCTTCTAATGCTTGTGATACTTTATTATTAATAAGTGCTTGAATATTCACTCGCTGTTCCTTAATCGTTTGTAACGCCAATCATATATATGTGGCAAAAACGTCTGCATATAGCAAGATATGCCGTCAAAAATACTCATGGAGCTAAAGTGTTTTTTGCTTAACTAAAAAATCGACCAAAGCTACGTGAGTATTTTTTGATGGTGGTGTTCATTTAGTTAAAACACCAATATCTTGAATAAGCAGCGTGCGTTACCCTAATAATACCCACATAGTTAGGTACTTTGGCAACTGGAAAAAGAGATTGTAAGCAATTTTTTTTAAAGTTTTTCAAATAGGCTAAAATAAAGCCAAAATTCAGCACTGATAAGGCTTACCTTGTGATAGGTTCGCCACAGGTAATGCGGAAAGTGTGAGTAATTATGCGGTTGTTTATTAAATGTTACATGATTGGAGTGGCGAAATGCAAAATTTGAAACAATTGGGATTACATCCTGAGCAAATGTTAGCTGATTTACCTATTTTTATGAATCGCATTATTTGCTTGGCTGACGAGATCGGAATTTCACTGTCATCGTATGTAGCAGATCATATTGCATTGCGGGTTAATTCGCAGGATATTGCACTAGAGCTGCATCAGGCATGGTTAGCCTATGGTACTGAATGGTCAAAGGCGATCATCAATGGTCGACCTATTGTAGTGATTGGGCTTGATGAGCCGCTACAAGTTGGTGATTGGACGATTGAAGCATTAGAGTTACCTTACCCCAGTGATAAAGTTTACCCGCAGCAAGGGTGGGAACATGTGGAGTTTGTTATTCCAGGTAATGCCATGTCGATTGAACAATTACAACAAACAATCAATACAGCATTTCCAGCCTTAGATTGGCAGCAGCTAGCCACTAAGGGTATTAAAGTTAAAGCCAGTTCTCCAGCGGGTGAACATGAACGTTTACCGAATCCAACCTATGCATTTAAAAAAGACAATATATGCATTAAATTACATTCGCACTCTTTAGCCGCAGTGATTGCGAGTGAACAACGGTAACGGATTCTGTCACCGCAAATTAAGCAAAAAAATGCCACAACTAAATCAAGCTGTGGCATGGTTAAATTTATTTATTCTTTAAAGAATCACAGTACGGTTACCGTAAACAAATACGCGATCATCGACCACTAAGCCTAGCGCTTTGCTCAATACTGATTTTTCTACATCACGCCCCGATTTTGCCATTTCTTCAGCACTGAACGTGTGATCCACCGGAATTACGTTTTGAGTAATGATTTGACCTTCATCAAGATCATTAGTGACAAAGTGAGCCGTTGCTCCAATAATTTTTACCCCACGCTCAAAGGCTTGCTGGTAAGGCTTTGCACCGATAAATGCCGGTAGAAAACTGTGATGAATATTAATGATTTTATGTGGAAACTGCGCCACAAAATTAGGCGTGAGAATACGCATGTATTTCGCTAGCACCACATAATTAGGTGAATATTGTTGTACTGCGGCCAGTAGTTTTGTTTCATGTTGCTCACGTGTGAGCCCTTCATGGCAAACATGATGAAATGGCACATCAAATTTTTCGGTTAAATTTTGAAGTTTGTCATAATTACCTACGACAGCGGCTATCTCAATATCTAATGAACCATCAAATGTTTTTACCAAAATATCCCCTAAGCAATGGGCTTCTTTGGTAACCATAATGACGATTTTTTTACGCTCAGAACTAATTAAGCGACGCTTGCTACCAGCGGGTAAAGCGCGATCAAGATCAGCCAGTAAGGTTTCATCATTGAAATATCCTTCGAGATCAGTACGCATGAAGAAGTGATTTTTAGCGTTATCAACATACTCTTTATTATTAATTATGTTGAGCTGATGTTTATGACAGATGTTGGTAATCTTGGCGATAAGGCCCATATTATCAGGGCATTCCGTTAACAGTGTTTTCTTTTCCATGTCTATTCCTGATGGCGGCAACGTTGTGCTCTGCCTAAAAATCATAATTTATCACTATGACGCTAATTCTATATTGGGGTCAAATAGTTTATTAGAGCGGCTGTTTCATCATCAAGAAATAGCCGTGGGCATGGGTGGTCGTAAGGTAATAAAATAGGCATAATAGATCCATTGATACTGTATAAATAACCAATAGTGCGAAGTAAATGATAGCTAAGTTTTTTGCCGCTGGTGGTGCGTTAGATAAAGCCATTCCCGGATTTCAAGCCCGACAATCTCAAATTGATATGACAAAAGCGGTTGCTGATGCAATTAAACAGCAATCACAATTAGTGGTCGAGGCGGGTACGGGGACGGGTAAAACATTTGCCTATCTTGTGCCTGCCTTAGTTAGCGGTAAGAAAACCATTATCAGTACTGGCTCAAAGAACCTGCAAGAACAGTTATTTCATCGTGACTTACCTTTAATGGCGAGAGCCTTGGGGTTTACAGGGCGAGTAGCGTTATTAAAAGGACGCTCAAACTATTTGTGTGTTGATCGCCTTAGCCGCCAGATAACCGAAAGTCATGGCGATCATTCTGATCCCATAATGCTCAGTTTATTAATTAAAACCCGTCAATGGTCATCGGCATCGAAAACGGGTGATCTGGGTGAATGTGAAGATATCGCAGAAGATAGTCCAGTGATCCCCATGATCACCTCAACCAATGATAATTGCCTTGGCCGTGAATGCCCGTCTTTTGATGACTGTTTTGTTGTAAAGGCTCGCCGCAAAGCCATGGAAGCTGATATTGTGGTGGTCAATCATCATTTATTTTTGGCTGACTTAGCAATGAAAGATAATGGCTTTGGTGAATTGATCCCAGAAGCGGAAGTGTTTATCTTTGATGAAGCCCATCAAATGCCAGATATTGCCAGTCAATATTTTGGTCAGAACCTTTCTAGTCGCCAATTAATTGAATTAGCAAAAGACATTGAAATTGGTTATCGCACTGAAGCAAAAGACATGCGCCAACTGCAAAAAGCAGCAGCACGTTTACAGCAGGCTGCGTTTGAAATGCGGATTATTTTAGGTGATCCCGGTTTTCGAGGCAATTGGCGAGAAGCATCACGAACCCCTGCCGTGCAACGTGAATTAGTGCGTCTAAATGATGCGCTTGATTTAATTTATGATGTATTGAAATTAGCCTTAGGGCGTAGTCAATTATTAGATGCTGCCTTTGAACGAGCAGCGTTGTTAAAAGCGCGTTTAAAACGGGTTGTCGATACCAGTATTATTGGTTATTCGTATTGGTATGAGTGTACACCGCGCCAGTTTAGTTTGAATATTACACCGTTATCAGTCGCAGATAAGTTCAGTGAACGAATGAAAGAGCAAAAAGGGGCATGGATTTTTACGTCAGCAACCCTCGCTGTTGATGATGATTTTAGTCATTTTTGCCATCGTCTAGGTTTACAACCCAAACAACAGTTTTCATTAGAAAGTCCATTTGATTATGCAAGCCAAGCTTTGTTGTGTGTGCCGCGGCATTTACCTGAGCCAAATAGCTATGGATTAGCCGATAAATTAGTTGAAATGCTCACGCCGATTATTGAAGCCAATGATGGCCGTTGTTTCTTTCTTTGTACTTCGCATCAAATGGTACGCGATCTTGCTGAAGGCTTTCGAGCGCGACTCGATTTACCCGTATTAGCCCAAGGTGAAACCAGTAAACAAAAGCTGTTGGCTGAATATCTTGAGCGAGGTAATGCGTTATTAGTGGCAACAGGGGCATTTTGGGAAGGTATTGATGTTAGAGGCCAAGCCCTTAGCTGTGTTATCATAGACAAATTACCATTTACAGCACCAGATGATCCGTTATTAAAAGCACGTATTGAAGACTGCCGCCTACGAGGTGGTGATCCCTTTGCTGAGGTACAAGTACCTGATGCAGTGATCACCTTAAAGCAAGGTGTGGGTCGATTGATTCGTGATACTCAAGATAAAGGGGTATTAGTGATTTGCGATAATCGTTTAGTTACTCGTGCTTATGGCGCTGTATTTTTGAGAAGTTTACCGCCAATTCCACGCACGCGTAGTGTTGCAGGGGTTAGCGAATTTTTGTCAAACTTAACCGATACTCAGGTATCCGTAAGTGACGATATCCAACATTCAGAGGCTTGAATGAGCACCAAAATTCTGGCAGTAGATACTGCAACTGAAAACTGTTCTGTCGCGCTGATGATCGGCGATGACGTTATTTCTCGTTGTGAATATGCTCCTCGTGAGCACACCACGAAAATTTTACCTATGATTGATGCGGTACTGGCAGACGCTGGTATTAAATTAAAGCAGCTTGATGCACTCGCTTATGGGCGTGGACCAGGTAGCTTTACGGGTGTTCGTATTGGTATTGGTATTGCGCAAGGTTTAGCCTTTGGTGCTAACTTACCAATGATTGGTGTGTCTACTTTGGCTGCAATGGCACAAGGTTCATTCCGCTTACACCAAGCAGAGCATGTGTTAACCGCTATTGATGCACGTATGGGGGAGCTTTACTGGGCTCAATACCAGCGTAAAACAGATGGCGATTGGCTATTGTTGGGTAATGAGCAAGTGATTGCCCCTGATGTTTTATTGGCCAATGTGCAGGCCGATCAAAATACATGGCTAACGGCGGGTACAGGGTGGGAAGCTTATCCTGAACTGCTAAGTCAATTGCCGTTTAAAGCCCAATTAGGCAGTGTGCTATATCCTGATTCACAAGATATGGTGCATTTAGCTAAATATGTATTTGCTCGTGGTGAAATTGTTACCGCAGAAGCAGCAAGCCCAGTATATTTACGTGATACTGTGACGTGGAAAAAATTACCGGGTCGTGAGTAATTTGACTTTAAATCAGCGTTGATATCTGTTGTTGATTTAGTCATGTAAATTAAGACGAAGAGTGATAGTCTATGTTGTCACTCTTCGTATCTTTAATTGATCATAATATTGATAATTATCTTATCTCTTAGGTAGCACTTATCTGAGTATAGATACCATCAGCAGTGAAGCGGTTGTCGTATCTTTTTTTTCTTCTCTCTCATCTCCTCGTTTATATTTTTGTTATTGATGATTCATCAAGAATCTCTAACATACCGTTAATTCCTCTTGAAATATTACTATTAACACGACCAAGTCGCGGATTACAGCCGGCTTAGGTGTCGATGCTTTTTAGTGTGATCTGACGAGACATAATATTGAAGAAATAGACATCGTGCATAGGTTGATATAGTAATAAAGCAGTGAGATATGTTATTTTTTGTTGAGTTATTAAACAAATATGCGGAGGTTTTAGATGTTTGGTAAGCTATTTCTTGGGGTGATATTAGTGTTTATGGTAGGCTGCGCCAACTTACCTGCAACGTTGGTAACGAAATCGAAAGATCCCATTACTGATTTAACGGTGATTCTACAACACCCACAGGTGAACCAAAATAAAGAGGTCCGTCTTGGGGGAGTGATTGCTTCGATTCGTAATGAACAGCAGCAAACACGCATTGAAATGGTTGCGATGCCATTAACGGCAGATGGTCGTCCAATACTGAATGCACAATCTCAAGGACGGTTTATTGCGTATATTCATGGTTTTTTAGAGCCGCTTGAATATGTAAAAGGACGTCTACTGACGGTTGTGGGACAATTTTCTGGTGATGAACAAGGAAAGATAGGTAAATACCCTTATACTTTTCCTATTGTACTCGTCGCTGGTGAACAATTGTGGCACGTGCAGCAACAGATCCAATTAGATGATCCTTTATGGGGGCGTCAACCTTGTTATTCTTTTAATTGTGATCCGTGGGGCAGTGATTTTATGATGCCTAATTTTGGTATTAACGGGCGTATCGTTGAGAGAGTAGTACCATCATTGTGATGAGAGAAGTCACTTTTACATTAGCTGAGTATAATCTTGCTGCTTGTAGCAGCGTTGATATAACCACAGTAAGGCTGACCTCGAAACCAGTATTGCTATTACTGCATGGTTGGCAAGATAACGCCGCGACGTTTGCCTCGTTATGGGCATTGTTAACCAAAGATTATGATGTGATTGCACTTGATTGGCCAGGACATGGAAAATCAGATTATAAAAGTGCGGATAATTATTATCATTTTGTTGATTATATTGATGATTTGCATCAAGTTATCACCCAGCTAAAGTGTGAAAAAGTACATATTATTGGTCATTCTCTTGGGGCTATTGTTGCTGGCTGTTATGCCGCGGTATTTCCTGAATATGTCGATAAAATCATATTGATTGAAGGGTTATCACCATTAACAGAGCCGCCTCAAATGGCAGTAGAACGGCTACGGATGGGTATTGTTAGTCGTCAACGTTATCGCCAACAACAGCTACGTTTAAAACAGCGTTCGATGGCGACATTTGCAGAAGCATTAACGCTTCGCGCCGCTGTTAATCGGTTGCCCGCATCGTTATTGGAAGCTGTAGTAACAAGAGCAACGATTGAACGTGATGGACGTTGGTATTGGCGTCATGATCCTCGTCTTCGTTGTGATTCGTTATATCGTATGGCACAGCAACATGCACAAGCGTTGTTGAGTAGTATCCAAGCACCGGTATTATCCATTATTGGTGATCATGGTTATAGCTCTCTTCACAATAGCGATGGTCGTGGATGGAATATTAACGATTTTACGCAAGTGGTGGTGTTTGGGGGACATCATTGTCATTTACAAAGTTCGAAAGGTGTTTATCGCCATATTCGAACATTTATCCCCACTAAATTCGATTAATAATTGTGTTTTATGCTTGGCATCAAATTTTTAACGCTAGGTTATATTTCTCAAATTCTAATCAAAAATTAAATATGCTGTAATGAAATGTAAATATTCGCTTTGTTTATATCATTATAGTTTTACTAGTTTATAGACACGCACCGCAGTCTAATTATAAGGAGAGTGCACGTGGATAAGGTTTGGCTTAGCCGCTATCCGGACGATGTACCGGCAGAAATTAACCCTGATGAATATTCATCTTTGGTCGACATGTTTGAACAGTCTGTACGTAAATATGCAGATCAAACGGCATTTATCAACATGGGGCAGGTTATGACCTTCCGCAAGTTGGAAGAACGTAGCCGTGCATTTGCTGCATACTTACAAAATGAGCTTAAACTCCAAAAAGGTGATCGTGTTGCTATTATGATGCCAAACTTACTGCAATATCCGATTGCATTGTTTGGTATTTTGCGTGCAGGTTGCGTTGTAGTAAATGTTAATCCGCTTTATACACCGCGAGAATTAGAGCACCAACTTAACGATTCTGGCGCGAAAGCGATTGTTATTGTGTCTAACTTCGCACATACGCTAGAAGCTGTAGCTAAAAAAACCTGTGTTAAGCATGTTATTCTAACCAGTCTTGGCGATCAATTGTCTCGTCCGAAGGGAACATTAGTTAACTTCGTGGTGAAATACATTAAAAAAATGGTACCGTCATACCATCTGCCTCATGCGACATCAATGCGTATTGCCTTGCGCAAAGGACGTCGAATGCAATATGTTAAGCCGTTTATTACTGGCGATGACATGGCATTTTTGCAATATACTGGCGGTACAACAGGTGTTGCTAAAGGTGCAATTCTGACTCACCATAATATGGTCTCTAACGTCATGCAGGCAAAAGGGGCTTATGGTCCTGTGCTGACGGAAGGACGCGAATTAATCGTGACGGCACTGCCGCTATACCATGTATTTGCATTAACAGTAAACTGCTTACTATTAATGGAAATGGGCGGTCAAAACTTATTGATCACTAACCCTCGTGATATTCCAACGTTCATCAAAGAGTTACAACGCTATCCGTTTTCTGCCATTACTGGCGTAAATACCTTATTTAATGCGTTAGTAAATAACCAAGATTTCCATAAATTAGACTTTAGTAATCTTCACCTTTCTGTGGGTGGCGGGATGGCCGTTCAACGTGCTGTTGCTGAAAAATGGCAAAAAATCACCGGTAATTATTTACTTGAAGGTTATGGTTTAACCGAGTGTTCACCGTTAGTTGCTGCTTACCCGTATAACTTAACCTACTATAATGGTTCTATTGGCTTACCCGTACCATCAACTGAAGTACGTATGGTTGATGATGAAGGTAATGTCGTTGGTATTGATCAAGTGGGTGAGCTACAAGTTCGTGGGCCGCAGGTCATGAAAGGCTATTGGCAGCACCCAGAAGCGACCAAAGAAGTGTTAACCGATGATGGTTGGCTTTCTACGGGTGATATCGTCAAATTCGATGATGAAGGCTTCTTACACATTGTTGACCGTAAGAAAGACATGATTCTAGTGTCTGGATTTAACGTCTACCCTAATGAGATTGAAGATGTGGTAGCACTGCACGATAAAGTGCTTGAAGTTGCAGCCATTGGTCAAGCGCATGAAGTGTCAGGTGAAGTGGTTAAACTTTGCGTGGTTAAACGTGACGATAGCTTAACGCGTGAGGAATTGATTGCGCATTGTCGTCAGCATTTAACTGGCTATAAGATTCCTAAAATTATTGAATTTATGGATGAATTACCAAAGACTAACGTAGGTAAAATTTTGCGTCGTGTCTTACGTGAAGAGTCGGACAAGAAAAACCTACAAACACCGAAATAATATCTTTACTGACATAATATAATGTCGGTTTGATAAAATAGTAGCAACTGATTGTGCTAGCACGTATCTAATGCCGGCTTTTATGCCGGCATTTTACTATAAAATATTTAATAGACTCTAAAACGGGGTCGTTCTGTCATCAAAGGGTACATTGTGAATTTCGAGATTGTTACAACAACTGAGCAACTTCGCCTACGGTGTGAGTTAGCATGTCAGCATACTGCTGTTATGCTTGATACTGAATTTGTACGTACGCGAACGCTTTACCCTCGTTTAGGTCTGATTCAAATGTTTGATGGTGAATATTTATCACTTATCGATCCACTTGAAGTGGAAGATATGACACCTCTATGGGATTTATTACGAAATCAAGCCGTGATTAAAGTTTTGCATGCTTGTGGTGAAGATCTTGAAGTTTTTCAGCATCATGCAGGCTGTTTACCAGTGCCTATGCTTGATACCCAAATTATGGCTGCGTTTTTAGGCCATGGTATTTCAACAGGTTTCGGTGCATTAGTTAAAGAATATGTTGGTGTTGAACTTGATAAAGGTGAAGCGCGTACCAATTGGTTAGCTCGACCGTTAACCGATAAACAACTTGATTATGCGGCGGCGGATGTACATTACCTTAAACCCTTATATGAAACGCTATTAGCGAAAGTTGAGGCGGCAGGGTATATGGATGCGTTACAGCAAGAATGTAATACCATTATGTTACGTCGTACTAAAGTTCTAGATCCGAATAAAGCGTATCTTGATATTAAAAATGCTTGGCAGTTAAATCCAAAACAATTGGCTATATTACAGCAATTGGCAGCTTGGCGTGTACGTGAAGCAAGAAAGCGCGATATTGCACTTAACTTTATTGTTAAAGAGTTACATTTATGGAAACTGGCGCATTTAGAAATAAAGTCACGCTCAACGCTTGAAAAAGAAGGGTTTGAACCAATGGAAATTCAGCGCCATGGTAATCGTTTATTAAAAATGGTCCATGACTGCGATGCGATTAATTGTGCTAATTATCCACAAAAAATAGATCGTCTGGTTGATTTTCCTGGTTACAAGCAAATGGTGAAGCGTTTAAAAGATGTGGTGACTGACGTTGAAAAAACAACAGGATTAGCACCTGAGTTTTTAGCGTCTAAAAAGCAGATTCATCAATTGTTATCATGGGCGTGGAAACATCAACGCGCTGATGAAAAGCGTCCCGAAATGCTTAAAAATTGGCGTCAAAGTTTATTTGAAACACGAGTGTTATCAATACTTGATGAAAAATAAGTGCTAGGTTAGAAAAGAAAATCCCCGCTAAGTGTTACTTAACGGGGATTTTTTATTTTTCTTCGTCAGGTAACGTGACGTTAAGTTCTAGTACCGATAACTCATCACCGTTATGATCTAGATTTACTGAAACATGTTCAGGATTGATTTGAACATATTTACTAATAACCGCTAAAATATCGCGCTTCAATTGTGGTAAGTAGGCTGGGGATTTTTGTCCAGCACTACGTCTTTCAGCAACAATAATTTGTAACCGTTCTTTTGCTACATTTGCAGTTTTCGCTCTTTTAGGACGAAAAAACTCGAGCAGTGCCATAGTCAATTAGCCTCCAAATAGACGTTTTAGGAAGCCTTTCTTTTCTTCTTCTAAGAAACGGAAAGGACGTTCTTCACCAAGTAAACGTGCAACTGTGTCTTCATAGGCTAGGCCTGCATCGGAACCTTTATCAAAGATAACAGGTTCACCTTTGTTGGATGCATTCAATACTGCTTGGCTTTCAGGAATAACACCGAGTAGTGGAATGTGAAGGATTTCTTCGACATCTTGCACACTTAGCATTTCACCTTGATTAACGCGGGCAGGGTTGTAACGTGTAAGTAAAAGATGTTGTTTAACCGGCTCGCGGCCTTTTTCTGCACGACGAGACTTAGAATCTAGAATACCTAGAATACGGTCTGAGTCACGAACTGAAGAAACTTCTGGGTTCGTGGTTACAATTGCTTCATCGGCAAAATACAGCGCCATTAGGGCGCCGGTTTCAATACCTGCAGGTGAGTCACAGATAATAAAATCGAAACCCATTTTAGCAAGTTCTTTAAATACTTTTTCAACACCATTACGAGATAATGCATCTTTATCGCGTGTTTGTGATGCTGGTAATACAAATAAGTTATCAACGCGCTTGTCTTTAATTAACGCCTGACTTAGATTTGCTTCGCCATTAATAACATTAACAAAGTCATAAACGACACGGCGTTCACAACCCATAATGAGATCGAGGTTACGCAGGCCGATATCAAAATCGATGACTGCAGTTTTTTTACCGCTCAGTGCCAGACCAGATGCAAGAGCAGCACTTGATGTTGTTTTACCAACGCCGCCTTTACCTGAGGTAACAACGATAATTCGTGCCATTTACTCAATTCCTTTATTAAAACTTTTTATAAAGCCAGGTGTTCTATACTGAGATTATTGTCTTCAAGAGATATGACAACACCTTTGCCCCAAAACTCTTCCTGAATGTTATCACTCAGCCAGTAGTTCCCTGCAACAGAAATTAGTTCAGATTGTAAGTTTTGACAGAAAATTGTCGCACTCTTTTCACCACTTGCACCCGCAATAGCGCGTCCACGTAATGTGCCATAAATATGGATACAACCATCTGAAAGAATTTCTGCACCAGCACTAACATTACTGAGAATAACGAGATCACGATTACGAGCATAAATTTGTTGTCCGGAACGAACCGGGGTACGGATAATTAATGTTGGTTCTTTATCTGTACTTGCTGGGGTATCTAATGTTTCAGCTAAAAATTCAGATGGCTCATCTTTAACAGGTCTTGCCGCATTCATAATAGCAAAACCAGCGGCTTTTGCTTGTGTTTGCTGTGTTTTATTTTTGCAGCCACCGATACCAACAGGGATCATTCCAGCGTCAATAATGCCCGTTTTTAGTTGCTCAAAGTTAATCTCAGTATCAACTTGTGATATATCTATCACAACTGGCGCTGATGCGAAAAAATTGGGAGCGAGTTCAACTTTATCTTTTAGCTGATTAGTTACTTTACTAATGTCATTATCAACTAAATGAAGTGCAGAGAGCGTGAACGAGCTCCCTTTTAGTTCTGCTATCTTGGTCATAGGTATATTATGGCTAAGATTTTAAATTAACCATTTAGTTCATTATCACAAAGGTACTAGCATGGTATATTCACTCGTCGTTAGGGGCAAGCTATCCTTGCTCTGACGTTTGTTTTTCAGACAAACTTCTCACACTATTTACTTAAAACTGAGTCAATAGTGAATGATTGCTCGTAATAGTGTTCTGAAATGTATGGCGCATAAATGAAATAGGCTAATTATATGTTGTGTTCAATCTACAAAAGTTTAAAAAAAGACAATACTTATTTATACATTAATAAAAAAGATGATTTTGCGGATGTACCCACACAATTAATGTCTACATTTGGTAAACCTCAATTTGTGATGGTGATCAAACTTGAGGGAAGAACATTAGCACTGGCTGATGTGGAGAAAGTAAAAGAGGCATTACGTACTGTCGGCTTTTATTTACAAGTACCGCCACCAGTGACTAATTTATTGGAACAATATAAGGCTGATAAAGCCGCTAAATAATAAAATAAGGCTATTATGCATAAGCGTTTGATATCGATTTTTGTTGCCATGGGAATGGGATTGTCCTCTTCTGCGTTTGCCAGTGAAGAAGGATTCGATGCCTACGTAGATAAATTAAAAGTAGAAGCGCGTGGGAATGGTATTTCAGAGCCAATAATTAATGCTGCGTTTGATGGTATTAAATATACCGCTCGTGCTGTTAAAGCTGATAATAATCAACCTGAGAAGAAACTGTCATTAGAGCAATATATTACTCGTGCAGTGCCTGATTGGAAAGTAAAGCAAGCTAATCAGCTTTATCAACAAAATAAAGTTGAACTCGAACGTATAGGTAAACAATATGGTGTGCAACCACGGTTTATTGTCGCGTTATGGGGTGTTGAAAGTAATTTTGGTAAAATCCAAGGTAATTACCATGTCGTCGAAGCATTAACAACATTGGCTTATGATGGTCGCCGTGAAGCATTATTTCGTAAACAAGTAATGGCGGCATTAGAAATATTGCAAGACGGTCATATTACGATTGATGATATGAAAGGTTCTTGGGCGGGAGCCATGGGGCAGTGTCAATTTATGCCAACCTCTTACCTGACTTATGCTGTTGATGGTAATAATGATGGAAAGGCGGATATCTGGAATACCAAAGCGGATGTATTTGCTTCCGCCGCTAATTATTTAAAACTGTCTGGTTGGGATAGTGAATATACGTGGGGGCGTCCAGTTAAGTTATCAGAGCTATTGGCTGATACTTATGAAGGCACCGAAACGGAAAAAGGAAAAACATTAGCTGAATGGCAGCAATTAGGTGTGATGACGAATAGTCGCGGTACATTACCTGATGCTGATATTCAAGCATGGCTAATTCAGCCGGATGGTGGTGAAGGTAAGTCATATCTGATATATGAAAATTATCGAACATTACTTAAATGGAATCGTTCGCATTATTTTGCTTTAGCAGTAAGTGCATTAGCTGATCGTATTCAATAATTTAATTACGATTAGATTTATATACGAACTTAAACAGTAACTAAAAAGTCAGACAATAATGTCTGGCTTTTTTTGTGGCGGATTATATTAATGGGTAAATAGGAATATAAAATTATTCTTATTGGGGATATTTATAAGCAAAATAGTCGTCGTATTATTAAATGATAGATATAAAAAAAGCCTAAAATACTTTAGGCTTTTTTATTTATTCTTTTATATTAGATTTCAAACTCTTCAAGAGCTTTACCATCATCTAATGCTTTCTTTAGGGCACTAGGTGTACGACCTTGGCCTGTCCATGTTTTTTCATCGCCATTTTCATCAATGAATTGATATTTAGCTGGACGAGAAGCACGTTTTGTTTTTGGTGCTTTAGCTAAGCTTGCTAGTAATTCTTCTGGATCAATACCGTCAGCTAATAGCATTTCACGATATTGAGCGAGTTTTTCATTACGCTCAGTTTCTTTTGCTTGTTCTTCAGCTTCAGCTTCAGAACGTTCAGTAACGACAGTTGTTAGTTTATCCAACGCTTCTTCAAGTTGTTCTAGCGTATATTCACGAGAAAGTGCGCGTAGGCTTCGAAGATTTAAAAGCGCTTTCATTGCATCAGACATTTTATATTTCCTGTTATTTTTAATTAACTGTAAATAATAATAGCAGCGTTAAAACATTTTTTGCAATAGTAATACTTTTATACATTCTGTGTAAAACATTTTAATCATTTCTTTATTTAAAAGTATTTATATTCGACCATTTATAAAATCCATCTTCATTAATAGTATAAATACAAGCGAAATAGTTTTAGTTATTGTTACAGCGTATTATATGTTAAATGCTAATGAGTATTTAAATGTTATGCTACTTCATTGTTATCGAGCGGTTATGGATGCATATCGTCTGTTTATGGTGAGTTATGTTAATTTTTACCATTGATGGTGTTGCAAAATTATGTCACTTACGTAGAATGATTTATTCCTTAACGATAAGGGTAGAGGCGCATTGTTTATTAGTAATTAATACGAGGGTGATACCGATGACTATTAGTGAAAGGAGCCGATGCCGAAGTGAGAACAATAAATCAAATATTCTTACTGGGGTTACATTGAATAAGTGTAACACTGCCATAGTAGATAAACACATAACTATGGAGTGCTACTGTGGAGGCTGGGGAGGCTAACCTTCTTTCCTTATACTCAAACCAATATGCCATTATGGTTATATCAAGCAGTAGATCTTCTAACCAAAATTGGTTGTTGTAGAGATCATAAACTTTGATAGATTATTCCCATTCATTAATATCCATTATTCCGCCATTAGTTGCACTTGGCTTGGCGATCTTAACGCGTAGAGTATTATTGTCTTTAGGTACAGGTGTTGTACTCGGGGCATTATTTCTTAACGATTTTTCTTTTTTAAATACAGGAAGTTACCTTGCAGTATCCGTAAGAGGATTATTTATTTCTGATGGTGGTATCAATACGTGGAATATGAGTATTGTGCTATTTTTAATATTGCTAGGAATGACCACCGCATTATTAACGCTTTCCGGTGGAACCCATGCTTTTGCTGAATGGGCACAGACAAAAATTAAAACCAAACGTGGGGCGAAACTTCTGGCCGCTTTTTTAGGGGTCTTCATTTTTGTTGACGACTATTTTAATAGCCTCGCTGTTGGTTCTATTGCTCGTCCTGTGACTGACCGTTTTCAGGTTTCACGTTCAAAACTAGCCTATATTCTTGATTCTACTGCAGCACCAATGTGTGTATTAATGCCTGCATCAAGTTGGGGCGCATATATTATTACCCTGATTGGTGGCATATTAGTGACTCATGGCGTGACAGAATATACGCCATTAAGTGCTTTTATGACGTTAGCACCAATGAACTTTTATGCTATTTTTGCGCTAGCAATGGTATTTGTGGTGTCATGGTTTCAATGGGATATTGGACCGATGAAAAAGCATGAACTTGCCGCTAGTCATGGTCGTGGTACCGATGTCGGTGGTGATGTTGACGATCAAGCCAAAGATTTAACCGAAGAACTTGATATCAAAGAAAGTCAGCATGGTCGAGTTGGTGATTTAGTCTGGCCAATTGTTATCCTTATTATTGCAACGTTCTTTTTTATGATATTTACGGGTTATCAGGTGCTAGCAGCAGAAGGTAAGCCGTTTGCATTATTAGGTGCCTTTGAAAATACCAATGTCGGTCAGGCATTATGCTTAGGCGGTGCTTTCGGTTTAGTTGCGGCTATCATTCCCGTGTTGCGTCAACGTATCCCTTATTCTGATATCAGCCATACATTATGGATTGGCGCAAAATCGATGTTTGGTGCGATTCTAATTTTATTGTTTGCATGGAGTATCGGTAGTGTTATTGGTGATATGAAAACAGGCCAATATTTATCAACGCTTGTTCAAGGTAATATCAACCCAGCATTCTTGCCTATGATTCTATTTTTACTATCAGGCATTATGGCTTTTTCTACCGGCACCTCATGGGGGACATTTGGTATTATGTTACCCATCGCGGGTGATTTAGCAGGGGCGACTGAAATCAGCTTAATGTTACCGATGTTAGCCAGTGTGTTAGCCGGTTCAGTCTTTGGTGATCACTGTTCACCTATCTCTGATACTACAATTTTGTCATCGACGGGCGCACGTTGTCATCATATTGATCATGTCGCAACGCAATTACCTTATGCGTTGTCTGTTGCTGTTATTTCTGCAATGGGCTTTTTAGTGTTAGGTATGACGGATTCATTAGCGTTAGCATTTTTAGTTGCAACTACCGCGTTTATTTTAATGTGTTGCTTATTGGCTTGGCTATCACGTCAACCTAAGAAAGTTATTGCATAAAATTAACCGTTATTAAAATAACCCAATGGGTGTAATTTGAACCAGTTGATGCTGTCAGCTGGTTTTTTTTATAACAACAATAACAGTTGTTGATGTAGGTACTTTTCATTGGCGATAATTTTATGTAGCATCAGCGCGATTTTTCAAATGCAATCAATATTACTAGGAAAGCCTAATGGCCCAGATGTATTTCTATTACTCAGCAATGAACGCTGGGAAATCGACCACATTATTACAATCATCATTTAATTACCGTGAGCGCGGTATGACGCCAATTATTTTCACGGCTGCAATTGATGATCGTTTTGGTAAAGGTAAAGTGAGTTCTCGCATTGGTTTGCAGGAAGATGCCGAGTTGTTTAATTCTACCGATGATCTTTATCAGACATTAATTCAGATTTCAGCAGCGGGTAAAATTGATTGTGTATTAATTGATGAAAGCCAGTTTTTAACCAAAGATCAAGTTTATCAATTAACTGAAGTGGTCGATAAATTAGATATTCCAGTGTTATGTTATGGCCTCCGCACCGATTTTCTTGGGGAGCTATTTGAAGGCAGCCGTTATTTATTATCATGGGCTGATAAGTTAGTTGAGTTAAAAACAATTTGTCATTGTGGTCGTAAAGCAAATATGGTTATTCGCCAAGATGCAGAGGGCAATGCTATTGCTGGCGGCAACCAAGTTGAAATTGGTGGCAATGATCTTTATGTATCAGTATGTCGCGCTCATTATAAAGAAGCGTTAGGGCTGTAATACGCATTCATATGAATAAAAAAGGAAGCGATGCTTCCTTTTTTATGGGTGACGATAAATAATTACTTAATCTTTATTAATGGTTATTTTTGGTGACGCTGCTTAAGTTTATTAATAACATCTTCAAGGGCGAGATTCTGATCTTGCAATAGAACTAATAAGTGATAAATAAGATCGGCTGATTCACAAACTAATTCCGCTTTATCGCCCGACGTTGCCGCCAGCGCGACTTCAACCCCTTCTTCACCCACTTTCTGCGATATACGTTTGGTGCCACGGGCGTAGAGGCTGGCGGTGTAAGAGGAATCAGGATCCGCACCTTTACGATCAGCCAATACTTGCTCAAGTTGATGCAGGAATACCAACGCAGGTTGCGCGTTAGTATTGTCGTCGTTATCAAAACAGCTGGTGGTGTTTAAATGGCAAGTTGGGCCAATTGGATCGACTTGAATTAATAGCGTGTCTTGATCGCAATCGAGCTTAATACTTTTAAGCCGTAACACGTTGCCTGAGGTTTCGCCTTTGGTCCATAACCGATTTTTAGTGCGCGACCAAAAAGTCACTTGTTCTGTGGCTAAGGTTTTAGCGAGGGCTTCATCATTCATATAACCTAGCATTAAGACTTGGCCACTGTTGTTATCTTGGATAATAGCAGGGATCAATCCGGCTACTTTTTCCCAATCAATAGTCGTTGTTAAACTCATAGTCGAATCTCCAGCTGTTGTTGTTTAAGATAGTGCTTTAATTCACCAATATTAATAATTTGTTTATGGAACACCGAGGCAGCAAGCGCACCATCGGCATTCGCTAGTTGAAAGGCATCACGGAAGTGGAACATTTCACCTGCACCACCAGAGGCAATTAAAGGCACTTGGCATACATTACGGACTTTATTTAATTGGTCTAAATCATAACCGTTACGAACCCCATCTTGATTCATCATATTTAATACGATTTCACCCGCGCCAAGACGTTGAACTTCTTGTACCCAATCACAAGTTTGCCATTGGGTCGCTTGAGTACGGTGTTCATCACCTGTAAATTGATAAACCTGATATTGACCTGTTGTAGCATCAAAGTAAGAATCAATTCCGACCACGATACATTGCACCCCAAATTTATCGGCAAGCTCAGTAATTAAAGCGGGATTAGCCAGCGCAGGGGAGTTAATCGAGACTTTATCTGCACCAAATTGCAGAATACGACTCGCATCAGCCGCTGATTTAATGCCACCCGCGACACAAAATGGAATATCAATCACTTCAGCAACACGAGATACCCAGCTTTTATCAACCACTCGACCATCACTTGAGGCGGTAATATCATAAAATACCAGCTCGTCTGCACCTTCTTCCGCGTAACGCTTAGCCAGTGGGACGATATCACCAATGATTTCATGGTTACGAAACTGTACCCCTTTCACTACTTGACCATCACGGACATCTAAACAAGGAATAATACGTTTAGCTAACATGGGTTCTCCTTAGCTATTCCAGCAATTAAACGCTTGTTCAGCGGTAAACTTACCGTCTAATAATGCGCGACCAACAATGACTCCAGCCACGCCTGAACCTTTTAGTGCAGCAATATCGTCCAGTGAGCCAATGCCGCCCGATGATTGAAATTGAACTTGTGGGTATTGGCGGCATAAGTCGACATACAGTTCAACGTTTGAACCTGCAAGCGTGCCATCGCGTGAAATATCAGTACACAAGACGTGTTTTAATCCTACTTTTAGAAAGTCTTCAAGTAGTGTTTCAATCGTGACACCTGAGTCTTCTTGCCAACCAGAAACCGCAACGATACGTTTTCCATGATTATCAATGTTGATATCAAGGGCTAATACAATGTGTTCAGCGCCGTATTTTTCGATCCAACCTTTGACGATTTCAGGCTGTTTTACGGCGGTTGAGCCAATGACTACCCGTTGTGCACCAGCATGAAGTAAATCACTAACATCTTGTTCGCAGCGGACACCGCCACCAATTTGAACATTGGCAGGTGTACTCGCAAGTAATTGACTAATTAGGCTCAGTTGGCGTGCTTGAGTGTCTTTAGCCCCTGTTAAATCGACAAGGTGGAGCCAATGAGCACCTGCTTGGTGATAGAGAGCAAATTGTTCAGTAGGGTTGACGTTATATTCGGTGACCTGTCCGTAGTCGCCTTGGAATAAGCGCACTACTTGACCTTCAATTAAGTCTAATGCGGGAATAATCATCACACGTCCTTTTGTTATCGTTATTTTGTTATCGTTATAGTTCGAGGAAATTCTTTATCAATTGTGCGCCAGCTTTACTTGAACGCTCTGGGTGAAATTGAACCCCATAAAAATTGCCATTTTGTACTGCTGCGGTAAACGGCTGACCATATTCCGTGGTCGCAATGGTTGCTCCACCTTGGCTATCACGATGATCAAACACAGGCATGGCATAGCTATGAACGAAGTAAAAATAACTGCCTGCGGGAATATTGTTAAACAGCGGGTGGTTTACTTGTGGCGTAATGGTATTCCACCCCATATGCGGCAGTGGTAAACCCTCAGCTTGGATTTTCTCAACTGACGCATCACACAACGCTAAACAAGGAATAATGTCGTTGCCATTTTGACCGTGTTCTTGTGACTCTTTGCCAAGTAACTGCATCCCTAAACAAATCCCAAGCAGTGGTTTGGTAACTTGTTTTACCAGTGCGATAAGATCACGTTGTTCAAGATTGTGCATTGCTTCGCTAGCAGTACCCACGCCAGGTAAAAACAGCTTATCGGCGGCAAGTACAACTGCTGGATCTTTGCTGACTTCGACCTGATAGCTAAGGCGCTCAATAGCAAAGCGAACCGACGCTACATTGGCGCAACCGGTATCAATAATGACTACACGTTGATCAGTGTTTGCGATTGATGGTGCTGTCATTACAACACTCCTTTGCTGCTTGGAAGCTCGTTACCTTCAACTTTGATTGCTTGGCGCAATGTACGTCCAAAGGCTTTAAATAAGCTCTCAACAATGTGGTGATCATTATTGCCTGTTGACGATAAGTGCAGCGTACAAGCTAGGGTGTCGGTTAATGAACGAAAGAAGTGTGGCACCATTTCGGTAGAAAGATCACCGACACGATCGCGGCTAAATGTTGCATCAAATTTAAGGTAAGGACGACCTGATAAATCTAACGCGCATTGGGCTAAACATTCATCCATCGGTAAGCTAAACCCAAATCGACCAATACCGCGCTTATCGCCGAGTGCTTGACGTAATGCTTCGCCCAAGGCAAGTGCGGCATCTTCGACACTGTGGTGATCATCAATGTGTAAATCACCATCGACCGTTAATGTCATTTGGAAACCACCGTGAGTGGCAATTTGATCGAGCATATGATCAAAGAAACCAAGCCCTGTTGAGATAGTATTGCCGCCAGTTTGATCTAAATTCACTTTGACATGAATATTGGTTTCTTTGGTGGTGCGTACTACTTCCGCGATCCGTGGCTGGGTAGTGAGATCTGTCACGATCTGTTGCCAATTCATGGTTTGTGGATGATATTGAATGCCTCTGATCGCCATATTTTCGGCCAATTGAAGATCCGTTTGACGATCGCCAATCACTGCTGAGGTAGCAAAATCAACTCGACCTTGTTGTAAGTAGTCTTTGACTAACCCCAGCTTTGGCTTACGGCAACTGCATTGCTGGTGGTCAAAGTGGGGGCAGATCAATACGTCACTAAAGTGAATCCCTTGTGAGCTGAAAATATCCATCATCATCGTATGAGGGGCATCAAAATCAGCTTGAGGGTAACTGTTAGTACCGAGGCCGTCTTGGTTGGTGACCATCACTAGGGTATAACCGGCATTTTGAAGTGCAAGTAATGCCGGAATAACATTGGGTTCAAATTGTAGTTTGTCTAATCGATCAACTTGAAAGTCGACCGGCGGCTCAACAATTAAGGTGCCATCACGGTCGATAAATAGAATTTTCTCTTTGCTCACAATCAATGTCCTTATTAATTATTGTTGTAATTGGCCGCGAATAAACGCGAGGGTTTTTTCACATTCGTCGCGGTTACCAACACTGATACGAATGCAGTTCTCAACCGGTGAGCGGCGTAAAATAATGCCGTTATCCCATAGCGTGTTGAATAGCTTATCGGCATCGGTAAATTTGACTAATAAGTAGTTGGCATAACCATCAAATACGGTAACGCCTGCTAACATACCTAAACCCGCTTGTAGATAAGCACGATTTGCACACAGATCTAAAACTTGAAATTTAGTCCGCGCACGACCTGCAATTGAGAGTGCTTGAAGGGCAATTTCTGTTACCGGTACAGGTACAGGGTAAGGAGCAATAACCTTGAGTAGGATTTCAATAATATCGCTATTGGCTAAGGTAAAACCACAGCGTAGTCCTGCCAGCGCAAACGCTTTAGATAAGGTTCGCAAAATAACCAAATGTGGATATGTTGCTAATAAATCTTTCACGCTATCTTGGAGACTAAAATCAATATAAGCCTCATCAATAACCACGAGTGCTTTATCTGTTGTCATCTCTAGCAGGGCAACAATATCTTTGCGGACTAATAAATTACCGGTTGGATTATTAGGGCTACAAGCAAACACAACTTTCACGCTTTCAAGGTTATTGGCGATAGCGTTAAGATCAAGTTGCCATTCAGGCGTTAACGGCACAACTTTAGCGTTAACATCGTTGGTTTCTGCACTGATGGCATACATACCATAAGTGGGTGGGCAATAGAGAATGCTATCGCACTTAGGCTCACAGAAGGCTTTTATAATAAGCTCAATGCCCTCATCCGCCCCACGCGAGGTTAAGACTTGTTGTGGTTCAACCCCTGCATAGTCAGCATAAGCGTTAATAAGTTCTGGTGGTTGGCACTCACTGTAACGGTTTAAGCCCGCAAGATTAAGCGTGTACTCATTGGCAAACGGTGATTCATTCGCATTGAGCCAAATATCACCTTTACCGCCTAAACGACGCGCTGATTGGTAAGGGGTTAATTCACGTACGGTTTTACGGGCTAGTTGAGCGATGGTCATAATGTATTCTCTTGTTGTGCAATTAATTTATTAACCCGAATAGTGACAGCGTGTTTGTGGGCGTCAAGACCTTCTGCCTCTGCAATTGTGGTCACTGTTTTTGCAATACCGAGTAAACCGTCGGCGGATAATTCTTGTACTGTCATTCGTTTGCTGAAATCGGCTAAACCGAGGCTGGAATAAGTACGGGTATAACCATATGTCGGCAATACGTGATTAGTGCCTGATGCATAATCACCGACGGATTCTGGTGACCATTGACCTAAAAAAATAGAGCCTGCGTTATCAAGCAGTGACACTAATTCTCTTGGCTCACAGGTTTGGACAATTAAGTGCTCTGGACCATATTGATTAGAGATAGCAACACACTGTAGCAATGTTTCTGTCACAATTAATAAGCTTGATGCTAAGGCTTGTTGTGCAATATCAGCGCGTGTTAATTGGGTTAATTGACGTTCAATTGCAGCAGCAGTACGGTCAGCAATATCTTGGCTAGATGTCACCAATAGTACTTGTGAATCAGGTCCGTGTTCAGCTTGGCTTAATAAGTCAGCGGCAATAAATTCAGGATCGGCGCTGTCATCAGCAATCACTAACACTTCAGATGGGCCTGCGGGCATATCAATCGCAGCGCCTCTAAAATCATTACTGACTTGGCGTTTGGCTTCGGTAACAAACGCATTACCAGGGCCAAAAATCTTATCGACACGGGTAATGGTTTCAGTGCCATAGGCCATGGCAGCAATCGCTTGGGAACCACCGACATTGTAAATATTATTAATCCCACACAGTTTGGCGACATATAAAATTTCATCGGCAATTGGTGGCGGTGAACATAAAGCAATATGACGACAACCAGCAATTTGTGCTGGAACGCCTAACATTAGTACGGTAGAGGGCAATGGCGCACTACCGCCGGGAATATATAATCCTACAGAGTTAACAGGGCGGGTGATTTGTTCACAAACGACACCTGCTTGGGTTTCAACCCGTAACGTTGGTTGCTGTTGAGCAAGATGAAACGTACTAATATTACGGTGCGCTTGCTTTAAAGCGGCTTTCATATTCTCACTTAAACGCTCACAAGCAGCATCTACATCTGCCGTTGATACGTTAAGTGTTGCTGGGCGCTGACCATCAAATTTTTCAGTAAGTGTCATCAGAGCATGATCGCCTTGCTGGCGTACTTGCTCAATAATATCACTGACAATGGCGGTGATCTTTGCGCTATTAGTAACCGCTGGGCGAGCAAGCAGCTGCTGTTGCTGATCTTTAGTGAGAGATTGCCATACTACCGTCTTCATGCCTTACTCCATCATTTTTTCAATTGGCAGTACCAGAATAGAGCTGGCACCTAACTCTTTAAGTTGTTCCATGGTTTCCCAAAACAGATTCTCAGAGCTTACAAGGTGGATCGCAACGCGGCTTTTATCACCCGCTAGCGGTAAGACGGTTGGATCTTCCGCACCAGGCAATAATTGTTTAATTTGGTCAAGGCGATCTGTCGGCGCGTGTAGCATGATGTATTTAGATTCTTTGGCTTGAATAACACCTTGCATACGGGTGAGCAGGCGATCAATTAAGGCTTGTTTGTCATTACTGATAGCTGTCGTTGATTGAATCAGTACCGCTTTAGATCGCAAAATAACTTCGGCTTCTTTTAAGCCATTAGCTTCTAGGGTCGCACCAGTGGAAACCAAATCACAAATCGCATCAGCAAGGCCTGCACGCGGCGCGACTTCAACTGAACCGTTCAGCATACAGGTGGTAAATTTAACCCCGATATCATCCATGTAGCGCTTAACTAATTGCGGATAAGTGGTCGCAATACGTTTACCATTAAGATCTTGGGGACCGTTGTAATCAGCGTCTTTATCAATCGCAATGGATAGACGACAACCACCAAAATCAAGGCGACGGAGTTTGATGTAATCACAGGCTTCGTTGCGAGCCGCACGCTCAAGGCCAACTTCTTCAAGTTCATTTTCACCAATGACGCCCAAATCCACTACGCCATCCATGATCAAGCCGGGAATATCATCATCACGGACTAATAATAGGTCAATCGGCATATTTTCAGCGTGAACCACTAAACGTTCACCGACCATATTGAATTTAACCCCACAGCGTTTAAGTAGATCTTGGCACTCTTTGCTAAGACGGCCTTTTTTCTGAATTGCAATGCGTAGTCGTTGTGTTTGCATAGTTATATTCCTTGTCTAAATTCATTCATATAATCAAAATTTGAATTAAAAATTAGGTATAAAAAAACCCTCGAAAGAAGTTTCTTCCGAGGGTCTGAATGAGATATTCCGTTATGACCACTGGAAGAAAAAATGCGTCTTCCAGGGTGAGGCGTATCCTCCCGAAAGACTAGTCAGGATGATGATGATGTTGAGATAGAATCATTTGGATACGCATAAATATTTACTCAATAAGGTTGAACGCTATTCGTTGTTGTTATTCACACTAACGAAGCTGGTTGTTTTTTGCAACAATAATTTTAGCAAAAAGTTAAAATTATTGTTAATTGTTTGTGTTAATACTTTAAGGGGATGAAATGAAGGTGGAAACAAATTAACCTCATGAAGTATAATAAGTTCTTTGATTTGTATTTAGTACGTTAGTTTTTACACTGTGATAATAAGTGAGTGCTTTTAGATGAAATTATCAATGTTGTAACAATATAGGCAGGTTAATGGGAACCAGATGATCCCCATTCATTGATTATCGTGGGTATTTATTATTGATAAAGTGGGATTTATTTTGTCTAGCCACAACATTTTTTGTGTTTTTTACCGCTACCACAGGGGCAAGGATCATTACGACCTACGCTTTTATTGCTAGTGATAGACGCAGGTGATATTGGTTGTTCATTGGAGGGCGGTTGTGGGTATTCACCATCAATATAAAACCAGCATAGTTCACCGTTTATTGACTCTTGTACAAACCGAGAACGTTCTTGCAAGAGATATTCTTCACCTGCTTCTTTATAGCCAGCTTTAAACTCGACATAACCTTGTCCGTCAGCGGCTATTTCACTGCTTATAACCTCAAGGCCGAGCCATTTTAGTGCGATAGATTCTGCAATGGCGGTGCGGTGTTGCTCAGCTTCGCAACTTGAGTGATAAGTTTGTACCACGAAATCAACTAAGCCTAAGACATGGGCGCTGTAACGCGCGCGCATGAGTTGTTCTGGGTGAGTTGCTAATGCGTGATTGGCATGAATAGGTTTACAGCATTCAGTTAGAGGTTTATGACTGCCACAAGGACATTCATCATGATGTTTTGACATGTTTTTAGCCGATCTTAGTAAAGAAGTTAGCCCTAGTTTACGTTTTCACCAGCTTCATTGGCAATCAGTGTTTATATTTGCTGCAATATATTGATGGGGTGATTAAAATAATGGTAAGTCATTGCGTATAAGTACATAATATCCTCAATTGGAATAACCCCCAATGACAATGCACCTTTTGTGCTCCTCGAATAACCCTCTTTGTGTTTAATAGTTGTTATGTCCATATTTACCTTGATACAAGCGGGATTGCTTGTAGGTGGCGGTGTTTTTTGCTTTATGTTGTTTATAGCATGGCGAAAAAACCGTAAGCAGGAAGCTGATACACGTATTATCCCTGTTGCTATTGTCGGTGGTTTTGCCCACTTTTGTGACACATTAGGGATTGGCAGTTTTGCTATTATGACGGCAGGCTATAAACAGTTTAAGTTGATTGATGATCAACAGTTACCTGGAACCCTTAATTGTCAGTCAGTAATGCCTACTGTTTTTCAGGCATTTATATTTATGACGGCGGTTTCGGTTGATTCGGTAACATTACTGAGTCTAGTCGTTGCAGCTTGTGTTGGGGCAACCATTGGGGCGCGTTTAGTCTCAAGTTGGGATCGACAACATATTCGTATTGTAATGAGTGTCGCTCTATTAATTGTGGCGGGTTTAATGCTTGCTGGTCAATTAAAGTTGTTTCCACTTGGTGGCAGTAGTCTTGGTTTAAGTGGTTGGAAATTGGTTATTGGTATTGTCGGTAACTTTATTTTTGGTGCTTTAATGACCGTAGGAATAGGCTTATATGCGCCTTGTATGGTGATGATTTACTTATTAGGTATGAATCCATTAGCGGCTTTTCCTGTCATGATGTGTTCGTGTGCGTTCTTAAGTTTCTTTTCATCGGCGAGTTTTATGCGTCATAATCGTTTTAATAGCCGCGCAACAGTAACTGTCGCGCTAATCGGACCTATTATGGTGATGATTGCTGCTTATTTCGTGAAATCATTAGATATGCATGTACTTGCGTGGTTAGTGTGCGCGGTGGTGTTTTATACTTCAGTGACTATGTATCGGTCATGGGCTGCGGATAGAAAAATCATGCCGAGTACAGCAATGAAATTACAATAAGATTAATGATCATAATAATGTATGATTAATCCATAAAAAAGGTACGTATATCGTACCTTTTTTTGTTTTTGTATTTTGGGTAGAAATGATTAATCTGAGCTTGGGGTATTGAAATTACGAGTCTCTAGTTGGTAACCTTCGACGTTATACACCAGTACCGAACCATGATCATACCAATCACCAAGAACGATACGCTGCGCTGGTATGCCATCGATATCAAGATCATGAATATCCGGTCGGTGCGTATGGCCGTGAATCATTTGGGTGACATTTGCCTCACGCATTACCCGTACTACTTCTTCTTGAGTAACATCCATAATCGATTGGCTTTTGGTTTTATTATTTTTACCACTATTGGAACGGATCTTATCACCGACTTTTATACGGTACGATAATGGTAATCGCGCAAAGAGCCACTGAATAATAGGGTTATGGACTTTTTTTCGGTAGCGTTGGTAGGCGGGATCGCTAATACACAGTGTATCGCCATGTAAAATTAACGTTGGGGTACCGTAAAGATCAACCACAGTATGCTCGGGTAATAATATTATTCCCGTTTCACGGCTAAATCGTTTACCAATTAAAAAGTCACGGTTGCCATGAATAAAATAGCAAGGTGTGCCAGTGTCTGTCAGCGTTTTGAAGGCTTGTTTAACTTGCTGTAGAAAAGGAGAGTCTTCATCATCGCCAATCCACATTTCGAATAAATCCCCTAATACATACAGGGCATCGATATGGTGGGTTTCCTCGGCCATAAAGCGTAAGAAACAAGCGGTAATGTCAGGTCGTTCAGCACTTAAGTGCAAATCTGCAATAAATAATGTCGTCATAATTGATTAATAAAGGGCGGTAACTAACCGCCCTTTGCGAAGAATTACTCTTCGATTGTTACGTTTTTGATAATAACGTCTTCAACTGGCACGTCATCGTGGTAACCGTTACGGCCTGTTTTAACTGCTTTGATTTTCTCAACTACGTCCATGCCTTCAACAACAGCAGCAAACACACAGTAGCCCCAGCCACTCATGTTCTCGCCAGTGAAGTCTAGGAAGTTGTTATCTTTTACGTTAATGAAGAACTGTGAGCTAGCAGAATGCGGTGCGTTGGTACGCGCCATTGCTAATGTGCCTGTTTTGTTGCTTAGGCCATTGTTTGCTTCATTATTGATTGTTGCGCGTGTTTCTTTTTCTTCCATACCAGGAAGCATGCCGCCGCCTTGAACCATGAAACCATCAATAACACGGTGGAAAATAGTACCGTTATAGAAACCGTCACGGCAGTACTGTAAGAAGTTAGCACAAGTTACCGGTGCTTTATCTTCGAAAAGGTTAATTTTGATATCACCAAAATTTGTGTGAAGGGTAATCATGATTTTTTCCTTAAATGGAGTATTTTCTTTAAGCCTGAATATTAACTTACCTTAGCCGTGTCAGACAAACATTACCCGCTTAATCTGCACTAATTGCTAAAATAGCATCCATCCTTGAATTTTCCTTGCGATCAAATGCTATAAAAGGTGTAATTACCGACAAATTTGAAATTAATGAGTAATGCTGAGACATGTTAAAGATCTATAATTCGCTCACACGACAAAAAGAAGTATTTACACCCATCCATCCTGGCAAAGTCGGTATGTACGTCTGTGGCGTTACGATCTACGATTTATGTCATATTGGGCATGGTCGTACATTCGTCTCTTTTGATGTAGTGTCGCGTTATTTGCGTTACTCAGGCTACGATCTTACTTTTGTTCGTAATATTACTGATATCGACGATAAAATCATTAAACGTGCGGCTGAAAATGGCGAAAGCTGTGAATCATTAACTGAGCGTCTAATTGGTGAAATGCACACTGACTTTGATGCTTTAGGCATGAAACGTCCAGATGTTGAACCGCGCGCAACGCAATTTATTGCTGAGATTATTGCACTTTGTGAGCGTTTAATTGAACGTGGTTTCGCTTATGTTGCATCAAATGGCGATGTGATGTTTGAAGTGAGTAAGTATGACGATTATGGTCGTCTTTCTAAGCAAGATCTCGATCAACTTCAAGCCGGTGCGCGGGTTGATATTGATATGGCAAAACGTAGTCCACTCGATTTCGTGCTATGGAAAATGTCTAAGCCGGGTGAGCCTACATGGGAATCACCATGGGGCCCAGGTCGTCCTGGTTGGCACATTGAGTGTTCAGCGATGAACTCGTCTATTCTGGGCGATCACTTTGATATTCATGGTGGCGGTTCAGATTTACAATTCCCTCACCACGAAAATGAAATTGCGCAATCATGCTGTGCTCACGATGGTCAATATGTGAATACATGGATGCACAGTGGCATGGTAATGGTTGATCGTGAAAAGATGTCTAAGTCATTAGGTAACTTCTTCACTATTCGTGATGTATTAAAGCATTACGATCCTGAGACAGTACGTTACTTCTTAATGTCTGGTCATTACCGTAGCCAGCTTAACTATAGCGAAGATAATCTAAAGCAAGCTCGTTCAGCGCTTGAGCGTTTATACACTTCACTACGTGGCTTAGATACATCAGTAGAAGCGGCTGGTGGTGAAGAGTTTGTGGCTCGTTTTAAAGAAGCAATGGATGATGACTTCAATACACCTGAAGCATATTCAGCGTTGTTTGATATGGCTCGTGAAATTAACCGTCTGAAGACTGACGATGTAGCCGCGGCATCTGTATTAGGCGCACGTATGCGTGAACTGGCTGATATTTTAGGTTTGTTATCACAAGATCCTGAAGCCTTCTTACAAGGCGGTATTGGTGAAGATGATGACGTTGCTGAAATTGAAGCGTTAATCCAGCAGCGTTTGGATGCACGTGCAGCGAAAGATTGGGCTGCAGCGGATGATGCTCGTGATAAATTACTGGCGATGAACATTATTCTAGAAGACGGTGCTCAAGGTACAACTTGGCGTCGTAAATAATTTAGCTTATTGTTGAATCTATTGAATAAAACCGAGGTTTATATGCCTCGGTTTTTTTATCTTTATATATCCTCAAATTCTCAAATCCTCAAATTCTCAAATTCTCAAATTCTCAAATTCTCAAATCCTCAAATTCTCAAATCCTCAAACCTTCATGTCTATTTTACCTATTACGATTGGTTTCATTTAATTATGCCACTTCAATAACGACACTTCATATTATGAAGCCAATGAGTCTATTCGTTGAATATTTAATGACTGTATTCCACTTTGGAATGAGAGTCACTATTCGAGAATAAATGTCGTTGCGCAACCTGTTAATATTGTTATATACGCATTTGATCGCAATATTGTCATTAATTATCCGTATCATATGTTTCGAATGAAATAAATTATGTTCGATATTGACCAGAAGTGATTGAAGGAATGATAATGAAAAAAGTGATTTTAGCGACGGTGATCGGTTGTGTTGTTTTTTCAATGGGTGCAGTGGCTCAGCCAAATACGGATAAAATTGTGATTGCCCACCGTGGTGCTTCTGGCTATTTACCTGAGCATACCTTGCCAGCCAAAGCACTTGCTTATGGTATGAAGCCTGACTATATCGAACAAGATGTGGTAATGACGAAAGACGATAAACTGGTGGTGTTACATGATCATTATCTAGATCGAGTAACCAATGTTGCAACGTTATTTCCTGATCGCGCCCGTAAAGATGGTCGCTATTATGCGATTGATTTTACACTCGCTGAAATTAAGCAATTGAGTGTGACGGAAGGTTTTAATATTAAAGAGGGTAAGCAAGTCCAAGGTTTCTCTGAACGTTTCCCTATTTGGAAGTCTCATTTTACTGTGCCAACGTTCGAAGAAGAAATCGAAATGATCCAAGGACTAAATAAAACACTTGGTTATGATATTGGCTTATATCCAGAAATTAAAGCACCGTGGTTTCATCGTCATGAAGGTAAAGACATCAGTAAAGCAGTATTAACCGTATTAAAGCAATATGGTTATACGGATAAAAACAGTAATATTTATTTACAAACCTTTGATTTTAATGAGTTGAAGCGTATTAATGATCAATTAATGCCAGCGATGGGAATGGATCTCAATTTAGTACAATTGATGGCTGAAACCGGTTGGAACGAAACCATGGTGTACGATAAATCAGGGAAGGCACATGCATATAGTTATGATTGGATGTTTAAACCTGGTGGTATGAAAACTTTATCGCAATATGCTGATGGTATTGGTCCGTGGAAACCGATGATAGTGAAAGACAGTTCAACATTAGGCCATATTGAATTAACCGATATGGTTAAAAATGCCCACGCGAACGGGATGGTGGTGCACCCTTATACATTCCGTGCCGATAAAGATCGTATTCCTGCCTATGTTAAAGATTACAATGGCATGTTAGAGGTGTTTTATAATCAAGCGGATGTCGATGGTGTCTTTACTGATTTTCCGGATAAAGCGGTGCATTTTTTACAACAACAATCGTCGTCTAAAAAGCACTAAATAGTCATTTATATGTGCAGCCCGTTCTATTGCTAGATACGGGCTTTTTTTATACTGCTATAACGTCTCTGGCAGTTGTGTTCCGCATTTCTTACAGTAATCTGCATCCATTTCATGGCCGCTGGTGGCACAATTCGGACACCGGATCAGGCCGCGATGTGTTTTCATTTCTTGATTTAATTCTGCAGTAATAATACCTGTTGGTACGGCAAGAATAGAATAACCTAATAGCATGGTTAATGAGGCTAATGCCTTGCCCATGACTGTATGTGGCACAATATCGCCATAACCAACAGTGGTAATAGTGACGATTGCCCAGTAAATACTTTTAGGAATACTGGTAAAACCATTTGCAGGACCTTCAATAATAAACATCAACGAGCCAAACACTGTTACAAGGATTAATACTGAACTAAAAAAGACCACTATTTTACGTTGAGCATGACGAAGTGAACGTAATAATATATTGGAATCTTTAAGAAATCTTGCCAGTTTTAGAACACGGAAAATACGCAGTACGCGAATAAGACGAATGATTAATAAATAATTTGAACCTGGGATTAAAAACGCGATATAAGCAGGTAAAATCGCCATTAAATCGATAACGCCATAGAAGCTACGCGCATAAGCCATTGGGCGAGGAGAACAATATAAACGCAAAATATATTCGATGGTAAAGAGGATTGTAAACGTCCATTCAGCACCAATAAGTAAGTGTGAATATTGTGATTCGATACTGGCAACTGATGAAATAATCAAAATGATTTCAGAGCTGATAATGGCAATAATTAAGGCAATATCAAACCATTGTCCGAAGCGAGTAGATGTACCGAAAATAACTTGATATAGACGTTGTCTTGGAGTTAGTGTTAGTTTTGTCATAATTTAATAGTGTTTATTAACAAGTAAAACGCAACGTAATATATTAATCGTTGCGCAGTGCCATTAATTGGCTTGAATAAACCCCAGTATATCAAAACCCCGCAATGACTTAAGGATTTATTGAGTGCTAAAAAAGCCCCACGTTAACATTGAGGCTTAGGTTTGTTATAGGGATTAATAATGATGTTAGCCCAATCCAGGTAACATTACTCGCAGACCGTTAATTATAAACTCAATCCCAAGTGCTGCTAGAATCAAACCCATAATACGAGTGATTACGTTAATCCCTGTTTGGCCTAAAAAACGTACTATATAAGGTGCAGAACGAAATAATAACCAACAGCAAAAAGCAAACACAGTAATTGTGATTATAATACCTATTGTAGAAGTAACACCGGGATAGCGAGAACCATAGACAATGGTTGAACTAATCGCACCAGGTCCCGCCATTAATGGCATCGCTAATGGCACTACACCGACTTGCTCTCGACTAACGGATTCAGATTTCTCTTCTTTATTTTGTTTTACCTCACCTATTTTACCGCTCATCATTGAAAACGCGATACTCAACAGAAGTAAACCGCCTGCAACTCGAAACGAATCAATAGAGATACTAAAGAGATCCAGCAAATGTTGCCCAGCTATTAATGCGACAATCAAAATAATAGCAATGGCAACATTGGTCGTTAATGCGGTCTTATTGCGTTCTTCAGGACTCATTGATCCAGTAAGAGAGACGAAAACGGGCATTATGCCAACAGGGTTAACAGTCGCAATAAGGCCAACGAAAAAATGTAAAAATATAGCTATATCAAAAGCCTGCATAGTTATTCCTGTTAAGTGACCTTAATTTCTAATGGTGTGGTGAGAAAGAAAAATAGCCATTTAAATATTTATCTTGGTAATAAAAATTGAATCGTTAAGAGAACAATTAACCTTAATATGTATTACTTAAATTAGTGATCTATAGAAGGTGTATATGTAAAAACATCGATATAACAATATATTAATCTAAGCGCATTGTTTCAGCTACCAATAAAAGCTGATTTACGCTATTTAGGACGTAGATAATATTTATCTTAGATTGATTATGTAAAGTGAATTTTTGTGGATTAGTATTAGAGGGGAAAAGATGTGCTAGGCTAATATGCAACAAATATTGAGCAGTTAAGCTAATAAATCGTGATTTCTGTCACAACTGGATGTGATAGGGGCTAGTAAATGTATTTTTATTACGTAATATTTCGGCTTGTGAAATAAATGGTTTTGGTACATATTAGATAAATCAACTGCGAGGTTCATAAAATCGCATGTAAAAGTATGAAATACACGCTGTTTTTTGTTATTTAGTGATTATTTCGACATTTTGATGGTGTGGTGATCTAAATCAATTTCTTTTGTAATGTGAAAAATTATAATCAATTTTGAAAGTGATTTACTAAGTGTATGTAGGGCAATAAATGTTAATGCGTTTTAACGATCTAATGTGAAAGAATGCCAGTATATGTTTACTAAATAATTTTTGATGAATTTTAGAGTTTTTATTTTTGGAGAAACAATATGCCTGTAACTAATTTAGCTGAACTTGATGCTTTAGTAGCACGAGTTAAAGTGGCTCAAAAAGAATTTGCAAGTTTTTCACAAGAACAAGTTGATAAGATATTTCGTGCCGCGTCTCTAGCTGCTTCAACTGCTCGTATCGAGCTTGCTAAAATGGCAGCAGAAGAGTCTGGCATGGGTATCATGGAAGACAAAGTGATTAAAAACCATTTTGCTTCTGAGTTCATTTACAATAAATACAAAGATGAATTGACGTGTGGCATCATCGATCGTAACGATGAAGGTGGCACGATCACTATCGCTGAACCTTTAGGTATTGTTTGTGCAATCGTTCCAACGACAAACCCTACTTCAACAGCAATCTTTAAATCGCTAATCTGTCTTAAAACACGTAATGGTTGTATCTTCTCGCCACACCCACGTGCTAAAAATGCAACTAACTACGCAGCTAAAGTTGTATTAGAAGCAGCAGTTAAAGCGGGTGCACCAAAAGATATCATTGGTTGGATTGACCAACCATCTGTTGAATTATCAAATGCACTAATGAAACATGAACACGTCAACATGATCCTTGCTACTGGTGGTCCAGGCATGGTTAAAGCAGCTTACTCTTCAGGTAAACCTGCAATTGGTGTTGGTGCTGGTAATACGCCTGTTGTTATCGATGAGACTGCGGATATCAAACGTGCTGTTTCTTCTATCTTAATGTCTAAAACATTCGATAACGGTGTTATCTGTGCTTCTGAGCAAGCTGCAATCGTTGTTGAATCAATTTACGATGAAGTTAAAGCTCGTTTCGCTAAATACGGTGCGGCTGTTCTAAGTAAAGAAGATGCAGATAAAGTACGTAAAATACTACTTATCAATGGCGCACTTAACGCTAACATCGTTGGCCAACCAGCATACAAAATCGCTGAGCTAGCAAATGTTAAAGTACCTAAATCAACTAAAATTCTTATCGGTGAAGGTCTAGAAGCTTCATGGGATGATGAATTCGCTCATGAAAAACTATCTCCAACGCTAGGTCTATTTAAAGCGAAAGATTTTGAAGATGCTGTGCGTCAAGCTGGTATCGTATTAGACATAGGTGGTGTTGGTCATACATCAGTACTTTACACTGACCAAGATAATAACGAAGATCGTATTACGTACTTCGGTGACAAAATGAAAACTGCTCGTATTCTTGTGAATACACCTGCATCTCAAGGTGGTATCGGTGACCTTTACAACTTTGAATTAGCGCCTTCACTAACTTTAGGTTGTGGTTCTTGGGGTGGTAATGCTATCTCTGAAAACGTAGGTCCTAAGCACCTTATCAACAAGAAAATTGTAGCTAAGCGAGCAGAAAATATGTTGTGGCATAAACTACCAAAATCTATCTACTTCCGTCGCGGCTGTTTACCAATCGCAATGACTGATCTTGAAGGTAAAAAACGTGCACTAATCGTAACTGACCGTTTCTTGTTCAACAACGGTTACATCGATGACCTACGTTCAATCTTGAAAGAGAAAGGCATGGAAGTTGAAGTATTCCATGAAGTAGAAGCAGATCCAACATTAGCAGTAGTTAAAGCCGGTGCTGAAGCATGTGCAAGTTACCAACCTGATGTTATCTTAGCTGTTGGTGGTGGTTCACCAATGGATGCTGCGAAAGTTATGTGGGTGATGTACGAGCATCCAGAAACTGATTTTGAAGATCTATCAATGCGCTTTATGGATATCCGTAAACGTATTTATAAATTCCCTAAAATGGGTCAAAAAGCTGAATTAGTATGTATCACAACGACTTCTGGTACTGGTTCTGAAGTTACACCATTTGCTGTTGTAACTGATGAAAAGACAGGTCAAAAATACCCATTAGCAGATTACGAACTAACGCCAAACATGGCGGTTGTCGATGCTAACCTTGTAATGGATATGCCTAAGTCTTTATGTGCATTCGGTGGTTATGATGCAGTAACTCACGCATTAGAAGCTTACGTTTCTGTTCTTGCTAACGAGTACTCAGACGGTCACGCTCTTCAAGCACTTAAGATGCTTAAAGAGTACTTGCCAAGCTCTTATGTGAACGGTAAAAAAGATCCAATTGCACGTGAGAAAGTTCACAATGCAGCAACAATCGCTGGTATGGCTTTTGCGCAGTCTTTCCTAGGTGTGTGTCACTCAATGGCGCATAAATTAGGCGCTGAATTCCATATCCCACACGGTCTTGCGAATGCGTTATTAATCTCGAATACTGTTCGTTTTAATGCGACTAACAACCCAACGAAACAAGCTGCGTTCTCTCAGTACGACCGTCCTAAAGCACGTGCTCGTTACGCTGAAGTTGCAGAGCATTTAGGTTTCCGTGAAGGCAATACTGAAACGAAAGTTAATGCGTTACTTGGTTGGTTAGAAGAGCTTAAACTTGCATTGGATATTCCACTGTCAATTCAAGCTGCTGGTGTTGATGAAGCTGCGTTTATGGCTAAAGTTGATGCAATTGCTGAAGATGCGTTCGATGACCAATGTACTGGTGCTAACCCACGTTACCCATTGATTAAAGAGCTTAAAGAAGTATTAATTGCTTCTTACTACGGTATAGCATACGTTGACGGCATAACGTTTGAGGGTACAACAGTAATCAAGGAATCAGAGCCAGTACAAGTTGCTGCAAAAGATAAAAAAGTAAAAGCAAAAGCTTAATATCTTTACTGACTAAAATATAAAAAAAGCCCGTCTAGCAATAGACGGGCTTTTTGTTTTGGGGGATTTACATCATCATTGATAAGTGCTTAAAATTCACCTCGCAACCTCTGAACATAAAAAAGGCCAAGTATTAATACTCAGCCTATTGGGTACATTAATTACTTAGTGTGAGTGAGATTAGACCCCTATTTCAGATTCTAGCATCCTACCGTTAAAAGAATCATTTCTTACGATATACTCAACATTACGTGCAATTTCATCTTGCATCGGAACATTGACAATAGCATGCTGATCATAAGATTTATCTTGAAGATTAATCGGTACAATGCCACCAACCCGAATATTAAAAGCGGCCAGTTCGTTTGCCCAATTTTGAGTTAAGCCACTAACAACCGTTTTACTGGTCGTTGGTGCATGAGGGTGATGATTTTCATGGCTTAATGCTAGATTAACAATGACACTTTGATGCGGTTGATGTTGCATGAATTCAGCGGCAACTTTACCAAAGATAAAAAAGCTGGCTGCGCTTTTTTGCATAAGATCATTGAAATCAGTGATAGATGTTGGTGATAAAAGGTGAGGTATTTCTGTACCTGTCCACGTATTCAATAAAATATTAACAGCTCCAAAGCGCTCACTGACTTGTTGAAATAGATTTTGAATACTGGTTTCATCGTAGCACTGTAGAAAAAATGCAGCGGATGTATCACTAATTTTACGACAAGATTGTAAGGTTTTTTTTAGTTCAACTTCGTTATTATCGACTAGTGCTAGGGTAGCCCCTAATGATGCGAAATGAAGTGCTACCGCTTTACCAACAGGATTACCAGCATCGGTAATAATAGCGACTGATTGTCCGATATGCATATATACCTAGCCTTAATGTTTAGAGGGTCGTATTTAGTGCCTTATTAGTATCAGTTTTATTATGGGTATATCTAAGGCAACTATTAAGGACAATACTAGTCAATAAGAACGCAAACTAATAATAATAAAGAAGAAATTATGAGCAAGGTCACGAACAAATAATGGTGATATTTTTGCAGCATAAATGATGTTTTTTATCTTTGATCAACTGCAAATATTGGCTTAGGCTGCCAAACTTATTTCACTAAGGCGTTTAGATTTAATTAACGCTAAGTAAAGATCTTGTGGTGTTGCTTGAAGCGGTTTTAGCTCTATTGGTGGTAATTTTCTGCGTTCATGAAGTGATAAGTTATGGAACAAATCTTCCGGTAAGCCTTTTGTTTGTTGCGGTGGGTATGATAGAGCGGTTGGTTGTAACTGGGCCAGTAAACGGGTACTGGTTAAACTTGCTTGATGAAAAGCTTGTGCTTGTTCTGCTGCTCGTTGATAACAGGTTGGTGTTGATGAGAGGGGTTGTGATGCTGGAATTTCAAAATAAGCCCGCAATTGTTGTGATGATGGTGTTTCGATTGGGGTTGCATCAACAGGAATGTTCTCATTCAGATCAGAAGATAATAACGCTAACATCAATGCAAAATCAGCACGACGTCCACCTTCAATCGCATGGTTGAGATGAGTGCCGAGTTGAATTTCATTAATAAGCTGTAAATTATCAAGTGATTGAGTTTGCATGTAATCAATAGCTGGCTATGTTAAATAAGGTATTAAAGTTATCGACATAAAAAACAATAACTTTAATCATTTATTTTAGGTAATAAAAAGCCCTGAACATGTCAGGGCTAATAATGTTATCGCATTAATCGTCGTTTAGAATTCAGGTTTAGCACCAAACTGATGCGCACAATAAGCAACCCGTTCTTCAGGGGTTGGTGTATGTGACGTTACACCTAGAGATTCAATATGGCGCAAACGTGGCAATAAACCCGTACCATTGGCAATTTGAATCGCTAATCCAGGACGCGCATTAAGTTCTAATACCATTGGGCCTTTGGTTTTATCTAATACCATATCAGTGCCCATATAGCCCAAGCCTGTCATTTCCCACGCACTTGCCGCAAGCACTAACAGTTTGTTCCACTCTGGTACTTTAAGCTCAATTAAGAGGCGATCTGTATCAGGATGACGCTCAATCGGTTGGTTAAATTGCACTGCTCGAATGGCGTGACCTGAGGCAATATCAATACCGACACCGACAGCACCTTGGTGTAAGTTTGCTTTACCATCAGAAGCCGATGTTGAGCAACGCATCATTGCCATAACAGGGTAGCCCTTAAATACAATCACGCGTACATCAGGCACACCTTCATAACTAAAACCATCAAACACATTATCAAATTGAATCAGGTTTTCGACCATGGCAACATCATTTTTACCTCCGAGCGAGAACAGTCCTGCAAGGGTATTGGTAATGTGACGCTCAACATCTTGTTGATTGATTTCTGCACCTGACGGTTTTACATAAATGCCGTCTTTATGCTTTACAATGACTAAGATACCTTTACCACCAGACCCGCGCGCAGGCTTAATGACAAAGCCTGGCCAGTCTTTAACCATATGATGAATATGTTTAACCGTTGCTTGGCTGTCGATAACCCCAATCAAATCGGGGACGGTTGCCCCTGCTTGTTGAGCAATGAACTTCGTTTTTAGTTTGTCATCCACCAGCGGAAAACGACTACGATCATTGTAACGACCAATATAGCTATGATTTCTTATGTTCATTCCCATAATGCCACGATCACGCAGTTTTTTAGGTGAAGTAAACTGTGAAAAAAATGACATAGATTAGTCCTCAACGAGTGGCTTAAAGCGACGTAATTCACTTAGACGATAACCAGTGTAGTTACCTAATATTAAGATCGCTGCCAGAATAAGGAACTGTACACCAATAAAGTTAAACGTTAAGTGACGTACAATTGGTGTTGTCATTGCAAGGTAAATCAATACTGATGTTAGCAATGAACCACCACCTTGAATAAACACTTCCTTCGCACCTTCTTCTTCCCATAGGATTGACATCCGTTCGATGGTCCATGAAAGAATAATCATTGGGAAGAACGTGATTGTTAGACCTTCAATTAAGCCAATCTTAAATGCGACCACGGTGAATATCGAAATAATCAATATTACCGTTATTATGACCGCGGATATTCGGGCGACCAGAAGTAGGTTGAGTTTCGAGAGATAACTTCGAATGATCAAACCGGTACCGACAATCAATAGGAAACCAATAATACCGGTCAATAGCTGAGTTTGCACAAATGCAACCGCAATTAACACAGGCATGAATGTCCCTGATGTTTTTAATCCGACAATGATTCGCAAAAACACCACAATTAAGGCACCAATAGGTACTAACATGATGGTTTTGAACATCGCTTGCTCTTCAAGTGGCAAACTATGAATTGAGAAGTTTAAAAGATCTTCAGCTTTGATTTTTTCTTGTGTTGCACGTTGTGGCGTAATGTCTTGTGCAATAATTGAGAAGCTGATGTTTGAATTACGACCACCCACAACATCAAGTAGTGCATTACCTTGCTGATTCCAAATCATCACATTTTCAGGTTTGCCTTGCTCGCCTGTAGTGAGATTAAACAGTTGCCAGTTTTTCTGTTGTTTATCCCACACTTCAACCATCGGGGATACACTTTGACGACGACGTCCATCTTCAAGTGTTAAACCACTAACAATACGAGAATTGATGCCTTCAAGTGATAATAGGCTAGTAACCACATCTGCCGGTGACATCGTATCAAGTAACACCGCTGCATTTTGATTTTGCTTATCATGTAGCTCACGAATTAACTCGCGGGCTAATGTTACATCATCCGCAGATAAATTACGGGCTTGGGTTAATAGTGCGGTTGCTGCTGTTTGTTGTGGATTACTTAAGCTAACTTCTGCTGGCTCACCTTTAGGTGCTACAGGTTTATACTTAGCGTGATCATCAACCAGTAATTGGGTTTTGTAATACAACACTTGCTTACCAATAGCAGTACGGGTTGCCCAATCGGCTTCACGACCGTCTTTAGTATTGTGGATCACAACAGAATAATTAGGGGGTGATGATGTACTTTCATCAATCAGTGTAAAGCCCTGTTGTGTTCCTGGCGCTGACATTTTTACTTGTACGGGATCGCCGATTGCATCAAATTGTACTCGAGCTTCTACTTCCCATACCGCGCGTTCTTTACCTGGCGTCCATGGCACACCATAGACATCATGGCGATATACGCTTAATCCGATGCCTGAAATAATTAGCAGGGAGATAAGTATATAAAAGGGTATTCTTGACGTCATAACAGCCTCTTTATTTATTAACTTGGACTGGCTTAGGCTCAGTCTTTCCCTGAACAAATTGTTTACCTACATCGACTAACGCAATATCTTTAAAGAATTCACGCCCAAGTAAAACAGGGAAATCCATCTTTGTTCTATCTGCGAGTGTAAATTGTGTTTTTTCGTGTAAAGAACCTAAAGTAATCCATGCTTCAATCACAGGACGGCGAACGGCTTCTTCTGAGGTTGATTGACGAATACGTACCCACCGAAAAATCGGGGCTTCAATGGTTTCTGGCTTTGCTTTGTTATTCACGGCAATTTCTGCAGGTGTATCCATTGCAGAGTCATGACTTAAATCAAAACGAACCCATTCTTTACCATCTCGTTCAAATGTTTGTACATCAACCGCATTGAGTGATGACGTTGTCGCACCAGTATCGACTCGCGCTTTAAAATGGCTCTTAACAGAATCAATCCATACCCATTCTTCTTGCCCTAAAATGACTTTACCGTTGGCAGTTTTGGAGTCGAGAGCGGGTTTCTCAGCTGGAATTCTAATAATTTGTTTTTCAACAATAACTTTAGGTTGAGTGAGGCTTTTATGTTTAAGAAATTTTATATCTTTTGAGATAGATGCTAATTTTCTTTCAAGCTGGCCTATATATTGTTGTTGATTTTCTACATGTGTAGAAACATCATTGATTTTAGTATCAACGTGATTTTCAACACTATTGATAGCAGCTAAAGTTTGTTGATGATTTTTCTCTAGCATTGCGTTTGAGGTACATCCTGAAAGTATCGCCAGTGCAATTACTGATACGCTAAGACGAAGCATCATATCTCCTATATGCGTCTATTTTTATATAATAACAACATTAGTTTACATCAAAAAAAGGATGCAAGCAGCATCCCTTTTGTCAGTCGTTAGTCAGGATTCCGTCCGATGAGAATCGCACGTCTTGGGGCTGGATGACCATCTATCGTTTTTGAGCTATCTTCTTGATTTAAATATTCTGGAAGGGAATTATTCGTCATCCAGTCGGTTGATCTTTGTTCATCAGTGGTAGTGATGTTTTCATCGACAATACGAACGTCAACAAAGCCACATTTTTCCATCCATACCTTTAATGCTTTTGCGGAAGGGAAAAAATAAACATTATGCATTTGTGCATAGCGGTGGGTTGGTACTAGTACTGTATTTTCATCGCCATCAATGACCAGTGTTTCTAAAATAACTTCGCCACCGGCACGCAATTGATTTTTTAATTGTAGAATATGATCGAGTGGTGAACGGCGGTGATATAGCACTCCCATGCTAAATACCGTGTCAAACGCTTTTAGCTCAGGTAATTGCTCAATACCTAATGGTAATAAATAGGCGCGTTCATCTTGACCCATTAAACGTTTAATGGCTTCAAATTGAATTAAGAATAGGCTTGATGGATCAATACCTACTGTTAACTTAGCGCCTTCACCTAGCATGCGCCACATGTGGTAGCCGTTACCACAACCCACATCTAATACACTGCGACCCGCTAGTGGCGTAATGTGCGGTAATACACGATCCCATTTCCAATCAGAGCGCCATTCAGTATCGATATGAATATCGTGCATTGTGAATGGACCTTTACGCCATGGGTGAAGTAAACGTAATAGGCTTTCTAAACGTTTCTTCTCACCATCTGCAATCGGCACTTCATTACGAACACTGACTTCATTTTTTAGATCAATAAGATCGGGCTTATCGGTTGGGAATTTTTGCAATGCGCGCACCCAACGAGCCATATCGCCATGTTCTTGTTGTTCCCAGTCACTTAATTGTTGTGGCAAGGTGTTTAACCATGGACGTAGTGTCTCATGTTGAGCGAGGAGTTGATAAAAAGCAGAAAAACTAAACATATTGGAACTGTAAACCTTATTTAATCGCAAACATTGAGCCAAAGTTGAAGCATTGGAACCACACTTCAGAGCTAGAAAAACCAATATCATTGAAACGTTGTTTGTGAGTTTCAATGGTGTCAGGGCGCATTACGTTTTCTATCGCACTACGCTTTTGACTGATTTCTAATTCGCTATAGCCATTGGCGCGTTTAAAGTCGTGATGAAGATCGATCAGCAGTTCATTAGCGCGTTCATCATCAAAAATGTACTTTTCTGATAGGATCAACATGCCGCCAGGACGTAAACCTGCATAGATTTTTTCTAATAAGGCGAGGCGATCATCAGGAGATAGAAATTGGAGTGTAAAGTTAAGCACAACGACTGAAGCATCTTGGATATCGACATGACGAATATCTGCTTCAATAACTTGTACGGGGGTTTCAGAACGGTAGGCGTTCACTAACAAACGGCAACGTTCAACCATGGCCGCTGAATTATCAATAGCAATAATTTCACAGCCTTCTTGGTGAATATGACGACGCATCGATAACGTGGCAGCACCGAGTGAACAACCAAGATCGAACACTTTTGAATGCGGTTTAGCAAAGCGTTCTGCGAGCATACCAATTGCAGAAATAATATTGCTATAACCCGGCACCGAGCGTTGAATCATATCGGGGAAAACCTCAGCAACACGTTCATCAAACGTAAAGTCGCCGAGCTTTGCAATTGGCGTAGCAAAAATATTGTCGTGGCTTGCCATTCTCACGAACCTCATCATATATAAAAGAACAGGGATCCTACAGGGACTACGATAGAGACTTGAGTGAAAGAGCCTCTACCAGGTGATCCATCACCCTTGAAAAGCCGCGTATTGTAGAGAAAATAGCATCATTTGTCTTTAATAATTGTTGTTGAACCGTTGGCTTTATAATGGTTATAACAACGATATTTGTTGATTGTGTTGCTGGTGTTGGGGCTTAGCTAAATCAGGTAGCGTTATTGTTGCTGCGAGATGTTGTTGTAAGCGGTGATATAAACGTATGGCAGATTCAGGTGCATGGTTGTTATCGGGCGAATGAATAAACAGATACGGTTGTTTGCCTTCAGCTAGCCATAAAGGTATACGCTGTAACCAGTTATTAAAAAAAGGGTCGTTGTAACTATCATTAGGGTGGCCAATAAAGCGAATCACCGGGTTATTAGCCGTCGCAATGGCGTGAACGGGAAGGCGGGGTTTTTTTCTCTGGGCTTCTATTATCGCCGGTGTTGTCGGCTGTGCAGAAAAAAGCGGGCGACTATCCATAATAATTCGATTACTGTTTTTTTCGATTAATAATCGATTAAGTGCTTGTTCAGCAGCACCTTTAGTAAAAAATTCAGGATGGCGAACTTCAACGCCCGTTGTCAGGTGTGATGGTAATCTATCAAGAAACTGAGCCAATACTGGCAGTGCGTCAGGACCAAATTGAGCCGGTAACTGAATTTTCCACATCCCCGTTTTGGGCTCTAGTACTTGCATCGTACTTAAAAAATCAGCTACGGCTTGATCACAATGACGTAGTTGCTGTTGGTGAGTGATGGCTTGTGGCAGTTTAAACGTAAAACGAAAATGGTCAGGGGTGGCATCATGCCACTTTTGTACCGTTGTCATACTGGGTGTGGCATAAAAGGTGGTATTACCTTCTACAGAATTAAAAACCTCGGCATAGTGAGCTAAGCGGTCGCCACTTTTGCATCCTTTTCCATAAAGACTATTGATCCAGTGATTATGTGACCACTGGGTGAGCCCTAATCGAAGTGGTGGCATCATAGCTGTAGTTAATGACATGCAAAGCCTCATGGTGATAACCGTTCATTCATGATCACTTTATCGTATTTGTCGTTAAAATGCTTAAATTGCCGTCATTGGAAATAATTTCAGTAATGATCTGTTTTGATTGGTTGCTGATAGTACGAATAAACGTGCGGTTAACTTCGCAAACTGGGGCTGTTTGGGTATAATAGCTTGTTATTTTTGCCTCTTGGTCGGCTTGCTATCCAATTTTATGCGTAAATTAGACAGCAAGCGGTCGGGATTGAACCAGTTGTGCTTGGGTTAACAGTAAGCTGTAGCACAAGTACAAGCATGCTAAATATATAGATCGGGAATTTCTTATGCGCACCCATTATTGTGGACACCTAAATAAGTCCCTTGCAGGACAAACAGTAGATTTATGCGGTTGGGTTAACCGTCGCCGTGATTTGGGCGGTCTTATCTTTATTGATATGCGTGATCGCGAAGGTGTGGTTCAGGTTGTTATTGATCCTGATATGACAGAGATCTTCACCCTAGCTAACCAATTACGTAACGAGTTTTGTATTCGTCTAACGGGTGAAGTGCGTGAGCGTCCTGAAAGCCAATGCAATAAAGACATGGCTACAGGTGAAATTGAAATTTATGCAACTGGCCTTGAAATTATCAACCGTTCAGAAGCGTTACCACTTGATTTCAACCAAAAGAACTCAGAAGAGCAACGTCTAAAATACCGTTATTTAGATCTTCGTCGTCCAGAAATGAGCGATCGCATCAAGCTACGCGCTAAGGCATCTAGCTTTGTACGTCGTTTCCTTGATGACAACGCATTCCTTGATATCGAAACACCAGTACTAACTAAAGCGACACCAGAAGGTGCGCGTGACTACTTAGTACCAAGTCGTGTACATAAGGGTAAATTCTACGCATTACCACAATCACCACAGCTATTTAAGCAGCTGCTAATGATGTCTGGTTTTGACCGTTATTACCAAATCGTTAAATGTTTCCGCGATGAAGATTTACGTGCTGATCGTCAGCCTGAATTTACTCAAATCGATATCGAAACATCGTTCATGTCTGCTGATCAAGTACGTGCGACAACTGAAAAAATGATCACAGAAATGTGGCAAGAACTGCTTAATGTAGATCTTGGTGCATTCCCTGTTATGTCATTTGAAGAAGCAGCTCGTCGTTTCGGTTCTGATAAGCCCGATCTACGTAACCCACTAGAGTTAGTAGATGTTGCAGACATCCTTAAAGATGTTGAATTCCAAGTATTCTCAGCACCAGCAAATGATCCTAAAGGTCACGTTGCTGTGATCCGTGTACCTGGCGGTGCATCTCTAAGCCGTAAGCAAATTGATGAATACACTAAGTTTGTAGGCATTTACGGTGCTAAAGGCTTAGCATGGATGAAGGTTAACGATCGCGCTGCAGGTATTGAGGGTGTTCAATCTCCAGTGGCTAAGTTCCTAAACGAAGAAATTGTGACTACTTTACTTGAGCGTACTCAAGCAGAGTCGGGCGATATCATTTTCTTTGGTGCTGATAGTAAGCGTGTTGTCACTGAAGCTCTGGGCGCACTTCGTCTTAAACTGGGTGAAGATCTAGCGCTAACAGATAAGTCTGCATGGAAACCACTTTGGGTTGTTGATTTCCCAATGTTTGAAGAAAATGAAGATGGTTCATTGTCTGCAATGCACCACCCATTTACAGCACCTCTTAACCTAACACCTGAAGAATTAGCGGCTAACCCTGCTGATGCATTATCTAATGCATACGATATGGTTATCAATGGTTATGAAGTGGGCGGTGGTTCAGTTCGTATTCACAATTCAGCAATGCAATCAACAGTATTTGATATTCTAGGTATCTCTACTGAAGAGCAACGTTTGAAGTTTGGTTTCTTACTAGACGCGCTACAGTTTGGTACGCCACCACACGCAGGTCTTGCATTTGGTCTTGACCGTTTGGTAATGCTTCTTTGTGGTACTGATAACATCCGTGATGTTATTGCGTTCCCTAAAACAACAGCAGCAGCCTGTCTATTGACAGATGCGCCAAGCCTAGCAAACCCAGCGTCATTGGAAGAACTTTCAATTGCCGTTAAGATTGCAAAGAAGAAAATAGATCAAGAATAAGTGAGTTGTTAAATTAACCCACTTTACGATCTTAACTATTATTAAGCGTCATTAATGATAGTTAATAACAGGCCGACCCTTAGCAATAAGTGGTCGGCTTATTTTTATGTTTATATCAATGTTTATGGGTGGTTATTAATGTTGATGCTGAGGCTCCTGTTAAACATCAGCATGTTAAGATAACGAACAGCAACAGAAGATTGATATATTAGCCAAGTGGTAATATTGGATTCATGTCTATTATTTTAGGTATTGACCCGGGTTCGCGTATTACGGGATACGGGGTTATTCGACAAGTTGGTCGTAAATTAGAATATTTAGGTAGTGGGTGTATTCGTACATCATGCCCTGATATTCCTGGTCGCTTAAAACAGATTTATGCAGGGGTTTCTGAGGTTATTACTCAATTTCAACCCGACTGTTTTGCGATTGAAGAAGTATTCATGGGTAAAAATGCCAGTTCTGCAATCAAGCTTGGACAAGCAAGAGGCAGTGCCATTGTTGCAGCTGTAAATGCAGATTTACCCGTTAGTGAATATGCGGCGCGGTTAATTAAACAAGCTGTTGTTGGTAATGGTGGCGCAGACAAAGTGCAAGTGCAGCATATGGTATGTTCGGTGCTTAAGCTTGAAGGAAAACCACAAGCTGATGCTGCCGATGCCTTAGCGATTGCCATTTGTCATGCTCATACGCATAAAAGTTTAATTGCAATGGCAGGAAAAGCGACCAGTGTTCGTCGTGGGCGTTACCGTTAATTAATCTATATCATCTCTTATGGCAACTATCTCTATAGTCATAAAAAGAGTAATACAAAGCAGCCTTGGCTGCTTTTTTATCGACTGAATTTTCATTTCGGTAATCATGCTAACAATTTCAATTATGTTTGATTAATATCAGACATAAAGGGCTGGATATTGATCCAGTAGTTTACTATTCTAGTGCCAGTTTACTTCCTATTATAGAGATGATGTTGTGATTGGCCGACTACGCGGAATTGTGATTGAAAAACAGCCACCAGAAGTACTACTAGAAGTGGGCGGCATTGGTTATGAAGTACAGATGCCAATGAGTTGTTTCTATGAGTTACCACAGGTAGGCCAAGAAGCGATTATTTTTACTCATTTTGTAGTGCGTGAAGATGCACAATTATTATATGGATTTAATAAAAAAAGTGAGCGTGAATTATTCCGTGAAGTGATTAAAGCGAACGGCGTTGGACCAAAATTAGGCTTAGCAATTTTATCAGCAATGACCGCAAGTCAATTTGTACGTAGCGTAGAATTGGAAGATGTTACTACATTAGTGAAAATCCCCGGTGTTGGTAAGAAAACAGCTGAACGATTAGTGGTTGAGATGAAAGATCGTCTTAAAGGTTGGGGGGAAGGTGATTTATTTACTGCGGCACTAGACACCGCAGCTTCCAATGCTGCAATTCAACATCCAGCGACTCAAGCACGTGCTGAAGATGAAGCCGTCAGTGCATTAATTGTTTTAGGTTATAAACCACAAGTAGCCGCTAAAGTGGTTGCACAAGTTGCTCAACCTGAAATGACCAGTGAAGCGATGATTCGTGATGCACTGCGTTCAATGGTGTAATCGCCCACTCTGTAATAGGTATTTATTATGATTGAAGCCGATAGATTGGTTTCTGGTAATTTTGAGGCTCCTCGTGAAGATGAGATTATTGATCGTGCTATTCGTCCTAAGTTACTGAACGATTATCAGGGACAAGATCATGTTCGTGATCAAATGGAGATTTTTATTCAAGCAGCAAGATTACGTAACGAAGCTTTAGATCACTTATTGATCTTTGGTCCTCCAGGGTTAGGTAAAACCACATTAGCGAATATTGTTGCGAATGAAATGGGTGTTAGCATTCGTACTACATCAGGACCTGTGCTTGAAAAAGCGGGCGATCTTGCTGCATTGCTGACGAATTTGGAAGAGAACGATATATTATTTATTGATGAAATCCATCGTTTAAGCCCGCAGGTTGAAGAAATACTTTATCCAGCGATGGAAGATTATCAATTAGATATTATGATTGGTGAAGGACCAGCTGCCCGTTCGATCAAAATCGATTTACCACCATTTACATTAATTGGGGCAACAACCCGTGCTGGGTCGTTAACGTCACCATTGCGAGATCGTTTTGGTATTACTCAACGCTTAGAGTATTACAAAGTTGGCGATTTAAAAGATATCGTATCCCGTAGTGCGAACTACCTTGGTTTATCCCTCGAAGAGGGCGGGGCAATGGAAATGGCAATGCGTGCTCGTGGTACACCGCGTATTGCTAACCGATTATTACGTCGTGTACGTGATTATGCTGAAGTTAAAAGTAATGGTCATATTTGCCCTGAAATTGCCAATAAAGCACTTGATATGCTTGATGTAGATAGCAGTGGTTTTGATTATATGGATCGTAAATTATTGATGGCGATTATTGATAAATTTATGGGCGGTCCAGTTGGGCTTGATAACCTTGCTGCTGCAATCGGTGAAGAAAAAGACACTATTGAAGATGTACTTGAACCTTATTTAATCCAACAAGGTTTTTTACAGCGTACACCTCGAGGCCGTATTGCGACCCACCGAGCTTATCTGCATTTTGGGCTTGATATACCACAAACAAAATAATGATAACGATAAGATAACAATAAAAACGAGACAATCAGTGTCTCGTTTTTTTATATCCATCTTTTATGGATGCTGAAGAATAAATATAGTTATCAACAACGAATGGTAATAGCAATAATATTCATTACGATTATTCATGTTGATTATCATCAAGATGAATTTAAATAAAGGCGTATTATTATTTTCTGACTTCTGGATGGTATCTTTATTGTTAATTTAATGGCTGGTTTTGTTTACATTTTGACTTGTAGTGAGTATTTTTTTGCCTCTTCAATGCCATAATTTAAATAAAAAGACGTGTATAATTAAAATTTATTTAATACAAAATTATCATTTGAGTGTATTTTTTGAAAAAGCGAATAGAAATTAACAATAACCTATTTAACTATCTGTAATATAGTGAATTTTATTTTTTGTTGGTTATTTTCATGGATGATTGTAAAATAACTTTTATTGTTAATAATTCTTGTTATCGTCTTTGTTGTTCGTAATTTTTTTTTGTAATCATTTGTTTAGTAATGCTTTTTAGGTATACATGGCGAGCGAAAAGATAGTTGTCAGGCTATTTTTTTATGAATAAATGAAAATAGATTATATTGTGATATGTCAATTTAAAAGACTGAATAAAAAATATAATAAATATAAATACTCACATCACGCTAGTAAATTAACTGTTTATTGACACAGATCAAATGTTAAGCTGTCGGAGTCTCTGGGCGGCGCTTTATTTGATAAATATCAAAGAAAAACTATTAATAAATACTTTGAAGATTATTGCTGATATCTGTAATATTAGATCTGAATTTATTAGCTGTGGAATAACAGAAAAGCAATATTTTTGGTACAAAGCTGCAACAAATAGAATGGACGCTATTTATTATCATTATAAATGCGATCAGGAAGATCACCAATATTGCGGTTTGTTATCTACGATTGGCTAAGCCCAATAATCGGTACACTGTGTAGTACTTCACCAGTCAGCCTGGTGAAAAAAGGAGTTATCAATGTTAACTGATGTCGTCGAACTATCGCGGTTACAGTTCGCTTTAACAGCGATGTATCACTTTTTGTTCGTTCCATTGACTCTAGGTATGGCTTTCTTGCTCGCCATCATGGAGTCGGTTTATGTAATGACCGGCAAGCAAATCTACAAGGACATGACAAAGTTCTGGGGTAAGCTTTTCGCGATTAACTTTGCATTGGGTGTGGCAACTGGCCTATCCATGGAATTCCAGTTTGGTACAAACTGGGCTTATTATTCTCACTATGTTGGTGATATCTTCGGTGCGCCATTAGCCATCGAAGCACTGATGGCGTTTTTCCTCGAATCCACTTTAGTCGGTATGTTCTTTTTTGGCTGGGATCGTCTATCAAAACGTCAACACCTTACAGTGACATGGCTAGTAGCGTTAGGTTCTAACTTCTCAGCGTTATGGATTCTCATTGCCAATGGTTGGATGCAAAACCCTGTAGGCGCGGATTTCAATTACGAAACCATGCGTATGGAAATGGTGAGCTTTGCAGAAGTTATCTTTAACCCTGTTGCTCAGGTGAAATTTGTTCACACTGTTGCATCTGGCTATGTCTGTGGCGCGATGTTTATTCTTGGCGTAAGTTCATATTACATGCTTAAAGGACGTGATATTGCTTTTGCTCGTCGTTCATTCGCCATTGCAGCGGCATTTGGTTTAGCATCTATTGTTTCAGTGATGATTCTGGGTGATGAGTCTGGTTATGAATTAGGTGACGTTCAGAAAACTAAGCTAGCAGCAATTGAAGCAGAGTGGCATACCGAACCTGCACCTGCAGCATTTACTGCGTTTGGTTTCCCTAACCAAGAAACGATGGAAACAGATTACGCGATTAAGATCCCGTACCTTATGGGTATTATTGCGACACGTTCACTTGATACACAAGTAACGGGTATTCGTGATCTGAAGAAACAACATGAAGTACGCATTCGTAACGGTATGGTTGCCTACGGATTACTTGAGAAACTGCGTGATGGCGAAAGAACGCCTGCTAATATCGCCGCATTTGATGAAGTAAAAGGTGACTTAGGTTATGGCTTATTATTGAAGCCTTATACTGATAAAGTTGTTGATGCGACGCCAGAACAAATCCAAAAAGCCGTTGATGATTCTATTCCTCGCGTATGGCCGTTATTCTTTAGCTTCCGTATCATGGTCGGTGCTGGTTTCTTAATGTTTGCCATTATTGGTGCAGCATTTGTGCAGTCTTGCCGTCATAAAATCACAGGTAATAAGTGGGTACTTAAAGCTGCATTGTTTGGTATTCCATTACCGTGGATTGCAATTGAAGCGGGTTGGTTTGTTGCAGAATATGGTCGTCAGCCATGGGCTGTTGGTGAAATCTTACCTGTACATATGGCTGCATCGAATCTTGAACCATCACAATTATGGTTCTCATTAGCTGCGATAATCGGACTTTACACCTTGTTCTTGATTGCCGAAGTGTACTTAATGCTTAAGTTTGCACGTTTAGGTCCAAGTAGCTTGAAGACAGGCCGTTATCATTTTGAACAAAAAGATACGGCACAAGATGTGGTTTCACGTCAGGTTGAAGTGTAAGCAGGGAGAGACTGAATAATGTTTGATTATGAAAGTTTGCGAGTCATTTGGTGGATATTAATTGGTGTATTGTGCATCGGTTTTGCTATCACTGATGGTTTTGATATGGGCGTAGGTATGCTGTCACCTTTTATTGGTAAGACAGATAACGAACGTCGTGTAATGATTAACTCAATTGCACCACACTGGGATGGTAACCAAGTTTGGTTGATCACCGCTGGTGGTGCATTGTTTGCGGCATGGCCATTAGTGTACGCAACTGTATTCTCTGGTTTTTACGTGGCAATGATTCTAACGTTAGCGTCACTTTGGTTACGTCCGTTAGGTTTCGATTACCGTTCTAAGTTACCCGATACTAAATGGCGTAATTTGTGGGATAAAGCGATCTTTGTTGGTAGCTTTGTACCGCCACTTATTTTTGGTGTTGCTTTTGGTAACCTTATGCAAGGCGTACCATTTGAAGTAAACGAATTTATGATGACCAGCTACAAAGGATCATTCTTTGGGTTATTAAATCCGTTTGCTTTATTGTGTGGTGTTGTGAGTGTACTCATGATCATTACTCAAGGTGCAGCGTTCTTACAGTTGAAAACAACCGATGCTATTCATGCACGTGCACGTAATGTTGCCGTCATCTCTTCGGTATTAATGGCTGTAGTGTTTATTATTGCAGGCTTTGTTTCTCAAGGTATCAACGGCTATGTGATCACATCGCAAGTATTACCTAATGCAGCGTCAGATCCATTAACCAAAGAAGTTGTTCGTCAAGTAGGCGCGTTGTTCATTAACTATAACAACTATCCTATCTTGTGGATTGCACCGGTTCTTGCGGTCGTTATGCCATTACTAACAGCATTATGTTCACGTGCTGATCGTGGTGGTTTTGCATTCTTGTTCTCAAGCTTAACAGTTGTTGGTGTGGTATTAACGTTTGGTTTTGCAACATTCCCATTCATTATGCCATCAAGCTTAGATCCAAATGTAAGTTTGACTCTTTGGGATTCAACGTCATCTGAATACACATTGCAGATTATGACAGTGGTAGCATTTGTTATGGTGCCAGTGATCTTGGCTTACACCTCATGGTGTTATTACAAAATGTTTGGTCGTCTTGATACGAAATATATCGAAGACAACAAGACGTCACTGTACTAAGGAGTAGACGAACTATGTGGTATTTCGCTTGGATTCTAGGTGTTCTACTGGCTTGTTCTTTCGGTATTGTCAATGCATTATGGCTTGAAACGACCGAAAACATGGATAAAGACAGTGAGTAAAATAGATAGTGCGGTTAAGTTAATTCATGCACCATTGAGTGTGTTACCGCTTAAATTATTAGCAATAGTAATGGCGTTGACTGTTACTGGGTTATTAATGTGGGAGCCTCGACAATTTGCCGAAGATATTGGTGGATTCAGTGCGGGATTAGCGCCGCTGATGATTTGGGCAACCTGTAGCGCGATGGTGTTTGGTATGGGTTTTGTTCCTCGTCGGTGGTATTTTCAGGTGTTCTTTACACCTTATATCGCACTGCCTGTATTATTGTATATTCTTGGGTTACGTTTTTTATAACGCTTAATCTATAGAACCTAAAAAGCCTGTTTCCTTTATGGAACAGGCTTTTTTTATGTGTGATTTTTAATGCATGATAACTGAACAGAATTGTAATTTAATTGTCAGAAACTACTGACAAATTTCATTTTTTTGTTAAATGCATTATCTATTTACTTCACGGTAACTATCACTCGATGAGTTAGGGTATAGTAGTACACCAAACACGATTGTTAGCACCGTGTAGGCATGACAGTTATGGGTACCTAATGAAAGAACAAGATATTTTTAAATGGCCAATTACCATTTATTATGAAGACACTGATGTCGGTGGAGTGGTATATCACGCCAATTACTTGAAATTTTTTGAGCGAGCACGAACAGAGTTACTGCGTTATATTGGTCTAAATCAGCAACAATTATTTGCTGATAATATGAGTTTTGTTGTACGTAGTATGAATGTTGATTTTATTCGCGGTGCCAAGCTCGATGATCAGCTCGTTGTTAACACGACTATTCAAAATGTACGTAATGCATCAATAGAATTTAATCAAGAACTGGTTAATGACGATGATGTGGTTTTTTGCCGTGCAGTTGTAAAAATTGCCTGTATTAATCCAACCATTATGAAACCGATAGCGTTACCTACACAATTAAAGCCGGAGATAGATTAAGTGAACTCAGAATTAACCATTTTAGACCTTTTTTTACAAGCAAGTTTGTTGGTAAAGCTGGTTATGCTTATTTTGCTTGGCATGTCGATTGCTTCGTGGGCAATGATCATTAAACGCTCACAAGTTTTAAAAAGTGCTGAACGCAATGCCGTTCAATTTGAAGATCGATTCTGGTCAGGTGTTGACCTTTCACAACTGTATCAAGAAGTTCAACAACGTAAAGACGAATTGTCAGGTTCAGAACGTATTTTTTATTCAGGTTTTAAAGAGTTTGCACGCTTACATAGCAGCAATGGTCGAGTGCCAGAAGCGGTAATGGAAGGTACAGGGCGTGCTATGCGAGTTTCATTATCAAAAGAAGTCGATGAACTAGAAACTAACTTACCGTTTCTTGCAACCGTTGGTTCAATCAGTCCTTATATCGGTCTTTTTGGTACGGTATGGGGCATCATGACTGCATTTATTGCATTAGGTGCTGTAAAACAAGCAACATTAGCCATGGTTGCACCAGGTATTGCAGAAGCATTAGTCGCAACGGCGATGGGTCTTTTTGCTGCGATCCCTGCGGTAATGTTTTATAACCGCCTTACCAATAAAGTGACTAAACTTGAACATACTTACGCAACCTTTATGGAAGAGTTTTCAAGTATTTTACACCGTCAGGCATTTGCAGCGAATCAGGAGTAATAAGCAATGGCTTATCAACCGAAGAAACGCAAAATGACGGCTGAAATTAACGTCGTACCTTATATCGATGTGATGTTAGTTTTATTGATTATTTTTATGGTGACAGCACCGTTTGTAAACCAAGGAGTAGATGTTGATTTACCTAAAACACAAACAGCTGAAACTGTCGCACAATTAAATAAAGAAAATGATACCCCACCGATCATTGTTGAAGTTGATAAAGATGGTAACTTAGGGGTAAGTATTGATAACGCCGATATGGTACACGGGTTGAGTCTTGATGAACTCATTGCTAGAGTCAAAGCTGAACTTGCTAGTGATCCAAAAACCTTAGTGATGGTTGGTGGAGATGGACGTACACCTTACGCGAATATTGTCGAAACCTTAGATGCACTGAGTCATGCTGGGGTAGGATCTGTTGGTTTGATGACCGATCCGTTAGATAAACCCGGAAATTGAGGCATGAAAAAGAGTAATTATTCGAAGTCTGTCGTTATATCGGTGTCCATTCACGCGTTATTTATTATGTTGTTATTATGGGGGGCTGACTTTAGTTTTGATCACAAACAATCGGTAGGAAATACCATTCAAGCCACAATGGTTGATCCGGCGATGTTAAATCAACAAGCTCAACAAATTCGTCAACAACGCCAAGCAGCTAAAGATGCCGAACAAGCACGTCAAGATCGCCTTGAGCAACAAACAGCCGTACTTGAAAAACAACGCAAAGCAGAAGCTGAGCGGATACGGCAATTAAAAGAAGATAAGCTAACCGCGGAAAAAGCGACCCGCGAAGCCGAAAAGCAGCGTCAATTGCAGCAACAACAAGTAGCAGAAGCTAAAGCAAAAGCCGATGCTCAAGCAAAGGTAGACGCTAAAGCGAAGGCGGACGCTAAAGCCAAGGCAGAAGCTCAAGCGAAGGTTGATGCTCAAGTAAAGGCGGATGCTCAAGTAAAGGCGGATGCAAAAGCGAAAGCCGATGCTCAAGCGAAGGTTGATGCTCAAGCAAAGGCGGCTGCTAAAGCGAAAGCCGATGCTCAAGCGAAGGTTGATGCTCAAGTAAAGGCGGCTGCTAAAGCGAAAGCCGATGCTCAAGCAAAGGTTGATGCTCAAGTAAAGGCGGCTGCCAAAGCGAAGGCAGACGCTAAAGCGAAGGTAGACGTTAAAGCGAAGGCAGACGCTAAAGCGAAGGCAGATGCCAAAGCGAAGGCAGACGCTAAAGCGAAGGCAGACGCTAAAGCGAAGGCAGACGCTAAAGCGAAGGCAGACGCTAAAGCGAAAGCCGATGCTCAAGCGAAACAAGATGCGGCATTAAATGATATGTTTTCGGGGTTAGAGGCTGAGAATGTTCAACGCGGTGGTGCTAAAGGTAAGCATATTGCTGATGAAGTTGCCCGCTATGGCACTATCTATAAGCAAATGATTCAACAAAATTTATTGGTTGATCAAAGCCTAAAAGGTCAACAATGTAAGCTAACATTGCGTTTGTCTGCTAATGGTTTAGTACTGAATGTTTCACAGTTAGCCGGAAATGACACCCTTTGTCGAGCTGCTAAATCAGCAGTATTACAAGTAAGTGAATTTCCGATGCCAGATAACCCTGATGTAGTTAAGCAATTACGTGTGATTAACTTAACCGTTAGTCCGTAGATTATTCGTAGAGCTTGTAAATACTGACTTTATTTTTTGCCACAACAGCAGTTGTGGCTTTCGTAACTATAAGGAGCGATTGATGAAACGTTGGATGATAGGTGTATTTTTTGCCTTACTAAGCGTTAGCCAATTTGCACATGCCGCACTTGATTTGGTCATCACTGATGGTGTTGATTCCGCCCGTCCAATTGGAATAGTACCTTTTGAGTGGCAAGGTCCAAATAAATTACCTACCGATATTTCAGCCGTTATTGCTTCTGACTTACAACGAAGCGGTAAATTTAGCCCAATCGCAAATAATAAGTTACCGCAACGTCCTTATAATGAAAGCCAAATTAATTACAGCGCATGGACAAAATTAGGCGTAGATGCGCTAGTGACAGGCAGTATTACTCAAAATGCAGAGGGTAATTATGTTATTGATTATCAACTGGTTGATATAGTTAAAGGTAAACTAAATAGTGACTCGCAAGGTACAGCAAGTGATTACTTACTGTTAAATAATCGTGCGGTAGTCAAACCTAATCGTATGCGTCAGTATGCGCATCGAATCTCAGATATGATTTATCAAAAACTGACTGGGGAACGTGGTGCATTTTTAACCCGTATCGCTTATGTGGATGATAATCAAGGAGCTGAGTTTCCGTATCAATTACGTGTGGCCGATTATGACGGTTACAACGAACGTGTCGTTTTAAAGTCAAAACAACCGTTAATGTCACCAGCTTGGTCACCTGATGGCAGTAAGCTCGCTTATGTCAGTTTTGAAAATGGCAAAGCAGAAATTTTTGTGCTGAATATTTATAAAGGTACGCGTGAGCTTATTGCTAATTATCCGCGTCATAATGGTTCACCACAATTTTCACCAGACGGCACAAAATTAGCAATGGTGTTATCTAAGACGGGCAGTTTACAGATCTATATTAAAGATCTGAAAACGAAACAGTTACGTCAAATAACGCATGGCCGTGCCAATAATACCGAAGAAGTTTGGACGCCTGATGGTAAATCAATGTATTTCACATCAGATCGTGGTGGTCGCCCACAAATTTACCATCTTGATTTAGCCACAGGTGATACACAGCGTGTAACATGGCAAGGTAGTCAAAATATGGGGGCTCAAATTACCCCTGATGGCCGTTTCTTAGTGATGGTGAACCGTTCAGATAGTGGTTACAACATCGCCAAGCAAGATTTAAAAAGTGGTGCTGTTCAGATTTTAACAAAAGCACAGTTAGCTGAATCGCCAAGTATTGCGCCTAACGGCAGTATGATTATTTATAGCTCAGCACAAAAGAATGGCTATGAATTGTCATTGGTATCTATTGATGGTCGATTCCAAGCGCGTTTACCATCGACAAGTAAACGTGTACGAGCACCTGCTTGGGGTCCATTCCTATAATAGGATTATAGAACAATAACATACTCAAATAATGGGTATTACTGAATGATAAAGGATGAAAAATAGATGCAACTTAACCGAATTTTAAAAGGCTTAGCGATTGCGTTACCAATGATGACATTGGCTGCATGTAGTTCAACAGACAGTACTGGCAGTTCAGCTGGTTCTCAAAACCAGAATGGTGGTATTGGTGGCGGTGCTGGTCAAACAACTATATCTACACCTGTTGATCAAGGTGGTGCGATGACAGAGCAACAATTGCATGAACAACAAATGCAAAAGTTGCGTCAAGAACAACAAACTGTTTTCTTTAAATTTGATAATGCAGAAATCCAACCTGAATATCAAAAAATGTTAGAAGCACACGCAGAATATTTACGAAATAACCCAAATGTAAAGGTTGTTGTTCAAGGCCATGCTGATGAACGTGGTACGCCTGAATATAATATTGCGTTAGGTGAGCGTCGTGCAACTGCCGTGTCTCAATACCTTCAGGCATTAGGTGTTCCCGCTAATCAAATGTCGATTGTAAGCTATGGCGAAGAAAAACCATTATTGTTTGGACATACTGATGCTGATTACGCGAAAAATCGTCGTGCAGTGATCGTATACTAATTAAAACTTAGGTTAATGATTATGAACAGTAACAAAATAATGCGTCAATTTGCATTAGTGTTGCTGGTTGGTGCAGCGACTCAGGTGGTCGCTGAGCCTGCTTCAGCAGCTAATTTACAAACGTTAGAGCGTATGCTTGAAGCACAAGGGCAATCGCAATTACAGGTTCAACGTCAGTTAGATCAAATGTCGGCTGATATTGATAATATTCGTGGCAAAGTCGAACGTAATAGCTACGATATTAAGCAAATGAAAGAGCGTCAGCGTCAGTTATATAATGATGTTGACCAACTTAGTCGCCAGCCAGTAAAAGCCGCGCCAGTCGCTAAAAAGGCAATAGCAGCAGCATCAGAAGAAGCATATTCAAAAGATATGAGTGAAAATGATGCTTATCAAAATGCGGTAAATTTAATCTTGAAAAAGAAAGACTATCAAGGTGCAACTCAAGCCTTTGAGTCATTCTTAACCACTTACCCTAATTCTGTTTATAAACCTAATGCGAGTTATTGGTTAGGACAACTTCATTTTGCTCAAAATGACTTAGCACAAGCAGCAAAGAATTTTGAGGTGGTTGCAAGTATTAAAGATTCTAGTAAGCGTGCTGATGCTTTATTAAAGCTTGGTATGATTGCAGAGCGAGGTACTGATACTGTTAAAGCGATGTCTTATTACACTACAGTAGTAAAAGGTTACCCTAACTCAACCAGTGCTAAGCAAGCACAGTCTGCATTAGCAAATTTATCAAAGCACTAAAACGATTGTTTTAAGCTATTTAAAACCTGCATTTATGTGGGTTTTTTTATGTTTTCTATTTGACATTAGTGATGATTTTTCTCTTTTTATATTGTTAAAAATAGATTTATCAAAAATGTAAACTATCATGGAAATTATTGTTTTTTTTGGTATTATTCGATTCTGTGAAATGAGTAACTATTGTTACTCTTTATAATGTTACTACTATGGATAGTTGGAGTTATTTTGTTAAGTAAAAAAAAAATATTATGTTACTCATTGATCTCAATTTCAGGTTGGCTATTTGCTGCTTATTTAATGTTTACACATTTAAGTAATGATCGTGATTTTATCAATGATAAGATTACAGAGAATGCTTACAACATTGTGTCTCAATCATTACAAGATACAAAGACAGATCCAGAAATTGTTGCACAAGTACAAGATTGGTTTGCAAAAGGGTGGACAGCTCAAACAGGATCTGTAACTACTATTTGTGATAATGACCGTGATAAATTGAAGCAAATTCTGTCTGATTCAGCCATCGTAACAATCTGTCGCTTACGTATATAATTACCGAGGTTATTTTATGAATAAATTAATGTCGGTATTCTTAGTGTTATTGGCTTTGTCTGGTTGGATTACTGGTGGCGTATTTATTTATGGCACTACAATGAACCATAATTACGCTACTAAAATGGCAGGGGCGAATGCGTTTAATATTATTGAGCAATCATTACATAATACGGATTCAGAAGCCGCGGTTTTAGCTAAAGTAATGTTATGGAAGCAAGAGGGCTGGACAGCACAAACGGGTTCAATTGCTACATTATGTCAAAGTGATCGTCAGCAACTTCGTCATTGGGTTACTGCAAAGAATATTTCTAAAATTTGTAAATTGGTTCAATAGGTAAGATAAATGGATCTCTTTATGATTGTTATGCTTATCTTTTTTTGTGTCATGACAGTTGTTTCTTATATCTATTTATTGATCTCTTTTGATGAAAAGGAGCAACAATTACATTTTGATGATAAAACAAAAACCCTATTTTGTGATGGTAAGAAAGTTATTTCAGTACGTGATGGTAGCGGTAACTATCGATTCATAAAATACATTTTTCAGCATACGGATAGACCTATTTCAGTTGCTGATCTTGAAGCTAATGTTTTTTTTGGTCAAAATGTAAATATTGTTAAAGTGTTGAGTAATACACATTTACCCAAAGAGATTATTAATACGTTCTTTTCTGTTAGCAAAGATAGCCTGACCTTTAAAAATAAAGCCTTTCTCAAATGAGAAAGGCTTTCGGCTTAAATTATAATTATATGCCGTAAGGGCTAGTTTAGATGAAAGTTATAGACATCCATCAATGTCTCACCTCTTCTACAGGTAGTTAAATCTTTGCTTCAAAAGCGATAACCTATTATTTGATATGTGACGTTTTAAAACTGTGATCAGCGTCAATAATATTTTTTCTGAGATGTTCTCAGAGGATTCTCAAAATAAAAAAATATATTTTTATTTTTATATAGACCTTTTAGGTAATTAATATCGCTTTTTAGCGTTTATTTGTGAAGTTTTGTGCTGTTTGAATGTTGGTGGGTTAATGATGAAATTTAGAAATTCATGCGTATAATAACCAAACATGTAAGGAATGCTGACGAGCAAATGAATAATGAATATTGCATTTGATCCATCGGAAATGATCTATCCATTTCCACCTAAGCCTGCCGTATTATCGGATAATGAAAAGCAGGTTTATATTACAAAAATCAAGCAACTGTTAAATAACAATAATGCGGTACTGATTGCCCACTATTATACCGATCCGGAAATTCAGGCCCTAGCTGAAGCGACGGGGGGATTTGTTGGTGACTCACTTGAAATGGCCCGATTTGGTAATCAACACTCAGCAACAACGTTAATTGTTTGCGGGGTGCGATTTATGGGCGAATCTGCAAAAATATTAACCCCTGAAAAAACAGTGTTGATGCCAACATTAGAGGCTGAATGCTCGTTAGATCTTGGTTGTCCTGTTGATGCATTTACTGAGTTTTGTGATCAGCATCCTGATCATACTGTGGTGGTTTATGCGAATACATCCGCCGCTGTTAAAGCACGCGCTGATTGGGTGGTCACATCCAGTATCGCTTTAGAAATTATTGATCACCTTGACAGTGAAGGACATAAAATCATTTGGGGGCCAGATCGTCACCTAGGTGGTTATATTCAAAAACAAACTGGCGCAGAAATGTTGCTGTGGCAGGGCGAGTGTATTGTGCATGATGAGTTTTCAGCGCTGGCACTAAAACAGATGAAAAATCTTTATCCAGATGCTGCTATTTTGGTACATCCAGAGTCGCCAGCAAGTGTGGTCGCATTAGCCGATGCTGTTGGTTCAACAAGCCAATTAATTAAAGCAGCATTAGCACTACCGCAACAAAAATTAATTGTGGCTACTGATAAAGGCATTTTCTTTAAGATGCAACAAATGGTACCAGACAAAGAATTAATTGAAGCGCCGACCGCAGGTGCTGGTGCAACATGTCGCAGTTGTGCACATTGTCCGTGGATGGCAATGAATGGTTTAAAAGCTATTTATACAGCCTTAGCTGAAGGTGGCCAGCAACATGAAATTTTTGTTGATGAAGCGGTACGTGTGAAATCGCTCATTCCATTAAATCGAATGTTAAACTTTGCCGCTGAATTACAGTTAAAAGTCAAAGGTAATGCGTAAGTAGTTACTTACTTAATAAAAACGAAAAGGCGGGTTGATTTAAAACTAGTATTAGTTAAATGATCAACTCGCCTTTTTTAGTCGTGTTTTAGGTGGAATATTACTGAGCTGCGACTAATTGTGCGCCGCGTTGTGTTAGACCACATAACATAACTGGAATGGCATTAAAGATTTCTTCAAATTGCGCTAGAGCATCGGCATTTTGTTCTTTTAACGCTTCTAATGCCGTTTCAGGATCAAATAATAAGCTAAAAGATAATAATACACCGCCAAGTAACGCGTTATCTTCACTATCTGACGGCATAATTGTTTCCCAATCATCACTCGCTAATTGCCATCCTTGTAACATACCTTCGCAAAAGCTGCTGGTTGAGTCGGTAACAATTTGGCTGTTATCTAAAGCGCAGCCTTCAGGCCATTGCCAAGTACTTTCAAATAATGCAGCGCGGGCTTCATTCCAAATTTCAATGATTGCTTTTGCATAAGTTTCTAAGTCATCATGACTAGCGAAAGGTGATGTTTCTTCGCCACCCCACATAAATGCTAACCATTCAGTCGGATCAATAAGGTGCGGTGCTGCTGCCATTGCAGTTACAAAGCCGCGAGTTTGTGATTCAGATAGCAATTGATCTGCTAGTTGAGAGTTTTGCAAAATAGTGCTTAGGTGTGAAGGCATAAAACAATCTCAGGTTAAGTATGATTCAGTGTTCAGGTGCATTAACTATACATGCATAGCTGAACTTTAGACCACTATTGTAACAGCCTCTTGATAACAACCTAGTAATGGTCAAATATATTTGTCGTCTTGTGTTTTAAAAGGTGAACAAAATACCTTTGTAGAGATTAAATTACTTATTTTTGATTTTAATTAAAACATCATGGCCTCACTAATAACATAATCTTCAATTGATTAGCAGATATATTCTTTAATAATGTAATTTTACTCAAGGTTAAGCAATGTATAGTGAACAATTAATGATGTTATTAGCCGTATTTGAACGAGCGGCATTGATGTTAATGACATTATTTTTATTAACGCGTACGCAATTGTTTCAATCCATTGTAAAGAAAACCCATCGGCGTCCGGTTGAAACGGCAATGATCTCGTCATTGTTTATTTTATTTGCTGTATTTAGTACTTATACAGGTTTAAATGTCGATGGATCTTTAGTAAATGTACGTATTATTGCGGTGTTATCTGGCGGTATTATTTTTGGTCCGTGGGTTGGTATTCCTGCTGGTATTATTGCTGGTATTCACCGTTATTTAATTGATGTTGATGGCCCAACATCTGTTGCATGTTTAATTACCAGTGTTTTTGCCGGATTATTAGCAACATGGATCCACTGTCGCTGTATTAAAAAGAATTATGCTCAATTAGGTATTCTAGCTGGAATGTGCTGCGAAATGCTAACAATGGTATTGATTGTGGTGCTATCTGATAACAAAGTACAGGCTTATAATATTGTTTCACATATTAGCTTTCCAATGATAGTGGGTACGCTATCTATCGGGTTAATTATTAAATTGGTGCAAGATCTTGATGAAGAAAAGGATCTTATTGCAGCCCAGCAAGCAAAGTTAGCCCTTGATATCGCCAATAAGACGTTACCTTATTTTAGAATTAATACTCGTCATGCTCTGCAAAAAGTGTGTAGTATTATTCGGTTTTATACCGACGCAGATGCAGTTGCAATAACCAATACTCAAGATGTGCGTGCTTATGTCGGCTGCGGAGAAGAACAGTTTTTGGATGCTCACCATCAAATCAGTAAAATGACGCGTCAAGCAGTAGAAAGTGGTGAACAAATTATTAGTAATAACCTCAATGTACATAATTTCCATTCATTGCTTATTATTCCATTATGGGAAAATGGCGAGGTCAGCGGCACGCTTAAAATATTTTACTGCCAGCCAGATCATATTCGAATGTCATTACGTGAAATGGCGATTGGGTTATCACAAATCATCTCAACTCAGATGGAAGTGTCGCGAATTGAACAGTTAAAGCAAATGGCAACAAAAGCCGAATTTTCAGCACTGCAAAGTAAAATAAACCCCCATTTTTTATTTAATGCCCTTAATGCTATTTCGACGTTAATTCGTATTCGTCCTGATGATGCTCGACAATTGATTGCTAATTTAGCTGATTTTTTGCGTTACAACTTAGAACGTGATGTTGAATTAATTGATATTCAAGAAGAAATCCAACAAGTTAGAGATTATGTTGCTATTGAACAAGCGCGGTTTGGATCAAAACTTGAGGTGGTATTTGATATTGATGATGTTCATCCTTGTGTACCATGTTTATTAATTCAGCCATTAGTTGAAAATGCTATTTTGCATGGTATTCAGCCATCACGTATACCTGGAAAAGTGCTTATTTCGGTTAAAAAGGGTGTTGATGATGTGGTAATTACTATTACAGATACTGGCGTTGGCATTGATCAACAAATGATAGATAAATTATACCAAGGTAAAATAGATTCCCATCGTATCGGGCTCAATAATGTCCATCAGCGGCTATTATTATTGTACGGCGATGGATTGCATATTCGTCGTCTTGAACAAGGAACGATAATGCAGTTTTTTATAAAAGATCAGGATTAGGATCATGAGATTAAATGCTTTGATCGTGGAAGATGAATATTTAGCGCGTGAAGAATTAACTTATTTAATTGAAAAATATAGCACGATTAATATCGTAGCCGCCTTTGATGATGGTTTAGATGCCTTTAAATTCCTACAATCCAATAAGGTCGATATTGTCTTTTTAGATATTAATATTCCCTCCATTGATGGGATGTTATTAGCGCGTAATATAGCTCAGTTTTTGCATAAGCCTCAAATTGTATTTACCACGGCTTATAAAGAATATGCGGTAGAAGCGTTTGAATTAGAAGCCGTTGATTATTTACTGAAACCGCTTAATGAGCAGCGGGTGATGGGACTCTTAACGAAACTACAGACGCGTGCTCAAGAGCAAGTATTACCGCAGTCGACGACGAATATACGCGGTAATAGTATTAACTTAATACAGAATAATCGTATTCATGTTACTGCTATCAGTGATATTTGTTGTGCTATCGCCAATGAAAAAGTGACCCATGTTTATACGGCTGAAGGCTGTTTTGTTGCGCCTATTACGATTAGTGAATTAATGCAGCGATTGCCGAGTAGTGATTTTTTCCGGTGTCATCGTTCTTATTGTATTAATATTAATAACGTTAAAGAGATCATTCCGTGGGTCAATAGTACCTACATGATAAAATTGACGAATGTTGAGCAACATATCCCTGTTAGCCGCAGTAATTTAAAAGCTTTTCGTATTCTCATGCAACTGTAAGTAGTGATATGTTATTTGCGGCTATGATGTATTTCATGCCGCTATATTGCACTTTATACCTTATACATGACCGCTGATTTTATTGTTTTATTACCCTCTTGTTATCTATGGTTATTGTCGTATTTTGGTGAACAGCAGCAAGGAACGTGCAATGTTACCTTGAATATTTTACCGTAAGAGGGCATAACCATGACCACTCAAATTACCAGTCGTAGCCGTTATTTTACGTTATTGGGCACTATCATTACTCAGTTTGCTTTAGGTTCAGTTTATACCTGGAGTTTATTTAATGCTCAACTCGCGGGTAAGTTATCAGAGCCTGTAAGTCGTGTTGCTTTTTCTTTTGGGATCATGAGTTTGGCTTTAGCCGTCGCGTCATCAATGGCCGGTAAAATGCAGGAACGCTTTGGAGTACGTAATGTTACTTTAGGGGCTGGCGTTTTACTTGGCGCAAGCTTATTACTTACGGCACATGCGACTAATATTTGGCTTTTATATATTTTTGCTGGCTTATTAATTGGCTTTGCTGATGGTACGGGCTATCTCATGACACTATCTAATTGCGTTAAATTTTTCCCTGAGCGCAAAGGCTTAATTTCGGCCTGTGCAATAGGTGCTTATGGTTTAGGTAGCTTAGGGTTTAAATATATTAATATGTATTTCCTTGAACATAATGGCTTAGAAAGCACTTTTGATTATTGGGGCATTATTGCAATGGTCATGGTTATCATTGGTGGCTTAATGATGAAAGATGCACCTAAACAACAAGTATCTGCCACAGAATCTGCTGCTGAAGTGCGTGATTTTAGCCTTTCACAATCAATGAAATGCCCACAGTTTTGGATGTTGGCTTTAGTGTTCTTAACGGTTTGTATGAGCGGTTTATATGTTATCGGTGTCGCTAAAGATATCGGTCAAGGCTTTGTTCATCTGTCATTAGACGTTGCAGCTTCTGGTGTGGCTATTATTGCAGTGGCTAACTTGGGCGGACGTTTAGTGCTTGGCGTACTATCAGATAAAATTGCGCGTACTAAGGTTATCGCGATTGCATTAGTTGTCTGTTTAGTTGGCGTATGTGCATTATTGTTTGCTCACCAAAGTATGATGAGTTTCTATGTCGCTATCGCCTGTATTGCCTTTAGTTTTGGTGGCACTATTACTGTATTCCCGTCATTAGTCAGTGACTTCTTTGGTTTAAATAATCTCACCAAAAATTACGGTATTATTTATTTAGGTTTTGGTATCGGTAGTTTTATTGGCTCAATTGTCGCGTCTATTTTCGGTGGTTTTATCGCGACATTTTATTTAATGTTTGTGTTATTAATTGTTTCATTAATTATTGCACTAACGATTAAATTACCGATTTTACCCAAGCAAAAAATAGCATAAATTATTCTAAGAATAGACCAGTTATAAAAACCCAAGCTTTGGAAGTTTGGGTTTTTTTATACCTGAAAAGTAACATATAACGCCTATTAGGTATGATTGTTGCGTGGTGGTAATAATCAATTGCCAGTTAATGGGCTAGTGTCAATTGTAAAAATAATTAAAAATACCTTATAGATTTTTAAATAATATAAAAAATAATTAACAGAATAAGGTGTTATATTTATGGATAAGATTATTATTAGCCCAAGTAAGTATGTACAAGGCGAAAATGCGATTGCAGCGATTGCTGGTTATGTAAAACCGTATGGTAAAAATCCAATGGTTATTGCTGATGACTTTGTAACAGGATTAGTGGGTGAAACCGCGGCTCATAGTTTTATTGAAGCGAATATGCAGTTTTCAATGGAATTATTTGGTGGTGAATGTTCACGACAAGAAATTGACCGCTTACAAGTTAAGATTGATGATGATCATAATGATGTCATTATTGGTATTGGTGGCGGTAAAACATTAGATACGGCAAAAGCTATTGGTTTCTATAAGAAAATTCCAGTTGTTGTTGTGCCAACAATTGCCTCGACTGATGCACCAACAAGTGCATTAGCGGTTCTTTATACTCCTACAGGTCAATTTGATCAGTACCTAATGATCCCAACTAACCCAACCATGGTTATTATGGATACCACGATCATTGCAAAAGCACCGGTACGATTATTAGTTGCTGGCATGGGTGATGCTTTATCGACGTATTTTGAAGCTCGTGCAAATGCGGCTTCAGGTAAACCAACAATGGCTGGCGGCGCACCGACATTATCAGCACAAGCACTAGCTAAATTATGTTATGAAACATTACTAGCTGATGGTTTAAAAGCAAAAATTGCAGTAGAAAATAATTTACCTTCTAAAGCTGTAATGAATATTATTGAAGCAAATACGTATTTAAGTGGTATTGGTTTTGAGAGTAGTGGTTTAGCGGCTGCACATGCTATTCATAATGGTTTGACTCAGCTAGAAGAAGCGCATCATCTATTCCATGGTGAAAAAGTCGCTTTTGGTACATTAGTTCAATTAGCATTAGAAAATGCATCATTAGAAGAAATTAATACGGTTCTGAATTTTTGTTATCAAGTAGGTTTACCGACTAACTTATTTGATTTAGGTGTAAAAGAAATTGACCTTAATAAGCTGATGGATGTCGCTATTGCAGCTTGTGCTGAAGGTGAGACTATCCATAATATGCCGTTTACAGTGACACCTGAAGCTGTTGTTTCAGCGATACTTACTGCACACACTTTAGGTTTAAAAAAATAATAGTATGCCTCTGCTTATATTTAATTAATAAGTAGGGGCGTTATTTGATACATCAATACCAACTTTTAAATATAACCTTAGTTGTATTTTCCTTTTATTTATTTAATCGTTTTTATCTATGTAATTGTTGGAGTAATAGAATAGTTCACATAAATAAAAATAATTAAATTTTGGTGTAATATGTCAATGAATATTAAAAATAGAATTGTAAAAGAAAGCATTGCTGAGTTTATAGGTACGGCTTTATTAGTTTTCTTTGGTGTTGGTAGTGTTGCAGCATTAAAACTTGCTGGAGCCACATTTAGCCAGTGGGAAATCAGTATTATATGGGGATTAGGTGTGGCTATAGCGATTTATTGTACCGCTGGTATATCTGGCGCTCATTTAAATCCTGCTGTTACTATAGCACTTGCAACATTTAATCACTTTGAGAAAAAGAAAATTCTGCCTTATATATTGGCACAATTAGGCGGTGCGTTTTTTGCTGCTGCTGTCATTTATGGTATTTACGGTAGTTTGCTCAATAATTATGAAATAACCCATCATATTATGCGAAGTGATTTATCAGGGCTTGATACAGCATCTATTTTTTCAACGTACGCTCAACCATTATTATCCGTACAATGTGCTTTTATTATTGAATTAGTTATTACCGCAATATTAATGTTCTCTATTTTAGCAATAACTGATGATAGCAATGGTGTTGTTAATGGGGCAATGTCGCCATTGTTGATTGGATTAGTTGTGGCGATCATTGGTGGATCTGTCGGGCCATTAACAGGTTTTGCGATGAACCCTGCTAGAGATTTTGGACCTAAATTGTTTACATTTTTTGCTGGGTGGGATTGGGTAACGTTTACAGGCGGTAGAGATATTCCTTATTTCCTCGTGCCATTAATTGCTCCTATCATCGGTGCTTTGTGTGGCGCATGGTTATATTCACGTATTGCGACGTCTTACTTATCAGAGATAAAAGTAGCATAAAAATGATGTTTTAGCTGTAAACTATACGTAATTCGTATATCTGTAACTAGATAATATTTAAAGCTATTTTAGTTAAAATTGCCATAGTTGAAATAACTACTAATATAAGGATTTTTAGTTAATAAATCTAAACTGAATGTAAAAATAGTACCTTATTTTGTAAAAAAGCTGTTCTAATCCGCACATAAACTGCATGGTGTTGGTTATATGGTTTTAAGTAACGTTTACCATGTTAATACTGGTTGATTTTGCTAGGGTAAGGGACATAAATGTCTGTTATTAAAGTGCCATTTAGAGTTAGAAATGCGGCTGCAGATATATTTGCAATGGTGGTATTTAGCTTTATTACTGGGATGATGATTGAAGTTTTTATTTCAGGTATGTCTTTTGAACAGTCATTAGCATCACGTACGTTATCAATCCCGATTAATATCGCGATTGCATGGCCATACGGAATGTTTCGTGATTATGTTATTGGTTATGGTAGTAAGTTATCGCCAACACGATGGATGAAAGGATTATCAGATATGGTGGCATACGTGGTATTCCAGTCACCTATCTATGCCTGTATTCTTCTGGCTGTTGGTGCAAATAAAGAACAAGTAATAGCAGCGGTAATGAGTAACATTTTAGTATCTGGTGCTCTAGGCGTAGTTTATGGTCAATTTCTTGAACTTTGCCGTAGAATGTTCCGTGTTACTGCGACGGCTCAACCTATTATTTAACTTGTGTTAGTTTTATTTTATTAATCAAAAGCACCCTCAGAGGTGCTTTTGTTGTTTTTAAACGATGGTAAATAATGATTTTGGTACAATAACAGCCCGAATTGCAGTATAAGTCGGCAATTGAAAAAAACTCACATAAAAACCCTTGACGTAGATCCCATAAATCAATATATTACACGCCGTCGACAAGCAAAGCGTTGTTGGCAACAATGTGGTGAGGTGTCCGAGTGGCTGAAGGAGCACGCCTGGAAAGTGTGTATACGGCAACGTATCGAGGGTTCGAATCCCTCCCTCACCGCCATATCTCTTTTAAAGAGATATAAAAATTGGAGAGATGGCTGAGCGGTTGAAAGCACTGGTCTTGAAAACCAGCATACGTTTATAGCGTATCTAGGGTTCAAATCCCTATCTCTCCGCCACATTCAAAAAAGCCGTTAACGAAAGTTAACGGCTTTTTTACGTCTGGAATAAATCCTAACGGTGACGGCAAAACTCATCCCGTCATTCCCTGCAGTGAGGTTACGAACGGGATAGGGAATCTACTATCAGCGCGTTGTAGCGTTGTAGCATTATTGTTTTCGTTGATTTTGTAGCATATTTTCACAGGTATCTTTAATGCTCAATGGCGTGGTGAATAGATCACGGATAGCTCAAATTAAGTGGGGCACTGAAAATAACTCATCAGGAATAGCCCCATAAACCCTCCTAGAAATACGTCAGTTATCCCCATAAAGGAATATCACTAACTGACTGCAAGCTAAATAAGCTAAAATGACAATAATTATCTTAGTTTTGAGCCTGTATATTAATGACCACTATTACAACACCTGCCAACTTTGCTGAACTTGGCCTTATTACACCTTTGTTAGCACGATTAACGGAGCTGGAATATCAACAGCCAACGCCTATTCAAGCACAAGCTATTCCGAGTGTATTAGCGGGACGTGACTTAATTGCGGGTGCAAACACAGGTTCAGGTAAAACGGCAACATTTGCTTTGCCGTTGTTACAACAGTTGCATCAAACTAAAGCTACTGAGAATAAAAATGCGAAGGGTAACTATGTTTCAGGGCTGGTTTTAGTTCCTACTCGTGAGCTAGCAAAACAAGTTGCAGATAGCATTAAATCTTATGCAACGCATTTTAACGGCGCAATTAAAACCGTTGCTGTGTTTGGTGGTGTATCAGCCAATACCCAAATGCTAGCACTACGTGGCGGCACAGATATTTTAGTGGCAACTCCTGGTCGATTATTAGATTTGATTTCAAGTAATGCGATTAAGCTTGATCGGGTTAAAACCTTAGTACTTGATGAAGCTGATCGCATGCTAAGCCTTGGCTTTACTGAAGAATTATCAGCATTATTAGCATTGTTGCCTAAAAAGAAGCAAACGCTATTATTTTCAGCAACGTTTCCTGAGCAAGTACAGACACTAACTCAAGAATTACTGAACGATCCGGTTGAGCTGCAATTACAAAGTGTTGATGCAAGTACGCTAGTACAACGTGTATTCACCGTTAATAAAGGTGAGAAGACCGCAGTGTTAGCGCATTTGATTAAAGAAAATCAATGGCGCCAAGTACTGATTTTTGTAAATGCTAAAAATACCTGTGAGCACTTAGCCGATAAATTGTCTAAGCGTGGTATTTGTGCAGAAGTCTTCCACGGTGATAAAGGTCAAGGTGCACGTACGCGTGTGTTAGAAGCCTTTAAATTAGGTGATATTGAAGTACTTATTGCAACGGATATTGCCGCTCGTGGTCTTGATATTGAAAAACTACCAGTAGTGATTAACTTTGATTTACCACGTAGCCCTGCAGATTACATGCACCGTATTGGTCGTAGTGGTCGTGCGGGTGAAGTGGGTTTAGCGTTATCATTGATTGATTATGAAGACAGCCATCACTTTAAAGTTATCGAGAAGAAGAATAAAGTTCGACTTGAGCGTGAACAAGTAGCAGGTTTTGAAGTTGATGAGTCTGAAACATTGTTAGCGGCAGAGAAGCCAATGGCAAAACCTGAAGGCACTGGCAAAAAGAAACGTAAAAATAAGCCAGCACCTGTTGACGATTTTTGGTCATAAGACTGATTATTAGATTGATAACAGGCTGTCATAATAGCTTGAGCTAAACATAAGAATCCCTCGTTATAACTAACGAGGGATTTTTTTATGGCTGTTAATCGCGATTTAGAGACGTAGGTCTTAGTTTAGTCGTGCTGCCATAGCTTGTGATTTATCGGCGGTCATTACAAAGTGCAATGTTCCACCGGCTTTAATTTCACTGTGCTCAAAGCTATTAAAGACATCCAGTGGTTTGCTGTTAATCAACGCTGATTTCACATACTTATTATCACTGCTGTTATTCTCTGCCGTGATAGTAAAATCACCCGTTGGTAGCTTGATTGTTACTTCATCAAAAATAGGGCGACCAATGGTGTAGGTTGGATCAGTTGGGGTGACTTGATAAAAGCCCATTGCTGACATAATGTACCATGCAGACATTTGACCGACGTCTTCATTACCAATGATGCCGTCTGGGGTTGGCTTATAGAATTCTTTGTAAACCTTATCGAGATATTCTTGAGTCTTCCATGATTCATTGGTACGGTTATACAGGTAAATTACGTGGTGCGATGGCTCGTTACCATGAATATATTGACCAATAAAGCCTGTCATATCTTGGTGGTTTTCACCGCCATTAGCATCAGCTGTGAATAAGTCATTCAACTTAGTATTGAACCCTTCAGTACCGCCCATGACTTCAGTTAACTTGTCGAGATCTTGCATGAACGTCCATTGCCACTGCCACGCATTACCTTCGGTATACCATAACGCATCTGAGCTGTATGGATTAAAGGCATCAGAAGCGAACTCTTTTTCACAACTGTTTAGTTTCACCGGTACAAAGAAGCCAGCCTCTTTATCCCAATGATTTAAAGACCAATAGGCACGATCGTTAAACTCGTTATAAGCAGCATCATCACCGGCCGCTTTTGCCATTTGCGCGATAGTCCAATCATAGTATGAAAACTCTAACGCATAAGAGACTGAGTTCCAGTTAGGTAAACCGACACACTTATCACGTTCATAGTAACTTAGTTGACCAGCCATCACGGCTTGCAAAGTATGATCGGGAATTTGAGGGAAGTCATACGGACGGTAATAAGCTGATTTCTTCGCTGCTTCTAATGCATCTTGAGGATCAACATTCAAGCCTTTGACGACGGCATCACCAATAATTGCGGTGGCAGGATAGCCAATCATAGTGCCTGTTTCTTCACCATAACCTTCCCATTTTGGCAGTAATCCTGTTTCTTGTGATTTACGGATCAAGTCATTGGCTAAGTCAGTTGCATGTTGTGGGTTAGTGATGGTTAGTAGAGGATGAACAGCACGGAAAGTATCCCATGTTGAATAAACCGAATAGTTCTTATAGCCGTCAGCCTGACGAATTGCTCCAAGTAGATCACGGTAACGACCATCGACGTCTTGATACTCAACTGGGGCAATCATGGCGTGATACATCGCAGTGTAGAAGTTGGTTTTCTCAGCCTCAGAACCGCCTTTTACTTGAACGGTAGCAAGTTCTTTCGCCCATGCAAGTTCCGCATTCACTTTAACATTAGCAAAATTGTAAGTTGGCGTTTCTGCTTCTAAATTCTTTTGTGCACCTTCCCAATCTACAGGTGATAGCGCGACGCGCATTTCAATCGGTTGATTACCTTTGCCAAAATCTAAATAAGTGATCTGTTCTTTATTAGGACTATTGATTGAGCCGTAAACTGCGCCCATCTGCATGTCCATTGCATCGCCACCATCACGGGCAATCATCGCATGAGCAATGGGCTGATTAAATTGCGCGTAGAAGAAAATATCTTGGCCTTGGAACCAACCTGTAGAAACGCGACGGCCACGAATAGTGTATTCATCAACTAACTCGACGCGGTTTTGTAAGGATTCACCATTATTAGCTGTAAGCGTGTGGGCTAGGTCGAGTTTGATTTTACGATCCGCGTCTGGTGCATAAGTATAACGATGGACACCGACACGGGTAGTGGTAGTTAACTCAGCTTTAATATTGCCATTGTTAAGCACAACTGAGTAGTAACCCGGTGATGCGATTTCAGTCGCTTTATTAAACGCATTATTTTCACTATTGGCGATATCTGAATATGGTAATACGAGGATGTCACCGAGATCTGTCGCTCCAGTACCTGATAGGTGAGTATGAGAAAAACCATAAATGTTTAAATCTGTTGCTAACACATCTCCTGCAACATAATCACTGGCATCCCAGTAACCTGACGCTGAATGCCATGGGTTTTGACCTGCTTCAGTGTCAGCATTAGTGCCTTTAAATGTATCAGGGCTTAATTGCACCATACCGCGTGGAACAACCGCCCCTGGGAATGTGTGTCCAGAAGCTGCAGTACCAATCATAGGATCGATATATTTCAAAACTGCCATGTTGATAATCGGTGTTGCAGGCAAGCTAGTATCAGGTGTGGTGATTTCAGGTTGCTTATTGTTATCGCTGTTACAGCCCAATAAACCTAATGACAATACCAGTGAGATAGCAATCGGAGTCAATTTAAACGTCATAATGTTCCACCTAACAAATATGTAGTGTGAGAATGTTCACGTCGACCAAGAGTGAATATTCTCAAGTGCCAAGAGTAAGAATAAGCTTCGTTAGCCGCATAGTAGGGGGGAATCACTGCTGTAGTAAGATGATAAAACAATCATTTACTGGACTTTTGTACCGATTAAATTGAAACGTGAGGCTGCTTCATGCTGTTTTTAGCGAGGATTATGTTTCCTTAATGAATGATATTGTTTCTGTCAGTAAATAATAATTAGCCATTTTTGCGATCAGCTTCATAGTATTGCAGATAACTTACAGTGTTTTTTCAATGCTTGTTTTAGATCAAATAGATTTGATAACGAAAGGCGTAAAAATACCTAGAGAGTATTTTTAATGAATGCCATTACTTAAATCTGTTTTATAGAACAAGGCATATTTGATAATGAATATTTAAAAAATAAGGTAAGTTATTATGAGCAGTGCATTTTATATTCCAAGCGTTAACTTTATGGGTGCAGGTTGTTTAACAGCAGCAGCTGATGCGATTAAGGCTCACGGCTTTAAAAAAGCACTAATAGTTACCGATAAGGTATTAAATGAAATTGGTGTGGTGACGCAAGTTGCGGTGTTATTAACTGAACGCAATATTGATTCTGTTGTTTATGATGGTACTCAACCAAACCCAACGATCACCAATGTTGATCAAGGTTTAGCACTGCTTAAAGATAATGGCTGTGACTTTGTTATCTCACTCGGTGGCGGTTCACCGCATGATTGCGCAAAAGGCATTGCATTACTTGCTGCTAACGGTGGTCAAATTGGTGATTACGAAGGTGTTGACCGTTCTGCAAAACCACAATTACCCGTTGTTGCGATTAACACAACAGCAGGTACTGCTTCTGAAATGACTCGTTTCTGTATTATTACTGATGAATCGCGTCACATTAAAATGGCGATTGTCGATAAAAATACCACACCGTTAATGTCAGTTAATGATCCTAAGTTAATGTTAGCAAAACCTGCGTCATTGACTGCAGCAACAGGTATGGACGCATTAACGCATGCGATTGAAGCTTATGTTTCAATTGCCGCTACACCAATTACAGATGCGGTAGCGATTAAAGCGATTGAATTGATTGAAGTGAATTTGCGTACAGCTGTAAAAGACGGTCAAAACTTAAATGCGCGTGAGCAAATGGCTTATGCACAATTTATGGCAGGTATGGCATTTAACAACGCGTCGTTAGGTTATGTACATGCAATGGCGCACCAACTGGGTGGTTTTTATAATCTGCCTCATGGTGTGTGTAACGCTGTATTATTACCTCATGTTCAACGTTATAACGCGCAAGTGTGTCCTGAGCGTTTACGTGATGTTGCCGCAGCAATGGGTGTGAATGTGAGTGAAATGACACCACAGCAAGGCGCTGCTGCTGCCATTGATGCGATCATGGTATTATCTCAAGATGTAGGTATTCCTGCTGGCTTAAAAGAGCTGAATGTAAAAGCAGAAGATATCGCTTTGTTGTCTGATAATGCATTAAAAGATGCGTGTGGTTTTACTAACCCTAAACAAGCTTCTCATGAAGAAATTTCACAAATCTTTATGGATGCAATGTAACGATTAATGTTAGCTATAAAATATTAGCGCTAAATAATACATAAAAAAACGCCTCGATCATCGAGGCGTTTTTGTTTTTATAATAATGGGCTGAACATATAGAAGAAGCGTTCAACAAGCTTATTGCGTACTGAGCGTTTTTCCCATTTTACTTTATCAACGGGTTCTGAGTCTGCAATGTAACTTTGCTGTAATTGGCTAAGTTTATGAGTGAACTCAAGATTATCAACTGCCATTGTGACTTCGAAATTAAGCCATAAACTGCGCATATCAAGGTTAACCGTACCAATTAAGCAATGGGAATCATCAATGACCACTGATTTAGTATGTAATAGGCCACCATGAAAACGGTGAATATGTACTCCTGATTTTAAAAGGTCACTAAAGAAAGAGCGACTTGCCCATTCAACCATGGTCGAATCATTCTTCTTTGGTAGCACAATATGTACCGCAATATTACGTTCAGCCGCGCCTTTCATAGCATGTAATAAGTGCTCACTCGGAACAAAGTAAGGGGTTGTAATAACAATACTTTTCTTTGCTTGGTAAATACTTAATAGCAATACTTGATGAATAATATCATCGGGCATCCCTGGGCCTGATGGGATCACTTGTACCGTGTCATACTCGGGTTTATCTTCTGTTGGTATTTTACAGGCAGGTAATGGTGGTAAAAACCGTTGTCCAGTTTCAACTTCCCAATCCCATGCTTGAATACAATTTAGTACTGAAACCGTAGGGCCACTGATTCTTACCATCACATCAACCCATTGGCCGACACCGGCATCAACTTTAAAGAAAGCAGGATCAACTAAGTTCATCGAACCGGTATACGCAATATTGTCATCAATCACCACTATTTTTCGGTGTTGACGTAAATCGAGACGGCGTAAGAACATTCTAAAGGGTGATACTGCTAGTGCTTCTACCAACTCAATTCCTGCACCACGAATCAACTTTGGCCAGTGAGAACGGAAGAAACGCATGCTGCCTGCCGAATCAAGTAATATTCGAATGTTAATACCGCGCTTAGCCGCTTGGATCAGTGCCACTCCAACTTCATCAGCAAGACCACCAGGATTCCAGATGTAAAACTCTAGATGAATAGAATGTTGCGCATTATTAATATCAGCAATAAGAGCCCGTAAAATTTCATCTGTTGACGATTTTAAGGACAGGTGATTACCGACTAATCCTGGTAATCCAAGGCGGTTTTCACACAGATCGCTAATGGGTTTTGCTACATCACTCATATTTTGTGGCTGGTGACCGGGGCAGTCAGTGAGACATTGAAACCAGCTCGCAAAAGGGAAAAACATTTCTCGAGCACGTTCTGCCCGTTTTTTGCCAAGATTCAGTTCGCCAAATAAGAGGTAGGCGATAACACCACCAATGGGGACGATATAAATAATCATCATCCATGCGAGAGATACACCAACAGCTCGTCGTTTGAAGACCACACGCACAGTGACAGCGGCAATTAACAGCCAATAGGCGAAAATGCCAATCCACGTTAAGATTTGATAAAACTGTTCCATCGAATGACTTCATCAATATATAAATACAATTTGTATGTATAGTGCATTGAAATGGAAAAAAAACCTAATATTCACTGCTCTTTAGTGCTTATACTGAATAATCAAGGCTATTTTTGAGGGAGTGTTACCATTTCAGGGGATAAAAAAGAGAGGGGGTAATTAAACCGATAGCATAAGGCTTAGCGATCTTTGGAATAAGGACGCTTAACGATAACCAATAATATAAACCTCAAGACTGTTCTTTTTTGAGTGGCTGGTTATACTCGCGCCATCTTTGTACCGTAAAGGCGTTATTTTCATTATGTTTGATCTTGTTTACCAGCACTCTGATTTTTTAGTTATTAATAAACACCCTGGGATCAGTGTTCATAAAGACGATAATGATCAGCCATTACTGGCAGCCGTTGCCGAGCAAACAGGTGATGAGAAGCTCTATTTAATTCATCGACTTGATAAGATGACGTCAGGGTTATTGTTACTTGGGCGTAATAAACCCGCGGCGGCGGCATTATGTGCTAATTTTGCTGAGCGTCGGGTTGAAAAGTTTTATGTCGCTATTGCCACTAAAAAGCCAAAGAAAAAACAAGGTGTTGTCATCGGTGATATGACTCGTTCACGTCGTAGTAGTTGGAAATTAGAAATCACCAAAGTGAACCCTGCCATAACCCAGTTTTTCTCTGCCGCAGCAGGGGAAGGGCGACGGATATTTATGTGTAAACCTCACACAGGTAAAACCCATCAAATTCGTGTTGCATTACGTAGCGTCGGTTCCGGCATTACGGGTGATGATATCTATGGCAATGAAGCCGCAGATCGGGGCTATTTACACGCTTATGGTTTACGTTTTCCTTACCAAGGTGAGTTACAACAATTTTTATGCCCGCCTAGCTTCGGAGAATTATGGTCGACAGCCGAAGCACAGTTAGCATTAGCAGAATGGCATCAGCCTTGGACGTTATCATGGCCTGTATTGGCGACTAAAAAATAGTGATCTGAATTAAATATCCACAGTTAGCAATTAACTGTGGATATTATCAGCAATTGATTTGTAAATCGTGGATGTGCATTTCTTTTTGGTATTGATAAATTATAATACGACAAGGGAATGTATTAGTTAGAGGTTTACAATGCGCAGTGCTCATTCACGTACACTTAAAATGCGAGTTTCTCAGCAAAAACGCCAATCACATCATCGTCGAAATCGTGCCCAACAATATCTATTATTACCTGAAACTACCCCTCGTCATTTTCTCTCATCATCAGCGACACTTACCTTACATCCCACCAGTGTGATGGACTATTCAGTTGAATATATATTACGTGCGAAACCTTAGCAATTTCGCCGTAAACCATCGCCCAATACGGGCGGTGAGAAGTCACTGAATGATTCTATTTTGTCAGTGGTTGGTATTCTTAAGCGCAACGTATAGAATAGCCGCCTTAAATTGACTATGTTGAATGATATTATGGAAATTAGTGCTCTACCTACTTTAGAAGCCCATTTATTAACGGCTTTAGCAACACCACCAACAGAAGTTCGCCGATTGTTCCATGGTCGTGGCCGCTGTTGGCAAGGGCTTGAACAAATCACCGTTGATTGGCTTCAAGGTCAAGTACTGGTTTCCTTATTTAAAGAGCCTGATGCTGATTTTATGCAAGCCTTAACGGACTTGCTCGCAGCATTAACGCAAACAGATGCTTGGCAAACAAGTGGTGCCCGTTCTTTACTGTTGCAACATCGCGATCGTCAAGGTTCGCCAATGGATGTGTTGTGGGGACAAAGCTCAGACTATCAAGATGTGATTGAAAGCGGTTTAACCTACAAATTAGATTTAGGCCGCAATCAAAATAACGGTTTATTTTTAGATATGCGTTATGGTCGTGATTGGGTCCGTGAGCATGCTGCGGGTAAACGAGTACTTAACTTATTTGCTTATACTTGTGGTTTTTCTGTGGCAGCAATCGCTGGTGGTGCAGAATTTGTGGTTAACCTTGATATGGCAAAAGCGGCATTAAGTCGTGGTCGTGATAATCACCATCTTAATAACCATGATTTAAAGAAAGTGAGTTTCCTCGGTCATGAATTATTTAAGTCGTGGGGTAAAGTGCGCAAGATGGGTCCTTATGATTTAATCATTATTGATCCGCCATCATTCCAAAAGGGCAGTTTTGCACTGACAAAAGACTACCAAAAGATTTTACGTCGTTTACCTGAATTATTAACCGCAGACGGTGTTGTATTAGCGTGTGTGAATGATCCAACGTTAACCTGTCAATTTTTGATTGATGGTATGGCTGCTGAAGCACCAGATATGGTGTTCTCTCATCGTTTAGAAAACCCTGCTGAGTTTAAAGATATTGAGCTAGAAGCGGGTCTTAAAGCTTTAGTTTTTGAGCGCCATTGCTAATTTTTTAGCGTTATATTTTTAGTGTTATAATAGACAGCTAAAATAAGAATCCCTTATCGACTCTACTAGTTTTAGTTAAGAGTAGATAAGGGATTTTTTTATCTAAAATTAGCAGTAAACTTTTTATTATAACAAGTCATATGAACTTTATTGCGGTTTGTATGTTGCGTTTTTGTGGTCAGTGACAAATACTAAAATGAGCAGTTAAAAATAAAATTAATTGATTAAATTGTCAGTGCAAGGGGTGCACTCAATCCAAATACATTAAGGATGTGTCGTTATGTTTAAATCGTTCTTTCTCGATCGTCGCTGGTTCTTATGGTCGATTGTCGGTAGTGCCATTATTTTATATGTTACTTGGTATAAAGTGCAGATAGACGTAGAAGTGAATGAATGGTTTGGCAGTTTTTATGATCTTATTCAAAAAGCGTTAGCAACACCCAATGCGGTGACGTTTGATGAATTTCTGGCTGGTTGTATTGAGTTTTTCAATATTGTATCGGTGTATATCGTTATTGCCGTTATTCTCGATTTCTTTGTTCGGCACTATGTGTTTCGCTGGCGTACCGCGATGAATAACTATTATATGAAGCATTGGGATAAAATTAGTCATATAGAAGGGGCATCACAACGAGTACAAGAAGATACCATGCGTTTCGCACGTATTGTAGAAAGCCTAGGTGTTAGCTTTATGCGATCACTCATGACGTTATTCGCATTTTTACCTATTCTATGGACGTTAAGTGAGAATATCACTGAGCTACCATGGATTGGCAGTGTTGATAGGTCATTGGTTTATTTAGCCATTATTTCTGCATTATTTGGAACGGTATTATTGGCGATTGTTGGCATTCGTTTACCTGGTTTAGAGTTTAAAAATCAAAAAGTAGAAGCTGCTTATCGTAAAGAGTTAGTGTTTGGTGAAGATAATACCGCGCGCGCTAAGCCTGAAACCGTTAAAGAATTATTTTTTAATGTGCGTAAAAATTACTTTAATTTATATCGTCATTATTTATATTTTGATATCGCTAAATGGTCGTATATTCAATATACCGTAATTGTTCCTTATATTGCGCTCGGTCCTGCGATTGTTTCTGGCGCGTTAACATTAGGCGTAATGCAACAAATATTAAGAGCCTTTGGGAAAGTAGAAGAGTCGTTTCAATTTCTTGTACACTCATGGAGCACAATTGTAGAATTAATGTCTATTTATAAAAGATTACGATCATTTGAAGTGCAGATTAATGATGCTATTAATATTGAAAGTGTACCTGTTGATTGATTTATTTCGATGATATAAAAGCCCTAACCAGTCTATACTCTTTCTCGTTGAAGTCGTATAGACGTTGGTCAGGGCTTTTTATATTATCATAGTGCTAATTATTTCAGAGACTCACAATATTTTTCTGTAATAGCTTGTGATACAAGTTCACGTCCACTGACATCACGAATGGTGATTAAATAATTAACCCCATGCTTGAACAGTGGTATAAGCTCAGCATTACGGCAATAATTAGTACTGGCCGTTTTGATCGCCATTGTTGGTTTGATGCGACCATTACCACCATAAAGAATATTGATTTTTACCGTATTCTTACTCGCGTAAGCTTGAGTGATTTGGTAAGCATCAATTTTAGGATAGGGCGCTTTACTATCAATCGCTGCAGCTCGTGATTGTGCCAGTGATTCTGCAACCATTTGTTGGTCGTGAGAAGCACAGCCACCAAGGATAAACAGACCGACAGCGGCAACCAGTAATTTTTTTGTTTTAGTTAGGTTCACAAGTTGATCCTGAGTATATTTAAGGTAATACTTTTTTAAAGGGTTTAACGATCACATTAGCGTAAACACCAGCGTCAATATATGGATCTGCATTGGCCCATTGTTGTGCTTGTTCTAATGACTCAAAATCAGCAATAACAGTTGAACCTGTAAAACCTGCTTCACCTGGGTTTTCACTATCAATGGCAGGCATTGGACCCGCTACCAATAAGCGATCTTGTTGTTGAAGTTCTTTTAGACGCGCTAAGTGTTGCTCACGTACACTCATGCGGCGTTCTAGGCTATTTTCAACATCTTGAGAAAAAATTACATACCACATATTAGGCATTCCCTATTTTGGTTATGGTTTACATTACGAATAACGCTTCGTACTGTTTTTAGTATGCCACCATACTAACTAAATATTGATAGCTAACAAGTAGATCTAGGGAAATAATAAAAAGCACCAACGATTGTTAGTGCTTATTATTAATTACGTGTTTTTTGATTTGTGTGGTTTATTGCTATGCTTCAATTTTACGTGGACGGCCTTCGCTATTGATTGCGACATAATTAAATGTCGCTTCACAGACACGGTAACGTTCACCGATGCCATCAACGGCGACAGGTTTTACCCATACTTCTAAGCCCACACTCATTGATGTATTACCGATGCGTTTACATTCACCGTGGCAACAAACAACATCACCTACGCCAACAGGCGCTTTAAATTCGATTTTATCAACAGAAACAGTCACCACCCGACCGCGAGAGATCTCTTTGGCTAAGATAGCACCAGCAAGATCCAGTTGTGACATGATCCAACCACCAAAAATATCACCATTGGCATTAGTATCGGCAGGCATCGCTAAAGTACGCAGTAACAGCTGTCCACGAGGGATATTGTTTTCAGTAATCATCGGTTATACAACTTTATTTATCATCAGGGCTTTTAGGTAAGTGGCGATAAATATAGCCACCCGTGGCAAAGGTAAATAGCAGCGTTAACGCTAACAAACCAAATACCTTGAAATCCACCCAAATATCAAGCGGAAAATTGAATGCAATATAAATGTTTACAATAGCACAAACAACAAAAAACACCGTCCATGCAAGATTGATACGTAACCAAACGTTATCAGGCAAGGTCATTTCTTTGCCGAGCATCGATTTAATCAATGGCTTGTGCATTATCTGGCTAATAAGCAATGCAAGTGCAAATAAACCATAAATAATAGTGACTTTCCATTTAATGAAATTTTCATCATGTAAGACCAGTGTTAAACCACCAAAAATAGCAACCATAGCAAAAGTGATGAGTTGCATTTTTTCGATTTTTTTATAGATAAACCATGTCACGATCAGTTGAATTGCTGTGGTTATAATCAATGCACCCGTTGCGACAAAAATACCACTGGTTTTAAATAACACGAAAAAGATCAGTAATGGAATAAACTCTATTAGTTGTTTCATTGGTACTGGCTCATTAAAAAGAATTTTTCAGAGTATACCTGTTACAAGCCCTGAATGAAAAAAAGCTACTTAGTTGCCCAAGTAGCCATTGTTCATACTATTAAATGGAGTGTGATTATGATGCCGTTGCTGCTACGGGTTGCTCTTGAGTTTCATATAAACTATCAATAATCACCGCACATGCGGCATCACCAGTGATATTGAGCGCGGTACGAATCATGTCGAAGATACGATCTAGAGCAAACAATAACGGTAAGCCTTCAATTGGAATACCAGCTGAGAGTAAGACGGCAACCACTAAAAATGAGGGACCAGGTACACCTGCTTGACCAATGGCACCAATAGTTGAGGTAACAATTATCGCAATGTAAGCACTTATGCCCAGTTCAATATTAAATATTTGAGCAAAGAAAATAGCGACTAAACCATAGTAAATAGCATTACCGCTCATATTGATCGTGGCACCAAGGGGTAATACAAATGCAGCCGTTGAATTTTTAACGCCCAACTCTTCTTCACAGGTTTCCATTGTAACGGGGAGTGTCGCCATTGATGATGCGGTCGATAACGCTACCGCTTGTGGTTTTTTCATTGCGACAAGAAATTTAAGTGGTGAGGTTTTAGAAAACAGTTTGATCATGATTGGATAACCAATAAAGCCGTAGATCAAAATAGCTGCGATATAAACAACAAAGAGTTTAAGTACAACTGTTAATGCACTGAACCCAAAGCTACCAATAGCGTCTGCCATTAAACCAAACACACCAATTGGTGCAAATTTCATTACTACATTTATCATCCATACCATGGCATCGACAATAGCATTTATTCCGTTAATTAAAGGTTGGCGGCGTTCGAGTTCTAATTTAGAAAGCGCAATACCAAAAAATAGACAAAAGATGAGAATTTGAAGGATATTAGCTTCATTAAGGGAATTAAAAATATTGGTTGGGATCATGCCTAAGATGGTTGCCCAAAATGAGGGTAATGTGCCTTTATCGGCATAAGTGTTGGCAAACATGCCCGCAACACCCGATAAATCAACGCCTATTCCCGGTTGAAATACCACGCCCATCACTAGTGCTAACGCAACAGCCAGTGCTGACGTTATACCGAAGAAAGCCAATGTTGTAATGCCTATTTTACCCGCGGCATGGCTATTACCTAAGCTTGCTGCACCAGAAATAATAGCGACCGCAACTAAAGGGATCACGAGCATTTTAATTAGATGGATAAAAAGGCTACCAAGCGGTGCAAACATCACAGCATCATGTCCCATTATGATGCCGACGATCGTACCGATGATCATTGCTATAACAACTTGTACACCGATATTATGTAACAGATTTTGATTTTTTAACACGATATATACCCCAGTGATATCGAAATAACACATTAATAATGTTGTTGGTTTGTTTTTTATTGTAAGTGCTACTGTTATTATTATTTTGTATGTTTGATATGACTTTTACACTGAAGGAGATATGTTAGCAATATATAACCATTTATTTTGGTGTGATTTTTTGCTTTTTTTGAAATGTATTGAGCATATAGCGAAGTTTTTAGTGGTTATATCATGTGGTGGCCAATGTGAATATTAATTGATTCACCATTTTGTTGTTATGTAAATGTTGCCACCAATAACGGTGTTGGTGGCAATGGAACCAGTATTAGCGAAGTGTGGCTGATTTCATATTACTGATAAAGAATCCGAGTTGATCGAGCATTGAATCTGGATCATTAAGATTATTCTCAATAATTTTTACCACGGCTGAACCTGAAATAGCACCCGCAGCGCCTGCTTTAATGGCGGTGTTAACTTGCTCTGGGGTTGAAATCCCAAAACCGAGTAACGCTGGTGGCGCATTATGAGCTTTTAATGCGGCTAATAATGGCTCAATGGGCATTTCTGCTTTCGTTTCAGCGCCAGTGACGCCAGCACGTGAAAGGAGATAAGTATAACCGCCTCCAAGCTCTGATACTGTTTTTAACGTTTGTGCGTCAGCATTAGGCGGTGCGATAAAAATAGGGTGAATACCATGGGTTTCTGCCGCTATTCTAAACTCGTGTGAAGCATTAACGGGTACATCGGCGATTAATACCGAATCAACCCCTGCATCAGCACAACGACGATAAAAATCATCAATGCCAGCAGCAAACACTAAATTGGCATACATCAGTAATCCGATGGGTAATTGAGGATATTTAGCACGGATCTTAGTTAGCATCTCAAAACAGATTGTCGGGGTGGTGTTTGCAGCAAGGGCACGAATATTTGCCCCTTGGATAGTTGGACCATCAGCGAGGGGATCTGAAAAAGGAATCCCTAACTCTAATGCATCAGCGCCTGCAGTAACCAAAGTATCAATAATATCCATTGACTGTTGTGGCGTCGGATCACCAAGCGTTACAAATGGCACCAAAGCGCCTTCATTTCGTGCGCTAAGTTGAGTAAATAGGGTGTGATAACGATCCATTATAAGACTCCTTTTGCCGTTAAAATATCATGGACAGTAAAGATGTCTTTATCACCACGACCAGAAAGATTGACCACCAGTAATTGTTCTTTTTCGGGGTCGTCAGCAATTATTTTTAGCGCATAAGCCAGTGCATGAGCAGATTCTAGTGCTGGAATAATGCCTTCTTTTCGAGCGAGTAATTGAAAAGCCTCTAATGCTTCATCATCAGTGACAGCGCCATATTCAGCACGACCAATCGCATTAAGGTGAGCATGCTGAGGGCCTACTGATGGAAAATCTAAGCCTGCAGAAATAGAATAGGACTCTTCGACTTGACCATGTTCATCTTGCATTAACGGTGCTTTCATTCCAAAGAAAATACCGAGTTTACCGTGTTTCAATGGTGCGCCATGCATGTCGGTATCTAAGCCTTTACCTGCGGGCTCAACCCCAATTAACCGCACATTATTTTCTTCGATGAAATCTGCAAACATGCCAATCGCATTAGAGCCACCGCCAACACAAGCAATAACAGCATCAGGTAAACGGCCTTCTTTTTCGATAATCTGTACTTTAGTTTCTTCACCAATGATTTTTTGAAACTCACGCACGATGGTTGGGAAGGGATGTGGACCTGCTGCAGTACCTAATAGGTAATGGGCGGTGTCATAACTGGCAGACCAATCACGCATTGCTTCATTACAGGCATCTTTTAAGGTTGCTGAGCCTGAGGTTACAGGAATAACCGTCGCGCCCATTAATTTCATTCTAAATACATTAGGGCTTTGGCGTTCAATGTCTTTCGCCCCCATATAAATACGGCATTTTAGCCCCAGTAACGCACAAGCTAGTGCAGTAGCAACACCATGTTGACCCGCGCCTGTTTCAGCGATAATTTCTTTTTTCCCCATTCGCTGTGCAAGCAATGCTTGGCCTAATACTTGGTTAGTTTTGTGCGCGCCGCCATGAAGTAAGTCTTCGCGTTTAAGGTACAGTTTAGTTTTTGTGCCTTGAGTTAAATTTTGGCATAACGTTAATGCTGTTGGTCGTCCAGCATAGTCTTTTAATAACGCTATAAACTGTTGCTGAAAGTCGGGATCTTGTTGCGCTTCAATAAAAGCATCTTCGAGTTGATCTAACGCTGGTACCAAAATTTGAGGCACATATTGACCACCAAACTCACCAAAGTAGGCATTCAATTTACTCATAATTATTTATCGTCCTTAATGTGTTTGATTGCCGTAAAGGCTGCTGTTAGTTTATGCGGATCTTTTTTGCCAGGTTTGCTTTCAACGCCCGAGTTTATATCTAAGCCACTAAAGCCTAACGAGGCTGCTTGACCGACATTTTCAGGTGTGAGGCCACCTGCAAGTAAGCTGTTTTCTTTATCATCATCAGCGATCAATGACCAATCAAAGCAAACCCCTGTCCCACCACTTTGACCTTTAATTTTACTGTCAAACAGATGTTTATCTGCTGGCCATTGGTTGATGTCAGGAACGTTATCGGTAATGGCGTGTGCTTTCCAGATTTGGCAATCAGCGGGCAGTTTTTCGCGTAGCTGAGTGATATATTGTGGTGATTCTTTACCGTGTAATTGAACGGCAGCGAGTGCTAAATCTGTTGCGGTAGTAATAATTTCTGTGAGTGGGCTATCTTGGAATACCCCCACAAAATCCAATGGTGCAGAAGCGACGACAGCTGCCGCTTGCTCGACACTGATATAGCGGGGTGATGATGGTACAAAAATCAAGCCACCATAAGTTGCACCTTGTTGATAAGCATTATTGGCATCTTCAGTTGACGTTAGGCCACAGACTTTATGTGCACCAAATAATACTTTTCGAACGGCTAAATCAAGGTTATCAGCCGCCATTAATGAACTACCAATTAAAAAACCATTGGCATAAGGTGACAGTTCACGTACTTGCTGGTGGGTGTAAATCCCTGATTCAGAAATAACAATCGTGCCTTTCGGTAAATCGGGAGCAAGTTGCTTAGTTCGATTTAAATCAATACTCAGATCGCGTAAGTTACGGTTATTAATTCCGACGACTTTTGCATTAAGGTTGATAGCACGTGTTAGTTCAGCTTCATTACTGACTTCGGTTAAAATACCTAATTGTAGCGATTTAGCCACAGCAGCAAGTGTTTGGTATTGATGATCATCGAGTACCGATAGCATCAATAAAATGGCATCAGCTTGATAATGACGTGCTAAATACACTTGGTAGCTATCAATCATAAAGTCTTTACACAAGATTGGCTGTTTAACGAGGCTACGTACCTTGGGTAAAAATTCGACATTGCCTTGAAAATATTTTTCATCGGTTAATACCGAGATCGCACTGGCGTATTGATTATAGACCGTTGCAATATAATCTAAGTCGAAATCTTCTCGAATTAATCCTTTTGATGGTGAGGCTTTTTTACATTCAAGAATAAAAGCCGGTCGCTGAATGCCATTTTCGGTTGTGTTCGTGAGTGCTTGGTAGAAATCACGATCACTTAGGGTTAGTTGATGACGAAAACTGGCGAGTGGCTGAGCTTCTTTACGCGCATCAACCCAGATTTTTTTATCAGCAATAATCTTAGCAAGTACTGTTTCCATTATTAACCTCGGGCTGCCAGTTGTTCTACGAGTTGGTAAGCACTGCCTGAACGCATTGCAGCAATCGCTTGTTGGGTATTTGCTTTAAGATCTTGGTGCCCGAAAAGACGCAGTAAGAGCGCAACATTGACCGCAATCGCGCCTTCCTGAGCAGGTGTCCCTTTACCCGTTAAAATATTTTTAATAATGGCACGATTCTCTTCTGGCTCACCGCCTTGAATGGCTTCTAATGGATAGCTTTTAAGACCAAAGTCAGCGGGAGTAAGGGTGTATTCAGTGATAACACCATCAATGATTTCAGCGACATGCGTTTCCCCATGAATCGCAACTTCATCAAGGCCGCTGCCATGTACTACTGCGGCACGTTTTAATCCCATCGTTGCCAATGTTTCAGCAATCGGGCGAACTAACGCATTATCGTACACACCCATTAATTCAATATTAGGTTTGGCAGGATTAATTAAAGGTCCAAGCACATTGAAAATAGTACGGGTTTTTAATGTTTGACGTACTGGCATCGCATGGCGTACACCACCGTGGTATTCCGGCGCAAATAGAAAACATACCCCAAGATCATCTAGCGCTTGGCGGGCTGTTTGGGCTGGCATCGCTAAGTTAATACCGAATGTATCGAGTAAATCGGATGATCCTGATTTACTTGAAACCCCGCGATTACCATGTTTTGCGACCTTAACGCCACAAGCTGCTGCAACAAATGCCGCGGTGGTTGAAATATTGATAGTATTCGCACCATCACCACCGGTACCGACAATATCAGCAAAATCATAATCAGGGCGTGGGAAAGGGCTGGCATTTTTGACTAATGCTTTCGCTGCGCCCGCAATTTCTGCAGGGGTTTCCCCTTTTATTTTTAAGGCTGTTAATACCGCCGATAACACAATCGGCTCGACTTCACCATTAATGATGGCATCAAACAGAGTATGGCTTTCTGCTTGGCTCAGTGGTTGTTGGTCGTAGAGTTTATCTGCAAGTCTCGAAATAGTAGCGTTCATCATCATCTTCCTTAATGGTTATTGAGGCATTGGTTAGCCGCTGTAATCCAAGCCAGAGTATGAGTGAGTAGCTCTGCGCCTTGGGTGGTGAGAATAGATTCTGGGTGAAATTGAAAGCCACAAACCTTGTCGCGCTCATTGATAACTGCCATTACCAATCCGTTTACATCGGCAATTGTTTCAAGTTCTGCAGGCACCTCGGTAGCCACTAACGAGTGATAACGAGCAACCGCTAATGGGTTGGCAAGCTGACCAAAAACCGCATGGTGATTGTGGGTCATCATTGCGGCCTTACCATGAACAATATCACCAGCGCCCGCGACCTTACCGCCATAAGCTTCAACAATGGCTTGATGACCAAGGCAAATCCCAAGCATGGGGGTTTTACCTTTTACACGCTGAATAAGCTCAGGCATGCATCCGGCATCAACTGGCGCACCAGGACCGGGTGATAACACTAAGACTGAGTTGTTATGTTCAAGTAATGCTTGTTCAATATGGTGTGCTGATAGGTTATTACGATAAACCGTGACCGGAAACCCAAGACTGCGAAATTGATCTACGAGGTTATATGTAAACGAATCAAAGTTATCCAGCAGCACAATATGGGGGTGATGGTGATTATTATTGATGCTCATGTTGTGATCCTTAACCTTGGTGGGTGCTACGAATAGCATTGATAACCGCTTGGGCTTTCGTTGTGGTTTCGTCGGTTTCAGATTGTGGAATTGAGTCATAAACTACACCTGCTCCCGCCTGAACACTGGCAATACCATTTTCAACATAAGCAGAACGGATCACTATGCAGGTATCCATATCACCATGACCGGTAATATAACCAACCGCACCGCCATAACTGCCACGTCGGCGCTGCTCTACTTCACGAATAAGCTGCATAGCTCTGATTTTAGGTGCGCCCGTTAAAGTGCCCATGTTCATACAAGCTTGATAAGCGTGAAGGGCATCGAGATCTTGGCGTAACTGACCCACGACTCGTGATACTAAATGCATGACATGACTATAGCGGTCGACATGCAATAAATCGGCAACGTGGCGACTGCCTGCTTGGCAAATACGGGCAATATCATTACGGGCTAAATCGACTAACATCATGTGTTCGGCATTTTCTTTGGTGTCACAGCGTAGCTCGAGTTCAATGCGGGTATCGAGATCTAAATTAATTGAGCCATCACTGTTTTTTCCACGTTGACGTGTACCTGCAATGGGATAAATCTCAACTTGATTAGATTCAGTACAATATTTTAATGCACTCTCTGGTGATGCGCCAAATAAAGTAAAATCAGTATCATGCAGATAAAACATGTACGGGCTTGGATTACCTATCTTCAATGCTTTATAAGCGTTAAGCGGTGATGGACACGGCAGGGTAAATTGACGTGAAGGCACGACTTGGAATACATCACCGCGAATAACAAATTGTTTAAGTGCTGCTACCGTTTGGCTAAAGTCGTGATCACTAATACTGGTGTGGGGCTCACCAGCCACAACATGTTCAGCTGCGGGTAATGATTGTGGATTCAGACAACGTTCTTTTAGTGTTGCTAAACGCTGTTGGAGTCGATCGTGTGTTTGCGAGTGATTATTACCGAACAGGGTGGCTTGCAAATGTGCTTGTTGACGTTGGTGATCGATGATCAATAATGTTTCAGCAATATAGAAAATGTAATCAGGGCAGTTATTATCAGCATCAACAGCGGCAAGAGGTTCAAAGTCAGCCACTAAATCATAGGCAAATAATCCACCAATAAATAATGCATCACGAGGGTGATTATCAGTATCAAAAGCATGTTGAATCAGACGTAATGCATCAAACGATGAGGTTTGGCGTAAACGACTATCTTCATCTAAAAGTTGATCGTGGCTTGGAAACTGTAACTGTAATCCATTAGTGCAATACGTTGCTTCAATATCAGATTTTAGATGACTTTTTAGGGCATGTAATAATTGGCGACCGTTATCGGATTGTGGTTCTAAGACAACATTTTTTCCGCGACAAACTATCCGCACTGCGGCATCAATTAATAATAGACTTTTCAGATCTTGTTTAGAGTCAACCTCTGCTGATTCTAATAACAGATGACAAGGACTATCACCACAAAGTGTAAAGTAAACGTCAGTTGGGTCAGCAATATAAGCCACATCGAGAGTGAGTAACTCTAGTTGATGCTGAGTTAATGCTGTCGTGTCATAAGGATGAGATCCCGTTAATTCAGTATTCACAGCGTTCTCCCTGCCGTTTGTACAAAATAGCAATCCTGCTTTCATTGTTCGATAGTGGCGTAAACTTAGCATTTGAGCAAGACTAGTTTTTTACTTTTACCGACAATCATTAACAAGATGTATTATTGTGACTGTTTTTTGTCAAATATATAATAATCAATATATTGGGTGGTTATTGTTCGCTATATAATGACTAAAAAAAAGCCTAAGAAGATAGTTAGTTCATATGGAATTGTAAATTGTTACTACATTTCACACTTTACATACGCAGGAGCACCGCCAGTAAATCATGAATAAAGTCGATTGTTGGGAACTAATTTGCTGTAACATGACGCTATCCTATTTGTCTGCTGCTATATCCTAGGTTTATCGAGGTGTATAGCTGTGAATTGGTTTAAACTAGCTAAAGACTACGGTTATAGAAGTTAATACCGCTCATTGTCATTACGTACTAGTAAACTAGTTCATAAATATAAAGTCAAGAAGTAAAGTTATGTTGTTTGATTTACATTGTCATACTACAGCGTCAGACGGCCGCTTATCGCCGCAAGATCTTGTTCGACGCGCAGTTGAAATGCGGGTTGATGTGCTGGCAATTACTGATCACGATACAATTGATGGGCTTGCACAAGCCCATGCGGTTATCGAGCAAGAGCAATTACCGATTACATTAATTAATGGTATTGAGATATCAACAGTGTGGCAAAACTTTGATATTCATATCGTTGGGCTTAATATAGATCCCAATCATCCTGAGTTAATTTCATTTATTAACGCCCAAGTCGCGCATCGACTTGAACGTGCAAAAGAGATTGGCGCACGATTAGATAAAAATAAAATGCCCGGTGCTTTTGAAGGCGCTATGGCATTAGCGGGCGATGCGTCGATTACACGAGCGCATTTTGCTCGTTGGTTAGTTGAGCAAGGTTATGCCAAAACTATGCAGGCGGTGTTTAAGAAATTCTTAACTCGCGGTAATCCCGGTTATGTACCGCCAAGTTGGTGTTCTATTGCTGATGCTGTCACCGTGATTCATGCCGCTGGTGGTCAAGCAGTTATTGCACATCCCGGTCGTTATCAAATGACGGCAAAATGGATAAAGCGTTTAATTCAACACTTTATTGAAGCGGGAGGTGATGGCATTGAAGTTGCTCAACCACAACAAGCACCGCAAGAACGACGTACCTTTGGGGATTACGCCATCCAATATAATTTACTCGCTTCACAAGGGTCTGATTTTCATTATCCATCACCATGGACCGAATTAGGCCGTAATTTGTGGTTACCAAAAGATGTGTCACCGCTGTGGCAAGATTGGACGGTAGAGAAAAAGCGAGTCGAGGTAGAAATAACTGCAGAGTTATCTGCCTCGAAGGAGGATAAATGAGTCAATTTTTTTATGTACATCCAGAAACACCTCAAGCAAGGTTGATAACTCAAGCTGTTGATATTATCAAAAAAGGTGGGGTTGTTGTTTATCCAACAGACTCAGGCTATGCCTTGGGTTGCCAAATGGAAAATAAACAGGCACTTGAGCGTATCTGCCAAATACGACGTTTAAACGACAAGCACAATTTTACCTTGTTATGCCGTGATTTATCTGAATTATCACTGTATACCCGTGTCGATAATATCGCGTTTCGTTTGTTAAGAAATAATACCCCTGGTGCGTATACTTTTATCTTTAAAGGTACCAAAGAAGTACCACGTCGATTGATGAATGCTAAGCGTAAAACGATCGGTATTCGTGTACCTGATAACAATATTGCTCTGGCTTTACTTGAAGCTTTGGGTGAGCCAATGATGTCGACCAGTTTAATTTTGCCGGGCAAAGACACCACAGAAGCCGATCCTGATGAAATTCGTGATCAATTAGAGCATGCTGTTGATCTGATTATGCATGGTGGTTATCTGGGTGAACAACCTACGACGGTCATTGATTTTAGTGAAGGTGACATCGATATTGTACGTATTGGTGCTGGTGATATTACGCCGTTTGAATAAAACCGTTTAATTTACACAGTAATTGTATTGTTGTAATACCGCTTTTATAAACGTATCGCATTGTTTGTGATACGTTTTTTTTATCGCTATTTTTATGGTAAATAAGCGCTATATTTGCGATAATAATCGGCTACATATCTAGCATGATAGATTATTGATTATCGCGTTAGAATCCAAATTATTGCTATTCGCATCAATCATCCCATGTCACTTTCTTTTTAAAGCAATGCTTGCTACTAGAACGTATCAATCGGTGGTTTTTTGATGAGAATTTCGACGCCTGTGAAGGCGACAAAGGTTTATTTACAATGAGCGAAAAATTACAAAAAGTACTAGCGCGTGCTGGTCAAGGTTCTCGTCGTGAAATCGAATTAATGATTCAAAACGGCCGTGTTAGTGTTGATGGTGTTGTTGCTACACTGGGTGATCGTCTTGAAGATCTTAGCGTTAATGTACGTATTGATGGGCATAATATCGCATTAATTTCGTCAGATGAAGAAATCTGCCGAATTTTAGCCTACAACAAGCCTGAAGGTGAGTTATGTACTCGTCATGATCCTGAAGGCCGTCGTACTGTTTTTGATCGTCTACCACGTTTAACAACTGGCCGTTGGGTTTCTGTTGGTCGTCTAGATGCAAACACATCAGGTCTATTACTGTTCACGACAGACGGTGAATTAGCAAACCGTTTGATGCACCCTAGCCGTACCGTTGAACGTGAGTACATGGTACGTGTGTTCGGTGAAGTGAACGAGCAGATGATCAAGAATGTCGTTAAAGGCGTAGAGCTAGAAGATGGCGTCGCACGTTTTGAAGATGTTGTTTATTCTGGCGGTGAAGGTATGAACCATACTTTCTACGTAGTGATCACTGAAGGTCGTAACCGTGAGGTTCGTCGTTTATGGGATTCTCAAGGCGTAACTGTTAGTCGTCTTAAACGTGTTCGTTACGGTGATGTTTACTTAACCAAAGACATGCCTCGTGGTGGTTGGAGCGAGCTTGAATTAAATGCAGTGAACGAATTACGTGCAACGGTAGAATTACCGCCTGAAACTGAAACTGTATTAACAGTTGAAGGTCAGAAGCGTAAAAAAGGTATCCGTCAAATTCGTCGTGCTGTTCGTCGTCATGAAGAGCGTGTTGAGACTACGGGTACAGGTGGTCGTCGCGGTCGTAATAATGATCGTCGTGCACCATCAAGTTCAAGCCGTAATGCTGAAGTTGATTCACAACAACAAGAGCAACGTGGTGGTCGCGGTCGTACTAAACCAGCACCAGTTCGTGATAATGCTAAACCGCGTTCAGATCGCGCTCAAGGCAAACCTGTACACATTGCGGGTAAGCCAAAAGATGATGCGAAGAAGCCTTATAATGCATCAGATAAGCCACAAAGTTCATCTGATAAGCGTAATTCAGGTAATGGGGCTAATCGTCGTAACCCGTTAGCGAATAAGCCGCAAAAACCTCAAAAGCCACGTACACGTCAGTAATGTGTAAACACTGCTAACGCATGTAATAGTGCTATTAATACTAGAAAGCCGACAGCGATGTCGGCTTTTTTTATTGCTATTATTTACTGATTACAGTACTAATTAATTATTCTTCTTCGCAACTAATTCCGGGTTTACGGTGTGGCTGGGCATCAATACATTGCCCTGAAACTTTACGACTTTCAGGTCCCATTAAATATAAGTAAAGCGGCATAATCTCTTGTGGTGTTTTCAATAAACGGGCATCTTCCGCCGGAAAAGCTTGTGCACGCATTCCTGTACGAGTGCCGCCTGGATTGATAGCATTTACATTAACGGCAGTGTCACTAAGTTCGTCTGCCAGCACCTGCATCATGCCTTCGGTGGCAAATTTAGAAATAGCATACGTACCCCAAAAAGCACGACCGCTGTGACCAACCGTTGATGAGGTAAAGATAATACGCCCATCGGGTGATTGTTTGATCAATGGTAAAATAGCTTGAGTCAGTAAGAGTTGTGCTTTTACGTTTACTTGCATCACATCATCAAAAATAGCTTCTTCAATATGGTCAATGGGACTTAATGCGCCTAATAAGCCTGCATTGTGTAATACGCCATCTAAGCGACCAAATTGTTGCTTAATAGTCTCCACCATATCGAGATAATGCTGTTTAGTCGCTCCCATTAAATCTAACGGTACAATTGCAGGTTGTTTGCCACCTTTTTTTTCTATTTCATCATAAACAGCTTCAAGTTTGGCAACTGTTCTGCCTAATAAGATAACGGTCGCCCCATGAGCCGCATAGTGGATTGCTGCTTCACGACCAATACCATCACCAGCCCCTGTTACTAAGATCACTCGATCTTTTAAATTGTCTGCCGCAATTAGATAATCCACAGTAGCTTCCTTTTAAATAATGTCTTTTTGTTGTTATTTGACTGTTTTTTCGTCGAAGAACGCATCAAGTCTTGAGCTTAGCTGTAATATCGATTACTACTAAAACATATCAGAAATTACATTCTGAGAGAATGTACATTTATTTGAAGATCGTGACAGTAAGCTGATTTATTATAGTGATAAATTAAAGCTATAGCGGCGATAATGATTACACAGTTACAATAACTTATGGCGATTTTTCTTGCCTAATTGAGGATTGAATATTGGAATTTTTGTTTGAATATGGTTTATTTTTCGCCAAAATTGCGACAGTCGTTATTGCGATTGTGGGTGTATTGGTGTTAGCAAAAGCCTTAAATGGTCGACATGGTTCGCAAAAAGGTGAACTAGAAGTGATCGATTTAACTGAGCAGTATAAAGATACTGTTGATCAGTTAGAGTCACATTTATTTGATAAAGCTTTATTAAAAGCGCGTGATAAAGCAGATAAAAAATCAGATAAAGAGCACGATAAAGCACGTCAAAATGAAGTGAAGCAAGCCGTTAAAAATGGCAATTTAGCGATAACTCGTGAACCACGTTTATTCGTGATTGATTTTCATGGCAGTATTGATGCGCGTGAAGTGTCGTCATTACGTCAAGAAATTAGTGCGATTTTAGCGATTGCGATTGAAGGTGATGAAGTGTTACTGCGCTTAGAAACGGGTGGCGGTATGGTGCATGCTTATGGTTTGGCATCATCACAGCTTGATCGTTTAAAAGCCGCAGGTATTACACTCACTATTGCCGTTGATAAAGTGGCAGCAAGTGGTGGTTATATGATGGCATGTGTAGCGGATAAAATCGTATCAGCACCGTTTGCTATTGTCGGCTCTATTGGTGTTATTGCACAATTGCCAAACTTCAGTAAAGTATTGAAGAAAAACGATATTGAGTTTGAACAAATCACAGCGGGTGAGTTTAAACGTACGTTAACTATGTTTGGTGAAAACTCAGATAAAGCACGTGAGAAATTCAAAGAAGAAATTGAAGAAACGCACGGTTTATTTAAGCAGTTTATTGCTGTTCATCGTCCAGATCTTGATCTTAATAAAGTCGCTACAGGTGAGCATTGGTTTGGTCAACAAGCACTTGAATTAGGTTTAGTTGATCAAATTAGCACCAGTGATGATTTGATCACCGAAGCATGTAAAGCGCGTGAAGTGCTACAAGTTAAATATGTGCGTCGTAAGAAATTAATTGAGAAGTTATCCGGCGCATCAAGCGAGGCTGCTGATACATTATTAATGAAGTGGGTTGCACGTGGTCAGCGTCCTTTCATGTAATGTAGTAAGATAATTGATAGCGAAGGAAACCCGCAATGATTGCGGGTTTTTTTTGATTTAAACAAGCAGTGTGCTTAGGGTAAATTCTGGTGATAATTTGTGAGCAAGGAATTTAAACATATTAAAAACAGTGGTGGTTTTCGCTGTTGGTAGACCTTCGTCATCAAGGAAGTATTCGCCTTTGAAGATCAGTACACCATCTTTTTCTGTCACAGAGGTTGCACGCATACCTTCAGCATAATCTTGGTGATCTTGAATGATTTGGTTGGCGATCATTAATAGCTCATTGATCGAAATTTCAGCTTTATTAGCCATGCTTAATACTCATTGATAGTGAAAGCGTAATAGTCTAAGTAACTTGGTGTCAGAAAACAAATAACAGTATTGTAAATTGGTTAATATCTATTCAGATATAAGCATTAATCAGATTAAAATAAACGGATAGTGTGATTAAATGCAAAAAAATTTAATCAGACAGATCAAATAATTCTATATAGATGGTAATAGTAACGCGCTTTTATGTTATTACGCTGACAATAATTCAGCAAAGTGATTGTCCTATAAGGTAAATTGTGATTTTATCACCTTGTTAATCAGTACGTTGTAAATGGATTAAACTGCGCTTTATTCATATTTACAAATTAATAACAAGTGCGGAAGGTACAACCAAATAGACGAAATTAATTAAAAAGCAGTTGACCTTCTTGTTTTCTAGCCCAATATGTAAAGAGTATTTTACGTAAATGAAGTGCAATAATTAATTGCAAATATGTATCATTCTCAAATTGTAACTCATCATATTAATTCACTGCTCTTAGGTTTTTCGATTAGTGACTTAATGAGATTGGTCGAATGTTGTGGCGCTAATGATTAGCTAAGCAGTTATTTATATTTTTAGTATTAGCGAGCACGAGGACGTAATAGGGTCATTATGGGTAAATCTCTCGTTATCGTGGAGTCCCCTGCCAAGGCGAAAACAATCAATAAGTACTTGGGCAAGGATTTCATTGTAAAATCAAGCGTTGGTCACGTACGTGATTTACCAACGGGCGCCCGCAGTGGCGGTAAAAAAGCTGTGGCAACATCGACTAAAGGGTTGAGTGTTGAAGAAAAAGCAACGATTAAACAGAAGAAAGATCGTAAAGCGCTAATCAGCAAAATGGGTGTTGATCCCTATGATGATTGGAATGCGCATTATGAAATACTTCCGGGTAAAGAAAAAGTTGTTAGTGAATTACAAAAATTAGCAGAAGACGCTGATTTTATTTATCTCGCAACGGATTTAGACCGCGAAGGAGAAGCCATTGCGTGGCACCTTCGTGAGATCATCGGCGGCGATGAGTCACGCTACAAACGTGTTGTTTTTAACGAAATAACTAAAAATGCGATTCAACAAGCATTTGAACAGCCTGGTGAATTGAATATTGATGGTGTGAATGCTCAACAAACGCGTCGATTCCTCGACCGTGTTGTGGGTTTCATGGTATCACCACTATTGTGGAAAAAGGTTGCACGTGGTCTATCGGTTGGTCGTGTACAATCGGTAGCCGTTAAGCTGATTGTTGAGCGTGAGCATGAAATTAACGCGTTTGATCCTGAAGAGTTCTGGGATATTCATGCTGATACCTTAACCGTAGGCAAAGATGCTTTACGATTAATGGTGGCGCAACAGGCGGGTAAAGCATTCCGTCCTGAGAATAAAGTCGATACGATGGCTGCTAATGCGCTACTTGAAAAAGCAGCGTATGAAGTGATTGAGCGTGAAGATCGCCCAACCAGCAGTAAGCCATCTGCGCCTTATATCACCTCAACATTACAGCAAGCGGCAAGTACACGTCTTGGTTACGGTGTTAAACGTACCATGGGCCTTGCACAGCGTCTGTATGAAGCTGGTTATATTACTTACATGCGTACCGACTCAACTAACCTTTCAAAAGAGGCCGTTGAAGCAGCACGTGAGTTTATTGGTAACGAGTACGGTAATGAGTATTTACCTGAAAATGCCAATGTTTACGGTAGCAAGAAAAACGCCCAAGAAGCGCACGAAGCGATTCGTCCTTCAAGCGTTGAAGTAAAAGCTGAAAATTTAGAAGGCATGGATCAAGATGCAGTTAAGTTGTATGACTTAATTTGGCGTCAATTTGTGTCTTGTCAGATGATGCCAGCAAAATATGATTCAAGTACGATCAACGTTAAAGCAGGTGAATTCTTGCTGAAAGCGAAAGGCCGTACTTTGCGTTTTGCTGGTTGGACATTAGTACAGCGCCCATCAGGTAAAAATGAAGATACAACATTACCTGAAGTGAACGTAGGCGATATACTGAAGTTAGAGCAACTTGAGCCTAAGCAACACTTTACTAAGCCGCCAGCGCGCTTTACAGAAGCAGCATTGGTTAAAGAACTTGAAAAGCGTGGTATTGGTCGTCCATCAACGTATGCGTCGATTATTTCAACCATTCAAGATCGTGGTTATGTACGTGTTGATCAACGTCGTTTCTATGCAGAAAAGATGGGTGAGATTGTTTCTGACCGTTTAGACAATAGTTTTCCTGATTTGATGGATTTTGATTTTACTGCCCGTATGGAAGGTAATCTTGATAAAATCGCAGAAGGTGAGAAAAACTGGAAGAAAGTACTGGATGAGTTCTTCTCTGATTTTACTGCCGAGCTTCAAAAAGCAGAGCTAGATGAATCAGAAGGTGGCATGCAGCCTAATAATATCGTGCTGACAGACATTCAATGTCCAACATGTTCTCGTCCTATGGGTATTCGTACTGCATCAACAGGGGTATTCCTTGGTTGTTCAGGTTATGCGCTACCCCCTAAAGAGCGTTGCAAAACAACAATCAATTTAGGCAGTGAAGACGGCATTGTTAATGTGCTGGAAGAAGACGTTGAAACTGCGGCGTTGCGTGCTAAAAAGCGTTGTCCTATTTGTAATACGGCAATGGATGCTTACCTTATTGATCAAGATCGTAAACTGCACGTTTGTGGTAATAACCCAAGCTGTGATGGTTACATTGTTGAAAAAGGTGAGTTTAAGCTTAAAGGCTATGAAGGCCCGTTGATTGAATGCGACAAGTGCGGTTCTGATATGGAACTGAAGAACGGTCGTTTTGGTAAGTACATGGGGTGTACTAACGAAGAGTGTAAGAACACCCGTAAGATTCTAAAGAATGGCGAAGTTGCGCCACCAAAAGAAGATCCTGTACATTTACCAGAAATTCCATGTACACAAGACACCAACGCATACTTCGTTTTACGTGATGGTGCGTCTGGTTTGTTCATGGCAGCGAGCACTTTCCCTAAATCACGAGAAACACGTGCACCGTTAGTGGAAGAACTTGTACGCTTTAAAGAACGTTTATCACCTAAGTTCTTATACTTAACCGATGCGCCTGTTGCTGACCCTGATGGTTTACCAGCAGTTATTCGTTTTTCTCGTAAAACTAAAGAGAATTACGTGCGCTCAGAAGTAGACGGTAAGCCAACTGGCTGGACGGGTCTATTTGTGGACGGTAAGTGGGAAATTACTGATAAGCGTAAAAAGCCTAAAAAAGAAAAATCAGCAGAAGAAGAGTAATTAATTATTCTTTTTTATTAAAAAAACCGCCAAAATTGGCGGTTTTTTTGTTGGTGTTAATACGCAATATTATGATTTTAAACACAAGCAGCGGTGGTAACAGGAATACCACTGTGAAAACGGAAAGTATCATCAGGTGTCGTAATTAATTCAGCTTCTTTGCTACCAATAGCACGAATACGATCAGCAATGTTTGTCCCTGCAATTTTTTCAGCCAGTGTCAGGTAATCTTGATAATGACGCGCTTCTGAACGTAACAATGAAATATAGAATTTTTTGAGTTCTGGATCTAAATAGGGCGCAAGTTTAGCAAATCGCTCACAAGAGCGTGCTTCTATATATGCACCGACAATCAGTTTGTCAATTAAAGTGGCAGGTTCATGGGTGCGTACTACTTTCATTAATCCTTTGGCATAACGACCAGCATGAAGGTTACTATAAGGAATACCACGCTTATCCATGATCTCTAATACTTGCTCAAAGTGATGAAATTCTTCTTTAATTAATCGTACCATCTTATCAATTAATTCTTGCCCATGAGAAAAATCACTGCGAGGTATTAGTGGGGCGAGTAGACCATTTTTCTTACTGTGGAAATCAACTGTAGAACGGTCATTACCGTCATAAACAAAATCTTCATATGGTTTTGCCCATGCCATTAGTGCAGCGCCACTCTGTTTATCTACCGCGTATTTACGCACCATAAACATCGCAGTCTGACTTGCTTTTAATTCACAATTACAATGATCAACCAATAATGGGATCAGATTGTCAGGTTTGATGGCTTCATCAATCCAACTATCAGGGGTTTCACATTGAAGAAATTGGTTAATAGGTTTAAGTAATTCATTAACCATGTGTTGAGTGTTATCCATAAGGCATATCTTTTTATTGTTATTAATGGCGTAAAAAAGGCCGCTATTGCGACCTCTATCGTGGAGCTAGTGTAAGACAAAGGAAATTAAATCACCATTTTCGCTTAGGTTGAAATAAGACATCTAATTCATCATTATCTTTATCAAGTAATTGTTGACGTTCTTGTTCACTGCTGACGCTCATATTATTATCAATTTCATTGAGCATATATTGTAATTTTTGTTGTGCTTTAGTTGCATAGGTATCGTTACGCGATGATAAAACATCAATACCTTTCTTTAGTAATTGTTTAGCGGTGCCAAATTGACGTTTTAAGCGCGCATCGTTAGCACGTTTAACGACATTCTCAATATTGATTCTTAATTGCATGTTATCTAAGCGTGTATTTTCAAGCACGTAGGCTTGAGTCGCAATACGACCTTTACCGTGCTCTCCTTTCATTACACTTTTTAAACGTTTAACCAGTTGCAGCATACCGATAGCTTGACGATCAGAATTAGGCACTTGGAAAGGGACAACATTGGTTTGATCAAAGTGTGTTTCTAAGTGTGATATCTGCTCATTTACGTGATGTATACGTTGTTTTAAAGAGCGATCTTTAGTGTCAACTTCAGCAATAGTTTCAAGTGCATAAAGAATTCGTTTATTAAGACAAACTAAGAGTTCTTTACTATAAGGTAAGTGACTCGCATTACTAATGAGTTCTTCTGTGGCATCAATAATCGCAACTTGTTTGGCTAATTCTTGTTGCTTAGCACTTTCTAGTCGTTGACGATATTGAATGATTACGCTGTAACCAATAATTAAAATGAGTAGAAGACTGATTAAGCCAATAATAAGAGGGATACTCATAAAATATGTCTATCTTTCATGGTTGATATATAACTAAAGAAGATACACTATCTCGTTGTTTGGTGGTAGTTTGTTAGTAAAAAATGCTAACTAAATAACGCTGTAGAGAAAGATATAGTTTTTTAAATTAAATGCTTTGTTTTTATTCTAAGTTTACTTCAATATGCAGGATTACAGCGTAAAAATAGTGCCTACTGAAGAAGATTGAAAGGTTTCAGTGTCATGTTTTAAGAGCAAAACATTATTATTTTTTCCTCTTTCCTAACCTATGATTAAACGCTCATATATTTGCGTGTGTTTGTGCATTGCCTTATGCCTACTCAACAGTGGAATAGTATTTTTATAATTAAAAGTAAATAAATACTATGAAACAGGGCTAATTCAATATATAAAATATTTATTACATGGTTGCACGATCATGCTTTGAAATAAAAATCAGTGATTGAGTTTATGAATAAGTGTGAAAGGTAACGGATTATTGATTGGGCGAGACCATGAAATTACAACAATTACGCTATATCGTTGAGGTCGTAAATCATAACCTTAACGTTTCTTCAACGGCTGAGAGTTTATACACCTCTCAACCGGGTATTAGTAAACAAGTACGTTTGTTGGAAGATGAATTAGGCATTCAGATTTTTGAACGTAGTGGTAAGCATTTAACCAAAGTTACCTCTGCTGGTGAGGATATCGTGCGGATTTCACGTGATATATTATCTCGTGTTGAGAGTATTAAAGCCGTTGCAGGTGAACATACTCATCCAGAAATTGGGACGTTGAATATTGCCACGACTCATACACAAGTACGCTATGCACTACCACATGTTGTCCAAGGCTTTACACATCGGTACCCTAAGGTTTCATTGCACATGCACCAAGGTACGCCAGCGCAAATTGCAGATGCTGTCGGTAAAGGTAATTCTGATTTTGCGATAGCAACTGAAGCGCTGCATTTATATCAAGATATGATTATGCTGCCTTGTTATTATTGGAATCGCTCAATTGTGGTGCGTAAAGATCATCCTCTTGCGACGAAACAAACGATTACTATTCACGATTTAGCCGCATATTCATTAGTCACTTATGTTTTTGGTTTTACGGGTCGTTCTGAATTAGACAGTGCTTTTAATCGCTCAGGGCTAACACCAAGAATCGTGTTTACTGCAACAGATGCTGATGTAATTAAGACCTATGTACGTTTAGGTATCGGTGTCGGTGTGATTGCAAGTATGGCAATTGATCCTGATGCTGATCATGATTTGGTGGCGATTGATGCCAGTCATATTTTTGCGTCTAGTACGACCATGATCGGCTTTAAAAAAGGCACTTTTTTACGTACTTATATGTATGATTTTATGGAACGTTTTGCCCCTCATCTAACCCGTAATGTTGTGGATCAAGCGATTGCATTAAAAAATGCTGCTGAAATAAATCAGATGTTTGAATCAATGGATTTACCGATTAGATAGCAGTAAAAACTATGGTGAGCACGATATAAACCGCTAGTGATAGCGGTTTTTTTATTTGGTTAATGTCTCAGACGTAAGCTTGGTATACACTAGCCCCCAATTTTTTGGTGGTAAATGGTTGTTTATGTCTAACTATGTTGAGCTTTTTCATCGTCTTGATGCATTATTGGTGAAAAATCGTCAATTTTGGCAGTTTATGCCTTTTGCCGAACGTGGTTATGTTTGGCACCAAAACGTACCATTTTGCCAGTGGTTAATGACTGTAGATGACAGCCAATTACAGCTCCTGAGTGATGACATCAATAGATTAACCGCGGCATTAATGCCATGGATTGAAGATGCTCAACAGTTAACTCAGCTTACAACACAAATACAGCCTTTAGCGCGTACTGAAAGATCTGTCCCACAAGGTTTTGACAGTGGGATCCCAGGACGAAAATGGCAACAAATTATCGCCTTTAATGAAGTATTACCTCAGTTAGGTTTACCATGGTTAGAATGGTGCGCGGGTAAGGGATATCTTGGACGTGTACTTGCGATATCACATCAACAGCCAGTTACGAGTCTAGAATGGCAACAGCAATTATGTATCGATGGTGAGCAAGCGGCTAAGCAGCTAAAATTGAATATTAATTTTGTTCATGCCGATGCATTTAGTGCCGATAGTGATAATGCAATTTTAGCCAATCAGCATGCCGTTGCATTACATGCCTGTGGCGATCTGCATGTGTCATTATTGCAGCGAGTTGTCGCTAGCAAAGGGGCGGCAGTCAGCATTTCACCTTGTTGTTATCATTTAATCCATCAGCCACATTATCAACCGATATCTGCCGTTGCGAAAACGAGCACATTAGTGTTATCGAAACATGATTTACGGCTGCCTTTACAAGAAACAGTCACCGCTGGTAATCGGGTAAGACAATTACGGTTTGTGGAAATTAGCTTTCGTTTAGGGTTTGATTTATTACAACGTGAGTTAAACCAAACTGAGTATTACCTTTCGGTTCCCAATGTACAAAAAGCTTTATTAACGCAAGGTTTTGAAGCGTTTTGTCAGTGGGCTGCATCCAAAAAGGGAATTGATTTACCGAATAATATTGATTTTGAAATGTGGCAACGTCAAGGTGAGCAGCGATTTGCTATTACTGAAAGAATGGAGCTTGTTCGACAATTATTTCGGCGACCACTTGAAATTTGGTTAGCACTTGATCGAGCCTGTTTTCTTGAAGAACAAGGATATAACGTAGTGATCGGTTCTTTTTGTGATAAACCAATAACGCCACGTAATTTATTGATCCATGCAGAACGTAGTGATATCTGATAGTCAGTGTTAAACATTCCCTATCAGTCGTTGATAGGGAAATGATTAAGCCAATAATGGGATGGTAATATTGGCTGTTTTTTTGTGAAAATATTTTCGTTCAAGCTCATGCACAGGCATTGGTTTACTAAAGAAATACCCCTGGCAATAATCAAAACCACATTGAGTGATGTAATCAAGTTGTGGTTGTGTTTCAACCCCTTCTGCGACAATTCTCAGGTTCAACTTCTCACAAATAGCTTTGGTCGCTTCAATAATAACTTTGCTACTTGTGTGTTCACCCTGCACAAAACTTTGATCAAGTTTAACTGTACTAATCGGTAGATCATGCAGTTGTGATAGGGAAGAATAACCGGTACCGAAATCATCTAAATATAACTCAATGCCCATTTTAGCTAATGCATCTAAGCAAGGTTTGGTTTCACTGTAATCTTGCAGCATGGCGGATTCAGTAATTTCTAATGCAAGTTGTGATGGATTAACATTATATTGATTAATAATCTGTTCAATAGTGTCAGCTAAATTTGGCTGTAGTTGTGCTCGCGATAAATTAATACTGATGATAAACGTTTGTTTATAATGTTGGGTCCAATACGCTAACTGTTGGCAAGCATTATGTAAAATCCACAATCCGAGGGGGACAATTTGACCCGTCTCTTCAGCGAGTGGAATAAACTCTGCAGGTGATACTTGACCTAATGACTCATCATGCCAACGGATCAAAGCTTCAAAGCCTTTTAATTGCTTATTCTCTAAATTAATAATCGGCTGATAATATAATTCAAAATCGTGATTTTCGAGGGCTTGGGATAAATGATGACGTAAGGTCATTTTACGGTATAACGCATCAGCCATTTCTTGTAAAAAAGGATAATAACAATTACGCCCTCGTTGCTTAGCGCAGTGCATTGCCATATCTGCTTGTGTTACAAGTTGATCAAAATTATTGGCATCATTAGGATAGTTTGATGTACCGATACTGCAACTAATTGAGAGCTCGCCAATATCTTTAATATGGAAAGGTCGATTTAAGGTGTCTATTATTTGATTTGCGAAATTGGCAATGCTGATGTAATTACGTGTTTCTATTTGAATAATAAATTCATCACCACCAAACCGAGCGACTAAGCCTTTATCTTTAACGACATTTAATAAACGAATAGCAACCGCACGTAATAATTTATCACCGACAGCATGGCCATACGAATCGTTGACCAGTTTAAAACCATCAAGATCAAGAAACAGTAAACTATAGTGTGCAAGATGGTGATGACTGGCTTTTAATGCAGCAGAAACGCCACGACGATTCATTAACCCAGTGAGAAAATCATGCTCAGAATTGTATTTTTCTTTGTTGATTTTTTCTTTATCTTTAGTGACATTAACCAGTTGTAATAATAATTGAGAACTATCACATAGCCATTTGGCTTCAATATCAAACCAATAATGGCGTTGACCAGTCCAACATAAACGATTGCATTTGAACGGGTTATTTTTCTTAGCGTTATCAATCCATTGTTGTGCAATATTAATATCACCAACAAATTCTGACAGATCGATTAAATGTTTACCATAATTGCTTGAAAATGAGTCATTAGCACTAATGAATTTGCCGTCATCACTAAAGAGAAGGGCTAAATTTGAACAGTCATAGAAAGCCAGATCACGACGTAAAGATGATTCATCAGCAATCACTTCAACCAACATTGCGGTGCGTCCATCATTCAGTGGAATACCTGAAAATAAACACAGCATATTTTTGGTGATTTTTTTGGGGCTGAATCGCCACCAGGTTTTAATCGTTTTGTCTAATTTAAAGTCTTGTTGGTATTCTAATAATGTTGCAGCAGCTGCTGCTGACATATCTTGACCTAAATCCCGACTTAAGAGTTCTTCAATGGATGTAGCTTCCCATAAAAGCAGTGATTTATTATTTGCCCATAGGATTTTTTTATTATCAACATCAAATACCCAGATTGGATTTTGGAGATAATGTAGCGGTGAGAATGGATCCATCTCCAACTTCTTTCTTTTTATTAAGTTACTAATTTTAAAGAGGGTAGCTGAAATGAAAGTAGTTAAATATGTTTTTATAATAACTTCGTGATATTAGTTCATGTTTTTATATGCCAATGGTGAATGTTTAGATGAAATCAGGATTAAAAAATGAGGCTATTTATAGCCTCATTAGTTTATATGTACCTATGTTTTTAACCTACTGCCGGTATTATTCTAATCATTTGTAATAATTGTGCGGTGATAATAATAATACCGATGATCGTTACAATAGCTAAAGAAAGTGATCCGCCCTTGACAACATAGCCTGAGGGGTGGTTGTTAGCTTGTTGTGCTTTACGTTGTGCGCTAACCATCGCGACGGGTAAGAATATCGCTAAAATAACCAATGAAATGGCAGCGTAGCCTAATGCCATAATAAACCCTTGTGGGTAGAACACAGCAAATGCGAGTGGTGGCAAAAATGTAATTAACGCCGTTTGTCCGCGACCCGCTAAGTGATTACCACGATTAAGGGTATCAGCCAGAAAATCAAACAGCCCTAAGCTCACGCCAAGGAATGATGTTGCTAATGCAAGATCGGCAAAGATAGATACCGATTGGCCTACCATCGGGTTATGGAGTAATTGGCTTAAACTACCAATGAATGCCCCAAGAGTACTGTTAGCCATTAATTGGGGTTGCCCCATAATGCCTTGGCTAGCCAATTGCCATAAAATGTACACCATTAATGGCAGTGCCGAGCCAAAGATCATGATTTTTTTCAGCGCTTTAATATCAATCCCAATGTAACGAACAATAGATGGGATACTGCCGTGAAAGCCAAATGATGTAAAAATAACCGGCAAGGCAGACAGAATTAATCCTTTTTCTATTGGCATCTCAACCAGATGCTGTCCTTGAACGTGTGGCAGTAATAATCCGAGCATTATTGCCAGTGCGATGACTTTTGCCGTGAAAAGGATACGGTTAACCATATCGACACTGTGTGTGCCAATGGATACCACACTCGCTATCGCAATAGTAAAAATGACAGCACCAACTTGAGGGGCAATGCTTGTTCCTGTCCACGAGGATATTTTTTCACTTAATTGGCTACCACCACCGGCAATGTAGGCCGCGCATAATGCGTAGAATAAGAAGAACATAGCCAATGTTGCGATAGTTTGACCCTTACGGCCTAATAATTGGTGCGCTAACGTATTTAATGTCGCCGAGGGATCGGCATGTTGATGAACTTCTAGCATCAATAACGCGGTGTAGGTCATTAATGCCCAAATACCAATCATGATTATTGTCGCGGTGGTGAAGCCTAATCCTGCGGATGCAAGAGGAAGCGCTAGCATACCCGCACCAATTGTGGTGCCAGCAATGATCAGCATACTGCCGAATGTTTTATTTAAAGACATGATTATGTCACTCCCTAGAGGGTAAAAATGTAACTTGGGAGAGGGTATAAATACACCTGTGGTCGCTCCCTATATATAAAGCAGGCCACAATGGCATAATCGAGATGAAGTGTTTTAAAATGTTTACACCTAGATTGAGCCACTGTGGCTATCGATAGGCAGTATTCGGATGGATAGTTCGCACGTTAGCTCTCTCTATGCTAGATATAATAACAAATTAACGATATTTGGCTGTTGCTGTAAGCGGCTACATTAACGACAGAGTTTGTCAGTGTCAACTTATCTTTATTGTGTAAAATATTCTTTACGGCTGTTGCTGGTGAAGAGGGGAAAATAATCAATAATAGAGCTGATGCATAATATCCTATCTATGGTTTAAGGTTAGGCATAGACTGTATTTAATCAGCAAGATTTTATAGGGAATAACAACCATGCTCAGTGTAGTGATGATCAGTACGGGTGAAGAAGTACTGTATGGTGATATTACAGATACTAATGCGGCATGGTTATCAGCACAGTTTTTCGAACAGGGTTTTGCGATGACGCGCCGTGTGACTGTGGGTGATAACTATGAAGCATTAGCGAAAGAAATTGAAATGTGCAGTTTAAGTGCTGATATTGTGATTGTGAATGGGGGCTTAGGGCCAACATCCGACGATCTTACTGCGGCATCGGCTGCAATGGCTGCCAATGTTGGCCTTGAGCAATCAGATGCTTGGGTTGATGAAATGACAGCGAAATATCAGCGAGTTGGTCGAATTATGCCAGCCGCTAATCTTAAGCAAGCAATGTTGCCTGAAGGTGCTGAATTAATTGATAACCCTGTAGGTACTGCCTGTGGGTTTATGATGCAATTGAATCGCGCGTGGTTGTTTTTCACGCCCGGTGTGCCAAGTGAATTTAAAGTCATGGTGAGGGATCAAATATTACCGCGCTTACAGACGATGTTTAATATAACAGACCGTAAAGTTTGCCACCGTCTTTATACTTATGGTTTATCCGAATCGGGTATTAGCGATCTGTTTCAATCATTAGTCCTGCCTGAGGGGTGTAGCTTAGGTTATCGCTCATCGTTGCCTTTTATTGAAATAAAGTTATTTGCACCTCAAAATGATCATCAAGCGATAGTGTTATTATCGAAAATGACTGAATTACTGGGTGATAATATTGTTGGTGAGGGCTGTGATTTATTAAATACGATTGCGAACTTATTACCCAAGGATGCCACACTCGCATTATCAGAACAAAGCACAGGTGGGTTTGCCATTAATTGGTTACAAGATGTGTCATCATTGAGTGCAAGATTGGCAGTGAGCGAAGTGATGGCAGATAGCGTTGATAAGCATGCTTGTGCTGAAGAGTTATCAACCTTAATTGCATTACGTGCGCAGAGATTACATTTACACGCACCTGCCACTTACACCCTCACAACAGGACCATCATTAACGGACGGCGGATTTATGCTCGGTCTTACCACCCCTGATGGTTGCTGGTGCCAGCAGTTAGTGTTTAAGCGCCAATATAGTAATTATGATCGACGTTGGGTTATCTCAACTGTATTGTTTGATATGTTACGTCGTTATTTACAAGCTAAAGACGTGTTTGGTTGTTATGAATCACTCGATCGTGTTGCAAGTGAGCGTTTATAGCGTGTAATCATGACGATAATCTGATTTGTCTTTATCAAATGCGGAATTTTGAATACTGTATTATTGCAATGATAAGTGATAGCATTAAAGAAAAGGTAGTCACACATCATAGCATGTACGATTAAGGCTGCCGTTGGTAATAATGATTAGTCACTCAAATAAATATCCGTAAATTTAAGGAAAAATAATGGCTTTCAAATTAAAAAAAGTAGTAGTAGCAACATCAGTTATTTTGTCGGCATTAATGCTACAGGCATGTAATGATAAGGATGCGACTGTTAATGTACCTCAGCAACCAGCTGCTGTTGTTGTTAAAGCAGAGAAAGCCGATATGAAGCCATTAGATGTTAGTGTTATTTATTTAGATCGCCGTATGTTGCCACCAGGCGCAGTATTAAATGTTGCTCTTGAAGATGTGTCACTTGCTGATGCACCATCAGTAACATTGAGCACTGAATCAATGGATATTGCGGGTTCACCTCCTTATCCTGTTACGTTGAACTATGATGCCAATAAAGTAAAAGCGAACCATCGTTATAATGTGCGTGCAACGGTAAAAGTCGATAATACATTGATCATGACGTCTACGTCGGCAATGGATCCATTTGCTGCTGATGCCAAACAGCCATTAGAGGTTAAATTAGATCGTGTTGCGCCAGCTCAAAATGCAGCGCCACAAGCGGATCAACCAACACTTGCAGGACCACAATGGCAATTAGTCACGTTATCGGGTCAAACTGTTAAACCAGGTGCTGGTGGCGATAGTGCTTTTATTCAGTTTGATGCAACCGCTAAAAGTGCAAATGGTTTTTCTGGCTGTAATAATTTCCACAGTGCAGTTGAGTCTCAAACGGCAACAACTTTAACATTAGGCCAAGCAGCATCAACACGAAAAATGTGTATGGATGGTATGGAGTTAGAACAAGCCTTCTTAGCAACATTACCTAAATTTGCGACTTATAGCATTAATAATAATATATTAAGTATTAAAGATAGTAACGCGAATATTATTGCGACTTTTAAAACAAAATAATAATGTAATAAAAAATATATTATAGCGTATAGAGGGGTGAATCCTTTTATACGCTTTTTTTTATGAATATTATTTGTTGATAAATAAATAAAAAATCAAGGTAGTTCAAATATATATAACATGCAAAAAAAAAGATTATTTTATTATGCCCAAGTAGAAATAATTTAATATATCATTAACAAACAAACCGACCTTCACTTTTTAAATTATACTTGTTTCGATATAAAACATTGATGACTAATTTCATTAAATTAATATTGTTTTAAAGATAATTAATAAGCTATAAGGTAGTTTACGCTATGAGTTCAAACAGTAACAAAATGGGACTAATGGGATTAACGACCATAGTTACCGTTAATATGATGGGGTCGGGGATAATATTATTACCCTCTAGTTTAGCTGCAACGGGAGGCATCGCTTTACTTGCATGGGCTGTTACTGCAATAGGAGCATTAGCAATAGCTTATGCATTTGCTAAATGTGGGATGTATTGTACTGATGATGGTGGTATGTCAGCCTACGCTGAAAAAGCACATGGTAAATCCAGTTTTTTTATAGCCTCTTATACTTACTATGTATGTCTTGTTATTAGTGCAGTAGCGATTGCTGTTTCGTGTGTTGGCTATTTGGAATATTTTATTCCGTGGTTAAAAGAAACGCCTATTCATACTTTTGTTGGTGTTATTGCTATATTAATTGTGACTATGTTTGCCAACGTTAAGGGCGCTAAAATAACAGGGCAGATATCAACCATTACCGTTTGGGGGATTATTATTCCAGTACTGGGGTTATCTATTATTGGTTGGTTTTGGTTTGATACAAAAGTATTTGCGGAGGCATGGAATCCAAATGATATCTCTGCTGGAAGCGCGATATATGCCGGTATGTCATTAACTCTATGGGCATTTTTAGGTATTGAGTCTGCTGGTGCTAATTCTGGTACTGTTGAAAATCCAAAACGAAATGTTCCTTTAGCATGTATGCTGGCAACTGTATTTTCTGCTGCAACCTATATTGCTTCAACGACGGTTATTCAGGGTATTATTCCTAATGAGGTCTTAGCAAAATCAGATTCGCCATTTGGTTTGGTTTTCGCACAAATGTTTAGCCCATTAGTTGGTGAAATTATTACTGCCATGGCAATTATGGCTTGTTTGGGTTCACTACTTGGGTGGCAGTTTACTAATGCGCAAGTCTCTAAAGTGGCTGCGGATATGCGTTTATTCCCTAAAATTTTTGGTGATGTGAATAAATATGATGCGCCATTCAAAGGCATGATGATTATGCTGGCATTTGAATTGATTCTCGCCGTAATGACAATATCACCAACATTATTAAAACAATTTAATGTATTAGTGAACTTGGCCGTATTTATCAATATGGTTCCTTATGTATTAGCATTAACTGCGCTTGGCATTATTATGCGGAATGCAGATGTTAATCAAAAAGAATATAACAACGGTATTATTATTGGTTCTGTTGCCGTTCTATATAGTATATATGGCGCATATTCTACGGGTGAGGAAGCCGTATTCTATGGTGCTATTATTACGTTACTTGGTTATTTCTTCTATGGGTTTATTGCTAGCCGTGAAAATGTAATTAAGGAAAATATAATTAAGGAAGATGTAATTAAGAAGGTGTCCTCGTAAGTTTCATTGTTTAAACGAAATTTTAATTATTAATCTGATAGATATTAAAGGATTGTATATGTTGAATTATGGTAAGCATATGAGAGTGTTAATTTTTGATAACTCTCAAGCTACGGGGGTGGTTGCTAATGCTATCGACCGATTAGTTGAACAATTTGAAGATGAATCAATTATTGTCGCCAAAGCATCTACTTACGATGATTGTTATTCAATGCTTAATGTCAATATGGCTATTGATTGCTTTATGTTGACCTCTAGCATGACCGGGCAACAACAAGAAGAGAATGATATGTTCTTTTCACTGATTGAAAAATTGAATCAGCGTCAGCAAGGTGTGCCCGTTTTCTTACTCGCTGAACGTAAAAAAATGACCTTAACTGTCGATCGTCATCTGATGTCATTAGTCAGTGAATTTGCATGGATTTTAGAAGATACGTCTGATTTTATGGCTGGTCGAGCTATGGCAGCCATGCACCGTTATCGTGAGCAATTATTACCGCCGCTCGCGAATGCAATGATGAAGTACGACAGTATTCATGAATATTCATGGGCTGCACCAGGTCACCAAGGTGGGGTGGGTTTCTTAAAAACACCAGAAGGTCAGCGGTTCTATAATTATTATGGAGAAGGGCTTTTCCGCTCAGACATGGGTATTGAGCGTGGTTCGCTGGGTTCATTACTTGATCATACAGGCGCTTTCGGTGAAAGTGAAGATTATGCCGCGAAAGTCTTTGGAGCTGATAAATCCTATTCATTGGTAACGGGTACTTCAGGTGCAAACCGTACCATCATGCAAATTTGTATGCGAGAAAACACCTTAGCGATTTGTGATCGAAATTGTCATAAATCGATAGAACAGGGGTTGATGTTAACTGGCGCATTACCAGTTTATATGGTGCCAACGCGTAACCGTTACGGCATTATTGGTCCAATTTACCCTGATCAAATGTCGCCTGAAGGTCTGAAAAAATCAGCAGAAAGTAGTGAACTAACCAAAGCTCAAGCTGGCGGACAGGCAACTTATGCGGTGGTGACAAACTGTACTTATGATGGCTTATGTTATAACGCTAAACGTGCTCAAGATATTTTAAGTGAGAGTAGTAATCGCATTCACTTTGATGAAGCATGGTATGGCTACGCGCGTTTTAATCCTATTTATACCGATCACTTTGCAATGCGCGGCGAGCCACAAGATACACCAGATGATGGACCAACGGTGTTTGCAACTCATTCAACCCATAAATTATTGAATGCACTTTCTCAAGCATCGTGGATTCATATTCGTTATGGTAAAGATCATATTAATTTTGAGCGTTTTAATCAGTCATACATGATGCATGCAACCACATCACCGCTGTATGCGATCAGTGTTTCAAATGATATTGCGGTCTCACAAATGGACGGTAATCGGGGTGAGTCATTAACTAATGAGGTCATTAAAGAAGCGATTGATTATCGTCAAGCAATGGGACGTTTACATCGAGAGTTTGTTGCTGATGGTGATTGGTTCTTTAAACCATGGAATGCAGAATCTATCGTTGATCCAGAAACGGGGATTGAATATGGTTTCGAAGATGCACCAGCAGAGTTGTTAGCGACTAATCAAGATTTTTGGATCATGAAGCCGGGTGATAAATGGCATGGTTTCGACGATATTCCAAAAGATTGGTGTATGTTGGATCCAATTAAGGTCAGCATCTTAGCACCAGGTATGGGAGATGACGGTAAGTTACTGGATACAGGGGTTCCTGCTGCGTTGGTCACTCAATATCTCACCCGTTTTGGTATTGTGCCAACCCGTACCACTGACTTCCAAGTAATGTTCTTGTTCTCAATGGGGATAACTAAAGGTAAGTGGGCAACGTTAGTTAATACCTTACTGAGCTTTAAAACTCATTATGATAATAATACGCCACTGAAATCAGTATTACCTGATCTAGCTGCAAGTCACCCGCAAGTTTATGGCGATTTAGGCTTGAAAGACTTGGGTGATAAAATGTTTACGTATCTGAAAACCCATACGCCATCTGAAATGTTGAATGCGGCTTATTCGACTTTACCTAAAGCCGATATTACTCCACGAGCAGCGTTTGAAGCGATAGTGGATGATAATGTTGAAATGGTACCATCAAATAAACTGCAAGGACGTGTTGCTGCAAATGCGGTTATCCCTTATCCACCAGGTATTCCAATGTTGATGTCAGGTGAGAACTTTGGTGATGCAAATAGCCCTCAAATTGGTTATTTACATAGTTTAGAAATTTGGGATAAAGAATTTCCTGGTTTTGAGCATGAAACCGAAGGGACTGAAGTTGAAGATGGTGTATATCATGTGATGTGTGTGAAGTAAGAATATTACGCGGTAGAATACCTAAATAAAAATAGTCCTTTATTCCTTATCTTGATTTTACAGGGTAAGGAATATTTAAAGGGCTATTTTAGTTTTAGCTGATTGGTGATTAGTATTGAGTTGGTAATCAAAGTTAATATTAATATCTTGCTGTGGAATAGAACAGCAGCTTAATATTTCATTCGGACCAATAAAAGCTAGCGCATCTTGTTGAGTGACAGCGCCTGAGATAAGTTTACAGCGACAAGCACCACACATACCATTACGACATTGGTACTCTGGTTTAATACCGGCATTTTCTAATTGGGTAAGTAAAGGTTCATGGCGATTGCCACAAACCTTAATACCGTTAACCAGAATGGTTAATTGACTCACAATTCAAAATCACCAAGATCATCAGCGCTAATGTCATTGTCGATTTGACCAACAAGATACGAGCTAATCTCTGCTTCCTGAGGTGCAACTTGAACGTTATCTGATGATAACCAAGAGTTGATCCATGGGATTGGATTTTGATTTGCACCATCATAAGCAGAACGTAGACCAACAGCGGCCATGCGCAAATTAGTAATATATTCGACGTATTGGCACAAAATTTCTTTGTTTAAGCCAATCATTGAGCCATCTTTAAATAGGTACTCTGCCCATTCTTTTTCTTGTTCTGCTGCCGCTTTAAAGATGCTAAAACATTCTTCTTCACATTCCGCTGCAATGATTGCCATTTGTGGATCATCATGGCCATTACGTAACAAGTTCAGCATGTGCTGAGTGCCTGTTAGGTGTAGTGCTTCATCACGTGCAATCAGCTTAATGATTTTGGCATTACCTTCCATCACTTCACGTTCAGCAAAAGCAAATGAACACGCGAAACTGACGTAGAAACGAATCGCTTCTAATGCATTAACTGACATTAGGCACAGGTAAAGTTTCTTTTTGATTTCATGTAAATCAACAGTGAAAGCAATACCATTAGCTGAATGATGGCCTTCACCATAACGGTGATAATCATTAGTCGCAGCGATTAAATCATCATAATATTTAGAAATGTCACCAGCACGCTTAATGATATGTTCATTACGGACAATATCATCAAAAATAATCGAAGGATTATTGACGATATTACGAATGATATGTGTATAAGAGCGTGAATGAATCGTTTCTGAAAACGACCATGTTTCAATCCATGTTTCTAATTCAGGCAGAGAAACGATAGGCAATAATGCAACGTTAGGGCTACGACCTTGAATGGAATCAAGCAGTGTTTGGTATTTTAAATTACTGATGAAAATATGTTTTTCGTGATCTGGCAAATTATTGTAATCAATGCGATCACCAGAGACATCCACTTCCTCTGGACGCCAGAAAAAGCTTAATTGCTTTTCGATAAGTTTTTCGAAAATTTCAAATTTTTGCTGGTCATAACGAGCAACATTCACAGATTGACCGAAGAACATTGGTTCTTTAAGTTGATCGTTACTTGTTTGACAAAAAGTACTGTAGGCCATGATATCCTCAAATCAAAGGGAGCCATATGGCTCCCTTTTAATGCTTAAATTTTACAACTAGTACAATCATCGCCACTTAGATCGCTCTGGCTATCAGATGCGCCATCTCGAGTGTTATGGTAGTACAGTGTTTTAATACCTAATTTATAAGCATGAAGCAGATCTTTTAGTAGCAGTTTCATTGGAATTCTGCCACCAGGTTGTTTACTCGGATCATAGTTAGTATTTGCCGAGATAGCCTGATCAATAAACTTCTGCATAATGCCAACAAGTTGTAGGTAGCCATCGTTACTGCCAATGTTCCAAAGTAACTCATAGTTGTCTTTGTACTTAGCAAACTCAGGAACAACTTGCTTGAGGATACCATCTTTTGATGCCTTTACGGAAACGTATCCACGTGGTGGTTCAATACCATTAGTCGCATTTGAAATTTGCGATGATGTCTCTGATGGCATTAATGCTGTTAGTGTTGAGTTACGCAAACCATGAGTTTTAATCTCTTCACGTAATGTTTCCCAATCGTAACGTAATTCAGCATTGCAAATATTATCGATTTCTTTTTTGTAAGTATCGATAGGCAAAATACCTTGCGAATACGTGGTCTCGTTAAATGACGGACATGCACCGTATTCTTTGGCTAAATTTACCGAAGCTTTTAATAAATAATATTGAATCGCTTCAAATGCTTCATGGGTTAGATTATTGGCACTACCATCGGAGTAACGGACACCGTGTTTTGCTAGGTAGTATGCAAAGTTAATCACACCCACACCTAATGTACGGCGATTCATGGTTGAACGACGTGCTGCTGGCAGTGGATAATCTTGATAATCTAACAAGGCATCGAGTGCACGAACCGTTAATTCAGCCAGTTCCTCAAGATCATCGAGTGTGTCAATGGCACCTAAGTTAAATGCTGACAGTGTACATAATGCGATTTCACCATTTTCATCTTCAACATTCTTTAATGGCTTGGTTGGCAATGCAATTTCAAGACATAAGTTTGATTGACGAATTGGCGCTACAGCCGGATCAAACGGGCTGTGTGTATTACAGTGGTCAACGTTTTGAATGTAGATTCGACCTGTTGATGCACGTTCTTGCATTAACAATGAGAACAGTTCGATTGCTTTAATCGATTGTTTCTTGATGCTGTCGTCTTGTTCATACAAGTTGTACAAACGCTCAAATTCTACTTGATCGGCAAAAAATGAATCATATAGCCCAGGAACATCAGAAGGAGAGAACAATGAGATGTTCTGACCTTTGATTAAACGGGTGTACATTAATCGGTTAATTTGTACGCCGTAATCCATATGACGAACACGGTTTTCTTCTACACCGCGGTTGTTTTTAAGGACTAACAGTGATTCAACTTCACGGTGCCAAATAGGGTAGAACAATGTTGCTGCACCACCACGAACACCACCTTGAGAACAGCATTTAACTGCGGTTTGGAAGTATTTGTAGAATGGAATACAGCCAGTGTGAAATGCTTCACCACCACGAATTTCAGAGCCTAATGCACGAATTCGACCCGCGTTAATACCAATACCTGCACGTTGTGAAACATAACGTACAATTGAGCTTGCCGTTGCATTAATTGAATCAAGGCTATCATCACATTCGATCAATACACATGAGCTAAATTGACGTGTAGGTGTACGTACACCAGACATGATCGGTGTTGGTAATGAAATCTTGAACGTTGAAGAAGCATCATAAAAACGTTTGATGTAATCAAGACGTGTTTCTTTCGGGTATTTATTAAACAGTGCTGCTGCAATTAATAAATAAAGAAACTGTGCGCTCTCAAAAATTTCACCAGATACACGGTTTTGAACGAGGTATTTACCTTCAAGTTGCTTAACCGCGGCATACGAGAAATTCATATCGCGCCAGTGATCGATAAACGTATCCATCACTGCAAATTCTTCTTTGGTATAATCGTCTAGTAAGTGGCTATCGTACTTACCTTTTTCAACCAAATTTTTAACATGGTCATACAAAGCAGGTGGCTCAAATTGACCATAGGCTTTTTTACGAAGATGGAAAATTGCCAATCGAGCAGCAAGGTATTGGTAATCAGGTGTTTCTTCTGAGATCAGATCCGCAGCCGCTTTGATGATAGTTTCGTGAATATCATCTGTACGAATACCGTCATAAAACTGGATGTGTGACTTTAGTTCGACTTGAGAGACAGAGACATTTTCTAGGCCTTCTGCAGCCCAGTCGATGACACGATGGATTTTGTCGAGATCGATAAGTTCTTTACGACCGTTGCGCTTGGTAACTGTTAATTGTTGAGTCATTTGTTGTTATTTTCCCAGTTTTCCTTGCAGATGATATTTTTTTGCAATTTATCTATTAGATTAGCAAAGAATGTGATCTTTATTATAAATATTGTTATTCAGCAAAAACACTACATGTTGGGGTGTTGAGCGAAAGTGCTTACAAGATAGTGGTGAATGCGTGTCTTTGCAAGATGGTATTTTTTGACCAGCTGTGGATAACATGGGGATTTCAATAAAAAAGTTAGTACCAACTCACCGATGTGGCGAATAGCATCAAATAGATAGTAAAAATCAATGCCTTTTAGGTTGTTTTTTTAGATAAATAAAATTTATTTTTATTGCTTTTTTAGTTCGAATTTGGGTTGGACAACTGGAGGGTATTTGACGAAAGATTGCGTTAATACCCCTTGATCTTATTGGTTTTTTTTGGTTGTAAAAATAGTAGCTGTAATTGTATTTGTTAGCAGAATGTAGCTAAAGGAGATAAAGTGATCTCCTTTAATATTCGTTTTAGGTCTACTACAATGGTTTTATCGTATGAACGATATAATTCACATCGACGTTATTGCCAAGACTATAGGTGTTGGTGAGGGGATTGTAGTGAAGTCCAATAATATGACGATCTTGTAGTGGCGTTTGATCTACCATCGCGATTAATTCTGATGGACGAATAAATTTGTGATGGTCATGGGTCCCTTTAGGCACTAGCTTCATGACATATTCTGCACCCACAATCGCAAATAAATAAGATTTAATATTACGATTAAGGGTTGAGAAGAAAACATGTCCGCCAGGTTTAACCATTTTGGCGCATGAAGCAATAACTGAAGCGGGATCGGGGACGTGCTCTAACATTTCCATGCATGTGACTACATCATAAGTTTCATGATGATGTTCTGCATGCTCTTCTGCTGTGCATTGAACATAGTCCAGTTTTGCACCCGTCTCTAAAGCATGTAACTTTGCCACCATTAAAGGCTCTTTACCCATATCAAGGCCGATTACATTAGCCCCTTCAACGGCCATACTTTCAGCTAAAATGCCACCACCACAACCAACATCAAGGACTTTTTTACCAAATAAGCCATTGGCATTGTCAATAATGTAATTTAAACGTAATGGATTAATTTGATGAAGCGGCTTAAATTCGCCTTCTAGATCCCACCAGCGTGAAGCTATTTGTTCAAATTTTTCGATTTCTGCAAGGTCAACATTGCGTGATTTGGTCATGTTAATGGTGCCATTTTCCTTAATTGATACGCGCTATTATGCGAAATTAAGTGTTAGTTGCAAAGGATAACTGCGATAAACGCTGACAGAAGAGTGGAATAGGCACAATAAGAAAAGCATATGGTCGCCAAGCACAATAATCTACTTGGCGAAATTAAGCATTACTCATTGAAGCTACTCATTGAAGCTACTCATTGTGGCTGGAATGAGTTCTGGTGAGAACCCACCACCAAATAAGGTGATAATGCCAAGGATGACCATTAAAATATATTTACCGATAATGATTGATATACCAATCATGTTAATTGCTGCACCCATCACTTTGTCCTCAGTGAATTTATGCTTCTAAAAGCATGGAATGTTCAATTTAACGATAGGGTTATTTTAAACATCAAGGTATTAACCATTACGAAAATTCATGAATTATTGAAATGGATAATAACGACTTATAGTGTGCTAAGAATGACGATTGATAAACGGTCAAATGTCGCATTTTTGATTTTATTTTGTTAATTTTAAGAAGTTCTACTTATAAAACTGTGTTACATCTTGTTTTTACAAATAGTTACATACTCTATAGGCTAAAAAGAGTAGTTTAGATGATTGGTGTAATGAACAAGAAATAAACAGTAATTTGTGGTTAATCCACAGATGTGACGATGTTTGTTTCTGTTTTCTTCAAATTCCGCTAAATTACTCATAACATAAGTCGTGAAAGGTGTGCCTATTAAGGCTGAAATATGCTATATTATTGCACCTTGCACGTATAAAAATACGACAGAAATTACCTGAGGGATATTGGCTCCATGAGCGATCTTGCAAAAGAGATCACGCCCATAAATATTGAAGATGAGCTGAAAAGCTCTTATCTCGACTATGCGATGTCAGTTATCGTTGGTCGTGCTCTTCCTGATGTGCGTGATGGCCTTAAGCCTGTGCACCGCCGCGTTTTATTCGCGATGAATGTGCTAGGCAATGACTGGAATAAAGCATATAAAAAATCTGCCCGTGTGGTAGGTGATGTTATCGGTAAGTATCACCCACATGGTGATAGTGCGGTATACGATACTATTGTACGTATGGCGCAACCGTTCTCACTTCGCTACATGCTCGTAGATGGTCAAGGCAACTTCGGTTCAATCGATGGCGACTCTGCCGCTGCGATGCGTTATACCGAAGTCCGTATGTCTAAAATTGCCCATGAATTATTGGCTGATTTAGACAAAGAAACGGTTGATTACGTTCCTAACTATGATGGAACCGAGCAAATACCTGCAGTTTTACCAACGAAGATCCCTAACTTATTAGTGAATGGTTCTTCTGGTATCGCGGTAGGTATGGCAACGAATATACCACCCCATAATCTTGGCGAAGTGATTGACGGCTGTTTAGCGTATATCAATGATGAGAGCATCACTATTGATCAGCTAATGGAATATATTCCAGGCCCTGACTTCCCAACTGCTGCGATGATCAATGGCCGTAAAGGTATCATTGATGCTTATCATACTGGTCGCGGTAAAGTTTACATGCGTGCCAAAGCTGAAATCGAAACTGAAAAGAATGGTCGTGAAACTATTCTTGTTCATGAGATTCCATATCAAGTTAACAAAGCCCGTTTAATTGAAAAAATTGCTGAGCTTGTTAAAGATAAGAAAGTTGAAGGCATTAGTGCACTACGTGATGAGTCTGATAAAGACGGCATGCGTATTGTTATCGAATGTAAGCGCGATGCTGTGGGTGAAGTTGTTCTGAACAACCTTTACTCTCAAACGCAATTGCAAACGACATTTGGTATCAACATGGTTGCGCTTGATAATGGCCAACCAAAGATCTTCAACTTAAAAGAAATGATCAAGTGCTTCGTTAATCACCGCCGTGAAGTGGTGACACGTCGTACGATTTACGAATTGCGTAAAGCACGTGATCGTGCTCATATTCTTGAAGGTTTAGCACTTGCACTTGCGAATATCGATGAAATTATTGAATTAGTTCGTCAAGCAAATACCCCTGCAGAAGCGAAAGCAGCATTAGTTGCTCGTGGTTGGCAGTTAGGTAATGTTGCCGCTATGCTTGAGCGTGCTGGTACTGATGCTGCGCGTCCAGATTGGCTAGAAGAGCAATTTGGTATTCGTGATAATCAATACCACTTAACTGAGCAACAAGCGCAAGCTATTCTTGATCTTCGTTTACATAAGTTAACAGGTCTTGAACACGGTAAGATTCTTGAAGAATATAAGCAACTTCTTGAAGAAATTGCTGAATTAATGTTCATTCTATCAAGCTCTGAGCGTTTGATGGAAGTGATCCGTGAAGAACTCGCGTTAGTGAAAGAACAGTTTAACGATGAACGTCGTACTGAAATCACAGCAGCAAGCAATGATATTGATCTAGAAGATCTGATCCCTAGAGAAGATGTTGTTGTTACGCTTTCTCACGAAGGTTACGTTAAGTACCAAATTCTGAGCGATTACGAAGCACAGCGTCGTGGTGGTAAAGGTAAAGCAGCAACGCGCATGAAGCAAGAAGACTTCATTGAACGTTTGTTGGTTGCTAATACCCATGACACGATTCTATGTTTCTCAAGCCGCGGTCGTATGTACTGGCTGAAAGTATACCAATTGCCATTGGCTAGCCGTACTGCTCGTGGTAAGCCAATTGTGAATATTTTACCACTAGAAGAAAATGAGCGTATTACCGCTATTCTTCCTGTACGTGAATACACAGAAGATAAGTTTGTCTTCATGGCAACAGCTGATGGTACCGTGAAGAAAACACCATTAACTGACTTTAGTCGTCCTCGTAGTGCCGGTATTATTGCCGTTAACTTACGTGAAGGCGATTCATTGATCGGTGTTGATGTTACTGATGGTGACTGCGATATCATGCTGTTCTCAGCATTTGGTAAAGTAGTACGTTTCTACGAAAGCCCTGTTGTTATTGACGACGAAGGCAATACCAAAGGTGGCGTACGCGGCATGGGTCGTACTGCGGCAGGTGTTCGTGGTATTAAACTTGCTGAAGGCGATAAAGTTGTTTCGCTAATTGTTCCACACAATAAAGGCGATATTCTTACAGTAACTGAAAATGGTTATGGTAAGCGTACTGGTCTTGATGAGTACCCGGCAAAGAGCCGTGCAACTCAAGGTGTAGTATCAATTAAAGTCTCTGAGCGTAACGGTAGCGTTGTTGGTGCTGTTCAAGCTGAAGACGGCGACGAATTTATGATGATCACCAATGGTGGCACATTAGTTCGAACTCGTGTTGCTGAAGTAAGCCGTGTAGGTCGTAATACTCAAGGTGTTACACTTATCCGTACTGCTGAAGACGAAAAAGTTGTTGGCCTACAACGTATTGATGAGCCAGCAGAAGTTGAATTAATTGAAGATGCTGAATTAGTTGATGGTGAGACTGTTGAAAATACAGAACTACCAGCAGCAGATGCAGAATCAGGTGATTCAACCGAGCAAGAGTAAGCCTTATAGTGCTTTATTCTGAATAAGACGCAGCCACTAGGCTGCGTTTTTTTTATCTTCGTATTTATAAACAAAGGAATGTTTAATTAAGCCTTTAAAGTTGCGCAAGAAAGGTGTAAAAATAAATAAGTGATCATTATCTCAATATTGAGATTTATTATTAATGTCTGTTTTGTAATGCTAAAAGTAGTACGATTGTGATGCTATTAGCTTTATGAAGCAGTGAATTTTTATTTTTGTAACTCGAGCAGGAGCAAGTACAGCATTATGGATAAGGTTTATAACTTTTGTGCCGGTCCGGCAATGATCCCCACTGATGTTATGGCGCAAGCCCAGCAAGAATTAATTAACTGGCAGGGCTTAGGTATTTCCGTTATGGAAGTCAGTCATCGTAGTAAAGAATTTCTTGCGGTTGCCGCTCAGTCAGAACAAGATTTACGTGACTTACTGAATATTCCTGCTAATTACCACGTATTATTTTGTCATGGTGGTGCGCGTGGTCAATTTGCTGCTGTGCCATTAAATTTATTGGGTGAGGCAGCAACTGCTGATTATATGGATGGTGGTTTTTGGGCGCACAGTGCGATCGAAGAAGCCTCTAAGTATTGTCAGCCAAACAGAGTTGATATCACTTGCATTAAAGAGGGTAAAAAAGCGATTCTACCCGCAGTAGAATGGCCGCTTTCAGATGATGCTGCATTTGTGCATTTTTGTCCGAATGAAACCATTGATGGTATTGAAATTCGAGATCTACCTGTAACGGATAAACCGATTGTCGCTGATATGTCATCGACTATTTTATCACGCCAAATTGATGTGTCTAAATACGGTGTGATCTATGCTGGTGCGCAAAAAAATATTGGTCCAGCAGGTTTAACTATTGTTATTGTTCGTGATGATTTATTAGGTAAAGCAAAATCAATTTTACCAAGTATTTTAGACTATACAGTTTTAGTTGATAAAGAATCGATGTTTAATACTCCACCAACATTTGCATGGTATTTAGCGGGTGAAGTGTTCAAATGGCTTAAAAGCGTTGGTGGGGTTGCTGTAATGGAACAGCGTAACCTTGCGAAAGCTAAATTATTGTATGATTTTATCGATCATTCTGATTTCTATATTAATAATATCCATGCAGATAATCGTTCACTAATGAACGTGCCATTTCAATTGAAAAACCCTGAGCTTGATGAAGCGTTTTTAGCACAAGCAGACATCGGAGGATTAAAAGCATTGAAAGGCCATCGAGTTGCTGGCGGTATGCGTGCCTCTATTTATAATGCGATGCCATTAGAAGGTGTTCAGGCTTTGGTTGACTTTATGCAAATGTTTGAAAAAAATAATGCATAGCTAACAAGAATATTGAATTTATAAAAAATACACACTTTTTACGTGTGTATTTTTTTATAGATAATACGCAGTGGTAATACTTGGTTACAATATTTTATCTTGAGCATTTTTGATTGCTCTATATAATCCAGAGCTCATTTCTATTGCTACTGTGAATGTATGTATAAAAAATCAATATTAAAGGCATATTACAATAATTATATTCGTGATATTTCGATTGTTTTTTTATTATTACTGCCTCTTATTATTTGTAATGCAATTACATTATTTGTTGGTCATGGTTTAAACCTGATTAAGTTTAATGAATTAGCCAATAGTCTCTTTTATTTGTCTAATTTATTAATTGGTATTTACCCGATAGCACTATGTTTGATCACCAGTTATTATATCGCGACAAAACATGGCGTGAATGCCATGGTCGTTGTGCCATATTCATTAGTATTATTTATTGCGGTATCTGTTCCTAATGAATTAGTGTCAGTACATAGTGGGTTACCTAATAATCCACTTATTGCATTACTCGCTGCACTTATTTCAGCACTGTGTTGTACTTCCTTTCGTCTTTTTCCGCTTGATCCCTCACGGATTGATTTTGTGAAAACGCTTTATAAACATGTATTACACTTTGTTTGCTTCCTTCTGTTAACGGTTATCTTGGTGAGATTAACGACACTTGTTATTGATATAAGTAAAGAGACACAGCATTATCTTTCTCTTAATCCTCTTACTTTTTATGGTGGGTTAGCATACCAATTTATTTTAGGATTATTAGGGGCTATTGGTATTAACGGCCATAACTTCCTTTTTAGAGCTAAGCAGCAATTATTTGAGGATACACAACAAAACATTACTGCATGGCAAGCGGGAGAAGCCCCTTTAAATGTGCTTGGACAGGGGTTTTATGATGCTTTTCTCTCAATGGGAGGGTCGGGTAATACGATTAGCTTGTTGTTGTGTATTTTATTATTTTCAAAAGAGAGACGTCATATAACATTGGCATTCTCGGCATTACCGTTAGTTATTTTTAATATTAACGAGCTTTTATTATTTGGTTTGCCGGTTATTTTTAATCCAACATTAATTATTCCTTTTGTCTTAGTGCCTTTAGTGAGTTTTGTTGTTGTATATAGTGCGATCACATTAGGTTTTGTGAATCCAGTGAGTACTATTGTTGATTGGATGACGCCTCCTTTTATTAGCGGCTATATTGCAACTCAGCACAGTTTATCTGGTGTGATATTACAAATTGTGGTGGTTATAATAGGTATTGTTATTTATCGTCCTTTTTATCTCCATTATGCAGGCAGAAGTCCAAGTAATAATATAGCGATAAGCCATCAGTACGAACTCAGTCGTAGTACGTTAAAATCATTTTTAGGCGATGTGAATCAAGCCATGAGCAGCTATATCAGCAAACATGATATTAGTCGTCGTGTGAGTCGAATGCTGAGTTGTGGTGAATTTGTGATGCATTATCAACCGCAAATCAATTTGAATAATGATCAGCATTTATCTTTTGAAGCACTTCTTCGCTATAAAGATCCTGGTGGAAAATTATTACCACCGCTATTTATCCACGATTTTCAGCAATTGGGTGCAATGAAGCAATTGGATAAAATGGTGATCGATTTAGTGTTGACCGATATGCAAAAAATGCCATTAGAGAGTGGTTGTAAGGTGGCGATTAATATATCCGCAGAAACCATTTCTGATAAACATATTGTGGCTTATATTGTCGAGCGATTACGTTTTTTTAATATTTTACCTGAAGCTTTGGAAATAGAAATTACAGAGGAAGTGATTATTGTTGATGATAAGGGGGTCTCTGAAAATATCGCGGTATTGCAAGCGTTAGGGATTACTGTTGCTATTGATGATTTTGGGTCTGGTTATGCCTCTTTTCCACATTTATTAAAATTTAATTTTGATAAGGTGAAGTTAGACCGTTCGTTATTATTTAATATTGAAAATGAGCGTGAAAAAAACCTATATCAATTATTAGCTAAAATCAGTGAAGTAACCGGCTGTGTCTTGGTTGCGGAAGGGGTTGAAACAGAGATAGAAAAACAGTTTGTGCAACAATGTGGTATTGATATCGTTCAAGGTTTCTATTTTTCCAAGCCAATGACGCTTAATAATGCTTTGTCATGGATGAAAACGGTTACTATTGGCAATAAAACGATCGTGGAATGATGTTATTTATCAATCTAATCTTTCATTTGTTCATAGTTAATTGTGCGGTATGAGTAAAAATAAAGTGTAGGATCAAAAACAGTTTTTCACTGTATAAGAATATTATGGATCCCCTTGTTTTTTTTATTTGCCTATTAGTTTTTATTTGTGGGTGTTTTATCCAAAGTACTATTGGCTTTGGGATGGGTGTATTAGCAGCTCCATTTATTCTGTTGCTTGAACCACGTTTAATGCCGAGTGCCATTGTTTTTATCGGTATGTTTATGTCTGCCATTGTGTGGTATCAATATCGACATGCTTTATCTCTACGCTTTTTAATCTTTGCTTTTTTAGGGCGCTTACCGGGTACATTAGTTGCTGCTTATGTCTTAATGGTCATTTCTACGGATCAATTAGAGATTATGCTCGGAGTAACAGTATTAGCTGCAGTGATATTAAGTTTAGCAAAATTACGGTTAGCACCAACCCCGATAAATTTATTCATTGGTGGTTTTATTTCAGGGGTAACAGGTACAGCGACAGGCATTGGGGGACCCCCTATAGCTTTGCTTATGCAAGCTGAAGAACCCGATCATATTCGTGCTAATCTAGCTGCATTTTTTTGTTTAACTAATATTATATCATTGGTGGCATTGCATTATTCAGGACGGTTCACAATGGCTGATTTTAGTTCGATTGTGTGGTTATTACCCGCACCGATTATTGCTAGTGTTATTGCATATCGTATTCGCCATAAAATTAAAAAACAAGTGATGCAATATGGCGTATTAGTCTTATGTTCGTTATCTGCAGTAGTTTCATTATCGCAAGGTTTACATATTTTTAGTTAGAGTAATAACCGCTTAAATTGATAGGTAAGCTGTTATTGTTAGTGCGAGAATATAGTGCCGTTATTGTTGAGGATAAATTAATTTATTTGTATCAAAGCCTGCTTGTTTAGCAAGAGCAAGATAACGATGAAGTAATTCAGGCGATATGTCTTTTTCGCGAGCTAAAATCCATAAATAATCATAATTATAGCTACTGACTAATGCAGCGGAATAATCATCTTCAAGTGCAAAGATAATATAGCTACCATAAAAGGGCCCAAAGAAAGACACTTTGAGATGACCAATATTGGGTTGGTTAACCAATTTAGCCTTGCCTTGGGCTTGTTGCCACTGTTGATTTTCACTATTAAAGCCACGATTAATGACTTTAATACTACTGTCTGGATTTAAGCTATAAGTAGCTGTTACTTGATCTAATCCACGCTCAAAACTATGATCCAATCGTGCTATTTCATACCACTGACCGAGATAACGATTCACATCAAAATGTGTAACTGGTTCGACGTTAGTTGGTTTTCCCGTTGTACAACCACTGAGTATGGTTAATAAACAAAGATTGAAAATCCATTTAATATAAATCAGCATCCATTCTTCCTTAATTTATGGTTGCGGTGGTGAAAAAATGACTTCAGCGGTAAAAGTAACCTCATTGTCTGTAATTGTGAATGGCCACTGCATACGTTCACAAATACGCTGCACTATTACTAATCCGCAGCCATAACCTTGGTTATAGATTTCATTGCCATCATGGCGATTGATAACTATAAGGTGATCATGCGCCAATTTTATTTCTATATCACCAATACTGTAGCTAAATGCATTTTTTATCAGATTATTAATGATTATAGTGATAAAACTGAGTGGAGCACTAATAGTGGCTGAGTGATTAATCTCAAGATAGTAGCTTGCATCTTGTTTAGCAAATAAAGGTTCCATGATCACTAATTGCTTATGAAGCTGATCAGCTAAATGACATTGATTAAAATGATGTTCTTCAATCGATTCTTTGCCTAATAAGAGGAAAGTCTCCGTTAAGATCCGCATATCATCACTGGCTTGGTGTAATCGATTAATGGCTTTTTTTGCAACGTTGGGTTGGTTGGGTACTTTATTGAGTAAATCAGCCGAGCCTTGAATGATCATAATCGGCGTACGCAATTCGTGGGATGCAAAACGACTGAATTCCTTTTCCCGCTGAAAAAATCCCGCAATATTATTCTTACTATCCAATAATGCTTGTTCAATCTTTCGGGTTTCACGGTATTGGGTTTCGACTTCAAAAGATGGTTGATCAGGTGGCATTTGGCGAATTTTCTGATCTATTTTGGCTAATGGTTGCGATAGCGAACGAACAAAATAGAAGCTATATCCACCCATGATTAACGAGAGCAATAGCCCAAAAATGAAAGTAAAATAATGGAGGCTATCTTCATAGTCATCAAGATAATCATCGGCATCATCCTGATAGATCACATACATTAATCCTCGTCCTGATGGGTGATCAAAGACTAAAAAGTGTTTATCTTCAGTACCTCGTAAATGCTCAAAAAAACCTGGCTGATTATATTTTTCTAGCCATTTTGGCAATGATTTCTCACTCCAGTAACTTTTGAATTCACTGTTATTAGGCAGGGGAGCATTATCCCCCATTTCTTTATAGTCGATAACATATTGACTTGATTCTTTATCCAGCCAATGATGAAGACTAATGACTTCTAATTGATTCTCAGCAACATAAATAACCGCCCAAAATAAGATGAACATACCAAAGGTCATTAGCCCAAAGCTTAAACCGACCTTGCGATAAATGCTGGGAAAACTATGTGGTTTTGATGCGGTAACCTTGTCCATGAATTGTCTCTAATCGTGAAGTAGTAAAACCTTTATCAATCGCATTACGTAATCCATAAATATGGCTGCGTAAAGCATCGCTAGAAGGGGAGTCTTCCCCCCAAATGGTATCAATGACTTGCTGGCGGCTAACAATATTCGGTGCATGATGTAATAACACTTTCAGTATTTTAAATTGAATGCGGCTTAGTTTAATGGTTTTACCATCACGGCTAACTTCATCACTGCGGTTATTCATTATAATATCAGCATATTTTAATATGCCAATATCTTGCCTTGGGCCTCTATTTGCTAAGGCGTACAGCCGTAAACATAGCTCTTCCATCGCAAAAGGCTTTAATAAGTAATCATCGCCGCCGGCTTTAAATGCTGCCACTTTATCTTCAAGAGTATCTTTGGCAGTTAAGAATAGAATTGGTGTGCCACAATAGAGTTCATTACGTATTTTTTGAACCGCGGCAATACCATCTATTTTAGGCATCATGATATCCATAATAATGACGTCATAATGGTTATTTTCAATAAAGGTAAGTGCTGCTTGACCATGATAAGCACAATCAGCAGTCATACCTTCAAGTTCTAGATAATCTGCAATAGTTTCTACAATCTGATAGTTATCATCAACAATAAGAATTTTCATCTTTTCAATTAAGCTCTTCACGAATACTTCACGTTTGATGATCTAGTATACCCACCAATAAAACAATATTCATAATTTGTTAATCAAAAGGTTTGTATTCATGAAGAAAATCACATTAGCGACATTGATTGGTCTAGTTCTTACGGGTTGTGGCGGTGGCGGCGGTGATGATAGTACTGCACCTCAACCTCCTGTTGAGACCAAGCCTCAGTTGGTAATGGGTACGATTGACCGTATTGATCCTGTTAATAATGAAATTACAGTCAATGGCATGCCATACCAAGTTAATGATGTTGAATACGCAAATAAACCGTTAGCAGATGGTATTGCACTATTACAGCCTCAGATGATGGTTGAATTAACTGCATTAACTAAGTCAAATGTAACTGTGAGTATTGAACCGACAATGGTTGGTATCATTAGTGATATCACAGCTAATACATTTGTAGTAAATGGCGTTACATTAAATTATGCAGTCCATTCCGATTTGAAAAATGGTGAGTGGGTAATGGTGTCGTCATTACCAGTTGTGACAGAATTAGGCCTTGGTTATAAAGTGTTATCTGTTATTAAAATTGAAAAAAATGATTTTGGTAATCGCTACGAGCTTGAAGGACGTTTAACTAATTTAAATAAAGTGGATCAGACATTTAAAATTGGTGCTAGCACGTTAGTTAATTTTTCTAATGCTGCGACTAATAGTACAATTGAATGTGAAAATGGTCGTAACGATATTCAATGTTTAATTGATGCTGATCGTCAATGGGTTGAAGTTAGTGGTAAAATGCAAGACGGTATTTTCATGGCTGATGAAGTCGAGATTGACAGTGATAATGCTGAAGGACAAGAAGTTGAAATTGAAGGTATCATTACTGATATAAATGCCGATAAAACTAAATTTACCCTTAATGCACGAAATAAATTTACCGTTAGCCATCAAACAAAAATTGAATATAGTAATAGCAATAAACCAGCAGATAAAAGCAGGCTTGCTATAGGCTCATTTATTGAGGTTGAAGCGTTAAATGGCGTTGCTCAAGAGATAGAGTTAGATTCTGATGATAGTAATGTATCGGGTTTTCGTGAATTTGAATATAGCGGTACAGCATTAAGTACTGGTGATCGAGGTAGCTTTACTGTAGATGGAAATCTGATCCATATTGATACTCATACTAAGTTTGATGATGATTTAAATGAGTATAATATTGATAGTCAGAGTGTTGAAGTTGAAGGTGTAATTATTAACGGTAAAAACGTTGCCCGCGAAATCGAACGTGAAGATGATTAAATAACCTCGAACCTCGAACCTCGAACCTCGAACCAAAAGCGCCTATATATTGAGGCGCTTTTTGCGTTTAAGAGCGTTTGGTTTTATTAATTGTACTTATACTAATCCCATTAATTAAGTGGTCGTCTTTCAAAAGCATTAGATTCCCTATCGCCCTCGCGGGCATTCACTGTAGGGAATGACGAAAGAGGACATTAAATTGAGTCAGAAACTTATTGTGATTGGTATTACTCACTAATACAAAACTGTTGTTCTAAGTAACATCGGATTGATTGCTCACTAGCATCAAATTGTGGTGAGGGGACTTGAGTTGGATCAACCCATAGCCAACCTTCACATTTATCGGGTTCTTTCAAGGTTAACTCACCGCTGAACTCGGTTGCGAGTAGAGCAACGCTAATATAATGCTTACCTGATTCAGAATAGGTAGCAAGGTTATTGGTTACCGCAATCACTTGTGGCTTATAAATCGTGAGCCCCGTTTCTTCTTCTACTTCACGAATAGCACACTGACTAAAAGTTTCGCCTAATTCCATATGACCACCAGGGATAGAATAGTACGGCGCATGACTGTTTTTACGCTTGCCAATTAATATTTGACCCTGCTGATTAACAATAATAATCCCAATTCCAACCATGGGCGTTATAGCACTCATTATTACTCCAATATTCATTGCTGTTATAGGAAACCACTTTACCGTAATTAGTCAGTAGATGGTGGAACAATATTAAACAGAGTTATCAAATACTAAAAAAACTGCTGCTAGATAACTGTGACATTATTGGGTACTCTGCTAGATAAGAAAAATTAGGATTGGAAGAATAATAAATGGAAAGTTTAACCCTAGAGCCGATTGCCAAAGTTAACGGTGAAGTGAACCTGCCGGGTTCTAAGAGTGTATCAAATCGTGCTTTGTTATTAGCCGCGCTAGCAAAAGGCACTACACGTTTAACTAACTTATTAGATAGCGACGATATTCGCCATATGCTTAATGGATTAAAGCAACTTGGGGTTAATTATCGATTATCAGCAGATAAAACCGAATGTGAAGTAGACGGTTTGGGTCATGCTTTTACGACGATAGAGCCGCTTGAATTGTATTTAGGTAATGCGGGAACAGCAATGCGACCATTAGCGGCCGCGCTGTGTTTAGGCGCTGGAGAATATACGCTTACCGGCGAGCCAAGAATGAAAGAGCGCCCAATAGGTCATCTCGTTGATGCTCTGCGAAGTGCAGGGGCAGATATTCAATATCTAGAAAATGAACATTATCCACCATTAAAGATAACGGGTACTGGCATTGTGGGTGGTGACGTTGAGATTGATGGTTCGATTTCAAGTCAGTTTCTAACGGCTTTTTTGATGGCAGCGCCATTGGCAAGTGCTGATACGGTGATCAGTATTAAAGGTGATTTGGTATCAAAGCCTTATATTGATATTACCTTACACATAATGGCGCAATTTGGGGTTGAGGTTGAAAACCGTGATTACCAACAATTTGTAGTAAAAGGTTGTCAGCAATATCAATCGCCTGGTGAATTTTTAGTTGAAGGTGATGCATCATCGGCCTCTTATTTTCTAGCGGCAGCTGCGATTAAAGGCGGCGCTATTAAAGTGACGGGTATTGGTAAAAACAGTATTCAAGGCGATATCCAATTTGCTGATGCTCTGGCGGCCATGGGAGCGGATATTGAATGGGGTGATGATTACGTTATTGCTCGCGGTGGTGAATTAACGGCCATTGATATGGATTTTAACCATATACCTGATGCCGCAATGACAATCGCAACCACCGCTTTGTTTGCTAAAGGGACAACGTCGATTCGTAATGTTTATAACTGGCGTGTTAAAGAAACTGACCGTTTAGCAGCCATGGCGACTGAGCTACGTAAAGTCGGCGCGAAGGTTGAAGAAGGGGATGACTATATTACGATCACTCCACCAACAAAATTGAACCACGCAGAGATAGATACTTATGATGATCATCGAATGGCAATGTGCTTTTCGTTGGTGGCATTAAGCGATACAGCAGTGACGATTAATGATCCTAAATGTACCTCAAAAACATTTCCTGATTATTTCACTAAACTTCAGAGTTTAAGTGTCTAACAGCGAACGTTCTATTATTGATATTTAAGTTTGCAGTAGTGGTAGCCTGATGTGATTGCATCAGGCTTTTTAATTGGTGTAAAAAGGTATGATAGAAAAGGCAATAACTATATAAATTTAAGATTTTTTTCCGTATAATGTGCCACCGTTTGATGGCTAACCCTAATTGGGGTTAAGTTATAGCTATTACGGATACATATTCGGAGAAAACTTATGTCTACTCATGCTCCAGTCATTACTGTTGATGGGCCAAGTGGTGCAGGTAAAGGCACACTTTGTATGCTATTGGCAGAAAAACTTGGCTGGAATCTGCTCGATTCTGGTGCTATTTACCGTGTGCTTGCACTTGCTGCACTTCATCATGGTGTAGATACTGAATCAGAAGATGCTTTAGTACCACTAGCTGCACATCTCGATGTTCAGTTTGTTGCAGAAGGTGAGTTGGTTCGAGTTATTCTTGAAGGCGAAGATGTTTCTGATACTCTTCGTACTGAAAAAGTAGGTAATGCAGCTTCAAAAGTCGCAGCATTACCACGAGTACGTGAAGCATTATTACGTCGCCAGCGTGCATTTAATGAACAACCTGGTTTGGTTGCTGATGGGCGTGATATGGGTACAGTTGTATTCACATCTGCTGAAGTGAAAATTTTCTTAGATGCTAGCGCTGAAGAACGTGCAACTCGTCGTATGAATCAGTTGCAAAAAAAGGGCTTAGATGTTAGTTTTACCAGCCTTTTAAGCGAAATCCAGGAGCGAGACTACCGCGATCGCAATCGTGCTGTAGCGCCTTTACGCCCTGCTGATGATGCTTTGGTACTTGATTCAACTGAAATGTCTATTGAACAAGTATTGGAAAAAGTCTTGGCATATGTTGATGCTAAGCTAAAATAAACGAATCCTATTTAGTTGCGTAAGCAGCTAAATAACGTCGGTGTCATGGATGATAACTGACTTTATTATCAACCCCATGCGGTAGGATACCCATGGTTGTTTATCATATTGAAGATTAATTAAATGACTGAATCTTTTGCTCAACTCTTTGCAGAGTCGCTAAACCAAGTTGAAACTCGCCCAGGTGCCATCGTTAAAGGTACTGTAATTGCTATCGAAAACGGTTACGTATTAGTTGACGCTGGTCTAAAATCTGAGTCATCTATTCCTGCTGAAGAATTCAAGAACGCTGCTGGCGAACTTGAAGTTGCAGTTGGTGATCAGGTTGATGTTGCTCTTGACGCGATCGAAGATGGTTTTGGTGAGACTAAACTTTCTCGTGAGAAAGCTAAGCGTCACGAAGCTTGGATCCAGCTTGAAAAAGCTTATGAAGATGCTGAAACAGTTGTTGGTATCATCAACGGTAAAGTTAAGGGCGGCTTCACAGTTGAACTTAACGGCATCCGTGCGTTCCTACCAGGTTCTCTAGTAGACGTACGTCCAGTTCGTGACACTGCTCACCTTGAAAACAAAGAACTTGAGTTCAAAGTAATTAAGCTTGACCAGAAGCGCAACAACGTTGTTGTTTCACGTCGTGCTGTTATCGAATCTGAGAACAGTGTTGAACGTGATGAGCTACTTGCTTCTCTACAAGAAGGCATGGAAGTTAAAGGTATCGTTAAGAACCTTACTGACTACGGCGCATTCGTTGATCTTGGCGGTGTTGACGGTCTTCTACACATCACTGACATGGCTTGGAAGCGTGTTAAGCACCCTTCTGAAATCGTTAATGTTGGCGATGAAATCAACGTTAAAGTTCTTAAGTTTGACCGTGAGCGTACTCGCGTATCACTAGGTCTTAAGCAACTTGGCGAAGATCCATGGGTTGCAATCGCTAAGCGTTACCCAGAAAGCACTAAGCTTACTGGTCGCGTAACTAACCTTACTGACTACGGCTGCTTCGTTGAAATCGAAGAAGGCGTTGAAGGTCTTGTTCACGTTTCTGAAATGGATTGGACTAACAAAAACATCCACCCATCTAAAGTTGTTAACGTGGGCGATGAAGTTGAAGTTATGGTTCTTGATATCGACGAAGAACGTCGTCGTATCTCTCTAGGTCTTAAGCAGTGTAAAGCTAACCCATGGCAGTCATTTGCAGAAATGCAAGCTAAGGGCGACAAAGTAACTGGTAAGATCAAGTCAATCACTGATTTCGGTATCTTCATCGGTCTTGAAGGCGGCATCGACGGTCTAGTTCACCTATCTGACATTTCTTGGAATGTTTCTGGTGAAGACGCGGTTCGTGACTTCAAGAAAGGCGACGAAATTTCTGCAGTAGTTCTTGCAGTTGACGCAGAGCGTGAGCGTATCTCTCTAGGCGTTAAGCAAATCGAAGAAGACCCGTTCAACAGCTTCGTAGCTGACACTAAGAAAGGCACTCTAATAACTGGTAAAGTTATTGCAGTTGACGCTAAAGGCGCAACTATTGAGCTAGCTGAAGGTGTTGAAGGTTACTTACGTGCTTCTGAAGCATCTGTAGACCGTGTTGAAGACGCAACTCTAATTCTTGCAGTTGGCGACTCTATTGAATCTAAGTTCACTGGTGTTGACCGTAAGAACCGCGTAGTTAACCTTTCTGTACGTGCTAAAGACGTTGCTGAAGAGCAAGAAGCAATGGCTACACTAAACAAAGCTGATGACGCTGCGTTTGGTAATGCTATGGCTGACGCTTTCAAAGCTGCTAAAGGCGAATAATTGAGCGTTGAGGGAAATCGCTTTAGCTTTTTCCCTCTAAACGGCTATACTATTGAGAAACTTACTAAAACGGAGTGTTTATGACAAAGTCTGAATTAATTGAAAGACTGTGCAGTCAACAAACACATCTTTCTGCCAAACAGGTAGAAGATGCAATCAAGGATATTCTTGAACATATGGCGAACACACTTGCAGAAGGTGATCGCATTGAGATCCGTGGCTTTGGTAGCTTCTCTTTGCATTACCGTGCTCCTCGCGTTGGCCGTAATCCAAAGACAGGTGATAAAGTTGAGTTGGACGGCAAGTACGTTCCTCACTTTAAGCCAGGAAAAGAATTACGTGACCGTGTTAATGCATCAATAGCTGCTTAACCGCGAATAGAACAAAAAAACGGCATACTCTCGGTATGCCGTTTTTTTATGTCTATAGATCATGGTTTGATCTGTAAAATTACTGCATAATCAGTACTTATGATTTAGATTTAGTGAGAGGATTCACGATGAAGATTTTAGGAATTATTGTTCTAGTAGCCGCCTTTTTAATCACTCTGGCTCTTGGTGCGCAAAATCAAATAATGGTTAGCTTTGATTATTTAATCGCTCAGGGTGAATTCCAACTTTCTACGCTATTAGGCACAGCATTTGGTGCCGGTTTTGTTATTGGTTGGGTGATCTGTGGTACTTTATACCTTAAAGCTCGATTTGCTAAAAATCGTTTAATGAAGAAAGTAACGAAGCAACAACAAGAACTTGATCAGCTTCGTGCTAAGCCAATTAAGGAATAAATATTAATGCTTGAATTGTTGTTCCTACTTTTACCTATTGCAGCCGCTTATGGCTGGTATATGGGTAACAGGAGCGCAAGTAACCAAAAGCAAGAAAAGTCTGACCACTTATCTCGCCAATATGTAACAGGTCTTAATATGCTGTTATCAGACGAATCTGATAAAGCAGTAGACCTGTTCATTGAGTTGCTGCAGGTTGACAGTGAAACTATTGATACTCATCTTGCTCTCGGTAATTTATTCCGCAGCAGAGGAGAGGTCGATCGCGCCATTCGTATTCACCAAAACTTGATAGCAAGACCTAATTTATCGATTGAACAGCGTAATTTAGCCTTACAGCAATTAGCTAAAGATTATATGGCTGCTGGTTTTTTTGATCGCGCAGAGCGTATTTTTGAGCAGTTGTTGGATGAGCCTGATTATCGCAAGCCTGCATTACAACAATTATTAGCTATTTATCAACAAACGCGAGAGTGGGAAAAAGCCATTGATATGGCAACCCAGTTGGTGAAATTAGGTAAAACAAAACTAAAGCATGATATTGCCCATTATTGGTGTGAACTTTCCATGCTTGAGCTGAGTGCTCAGAATCAAGATAAAGCGATTCAGTTATTAAAAAAATCCCTATCAGTGGATAAAAACTGTGTGCGAGCTTCGATTGCGATGGCGAAAATACAGGTTAAGCAGCAAGAATATAAGCAAGCTGCAAAAATTTTAGAACGGATCTCAGAGCAAGATATTGAGTTTGTTGGTGAGGCTTTACCCTTATTGCTTGAGTGTTATGAAGCAATGAATAATCAAACCGCATGGTTGAAGTATTTACAGTATTGTGTCGAACAAAAAGCAGGGGCCAGTGCTGAATTAATGCTCGCTGATGAAATTGCTAAACATGATGGCACAGTGACGGCACAGTCTTTTATGACACGCCAACTTCAAAAAAATCCAACCATGAAAGGCTTTTATCAATTGATGGAATATCATCTTGATGAAGCAGAAGAAGGCCGCGCTAAAGAAAGTTTAACCAGTTTGCGTCACTTAGTGGGTGAACAGCTTAAAGTGAAACCCCGTTATCGTTGTCGTCAATGTGGCTTTGCGACTCATGCTTTATATTGGCAGTGTCCATCTTGTAAGAGCTGGGGGCAAATCAAGCCAATTAGAGGGCTTGATGGTGAATAATTACCCTCATCTGTTTTTTCTAAAACCAGTGCAGTAATGTACTGGTTTTTTTATAGTTGTAGCTATCAAATTTATTGGATTGATGTAAAATCCTGCCGGCGGTTGGGACAACCGCATAATGGATGTATTTAGACATAATAGGAGCCTCAATGCTAGACGCTAAAGTAACAGACCCTAAAGTAATCGTTGCCCTTGACTATGATAATCATAATGAGGCGCTCGCTTTTGTCGATCGTATTGAGCCGGGAAGTTGCCGTTTAAAAGTCGGTAAAGAGATGTTCACTTTTTTTGGCCCTGATTTCGTGCGTCAATTACATGATCGAGGCCACTCGGTATTTTTGGATTTGAAATTTCATGATATTCCAAACACATGTTCAAAAGCGGTAAGAGCGGCGGCTGAATTAGGGGTGTGGATGGTCAATGTGCACGCCAGTGGTGGTGAGCGAATGATGACAGCATCGCGTGAAATTCTAGAGCCGTATGGTAAAGATCGTCCATTACTAATTGGCGTAACGGTATTAACCAGTATGGAAGCGAATGATTTAGCCGGTATTGGTATTTCATGTCAGCCACAACAACAAGTATTAAATTTAGCGACATTGACTAAAAATAGTGGCCTTGATGGCGTAGTATGTTCAGCGCAAGAAGCTAATTTATTAAAAGCGCAATTGGGGCAACAGTTTAAATTGGTCACACCGGGTATTCGTCCAGTTGGCAGTGAAGCTGGTGATCAGCGTCGAGTGATGACGCCTGTTGAAGCAATTGCTGCGGGATCTGATTATTTAGTGATTGGTCGTCCAATTACTCAAGCCAGTGATCCAGCTGCAGTATTAGCGGCTATTAATAAAACATTGGCTTAATTTTTAATAAATAAGCAAACGATAACGCCAGTATTTTACGTTAATGACGTAATAATACTGGCGTTTATTTTTATGCGATTAATAGCTTATTTTAGGGGTACTATTCAATATTCGAGTACTTTTCTCTCGTGTTGGTGAGCTAAAGTGACTATCGAGGAGCTTTTGTGTTAACGAGTGCTTAGGGTTAGCAAAGACATTCGCAGTACGTCCTTTTTCGACCACTTCACCATCTTGCATCACCATTACTTTGTCGCTGAAATGTTTGACCACTCCCATATGTTGCGATACATACACATAAGACAATCCCATCTCTTCTTGTAATTCAAGTAACAGGTTTATCATCTGTGAACGCATTGACATATCTAAACCATTTAAGGCTTCATCAGCGACGATAATACAAGGCTGTAAAATAAGCGCACGAGCAAGTGATACACGTTGTTTTTGCCCTGTTGCTAGCATTTGTGGGTAAAAGTAGGCATGTTCAGGTAATAAACCCACGCGCTTGAGAGTATCCATGATACGTTTTTCTCGTGCTTGTGGGGTCATATTAGTATTTCGTTTTAATGGTCCTTCAAGAATGCGTCCAATTTGAATGCGTGGATTCAAGGCAGTATTCGGATCTTGGAAAATCATTCGGATCAGCTTACAACGGGTTTGATAATCATGATGATGCAGTTGCTCACCATTCACTCTTACAATTCCTTCGGTAGGCGTGATTACACCTGCTAACATTTTTGCTAATGTTGATTTACCTGAACCATTTTCACCTAATAGGGCAATTGTTTCGCCTGCATTAAGTTGAAATGAAACCGGTTTTACTGCTTCAATAGTACGGCGACGAAATAAGCCTGAGCGATAATGGTAATCTTTTTTCAGGTGTTCAACTTCAAGTAATGAACTCATTTGTTGTCATCCTTCATATTTAGCGGGAAATGACAGCTAAATTTATGACCTTTAACTTTTTGACGTTGTGGTACTTCAACACATTTGCGTTGTGCATAAGGACATCGTGGTCCTAAGCGGCAACCGATAGGTAAATGTTGCAGTGGTGGAATAGAACCTGGTAGTGTTTCCAGTTTACATTTATGGCTCACACCCATTGAAAAATCAGGCATTGCGCGCATTAATGCCGCAGTATAAGGGTGATGAGGGAGCTCAAGTAATTCTTTTGATGTGCCTGATTCAACCGATTGCCCACAGTACATTACAGTGATCCTATCTGCCCACTGAGTCACTGTATTTAAGTCGTGACTGACCAAGAGGATCGTTGTATTGCCTAATTGGTTCATGCGACTTAACAGTCGAAAAATTTGTGCTTGAGTGATCGGATCCAGATCGTTAGTCGGTTCATCGGCAATCAATAGGCGAGGGCGGTTAGCTATCGCCATCGCAATCATTACTTTTTGGCATTCACCATCAGTTAATTCATAAGGGTAGCTGCGCATTACTCGTTTATGTTCTTTAATACCGACTTTATGGAGTAGTGCAATCGCTTGTTTTTGACGCCAATGAAAACGCTGCCAAATACGACCGTTGAATGATGATGATGGGATCGCTTCTTCTAACTGCTCACCAATCCGCTCTGAGGGATCAAGACATGTTGATGGCTCTTGAAAAATCATCGCGATTTCACGGCTAACAATTTTACGGCGTTGGCGAGGTGACAATGCTAGTAGGTCAACATCACCTAAGCGCATTCGGTCAGCATTAACGCGCCAGTTATCTTTACATACACCAGCAATGGCTTTTGCAACCAAGCTTTTACCTGATCCTGATTCACCCACTAAACCACGAATTTCACTTTCGTTAATGGTGAGGCTCATGCGATCAACTGCTTTTACCATTCCCTGAGGCGTATCGATTTCTATGGTTAGGTTACGTATATCGAGTAATGGCATGTTAATCAATTCCCGCGTTAAGTGCTTGACGCATACCATCACCAACAAGGTTAATGACTAAGACGCTAAACATAATCGCAAGCCCTGGCAGGGTGACTGTCCATGGTGCGAGGTAAATAAGGTTAATTGAATCCCCAAGCATTGCGCCCCATTCTGGTAAAGGTGCTTGTGCGCCTAATCCAAGGAAACCAAGGGCTGCAATATCCATGATTGCAACAGAGATAGCACGAGTCATCTCGGTAGTAATTGTGGTTAAGATATTGGGTAATATAGAATTATAAAGAAGATAAAAATTATTGGCACCATCAAGACGTGCAGCAATAACATAGTCTTTAGCGACTTCGGCATGTACGGCTGTGTATACAGCACGAATAAAGCGTGGAATTAATGCGAGCCAAATAGCGAGGAGAATATGTGTTTCACCCGGTCCCATATATGCAACGACAATAATCGCAAGTAGCAGTGATGGAATAGATAATACAGTATCTAAAATATGGTTAAGAAAGCTCGATTTAAGACCGCTACTCATTCCCGCTAAAATACCAATCAGTAGTCCAATGACACTTGATGCCAATGCGACTAATAAGGCATAGCCAAAGGTTAATTGGCTACCAATCAATAATCGCGACAAAATATCACGGCCGAGGTCGTCGGTGCCAAAGAAGAATGAAACGTGCCCTGAGTTATCCCATGATGGCGGCATCAGTAGCTCACCCACTTGTTCTATCGCAGAATAAGGGGCTAACCAACGTGCGTTAACGGTAATTAATAACAATGCTAATAAACACCATAAACCAAACATGGCTAAAGAATTGGATCTAAAGTTTTGCCATGAACGTTCCCATTGGGTAGGGATGGTGGCTTCTTGGTAAACGCTATTTGATGGCATACCATTCCTTCCTAACTAAGGGGTTAACGACTGCGCCAATGAGATCTGACAGAATATTGGCCAATAAAATAAAGCTGCCTACAGTAATGACGCCTGCTTGGATTGCAACATAATTTTGGGCAGCAATTGCATTGAGTAACCAACGTCCAATACCCGGCCAGTTGAAAATAGATTCCGTTAACATCGCAAATGTCATCATTGCTGCAAACTGCATCCCCAGCTTGGGAATAATCGGTGGAATCGCATTTTTCATGCCGTGACGACGTACAATTTCAAATGTAGAAAGACCTTTAGTCTGAGCAACTTTAATGTAGTTTTTGGTCATCACTTCTGCAATCGATGCGCGGGTTAAACGAATAACCTCGGTCGTTGGTGCCATTGCTAACACAATAGTAGGTAATACCAGGTGCTTAATTGCATCAAAGAAGGCTTCCATTCGGTAAGGTTTATCGGACAGTAAAATATCAATTAATGCAAAACCTGTCACATGATTAAATTGATATAATAAGCTATAACGCCCCGAAACAGGTAACCAGCCTAAATGCAGTGAAAACAGTAAGATAAGTAACATTGCTAGCCAGAATAAAGGAATGGAGTAGCCTAATAATGTAATTGAACTTATCACTGTATCAATTGGACTACCTCGACGAACGCCTGCAATAGTACCTAAAGGAATACCGATCACTAACGATAGAATAAAAGCAAAAAAGCATAATTCTAATGTTGCTGGAAAAACCTTGAGTATTTCAGTGCTGATGGGTACGCCTGTCGGACTAATCCCTAAATTACCCGCAAGTAAATTTTGTAGGTAAATGAACCAACCTTGCCAAAAGGGCTCATAGGTCCATTGTAATTGGGTATCAAGCCTTAAAATGCTAAAACTCACCATAGTCAGTATGAGTAATGTAATAACAAACAAATTTAAGCGACGTATAGTGTAGATAAACATACTTTACTCAGTCCGATAGACGCTGGAAAATGAACGCGAGCCGAAAGGACTCATTTGTAGACCACCGAGCGTTTTATTATGCGCTTGAAAATGCACTCCATGAGCAAGTGGAATAATCGGTACTTGCTGATCGAGAATATTCTGTGCATGTTGGTAATAGTTAACTCGTTGTTGGGTTTTATTGGTTCGTAATGCCAATTCAAGTAAATTATCAAATTGTACATCACACCAATTAGCGACATTTAATCCTGCATGTTTAGCATTACACGACAGTAATGGACGTAAAAAGTTATCTGGATCGCCATTGTCAGCAATCCAACCCGCTAACATCATATCGTATTTATTCATGTTATTTACCCCAAGACGACCGATATTATCTTGATGATAAATAATAACCTTTATTCCAATCGCTTTGAGGTTAGCTTGAATAAGTTCGGCGGTCTTTTGTGGGCTAGGGTTATAAGGTCGAGATTCTAAAGGTACCCACATGGTTAATACTTGATCGTTGTTATAGCCTGCTTGCTTGAGCAATGCTTTGGCCTTTTTAGGGTTATAATTAATGGCTTTACTGTCATTATTATAAGCCCATGATGTTGGTGGTAATAAGCTTTTTGCTTTAGTTGCTGTGCCGTAATAGACTGAATTTAATAATGTATCTTTATTAATGGCGTAGCTTATAGCTTCACGGACCTTAAGGTTATTTAACGGTGCAAGGCTCGTATTTAAGGCTAAAAATGATACGTTCATGCCTGTTTGTGCCAATAATTCATAATTATTATTGTCAGTAATTACAGGTAACTGACTCGCAACGGGTGAGGCTAAGACATCACATTCTGTACTTAATAACTTCGTTAGGTTGCCCATGCCGCGAGAAGAGATATCAAACACTACTTGCTCCATTGGCGCAACACCTTGCCAATAGCCAATATGGTGTTTTAATCGAATCAGATCATTTGGAATAAACTGATCAACATAAAATGGTCCAGTACCAATAGGGCGACTATCTAACTTGCCAATTTGTCCCGATTTTAATAGCTGTTTGCCATATTCAGCTGAATATACAACAGCATAGCTAGTTGCTAAGTTTGATAAGAAGGAGTTATCAGGGCGTCGTAAGATAAACTGTACCGTTTGTGGATTCAGCGCTTTAATACTTTCAATATCGTTAGCAAAGCCGAGACTTTCAAACCAAGGGTAACGGCCACCTGAAATATGGTGGAATGGATTATCTGGGTTAATTACCCGTTCAAAGCTAAACACCACATCATCAGCATTCATAGTGCGTGTTGGCGTAAACCATGCTGTGGTTTGAAATTTCACGCCTTGGCGAAGGGTAAAGGTATACACTAATCCATCGTCACTTACTGTCCAGCTTTTAGCTAGATCAGGTAACGGCTTATAGTTAACGGGATCAAGTAGTAGCAGACGATCAAAAATTTGTGCCGAAAGGGTCTCTGCTGTTAGTCCACCGTCTGTTAATTGGGGATTAAGTGTTGTCGGCGTATCTTGGCCACAATAGACAAAGCCACGACGTTGAGTCATAGAATCTTTTGCTGGTTGTTTACACCCACTAAGGGTCAATAAAACTAAGCTCGCAATAAAAAGACGATAGTAAGCGCTCATATTTAATAGGCGTTATTTGAAATTAAGTTTTTAAATTTAACATTTTCCATCTCGCTCACCAAGTTATCCCGCCCGTTTTGAATTAAATTAGCGAAAAAGCGTCAATTATGTTGAATTTTAGTCTCAATTTGGTTGATTAATCACCATTAACATTGATGTCATATTTACGTATTAAGCCTCTTAATTGGTGGTAACTAAGACTTAATAATTCAGCGGCTTTTGTTTGATTAAATTTAGCCAACGTTAAAGCTTGTTCAATCCATATGATTTCTTGTTGTTGTAGTTGCTGGCGTAGATCTATTGGGAATGTTAGTGCACCAGCATCTTGATTTACTGATGGTTTCACTGCGGTTGGTTGAGGGTGGTGCTCGATAATGTCAGATTCTTTATCCCAGGGCGTCGTAAAGGGATCGATAATAATGGTATCGATAATTTCATCTTCTATTGCATGACGAAATATGGAACGCTCAACAACGTTCTTTAATTCACGAATATTACCCGGCCATGAGTAGCGTAATAATTGTTGCTGGGCTTGGTAACTAAAACCTGCAAAGTAACTGAAGTTCATTTCACGGCACATGCGAACAGCGTAATGTTCAGCTAATGGTAGAATATCATCAACCCGCGCTCTAAGTGGTGGTAAATGGATCACTTCAAACGCTAATCTATCTAATAAATCTGCTCGAAATTTTCCATCTGCGGCCAGTTGTGGCAAGTTTTGATTAGTGGCACAAATTAATCGGACATTGGCTTGGCAGCTTTTATTACCGCCTACACGTTCATATTCGCCATATTCAATCACACGTAATAGTTTCTCTTGCACACCCATAGGCGCTGTTGCCAGTTCATCTAAAAAAAGTGAGCCATTCTCAGCGCGTTCAAATCGTCCTTGATGACGGTTTTTCGCACCTGTAAACGATCCGGCTTCATGCCCGAACAATTCAGAATCAATAACGCCTTCACTTAATGCTGCGCAATTTAAGCTAACCAGCGGTTGATCCCATCGGGTTGATAGATAGTGAATACGTTGTGCAATCAGTTCCTTACCTGTGCCACGTTCACCTAAAATAAGCACTGGGCGGTTAAGTGTCGCAAGGCGTGATGCGTGATCAAGTACCGCTAAAAAAGCGTCTGACTCACCGATTAAATTTTCGGTCTTTCTCATTGGTAAATCTCACTAAAATATGGTTATATTCACTATATCATTGTTTGTTGAAATACGGCGTTATTATTTTAGTCTAATAAAAACAATTAGTTAAAAGTTGGCACGTAAGTTGATATGTATATAAAGAATTACACCGTACATGACAACATAACGTTAGTCTGATGATATAAACCGTTCATTGAGCATCATTCAATACGGTTGACCAAGGAGTTTTATTATGGGTATTTTTTCTCGTTTTGCTGATATCGTAAATGCTAATGTCAATTCATTATTAGACAAAGCAGAAGATCCGCAAAAGTTAATTCGTCTTATCATTCAAGAAATGGAAGATACACTGGTAGAGGTACGTACTTCGTCAGCACGTGCGCTGGCGGATAAAAAAGAATTGCGTCGTCGTATTACTGCTATTGAAACACAATCGACAGATTGGCAACAAAAAGCCAGTTTAGCGATTCAAAAAGGCCGTGAAGATCTTGCTCGTGCCGCATTAATTGAAAAACAAAAATTGGTTGATGTGGCGTTAACGTTAAATGAAGAATATAAGTTAGTCGATGAAACGATTGAAAAATTATCGTTAGAAGTGGCTGAACTTGAGCGTAAATTGCAAGAAACTCGTGCTCGTCAGCAAGCGTTAGTGACTCGCCACAAAGCGGCAGGAACGCGTCGTGATGTACGTCGTCAGCTAGATACCAGTAAAGTCGATGAAGCAATGTCGAAGTTTGAACAATATGAACGCCGTATTGATGAAATGGAAGCCGAAGCGGATAGTTATAGTTTTGGTCGTGGAAAAAGCTTAGAGTCAGAATTTGCTGATCTTCAAGCACAAGATGATATTGAAAAAGAGCTTGAGCGTCTAAAAGCAAGCATGAACGATAAACAACAGTAATCGTGGGATAATGGTCCTTTAAATTACATAAAAATAATAATAGTGCTATTACCCCTGCGTGAAAGGAGAACAACAAATGTCGATGGGTTTTATTAGTGTTCCGTTAGTGGTGTTTATGATCGTTGTCGCACCATTGTGGTTAATTCTTCATTACCGCAGTAAGCGTAAATCAGGTGAGGGATTATCAGGTGAGGATCATCAAAAATTAGAAACCTTAGTGGCACGCGCAGAGGTGATGCAAGAGCGGATTGTTACGCTGGAGCGAATTTTAGATGCTGAAGCGCCACAATGGAGACAGAAATAATGCGTAAAACATTATATCGTGATCCTAAAAACGGTAAGTTAGGTGGTGTTTGTGCAGGTTTAGCGGAATATTTTGGTGTTGAAATCTGGTTAATGCGTATTTTAGCCGTGACAGCTTTTTTATTAGGCGTCGGTTTCTTTGCGACAGTGGCTTATATTGCTGCTTGGTTAATTTTAGATAAAATGCCACCACAGCGAAAAGAGCAACAGCATCAGTATACTGAACATAATGTAAAGCAAAAACCATGGCAAACAGGGCAATCAGCAAAACAGATTTTGGATAATGTTGAAACGGAACTCGCACGTAGTGAAGTCAGTATTCAAAAAATGGAAGCTTATGTAACCTCATCTGCCTTTAAAGTTGATCGTGAATTTAATAAACTTTAATGCACATATCGACAGTGCTTGATGTTATTTATCTAGATTAAGTCTATAAATAATATCAATATGAAGCAGGTACTGATGTATTCAGGCCTGCTTTTTTATGGTCAGTTATAAGACCGTATAGATGAATAGGGAAGCGTAATGAATCGAATGAGTAATGAAGTGAATAAATGGGTTAACCGTAGCCTTGATCGCCACGTGCGTCTTGCGGTAACAGGTTTATCTCGCGCAGGAAAAACGGCCTTTATTACGTCACTGATCAATCAATTGTTACATGTAAGTACTAACCCTCGTTTACCAATGTTTTCAGCGGTGAGAGATGGCTATTTATTAGGCTCTAAAAGAGTGCCTCAGCTGGATATGCATGTACCTAAGTTTGGTTACGATGACGGTATGAATGCATTGTTATCATCGCCACCAACATGGCCTCAGCCAACCAGTGATGTTAGCCAAACTCGGCTTGCATTGCGTTTTAAACCACAAAAAGGGCCACTTAAATTATTTCAAGATACTGCCACCCTGTATCTCGATATTATTGATTATCCTGGTGAGTGGCTATTAGATTTACCTTTGCTTGATCTTGATTTTATTAGTTGGTCAAAGCAACAAGCACAAGCATTAAAAGGTCAACGGTTAGCATTAGCACAATCATGGTTAGCAATGGGGGAGCAATTTGATCCTTTTGCCCCTGCTGATGAAACCTTAATTGAAGCGATTGCCGCCGCGTTTACAGATTATCTACATCAATGCAAGGCCGAAGGTGGCTTACATTGGGTGCAGCCGGGGCGATTTGTGTTGCCGGGAGAATTAGCAGGCGCACCTGTATTACAGTTCTTCCCGATGATATGGACCAATAAATATACCGAGCAACAATTAGCCACAGCGACCGATGACAGTAACTTTGGAATGCTTAAACAACGCTATAAGTATTACCAGCAGCATGTTGTAAAGGCTTTTTATAATGATCATTTCTCTAAGTTTGATCGACAAATTGTATTAGTTGATTGCTTACAGCCGTTGAATGCGGGTTATGAATCCTTTAATGATATGCGTCAAGCGTTAGATCAATTGATGCAAAGTTTTAAATATGGTCGCAGTTCTATGTTGCGACGATTATTCGCCCCGTGTATTGATAAGGTATTGTTTGCGGCAACAAAAGCCGATCATATTACGCCAGAGCAGCATCCTAATTTAGTTGGATTATTGCAGCAGCTTGTTAATGAAGCGTGGCAAACTGCGTCGTTTGAAGGTATTAGCATGGATTGTGTGAGTTTGGCATCAATTCAAGCCAGTGAGCCTGGTTTTGTGAATTACCAAGGCCAGCAAGTGCCAGCATTGCGTGGTACTGATATGGTAGGTAACGTACAAACGTTCTTTCCCGGTGATGTTCCACGACGACTACCCAATCAAGATTTTTGGGATGACAAGGGATTTGATTTTATTAATTTACGTCCATTACCACAGCAAATGGATGAACCTCTACCGCATATTCGAATGGATAAAGCATTGGAATATCTACTGGGAGATAAATTGCAATGACAGAGCCTTTAAAAGCCAAAATGGTGTTTGATGAGACAGAACAGCCATTAAGCCAACAGCAGCCTGACTTGACGGTTAAAATGAACTTTGAACAACAAAGTGCTTTTTTGCCAGATACTGTTGAGGCGGTAAACGTTGAGAGTGATCAAGCCTTAGAGCAAATTTTAGCCGCTAAACCTAAACGTCGTTATCGTTGGTTTAAAGGACTGTTAGTGGCAGGTGCTGCGATGGTTGGTTGGCAAACCGTGGATCACGTTACAACAGCTTATCAAACGGGTAATTGGCTATCCTTAGGATGGAGTGCCATTGTTGCGGGTATTGCGGTAGCGGGTATCAGTGCGCTAGGACGTGAGTTTATTAATTTACGCCGTTTAAAACAACGTCAGACTGAACGTGAGCAAGCGCAGCTATTATTGGCCGCTGATGGTATTGGCGCAGGTAAAGCTTTTTGCGTTAAATTAGCAAAACTAAGCCAAATTCCAACCGATAATCATGGCTATGATCGTTGGTTACATGCTTTAGCAGCCACGCATAACGATCGAGAAGTATTAGCACTTTATGATCAGATGGTCGTGAGTCAGCAAGATAAGTTAGCACGGCAGTTAGTCGCTAAATATTCAAGTGAAGCTGCGTTAATGGTTGCATTGAGCCCGTTAGCTGTTGCTGATATGTTGTTAGTCGCTTGGCGTAATTTTCGCTTAATTGAGCAAATTTCTGCGGTGTATGGTATTGAACTCAGTTATTGGTCACGGATTAAATTAGTAAAATTAGTGCTTGCGAACATGGCATTTGCAGGTGCATCTGAAGTGGTTGCTGATTTAGGTATGGATATGCTTTCAATGGATCTTGCTGGCAGAATGTCAACCCGGGTAGCACAAGGTGTTGGGGTTGGTTTATTGACTGGACGCTTGGGGCTTAAAGCTATTAATCTGATGCGTCCATTACCATGGATGGAAGGTGAGCAGCCAAAACTAAGTGAAATTCGTCGTGATTTATTGAGCCAATTAGGGAATAAGAATAAAAGCTAATCGCTGGATCAATTGATGGCATTAAAAAGAGAACTTCGGTTCTCTTTTTTTTAAGATAAGGATTTTTGTATTTAATCGGTGCAGATGCGATCTCGTGGCTTGACTCGTTAAAGGGTTAGTCGCACACTGACATAACTGTCAGGAATAGTTGACAGTATAGATTTACGAACACTTATAATCGTGTGGATTAAGCCTCTCAATGATAAAGCTTAACACTCTGATTATTATTAGTATTGCTCAAGATTAGCCATAATGGATAGCTGTAATTAATTATGCACGTAAGATGAATAACAAGAAGGTGTAAACGATGAGATTACAGGTCTTTTGCGAAGATAGAGTGGGGATGACCCGTGAATTATTGGATATTTTAACCAGTCAAGAAATCGATCTGCGTGGCATTGAAATTGATCGTATTGGTATCATCTATTTAAATTGTCCTGAAGTTGAATTTGAACAGTTTAGTCAATTAATGTCGCAGATACGTCAGCTGGATGGTGTCACTGATGTACGTAAAATTCAGTTTATGCCCAGTGAACGTGAACATACTGAGCTTTCTGCTTTACTACAAACTTTACCCGATCCTTTCTTTACCATTAATTTAAGTGGCAAAGTGGATTTTGCTAATCAAGCGGCAGAACAATTAATGGGGCACCGCAGTGAAAATTTATTCAGTGAAAATATTTATACTTTACTCGGGTTTAACTTTACGCGTTGGTTAGATAAAAATCAGGCACAGAAACACAGTGAAATTGTTGTTATTTCAGGGCTAGATTATCAAATGGATATCATGCCGGTCTATGTCAGTGATGAAGCGCCAGAACCAGTGCTTGCAAGCGCGTTAATTTTATTGAAATCACTGTCTGAGGCTAAAATGCCAGTTGTTATGCGCACCATAAATGGTGATAGCGGCTTTGAACATTTGATTGGTCATTCATCACGATTTAAGCATTTATTAGCTCAAGCCAAGAAATTAGCATTATTAGACGCACCATTGCTTATACAAGGTGAAACAGGAACGGGTAAAGAAATGTTAGCGCGCGCTTGTCATCAGCGCTCGGTACATCGAGATAAACCTTTTCTTGTGGTTAACTGTATTTCTATGCCAGATAATGCTGCAGAAACCGAGCTTTTTGGTTGTGTAGAGAGCACCAATGAACCTGCTAAAAAAGGTATTTTTGAACAAGCAGCCGGTGGTACGGTTTTTTTGTATGAAATTGGCGAAATGTCAAAACACTTACAGATTAAATTATTACGTTTTCTTCAAGACGGTACTTTCCGTCGTGTGGGTGAAGAGGCGGAAATAAAAGTCTCTGTACGTGTAATTTGTTCGACTCAGAAAAAGTTACCGGAGTTAGTTGCGGAAGGCGAATTTCGTGAAGATCTTTATTATCGACTCAATGTACTTGCCTTAGTTGTACCGCCATTGCGTGAGCGTGCGGCTGATATAGTGCCATTAGCTGAATTATTCTTAGCGCAATTTGCCCAAGAACTACATCAACCTAAACCTGAGTTATCTGAAGAATTAGCATTCTCGCTTAAGCAATATGCTTGGCCGGGGAATATTCGTCAGCTGCGTAATGTATTATTTCGCGCGATGACACAGGTGGAAGGGGCTGAAATGACGTCGGCGGATGTACAGTTACCTGAAAAAGAATCGAGTACGGTGATGAGCGAAGAAACCTTGACAGGATCACTGGATGAAATCATGAAGCGTTATGAATCAGGGATTTTGTCGAATTTGTATCAGAGCTATCCATCAACCCGTAAGCTTGCTAAACGGTTAGGGGTTTCTCATACAGCCGTAGCGAATAAGTTACGTGAATATGGGTTGAGTAAGCGTAATTAATCGTGGGCGTTAAAACAAAAGAGATAGCCATAATAGCTATCTCTTTATTTAATAATAAGCAGCAATGCTCATTGATTAGAATTAGTCGTTTTGATGTGCTTCAAGCAAGATGGTATCGCCTGATTCTAGTGCTAATAATAACGCTACAATATCTTCGCCATAACGATAACCACATAATGAGTTATGGCTATTCAATACTCGGTGGCAAGGGATCACAATTGGAATTGGATTGACATTTTTTGCCATACCAATGGCTTGAGTTGCTTTTGTATTACCAATATTTGCTGCTATTTGTTCATAGGTGACGGTTTCACCATAAGGAACATCAGCAATAGCATGCCAAATTTGTTGTTGGAATATTGTGCCTTGGGGCGCGAGGGGGAAGGTGAATTTTTTCCGGGAGCCGGTGAGGTATTCTTTGAGTTGTTTAATGAAAGGGGCCATAAACTCAGGATTATGTTGCCATATTTCATTTGGGCTATAGCTGGGGCTCGTGATCGATAACTGTCGAAGACCTTGGTGATCGGCCAGCAACATAATGTTCCCCAGTTCTGTTTCAATACAATCGTAATACATCAATAACTCACTAAAGGCGTAATAATTAATAACATTGACTGACAAAGAGTAACAGACAACTGCATGCTAATATATCGAATATTGAATGTGGCTTGCTTTCATTATCATGTAAACTCACAAAATGTGCGTTATATCAATTAACATTGTCGTGTCGGAGTAGCACTTGTTTCATTCAATTATACATCGATCATCAACTATTGTACTTGATGATATAAAAATTCGCTTGATTGAGGCGCAAGATGCGGAAAAAATCACCGCATATTATCAGCGTAATCGTCATTTCCTTGCGCCGTGGGAGCCATTACGGCATGAAGCTTTTTTTAGTTTAGCAGGTTGGCAACAGCGCTTAGAGCAAATTGCAACGTTACATCGTCATGAGATGGCTTTTTATTTTGTTATTGAACACCGTGTAACGGGCGATATTATTGGGGTGATTAATTTCAGTAATTTAGTGAAGTCGCCATTTTATGCTTGCCATGTTGGATACTCTTTAGATCAATACCATCAAGGACAAGCGGTAATGCGTCGTGCGCTAACGGCGGTAACTGAGTGGATGTTTATTGATAAACATTTCCATCGCATTATGGCGGCCTATATGCCACATAATAATAAAAGTGGCAGTGTGTTAACGGCTGTCGGCTTTGAGCATGAAGGGTTAGCGAAAGATTATTTATTGATCAATGGCCAATGGCAGGATCATATTTTAACCTCATTGATTAATCCAAACTGGTCACTACCCATCAGTTAAATTGCATGACGACGATTAAAAAGGCTGAGCATGAGTTTCTTGTTCGTTAAAACAGGCTCAGCCTTTTATATTGGAATATTGTCGCCATTGTTACCGTGTTTACTCAACCATTAAAATACGCATATTGTTCGTTGAGCCAATGGTATCCATTTTATCACCTTGGGTAATAATGGTTAAATCTCCTGCTTGCACATAGCCTGCGTCTTTTAGCACATAAAGCGCATGTTTTGCAGCATCCAAGCCTGCATCGCTATCGCGGTCAAAAAAAATAGGTGTAACACCACGGAATAAAGCTGCACGATTAAGCGTGGTCTTATTACGTGATAGTGCAAAAATAGGCAAACCTGATGAAATACGTGACATCAGACGTGGTGTTCGACCAGATTCCGTCATTACCACAATGGCCTTGATACCAACCATGTGATTAGCAGCATACATCGTTGCCATCGCAATAGTTTCTTCTGGGTTAGAAAACTTATGATCTAAGCGATGATTGGAAACATTAATACTTGGCTCTTTTTCTGCACCAAGACAAACACTCGCCATAATAGTGACAGTTTCAATCGGGAAATCACCAGCTGCGGTTTCTGCCGATAGCATCACCGCGTCAGTGCCATCTAACACGGCATTGGCAACGTCCATAACTTCAGCACGGGTTGGCATTGGACTGGTGATCATTGACTCCATCATTTGAGTCGCAGTAATAACGGTACGATCTAAACTGCGAGCACGACGGATCAGTTTTTTCTGTACGCCAACCAATTCAGGATCGCCAATTTCAACCCCTAAATCACCACGAGCAACCATCACTACATCTGAAGCTAAAATAATATCATCCATCGCTTCTGTCGTTGCAACGGTTTCTGCTCGCTCTACTTTGGCGACTAATTTTGCTGTTAATCCCGCCTCTGTTGCAAGTCGACGGGCATAGTGCATATCTTCGCCATTGCGGGGAAAAGAAACCGCAAGGTAATCAACGCCCATTGCTGCTGCTGTAATGATGTCAGCTTTATCTTTTGCCGTTAATGCTGCTGCTGATAAACCGCCGCCTTTTTTATTAATGCCTTTATTGTTTGATAAAGGACCTGCAACAGTGACAATAGTATGTACTTTATTTCCTGTTACTGCGGTAACTTGAAGTTGTACACGACCATCATCAAGTAATAAAACATCACCTGCAATAACATCATTGGGGAGTTCTTTATAGTCAATACCAACCGCATCTTGATGACCTTCACCTTTCGATAAATCACTATCAAGGGTGAATTTATCACCAATTTTGAGTTGGATTTTGCCTTCTTTAAAAGTCGAAACGCGAATTTTAGGGCCTTGAAGATCACCTAAAATTGCGACATGTTTTCCTAAACGTGCTGCGATTTCACGAACTTGTTTAGTGCGCAGGATATGATCCTCAGCATTGCCATGGGAAAAGTTCATGCGAACCACGTTAGCACCAGCGGCAATGATTTTCTCTAGATTATTATCACGATCAGTTGCAGGGCCGAGGGTAGTAACAATTTTGGTACGTCTTAGTCGTTCAGACATTATAAGCTCCATGTAAAATAAGTCGGTTTATTCATCAATATCAATCAAAACAGCGGGGTTAGATATTGATGTAAATAAGATCCTAAAATGAATGCTACTCAGTAAGTTGGATAAAGAAGAAGAGAGGGGGCAATCTAAGTGCATGGTTAATCGTGATAGCGAAGCCGAAACTTCGCTTAGCACTTGTTGTTCTTTCGCTTAGCGCTCATCGTTATAAAGAATAACGCTCTTTAGAAAACCGTGAATCTTTCAGCGAATCTTTTACACGCTTTAAATTATCACGGAAACTTGATCCTCGGCGTAATGTGAAACCGGTTGCGAGAACATCAATGACCGTCATTTGCACTACACGGCTCGCCATTGGCATATAGATATCAGTGTCTTCAGGCACATCAAGACAAATTGATAATGAACATTCGCGCTCTAATGGTGAATGTTTAGCGGTAATGCCGATCACCGTTGCGCCATTTTCACGGGCCATTTGTGCTATTTCAACTAGACTTTTGGTGCGTCCGGTGTGTGATATTACAACGACAACATCACCATCACTGCAATTAATAACACTCATACGTTGCATGACAATATCGTCAAAGCAAACAATAGGAATATTAAATCGGAAGAACTTATTTTGGGCATCATGGGCAACTGATGCTGAAGCGCCTAAACCAAAAAAGGATATTTTTTTAGCTTGGGTGAGCAAATCAACCGCACGATTAATTTGCATTGGATCTAGGCTATTTTTAGCAACATCTAAACACGCCATTGTTGATTCAAAGATCTTGGCGGTATAGGCATCTGGCCCATCATTTTCCTCAACATTACGATTTACATAAGGTGTTCCGTTAGCCAGACTTTGTGCTAAATGTAATTTAAAGTCGGGAAAACCTTTAGTATCAAGTCGACGACAAAAACGGTTAACGGTAGGCTCACTCACATCGGCCATTTTTGCGAGTGTTGCAATACTAGAATGAATGGCTGTTTGTGGTGAGGCGATAATAACTTCCGCTACTTTACGTTCAGATTTGCTGAAGTGTTCTAAGTTATTTTGTATTTTTTCTATGGTATTCATAGGTATTTATGCACTTCGTTATTGAATTTCATTTGTAGCATTCTTGTCAACAAGTTGCCCATATAATGAAACTATACTACTTAACTATTAACATATCCTAGTGATTCACGGTGTTTTTTAGGTGGTTTTTATTGGTTTTTGATCGGGATCGACTTTTTAATTTCAGAATTGAAACTTATAAAACAAATAATGTTAGATTTTGTTGTTTTATTTTACGAAAGGTGGAGATTTGTTTTATAAATAAAGACTTATTTTAAGCTGTGAAATAAATAACTATTGTTTTATTTTAATATTTTATAAAAAATTACAGATTTAATCGAAAATTATTATCGGTAAATAAAAGGAATATCAATGAAAGTCAGTATTTGTGGCTGCGGGTGGCTCGGCTTACCGTTAGCATTATCATTAAAAACTCAAGCGATTGATGTTTGGGGATCTAAAACAACATTTGCGGGTGTAAATAAATTACAACAGCAGGATATCAATGGGTGTTTATTAACATTACCGCTTAGTGATGAGGTTAATACGAGTATTGATCAATTTCTAACAACGGATGTATTGGTCATAGCGATTCCACCGGGGCGTAAGCAGCTTAATCCACAACAACATATTGAAAATGTGATGTCGTTATCGATGGCAGCACAAAGATCAGGGTGTCAGCGGGTTATTTTTATTAGTACCACTTCTGTGTATGACTCATTGGAAGGGGAGGTGCTAGAAACGACGCGAGTATGCCCACAATCGGTCTCTGGGAAGTTGCATTATCAATTAGAACAGTTACTACGCCAACAGTGGCAGCATAATTTAACCGTGTTACGGTTATCGGGGTTATTTGGACCGTTACGACACCCTGTAAAGTTTTTATCGGGACGTCAAACGCTTAGTGCGGGTAAGCAACCAGTGAATTTAGTGCATTTAGACGATTGTATTCGTGTTATCTCTGCCATTATTACGCAGAAGTCTTTGATGCCAATTATGCATCTTGCTGCGAGTACTCACCCTAGTCGTGAGCAATATTATACTGAAATGGCGATTAAATCACAGTTACCACTTCCTGAGTTTAATGATGATAACGAGGGTGTAAATGGCAAGCAGATAAACGCACAACAAACACTTTCAGCATTAGGTATTACAATGATACATGATGATTTATTGCAAGGGACTCCCCACCTATTATAGATTGTTACCCTAAATTAAACGCAAAAAAAAGCGCTGTAGCAAAGAGCTTCAGCGCAAACAAAAAATTACAATTAGGAGTTAAAGCAGTAGTAGCAATTTAGATTACTGGTCTATTTGACGGCCAGTAAAACAACCAATAATCTCAATTCTTATATAATCAGACTGTGGGTTGCTGAAAGAGTTCAATATCATCTCAAAAAAGATGAAATTATTTTTCATGCTAGGGAGTGTATTGGTTTTTTGATGCTACCTATATGAGATATAGCCTAATTGGATGATAAAAAAATCCCGCTGATAAATGTCAGCGGGAAGGAGATTATCCAAAAAAAATACAATTAGGATTTAAAGCAGTAGTGAATTAAACATTTTGATAAAAAGCATTGTTGCTGTGCAAAATAACTATTTATCAAATTGAATACATAAGTAAGAGTGACTATTTCAGAGAAAGTTCAAAAAAAATAATTTTATTTGAAAATATTATCTCGTATTGATAAATGGCACTGTAGATAAAGAAAACCCATCAACAAATATATGTTAACGGGTATTGAAGTAAAAACTTCTAAAAAAAGCAGTGGTATCAATAAGACATTTATTTATACGATTGGTTCCTTGCCATCTTATATGTAGCAGCATTTAATTACTCACCACTGATTTTAAAGGGTTTAATTGTATTTCATTCTATTATAGCGTTAAAAATTACGTTCTGTGATGTGGTTTAATTGTTAAATATGTTGATTTTGTGTAATATTTAAACAAGCGTTTAAATTGGATGATTGATATGGCAGGACAAGAAACGACTAAAAATCGAATACTGGATGCTGCTGAGTTGTTGTTTGCTGAGCGTGGTTTTAAAGATACATCTTTACGTGCGATTACCACTGCGGCAGGTGCTAATCTAGCGGCAGTCAATTATCACTATGGCGATAAGAAAGGGCTGATTCGTGCCGTATTAAGCCGTTATCTTGAACAATTCATGCCGATATTTAAAAATGAATTAGTTACCTTACACCAGCGTGATGAGTTTGATATGAATGATGTGTTTTTATGTACTAAACGGCCACTATTGAGATTGAATAGTTTTAAAAATAATGGCACTACTATTTTCATGTCATTAATTGGGCGTGGTTATACTGATGTTCAAGGACATTTACGGTGGTTTATAACGACACATTACGATGATGTTATTCAATTATTTGTGGGTGCTGTACGTCGTGCTTATCCTTGTTTAGATCCTGAAACTTTATTTTGGCGGTTACATTTTACTCTGGGGGCATCCGTATTTACCATGGCTTCAAGTACTGCACTATGTGACATTGCAGTAAACGACTTTACAACTCAAATCCAGACAGAAGATTTAATCAATCGTTTAGTACCTTATCTTGCTGCTGGTGTTACAGCACCGATAGCACTTAATCAGGGGTTAGTAGTGAGCAATACTGTTTAAAAGTCACCGATATTCGTCATTGAATCACAAAAAGGATATGCATTATGAGTTCGTTAGCAACCATGCGTAAACGTTATTTGAGTGATCCTGCTTTCAAACTGTTTAAGAAAGTATTACCGCCGTTATCAAACACTGAAAAAGAAGCAATGGAAGCGGGCAGTGTATGGTGGGATGGCGAATTATTCAGTGGTGATCCACAGTGGCAAACATTACTTAACTATCCTAAACCAAGTTTGAGTGATGAAGAGCAACGATTTATTGAGACTAAGTTGCAAACATTATTATCAATGTTAAATGATTTTAACATTGTGCAGCAACAAAAAGATTTGCCAGAGGAAGTTTGGCAATTTCTGCGCCGTGAAAAGTTCTTTGCATTAATTATCAGTAAACAATATGGCGGACTTGATTTTTCAGCGCATGCTAACTCTACGATTGTGGCGCAAATAGCGACCCGAAGTTTAAGTGCCGCTGTTTGTGTGATGGTACCTAATTCACTTGGCCCTGGTGAGTTACTGACCCATTATGGAACACAACAACAAAAAGAATATTGGCTACCTCGATTAGCAAAGGGTGATGATATTCCGTGTTTTGCTTTAACAGGACCTGAAGCAGGATCTGATGCTGGCGGAATACCTGATGAAGGTGTTGTGTGTTATGGCGAATATAACGGTGAACATGTTTTAGGATTAAATTTAACGTGGAATAAACGTTATATTACGCTGGCTCCTGTCGCAACGGTACTTGGGCTAGCATTTAAAATGAAAGATCCGCAGGGATTACTGGGGGATAAAGTCGATCTCGGTATTACTTGTGCATTAATTCCAACGGATCATGTTGGGGTTGAAATTGGTGAGCGTCATGATCCTCTTAATATGGCATTTATGAATGGTCCCACTCGTGGTCATCATGTCTTTATACCATTAGATTGGATCATTGGTGGCCAAGATTATGCTGGTAAAGGTTGGCGAATGCTGGTGGAGTGTTTATCTGCTGGGCGAGGTATCTCCTTACCCGCTTTAGGTACGGCAATTGGACATCTAGCGGCAAAAACAACCGGCGCTTATGCGGTTGTTCGTAAGCAATTTGGTATGCCCATCGGTAATTTTGAAGGTGTTGCACAAGCTTTAGGACGCATTGGTGGTTTTACTTATATGCTAGAAGCGACACGAACATTGACGACTACCGCATTAGATACCGGGCAAACACCAGGGATTGTGACTGCAATTGCTAAATACCATATGACTGAAATGTCACGAACAGTACTAAATGATGCCATGGACGTGCATGCGGGGCGTGGGATTCAACTGGGACCAATGAATTATTTGGGTCATCACTATTTCGGTATGCCTGTCGCGATAACGGTTGAAGGCGCTAATATTCTTACTCGGAATTTAATGATCTTTGGTCAAGGCGCGACTCGTTGTCATCCTTATGTTCTTGATGAAATGGCTGCGGCGGCGAACCCGAATGAATCTCAAGGCGCTAACGATTTTGATAAATTATTAATGCAACACATTGGTTTTGCGGCAGGAAATATAGCTAAATCATTGCTTAATGCAGTCAGTGGATCATGTTTTAATCGTGTACCTGTGAGTGGCGATACCCGTGATTATTATCGCCATTTAGCGCGGATGTCAAAAGCGCTTGCCGTTTGTGCTGATGTATCTATGCTGAGTTTAGGCGGTGAGTTAAAACGTCGAGAATTACTATCGGCACGTTTAGGTGATGTGCTAAGTCACTTGTATCTAGCTTCTGCGACCTTGAAACGGTTTGAAGATGATGGCCGCCAACAGCAAGATTTACCGATGGTACATTATGCGTTGCAGTATTGTTTATACCAATGTGGGGTTGCGTTTGAAGGAGTCTTTAGTAACTTTCCCCGTAAAGGCGTCGGTCGCACATTACGTTTACTTACTTTTCCGTTGGGAATACATTATTCCGCTCCAAAAGATGAAGTCAGCCTTAGTATTGCTGCTTTACTCATGAGCCCTGGTGTTGCTAGAGAACGATTAACGCATTTATGTTACGTCGGTAATAAAGACGATGATCCGGTGGCAATAATGGAACGTGCTTTTATAGCCTTGCATGAGGTCAAACCTTTAGAGCGTAAATTGATGCAAGCAACACGTAATGGTGAGATCCCACGCGAAGCGTCATTGATTAAGAAATTACAGTTAGCGTTGGATGCGGGTGTGATCACAGAAGATGAGCGTAAAAAAATAGAAAATGCTGAGCAACTAAGGCAGAAAGCGATTCAAGTTGATCATTTCTGTGCTAACCATTTTAAACAAGTAAGTTTGCTACCAGGGAAGGCAGCTTAGGGTACTTAGTCTTTGATATATAAACCTGGAATCTCCCGTGTGCCACGTAAATACGTGGCACTTTTTTTGACCAAAATTTAGGGTAACACCTCCAACCACTGTGATTTTTGTTCATTTATGGCATAAATTTAATGCGTATCTGTCATTAACCTTTTATCCTATTCACAATTATGTAAGGGAAGCTGAAGATGATCATCAAACCTAAAACTCGTGGATTTATTTGTACAACAACGCACCCTGTTGGTTGTGAAGACAACGTAAAGCAACAAATCGCTTACACTAAAGCACAAGGCCCAATTGCAAATGCACCTAAACGTGTATTGGTTGTTGGTTCATCTAGTGGCTACGGCCTGTCATCACGTATTGCCGCTGCATTCGGCGGTGGCGCTGCCACAATTGGTGTTTTCTTTGAAAAGCCAGGTACAGAGAAAAAACCAGGTACTGCAGGTTGGTATAACTCAGCAGCATTTGACAAGTTTGCTAAAGCAGAAGGTCTTTACTCAAAAAGTCTAAATGGTGATGCTTTCTCTAACGAAGCCAAACAAAAAACAATTGATTTGATTAAGCAAGATCTTGGTCAAATTGATATGGTTATTTACTCATTGGCATCACCAGTGCGTAAATTGCCACAGACAGGTGAAGTGATTCGTTCATGCCTAAAGCCGATGGGCGAAACGTACACAACAACAGCTGTTGATACTAATAAAAACGTATTAATTGAAACCAGTATTGAGCCAGCAACAGAGCAAGAAATTGCTGATACTGTTACGGTTATGGGCGGTCAAGACTGGGAATTATGGATTGATGCGTTGGCAGAAGCCGGTGTGCTTGCTGATGGTTGTAAGACCGTTGCTTATAGCTATATTGGTACTGAACTAACATGGCCTATTTACTGGCATGGTGCACTAGGTCAAGCAAAAATGGACCTAGATCGTGCAGCAAAAGAGCTAAACACTAAGCTAAGTGCAAACGGTGGTTCTGCCAATGTTGCTGTGCTGAAGAGTGTTGTTACTCAAGCAAGTTCTGCCATTCCGGTTATGCCATTGTACATTGCGATGGTGTTTAAAAAAATGCGTGAAGAAGGCGTACATGAAGGCTGCATGGAGCAGATTCTACGTATGTTTAGCCAACGTCTTTATAAAGAAGATGGCACAGCACCTGAGGTTGACGGTGAAAATCGTTTACGTTTAGATGACTGGGAATTACGAGAAGATATTCAACAACATTGTCGTGACCTATGGTCAACAGTAACTAATGATAACTTATATGATGTGGCTGATTACCAACAATACAAAGATGAGTTCTTAAAGCTATTTGGCTTTGGTATTGATGGTATCGATTACGATGCTGATGTAAATACTGTCGTTGATTTTGATGTAGAAGATATCTAATAACTACACCAGAAAATGAATATCAGATAAACCGTCAGTGATGGCGGTTTTTTTATATCTATTATTTTTTTATATCTCTTAATCGGATGGTTAATGACTTTTATTATGGTGACTTACAGATATATTAGCGATAGATATTATTGGTCATCATGAAAGAGTATTTACTATGAGAACAACGTTTGATCGTATTCGCCATGCTATTGGTTTTGAAATTATTGGCTTAATATTGATGGTCGGTATTTTAAGTCAATTTGGGTTTGAGATTGGGCATGTCGGTGTTGTTGGTGTGTTTTTTTCTATCGTAGCAACCGTATGGAATTATTTATATAACCTCTGGTTTGATAGGCTAATGTATAAAAAATACAACGCAACTCAAAAAACGTTGCTGCAGCGGATTATACATAGTTTAGGTTTCGAGGTTGGGCTACTGATTTTTACTATTCCTGCTTTAGCATGGGTGCTTAATGTCAGTTTATGGCATGCGTTAGTGTTAGATATCGGCATGGTGATATTCTATTTATTTTATGCTTATGGGTATAATCTGATTTATGATCGAATTTATCCTATTGATGCATAATGATCTTTCATGTGATGTGTATAAAAGCCAGCACAAAGGTGCTGGCTTATAAATCAAAGGAGATTGGCCGCTATTAGCTTTTCGGGAGTTTGATAATAAACGCAGCACCTTCAAGTTCAGAGTCTTCAACATGAATTTTACCCTGATAACTATCAACTATTTCATTACAAACCGATAAGCCAATGCCTTGACCGGGGTTGAGTTGATCAGCACGTACACCACGTTGAAAAATAGCTTCACGTAACTCAGGTTTAACCCCTGGGCCATCGTCTTCAATAATGATAGTGAAATAGTTATTACTTTCAATAACTGATAATTTCACTTGGCTAATACAAAAACGAAAACTGTTTTCAAGCATATTGCCAAATAATTCCATCAAATCATCTTTATTGATGGGCAATTTTAAATCGTCATCAAAGTGATAATGTAATGTCGCGTCTTTATCAGCATAAATCTTATTTAACATTCGATTTAGGCTAGTAATTATTGGTTTAATCTCGACATTACTTTTTTGTAATCCTTGCTGACCAACCATTGCTCGCTTGAGTTGATACTGTACCAAATCATCCATTTGGCTGATTTGTTCCATAATACGTTGATTAAGCTCACGACGATCTAAACTTGAATCGTCAAGTAGGGCATTAGTAGCAGCTAAGCGTGTTTTTAAGCTATGGGCAAGATCATCCATTGCATGACGATAACGACCTTGTTGATCATTACTAATACGGCTTAGGCGGTTAACTGCCATGGTGACTTCTTGCAGTTCCATCGGATAATTATCATCCAACTTTTCTCGTTTAGCTTCAGCCATTTGATCAAGCTGAGAAGCCAATTTTCGTAATGGTTGGAAACCCCAATGAAAGGCAGCGATGAGAAAAGCGACCGCAATTAAAACAAACAGCCCTAAATAGAAAGCGGTTCGTTTATGTAATTGTGCTAAAGAGTGTTCATAAGCATCAGCTGAACGTAACACCACTAATTGATAAATGGTGCCATCTTCTTTATTACGGCTAAGGTTATAAGCAATATAGCCTTGATTATTTTTCATTTTAATCAACGTGGGCGTTGAGATGTTTTCAGGTAAATAATGGCAAACATTTTGTAAGTTAGCTTTTGCCGCTTGATTTGAAACCCACGTTGTTTTGTCACTTTGATCACAGACAACCGCAATATAATCCGTATCTGAAGGATCAAGAGAATCAATCCATTTATCAACATCTTTAATTAATCCAGCACGATTAAGTTGTGCGACAACCATAGGCATTTGAGCCACAAGTTCTGATGAGTATGATGCCATATAGCTTTGAGAATAAAGCTTATTAATAACGGCTGCGAGTGCTGACGTTACTAATGCAATGATAGCGACAGAGGTGATTAATACTCGTTGTCTTAATCGTGGTTGGAAAAATCGATTCATTGGGCATTAAGTTCAAAAATATAACCTTGACCACGAATGGTTGAGATAGGATTATTTTGCCCGGTTTTTGTGAATTTTTTACGTAAACGGCTGATCATGACTTCAATAGTATTCGGATCGCCTTCTTGATCTTCATAAAGTACATCAAGTAAACGTTGCTTAGACACGACTTGGCGGCTATGACGCATTAAATATTCTAATAAATCATATTCAAAAGCGGTTAATTCTAGCAACTCTTCACAAACATAAACTTGCTTAGCTAATAAATCTACGCGGATATCGCCGGCAGTCATTTCAGGTTTTACAAAGCCAGCACTACGACGAACAAGCGCGCTTAAACGAGCAACCATCTCTTCTTTTTGAAACGGCTTAACTAAATAATCATCAGCACCTGCTTCAAGTCCTGTGACTTTATCTTGCCAATTTGAACGTGCAGTTAAGATCATTATCGGCAAACGTAAGCCTTTTTTACGCATGTCTTTAATTAAGCTGATCCCATCTCTGTCAGGTAAACCGATGTCGACAATGGCAATGTCATTGGGGTAGTTTTGTGCAAAAAATAGCCCTTCTTCGGCAGTATTGGCACATTGAACTTGATTTCCTAATTCGCTGAGTTGCGATTTAAGATGATGGCTAAGGATGGCATCGTCTTCGACAATAAGAATACGCATAGATTGGGCACCAGAGATAACGAATGGTATTGATAAGCTATGGTAAGGTATCTACTAATAAAGCGCATTAGTTATTGTTACCATAACCTCATGATTGGGTATGTAAACTAGCGGAAAATAGGATGATAAAAGATCAAATGATTGTATTGCTAGTTACACTTAATTGCTAGTTATCAGTGTAGATAATTAGACTGAATAGAGGCTGACTCATGAGTGAACTAATGAGTCAGCCTTCTATAAAAGCGAGGATAAAAGCTAGATTGACCTTAGCTATTGGAAAATAAAGATCAATGTACCTGCTATTGTGAGTAATACGTTAGCAATCGCATAAGTACCCGCATAGCCTAAGGCTGGAATCGTACTACGAGCGTGTTCATTGATCATATCCATTGCCGGAGCACAAGTTCGGGCACCAATGATGGCTCCAAATAATAATGCGCGGTTCATTTTTAGTACATAAGCACCAAAAAGGTAAGCTAAAACAACAGGAATGACACTGACCATTAAACTAGTAATAAATACGGTTAGACCTATATTGCCGATAGATGCAAATAAATTAGAGCCAGCACTTAAACCGATTCCCACCATAAACACCATCAGACCTAAATCTTTAGCCATGTTAAGTGCGCCTTGAGGCACATAACCAAAGGTAGGGTGGTTTGCACGTAAGAAACCTAACGTAATACCCGCGATCAATAATCCTGCCGCGCTACCTAAACCAAAGGCAACATGGCCAAACTTCATCGTTACTAAGCCCATTAATAGGCCAATAATAAAGAAACAGCAGAACGCGAGCAGATCGGCAATTTGACTGTGAATTGAGATAAAACCAATGCGTTCAGCAAGCCCTAAAACACGGCTTTTTTCACCGCTGACTTGTAGAATATCACCTTTATTCAACAGAATATTATGATCCATTGGCATTTCAATTTGTGCGCGTACTACACGGTTAAGGAAACAACCATATTCAGATAAATTTAATTCTGATAAGCGTTTACCTGCAATACCGTCATTTTTAACCACGATTTCTTCTTCTACAATACGTAGATCGAGTAAGTCGCGATCAAAGACTTCTTTACCATTACGGAAGCTAGGATCAAGACGTGCATGGCTATCTGGGTAACCCACTAAGGCTATTTCATCACCTTCTTGTAAAATAGCATCGCCATCAGGGTTCGCTAAAATACCATTACGTCGTACACGTTCGATATAACAACCTGTTTGACGATAAATACCCAATTCACGTAGGTTACGACCATCAATCCAGTTGATGAGTTCAGGACCTGCGCGGTAGGCGCGAATAATGGGCAGATAAACTTTACGTTGTGCGACTTCACCGATACCACGTTCGCGTGCAATTTGCTGTGATGATTCAGCAAGATTTTGCTTTTGCAATTTAGGCATCAGTTTAGCGAGGAAGATTAAACTCACTAAGCCAACCAGATATGACATGGCATAACCAACACTTAAGCTTTCACTTAATTGTTTAATAACCGCAGGGTCAGTAATACCCGCCAGACCATTATGAAGCGCATCTTTTGCACCAACAAGTACCGGTGTTGCTGTTAATGAGCCAGCCATCAAACCGGTCGCTAGACCAATATCCATGTGGAGATAACGCGCCATGGTCATCGTTATAGCAATCGATGACAATAAAACGACTAATGCGAGCATTAGATAGTGCTTACCATCGCGGAAGAAGATACCAAAAAAGTTTGGTCCAGCTTCTATGCCGACGCAAAAAATAAACAGCATAAAACCAATATTTAACGCATCAGTATCAAACGTAAAACCAGCATTACCAAATAATAAAGCAGTAAGTAGAACGCCAATAGAGTTACCCAGTGTCATCTTGGCAAAACGAATTTTACCCAGACTTAAACCAACAGCAAGGACTACAAATAGCAATAAAATATCATTTTGGTGTAGAAGTGCGGCTACATCAATGTTCACGACGGATTTCCGAAATAATGGAAAGATAAAAGTGGGACAAAGTCTAGCTGATTTTGATGGGAGGTTATAGTTTATATTATAAATAAATAGCGAAAATTTATAATATAAACGAACTCGTTAAGCTAATTTGTACTTTTGTAATGCGGATTATTTTAAAGGAGCGTCATACGTTAAAAAATAGTGTTTTAATAATCAGACATAATCATGGTCAAATAAAAAAGGCTGACACTGTCAGCCTTTTAATCAATCTATATTTATGCTTCTTTAAAAAGCAGCTTATGTTCTTTTGCATAAGCTTCAAATTCAGTACAACCACCAATATGATCTTGGTCGACAAAAATTTGAGGTACTGTTTCAACAGGCTTACCGACAGTTTTTTCTAAATCAGCTTTACTGATACCTTCAGCATGGATATCAACGTAGCGGAAGTTAAAATCGTCGCGCTCTTCTTTAATTTTTTCTGCTAGTTCTTTTGCACGAACACAAAAAGGACAACCGGGACGACCAAAAATGACAACGAACATAAATTTCTCCTGCATAAGTTGTCTTTACTATAACGTGACTATGGCGAGAGCGAAAGCGGGTTTTTTCTGTTAAACCAATAGATAAAAGCGATATAGTTTATATCAAGAGAGATAGCGTCAAAAAATAAAAAGCCAGATCGAATATCTGGCTTAGTAATAATGATTAATGAGGATGTTTAAAAGTCGTAACGAATACCTGCCTGTAATTCATCATCTTTTTCATCAAGCTGTTGGAATTTGTAACCGATGTAAGTACGTAGGCTTTTGTTGAATTTATAGAGACCTTCTAGTGCAAAATAGTCAACTTCATCGGTGGTGGCATTATTGATTTCTGATTGCTGGAAATTGTAAACACCACGCGCTGTAAACTGATTGAATGTGTAAGCCGCTGCTAGCTCATAACCGCTTAAATCCACATCACCATGCTTGCCATTAGCATAAGTTGCACCAGCATACATATTATTGAATTCATAACTGATCGCGAAGTTAAATTGGTTTGCATCAATATCAACACCATCATTGCCGTTAATATAACCCGCACCTAAGCTTAACCCAAAAGGAAAGCTATATTGCGCAGCAATACCATAGCTATCACTGTCTTTAGCATCGTTATTATTTTCTGCAATATAGTTCGTTGCAATGGCGACATTGTTAAACTCACTAACATATAAGAAATTGTTTTCACGTTTATCTTTATTACCATCAACAAGGTCGACAGCGTCACCACCAAAGGTTGATAAAATATCGGTAAAATCAGTGAGCATCACTTGAGCTGAATCTTGTTTACCATACGAAAAAGCACCAAAATCAGTGTCTAATCCAGCATAGAGGTAGCGAGTAGTGATTGTGCTGTCTTTATTATCTGAAATTTCAGCTTCATATTTACCGAAAGCGGTTAATTGTTCATTAATTACAGATTTCCCTTTTAACGCTAGGCGAGCACGGCTTTTATCTTTAAATTCATTACTGTCATTATTAATACCTTTATTTTCTTTTGAGAGATTAAAGCGTGCTTCTGCTCGGCCACCAAGTTCAATAACGGTATCGTTATTATCATATACCGTTGCTGCGGTTGCTGTTCCTGTTGATAAGCACGTAAAAATAGCGGCTACCACTGCTGCTTTTTGCATTGTTCATTCCTCGTTAAATTATCTATGGCTTCATTGCCGTTGAACTATATGCAGCCTAACGATGCGTTATTACGCTCCCATTACGATAAAAAGTCACTTTTACTACATGTATCTCGTCGTGGTAAATAATGACAATTGTGAGTCAGTGTTGATCTTGGTGGTGTAGTTATTGAAATAGGGAATAACTTGTTGGTAATCAATAACAGATTAACTAATCTGGCTAAAGCTAGTTATATTCTGCTAATGGCATTGCTGAAAATAAGCACTAAATTTTAGACAGCAAGGATGGCAAGAGTCCGACTCGATATTTTAATTAGATGGATATAATTTTAGAGGGGCTAAATAACCTATGTTTCAGTTTATGACTTCAACACGCATCATCTTTGGTGAAGGTGCTATGCATGATTCTTTATCATTACTTAATCAATTTGGTTACAGTGCATTGCTGGTTACAGGACAAGATCAGCAGCGTTCACAGCAACTTGAACAGTACTTTAAACAGCAGAATATACGTTATCAACGGTTGGTTATTAAAGGTGAACCGCTAATCGCAATGATAGAAGAGCTTGCGGCAATGGGGCGGACTTTTTGCCCTGATATGGTCGTTGGTATTGGTGGGGGCAGTGTGCTGGATGTGGCTAAATCATTGGCGGCATTAATTCCAAACCAAGGCAGTGTTTATGATTATGTTGATGTTGTTGGACGGAATGTACCGTTGCAAGTTAAATCGTTGCCATTTATTGCGATTCCAACGACAGCGGGCACTGGGGCTGAAGTGAGCAAAAGTGCCGTATTACAATCTGCTCAAGAACAAGTAAAAGTGAATTTAAGTAATGTTGAGTTATTCCCTGATTTGGCCATTATTGATCCCACTTTAACCTATGGAATGGACGCAGTATTATCAGGATGCTGTGCAATGGATGCGTTTACTCATTTAATGGAAGCCTATGTCTGTGGTGAGCCAAATCCATTAACCGATATGATCTGTGAAGAAGGATTAAGACGCATTACGACGTCTATATTACCTGCTTGTCGAGATGATCATTATCCTTCTCGGAGTAACATGGCTTTTGCTGCAATGTTGGGAGGAATGGCACGTTCAAATGCAAAACTAGGTGCAGCTCATGGATTAGCATCAGCATTAAGTGGCCGCTTAGAAGCCCCTCATGGACTTATTACTGCGCGACTCTCGCCTTATGTGATGAAAGAAAACATCTCAGTTGCAATAGAGCTAGGGCGAAGTGATGTGTTAGCCCGTTACCAGAAATTGGCCGTTATATTAACATTGAATAATGATGCGGATATTGAAGACAGTGTGCAATGGGTAGATAGCATGTTAACAAAATTGCAGCTGCCATTATTATCGGATTATGGTTTGTGCAACACCATGTTTGAAGAAGTTGCTGATGATGCATTACGCAGCTGTACGATTAAGGGTAACCCATTACCATTAAATCAGCAGCGACTCCTGACGATCTTACAGCAAGTGTGCAGTGTGAAATTGTCATTATCAAATATAAAATTCAGCGAATAGAGAAAACGATCATTATATGTATGATTTATGTTTATAGTGAGTTTTACTTGTTTTGCATCAAAAAGTGACTTAGGTTGCTTTTTTTTTATCTCTATATTTGTGAAAAATCGATATTTTCAGGTTTTTTTTAAATTATTTATTTAAAATAAAAAAATAATACAATATATTTCAGTTTGTTTCGGTTATCATTTCCAGTATTAATTAATATTAATGTAAATACAATCAATGACTTGTCTACGTTTTTATTTAGTGGCGAGTGAGAATGTAACAATGTTTAATGTTTTTAATACTTGGTGACAAAAATTAGCCATTATTATCAGAAAGAATCTTTACATATTTTATGGTTTGATAGTGTTTTTTGATTTAGATGCTCTTTTTTGTGAGATAAGCATTGATCTGTATCGCTGGTTACATTAGAATTCGCCGCGCATAAATATGCGAATAGATTTTTAAACGTTCATTACTTTTGTTGAAATCCTGTAGGGGAAAAAGATGTCTACAAAACTTGCTAATCCAGCACCATTAGGTCTAATGGGCTTTGGTATGACTACTGTTTTATTAAATATCCATAATGCTGGCTTTTTCCCTATAGACTCTATGATTCTAGCGATGGGTATTTTTTATGGTGGCCTTGGGCAAGTTCTTGTTGGCATGATGTGTTTTAAACGTGGTGATACTTTTGGTACTACAGCATTTACATCTTATGGTCTATTTTGGCTAACATTAGTTGGTTTACTAATCTTGCCAAAACTTGGCTTTGCTGCGAGCCCTGCACCATTTATGGCGTGGTATCTATTACTATGGGGTGTATTTACAGCCTTTATGTTTGTTGGTTCTTTACGTTACCCACCAGCTAAGCAAGTTGTTTTTGGTTCTTTAACTATTCTTTTCTTCTTGCTTGCTGCTCGCGATTTTACTGGTAGCGAAACAATTGGCTTTATCGCTGGTATTGAAGGTATCTTCTGTGGTTTAAGTGCAATTTATTTTGCAATGGCACAAGTGTTAAATGCAGAATATGGCCGTGTGATCTTACCCGTTGGTATGGCACCTAAAGATCGTGAATTGCAATCTGTTGCTGCATAGTCTTTAAAACATAGTTTAATATTAGACCCCGCTTATTTAAGTGGGGTTTTTTTATATCTATGATTTATGGATTTATGAGGTATAAAAAAACCTCGCATTGTGAATTGGCGAGGTTTTAATGTTGACACTTTATTTTTTAATAGCACATTTCAGGTAAATGCTCAGTATGTTCTTTATAAGTAAAACACCCTTCAGTATTCATATCATTTTCTTTTCTTGAACTGGTTCTAAATTGTGATGGTGTTAAATTATATTTACGCTTGAATGCATCACAAAAATAAGCAGCACTGCCAAAACCAGAGCGATTGCCTATTTGTGAGATTGAGTAATTAGAAAAAGTCAGAAAGTTAAGCGCAAGCCCCATTCGAACGTCTAGTAATAATTGGCTAAACGATACACCTTCCTTCGCTAAGTGGCGACGTAAGGTTGATTGGGTAGTGAACAACGCTTTAGCCATATCATCAACGCTCCATTTACGCTGAGGATCTTGGGTTATTAAACGTGCAATAGTCCGTTCTTTAGGTTCGTCATAATTGAAACGATAAACATTGAAAACATCAATACCAGTATTATTAAGTGCAATTAAAATGAATACTAAGCACTGGCTCAGCAAAGTTTGCTCCATTGTTGATCCACTAATGCTTGGCAATAGTTGATTAAATAATGCGAAATTTTGCTCAACAATTTCTGATGAATCAATGAGGTAAGTCGGTAAGCAATTCGAAGTTGCTGCTGTTGGCTGTTTAATAGCACTAATATATTTGAAAGCTTCTGTTATTGCATCTTCATTAATCATTAAAATTTGCAGTTCAATATTCTCTTGATTATTTAATTGATTAATAGAACAAGAGATATGACTAAATTTAGGTATAGCTAAAATGCTAGTATTTTTTATATCTATAGCATGACCATTAATGTGAATATTACCTTCAGCATTTGATAACTTCACAATTAAATGGTGATCGACATAAAACTCTTTCAGAACAACATGGCTCTGAGAGAGGATACGCTTATATTTCATAGCAATATTGCTTCTCTATAAAGGGAATAAATCCTTCATTACATATCGTACATCAATGATGTAAAAGGGCGATATACGCATCCATGCTAATACTACATTAATAATAATGAGTCTATGTAATTGAGTATAGGACTAAAAGAAAAGAAAGAATAGATACAATTGGCTATATAAGGAGCAACGAGATGAGGTAATAGTTATATCGATATAATATAGTCATATATCTTAACGATATGGTGTTGTGAGGTGATTAATAATGAATCAAGTTGTATATAATTGTGATTTTCAGCAGGATATTTTGAGCATAAAACAAAAAAACTATCCGAAGATAGTTTTTTTAGTTATAGCCAAATTGGTTATTTTACGTTTAGCAAATCACTTTAATGGCTAGACCACCTTGCGATGTTTCACGGTATTTAGCGTTCATGTCTTTACCTGTTTCAAGCATTGTTTCAATAACTTTATCCAGAGATACACGTGGTGCAGATGAACGACGAAGTGCCATACGGGTTGCATTAATTGCTTTTACTGCCGCAATACCGTTACGCTCAATACAAGGAACTTGTACTTGTCCTGCAACTGGATCACAGGTTAAGCCAAGATTGTGCTCCATTGCGATTTCAGCAGCCATGCAGACTTGTTCTGGACTTCCACCCATTAATTCAGCTAAACCAGCAGCAGCCATTGAACACGCAACACCTACTTCACCCTGACAGCCAACCTCGGCACCAGAAATAGAAGCATTACGTTTATATAAACCACCAACAGCGCCAGATGCTGCAAAGTAACGCATATATTCTTTTGGACCAACAGATTGAACAAATTTGTCATAGTAAGCTAAAACAGCAGGGATAATGCCACATGCACCATTCGTTGGCGCTGTTACTACTCGGCCACCAGCTGCGTTTTCTTCATTGACAGCAAAGGCATACATATTAATCCAATCAACAACCGTCATTGGGTCATTGTTAAATTTTTCTGTTGTAATCAGTTGTTGACGTAATGCTGCTGCACGGCGGGGTACACGAAGTGGTCCAGGCAAAATACCTTCTTCATTCATACCACGTTCCATACACTCACGCATCGTTTTCCAAATGTTAGCGAAGTATGTGCTGATTTCATCTTCAGCATTCATAGCACGTTCGTTAGCCATAACGAGAGCACTAACAGAAAGGCCATGTTCGTTACATTGTTCTAGTAATTCAGATGCGTAAGCAAACGGGTAAGGAACTTCAACGGTATTCGTTTGTTCTTTACCAAAGTTTTCTTCATCAACAATAAACCCGCCACCGATAGAGTAGTAAGTTTTAGAAAAAATAACCTCATCATCAAGCCAAGCATGGATTGACATGCCATTTTCATGAAGGGATAGGTTTGTTGTATGGAAGTTCATACCGCCATCACGAGGGAAATCAACAGTGTGACAGTGCATGCCAACAGGAAGACGCTCAGTTTCTTCTACGCGCGAGATAAACCCAGGAATGCTGTCAATATCAACATGTTCAGGTGAGTTTCCAGCAAGACCCATAATGATAGCAATATCAGTGTGGTGGCCTTTACCTGTCAGCGATAAAGAACCGTAAACATCAACGGTAATTTTAGTTACGTCACGTAATTTTCCTAGCGTGCGTAAGTCATCGATGAACTCTTTACCTGCTTTCATTGGGCCAACAGTGTGAGAACTTGAAGGGCCTACACCAATTTTGAAAATATCGAAAATACTGATCATGTTATTACCTCAGTCAAAGGAGGCGATTCTGCTTCCGAGTAAGACTGTTATTCGTTGATATCCTCGCTCCTTCCTTGGCGAGTGCACTTAAACTAAAAGAGTAATCATGCTCGAAGCACCTTTACTCTTTAGTATCGTCTATTTTACGTTATTTGTGCTAGTAAACACCATGCGTACTAGCACAAATTTTTGCTTTTATGCGATTAATTATTCGTAAACAGTACATTTTTAGTAGTTATATTAAAATGCGCCGTAAATTACAGAAGTGATTGCAGCGGTACCACATAAAACCGTGAATACACGTGCAAATACTGATGTTTTGTATTTTGCCATTGCGGGTACTGTTTGCATTGCGATAACAGGTAGTAGGAATAAAATACCCGCAATCATTGGCGCGCCCATGGTTTCGATCATGCCAAGAATACTTGGGTTAATGATAGCGACAATCCACGTTGTGATAACAATGAAACCTAGTGAGATTTTTTCAATTTTAGCAATTGGCATCTTAGAGCGAGATTTTGCTAGACCAACCAGACCTTCGTGAGCACCAAGGAAGTGACCAAAGTAGCTTGAAGTAATCGCAGCAAAAGCAACCAGTGGACCTAAGTAAGAAATCGCTGGTGAATCTTTTACGTTAGCTAAGTATGAAAGTACTGAAATATTTTGCTCTTTTGCCATATTAAGTTGCTCTGGTGTCATTGAAAGCACAACTGAGAATACAAAGAACATCACAAAGCCCATCAGCATCATTGCTGCACCGCCAGTGATCATGTCAGTTTTCTTAACGGCTTCATCACCGTAGATGCGACGTTGTTCTTTTGCGAACTGGCTAATAATAGGGCTGTGGTTAAAAGAGAACACAATGATTGGAATCGCTAACCAAATAATTTTAGGCATTGCAGACCAATCGGCTTCTGTTTGTACCATTGACATGTTCCAGTCAGGAATGAGGTACACAGAAAGAATCAGTAGAATAATTACAAGTGGGTAAACCATTGCTGATGTTGCTTTCAGCATTAATTCTTTACCAAATACAACACCTGCTGTCATCAGTGCAATTAATACACCTGATAGTAACCAACGTGGGATTGATTCCATACCCATTTGGTTAACTATGAATGAGTCAACAGTGTTTGTAATACCCACACCGTAAATTAATACGATAGGGTAAATAGCAAAGAAGTAAGCAAACGTAATTAAGTTAGCACCCGTTTTACCGTAATGCTCTTCTACTGTATCTGTAATGTCGGCATTAGGATTTTTTGATGATAGAACAAAACGTGCTAAGCCTTTATGCGCAAACCATGTCATTGGGGCTGCGATAAGAGCAAGAATAACTAGAGGCCAGAAACCGCCCGCACCTGCTTTAATTGGTAAGAATAAAACACCGGCACCTACGGCAGTACCAAACAGAGAAAGAGCCCATGTGAAATCGTTATAGGTCCATCCGGTTTTTTTTGCACCAGATGTTGCTGACGCTGTCGATGTATTTTGCATGCTGTGATATCCAATAAAAGGGAACGGAACAGAGTAGAGGAACGGGCGCATTGTCGCTATTTATTGCGGGAAAACAAGGATAAAGATCTCGTTCTGTAATACGGAGTTTTTGTGATACAAATAAATAAGACCTGCATCACATAAATTGGCTTGTAAGATTAAAATAAAACGTCTAATTGGTTATTTTTTATCTTCCCATATTTGGTTAGATAGTAGCTTAATCATCTGCGCCGTTGCGCCCCAGATAGAATAATTGTTATAAGGTATTGCATAAACACGGTGACATTCACCACGAAGATGAAACTGGTGAGATTTGATATTTTTAGGATCAAGCAGGTAATTGAGTGGTACTTCAAAGATAGCATCAACCTCACCAGGGTCTGGTTTGGCATTATAGTTACTGCTAATCGTTGAAATAAAGGGAGTGACAATATAGCCACTGGTTGTTGCTAGGGGGGTTAGTTGACCAATAACATTATTGCGCTGACAAATAATACCGGTTTCTTCATAGGTTTCACGTAAGGCTGTTGCGATCAGATCGATATCTGGCGCTTCAAAACGTCCACCCGGAAAAGCGATTTGTCCTGGGTGGTGTTTTAAATGCTCAGCGCGGCGAGTTAATACGACATTGAAGCCTTGCTCTCGAGGTACTAGCGGGATGAGAACAGCTGCGGGTTTGAAATCAATATCATCAGTAAAGTGATGATCGATTCTGCGCTTATGGCTAGCATCGTATTGTTGACTTGGTGCCATAAGAAACCGCGTTAGAATTTGCTGCTGTTCACCCATAAAGCCTCCATTAACCGCTTTTTTCGCTAAATTTAGCGTTATTATAAGGTTGGCAGAATTTTACTTAATTTGTCGAGAGTTTCTTGGTATTCACTGTTTGCATCACTATCAGCAACGATCCCACCACCAGCCCATGCATATAAACGATGTTGATAGGCAACCAATGTACGAATCGCAATATTGGTGTCCATGGTGCCGCAACGACTGATATAACCAATACTACCGCAATAGACACTACGTCGATTTGGCTCTAGTTCTTCAATGATTTCCATTGCGCGCACTTTTGGAGCACCAGTAATTGAGCCACCAGGGAAACAAGCACGTAATAAATCAGTTGTTGAATAATGACTGGATAATTGACCAGTAACGGTACTGACTAAATGATGTACGGCGGGAAAACTTTCAATCGCAAACAGTGCCGGTACACGAACACTACCGGGGATCGCAACTCGGCCAATATCATTTCGCAGTAAATCAACAATCATCACATTCTCAGCGCGATCTTTAGGGGCTTGTTGAAGGGCTTGTGCATTCGCACTATCTTCTGTGGCATTTTTACTTCGTGGACGAGTGCCTTTAATCGGTTTTGTTTCAATTCTACCGTGTTTTAATTGTAAAAAACGTTCTGGTGATACAGAGAGAATAGCGCTGTTATCAGTACGAATAAAACTCGAAAAAGGCGCGCCATTAGCGGCCTCTAAACGGCAATAGGCTTGCCATTCATCACCTTGATAACTAGCACTAAATCGTTGTGCGAGATTGATTTGGTAGCAATCACCAGATAATAAATATGACTGTATGGTGTTAAATTTGTTGCAATAATCCTCTTTGGTCATATTTGATGACCATGAAGATGTTAATTGGAATGTCGTTTTATGGTTATGGGTTTGTAATATCGTTAACGATTTAGCTTGAGATTGCTGTTGGGTTAACCAGGCTAGACGGTGACTATTTTTAGGTTCAATAAGTGATATTTTTTGTAATTTATGATCGACAATCAATGCCCAGTCATAAAGACCAACAGCCATTTCGGGTAAATGAATATCATGGGTTGCTGTAGTGGCAATTTTCTCGACTCTACGACCTAAATCATAGCTGAAATAGCCTAATGCGCCGCCAATAAATGGTAACTCATCAATAATGCTAAGTGACGGTAATAATTCATTTTGTAAGTTATTAATCACCTCAAATGGGTCATCGGTAGTAGTACGTTGGTCACCATTTGAAAACTTAATATAAGTTGTTTCATTTTGTGACTCAATTGTGGCTAAAGGATCAGCAACTAAAATATCATAACGATTATCTGGATGCGCTTCTGCTGCTGAACGTAATATCATTGCCCACGGTAATCCCGATAGTGGTGTAAACCATGAAAGTGCGGCATCTTTTGAGTAAGGCAATGAGGTAATGCTTAATTCTGGATGTGATTTACAAATCATTTTCTTTTTTGTGACAAGAGGTTTGATTGGCGCATAGCGCAATGTTAAGGGCAAGAGTATCATATTCAGCGAAAGACGCCCAAGATTGAACAGCACTATTTTGTTGTTTAATACCCTACATTCAGGAAGATTAATACAGGGCGCCATGGAATAATAATATTTAACGAGGGTAATTATGACCGTCATCTGTAAACAAGATGTAATCAGTAGTGTCGCCGATGCTTTACAATATATTTCTTACTATCATCCTTTGGATTTTATTCAAGCGTTAGAAAAAGCCTATAACAAAGAGCAGAGCCAAGCTGCGAAAGACGCTATCGCCCAAATTTTAATTAACTCTCGTATGTCAGCTGAAGGACGTCGACCTATCTGCCAAGATACGGGTATTGTTACCTGTTTTGTTAAAATTGGTATGAATGTACAGTGGGACAGTGATTTGACTGTACAGCAAATGGTTGATGAAGGGGTACGTCAGGCTTACACCAATGCTGATAACCCATTGCGTGCTTCTGTTGTTACTGATCCTGCTGGTGCACGTAAGAACACTCAAGATAATGCCCCAGCTGTGGTGCATGTTGAGATGGTCGCTGGTGATAAAGTAGAAATTCAAATTGCAGCCAAAGGCGGCGGTTCAGAAAATAAAACCAAAATGGTGATGCTTAATCCTTCCGATGATGTTGCTGAGTGGGTAGAAAAAACAGTGCCATTAATGGGGGCGGGTTGGTGCCCTCCAGGTATGTTAGGCATTGGTATTGGTGGTACCGCAGAAAAGGCTGCTCTACTTGCTAAAGAATCATTGATGGAAGCGGTTGATATCCATGAGCTACAACAACGTGGCGCTCAAACAACAGAAGAAGCATTGCGGTTAGATATTTATGATCGTGTTAATCGATTAGGCATTGGTGCTCAAGGCTTGGGCGGTTTAACCACGGTACTTGATGTTAAGGTCAAAAGTGCGCCAACCCATGCCGCTTCTAAGCCTGTATGTATGATTCCCAATTGTGCTGCAACGCGCCATGTTCACTTTACCCTTGATGGTAGTGGTCCTGCGGAATTAACACCACCAAAACTGAGTGATTGGCCGCAAGTGACATGGGAAGTGGGCGACAATGTGCGTCGCGTTAATCTAGGTAATATTACTAAAGCAGACGTGCAAGAGTGGCGTTCAGGCGAAACCGTGTTGCTATCAGGTAAGATCTTAACAGGTCGTGATGCAGCGCATAAGCGTATTCAAGAAATGCTTGCTAATGGTGAAGGCCTTCCTGAAGGCGTTGACTTTACTAATCGCTTTATTTATTACGTCGGCCCCGTTGATGCGGTACGTGATGAAGTTGTTGGACCTGCAGGGCCGACAACATCAACCCGTATGGATAAATTTACCGAAATGATGTTAGGGGAAGCTGGCCTTACTGGCATGATCGGTAAAGCAGAGCGCGGACCTGCCACTATTGCCTCGATCAAGCAGCATAAAGCGGTGTATTTAATGGCAGTTGGTGGTGCGGCATATCTGGTTGCTAAAGCAATTAAAAAAGCCCGTGTGGTTGCCTTTGCTGATTTAGGTATGGAAGCCATTTATGAGTTTGAAGTTGAAGATATGCCAGTAACGGTTGCCGTTGATGCTGAAGGTGTTAATGCTCACCAAACAGGCCCTGATACATGGCGTGTAAACATAGCTGAAATGGCAAAGTAATGTGTTTTATTCGACAATAGAGTAGATGTTAAAAAAGGCTTCTCAATAAGGAAGCCTTTCTTTTTTAAGCGAGGATCATTGGTGTTAACTTAAGCGTTAACTGTCCAAAGCATCATTTCACCGGCTTTAATAGGTACAACGGTGTCATTACCAAATTGCAGCTCTTCAGTTACTTTCCATGCGTTTTTGGTTAAGGTAATAGTATCTGTATTACGCGGTAGACCATAGAAATCAGCACCATTGAAACTTGCAAAGGCTTCTAGCTTATCGAGCGCATTCGCTTGTTCAAAGACTTCTGCATAGAGTTCGATTGCCGCATGAGCAGTATAAGACCCTGCACAACCACAAGCCGCTTCTTTACGTCCTTTGACATGGGGTGCGCTGTCAGTTCCCAAGAAGAATTTCGCATTCCCACTGGTCGCTGCCGCCACTAATGCTTGCTGATGAGTGTTACGCTTTAAAATCGGTAAGCAATAGAAGTGAGGGCGAATACCGCCGACTAACATATGGTTACGGTTAAACATCAAATGGTGTGCAGTAATTGTTGCGCCAACATTTGGACCTGCGTTGCGAACAAACTCAACCGCATCAGCCGTTGTGATATGTTCAAGCACAATTTTTAATGAGATGAATTCATCAACGATAGGGCTTAATACCGTATCAAGGAATGTTTTCTCACGGTCGAAAATGTCAACATGATCATGGGTGACTTCGCCGTGGATAAGTAAGGGCATTCCCACTTCTTGCATGGCTTCTAATGCAGGACGAATTTTATCTATGGATGTAACACCTGAATCAGAGTTTGTGGTTGCGCCAGCGGGATACAGTTTAGCGGCATAAATATGACCAGAGGCTTTTGCTTTTTTAATTTCTTCAGCAGACGTGTTATCGGTAAGATAGATAACCATTAACGGTGTAAAGGTTGATACTGGCTGAGCGGCTAAAATGCGGTTACGGTAAGCGAGAGCAGATTCGGTATCAATAACGGGAGGGATTAAATTAGGCATGATAATCGCACGGCCCATGTAACGGCTAATATCTCTGACCGTATCTTTTAATACATCGCCATCACGTAAGTGTGTGTGCCAATCATCAGGACGAGTTATCGTTAATGTTGTCATTTTGTTTCCCTACCAAAAAATTTGCCCGATTCTAAAAGTATCCTTCGTTGAAGTAAAGTTGATAAATCAAACAATGTGGTTAATTGCTGCTTTAAAGCGCAATCGTTTGCTGTAAAGCAATAAAAAAGGGAAATACCCACCAATCTCATGATCGATGAGTTATTCAATGAGAACGTAAAGTACCCGCTCCACCTTAAAGCACTGGTTAGAGCTTAAAGCGACTTACCAGGGTATTTTGTTCGGTGGCTAAATGTTCAAGTTTTACCCCGGTATCAGCCATTTCTTCCATAGCGTTATAACTATTATCCGCAATGTGGCTAATATCTTCGAGGCTACGGGCAATTTCAGTTGTCGTACAACGCTGCTCTTCAGCGGCTTGCGCGATTTGACTGCTCATATCACTAATTTCAATAATAATCGCTTGAATTTCTTCCATTGAACTATTGGCATTAGAAGCAAGACTTATACTGTTATCCATTTCAGTTACACAGCTTTGCATCATGGTCATTGCTTGGCCTGAGCTGGTTTGTAAGTTTTTGATCATTGCTTCAATTTCTGAGGTGGAATCAGTAGTTCGTTTAGCCAGTACTCGCACCTCGTCAGCAACGACGGCAAATCCACGACCTTGCTCACCAGCTCTTGCGGCTTCAATTGCAGCATTGAGTGCTAACAGGTTTGTTTGATCGGCAATATTACGAATAACATCTAAAATCGAACCAATATTACTGCTCATTTTTTGTAGTTGTTCAACAGCATGGACCGATTCATCTAAACGGGTAGAAAGCTGGTGGGCAGTATTAATATTACTGGTCATCACTTCGCGACCAGTCGCTGATGCTTGTTCGACCTCATTAACACGCTCCATGGTGATTTGGGCACTTTTTGATACATCGGTGACAGAATGCTCCATTTCAACCATTGCTGTTGCTGCTGAGGCTGTTTGTTGACGTTGGCTATTTAAGCGCAGCTTGGCTTCTGCCGTTGTGGCATGATTTTCAGTGGCAACAGTACTGAGTTCTGATGATGCGTGGCTAATTTGGCTTAATATCTGTTGTAAGTTTTCAGCTAATGTATTGATATGATTGCTTAGTTTGCTAAATTCGATAAAGTGACTAGTTTCAGTGCGTTGCGTCATATTACCTGCTGTTAGTGCGTCTAACGTTTTCAGTATGGCCACTAAAGGTTGACGGACACTACGTGCTAAATACCAACCGACGACGATGGCTAAAAATATAACGGTAATACTGATGATAATCGCTTTAGTGACTACATCCGTGTAGGTTTTGTCAGCGGTGGTAATAGTTTGGCTCATTTGGCTATTAGCTTGTTTATTAAAATCACCAACAATACTCATTGCTTGATTAATTTCTTTCGCTAATGTGGCTATATTACTGTAAAGGCGATGTTGTGCTTGAATATATTCAAAGTGTTGATCTAACACGCCATCTTTACGACCAATATCAATACTGTATTGTTCTACAGAGTCGTTAAATTCTTGTTTTAATTTCGGCTGTAATGTGGAGAGAGAACGGAAGGTGTTTTTAAGATGATTGACGCTGACTTTATTGCTCTTAATCGCCTTTTCGATGGCTGTGGCATCATCAGATGCTAATGCATCTAAAGTGATTGTTTCTGTTTCTTTTAATTTTTCAAAATAGTTTTTAGACAGCATTTTGACTGCAATATTATCTTGTTCGTTAATGAACTCCTTCATGCCTATGTTGAGTTCTGTTTGCAGTTGTTGGAATTGACGTGCGGATTGTTGGCGATCATCGGTAGCAAGTAGTAGTAATCGATAGTTTGTCATCGCAATAATAGCTTCAGCAAAATAGCGTTTTTCTAATGCTGTTAATGCTTGAATCGATTTGGTTAATTGTGGATTATTTTTAGTGACCTGCTCAAGTTGATTGCGAGTTTGTTGAAAAACACGGGTTTGTTTTTCAAATTCAGTACTGTAGGTTGTCATTGCTTGAGGATCTTGGCTGGTTAGATAATCCTTGAAGATCTTATCTGCTACCAATAGTTGTACGCTGACATTATTTGAAACTGAAACTAGGGGTAAGGCATCAGCAGTAATTGATTTTAATTGGTTATGAATACGACTAACACCATCAAGCATAAACATAATGGTGATGACAAATAATGAGACTAAGATAGCGAAGCCTAAGTACATACGGCGTATGACTGAGGGTTGAGATTTTTTTTTCATAATATCCCTAATGACATAAAAGCTGAGAATGATGCACTTAATGATCGCAATATCCTTTACAACGATGATATGTAGTGCGAAATCAATCATTAATAGTGTTTGATTTCATTGCTATAATTGATATTTATAATGTTACGTTAGTTTGATTCATCTATCGGCGCGAACTTCAAACTCTTGACTGTTTGAGAGGATGATTGGTGAATATTTTGACAGTTGTTGCAAAAATAACGGAAAAAGATGAAATGAAGCGTGAAAAAAGTGTTTAAAACGGTGTCCAATATTGCCCTCTACATCTTGGTAGCGCATACTCAACTCAGAATACATTTAAGCTGATTATTTAATGGAGTCAGGTATGGCTGAAGAAACTATTTTTAGTAAGATCATTCGCAAAGAAATTCCAGCAGACGTTTTATATCAAGATGAGCTAGTAACGGCATTCCGCGATATTAATCCTCGAGCACCAAGCCATATTCTTATTATTCCAAATAAATTGCTGCCAACGGTTAATGACGTTGAAGCTGAAGACGAATTAATGATGGGGCGTATGTTTACCGTTGCACGTAAACTTGCAACAAGTGAAGGCATTGCTGAAGATGGTTACCGTTTGATTGTTAATTGCAATCCTTTTGGTGGCCAAGAAGTTTATCATATTCATATGCACTTATTAGGCGGTCGCCCATTAGGTCCAATGATTGTGAGTTAATCGCGATAAATTCTTAGCATAAAATTGCAAGAGAATGTACTGATCATAAAAGCTTGAGCATGGCATCGCTAATCTATAAATAATGATTAGAGGTTAGTCACTCAAGCTTTTTTCATTCTCTTGAGTAAACTTATATATTAATACTGATAAGTAACCCTATTGAAACTTAGGAGGCTACAGCCTCGCTGTACACGAATGTAGCATGAAGTATATATCTGCGTTGTCGATATTGTTGGTCGCACTAGTTACAGGTTGTAGTGGCATGACAATATCAGGGATTAGTCTTGAGAAGGGGAATCACCATGTTGTCATCGGTAATACCGTATTAGCCAGTCAGCTTGAGTTTAGTCATTCACAGGCTGAACTGCGTAATGGCTATTTAGATGCATCAGTTGAGGTCATGAATAAAACTGACGCAGCGATATCATTGGATTATCACTTTTATTGGTATGATGTGAATGGGTTAGAAATAAATCAGCCTACGACAACATGGCGCACACTGACCATTAATCCGGGTCAAGTGCTGTTATTGCAGGCGCTGGCACCAAGCACTGCCGCCACGCAATATCGTATTGCCGTGCGTGATGCAAATAATTGTTCGATAATAAATAGATAATATTGAAAGGTAAGTAAGATGAAAAAGAGTGTAATGGCCTTGTTAGCAGCAGCAACATTATTAGGCGGTTGTGCCCAACCTATTAATTATGGTGGTGGATTTGGTGGAATAGAAAAGGCAGTCACTAATTTTGGTTCCAGTGATTTAGAAACATTAACTTCATCAATGGTTGATAACATGCTTTCATCTGCCGCTATTCGTTCTATAACAGCAACAGGTGACCCGATTGTTGTGGTTGATAGTCTTAAAAATCAAACGCGTAAGCATATCGATACCAGTGCTTTAACCGCGATGATCAGTGAGCAATTACAAGACTCTGGTAAATTCCATTTTGCTGATCCTGCGCGCGTTAAAGCTGTTCGCCAACAATTAAATTTCCATGAAGATGATCGTTTTGTTAATCAAAGTACGGCAATCCAATTTGGTAACATGGTTGGCGCACAATATATGCTTTATGGCCACGTATCAACTGTAATGAAATCAACATCAAATGGTAAGCAAGCCTATTATAAAGTTACAATGCGGTTAATGGATTTGAAGTCTGGTGTTATTGAATGGTCTGACCAAGATCAAGTGATGCAATCGACATCAACCAATAGCGTTGCTTGGCAATAGTGAAATAGTGAAGTATTAGTATCAGGTGAAGGATTGCAATATGGGTTGTTATGAAAAGTTTGATAGTAATCTTTTACGTTCCTTACCTGATACTGAACTTATCTCAGCATCAATGTTAACGGGTGGACTCACTAATCGTTGTTGGAAATTAGTATTATTTCACCCTTTAACTGATCAAACTAAACACTATGTGTGGCGGCCATTATCGGTTGCTGCTCAAGCATTTGGTATTGAACGTCAACATGAATATCAGCTACTCACGATGATATCTGATACTGGTTTAGCCCCTAAACCGTTACAGTTACTTGTGGATACCGACTCACAAACAGATCAAGTGATAGGGTTGTTAGTTGAATGGCTTACTGGCATGGAAGCGACAGTCGATTTTTCCAATACTGCATTGTGCCAACTACAAGCAAAAGTACACCAATTGCCTGTACCTAGTTGGCGGTTAGACATTCAACAGCGAGGGCTGCATTATTGGCAATATATAAATGCCGCACATAAAACACCGCAATTGACTTCAATTCATTATTTCTTTCAACATCAACCGATACCTACAGCGTTTGATGATTGTTGCTGTCACTTTGATCTTGGTCGTTATAACGTCATTGTGCCATTTCCAGTCAATGGCTTAACGGAAGATGCCAAAATTATCGATTGGGAATATGCAGCGGCCGGTGATCCTAGTTTAGATTTGGCGATGACAATTATTGCCAATGAGTTAAATCTTGAATTGGCTGTGAGTGATTATTGTGATCATCGCCAGTTGCTTGAAAAGGGAACACAGTTTAATAAAAGTGATTGGCTGCAAGCTGTTCGTGGTTGGCAACCGTGGTGTCAATATTTGGCATTATTATGGTATTACGTGGGGTATCAGGTTTGGCATCAGCCACAATATCTACGCGATGCTTTGCAATTACAGCAACAACTTATTGAATACATTAATTGAGTTGTTATGACTATTATTTGAGTGAATATGTTTTTGTAGACGGGATCATGTTTTTTGTTTTAATTTTGTTAAACACTACTTTGATTATGGATTTAACGTTGCTATGTCGGTATAGATAGTACGTAAAATTATGACTAGATAGTGAGGGATAACAATGATTATTTATTTACATGGTTTTGACTCTACAAGCCCTGGTAATCATGAAAAAGTATTGCAATTACAATTTATTGATTCAGACGTTCGTTTTCTAAATTATAGTACGCTGCACCCTAAGCATGATATGCAACACCTACTGAAAGAAGTACATAAGTTACTTGAAGCCAGTGATGATTCCCAACCTTTAATTTGTGGTGTTGGTCTAGGTGGTTATTGGGCTGAACGGATTGGATTCCTTTCTGGTATAAAACAGGTGATGTTGAACCCTAATTTACACCCAGAGAGCAATATGGAGGGTAAAATAGACCGTCCAGAGGAATATGAAGACATTCTGACAAAATGTGTAACAAATTTTCGTAAAAAAAATACAGGAAATTGCCTCTGTATCCTTTCAACTAATGATGAAGTGTTAGATAATCAGCAAACAAAAGATGCGCTAGATCAATTTTACGACATTGTGTGGGATGACAATGAATCACATAAGTTTGCAAAAATCTCGCAGCATCTACAAAAAATAAAAGCGTTTAAAGCGCAGTAATAACGGAACCATTACCTCCTACATATCACAGACGGGTTGTAGATCCGTCTGCCTACCTACGTGAACTTAGATATATAGATACTTTTTCGCCTAGCGGTCTTGATGCTTGATTATTTACAATAAGCAGACTGCTATGCAATTCAGTCTTTGTCAGTTTTTAAAAATCATAAAATAGAGAGGAAGCTATCTTGACACGTATTATCGTTGTGGGTGGTGGTGCTGGTGGTTTGGAATTAGCCACTAAATTGGGTCGTACATTAGGCCGTAAACGCCGCGCTGAAGTTACATTGGTTGATCGTCGCGCAAGCCATCTATGGAAACCATTACTACATGAAGTAGCAACAGGTTCGTTAGATGCGGGTGTTGATGCGATTAGTTATCGAGCACATGCGAAAAACCATTCATTTGACTTCCAAATGGGGTCATTGCAAGGTATTGATCGCGATGCAAAAACGATCACATTAGCGGCATTATACGACAAGCAAAATGAACTATTAGTACCAGCACGTTCATTAGAGTACGATATTTTAGTCTTAGCGATTGGTTCTACATCGAATGATTTTAATACTCAGGGTGTACGTGATAATTGTATTTTCCTTGATAGCCCAGAACAGGCTCACCGTTTCCGTAGTGAAATGAATAACCAGTTCATGAAGTTACATGCCAACAAAGACCAAAAAACAGTTGATATTGCTATTGTTGGTGCAGGTGCAACGGGGGTAGAGCTTTCTGCTGAGTTACATAACGCGGTTCAAGAGTTACATAACTACGGTTTTGGTGATCTTGATAGTTCACGTTTAAACATTAACTTAGTAGAAGCGGGCGAGCGTATTTTACCTGCATTGCCACCGCGTATCTCACAAGCCGCACATAATGAACTAACAAAACTTGGTGTTAATGTTCGTACCGCAACAATGGTAACGAAAGCCGATGAAACAGGCTTAACAACCAAAGATGGTGAACATATTCCAGCACAAATTATGGTATGGGCTGCAGGTATTAAAGCACCTGATTTCATGAAAGATATCGCTGGTCTTGAAACTAACCGTATTAATCAGTTAGTGGTTAAACCAACGTTACAGACAACCCGTGATGATAATATTTATGTGATTGGTGATTTAGCATCATGTGTGCAAGAGGATGGTTCATTCGTACCACCACGCGCCCAAGCTGCACACCAGATGGCAAGTCGCTGTTTTGGTAATATTGTAGCTAAATTGACTGATCGTGAGCAAAAGCCATATATTTATAGCGATCATGGTTCACTCGTGTCATTAAGCCGTTTCTCAACGGTTGGTAGCCTAATGGGTAACTTATCAAAAGGCTCGATGATGGTTGAAGGCCGTATTGCACGTATGGTCTACATTTCACTGTATCGTATGCATCAGATGGCACTACATGGAATGTTTAAAACTGGTTTGATTATGCTAGTTGGGCGAATTAACCGTGTGTTACGTCCAAGTCTGAAATTGCACTAATCGCAAATTAGAGCAATAAAAAACGCCAGTATTGATGTAATCTACTTTTAGTAGAGCACGATACTGGCGTTTTTATTTGTACTGATAATTTAATTAATCTTAAATAACTCAACATCAAAGATTAGTACTGAGCCAGGAGGAATGCTACCTGCGCCATTGTTTCCGTAAGCAAGATCAGCCGGGATAAAGAAACGTACTTTTTCGCCAACAACCATATGTTGTAAGCCTTCCGTCCAACCTTTAATCACTCGATTTAGTGGGAATGAAATTTTTTCACCACGATCAACTGAACTATCAAAAACAGTACCATTAAGTAATGTACCATGGTAATGAACAGTCACTGTATCTGTTGCTTTTGGATGTACAGTGCCTGTGCCAGGTTGCAGCACTAAGTATTGCAAACCAGAAGCGGTAGTTTGCACGCCTTCTTTTAGTTTGTTTGCAGCTAGAAATTCCTGACCAATTTTAATGTTTTCTTGTGCTGCTTGTTTGTTGTTGTAAGAGCGATAAAGAAAAAAAGCAACTACTGCGGCGATAACCACTGCGATAATAATTTTTGGCACGAGTGTGTCCTTACTGAATTAAGTTGATTTATCTTACCATTACTCGTAATAGCGAACAGCAATCTCTTAAAATTATTTGTCTTTTAAATGAGGTGGGGTGATTTATTAATGGTGACAGATTTTATCTTGATTTGTGTGTAAGTTATCACCATCAAGTGTAATTTTATTACGAGAGACAAGAAAAGTGAGCAGTGCATCTAATGATAGATCATTCAGTTTACAGGTATGAAAACGAACATTTTCTCCCCAATGTTGTTCGACATATGAGTGTAATGTTTTGATTGTGAAAGGTATTGATGTATCCGCAATAAGGTTTAATACATCGTGACCATGGCGACTTTCTGTTGTGTGCATAATAAGTAACTATTTTATTAGATAAAGAGTTATTGATAATAAACCAAGTTGGAACGTTAAATATTGATGTATACCAACGCTAGAATGGTTAGCCGTGATTAATATAAATCTTGTGGTACGAGTGAATACACATAGCCATTCATTGGATTATTTCGATAAAAAATGCGGTTTCGCGCTTCACATTCAAAAATGGCATTACAAGCAAGGGCGGTTTTCTGGCTAGCATAATTATCAATGTGGGTAATTATTTCTAATCGAGTAAGCCCTAACATTTGAAACGCAAATTGAATAATAGCGATATTCGCTTCAGTTGCCATGCCTTGGCGATGATAATTATGATTGATCCAATAGCCAAGATTAGCAGAATTAAATAATGGTGTAATCGCACTGAGAGAAACCGTACCCACAAACTCATCGTTGAATCGATCAAAAATAGCCAATTCATAGCTGTAGTCATGTTGCCAACTTAAACGGCTTGCTGCGATCCATTCGTGAGCTTGCTGTTGATCAAAATCAGTATCACACCATTCTAACCACGGCTGTAGATATTCATTTGATTGGGTAACAGCTTCAACAAAAGCGTCTAAATCTGCGGTCTTAAAAGGGCGTAAAATAAGCCGAGGAGTGGTAAGTTCAAAGTCAAGTTTCATGATTGTTTTAGCCTATGAAGTGATTGTGGTGATAGTGACGAGCAATAAAAAAACCCCAGATATTATGTCTGGGGAAAATCAGAGTTAAATCATATTTTCTCGAAATTGATTAAGCAGATCTTCAATAAATTTAATTCTTTTTTTACGATCTGTTTCTCCAGCTACGATTTTTAATTTCGTTGGGCCTTCCATCCTGAAATTCTGGGGTTGTGTTTGCAGTAAACCAACCAAGAAATGAGGGTTAATGGCGGCATCTTGTTTAAATTCAAGGTAACCCCCTTTCTCATTACTCTCAACTTTCTTAACCCCAATGATAGCTGCTTTTAGTTTCAGACTATTAACAGTAATTAGGTTGATAGCGGCATCAGGTAAAAGACCAAAACGGTCGATTAACTCAACTTTAATCTCATTCAGTTCATTATCATCTGTTGCGCTGGCGATACGCTTATACAGTGATAAACGGGTGTTAATATCAGGAATATAATCGTCGGGTAGCAACGCTGGAATACGCATTTCAACTTCAGCTTGTTGTTTGAGTAAGTCATCAAGTGTTGGCTCTTTACCTTCACGTAATGACTCTACTGCTTGTTCTAGCATCTCCATAAAGAGGCTAAAACCAACCGATTGAATTTGCCCACTTTGCTCATCACCGAGGAGTTCACCTGCACCACGAATTTCTAAATCATGGGTAGCAAGCGTGAAGCCAGCACCAAGATCTTCAAGTGACGCAATGGCTTCTAAGCGTTTAACCGCATCTTTGGTCATACGTTTTGGGTGTGGCGTTAGTAAATACGCATAGGCTTGGTGGTGGGAGCGACCGACACGGCCACGTAATTGGTGTAATTGCGCTAAGCCAAGGTTATCTGCACGATCCATGATGATGGTATTTGCGGTTGGCACATCAATACCTGTTTCAATAATAGTGGTACAGACCAGCACGTTAAAACGTTGATGGTAAAAATCACCCATGATCCGTTCAAGTTCACGTTCGCGCATTTGACCATGAGCAAAGGTTACGCGCGCTTCTGGGATTAACTTGGCTAAATCTTCTGTGGTTTGTTCAATACTATCGACTTCATTATGCAGGAAGTAAACTTGGCCACCGCGGCTGATTTCACGCAATATTGCTTCACGAATAATATTTTCATCACCTTGACGAACAAAGGTTTTGATTGCTAAGCGACGTGCGGGTGGGGTAGCTATAATCGATAAATCACGCATGCCACTCATTGCCATATTAAGGGTTCGAGGGATTGGCGTTGCGGTTAGCGTTAGAATATCAACATCAGCACGAATAGCTTTGATTTTTTCTTTTTGACGCACTCCGAAACGGTGTTCTTCATCTACCACCAATAATCCAAGATCTTGGTAGTTAACGCTACTATTGAGCAGTTTGTGAGTACCAATAAGAATATCGATCTTACCTTCTTCAACATCAGCTAAAATTTGTTTCTGTTCTTTGGCTGTTTTAAAGCGTGATAACACTTCCACGCGAACGGGTGTATTGGCAAAACGGTCACGGAAATTTTCGAAATGCTGTTGTGCCAATAATGTCGTTGGTACTAATATTGTTACTTGTTTATTGTTATCAACCGCAACAAAGGCAGCGCGCATTGCGACTTCTGTTTTACCAAAGCCGACATCACCACAAACAAGACGATCCATGGCTTTCGGTTGGCACATATCAGACAAGACCGCATTAATTGCTAATGCCTGATCATAGGTTTCTTCATACGGGAAACTGGTGCAGAAATCTGCATAACTTTCACGATCAAGTTTGAATTTAAAGCCCGGTTTTAGCTCACGCATGGCGTAAACTTCAAGTAACTCGGCAGCTACATCACGGACTTTTTCTGCAGCTTTTCGGCGCGCTTTAACCCATGCCTCACCGCCTAATTTATGAATAGGGGCACTATCTTCTGCGCCACCTGAGTAACGGCTGATAAGATGTAGCGAAGCAACAGGAACATAAAGTTTTGCCCCGCCTTGATATTCAAGGGTGACATATTCGGTTTTAATTCCGCCAGCTTCTAGGGTTTGCAAACCTTGGTAGCGTCCAATACCGTGGTCGATATGAACGACGGGCTGACCGACTTGTAATTCGGCCAGGTTGCGAATAATGGTATCGGCATTGATGGTGGTTTTTTTATCATTGCGGCGGCGCTGTTGAATACGTTCGCCAAGTAAATCGCTTTCACAAATAAAAGCGACCGCAGGTTTTTCAAGAATAAAACCATTTTCTGCAGCACCAATAACCAGACAATGCTTGGCTTTATCAGCCATTGCTGCGTCAAGGTTATCAAATACTATTGGACGCATTTTTATACGAGCTAATAAATCAAATAATGCTTCACGGCGACCTTCAGAGGCGACTGAGAATATGATCTTGCCTTTAAACTGCTCAGTGAAGTGACGTAATTCCGCGAACGGCTCTTTAAGTTGATGGTTAATAGTTATCGCTGGAATAGGCGTTAAAGCAGGGTTATAGCGACCCACTTTTTCAGCGTCAATAGCTTCGCGTTGTATTCTTACGCGAGGCAGTTGTTTAAAGCCAGTAAACATCTCATCTTTAGTGAGCCACAATTCTTTAGGTGCGAGTAATGGCCGCAATGGATCGACACGGCGCTGGTCATAACGGTGCTCAGCATCGTGTAAGAATGTGTCTACAGCAGGTTCTAAATCACCTAATGTCACTAATAGCGTATTGGTCGGTAAATAATCGAATAAAGTCTCGGTATGATCAAAAAACAGCGGTTGCCAATATTCGATACCGGTCGGCCAGATTTTTTTACTGACTTGTTGATAGATAGATTCAGGTTCGCGACGGGCTTCAAATCGTTCCCGCCATCGCATGCGGAAGTTTTCTATTGCTAGCTCATCGGTTGGGAACTCATGCGCAGGCAGTAAATCAATGGTGGTGATTTCTGCTGTTGAACGCTGATTTTCAGGATCAAATTGACGAATAGAGTCGACTTCATCATCAAAAAAATCAATACGGTATGGTGCATTACTGCCCATAGGGAACAGATCGACCAATGAGCCTCGGCTAGCATATTCACCGTGTTCCATCACTTGATCAACATGGCGATAACCTGATGCTTCTAACTGTAATCGCAGTTTTTCTAGCGAGATACGATCATCTTTTTTGACAATTAGCGCATGTTTATGGATAAATTCTTGAGGCGTTAATCGCTGTAGTAGGGTGCTAATAGGGACTAAAATAATGCCATTTTTTTGGGTCGGCATCTTATATAAACGCGCTAGACGTTCAGAGATAATATCTTGATGAGGCGAGAAATTATCATAAGGCAATGTTTCCCAATCTGGAAAAACATGGACGTCAAGATCACAGAATTGAGTAATTTCAGGCTGTAATTTTAGTGCTGTTTGAGTATCAGCGACAACGGCAAGTACAGGACCATTATGTTTGGCCGCTATTTCTGCTAATGACAATGCCAACGCAGAACCAGATAAATTACCGATGTAACGATTATCCCCAGATTTTTTTGGTAAGGGGATTGAGAGTAATGTTTTATTCGTCATTGTTATTATTCATGTTTCGTTGTTGGGCCCGCTGACGTAAAAGCTTTTGTTGGCAATGCAGTGCGGCACGGATTAATAAATCACGATCGTCTTCCAACAATCGCGTGTAATGTAACTCGATCAAAAAACGATCATCTAAAGCTGAGCAATTAACTACCTCAGCATAACAATAAATTGCGGCGGCAGGGTGATCTAAAAATAGTTTAACGATGACATTTTGCCTAACAGTAAAATCATGTGGGCTATAAAAGCTCAATTTACTGGCACCAAAGGTCTCGGTAATATAACGATAATTAGCATTATCTTGTTGAGATAGCACGTAAGATAATAGTAGGTTTATTTTACTATTTTGAGCACTAAGATAAGTCACTAAAGCTTTACTGTCTTCTTTACCAAATCCAGCTAATAGGCGCTCTGCATTTTCTTCAAGAGTGTTACATTCGCTTGCTATACGAAATAGTGGTGGTATTTCAGTGCTAAAAGTCTCGAAATTAGGGAGTGACTTACCATTAGGTAATGGTTCGACATTGATTGTTAGTCCTAAGTGAACTGAAAAATATTCCTCTTGTCTCATTACTTACTCACTGCCAGTTAATTGTTAGCGATGGTGTCACTATTTAGGTTATGTAACCAAGACTAAGATCGGTAACATTTGTTTCAATTATTACTTAGAGCGTACTTACGAGCAAGTGATCTCAGTTAAGCGGTTATCTTTTACCCACTGTTTTTACATTACATTTACCTTGCTAGATGGTAAACAGTGCCGTTAACGCGTATTCTTGAGCCATCAAATAAAGGAGTGGTTTTTTAAGCCTATGTTTCATCCTGTATCTTTTTTTATTGGCTTACGTTATTTACGTGGGCGTTCGGGTGACCGTTTTAGTCGCTTCGTTTCTTACATGTCAACGGCTGGCATCACGGTCGGCGTGATGGCATTAATTACCGTCATGTCGGTTATGAATGGTTTTGAACAACAACTCAAAGACCGAATTTTAGGTGTTTTACCGCAAGCTGTTGTAACCAGTGCTGATGGACGAGTACCTCTTTCAGAGCAAATACCAACAGTATTAAAGCAGTTACCGCATGTGACAAAAGTAACAGCGATCACACGCGGCGAAACAATTATTCAAAGTGCTAACTCCTTAGCGGCTGGAATGATGATTGGTATTGAACCTAACCAATATGATCCTATTGCTGATCATTTAATGGTCGGCTCACTGAAAGATCTTCAACCGGGTAGTTTTAATGTCATTATTGGTCAAGCGCTGGCGGTTGAATTAGATATTCAGCCGGGTGATAAAATTCGCTTAATGGTCACCAGTGCCAGTCAATTTACACCATTAGGACGCTTACCTAGTCAGCGTAATTTTACTGTGTCAGGTATTTACGATACTGGTTCAGATGTTGATAAACAGTTAGTGTTTACTAATATTTCAGACGCTGGTCGTTTGCTTCATTATAAACTGGATCAAATGTCAGGTTGGCGCTTGTATCTTGATGATCCCTTTGCAGTTACAGAGCTCGCGAAAATACCGTTACCTCATGATTGGAAATGGTCTGATTGGCGTGAACAACGTGGTGAGTTATTTCAAGCAGTTAAAATGGAAAAAAACATGATGGGACTAATGCTCGGTCTGATCATAGGTGTTGCTGCATTTAATATTATTTCAGCGTTGATTATGGTGGTAATGGAGAAGCAAGCGGAAGTGGCTATCCTAAAAACACAAGGGATGACCCATCGACAAGTGTTGACATTATTTATGGTTCAAGGTTCAAGCAGTGGTGTGATTGGTGCGTTATTAGGCGGTGTTTTTGGCGTGATAGTATCTCATTATATCAATCCAATTATGGCCTTCTTTGGTGTAAACCTTGCTGCAATTGGTGGGTCTTTACCTGTCGATTTTGAACCAATGCAAATTCTAGCTGTTATTGTTGGCGCTATTGTCTTGAGCTTATTAGCGACTATTTTTCCTTCTTATCGTGCGGCTGCTGTCCGTCCTGCTGAGGCTCTTCGTTATGAATAATCCATTATTATCTTGTCAGCAATTATGTAAAACCTATCAAGAAGGTCAGTTACAAACTGAAGTATTGAAACAGGTATCGATTGAGATCGCTGATCATGAATTAGTGGCGATTGTTGGCTCTTCAGGTTCAGGTAAAAGTACCTTATTACATATTCTTGGGGCGTTAGATGAGCCGACTGACGGTGAAGTATTTTTTAAAGGTCAGCGTTTAGATACGTTAAGTTCCAATAAACAAGCAAAAATCCGTAATCAAGATATTGGTTTTGTGTATCAATTTCACCATTTGCTGGCAGACTTTACGGCGACTGAAAATGTGGCAATGCCGTTATTGATTGGCGGTGTTGCTGTGAGTGAAGCGCGTACTCGTGCTCAAGATATGTTAGCAATGGTTGGATTGGATCACCGTTTTGAGCATCGTCCGTCAGAATTAAGTGGTGGTGAACGTCAACGGGTTGCTATTGCACGTGCGTTGGTAAATAACCCCGCGATTGTATTAGCTGATGAGCCAACGGGTAACTTAGATCATCAAACCGCTTTAGATATTTATGATCTGATGCGTAAGCTCAATGCAGAATCAGGCACCGCATTTTTAGTAGTGACCCACGATACTCAGTTAGCAGCAAAACTTGATCGTTGTATGCATATGCAAGATGGTATCTTAGCCGAGGTTAAGGAGAAGTAATGTTTCGTCCTTTATCCCTTTATATAGGTAGCCGTTTCAATCGTTCTAAAAAACGTAATCATATGGTGTCATTTATCTCTTTGTCATCGATGCTTGGGATTGCTGTTGGTGTAGCAGTGATCATTATCGGTTTATCGGCGATGAATGGTTTTGAACGTGAATTACAAACGCGGGTGCTTTCGGTTATTCCTCAAGGTGAACTCCAAGCAGTAGAACCGCCGTTGAATAATTGGAAGCCATTATTAAAAAAGGTAGAACAGCACCCTCATATTACTGCTGCTGCACCATATGTTGAATTTACGGCATTACTTGAAAGAGGTGCCAAACTTAAAGCTGTCGCTGTGCGTGGTGTCGATCCGAAAGAACAGCTTAAAGTCAGTGAGTTGCCGCGTTATGTTAAGAATAACGCATGGGCTACGTTTACGGCGGGTAAGCGAGAGGTTATTTTAGGGCAAGGTGTCGCGACTAAACTCAAATTGAAGGTCGGAGATTGGATCACCGCAATGATCCCCAATACTGATCCTCAAATGAAGTTACGCGCTCCCAAACGAATTCGATTACAAGTTGTTGGTTTACTTGCTTTAGGTGGACAAATTGATCACAGCTTAGCGATTGTACCGTTACAAGATGCACAACAATATTTAGATATGGGAGAGGGTGTTTCTGGTATCGAAATGAGTGTTGATAATGTCCTTGATGCGCAACAAATCGTAAAAGAAGTTGGCGATACATTGCCTGTGTATGTTTACCTAAAAAGTTGGACTCAAAAATACGGCTATTTATACCGTGATATTCAAATGGTACGTACCATTATGTATTTAGTTATGGTTTTAGTCATAGGTGTTGCTTGTTTTAATATTGTTTCTACATTGATGATGGCGGTGAAAGATCGCGCCGCAGATATTGCGATATTACGTACAATGGGGGCAACGGATCGACTGATTAAATCTATCTTTGTGTGGCATGGTGTATTATCGGGTGTACTAGGCAGTATTATTGGTTCGTTATTTGGTTCATTAATTGCGGTTAACTTAACTCATATTGTACGAGTGATAGAGAAAATTGTAGGACATCGATTCTTATCTGGTGATATTTATTTTGTCGACTTTCTACCAACACAATTAGCTTGGCATGATGTGGTTATTGTTACCACGACAGCGATTGTATTGAGTTTGATTGCGACATGGTATCCAGCAACACGAGCTAGTCGACTACAACCTGCGCGAGTATTAAGCGCTAAGTAATAACGAACAGTGTTTACACCCACAGCATTAATTGAAAAAACGGAGTTTAATGCTCCGTTTTTTTAATGTGTTTTTCTTTAGTAACTTGTTAAGTTAATGGTAGGAAGCCTGACTAGCATAGTAAGATATTGCTTTTTGATTAGGGATTAATAATAAGTTCAGTTTCAATGGATAAATAAACATAAAAAAAAGATCATTTATTGTATTTCTTTGGTCGTAAACCACACAAAACGACTATTAGTTAATCTTAAATGTGATATTTCTGGTGTTACTGATATTCATTTTTTTTATTTTTAAAATTTTAATTTCATCTTTGAATACTATGGATTTATAAAAAATCAAACGCAGGCCAGCATAAATGCAGCCTGATGTCTGTCAAAAAATATCAACGATAAGTAATTTAGTAGATAAATTACGAACACTGTTCTTTTTTTGTGAATTTATATTTTTTCATTTAACAGCGACATTTTTACATGATAATTTGTCGGCACTTAAATGCAAACATGTTGTCGTTATTGGGAAGGGATTTATCCTGCATCGATATGACTGTTATTTTATAATAGCTGGCTGTTTGCTAATAAATAAAACAATTAGGATTTAACATGAAAAAGAATGCACTAGGTTTATTAGTAGCTTTTGCTGTAATGGCTCCTGTTGCAGCACAAGCTGCTGTTCAACTTCCAGCTGGTACACAAGAAATTGGTGTTCAGGGTAACGCTAAACTAGGCAGCGGTTGGGATCTAAATTTAAACGGTTCTTACGGTAAATTTATTAAAGACAACTGGGAGCTAGGTGGTACAGCTTCTGTTGCAGCTAAAGACGAAAATGATGCAATCAGCGGTAAGCTAGGTGTATTCACTGAGTACAACTTTGTTAACTCTACTAACTGGGTTCCTTATGTTGGTGCAGCAACTGAGCTTGCAGCTCTAAACTACAACAACAAAGATGGTGCTGATTCTGACTTTGGTCAAAGTGGCGATTCTTGGGCACTAAACCTTAAATTAGCGGCTGGTGTTAAGTACTTCATCAACCCTAACGTTGCACTAAGTGCAGAAGTTAACTACAACATCGCAACTGACGATATTGAGTTCTCAGGTGGCAAAGCGAAAGACAGCCTAACAAACATCGTATTCGGTACTCGCTTCTACTTCTAAGTTTTAGCCCGTATACAGATAATAAAAAACCCGCTAAATTTAGCGGGTTTTTTTATAGCTATTGGTTTTGTAAATTAATGTTATAAACAGAGGCTAAGCGATATTATTTTTTTTAATACGTTTTAACAACCAGCTGCTGAAAAGACTAATAATTGCGATAGCTAATGTAATAAATGGCGCCACCATTAATATCATGGTCGTTATACGAGCGATATTTTCAGGTAGTAATGTTAATAAATACCCTAATCCTGTGAGTAATAAGATCCAAGCGGTAGCACTTAGCCAAGCAAAGCGAAAGAAATGTGCTTGGTTCTTAATTCGAAATCCCATCATTAACGGTAATAATGGACGTACAACAGGAATAAATCGCGCAGCAAACAATGCCACAATACCATGCCTAATAAGTAGTTTATCTACAGTTTGCATTCGTTGAGGCGGAACCATATCAACCCATCGTTTTACCTTCGGTAAGTGATCAAGCCAACGTCCTTGCAAATAAGCCAACCAACTACCAATTGCAGAAGCTATTATCAATAATAATACAATTAGCTTGAAATCAATGATCCCCATTGCACCTAATGTGCCAGCTAAAATAACAATACTGTCACAAGGTAGGGGGGCTGCGGGTAAAAATGCACTTTCTAGCCAAATAACAAAGGTGACACAAAAATAGATCATTACAATACTTTCAGGGTTTTGTAATGCTGCAAAATCTTGGTGCCATAGCGCTGAAAAAATAGATACAAATGAATCAAGCATCTATGTAGTCCTTGTAGTCAGAGTCATAATTAAAGTAAATGTCGCGGAAATTGAGTAACAGTAACTGCCGACGACTATGGGTAAAACGGTATTGAAAGTTAGCAAGAATAAGAAGTGAATACCGTTGATGTTTTGAATAATGACTTGTTACTTGGTGCACTGGTCTAGCGACATTGTTATCACAATATATAACTGGAACAAAATTCTTATTATCTATTTTTGATAACTGTCGTGTTGTTTGATTATTATTCGATAAAATAATGACATTATCGTGCCAATTCTCTTGATTGGTTGTAATGCTGAATGCTGGGATTTGATGAACAGGGGATTGAGACAGTGTAGATGACACCGCCGTACTTGTTGCACTTATTAGTAAAGCGTTTAGCAGTAAGCTAAATAGAGTAAGATAACTCATCAACAGTATCGCCTAAGTATCAAAAATACACTTTTACTCAAAATCATAATCAAAGGCAATGTTTTTATAACACTTTGTAATGGAAATGTTTTTTTAATTCTATCTTTTTATCAGTTAGTTTATGATTTATAAAGAAAAAGCTTCAGTAGTTAGCTGAAGCTTTAATCATTATTCTTAACGGATAATATTTATTTAAGAAGGGCTTTTTTCATTTGTGAACCAATGAAAATAAAGCTAACGCCTTCAAATATTAATGAAACCCCAACAAAGATCCCTAATAGTGACATCGAGAATTGAGGGTTATGCATTAGATTAAAGAAATAAACACCAATAATTGTTGATAATAAACCACTGAAAACAATCCAACGCCAGCCTGCAAGGTGCTCTCGACTGCTAAAACCAAACATCATTCGTGTAATACCATTAAATACCATTGTGGCGATCATAAGAACGGTAATGGTAACTAAGCCAATGAATGGTTGTCCTAGAATGAATAAACCGCCAAGAAGATAAAATAACGCACTAATGACATACCAAATTTTGGTTTTCCATTGTGGGATACTAAAGGTGTGGTACACCTGTACTAAACCAATAACTAAAAAGATCACACCAATAATTGTCGTGATGGTCATGCCAGCCGCAACCGGTAAACTAATGGCGAAAATACCTGCAAGTGCAACGATGACACCCACGATCACAAACCATTTCCACCCTTTTGTGAGTAAGTTCTTTACTGGATTTTCCATCATATATCCCTTTAATTAAATTATTAATTGTTAGTAAGTTATTGCTATTTAAGGCTGTATTTTATTTTTCAATAGTAGCCTGAACAATAATAATTACTAGGTATAAAGTGCAACTAATTAGCAATATAAGTTTTTAATGGTATTACTCGAGGAGAAAGGAAGGATAAATGTGCGTTGAATCCGTTAATAATGAAAAAAGAAGGTTTGTCAGTAAGAATAGATGTCAGTGAACTCTCAAAAAAAAAGATGTTAACAATAAAACTCCAGACGAATGGAGTTTTATTGTTATAACTAAGCAACTGTTAGCGAGTTTTAGGTATTCGAAATTTACGGCGGTTCCAACTGCGTACAACTGAATAACGCCACAGCCACCGAATACCGAAGTAACCGATTAAGGCACTTAAAACACTACAGATAAAGCAGCCTAATAAGAATGGGGGGCCGATTTGGCTCATTTGATTTAAGAGGAAGTCCCATGTTAATTCAAAATGAAAGCCAACATCAGGGCTATGTAATACCCAAGCGCCAAGTCTATAGGCACCGTAAAATAATACCGGCATAGTCACAGGGTTACTCACCCATACCAATGCGACTGAAAGTGGTAGATTTACGCCAAACATAATAGCTAGACCAGCAGCCATCAACATTTGACTTGGAAGTGGAACAAAAGCCATGAACAACCCAACCGCAAACGCACCAGAGGCAGATCGTCGGTTTAGGCACCATAAGTTGGGGTTATAAAGTAAATTCCCAAATATTTTTAACGCTTTTTGGCGTTTAATGACTTCATGACTAGGCAGAAATTTTTTAATGAAATGTCTTGGCATAATGATTTTTTTTCAAACTGGCTAAGGCCATATGGTTCAAATATTTATAGCGAGTATAAGCGGTTTTCTGTCGTTACATTTTTTCAATATATTGCCACCGTATTGGTATTCATTGTTAATAATAATACCTGGTGTCATTATATTCATTATGTATCGAAACGTTATTATTATTTGCTTTTCGCTCGCTATATTATGGGCTGTTTTTGATGCTAATCAATATATTAACGATATAGATAACATTCAAAAAAACAGAACTAATATTATCATAGATGTAAGCATTAGTACGCTTTTTAATGAAAATATACCCACAGAGAATTTTGAGGTAAGGGTGCTTAATCGGTCCTCACCAAATGTTGATTTTGTATTCCCGCTACGATTAATGGTTTTGTGGGAAGATGCACCACCATTGAAGCAAGGGCAAATATGGCGTTTACCGGTTAGATTAAGCCGTATTGTTGGACGCGTTAATCAAGCTGGATTTGATGTCGAACAATATGCGTTGAGTCGTAGTATCCATGGTCGCGCAATTGTATTAACGGGAAATAGTGTATTGCCCACACGTTTATCTTCTTCTATTTCATTACGCCAACAATGGCTAGATAAAATTACTCCGTTACTTAAAAATACCCGTAATCAAAGCTATTTAACGGCTCTAACGTTTGGTCTTAGAGATGGGCTTGAGGCTCAGGATTGGATTTATTTACGTGATAGTGGGTTAGCGCATTTATTAGCCATTTCAGGGTTACATATTGGGCTGGCGATGTTAGTGGGGTGGTGGTTGGGTTATCTCTTACGATTATGTTTACCACAAACACAATATTGGTTATGGCTACCGTTATTATGCGGGTTAGTATTTGCTTTTGGTTATGCATGGCTTGCTGGATTTGGTCTACCGACAATCCGTGCACTATTAATGTGCTTAATCGTTGGGGTATTACGCCTAAGTGCAATTTATTGGCTATCTTGGCAAGTTTTATTGGTAACTTTAGGCTTATGTTTGTTATGGGATCCTTTTGTAAGCTATAGCGCAGGATTTTGGTTATCTTTTGGTGCGGTTATTATTTTTTTAGTCATGATCATGGCAGAGAATTCATCAACTTTGGTTGCTTTACCTTGGTATCAGCGTTGCTATCAACGACTAAAATATTTATGTAAGGTGCAGGGGTACTTACTGTTACTTATGTTACCGATCCAATGGTGGTGGTTTGGCGGGGTATCTTTAGCTGCACCATTGACGAATGTCGTTGCTGTTCCTTGGATCAGTATGATTACGGTTCCTCTCGTGTTAATAGGGGTTATAACGCCATGGTGGCCTTGGTTATCGTCATGGTGTTGGCTTATTGCTGATTTTTCTCTAATACCTGTTTTGAAAATTGCAGCTTGGAGTCAAGGGGCATGGATGATGTTACCGGCTTCGATAACGCCATGGTTGGGATTAATCGCGATGATTACTGTGTCGTGGCAATTCTTGCCGTTAGTGTATTTTCGTTGGTTTTATACCAGTATCGTTTTTCTGCTCTTTAGTTGGCGTTGGGACGGCCATAAATCACCACAGTGGACGCTTTCTGTGTTGGATGTAGGCCATGGGCTAGCAATACTCATAGAAAAGCAGCAACGAATATTTATCTATGATACGGGTAATGCGTGGGATGAGAACAGTATTGCCAAATCGGTTATAACGCCGATATTAGCTTATAAGGGAATATCGACTATTGATGGGTTAGTGTTGAGTCATGCTGACAGTGATCATGCTGGTGGAAGTGATTACCTTTTATTGCGTTATCAGCCTTTAGACAAATACAGTAGCGATCAACGGGAAGGTTTTTCTGAATGTGTAATGGGACAAAGATGGCAATGGCAAGGTCTTGAGTTTTCAGTTAAATGGCCACCTAAATCAACGCAACGAGCCACTAATTCAGACTCCTGCGTGATTCGTATTCAAGCCATAAATGGCAAAGGGCCGAGTGTTTTATTAACAGGGGATATCGATGCCAAGTCAGAATTAGTTATGCTAACGCAAGCACAAGATTGGCAAGCGGATATTTTAGTGGTGCCACATCATGGTAGCCGTACTTCTTCGACACAAACCTTACTTGATGCGATACAGCCTTCGTTAGCAATGGTATCAATTGGCTATTTTAATCCTTGGGGGTTGCCGTCAGCAGTGATTAAAAAACGTTATCAAGCTAATAATATTGATTGGTTCAGTACCCAAGACAGTGGCCAATTAACAGTAACAATTAACGCTAATGGCTATAATGTAAAACAACAACGATATGATTATTCTCGGGCATGGTTTCGACCACAATGGTTAGCAACGCAATGAAACAATAGTTATTAACAGTATTAACTGTTGTTTTTATGAGCATAAAAAGCCCTTTAATAAAAAAGGATTGTGGACAAATTTGGTTGATAGCAATGTTAAGGGTAGAATAGAGGTAATGTATTTCATCAAAATTGGCATTCATGACGCAATTAACAGAAAAATCAACCAAAGATACTTATAAAAGACTGTGGCCTTATATCAAGATCTATAAAGCTGGCATTATTGTGGCTGTTATTGCGCTAATCATTAATGCGGCGGGTGATACTTTGATGCTGTCGATGATCAAACCGTTACTTGATAAAAGTTTTGGTGGCTTTGATAGTATGGATTCTGGCTTTCTAACCATGATGCCTATCTATCTTGTTGGCTTAATGATCATGCGTGGCGCCAGTGGTTTTGTATCAACCTATTGTTTATCATGGGTTTCTGGCAATGTTGTAATGAACCTTCGCCGGAAACTATTTCAACATTTCATGAGAATGCCGGTTGCGTTCTTTGATAAAGAAGCCTCTGGTGCATTATTATCGCGCATTACTTATGACTCAGAACAAGTGGCTTCTGCAACCAGCAGTGCATTAGTTAGTATTGTTCGTGAGGGAGCATCGATCATTGGCTTAATGGTATTGATGTTTTGGAATAGTTGGCAGTTATCGGCTATTTTGATTGTGATTGCGCCAGTGGTTGCGATCAGCATTAGCATTGTATCTAAGCGTTTTCGTAAAATCTCACGCAGTATGCAAGACGCCATGGGTTCTGTTACCTCTTCAGCTGAGCAAATGCTAAAAGGCCATAAAGTCGTATTAAGTTATGGTGGTCAGCAGGTTGAGAAAGAACGTTTTGATGATGTAAGTAACTTAATGCGTCGTCAAACCATGAAATTAGTGTCTGCACAGGCGATTGCTAATCCCATTATTCAGCTTATTGCCTCTTCTGCATTGGTTGTGGTGCTGATTCTTGCTAATACACCGTCATTACGTGATTCACTAACGCCGGGTACTTTTGCGGTGGTTTTTGGTGCGATGTTTGGTTTAATGCGTCCATTAAAATCATTAACCAGTGTTACCTCTCAATTCCAACGTGGTATGGCAGCGTGTCATACCTTGTTTGATTTGATGGATTTAGAAACTGAAAAAGATCATGGTAAGCATGAAGTTAAGCGCGTTAAAGGTGATGTATCCGTAAAGGATGTTACTTTCACTTACCCAACCAAAGACACGCCAGCTTTACGTAACGTTAGCTTTGAACTCCCTGCGGGTAAAACCGTTGCCCTTGTTGGTCGTTCTGGCTCAGGTAAAAGTACCATAGCTAACTTATTAACCCGTTTTTATGATATTGATTCTGGTGCTTTGCTTTTAGATGGTGTTGAGTTACAAGATTACACCTTATTCAATTTGCGCTCTCAGGTGGCAGTAGTATCGCAAAACGTGCATTTATTTAATGATACGATTGCGAATAATATTGCCTATGCGAGCGGTAGTGAATATACCCGTGCTGATATTGAGCGTGTAGCTGAACTTGCTTATGCGATGGACTTTATTAAGGATATGCAGCATGGGCTTGATACCATTATTGGTGAAAATGGTGTGAGTTTATCCGGCGGTCAACGTCAACGTCTTGCGATTGCACGTGCATTGCTACGTAATGCGCCAGTGTTAGTGCTTGATGAAGCAACGTCTGCTTTGGATACTGAATCAGAACGTGCGATTCAACAGGCACTGGATGAACTGCAAAAAGACCGCACTGTGTTAGTGATTGCTCACCGTTTATCTACTATTGAAAATGCCGATCAGATCTTAGTGGTCGATGATGGTGAAATTATTGAGCGTGGCACACATGGTGAATTAATTAGCCATAATGGTGCTTATGCGCAACTTCATCGCATTCAATTTGGTGATTAATTGTGGCTGCGTTGATTGAAGCTATGTGGTATCACACAGCCATTAAGGGTAAAGCTCGGATTGTCTATTTACTGTTGTGGCCATTATTATGGCCACTCAGTCAGTTGTTTGGCGCTATTAGCCGTCGTAAACGGCGGCAATACGTTGACGGTAAAAAAATAGCCTATCGAGCGCCTGTTCCTGTTGTTATTGTTGGTAATATTACTGCTGGTGGTAACGGTAAAACCCCCGTCGTGGTGTGGTTAGTCGAGCAGTTATTAGCACAAGGACTAAAACCCGGTGTTGTCTCGCGTGGTTATGGTGGTAAAGCGCCGTATTATCCTTATTTTGTTGAGAGTGATACCCGTACCGATATTGCCGGCGATGAGCCGGTATTAATTCGTCGCCGTACAGGGGTTCCGGTTGCGGTTGCACCCGTACGAAGTGAGGCGGTAAAGCTACTATTGAAACATGATGTTGATGTCATTATTACTGATGATGGTTTACAGCATTATGCACTTGAACGTGATATTGAATTAGTAGTGATTGACGGCCAACGTCGGTTTGGTAATCAGCAGTTACTACCATTAGGACCACTGCGAGAATCATGTCAGCGTTTAAATGAGGTTGATTTTCTGATTTGTAATGGTGGTCAGGCACAGATTAACGAAGCTGCGATGTATTTAGCACCGTCAGAACTAATTAATATTAAAACTGGCGCTCGTTGTACAGCAACGTCTTTAACATCAGTGGTAGCGATGGCTGGTATTGGTCATCCGCCACGATTTTTTGCGACATTAGATGCGTTAGGAGTAAAGCCTGTTGTATGTCAGCCTTTTGCTGATCATCAAGCATTTACTCAACAAACATTGTTAGAGTTAGCCCAACAAGGGCAACATTTAGTAATGACTGAAAAAGATGCAGTAAAGTGTTACTCATTTGCTGAGGATAATTGGTGGTATCTGCCTGTTGATGCAGTTATCTCTGAGCCACAAGCATCAGCTATTATTAAACGGATTATAGAGGTTAAGGAAAAGTATGGATCACCGTCTGCTTGAAATCGTTGCTTGCCCTGTATGTAAAGGCAAGTTGAGTTTCGATAAAGAAAATAATGAATTAGTGTGTAAGTTTGATCGTCTTGCTTATCCTATCGATGACGGTATTCCAGTTTTACTTGATTCAGAAGCGCGCACATTAAGCTCTGACGAGGTTAAGTAATGGCATTTACCGTTATTATTCCAGCACGTTATCAATCAACGCGTTTACCGGGTAAGCCGTTAGCTGACATAGCGGGTAAGCCAATGGTGCAATGGGTATATGAACAAGCGTGTAAGTCTGGTGCTGATCAAGTTATTGTGGCAACGGATGATCAACGTATTGTTGATGTAGTACAAGGCTTTGGTGGTGAAGTGTGTTTAACACGTACTGATCATCAATCAGGCACTGAGCGGTTAGCTGAAGTGGTGGCTAAATATCAACTTGCAGATGATCATATCGTGGTTAATGTTCAAGGTGATGAGCCACTGATTCCTGATACAATTATTCGCCAAGTTGCTGATAACATCGCTAACTTCAATGCGCCAATGGCAACATTAGCAGTAGAGATTGATCACCATGATGAAATCTTTAACCCTAATGCAGTAAAAGTTGTAACGGATAAAGACGGCTATGCATTGTATTTTAGCCGTGCCGCTATTCCTTGGGATCGGGATAACTTTGCTCAGCAACCGCGCATTGTACATCATAATCTACTGCGCCATATTGGGATTTATGCTTACCGCGCAGGGTTTATTAATACCTACATTAATTGGCAGCCAAGTCCACTCGAACAGATTGAATCATTAGAGCAACTTCGTGTGCTTTGGTATGGTGAGAAAATTCATGTGGATGTCGCGATCGATGCGCCTCCGGCAGGGGTTGATACACCAGAAGATTTGGAAAAAGTGCGCCAGTTAGTCTGCTAAAAAAGACAAGATTAGCCTAATAAAAAACCGAGTAGGATTTACTCGGTTTTTTTGTCTTCAAATTAACCTTTAAAGGTTGATTATTCAGCGATTTTTACGCGGATACGACTTTTATCAACCAACATTTCATGAAGTGCTTTCATAGCGCGAGTTGCTTGCTCATCATCAGCCATTTCAACAAATGCAAATCCTTTTGATTTACCTGTTTTTTCGTCTAAAACAAGGTTACAAGCGCTGATTTTGCCGAATTCTTCAAACATCTTATGAATTTGAACTTCAGTTGTGCTGCGAGAAAGGTTACGGATTAAAAGTTTCATGCATTAAATTCTTTATTAAGTAGTAAGCCGCTATTTTACCATGAAATACAGGAAAGCATGCTGAGATTAGAATGAAATAATAAGATAAAAATCATTCTCGAACAGTATGAGTTTCATAGTTATGCAAATAGAACGCGATTAAAAAAAGCCAACAGCCGAATCATCGGGCTGCTGGCTTTAAATAAATTAACCAAAACATGACATTGAGAAACCTATAAAGTCTCAGGTTTTACTTTTTCAGCCTGTTGATGTTCAATTTTTGGGTTTAATAATTTGCTAGTAATACGTTGCCATAATTGCCCTAAACGTTCATGTTCAACAATTTCCATTTGAGTGAGATAAGTTGAATCTGGAATGAGACTGCGCATTTGATTACTGGCTTTAAAGTTCGTTGGCGCAGCAATTGGCTGTAATCCAGCTTGATGGAAATAATACAATGCACGTGACATTTGGCTAGCCGATGTTACCAATATCATATTTTTATCTTTAACGACATCTGCGGCTTGGAATGCTTCTTCTTTGGTGTCTTTAGTCGATTCAAATAATAAAATATCACGCTTATCGACACCTAATGCTATCGCTAAGTGGGCCATTAAACGGGCATGACTAATACCATGAGATGCCATGCCACCGTAGCCAGATAAAATCAGCTTGGCACCAGGGTACATACGGAAGATACGAATTCCTTCAACTAAACGCGTAATAGCGGTTGGAGATAACTCTGAGGTTATTGGGAATGTTTTATCTATCACTTGGCCGCTGCCAAGTACCATTACGTAACTGATAGGTTTAGTGGTACTGACAAAAGCTGCATTTTCTTGCTCTAATGGGCGTAGTAATGATGTTGTTAATGGCTGGAAAGAACAGAGAAAGATGCCAATTAAAGAGATACTAACCAAAATAGAGGCTAATTTTTTTCGGCGTGTAAACCACAGTACACACAAACCAATAACGCCCACTAATAATAGAAACGGTAGTGGCATCAACAGTGCGGAGATGATTTTTTTTAGTATAAACATAATATGTCGTCCGAAATTTCAGCAGTTGAGCAATAAAACCGATCACAAGCCTTTATTCCTTTACTGCTTGTGAGAAAATAAGTCACATTCTAGAGTCGCTATCATAACGTAAATGAGCCATGAAAAAAGACCGAAATTTTGACGATTTGGCGAAAAAGTTCGCTGAAAACATTTATGGCACAGCGAAAGGCCAAATACGACAAACTGTTGTTTGGCAAGATATTGAATATATATTGGATCAATTGAATGGTGCCTCCTCGTTGCAAGTTTTGGATGCGGGTGGCGGCATTGGGCAAATATCTCAAAAAATAGCGGCTCTTGGACATCAAGTGACGTTATGTGATCTTTCTAGCGAAATGTTAATACTAGCAGAACAAGAAATTGCTAAAAATGGTTTAGTTGAGCAATATCGGTTAGTGCATTCACCCATTCAAGAAATTAGTGAGCACATTGAAGCACCCGTTGATTTGATTCTTTTTCATGCAGTTATGGAGTGGCTAGTTGATCCTATTACGACATTAATGGGTCTATTAGAAAACGTGAAGCCGGGGGGTGTTATCTCGGTCATGTTTTATAACTATAATGGATTACTGTTTAAAAACCTGATTTGTGGCAATTTAACCCACATTGAGCAAGGTATGCCGTATCGAAAGCGGTTTAAGTTACAACCTCAGCAAGGAATCAAACCTGATGAGGTATATCAGTGTCTAACTGAGGCTGGTTTTGACATAATGGGTAAAACCGGCGTACGCACATTCCACGATTACATGCATCATGATCGTATGGGTGATTACAGTTTCGAACAAGTTCTTGATATGGAGCAAAAGCTTTGTCGTCAGGAACCTTTTTTGTCATTAGGTCGTTATATTCACGTGTATGCGCGTAAGCCACACACGGGGTTAACGTCAGCATTGGTGACAAATTTAAATAATAGCAATAAGGACAAGGGATGAGTGAAGTTACCCAGACTGTTCCTGAGTTAGTAAATTGGGTCAAAAATAATGAGTTTGCCCTTAATTTACCACCAGAACGGCTGGCGTTCTTGTTAGCGATTGCGGTATTAAGTGGCGATCGCTTTGATGAAGAATTAGGGGAAGGTGAGTTGGTTGATGCATTTCGCATTGTGAGCGATATGTTCGGCCAAACCAAGGAAACCCTGGCATTTCGCGCCAATAACGCCATAAATGAATTGGTAAGACAGCGGTTAATTTCACGCTTTACCAGTGAGGTTACTGATGGCGCTAGCATTTATCGACTAAGTCCGTTAGCGCTTGGTATTACTGATTATTACGTACGACAACGTGAGTTTTCAACGCTAAAACTATCCATTCAATTAGCAATGGTCGCGGATGAAATCAATAAAGCAGCGACAGCAGCACAAGAAGGTGGCAATGAAAAGCATTGGCGTCAAAATGTGCATGCAATATTAAAATACTCAGTAGCTGAAATATTTGACCGTATTGATTTAAACCAACGTGCAATGGATGAGCAGCAACAGCAAGTGAAGCTCGATATTGCCGAGTTATTAAATCAAGATTGGCAAGCGGCTATTAGTAGCTGTGAAGCATTACTTGATGAAACATCATCAACCTTGCGTGAATTACAAGATACGTTGCAAGCCGCTGGTGATCAGCTTCAGAGTCAGTTACTCGCGATTCAAGAAGCTATCCAAGGACGTGATGATCTCGACTTCGTTGATGGCATGGTTTATATCCTGCAAATGAAGCTCGATCGTATTATTAGTTGGGGTCAACAAACGATTGATTTATGGATTGGCTATGATCGCCATGTACATAAATTTATTCGTACCGCGATTGATATGGATAAAAACCGCGCCTTTAGTCAGCGACTTCGTCAATCTGTTACGGATTATTTTGATGCGCCGTGGTTGCTGACGTTTGCTGATGCTGAACGTTTACTTGATATGCGTGATGAAACCTTAATATTACGTGATGATGAAGTAACGGGTATCGTTCCTGGTGAAATGGAATTTGAAGAGCTTGATTTGGTTAACGATCAATTGGCTGAGAAAGTCGGTTTGATGTTACAAGCACACAAAGCAACAGGTGCACCCATTAATCTGAGTGTATTACTTAAAGATTATTTGTCACAACATCCGTATGCACAACATTTTGATTTAGCGCGGATTGTGATTGATCAGGCAGTAAGGATGGGTTATTCCGAAGCTGACTTCAATGCCATTCAGCCTGATTGGGAAGCAATTAACGAATACGGAGCCAAGGTACAAGCCCATGTCATTGACAAATATTGAAGAATTTATGCCGGAGAAGTTGGCAAAAGCGATTGCTAACCCACTTTTCCCAACGCTAGATAACGCTTTGCGATCTGGTCGCCATGTTTCAAGTGAAGATTTAGATAATCATTCTTTCTTGATTGAGTTTGAGAAAGAATTAGCGATGTTTTACCGTCGTTACAACGCTGAATTAGTGCGAGCACCTGAAGGTTTCTTATACTTACGTCCGCGTTCAACCTCATTGATTGGTCGTTCGGTATTATCTGAAATCGATATGTTAGTAGGTAAAGTACTTTGTTTTCTTTATCTTAGTCCTGAGCGTTTAGCGCACGAAGGTATTTTTACTAACCAAGAGTTATTTGATGAGCTATTAGTATTAGCCGATGAACAAAAGCTCATGAAGTTGGTTACTAACCGCGCCTCAGGTTCTGATCTTGATCGTGAAAAGCTGTTTGATAAAGTAAAAACCTCATTACGCCGTCTACGTCGCCTTGGAATGCTGATCCCTATTGGTGAGAATGGTAAGTTCCGTATCAGTGAATCTGTGTTCCGTTTTGGCGCAGATGTACGTACAGGCGATGATGTGCGAGAAGCACAACTACGATTGATTCGTGACGGTGAAGCAGTGGTGCACCAGCAAGCGTCAAGTCAGTCAAGTTTGCTTGATGATATTGATACCAACAATCAAGAAGTGATTGAAATACAACAAAATGTAGAGCAATCGGAACCAGAGGGTAGTATTTAATGGAACGCGGCAAGTATCAATCGCTCACCATGATTAACTGGAACGGCTTTTTTGCACGTACCTTTGATATTGATAATCTGGTGACAACGCTTTCTGGCGGTAACGGTGCAGGTAAATCTACCACGATGGCAGCGTTTATCACGACATTGATCCCAGACCAAAGCTTACTTCACTTTCGTAATACCACTGAAGCGGGCAGTTCAAATGCTTCTCGTGACAAAGGCCTGCACGGTAAATTAAAGCCAGGTGCCTGTTATGCGGCACTTGATGTGGTTAACTCAAAGCAGCAACGGATTATTTTTGCGGTTAAATTACAGCAAGTTGCTGGTCGTGATAAGAAAGTGGATATTAAACCATTTTTGATTCAAGGTTTACCGTCACATATCAAACCTGCTGAAATTTTAGTTGAAACGATTTCTGAAAACCAAGCCCGTGTTCGTCAGCTTAATGATGTCAAAGATCTTGTTAGCCAGCACGAAGGGGTGCAGTTTAAAACATTTAACTCGGTAACTGATTACCATGTGCAAATGTTTGAAATGGGCGTATTACCAAAGAAATTACGCAATAGCCAAGATCGTTCAAAGTTCTACCGTTTAATTGAGGCCTCTTTATATGGCGGTATCTCAAGTGCGATCACCCGTTCACTACGTGACTATTTATTACCGCATAATTCTGGGGTAAAAAAAGCTTTCCAAGATATGGAAGCAGCGTTACGTGAAAACCGCATGACGTTAGAAGCGATCAAATTAACCCAAACGGATCGTGACTTATTTAAGCATTTGATTTCTGAAGCAACTAATTATGTTGCTGCCGATTACATGCGTCATGCTAACGAACGTCAGCAGAAGCTAGAGCAAACCCTGCGTTTACGTGGTGAGCTTATGGGCTCTCGCCAAACACTGATTGATCAGCAATCATTGTTAAATAACATGCATGCAGAGCTGGGTGAATTGACCGAGCAAGAAGGCGCGTTAGAGCAAGATCATCAAGCCGCATCGGATCACTTGCAGCTAGTGCAAACTGCGGTTCGCCAAGCTGAAAAAATCGAGCGTTATAAAGAAGATCTTGAAGAGCTTACCGAGCGTCTTGAAGAGCAGGTAATAGTGGTTGAAGAAGCGGCAGAGCAACTTGCTATTGCCGAAGAACAATCACAGCTAACGGAAGAAGAAGTTGATAGCTTAAAAACCCAGTTAGCGGATTATCAACAAGCATTAGATATGCAGCAAACCCGTGCATTGCAGTACCAACAAGCGGTACAAGCATTAGAAAAAGCCCGTGATTTGTCTGGTGATCATCAAATGCTACCAGACCAAGCGCCCCCGTTTCTTGTCCAACTTAAACAGCAGCAAGATACCCAAACAACGGCGTTATTAGCATTAAAACACAAACTGGATATGTCATCGGCAGCGGCGCAGCAGTTTGAAAAAGGCTTAGCGATTGTTACCACTATTGCAGGTGTGGTTGATCGTACTCAAGCGAGTGATAAAGCCCGTGAGCTGATTGAGCATGGTCGTCAACTTCGTTCGGTTTCTGAACGTGGTGATCAGCTTAAAGCGCAATATCGTGACTTAGAACGTAGTGTGCGAAGTCAACGTCAAGCGATTGAACTTGCTGAAACGTATGCTAAAAAGTTTGCGACTGCCATTGATGGTGAATTGGCATTAGCGGAAGAACAAGCACGTCATGAAGCCACATTAGAAAGCCTAGAGCAAGATCAAGCCAGCCTCGTTGAGCAGCGTAATAATATGCGCCATAACGAGCAAGGATTGGCGACTCGTATTACGGCACTTGAAGCATCAGCACCGACGTGGATTGCGGCTTCAGATGCACTTGAAACGCTTGCCGATCAAGCGAATGCGGAATTAAGCAGCAGCCAAGCGGTTATGGATGCAATGCAAGCAACACTTGATAATGAACGTCAAGTGTCAGCAAAGCGTGATCAATTAGCGCAACAGAAGCAAACCTTAGAGCATGATATTGAACACTTGGCACAACCGGGTGGTAGTGACAATTTAGGTTTGCGTGCGTTAGCTGAGACGCTTGGTGGTACGATGTTATCTGAGATTTATGATGACATTACCCTTGCTGATGCACCTTATTTTAGTGCGATGTATGGCCCATCTCGTCATGCAATTATCGTCCCTGATTTAAGTGGCATTAAAGAAAAGCTGATTGCCCTTGATGATTGCCCAGATGATTTGTACATCATTGAAGGTGATGCAGATTCATTTGATGATAGTGGCTTTGATGTTGATGAACTTGAAAATGCCGTGTGTGTGCATCTTAATGATCGTCAGTTACGTTATTCTCGTTTCCCGAAAGTACCATTATTTGGTCGAGCAGCACGTGAACAACGGTTAGAGTTTTTACGTGATGAACGTGATCAAGTGGTAGAAGATCATGCAAAAGCAGCGTTTGATTCGCAAAAACTACAGCGTTTGTACCAAAGCTTTAATAGCTTTGTTGCAACGCATATGGCGATTGCATTTAACGCCGATCCTGAAGTTGAACTGAAACAAGCACGTGATCAACGTAATCAGATCATGCGTCAGTTAGCTGAATCACAGGCGCAAGAGCAACAACAGCGAAGCCAATTAATCGCAGCACGTGAAGGTTTAACCTTACTGGGTAAATTAAATCCAGTGGTGATGTTGCTTGAAGATGAAACCTTAACAGAACGTTTTGCGGAAGTTGACCAACAATTATCGCAAATGGATGAAGCACGTAATTATCTTGATCGCTATGGTAAAGCATTAACTGAACTTGAAGGGTTAGTATCAGCACTTGATGCCGATCCTGAGCAGTTTGATGCGCTACAAACAAATTATGAAACTGCCGATCAAAAACTGCAACAACTGAAAACGTTAATTTTTGCGGTTGCAGATTTAGCTGAGCGTCGTCATTACTTTAGTTATGCTGATTCAGTTGAGCTATTGAACAAGAGTTCAGAGCTTAATGAACAACTAAAACTAAAATTAGCCACAGCAGAACAACAACGTAATACTGCCCGTGCAGGTTTGAAGCAATCACGTGCGCAAGCGAACCAATATAACCAGTTGATGGCATCACTGAAAAGTTCACATCAAGCCAAAAATGAAACTGTGCTTGAGTTTGAACGTGAGCTGCAAGAGTTAGGTGTTCGTGCGGATGTTGAAGCTGAAGAGCGAGCATTGGTGCGTCGTAATGAGCTTAATGAACGTTTACACAGTTCACGTAATCGTCGCAGTACGTTAGAAAAATCAACAACGTCAATTGAGCTTGAAATGAAAGGCTTGATGAAACGTTTACGTAAAGTGGGTAAAGATTACCAAGATTTCCGTAAGTTGGTTGTCAATGCCAAAGCGGGCTGGTGTGCGGTATTACGTCTTGCGCGTGAGAATGATGTTGAGCGTCGTTTACACCGTCGTGAAATGGCATACATGTCGGCTGACGAACTACGTTCATTATCAGATAAAGCGCTAGGTGCATTACGCCTTGCTGTTTCTGATAATGAAAACTTGCGTGATGCACTGCGAGCTTCAGAAGATGTCGCGCGTCCTGAGCGTAAGGTATTGTTCTATATTGCGGTATATCAACATCTACGCGAACGTATTCGTCACGATATTATTCGCACTGATGATCCCGTTGAAGCTATCGAAGAAATGGAAGCTGAGCTGGGTCGTTTAACCGAAGAACTCACCGCACGTGAACAACGCTTAGCAATCAGTTCCGACTCGGTAGCAAATATTATTCGTAAGACGATTCAGCGTGAGCAAAACCGTATTCGTATGCTGAACCAAGGCCTACAACACGTTGGTTTTGGACAGGTATCTGGTGTGCGCCTTAACGTTAAAGTCCGTGAAACGCATGAATCATTACTGCTTGGATTACTTGACCAAAAAGATCAGCATAATGATCTATTTGGTAATAATCGTCTGACGTTCTCGGAAGCGATAGCGAAGTTATTCCAACGGTTAAATCCACATATTGATATGGGTCAGCGTTCACCACAAATTTTAGGTGAAGAGCTACTTGATTACCGTAACTATTTAGAGCTCAACATTGAAGTAAACCGTGGTACTGATGGTTGGCTGCAAGCTGAATCAGGTGCGTTATCAACAGGTGAAGCGATTGGTACGGGTCAAGCGATTCTATTGATGGTTATACAAAGCTGGGAAGAAGAATCTCGCCGTTTACGCGGTAAAGATATTATTCCTTGTCGTTTATTATTCCTCGATGAAGCAGCTCGTTTAGATGGTAAATCTATCGCGACTTTATTTGAGTTATGTGAACGTTTAGATATGCAATTATTAATTGCAGCACCTGAAAATATTAGCCCTGAAAAAGGCACGACCTATAAATTGGTACGTAAAATATTCAAGGATCGTGAACATGTGCATGTGGTGGGTTTACGTGGTTTTGGTAATAAACCCAAAGTAGAAATGCCAGTACAAGCATTATTAGATATTGCACCAGTGTAAATAATAGTTATATCAATAAGTTCTATTTAGAATGCCCATAAAGCCAGCAGAGATGCTGGCTTTTTTATAATTGTAATTTGTGAATATTACTTATCATTGACTATAATTTCACCAATCCATTTGTCATTCGATTAATGGTACACCGCTATCATAATGATTACAGAGAGGTCATCTATGACTAATACTGAAATTACTGAGCAGGAAAGAGGTCGCTATGAATGGCGGACATTTCTATTCATTATTGTTTTACTGTTTCCTATTTTATCTGTCATGTTTGTGAGCGGATACGGCTTCTTTATTTGGGCGCTGCAAGTATTTTTCCTTGGCCCTCCTGGGCATGGTTAAGCACTCGTCAACATTCAATAAAAACGGGTAGGTAAATGATGAAGTCATCCTTAAAAAAAGTTTGGATAACACTATGGCGTCCAGCAGCAAAAATAAGTCTTGGCGTACTTACATTAGGCGGTTTTGTTGCTGGGGTTATATTTTGGGGAGGATTTAATACAGCCCTTGAAATGACAAATACGGAAAAATTTTGTATCAGTTGTCATTCTATGAGAGATACGGTTTATCCTGAATTGAAAGGCACAATTCACTGGGAAAATAATGCAGGGATAAGGGCAACATGTCCTGATTGTCATGTTCCTCATAATTGGAGTGATAAAATTGCTCGTAAGATGCAAGCCAGTAAAGAAGTGTTTGGTTCGATCGTCGGGACTATCGATACCCCTGAAAAATTTGAAGCCAAACGGTTAGAGCTTGCTCAACATGAATGGAAACGGTTTGCGGCTAATAAATCGCTTGAATGTAAAAGTTGTCATAGCTATGACAGTATGAAGTGGGATGAAATGTCACCTCGTGCGCAAGCCCAAATGAAGCAAGCTGCGGTTAAAGATCAAAGTTGTATTGACTGCCATAAAGGTATCGCACACCACCTACCTGCAGATATGGCATCATCGGGTGGTATTGTGTCTGAACTTGTAGCCGCATCTCAAAGTACTGATTATTCTAAAGGTGATACTTACTACAGCGTACAGTTTTTACCGTTATATGAAGATGAAGCTAAAACGAAAGACGGTGGTTCTTTAGAACCTGCATCTGCGGTAAAAGTGGTGGGTATCAAAGATGATATGTTGCAGATTGAACTGAACGGTTGGCGTAAAGTAAAAGGTTTTGGCCGAGTTATTAACCAAGATTTCGGAATGAACATTCCCTCTGCGGCATTAAGTAAAAATGCCGCGCAAAGTGCTGATATCGTCAAAGGATTTGAGCAAAAAGAAGACGATGTCACAGGACTGAAATGGCAGCAAGTGACAGCAACGCTATGGGTTGAAAAAAAGAACTTTGTTAGCGATATCAGTACCGTTTGGACTGCTGCGAAATCAGCATACAACACCAATTGTAGTGTGTGTCATACCCAGCCAGCAGAAAACCATTTTGATGCAAACACTTGGCCTGGCATGTTTAACGGTATGCTTGCATTTGTGAATTTCGATACTGATAGTGAAGCTATTGTGTTGAAATATTTACAAAATCATTCGTCAGACTTTTCTAAAGCTGAACATTAATCAAACTAAAGGTTGCTTAACATACTGCATGTTGAGCAACCTTTTTTCGTTTTCATTGTGAGGAATTTTTTATGTCACTGAGTAGACGTAAATTTCTGCAAGGCTTAGCAACGACAAGTGCGGCTTCTGTTATTGGCCCCGGATTACTTATACAAGTTGCGAGGGCATCTGAAGCTGCAACTACACCTTCAGAGCCACCAGGTATCTGGAAGGTATCGGGTTCTCACTGGGGTGCATTTAGAGCCCGTATTTATAATGGTCAAGTCGCTGAAATTAAACCTTTAGAATTTGATAAAAATCCCACTGATATGCTAAATGGGATCAAAGGCTTAATTTATAGTCCTTCACGAGTGCGCTATCCAATGGTGCGTTTAGATTGGCTCAAGAAAAATAAATACAGTGCTGAAACCCGTGGTAATAATCGTTTTGTTCGAGTGACATGGGATGAAGCTTTAGATTTGTTTTATCAAGAGTTACAACGAATCCAGAAAGACTATGGCCCGTGGGCATTACATGCTGGCCAAACGGGGTGGCGAGAAACAGGACAATTTCAAAGTTGTACTTCTCACATGCAGCGCGCTGTGGGTATGCATGGCAATTTCATTAAGAAAGTCGGTGATTACTCTACAGGCGCTGGCCAAACCATTTTGCCTTATGTCTTAGGCTCAACCGAAGTTTATGCGCAAGCAACTACGTGGTCGACAATACTGAAAGATTGTAAGACATTGATATGGTGGTCAAATGATCCGATTAAAAACAGTCAGGTTGGCTGGCAGTGTGAGACTCATGGTTCTTATGAGTATTATGCGCAATTAAAGCAGAAGGTCGCAGATGGTGGGATCCGTATGATCTCGGTCGATCCTGTAGTGTCAAAATCGCAAAAATATTTTAACTGTGAGCACCAATACGTCAATCCTCAAACTGACGTTCCTTTCATGCTTGCTATTGCGCATACATTGTATAAAGAAGATCTGTACGATAAACAATTTCTGGAAACTTACACTTTAGGCTTCAATGAATTCTTGCCTTACTTATTGGGTACAGGCAAAGATAAAATAGCCAAAACGCCAGAATGGGCAGAGCCGATTTGTGGCGTTAAAGCAGAGGCTATTCGAGAATTTGCTCGCGGATTAGTTAAAAACCGTACGATGATAATGTTTGGTTGGGCTGTACAGCGTCAACAACACGGTGAGCAGCCTTATTGGATGGGAGCAGTGCTGGCTTCGATGTTAGGCCAAATAGGCTTACCTGGTGGAGGGATTTCCTATTCTCACTTTTACAGTGGCGTTGGGTTACCTTTCAGTACTGCAGCTGGGCCGGGGGGATTTCCGCGTAATGTTGATGAAGGCCAACAGCCGATTTGGAATAATAACGATTTTAAAGGCTACAGTTCGACAATTCCGGTCGCAAGATGGATTGATGCGATCATGGAACCAGGTAAAAAAATTCAATATAACGGCGCTAATGTGGTGTTGCCTGATATTAAGATGATGGTCTTTAGTGGTTGTAATCCGTGGAATCATCATCAACAACGTAATCGTATGAAACAAGCATTTAGAAAGCTGCAAACCGTGGTTAATATTGATTATACATGGACACCAACCTGTCGTTTTTCCGATATTGTATTACCTGCTTGTACCCAATTTGAGCGTAGTGATTTAGATCAATATGGTACTTATTCAACTAGCGGTATTTTAGCGATGCATAAGCTAATTGATCCGCTTTATCAATCAAAAACAGACTTTCAGATATTTACTGAATTAACCGAACGCTTTGGGAAAAGTAAACAATATACTCGTGGTATGACGGAAATACAGTGGATAGAACAACTGTATAATGATTGCCGTAAAGCCAATAACGGTAAGCATGAAATGCCAGAGTTCAAACAGTTTTGGCAGCAAGGGTTAGTTGAGTTTCCAACTGATCAAACCTATGTCAGTCATGCGGCTTTTAGAGAAGATCCTGAAATTAATGGACTCGGAACGCCTTCTGGATTCATTGAAATTTATAGTCGTAAAATAGCCCGTTATAACTATGAGCATTGCCAAGGCCATCCGATGTGGTTTGAAAAAGAAGAGCGATCACATGGCGGACCTAAATCGGAAAAATTCCCATTTTGGCTGCAATCATGCCACCCCAATAAACGGTTACACTCGCAAATGTGTGATTCAGAAGATTTCCGTAATACTTATGCGGTAAAAGGGCATGAGCCAGTCTATATCAACCCACAAGATGCTAACAAAAAGGGCATTAAAGATGGTGATATTGTACGGGTATTTAATGATCGTGGACAGTTGTTAGCCGGTGCTGTGCTGTCCGATAATTATCCAACAGGTGTGGTTCGTATCGAAGAAGGAGCATGGTTCGGGCCGTTGAATAATGATATTGGTGCTATTGATACTTATGGCGATCCTAATACATTAACCATTGATATCCCTACCTCTGAGCTTGCTCAAGCAACCAGTGCTAATACTGTTGTGGTCGATTTTGAGAAGTTCACCGGTAAAGTACCACCAGTGACATCATTTAGTGGGCCACTTTATGTTAGTTAATTAGAAATACGCGATAGAATGTGATCCGGCATCAATAATAAAGAGTCATTACGGTGGCTCTTTATTCATTTCTTATACAATTAATAAAGGGTGTTAATTAAGAGAATATTAAATGGCAGATAATAAAGAATTTCCTGAAGGTGATGATTTTTCAGGCGTAAAAAAGCGTAATGTGTCAGCGTTTGGACAAGGAAATAATGTCTTGGCTGCTGCTGGTGGTGAGGCTGGTGTACAACAGTTGGTCGCTGATTTTTATCATTGTATTGATAGCGAACCAGAAGCGGCAACAATACGTGCAATGCATAGTGATGATCTTACTGAATCACAACAGAAGTTAACCATCTTCTTGATTGGGTGGATGGGTGGAGAAGATCGTTATATTGAACGTTATGGGCGAATCAATCTTGCTAGTGCTCATCGTCATCTTGATATTGGTTTAGCTGAGAAAAAAGCATGGCTAATGTGTATGCAAAAAGCGCTAGATGCTCAACCCGATTATGATGAATTATTAAAACGCTTTATTATGGTGCGCTTATCTTTTCCTGCCGAGATGTGTCGCAATCGTAATTAACCTAAAGAGAAACTAATAGTCAGTTGAGCCGACGTATTATTAGCGTATTTTAATCGATTCCAAACCGGAATGGATTGCTATCCAAGCTTTCACTATTCGATGATGAAAATCACCGTTATTATTCTGCTATCAATAGAATAATTAATAAAGTGATAGTAAATGGAATTAGGTGTAGATGTACTTGCGATTTTATTCTGTGTGGCGTTAGCTGCGGGATTTATTGATGCAATCGCTGGTGGTGGCGGTATGCTTACTGTACCTGCGCTATTGTCGGTGGGTATCCCTCCGGCTCAAGCATTAGCGACCAATAAATTGCAAAGCTCATTTGGCAGTTTTTCAGCCTCTTGGTATTTTGTCCGTAATGGATTTGTTAACTTAAAACAAATGAGGCTAGCGATTGCTTGTACATTTGCAGGTTCAGCTATCGGAGCGATATTAGTTCAACATATTGATGCCAGTGTGCTGACAAGCCTTATTCCTATCTTACTCGTTTGTATTTCACTGTATTTTTTATTCTCGCCTAATATTGGTGCTGGTGGTGGCACACCTAAGTTATCAGAAGCCGCATTTGCATTTTCTGTTGGTACGAGTATCGGTTTTTATGATGGTTTTTTTGGTCCTGGTACGGGCTCATTTTTTACGATTTGTTTTGTTGTTATCGCACAATTAGGCTTAGTTGAAGCAACAGCGCGGACTAAGATTTTAAATTTTACATCCAATATTGCAGCGTTAATATTATTTATTCTCGCGGGATTACCGATTTGGAAGGTGGGCTTAATTATGGCCGCTGGTGGTTTTATTGGCGCACGATTAGGCGCACATATTGTGATAAGTAAAGGGCAGCGTTTTATTCGACCAATGGTCGTGGTGATGTCGATGGGAATGGCCATTAAATTGCTATGGCAACAGCATCCGCAATGGTTTCAATTATGGTTTTAACCCGTGGCGATGCGGCATTTTTTGCACGATAAATAACATGTACCGGACGAGTAAGTTGGTCTAAAAAATCAAAATGATGACAATAAATAGGATCTATTTTTAAGGCGCTGATAATGGATTCTGGTACTAATGCTGGTGCGACGCCACCAAGAGCGAGTTGTGCTGCGGCGGTATAGGAATCCATTTCCATTAATGGTGTGATCCCTGCTTTTTGTAAAATAGCAGCTTGATAAAGATTAGATGGATTTTTAAGATCATTAACTAATAAATATTCAGGTGGCGATTGGAGCGCGGTTGCTGCAACAATACGAAAGCGTTCATCTAATAAATGTTGATAATGCAACCCATGATGTGGCGCTAAATAACCAGCACAACAGCCAATAGTTGCTTGTCCTGAACGTACATTCTCAATAATGACAGGGGTATGGTGAGTGGTGATCGTGAAGTTTTTATCTTTCTGAATATAATGACCAAATGCTTCCCCTAAATAACCAGCAACAAGAGTTTCAGAACAATCTATTTTAATGATGCTGTGATCTTCAATGGTCTGTTGCTCAAAAATTAACCCACGAAGTTCACTGAAACTTGGACCTACGTTCTCAATTAAAGCGAGTGCGTCTGGTGTGAGTTTGATTAAACGTCCTGATGGGGATATCAGTTTTTTACCAAGAGTAGATTCAAGTTTAGCAATACGTTTACTGACGGCTGATTGACTAATATAGAGCCGATTGCCTGCACGGCTCATGGTACCTTCTTGTGCTAAAACTAATAATGTTTCAATGCCTTCCAATAGCATGATCTATTCCTTCTTTGATCGTGTTAACAAATTACCTATCAAATATGTATTACTATAAGTGAATGTCTGTTTTTCATTGATAAATAAGGATATTACAATGATAAAATCACCACAATCATTACTCAATATGATTTATACTCTGGATTCACTTTGTCAACAGTTAAGTGTTTTAAATGACGCTCAGAGTAAAAATGCGACTTCACAAGTTATTACTCAATTAGCGCTATCAGAACAAGAGCAAATTATATTAATACGGCTAAAAGTGGCGACAATTAAACAAGCATTAGAAAGTTCGTTATCTGCTGTTGAGTTACATGATGAGGAAGCGATTAAGCAAGCCTTATTTATCGCAATGTATGAGTTAAACCAGCAGACAGTCCCATCTTCATTGATAAAATATCAAGTCGATCCTGTACTCGCAGGATAGTTTTAGCGAGAAGGCGGTAAAACCGACAATAATGTCGGTTTTTAACGGCTTTTTTATTCGCTTTCGGTGCTCTCTGAATTCGGTTTTTCTTGTTTGGTAATGCTACCAACTTCAAGGATAGGAGCAACATCAAGGTGCTCAGCGTTCATCATGGTTGAAATACGCTGTACTGAAGAAAGCAGTAGTGATTGTTCCCAATCTTCTAAGTCTTGATATTGGGAGATAAAGCTGTCTTGTAATGGCATTGGAGCTTTATCCAGTAGAACAAGTCCAGCTTCTGTAAGATGCGCATGCACTTTGCGTTTATCAAGCACACTACGTTGGCGAACAACCAAGCCGCGTTTTTCTAACCGATCAAGAATCGTCGTGGCTGTTGCTTGACTCATATTAGTGTTGTTAGACAGTTGACGAATAGTAATCTCGCCTGATCCACGAATTGCACGCATTAATACCAATTGTGGACCTGTGAGACCTGCACTTTTATTCAATTTTCTAGAATGTAGATCAATTGCCCGAATAATTTGTCTTAGAGCAATAAGTACTTCTTCGTGCCTATCCATCTAACTCTCCCAATTAAATTTGTCCGTAATAACCATATAAAATCATCATGATATATAGGGTATTTTCATGCTGAGAGTATACAAGAATTATTACCTTTTCATTGGTGTTTATCAGTATCTAATTAATTTTTTATAGATAAATGTAATTATACGCCATTAAATTTATGCCGAAGTGTTTCAAAAATGTATTTATTATGTATCATGCTTGAATAGAAATAATTATCAGTTACATTATCGTTTTGATGGTTATCTGGAACAGTCATGTATTTACAAGGATGATACTTAATGAAAAATCGCCTCCCTCATTACACTATTGCTGCTGCAATAGCATCATTGCCGTTGATGGCACAAGCAACCACGAAAGCAGAGGTTGTCACCCATTATGCTGATCTTGCTCATAGTGTTTACAGTGATGCGTTAGTAACAGCACAAACATTAGATAAAACCATTGCAGCAATGATTGCTAACCCTTCACCGCAAACATTAACAGCTGCTCGCGTCGCATGGAAAGCGGCACGAGTGCCTTATCAGCAGTCAGAAGTCTTTCGGTTTGGTAATGGCGTTGTTGATGATTGGGAGGGACAATTAAATGCTTGGCCATTAGATGAAGGCTTAATTGATTATGTTGCAGGTGATTATCAACATGAACTCGGTAATGATGGTGCTAAGGCAAATATTATTGCAAGCAAGAAGCTTCAAGTAGGTAACAAAGAAATTGATGTGACCAAGATTACACCGCAATTGATTGCCGGACTTAATGAACTTGGTGGGTCTGAAGCGAATGTTGCATCGGGTTATCATGCCATTGAGTTTTTGCTGTGGGGACAAGATTTACAAGGTACAGCTGCAGGAGATGGTGATCGTCAGTTTACTGATTTCGTTAAAGGTACGGCATGTACCCATGGCAATTGTGACCGTCGTGCAGATTACTTAGCGGCAAGTGCGCAATTATTGATCAATGATCTGCAATGGATGGAAAAACAATGGTCAGCCACTGAGGCTAATAATTACCGCGCTGAATTACTGGCAGAGCCTGCAGATAATGGCTTGCGTAAGATGTTATTTGGTATGGGTTCATTATCTTTAGGTGAATTAGCTGGTGAGCGAATGAAAGTGGCGCTAGAAGCAAACTCTCCAGAAGATGAACATGATTGTTTTTCTGATAATACTCATAACTCACATTATTATAACGAACAGGGTATTTATAACGTTTATACCGGCAGTTACCAACGTGTAAATGGTGATGTGCTACAAGGACCGAGTATTAATGATTTAGTGGCTAAAAAAGATGCTAAATCTGCCGCTGAAATTAAAGCACAATTTGAAACAGCACGAACGCAGGTTTATACCTTAGTAGAAGCTGCTGAAAACAACAATCAGCACTTTGATCAACTGATTGCAGCGGGCAATAAAGCGGGTAATACGTTAGTTAATCAGTCAATTTCAGCCTTAGTCCAACAAACAGTTGCGATTGAACAAGCGGCTAAAATCATTGGTGTCAGTAATTTAAATCCAGACACTGCTGATCATCAGTTTTGAGTTTGACGATTTGAGATAACTGTATACAACGTTACGTGTGTTGTGCACGTAACGTTATTCCCCTTACTGAATATGACGAGTGTGAGCAATGAAGTTTCTGCTAGCCTCTGCTGCTTTTTTTCTGGGTTTATGGTCGATATTGGTTAGCGCTAATAATAATCAACAGCCAACTACTAAGATCACATACTCACCCCAGCAATTACAACAATTAAAATCAGGCGGTAATACTACTACCGCTAAAACAGGAGCTAATGCTTTTTCATTACCCGCCACTAATCTACCGTTGTCAAAACGCTTGGATTTTAGTGTTGGTAACAGTTTTTTTCGTAATCCTTGGGTTCAAGCTCCTGCAACAACGGATGCTCGTGATGGATTAGGCCCATTATTTAATACAAATGGTTGTCAAAATTGCCATATTAAAGATGGACGAGGTCATCCTCCTGAAAACAATGACACTAATGCCGTATCAATGTTAGTGCGTTTAAGTGTGCCCGCTATCACTCCTCAACAAAAACAGCAATTGATCATGTCAGGCGTGATTGGAGAGCCAACTTATGGCGATCAATTGCAAGATTTTTCATTACCTGGAACCAAACCTGAAGGACAAATTGTACTTTCTTATAAAGAACATGCAGTAACATTTACTGATGGTGAAGTTGTTATGTTACGCACCCCAAAATTGAGTATTAATCAGCTTAATTATGGTGCAATGGCAACCGATGTGATGTTGTCAGCACGTATTGCGCCACCGATGATTGGCCTAGGGCTATTAGAACAAATTCCTGAATCAACATTGGTTGAGTTTGCACAATTACAGCAGCATCAAAACCAAGGTGTATCTGGAAAGTTAAACCGAGTCTGGGATGTGCGGCTGCAACAAACGGTTGTGGGGCGTTTTGGTTGGAAAGCCGGTCAGCCGAATTTAATGCAACAAAATGCGGCTGCCTTTAATGGCGATGTAGGTCTAACCAGTCGTTTGTTTTTACGAGAAAATTGCAGTGATAATCAGTCGGTATGTGCACAGATGCCAAATGGTGGTGAGCATGAAGCCAGTGATGATGTATTGCGGTTTGTGGAGTTTTATTCACGGCATTTAGCGGTTCCAGCACGGAGAAATATTGTTGATCCTGAGGTGATGAAAGGTGAGCAGTTGTTTAATTATGCAGGTTGTGATAGTTGCCATCGTAGTCAAATAAAAACCGCTAAAAACCTTGATTTACCTGCGCTTTCTGAGCAAATGATTAACCCTTATACCGATTTGTTATTACATGATATGGGAGAGGGTTTAGCAGATAACCGACCTGAATTTTTAGCCAGTGGTCAAGAGTGGCGCACCGCACCTTTATGGGGCCTTGGATATACCGAAGAAGTCAATGGTCATACTAACTTTTTACATGATGGTCGTGCACGTACGATCATAGAAGCAGTGTTATGGCATGGCGGGGAAGCGCAACACAGTCGTGATGTCGTTTTGACGTTTACACAACCACAACGGCAGCAACTGCTTGCCTTTTTGAATTCTCTATAGGAATAAAACCGTGAAGATAACGTATAAAAAGAGGATTGCACCGTTATTGCTGGTGGCGATGATGGTCAGTGGTTGTGATTCTCAAACACGATCAGATAGCTATATGACGGCAACAGCGGCACTTGATAATGTACATCAATTATCATTGTCAGCAGCAGAGTTATTTGCCCAACAAACACAACAATTACAGCAACAAACACAGCTATTATGTCGGCAATTTAGTGAACAGCAATTAACGTTAACTCGCCAGGTGTGGCAGCAAACCATGAAGACATGGATGGCGTTACAGGGGCGAGAAAAAGGCAGTGAAGCAGCATTAGCATTGAGCTGGGATATTCAATTTTGGCCAGATAAGAAAAATACCACAGGGTATAAATTACGCCAGTTGATTAAACAGAATAAGCAGTGGCAACCAAGTGAATTAGCGCAGCAAAGTGTTGCTGTTCAAGGATTGGGGGCTGTGGAGTGGTTTTTATATCAACAGCCTCAGTATTTGAAAAACGATAATGAGTGTCAATTAGCAGTGGCTATAACGACACATTTAGCCACAACTGGGCAGACATTGGCACTGGCATGGCTACAAAATCCATGGCAGTCATTATCGAACTCATTAGCGTTAGCGGAATATTTGGCTGCGATAAATAACCAGCTTGATTACACCATCAAAAAGTTGGTTAAACCGATGGGTAAACCAGGACACCCTAAACCTTATCAGGCAGAAGCGTGGCGTTCACAAACTTCATTAGCGAATCTAAAAGCAAGCATTGAATCTTTACAAGCGTTGTATTTAGCCAATGGTGCTGGATTAGATGCATTGCTGCGTGATCAAGGTTATCAAGCAACGGCGCAACGAATACAGCAACGATTTACATTACTGTTAGCTGATTGGCCGACATCATCAAGTATGGTGAGCTTATTAAAGACGAAACAAGGGTATCGTGAGTTAATTAATATTTTTAATGGTTTAGAATATATTCAACTTGCCCTTCACGATGATGTTGCACGCCAATTAGGTATTGTTATGGGGTTTAATGCTACTGATGGTGACTGATCTTACTCGGCGTAAGCTACTCAATTATGCATTATCTTCCACAGCATTATTACCGTTGACTGTGCTTTCTGGCTGCAATGATGTTCGTAAACTACATTCAGATCCGGCATTGATAGGGTGTTGCCGTACGTCAAAGGGACACTTTGCTGTAGCAGTGATTGATAATCATGGCGAGTTACTCCATCAATTCCCATTACCAGCGAGAGGGCATGGGATTGCATTACAACCTAGTGGTACATTAGCGGCTATTTTTTCCCGTCGGCCGGGGCAATATATCCAAATTGTTGATTATAAAACTGGCGCGATATGGAGCCTTCGTGCTGCTGATCCTCATCGTTATTTTTATGGGCATGGCGTGTTTTCTGCTGATGGGCGCTATCTATATGCCACAGAAGGTGAGGCATTGACAAGCCGTGGCATTATTGGTGTATATGAACTCAGTAACGGTTTACCTAAAGTGGCTGAGTTTAGTGGTGTCGGTATCGGACCACATCAAATGATCAGTGTTGATGAACATACCTTAGCCGTTGCTGTTGGCGGTATTCATACGCTTGGTCGAGTCCCACAAAATCTATCCTCGATGCAGTCTGCATTACTTTATATCGATAAACAAACCGGTGAGATTATCGATCACGCGGAATTAGCCAATAAACATTTAAGTATTCGCCATTTAGATGTTACCGCTGATGGTGCAGTTATTTGTGGTCAACAATACAAATCTCAAACAGATGTAATAGTGCCACTTATGGCGACGCATAGGCGTAATCAATCATTGCAACCTTTATTTGCTGAAGATGAACAATGGCAAAGATTTAATCACTATATATCCAGTGTCGTGACTTTAGATGATTATGTATTAGCAACATCACCACGCGGTAATTGCTATGGTATTTGGAATAGTAACAGCCGTGAGTTGCTTGAGATAAAGCCACTGGCAGATGTATCAGGTGCTGCTGTTACTAATAAGCAGTGGGTACTCAATTCAGGCAGTGGCAGTATTGCTTATGTCTCTGTTACTAGGCAATCAAAACGTAATCAAACGTCTATTATTTGGGATAATCATTGGTGCTCGATACCAGCCATTAAAATATAAAAACGTAAGGTAATGTGATTGGAACAATAATAGAGAAAATATTATAAGCGATCCTGTAATTATATATCTGTCGTTAAAAGAGCTAATTATCTTAAATGTTGACTAATAGTTGTACTTATAAGATTTTTTAATATTCTCTTATTCTACATTTAATCATCAAATGAATTTTCATTTGTGATGTTAAAAATGGGTGACGGAGGTATTTAATGCCAGTAGTTAAAGATGCTTTGTTAATTGTCATCGTGATATTTGTCAGCTTTTTTTGGCAAATATCTTGTGCTTATTCTCAGTCTATTGTTAATGATCATAAAGAGCGGTCTTTAGATAAGGGTAATAGTTCATTTTTGGCGATTGATCGGTCAAGAAATATGCTGAGTCATGCTCAAAAATGGATATCGGATGCCAATGCCAATATAACGCAGCTTAAATATCCCACAACGTTAGTCGAGCTATATTCGTCAATAGGATTCAGCCAATTTTGGGAAAACGACCGAACAATTCAGGATTTTATTAATCAATTACGTATCATTAGTTTATCTCAAACCAATAAAGAACTAACAGCAAGGTATCATTTACTTATTCAATTACAACCTCAACAAAACTGGCAACAATATGATGTTGTTGCAACAGATACTTTATTAATATATCTCAGTTTTATTGAGCAATTACAGGGTAAGGGAAAAATGTGGTTATTTGGTGAAAAGGTACCCTCACAATTACCGACCCCAAGCCAAGTTTCCATTGAAGATATTCTGATGAATTATGAAAATAATCAATTTAATCAATTCATTGTTAGCTTAAAACCGCAACTCTCTGGATATAATCAATTAGTTGCCTCAATTAATCGACTTGAATCTCATCCGACATTACGTTGGCCTGTGTTTTCATTTCATGGAAAAGTGGGCCCAGGAAGTAAGATTAAATACATGCCGAGCTTGATAACGGTACTTGAGCGTTTAGGGGATTTATCGCCGCTTGAGGCTAAGCATTATCAACAGCAATATAAGTCACTTTATACCGGCCGTCTTGTATTGGCAGTAAAACGCTTTCAATCTCGTCATGGTTTACAAAATGATGGCATTATTGGAACACAAACCCAGAAATGGCTGGCATTAAACGTTAAGCAGCGGGTACGGTTGTTAGCATTAAATGCACAGCGATTACGATTATGGTCGACACGTATTTATACGGGGATTGTGGTTAATATACCTAATTATTATATGAACTTATGGCTTGATGGACGTTGGGTAATGAACAGTAAAGTGATTGTGGGACGACCATCCCGACAAACACCAATCTTTAATTCAAAAGTTAATTCTGTGGTATTTAATCCATATTGGAATGTGCCTACTTCCATTACGAAAAGAGATATATTACCTAAGGTAAGGCGCAGTCGCAGTTATTTAAGACGACATAATTATGAAGTTATTCGTAGTTGGGGTAGTTCTGAAAAAATAAATATTAATTCAATTCCTTATAATTTATTAGCCTCCAGTAAATTCCCATACCGATTACGTCAAAAACCGGGTAAAAAAAATGCACTAGGTTTATATAAATTTAATATTCCTAACAATCAGGCTATTTACTTACATGACACATCATACCCAGTATTATTTAATAAGCATGAACGTGCACTGAGTTCTGGTTGTGTGCGTGTACTTGAGTCTAAGTCACTTGCGTTAGCATTATTGCAATATTCAGGGAAAAGCAAATCGCAATTTAAGTTGTATTCTAGGAGCAAAAAAACACGAACAATTAGACTTAATAAGAGTAAAAAAGTTCCAGTGGAAATTATTTATCAAACAGCGTGGATTAATGATGAAGGTGCAGTTAATTACCGGTTTGATATTTATGATTATGATAAAGATCCCCAAAATAGGAAGTCATTAATCTCTGCTTACAATAATAATTGAGTGTAAGTTAATGATATTTAAAAATAGGATGATTAAATTTATTATTATGTGACTTACACATTTGACTACTTTATTAACTGAATATAATGTCTTGCGGTATTGGTATGTTAATTGCTTTAGAAATAAAGATCATTATTTTCGGTTGTGTAAGTTATGTCAAATCTAGATATTAGTCGTCGTAAATTTTTAACAGTTAGTGGATTAGCGGTTGGGGCATGTATGTTACCCAATATATCTTTAGCAAGTCCTTTTCAAGCAACAACACCTCGGACAATGTTATTACGCAATTTGCATACGGGTGAAGAATTAGAAACTAAATATTTCAATGGTAAAACCTACGTAGGTAAGGAAGTTCGACGGTTAGATCATCTTTGTCGTGATTTCCGTCAAAATGAAATTGCTCGCATAGATCGTCGTTTGTATGATGCGATTGCACAAATTCAATCTTATCTTGGGCATGAAGGTTACGCACAACTCTTTTCTGGCTACCGCTCGTCTAAAACCAATAAAATGTTGGCAAAACGTAGTGGTGGCGTTGCAAAGAAAAGCTATCACATGAAAGCGCAAGCTATCGACTTTAATCTTGAAGGGGTTCCTTTAGCTAAAATCCGTAAAGCGGCATTAGATTTAAAAATAGGTGGTGTTGGTTACTATCCAAATAGCCAGTTTGTCCATATTGATACTGGGCCTGTACGTAATTGGAGAGGGTAGTTTATTCCAGCCCGAATCTGTATTTTTAATGATATTCATGGCATGCTTCCCTAAATAATGTCTCAGTTAGGAAGTATGAATGAGTCTTCAATACAAAATTGTGCCCGTTACGCCATTCGAGCAGAACTGCTCTATTATATGGTGTGATGAAACACGCCAAGCAGCGATTGTCGATCCTGGTGGCGATATTCAACAACTTCAACAAGTCGTTGAAGAGCTAGGTGTTAACGTTACTCAATTATTATTAACCCATGGACATTTAGATCATGTGGGTGGTACTGAGCCTCTTTCTCAGATTCTGGGTGTGCCTATTATTGGTCCACAACAGGCTGATGAATTTTGGCTGCAAGGATTACCTCGCCAAAGTGAAATGTTTGGCTTCCCAATGACAGAAGCATTTGCGCCGACTCAATGGCTAAACGATGGCGATGTGGTTAGCGTGGGTAATCAAGCTTTACAAGTATTCCATACTCCAGGTCATACTCCGGGGCATGTGATTTTTTATAGTGCAGATGCTAATGTGGCGTTTGTAGGAGATGTGTTATTCAAAGGGGGGATTGGTCGTACTGATTTTCCACAAGGTGATCATCCAACATTGGTAAACTCTATTAAGACAAAGTTGTGGCCTTTAGGTAATGAGGTTACATTTATTCCTGGGCATGGTCCATTATCGACGTTTGGCCATGAGCGTGTGACAAACCCATTTGTCGCCGATGAAATGCCGTTGTATTAATGGTTTTTATCGTTTGCTAACGCTGCGTTAGCATCATTACAGAATAGATTTACTGAAAACCACTGATACTATTTATGATCAGTGGTTTTTTTATATCTTTAATTTGGTAATAAATAATTTAGATGGCGAAAGCTTGCGTGAGGTTATTCTAAACGGTACTTTATACTCATTGGAACATATTTTGTTGTTTTTAGTGCTTATTAGGTATGTCTTATTATGATTACAATTGCTTTAGTTGATGATCACGTCATTGTTCGTTCTGGTTTTGCTCAATTATTATCATTAGAGTCAGACATGATGGTTATTAGTCAATTTAGCTCAGCACAAGAAGCGCGTAATGGATTAGCGAAACAGAGCGTTGATGTCTGTATTATTGATATATCAATGCCTGATGAGAGTGGATTGACGTTACTTGAAGATTTATCACGAAATATAGCATGTATTATGTTGAGTGTGCATGATACGGCAACAGTAGTGAATAAAGCATTAACGACGGGAGCAAAAGGATATCTCAGTAAACGTTGTAGTCCTGATGAGCTTACACAAGCGGTGAGAAAGGTTGCAAATGGTGAACGTTATTTGGCTTCTGATATAGAAACACAATTAGGCAGTATTGATCCTTACCAACAATCGGTAGCGTGCTTAACCAAACGTGAACGTCAGATAAGTGAAATGCTGGCGACGGGTTTAGATGTTAAAGCGGTTGCGGTTGAGTTGGGGTTGAGTCATAAAACAGTTCATGTGCATCGTGCTAATGCAATGGATAAATTGAATGTGAGTAATAATGTTGAGTTAGTGAAGTATTTTCCACAAGAAGTATTGTAATGCGACATTATTTACTTACGTCATTGGGGGGAGGTTTATTTTTTATTTGTAGCTGGTTTTGTTTGTGGGTAATCGCTTTTTATTTTTTAGGTGATCCTGTATTGGCCATTTTATTTTTCCCTTTTGCGCTACGATTAGGAATAACCTTACATACAGCAAACCGTTATTGGGTCATCATTTATGTTGCGGAATGGAGTTTAATTCTGCTACTTGCAAAAGTGCTTCATGATTTACCATGGTGGCCTATTTTAATTGCCAGTGCTTTATCATGGCCACTATTATGGTATATACGACGTTATTATTATGGCGATCAATGGCGACAGTTATTAGTCATGGCGGTGAGTATTATATCAACAGCTATTATTAATGTTGTTATCGTGGTCGGCTTTGGTTCTATTGCTCAAATACCAGTATCACCAGTTGGTATGATCTTTTTGATTAGCGTTACTGGCGGATTAATGTTGGTTCCAACTTGTTATTTATTATGGAGCTTTTTATTTAATCGCTCATGGATCCCACTAACAGTTGCCTTAATTTCTCGACCATTAGAATTACGTCATCGTGATTTATGTTTATATGCATTACTTTTTATTGCTAATATTTTATTGCAAATAAACTTGCCTGATGAATTAAGTCGTTTTGCTCCATTTTGTTTAGCAATACCTATTATTGTGTTTGCTTATCGACATGGATGGCAAGGCGCATTACTCGGGACATTATTAAATAGTGTTGCGTTAATTGCTGCACGAAGTGGTGTCAGTAATATGGAGATCACTGATTTACTGTTATCGTTATCAGCACAAAGTTTAACGGGTATTTTGTTAGGTCTTGGTATTCAACGCCAACGAGATCTTAACCGTAAGTTATTCTCTGAGTTAGGACGAAATCAGGCATTATCGCGCCAACTAATTGAAACAGAAGAGTCTGTTAGACGCGATGTTGCAAGAGAATTGCATGATGAAATAGGGCAAAATATTACTGCGATTAGAATGCAAGCCAGCATTTTAAAACGCGTTGAAACCACGCCGGTGACTCAGCAATGTGCTTCTACTATCGAACAGTTATCGCTTAATGTTTATGATACTGCCAAAGGCTTATTATCACGGTTGCGACCTAAAACCTTGGATGATCTTGGTTTAGCAAAAGCAGTTGAGCAAGTTGTTTGCGATTTAAAATTAGAAGATAAAGGTATTGATGTAGCAATGGCGTGGGGACATAAACAACAAGTGTTATGCGATACAACCAGTGTCACTTTATATCGAATTTGCCAAGAAGCCTTAAATAATATTGCTAAATATTCACAAGCGACAGAAGTGATTATTGAATTAGATATTGATCAAAAAATCAAATTACAAATTGAAGATAACGGCATTGGTTTTAAAGCTGAAGATGCATTTAAAGGTTTTGGTTTACGCGGTATTCGTGAGCGTGTCGAAGTGTTGGGTGGGCATTGTTCAATAGTGAGTTACCATCATGATGACAAATTTCAAAATAAAGGATTACGAAAACAAGAGACGGGCACAACATTGGTAATTATATTACCGATAGCATAATGACAACGATAAATTCATTTATATTCTCAGGTATCGCATGACCACATTATCAGATTCAACCGTTGATCAACGCTATAAATATTGGCGTTTGCATATTATGGTCAGCATGTATATTGGGTATGCAGGGTTTTATTTAACCCGTAAAAACTTTACGTATGCAATGCCTGCAATGATCGCTGATTTAGGCTGGGATAAGTCAGATATTGGCATGATGGGAACCTTATTCTATCTTACTTATGGTTGTTCAAAATTTATATCAGGGATGATATCTGATCGTGCAAATCCACGTTATTTTATGGGAATAGGGTTAATTGCAACCGGTATTATTAATATTTGTTTTGGTTTATCAAGTTCGATTCTGGCATTTACACTTTTGTGGGTAGCTAATGCATGGTTTCAAGGTTGGGGTTGGCCTGCGTGTTCTAAGTTGCTTACAACATGGTATTCACGCTCTGAACGCGGATTATGGTGGTCGTGTTGGAATACCGCTCATAATGTTGGAGGGGCGTTTATTCCATTATTAGTGGGCTTTTTAACTCTGCATTATGGATGGCGTTATGGGTTCTTTATTCCGGGTATCATCGCAATAGTGATTGGTATTGGTTTATGCTGGCGGTTACGAAATAAACCGACAGCGATGGGACTTCCTAGCGTTGGATTATGGCGTCATGACTATTTAGAAATTGCACAAGAAAATGAAGGCATTGGCCTTACACAACGGCAAATATTGTTTAAGTATGTATTTACCAATAAGTATTTATGGCTACTTGCGATGAGCTATATATTGGTTTATATCGTTCGAACGGCGATTAATGATTGGGGTAATCTTTATCTTACAGAGCAGCATCATTATAGTTTGTTATCGGCTAATGGAGCGTTGTCACTATTTGAAGTAGGTGGTTTTTTTGGTTCACTGGTTGGTGGGTGGGGATCGGATAAATTATTCGGGGGCAACCGTGGGCCGATGATTTTATTGTTTGCCATGGGGATATTTTTAGCTGTTGCTGCATTATGGGTAATGCCAGTGACAAGCTATATATTGCAATCTGGATGCTTTTTTGCAATTGGTTTTTTTATATTCGGACCCCAAATGTTAATTGGTATGGCTGCTGCTGAGTGCTCTCATAAAGACTCAGTAGGCGCTGCTACCGGTTTTGTGGGGTTATTTGCTTATATGGGCGCAGCGTTAGCTGGGTATCCTCTAGCGATTATTATGAATCATTACCATTGGACCGGATTTTTTGTTGTAATTTCAGTGGCTGCTGCATTGATTGGATTACTGTTATTGCCTTTTCTTAAAGTACAAACATCGGCTGTTATAGATTAGTTGCAACTTTAAGCTGCGGCTTTATAGCGGCGTAATAAACCGATAAAATCGGCAATGGGGCGATCAATAACATCGTCAGCAATAAAAAAATCAAACCCAAGTAATGCTCTATTATAACGCATTCGATTTGCAAGCATTGCTTGTAGTCCTCGAATTTGCTCGCCATTATCAGTAATATCCGTTGTTCAAGTAATATTCTTGAGGCGACACGTGGACAGATATTACGAATGAAAGCATCATAATTTTTCAAACGGATGCCTATCCAAGGTAGGGATGAATGCCAACCTTGAGAGCCAAGAGTAGCATGACCAATATGAGCTATATTGTGCCATGTTGTCGTCCATCCACCATAGCGACTATGGTATTGGCAATGCATAAAGGTCAATGTAAAACTGATACATGGCGTATTAATGACTTTTATCATCAGTAATAATACAACCGCCACTAAAACCACCATAATGCAGACGCTGATAGCGGATAATTGTGAGTTAAAATAACTGACAAAAGCGAGAGTGACAGTAATGATGCTGACAAATAATCCGATATAATGTTTTGTCGTTAATTTTTCCGCATGAATATGTAGTGTCTCCACAGCGGCCTCCTTTAACTATTATTGCTATAATAACCATGTCAATACCATTATAAAACACACTATAGGTATATATTCTTAAAAAGCATTTCCATGGAGATAACGATTTTTAGCCTTGTTTTTACTTATAATACGTCAAAATTGATGATTATTTGATGCTCAGTTGCGGGTGATCATATTTATTGATGGATAAATAATCGTTTGCTGGTAATTGCTAAATAACCTTGGTATAAAACGCGCTCACTTTTTCTCGCTGAAAATAGTGGTGATCGAAAGTAGTGTAACGGAGCAAATAAAACCATGAGAATTTCTCACAAACGTAATATCCAGCGTAAACTGCATAAACAGAAACCTCTTTTAACCAATACAACTTCTGCAGTTAATAATACTCTAAAAATTGAAACCGTGATTGAAACAGCAGAGATTGTAGATGTTGTCGCATCTAAGCCTATTGTTGCGTCTAAATCAGTAGTGGCATTAACCCCGAAACAGCAACAAGTTTTAGATATTGTCGTAAACCATACTGATGGATTAAATCCAAAAGGTATTGGTCTAGAAGCGGGTCAAGAAGAGGCTAAAGCGGCAGCTTGGGCCACCGGTGCGTTAAAAAAATTGACTGAAGAAAGGTTAGTTGAGCGCATCCAATTGGCAGGAAATAAAGTGTTATATAAAGCACTTTAAAATATGCCAATCCCGCTTCTCATTAAGAAGCGGGGATTTCTCTGTTATTAGTTCTCGCTCCCTCTGAAATGTTATTTTTATTCTTTCTAATGTCATTATTATTATCTTTAATACAGAAAAATGACGGTTGCTTTTTTACTCTGCTATAACTATTAATATGGAGAGTGATTCTCAAGGAGTGCGCAATATTCGGAGAAACTGATCTTATGACGATGATAAGTGCAAAGGAATTTTCTGGTTGGCTACTTGAACGATTTGCAGATGAGACACAGGGAGTATCCCTCAGTCGCGAAGATATTAATATGTTAACGGGGAGACAAAGCTTTTCTCTCGGCTATATTCACGATATACATTATGAAGTTATGCGGCATGGAATGGCATTTGTAACGGATACTACAAGAGAAATGTTTTATCTTGTTCCGATAACTGAACGGCCTTGGCGTAAGCAATTAGAGAAGCATTATGAACATGATCTTTATTGTAATGTATTACCATTGAATAAATCAGGTTAATATTATTGGTGTCACTATAGTCGATAAAAAAGAGGATAATTATCCTCTTTTTTATCATGGTTATTTATAATAGCTTATAAAACCGCAGCAATACCTTTACAGAGTGGCAGCATATTTGATTTTGTCATGCCAGCAACACTAATACGCCCCGAGCCAACAATATAGATAGCAAATTCATTTTTGAGACGGTTCACTTGATCTTTATTTAAGCCTGAAAATGAGAACATGCCGTTTTGACGTTCAATGAAGCTAAAGTCTGCATCCACACCGCATTGTTTTAATGTTGCCACAAAGAGTACGCGCATTTCTTGAATACGATCACGCATATCGGCAACTTCTTGTTCCCATTCTGCACGTAAAACAGCATCGTTTAGAATTTGAGTAACAATGGCAGCACCATGAGCGGGTGGATTTGAATAAATAACACGTGCAATTGATTTTACTTGGCTAAAAGAGATTATTGCTTGTTCTGCATTTTTAGCAACTAAAGTAAATGCACCTACACGCTCGTTGTACAGTCCAAAGTTTTTAGAGAATGAACTTGCAACAAGGAGTTCGGGTACTTGATCTGCAAAGATACGTAATCCTTGAGCATCTTCTTCAACACCACGAGCAAAGCCTTGGTAAGCAAAATCAAACATGGGTAATAAGCCTTTATCAAGGCAAAGTTTAGCCAGTGTTTGCCACTGAGTATTGGTTGGATCAATACCTGTAGGGTTATGACAACAACCATGAAGTAATACAACATCGCCTGATTTTGCTTGGTTTAGATCTACAATTGTTGCATCAAAATCAATATCTTTAGTTTGAGCGTTGTAGTAGCCATAAGTTTTTGTATCTAAACCTGCCGCACCAAATACACCATGGTGGTTAGCCCATGTAGGATTACTAATCCAAACGGTAACATCCCCTAACTGGCGTTTAATAAATTCAGCAGCAACGCGTAGAGCGCCTGTACCACCAGGTGCTTGTGCTGTTTGAATACGTTTCTCTGCAATAAGCGTAGAGTCTGCGCCAAAAAGAAGCTGTTGTACTGCTAGGCCATATTCAGGTGTTCCTGGAATACCAAGATAAGATTTGGTTGTTTCTTGTGCGAGTAAAATAGCTTCTGCTTTTTTTACCGTTGCTAGAATAGGTGTATTACCTGCTTCATTTTTATAAATACCCACACCGAGGTTAATTTTATGCGTTCTAGGATCAGCTTTAAAGTCATCTGTTAAACCGAGTATTGGATCAGCGGGTGCAGCTGTAATCTTTTCAAACATATTTTTCATCCATGGGTAAGTAAATAGTTATGTCTCTATTTATACCCTTAGTGATAGAAGTTTGACAAGAGAATGAAACAAAATTGTGAATATATATTTATATTTTCTATGCATTGTCATGATGACTATAGCCAATGGTATTAGATGCGTAATATTGCCTCATGAATACAGAGCTAAGCGATTGTAATTTGATTACGACCATTATTTTTTGAATAATAAAGTGCCTGATCTGCCGCTTTGTAAGCATCATTAAAATCTGTATTGGTGGTACTAATGCCACCGATAGACACTGTAATATCAAGATCTAATATAGGATATAAGGCAATAGCATCACATATTTGCTGTGCTTTTTTTGTGAGTTGATGACTCGTAATGTTGTTAAAAGAAAGCATAAATTCTTCTCCGCCCCAACGAATAGCAATATCATTTTTACGAATGCAATGATTAATACGTTTGGTTACGTCACGAATAACTTTATCACCCATTTCGTGGCCATAGGTATCATTGACTTTTTTGAAATGATCGATGTCAATAATCAATAAATTAAAGTCATGCTGATTGAGCAGTTTGTTTTCATAGTAATCACGGCGATAAAAATGAGTCATTTGGTCATAACGCAAAATGAAATTTTTATTGATGATGAGTTTCTTAAGTGATAGATATAAAAACATGAATAAAAGAGACGGTAAAAAGGTGATTTTAAAAAGGGTATAAAAATTAATACCCAAATGAATAGGATCAACTTCTGAACAAGGCAATAATTCACTTTTTTGATAAAGATTATTATTTCCCATACTAATAATCGTCATTTTGTTACGATTGAATGTATCTAATATATTTTTGAATATTGAGTTATTAAGGTCAATCGCTAATAAAGCATCTAATTTTTTATTGTTATATATCGGATAATAAACAGTACGAATAATCGCATTGGTTCCTTGCTCTTCATATATATCTGTTAACTTTATATTACAGCCATAAAAGGATTGATAAGTATCCTTTAGACCTTCGTTTTTAACAATCGAGTTAAGTACGATATGGTCATATATTTTCAAATAAACAGATCTAAGAGGATCAAAATGTGAATAGTGTGATGATGTTTCAAAAACAGCAATTGTCCAAATATGATTGTCAGTCAATTTATCTATTTGAGAACGTAATTTATTGATGCCTTTAGATAAGATCTTTGCTTCTACAGGAGAATTTACGATAACTGATACGTTATTAAATATATATTGTCCTTTTGTTAGATTGACTGTTCCTGTGTTATTATAAAAGGAACCAAATCGACGAGCACCAGAGTAAATACCTTCTAATGTTGTTACATATTGTTTTTGTAATTTATTAATATTAAAAATATTATACATGAGATATAAACTAGAACAGATTATAAAAAATACTGTAAAAAGCTTTAATTGGAGAACGTTTTTTTTAAAAAATCCATTTACAGTTATAATCATTATTATCCATGATATTAGGCTGTTGAAGATGACATTTTATATGTTCATACGACATGTTAAAATGAAAAATACTTATCGTGTCAATAAGTATTTTTTATCTACATCATTTAATTCTTTTTAGGAATTAAATGATGTTTTATCAATGGAAAAATAACTCTAACAGAGTGATTATATAACTATTTATTAGACTATAGTGTACTGATTTCTACCATTGCTTTTTGAGAAATAGAGAGCCTTGTCAGCAACTTTATATACATCATTAAAATGCGTATTAGTTGCAGTAGTACCACCAATTGAAACAGTAATATCAAGCTCTAATATAGGACTTGATGCTATTGATACACATATTTTTTCTGCTTTAATATATAATTGTTCATTAGTCATATCTTTAAAGGTAATGATAAATTCTTCGCCTCCCCAGCGAACCGCTATATCTTCAGAACGGATACAGTTATTAATTCGTTTTGATACGTGGCGAATAACGGCATCACCAATTTCATGACCATGGATATCATTTACTTTTTTAAAATGGTCAATATCAATGATTAATAAATTGAAATCATGTTGTTTCAACCATTTTTTTTCATAGTAATCTCGACGATAAAAGTTAGTCATTTGATCACGTTGAATATGATATCGTTTTTTAATAAGGTAGGTTTTAAAGTAGCCATATATTATAGTTAATAAGAGTGCAGGAAAAAATACGATCTTAACAATGGATAATAAGTTAATACCAATATTGATAGGATTTAATTGTGAGCAAGGGAGTAATTCTTCTATTTTATAAAAGTTATTTTTATTATTCATATTAATCATAGTGAAATGACTATTATTGTATTTCTGTAACGTTTCAGAAAAACATTTACTTTTTATATCAATTGCTAATAACGCATCAAGATGTCTATTATTATAAATAGGGTAGTAAAGCGTTCTAATTTGAATATGTGAGCCATTTTCGGTATAGCTTTCAGTTAGCTTTAAATTACATCCATAAAAAGATTGATAAGTATTTATTAATCCTTCACGTTCTACTATACGATACATAACTGAATTTTCACCGTATTTATCAAATTGGTTAAGATATTCAGGTCTAATTGGATCAAAGTGAGCATAGTTGGCTGGATTTTCAAATACGGCAATTGTCCAAATATTATTATTAGTGATTGAGTTTAATTCTGAACGTAATTTATCGATACCTTCTGAGAGTATTTTTACGTTACCTGCTGTATTAACAATTAATGAAACATTATTTGTTTTATAGTGATTTTCAAGTTTATATTCCTCTAGGGCGTTATTGTGATATGATCCAAATCGACGAACATAAGAATATATATTTTGCACTTTCGTAAGGTATTTATTATGGAAATTTTCAATATGATAAATATTGTAAATTAAATAGAGGCTAGATAAAATACAAAAAAACAAAGTAAAATATTTAATCGCTGCAATAAATTGTTTGCTGAATTGATAATGTTTTGTTTTCATGTTTACACTTTATTCTATAAATAAAAATTATATTATTATGGTGAATGATTTAGGAGAATTTAAGCTATTTTTTAAATTAAATCAATATTTATAAATTCTATATAGTTATTGATGTATGAATAGGTGTTAGCCATTTTATAATATACAGGCATAAAGGCCACCCGGAGGTAGCCTTTATGCCTGCTAAATATATTTAGAAGTTAGCAGAGCGTGGAGTACGTGGGAATGGAATAACGTCACGTACGTTGCCCATGCCAGTCACGTAAGACACTAAACGCTCAAAGCCAAGACCGAAGCCAGCGTGAGGAACAGTGCCGTAACGACGTAAATCACGGTACCAGCCCATATCTTCAGGGTTGATGCCCATAGCAATCATACGTGCATCAAGAACGTCTAAGCGCTCTTCACGTTGTGCACCACCGATGATTTCACCAATACCTGGTGCAAGAACATCCATAGCTGCAACAGTTTTACCGTCATCGTTTAGACGCATGTAGAAAGCTTTGATGTCTTTCGGGTAGTTCTTAACGATAACAGGTGCTTTAAAGTGTTCTTCAGCAAGGTAACGCTCGTGCTCAGAAGACATATCAATGCCCCACTCAACATCGAATTCAAATTTCTTACCAGAATCGATAAGAATTTGGATTGCATCAGTGTAATCAACTTGTGCAAAGTCTGCGTTAACAAATTGCTCAAGACGAGTGATTGCCTCTTTATCAATGCGTGAAGCAAAGAATTCAAGATCATCACGACGTTCTGCAAGAACAGCAGCGAAAACGTATTTAAGCATGTCTTCAGCCAGTTTTGCTACATCATTGAGATCAGCAAAAGCAACTTCAGGTTCAACCATCCAGAATTCAGCTAGGTGGCGGCTAGTGTTTGAGTTTTCAGCGCGGAATGTTGGACCGAACGTGTAAACTTTGCTTAATGCACAAGCATAAGTTTCAGCATTTAATTGGCCAGATACCGTTAGGAATGTTTCTTTGCCAAAGAAGTCTTTATCGTAATCAACGTTACCTTGGTCATCCAAAGGAAGGTTGTTTAGATCAAGTGTTGATACACGGAACATTTCACCAGCACCTTCACAATCAGACGATGTGATAAGCGGTGATGACGTCCAGAAGAAACCTTGCTCGTGGTAAAAACGGTGGATTGCTTGTGATAGGCAGTTACGAACACGTGCTACTGCACCAATAACGTTAGTGCGTGGGCGTAGGTGGGCAACTTCACGTAAATACTCAATTGAGTGACGTGTTTTAGCCATTGGGTAAGTGTTTGCATCTTCTACCCAACCAACAACTTTAACGGCTGTTGCTGCTAGCTCGAAATCTTGACCTTTAGCAGGAGAAGCAACAATAGTACCAGTAACTTCAACAGAGCAACCTGTTGTTAATTTAAGTACTTCTTCCTGATAATTATTTAACTCATTAGAGACCACGGCCTGAATCGGGTCGAAACAAGAGCCGTCATAAATGGCAAGGAAAGAAATTCCAGCTTTGGAATCACGACGTGAACGGATCCAGCCACGGACAGTGATTTCACTGTCAACTGCTAGCTTACCGCTTAATACGTCTGTTACAGGCGCGTAAGTCATGTTTAAGTCATTCTCCGTTTAGGCACTTCACTTTGGAATTAAAGTATTACGTGCTTAAAGATATCGTTATATAACTAATATTACCTTTCTTACGTCAAGCATCAAGCATTGATCTCATTAGATTGATAAATTGATGTGGGAAAGCGGTAATTTATACATAGGGTTGGTTAAGAAACGATCATTTTGGCAATGATAAGCTAAGTGAGCCTTATCATTATGTTGTTATTTGTTGAAGCTACGCTATGGATGAATAATAAAAGGGCATTAAGCAATCGCTAAATATTTATGGGTTTGAATTGATAAACGCCAATTACGCGCGATACAGGTTGAAATGCACAATTCAGTCGCTCGTGGTTTTTGACTAATTGGCTGCAAAGCTATCGTAACATCATTGCGTAGTGTTGCTGTGGCTAATAGAGCGTCTAATTGATCAATATCTTTACTGGTGCCTACCGGATGTTTGATTTCATTAGCGCGTGCTAACGCAGAGGTTAATACCGGTAACTTTGCTTTCATGTTAATTTTAGGTGATACCGTAACCCAGGTTTGTTCACTGGTTAAAATATCTGAAGTACCACTGGTTTCTATTTGGCAATTAAATCCAGCGGCTTCTAATGCAGCAGTCAATGGGCGTAAATCATAGATACAAGGTTCACCACCTGTGATGACAACATGTTTGGCAGTATAACCTTGATCTACTAATAGATTCACAACGCCATTAGCATCAAGCTGTGTCCAAAGTGGTGAGTCTTCTGTTTTTACCATGATACGTTCAACACTGACTAAATCTTCAGGTTCAGCTGTCCATGTTTGTTTAGTGTCACACCATGAACAACCCACAGGGCAGACTTGTAAACGAACAAAAATAGCAGGGACGCCGGTGAATACACCTTCACCTTGAATGGTTTCGAAGACTTCATTAATTTTGTACACGTGGAACCTCGTATTCCTTACCGTTGCTTTTGTCATAACAATGAGACATCGCAGTAGATGCTGCTTAGTCAAAGCACGAAAGAGATTAAATTTGCTAGTTGAAATTATACTCGACGAAATGTCGATTTATCATTATGTCAGAAGCGAAAGCGGAAGTCTTTAGGGATTCCTCGTGATGTCGGTCACGTCCTGAGTACAAGAGACTTCACAATTAGTTCGCAAAGTAAAAAAATTGAAACTGAATGATATTTATCACTGTTTTCCCCCTAGGAGTATCGACATGTACGTCGCTCAGCCAGGTCATATTGATCATATTAAAAGAAATAATGCCGGGAGCGTATATAAACTTATTGATCTGTACGGACCTATTTCGCGGATTGAATTATCTAAACGTAGTCAATTAGCACCTGCAAGTATCACCAAGATCACCCGTGAATTGATTGAAGCGCATTTAATAAAAGAAACGCAATATCAAGAATCGACTAGTCGAGGAAGACCTGCTATTGGGCTAGTTCTTGCAAATGAAGGCTGGCAGTTCTTATCGATTCGATTGGGGCGAGGTTATTTAACCATTGCATTACACTGCTTAAGTGGCGATATTTTAGTTGAAGAACGGCAAGAGATTAAACAATTACAGCAAGATGATGTGGTCGCTAAATTATTGACTGAAATTAATGTATTTTTTGCCAATCATGTCAGTGCGCTTGATCGTATTTCAGCGATTGCTGTTTCATTACCGGGATTGGTCAATGCTGATGACGGTGTGGTATTACAAATGCCGCATTACACCATAAAAGACCTGCCATTAAGCGATCTTATTCATCAGGCAACAGGTTTACCTGTTTTTATTGGCAATGATACCCGTTCATGGGCATTAGCTGAAAAGTTGTTTGGTAATTCACGCGGTATATCAAATTCTATTTTAGTGTCAGTACATCATGGTGTTGGCGCAGGGATTATTTTAGATGATACGGTGCTTCAAGGTCGGACCGGTAATATTGGTGAACTTGGGCATATTCAGATCAAGCCTTATGGTAAACGTTGTTTTTGCGGTAATCATGGTTGTTTAGAGACGGTAGCCAGTTTATCTGCGGTATTGGAGCAAACATTGACCCGTTTACAAGAAGGGCATATATCAACCTTAATGGCATCTGAACTGACTATTGAAGCTATTTGTGATGCTGCTGTTGCTGGTGACGCTCTTGCTCGTCAAATTATTGTTGATCTTGGGCATCACCTTGGACAAGCCATTGCGATTATGGTGAATTTGTTTAATCCACAACGGATTTTAATTGGCGGAGAATTAAATCGCGCTAAGTCGGTATTATATCCAGCGATCATGGAATGTATTATTGGTCAAACACTGCCTATTTATAATCGCGATTTAGAACTTAAAGAAAGTTGTTTTTACACTCAAGCAACTATGCCTGGTGCGGCTTTGGTCAAACAAGCACTGTATGATGGCCATTTGTTAATGAAACTGGTTGATGGTTAAAATTGCTCTTTAATTTCCATGTAGCTTTCTCGAATATGCTCAATCAGAGCCTGAATGCGTTTGGCGGGTTTTCGGGTATAAGGGTATACCGCATAGATACCGACAACTTTACCAGCATTGGCCGCTAATATTTCGATCAGTTTGCCTTGTTGTAATTCGTCATACACTAAACAAGTGGGTAAATAGGCAATGCCATTACCTGCTAATGCGACTTTCTTTAATGCAACGGCATTGTCAGATGAAAAATTGCCGCTGACTTTGTGGGTATAAATTTTATTTTGACGAATAAATTGCCAATCAAAAGGGCCTGAACTTTGTGGGTTATAGCCTAAGCAATTATGGCTATTTAATGCCTTGGGTGTTTCAGGTATACCATGTTGTTCAAGGTAGGCCGGTGATGCACAGATAACCCAACGTGAATTAAAAATATGGCGAGCAATTAAGCTAGAGTCTTCAAGGTAGCCAGTACGAATGACAAGATCATAGTTATCGGCAACCAGATCAACAAAATGATTATTAAGTGACATATCAACCGTTAGCCCAGGGTGCTTTTGACAAAAAGTCGATACTGCATTTGCCAATACAAGCTCTCCTGAAATGGTTGGCACTGACATACGAATTTTACCTGAGAGCGCTTCGCTATAACCCGTTACTGAATCAAAGGCGGTTTGTGCAATATTGTTGATGGTTTTAGCGCGGTGATAAAGCACTTCACCTGGTTCAGTAAGCGTGAGTTTACGAGTGGTACGATAAATAAGTTGGAGCCCTAAACTGGTTTCGAGCTTACTGATGCGTTTACTGACAACAGATTTTGTTATGCTATTTAGTTCAGCGACTTTGCTGAAAGATCCATGTTCAATAACTTGAGTAAAAAGAACAAGATCATCAATGGCTGGCATGTAAATATTCCAAAAGTTGGTGTTTTACGGAATTATACGCGAAAAAAAACGCAGTCCGATAACTGCGTTTTTTTCATATTCCCGTTTAAGTGCTTAACCACTAGCATCCTGCTAGTTTGTTTATCACTATTGGTGATAGGTAAAACTACATATCATCAATAATGATGTAGGTGGCAAAGACGGGCCCATGCACACCAACAACCTTGATCAGCTCGATATCTGCTGTCGAACTAGGACCTGAAATAAAGTTTACACATGATGGAATACGTTCACCATTCTGTGCTTTTTGATGTAATAACGCTGTCGCTTGCGTTAAACGAGGGACGATATTACTTTTAGGTACAATAAACACAGACGCTTCAGGGAGCAAACTGACGGCTCGACCTTGTGCTGCTTGGCTATAAAGTACCATTGTGCCTGATTCAGCTAACGCCTGTTCGGCAAATACTACGCCGACTTTAGCGCGTTCCGCAACCGCAATATTTGACTCGTAACCTGCGCTCTGATCCCAAATATATACACCGTGCTGTTTTTCAGTCAAATCTTTCGGGTTTACTATATCTAACAGACGATTATCTGCTGTAAAGATAGTTTCACCGATAGGATTTATGCCTTTACCATCATCAGTGCAATAATGGAAACATACATTACGTAGTGTCTCAGTAAGCTTATCTTTCGTCGTAACAATTGCTTGCGATGCTAATGTTGTTTTTGTGTAGTCAACTAAAATAGCTTTTAATTCATCAGGGGTTTTATTCGCAAAAACCTCTTTGTGACAGTTATATTTTAAGTTTGGACGTGCTACGGGTGCAGTAATACGTTCACGACCAAGCTGTTTGGCGATATTATCAAGGAAACTATCGCGGTTAAAAATGCGTTGCTCTGACATGCGGAAGCCCCTTATTTGTCATCTCTGTTTTTGAACCAGCTACGGAATGATTGACCTGTTGGTGCTGGTAAATCACGAGTTTGTGTCCATGCATTAAGTAAACCCACTTTAAAGGGTAGCTTGCCATCTTTAATCAGTTTTCCAGCCATAATTGCGCCGATTTTAACTGTTTTATCCCAAATAAAAGGGTGGGAATTAACAAAGTTAAAGCCTGTGATTGCAGCTCGTTCTGATGGTGCTGTGATTTTTTCTTCACCCATAATTTGGCGGTGTTTTAGTAATAAATCAGACAGTGGGATTTTTACTGGGCATACATCATGGCAAGCGCGGCATAAGCTACAAGCGTTAGGTAAGTCTTTAAAATCTTCATAACCACCAAGTAGTGGCGATAGCACTGCACCGATTGGACCTGAATAGATTGAACCGTAAGATTGACCACCAATATGACGGTAAGCTGGGCAAGTATTAACACAAGCTGCACAGCGAATACAACGTAGAATAGGACGGAATTCTGATCCTAAAATTTTTGAACGACCATTGTCGACAATAACTAAGTGGAACTCTTCAGGACCATCACAATTATCACCTTCACGTGGACCCGTTAGCGCGGTAACGTAACCGGTTAACGGTAGACCAACCGCACTACGACACAATAGGCTCGCAACAATATCGAACTCTTCAAAGGTAGGAACGATACGCTCCATGCCCATGACGGCGATATGTGTTTTTGGCAAGCTGGTGGCGAGGCGGGCGTTACCTTCGTTAGTCACTAGCGTTACGGTGCCAGATTCTGCAATCGCAAAGTTACAACCTGTAATACCGATTTCTGCTTCAAGGAAATCATGGCGAATATGCTCACGGACAAAACGGGTCATGGCTTCAGGATCAGATGAACCGTCATAACCGAGCTTTTCTTTGAACACTTCGCGGATTTGGGTGCGATTTTTGTGTAGTGCAGGCACAACAATGTGTGATGGCGCATCACAATCATCGACTTGTAAAATATATTCGCCTAAATCGGTTTCGATGATCTCGCAATTATTACGTTGAATCATCTGGTTCATGCCGATTTCTTCGGTCACCATTGATTTAGATTTTACGATTTTTTTGGCGTTCTTTTTCTTAACAATCGTTTCGATGTAATTAGTTGCATCTTCTGCTGTTGAGGCGAAGAAAACATGACCACCATTTTTTTCTACATTTTCACTAAGTTGTTGTAAGTAGTAGTCAAGGTTCTCAAGCACATGGTTACGAATATCCATGCCCATTTCACGCCATTCTTCCCAGTTACCAAGTTTTTCAGCAGCAACAGCGCGGCTCTTAAACATTCTTTCTTGTGCGTTGGCAACGGCGGCACGCATTGATTCGTCTTTCATTTTGAGATGAATACGATCTTTAAATTTAACGTTGCTGGTTTTCATTGACATAATAATGACCTCTTAGCGACTCATCAGCACATCAACAATGTGCATCACTTTAATAGGTTGGCCTTCACGGCTAATACGACCACCAATATTTAATAAACAACTAATATCAGCACCAATTAAGAAATCTGGTTTTACCGCGCTAATGTGTTGTACTTTTTCTGTTACCATTTCACCTGAAATTTCAGACATTTTGACGGAAAAAGTACCACCAAAACCACAACACGTTTCTTGATTGTCAATTGGTAATAATTCAAGACCTTCAACGTTATTTAGTAAGATAAGTGGTTCTTCGCGCACTCCTAATTTACGGATAAGACTGCAAGATGGGTGGTAAACCCCTTTACCTTTAAGACGAGCGCCAACGTTTTCTACACCTAATTGGCGGACTACAAATTGCGTTAGCTCAAATAAACGATCAGCCACTTTTTGTGCGCGTGCTGCCCACTCAGGTTCGTCCTCTAAATAATGCGGGTATTTTTTCACAGAAGCAGCACATGAGCCTGCAGGTGTCACAATCGGGTAATCATTGATTTCAAAGGCTTCGATCATGCTTTTCATTGCAGGTTTGCTTTTTTCGATATAGCCACTATTTAGTGCGGGTTGACCACAACAACCTTGGCGTTCAGGAAAAATCACTTCACATTCTAGCTGCTCAAGCAGTTGTACCGTTTTTTTAGCAACGTCTGCTTTTACGGTATCGCCAAGACAAGTGACAAAAAAGTTTACCTTCATTTTATTGCTCCAGTGGCGTAAAGGCGCCTGAGATATTGACGTTATACTGTTGGTTTACGCCTGCTACACAGCAGCGCGTAAACCTATTTTTGTAGCGATTAAAGAAAAAGACTCACGATAGCGACAATTACACCATATAAAATCATAGGTATAACGGTTCGTTTAATGATATAGCCTTCTTTATTGGCAATACCAAGTATTGCTGATACTGCGATAATGTTATTAATGCACACCATATTACCCATCGCACCACCAACCGATTGCAAGGCAAGAATGATGGTTTCAGGTAACCCAACGGTATGGGCAATACTTTGTTGAATTGCACCAAACGTTAGGTTAGATACAGTTGCTGAGCCTGAGAAAAAGGCCCCTAAAGCACCAAGATAAGCGGCACAGTATTGCCAATTTTTCCCTAATAAATGTGCAAAGGCATTACCCGTTGTCATGATCGGTGAGTGATCACCACCAATCATCATAAATTTCACCATAATTAACGCACCAACAAGGGCGATAAAAGGGGTTTTTATACGTGATGCTGTATCACTAAATACTGTTACCACTTGGTGTCGGTTCATTTTTAGAAAAGGAATCGACACTAAAACAACGAGGAAAAATGGGATTAATGCAGGAACATAAAGTGTTTTGTATGCCCAAGCAGTATCAGTACCTAAAATATTATTTATATGAATAATTAACGCTTGGCTAATATGTAAGTCAGCAATTCCTAAGTGAAAATTCCACATCGGTGTCGCATCATTTAGCATCCCTTTAAGGCCTAATTGTTTAATACGGGTCACAATCAGAATAACAATCAGTAATAAGGTTGGCGCCATTGCCTTAAATACACATCCGAATGCTAAAGGAATAGCAACATTTTCGGTGGCAGTGGTTTCGATTTTTTCTAACCCAATGTTATAACGAGCAAAAAGTATTGATAGCGTTAAGCCAATCGCCCCACCAATAAGGGCGGGGAACTCATAGTTCCATTGTGCTAGCCAAACATAAGGCAGCGTACATGACCAAATACTTAACTGAATAAAAATAATATTACGGCGAATTTGTTGCCAACTAACAATAAATTTCAGCGCAATAACCGGAATGATAATCGCTGCTACAGTGTGCATGATGGCGGATAATCCCCCAACGTGCAGCAGCTCAGTATTCGACAGCCCTAAGTTACCTAAACCAAACCATGTGGGTGTACCTACAGCACCAAAAGAGACCGGGACGGAGTTCATGACTAACGCTAACATAGCGACTCGTAATGGATTAAAACCTAACCCAACTAAAATAGGGGCTGCTATTGCTGCGGGCGTACCAAAACCTGAAGCGCCTTCTATCATAAAAGCAAACGCCCAACCGATGATCATTAATTGCCCAATACGGTTTTTACTAATGCCTTCTAACCATTGTCTAATAACATCTTCACAGCCTGAAACTAAGAGGGTACGATTTAATAAAATCGCACCAGCAATAATAGAAATGGGTGTAATTGCTGATAAAGTGCCAGAAATAATATTAGCCGTTAATAAACGTCCATCAGTGCCAAAATGGACTAATTGTAATATACCCACAATTAACGCTGTTAAAGGTAATGCAATATGTGACGGTAACGCATTCTTTTTTGTCATCATCCAAATTAATAATAATATTGGAATGATCGATATCGCTAAATTGAGCATATATTTCCCCTACCTGAGTCGTCTTATTCCATGTTTAAATCGACGAGTATTGTTTTTATTTATTATTACTATGTGAATAGTATTTTTTGTACTGATTATCTCAGTGGGGAGATTATTGTAGGCAGGAAAAAGAAACTTTCTATCTATTTTTTTTTAGTATTTATCATACTTATTAATTAAATGTGACATGAATAAGTATGTAACTTTTAGTGTTTTTTTGAAATTATATATTTAATCAAGGTGTTATAATGGCTTGGTGTCAGCATGGTTAATGGGATTAGAGCAGTTTCGGAAACAATGTATTTGCATACGTAAGCTAATATTTTAGGTGTTTATTATAATGAATATAAGCATCACTCCCCGCTAAAGATAATGATTATCACTACAGTGATTATTTAAGCGTGTATATTCAAATGAATACGACTAATAATGCATTTAATATGGTTAATTGAAATATAATAAACATTATTTGGTAATCTGAAAATAGATTAATTGACTTAAATAATAATATATTACTATTATTTAAGGATTGAATGTTATTTTCTATTTAAAAAAATAAATAATTATTCATAATTTAAACGCGATTTATGTGTGATTGTATGATGTGATGGTAGAAAAATGAGACCTATTTTAAGTTAGTATTATTATTGATTACAGTATGCAAGAAAGATAAAGCGGCACTGCAGTCGTTACGACTCATAAACCATTGTTTTTGATTAACCTCTAACGGTAGAATTTCGAGCCAGCGTTGACATACCCACGTAATATCATCAAATTTTGGCTCAGGATAATAATGCGCATGATCAGGATGCTGCTGGAACAGTTGTTTTAAGTTGTCTGAAATATTTTGATCGAGAAAATTAATATTCTTGCTATGCCAGTTTGGAACTGGCGAAGTATCACCAATGTGAAGGGCGTCATTGTCTTGCCAATGGTTATTAATCAAGAACATCTCAACGCCCTTAATAGTAATACTCATAAAGCCATCGGGTAGGGGATCAAAATCAGTAATAATGGCGCGAGTACCAAAATGGCATAGAGTATCATCGATTTTCATGCATAACCCAAAGCCATGATGATTGGTCGTAGCGAGTTTAACTAATCGAATATAACGCTGTTCGTAAATACGTAATTTGCAGATACCATTGGGTAATAAGTAAATATCAAGCGGGAATAGAGGTAATTGCATAATGATAACCCTAGCTCAGTGCTTTAACATAAGTAAATGGCCGCTCGAGATATCATTATTATTATGTTGGTCGGGCACCTTTAATCAGTATAAGCAGACTTAAATAGAACAATGTCTGCTTTATGATACTAAGGGGAAATAAAAGGCTGTTTAGTCGAACAGTATTATGTATTTAATGCCTGATATATTGCTTGGGTCAAACATGATAGCTGAGCAGACGTAATAATATAAGGCGGCATAATATAAATTAATCGACCAAAAGGACGGATCCATACGCCAGCATTAACAAAGGCCTGTTGTATTTCCATCATATTGACCGCTTGATGTAATTCAACTACCCCGATGGCACCTAACCAGCGCACTTGTTTTACTTTTTCGAGTGTTGCAATGATCGGTAGTTCATAGGCGAATTGTTTTTCAATATTTTCAACCTGTTGCTGCCATTGGTTTTTTTCTAATATGGCAAGATTAGCATTAGCAACGGCACAGGCAAGAGGATTACCCATAAATGTTGGTCCATGCATAAAGCATCCGGCTTCACCACTGCATACGGTATCGGCAATATGTTTATGGGTGATAACTGCGGATAATGTCATATAGCCTCCCGTTAATGCTTTGCCGACACACATAATATCAGGACTAATATTGGCATGCTCACACGCAAAAAGTTTGCCTGTACGCCCAAACCCGGTTGCTATTTCATCGGCAATTAATAACACCCCATAATGATCACATAATTCGCGCACTCGGCATAAATAGGTGGGATGATATAGACGCATCCCTCCAGCACCTTGCACGATAGGTTCTAAAATAACTGCCGCAACTTCTCGATGGTGTTGCGCTAATTTATTTGAAAAATCAGCAATATCATCTTCATTCCATTCCTCCCAGAAACCACACTGGGGTGAATCGGTAAAAATATGTTCAGGTAAAAACCCTTTATAAATACTGTGCATGGAGTTATCGGGATCGGTAACGGACATCGCGGCAAAGGTATCACCATGATAGCCATGACGAAGTGTTAAAAACTTAGCTCGAGGTTCATCTTTTGCATGCCAGTATTGCAATGCCATTTTTAAGGCAACTTCAACGGCAACGGATCCTGAATCCGCAAGAAAAACGGTGTCTAACCCTTGCGGTGTTATTGCCACTAATTTTTTACAGAGCTCGACTGCTGGTTGGTGAGTAATCCCTCCAAACATGACATGCGACATTTTATCTAACTGTGTTTTTGCAGCAGTGGTTAGTTGTGGGTGGTTATAACCGTGAATCGCGGACCACCATGAAGACATACCATCAATTAATTGGGTACCATCTTCAAGAGTAAGGTATACACCACAGGCCTCAGTGACAGGGTAACAAGGAAGTGGCGTTATGGTTGACGTGTATGGATGCCAAATATGATGCTGGTCAAAGGTAATATCAATAGCGTTCTCTTTTTGCACACTAGTAAACCTATTTTATTATTCAAGGTTGACAGTCTACGTACTATTAGTAGACTAGCCAACAATTAAAAGACGGGTAAATGTCTGATCGGTTGTTTTACATACAATGTGTTGTGAGTGTAATTGTGGCTCTACATCGCTATTACACACGATTGCAATGTATTGATTATTGGATAATAAATAATAAAAAGAGGGTAGCTTTGTGGATATTCGTTGTAATTGGACTGTTGAGGAAGTACAGGCTTTATTTAACAAACCGTTTATGGATTTAGTGTTTGAAGCTCAGCAAATCCATCGTCAATTTCATCACCCCAATCAAGTGCAAGTCAGCACCTTATTATCGATTAAAACAGGTGCTTGTCCTGAGGATTGTAAGTATTGCCCTCAAAGTGCGCATTACCGTACTGATATAGATAAAGAACGCTTACTGGAAGTTGACCGTGTTCTTGAGGCAGCGATAAAAGCGAAGCAATCTGGCGCTACCCGTTTTTGTATGGGGGCTGCATGGAAAAACCCTAAAGATCGAGATATGCCTTATTTACTTGATATGGTGCAAGGCGTTAAGAAACTAGGGCTAGAAACGTGTATGACATTGGGTATGATCACCACCGATCAGGCGACTACGTTAGCGGCTGCTGGATTGGATTATTACAACCATAATCTTGATACTTCTCCTGAATACTACGGCAATATTATTACCACGCGGACTTATCAAGACCGTTTAGATACGTTAGCGCATGTGCGTGATGCGGGCATGAAAATTTGTTCTGGCGGTATTATTGGTATGGGCGAAAGTGAGCGAGATCGTGCTGGATTGCTGGTGGAATTAGCGAATTTACCCGTTCATCCTGAAAGTGTACCTATCAATATGTTAGTCAAAGTGAAAGGGACACCACTTGAAAATGCTGAAGATGTCGATCCGTTTGACTTTATTCGTATTATAGCGGTAGCACGAATCATTATGCCGCAATCAGCAGTAAGGCTTTCTGCGGGTCGCGAAGATATGAATGACCAAATGCAAACACTGTGTTTTATGGCTGGGGCTAATTCTGTATTTTATGGTTGTAAGTTATTAACCACACCTAATCCCGCTGAAGATAAAGACATGCAATTATTTGCCAAACTGGGTATTAATAGCCAGCATCACACAGCAAAACCTGATGATGTTCAAGCCCAAGAATTATTTGGCCAAGTTGCAGAACGCGTTGCCGCACGTCCAACAAAAGATGACATGTTTTATGATGCCTCTCTTTAATCAACGTCATCAACAAGCCCTTGCCCAACGTCAGGATCAGGGGCTTTATCGGCAGTTACAGTGTGTTGATATTCATTCGCAAGGGTTAAACTTTGCCAGTAATGATTATCTTGGTTTAGCACAAGATCCTGAAATAATAACAGCTTGGCAGCAAGGGCTAACTCAATACGGTGCAGGAAGTAGTGCTTCACCATTAGTCACCGGATTTCAACCACCACATGCCGACTTAGAACAACAATTAACGGAATGGTTGGGTTACCAACGAGCATTGTTATTTAACAGTGGCTTTAGTGCTAATCAAGCGGTGTTATTTGCGTTATTACAAGCGCAAGATCATTTGTATCAAGACAAGCTTAATCATGCCTCTTTAATTGAAGCGGGAATGTTATCGCCTGCAAAAATGAAGCGTTTTGCTCATAACGATATGGCAGCGTTACAACAACAGCTTTCAAAGATAAAGGTGGGAGTAGATACTGCATCTTTAGTGGTAACGGAAGGTGTTTTTAGTATGGATGGCGATTGTGCCCCGCTGGCATCATTACGACAAATAACGGATCTACATCAAAGTTGGTTGATGGTTGATGATGCGCATGGTTGCGGTGTATTAGGCGATACAGGGCAAGGGAGTTGTCATCTAGCAGGTATAAAAGCTGATATATTAGTGATAACTTTTGGTAAAGCTTTTGGTATACAAGGCGCTGCAGTATTGTGTAGTCAAGAGACTGCTGAATATTTAGTACAATTTGCTCGTCATTATATTTATTCTACCGCGATGCCTCCCGCCCAAGCAGTTGCATTAGGTCGTGCTTGTTCATTGATTCAAACTCAATCTTGGCGACGAGAAAAATTACAGTCATTGGCTGGAAATTTAGATCATCATCTTGATAGCAGTATTGATCTTATGCCGACGATCACCCCAATTAAACCGATCATTATTGGTGATAGTAGCCAAACCATGATGATCGCAGATCAATTACAGCAGCGAAGTATTAGAGTCGGAGCCATTCGTCCACCGACAGTACCTCGCCACAGTGCACGCTTACGGATTACACTTACGGCAAATCATAATGAAACCGATATTCATCAGTTAGCCATTGCTATTAATGAGGTTGTTAATGAGGCCGTCGATGTTGGATAAATTAAATAAACCTGCATTATCAATTGATCAATTAAACAAACAAGCCATTGCGAATGCGTTTGGACGAGCAGCACAGGATTATGATAAATCAGCTGAATTTCAACGACAAGTTGGACGGCAATTGTTATCTTTAATGCCAACACTATCTTCGGTTACACCAATGCTAAAAGTGATTGATCTTGGTTGTGGAACGGGGTATTTCAGTGCAATGTTACATCAACAGGGCTTTGATGTTACTGCGGCGGATCTCTCTGCTGAAATGTTATTACAAGCTCAACAACGCTGTGGATCTGATTGTCAGTATTTACAAACGGATGCTGAAAATATCGTGGTGACTGATAATAGTTATGATGTTGCGTTCAGTAATCTGGCTTTACAGTGGTGTGATGATTTAAGCGTGCCATTACGCGAGTTACAACGGGTAGTTAAACCTGACGGTGTGATTTTATTTACCACATTAGTTGAGGGTTCATTGAATGAGCTTAAACAAGCTTGGGCACAGGTTGATGAAAAACAGCATGTTAATACGTTTAAGTCACAAGATGTTATTACCACTGAGATTATACAATCAGGCTTAATGATTGAGGTGTTAGAATGCCAACCTATAACGGTTTATTACCCAACCGCCATGAAACTAATGAAAGATCTAAAAGGTATTGGTGCGACGCATCTGCAACAGCAGCGGCAATCAGGGTTACTTGGACGACAGACATTCATCGAATTAGAGCACGCTTATGATGAGTTTCGATTAGATAATGGATTATTACCAGCAACTTACCAAGTATGTTTTGGAGTATTAAAAAATGCATAATGCCTATTTTGTTGCGGGTACTGATACTGATGTCGGGAAAACTGTTTGTAGTTGTGCGATTTTACATGCGGCGCAACAAGCAGGTATTGCGATGGTGGGTTATAAGCCAATTGCATCAGGTAGTGATAACACCTCGCAAGGACTGCGTAATAGTGATGCTTTATTACTGCAACAAGCATCATCTGTTAGCGTGACATATGATGAAGTTAATCCCTATGCTTTTTATCGCCCCGTTTCTCCACATATTGCGGCAGCTGAAGAACATAAAACGATTGAATTTAGTGTGTTATCTCAAGGATTAGCCGATCTTAAAGCTAAATCTGAATGTGTACTTATTGAAGGTGCTGGTGGTTGGCGAGTTCCTGTCAATAATAGTGATTACCTTTCATCGTGGGTAAAACAAGAACAACTACCGGTTATTTTAGTGGTGGGGGTTAAACTTGGGTGTTTAAATCACGCATTATTAACGGCTGAGGCAATTCAAGCTGATGGGTTAACGATTGTGGGGTGGATCGCCAACCAAGTTCAGTCTACTACGGATAATTATACCGTAATGATAACGTGGTTAGAGCAACACTTGCCGGGTAAAAAAATAGCTGAAATCCCTTATTGTCCAATAAATAAACGTGACTTTTTAGCTGACTATATTGATTTAACAGTATTAAACTAAAAGTAGGATAGCAAAGACAATAAAAGGCACGCAATGTGCCTTTTATTTTAATAGAGATGTGCGAACTAATTAGTTGAATTAAGCCCAATTAGTACTTCTTGTGTTTCTGTTAGCGGTGCTGGATTACCTGCTAGATCAAGGCCAAGCTCTTTGTACGCTTCATCAATTGACATACCAAGATGGCAACGCAATATATCTATAGCAACTTGATAGCTTTCATTATTAGTCATGAACCCTCCCTGTGTACTCATGTCTTTGTGTGCATTGTTTCATAACAATGCGTAAACAATAATAGAGTTATGTGATGAAAGCAATAAGACTAAAGTCTAATCAGCATTTATTTTGATAAAAAGATGCTATTTTGAGGTTGTGTTGTGCCTGTTTTGTTTGTTTATTGTTGTTTAAGTGGTCGTTTATTTTGTGGGCGTGCGCCGAAAGATTGCCAGATATGAGCCTGATAAGAATTAGTAACAATTTAACTCTTTAATTTACAGCCATATTATTTGAATATAGTGAGTAATAATAGTCTGAGTGTAGTCATAAGGCACTAGAATACAGTCTATAAAAGTATAAACCAGATTGGTAATGTCCTTTCAATTGGAGAAGATAATAGATATGAAACGTATCGCGTTGTTTTTAGCAACGAACCTTGCCGTAATGTTAGTGTTTAGTATTGTACTTAACATTGTGTATGCGGTAACAGGAATGAAACCAGGCAGCCTTTCTGGATTATTAGTCATGGCGGCTTTGTTTGGTTTCGGTGGATCATTAGTGTCTTTAATGATGTCAAAGTCGATGGCTTTACGTTCAGTGGGTGGTGTTGTCATTGATAGCCCACGTAATGAAACTGAACATTGGTTGATTAATACTGTTGCTCGTCAAGCTGAACAAGCAGGTATTGGTATGCCAACGGTTGCTATTTATGACGCACCTGATATTAATGCGTTTGCAACAGGGGCTAAGCGTGATGATGCATTAGTCGCTGTATCTACAGGTTTACTACATAGCATGACTCGAGATGAGGCAGAAGCGGTATTAGCACACGAAATTAGTCATGTTGCGAATGGCGATATGGTAACCATGACGTTAATGCAAGGTGTGGTAAATACATTCGTGATATTTGTTTCTCGTCTAGTTGCTGGCGCTATTAGTGGCGTCAATAATAACAGTGAAGAAGGGGAAGGTGGCGGTAGCTACATGACTTACTTTATTGTTTCTTCGATTATGGAAGTCTTGTTTGGCTTCTTAGCAAGTATTCTGACGATGTGGTATAGCCGTCATCGTGAGTTTTATGCTGATGCAGGCTCAGCAAAGCTGGTTGGTCGTGATAAAATGATTGCCGCACTTGAGCGTTTGAAAGTGAGTCATGAACCGCATTTAGAAGGTTCGATGATGGCATTTGGTATTAATGGTAAGAAATCATTATCAGAGTTATTTATGACTCACCCACCACTCGATAAACGTATTGATGCATTACGCCGTGGTGAGTACGTAAAGTAATTATTTAATCTACTAAACGTACTACAATAAGCCCTCTGCTAAAGTACTTTCTCGTTGAAAGTATAGCAGGGGGCTTTTTTTGTTTTGGTCTATTTATTTAAGAGTGCTTTTTCTTGATTTTCTACATACCAAAAACCAAGTAGTGAAACACCCCAAAATTGAAATAAGTACTGCACATCAGAGGTTCCTGCTAGCGTTTGGCTAAAGCACATTGCTGATGTCACAAATAAAGAGGCAAGAATACCTGCTTTTAACCATAGTTTTGGCTTGCCTGGTATAAATTCCATTTTTAAGAATGAAATTACCAATAAGATAAAAGGTAATACTTGTAACAACATTAAAAAAGGAAATAAGTAGTCAAAAAATGGGACTAACAGAAAATCAGTAACGGTTTTTTTCGCCCAGTTGCCAGCAATGTATTCTTTCCAACCTGCCCAGCTGTCACCCGCATAGGTGCCAAAGAAAACGCCATAAAATTTGTCTACGACACCGTTAGAAAACCAAAAAGGAGCAAAGAGTAAATAAAATGGTAAAAATTTTATAGTATTAATTATATTATTTAATTTCATTATGGTTATAGATCTTTATATGATTATCAATTTAAGGTATGAGCTTACATTTATGAGAGATATACTAGTATCATCAATAATGATAAATGCATTGTTTACTGTTTAAATAGCATAAACACACTCGATACTGATTATAGGATGAATCTATCCTTATAATTGCGCGCAAGTATAAGAGTATAATAAAAGGTTAAAATAAGTAAAAATGGAATATTACTTTAACAAAATAGGTAGTGTTGTTTTCTGTTTAAATATAATTTTTTAAATCATGAATTAAAAAATCACTTTCAATTATTTTATCTCAAGATAACGTGCGTTTTTTAAACAATGCTTGTTGTTTTTTTAAATATAATTTTAGACTTGATTTTTGATACTAGATATAACAATAACTTTTATATCACTGGTTGTTATCGGTTTGTATTTATATATCTAAAATCAAAATTAATTAAGCCTGATTTAATCTGAAAATCAGAAAACTTGAGCAAAGAGTGATTAGTGTTAAGCGCAGTGTTTTTTTAGTATTTTATATTGATAATTATTCTAATATGTTGTTTGCAATGTTTTTTTTGAGTGTAATAAAAAGTCTTTTTATTTTATTTTAATTTAATATTTTAATTTAATGGCTGTTTTTTAACTAATATCATATTCTTAGGTTTGATTTACGAAGTATCTTACAGCGTTAGCTATATCTATATAAGAGCTTATTATTGTGTTTATTATGCCGTAGTAAGAGAATGTCTTTTATAAGGCATTATATTTGTATAGTTAATGTTTTATAATGTGTGGCTTTCTTCTTTAGTGATAGAAAGTTATTACGGATTGCTATTTTGATATCTGAAAGTTAATCCCTTATAGGTACGAGTGTTGCTATAAAGTGAGAGAATGAAAAGTCTAGTAATCGTCTCATTTTTTTATGTAATGTATAAAAAGTACAGATTACCTAGCATAATATTAATGGGGATATCTATTCGGTAATATTGCTGAATCCCCAGGTTTATTCGACATTAAAACCATATTAAATATGAATGATTAATATGGAATGAATAAACTATAGGTATTAATCATCGTAATCAATAATTAGTCTATTAATTATCACTTCATGCTACTGTTGAACATTTTTCAGGTAGAGGGTGTATTGCGGTAGTTTATTTTAACAACATATGTGAATTTATAATGGATTTAACAAAGAAAATTTTAATAGCAGCATTTATCTCATCGACGTTAGGTGGGTGTGCTGTACCCGGTTCAAACCTAACACTTGCTGGTAAGCATGTTATCAAAGTTGCCGATGGTGACAGTACTAACATATCAGACCGTGTTAATGTTTATCCTCTTACTGCCAATACAGTGAATCAGTATCGTATTCCCAAAGTGAAAGCTGAGCAAAATCCTCGTTTGGAAGCTGAGCTAGCAAATTATGAATATCATATTGGCCCTGGTGATATTTTAAACGTTACTATTTGGGATCACCCTGAATTAACCATTCCTGCTGGTGCATACCGTAGTGCAAGTGAAGCGGGTAACTGGGTGCATGCTGATGGTACAATTTTCTATCCATACATAGGCAAAGTCTATGTAGAAGGAAAAACTGTTTCTCAAGTACGTCAGATTATCTCTCGCCGATTATCTGCTTATATTGAAAATCCACAAGTAGATGTTAACGTAGCCTCTTTCCGATCTCAAAAAGCATATGTTACTGGTGAAGTTAAAACGCCAGGCCAACAACCTATTAGCAATGTGCCTCTTACATTACTTGATGCGATAGATAAGTCAGGCGGTTTAGCAGCGGATGCCGATTGGCGTAATGTAACATTAACGCGTAATGGTAAAGATCAGAAGATTTCATTATATGCCTTAATGCAACGTGGTGATTTACTTCAGAATCGTTTATTGGAAAATGGCGATATCATTCATGTACCACGTAACGATGATCAAAAAGTATTCGTTATGGGTGAAGTTAATGAGCCTAAACTACTTAAGATTGACCGCGCAGGCATGAGCTTAACAGAAGCACTAAGCAGTGTTGGTGGTATTAATGAGCTTGAAGCTGATGCGACTGGTGTCTTCGTTATTCGTTCAACACGAAATGACGTTAAGAAAAATCCAAACGATAAGATAATTGCTAATGTTTACCAATTAAACATTAAAGATGCGACAGCGTTGGTTATTGGTACCGAGTTTGAACTACAGCCATATGATATTGTTTATGTGACTGCTGCACCGATTGCACGTTGGAATCGTGTTATCCGTCAGGTTGTTCCAACCATTAACGGCTTTAATAATTTATCTGAAGGTTTTAATTACTACACGAACCTTAAATAATTAAGTTTAAAGTGAAGTGGTATAATTAGTAACGTTCAACAGGGGATGCTTAAATAGCATCCCCTTTTTTATCTCTGTATTTTGTGATGCGTACCGAAAGTTGATTGATGTAAGAAATTACAGTGGGGAGTCAAAAGACCACTGCATCTTATCGTCTGATGTTACATCATCGGCGTCAGTATAATTATGCCTAAAATGCCACTAATAAGCTAACACCCGTTGGAATCAGCCATAATGATTTATCCGTTTTATGTTTCATATACTCTTCTTCCTATCCATGTCTGAGAGGTTGTATGCCAATAGTCTTCGATATAACTCTAGAATCTATTTATTACCTTGTAAGAATTAATTTTTAAAAAAGGTGATGTTTTTTCGTATTTTATTGATTTTAAATCTAAACTGACAATGAAAAAATTAAAGCTGTTATGTTTATAAACTATTTATATAGAATCAATTTGTTAGCGAAAGGTTGTAGCTTATGTTTAAAGTGCTGTTAGGGATTGTGATGTTTTGTGTTGTGCTATCAGCATCGACTGTTGATGCTGCTGATAGGGATAATACGAAACCTTACTCCGAACAGAGTATTTATGAAAAACCGATGATAGAACGTTACGTACTTGATGAATTGAAATCACTCCGCATGGATCAACAAGATCTCGAACGTCGACTTACGCGTGATATTACTGATAGAGAATTAGCCGTCGCTGATAAATCAATGAATTACGCAAATGTTACGGTAACGTATTTCTTCTATATTATTGCGGCTGTAGCATCATTGATCGCTTTAATTGGTTGGCAATCAATGCGTGAAATAAAAGAAAACACCAAACGGATGGCAGAATCACAATTAAAAGGGATTGCTGATAATTACGAACAGAAATTCAAAGCATTAGAGCGTGACTTAAAGCGTAAAACACGGATTATTAGTGAAAATAATCGCGAGATAGAAAAAATTAATGAAGTACATAACTTGTGGCTTCGTGCTCAAAGTTCACAAACACCTGAGCAAAAAGTAGAAATTTATGACGAAATTTTAAAAGTACGTCCTGGTGATTTAGAAGCATTAACCTATAAAGCTGACGCTACCATGGAAATGCGTGAATTCCATTGGGCATTAAGTATCTGTAATCGAGTATTGGAAGTTGATGATACTAATGCGCATGCTTTATATCAACGCGCCTGTGCTTATGCCTGCTTAGGGGTAGAAGAACAAGCAATCTCAGATTTAGAACGTGCGATTAAAGACAGCATATCATTACGTGAACTTGCCGCCGATGAAGATGATTTTGAAAATTTACGAGGCAATGAACGGTTTGAATTACTATTGATAGCCGTAGAAGATTAAGTGCTGAGTTATGCTTGTAATTACAACTCAACATTGCATTTTTAATGCTAGTAAAAACAACTGAATAAGCATAATTTTATAACTAGAATGAAAATTAAGAGAAATTAATATGACTAACTTTCAGTTTTATACTTATGAATTACCTTGTTTTAATTGCCACACTAAAAAAGTAAAAACCGACCTTGGTTGGTTAACACCGAGTATGAAGGCGGATGTTACCGATCAAATTGAAGTCATGCTGCAACAGCGTGGCAGTGTTTATGAACCTTATTTTACGGTAGAGATTATTTGTTCAGAAGATGAAGCAAAAGATTTTTTACTACTAAATTATTACGATCATTCTGAGTCAGAAATTAATCACGGTAATATTAAGTCAACCGTGATTACAGATATTGAAGATCAAATTTCAGAGCATATGACAGCCGAAGGCGTTGTTGTGTTTAGTCATGAAATAGAGCTACAAAATTGTAATGATTGCTTTCAAGAGAATGATGAATAATTAAAGTAAGGGCAAAATGATGCTGTGGAATGCTTGTGCGGAAAAAACTAAATTAGCACTGGGAAATGGTGATTTATTACCTTTAACCAGCGACGATATTATTTATCAGCAAGAGGGTGTTAACTATATTGTTAATTTACTCACTGATAATATGAAAATAAAGCATTCTCCTGCTGTGTCAGCACAAGATCCTTTTATTGCGCCATATACTCATTGTGATTATATAAAGGATATGGATACGGATTATGTGTGCTTATTGAATCGGTTTCCAATCGTTGTTCCACATCTATTGATTTGCGCTAAAGATTATATTCCTCAAACATCAGTGTTAACATTCGCCGATTTTAATGCGTGGGTGAAAGGCATTACCCGTAGTGATGTACTGGGTTTCTTTAATTCAGGTCATATTGCGGGTTCAAGCCAAATGCATCGTCACATGCAGCTTGTTAGAACATCTATTCCTTTAGAATCTCAGATCATAAATGGACAATTACCCTTTAAGCATGCAGTATTTCTATACAAAGGGTTGAACCCAAACCAGTTATATGCTGATTATTTAGACGCAATGGAATCTCTACAGTTAAATACCACTAAGTTAGTGAATGGTTTAAGTGAATGTTTACCTTATAATATTTTACTCACTGAACGCTGGATGCTGATTATTCCACGGGTTAAAAACCAAGTAGAAACATTATCTGGCCACGGCGTGAACTTTAGCGGTCGTTTTTTAGTCAGTTCTGAGCAGCAATTAGCATGGCTAGAAAACTATGGTTTCATGCGGTTCTTAATTGATTGTGGTTTTGAAGAAAAATAACAGCATAATTGTTTGATATTTAAGCGGTTGAGCAAGAAAGACTTTACAACTGATAAGGTTATTATTACTATAGCGGCCATGGAGAGATGGCTGAGCGGTTGAAAGCACTGGTCTTGAAAACCAGCATACGTTTATAGCGTATCTAGGGTTCAAATCCCTATCTCTCCGCCACACATTAAAAAGCCGCTATTTATTAGCGGCTTTTTTTCGTTTACATAAAAGCGGGTTCAAATCCTCTAATGCCCAAGCAGCTCCGCCACATTTAAGAAAACCGTTAATGAAAATTAACGGTTTTTTTTCGTTCGTATAAAAGTAGGTTTAAATCCTCTAATCCACCAAATTATTCAGCTATATCTAATAGTGACAGCTTTTACAGTGAATACCTAAACGAACCACACGTCATTCCCTACAGTGAGGTTACGAACGAGATAGGGAATCTACTATCAGCATGTCGTAGTGTTATTGGTTGGCTTGATATTAGCTGATTTTTCAGTGATGTCTTTAATGCTCAGATACATGGTAAATAGGTCATGGATAATAGCCCCTCATTTCCAAGATGATAACCCGAGTCATTCTTTGCAGTGATATATGAGTGCGATAAAAAAAGCTGCTAGCAAGGCTAACAGCTTTATTGTTTAACGCTATAACAGGTGACTACTCACAAGAGCTACAAGCTTGCAGTGCGATTTCGTGCTCAAAAGTCACTTGACCTAGTGCCGTTGTGCTTGCCGCAATTTCTTGATCAATTTCTTTAAGATCATCTGCATCAATGCCGTTTGATGTTAATTCATCTTCTGAGTAACCAAACGCATTCAACAATAAGTAGTCACGCGCTTCCTCAGGGCTACAAGTAATGATTGCGATAAGATCATCCCCAAAAGCGGCATCGCCCGTGATGATGGCTGTGATTTGTTGCTGAACACTGTCGTGCATGGCGGGTGTTAACCAACCTAAATCTGCTTCAGCAGTATTTTTACGACAATCAAAGCAAGGAAGGAGCTGAGAATAGCTCTGAAAATGGTTCATGGAAAAGCATCCTGATCACGGTATTAATATTGCTTCGCAAGTTATGCTAATTTACGTTTAATTACTAGCGCAAAAGTGAAATTTTTATTCTGATGTTATCGATAACATTAAATGTAAAAACAAACACAAAATAATCCTGATTCTTTACTTTTTTTTGGTGGAGAGTAATCACATCAAGTCGCCATCATTGAGCGTAATAATGCGGTATTTGATTAATGCCAGAAAGATGAAAACAGATTCAGTTGTTATAGAAGCAATGTGTAGACTAAGATAACAACATATTAAGTAATATCTTTTAGCATCATAGAGATAATATTGTCGTTGATGTAAGACTAAATAGGGACGAACATGAAAAAAATAATCATCGCAGCGGCTATCGTTGTGGCAGTAACAGGCTGTGCTGGAACGCCATCAAACAGTTATACCGTTGATAATGCAGCAGGCGTATCGTCATGGAAACTATGCCGTAATATTGGCTATCATGAGTTCTTTAATCGGACGGCAAAAGCGCAACAATTAACCCATTATGTGCTCAAACGTGGTGATGTTGATCCACAAGCCTGTCAAGCCGCCGCTGCCGAAGGTAAGAAGTTTGCTGAAGCGGAATACAGCAAAACAGGCGGTTATTAATTTTGTCAGATACGCTTACTTACAATATTGTGTGCTAGTTATTTGCTGATATCACTTATAATTTATAAAACACAAACGGTGACTATTTCACCATCTTCTTTTTATTGTAAGTAGGAATTGCGGTTATTATGAAAAAAAGCGCATTGCTTGTTATGTGTGTACTAAGTGCACTATCACTGAGTACCGTTTCAGTGGTAGCCCACGCGAATGATCGGCCAACGACATTACCGAGTGAGCGACCTGGACAGACATGGAATAAAGCGTCTGTGTATAACAAAGGTGACAGCGTGCGTTATGTTGGACGACTGTGGGTTGCTAAATGGTGGACACAGGGTGATCGTCCTAAACGTGATAATGAATCGGGTCCATGGAAATTAGTTCGGCTGATTGGTAACGATAATAATTACGACGATAATAACTACAACGATAATAATTATACTAAACCTAATAGTTTTAAGGTTACGCGTTACCGTGCTGGTGTGAAATACAATGCTGGCGATAAGGTGCGCACCCCGAACGGTAACGTATACCGTTGTCGTGATTGGCCTGCAACACCATGGTGTCAATTGGAAGGATATGCTCCAGGCAAAACCCAGCATTGGCGTGATGCATGGTCACGAGTGCAATAAGATAGATGCTGAGTATCTGCTTTTTTGAGCAGATACTCATTAGTAGCCGTTACTACTTTGATTTAGATGATGTTAGGGGGTAGACATTGACTTTTTCAATACGGTTGTGCTCAATGGCGAGGATCTCAAAACGCCAATGTTGCCAATCAATAATGTCACCATCTTTAGGTAATCCACCTTTGATCCACATTAACATGCCATTTAATGTTTGATAGCCGTTTTGATCTTCATCAGGCAGCTTTTTTAAATCTAATAAATCTTTTACGACAGTAATGGGAATTAAGCCATCAAGATGCCAATGGTTATCATCGATTTTTTGAGACCACATATCAGATGGATCTTGCGTATTAAATTTACCGGTTAAGGCTTCTAATACATCTCGTGGCGTCACAATACCTTGAATATCACCATATTCATCGACGACAAACGCAATTTCTGTTCCTGAATCTTGAAACATATCTAGTAGGTCAGTCCCTGTCCATGTTTCAGGGATGAAGGTAGGTTGAGTAATATAATCAATAATATCTTTGGGATGGTCCTGATTATTATCAAGCTCAAATTGTAATAATTGCTTGGCGGTTATGGTGCCTTTAATGTCATCAATAGTGTGGGTACAAACGGGTAAACAGGAAAAAGGACTTGCGAGTAATTTTTGCTGATAACTTTCAACACTATGGTCAAGATCAAGATAACTAATGGCATTTCGCGGTGTCATCATGGATGAAACTTTACGATCATCAAAATGGAAAACATTACGCACCATGGTATGTTCTTGTTGGTGAATAATACCCGTTTGAGAGCCTTCATTAATAATTGCTTTAATATCTTCTTCTGTTAAGTGGTTACTATTATTAGTACTTTTGCTAAAGATACGCAGAAATAATTCTGTTGAGCCGGCTAATAAGATAATAAAAGGGCGCGATAATAAAGATAAGAAAGCAATCGGGCGAGCTACACGTAAGGCTAAAGGTTCAGCATTAACTTGTGCATAGCGTTTAGGTATTAATTCACCAATAACAATTGAGAAATAGGTGATAATAACCACGGCAATAATGGTTGCTGAGACTGATGCCGTGTGCGCTTGAACACCAAACTTTGTTAGCCATGAAGAAATAGGGCCAGCTAAAGCGGCTTCACCAATAACACCGTTTAGGATACCAATAATGGTAATACCAATTTGAATTGTAGATAAAAAGGTGGTGGGTTTATTGGCTAATTTCAGGGCGGTGATTGCACCGGGATCACCATCATCAGCAAGGACTTGGAGACGGTTTTTTCGTGATGTGACTAGCGCTATTTCTGACATAGCAAACCAGCCATTTAGAATAACTAAAAAGATAAGAACTGCGATACTCATTAAAACTCCTAACAATACAATAGGCGAATTTACGATGAGAATCGATAAAATAAGTCCGCCAAATAGGGTGAATCGCCTACGAGGCCACTTCATTCTTCATTATAACTCGCATGTGAAAAGATAAAATCCACATTTTAGTTAAATAATTTATTAAATTTGAAAAGTATCATGATTGAGTATTGCTACATGATTTAATTTTACCTAGCGTATTAATAGTAAAAAGATAGTCTAAAAATAGACAAATAATAATGAAAATAAAATAGCGAGGATGCAAATGAAAAAATTATGGATAATAAGTGGGTTATTAGTTTCAAGTTCAGTAATGGCATTGTCACAAGAAACAAAGATCGATTGTGATAATGCTTATTCTACGCTTGAAATAAACCAATGTGCGGCTGATAAATTTGATGCAGCTGATCAACAGTTACAGGTTTATTTAACGAAGAGTATTCAACAAAATAGCACTGATAAAGCGCTTGTTGATGCAATACAAACAGCACAAAAGCAATGGTTGCAATATAGACAGGCTGAATGTAATGCGGTGTATACACAGTGGCAACAAGGCACTATTCGTGGCGTGATGACATTATCTTGTAAACTTGCATTAACCCAACAACGGACATTAACGGTTTGGGAAAACTATCTGCGTCCAATGGATAGCAGCGAGGCGGTATTGCCTAAGCCAATAGTTGATGCTAGCTAACTGATTTTCTATTTTAACGTCCTAAATTTTCAGGACGGAGCAAAACAATAAAAAAGGCCTTACAGCATGCTGAAGGCCTTTTTCTCTAACGAATAGCGTATATGGCAGAGGCTAGATTAGACGCCTACTGTCATATGCAGCCCATAAAAAATGCCACGGCTGATAAGTTCAGCGAATAGAATAAAAATCATACTTAACAGCATGGTGAGCAGAGTTGGTCGCGCTTTAATTAGACGAGGAATAAACCAACAAATAATAACAGCAAATAATAATATGATGCGTATAACTTGTAATTGCATTAGGTTAGGAATGATATCCATTGCTGAGCCTAATGCCGATTCTGTGCTATGCAAATCAATAATTTGAGCAATAACAACCACGACATAGATCGCAGCAAAAATAGCTCCAATTAATGGCAATGCGTTATCCATATTTATATCATGGTGTTTAGCGATCGTCAGTAATAAATGACCAAAAATAAATCCTGATAATAAGGTCGTTAATACAAATGCTAACGGTGTGTACAGGGTATCCCATGTTGGTACTGTACTAATTAAATACACCATGATCATTGAATAGATAAAGCTGATACCCACTAGCATGCCCAGCACTAAGATCACTTTACGCAGTGCGACAGGTCCTAGTTTTAATAGCGCTAATAGCCAATAACTTCCCCCTAAGGCAAAGAATAGGCTGCCTGTGAAGATTTCATTTGATAACCATGAGCTTCCCACTTGATTTAAGGCATTAAACGCCCGTAATGGACTACCAAGGTGCATGGTCGATGCCATAAACCCAAGCCCCATTAATACCCAAATGAAAAACATCGCTTTGTGCAAGCGATCGCTAACCTCTGTGGTTAGGGTATTACGTAAAATAACGATCCCACACAAACAGGATCAAGACCTTGCTCTACACGTTCAAAACAGCCATCACATTTTGTCATATGACCTTTGGCTTCGTTGTATTGTGGTGAGTGCCAACAAATCTGCCCAACAAAAGCATTGTCATCATCAATCGCGGATACTGAATATCGACCAGTATTTGGCGCTGGTTGTCTTAATCGTGTATCAGGACAATGTCAAACGTGTGTTGAGCAGTGCCCACAACAAGCATTAACTATTCATGATAATCAACAACCACAATTAGATAGCCGCCTTTGTAATGGCTGTGGATTATGTCGAGCGAGTTGTTATATTGGCGCGGTGACATTGGGGTTAGTAGGGTAAATGTAGAGATCAAAGTGTGATGTTGCTCTCTTTATGCTGGTGTTTTTCTTATATTATTTACATATATTTTTGTTGTTCATCACTTTCTTCACGATCTCTTCACGCTTGCGGTTATAAAGTTACTCCAACGAAAGAGCTTTGGATGCTTATAACACCATGAACAATAAATTATTATTACCGTTAGCTTTATTATGTTCACCTGTATTTGCTGGGCCGTATGTTGGTCTTGAAGTTGGTGCTGCATCAATTAACCATGATTTTAGCACTCACTTTGTTGCCGATGCTAAAACTGTAACGCCAAGTAATTCATCGACAACGTTTGGTGGCTTTGTGGGCTATCGTAGTAATAATATCGGTATTGAGTTGGGTTATAAGCAGTTTGAATTAGAAGGCTCAACCAGTCAGCATTTTCCAATCACAAATAGTTTTACTCACGAAAGAGAGTGGGAAGCTGATATTAATGTTAAACAGTTTATTGTTAAACCTGTTTATTTTTATGCACTGACTGAAAAAGTACAATTAAAAGCAGGCGCTGGTATTACTTATACACAATATGATTATTCATCATCGTCTCAAGATGAATATGAGAATGTATTAAATGATGATCTTGAATTTAATAAGCCACGCTTAGGTGGTGAAAGCAAAAATAAGAGTGAATTTGGTGTAATTGCAAGTATTGGTATTGATTATAACGTTTACCGTAATATCAATATTGGTGCGGCAATGGAGTACTATGTCGACAGTACTGCAAATGGCGGTAACGTGACAGTTAATACGACCTATTTTTTCTAATACGCAATAAAACTAATTATTTGTGAGTACGTATATTTAACGTTTACTCAATGATCTATATTTGCTTTATATTAAGAAGTGATTAAATAATGAAAAAATCAATTTTACTGGTTACGTTACTAGCGGCAATGACATCAACGGCTGCATTTGCTAATAACCAAGTTGTTAATCAAGGTGTTCAATCACAACAACAAGGTTTCTCTGGTCCTACACATGGCATTAATACGGTTAAAGGTGTTGTTGATGCTGGTGTGTTTAGTGATGAAAAGCCAGTGACATTAACGGGTTATATTACATCATCACTAGGTGGTGAGCAGTATACGTTTACCGATGGTAGCGGTACGATAACCGTTGAAATTGATCATGATAAGTGGTTCGGTCTACAAGCTACGCCAAACACAAAAATCACTATTCAAGGTGAAATTGATAAAGAGCTTAACCATACTCAAATTGATGTTGATCATGTACGTTTAGCACAATAATTAATAATATTTTTAATAGAGAGCCTAGTCTTTAATTAGACTAGGCTTTTTTTGTTATTTAACACATCAGATGGTGAAAAAAGTGCATGATAGGATCAAGATAATTTTGAAATAAAATTAATGAAATCAATCCACCAATAACAACCCAAATAAGCCCAAAGCGGAAACTAATTATAGTACAAACAATAGCAGCTAATAATTTAGGATTCTCAAGATTAAAAGCAAAATTAGAACCTTTACCTAAAATTTCAACAGCAATAATAGCCGGTAATACAGTGACAGGAACAAAGCGTAATGTCTTTTTGAATCGCTCTGACATATTAAATCGACCTGCCATACCAATCACAGCAAAACGAATAATAAATGTTGCGGCAATCATCGCTAATGATAAATACAGAACATAATCATTATCTAAGGCAATATGTGCGTGAGTATGCATGGTTATGATCCTTGTTATTTATTAATAGTGGTCGTTGATGACAGAGTTTGTTGGTATTGCTGCTCATCAGCTAATTCTTGCAGAATAACTTTTTTTGCTTCTGCTTTGGTTTCTGCTTCCATTTTCTCTGTTGATATATCCATTTTATAACCTGCGTAAACACCAATAATTGCCGCAATAACAAGTCCTAATGAATAAGGTAAGCCTGATAATAAAATACCAGTGACCGTTGCAATAACAGCGGCAACAATACATTCGCGCTTTTTAACTTGTGGAATAACTATCGCAATAAAGGCTGCAACCATCGCAAAATCTAAACCGTAATCAGCAATATGTGGGAATGAAGAACCAATCATTGCACCACAGAAATCTGCAACTACCCAGTTAACCCAAAAACCAAACATTGCCGCTAAATAAAACCACTGACGACCCGGCTTTTCTAATTTCATCTCACCAATAGTTGCGGCATACACCTCATCGGTTAAACCATATGACATCAGTATTCGTGTTGGCATGTTGTATTCTTTTACATATTCAGATAATGAAGCGCTATAAAGAATGTGGCGTAAATTAATAACAAACGTAGTGACGAAGATAACAATAATCTCGGTTGATGATTGAACCAAACCAAGCGCTACCATTTGTGCTGATCCGGCAAAAACCGTTAATGACCATAGTGTACTTTGAAGAATAGACATACCGGCATTAATACTGATAGCGCCCACAATGAAGGAGAAAGGAAATGCTCCTACGCAAAGAGGAAAGATAGCTTTTAGTCCTGCTTGTATTAATTGTTTCTTCATGAGCGGCCTACTTTAATTAGTGTATCTAATTCAAAAATAATTGCAAAAAACAAATCTACGGTGTTTTTTGTCATTTTGTTTTGTGCAAATATATTTGATTTAAATGGTTTTTGCAACGCGAGTTGTAAGTGGTTATACGCCATTTTGTGACTGTCTTTAGTTATTTAAAATAAAAAGAATAACTTAATCCTTGATTGGTAACGAATAAGTGCTATTTATTTAAAAGTGGAACCTGTTATTTCAATATTAAGTGCAAATAAAATTGCATAATTTAAAGTTTAAAGGTTAAACTAAATTTGAATTTTAAATAGAAAGAGATAAAAAACATGTCAAAAGTAATCACTTCAAAAAAAGCACCTGACGCAATTGGTCCTTATTCTCACGGTAATGCATTTGGTGAGTTGATTTTCACATCAGGTCAACTACCTGTATGTAAAGAGAAAGGTGGCATTGTTGATGGTGGTGTTGCTGAGCAATCTCGTCAATCTCTAGAAAATTTACGTTCCGTAATAGAAGCTGGTGGCGGTGATATGAATACGGTTGTTAAAACCACATGTTACCTAGCAAATATTAGTGATTTTGCTGCTTTTAATGAAGTTTATGCACAATTCTTCACAACAGAATGTCCAGCACGTAGCTGCTTTGCTGTTAAAGACTTACCAATGGGTGCATTGGTTGAAATTGAAGCAATTGCATACCGTAAGTAATTTACTCATAAATAATAACTAAAATAATTAGTACCACTAAGGGTCATCAATATGAATACACAATGGAAGCAATACAAAAAAATCATTAATACTGTAGTTAAACCAGCATTTGGCTGTACTGAGCCTATCTCAGCAGCCTATGCCTCAGCTGTTGTTGCTCAATTATTGGGTCAAGAGGTTGAAGAATTAACGGTTAAGGTTTCAGACAACTTATTTAAGAACTCAATGGGTGTGTTTGTTCCTGGTACAGGTAAGATTGGTTTGTCAATTGCTTCTGCTGTAGGTGCTATCGGTGGTAACCCTGAAGGTGGTCTTGAAGTTTTAGTTAACATTACAGCTGAAGATGTCGAGAAAGCACAACAACTTATTGATGCCGGTAAGGTGGCTGTAGGTCGTAAAGATGTTGAAGAATTTATTTATTGTTATGCAGAAGCGAAAGCGGGCGATAATATCGCAACGGTTGAAATTAGCGGTGGTCATACGCAAATTATCAAAAAAACGCTAAACGGTGAGATTGTTTATGATACGACAGCTTTAAACGGCTGTGAGCAACAGCAAAAATCCACCGCTTCTGTATGTGATGATATCGATATCTCTATTGCGGGTATTTATAAGTTTGCAACAGAAGCCAATTTTGCAGATATTGAATTTATTCTACAAGCACGTGAACTCACGGTTGCACTTTCTAATGAAGGTTTGAATAATAAATACGGTCTACAAGTGGGTCGCACCTATCAAAAAAATATCGAAAATGGGGTATTAGGAGCTTGTCTTGCTAATCGTGCTGTAATGTGTTCAGCAGCAGCATCTGATGCGCGTATGGGTGGAGCAACACTACCTGCGATGAGTAACTATGGTAGTGGTAACCAAGGTATTTGTGCATCTATGCCAGTAATTGTTTTTGCTGAACATTGTCACTCTACCGATGAACAACTTGCTCGCGCACTTATCATGAGTCACTTAGGTGCAATCTACATGAAGTCTTTTTATCCGCCATTATCACCATTTTGTGGTTGTGCGGTAACAAGTTCAGCTGCATCAATGGCGATGACATATCTGCAAGGTGGCTCATTTGAGAAAATCTGTTTTGCAATTCAAAATACGCTGAGTGATACCACGGGTATGTTCTGTGATGGTGCTAAATCAACGTGCGCAATGAAAGTGAAGAGTTCAACCAGTTCTGCTGTAATGAGCTCATTAATGGCGATTGATAACCATGAAGCCCATGATCAAGGCATTGTTGCTAATGACGTTGAAACAACTATCCGTAATGTTGGTCGTATGGTGACGGAAGGAATGGCAAATACCGATAGAACCATTATTAAAATTATGTCAGCATAATTACTGCGACTTAACCGCCTAATCTATATTCATCTATAAACAAGATGACAGTAGAAGGCGGTTTTTTTGTATCTATAACTTAACCACTTCAAATAGGCTTATGAATGTTATTAAGAAAATTGACGCCAAGTGATTATCATATTCTTCATGCGATTTAAAAGACAGTGCGCAGATTGCAGCTCAAGGGTTGAGCATCTCTATACATACCGTTTATCGATATTTGCGTGAATTACGCCATCATGGACATGGAGAATTACATTAACAGGGTGAATATAATAAAAAGCCGCAGCATGATAGTGAATGCTGCGGCTTTTTATTATCGTTATCTAGCTATTAGCTATTAGGCATATTTGAGTTGCTTATTACGATAAACAATGGCGGCAATCGCAGGTAGGCTAAAGATAATAAACCCAGAAATTAATGCAATTGCAGCGGTACTTTTGTTAATGCTAGATGGAACATCAAAAGAAACAAAAATAGTGACAAAACAACTAATTAATCCAAGAGTTGAAGCAATAACCATTCCTATTTTTCCACCTGGTACGCGGAAAGGGCGCTCAATATTGTGATGCTTACGACGTGATGCTAAGAAACTGATGAAGATACAGATGTACATCACCATATAAAGCTGAGTCATTAGAATGTTCAGTAACCACATGCCTTGGTTGACGTTAGGTACTAATATAAAGACTAATGATAATAAGCTTACGATAGCCCCTTGCAGAAGTAATAATGGTACTGGTGCTTTATTGCGATTTTCTTTTGATAAGCGAAGAGGTAGAAACTTATCTTTAGCAGCAACGTGTAAACTTTTGGTTGGTGCAATAATCCAATTATTTAAGCTGGCAAGGCTACCAAAAACAATAGCAAGTGCAATTACAGGCAGTAAGAATGGCAGATTCATATCTTCAAAGAAGGTTTTAAATGCCAGAATAATGCCTTCACTTAAACTTGAATTATTGTGTGAAACTACTGCTGCGATAGACAATGAACAGGCAGTCAGTGACAGTAAAATCATGATTGTCGAAATTAAGAGTGCTTTCGGATAAGCTTTTTGTGGATTCCTAACTTCATTTGCGTAGGCAGTCGTAATTTCAATGCCTGTTAATGATAAAACAACGGCAGTAAAACTTGCACCAATACCGCTTTGTGAAAAGTCGGGTAGCCAATCTGAAACATGACGTAATGATATATGTGATGCTGCTGGGTTGGTATATGTCCAATAGCCGCCTAATGCAATAATTAGCAAAATAGGGAAGATAAGACCAATCATACCAAAGACATTAGTGATCAGTGATGATAGACGTAAGCCAAAGATATTCACTAAGGTTAACGCCCAAAAGATGACATTTATCATCACTAACATGAAAATATTATTTTCTGCTAGATGTGGGAAAAATGGGTAAGTACCTGTCGCAACAATAAATGAGATCAGCGGTGGATAATAGACAATATTTTCAGCATATTGATACCACACAGTCACAAAACCAAAGTTATGACCTAATGTTTCTTTACCCCAAAGGTAAACTCCACCTTGTTTAGGGTAAGTTGTACTCATTTCTGCACAGACTAATGCTGTCGGCACGAAGAAACATAAACCCGCCAGCATGAAAAAAGAAATAGCATGGCTACCAAAGAGTGCTGCTCCCGGTAAGTTACGGATACTATCTACCGAGGTTATCGTGATCATTATAATCGAGAAAACGCTTAACTTTGCAGCAGATTTTGCGATATCGCCCATTAAAGGCCCTCTGGTTAAATCCGCAAAATGTGTTGTAAAACAGCAATCAATGCGGTGTACAAAAAGAAAAAGAGCAGCATTTTAGAGCCTGTAGCCTATATGGGTATATAGGCAAAAATGATATGTTTATTATCAAAAATGGTAATAAGGACTCAGTATAGTAAATGATAGGTATTTTTATTATATTTTCTGATTAAAAATGAGAATGTCAGTACTTTAACGTAAAGAATTATAAGAGAATTTAGTTATTATTTTGATGGAATTTAAATATGGTATTAACGGTTAATATTGATAATGCATGTTGTTTAAATCATCATAGTAAAATGAGTAATTAATCATTTTTATTTATCTGAGTAATTATTTGCTCACAAAGTAAACAGTACAGGCCATATGATTAAATAAATGATTAATTATACGGAGTATGGATAGGCATCGTAATGGATAAACGATGCAGTGGGCGACCAAGTATTAATGCTACCGAGGCGTTTTTATACGTTTATTTTCGTGTAATTTAAACGTTATCACGGGGATTGTTATTGCCCATAGAAGATCCATTATAAGGTTATTTTAATAGATATTATTTGCGTTCAATGGAGTTGACTATGAAACACTTATTGTCTCGTTATTGTACTTATATTTCCTTATTCATCATTCTGTCTGGCTGTAATGATCAGCATGGAACATTAGCACTCGGTACGATTGAGCGTGATCAAATAACCCTCACAGCAACGGTGAATGAAATTATCACCTCGCAACCTATCGCAGAAGGTAGCACCATTAAAAAAGGTGAAGTAGTCGCAATCCTGCAATCGCAGCAACAACAAACACGGGTTGCTAAAGCACAAGCAATACAACAACAAGCCCAAGCCTATTTACTTCGTTTAACCAATGGCGCACGTCCTGAAGATATTGCTGCTGCTGAGGCAAATGTTGAACAATATCAGGCTAATTTCACAGATAAAAATGATGACAACCAACGAATAAAACAGTTATTTGCTAAAAAGGTGGTGTCAACGGCTGAGCGAGATAGTGCACAAACGCAACGTGATATTGCACAAGCTGAACTACAAACAGCTATTAATGGTTTGAAAAAAATAGTCAGTGGTGAGCGTATTGAAGATATTAAACAAGCTCAAGCAGCGTTAGTGGCTGCTATTACTGATGTAACGTTACAACAACAAATTTTGCAAGATTATACAATAATTGCAACCCGTAACGGTATTGTTGAAAGTCTGCCATATCATGTAGGTGATAGAGTAGCTGTTAATGCAACAATTGCGGTTATTACCACTCACACCATTCCTTATGCGCGTATTTATGTACCAGAGCCTTATCGTGTCAATATAAAAGCAGGCAATAGATTAATCATACATGCTGATGGCATTGAACAATCTTATCAAGGCACAGTACGTTGGATAGCAACTACGCCTTCTTTTACGCCTTATTACACCCTTAATGGTAGTGATAAGGCACGTTTAGTGTATTTGGCCAAAGTCGATTTTCCTGAAAATGGCCGTGATTTGCCAGCTGGGGTTCCAGTGCAAGTGGAGATGCCACATGAGCGATAATGCGATTATTGCAACCAACCTTAGCCGTAAGTTTGGGGATTTTATTGCGGTCGATAATCTTAATTTAGTGGTGCCAAAAGGAACGATTTATGGTTTTTTAGGCCCAAATGGTTGCGGTAAATCGACCACATTAAGAATGCTAACGGGATTATTAACTCCAACCACTGGCACTGTGAATGTGCTTGGATTAGATATTCCACATCAAGCCGAACAATTACGCTTACGTATTGGCTATATGACCCAAAAATTTTCGTTATATCAAGATCTGACCATTCAAGAAAACCTTGAATTTATGGGGCAGATTTTTGGTATCCCAAGAGCACAACGACAACAACGGGTTCAACAACAATTAATCACTTATGTGCTTGATCAACGGGCTAAACGACGAGCTGGTGAATTAAGTGGTGGTCAACGACAGCGGTTGGCATTAGCGGCGGCAACGATTCATCAACCCGATTTATTGCTACTTGATGAGCCTACATCTGCCGTCGATCCTGAAAATAGACGTGAGTTTTGGGAACAGCTCTTTGATTTGTCCGATCAAGGCACCACGATTTTAGTTACGACCCATTATATGGATGAAGCAGAACGTTGCCATGAGTTAGCCATTATGGAAGCGGGTGTAGTACGGGCTAACGGCACACCAAATGCACTTATGATGGCAATGGCGGTTACAGTTGTCGAAATAGAAACACAGCAATTACGTCAATTGAAAGCTCAAATTATACAATTACCTCAAGTGCGATCTGCCGCTCAACTTGGAGTGAGATTACGGGTACTCGTGTCAAAAGAGATTGATGATCCTGTCGGTTGGTTACAAGCTAAAATACCAATATTAGCAACTGCGATAATAACAATTAGTCGTCCAAGCCTTGAAGATGTTTTTGTGACTTGTACAGGGGAGAGGCGGCAATGATCACTCGATTATGGTCTAGCCTGTTGCGGATCAATGCAATTGTTATTAAAGAGTTACGCCAACTTAGTCGGGATCGTATTACCTTTGGTATGATCGTAATGATCCCGTTAATTCAATTATTATTGTTTGGCTATGCGATTAATACTAATGTGCGTAATGTTCCTACTGCCATTGTTGATCAGAGTCATTCTGCTGCTGGGCGTATGCTAGTGGAATCAATTAAAGCAACCCAAGTGGTTGATGTTATAGCCAGTTATGCGACTCCTCAGCAAGGGCAACAAGCTATTATGAACGGTAAAGTGAAAGCAGTATTAGTGCTTCCGCCTGACTTTCAACGACGAATAGCGAAGCAGCAAGTATTAGGGCAATGGTTGGTTGATGGATCCGATGCATTGATCAGCTCGACGATTATGCAATTACAAAAAATGCCGCTAACAGAAGTTATTCCACAACGTAAAGTTCAACCCAATAATTTTGAAGTGACGTTGTATTTTAATCCAGAGCGCCGTTCTGCAATTAATATTATTCCAGGGTTACTAGGTGTGATATTAACCATGACAATGATTTTATTTACCTCGGTAGCCATTGTGCGTGAACGTGAGCAAGGTAATTTAGAGTTATTAATCACAACGCCTATTCAGCCATTAGAGTTGATGCTTGCCAAAATCATTCCGTATATTTTTATTGGTGTGATTCAATCCATCATTATTCTAGGGTTGGGATACGTGATTTTTGATGTGCCAATTAATGGTTCATTGGTACAAATATTTCTTGGAACATTGGTGTTTATTTTGGCGAGCTTAACGTTAGGTTTAGTGATTTCAACCAAAGCAACCACGCAATTACAAGCAATGCAAATGACCATCTTTATTTTGTTACCATCAATTTTACTGTCAGGGTTTATGTTCCCTTATGAAGGTATGCCTGTTATCGCACAGTGGATTGCAGAAGTATTACCGACAACCCATTTTATACGTATTATTCGTGGCATTGTGCTGCGAGGGGCGGATTTAGTCGATTTGTGGCGTGATACCTTATGGTTAATTATATTTACCATTATTGGTTTAATTGTTGCGTCAATACGATTTAAGAAAACATTAGATTAATCATTACAAAAGATATCTTATCAATAAAAAACACCTCAATGACAGTGATAGATTCAAGGCCATTGAGGTGATTTAGTGATAATGAAAATATTACTTAACTTGGCTTTTAATAAATTCACCTAATTGTGAGTGATGCATGATTTTAGAAACCGGTAAAATAGTTGCTGCTGGCCCCCATGCAAACACATTAACAGGAGTATGGGTGTGAGTACCTGTACCCCAAACAATATTTTGTTGGGTTGCTTGAGCACGAGCAATCAGATTAGCGCGATCGTTATAAGGATAAAAAGCATCAAAATCGTGAATTGCAGGAATATCTGTTGCTGATAGATAGCTGTGATTATCTTTGTGATAAGGATTTACTTTATCTTTTAATATTGCAGCAGCTTGTGCTTCTGTAATTGGAAATTCACTGTTTTTATTAATGATATTCGCTAAATTTTGTGGTGTTTGTTGGTCTTTATTTAATTGAATTAATGTCGCTAACATATTGGTATAACTCATTTTTTGCTTATAAAGGTTATCCAATATGGTAAACGCACCAAAATTAAAATTAGGCGCATAATCTTGATTTTTAAAAGCATCACCACTGCGTTGTTGTGGTTGTGGTAATTGAGAACCTGAATAACTAAAACCAAATGATCCTGTTTCATGATCTGCAGTAACAATAATTAACGTATCATCACGCCCCTGTGCCCACTGATAAACGGATTCAATAGCTTGATCAAATTTAATCATTTCATGGAGCATGGTGCCCGCATCATTACTGTGTCCTGCCCAATCAATTTGACCACCTTCCACCATTAAGAAAAAGCCATCTTTATCTTTAGATAGAATATTAAGGGCTTTATCTGTCATTTCTTTTAATGTTGGTTGAGTACGTTGAGGATCATTGAGACTGGCACTGTTTTGAATACCATCATTCATTCCTGAATTGGCAAATAAGCCTAATAACTTATCCGTTTGTGATTGTTGCAGCATGCCTTTGTTAAATGCTAGCGTATAGCCTTGTTGTTGGGCTTCTAAGAGTAAATTACGTTCATCTTTTCGCTTTGATTTTAAAGACATTTTTGTCGCTGATAATGAAGGTAATTGCTCTGAGATAGCAGTTGTCTTATCAGCGGATTGTGGGATCCAATAACCGAATCCTCCCGAAAGCATAACATCAACATTAGCGGCTAATAAATCAGAAGCAATTTCATTTTCAAGTGAACGATGAGGCTGATGAGAGGCAAAAGCGGCAGGGGTGGCATGAGTCATACGGGTATCTGAGACTAGCCCTGTGGCTTTACCCATACGTTTTGCTTTTTCTAATACTGTTTCAACACTATTACCATCAGCATCGATGCCGATCACTTCTGACCCCGTCATAATTCCTGTCGCTAACATCGTTGCAGAGCAAGCTGAGTCAACCACAATAGCATCGTTAGGATGGGTTAGTGACGCACCAATGACGCCTTGCTGTGCCAATTTGTATAACGCTGTTTTGTTGCCATTATAAATAGAATTAGGAGCAAGGTTGGCATAGCTTTCTAATAAGCCGACTTGTTGTGGTCCCATACCATCACCAATCATTAAAATGACATTTTTAATTTCAGCAGATTGTGCTGTTGATGAAAGTGTTGCTGAAATCATGATTGTTGCTAGAGATTTAATTAACATAGTCACATTTAACCTTTGCTATGAAAGTAATTTTCAGCAATTACAACAGGGGTTAATGACAAAAAAATGACAGTTTAGTAACAGAAATAAGATGGTTTTAAGACGTTTTAAAGATAGAAGAAAACAGCTGATTATTCTATTGGATAAAAAAGCCATAACAGAACAAGGTATTCTCTAGCGGTATCTTTCTGGTATTGATTGGTTGCAATTGTTAGACTTCGGCCATTATTTAGAGAGGTAAGGCCGTTTTATGTTCACTCATTCGTCAAAGTTGTTGTCAAAGCGAAGCTATGTTACTGCGTTATCATTATCAGCTATAGTGCTGTTATCTGGTTGTAGTCAGGCTCCAAAATTAAACAAGATTTCTGGTTTTGCAGAAGGTACGACTTATCACGTGACATATTGGTCAAAGCAGGATGTACCTGTTGCGAAGGTAACAGAGCAGTTTAATAAAAAGCTGGCGGCGATTGATAAAGAATATTCAACTTATCGTAATGACTCGTATATTTCTCAATTTAATCACAGCACATCAACGGCATGGCAACCAGCCTCTAAAGATTTCATTTATATGCTGTCGCTTGCGAAAAAATTAAATAAAGATAGCCACGGTTGTTACGATCCAACGATTCAACCTTTGTATAAATTGTGGGGATTTCAAGGCGAGACGCTCAATGTGCCATCAGCACAACAAATAGCGGCGATTAAAAAAGATATTGGGATAGATAAGATTGAAATTGATCCAGTGAATTTACGGATCAGAAAAACCATTCCTCAGTTACAACTTGATTTATCCTCAATGGGGGAAGGGTATGCGATTAGTCAGTTAAGTAAAATTTTAGAAACTGATGGCGTTAATAATTATTTGGTTGAGTTTGGCGGCGATATGAAAATTAAAGGCCGCAAACTAGAAGGACAAAAGTGGCGAGTTGCCATTGAACAACCTATCGCGTTAAAAGACGGCATTCGACCTTATACGATTGTTAATATTAATGCGGAAGATGGCGTGTCATTAAATACCTCTGGCACTTATCACCATAATTTTAAAGACGGCGCAAAAGACTATTCTCATATTTTAGATACTAGAACGGGCGCACCTGTTACTCATGATTTAGTGTCAGCGTCTGTATTTGGTCATAATCCAATTGTTAGTGATGCTTGGGCAACCTCGATGCTATGTTTAGGGCCGGTGGAAGGTAAAATTGTCGCGAATGAGCAGAATTTACCGGTGTACTTTATTCAGAGTGAAGGTAAAACGTTTAAAAGTTCTGAAAGTGATACATTGAAAAATTATAAGCGTATTACGTTAAGCTAGTTAGATAGTTATTAATACCTCGTTATAATTATGGCGAGGTATATTCTATTTATAGCCATCTGCCCATAATTACATTTGGTTACAATATAAGTTAATTAATGCTTTCGTATGATCAATGCTTATAGATTATATTATTTTAAATTATATATAAATAAGTGTAGCAATAATGAAAGTAAAATATTTAGCGAGTATTTTCCCGGTGCTGATGATGTCAGTTTACGGTAATATCACCATAGCAAATGAGGTTACGACAGGGAAAATCTATTTTAATCAGAAAGAGTTACCGTCTGATACCCAAGGTACTTTACCCGGTAATGTTAGTGTCGCACAAAGTGTAATTATGCAATCTGTAAATAAAATTGCAGATGATCGCCAACCACATTTAGTCTCATTACGAAAAGCATTGGTATTGTTTGAACCAAGTGTTGGCGAGATTATCAGTGATGAATCTATTACATTAATCGCGAAAAATACACGCGGGAAAGTGGTTCATCAAGTATTGATGCAATTGCCACAGAACTTACCAAAGATTGTTGGGCAAATAGATCAGCAATTAAACATTACCAAACCGGACGTATTTTCTCATACTGTTTCTGGTAATGGATCACTACACGCCATTCAAGGTGAACAAGGTAAAGCAGCCTTTAAAGCATTATTGCTTGAGCATGATACCATTAATGTAACGACGAGTGATGGCAGTTGGGCGCAACACTTTATTCTAGCTGATGATCCTGCTTTTAATAATAAAACGGTAACATTTACCTCTTGGGCTGGTTATAACTCTACGATTACGTACTCTCAAGGTACAGATACTATTAGTAATGGTAATGAGCTAACTTATAAAAATATAGATGGTATTTGGTATGCAAAAGCAGATCAGGATATTAACCGTATCGCTTATAGTGACAAAGCTTATTCAGCTATTTTACCCGCAGAAGCCGTGTTACCCGGATTACAATTATCATTTGTGAGTGAAAGTGGTAAAGAAGGCCTAGTCAATGAAATTAGTGTTGGTGCGTATACGCATTTAATTTTAAACGCAGTCGATATTGGTCTATTAACACCACCAAGAGATGAGTTTGTCTTTATTAAAGATCATGAACTTCAACGCCAATATTTTCAAAATACTCAAATTAGTAAGCTGACAGTTAACCCTTATCAAGCTGTTCACCTAACAGAAATCATGCTACCTGATGGTCGCTTGTTAGTAGATGTCGATCCAAGTACAGCTGATGCTTATGGTAGTGACTCGCATTACCGTATTGCACGTGAATTAATTTCTTCTGGTATTAATAGTGCGAACTATGGCGTTAACTCTTCTAGTGTTAGACCACAAAGTCAGTGGAATATTGATGCGGTTTATCATGCAGCACAAGTTACTGTAAATAACTCTCGTGGTAATTATAGTAGTGGTTTGATTAACCACGGTTTATTGGGATCTTATCGCGGTGTTGCTTCTGTTGTTAGTTCAACAGGGAATGAATTTAGTCACGAAGTCGGTCATGAGTTTGGTGTTGGTAATCATTACCCTGGTGGCTTTAAAGGCGCTGTCCATAATAGCTCAATAAATAAAAACTCAACTTGGGGATGGGATGTGCATAAAAATCTCTTTATTCCTAACTTTAGTAAAGGGATTAATAACCAAACATCATGTTATGAGGGTGAATGTGCTCAGCCATTTGCTGGTCATAGTTTCGGGTTTGGTACTATGTCTGGTGGTTGGCCACAACATGCAAAATATAATGCTTACACACTTCATACTCCTTATGAATTAAGTATTTTCCAAGATTTTCTAGAAAATAAAGCCAACTTTGATGCTTTATCGCTAACAGGTTTCAGTAAATGGAACCACGAGTTACAGCAAATGCAGCCATGGACAAATAGTGCTGCTGATGATTTGGCCTTTGTTATTAAGTACGTAAGTGATAATGATAGCCTAAATCAATTTGGTGAACAGAGTGATAAATTCCAGACGTTACTCGCACAAGCGGATGCAGTTAAACTGAGTCTTGGTGATGGTAATTGGGCGCGTGATTTTTATTTACCAACCGATGATAGTCTAGAAGGTAAAATCATTAGCTTTGAGTCATGGGCTGGTTGGACTGCGTATATTCATTATAATCAAACGACAATAGCGTTAAATCATAGCAATAAATATGCGTTTAAGTTTATTAATGGCCAGTGGCAAAGTGTTGATAGCGATATTTTAAATCAATCAATTGAGTTAACACCTTATAAACAAGGTATTCCTGTAACAACACTAGTCGGTTATTACGATCCTGATAAGACGCTTCCAAGCTATATTTATCCTGCCTTACATGGTGCTTATGGTTCTGTATATGCTGATGGTTTTACAGATTCTTCGTGTCAATTAGATGTGTTTACTCATAATGGTGGTACCAAAACTTTTAATCTACATAATCGTCGTTTACAAGCAGGAATGATGAATCGTTTCCATATTAATATTGAAACGGCCTTACAACCTTATCAAGCGGAAGTACGTTGTGGTAATGAACAACTTGATAGTTTAACGATCGAGCCTGCTAGTGTCACTTTAAAGGCTCAGATTACAACGACGGAAGCTGGGGAAGCTCCGACTATTTATGGTGCAACTGATGTAGTGATTCAGCAAGATCAGCATTTTGATGTAATGGCTGGTGTGTCGGCTATTGATGATTACGATGGTGATGTAAGTGCCTCAATTGTCGTTGATGGTACTGTTGATAATACTACTGCAGGCTACTACTCATTAACTTATAAAGCTTATGATAGTGCAGCATCAGAAACGGTTACGGTTAGACAGGTTGAAGTGTTTAGTGAAAAACCGACTTTTTCGGGTATTAATGATAGTACGATTACTTTAGGTGAAGTGTTTGATCCGCGTATCGGTGTGCAGGCTATGGATGCTGAAGATGGTGATTTAACGGCTAATATTCAAATTGCAGGTAGCGTAAATACCGATATTACTGGTAGTTATGTATTGACTTACCAGATAGTGGATAGTGCGAGTCATATTGTAACTGCGACACGTACGGTAACCGTTGAAGGTGAACCAGTATGTGACAATCTATGGTTAGCAACGGCAACTTATATTGCTGGTGATCAGGTATCGCATAAAGGTGCATTATGGCAAGCTGGCTGGTGGACCCAAGCCGAAGAACCAAGTACTACTGGCGAATGGGGGGTTTGGAAACAAATTGCAGATAGTGGTTGTTCTATTCCAAAACCAGAGATCACACCGCCAGTTGAGGGAGAGTATCCAACTTATCAAGTTAATGGAAATTATAAAGCAGGAGATAAAGTAACTGCAATTGATGGCAATATTTATCAATGTAAGCCATGGCCAGCAACTGGATGGTGTAATAACTTAGCTTATGCGCCTGGCGATAGTTACTATTGGTCAGAAGCTTGGGTTCAGCTATAACCGATTAAATGTTTTTTAATAAACAAGTGAAAGCGGTGAGTGTTCATCGCTTTTTTTATAGTATTTTTAGGATAAGCAAATGCATTTATAAGGAAGCTATTTGTTATGCTAGGTATAAATAGCTTTTATATGTTGACACTATTTTAACGAACAATGAGCTAATGTTGATACTGTAGGGGTATAATTTATATGAAGTAGAGTACTATTATGGAGTATAAGAGAAGAATTTTAATCGGTATATTGGCTTTCCCAATGATGTTTACAACATTATCTTCGTTGGCGAATGAACCCGCTACAACGTTATCAATTCCAATTAAAATTCAAAACATAAAAAATAGAACCTTCAACCAAGACTTTCAGGAAGTCGGTAAAATAACCGCAGTGGATTCTACAGCGTTAACGTTTAGCGCATCCGAAAAATTAATAACAAAATGTTTTTCTGATGGTGCTTATGTCCATAAAGGAGAGGTTATAGCGAAACTTGATAGTACGCAACCCAAAGCAGAACTGCAAAAATCTGAAACACAATATGCAATTGAACGTTCTAAATTACATCGCATGTTAGCGTTAATCCAAAAACAGCCAGATGCAATATCAAAGCAAGATATTGAGAATCAGAAATTACAAACACACTTAGTACAAGTGGATGTGCAACAAAAAAAAGATGATTTACTTAATTATCAATTAATAGCCCCGTTTAATGGTCGTTTGACTAATTTCAAATATTCTATCGGTAGCCGTATTAGTGCTGATGATGTTGTAGTGTCGTTAATTAAAAATGATCCCGTGAAAGTTGCGTATTCGATCAGCCAACAAGAATTAGCACAAGCAGCATCTAATCAGCAGGTCACTATTTCTGTTGATGCTTATAAAAATAAACGTTTCACCGGTGTGGTTAATTACATTGCTCCAGAAGTGGACTCACAATCAGGCCGTATTGATGTTCAAGCTAATATCAAAAATACCGATAAATTACTCATTCCAGGTATGTTTGCTAAAGTAACACAGCATTCGGCTAAAAATATCACTTACCCCATTGTGTCTCAAACCGCAGTCATTGTTGATGGTGATAAGCGTTATGTGTGGCTTTATGATGGTAGTAAAGGGGTCAAACAACAGCCTGTTGTTCTTGGTGATAACACCAATGATGGTTATGTGGTAATTAAACAAGGTGTTGATGTTAATGATAAAGTAGTCGTTGCAGGTCAGCAAAACTTGAAACCAGACTCTTTGGTTAAGCTTCAAACATCTACAGCCCCCGCTTTACCGTTATCCTCAGTGAAAAAAGCGCCACAACTATCTTCGTCCTCAAATAAACCGATGCAAAAAGTAACAGAGAGCTCAAATCAAGGAGCTCAGCATGAAACTGCCTGAGATTTGTATTAAACATCCGATTTATTCATGTGTGCTAAGCATTGCGATTGTGCTGTTGGGCGCAGTAGCATTACAAACCTTACCGGTGCAATATTTTCCAGATCACCGTGCTCCGAATGCAACGGTTACCGCGCATATTTCAGGTGCAAGTGCTGAATTTATGTCTGATAACGTCGCCGATAAACTTATTTCTGCAGCGACGGGGCTTGAATCTGTTAAAAATATGAACACTGACTGCCAACAAGGAACATGTTCATTAAAAGTCTTTTTTAAAGATAATGTATCTGATGTGAAATATGCCAGCTTGATGAATAACTTGCGCAGTAAAGTTGAATCAATTAATAACTTTCCACCAAGTATGGTTGATAAACCTACCGTGACTGATGACTCTTCAGAAAATGCGCTGCCAAGTAATATTATTACCTTTGTTGCAAAAGGAAAGATAACCAAGCAGCAAATGTATGAGCTTATTAGCCAACAACTTATTCCTCAGTTTAGTCATATACCGGGAGTTGGCGGTGTTTGGGGACCCTATGGTGGTAGTAGTCAAGCGATTCATGTTTGGCTTGATCCTGAAAAGATGATGGCACTTGGTATTACAGCAACCAATGTGGTGAGTACATTAAGTAAATATAATGCCACTTTCACCGCTGGAACGATTCAAGGTCAAGTTCGTGATTTCTCGATTAACCCTGTGAGTTCAGTGAGCAGTGTTGATGATGTGCGTAATTTAGTGATTCGATATGATAATGGCAATATTGTTCGTGTTGGTGATGTTGCGAATGTTGTTAAAGATGATGCGAGTTTAACGCCTTCAATATTACATATTAATGGTCAATTAGGGATGTCGATTCAGACGTTACCGCTTAAAAGTGAGAACCCCGTTGTGGTCGCTCAGCGCGTTAAAGCGGCAATGGCATCGATGAATATCCCTAGTTCCATTGAAATGAAAATGGTTTATAACCAAGCAGATTTTATTAAGGCATCGATTGATGAAGGCTTTAAAACCTTAATTGAAGCAATTGTATTAGTTGCAGCGGTGGTTGTACTGTTTTTAGGCTCCATACGATTTGCGCTTATTCCGTTGATTACTATCCCTGTGTGTATTATTGGTGTATTCGCAGTAATGGCGGCGTTAGGCTTTAGTATTAATGTATTAACGATTCTGGCGATAATTCTTGCCATCGGTTTGGTCGTTGATGATGCTATCGTGGTGGTTGAAAACTGTTTTCGGCATATAGAGCAAGGGAAACAACCCTTAGAGGCTGCCATAGAAAGCAGTAAAGAAATTGTCGCCCCTGTTATTGCAATGACATTAACTCTAGCAACGGTTTATTGTCCCATTGGTTTTATGTCAGGATTAACTGCAGATTTATTTCATCAATTTGCTTTTACGCTTGCAGCCGCCGTTCTCATTTCAGGTGTTATAGCGCTAACATTGTCGCCAATGATGAGTGCTTATCTATTAAAGCCAGTCGCTCATCCACCCGCTTGGTTTGTGTGGGTCGAGGGTAAAGTTGATCAGTTAACAGCTAAATACTTACAATTGTTGAAGTTTGTTTTTATCAAGAAAAAGTGGTTAGTTGTTATCGCGATATTACTTATTAGTGCGTCAACGGTTGCAGTATGGTGGATGCCTAAAACGTTATTACCAATTGAAGATACTGGCTTTATTTCAGTATCGACTAAATCACCATCAGGGGTAGGGCGACCTTATCATCTTCAAAATAATGCCCAGTTAAATAGTGTTTTTAATGGTGATCCTGCTATTGCGGCAAATATGGCTTATATTGAATCAACCCCAGAAAATCATTTGATATTAATGCCATGGAATGAGCGTAAACAAAATATTGAGCAAATTATTAGCCGTTTAATGCAGAAAGCAAAATCAACGGTGTCGGCTTATGGTATATCAATGTCTGTCCGTTCAGCGGACAATTTAAATTTACCTGCCGGATTAGTGCTTGAATTAACAACGCTGAATAAAAACACCCTAGCATTAAGTGATACAGCAGCGAAGGTTGAGAAAGCACTCAGTAATTATGCGGGTGTTTCAAATGTCAGTAATTCAACCCATCGTGATTTATTGCGGTTTGATTTGAAAATTGATCAAAATGCAGTGGTGTTATCAGATGTTGATTATACTGATGTAACCAGTGCTGTATCGACGTTTTTAGGATCAGTGAAAGCGGCAGATTTAAAAATGGCCGATGGTTATACTTATCCAATTCAAGTGCAAGTAAATAAACAATCGCTGGGTGATTTTAAGATATTAAATAAGTTATATGTCGTATCAAAAACAGGAAAAGCGTTACCGTTATCGCAGTTTGTGACGATTAAGCAAGTGACAGCAGAATCTCATATTAAAACCTTTATGGGACTTGATAGTGCAGAAATTACGGCGGATTTAATGCCCGGTTACAGTGCCAGTGATGTGCAGCAATTTGTGAATCATCATGTTCCCAATTTATTACAAAAAGGACAGCAGTATCAATTTAATGGCGTAGTAAAAGATCTACAAGATTCTTCGCATGGGATGATATTGATGTTTGCGATGGCATTGATTTTTGTATTTTTAATTTTAGCGGTGCAGTTTGAAAGTTTCTTTGAACCGTTAATTATTATGCTTACAGTGCCCTTGTGTTTAGTCGGGGCATTATTAACCTTAACGGCCTTTGGTCAGAGTCTTAATATTTACTCTAAAATTGGATTGTTAACATTGGTTGGGCTTGTAACTAAACACGGTATTCTATTGGTTGATTTTGCTAATAAACAGCAACGGGATCATGGGCTAAATGCATATGATGCTGCACTTGTTAGTGCTCAATCACGTTTAAGGCCAATATTGATGACTTCGTTGACTATGATTATTGGTTCATTGCCATTAGCCTTTGCTGTTGGCCCTGGCTCTATCGGGCGAATTAATATTGGTTTGGTGTTAGTGGGGGGGTTAATCCTTGGTACTGTGTTCTCGTTATTTGTTGTACCTATTGCTTATGTTGTAATGGCGAAAATAAGACAGTGGAATCTAGGTGTCTATTGGAAACGGTTATGGTTTGTACATAAAAAATCTTAATCAATAACCGAATCTCACTATATAAGCCACTCTTGATGAGTGGCTTTTTGACTTTGTTATACATTTAAACGTAAATTAATGTTTGAATGTCGTCGCGTCATTGTCGCTGGTGGCGTTAGTATCACCACTTGGATTGAGCAAATGCGGAATGATTTTAGGTAAGTTTAATTCAATGTCTTTGTCTGTTACTGGATTAATGGCAGCGTTATACCAGCCAAGTAAACCGAGTACAGCATAGCCAATCGCATCATTGCTATCGCGGTGTTCAAGGATGATTTGTAGAAAGCGTAAAATAGCTTTATCGTTTGATTTAGCTTGCACTAAGGTTTCATCAAAAACCGCAGTAGCTTCAGTGAGTAAGCCTTCAAATTCAGTATCAATTGATACTTTAAACGAGCCACCATCAACAGTAATTTTCATTGTTATATCGTCAATTATTATAATTGATATAAATATTACCTAATTACCAATCGGTTGTCGCTAACCAGTGTTATTGATTGCAATTGTTATGATCCAGACACAAAAAAGCCTGCTAAAAAGCAGGCTTGGTTGTATCTAAAAGATGGTGCTCGCTACTGGACTCGAACCAGTGACACCTTGCATGTCATGCAAGTACTCTAACCAACTGAGCTAAGCGAGCAAATTGTACTGTTATAAATCGCCGTTAAGCCATTTATTTTAAAATGGTGCTCGCTACTGGACTCGAACCAGTGACACCTTG
>NZ_MSCQ01000001.1:872132-880727 GCF_002954725.1 Photobacterium phosphoreum
AATTTCAGCTTAATTACTGTTTAATCGTAATCAGCGAATGACAAGCATAGTAGCGAGTCACTTTCATCTAGGCAAGTGTTTAAATAGACTTTTTTATTAAATTCAGTGCGTTTGCTTGCACAATAGCCAGTTTGGTTAATTTTGGTGATGATTAAATAGACTAATGTGATATTACGCATGTAATTAGGAAGTAAGAGCCACGAGTAAATATACTCGTGGCAATATGTTGGGGTTATTGAAGCAGCTCGTGATTTTCTGGTAATAGACGAATAATCCACAATACCAGTTTATGTTTCATATTAACGCCATCTTCTTTATCGATAGCTAATGGGGTGATTTGTTTACATTGCACTAATAAGCGATAAATACATTCAACGCGATCTGTTGAGCCAACGCCACGGTCTAAATCATTAAATCCTTGTTTTTGTGCAAAGGCGAAACCGAGTTCTAATGCTTTTTTTAATAGTTTTGCTTCGTTTTTATGTTTTTTCATTCTTATCTCCCTGAACCTCTACAATGTAGTGTAGTTTACCTATTCTCAAAATGAACTAATAGTAGCAAAAATGATAATTGAGGTTAACAGCAACTTATTGATGCCCAACCTTAAATTGGCAACGTTTAAATAATCGCTGCCAATAACTAACATGCTCAATAGTGGCTTGTTGAAATTGGCGTTGCACTTCACCTTGAAAATAATAACGCGCGTATAATGTCATCATTGCTGGTGGTTGATCATGGTGTTGAATCAGTGTTGTATAGAGGCTATCTAAATACGGTTGTAATTGTTGATACTGAGACTGTAGTTTACTTAAGTAGGGCTGAATATCATTGACGTAATATTTATAAAAAACATTACGTAAATATTGCGCTTGCTGTTGATTGATATTTTTACCGCAAATAACATTGTTCTCATGCTGAGTAAGTTGAGCAGTGATCGTATTCAACTCCGTAGTGATCTGCGCCATCGAATAAAACAGTTGCCCAAGATATTGTGTGTTATGAATTTGCTGTTGGTGATAAAGCAGTTGTTCAATATGGTTAGGTGTGAGTGTTACCAATGCTTGCGATATACTCTGTGAGGTCATTGTGGTCGTTAATGTATCTAAATAATTAAAAGCAGCAACAGTCTCGATATAGCCGCCAAATTGCTGTGGTTCCAATAATTGATGACCTAGAGTAAATTGTTGACGCCATTCTTTACCTGTAAACACCATATTCCATATCACCAGCGGTAATTGTTGTTGTTTTTGCTGATAAATATCATTGAGCTGAGATTGTAATTCACTGGTGCTATTGCTATTAAGCATCGTTAAACAATGATTGAGTTGTTTTAAAAACAGCACCTCATAACGTAACTGACGCGTTTGATCTTGTACTTTGCCTAAGACCGAATTACGTTCAGCAATTAACTGAAATAAACCACATTGGCGTAACTCATAAGCGTCTAATAACCCCATTCGAATATCTGCAACAGGTTGTTTGAGTGATCGTGTGTCAGGGTAGATAGGTAAATTTAACGGCAGAGTGTCTGCTGGCGTAATCTCCAACACATTAGCGAGTCGTTGTTGATAAGTGTTTAGCAGTGCGTTTGTGGCATTTTCTTTGCAACTAGTGAGTAGCAATGTACAACACAGCACTAATAATATTTTCATCATACTCTAACGTTAGTCACGATAAGTTAAGCATATGCAACCTTGAAGTTTTAGACAAAAAAAAGCGATCCTCAGATCACTTTTTTAATAATACATAACTCGCTATTAACGTAATGACATTTCAATTTGGCGCTGATGATCGAGTTTATGAACCCAATGCATACGTGCACCAAGCATGACAGCAGCAGATGTTAAGCCAATAATAAAGCCAATCCAGAACCCTTCAGGTCCCATAGGTTTAATTATCCAATCGGTCATTCCTAGAATATAACCAATTGGCAACCCAAGTAACCAGTAAGCAATAAAAGTACAGAAGAAGATTGCGCGCATATCTTTATAACCACGCAGCGCACCAGCAGCAACAACTTGTACCGCATCGCTACATTGGTAGATAGCAGCTAATAACAATAATTGACCCGCAAACATAATAACTTCAGGGTTATCAGTATAAAGTAATGCAATTTGTTCACGGAAAATCACGGTTAAAATCGCAGTACAAAAGGCTAATGATATGCCCACAATTAATCCGCAATGGCTGGCAATCTTAGCGCCAATAATATCTTCTTGTCCCATTTTATGCCCGACACGGATACTGACTGCTGCCGCTAAACTCATTGGTAACATATACACTAAGGATGAGAAATTCATTGCAATTTGGTGTGATGCTACCTTCAGTGGTCCAAGTGGCGAGATCAGTAATGCGATCACTGCAAATAAAGACACTTCAAAAAATAATGAGGCAGCAACCGGAAAGCCTAATTTAAACAAACGACTAATCGCAGCAAATTTAGGCGGATAAATTACCCCAAACACATTCAGACGGTTAAGGCGCTTATTGATTAACACAAACGCAAGCATTGCAAAGAACATAAACCAATACACGATAGCCGTTGCAATACCACAACCGACACCACCGAGTGCTGGCATACCAAACTCACCGTAAACAAAAATCCAGTTTAGAGGAATATTCAGTAATAAGCCTAAGAAGCCAATGACCATACCAGGAATAGTAAATGATAAGCCTTCAGAGAAACTTTTTAGAGTTTGGAAGAATAGAAATGCAGGTACAGCGAATAATACCGCATGTAAATAACCCACTGTTTTTTCAGCTAATACCGGTTCGACATTCATATAATGAATTAAAATACCTGCGTTGTATAAGATCAACATCGTTGGAATGGAAATCAATACAGCAAGAATAAAAGCGGTCTGAATTTCAAACGGTATTTTATCTTTTTTACCTGAACCACTCAGTTGAGCGACGATAGGAACTATCGCCATCAGCAACCCGACCCCAAATAAAATCGAAGGTAGCCAAATACTTGCAGCAACCGCAACCGCTGCCATATCGGTTGCGCTTACACCGCCTGCCATCACGGTATCAACAAAACCCATAGATGTTTGGGCAACTGAAGCAATTAAAACGGGTATCGCAAGTTTGAGTAATTGTGATGTTTCTTTGATGTAGTTTTGCACTCAGCATAGCTCCAAAAATGAGGAAACAAAAAGGGGAGGAATGAATAGCTGTTAGACACTATTTTAATGCATTCTAAAGATGGCTGGATTATATAAATAAAACGCATAAAGCCAAGTAATATTTAACACTTTATGTGGATAAAAACAAACGGCCTCGATAGGTGATCATCGAGGCCGTTAGGTTAAGTTGACAGTTCTAGTATTAAGTTAAACAGTAAAGAATTGATGCCCAAAGAAACCAATCGCAATAAAGGTGCTTGCGGCACTAAAAATACACAGTATTGGCGTCTTAATACTTGGGTAACGTTCGACAAGTAAGGCTAACCCAAGGAAGGTAGGATAAAGACCAAATGCGTAGCGTGGCATGGCATTAAGGCTTGACGAAAGAGGCAGTATTAAGCAAATGAACATAAACAGTGCTTCGGCATAATATTTACGTACCACTAAGTAAATATTAAGTGCAAAAGCCAGCAGCGCCATAATGGTGAGGTATAATTTAGGGCCTCCCGTTTCAAAACCAAACATTAGCCAATGGAATGGATTGGTAAGTTGACGTCCCCACGCGATTTGAATATGTCCAAACGCCAGCGCATCTCCAACATGAAAATACATGTAAGTCATAAAACCAAAAAAGCCAATTGGGATCACCCAAATAGCCGCTAATACTTTTAATGCGGGTGTTTTAAAGCGAAAGAAACTTTGAATACCGTAGTGTTGAATCGCAATAATTAATACAGGGAAAACTAAAAACACCCCAAGGTTACGGGTTATAGCTGCCAGCATGCCTAAAATAGCGACCCAAAACCATTGCTGACGGTAGCTAAATAAGAACACGCCAGCCACTAAAGCAATAAATAGTGGCTCGGTATAACCGGCAGAGGAATAAACCGTATAAGGTGAAAAACATAAGATCCACACCATGGTAGAACGTGTCGCGGCACTGATTTTTAGTTGTTTTAGTACCATTAATACCATTGGGATGCTAAATAAAAACGCGAGGTTAGACGCAAATGCTAACCCAAAGCGATAGTTATTAATCGGGTTTTCAAAAGTGGTTAAGTGCGAGAATATCCACCCTAGAAAGGGCTGTAATGGCATAAATGCCCAATTGGCGGCATTCTTTTGACCAAGCCACTGTGGAATCAGATCATAGCCATTATTAATAATGCGATAGAACCACACACAGTCAAAACGACAAACGGTTTGTAATAACGGTTGTTCGGCATAGTGCCCCGTCATGAACATACTCACGCCCCAAAGACCAAGGGCATAGATGACGATACGGCTAACAATGACAGCAAAAATTAAATTCAACCAATCTTTGCGAGTAAGACGAATGTCTATAAGGGATAAGGGATTCATTTAAAGACCCAGAATTTCGATAAAATAAAAGTAATAATTGGCACACATAAAGTTGAAATTGTCACCGCAACCCAACCTTTAACGTGTGCCGTTTGTAGTAACGTCACCAAGATGAGGTTATTAATGAAAAAGCCAAATAAAGATACGGCCAGAAATTTAAAAAACGAGCCTTTTTGAGCAAAAGTAAAATGACGATGACCAAAATATGACACTAAAAAAGCGAGACAAAAACCAAGTATATTCGCAACATATTCTGATGGGTGTGCTATTTGAAAAAAGTATAACCGCACCACGGAGAGATGAACGGCTGTAGCTAATAATCCCACAATAGCAAAGCGATTAAGTTGCCAAAAATGTTTAAGGAAAGACTCATTCATAATAATTACTAGACTTATCTAAGGCTGTTGATATTTTATTTTGCGGATCTAATGACTGTTGATTAGGTTTATAATTACCATAAATATCTTCAACTAAATAAATTGGTCGATGTTTAAGTTCGGTATAAATACGACTGACATAACCACCAATGACCCCTAAAGAAATAAGCTGGATACCGCCTAAAAAAAGCACTACTGAAATAGTAGACGCATAGCCTGGTGTATGAACCCCAAAACACAGCGCACTGATAACGATGTACATTAAAAAGATGAAAGATAATAATGAAATACCAAAACCGACAAAGCCCCAAACACGTAATGGCCAAGCGGTAAAGCTGGTGATGCCATCCATCGCAAAATTCCACAACTTCCAATAATTAAATTTGGTGTCGCCGACTAAGCGTTCAGGACGTTGAAAGTTAACGCCAATAGCACGTAATGATGACCAAGCTAATAAACCTTTCATAAAACGGTTACGTTCAGGTAATTGCTTTACCGTTTCAATCACGCAGCGATTAATTAATCTAAAATCACCTGCATTTTCAGGTAAGGTCGTTTCTGCTGATAAAAAGTTGAAGAAACGGTAAAAGCCGCCAGCAGTTAAGCGTTTGGTATAAGTATCTTGTGAGCGATCTACGCGAACACCATAGATAGTGTCATAATTTCCCGTTAGCCATAATGTGACAAATTCAAGGATCACTTCAGGTGGATCTTGTAAATCAACATCCATGATAACGGCGGCGTCACCTTGTACGTAATCTAAACCCGCAGTCATAGCGGCTTCTTTACCAAAATTACGCGCAAAGTTAACTAATGAAATACTGGGATCTTGCGTTATCATTTTCTCTATAACGAGCTTGGTATTATCCTTACTACCGTCATTAATAAACATAATGTCGATGTGTGAGCGAATGCTACTCAGTTTGTCATTAATAGCGTCTAAGAAGGGCTCAATAGCCACTTCTTCATTGTAGACTGGCACAATCAGTGATAAACGATAATCAAGCGGGTTTGGTTTATGATTCATTCTATGTTCCCAATTTATTGATTAATATGACCAGTATGATGTGGCAAAGATAAAGTATCGGCTTTCGTTGCTGCTAAGCTAATAGTAGTAACTTGTAGTGGTGTTGGTGTCGTTAATATGAATGTTTGTAACTGCTTTGGGGTCGATAAAAACTGTTGTTTGGGCAATTGAGCAACAAATGTTTTTCCCTGTGCGTGTGGCAATAATGTGCCTTGATAATGATTAAAGGTAAACGCCAGTGGTTTTATCTGTTGGGGTGCTGTTGCCAAGGTAAACGTGATAGTAACGTTGGCTGTTGGTGCCGTGGGTAGCGTAAAATATAAGCCACCTTGTTGAGTTAGCTCACGCATATTGTTATTGGTATCAAAGCTCCAACCTGCACGGGATAAGTTAGGGACATTATTTATTGTCTCTAATTTACTTGGCAATGTTAACGCCAGATTGGGTTGCTTGGGCTGCCAATATAATGTCTGGTTTTTAATATAATAGGCTTTATAGGCAAGGCTAACATTGGGCGTTATTGCTTTATAAAGTACCCAAATATAGTACCCAGATAACACCACTAATAAGCCGATAAGTAGTATTCGCAAAGCAGGTTGTTTTGGTTGTTGCTGTAGAGACTGTGTAACGGTTGATGAGACGTTAGCGGCCATAAAGTGTACCTTTAATACGTATTATTTGTTGACGAGCTATATAAAACAGAAAAAAGTTAGGCAAAATTAGCTAACTTCTATTGTCATACAAGTAATACGCTTATCGTATTGTAAAGTGTCACCTTAGTGTCAAAAAGTGATTTTTGACAACTATAGCTGATAGATTTGTTATGTTATTAACCGGATAAGTGTTTTTTCAATCGAATATTATCTGATAAACCCATATTATAAGAATAGGTTAATTTAATAAATAGGCATAAGGAATAGGTATGTTTACCGGAATTATACAAGGCATAGTGCCCGTCGTTAGTATTAATAAACAACAGAACTTTCAAACGCATATTATTCGTTTTCCTGAGGCACTGATGCAGGGATTAGCATTAGGTGCTTCTGTTGCACACAATGGTTGTTGTTTAACGGTGACTCATATTGAAGGAGAATTAGTTTCGTTTGATTTAATGCAGGAAACATTGAATGTTACTAATTTAGGCCTGCTTAATGTGGGAGATAATGTTAACGTTGAACGTGCTGCTAAATTTGGGGATGAAATTGGTGGTCATGCAATGTCAGGTCATATTATGGCGACAGCGATTGTTTCAGCGGTGAATATTTTTGAGAATAATCATCAAGTGTGGTTTTCTGTGCCAGAACAATTAATGAAATATATTTTTGCGAAGGGGTATATTGGTATTGATGGCATTAGTTTAACGATTGGTGAAGTGAAAGACGGTTGTTTTAATGTCAATTTGATCCCCGAAACCTTACAGCGAACTAATCTTAAATATCGTACGATCAATGATGTGATTAATATTGAAATCGATCCACAAACACAAGTTATCGTTGATACGGTTGAACGTGTAATGGCAAATAAAGAGCAGCGTTAAAATATTTGCTCATCATCAGCATCAACAAATAGATTAATGGTTTTATGTAATTCATCTACTTCCATGGTTAAATGGATCGGATTACAACAGATCGAGCAATCATCATAAAATTCCTGACTGCCAGCACTCGCATCAAGAGGAATTCTAATTATATGACCACAATGTGGGCAGCTAATATTTTGATTTGAATATTTGTGCATAATAGATCCTTATATACAGACATTAGAGGCATGGTTTGATATATCGTGTCGTATATTATTATTGATCCTAGCTGGTAGTTATCAATTTTGCGAATACTCGCGTTATAGTTATGGTATATCAACCTACCGTACACCAACACCGAGTGGCGATAGCGTGGGTGTACGGCGAGTAAATAAACAAGAGACGTTATTCATCCCATAACATAAGTTTGGTAATAATATTCTGTGCTTGGCCCATATATTCACCGCCAAATAGATTGCAGTGATTAAGAATGTGATAAAGGTTATACAGATCTTTACGATCTTGATAGCCTTCATCTAAAGGATATACTGACTGATAGCCTTTATAAAAGCTGGCTGGAAAACCGCCAAATAATTCGGTCATTGCGACATCACATTCACGATCTCCCCAGTAGGTGGCAGGATCAAAAAGGATCGGCCCAGAGACGGTTAATGCGGTATTGCCATGCCATAAGTCACCGTGGAGTAGGGAAGGCTTGGGTTGGTGATTACTCAAACGCTGAGCGACATTCGCAGTGATCGTATCAATATCACCAAAATGAAGTCCTTTTTCTTCGCAAAGTTGCAATTGCCATTCAATACGCTGCTCTGCAAAAAATTTATCCCAGCGCCGACGCCATTTATTAGGCTGAAGCGTTAAACCAATATAGTTATCAAAATCAAAACCATATTCAGCTTGCTCACCCCATAAATGCAGTTGGGCTAATTGTTGACCAAGTGTATAGCCTGCATCGTCATCGATGGTTTTAGTGGGAAGATAATTGAGAATCAGGAAGGATTTGTCGCGACAAGTACCAAGATGGAAATGCTGAGGAACTTGGACACAATTGGCTTCATTGAGGATACGTAAACTTTCGGCTTCTGTTTTAAAAACTGCGAGTTGATCTTTATCATTAAGTTTAATAAAAAAACGTTGTTCTCCATCACCAACACAATAGCATTG
>NZ_MSCQ01000001.1:883603-1147642 GCF_002954725.1 Photobacterium phosphoreum
ACATAGCATTGATTAACGTCACCGCCTTGAATTGCTTCTCGTTCATTTATTTTGAACTGTCGACCAAGTACTTCCGACAACTGGTGAGAAATAGCCTGCCACATAGCATCCTCCACGCCTTAAATTGGACTAGATAAAACTTGTCTATCAACATCTTAGTTCATTTCATATGGATATATCTGTGAAGTCGATACTATTTTAAGTAATCCACTACCGGATTTTGATTCAACCTATTGAAAATAAGCAATATACTTATTTTTATGTTGAAGTTGGAATATTATTTATCTTAGTTAAATCTTTATTTTTGTTTGTGATTGTCCGTTTACTTTTAAATATTTGCAGTTACTCTAAGCCGAAAATTTATTTGGTAATAAAAGGCACCATCATGAGCACTACAATAATTCCTACAGAAATGACGTTTTTTGCACGCTTTGAAAGTGACATCTTGTCAGGAAAAAAGACCATTACTATTCGTGATGAAGCTGAAAGTTATTATGTACCCGGTACCACTGTTGATGTGTCAACGTATGAAGATGGACGCTGGTTTTGTCGTTTAAACATCTTAACTGTTGAGCCGATAGCATTTAATGATTTGAATGATTTTCATGCACAACAAGAAAATATGACATTAGCTGAGCTTAAAGCCGTTATTCACGATATTTATCCTGGTATTGAGCAGCTGTACGTCGTGAATTACGCCTTAGTGAAGTAGTACTATAAAAAGTTAGGGTGATTCTTTGCAATATATTGTTACCGTTTGTATAGTGTCACCCTGTTTTTGCCTTAGCATGTTGCTCTGTATTGCGGCATCAAGGTAAAAATGTTTTTTCCATAAAAGCTTCTCTAAAAGCTTTATTAACTCAACATGTGCTACTTGGTGTGTGGCACCACTGTTTAAGGATATTTAAATGCCTGTTATTACTCTTCCTGACGGTAGTCAACGTCAATTCGACGACGCTGTATCAACGATGGATGTTGCACTTTCAATCGGTCCTGGTCTTGCGAAAGCAACCATTGCAGGGCGTGTTGATGGTGTTCGTGTTGATGCTTGTGATCTGATCGAAAATGATGCAAGCCTAGAAATCATCACAGCAAAAGATGATGTTGATGGTCTTGAAATCGTTCGCCACTCATGTGCACACTTGCTAGGTCATGCAATTAAGCAATTGTACCCTGAAGCAAAAATGGCGATCGGTCCTACGATTGACAATGGTTTTTACTACGATATCGATCTAGAGCAATCTTTAACTCAAGAAGACCTTGATGTTATTGAGAAGCGCATGCTTGAACTAGCAAAAACTAAGTATCAAGTTGTGAAGAAAAACGTAAGCTGGCAAGAAGCGCGTGATGCGTTTGATGCGCGTGGCGAAACGTACAAGATTGAAATCCTAGATGAAAACGTTGCTCGTGACGATCGTCCAGGCTTATACCATCATGAAGAATACATTGACATGTGTCGTGGTCCACACGTACCACACATGGGTTTCTGTCAAAACTTCAAACTATTAAGCGTTGCTGGTGCATACTGGCGCGGTAATAGTGATAACAAGATGCTACAACGTATCTACGGTACGGCATTCCACGATAAGAAAGCATTAAAAGCGCATCTAACACGTTTAGAAGAAGCTGCAAAGCGTGACCACCGTAAGATTGGTAAGCAACTTGATTTGTTCCACATGCAGCAAGAAGCACCAGGCATGGTATTCTGGCACCATAACGGTTGGACTATCTTCCGTGAGCTAGAAGTGTTTGTTCGTGAAAAACTGAACGAATACGATTACCAAGAAGTAAAAGGCCCATTAATGATGGACCGTGTACTTTGGGAACGTTCTGGTCACTGGGATAAGTACGCTGATGCAATGTTCACAACAAGTTCAGAGAACCGTGAATACGCAATTAAGCCAATGAACTGTCCTGGTCATGTACAGATCTTTAACCAAGGTCTAAAATCATACCGTGATTTACCATTACGTATGGCTGAGTTTGGTTCTTGTCACCGTAATGAGCCTTCTGGTTCACTTCACGGTATTATGCGTGTACGTGGTTTCACCCAAGATGATGCGCATATTTTTTGTACAGAAGCACAAGTACAACAAGAAGTTACATCTTGCATCGAAATGGTGTATGATACATACAAGACATTCGGTTTTGATAACATTGTTGTTAAATTATCTACTCGTCCTGAAAAGCGTGTGGGTTCTGATGCAATGTGGGACAAAGCTGAAGCCGATTTGATTACCGCGCTTGAGTCAATGGAAATTCCATTTGACATTCAAGAAGGTGAGGGTGCATTCTACGGTCCTAAGATCGAGTTCACTCTTCACGATTGCCTTGATCGCGCATGGCAGTGTGGTACTGTTCAACTTGACTTCGCATTACCTGAGCGTTTAGGCGCTACATATGTAGGTGAAGACAACGAACGCCATACGCCGGTTATGATTCACCGTGCAATTCTTGGTTCACTAGAGCGCTTCATCGGTATTCTTATCGAAGATTACGCAGGCTTCTTCCCAACATGGTTGGCGCCTCAACAAGCTGTAGTGATGAATATTACTGACTCTCAAGCAGAATATGTGCAAGAAATTGTAGAAAAATTGAAAAAAAGTGGAATTAGAGTCAATGCGGACTTGAGAAATGAGAAGATTGGCTTTAAAATCCGCGAACATACTTTGAAGCGAGTGCCTTTCATGCTCGTTTGTGGCGACAAAGAAGTCGAAGCAGGCGTAGTAGCAGTTCGTACTCGCAAGGGTAAAGATTTGGGTAAATTTAAGATTGATGAACTTGTTGCATTTATGCAGGAAGAAATTAGCAGTCGTAAGCTCAATATTGTGGAGGAATAAGGTATTAAAGGCGGAAAAAGAACCCAGGCACCAGTTAAGCAAAACGCGCATCGTCTAAATGAAGAAATTCGTGGCGTACGTGAAGTTCGCCTAACTGGCCTAGATGGCGAATCAGTTGGTGTTGTTTCTATTGAAGAAGCAATGAATGTTGCTCTTGATGCTGGTGTGGATCTAGTTGAAATTAGCCCTAATGCCGAGCCACCAGTCTGTCGTGTGATGGACTATGGCAAGTACCTGTTCGAGAAGAGCAAGGCTGCTAAAGAGCAAAAGAAGAATCAAAAACAAATCCAGATCAAGGAAGTTAAATTCCGACCTGGTACAGACGAAGGCGATTATCAGGTAAAACTACGCAACCTGAGTCGCTTTTTAGAAGAGGGCAACAAGGGCAAAGTCACACTACGTTTCCGTGGTCGTGAAATGGCCCACCAAGGCATTGGTATTGAGCTTCTTAATCGTATTAAGGCAGAACTTGAAGAGATTGCGATCTGTGAAAGTTTCCCTAATCGTGTAGAAGGTCGTCAAATGACCATGATGCTTGCCCCAAAAAAGAAGTAATAACGGCATTCAAGTAGCTAAAAAGCGCTGCTCTTAGTAGCGCTTTTTGTTCGCCCTATTACTATGATTATTAACTATCAACAATGCGGAGTTATCATCTCATGCCAAAGATGAAAACAAATCGTGGCGCTGCTAAGCGCTTCAAGAAAACAGCTGGTGGCTTTAAGTTTAAGCACGCTACTAAGCGTCACATTCTGACTAAACGTACTACTAAGAACAAACGTCAGCTTCGTCCAAATGCAATCCTTCCTAAGTGTGAAGTGGCTGCAGTTGCTCGTATGCTTCCGTTCGCTTAATCGTTTTTAGTTTTATATTTTTTTTAATTTTAGTTAGGAGTCTCCTATGCCTCGCGTAAAACGTGGTGTACAAGCGCGTGCACGTCACAAGAAAGTTCTTAAACAAGCTAAAGGTTATTACGGAGCACGTTCACGTGTTTACCGTGTAGCTTTCCAGGCTGTTACTAAAGCTGGTCAATATGCTTACCGTGACCGTCGTCAGAAGAAACGTACTTTCCGTCAACTTTGGATTGCTCGTATCAACGCTGCTGCACGTCAAAATGGTATGTCTTACAGCCGTCTAATCAACGGTCTTAAGAAAGCGTCTATCGAAATCGATCGTAAGATCCTTTCTGATATCGCTGTATTTGACAAAGCTACTTTCACTGTTCTTGTGGAAAAGGCAAAAGCTGCACTGTAATTTCAGTCTAGTTTTAAGTTGAAAAGGAGAGCCTCGGCTCTCCTTTTTTCGTATTTCGTATATAGCTTTTATGTTTTTACTAATGCCACTACGTCTTTGATCTAATAATGAGTATTATTTCGTTATTTTCTACAGTAAATTCCAACAAGGATAGTAGGGATTCTATGCTTTGTTTTTCTTTGTTTGCTAAAGTTGTTTTAACATCCAAACATCACAACCGCCGTGTAGGGTGCCTGTTAATGGCATTTCTAGATGAGTAAAGCCTAATCTTTCATATAAGCGTACGGCTGATTGCATGCTAGAGAGAGTATCTAAATAACATTCCGTGAAACCTTTTGTTTTTGCGTATTCTAAACATAGAGTTGAGAGTTTCTCCCCTAAACCTAGCTTGCGACCTTCAGGTAATAGAAACAGTTTTTTTAGTTCGCAGATCGTGTTGCTGTTATTAAAAGGAGCGATACCGCATCCACCGACAAGTTCGCCATCGACTAATGCGATTAAATATAAACTGCTAACACCATCATGGTAAAAACGACTCATATTCAAAACTTCGGCATCTGATGGGCCAAATCCTTCGCCTACCGCACCAAATTCAGCACCTACTTGCTTAATTATCTTGCAGAGTTCCATGTCAAAATCTGCCGTTATAGATATTACATTAATGTCCATCGCTTCTTGTCCTACCATTACTTATGTATTTTTTGAGTTTATTCCAATACCAATAACGAGCTGATCGTAAAAAGAAAGTATTAGATTTCTTATTTCGTTCGCAACCTCATTGTAGGGAATGACGAAAGAGGAGTACAAGTTCATTAAGCTACAACAGTCTGGATTGATCTGAATGATAGGGAGAGTATTTCACAAGTACATAAAAAGCAATATTTCGCATGCTCAGGAATAAAAGGCATAAAAAAACCAGTCATTCATCAATAATGAAAATGACTGGTTTTAAAAAAGAGGTGAGGTGTTAGTGCTTATGTACGTGCGTAGCGTTGATTACGTTTTTTGTTTGCTGTTGCTAAGGTCTTAAGTAAAAACGCTAGAAAACCAACAAATAATGCGTTGAAGCCCATAAAGAAGACAAGATTAATGAAATTGAAACCCTCTTCTGGCGCGATCGGCATTGCTGATGCTAGGCCATAATTACCAAGCAGTAATAGAGCAGTACAAAGAATCGCAGCGATAGTTGAAATTTTAGAAAGAGCAGCAAGATCTTTAGTATTCATAATATGGTTCCTAACATTGATATTGATCATAATTTACACTTAAAAATGTAATATTAAAACCAATTTGATAGAAAAAGATCGTATTTATCACAGCTTTGTTACATATAAAGCGCCTCAAGATTTAGAATCAAATGCGTTGAGACGCTAATATAAAGATATAAATCAGTGGATTAGTGTTATTAATTATGCGTGGCTATGAGTAAGGTACTGCTTCATTTGTCGTTGTGACTGTTTTACTCTCCAAACGAGACAAGCAAGAAAACCAACAAACATGAAATTAAATCCCACGTAGTAGATAACATGAATGAAATCGATATGCGTTTGATTCGTTAAGTGATCTTTCATTTCAATAGGCATGCTTAATGACATTCCATAATTGCCTAATATGACTAACGCAAGGCAAAGTAGGGAAGCAAAAATACTTATTTTAATTAAGGCTGATAAAAATTGGGCATTCATGATGATTATTCCAAAGTAAATATCGCTGAAATTTACTTTTTTCATTCTATTTTAGAAAGAGAGAAAAATGGAATATAGGTGTGCGAAATCTGTTTTATAGTCTACAGATGCTGACCATTAGTGTACTGAAAAAGTACAAATTCATATTTTAATGGCAAAAGACGTTTTTTTTTCATCCAAAGTTACTGTTTTATTACGATTCAATTTGGATTTAGACGCTGCTTTCTTTAGTATGTATCGTTATGCGATTTTATATCTCCCTTAAGGACGCCACCTGTGGGTGGATGAGGATACGATGCAACATCTAGACGAGATTATTGCCAACGCAACGGCAGCTATTGAGCAGGCTGATTCATCAGTCGCTCTGGACGAAGTTCGAGTTCAATTTCTAGGCAAGAAGGGTCATTTAACTCTTCAATTACAAGCCCTAGGTAAATTACCACCAGAAGAGCGTCGCACTGCTGGTCAAGAAATCAACAAAGCGAAACAAGTTGTACAAACATTACTTGTTGAGCGTAAAGATAGTCTACAACGTGCTGAGCTTGAAGCTAAGCTTGCTGCTGAGACTGTTGATGTTTCTTTACCAGGTCGCCGTATTGAAAATGGTGGTCTTCATCCAGTGACACGTACCATTGAACGTATTGAAAGTTTCTTTGGTGAGCTTGGTTTTACAACTGAAGCGGGTCCTGAAATTGAAGATGCTTTCCACAACTTCGATGCATTGAACATTGCAGAAGATCACCCTGCACGTACTGATCACGATACGTTCTTCTTTAACCCAGACTTAATGCTACGTACGCATACTTCTGGTGTTCAGATCCGTACCATGGAACACGGTCAACCGCCTTTCCGCTTTATTGCGCCTGGCCGTGTATACCGTAACGATTACGATCAAACGCACACACCAATGTTCCACCAAGTGGAAGGTATGTTAGTTGACGAAAACGTAAACTTTGCTCAGCTTAAAGGTATTCTTCACGATTTCCTTTGCAATTTCTTTGAAGAAGAAGTTGAAGTACGTTTCCGTCCTTCTTTCTTCCCATTCACTGAACCTTCTGCTGAAGTTGACGTGAAAGGCAAGAACGGTAAGTGGTTAGAAGTACTAGGCTGTGGCATGGTACACCCTAATGTTCTACGTTCAGTTAACATCGATCCTGAGAAGTACTCAGGCTTTGCATTTGGTATGGGCGTTGAGCGTCTGACTATGCTTCGTTACGGTGTTAACGATTTACGTGCGTTCTTTGAGAACGACTTACGTTTCCTAAAACAGTTCAAGTAAGCACTAGGGGCTAGAAATCTATGAAATTCTCTGAATCTTGGCTACGCGAGTGGGTTAATCCTGCAGTAAACAGCGAAGAGCTAGCTCACCAAATCACAATGGCTGGTTTGGAAGTTGACGGTATTGAAGCAGTTGCTGGTGAATTCACCGGCGTTAAAGTGGGTCAGGTTGTTGAGTGTGCTCCACACCCAGACGCTGACAAGCTGCGCGTAACTAAAGTTGATGTAGGCGCTGAAGAGTTGCTAGACATCGTTTGTGGCGCATCTAACTGTCGTCAAGGCATTAAAGTTGCTGTTGCAACTGTAGGTGCTGTTCTTCCTGGTGATTTTAAAATCAAGAAGGCAAAATTACGCGGTCAGCCTTCTCACGGTATGCTTTGTTCTTTCACAGAACTTGGTATTGATATTGAGTCTGACGGCATCATGGAATTAGCGGCAGATGCAGTATTAGGTACTGATTTCCGTGAATTCCTTGGTCTTGACGATGTGACTATCGATGTTGACTTAACAGCTAACCGTGCTGATTGTCTAAGCATTGCTGGTCTTGCTCGTGAAGTGGGTGTTCTTAACCGCGCTGAAGTGACAGAACCACAGTTTGATATTGTTGCGCCAACAGCGGCTGATACTATTTCAATTGAAGTTAAAGCTCCTGTTGCATGTCCACGTTACCTTGGTCGTATCGTTCGCAATGTGAACGTACAAGCTGAAACACCATTGTGGATGCAAGAGAAGCTACGTCGTTGTGGTACTCGCTCAATTGATCCAATCGTAGATATCACTAACTACGTATTGCTTGAAATGGGCCAACCAATGCACGCTTTCGATCTTGCTAAGATCGATGGTGGTATTGTGGTACGTATGGCAGAGCAGGGCGAAAAGCTGACTCTTCTTGACGGCAATGAAGCAGAATTAAACAGTAATACATTAGTGATTGCTGATAACACTCAAGCACTTGCAATTGCAGGTATCTTCGGTGGTCAATTCTCAGGCGTGAGTACTGAAACGAAAGACGTATTGCTTGAGTGTGCTTTCTTTGCACCTGATGCAATCCGTGGTCGTGCACGTAGCTACGGTCTACACACTGACTCTTCACACCGCTTTGAGCGTGGTGTTGATGCAACGCTACAAATGAAAGCAATGGAACGTGCGACAGCACTTATCATTGAAATCTGTGGTGGTGAAGTTGCGCCAATCGTTGAAGCTGAATCAGAAGCTGATTTACCTAAAGCGGCAACGATTGAACTACGTCGTAGCAAACTAGATCGTCTATTAGGTCATGCTATTGCTTCTGAAGAAGTCGTAGAAATCCTAACGCGTCTAGGTTGTGATGTTGAAACAACAGATGCTGGCTGGAAAGCAACCGCACCAGCATGGCGTTTCGACATGGCGATTGAAGAAGATCTAGTGGAAGAAGTGGGCCGTATTTTCGGTTACAACAATATCCCTAACCAATCGCCAGTCGCTGCACTAAGCATGAACTTACATAAAGAAGCGAATCTACCGCTGAAACGTGTACGTGATTTGTTAGTTGATCGTGGTTTCCAAGAAGCGATTACTTACAGCTTTGTAGAGCCTGAGCAACAAAAACTCATCGTGCCTAATATTGAGCCATTAGTTCTGCCTTTCCCTATTTCTGCGGATATGTCAGCAATGCGCTTAAGCCTATGGACTGGCCTACTAAATACAGTAGTGTTCAACCAGAAGCGTCAACAACCACGTGTACGTTTGTTTGAAGCTGGCTTACGTTTTGTACCAGAGCAAACTGCTGAAAATGGTATGCGTCAAGAAATGATGCTTGCGGGTGTTATTGCGGGTACACGTAGTGATGAGCATTGGGACATTGAAACTAACACTGTTGATTTCTTTGACCTTAAAGGTGATTTAGAAGCAGTACTTGAGCTTACAGCAAAAAATGCTTATAGCTTTAAAGCGGCTCAACACCCAGCACTTCATCCAGGTCAAACAGCAGCGATTGTTGTTGATGCAGGTCTTGAAACTGAGCGTGAAGTTGGTTTTATTGGTACTGTTCACCCTGAGCTTGAGCGTAAGTTTGGTCTTAATGGCCGTACGATTGCATTTGAAGTTGAGTGGGATGCAATTAATAAGCGTGACTTGCCTGAAGCTGTCGCTTTATCTAAGTTCCCTGCTAACCGTCGTGACATTGCGGTTGTAGTGAATGATAATATTGCTGCAAATGATATTGTTGCGGCATGTCATGATAATGGTGGCGAGCTATTAAAAGCCGTTAATCTATTTGATGTTTACACTGGTAAAGGTGTAGATGACGGTCAGAAGAGTCTTGCGATTGCGCTAACATTGCAATCAACTGAGCGTACATTAGAAGAAGCTGATATTGCAGCAGCAGTAGAAAGTATTGTTAATGCATTGGCTGAAAAATTTGATGCGTCACTTCGTGATTAAAAAAACGTCGTAATCAAATTTAAGTCTTTGTTTTAGAAAAGCAGCCTTTATAGGCTGCTTTTTTTTGATCTATATCTAAAAAATAATAACAGCTTGATAAATAGTTATATTTTCTATTTGTCAGGCATGAAGTAGAGTTTTTGACTGTATATTGCTGTTTTTTTAGTGTTTTAGTGCTGTTGTCGGTATTGACAAGATCAACTTGATGCATTGTTTTAGCGAAATTGTGCAACTAAAGTGGTGTGAATTGACATGAAGTTAACGTAAAAAAGTTGGCGAAAATCAGCGAGTTGGCTTAGACTGAGTCTAGTTGATAGTGAGAGGGATAATATAGTCCCGTAGTTTTTGCAGTTTAGAATTACATCTCTAATTAACATATACCTTATTCACAGTGGCATACTTTTTATATGTAGGTATGAACACTATCCATTCAACATAGTCTTGAGGGAGTTATCTATGGCGCTCACAAAAGCCGATTTGGCTGAGAACCTGTTTGAAAATGTTGGATTAAGCAAACGGGACGCCAAGGATACGGTGGAAGTCTTCTTTGAAGAAGTTAGGAAGGCTCTAGAAAATGGTGAGCAAGTTAAATTATCTGGTTTTGGTAATTTTGATTTGCGTGACAAAAATGAGAGACCTGGAAGAAACCCTAAAACGGGTGAAGATATTCCTATCTCAGCACGCCGTGTCGTTACATTCCGTCCTGGTCAGAAGCTAAAAGCTCGTGTCGAAAGTTTAGAAGTTAATAAATAAATCTTTCACAAATTTGCTGATCTGAACTGAAACCCAAGTAAATGTATTTTTACTTGGGTTTTTTATTATCTGCTTTTGCGATATCACTTGTAGCACGTCTATATTAAACATAGTAACGTTATTATTTCTTATCTCTAGGATGATATAAGAATGGGTAGATGGCGCTTATTTAAATGAACAACAAGGAGGTTGTAATATGACTTTAATCGAAGAAATAAAACGAGGGCAGTTTCTCAAAGCAACCTGCGATTTTTCGCAGCCTTTTGTTGCTGGTGAGTGGGTATTAGAGTCGGGTTTACATTGCCAGCTTTTATATCGTGGAGTGCTACAAATTACTCCGAGAGAATTAGCCAGTGATACGAAAGATATTGTATTGTCTTCTGGGATCCATGGAGATGAAACGTCGCCAGTAGAACTTGTTCAGCAAATAGCATCAGGTATCGTGTTAGGGCAGATTCAACCCGTGCATCGCTTATTGTTAATTATTGCCCATCCAGAAGCGATAAATCATCAACAACGATTTATGACAGAAAATATGAATCGACTGTTTCAAATTAGAAATGTTGAGAAAAATAACGAGTGTCGGATTGCTAATGCGCTTCAATTGGCGATTAACAGCTTTTATGGTACCTCTATCGCTATAAGACCTGAACGCTGGCATCTTGACTTACATTGCGCCATTCGGCCATCACAGCACGATACCTTTGCAATTAGCCCATATACAGATAAACAAACGCGCAGTAATAAATTGTTTAGCTTTATTCATCATGCCAAATTAGACGCTGTCCTACTTTCTAATACACCGTCACCAACATGTGCTTGGTATAGCGCTGAATATCATGGCGCTCAGGCACTGACTGTAGAATTAGGGCGAGTCGGTAAGCTTGGTCATAATGATTTCCGTTTATTAGCGCCATTTCGACACGCCATATTACAGCTCATCACTGATGTTGCTTTGCCGATTATTTGGACCAGTGAAGTTGAGGTGTATCAAGTGAGCCGCACGATTGTTAAACGACAAGCTGAATTTTATTTTACGTTTAATGATGACGTGGCTAATTTTACTTTTTTTGCCGAAGGTGATGAATTTGCCGTAGATGGCAGTCAAACGTATAGCGCCAGTACTGGTGGCGAGGCGGTTGTTTTCCCTAATCGGCATGTCATACTCGGCCAACGGGCTGCGTTAATGGTAAAAAAAGCCAACTTGATTTTTGATGAGCAAGTTCGAGTTTGTGCTAAAAATAACGCATCATATTGATAAGTAGCTTTAATATTGAAGTTTTAGCGGTGTTCCTTTTTATTATAGAAATAGCAAGGTATGGTATTTAGTCTTACTCTTTTGAGCGTAATAAGTATTGATGTTGTTAAATGAATTATTATACCGACAGCAGCAACGGTGGCGTACTTGCTTAATTGTCTCATCGTTATTATTGGTCGCTATTTGTGTGTTTGCTGTCGCTGTTGGTGAGATCTGGATTTTACCTTGGGCGCCTGATGGTGCACTTCAGCAACAATTGTTGATGCAATTACGTATACCACGAGTATTAGCCGCCTTGATTGTTGGTGCGGCACTGGCTAGCTCTGGTGCGGTATTGCAGGTGCTATTGGGTAATCCATTAGCAGAACCTGGTGTGTTGGGTATTTCAGGTGGTGCTAGTTTAGCGGTTGTATTGTTATTGTTCCTTGCTCCTATCACACCCACTCCCTTTCTTACCATGCTTGCCGCGATGACGGGCGCATTATTGTTTACCCTGATCTTAGTTGGATTTTCTCGACGACAAAAAGTCTCTATGGCACGATTATTATTAATTGGCGTTGCGTTAGGTATTTTTTCGGGAGCAGTGGTGACATGGGCATTTTATTTTAGTGATGATTTAAGTATGCGCCAACTTATGTATTGGTTAATGGGTAGTGTTGGTGGTGTGAGTTGGGGACAATTATCACTGCTATTTGTTATTGTGCCAGTATTAGTAGTGCTTTGTATGCAGGGTAAATCATTGGATGTGATGATGCTTGGTGATGTCGCGGCTCGCCAATTAGGCGTTGATGTTAGGCGCATTCGGTGGCTGTTGATCTTAATGGTATCGTTATTAGTTGGCTGTTCGGTAGCATTGGCTGGTGTTATTGGGTTTGTTGGTTTAGTTGTACCGCACTTATTACGGTTACAGTTTGGTACTGAAAATCGGTATTTACTGCCTCTTTCTGCTATTTGCGGTGGAATATTATTAGTATTAGCTGACACCTTATCGCGGGTTTTATTAGCAGATGCTGACTTGCCTATTGGTGTTGTGACAACGTCATTGGGTGCTCCCGTGTTTATTTGGATGTTAATGCGTTCGCAGTTGGATTAAATGATGGCAACAATGTTTGAAAAAAGTGACAGTTCAACGACTGAGTTAATATTAACAGCCCAAAATATTGCTTTTGTATCACGACTATTGCCGATGTCATTAATGCTTTATTCGGGGCAGATTACCCATGTTATTGGGCCTAATGGCAGTGGTAAAAGCACTGTGTTATCCATTTTGTCGGGTTTATTTGATTATGAAGGACGGATTAAATTACTGAGTGATGATTTAGCGGATTATGATTTACCATCACTAGCACATGTACGCAGTTATTTATCACAACAAGATAAACCCAGTTTTTCTATTCCGGTGTTTCAATATTTATCACTTGCCGTATCCGCTTTACATGATGTGGATATGGCACAATTACAACTAACATTAGATGAGATTTGTCAGCGTTTAGATATTCAAGATAAGTTATCACGTAATATTCAGCAGTTATCTGGAGGAGAATGGCAACGGGTACGACTTGCTGCTGCCTGTTTACAAGTGTGGCCTTCGATAAATCCTCAAGCAAAGCTATTATTGCTAGATGAACCGGCAGCTGCCTTAGATATAGGCCAAGAAGCGGCGATGTATCAATTAGTTCGATCAATTGCTATGCAAGGAATAGCCGTAGTGATGGTGAATCATGATTTAAATAGAACCTTACGCGAAGCGGATAACGTAGTGTTGTTAGATCACGGCCGCTGTATTGCATGTGGTGGTGTTGAACAAGTTATGACGGTAGATCGTTTACAGGCTGTTTTCAAAACAGGTATTCATAGAATAGATCATCAAGGTTTGCCATGCTTGGTGTTTGTTGATTAAAAAACGTTGATTAACGAAACGTTGATTGATGAAAAGTTGTTGAATTGTTTGATATTTATTCAGTAATAAGTAACAGCCATTATCGTTTGAATACTAACGATAATGGCTGGTTTTTATTATCCAATCCAGAGTAGGATCGCCAGTATTTGCGGCGATAAAATACGCAAACACATTACTAATGGATAAACGGTAGCATAAGACAGAGCGGCAGCGCCATTCGTTGGGTGCAGTCCATTTGCAAATGCCAGTGCTGGTGGATCGGTCATTGATCCCGCTAACATGCCACACATTGAAAGGTAATTAAGTTCGCCAAATATGCGAGCAATACAGCCAGTAATGATTAAAGGAATAAATGTAATTAATGCACCGTAAGCCATCCAGCTAAAGCCATCGCCATTAACTAAAGTATCAATGAAACCATTGCCTGATTTTAAACCAACCACCGCTAAAAATAATACAATTCCTATTTCACGTAGTGCTAAGTTAGCACTGGGAGGCATAAACCAATACAGTTTACCGATGCTACCAATACGAGCCAGTATTAACGCAACAATTAATGGTCCGCCGGCAAGACCTAGTTTAAGTGCTGCTGGGAATCCTGGTAAGTATAAAGGGATTGATCCTAATAAAATGCCTAACCCAATTCCAATAAAAATCGGCAGCATCTGAACGTGCTGTAGTTTTTGTTCAGCATTACCTACCATACCGCTTACCGCTGCAATGGCATCTTTACTACCAACAAGGTTAAGAATATCACCAAATTGGAGTGATGTATGGCTATTAGGTATCAGCTCAACACCTGCTCGATTGAGTCGAGAGATCACCACATCATATTTTTCTTTTAATTCTAATTCGCGAATTTTTTTGCCTAATACAATTTCATTGGTGACCACTAAACGTTCAACTTGTAAATCAGTACCTTTAGTTGAAAGGGAAATATCGACAATATCACCAATAACCAATCGCGCTTTTTCAAGTGCAGCTTTTGTTCCGACTAAATGTAAAACATCATTGAGCTCAATCGGGGTCGATTCTTTCGGTATTGACAGTTGATTGCCGCGTTTTAAACGTGAACAAATAATCGCACCTTCGGTGATTGCTGGAATTTGAACAAATGTAAGACCATTTAAATTAGGGTTACGAACGGCAATATTGAGTGTTTGTAAGCCTTCTTTTTTGTCACCGCTATTGGAGTTATAAACGATTGCCTCTTGATCAATATTCACTTTAAAGATCAATCGTAATAGCCACATTGAAATAAGAATACCGCAAATACCAAAAGGGTAAGCAACCGCATAGCCCATACCCGTTATATCTAATAAATCTGCGGATACGCCAAGCTCGGATAAAATTTGCTGTCCAGCACCTAATGCTGGGGTATTTGTAACAGCGCCTGAATAAATACCCAAAAGGATTGGAAGTGGAACATCAAAAATAATATAAAGCAGAACCGCGACAACACAGCCTAAGAATACAACCAGTGCAGCAAAACCATTTAGTTTTAAACCTGAACTTCGTAAAGAAGCAAAAAAGCCCGGCCCTACTTGAATACCAATGGTATATACAAATAAAATCAAACCAAACTCTTGGATAAAATGTAAGGTATGCGCATTTAATGTAATACCCATAGCTTCGGTATAGTGCCCAACGATAATGCCGCCAAATAGTACGCCACCAATACCTAAACCAACGCCTTTTATTTTCCAGCTTCCCATCCATAAACCAAGTACAGCTACCAGCGATAATATACTGATAGATAACGCAATATCACTCATTCTCAATACATCCTTGTTAGTGTAACTTCATTTTATATACTTAGATGTACATTTGTACGACAAATAAGGTTTGGATGTTATTGCTTTTTTATAAAAATGGGGCGGAGTATGAATAATTTACTGCAAATAGGATGACGATGACGATATTTAAAAGAGAAGTGTAGTCAGATGGTTGTTATTGGAGTAGGCCTTAATAAGGCGCGTTGTATTTTATCGGTTATTGTTGTTGTGAGTGTCTTTTAGATGAAAAAATACCTGCCAAATAGCAGGTATTAATTATTGAATACTCAAATAAGGATTATTTGTTTTTTAAGTAATCGATGGTATTTGCTAAATCTTGTAAGCTCTTATGTGCGCTGGTATTGACTAAGTATTTACCATTCACTAAAAAAGCAGGTACAGATTCTAGTGCTGCGTTACGCACGATATCTTCAGATTGCTGGAACATCTTAAAGACTTCTTTTTGTTGAGCTTCTGTTAGCTCATAAGGGCTTTTTAAGTTGTTATCATGGAAAATCTTATCAAGTGCTGTTTTGCGTTGATCAACAGACATATCTTTTGGTGAATCTTGTACAAACGCAAATAATTGTTCCATTAATGCATGGCTTGGGTTGTTGTCTGTTTGTACCATCGCAGCATAGAAGATAAAGGCGGCTTTTTGTGCGCTTTCATTAAAAATAACGTGAACTTGCTTGATATCGCTGTTCGTTAGTTTTTTAATTTCTGGCAGGATACTTTCCATCTTACGACAGTGACCACAAGAAAGAGAAAATATTTCTGTAACGCCTTTCATTTCTGGCATTGGGGTCGGGATCACTGAGTATTGATCACCTTCTTGTGGTGTTTTTGAGTCAGAACATCCTGATAGTGCAACCACAGTAAAGAGTAGAACAAAAAAAGCTTGATAAATACGTTTCATATTTTAGTTCTTTTATAAAAAATAATTACGACATTATGTCGATAATTTTCTGTAAATGCATCGACAAAATGATAAAAAGCCATAAAAAATGTGCTACTTAATTTATTTATGTACAAATGCTAAACGTTTATTAGTCTTGATTCATTATCTATAATAGAGAGCGAAGATCTCCGTGTGTTACACCTTATAATCAGCTATTATTAGCGGCTTTTTTGCCGCATGTGAGTGTTAATCGATGTACATTGGATTTGATTATGGAACCGCGAATTGTTCGGTTGCAGTGATGGAAGACAGTAAACCTAAACTTTTACCGTTAGAGAAAAATAATCAATATATTCCGTCGACCTTATGTGCACCGACGCGTGAAGCTGTGTCTGAATACTTATACCGCTTTATGGGGATAGCCCCGTCAGATAGTGTTGGTGAGCAGGTTTTACGTCGTGCTGTTGCCTTTAATCGTGAAGAGGATATCGAGGTTGTTGCAGGTGATCTGCAATTTGGTCAGGCGGCGCTTGATCTCTACCTTGATGATCCTGAAGAAGTGTATTACGTCAAATCACCGAAGTCTTTCTTGGGTGCGAATGGTTTACGTGATGGCCAAATTAGTTTTTTTGAAGATCTCGTTTGCGCAATGATGGTTAATATTAAGCGAACCGCGGAACAAAGCTTACAACAAGATATCACCAGTACCGTTATTGGACGTCCAGTTAACTTTCAGGGAATTGGTGGCGAGAGTGCAAACCAACAAGCTGAAGGCATCTTAGCGCAAGCCGCGAAACGAGCAGGGTTTAAAAATGTATGTTTTCAATTTGAACCCGTTGCTGCTGGGCTTGAGTATGAATCAACATTAACTGCGGATAAAACCGTGTTGGTGGTCGATATCGGTGGTGGTACGACTGACTGTTCGTTAATTCAAATGGGGCCTAACTTTCGGCATCTTACGGATCGTAGTTCAAGTTTATTGGCGCACAGTGGTCAGCGTGTGGGCGGTAATGATCTTGATATCCATTTAGCGTTTAAGCAATTAATGCCTCAATTTGGTTTAGGCAGTAAAACGGTGCGTGGTATTGATATGCCGTTTAATCAGTTTTGGAATCCGATTGCGATTAATAATGTTGCAGCACAGACTGAATTTTATGGTGATGCGAATTTACGAGCGTTAGAAAAACTTCGACATGATGCAGCAAACCCACAATTATTGTCACGGTTAATTCATGTTTATCATGAGACACTGGGCTATCAAATTATCCGTTATGCAGAAGAAGCGAAAATTGCGTTATCCAGTCAAGCGAAGCACACTGTGAATATGGCCTTAATGCAAGATTTATTTGAGGTGGATATTTCAGCTCAGCAATTGGAAGAAGCAATAGAAACACCAAAAGAAAAAATGCGTGATCTTGTGATTGAAGCGCTGGCACAGAGTCAAGTTAAGCCCGATGCTATTTATATGACAGGGGGAACAGCACGTTCGCCTATTTTACGTCAATGTATTGAACAACAATTACCGAATATTCCTATTGTAAGCGGCAGTTACTTTGGCTCAGTAACGGCAGGCTTAGCCCGTTGGGGTGAACGTTGTTATGGTTAATAGAACAATGAATAGATAAAAATCAATCATTCATTCAATGCCTGCTCTCATGCAGGCATTTTTAATATGGAAAGCCTACGCAGGTTTGGGGGCATAGGCAGAGCACCAACCATTCATATTAACTGACTTTCCTGGGAATATGGCGCAAGGTTGCCAATCACTATCATTGGATGTATTTCGAATTAAGAGGCAGTTTTTACATTGCTGACCTTTAACTTTTGAATTATTAACATATTTTAACGTGCTGGCTTGTGGGTTGTTTTCTTCTAGGTGAGGAAGTTCATCTGCATGAACAGATCGTATAATTAATTTATTACCTAGCGTTAAGCCAATAATACCGCCAGCCGTTAATTGTAGAAAGCGTCGTCGTGATGATTTTTTGATCATGATCCTTTCCTTATTCGTTATATTGAATAATTTTATTGGCATTGCCGATATAAGTAAAAATAAGCGTCCTGATCGTAATTTATAACATTACAGATATTAGCTTGTATAAATAATAGTATAGAGGAATTAAACAAACCAGAAGAGGTGTTATTTGCAGGCCTGCTTGTGATAGTGATTATTATTATCATTTGGTTGTAATTATATTTATCTGCTAAATAAATGCGAATAATATAAAACAGCATATTTGAACGATGTTTTAATGCTATAACTTATTGTTTATAATGTTATTTAAATAAATATCCTTTAGTGGTATTTAATATTTCATTTTCGGTGTCTTTATTTATTGTTTTATTTCAGTCTTAATGTAAGAAAATGCATAATAATTATTAACTGCTTTTTATTTATATTCATTACTAATAAAACGTTATAGCGATATTACTCTTGTTATTTCACATTGGGGCGAAATAACGGATAAGAAATATACGTTGTTAGATTAGTTTTACTTGAAACCTTGCAAGGAAACAGCATATGTCTGACGAGAACGTATTCAAACAGCCAAAACCGTTCTATTTGATATTTTCAATTGAATTCTGGGAACGTTTTGGTTTCTATGGCATGCAAGCTATTTTAACTGTGTATATGGTTAAAATTCTTGGTATGTCAGAGACCGCTTCTTTTACATTATTTGGTGCATTCTCAGCCTTAGTTTATGGCTCTGTTGCTATCGGTGGATGGGTAGGAGACAAGGTTCTAGGAACCAAAAGAACCATCAAATTAGGTGCGATGGTACTTGTTGTTGGTTATGCGTTACTAGGTTTATCAGCAACTAGTGGCTATGGCGGTTCAGATCTTATTTATATAGCCATGGGCTTTATTACCATGGGTAATGGCTTATTTAAAGCTAACCCTTCAAGTTTATTAGCGAAAGTGTACGGTGAAAATGATCCTCGCTTAGATGGTGCATTCACAATGTACTACATGGCAATCAACTTAGGTTCGTTTTTTTCGATGCTATTATCGCCATGGATTGCAGAAAAATTTGGTTATGACATTGCTTTTGGTGTAAGTGCGGCAGGTTTGGTTATTACACTTATCAATTTCTATATTAGTGGCCATATTGTAAAAAGTGTTGGCTCTAAGCCTGATATGAAACCGGTTAATAAAATATACTATTTAGGTGTTTTAGTCGGTGCCATTATATTGAGTTTTGTCAGTGCGATTTTGTTGCAACATCTATTTTATGCACATGCTATTTTGATTGTGGTTGGTAGTACAATTGTTGGGTTATATTTTAAAGAACTCTTCTCAACCTCGGGCATTGAGCGCGCAAAAATGTTTGTTGCTTTTGTGTTGATGTTGCAAGGTATTGTATTTTTCGTTCTTTACTTCCAAATGCCAACATCGCTTAACTTCTTTGCGATCCATAATATTTCACATGACTTATTTGGTATACATGTTGCGCCAGAACAGTTTCAAGCTCTTAACCCATTATGGATTATGATTGCGAGTCCTGTGTTAGCGATGGTTTACAATAAATATGGCGATCGTTTTTCAATGCCATTTAAGTTCGCACTAGGTATGGTGCTATGTAGCTTGTCATTCTTAGTGTTAGTACTTGGTGCTCATTTTGCTAACAGTGACGGTATTGTAGATTCAAATTGGTTGATTCTTTCTTATGGCTTCCAATCTATTGGTGAGTTATTCGTATCGGGTCTTGGTTTAGCGATGGTTGCTCAGCTTGTACCACAACGAATGATGGGTTTTGCAATGGGGATGTGGTTCTTAACATCAGCAACAGCAGCCGTTATTGCAGGCTGGGTTGCAACGTTAACAGCGGCACCTGCAAATGTAATTGAACCTCACCAAACGCTAATGTTATATAGCCATGTCTTCGGTATTATTGGTTACTCTACTGCTGGTATTGCTATTTTCACGATGATTATTGCACCTAAGTTAACCCGTGTTATGCGTGGTGAAGATACACCTGCAAAGGTTACGACTGCATAATTATTGCGAAGGTGACAGGTTTAAATAAAACGGATGCCGACTGATCAAGTCATTGGCATCCGTTTTTATTTGGGTGTAATAATGCAGAGCAGGGAGAGCAGGGAGAGCAGGGAGAGCAGGGAGAGCAGGGAGAGCAGGGAGAGCAGGGAGAGCAGGGTGTATCGTTGAATCATCTATCGTTATCGTATAATTACAGGGTTATTTGTACTCTTTATTTTGGTCGAAGCCAGAGAAGTGCCATAAATTTAAATTAAACTGAAAAGAGATCATTCGGCTGTATTTATTTAGACAAATTAACTATGCCACTTCAGCCATTATATCTAGATACTGAATTATATTGGTGTTGCTGCTGAAGAGCCAGAGAATGCGATACAGAAGGATAAGTAAGAAAGGTTGATAAGAGGGTAAGATATAATATGAATCGCTCATGGCAAGCGAGAAGCCGTTTAATAAGTACTAATATTAACAACAAACAAAAAAGCCTCAGTATCACTTCACTTCTGCAGTGATGAACTGAGGCTTTTTTATTGGGTGCTAATTACTGAACTGAGATTGGACTGTTATTTTCACGTTGCAATTTTAAACTTGCAAAGTATTGCTGGGTTTCATCAATAACAACATGGCGTAGCATCACTAAACCAATCAGGTTTGGAATAGCCATTAGACCATTAACAATATCAGCAATAACCCAAATCATATCCAACTGCATGAAGGCGCCACTGGCAATAAGCACTAAGAATACTAACTTGTAAGGCATAATAGCTTTTACACCAAATAAGTATGTAATACAGCGTTCGCCGTAGTAGTTCCAACCCAAAATAGTCGTAAAGGCGAAGAACATTAAGCCAATAGAGACCATTAATGGACCGTAATACTCAGAATGCAATCCCGTTGCAAAAGCATGGGTTGTCATTGTTGCGCCAGCAAAATCACCTGTCCATGACCCCGTAACCACAAGGGTTAAGCCGGTCATTGTACAAATAATGATGGTATCAAAGAAGGTTCCCGTCATTGATACTAAGCCTTGACGCACACATGAGTTAGTTTGTGCCGCCGCTGCTGCAATCGGGGCGCTACCTAGGCCTGATTCATTTGAGAATACACCGCGTGCAATACCCGATTGAATTGCTAACATCATACCTGCGCCTACAAAACCACCTGTGGCAGCGTGACCTGTAAAAGCGGATTGAATAACTGTTTCAATCGCTGCAGGTAAGGCATGGAAATTAGTGCCTAAAACAATTAAGCAAGCAATGATATAAAAACCAGCCATCAGTGGTACAACGGTACTTGCTACTTTTGAAATTGACTGAATACCGCCTAAAGTTACTGTCGCAACTAATAGGGTTAAGATAACAACCGTTATTTCTTTGGGTGCACTAAATGAAATATGCGCAGCTTCTACAATCGCATTTGCTTGTGGGAATGTGCCGATACCAAAACACGCAACACCAACAGCAAAAACGGCAAACAGTTTAGCCAGCCATTTGCTACCAACGCCTTTTTCAAGGTAGTACATTGGACCACCAAGAATTTGACCATTAGCATCAATTTCACGGTATTTAACAGCTAATAAACATTCTGCATATTTTGTTGCCATGCCAAATAAAGCCGCAAGCCACATCCAAAAAAGTGCGCCTGGGCCACCTAATTTGATTGCGGTTGCAACGCCCACAATATTACCTGTACCTATTGTGGCAGATAAAGCAGTACACAATGCAGCAAAGCTTGATACATCACCTTCACCGGTGCTATCTGGATCTTTTTTACCACCAAACACATATTGCAATGCGAGTGGTAGATAACGGATCTGGATAAAACCAAGTCGAATCGTAAGATATAAACCGGTACCTACTAATAAAATTAATAAGGGCGGTCCCCAAACAAAGCTATCTAATGTGCGTAGAAAATTAAAAATTGTGTCATGTAGTGGATTCATTATTCCTCCTTCAACGTACAAAGGAAGAGATATAGAACAACAGGTAAGTGTTAGTTACAGAATGGCTTCTTGTTGCTGCTCTTATCTCCTCTGTCCTTTTGCCTGAGAGTTTCACCGTAATTTGCTACGGTTTGCTCCTTCGGCGCTCGATTTAACGAGTCTCTCCAGAGGCTCCTCCAATAACAGTCCATACCTATTGCATTACTGCAACCTGGTGCCTGAAAGATTTACGAATCAAAACATAATGGGATCATGTCGTTTTTCGCTTACTTCTTCGGCGGGCCGACGTGTGATGCCGTATGGCATTCGTCAATGGCCGCTCTCCTGCTACCTTCATCGGAACTCATTTCGGCTGCAATGTTAGGGGATAAAAATGTGATTGTCAGCAAAAAAATCAAAAAAAAACCACTGGCTAAATAAAATAAGCGTTAGCGGATAACAAAAGGAATATTCCGTATAAAAATAAGCCAATTAAAAAGAAGGGCGTTATTTCAGCATTATTCCTCGTGGTTATTATTTGCGCGCAAATGTTAAGGGTTTAAAGTGGCATCAAGAACGGAGATTAATTCATTATTAGCGTCTGAGGTGATTTCCCAACCAAAAACGCCACCAAGCTCATGTTGTTTTACATAATCGGCTTTTGCCTTGAGTGAACGTTTATCTTCAAAACTAATATATTCTTTGTTTTTTTGATTATAAAGAACAGCCGCTTCTGCATGTTCATCATAGTAATAACGGTAGCCGAGGTTAGGGTTTTTAAGAAAATATTTACTGATGTCATTGTAGTTAAAATATCCAGGATCTTTAATATCTGATCCTTTACGTAACCCTCCTAGACTACTCAGATTTTCGAGTTTAGTCGAAGATATAAAATCAACACCTTGCCATCCTCTACCATAAAAAGGGCTGCCAATAATGATTTTCTTTTTAGTCACTTGTTTTTTGATCAGAACGTTAACTAGATTCTCGACAGAAATGTTATTCGGCGTATTGGGTGTGCTGTATAAATTACTGTGGTGTCCAACAACTTGACTCCAGTTACCTAAAAAATCAAAACTCATCAAATAAAGTTGATCTAAATGTCTAGAGACATTAGCCCAATCAATACCCGGTAAGGTTTTAGTGTCTGCACTGATAGCCGCTGAAAGTTGATAGTGGCGGTTATTTTTACGTCCTAAGTTGTCCAATTTTTGGCGCAGTTCTTCAATTAAAAGACTATAGGCTTCTCGTTCTTGGGTGATTTGATTACGCCCTTTACCCGATAGGCCATGCCCGCCAGGATATTCCCAATCGATTTGAATTCCATCAAAAAAATCATATTTCGTGATTAAAGCTACTGCTGTATTAATAAATGTTTGTCGATAAGTTGGATCAACAGCAATAGTATGGAAAGGTTCTGATAGTGTCCATCCACCAAAGCTCGGTAAAATACTTAAATGTGGATATTTATTCGATAATGCTTTTAATTGACCAAAATTGCCTTTATAGCTAACGCTAGTTGCTGTTTCACCTGCGAGCTTTATTTGTAAGGCTGCATATTCATCTAAAATAATAGCGGTTCCAATTGGTTTATCTGCACACTGGGTCTTAATTATTTTTTTGATGTTCTCTGGAGATGAATCAACCGGACCACAAGCGGCTAAAAATGCATAGATAAGATGGGTTAACTTCTCAGCAGGGATCATGCTTGCCGAATAGGGATTGTTGGGTGTATAGACTTTCCAATCAGGGAAATAAGCCGCAACAACATAGGTGCGGTTATGCTCAGTAGCATAGCTAGGGTTTATTTGAGAGAAAAACCCGCAAGCTAAAAGAAAACAGACAGAGAATACACGCATTGTGGTAGAGAAAAGAATCATTTACGTATTAATCAAATTATAAATAGACTGTATATTATTGACTATATTAACAAAAAAACATACGTGCATTTTTGTTGTTATTTGATATTAATCACAAAATTAATATCATGTATTTAATATGAACATAAGCTAATATTTTCTGCTGGGATTTTTAGGTTTGATAATGATAGTTATATTTCCTATTGGCATACAATATAAGAATATTGATAGAATCTAATATTTAGAACAACAAATAAGGCCATTGTAAATTACTTTATTAATAGCATGTAATTATCTTCTTATTTAAAGGTATAAATGAGTTGTTTATATTTAAGACGCAACGTTGGAGAACGAAGTGCGTTGGCAGTGATGTTTGGGGGTAATGTGATTTGGGTTAATTGCTGCTATAAAGCGAAATATACCAGCGTTAAAAATAATCTTGTTAAATATCATAATGTGTCAGAAGTATCACCTTATGAGTTGTTATTAACGATGACTGGATATGAATTGATTTTTATTGAAATTGAAAATTCACAATCTAACGGCTTTAAATTATTGAGAATTATCAAACAGCGTTATCCCATTGTGAAAATTGTCGTTGTTTACCATGAGTTAGATTCAGAGTTAGCGGTTGTTGCACTGCGTGCTGGTGCAGAAGATATTTTGGTTGCTAGTGCGAATAGACAAAAAATAGATAGTTGTCTCAGCCGTTTGCATACGCATAAAGAAGAAATTGTTATCGGTGATGATATATCACAGCGTGAACGTTCTATATTACCGGCACTATCTATTATTGATAATGATATTAGTGCGCCATTACGCGAAGAAGAATTAGCAAAAGCCTGTGATTTTTCAGCGACCTATTTTTCTCGTTTATTTCATACCACTATGGGTGTCACACTAAAACAATATATTATTCAAAAGCGGCTAGATTTAGCTTGTGGATTACTTAGTGCTGATCATGAAAAAATAGCGTCAGTTGCAACGTCGGCAGGATTTAAAGATGTTTCTTATTTCTCGCGAGTTTTTAAAAAACATATTGGATGTTCACCAGGAAAATTCCGTTCAAATAATTATAAAGAATCATAGTAACTTGATGGTCATTTACAGGTTATAGCGGAGTTGTTTATAATTATTGTATCTTTCTTTTGATGATCTGATTAATGACAACATTTCATGAATTACTGGGTACTGATGATAACTGCTCTAAAGCAGAAATAAAGAAAAAGTATCGTCAATTATCAATGAAGTTACACCCAGATAAAGAGGGCTCTCAAGCATTAATGCGAATATTGAGTTTGGCTTATCAACAAGTAAGTAAAGGAAATGGTAATAAAAAATGCTCTGAGGTAACAATTCAAAGGGATCTTAATAATAAAGCACAACAGCAACAAACAGTTGATTTAAAAAAACAAGTTACATTATTAATAAAAGAAAAAACGCAGTTGCAAGCATTGATTGAGCGGTATCAACAAGAGGTTGGACATGCATATAATGCTGGTGAAAATCGTGCAAGACAAACGTTGGTATTATTGCAAACAACTAATAATGGCCTCAATGAGCAGTTGGTACTATTACAACGTCAAATAGACAGCAGTGAAAGCAATGGCTGTTTATCTGAAAATACATTTAAAAAAAAATGCATTGCAATGGTTTCTGCTGCTTTGGTTATTATCATGTTAGCTGGTGGCGGGATTTGGTATTATCAGGCCCAACATTCTCCATCTTTAGTCTTACTACCGGTGCCTGTTACCGTTCAAGTCAAGAGTGTTAGTACCACGCAGCCCGCAACTGTAGCCAATGTCGATGTGGTTAATAATGCGGATAAAATAATGATGACGGATACGGTAGGATTATGGCAACAGCGTTACTATGAAGGAACGCGGCAACCCTATATTGCAGTTCGTAGTATTGATGGTTCTTATATAGTTAAAGATTGTGAGGGGACTTTTAGCTATTATTTTAACCGTACTCATCATTCGACTCGAGTGCCTGCTAATTTAATATTTAGTGCTAATGACCGTCAATTTTCAGTGTATAGAATACCGTATGGTAATGGATCAAGTCATCAACAGTGGCTCAATAGTCAGAGTTTAAGTATTAATAAGAATATATTTAGTAATAATGGTTATAAATCAAGTTCATTGGCGTTGGCGTCAGTATGTAATAATACCGTACCTTTTTAATCGCTATCATTATTATTTGCCATTTGAGGCTATAAGCAACACATTCAATCAAGGAGTATTAAATGGACTTATCGTCATACCAAGGCATTATTTTTGATATGGATGGCACTTTGGTTGATTCGATGCCAGCTCACGTTAAGGCATGGCAACAAACATGTGCTGATTTTGAATTACCGTTTGAACCAGATTGGTTTTACTCCATGGGAGGATCACCAACGATCAATACAGCGGTAGCATTATTACAAAAATACAATATTGATGCAGATCCACAGTTATTAGTGACCTCTAAACTGTGTCATTTTGATGAAATAAAGAATAAAGGTGACGTTATTGCTGCCACATTATCAATATTACAACAGCAAAAAGCATTCAATAAAAAAATTGCGATTGGCACCGGGTGCTACCGTCATCACGCAATAGAGATACTGACGACGTTAGCTATTTTGCCATTGGTCGATGTTGTCGTAACGGCTAATGATGTCCAACGACATAAACCTTTCCCCGATACCTTTTTGGAAGCAGCACGGTTACTCGGTGTGCCTGCATCACAGTGTGTAGTGTTTGAAGATACAGAATTAGGTTGTCAAGCCGCACATGCTGCAGGGATGGATTGTTATCGCGTTCAGGATGGTATTATCCATGAGTTTAGATCGTTTAAACGATAGCGTTTAGTCTCGCAAATAAATAGGTTATGCTGGCGGCGTTTTTTTACTTTACAGTGATGTCATAATGACTAAACATTCATCGCGCAAGCAATCTCAGCATCCATTATCTGAAACCCATTTTTGGATTCAGCGTTTAAGTAAAACCGCTATTCGAGCTGCCCATATTTTAGGTATTGCTATCTCTAGTGGTGGCTTTATTTTTCATCTAGATAAAACGTTATGGCTTAACTGGTGGCTATTAGCAATGTGCAGTGGTGTACTAATGATGGTACAAGAAATTTATCGTTCAAAATTATGGTTAATTCAGCTTAAAGGGGTACTAACGTTTCTTAAGTTAGGATTACTGGCTTCAATTATTTTACTTCCACAGCAACAACCTAATATTTATATTACCGTTTTATTACTTTCAGTGTTTATTGCTCATGGGCCTGCAGGGCTAAGGCATTATTCTATTTGGCATCGACGAGTGATTGATGAACCCAAAGGGATGAGAAAAAAGAGTTTGAATGGCTAATACAATAACCGTTAGATGACTTGGTCGTTAACGGTTTTTTATTACTATAGAGTCAGCAAAAATGAATTACAGTTAGTACACTAAAGAGGGTGGGTGACGAAAGGTATCGGGATGATTAAATATGGGGCGTTATATTTATTATTTGCGGTTGTATTAGTTGTTGTCGTAATGACTACAGATAGAATGCGTAATAATCATTTACTGAAAGAAACAAAAGATTCAATTTATTTAGACAATGACAAAGAGCGTGCAACATTTGTGGCTGAAATTGTACGTAAATATATAGTAAAACCCGATCAGGTTTTACCTACGACTGAAAAGGGATTACTTCCATACCATTATGGATATGCGGATTTAAATAATGATGGCAGTGATGAAGTGTTTATTATTATGCAAACAGATGATTTCTGTACTTCTAAAGGTTGTCAGGGCTATCTTTTTAGTCACACCCAGAAAAAATTAGCGTATTGGAAAAGTATTTATCGGCCGATTTTAATGGCAGATGAATCACATAACGGTTGGCGTGATATTTTGATGGCTGCTGATAATAAAATGTATCGTATTGAGTATGTTGCAGGCACTTATCAAACGGATTTAACGAAAGCCTCTGAGTTTAATAACCGTCAACAAGCATTAATCGCTGTCGGGCTCGCATTGGATAGTAAATATTATCGCAATGGTGGGAGTAACTTAGCGCTGAATTACTCTCAGCCGATTTTTGATTGTCAGCAATGTTTTTTATTTAGTTTTAATCGATATGATGAATCAGAAAATGATTTTTATTTAACGGTGAATACCAAAGATAAAACTGTCGCGACTTACCCGTGATTGATGTGTCAAATTGTTTCAATGTGTAATTTTTTAATTCAATATTTTCAGCTGGTTACGGTTTTTATTCGTTATTTTAAGAATTATGTTTTTTTACGATGAATGTGATTGCTTATAGCGATAATTAATTATATACATCTTATAGATAGAATAATAATTACTTATTGGATGTTACTTGTGACCAAGAAAAAATTAATCGTATTGGCTATATCATCAGCTCTGTTGATGGGGTGTAATGGTGGTAGTGATTCAAGTGATCCTATTCCTCCACCGCCAGTGGTTGAGCCGGGGAAACCTGATATAACACCGCCTGTTGATCCTGATGTTAACCCTGACAAGCCGTCTGCGACAGGTGTGTTCTCGCTTAATGGTGATATGAATTTTGGTGCGAGTGTTATCTGTAATGATTCGCCTGCGACAGAGTTTGTCATCACGCATGATGATACTATCGACTGTTCATTTGAGAATATCAAATTAGCGACGTTTACTGATGTTCAATTGCAAACAACTAAGTCTGGCTCTAAAGAAAAAATCAAATTATTAACACTTGCTGAATCAGATCGCTTTGTTGCTTTTGCTGATGATATCCAACGTCAAAATGCAGTTGCTAATACACAAGCATTATTGAATAAAATGGCGGTTGTTAGTGGTAAAGTGATTGATTTTAAGTTATCAGCTATTGATCAATTACGGTTTGGTAATTTCTATAATTCTGATGACATATTGCTGCCAACTGCTGAATTTAGTGCTCTAATTAGCGATAAGCTAGATGAAAGTACAGAAACTGATAGTAAACCATCAACCCATGAACCCGAATCTCAGCCTGCTGTAACGCCAGGAACGAGTAATGATTTAAACAGTGGCTTTGTAAGTGCTAATGCTGAGAAAAATTTAGGTTACCAGCCAACTAAAGTAATTTTAACAGAAGGTTTTTTACGGGATTTAGATGGTCAGCCTATTGTCGGTGTTGACTATTACAGCCCATCTGGGCGTGGACAAACTGATGATGGCGGTAAATTTAGCTTTAGCTGGGGCGAAAGTGTTGCTTTTGGTATTGATACCTTTGAATTAGGTGAACTTAAAGCCAATAAAACCCAATTTACGGTGACAGATTTAGCCGAAGGGCATGCTGGTCGTAATATTGCTCGCTTATTACAACGTTATTCTGACGCTACTGATCATATTCAGATTTCTGAGCGTGTTCATAATGTATTTGCTCAATACCCTAATGTGATTAATGAAGCGTTAAATATCGAGCTTTCTGAGTCAGTAGAATTAGATAATGGTACTGGTCAGTTAAAACCTGTTGTTGGTGAATTTGATAAGCAATTTGAATCAGGTTTAGCACAACAGATTGATAGCGCAATTTGCGGTGAAACGTGTAAATCAAACCTGTTGTTTTCGCCATTGTCTTTTCCGCGTACTGCAACAGTACCAGAGCAAAATATTCAAGCTGATATTAATAAGCTTTGGGGTGCAGGGGCTGACGCAGTTACAGCTGGCTGGAAACCCGTTAATAAATTCCACGTATTTACTGATTCAACCTGGTTTTATGGTAGTTCTGGTGGTGCTCGAGGTCAAAGTTCGATCAATATATCTAATCGTGCTTTTCCAATCTTAATGGCGCGTAATGATAATAACTATTGGATCAAGTTTGGTGATAAAAAAGCATGGGATGAAAAGAGCCTAGCGTATATCACCGAAGCGCCATCAAAAGTTGTTCCAGAAAATGTTGGAGCAGAGACTGCAACGTTTAACTTACCTTTTATCAGTATCGGTGAGTTAGGAACCGGTAAAGTTATGATGGTGGGTCATAACCGCTATAACAGTATTTTGGTATGTCCTGATAACTATAGTTGGGACGGTAGTGTTGATAATAATGGAGTATGTAGCCAGCGCGATGCTGATTCAATGGATAGCCCAGATATGGGTAACTTCTTTACTAATACTTTCCGTTATTTATTAGGTGAGAGTTATAGTAATTCTGCTGCGCCTATTACTGTTGGAACCAATATATCACATGTTTATTTCCGTCAAGCAGGGCAACAGCTTGGTCGTTCAGCAGAATTTAAAGCAGATAAACGTTTTAATTTAAATATTGAACAAGTTGCTGATTTTAGTTCGGTTGATCCTGAAACAATGCCGTTAGTGATTCTTAATGGATATGAATTTAATGCTATTACAAGTGATTATACTATTCCGACCATTGCTGATATCAGTAAGCCGAAACTGACAGAGCTGGATGTCTCTGGTTTACTCAGCTATGTTGAGCGTGGTGGCAATATACTTATTATGGAAAGTATTGCTTCTCAACCTAAAGACGATTTTGCGCGTTTATTAGATGGTGCGGGCTTAGCACTTAATGGACTCTCAGTGATTAATAGTGGCCCTAATGGTTATCCTGATCGTGTACGTGAACAGCGTGAACATGGTTTTTGGATCATTGAACGTTATGAGTCAACAAAAGACGGAGCTAGCGGCGAGATAAAACCACCGTATACAATTAAAGATGGCATCGTTACTTGGGATTTCATTACCAATAATAAACCCGATGATAAGCCAACATTAGAAGTTGCAAAGAAAACCATTATTAATGATAAAGACGAAAACGAAACAGTTGTTGCATTTATTGATTCAATGAAAATTGTCGATAAAAAATGGGTTAAAAAAACATCGTCAGAAATTGATGCTGAAAAACAAAAATTGTTGACAGTATTTAGTGATGGGAAGTTTGGTTATCAGGAGTGCCAGCTTAGCGATTACCACTATGAGGTTAACTGCTTAGAATACCGACCAGAGACAGGTATTGCGACTGATGGTGGCATGTATACACCGCGTTACCAAGAATTAGATCTCAATGAAGCGACTGCGAAAGCGATGGTGAAAGCAGCCGATCTTGGTACTAATATCGAACGTTTATATCAGCATGAATTGTATTTTCGCACTAAAGGAAAACAAGGTGAGCGTCTAAACAGTGTTGATCTCAATCGTATTTACCAAAATATGACGGTATGGCTGTGGAATGATCTTGATTACCGTTATGAGTCTGGTGTTAATAATGATGAATTAGGCTTTAAACGTTTTACTGAATTCCTAAATTGTTATGGTGATACAGCCGATAGTCAAACTGCGTGTAGTGCAGAGTTAGGTCAAAGTCTTGTTGATAACAACATGGTTTATGGTGCGAAGAGTGATGTTAATGCTGACTATCAAGGTTGGATGAACCCAAGCTATCCGCTTAACTATATGGAAAAACCATTAACACGCTTAATGCTGGGCCGTTCATATTTTGATTTAGATATTAAAGCCGATATTCGTCAATATCCGGGTGAAGCCAAAGGTTCATCGTCAGCCAATGTGGATGTTGATTTATCGAGTAATACCGTTGCATGGTACGCGGGTAATCGTCAATCAACAGGTCAATGGGCTGTGGCACATCAGCCATTTACTATTTCAGTACAAGGAAATAGTAACCCAGTGACAATTACTGTGGCTTTAGCTGACGATCTAACTGGACGTGAAAAGCATGAGTTGGGTCTACAACGCCCACCGCGTGTTTCTAAGTCATTCACATTGCCTGCTGGTGGATCTGAAACGTTTACCGCGCCGTACGGTGGTTTGATTTATGTATCAGGCAATGAAACAGGGAATGTAACGGTTAATCTAAATGGAACCGTTGCTGCACCATGGTATAAAGATAATGCTTGGGTAAACCCTCAAGATTCAGTGGCTCCAATCGGTGAAATTGAATCGAATAGCTTTATTTATACTGCTGCGTCAAAAAATCTACAAGCGAGTAATTATGGTGGTAGCCCACAGCAATTTGCGCAAGAGTTGGATATTTTTGCCGAAGATTTAAATGATTTTTATGCGCGAGATGAAGTTGGGACAGGGCATCATCGTAAAGTAACAGATACGACATTGCCTAATAATAAGCATCATGTGGTTAATGATGTCGCTATTTCTATTGGTGCAGCACACTCTGGTTATCCAGTAATGAACATCAGCTTCGAAAGCAACAGCAGTGATATTAAAATGTCACCATTAAATAGCTGGTTGTTATGGCATGAAGTCGGTCATAACGCAGCTGAAGCACCATTTAGTGTTGAAGGTTCAACCGAGGTTACTAACAATATTCTTGCACTTTATATGCAGGATAAACATCTTGGTAAAATGGCGCGCGTAGAGCAAGATATTCGCATGGCACCTGCTTTTGTTAACTTAGAAGCACCCAATGCTTGGGCTGCTGGTGGTAATGGTGAACGATTAGTGATGTTTGCTCAATTAAAAGAGTGGGCTGAAACTGAGTTCGATATTACGAAGGCCATTACTGGTAAATTGCCAAGTTATTATGTCACTGATGTTAATGGCATGAAGGGTTGGAATTTATTTAAACTAATGCATCGCCTAAAACGTGGTGGCTTAGAAGAAAATATGCAATTACCGACACCTAATGCTTGTCAATCAATGCAAGGTTTGAGTAAAGGTGATCAACTCATGGTATGTGCATCTTATGCAGCACAAACTGATTTAAGTGGCTTCTTTAGTGCTTGGTCGCCAGGTTCAAAAGCTTATATGATCCCTGGTGCGACAGAACCTTCTTATGAAGGGGGCATTACATCTGCGGGTCGTGCGGCAGTCAAAGCATTAAATCTTGATGCACCAAAGCATGATCCATTACAAATTAATTCAGTGACAGTGAATTAAATAACGTCAAGATATACATCGAAAAAAATAAAACCGCGTATCTGAATGATGCGCGGTTTTTTTACTAATAACTAAATGTCACGTTTGCTACACCACAAAAGCTCGCTGATATAGCATCCACGCGGTAAGCTGTTGAATATCTTTTTCAATTAATGCACATAACATATCTTCAGGGATCGGTGTCGTTTCAGTATTGAATGGTGGCATTTCGCCATGCTTACAACGATCAGGGAATGTTTGTTTTACCCATTGCAATTGATTGACCCAACGTGCTGTAGATTGTGGTTTATCTGATTGAATCCCTAATTTTGTTGCTAGTAGTAAGCTATCATTTAGACGACGAATTAAAACCAACAAACTTAACCAATCTTTTGAGGTACGAGGGCTTAAATTAGGCTCTTTGAGTAAATTCATCACTTCACCGTTTAACGCATAATAGCGTTGTTGGCTTTGGTATAAGTTGATTTTTTGTTCCCATTGAGGCTTATCTAATACCGCAACATATAAGATTTGAGATTTTATCATGCTGGCAGTGTGGCGATCTAACCATGTCATGGTCCAACTTGGCGCAATAAAATAGTTCACTGAAAATGCAATAGTTACCCCAAAAAGAGTATCGATAATACGATAAAAAGACACATAAGTATTATCGGGAGATAACAAGCTAATCGCGAACACAATCATTGATGTTAGCCAGAATACATGAATGTCATAACGTTCTTTATGATACGACGTAAAGGCAAAAAAGACGGAAATACTGGTCAGTAATATAAGGTGTTGCGCCGATACGAAATACAAACAGATAAAGCAGTAAATCCCACCTAAAGCAGTACCAGAGAAACGGTTCCAAATACGATGGTTAGTTACTGCCATTGAAGAGGTTAATAACACAATAAAGGCTGTTAATGAGATCCAATAGCCCTGGGGAAGGTGATAAAACTCGGTTAAAAATTGTGTAACAGCGAGCGTTATAGCAATCTTACCGGCATGACGCCATTCTTTAGAATTAGCTTTAATCGCATGACAAAAATCACTAATAAATGCAGCGCTATCGCTGGTGAATAAATAAATATTTTTACTGTAATCGGGTGTTGAAAACGTGTCGAAATTATAGCAACGTTTGAATTTTTCTATTATATCAATAATATATGGTGTATTTTTATATTCGTTAGTCGCAAATGTCTCAGTAATTTGTTGATTGTTCTTTAATTGTTCAACTGTTATTTCTATCCATTTAAATAATCGTACTCGTGTCGTTTGGTGAAGATCAAAACTGAGTACTCGTTCTAAACAAATAATATATTCAGACATTTCTAATAAACGTTGTAATTCTATTTTTATTTGTAAAGCACGTTTAGGAGATGAAACAGAGTTGCTGAAATAGGCTAAATTATGTGCACTTTGGTAAAAGAACTGCCGTCTCGTCGCTAGCTGAGCGTCATTATCAGAAAAACGTAATTCATTAAGCCAATCAGCAAGAGCATTATGTACCGTTACAGTATGTTGTTGCAAAATACGGCCTTTAAAAAAGGGCCATAAAATAAGCGATGACAGCGTTACACATAATCCAGCAAAGATATTGGCCATCATAATAATGGTTAAACTATCACCTACCGAAGCAAAATGAATCGCCATAATATAGATAAAGCCAAAATTATAACCAAATGAGCGAATATGAGGGCGTTGATTGGACATTAAGCCATAGAGAATTGCGATTGAGCATAACGTAATAGCACTTAGCCAAGTATTATCAAAGACTAAGAACGCTAAATAGGTCGCAATAACTGTAATTAGTGCCGAGATCGACAGTATTTGTAATCGTTTTAAATAGGGTAGATTGCGCGCTTGAGTGCCAAGTAACCATGCAGTGATTAAGCCTGATATTCCTGCACTGGTAAAACCTAAGCTATAGAATAAGCCTAGGCTCACCAGCATTGGAATAGTAATACGAATAGAGTCAGGAATGTCGGCAGCATTGGAAAACCAGCGGCTAAACATAGTCGTTAACGTTGTTATTTTCATGAGGGCGGCTTGTTAATAGTGGACACGCAGATACGACAAGTATAGAGAGTAATAAAACTACAATTAGTCGTGGAAATATAATAAATAATACAGCGTGAGTAATAAATTAGTGGTGATGTTACAAAACAGTATTGATGAAAAGGAGAGGCAGTGCGTCATACGAAGCACTGCTTTTTTCATGTGATTATGCTGATTTTAGTAGTAATTGACCAAGGTAATTCATCGCAAATGCAGCATCTTGCGCAGCGGTATTTACTTTAGTGATGAGTTGCTGTGCACGTACATCATCATCTTTTAAGCTTATTTTTATTTTATTAACCAGCTGTTCTGCCAGTTCTGTTTTTTGCTTACAGTCATTAAATAATGCAGAAATAATTGAAATGTCAATCTCACCACCTTTATCGAATAAATCGGCAGCGATGTTATATACAGTATGAAATTGATTGGCTGTATCTTTCTTACCAGCTTCAACCTCTTTTGCCCACTCCGTAGACCATGTCTTAAAAATAACGGCAATTTGTGGGTTAGGTTGCACTTTTAGTGGTTGCATTATGTAGTCCTTAAAGTGGTTATATCTAGCATAGTAATGCAGCTGATAACGGGTTTAAAGTGCAAACTTTAGAAACTGACACCATCAAGTGAAATTAATTAGGTTTGACTGTTTTTACCGCAGGAAATGGCGATTAACTGTACAATATTGAGCGCAATATCACATAATTAAGTTATATGTACCGTTTTACATCAAGATCTTTGCGAAATAACTTGCATGCGACACTGTAACGTTTTACGTTGAATACAGCCCTTGGCAGTAGTGATAGCCAATAGGTGCTAAGGAGAAAATCATGATTAATGTGAACTTCGAATTGGCAACAAAAACCTATGCAAAAGTGCTCATGTATCCTTATGGTGGTGAAATTGAACAGCATGAATATATGGCATTACGTGTCTTCCGTTGGGATTTGGCACGTGCTGGTAAGCCAATAGATAAGGCCTTTGATTTAAGACTGCAAGCAAGTGGTTATCGTAAAATAGCGACTCAGCCTGCAAAAGCGTATCGTCCACTTCCAGCGTGTGTTTTAGCACAAATGAGTGAAAGCTGGAAAACCCAACATGGTTATTTATAATGTTTAAATATGCTTAAGGCTAAAGAATATATTTCTTTAGCCTTTTTTTTACTTCTATTTTTTAGTATAAATATGATTAATATTAAAAATAAAGATAAAAAAACCAGCCATTGCTGACTGGTTTAATATATCGATATTATTTAATTATTCTATTTATTAAACGTGTTGCCATTGGCTTCACGTGCTTCTGCAATGGTATCTGGATGCCATGCACCTTCAATATCTTTTAGTTCTTTAAACTTAGAGCGATCAAATTCAGGGGTTTTACCTGCTTTAAGTTGTTCTTCATAATCTTTGATGACTTTAATTGCCAATCCAGAAAGGAAGATAAGAGCGACAATATTAACCAACGCCATTAAGCCCATAGAAACGTCAGCTAAACTCCAAACAACAGGGAGAGAAGCAACAGCCCCAAACATTACCATGCCTAAAACACAAAGACGGAACAGTAGTAAGCCTTTCTTCGTATTACCATTTAAGAACATGATATTTGTTTCTGCATACGAGTAGTTTGCAATAATTGACGAGAAACAAAACAGTAAAATAGCTGAAGCAATGAAATAGGTCGTCCAATCACCTAGTTGGTTGCTTAATGCTTGTTGTAGTAAACCAATACCTGTAGCTGCGTCTGGTGAGTTCATTACCCCTGATAGCATGATCATTGCCGCAGAGGCAGTACAAATAACAATAGTATCAACAAATACACCGAGCATTTGCACAAAGCCTTGTGAAGCGGGGTGGTTAGGGTTTGGTGTTGCACTTGCTGCTACGTTAGCTGCTGAGCCCATGCCTGCTTCATTTGAAAATAGACCACGTGCAATACCACTTTGCATTGCTTGTGAAGCAGTGAAAGCGACACCACCGGCGACAGCTTCATGCCAACCAAAAGCACTCTTCACGATAAGTGCAAGTACTGCAGGTAGCTCTGTAATATTCATTGCCACAATCACTAGCGCGATAGCTAAATAGCCAACAGCCATAATAGGCACAATTTTTGTTGAAGCATTGGCTACACGGCGTAAACCACCCATAATAAAGAAGGCAGTAAAGATAACAATCACAATACCTTGTGTGGTTTCATCCCAACCAAAAGAGTGGTGCAGTGCGTCAGTGATGGTGTTTGCTTGAACGGCATTGAAAACAAAGCCAAAAGCAACAATAAGACAAATTGAAAAAAGAGTGCCCATCCAGCGCTTGCCAAGACCTTGCTCCATGTAATAAGCAGGACCACCACGATATTGACCATCAACATCTTTTACTTTGTAAACTTGAGCAAGGGTTGATTCAATAAAAGCAGTTGCCATGCCAAAGATAGCAATTAGCCACATCCAAAAGATAGCGCCAGGACCACCGATGGTTAATGCAACCGCAACACCTGCCATGTTACCTGTACCCACACGAGCGGCCATTGATGTACAAAAAACTTGGTATGAGCTAATACCATTCTCTATTTCACGACCACTTTTTAATACTGTGATTGAGTGGCGAAATTGACGAATTTGGATAAAACCAAGACGAACACTAAAGTAAACGCCAACACCAACCAGTAAATAAACGAGAAGCTGGCCCCATAAAACGCCGTTTACTGCACCAATAATCGCCATTAAGGTGTCATTAATTGATCCTAGTATATTTCCATTCGTAGAAGTCATATTTTTTCCTGTTAATAAAACTATGCAGCCTCGAAAGGTTACTTAGTGAAGAGGAACATTCATCACTTGTGAGTGCTCTTGCTATCGGTTGCTATAATAGGTTTTTTTATTGACAATAATTTGCAACATATACATCAAGTAATTGTTACAATTATTGAACATGTAACCGATTTCATTGCCATTAAAGGCGATGCAAGGTAGCACAAAAAATCAAAATTCCAAGGAGACTTATATCACAAAAAAAGAATTATTACTATGTAACACGTTACATTATTAACAGGGGGTGGTTATTTTATTGTTTATAATCAAGTGGTTGTAAAAATATGTGAATGGGATAGAAGAAGCTATATTGTACGCTGTACATTATCACAGACTGAGATTTTTCGGCTTAAAAAAATGAGTTCTATATTATTCATTGTCGTGTTATTTGTTTTTTTGAAGTCAAATAAGACGCTCTAAAGTGTCATAATATGGTGTTGTAAAGGCTATCTAATAGTAAAAGATAGAGGTAAAGAAAGTAGAGAGCAAAATAAAACCATGCTCTCTGATTTTAGAAATAAAATGGAATATGAGAATAACTACTTTCCAGCAGCTTCAATGTATATTTTCTTATGACAATTACCATAAAAAGGACGTCCCTTAGGACCCGACTCAAGTAATTCTTGGACACTATTGTTAACATTAAATGACTTTCCGATATTTAATCGGACTTCATTTAAATATTTTCCCTGGCTACAGGCTAAGCTAATCCGATCTACTGCATCGGTACCAAAGTGTGAAATAAGATTCTTTTTAAAGCTGGATGTTGAGACATTATTACCAATATTAGCTTTTATAAATTGACTGATTGCAGAAGCATCTACTTTTTCGACTAATTTGGTTGCGGTTAAAAAATAGTTGTTAGCGTCAAGGTTTTGACAGGCGCCATGCTTTTTCCACTGATATTCACCAAAGGTTTTTTGATAATAAAAATTGGGCATCCAAGGTGCAATTTCTTTAATTGTCGAAGCAGAAAGATCTAATTGTGCATAACGATCACAATAGCCATATTTAGTGCCACAACTGGTTTTATTTGGCCATAATCCATGCAGTGTTAAATTGGTGATATTTAATTTTCCATCGTTAATTGCCGTACACTCTGGTTTATTGCCTTTATACTTAAAGTGTTCACAAAATCCGGGTTGCCACGTTAAGGCTAATACGTATGAGTCAAAATCATTACGGGTATTACAGCTTTTAGATGATGTATTTAATGATGACAAAGAGGGCTTAACGGTTAGCTCTTGATTAAACTGCGCGGTACCACAAGATTTACTGACCCAACGCATAGCGGGGGAGGCATTTGGAATAAGTAGTTGTACCCAATCAAAGTCTTTTTTATTAATGGCTTTTATTGCATATTGGTGCTTATTTACCAGTTGGGTGTTGTCAGGGTTGGTTTGTTTTCGAAAAGATTGATAGGCTTCGCAATGACCGTTTGAGGTAAAGCTACCAGAAGATCGAATTGATGCGTTTGCAACAAAACTAGAAAAAGAAAGCATACTACCGATAATTACGGTAACTAAAATAGAATTAGGACGCACAGTCTACCTATGACTAAATGATAAATTAATGCTAACTATAGTTGAATATTACATTTTTATTAAGAGGTATAAGAGAGATCAGAGAATGTTTGAATGTGATATTGAGCCAAAAATCGGGTCAAAAAAGAACATTAACTCACGTTAAAATGAATAAATTGACGATTTTTTTAAATTAGTGTTCACAATAAAGCTAACTCAGAGTAATATCCACCGAAGTGGCGTCCCCTGCTACACGAAAATGAAAAGATCAATTATAATAAATAGAGTCTTTAATGTGTATAAACACTTAAAGAGTGTCGGTAAATAGATACCGATCTCATTTATTCATCTGAGGTTATTAATTTCATTTAGCTAAATATAGAACAATGTTAATTTTTCTGATTAAAATTGATCATTTTATCAATGCATGCTTTGCCAATACTGTGTTAAAGCAAATTTGTATTATTATCCGAGGTTATTAATGGACAGTTTCGCTGCTGCAGAAAAAGCGCTCAGTGCGATGTTAAAAAGTGTAGAAGCTACAGGTGAGGTAAAGGAAGCCCGTGTTGACTACCGTCAAATTTTAATTGATTTTGCTGATGAAGTACCAGGTCGACAAAAAGCAGTAATCAAACGTATTCCTCTACAAAAAATCAATAACCTAATTGCTGTTTTACATGAATTCAAACAAGAATCACGTCACTCTCGCATGATTGAACTTTTAGCTATGATGGATAAAGACGGTGTTTCACCACACGAACTTGTTATTGAAGAGTTATCTGACGAAGCAGAATAATGATATCTATCAATAGTTAAGCCTAATATTTTAATGCTCAATCATGGCAATATAATTGTGCCTATATTAGTGATGTTTTAATGCTATATTTATTATGTAACTTTGGTTACAGCCTTCTTATTTTAATATAGTAAGTTGCATTTTTATATTAACTTCTATTTAGTATACAGAGCTAATTATATTCGCTCTGTATACTCCTGCCTTAGTTCGAATTATTGAAAATTAACGGGATTTATTATCCAGCCCATTTTCTCATATCAGATAATTAAACGTCGTTTTATTTTTTTTGCCTATTTTGTAACCCTTTAATTTATAAAGCGACTTGTTTATGTTATTAATGAACATTGTTTCGATTAATTAGTCCCTAAGGATTTTACGTGGGTAATATAAACTGTGATGAACCTTTTATTAAAGCACGGCACATTACTAAGTCGTATCATGGTAAAAAAGCATTAGAGGACATCAGCTTTAATTTAGCTAGTGGGCAAATTCTTGGCTTACTCGGCCATAATGGGGCGGGTAAATCAACGTTGATTAAAACCTTATTGGGGATGCACAGTTGCGCGGGTGAATTGAGTATCTTTGGTTTGTCACCTGAAAAGCACCGTGAAAAAATAGTTGAATATCTTGCTTATATTTCTGATGTTGCCATGTTGCCAGATTGGATGACAGTAAAGCAATTAATAGCGTATACCGAGGGCGTACACGACCATTTTGAACCCCAAAAAATGCAGCAATATTTAGATCAAACTAATATTAATGTTAACAGTAAAATAAGAACATTATCAAAAGGTATGAAAGTGCAATTACACCTTGCACTTGTAATGGCAACAAAGGTGAATGTGCTTATATTAGATGAGCCAACTCTAGGGTTAGATCTCATGTATCGCTCGACATTTTATCGCACTCTGATGGCGTGGTTCAATGAGGGTGATCGCGCATTAATTATTGCAAGCCATGAAGTCAATGAAATTGCGCACTTGCTAACAGATGTGTTGGTACTTAAAAATGGTCAAACAGTTTTGCAAGCCTCTTTACCAACATTAGCCGATGAGTTTGTTATTTTGTCTGTTAATGAAGATAATATTGTAGCAGCGAAGCAATTAAATCCGTTAACCGTCAATTGTCAATTAGGGCAATATCGATTGTTGTTTGAAGGGGCTGATGTATCGAGATTAACCCAACTAGGCGATGTTAGCCAACCCAGTCTTGCAGATATATTTTTAGCTAAACAGCAGGAGACGGTGTAATGAAGCAAAGCTATGTGTTGCTTAAAACGGAAGTATTAGAGCATAAAATTATTACACGGTTACCCTTATTTTTGGCATTATTTGCTACGTTAGTGGTCGTAATAGTATTGAGTAATATTAATGATTTTTCTTTTAATATACAGATGAATGGTATTGATGGTTGGCAACCACCGATCACAACGTCATCCTTTGCTGGTGTCGTCGGCGCAGTATCTTTTTTTGTGGCTGGTATTGTGTCATTACTGAGTTTTTTTACTTACTCGGCAAGAGCACTGGCAAAAGAGCGTAAAGAGGGTAGTTTAGCTTTTTGGCATTCTATGCCGGTGAGTGACACTAAAGCGATCGCGATTAAATTATTAGTGGCATTAGTCATTATTCCATTGTTTTCATCATTACTTTTATTATTTATTGATGTCACAGTATGGATTGTTGCGATGTGGGTAATGCCTGCGGATATGTTGATTGAAAATTCACTCTCTCTTATTGCAATAGGGGTACATTGGGGACAATTTATTTCAATGATGGCAGCGATGAGCTTAGCGTTATTGCCAATTGCTTGCGTTATCTTTTGTGCTTCTCAGTTAACTGACCATCCATTATTAGTGTTGTTTGTTGCCGTAACGTTGGTTAAGTTTGTCAGCTATATGCTGTTTGATTCAATGGCTATCGGTTCTTGGCTAAACCGTGTCAGTAATTTGGCGTTTAATATTTTAACCAGTAATCATCCGTGGCAAACATTAGTAAGCTTAGGTCCGATAACATTATTTGGATTATTGATTATTGCGGTAGGATTATTTAAGGTCAGTATTTATTTACGAAGCGGTGATTAAACGTAACTGTATAATAGTAATATTAATAAATTTATTAAAAAGAGAATGTAGTGATACATTCTCTTTTTTTGCCTCTAATTAAACCATGATTATTTTATTTCATATATACATGATGTATATCGGTTCAATTATAAATAATATATTTAATAATTAAGCAGCAGACACTGACTCAATGTATTGTACTTCATTCTTATATTTACGAACATTGCGAGATAGCGTGCCTTTTGGTAACTCATAACGCTTCTCAGCTTCGTAGCTTGATAGACCATCAAACACTACGGCTGCAACAGCAACACGCTGGTTTTCTGATTTGAAGATACGTTGTGCGATTAAATCATATTGTGTATTAGTCATAGTCTTGCCTATTTGAATTTTTGAGAGTGGGATTATGGTCGTTCCAATACGTCCACTCATGCTTGAAAAACGGTTGACCTGTTATTTATATAACAAGTAAACAAATGCTGTTAGCAAGACAATAGCAATGTGAACCTTAACAGAAGATTAATAGAATTATTTTTGTGCTTCAATTGAGAGTTTAAAATGAAAAAATGAGAATTATTGCAATTTTTTTTAATCAGTAAGTCAGTAATTGCGCATTATTTTTAAATAAGAAATATTAGATTGAATATATGAGTTAAATAAAGGGAGGCTACTGCCTCCCTTTATTGCATTATATTGAAATTAATTAGCCAATCAGACGCAATCCATTGGGTAATGCATCACCGAATACGCGTTTAGTTTCTGCTTCTGTCAATATTTTGACCTCTGAAACCATCTCGATCCAGCTTTCTGGTGCTTTACTTTGTTTTAATTTATTAATGACTTGTTGGCGTAACTCATCGTTGATATCTAATGTGCGATCACCTGTCATGCGCGTCATCATGACTGCCGCAAAGCCAATGTATGATTCTTTACGCCAGTCATATGTCATCAGTTCAGGTAAACAGTAAGAAACATGCTCTGCAGACAATAAGTTATGCGTACTGCCATAAAAAGGCGAACGGGTTGCGATGCGACCAATTGCCCACCAATGTGCTTGCGCATATTGAGTTTTTTGAAGACGATCAAATAACCATTCAATTAATTGGAGCTTCTTATCAAACGGTAAGTGCTCTAAAGAGGCTGCTAAGCGCACCATATCTTCATAGCTACGTTCTTGGAGTTCTTTATTCAGCTTCGCGTTACGCGTTGCGCCAGGCGTAATGTACTTAGCAAGATCTTTATAGATAAGCAGTTGCTGCTCTTGGGTTAAGCCTCCTGCAACACGACGCCAGAATGTCCACCAATCACACCATGTTTGGGTATTGGTATCGAATTGAATACCATGTTGATATAACTGCCAGATTTGTTCCATGCGGAATTCATCAGCGGGGTAGCCAAAGCCAGGGCGCATAGTAAAGCCAGTAAGCTTTAACCAGTTACGTTCATGGAGGTCTGAACGACGACGACGTTTTTTACTGTCTAGTAACGCATTCGCAAGTTCACGTAAACACGGCGTTTCCCATGCATCACGTTTACCTAATATTTTATCAAGATCGTTTCGCAGTGTTTTAACCGCTTTATTATCTGTTGTTTTACTGCCACCAAAGACTTTCTTTACCGCATCAATCGCTTCTGGCATCCGCGCGGGAAGTTCACTTTCAGCTAACGTGCTATCACCTTTATTACGGTTTAAGCGAGCTAGATCTTTACGAATAGCAAATTCAACTTTCCAACGCTTGCTATCATCGGTAAGACTTACCGCTTCAATTTGCAGCGTGCCGACTTCTGTTAGCTGGCAAGCCAATGTCACTTCTTCACGATCTTTCTGATTTGCAGCGAGTTGATTACGATCACGATCACTGTCTAAGGTCGCAATAAAAGGCGGTAGGCTCACATAACCATCACCGATGATTTCAATCAGTTCACCGACATCATGCTGTTTCTCATTGGTTGATGAGACTAAGTTAAACCGTACTGGCTCGCCCAGCGTTAGTGCAAATTTACGGTGAGTTAGGGTGACTTCGATACCTTCTTCAATCCCTTTTGGCAATAAGCAGATCCCTTGTTTGGTGCCTTTATTTTCACCAATGGTTAAAAAGAATGAACGGGCTGAACCACCACCAATTTTTAGTTGTGCACCATGACGTGCTTTAGCATAAGCGACAGCGCCAAAAGCGACAGCTAAATCAGGATGAAGGTTTTTCAGTTCAGTAACAGGAGCACCGCGCCAACGAGAGATAATATCTAGCGTACGGGCTGAAAGTAGCGGGCTGTTAAAAACACCACCATTGAGCAGTACGGCAACTGGAATTGCAGGTTGATCATCACTAATAACGATTGAATCTGGATGATGAAGGTTAAAATCATTAAACGCTTCACGACATACATTATCATGCAGATCAATAAACTGTGCGACATGCTTACTAATAGCAGGATCTGCCGCATAAGGTAGCCCAAATTCGACCATAGCTGCTTGGCGTTGATTTGGTTGGTCAGTGAATGCTGTTATTGGAAAAAAGCCATCAAGGGCGATGCTATGCACTTCTTCACGATTTAGCTCAATACTTTTAGCACCACCAATCAAACGCGAGCCACTGCCTAGCATCGTCACTTTAGCGTTGTCTGGCGCATTGCCTGATAATAACTTTTCTTTTACTTTACGTGTTTGTTGAATCAGCTTTGATAACGCGGCAGGGCTGAGTTTTTTAGATTCGCCATGTAAGCGTTGTTCGGCAACGTGTGCTAATGCTAAATCGAGATTATCGCCACCTAACATTAAGTGATCGCCAACACCGATACGATCAAGAGTTAATTTACCTTGATCACTGCCAACTTTGATAAGACTTAAATCGGTTGTACCACCACCGACATCACACACCATTAATAATGGAATGTCTTTTAATAACTCATCGGCTTGTTGGCGATTTTGTGCATACCAGTCGTAACAAACCGCTTGAGGCTCTTCAAGTAACAGTACTTTATTTAAACCCGCTAGTTCAGCTGCTTCTAATGTTAGTGCGCGTGCAGCTTCATCAAAAGAGGCTGGAACAGTGATCACAACTTCTTGCTGTGCTAGTTTGTCGTTTCTATGATGATAGTCCCATGCTTGACGCACATGATTAAGGTAGCTTGCACTAGCAATAATGGGAGAGACTTTCTTTACATCAGACGTTGAAGCCGTTGATGACCACGGTAAAATGGCTTCGTTACGATCAACATGCTGATGAGATAACCAACTTTTAGCACTGACAACTTGGCGGCCTTCAACTTTCGCACCTAATTCACGTGCAAATTCACCAATAATCACACTTGGAATTTCACCCGCGACAGGTTCAGCATTCCAAGGCAATACCAGTTGTGTTGAATCCATTTCGCCTTCCGCTGGATGATAACGAAATGACGGTAATAGTGGTTTACGCGCAACTTCACCCGGTGCAATTAATTGATCAATTTCAAAAAGATGCATCGGACTTGTTTCTAATGTATCCGTAATTTCACTATAAGCGACAACGGTGTGTGTCGTACCAAGGTCAATACCAACAAGGTAGCGCGGAGAAGATGAAGACATGCTGACTCCATAAAATAATTAAGATGAGAAAATAGCCAGATAGGAAACGCTTGATGTGCCAGTTTTTGCGGGTAGGAAATAGGTGAGTGTGTACCCCTGACAGGTTTCATTGGCTGGTTGTTAGATAAATAAACGGCGCACTATAAAGTGCGCCGTTGTGCGAGCAATTACGCTTCGCGAACGTCAAATTCGACTTGCCATTTCTGACCGTTATCGGTCGCAATGGCTTCAAGGCATAACATGCCAAGTTCTGTCACATGTGACGCCAGCTTAACAGGGATCACTTCACCAGCAGTACGACCCTCAGACACAGGTAGTGTCATTTGAATCGTTGGTAATTCTTCCATTTCTTCTGGTTGCCACCAATCAAGGTGCGTACCTGCAACATCGTCACGACGTACTGTTGAACCAAAGAACTTAAATTGTACTGGTTGGCCGATAATCAAACCAAATTCTTGGCTTGGTACATCGGCTTGGCTGCCTTCTTCCATACCAAAAGGAGCAACACATAATGCTTCTAGTGGTGGCTCTATGCCAGGAATAGCGGGCATTGCACTTTCAATACCGACGTAGTAACTACTTGCGATACCACCACGAATACGTACACCTTTACCGCGACGTACAAAACCGTAGTATGAAGCGCCACTTGCTACCGCAAGATCAAGATCAAGCCCAGTAAGTAGTTTAGCTTCAGTAGAACCTGCTGTTGTTAGCCAGCCATTAATCGTTGTTAACAGACGATCTGACAGCAATGATGATTTAAGTACGCCACCATTGAACAAAATAGCGGTTGGGCGAATAAAGCCTTCATGCTGTTGTTCATATTGTGCAAACAATTCTTCAACTGCTTGGCTTTGACGACTTAAGAAGCCAGCAACATGACGCGATACCGCCGCATCTTGTGCGTATGGCAGACCCATTTGGGTTAACGCGCCACGTGCTGTTTGTACAGGTAATTCACCAATAGTTGTTTGAGGGAAGAAACCTTCAACCAACGTTTGCTGTACTTCTTCTTGTGTTAATTCTGTTTGTAACGTGCCACTTAGTAGTTTAGAACCACGGCTTGGAACAACAATCGGCATTGATTGTAATTCAGCGTCGTTAAGTAGTGCTTCTTTAGCATCACGACAAGCATGCGTAATGGCGAGTACTTGCCACGGCTGTAATTGCTTACCTTCTTGCGCTAGCTTCATCTTTAAGCGATAAGCTAGAGCAAGATCCATGTTATCACCACCCAGTAGGATGTGATCACCAACAGCAACACGATTAAGGGTTAAGTTACCGTCTTCTTCTGTAACTGCAACTAATGATAAATCCGTTGTACCACCACCGATATCAACCACAAGAATGATATCGCCAACAGCAACTTGGTCACGCCAGTTGTCATCATTGTTCTTGATCCAGCTATAAACAGCTGCTTGTGGTTCTTCAAGCAAGGTTAAGTGCTTAAAGCCAACATTGCGTGCTGCTTCTGCGGTTAGTTCACGCGCAGCAGGATCAAAAGAGGCCGGTACGGTAATCGTTACATCTTGATCACAAATAGGCGTTTCAGGATGTTGGAAATTCCACGCATCAGCCATGTGTTCAAGGTACTTCTGTGTCGCCTCTAATGGCGAGACTTTTACAACTTCTTCTGGGCTATTAAGTGGCAAAAATGCTTCACGACGGTTTACACCACCGTGACAAAGCCAACTCTTGGCACTGGAAATAAGACGGATAGGAGTCTTACTTCCTAAGTTTCGCGCCATAGCACCAACAATGGCATTAGGTTTTGCATTCCAAGGAAGTGCAGTATCACCTTCTGCTAGCTCTGATTCATGAGCTTGGTACATAAATGACGGTAATTGATTTTTATCTTCCACATTACCAGGAGTGGTCAATTGTGGAATTGTCATGACCGTGACATCAGCGTTTTCAGTTTCAAGATCGACATAAGAAAGCACACAGTGTGTTGTGCCTAAGTCAATACCTACGCTGTAGCGATGTTGTTGTGTGTCTTGCATTATAGTTCTACCTCAGCGGCTGCGATGATATGTACATCATGGCCTTCTGCCAATTTAGGCAATTTAACATTTGTCACTTTCCAACCGCGATGGATCAGAGTGCCATTAAAAGGTGCTTCACCTACTACGTTACCTGTTAGGCGTACTTCAGAGGCATTAAACCCTTGGGGTAGGGTAATACGTGATTCTTCTTCTTCAGCGCGAACAGGTGCGAAAGTAAAGTACTCATTAAGTACCTTTTGACCGCCTTCATGAATAACACGAGCGGCAGCACCGATATCAGCATCTGCAAAGCCTTTAAGATCTTCTTGCATAAAATCAATAAAGCGTGCGTCTTGTTGTAAAAGTGACAGTAGTTGTAAAGCTGAATCTGGTGTTGATGTTTTTAGTTTAGGTTCAACTTCGACTTCAACGATTCTTTCAACAATTTTTTCTACTTCAACAATTTTTTCAACAGGCTTCTCAACAATCTTTTCTACGATTATTTCGACGGGTTTTTCAATCTCAACGATTTTCTCTACTTCAATCTCTTTTTCAACAATTTTTTCGATCTCAACAGGTTTACCTTTTTTCGTTAGATACATTAACAAAAAGATCACTGCTAATGCGCCTAAGATTGCGTGCCCCATGTCGATACTCGTTGGCATCGCCGACAAATCTACGTGCATCGCTGATAATTCAGTGAGCATATTGGAAAAATCAAAAGCCATATTTGTTTACTCTTAGCGGTTAAAGGTCGATTCGTGAAACGTTCTGTTAGAATCAGCTTCAAATAATTGCATGAATATTAGCATAGACCTTTTACAAAGGTGTTATCTATACAAGGTTTTATCTTCTAAAATCTCGAATAAAAGGTCTCTTCGCTTAAATTACAGTCAAAATATTAAGTTAAATACAATGAAATTCTGCGTAATTTTTAACTGAAAATATTGTTGTTTTTATATATGGAGGCTGATGAAAACAATTTCAAGCTAACTGTTTGTATTAAAAGATCAACCTAGATTAAATTGTGATAGATAACAGAAGAGCTGAAACTTTACTTGAAATTTGTTGTTCAGTGATGGTTCAATACGGCAATTGGCAGTGAGTTGCCTAAACTACTAGAGAGACTAGTGGTTTATTTCTTTATAAAATAGGTCAAGATATGTCGTCTGATTATACTGGCAGCAGTGCCGCTTATGCTCGACAAGAAGCGGGCTACCGTGAAAAAGCATTAAAAATTTATCCTTGGGTATGTGGGCGTTGTTCGCGTGAGTTTGTTTATTCAAATCTGCGTGAGCTAACGGTTCACCACGTCGATCACGACCATACTAATAACCCTCAAGATGGTAGCAACTGGGAGTTATTATGCTTATTTTGTCATGATCATGAACACGAGAAATACACCGATGCAGATAATGGTCAGGGCAGTGTGATTCGTGCCGGTGAAGATGATCACCAAGCCGCGACATTTAATCCGTTTGCTGATCTTAAAGCGATGATGGCGAAGAAGAAATAACGTGATTGTTGTGAGACATTATTATTGCTGTTGTTGATAATAGTGGTAATAAAAAGCCAGCATATCCATATGAATCGTTTTTAGAATCGATCTCTGGATGCTGGCTTTTTTAGGGCTTAGTTTCTCTGTTTTTTACGATTACGTGCCTAAAATTTGTAGCGGTAGGCTAAGTAAACTGTCACCTAAGCTAGCAAAATAAGCAATAATACCGATGAAGGCGGCAACTAGGCTGACATACCATACGGTAGAGAAAATTTGACCGTAGCGATCTAAAGGCAATAGATGGCTTTGATGACGTTGTCGCCATTCAAAGATGATTTCTAAACTACCCATAATCAGTAGAAAACCAAATAAGGTCAGTCCTAAACGGTAGCTTAAAATTACGCCAGCAACTGCCGCCAATGCACAAGCAATAATGCCAATTTTACTGTTCATCGAAAAACTAATGCTTTTTAGAACATGACCACCATCAAGCGGTAGAATCGGCAATAAATTAAACAGATTTAACAGTGCATTAAAGACCGCTAAGCCTGCAAAGAACATTTCCCCTGTGATCCAATAAGCAATCATGCACGCTAATGACATGATTAAACCAAAAGCTGGCCCCATGATTGAAATCACCACATCTTGCCAGCGAGTGTTAATTTTTTCATCGCTTAATGCTAATCCGCCAAAGAAGGGGATTAAGTAAATACCTTTGGTTTTCATGCCAAAATATTTCATGGCGCGAATATGGCCGTATTCATGGAACACTAAACAAGCCAGTAAAGCCAATGCAAATTGAATCGAAAATAACCATGAATAAGCGGCTAGACTTGCTGACGCGAGCACGACTTTAATTAATTTAGCACTTTTGAGTGCTTTCATGCCCAATGATGCTAGGCCAATCAAGCTGAATCTTTTTTCTGGTGTTATCGGTTGTTGTGGTTGTTGGCGTTCAATGTCTTTGTCATTTCGCTCACCTTGCGCCACCATTTGCTGATCAGCACTGACTTGATAATGGATCAGAAACGGCTGCCAACTCAGGGTGCCATTGAGTTGGCATTGAATGGTTTGTTCATTATTTGAAAGTTCAAATTGGTGCGTAAATTGATTTGTATCGGTTGGTGCTGCGGCAATTTGCGAGACTAGCGTGTTATCCCAAAATAATTGTTGCCATCCAGCCATTGAGCCTTCAAGTCGCAACGGCTTACCTAAAAAATCGATAGCCAATAGTTCCAATGCATTATCCATAGAGTAAAGAAAGATAGTGGGATTATACGGAAAAATAATTATTGGACGAGCTTATGTTACGGGTTGTTACATATTCTCGTTATTGCCCTTGGCTTGAAAACACAACTTTTATGGTTACGACGAGAATATAGATATCGGTTTTTAACCAGCTTGAGAATGAGTTAAGTGATAGCGCATAGCTATGATCAAAGCCGACTTTTGAGCGTACGTCATCAATACACGTATCATATCCTTGATTTATTTGGGCTAAGCCTGTAATACCGGGCAATACCCCATAAGTGCGTTCGCTAAAATAGGGAATTTCATTTTCTAATTGTTGATAAAAGGAAGGTCTTTCTGGACGAGGTCCGACTAAAGACATATCACCACGCAGTACATTGAACAGTTGTGGTAATTCATCAATACGTGTACGGCGTAAAAAGCGACCAACTGTCGTGATGCGTTGATCTTCTTTGCTGGCAAGAATAGCGCCAGTATGGGCTTCTGCGTCATTTTGCATACTTCTGAATTTTATCATTTCAAAAATATGAATTTTATCAGGTGTTGATTTACCAACCCGTAATTGACGATAAAAAACATCACCTTTGGAATCGAGCTTAATGGCACAAGCTATTAACGGAAAGAAAGGTAATACAATAATTAACATAATCAATGTAAGGCTAAGATCAAAACTACGTTTAGCAATCATTACAGAACGATAAATTCGTGTACCTTTTGTTTTACAAGGTGAGCCAAGTAGTGCCACTTTAATGTTATTGATACACACGATTTAATAATCCCATTAATTTACGGAAAAGATAGTTTATTCCACCAATAAAATTAGCAGTATGTCCGGTAATAAGATAAGCCACTATTTGGAAAATCTTATGTGAACATATACGAGGAAGTATGACACCGAGAATGCCTACAACATAGCCAACTGTTTGACAAATAAAAGTAAAGAGAAAGAACGGAGAGTTTATTAATAACCATGATCCAATATAAGCCATTAGCATAAAATAGGGCATGGTAATACGTAATCCTTTACCAGAAAGGAAGGTAAAAGCGGTACCTTTATATTTAGGATTAAATAAACTAAATAAGCGAATGAGTTGTTGAAAATTGCCGGCGGAAATACGTAAACGGCGAGAGAAATCATCTCTTCTATCAACATAATCAAGTTCAACAGCGCAAATAGTTGGGTCATAAATAGCGTGATAGCCTTGCTCAACAATACTCATTGGCAAAATGAAATCATCGTTAATAGTATCTTTATCTAACGGTACGAATAGTGCGCTTCTAAACAGATAAAATGCGCCATGTGCACCTAAACTGTTACCAAATGTAGCTTCTTGCTGCTTAATCTTTGTTTGGTAGTCCCAATATTGCCTTTCACCGAAAGAGCTTGGGGTTAGTAATCGATAAGTTGCGTTTACTACGCCTATTTTGCTATTTTCAAAGTGTTTCGCTGCAATTAATAACGCATCATAGGAAATTAATGCAGAGACATCACTGAGTGCAATAATATCACTATCGTATTGAGGGATAAACTGATTGAGGATGGCGACTTTGCCTTGATTTTTGTGCTGCGATAAAATTTCTATATGCGTATCTGAACATAAGGCTTCTTGAATAGTATTATTCGCAATTTCCACAGTGTTGTCACTGCAACCATCACAGGCAATAATGACTTTTAGTTTATCGGTAGGATAATCAAGGTAGGAGATATTACGTATTTTTTCAGCAATCCATCGTGCTTCGTTATAAGCAGGAATAATAATGGTTATTGTTGGTAAAATACAATCTTGGCTATTTTTGGCAAAATTTCTAGGTGTTGGGGATACTGTACGTTGGGGATGACGTTTAGCGTACCAATTTAACAACATTGGATAAAGTACATGATGATAAATGACAGCAAAGAGGCTAAACGATGTCATTATAGAGAGAAAGATGATCATAGGTTTTCTCCTGAAAAGTAAAGTTGTTCATAAGCTTTTGTCATCGTTTGAGCATGGTTATGTGTCAGAATAAATTCCCGCGCATCATAACTAATAGTATGGTGTGGCATTGATTGAATAGCAGCAGATAAAGTGACTGCAGTATTATTATCAACCAAAAGACTATCAGTACTTAATGTTTCACTTACTCCCCCGACATCATTGGCAATACAGGGTATACCGCAAGCTTGTGCTTCAAGTGTTGATAGCGGAAAACCTTCGTTATCAGAGGGAAGGCAAAATAGATCAAGTGCTTGATAAAAAGTAGGCATATCATCAATGTGGCCTAAAAAGTGTACTCGACTATCTAGTTTATATCGGTGCACTAATTGCTGTAATTCTTCGAATTTTGAGCCTGATCCTGCGAGTAATAAATGAAATGAAGCAGGTAATAATTGCAAGGCTTCTATTAGGTGTTGTTGTCCTTTAACCGTTTCAAAGCGTGCAGCATTGCCGATAACGGTTGCATGGGCAGGGAATGAAAGTTGAAGTTTATCGCGAGCGTGATATTTATTACCAATCGTGAACCTTGACGGATTGATACCATTTTTTATCGTATAAATGGGGTAGGTTTTAAATATACTACGTACTTTTTTACGAACAAAATCAGCATCAGCAACCACTAGTGGTGTTGATAATTGTAGCGCGATAAATTGTATTAATTGATGCTTGTAACTATTCAAGTGCCAAGCGTCATGTTCGGTATGAATATGCTTTATTCGGTTGCTGTTAAATTGAATCGCGCAGCTGGTATAAAGTAAAGGACCAATGTGATGAGAATGCACAATATCAGCTTGATAGTCTTTAAAGACTGAGCGTAGTTTTTTTATCGTTGAATATGATATTCCTTGCGGTTTATTTAGGCTGATAATTTGATGCTTAAATGGAACTAAATGAGCCCAATTATTTACGATGTGCTGTAGTGTGCCTTCCATGCTGCAAACAAAAACGCGATAGCCAGGATCGCTAAACGACAACATATTCAATACCATTGTTTCCAATCCGCCAGGGGATAAATGTTGTACAACATGAATAATGGTTTTCATCACACACTCCTTATTACGTATGGATAATGCATGGATTGTGCCATTAAAAAAACATTTATATTCAATGGGTTATTTTATTGGTAATGAAATTGTCAGAATGAGAATGAATATAATAGGGGTTTATTATACTTTGAACTAAACGAAGACAGTATTTGAAGATGGCATTGCTATTGAGGTTTGTTTATTTTTCCTGGTTGTTTTGGTATACGGCTTAGTATGGGAATAGTACTCAACATAGCAATTTGATCTTTGCGTCGAATACTGGTGTCACAAATTTCAGCTAGAAATGCTAATCCTGTTCCTAAACCTATCCCCCCAATAAATCCGGCAATGAAAAAAAAGTAAGAGGGTAAGTTTGATGGGCTTGTTGGTGTATAAGGACGATCGATAACTTTTATACGTTTTTCTTGTTCAAAAATACCTAATGAACGGGTTAATTTTGCCATCTCGAAACGGTTGACAAGATCATTATATAATTGACGTTTCGAGGCTAAATCGCGTTGTAATTGCGCGAGTTGCTTTTCGTTTTGACTAAAACTGGCGACTTTAGTTTCTATTTCAGTAATGATGACTTTTAATACGCGAGTTTCTTCTTCTAGAGCATCAACTTTCGCTGTCGCCTTTTGAAGTTCCTCTAGTTGAGATAATAAAATCGGTGGTGATTTGGATGCATCGTTAACGCTATTACTACTGGCAATATCCCATAGTTGCTCAGTACTTAATCCTGCTGGTTTTTGTGAAAGCAATCGAGCACGTTCTTTTTGTAATCGCTTTAAATTTCGTAACCGCCCTTGTATCTGACTGTGTTTAGAGGTGTATTTCGCTTGTAACAAGGTCAGTTCAGCTCGAATAGTAATGATTTTTTCTTCTAATTTACCGATGACAGGGTTGGTTTTTGATAGCTGTAAATCTATTGAACCCAATCGTTTTTTCGCGCCAGCAAGCTCTGCTTGACGCTCATATAAACGCTGTTTGAGTTTTGCTAAACGATCTAAGATAGATATCTGCATTTCTGGGTGAGTTGTATTTTCTTTGTTTTTGAAATCAACTAATTGATCTTCTGCTATATCAAGTTCCTGACGTCTAAACTCAATGTTTTCAGAGAGGAATTGACTGGAATCGGTCATTGAAGAACGTTCAGGAGCCAGTAATTGATCGATAAAATAGTAACTGACGGTTTCTAGTGTTGTTTTCATATTATCAGGGCTGTTTGAACGATAATCTATTCGAATGAGATCTTTACCTACCATTCTAACTGTAAGGTTTTTGGATAATTTAGCAATCGCATTATCAATCGCTTGTGGTGACATTGATGTGTGGGTATGACCAATCTCTTTTGCGACAAGGCCTAAAATGTGGCGACTATGAAGCAGTGTTTGTAGTGCACTAAGACGTTCTTTTAACATTGTAGAAACAGCGAGATCTTCTAAAAAAGGGTTCATTTTTGCGGTTTCTTGAATCAACATACTGGTATGTGACTCATAATGTTTTGGTGATATTTTAGCAATAATAAGCCCAATAAACGGCATGATAATGATCGGAATAACAATCATATAGCGTCGTCGCCATGCAGAGGTCAATATAATAAAAAATCGCTGGCTTAATGAAATCATAGCGCATCTAGCCATTGTTCAAGTTGTTGTGCTTTTACATCCCATGTTTGTTGCTTACTTAATGCAATTTGTTGTAAACGTTTACTTGTTTCAATAGTGTCTATTGTTTGAGTATTATGCCAAGACGTTTTTATGGATTGCAGGATCATACTAAACTCTGTTGCGTTTCGAGCAATATCAACCACTGATTTATAAGGAAGAACTGCGGGAAAGGAGGTACTGATTATTGGTGTGCCAGTGGCTAAATATTCTAATAATTTTAATGGATTACATGATTTTATTTGAGCATTATTAATAAAAGGTAACAGGCTTACTTGCCAGTGCTGACTATATTGTGGCAACGAAGAGTGTGGTTTTTCACCTAACAGATAAAGGTTATTATGATTTAGCAATGGGGAATTGCTAAATGTGTTTTTCCCGATGAAAACAAAATTCCAATCAGGATTATTAGCAATAATGTTATTTAATAAATCATAATCGAGCCAATGCGATAAGCTGCCATAAAATCCAGCAATAGGACGAGCATTATTAGGCAGATCATAAGCACGAGAAACTGGGTGGTTAAATAGTTTAAAATCAACACCGTGAGGTAAATATTGTGTCTTTTTTTTAGGGAATTTATTATATAACACCATACTTGCAGTGAGTATCAGATTAGCTTTAGCAACCAAGGTAATTTCATGCTGAGTCACGGTTGTATGGTCGACTCCTGTTAATGCATTAAAATCATCGCCACAATAATATATAACGCCATATTCACCGAGCGCTCCACAAAGATCTGCCACTGTCGGCAATGATGCCCATAAAATCGGTTGATATAATTGTGTTTGCTTTAAGATAGGAATTAATTGGTAACAAATGAGCTTTTTAGCTATCCAGCGGGCAAATTTACTTTTAGGTGCTGGAATTGTTTTTAGAGTGATAGTTTGAAAAGGTGCAGTGGGCGAAGAAGATACTGCCTGTGTTTTCGGTTGCGTGAGTTTGTCATAAACCCGTTTGATATCGTGCAAGGTAAATTGTGGCTTACGCAAGCCAATAGAATTAACCCAAATAATTTTTCGGTTGGGCGCAAGGTGTTTGATCAAGTGCTGAGTGCTTGACGGTAATTGCCCCCAATCTTCAGCAAAAACAATGAGATCATGTTTCATGACGTATCCTTATTGTGTGAAGATAAGGTACGAAAGGCTATTTTTTTTATCGCTTTTGCGGGATTACCTGCAATTAAGGTATAGGGTGGAAAACTTTTGGTGACTACACTGCCTGTCGCAATAATTGATCCTGTGCCGATAGTAACATTACCCATAATACTGACTCGTGTGCATACCCAAACATCATTTTCTAAAATGATATTGCCGATTTGTTGTGGTAAATCAGCCAATCCTTGTGCGCGTAAATGAGGATCAATGGGGTGTCTAGGATAGCCACATAGAAAGCCTTGACTCGCAATACGAACATTATCGCCAATAATGATTTTGTTACCTACTGCAATCGTTGTTTGCCAGCCAATATCGACGTTGTTACCTATATTGAGTGTGGGATTGATAGAGTCTGTACGACCTGAAAAGGTGGTTTTTCCTGAAATTCGGCAATTATCACCAATAGTCATAATGAGCGGACCACTAAAAAAAGGTAAGCCATTATCGAGCTTGGTGTATTTGCCATAACAATGTAAACGGCCTTTAAACGCGGGCAGATAATAAAAGAAATGAATAATATAGTGCCATAATGTAGTGAATATTTGATGGAGAGAATAAAGCGTGGAATAACACCACTGTGGTAAAGGTAGTTCAAAACAACGTATAAATGAGATAAGACGATATAAGGCCATAGGGAAAGAGTGTTGGCTGTTTTTAAGCCATTTTTTACATTGAGTAAAAGAGAATAAATACATCATCGTTATCCCTTCCTTTATATACCTTCTTTATACTTACATAGACTGTGCCAATAATTTTTATAATATTATCAAGTTGTTATTTTAAAGGTTTAGTGATTTCTCAAATTGAGAATAATAATTAACTACTTATTTTGCATAATGCTTGTTTCGAAATATTACTAATTGCAATGGCCAATGCCGCTAAAATATAAATTGGCCAAGTAAAACCTTGGGTGAGAAAAGTTCCTGATACTATGGTGCCAATCAGGCCAGCATAGACACCTTGCGCACTGGCATAAATAATGGGGTTTATTTTATTTTTATGGGTTTTCAGGTTTGCCAAAGTAAGTTTAATATTCTTAATAAGAATAACAATTAAGCTGATAAAAATGATTAATCCTATAAAGCCTGTTTCAGCTAATACAGAAAACCAAGTACTGTGAACGGCATGATTGAGTCCATCCCAATGGGTACTAAAAAAGAAGTAATTAGGATAAAAATTGCTTAAACCTACCCCCGTAAAAGGGTGCTCAAGCGCCATGTAAAAAGCGGCTTGCCATGCATATAAACGTCCCATTGATGATGCATCAATACCAACTTCAGCACTGCCTCCTGATGTTCTATCGGCTATTCCCGCAAGGGTAAAAAGCATGATACCAATAATCGTACTGCAACTAAGTAATAATAATTTAGATTTAACACGTTGCATGCCATAAATACCAAAGACTGCAATCATGCCCAGTAGTCCTCCACGGCTTTGAGTGATAATAACCGCAATGAATAGGATAATTGTCGTAATCAGTCCAAATAAACGGTATTGCCAAGATAATTGTGGTGTCAGTAATAGTGCAATTGAAAAAGAAATTGGAAACATAAGCACTAATGCTAAATCATTTGGATCACCCAGCATTGATCCAATATCACGACCGATTGTTGCACGAGTTCCCTCAACTAATCCAATGCCTTCAATTCTATTATAAATGGCGGTGATTGCGACAACCATTCCAGAGAAAATGATGGCTTGTAAAGTAAGCGTTAATTGACTGGGTTTTTGAATTAAAATAGCTATCGAGAAGGTCATAATAATGATTTTCCAATACGTATTTTTAAAACTTTCAAAGGCGAGAGGGCGATCTACAGCAAAGACAATACCTACCATAATAATCAACATGAATGTGGTAATTAAGGTGAATTCACGACACCAAAAAAGCTGGATATTACGTTGAATAAATATTTGCCACATAAATGCAGCCAGTGAGATTATCGATAAATATTTAGGTATTTTAAAATCATATAAAAAAGGAAAAACTTCATGTAATCGAAAAAATGAAAATAAAATAAACAGTAACACAATAAAAAAAGGATGATTAAAACTATAGTAAGCGCCTATCGGTATTACACCAATCGTAATAATTAATATTGGATGAGGTAGGAAATACCATATTATGCCGATAATGAAAGACAATAAAAGTGTTATAAGCCAATACGATGGTAGTGCTTTTGGTGGAGAATGATCAGATAGCATCATTATCTCCTATGATTTTTTTTGATTTATTTATGCTTGGAAAGATAACTAAGCGGCTCCAAAAAGCGTAACTTAATAAAATGAGAAGCGATAAAATAGCACTTGATAAATGGAATACTATTGTTTGTTGAAATTGGCTTAATCCTATAGATATAGCACTGATAGTAAACAAAACAGCGATTTTATTGAGAGCAAAAGGAAAATGAAAACACCGCTGGGATAACCAATAAGTGCTTAATGTTCTAATACTTTGCGCAACCATTAATGCACTAAGCACGCCATTAACTTTATATTCTGGCGTCAGTACGATAATGAGTGTTACTCCAACGACAGTTGCAAGGCAATTAATCACTAATAATTTTTTTGTTTCTTGTTTAATGAGTGCCCCCATATTAATCAGCTCATTAAGCTCTTTAATTGCAAAAATGATCACTAAAACTACCACTATATCTTTTGCGGCGTGATAGGTTTCAGGCATAAACCAATCAATAAAAACAGGCGAGAAATAACATACACAGATAGTTAAGCTACAGAGTAAAACAATACTAATATGAGTAATTTGTGTGGTGGTATTTACACCATTGTTAGATAGATATTCAAACCGTTTTGGCATCCACCACATACCAAATGGTTGCATCAATAATACTAAGATTAAGGCAAATTTAAATGCGACGGCATACAGTGCGACATCATTGAATGAAACATAGAAAATCAAGAACCAGCGTTCCAACCCATTGAGACCAAAAATAATCAAGCCGCTGAACATCAGTGGCAAACAATAAGTGAAATATTTATGTGTAGTATTAATATTAATATGGTAGTTAATACACGCTTTTTTATTTGTTTGATATTGCAAATAGATGATCACGACCACTTGCAACATGGCACTAATAAATCCTGCTAAAATTACGGCTTTTACACCAAAGCCATAATGGAGCACAATCATAGTTAAGAGCGCATGAAACAGTGCTCTGCCGGTGGTGATATAAAAAAACAGCAGTGCCTTTTCTTGCATTCTTAATGCCGATAAAACAACCATGGTGACAGCTTCAAAGGCCAATGGAAGTAATAATAGTTTAAGTTCCAGTGTCGAGGTTTGTAATTGACTAAGTTGACTTAATAATGGACAAATTAACCAAATGATAGGTAGAGCAATAGCCGCCATAATCATACTAATAATAAAAATATCTGCGGTAATTTGGGGTTGCTGGCTTTTTTTTGCAGTACCTGAAAAACGGTATAACGCTTCATGTAACGATAAACCAAAAATAATACTGATAATAACGGAGATGGTAACCAGAATTTCTAAGCGGCCTAATTCTGATTGAGATAAATGGGTTGCGATATATGGCAGCATGATAAGTGACACTCCCTTCATAAGCACGATGCTAGTGCTATAGAGAATGATATTTTTAAGTGGCGTCGCTAAAGGCCATATGCGCATATAGCTAACCTATACCGATGTGGAATTGGGTTGACAAAGGGTGGCTATGATTACGGCATAACATTGTTCGGCTTGATAATTTTGAGCTAATATTGCGGCTTCAGTGCCTAATATCGAAAGTTGTTGGGGGTTGTTGCTGATATAGTCTATTTGCTGCTGGAGTGATTTACGATCATTAGAAATATATTTTAAACAGTTTTTTTTGTGCGTTAGCTGAGTATCCCAAAAAGCACCATCTTTGGGAATAATGATACACATACCAGCAAATAATGCTTCTAAAATAGACAGTCCGAAAGGTTCTTTGTCACTGGTTGAAATGAATATATTACTGCTTGCACGAATACTATCGATTGATAATGGCTGCTGATACCAGGTTATAGACTCAATAGGTTGAGGAGCAAGAGTGATCGGTAATGTGGTGTTTTGAGGCACAAGGTAACAAATATTGGTTGGGATTCTTTGATTTACCGCTGTTTTCCTTATGACTTCGAGCAGCAAGTCGAGTCCTTTCCACTTTAAAAGCGAAGCCGCCCAAAATAATGTTGGCGTATGGTATTGGCACAACGAAGGGGCACGCTCTTTTGCTATGCCATTTATAAACGGTAAAAAGTGGCCTGATGATAATAACTGTTGACATTTTTGGTCGCGAATTTTGGGTTTACGTTTTCGCCAACGATGCTGTATTACTGCAATAATTGAAGCGTAAGCACTGTGTAAATAAAACACATTGTCTGCTTGATATAAGCATAATCCACATGAACGTGAAATACTGATATTACCATGAATGAACTGGGCTACTTTGTATCTTAATAACCACTTTAACAGGTAAAGGGGCATATCATTTCCTGGGCAAGATGCACCAACAGCAACATTTATTGAGCCATGAAGACAACGTACATACAAAATCCACCAACAAAAATAGAACTGTCTTAACCAATAGCCATTACCAACATCACTAATAGGCAACCATGATGGATAAGGTAACGATATAATATTGGCTTGTTTCATCTGCCATGATTGAGGATCTGACGTTAAGATAGTTAGACGATGTTGTTGGCGATCAATAAGGTTTAACACTTCGCGAGTAGCGAATTTAGACCCACCAGTGTAGCAAATAGGGTCAAAAACAAAGATATGATGATCATGAGCCATGACGTCCTTCCGTATACTGATATAAATGCACTAAGCTATGAATATAATAAGCAAAAGGAGTGCCAAATTTATTTATCTTAACCATTTGAAAATGAATATTTTTTTTAATAGTGGTAACTATTTAAATCGTTATTCTTAAATTGAGAATAAAACTAATGATTATAGATATCGAGTAAACGAGGGATAACCACACGTGATGAATAGTGTTGTTCAATCATATGTTGAGCTCGTTTTTGTATTTGACTTCGGTGTAGTTGGCTTAATTGAGACCAATGAATAATAGCTGCAACCAGTTGATGTGGTTCAGTAATCCAACCATTAATATTAGATTGAATAAGCTGGTGGATATTACCTACGGGTGTAGCAATAACAGGAATACCGCGTCCCATAGCTTCAAGTGCAACCATTGGTAGGCCTTCATAACGAGAACAAATCACCAGTAAGCCAATATGCTGCCATATATTATCCATTGATTGTTGTTGACCATGAAATAGTAGGTTAGATGGTGCTTGTTGACGCAATGCTGGCTCTAAAGGGCCATTACCATAAATATGGAAGTTAAATTGTGGTAAACATCGAGCGAGATCGACAAATCTGTCAGGGGCTTTTTCAGCACTTAATCGACCCACAAAGGCAATTTGTTGGCCATGAGAAACTGTCAGTTGTTCAGTATTTATAAAGTTATTAATAATTTCCGTTTTAAATGGAATACGTTGTTTTATATCATCACTTACGACTAAATTAGCGTGATTTAAATAGGCGCTCCATCGATCTATAGCATCATATAGTTTTACTTTTCCTGTGGGAATTTCTCCCGCATGAAAGGTATTAATAAATCGTATGTTAAGAGAAGAAAATAAGAGACACAACCGTATTAAGCGACAATAAATAGCCGCTTTGTAACCATGAGAATGAATAACATTGGGTGGGTTTTTTAAGGTGAATTGCAGTAATGAACGTACAGAACCGGATAAAAACTGATAATTAATATGAGCATGGTTAAGTAAATGGATTAAGGGGTGTTGTTTGTGATAGCGGCGTAAAAAAATAATATCAACGTCATGCTGCAGTAGGGTTAGACCTTTAGCGAGTTGTAGGATATGTGATTCAATACCCCCGATATTTTTACTATCAATAACTAGCCAAATGCGCAGTGGCTTAATCTGACTCTTCATAAGAATCCCAAACTTGTTTTTTTCTGTATAACGTCGATGGGCTTAGTTCGAGAAGTACTGCTGCATTTAGAACATTACCATCGCAATAATCAATAGCATTTTCGATAACTTCACGCTCTATATCAGCCATAGGACGAATGAGGTGAGTATTAATTGCTTTTTTGTCATCAGGTTCACTTTTTAAAGTCGTCATTGTATGTAATGGTGGTTCTATATTTGTTATTGGCTTGATTGGAGTAATGTTATTGAGTTTTATGTGTTGCTTATCAGGTGTTTTTGCCGTTGTTTTAAAACTATTAAGTGGTTCTGGTAGATGCTCCATTGATATATGAGTGTTATTATGAAGTACAACAATATTGCGAATAATATTTTGTAATTGGCGTACATTACCGGGCCAAGAATAATGGCAGAGTTTTAATTCAACATTACGTTTTATGGCCTCAAATTTTTTATGATCTTGTTTGGCAAATTTCTTTAAAAAGAAACGAGCAATATCAAGAATGTCAGTACCTCTATCGCGAAGTGGAGGCATTTTAATGGGGACAACATTGACACGATAATAGAGATCTTCACGGAATCGTTTTTCATTAAGTTCAACCAGTGGATCACGGTTAGTCGCACAAATTATACGTAAATCTGTAGCAATTTCTTTACTGCCACCAAGAGGGGTAAAGCGCCCAGTTTGTAGAAAACGAAGTAATTTTTTCTGCATTTCTAATTCCATTTCACACAATTCGTCTAAAAAAAGTGTTCCTCCGTTTGCGAGCATGGCTGCACCTTTACGATCGGTGGTTGCGCCAGTGAAAGACCCTTTTAGATGACCAAAAATTTCACTTTCCATTAAATCTCGAGGTATCGCACCACAGTTAATTGCCACAAAAGGTTTGTTGTAGCGTTGGCTTTTATAATGAATAGCTTCTGCACAAACTTCTTTACCTGTGCCACTCTCTCCTGAAATAAAAACACTGGCATTGGTTGGCGCAACGGCATCTATCATTTTATAAACAGCCTGCATTGGTAAGCTCGATCCTATAAAACCTTGATACTTATTGCGATTGAAATCATTTTTAATATCTTCGACTATTCCTTCCAGTTTGTTGTGCGCAAGGTGGTTTTTAATCGAGGTTTTAAGGCGGTTTGCTTGGATTGGTTTTTCTAAAAAATCATTTGCACCACTTTGAATCAGTGTGACTGCAATATCGATAGTGCCATGAGCTGTTGCTATGATTACTGCTGTTGGGATCTTTTGATCTCGAATCCACTGTAAAATTTCTTCGCCTGATATATCAGGAAGCTTGAGATCTAAAATAATTAATTGTGGTGGGTTCTTCACTATAAATTTTTTAGCATCTTCACCTGTTGTAACATGAAAGAACTCATAAGGTTCATCTTTTACATATTGCTTATAAAGAATCGCTAATGATGTTGAATCTTCTACTAAAAGTACTTTTTGTAGCATAGTAACATCCTGTTTATAGAGACGGTTTAACGACTAATTTTTATTTATTGTTAATTTTAGTGTTATTTTTATCCTAATTTGTACGATTAGCGACAAAATATTATCGGCAGTAAAATACTAAAATGGGTTATTAAATAATGATTTAAGAACATTATAATATGCTAATACTTACCTTATTATTTATTATAGCTGCTTTTAAAATGCTTGTTTAAGAATACACGGATGTGAAAATTCTATTTTGAGCTAGTTGATATTTACTATAAATGAAGGAAATAATAGGAATATGCTTTTAACATACAACGATAGTCAGTTATTTTTTCTCAATCAGCAATAATAGGGCATCGTCATTAGGAGGAGTGCCAGCTAATGCATCAAAAACCTGCATTATTTTATCAAGTGCTACATTGAGTGGTAAATTTGCGGTTATGATTAAATGCTTTTTTATCGCACATTCAAGTGTTTCTCGTTCTGTAATCGTATTACCTGATTCAAATAAACCATCAGTTATTAAAACAATACGTTCATTTTTTTTTAAGGTAATGGATAAATTATTATATTCAGTATGGGGTAATAATCCGGGCAAGGTGCCTTCAGCTTTGATTAAATCGAGTTTCTTGTGATGAATATGCATAGGGTAAGGATGTCCGGCACAGCTTAATTTGATCGTGTTAGTATTAATAAAGCTAAGGCAGCACCCCGTTAACATTGTTTGTGATAGCAATTGATCTTTATAGGCGTTATTAGATAATTTTGTGAGTAATTGTGCTGGCTGAGTAAGATCAGTATTTTGCATAAGCCCACGGATATAGCCAGCATAAGCATAAGAAAAGAATTTTGCACTTTCATCATGCCCCATGACATCGGCAACTAATAATTGTGTGATACCGTTATCACGGGTTGATAGTACAAAATCGCCACCACCTCTACCCGTATTACGTTGCTGAAAAGCCAGCCGCCAGTGTTTTGATTTTAAATTAATTTGAGGCAGTAAAGTATCGGTTATTTTTTGATTTACTTGTTGCGAAAGCGCATGGTAAACCTGATTAAAACGCGCCAATACACGGTGAATTGAATTGAGTAATTGTTCTTTTTGAATGGGTTTTGTTAAATAGTCATCAATACCTAAAGTGGCAGCATCATGAAGTACGGTTTCGTCTTGTGACTGAGATAAAAAAATAAACGGTATTGAAGATATTTTTCTTTTTTCTAAGTGTTGTCGTAATTCTATACCGTTCATTTCTGGCATTTGAATATCGGAAATAATCAAATCGACAGTTTCATTTTTTAAAAAAGTTAATGCTTGTTTACCATCATTCACAGAGCTTACAGTAAACTGATGTTTTATATATGAATGGAACAGTGCTCTTTGCGATTTTTGGTCTTCAACTAATAATATATGGGGTTTAATACGGTGAGTATCGCGCTCCCAAATAATAGTAAAAATATTGTGTGTTGGTAGTGATTGGTACAATATTTCATCTGAGATAGTTTTGATGATATGAAGGCCATAACCACCGCCTTTTAATGCATTGGTATTATCATTGATGGCAGTATGATGCGTGAGTGGGTTCCACGTTCCACCAGAATCTTTGATAATTAACAACCATTTTTTTTTCGATTTTCTCAAGCTAACGGTAATATCATTACTAGGTGGGGTCGAGTGAAGAATGATATTAGTACACCATTCAGAACAGCATAATAGACAGTATTGTTTTATATTGATTTTAATATCAAGGTGATCGAGAATTTTAGACAGTGATTGACGTAATATTCGCACAGATTCTAATGTGGAAGACTGGGTACTTGTAAAGAGAAGAATAGAATCTGTCATTTTACACCAAAATAGATAAAAACCGATTATGTTGTATAAAGTGGATAAGCTTGGTTGTTATTTTTTCAGGTAAAAAAGTACAACGGTTAATCTCACGACAGATTTCATCTTTAATATGAGGTTGCAGTTTATCATTAAAGACTAATCCAATCAGCTGAGCATTATATACAGTTAATTTTTCTATCGTATCTTTAATTTCATTTTGCTGTGTTTTTCCTGAAAGTACGATAAGAATAGTACCATCACAGCAACTTGCAACTGTATGTGCGGGAATATTGTGTAAGGAAGATTGAGAAAGAGGAGAGGTATCAATAATGATTTTATCAAATTCTAATAACCACGCATCAATTTTAAGTTTTAAGTTTTGAGGTTGACGTAATTCAATAATATGGGCTTTATTATTAATAATAGATGCGCCTAATAACCCTACTTTATTATGGGCATCATAGGTTAAATAATTATTTAAGTTCTGGTCTTGGTGTGATTTATTAATAATATCTATTAATGGTATTAAACTTGGATTTTGAACGTTAAGGTCAACAAGCAGAGTGCGATAACCCGCTAATAAATACCGTTCAGTAATCGCTTGTGCGATAGACGTAACGCCTTCTTGTGGATTACTAGAAGTAATGCATATGGAATGATAATTTTGTTGCTCTAAGAACAAAAAGATATCTTCGATTTCCATCTGGTATGAAGGGATCTTCATTACAATGCTCCAAGGAGAGCAATAGTAGCAAGTACCTGGAATATATCTTTGAAACCAAGGCGAACATTAGCAAGAATACTTTCATCTTTGTTAGGCACATAAACGGTATCACCAGCTCTTAATACAGGGAGCAATCGATAATCACCGGTTCGGCTAAATTTAATGAGATCAAACGTTCGAGCTTGCCCTTGATGACGAGAGTTATTAATAATACTAATTTTTTCAGGATAAGCATTGTTCGTTGTGCCGCCAGCTTTGGCTAATATATCGAGTATCGTCATTGAGTCATTATAGCGATAACGTCCAGGTTTATGCACTGCGCCTAACATACGAATGGTTGACTCATTAGTTTCATCGATCCAAGTGCGATCTTTTTCTGGAATATAGATTGAATCACCTGTTTTTACTATAGGTAATAATGATTCGTCCCCAGTCTCAAAATAAAGAGCGAGATCTAACTTTGAGACTTTTGAATATTTTTGATTACGGTGAGTAATTCGAATATTGTGCAAATCGGCATTGATTGTAGGGCCATCAGCTGCAGCAAGAATATCTAAGAAATGAAGGTTATTGGTAAAGCGATAACGACCACCAGAGTTAACTTGTCCAAAAACATAGATAGAACTATCAGATGTTTGACGTACCCATTGTGATTTATTATCAGTGGGATCTAGGGGTAAATCACGGACTCTTATTGTAGCACCAGCACGGATGACAGGGAGTGTTGATTCAGATCTTCCTTCAAGCATAAAGCTATCAAGGTCAAAGGTATAAACCTGGTTTCTGCCATTTGCATCTGGTGTGACAACTTCAATGTTCGCGGTATCTGCTCGTACAGTGGGTCCTCCCACGTGGGCGAGTAAGTCAAGAAATGACATTTCATCAGACCACTCTATGCGGCCAGGATCTTCGACTTCACCAAGTACACGTACTGCACGATGAGGTGCTATTTTTAACCATGACTTCTCATTCATATCTGTTTTTTCAGGAACGAAAATCGCATCGCCAGACTCAACGGGTGGGGGGGATTGGTAATTAGTGCCTTCGGTGTACCCCGAGAGGTCAAAATTAATCACTTTACCGTCAGATTTGATAACGCGAATTTGGCGAGATTCTGCAAACCGTGTTGGACCGCCAGCATTAGCCAGAATACTCATGAAACTTGCGCCTTTTTTACCTTCATATGCGCCGGGTTCTGCGACTTCTCCCATTACGTAGACAATATTGGCACCAAATTTAATCTCTTCTTGTTGTTTAGGAATAAAAATGGTTGAACCTGGATACAGCTTGGGTAGTAAAGTTTCGTCACCTGAGTCTAAGTATTTTTTTAGGTTAAAAGTACGTGGTGCATTATTAGAAATAACTCTGATTTGCTCAACAGTCGCATAACGAGTTACGCCACCTGCACGCATTAAGACATGCACAATAGAGGCCCCCTCGTTATAGGAAAACGTACCAGGATCGTGAACTTCACCAAATACTTTGACAGCGTTTTTATCATCAGCAGCATCACCAGCTTGTGCTAATTTAGCGGTATCAAATTCTTGTTCAATATTACCAATCATTGCTGATGCTGGAATAAACAGGGTATCGAGGGACTGCAGGGTCGGTAATTTTGATAGATCACCAGAGTCTAAAAACGCTTTATAATTAAATGTTGTTATTGTGTCACCACGGCGCAGTTGTAAGCGATTGAGTTGTGCGCCTGGCCGTAATCCGCCAGCAGCATGCAATGCCAGTTGTACCGAGTCGGTGTCGGCAATAATATATTCTCCGGGTTGATTAACATAACCTTGAATATTAATAATAAGTTGGCGTTTACTGATAAAAACTTGCAAGTGACTGAGATCTTGCATCACGCTTTTTAAGCTGATTGTAATGATTGCAACCATCTGTTTTTCTGTTTTTCCAGCAATGGCTAACGGTCCGACTTCCGGTAAAATTATCCGTCCTTGTTTATTGACTTGAAACGTTTTATTTAAAGATTCTTCACCAGGTAAAATGATAGTAATAACATCGCCAACACGCACCTTATTGGATGATTCAGCATAAGCATATTGACTCAATAAGATAAGAGTACACAAAGAGAATAAAATGAGCTTAAAGAGATGCATTGTAATTACCTCTCTGATAAGTGATTAAGTGTGAGATTTTGATCAATATGCATTAATTCAATGGTTACACGACGATTACTTAAGTGCTCGCTTGGTTGTGGTATTGATACTAAAGAAGGGCGAGAATTAATAGCCTCAATATGAATGCGATTAGGATTGAGGCCAAAAATACTGAGATAACGCTTTATTTGCTCAGCCCTCTGACGAGCAAGTTTATTGTCTGGCATATCTGCTGCAAAGACATCGCTATGGCCGGTTATTAATATTTTATAATCGGCATTTTTGGCCAATAATTGTGAGGCTACAGATAGGTTAATAATATAGTTAGGATCGAGTTCTACGGAGTTAAAAGTAAATTGATTAGCGCTATTGAGTAAGTTGTAAATCTCTTTAGCAAAGATAACATCATTCGGTTCCATAGTGCTGTTTCGTGGAGGTTTACATTTTTGTTGTTGCTTGGCATCTTTTGTTTGGTGTTCTAACCGTTGTAGTAAATTACGCTGAATAATCAAACTATTGGTCGCATCAACTTCTAATCCTCCAACAAGTTCACTGGCAATACGAGATTCATTTCGTTGTGCTTGAAGCACGGTGGCTGGAAAACACCATTGAGCCTGATCCGTGATGAGCATGTCAAGATGGCGAGCAACAAGTACCCATTCAAACTGTAAACCATCTTCTGGGTCTAATGGTGGAAGATGATCGAGTGTCGTTGAGCGCGTATTTAAATAGTTATTAGCACCACCTCCACGTCCATGCTCAGCAAAAGGGGTACAACCTGATAATAAAAGTAAGCTAATAACGAATAGTGACTTTAAATTATGTTTTATGCTTCTAAATTCCATAGCGTGATCACCTCCATGATAAGAGCAGTGCTAGTCACTATGTTCATTAACTGGAATAGCATTCTCAATTCTTAGTAATTTTAGCAATGAAAGCGGTTGCCCATGGGCATTTTTTATTTGCATACTGTGTTGCTTTTCTGTGAGTCGTTTATAGAGATAAACTAAAGCCCCAATCCCTGATGAATCTAAAAAGGCGACATTTTCCATGTCTACGTCAATATGTGAATGTGGTTTACTAATTACATCATCAATGGTTGATTGGATATTTTGACAACCAGCAGCATCCATATCACCATTGATAGATAACACGATCGTATCGTTATTTATCTCTAATTGACGTAATTCCATATTTGACACCTAATAAAGTAATATTGAGATTGTTAACAAAATTGCAGTAATTGTGCCAACAATATTATTCATTATATTCAAGTGGTTAATTTTTTTTTGGGGGGCGAGTAAACGAAATACCGTCATTTCTTTATTTGCAATGCAGTATGGTAGTTATCTTATTTAGACGTTATAACAATGCGGGCTATTGTCAGCGAAGCAACAAGCATAACGGTATGGTTGTTAATCAAGAGCATAAAAAACAGAGATAAGAAGGGACGTTAGTGAGATGTTGAAAATAATAATAAATGTCAAACGAAAAATAATAAGATACTGTTAGATAATGTTATTTTTTATTTTTAATCGCAAAAGTTAGTATTATTCTAATTTTGACAATAAAAATCATACTTTTGCTTTTTACTCGAATGCTAAAGGATTATTATAGACCTATTCAACTATCATGTTTTTTAGTTAATCATTAAAACCCAAGGCTATAATATCGTATGAGCTCTAAGCATATTCCGGTTTTTTCTTATTCATTGTTGCATCCTCGTTACTGGGGAACATTAATGTTACTAGCACTAATGTATCTCCTTAGCTTATTGCCTTATCGTGTGCAGTTCTTCTTAGGAAAACATATTGGCCGTTTAGCGATTAAATTAATGAAAAATCGCCGCCATACAATTTATCGTAATCTAGAGCTATGCTTTCCATTAATGAGTGTCAGTGAGCGGGAAAGTTTAGTTAAGAAAAATATTGATAACTCAGGATTAGCACTATTTGAAACGGGTATGGCATGGTTTTGGTCTGATGCGCGCGTTAGTCGCCATGTCACGATCAAAGGTATGGAGCATATGGAACAACTAGAACGCGAAGGTAAAGGCGCGTTGATGGTTGCTGTGCATTCAATGAATCTTGAGTTGGGCGCGCGCGCTTTTGGTATTAAAAAAACCGGAATGGGTGTTTACCGACCTAATAATAATCCGTGTTTTGATTATTTCCAATATCAAGGCCGGTCACGATCTAACCGAACTTTAATCGATCGTAAAGACGTTAAAGGTATGTTACGAGCATTAAAAACAGGGGAGCGTGTATGGTATGCCCCTGATCATGATTATGGCTTACGTCGTTCAACATTTGCACCTTTGTTTGCAGTTGAGCAAGCATGTACAACGACTGGAACTAGCTTATTAGTTGATGCGTCACATTGTGCGGTAGTGCCCTTTACCATGGTACGTGATGATGACAAAGTAGGTCATTATACGTTAACGATATGCCAGCCAGTAGAAGGCTTTCCTCATAAAGATCCAGAAGCGGCAGCTGTGTTTATTAATAAGATTGTTGAGCAATCAATTATGGCAGCACCAAGTCAATATATGTGGCTTCACCGTCGTTTTAAAAATCGTCCAGAAGGACAGCCAAGTCTTTATTAATTAAAGCGATATTACTAATATAATGAAGCTCATCTTTTTAGATGGGCTTTTTTATTGGGTGGCGTTTTAGTCTCATTATTAAGATTAAAAATCATACGTTAAGCTAACTGTACTATAAATTTCGGAATGACTTTTATCCGAAGCCACTTCGGTATTATAGATATATTGAGAGTCGAGCAATAATGAAATATCACCAATAAGTTTATTTTTAATATAACCATCAATAGAGTAATTGGTATTTGAAACACCATAATCAATACCGCTATTTGCACCGACGGTTAATGTAGAAGTAATATGTTTTTCTGCATTTAAGAACGCATTGGCAATGATATTTCGTTCAATTTGACTTGGATGATCAAGATCATTTAGTTGACGTTTACTGTAACGAAAACCTGGGCCCCCGCCAATCGTTAACTTGGTCGTTTTGGTATCGTAAATTTTATAACCTAAACCTGTCGCAATAATATATTCATGGCGATAAGTTTCAAACTGGTCATGGTTATATTCATTACGTAAGTAAATAAATTTATGCGAATTAATCATATAGTGATTATTCAATGTAACACTGTATTTATTAACGCCATCTTCTTCTTTTGATGAATCGGTATAATAAGAACTAAATTTAAGTTTATTACTCCAGTCATCAGTACTGTGCTTTAACGTAGCGGCAGAATTCATCGACATCGAAGTATTTGTCGTTTTAGAGTAAATAAAACCTAATTTTGCCGTGCCGTTAAAATCAGAACAATGCTCTTCAATTGGTTGATTATTAATGTTTGTGGCGTAGGCAGCATGGCAAAATAAAGTTGTAATAGGTATTAACAGTAATGCTTTCATTGTTTAGCCGTCGAATGTAATTTGAGCCACAATGTAAGAAATATAGCCATATAAAATGTCATGGCTTTGTATGGTTGCTGTAAAGTGCTTGTGATGATGCTTAATGATGTGGATGACAGCAAAATGAAGTATTTATAACGTTTTGGTTTAAATAAAGAAAAAGGCTAATAAATTATTAGCCTTGTCATGGTGCTGATTACGTTGTTACTGCGTAAGTGAATAAAAAATAGCAGAAATAGACATTAAACCAATAACAGTAACGAAAACATTACTAATTGAACCTGCATATTTTTTCATCGCTGGCACTTTCTTAATTGCATACATTGGCATGATAAACAATAACATCGCAATAATGGGTCCACCCAAGTTCTCAATCATACCTAAAATACTTGGGTTCAGTGTAGCAACGGCCCAAGTAGTAAGAAGCATAAATAAAGCAGTGAAACGATTAAGAGCCTTATCTGAAATAGTTTTATTCTTATCTCGTGCGACTTTGTGAATAATACCATTTAAACCTTCACTTGCGCCTAAGTAGTGACCAAGGAACGATTTTGTTATGGCAATAATAGCCACAATCGGTGCGGCATAAGCAATAACAGGTGTATCAAAATGATTTGCAAGGTAAGTCAGAATAGAGGCATTTTGCGCTTTAGCTTCTATTAGGTTAGCAGGCGTTAAACTTAATACGCAACTACAAACAAAAAACATTACCGTAATGACCATCATAATATGGGCACGTAATAAAATACGAGAACCTTGACGCTCTGCGTTAGCACCATATTCTTTTTCTTTAGCCACCGCAAAGGAAGAGATAACCGGTGAATGGTTAAAAGAAAAGACCATTACAGGTAAGATCAACCATACCGCCAACATTACAGTATTAATGTTACCACCTTGAGGAATGATATCGGTGAAAATAGCATTGTTCCAATGAGGGACAAGATATAACGCAAGCATCAGTAAGACAGCAACAAAAGGGAAAACTAAAATGCTCATCGCTTTTACGATCAGTTGCTCACCTAAACGAACAATGGCCATTAAAATCAGAATTAAGATCAAAGCCAAAATAGCACGAGCTGGTGGCTCAATACCTAATTGGTATTTCATGAAGCTTTCAACAGTATTGGTTAAAGCCACACTATAAACGAGTAAAATAGGGTAGATGGCAAAGAAATAGAGCAGAGTAATAATCTTCCCCATATTTTTACCAAAGTGTTCTTCAACAACATCCGTAATATCAGCACCAGGATTGGCACTTGATAGTACAAAGCGCATCATCGCTCGGTGAGCAAAGAATGTCATTGGTAACGCCAAAATCATCATCACGATGAGGGGAATTAAGCCACCAACGCCAGCATTAATCGGTAAAAACAAAGTGCCAGCACCAACTGCTGTACCATATAAACCTAGCATCCATACAGTATCACTTTTACTCCAGCCGAGATTTTGGGTTTTTTCGGCAGTTGTTGCAGTTGTTTTTTGTTGTGCGGTGCCCATGATGGACATCTCCTTTATTTTCTTTTCAGTTAATGTGTATTGAATAAATTGAGTCGCACAACAAGCGATATACAACAATTGTATTATCGTAAAAATGAACGTTCCGTGATCGTATAAGCATATCCGTATTAGCTATCGTTGCTGTTGCTCTTTATCCTAAATTTGTTAATAACAGAGAATGAAAAATAATTAACCATTATTGAAGTGCGTGAATTATAGGGTATAAGCATGCTTCGCAACAATTTTTGCAAATAAAAAAATTCCGTTTGCTTAAAAAGTATGCTTGGTTGTAAGTAAGGTGTTGGTGATGTTGTATTGTGGTTTATAGAATGGTTGTGTATGTAGAGGTGTTGTTTTGTTAGTGTGTGATTTTATATTTGTATGACGTATTTTGATATAACAGTAAAGTATAAACTTAATGACTACAGTTTAAATGTTGTTGGATTTTTTAAATAAACTCAAAAATAGTTGAGCGTTTAAGGCAAAAAAAAGGAAGCGTAGATACGCTTCCCTTATGATATTAACCGTAATTAATCACGGAAATTATCAAATTGGAATGGCTGACCAAGATCTTGAGCACGAACCAGTGCCATAGTTGCTTGCAAATCATCACGCTTTTTAGCTGTTACACGTAACTTTTCACCTTGAATAGCCACTTGAACTTTTAATTTCGCATCTTTAATTGCTTTAACGAGTTTTTTAGCATTAGTGGTTTCAACACCTTGCTTAAATTCAATATTCTGTGACGCTGTTTTGCCTGAGAAATTGATTGATTTACGCTCAAGCGCATTGGCATCAACACCACGTTTAGCAAGGTTACCACGTAAAATCGCCACAATCTGATCAAGTTGAAATTCTGATTCTGAAGTGATTTTTACGATTTCTTTGTTTAACTCTACGTTGGCTTCAACACCACGAAAATCAAAGCGAGTGCTAATTTCTCGGATTGAATTCTCTACCGCATTTTTGATTTCTACGGTATCTACTTCGGAAATAATATCAAAACATGGCATGTTATTGGCCTCTAATCTGAAGATGGGAAATATATCCCGTTATAAATTAACGCGTACATTATACCGTTAATTTATAACGAGAGGAAAGGAGCAACAATATCTTGGTGCGCCTTTATTGTATTAAGATGTTAAGCGGAATTATGCGTTAGCGTCTTTAATCGCACCAGCCAGCATATCAAGCATCACCAACGTATCATTCCAATCGATACATGGATCTGTGATTGATTTACCGTAGACCAGTTCGTTTTCTTTACCGCTGATCACCGCTTGATTACCTTCTTCAATAAAGCTTTCAGCCATAATGCCAGCAATAGAGCGGCTGCCATTACGAATTTGGTTACAAATATCAGCCGTTACATCAAGCTGGCGTTTGTGTTGTTTTTGACAATTACCGTGGCTGAAATCAACAATTAACTTTGGCGTTAACTCAAATTCAGTTAAAGCGGCGCACGCTGTCGCAATATCTTGTGGGTGGTAATTGGGCATTTTGCCGCCACGAAGAATAATATGACCATATGGATTACCAGAGGTGCGATAAATCGTCATTTGACCATTTTTATCTGGCGAACAGAATAAATGTGATGCACGAGTCGCTCGAATAGCGTCAATGGCAATTTTAATATTGCCATCAGTACCATTTTTAAAGCCAACAGGGCATGACAATGCTGATGCCATTTCACGGTGGATCTGAGATTCAGTGGTGCGGGCACCAATGGCTCCCCATGTGATAAGGTCAGCAATATATTGACCGGTGATCATATCTAAAAATTCAGTCGCGGTAGGTAGCCCCAACGCATTAATATCAATTAATAGTTTACGTGCTTTATGCAAACCAGCAGCAAGATCAAGGCTGCCATCAAGATGTGGATCGGAGACTAGACCTTTCCAACCCACAACGGTACGCGGCTTTTCAAAATAAGTACGCATAACGATAAAGAGTTGGTCTTTATATATTTCTTGTACAGCAGCAAGGCGTTTCGCATAGTCAAGCGCAGCATCAGTGTCATGAATTGAACATGGACCTACAATCACCAAAAGACGTGAATCTTTACCTGATAGGATAGCTTCAACTTGCTTACGTGCGTTATCAACATGCGCAGCAATAGCATCTGTCATTGGTGAGGCTGTTTCTACTTCTGCTGGGGTCGGCATTCGGCCGAGACTCATTGTGCGAAGTTCATCTGTTTTCATTGGCATAATAGTTTGCCTACCTTGGTATCTCTGTAATAACCCCGTTAAGATAGCCCAAATCATCGTTGGAATAAACCAAACTTGTGATAACAAATAGGTTTTTAATGAGTGACAGCGGCTATTAATCGCTGAAATGGTGATTTAGCATGCAAATATTACTATTCATAAACCTAGTGGCATATGTCAATAACGTTGACTAATTGTTAGCAAATAACGTTTTGTTCTTGCTTGAAAATTAAACACGCAGTAAGGTCAAGAGAGAGTTATTTAATGGATTGATAGTAATAGACATCAGTCTTTTTAACATGGATGTATAGGTGGTGTATGACAACACAAACAGAATTAAAGCTTGCAACAACAACCGTATTACGTAATGCACAACAACTAACGACACTGAGTAATGAAGGTATCGGGCTTGTATCATTAGATGATCTTATTGCAACCGCGATTGGTATCCATCCATTAGTTTTTACTCAGCAAAGTGCTTTATCGCAACAAACCCAACAAGCACTACAACAAAAAATAGACGATCAATATGGTCAGCAGACAGTAGCGTTAGCTGAATATTACGTTGCGATGCTAACTGAGTTATTAGTGTCGGCCGCGAGACAACAAGGTGATGCATCATTAAAAGTGCAATTGGCCGGAGCTTATTCAGAATGTCGACGTCAATTATTAGGTGCTGAATTAGAAACTTTAGAAAGTAATCCGCAATTAGGTTTACGCGGTGTCAGCTTTTGTGCGGATGCTAATTATAGACCGAGTTTTGCTTTACAATGTGAAGCCATTAAGCGCGCTCGCGCAACGGTTGGTGGCGGTAATATTGAACTGGTAGTGCCATTTGTGCGCACATTCAGTGAAGCAGCAACGATGATTGACCTTCTTGCTGAACAAGGTTTGTGCCGAGGTGCTAATGGCTTAAAAGTCCACATGTTGTGTTCTGTGCCAGCGAATGCTTTATTAGCAGATACCTTTATTCATTATTTTGATGGTTTTGTCGTAGATGTTGAGCAACTTGCACAATTGGCATTAGGGCAAGATTTTGTTAATCCACATTTTAATTATCGTGTTGATACTCAAAATGATGCAGTTATTAAAAATGTGGTTAGCAGTAATAGGTAACACATCAAAAGATTGCGATATTTATTACAGTGCGATTGAACAATCACCGCGTTTGCAACGATGGTTGGTTGATCATGAAGTCACCACTGTTATTTGCTAGCAGTTAGCAGTTAGCAGTTAGCAGTTAGCAGTTAGCAGTTAGTGCTAATAATAACCACTGGTTAAGAATATTAATCAGCACGATTAATTGTCATCGTGCTGATTTTCTTTTTCTATTCTTGGCTTTTTCTTATTGAGCTATTATTAGCGGGTCGCTAGTCAGCATTTGGTAACGGTATTATTGATTAATGATCCGTAATTGAAGAATCAGTGCATCGAGTCGACTAATAAATTGACGAGTTAGCCAGAAATAGCCGTAAATACCCAGAGCATTTGCAGTATCTGTCGGTGATATTTCTTCTACCATTGTCGGAAGGAGATTCATATCAGGTAATGCATCAATATCCGCTAAACTAGTATGATTAACTGATGCTAGCTCTAATTGCGTTAAAATTGTAATAATATGTTGTTGATACAGCTTTAAGTCGGTTTGAGCCAGTAATTGACGGCGACTAATATCTGAACTCCAATGGGTTTCAATTAATTGTTCGGTAATACTAATTAATGTGCGTTGTACCGTTATAATAGTTCGATAATGTCCCGCTAACTTGTGTTTTTCTTTTTGGACGTTAGGTAATAGGATGATCATTTTCATATGTCGTTCTAACACTTCACGTTTCATCGAATTAAGTTGTTTAATACTCAGCATATGAGCAGAAGCATGGGCTTGATAAAGCTGACGTAATGCGCGTAAGTTTTGATTAAACAGTGTATTCCAGCCTGTAATTGCACGAATAGGCATTAACATTGAAAAGGCAATCGCAATCAAACTACCAATTAAAATATTGGCTACTCGCCATAGCGCCACATTAACTTCTAATGCCGTATCACCTTGATAAGAAACAATAATTAATGTCATGACGGCTAAAAAGAAGAAATAAATATTCTTACCGTAAGATTTTAGTGACAGTAAGAATACCCATGCCAACATCCACACCGGTATTAGATAATCAAGATGGTGGGGGAATAAGACCGTTAACAGCCCTAATAAAGCCCCTAATAATGTGCCGCCAATACGCTGAAAACCTTTGTAAACAATGGCGCCAGCATAAGGTTGCATCATAACCACGACCACGGTAACCGGTCCCCACATTGAATGTGGAACGTGGACGACAGAATAAAAGGCAAGCGTAAAAGCTATGGCTAATGTTACCCGTAAAGCATGAGAGAATTGCGCATGCGATATTAATAATGCTTTAAGACGTAAATACATGGCGCAGCCTATAGCGATTCAATAAAAGAATATGATTATGAGTTATCGGGTATTTTTTCATTATTGTTATTATTCCGCAATAGAATAATAGCGGTATTATCGATGAATAACTTGGCGCGGGATCACTTCAATATTTGGCTCATAAGTCCCTTTAATGGCATTTAACGCCAGTGTTAACGCATGATCAGCAATAAGCTCAAATTGTTGTGACAGTGATTGTATTTTATTAGGTAAAAAATCCAGTAGGCGATTATCACCAAAGGTAGCTAAATAGGTATCACTCATCAGTTGAGGATTCTTAAGCAGACAATCAAGTACACCTTCAAATAAGGTATAAGATGTCGCTAAAATAGCATCAGGAAAACAATCATCATCAATCCATTGTTGAACAATTTGTTGGCCATTTTGTTGACTAAAATGCTCACCATAGCCAATCAGCGATGTTATTGGTTTTTGATGACGTTCAATCGCGGCAATAAACCCTTGTTGGCGTTCTTTTGATACGCCAAGATCAACAACCGCACCCACTAAACCAATACTGTTAATTGGTTTATTTAATAACGATTGGGTGAGTTGATAAGCACCTTCTAAATCTTCACTGATCACCGAGACAAAAAATTCATCATCTAAGGCGCGGTCAATGGCAATAACAGGGATGCCCTTAGCTTGAATTTTCCGATAAAAAGGGTGATCAGCCGCTAACGCACTGGCAACAATTAACGCATCAGTACGGCGACTTAATAGCATATCAGCCACTTTCATTTCAGTTTCAGGATCATCATCAGAGCAAGAGATGATCATTTGATAACCTGCTTTGCGTGCATTACGTTCTAATAACTTCGCAATTTTGGCATAACTGGTGTTTTCTAAATCAGGAATAATAAGCCCTAAAGAATGACTGTTACCGATACGCAATGATGTCGCTGCATGATCGGGGCGATAGTCATGTTCTTCAACAACCGCCATTACCTTTAGTTGGGTTTTCTCACTAATACGATATTGTTTTGCTTTACCGTTAATGACGTAACTTGCCGTCGTGCGAGAAACACCCGCGAGTTTTGCAATTTCATCCAATGTCATGGCGCTTATCCATTGTTAAGAAGCTAATTTTGTGCACTTGATCATATATTGATAGAGCGTATGCTTTACACGTTTGCAATTCTAGCTGAAACGATTCAGTATGCAAGCTGAAAGGTTTCAGCAATAGGTTAAAGCAACATTTGAAGTGGATAAAAAGTGTAGCGCGAGGATCGCGTCTTTTTTATTTCCCTTTTAGCTGAAACGATTCAGCTATTGATAAGAGAGTATTGTTTATTGTTATTAAACGGATTGCGCTTATCAATAGCTTTAATGAACAGCATTATAAATAGCAATAATCTCACAGAGTATTGAATCGGAGAATTACATGTTATCACTGTCTAAAAATGATATTACGATGCAGCAAATAGCATCGAACAAACAAGACGCAATTAAAGCGTTGGCGGCTGATCTTGAAGCAACAGGATTGGTACAGACAGGGTATGTCAATGGGATGCTTGCTCGTGAACAACAAAATTCCACTTATCTGGGTAATGGCATTGCGATCCCACATGGCACCACTGAAACCCGCGATTTAGTTAATCATACGGGGGTGAAAATTCACCATTTCCCACAGGGTGTGCCATGGGGGAATGATCAAACGGCTTATATTGCCATCGGTATTGCGGCTAAATCAGATGAACACTTAGGTATTTTAAAACAGTTAACCAAAGTGTTATCAGCTGATGGAATGGAAGAGAAGTTGCGCCGCTGTGAATCTGAGCAAGCGATCATTGCATTACTTAATGGCGATGAGCAGCAAGAAGCGGAATGTAATCCAGAGCTTATTTTACAGCAATTTCCAGCGCAAGATTTATTGCAGTTAACTGCGGTAGCGGCAGGATTAATTAAATACCAAGGTTTTGCAGAAACAGCCACCGTAACGGATGCGATTAATCAAGGTGCGACCTATTTAGGTCAAGGCTTGTGGTTGGTGAAAAGCAATAAACAAGTAAAACGTACTGCGATTGCTGTGGTAACACCTCAAGTTCCGTTTGAAGAATTAGGACATCCTGTTGCTGGCATGATCATGGTGGCAGCCAATAATATGGCGCATAAAGCCAATCTTGAGCACCTCACTAATTTGATCTCTCAAGGCAAAATTGGTCAATGGTTAGCATCATCAGCACAAGAGATGGTAACGGCACTGACACAAGCGAGTTTAGAAGGTAGCCAAGCTACATTTGCGATTCGAAATCCACATGGTTTACATGCTCGTCCAGGCGCAATGTTGGTTAATACCACTAAAAAATTCGATGCCAATATTCAAGTGGTTAATATCACCAGCGACAGTAAACCTGTTAACGCAAAAAGCTTAATGAAAGTGATTGGTCTCGGGGTGAAATGTGGTCATGAACTGCAATTTACCGCCCAAGGCAGTGATGCTGAAGCGGCATTAACCGCAATCGGTCAGGCTATTGCTGATGGATTAGGCGAGAAACTATAAGGGCGTCGTTATGACTATTCCAACAACTTATTTAGAGACAACCACTATGCACCAAGCAGTAAAACCTAAAGTCGTCACCGTTACCTTGAACCCTGCATTGGATTTAACGGGAAGTTTAGCGACGATTGCATTAGGCAGTGTCAATGTGGTCGATAAGGGTAGTCTGCATCCTGCGGGTAAAGGGGTTAACGTTGCCAAAGTATTAGCCGAGCTTGGTGCTGATGTAACGGTGACAGGTTTATTAGGTGCTGATAACCAAGAACCTTTTTGCCAATTGTTTGAGAAAATGGGCGCGACAGATAAATTTGTTCGTGTAGCTGGCGCAAACCGTATTAACGTCAAATTGGTCGAAAAAAACGGCCAAGTAAGTGATATTAATTTTCCTAGCGTAGCGGTAACGGCTGCCAATATCTTAGCATTCGAAAAAACATTATTTGAATTAGCGGTTACACATGATGTGTTTGTGATTGCGGGTAGTTTACCACAAGGTATTACTCCTGAAATGTGCGCTAACTGGTTAGAAAAGCTGCATAAATTAGGCAAGAAAGTGTTGTTTGATAGCAGTAAAACAGCATTGGACGCGGGCTTAGATGCACACCCATGGCTTGTAAAACCCAACGATGAAGAATTGGCTGAGTGGGCAGGAAAAGCATTAGAGACTCAACAACAGTGCATGGAAGTCGCGGAACAAATCGCAACCAAAGGCATTGCTAATGTCGTGGTATCACTGGGTGCGAAAGGGGTGATGTGGTTCAACCATGAAGGGTGGCTACATGCTCAACCACCAAAAATGGATGTTGTCAGCACTGTTGGCGCAGGCGATACCTTAGTCGCAGGGTTATGCTGGGGCGAGCTTAATCAACATTCAAAAGCGCAGTCATTACAATTTGCTACCGCGCTTTCAGCGTATGCCGTTACTCAAGTGGGTGTTGGCGTTAAAGATATCAGTAAAGTAAATAGCATTGCCCAAGACGTTATTTTAACTCAATAACTTAATTACATAATAGCTTAGCGACATAATAATAAGAACGTGAAGCGTTATTGACCAAGGTATAAATATGAAAATAGCATTAGTAACAGCCTGTCCTAGCGGCATTGCAACCACGATTATAGCAGCGGGCTTATTAGAAAAAGCCGCCGTAGAATTACAATGGCAAGCCAATATTGAATGCCAAACTGCGTTTAACTCAACTAAAACGCTGACTCAACAACAAATTGATGATGCTGAAGTGATCATCATTGCGGCAGGAATCGCTGTTGATGATACCCGTTTTGTGGGTAAAAAAGTTTATCAAGCTGATATCACCGCTTGTTTTGAAAATACCAAAGCATGGCTAACAGACGCAGTCACACAAGCACAAGTATTAACGGCAGCCAGCACTCAACCTGTCGCTGATGAAACCGAAAATGCGGTTAAGAAAATTGTAGCGATTACTGCTTGCCCTACAGGGGTTGCTCACACCTTTATGGCAGCAGAAGCGTTGACAGAAGAAGGTCAGCGTCAAGGTTATGAGATTAAAGTTGAAACCCGTGGCTCCGTTGGCGCTAAAAACCAATTAACAGATGCTGAAATTGCTGCCGCAGATTTAGTGATTATTGCCGCTGATATTGAAGTTGATTTAGCCCGTTTTAATGGTAAAAAACTGTATAAAACCAGTACAGGATTGGCACTAAAGAAAACCAAACCAGAAATTGAAAAAGCATTTGCAACCGCCTCGGTATATCACCATGCAGGCAATACCAATGCACAAGCGGCTAATAACAAAACAGAAAAAGCAGGACCGTATAAACACCTAATGACAGGTGTATCTTACATGTTGCCATTAGTGGTTGCTGGTGGTTTATCCATTGCTTTGTCTTTTGTGTTTGGTATCGAAGCCTTTAAACAAGAAGGCACGTTAGCCGCAGCCTTAATGACCATCGGTGGTGGTTCAGCATTTGCGTTAATGGTGCCAGTATTGGCGGGTTTCATTGCGTTCTCAATTGCCGATCGCCCAGGTTTAGCACCGGGTTTAATTGGCGGTATGTTAGCAAGTACCACAGGTGCAGGTTTCTTAGGCGGTATCGTTGCAGGTTTCTTAGCCGGTTACAGTGCTAAGTTCTTGGTTGAAAAAATTAAACTGCCACAGTCAATGGAAGCATTAAAGCCGATTTTGATTGTGCCGTTACTAGCCAGCTTAATTACAGGCTTGGTGATGATCTACATTGTTGGTGGTCCAGTATCAGCAGCAATGGCAGGTTTAACCACATTCTTAAATAACATGGGTTCAGCGAACGCGGTATTACTGGGTATTATCCTTGGTTGTATGATGTGTTTCGACTTAGGTGGCCCGGTAAACAAAGCCGCTTATACCTTTGGTGTTGGCTTGTTAGCGTCACAAACCTACGCACCAATGGCTGCGGTAATGGCGGCAGGTATGGTGCCAGCAATGGGTATGGGTTTAGCGACATTCCTTGCGAAGCGTAAGTTCTCGACTAGCGAAAATGAAGCAGGTAAAGCCTCGTTTGTACTAGGTATGTGCTTTATTACTGAAGGCGCGATCCCATTTGCAGCCCGCGATCCAATGCGTGTTATTCCAAGCTGTATGATTGGCGGTGCGTTAACCGGTGGATTATCAATGTTGTTTGGCGCAAAACTTATGGCTCCACATGGTGGCTTGTTTGTTCTGCTAATTCCAAACGCAATATCACCAGCGTTACTTTACTTAGTCGCCATTGCTGCGGGTACGGTAGTCACTGGTGTGTTGTACGCATTCTTAAAGCGCCCAGAAGAAGGCTCTGTTGCTGCTGAAGCGGCACAAGCTAACGCTTAATTAACGCGAATACATTATTTATTCAAAGCCGACTTCATTGTCGGCTTTTTTTGGGAGGGGATAAAGGGGATAGGAAACAGGTTATTAGGGACGAGGGTTTAGGAACAGCGCATGTCGTTATATTAAAGCCACAACATCCGTCATTCTCTATAATGAGATTACGAACGCGATAGGGGAGCTATTTATAGCGTTTTGTAGTGTTATTATTTTTTGATATTTTTAAACGCTCACTGAAAATTCCAAGAATAAATATAAAACCCACCCGTCATTCCCTACAGTGAGGTTACGAACGAGATAGGGAATCTATTTGCAGCGCGTTGTAGTGTTATTATTTTTTGATGTTTTTAAGCGCTCACTGAAAATTTTGATAATGAATACAAAACTCATCCCGTCATTCCCTACAGTGAGGTTACGAACGCGATAGGGGATCTATTTGTAGCGTGTTGTAGTGTTATTATATTTTGATGTTTTTAAACGCTCACTGAAAATTCTGAGAGTGAATACAAAACCCACCCCGTCATTCCCTACAGTGAGGTTACGAACGCGATAGGGAATCTATTTACAGCATGTTGTAGTGTTATTATTTTTGCTAGATGTGTTTCTTTATTTAAATAAGAGAAAGAGACGCCATATCGTACATTTTATACTATTAATACGTACAGAAATTAGTATTAGGAATAAAACTAAAAGGCAGATGCCCGATTTTGTGACTTCTATCGGGCAACCAATGTAATAATGTTTTTGATTTATAATGTTTTTTGTATAATAGCGATTAAAATACGGGCGCAGGTTAAAAGAACAAATTCGGGCAAGTTGTTAATATAATAAGTTGTTAAACGGCTTGCGAAAACTAATGAGTAGCTTATTTTAAATCGAAACGTTCTTTAATATGGTAATTACGCATTTGAGCTTTGACTATTACTTTATAACCATATTTTTTGTACGTTGCTCTTTCTTTAGGTGTAAATGGGTAATTTTTTGAAAAGAATTGATTCGTATTAATGGATATGTCTTTTTCAATTTTAATTACGAATATATACTCTTTACGCATTGTAAATCTACGCCAAAAACTAAGAGTTGTTGCTGGATAAATAATGTAACCGGCAATAGCTGGTTTTTCGGTTAAAGCTATAGCAAATAGGTGCTGATTATCTATTCTTTGACCAACGACAAGAGTATTGAAAGCTGGATTCGTTCGTTTGAAAAATCCTAAAAAAGGTTTAATCATGCTGATGCTTACTGCTATTGGCTCCATTATTGATCCTAAGTGAATATATTTAATGTTTTGATTATAATTAGGTTATTCATAAATTGATAGTTGCCGTTTAACAGACAAGGATATGTGTCGCGTAGCCGACACCTATTCAAGTGTTGGACAAGCCCGAGCGGCTTTATATAAGTAAATATTGGGAATGTCATGAAAGGTGATACTGAAAAGAAGTCGAGCGTTATCCTTGGTGTGAACCAATTAATTTAATTCATTGATTTGTAATTAGATCCTCTTTAATTATTATGTGTTAATGCCATTATCCTTATTATTTTACGTTTTTATCTGGGTCGAAAAATCCCCGCCAATTGCATTACATGCTGAAAAACATAGGACACCCATAACTTTCGTAATCCATTACGATCAATTCTGACGGTGCTCCATGAATGGGTTTTAATCAGTTGAGTAAAGTATCGCTTGAGATCATTAGTGGTTAACGTATCAGACGATTTATCTAAATGGTGAGTAATGCGACGAAGTGCACGACTATAACCATCAATAGTAGCTGGACGTTTACCTTGCAAGGTTAGGTGGGTAACATGTTGTTCATAAAGATAATCTGAACGTTGTTGTTGTTCGTTATTCATCATAAATACTCCATTAAAAGGAGTATTAAAGGTAGCTTAATAGCTGTCTGCTTTACTCTGCCGCGCAGCGGCTTCGTTCAACAAGGCAATCAAACGGAAAATTTATAGTTGGCTGTTTTTCGTTCCTCAAACATTTTAGCCAACTATAATTTTCCGCTTATTGCGGCGTTAGTTTTCAAATGAGGGGGCACCAATGCCAAAAGTTGTATATCTGTTTGGGGCTGGAATTAATCGCGGTATATCAGATCATGATGGTGTTGTACCACCGCTAGCTACAGATTTATTTGTACAAGCACTGAAAATGAGCAGATTAGGTGATGATCATTATTTAGAAAAAATCACACCAGTTTTTAAGTATATTCAAAAGTACTGGAAATTAAATCGAGAAGATTTAGAGAATAATCATTTTGACCTTGAGGCTTGTTATACCCTTTTAGAGCTTCAATTAAATGAAGCTAAAGCTTCAGGTAATCATGATGATATCGTGACACTTCAAGATACGGTTTTAAAATTGACCATCTTGTTTGCAGAAACTCTTCAAGAGTTTGAGCATTCGATTCATAATTCTAATGCGTTTAGAATATTGGGGGAGATCATTTATTCAGAGAATGCTGACGTATTAACTTTTAACTATGATACTCTCATTGAAAGCGCTATCGAATCGGCTTCAAGAGTTTCAGGTAGTGCACCCCCAACATATAGAGGTAGACCACATGAGTCAGGTGAAATCTCAGCAGAAGAAATTCGTTATAGTCATTTTAACTGGAATCGGCCATTAAGTTACGGCGTAAAATTTGACGAGGTTATGCTTCATCGTGCAGGTATTTCTACTTATGTCGATGGTGAGCGTTTTTATGACTCACACTCTGAAGGCCTTTATAAAGCTAAAGTATTAAAACTTCATGGTTCAATAAATTGGTTTATATACAGCGGAGTTAAAAAGTTTCAATACGGAAACAATGAAAGCGCTTCAAACAAAGGTAAAACATTACTTTCTAGAGGTAACTGGTGGTTTAACGAGCCAGCAGAGAAAGACGGGGAGATTATTGAACCAATGATCATTACCCCTACTTTATATAAAAACTATACAGAAAATGAGCTTATATCAAGTGTATGGAAACAAGCTAAAAGTTCACTAATAAAGTGTAATCGACTTATTGTTGGCGGGTATTCTTTTCCTCCTACCGATTTTGCTGTGAGGAGGTTATTTCTTGAAGCTTTTGAAAGTCACTCTCCAGATGAAATTATAGTTATCAATCCTGACACAAGTGTAGTTAAAACCATTAAAGATTTGAGCCACTTTAAAAAACCAATTCTAGTCTGTAAAGATCTCGATGAATTCATTAAACTTTATCAAACGTAGAAAACTAACAGATAAGGATATGTGTCGCGCAGCCGACACCTATCCGAAGTGTTGGGCAAGCCCGAGCAACCTTATATAAGCAAATATTGCGAATGTCATGAAGGGCGATGTCGAAAAATACCTGTCATTCCCTACAGTGAATGCCCGCGAGGGCGATAGGGAATCTACCATTAGCGTGTCGTAGAATTACTATTTCATTGGTGTCTTTTAGGCTCGATCTCGCTATTAATAGATCACGGATAGCTCATGCTTCGCTTCCGAGATGACGGATAATAGGCAGTGAATTCTTTGCTGTTATACGTAAATTAATTATCACCGTTCCCAACCCCGTTGAAGTACATGCTTAAAGAAAAACTGTAATTCATTACGATCAATTCTGACGGTGCTCCATGAATGGGTTTTAATCAATTGAGCAAAGTATCGCTTGAGATCATCAGTGGTTAACGTATCAGGTGATTTATCTAAATGGTGAGTAATGCGACGAAGTGCACGACTATAACCATCAATAGTGGCTGGACGTTTACCTTGTAAGGTTAGGTGGGTAACATGTTGTTCATAAAGATAATCTGAACGTTGTTGTTCGTTATTCATCATAAATACCCCATTAAAAGGAGTATTAAAGGTAACTTAATCGCTGTTTACTATACTCGGCGTTGTCAGTTTGCCTTTAGTTTCAGTGATTAAGGCAGTAAATTCAGCCAGGTCAGCATAGTAGCAAACGTGTTATGCAGGCACTAAACCTCCATGGTCAAATCCTGTGCATCGCTTTTTTGTATACGTCGCTGCGTTCTCTTTTGCCAACAGCTAAAACGGTGACAATTATTACGTCATCCTCAACTTTGTATACTAATCGGTAACCAGACTGTCGTAGCTTAATTTTGTATAAATTATCAGCCCCTGATAGCTTTGACGCAGGAACGTGAGGATTATCTAAACGTTCTAATAGTTTTTTCTTAAATTGTTCACGAAGCGTTGTACCAAGTTTATTCCATTCTTTATATGCGCTCTTTTTGAAATCTAACTTATAAGTCATGGATGTCTACCGAAATAGTTTCTTCATTCTCTCGTTCTGCGGCAAGAGATAATAGTTCGAGGTCTTCAATTCGATCCATCAATAGTTCATAAGCTTCTGCTGGTACACAATAAAATGCAGGCTCATTTCTGTTTAGTACAGCAACAGCCTCGCCATAAGCACTTGAAGCAACTTTCATTGGGTTAGCTTTAAACTCGGTAATGCTTGCTGCAACATCAGCTAAAATTCTAGTAGTCATAATGGTCTCTAATTAGGTTGATTATTCGGTCATTATAGCGTGTCATTGCGGTTTAACAAAGCAATCAACACGATTTATTACATTCGGCGTTGTCGGTTTGTCTTTGGTTTAGGTGTTTAAGGCAGTAAAATTCAGCTAAGTCGTCGTAGTAATAAACGTGTTATTGCGGCGTTAACCGTCTTTTCGAAACATCATCGAAAGTTGCCTTTTGAGTAATAATGGTATATTTTTAACTCTATGGTTAATTTTGAATTTGATGAAGTTAAGAGTAACTCGAATCTTGAAAAACATGGTGTGGATTTTAATGTAGCTCAATTGCTTTGGAATGACCCAGATTTAATTGAGATCCCAGTAAATACTCACGATGAACCAAGATATATCGTAATAGCCATGCTTAATGGTAAGCATTGGACTGGTGTTATTACATATCGAGGTCAAAATATCCGAATAATTTCGGTTCGACGCTCAAGAAAAGGTGAGGTAAAGGTTTATGAAAGCTAATGAATTTGATGCAAAATTTGACGATGGCGACGATATTCTAGGCGATCTAGATTTATCTAAAGCTAAGCGTCCAATGCAAAGTCAAAAACGAGTAAATGTTGATTTTCCAACATGGATGATTGAATCATTAGATCGTGAAGCTAATCGTGTAGGTGTAACTCGCCAATCGATTATTAAAGTTTGGTTAGCTGAAAAGTTAGAAAGTGTAGCGGCGAATCACGCAGCAAGCCACTGATATCAAAACGGTTAACAAATAAGGATATGTGTCGCGCAGCCGATACCTATCCGAAGTGTTGGACAAGCCCGAGCGGCTTTATATAAGTAAATATTGCGAATGTCATGAAGGGTGGTGCTGAAAAGAAGTCGAGCGTTATCCTTGGCGTGAACCAATCAATTTAATTCATTGATTTATAATTAGATCCTCTTTAATTATTACGCGTTAATGCCATTATATTTATTATTTACGTTTATCTGAGTCGAAAAATACCTATCATTCCCTACAGTGAATACCCGCGAGGGCGATAGGGAATCTACCATTAGCGTGTCGTAGAATTACTATTTCATTGGTGTCTTTTAGGCTCTATCACGCGATTAATAGATCACGGATAGCTCATGCTTCGCTTCCGAGATGACGAATAATAATCAGTGCTATTCTCTGCTGTTATGCGTAAATTAATTATCACCGTTCCCAACCCCGTTGAAGTACATGCTTAAAGAAAAACTGTAATTCATTACGATCAATTCTGACGGTGCTCCATGAATGGGTTTTAATCAGTTGAGCAAAAAAGTGAAATTGGTGCGTTACTTTAAGTTGGTCTGTAACGTAATTGGCGTTATATGTAAAAAATAAAAGTAGCAGCCAATCTGAAAGGTCTAAAATTAGTACTTAATTTAATGCTTTTTGGTGGAATCATGAGACAAGTTTTAGCTGATTGTTCAGCAAGTATTTCAGAATTAAAAAAGAATCCAACGGCTCTTTTGAATGAAGCTGATGGCGCTGCTATAGCCATCTTAAATCACAATAAACCAGTTGCTTACCTAGTGCCTGCTGAGACTTATGAATTTCTAATGGATATGTTAGATGATTACGAGCTTTCTAAGCTTGTTGAAAGCCGCAGACTTGATTTATCAGACGCTGTGGAAGTCAATATCGATGACTTATAAATTAAAATTACGTGGTTATGATTCTGTTTATAAAATTAAATTGCGTACAGCAGGCTATCGTTTAGCTTATGAAGTCATCGACGATGAAATTGTTGTTTATGTATTAGCTATTGGTAAAAGGGACAAAGATGCTGTTTATAAGAAGTTAGGTTCACGCTTTAGGTAGTAAGATAATAAATAAGAATATATGCCGCGCAGTCGATGTCTATTTAAAGATTAGACAAGCCAGAGTAATCTTATATAACTATAAATACTACGAATGTTATGAGCCCGTCATTCCCTACAGTGAATGCCCGCGAGGGCGATAGGGAATCTACCATTAGCGTGTCGTAGAATTACTATTTCATTGGTGTCTTTTAGGCTCGATCACGCGATTAATAGATCACGGATAGCTCATGCTTCGCTTCCGAGATGACGAATAATAATCAGTGCTATTCTCTGCTGTTATGCGTAAATTAATTATCACCGTTCCCAACCCCGTTGAAGTACATGCTTAAAGAAAAACTGTAATCCATTACGATCAATTCTGACTGTGCTCCATGAATGGGTTTTAATCAATTGAGCAAAGTATCGCTTGAGATCATCAGTGGTTAACGTATCAGGCGATTTATCTAAATGGTGAGTAATGCGACGAAGTGCACGACTATAACCATCAATAGTGGCTGGACGTTTACCTTGCAAGGTTAGGTGGGTAACATGTTGTTCATAAAGATAATCTGAACGTTGTTGTTGTTCGTGTTTATTTTTAATACTCTATTAAAAGGAGTATTAAAGGTAGCTTAATCGTTGTCGGCTTTACTCTGCCGCGCAGCGGCTTCGTTCAACAAATGCATCAACACGATGCTTATAACATTCGGCATTTTTGGTTTGAAGTATAATTGGTTTTGAAAGTTGGTCGTCAGCACGTGTTATGGTGGCGTTAACTGCTTCTTGGTTTAAATTAATTCACCGATACTAGCTCTAATGTCTGCAATTGTAATAAACAGTTTGTTATCAGCGTCTTTAAATGCGGTAAAACCGTATTTTTCATAGAAATCCTCAGCGCCATCTTTTGCATCAACAATGACGACAGGGAAGGCGACCGTTTCACTTGCCATTAATAGTTTTCTAAGCGCATCAATCAAAAGCCATTCACCGAAACCTTGACCTTTGTATCTATGGTCAACGGCTAAGCGAGCAATTAAACCACCAGAAGTTACACTGTGATGCTTCTTCTGTAATTTAGGAGGTAAATCCTGAATATCAATCGGTGTCATTGTTAATGTGTAATAACCAATAATGTGCTCAGGACATTGCTTATCTTCAAGAACAAAAGTACGAGTATTGTCTTTCTTAGCTTGTTGGCTTGCCATAACTTTTAAGTAATTATTGAGTGCGGTAATACCACAATCAAAACGATTTCGGTCATGCTTGGCTTTTTCTAATTGGACAGTATTCATTATTGAGTTTTATCCATGTAACGTGAAGCGGCTTTTTGTAATTTACTATTTGGTTTAGCTGGTTGGTCTAACGCAGTCATTAAAGTCATAGCATCTTGCTGGCTTAGTTGTAGGGTTCGTTCACGTTCCATAATAGTTTTTGCTTTTTCTACAGCTGCACTAAGCACAAATGAGTTAATGCTAGACATACCGGCAATAGCCGCAGCTTGAGATAGTAGTTCTTGTGTATCAATATCTACACGTGCTGTAATACGAGGTAATGCAGTAGTCATAATAATCCCCATTCAGTGTCAAAGTGGCACATGTGAATTGTAGTTTAATTATTATACGCTGACAAGTTTTGTGCCATTTTGGCACGCTGTAAGAGATGGTAAGAGATAGGACATCCATAACTTTCGCAATCCATTATGATTAATTCTGACGGTGCTCCATGAATAGGTTTTAATCAATTGAGCAAAGTATCGCTTGAGATCATCAGTGGTTAACGTATCAGGCGATTTATCTAAATGGTGAGTAATGCGACGAACCATCAATAGTGCTGGACGTTTACCTTGCAAGGTTAGGTGGGTAACATGTTGTTCATAAAGATAATCTGAACGTTGTTGTTGTTCGTTATTCATCTTTAATACTCCATTGTAAGGAGTATTAAAGATAGCAAACGTGTTATGCAGGCGTTAGTTTGCCCACTGACTACAATCAGTCGGTAGGGAATTTTTGCTTTTGGTGTAGAACTCGCATTACACGAATTGCTGAGCCATCAACCCAGTAGGAAACGATCATTGAGATTTCCGGGATAATTAGTAATCGTCCTCGAATACCATCACGTTGAACACCCATAAGTGGTTGTTCAAGTAAGTTTTCTACTTTAGCTTCGATGATTTCGTCAGTTTTTTCTGCTGCGTTAGGGTTGAAGTCATAAAGAAACTCAAAGATCTTCTCACGATCATTTAGCGATTCTTCTTCCCATAAAATCATTGTTGAACTCGGTTGCGAATCTTAGCTTTTCGTTCAGCCATTCGTGCTTTTGCTGAGTCATGGTCAACAAATGAAGCTTTTCCTAAGTCAAACTTCTCAAATGCTAGGTTTACTTGTTCAGTTAACCAAGCGTCGTGAGATAATGCTTTGCGTTGTTGTTCAGCCATTTGCTCAGTAAGTTCACGGCAAGCATCGCTAAGTGTGCGTCCTTGGCTCTCAGCCATTTGCTGAGCTAAGCGTTTAATTTCGTCATCAACACGAAATTGAATTCTAGTGTCCATGAGTTGCTCCTAAATTAATGTGCACACAAATGTTAGCACTGGAGTTGGGTAAGGGCAACTAACAGATAAGGATATGTGTCGCGCAGCCGACACCTATTCAAGTGTTGGATAAGCCCGAGCAACCAAATATTGCGAATATCATCAAAGGTGATGCTGAAAGTCGTTCGCATGTGTTATTGCGGCGTTATGTGCTATGAGGAATAGTTATGATAAGTAGCGAATATGTAGTGAAAAAATCTAATGATAAAGATCTACATTTGATTATTGAACTAGGTTTACCCGAGTCAGATCCAACTTCAGAAACTGGTGACTATCGTTGTAAATTTAGTGTGCTGGCATTGGATATTGATGAATATATTTATGGCGTAGATGCCATACAGTCATATTGTATGGCTCTAAAGCGCTTTAATTTTCTTGTAAATGATCTTATCTCTGAGGGGGGTAAGTTTTACTATCCTGGCTTTCTCGATATTGAAGTGGATATTCTGGCAACGTACTTTTAGGTACGGATATGACAGATAAGGATATGTGTTTCTCAGACCCCAATTTTTCGTTTTAGAGCGTCAATTTTAAGTATATTTGCATAGTAGCAAACGTGTTAGGCATCTAGTCACTATACGCAGAGAGTTTTAATTATGAATGTTTGGTTCCTCAGAATGGATAAATATAGCTTGGATAATAAAGATTTTGGTGAAAAAAATGCATTTATTCATAGCGCTCATGGAAGTTGTGATGCCCCTCGTCTCGCTAAGGAACATAAAGATAAAGTGTTTCCGGAGCTAGCACTAAATAGTAAAGACTTAGCAAAATTAATCCGTTCAATTAAAGATGATTTGATTAAAAATGGGCAAATTAGCTTAGAACAATCAGGAAAACGTCGTTGTGATATTGCGATACGATATTGGGTATCCGTTATGCAAGTTGGTGATTTAGTCTTTGTAAGAAATAAACAAAATAAGATCATATTAAGCCGTATCACAGACTATATATCTGAAGTTTTTTTTGAAGATAAAGGGGCTTTTAAACGACCTGTCGAAATTATAAATGAAATTACTGAATCAATGGTTCCATCTGAGATATGGGAAAGAACCAAAGGGCGGAAAACAATTGAAAGAAATGCTAAAAAACATATTACTGATTGGGTAGTTTATAACTACGAATCGTTGACCAAAAAGAAAAATGCCTAACAGATAAGGATATGTGCTGCGCAGCCGACACCTATTCAAATGTTGGACAAGCCCGAGCAGTTTTATAAGTAAATATTGCGAATATTCTCTGTCGTTATGTATAAATTCATTTCTGCTATCCCCAATCCCGTTGAAGTACATGCTTAAAGAGAAACTGTAATCCATTATGATCAATTCTGACGGTGCTCCATGAATGGTTTTAATCAGTGAATAAAGTATCGCTTGAGATTATCAGTGGGTAGTTAACTGCACCCAGCAAGGTGTTATGTGCTTTTGTTGCCAAAATTGAATATCGTTTTGGAAATCAATTAGCTAAAATAGTAAACTCAATAGAATAAAAATTACTATTGTTGAGATTAAAATGGCATTTTCAGAATTTGAATTAAAAAGATATGGAAAGGTAATCGATGATTTTTTAGTAATCCATCGTCCACCTGTCGAAGTGAGAGCTCAAGTTGATATCTCTTACCGTATTGATGGACAAAGCATCGAAATTTTTGAGCTTAGGCCAATGTGGAATGATCCTGCCAAAATAACTGAATCTTCAATTGCAAAAGCAACTTACGTTAAATCAAAAGGTGAGTGGAAAATTTACTGGATGAAGTCTGATCTTAAATGGCAGAGTTATGAACCAATGCCATCAGTAAAGGAATTATCCTCTTTTACGGAAACAGTTGCTGCCGATGAATACAGTTGTTTTTGGGGTTAAAAATAGAATGTAAATAACAAATAAGAATATGTGTCGCACAGCCGACACCTATTCAAGTGTTGGATTAGCCCAAGTTTTATATCAGTAAATATTGTGAATACCACGAATGGTAATGCCTTGCTGGTATATCTTGTGTGGTAATTTAATGTAAATAATATGATTAATCTTCAAAATTAATGCGAGGTTAATTGAGGTTTTCATATTGTTAGTGTTTTATTAACTTTTCTTTGTTGTATTCTCTGGTTTGTTGTTAATTGTTTGTTGTAGTAAATATAACCACATGAGAAATATTAATTAATTAGGGTTTTTATGAACTTTGTCATTATTTTTATCACTATTATGTTGAATAATTTAATCGAGAATAAATTGGGATATAGCTACAATGTGTTTTCTGATCCGTTTGATATAAAGTTGCTACTGATTAATATTGCGTTATACATTATTATTTATTCAGCGTTATGTTTTTCATATAGTAAGATAAAGCTGATTTATTCAAAATAAAATATAGGACACCCATAACTTTCGTAACCCATTACGATTAATTCTGACGGTATTTCATGAATGGGTTTTAATTCGTTGCGCAAAGTATCGTTTGAGATCATCAGTGGTTAACGTATCAGGCGATTTATCTAAATGGTGAGTAATGCGACGAAGTGCATGACTATAACCATCAATAGTGGCAGGACGTTTACCTTACAAGGTTAGGTGGGTAACATGTTGTTCATAAAGATAATATGAACGTTGTTGTTTGTTATGCAGGCGTTATGTTTCGGTTTTATAGATCGACAGGGCGAAGAAGCTTTATACTGATTGACTCTTCTTCTATTAATGTAAAAACTTTTGGTCGAATATTGGCTATCCACCAATCATTATACGTATCTTCATAAATGCGCTTACGAGAGGCTTCATCTTCGAATTCTCTCAACCATACAAAGAAGTCAGTTCCATCATTAGTTCGTAGGTATGTATCAATAATCACCATCCCTTTAGAACGTTGATATGGAAGAAGTTCTTCACGCATCCAATTAAGCCATTTATCAGTTTGTCCGGGTTTAATTTTGTATTCACGTAACTCGATAATTTTCAAATTATTATTCGCTTACAGTAATTTAAAGGTCATTAAATTGATTATTGTATTTACTGTCAAGTAAATAATAATGTTATAGCATAAGCTATCTGCTGGTTAGGTTTGTTTTGCGGCATAGTTTTTTAAAGCATGCTTATTTTAAAAATATCCGTCATACCCTACAGTAAGGTTACGAACGAGATAGGGAATCTACTATTAGCGTGTCGTAGAATTACTATTTCATTGGGGTCTTTTGGCTCGATCTTACGATTAATAGATTGTGGATAGCTCATGCTTCGCTTCCGAGATGTGAATAATAGGCAGTGAATTCTTTGCTGTTATGCGAATTAAATAACGAATTTGTTAATAAGTTGATATACATTGCATACTTAAAATGTTAATAATTTGGGGTTGCCAAATTGTCTTGGATATTATTATGTATAAATCATTATTTATTAGTTTTCTTTTTCCAAATCTAGCTTTAGCCGCAGACTCTTTTTTCGAAGAGAAATATCTCTCAACCATGACTGAAGTTAGATACTTGAGTAATCAAAATTGTACGAGCATTATTTGTAATCAAGAAGGTGAGCCAGTAATCGTTCCAAGAGTTGAAATCAAAGAAGAGAAAAATGTTATGCCGTTCTTCGTATTAATGGAGGAAGGTAAGGTTTATCCAAAGACAAAGCGTCCTCGTAATTGTCGGGATCTTAAAGAGATGTATGGCGTTAGTCTTGATAAGTGTCGAAACTAATTAACTCACATAACAGGTAAGGGTATATGTCGCACAGCCGACACCTATTCAAGTATTGGACAAGCCCAAGCAACCTTATATAAGTAAATATTGCTAATATCATGAATAGTGAAGATATGGTTCTGGTATTGGAACGATTTCATGTGGTTTATCAATAAAAATAGGAACTCACAATTTGTGATTAAATTTATTACAGTTGGGTACTAAATAGTTAATTATCATCATAAAAATGAGATGTCTTCCTAAGAAAAGTCAGTAATTAACTGTTAGTAAAAAAGCATGTTAATTTCAATGGTATCCCATAAAGTGGTGGTGTAATTATGATGACTCCATTGGCAATATCTAATTATCTTGGCTTATTACTTTTATTGGGGTTTATCTATCCATTTTTACTGGTTGCAATTAATTTTGTGATATATGCCCCCATTCGTCGAAATAAAATCACCGGTTGGTTTAATATCATTTGTGCTTTATTAGCCATAATATTGTTGGTTTTACATCTGAATATAGAAATCATATATGGAAAAGATCTACTTGATGCTTGGTCGAATCATCAAAAATAAAGTTAACTGTTTAATTTATTTGGTTTTATGACAATGTGAATACAGTAGATATTAAAGCAGAAAAATAAAGAGGGTGATTATCTTTTCTGCTTTAATCAGTGTTATTTATTAGCGGCATTTTTTAAATAAGCTAATATTTCATCTTTTAGTAAAAGTTTTTCTTTTTTCAATTGATCAATTTTAACTTCATCAAAACCATCTTTTGCGGTCATTTTTTCAATTTCAGTATTTAAGGTATTGTGTTTGTTGTATAAACGGTCAAATGGAACATCTTTACCTTTTAATGAATCGATTAATGCACTGTATTCTGTAAACATGATCTTATCCTCGCAATTAGTGTGTTCTTAGTTATACGCATTATTGAGATAAAAAATAAGAGATATTTAGATCTATTTATGAAAACGCATTTTACTTTTTATGACCATTGAAATAAGACCGTATCGCCATAATATGCGGGATCTAATAAGTTACTACCATCCGTATGCGTGTAGGTTTTCTTGTAGATAGGCACATTCATCATACTTTCAATATATTCTTCGTTTTATTTCATGAGCAGTGACTATTGTTCGCTTCTAAATGAGTTTGTTGGTTAAATCAGGTAGAATCTTACGTTTAAATAATAGAGAGAAAGTTATGAGTAAGCCCATTGAACAACGAATCGGTAATATTGCTTTAGTTGTTGAAAATTATGATGATGCGATAGCATTTTACACCAAGAAACTTCAATTTGAACTTGTTGAAGATACTGACTTAGGCGGCGGTAAACGTTGGGTTCAAATTTCACCCCCAAACTCTACAGGGACTAATTTACTTCTCGCACAAGCCAGTAATGACGAGCAGTTAAAGTCTGTTGGTAATCAAGCTGGGGGGCGTGTGTTCTTATTTCTTCAAACGAATGATTTTTGGCGAGACTATGAGTTTATGAAGGCACAAGGTGTCGAATTTACCGAAGATCCTCGTTCAGAAGAATACGGTACAGTTGTCGTGTTTAAAGATTTATACGGTACTAAGTGGGATTTATTACAGTTAAATCGAAAGTAATTGATAGTAATATCGATGTTTGACGTTATTACAGCGTTAGCGTTTTGAGGTAGCAATTTAAATGAAACTAATATCTGAAACACAAAGATTAATAATAAGGCAATTAACATTAGATGATGCTGAATTTATTATACAGTTATTAAATGAAGAATCGTTTATTCGTTATATTGCAGATAAGAATGTTCGAACACACGCCGATGCTGTGAATTATTTAATGAATGGACCATTAGCAAGTTATCGAGATTATGGCTTTGGATTAAACGTGGTCTTATTGAAAGAGACGACAACGCCGATTGGGATCTGTGGTTTATTAAAAAGAGCAGAATTAGATTATCCTGATTTAGGGTATGCATTTTTAACTGAATTTTGTCAAAAAGGGTACGCAACTGAAGCGGCTTTTTCTGTTCTCAATGCTGGCATGAAAGCTCATTCTTTAGATACTGTTTTAGCGGTAACATTACTTGATAATGAGAGTTCTAATCGGTTATTACAAAAAATAGGGTTTGAGCTTAAAGGTACAATGGCATTGTATGGTTCTCAAAACAATGTATATGAGTATATGTCAGCATAGTCGTGGCCGATTGACTTTGGTTTTGTTACTGCCTATACCTAATTAAAGAAGTCAATAATGGATGGGATGCGTGGTAAGCCTAAAAACCGTTATAAAAAGCGTTATCCCATCATGGATCGCCACCTACACAATGCGTGAAAAAGGGATTTTATTAACGTTTGATGATGGACCTAGTCCAGATATTACTCCCCACATATTAGATGTACTTAAATACCATCAAATCAAAGCGGTATTTTTTATATTAGGCAAACAAGCTCAACTATATCCAGAGATTATTCAACGTATAGTTGCTGATGGTCATTATATTGGTAATCATTCGTTTGCGCATAAAACGGCCGATGAGATAGGCTTTAAGGCTTATGCTAATGATATAAAACACTGTCAGACTATTCTAAAGCCCTTTATTGCGGCAACTCCGAGATTATTTCGCCCGCCACAGGGGAAGTTATCCGTTTCTGCTTGGTCTGCTATTCAATGTAATTATATGCAGGTAATTTTATGGTCAATTGAATCAGGTGAATGGGGGCAATATTCGCATCAATCCGTTGATCAAATGCTGGCTCGCTTAGTCAGAGAAATCCAACCGCATGATATTGTTCTTATGCACGATAATAGTAGCAAGGTGCTGTTATTACTTGAAAAACTAATACCGATATTAATAGAAAAAAAACATGTTTTTGTGGACCCCAAACAAGCATTCCCTTGTATCTATAAGTATTAAGTTAATAATAGTGTATTGCTATGTATCAATTAGAAGTGCTGTCTGATCAAGATTTACAACAAGCGATTTGTTTACCTGATGAAGTGCGGCAGGCTTTTGTTTCAGGGCAAACGGTAATTGATCATTGTGTTAAGTATTCTGTTTTACAGTGGGAAGAACATTGTACTGAATGTGCCATGCCTGCGTGTTATAAAACCTGTGAGCTTTACCAACCACGCCGTGATGGTCATTGTCGACGGTTTATTAATGGTATTGTTCCGCTGCATATTCCACAGCGTAAATCATCCGTTGTTCAGGTCGATTTTAAGCAGTGGGGAGCGTTAATGGCGACCTCTTATATCGGTGTTATAGCACCAGAGCAAGCTAATATTATTGATAACAAAGCAGCAGTGGCAGAGTCTGTGGCCCAACGTGGGCAATGGCTAGATCGATTATCCATTGCAGGGCGACGTGGTATTGTGGCACGAATGGCTACCCGTTATAAAAATCATCTCAGTCAAACAATCAATCCAAGTCCATATTTTGATGCGTTTATGATTGAGCTATATAGCCCACAAGCAATCGATTTGAGTATCGTTATTCGAGCAACCACAGGAAAGTTAAATCAAACCCCATTCCAATATCGGTTAAAAAAACCTGCCGGTTATCACCAAATAATGATCCCCTTTATTGATATTGCTCCCTATGTTGATTTTCAAACAATGCATTTCATTAATATTATTCCTAACCGTAATGAAGACGATCAAACAACGCCTATTACTGTGATATTTGGATTTGTTGGATTTATTCAGCAATCGCCTCAAGTTGATAATGACAAGGTGCTAGCGGTATCAGTTAATCATAAACCGATTAAAGTTTTGGTTTGGGATTTAGATAATACATTGTGGAAGGGGGTATTAGTGGAGGATGGAGAGTCAGAGCTTCAATTACGGCAAGGTGTGGTGGAGATTATAAAAACTTTAGATGCTCGCGGTATTGTAAACTCAATTGCGAGTAAGAATGATCATAATAGGGTATGGGCACATCTTAATACTTTAGGGATTGCGGAGTATTTTATTTTCCCTGAAATTCACTGGCAACCGAAAAGCCAATCCATTCAACGAATAGCTGAAAACTTTAATGTTGCTATAGACACTATTGCCTTTATTGATGATTCGGCATTTGAACGCAATGAAGTAAAATCGATCCATCCTCAAGTGCGTATATTTAAAGATGATGACTATCTTAGATTAATAGATTTAGCGGCATTTAATCCTCAAACGTCAGTAGAATCAGGATTAAGACGATCTTTTTATGCAGCTCAACAACAACGATCAGCAGTACGCAGTGGTTTTGATGGTCAATATTTTGATTTTATTAAGGCCTCTCATATTGAGTTATCGGTTGGTTTGGCGCAACTTTCGAGTATTGATCGTGTACATGAATTAGTACAGCGCACTAATCAAATGAATTTTTCAGCCACTCGTTATGATCGTGACAGGTTAACTGAGTTAATTAACGATCCTTTGGTTGCGACATTGTTTTTAACCGCAAAGGATAAATTCGGTGATTATGGTACGGTGGGGGTTTGTATTATTGATATTCAGCAACAACGTGTCATTGATTTGATGTTCAGTTGTCGGATTCAATCAAAGCGGGTAGAGCATGCATTTTTGGGGTGGCTATTAGATACTGCTTACCTGTCGGGGTGGAAGTGTTTGCAAGTAGAATATAAACCGACAGCAAAAAATAGCCAATCAGCCGCTGTCTTTTCTGATCTAGAATTTAAACAAATTAGCCAATTTCAAGGTGTGATGATTTATAGTAAACCAACAACGACTAAACATATCGGTGACGGCTTAATCACTATTAGCGCGCCTAATATTACTTTTACTGATTGCTAGCTAGGTTTCATCATACATATCGCCATCTTAATGTGTGCACTAAGATGGCGATGTTGTATTAATTACACAGATTTAGGCTTGCGTGTGCCGCGAGGAATACCAGTATCACGATCAGTGATTGGCTTACGGTTTCTCGGCTTCTTTGCCTTTGGTTTATCTGTGCTTGGTGAATTGCTACGCGGCTTGTCGTTGCGACGGGGCTTGTCACCGTTACTATTATCATCTTCAGGTTTAATGTATTTAGGTTTGAAGTTTAAAATAGAAATAGGCACTTCTTTGGTTGGTACAAAACCTTCAATTTCTTTACGAACGATTAGATGGCCTAACAGACGTTCAATCATGCATAAGTTTTTGAAGTTATCGCGTGATACAAATGAAATCGCTTCACCTTTAGAACCAGCACGACCAGTACGACCGATACGGTGAACATACTCTTCAGGAGGGAAAGGAAGATCATAGTTAACCACGCGAGTTAACTCATCAATATCTAGACCACGAGCAGCAACACCGGTTGCGATTAAGTATTTTACTTTACCTGCTTTGAAATCTTCTAATACTTGCGCACGAGAGCCTTGGCTACGACCACTATGAATCGCTTCTGCGGCAATGCCACGCTTTTCAAGTTGGCTAACTAACTTAGCTGCGCCGTGTTTAGTTTCAATAAAGATTAACGCTTGATCCCATTGTTGCTCATTAATTAAATGGCTCAATAGAGAAGATTTCATGTCTTTATCAACAGTGATCAAACATTGGTCAATTTTAGGTTGTGATGCTTCATCTTTAGCAACGCTGATCTCAACCGGATTACGTACCGCTGTTTTTGCAAGAAGACGCACTTGAGCCGATAGGGTTGCTGAGAACAACATGTTCTGGCGATCAAGCGGTAAACGCTCGATGATCTTATTAATATCTTCGATAAAGCCCATATCTAACATACGGTCAGCTTCATCAAGCACTAAGATTTCAATCGCATCAAAATGAATAGCGCGTTTAGTGTACATATCCAGTAAACGGCCAGGAGTCGCAACTAAAATATCAACACCTTCAATAAGACGACGTTTTTGTGGTTCGTAATCGACACCACCGTACATTGCCATTGAGGTTAAATTAGTGTGTTTGCTGTATTGAGCAATATTTGCTTCAACCTGAACCGCTAGTTCACGTGTTGGCGCAAGAATCAATGCACGCACTCGTTTGGCACGTACTTGCTGACCATCATCAAGCATTTGTAAAATTGGAAGCACGAAGCTTGCCGTTTTACCTGTACCTGTCTGCGCGGCTGCAAGCAGGTTTTTGCCGGTTAGTGCCACCGGAATGGCTTTTTCTTGAATCGGCGTAGGAGTGGTGTAACCCATATCGGTTACTGCTTTGACGATAGCGTCGCTTAATCCAAGCTTAGAGAAAGGCATGTAAAATCTCAGATAAATAAATCAAATAACGGCTTCCCCTAATGTTAGGGTAACAGCCGACGAACAATATCGCGGATTATAGCACGGGCGACATTAGGTCATTATATTATTTCGTATTAAGCCACGGCGAACATTTTTACAGAGTTTGCCTAGCTGTCGAATTTCATCAAATTGTGGAATAACACCACGTTCAATCGCATGTTCCCAATAACTGACTTCAGTATCGACTAACTCTAATAGTTTTTTAGGACAGCCAATGCATTTGTTATCTGGGCCACAAACAAAAGTTTCAGGCTCATAAAGTGGAAGCGCTTGCTTAACATCGCTCAGAAGCTGGCGCATCGCTGTTTGACGATCAGGTTTCTTATTCATGCTATCAAGTGTGTTTACGCTAAATAAACATTCTAATTAAGCATAATACAAATAACCATGTTTATATTATGCTTGTAATAAATTTTACCAATAGTTTGTTGATTTAGCACATGTTTCTTTTTAAACCACTCATTGAAAGTAGCCGCGTTGATATTTCTTCAACCGATAATGACGAGGTGTTTAAATAAGGGATGGCTTCACGACGAAACATTGCTTCAACTTTCTGCAATTCATCTTGGCATTGCTCTGGGCTTGCATAATGACTATCAGCCAAGCGTTCATTTCTAATGGCGACTAAGCGTTCAATATCAATCGTAAGACCAAAGGTTTTAAAACGGTAGGGTTCAATGGCTTTAGGCAGTTTTAGTGCCGACATATCATCAGCGATGAAAGGGTAATTAACCGCGCGTAATCCAAACTGCATTGCGAGATATAGGCTGGTGGGGGTTTTTCCGCAACGAGATACTCCTAATAGAATAATATCGGCTTGTTCTAGATGGTTGAGTGAAATGCCATCATCGTGGGCAAGGGTATATTCAATTGCTGCAATACGATTATGATAACTCGCAGAGTCTTTATTTATACTGTGTGAACGCTGTAATTGTGGGGTGGCTTTTATGGCTAAATCACGTTCTAACGGCTCAACTAATACCTTCAGCACATCATAAAAAAGCGCATTCGCTTGTTCTATAATCTGCTTTATTTCAGGGACAACCATAGAATAAAACACGAGAGGCTGGATGCCGTATTTTTCATTAGATTGATTTATAAGATTTTTAACTTGTTGAGCACGTTCAGTCGACTCTACAAAGGGCAAGGTTGTTTGTTGAAGATCTAGCGAAAATTGACCTAAAACGGTATGGCCGAGCGTTTCTGCTGTTATCGCTGTACCGTCTGAAATGTAAAACACGTCACGAAAATTGGTTTTATTCTGCATTAAATATTGAATCCTTCAAAAAAAGTTGCAATTCTGTGCTTCACAGGAATAGCGAAGAGATACGTTAGCACAAAATGGCATATCTTTAACACTGTTTACGCAAACGATTGCGGGTGTCGCTCGTTTTAGCAAATGATCAAGGAGAACTACCGTGCAGCAGAATGTTATTTGGTACAGTGATCTATCAATGAATGATGTTGATAGAGTTGGTGGAAAAAATGCTTCCCTGGGTGAGATGGTAGCTAATTTGTCTAATGCTGGGGTAAAAGTACCTAATGGTTATGCGACAACCTCCCATGCTTTTAATCAATTTTTACAAGCGAATGGATTGAGCCAACGTATTTACGCGTTATTAGATACATTGGATGTTGATGATGTTAATGCACTAAAACTAGCTGGTGCGACTATTCGTAACTGGGTGCTTGAAAACCCGTTACCCGCAGCACTAGAAGCTGATATTCGCCATTGCTATCAACAGTTGGGAGAGGGGGATGAGATGCTATCCGTTGCGGTACGCTCATCTGCAACGGCTGAAGACCTGCCTGATGCATCGTTTGCTGGACAACAAGAAACATTCTTAAATGTACGCGGTATTGATGCGGTTATTGAAGCGACTAAACATGTGTTTGCGTCTTTGTTTAATGATCGTGCAATCTCATACCGTGTTCACCAAGGTTTTGATCATGAAGGCGTGGCGTTATCTGCGGGTATTCAACGTATGGTACGTTCTGATAAAGCGGCATCGGGTGTTATGTTTACCCTTGATACTGAGTCTGGTTTTGATCAAGTCGTCTTTATTACCTCGTCATGGGGGCTGGGCGAAATGGTGGTTCAGGGAGCTGTAAACCCGGATGAATTTTATGTCCATAAACCGACCTTAAAAGCCGGAAATCCTGCGGTTGTTCGCCGTACTATTGGCTCTAAGTTAATTAAGATGGTTTACGCGGATGGTAAAGAATTAGGCACACAAGTTGAAATAACAGACACCACCGCCGCAGAGCAGAACCAGTTTTCATTAACTGATACTGAAATTATGGAACTGGCAAAACAAGCACTGATTATTGAACAGCACTATGGTCGTCCAATGGATATTGAATGGGCCAAAGATGGTAATACCGGTGAGTTGTTGATTGTTCAAGCGCGGCCTGAAACGGTACGTTCACGTGATAATCAACAAGTGATGGAACGTTTTCATCTTAATGATCAAGGCAAAACGTTGATTGAAGGTCGTGCAATTGGACAACGTATTGGTAGTGGCCCTGTACGCATTGTGTCTGATTTATCGCAGATGGATCAAGTTCAGCAAGGTGATGTGCTGGTGGCGGATATGACCGATCCTGATTGGGAGCCAGTGATGAAAAAAGCGGCTGCGATTGTGACTAATCGTGGTGGACGGACTTGCCACGCTGCAATTATTGCGCGTGAATTAGGCATTCCAGCAGTGGTTGGCTGTGGTGATGCAATGTCATTATTGCAAGATGGTCAAAATGTAACCGTATCTTGTGCACAAGGTGAAACTGGCTATGTGTATGATGGCATACTTGAATTTGAAGTGCGTCGTTCTGAAGTTGAACAATTGCCAACATTACCATTAAAAGTGATGATGAATGTGGGTAATCCTGATCGTGCGTTTGATTTTGCTTGTATTCCCAATGAAGGTGTTGGTCTGGCGCGGTTAGAATTTATCATCAATAAGATGATCGGTATTCACCCGAAAGCGTTGTTAAATTACGATCAGCAAAGTGCCGAAATAAAAGCAGAAATAGATAAACGTATTATCGGTTATGCAAATCCAGTTGAGTTTTACATTGAAAAACTAACGGAAGGGATTTCAACGTTAGCGGCTGCATTTTGGCCTCAGCGGGTGATTGTCCGCATGTCTGATTTTAAATCAAATGAATACCGTAATCTTGTTGGTGGCATTAATTATGAGCCGACCGAAGAAAATCCGATGTTGGGTTTCCGTGGTGCATCACGTTATATTGCGCCACATTTTCAAGATTGTTTTGCGCTTGAATGTGAAGCGATAAAGCGTGTTCGTGAAAAAATGGGACTTAAAAACGTAGAAATTATGATCCCCTTTGTACGTACTGTCAGTGAAGCTGCCTCTGTGATTGATTTATTGACTAAATTTGAACTGCGTCGCGGTGAGAATGGCCTTAAAGTAATGATGATGTGTGAGTTACCTTCTAATGCTATTTTGGCTGAAGAATTCTTGAAATATTTTGATGGTTTTTCAATTGGTTCTAACGACATGACCCAACTTACATTAGGTTTAGATCGTGATTCTGGCGATATTGCTCATTTATTTGATGAACGTAATGACGCAGTGAAAGCGATGCTATCGTTAGCCATTAAAGCGGCAAATAAGGCTGGTAAATACGTTGGTATTTGTGGTCAAGGCCCTTCTGATCATGAAGATTTTGCGCGTTGGTTAATGGATCAAGGTATTGATTCAGTGTCATTGAATCCAGATACAGTATTAGAAACATGGACATTTTTAGGCAAGCCTCATTAAATGGCTGCTTAAAATAATACCTTAAAAGAAAATTAAGCCCGGCTATTATGTCGGGCTTTTTTGACGTTCTTTGCTACGCTTAATAAATACTGTTATGAAACTAATGGTATTAATTTGTGAGTTATATGTATTAGCAGGGATGAAGCCATGAGTAAATATAGAATAACGATATTCAGTGTTATGGTTTTATTTATCCTTGGTATAAGCCCAACCTATGCAAGTGAAGGTCAGCATCCATGGGTGATAGAAAGTCATTGGCTACATCAACAAATTACGCATCAACAGCCCGTCATGATTTTTGATGCCCGTAGTCAAGAGCAATATCAGCAAGGGCATATTAATACTGCAATTAGTTTTCCAACCGCATTAACCTATGTTGAAATTAACAATGCTTATTATGTAAAAAATATAAAAAAAATAGCGCCGTTATTACAACAAAAAGGAGTGACAGTGTCACAAAAAATCATTATTTATGATCAAGGTGATCTTAAAAATGCTGCTCGTTTATTTTGGGTATTAGAATTATACGGTATTAAAAATATCGCTATTCTTAACGGTGGTATGGATGCATGGCCAGAACAATATCCGTTAACGAAAACTCATACAACACCTCAACCGTCACAGTATTTTCCCGTATTAAATTCATCCGTCTATGCCAGTACAACCGTCGCTAAAGTTGCCGCGTATAGTGATTTATATCAATTGTATGATAGCCGTACCTTAGATGAATTTATGGGAAAGCGTTCAGCAACGGAGAAGTTTGGGCATATTCCTAAAGCAAAGAGTATTCAAAATAGTACGTTTTTTAATACGACAACAGCAGGGGTCAAACTATTAAAGTCACCTAAGCAATTAGATATTATCTTTGCAACCTTAGATAAAAGCCGTAAAAGTGTGACTTACTGTAATAAAGGTAAAGCCTCGACGTTGACGTATTTTTTAATGAAACAAGCGGGATTTAAAGTGTCTCATTATGATGGCTCATGGTTAGAGTGGTCAGAGAAAGGATTACCCATAGAGAAGTAGATCGAAAGGGGTATTTTATGAAAGAGACATCTGAGAATTACTGCATTCAACAACCATTAAAAATACAAAAATGGTTGTTTAATAAAATCGCATTAATGATGAGTGGAGTATTAATTTGTGTGATGTTAACGGCATTAACTCTCAGTTATTATAGTAATACTCAGCGGTTAGTTAAAAATGTTAAAGTAATGATGAATGCATTAGCACCAGTATTTATTGATACAATTGTATTTCAAGATACAGAATCATCTTTAGAATTTAATCGATTAATTAGTCAATATAAAGAAATTCGCTCACTCTCCGTATACGATCTTAATAATAAACTCCTCCATTATTACCATTCAGATAATGCTCAGGATGTGACATTACGACCGTTTTTGTATATGTCCGGATTATCTCGGTATAAAAAAGATTATTTATTAAGTTATCCCGCTTATTTTAATGGCGATCCTATTTTTAAATATGTGGTGTATTACAGTGCCAGTAATATATTTAAAACTATCGTGACCCAAATACTCATTTATGTTTTACCTTTTTTGTTTTTTATTGTGTTTATTCTTTTTTATATGTACCACAAAGTCACTCAACCGCTTAATTATCTTATTCGTGAATTAACCAGTATGGGTTCTGGAACATTAGATATTTCAGCATTGAAAAAAGACAACAGCGAAGTATCACTATTAGCGATTGAACTGAGTAAAGTAGATAAGTATATTTTTAATAATGAAACCAAATCACAAGGATTGAACAATCAGTTACAGCGACAAACCAATAAATTAAATGAAGCATTACGTATTAAAGGTAACTTTATGGCCAATATGAGCCATGAAATTCGCACTCCAATGAATGGGGTATTAGGTTTTGTGCAATGTTTAGAAGATAGAGATTTAGATAACCAATCAAAACAACAGGTTGAGTATATAAAGCAATCAGCCAATGCGCTATTGATCATTATTGATGAAATATTGGATTATTCAAAATTAGAAGCTGGCAATGTCGAATTGCGTTTTAATCATTTTCATTTAACAACCTTTATTCATGGTTGCATTGTTCCTTTTAAGCATGAGTTACAAGAAAAAAACATTCAATTAGAGACGTATATTGATGCCAATATTGCACCTTATTTTGATGCTGATGAGGGGAGAATACGGCAAATATTGACTAACTTGTTGGGTAATGCGGTTAAATTCACACCTCATGGGAAAATTGAATTACGAGTTGCGTTATTAGGTGATATTGAGAGCACAGCTGCAACGGCTCATGATCAATTAGGGCTACACCAGCAGTTATGTTTCAGTGTTAAAGATTCTGGGATTGGGATTGCGCCTGAAAGTATTGAGGCTATTTTTGATTCTTACACGCAAGCAGATGGTTCTATTTCGCGTCAATTTGGCGGAACAGGGTTAGGGCTATCGATCTCTAATAGTTTATGCCAATTAATGTTAACGACGTTGAATGTTGAGAGTGAACTGGGTAAGGGAACCACTTTTTGGTTTAATGTTGATCTTAAATGTTGTGATCATCCGCAAACAACCCGTTGTAGTGAAAATTATAATCATGATTTAAGCCACTATTCTAATAAACGCATCCTAGTGGTTGAAGACAGTAAGGTGAATCAACAATTAATAAAGGCGTTTTTAGGCTCGTTTGGATTGTTAGACATTAATATTGTTAGTGATGGTGCATTGGCAATTGAGTATATTCATCATCATGAGGTGGATGTGGTATTGATGGATTGCCAGATGCCGAATATGGGAGGGATTGAAGCGACACAACGTATTCGACGTATGAATATCGTACAACCCTATATTATTGCGTTAACGGCCAATGTGCTCGAACAAGAAAAACAACATTGTATTGCTGCAGGGATGGATGATTATCTATCAAAACCAATAGATAAAAAAATGTTATCGCGAACATTAGAAGAGGCTTTTTTACAAGCTGAGTCATTATCATTATTAAAAAAAACCAGCAATAAGTGAGTTTACTTATTACTGGCTCATGGTTAATTATCAATAATTATTCTGTTGATAATTATAGTTTATCCCAAGCGTCAGCCCAGTATTGAGAGGTTGCAGGTGCATAAGAAGCACTTGCACACCAAGCAGTGTAAGGCCATGGTTTACATTGGTAAACATTACCATCACTAGCTAGAACTTTATCACCTGCAAGGTAATTTTTACCTACTTCATACGCAGGCGCATCCGTTACTGGTGGTTCAATAGTACCTTTCTCTTCAAGAGTGAAATGTGCACTTTGCTCTACGTTTTCACTGTTTGATTCTGCAATCATGCGCAGTGAATATTTACCTGCAACCACATTCTCAAGCACCATATTAATGGTTTTGCTGCTATCTATGTTTGCGGTAAATTGACCACCTGAAACAGGGTAGCCCATCGTATCAATAACATTGATCTGTACTGAACCTGCTTTGTTGGCGTTATAGTTAAGTGTTAATTGTGCAGTGCCGTTTGTGATGGTGTAATTACTATTAACACCCGTTAACGTTGCTGTAAAATCAACATCTGGTTGCTCAGTACCGCCACAGTCACTGCTGCCGACTTCGCGCCATACACCCCATTCGCCAGTAGTGCCTGGCTCATGACCTTGTGTCCACCAACCTGCTTGCCACTCTTTGCCGTTGTGATTAACAACATCACCTTCAACATAGGTAGCATCTGCTTGCCATGCTGGGGTACAAACGATAGAACCATCATTAACAACTATAATACGTTTTACTGTTACTGTTTGGTTTGCGCTGTCAGTAATGCTGTAAATCAGCTCATATGAACCCACAATAGCAGGGTTTACAGTGCCTGATACTGAGATATTTGTAGTTAGATCACCATCTTCTGCATCTGTTGCAGAAACGCCAGCCATTGGGTCAAAATTTTCACCCACTTTAATTACGCTATTTGCTACGCCTGTAAAGGTTGGTAGGGCGCTAAACACTGTGACTTTACGCGGTGATACGGTTTCGTTGTTATCAGAATCCATCACAGAGTAGGTCAGTACATAGTCACCAACACGTTGAGTATCAACACTGCCTGTCACTGAAACTGAAGATGTTAGATTACCGTCTTCTTTATCTGTCGCTGTTACGCCAGCCATTGGTTCGAAGTTGGTTTTATGCTGAACGCGAGCGTCAGTAATTCCTGCAATCGCTGGTTTACCCGGTTGTACTACAGGTGGTGTTTGGCTATGAACAAATGGACCATACGTTTCAATGAAGCTACTGTTATATGCTTTACCTGATGCGTCAGTACCGATATCCCAGTTAATTGACCATGTCATTACACCACGAAGCGGTTGTGATTGTTTTTCAAGGCGCGCAAAAGCATTAAATAGATCTTGAGGATCGTTAATAAAGCCTGTTGCAGCAGCATCAATGTTAGTTGGAATACCAAAGACTAATTTGTCGTGTGGGATAGTGGTAAAGCCACGCGTACCGTTAACTAATGAGTCAGCTATGTAATAGATAAACTCTTCTTTTAGCTCATCGTTATTTTGTGCAATCCAGCCTGGGCCTTCAACGTAAACACCGTCACCACCTTGGTTGTAAAACTGTGGGTTGATCCAGTCGTAGTAACCATCAAGGCCGGTAATATAAGGAATATATTTACCCGCAGCCGTTAAGTATGGGAACTCTGGTGCCATAGTAATAAGGAAGTTTTTACCTTGTTCACGGTAGTGATCTTTTACTATGCGCAATGCAGCAGGGATAACCGTTTGGTTATCTTTAGCATCAATAGCGGCTTGTTCAAGGTCGATATCTAGGCCGTCAAAACCATAAAGATCAGTCAGACGAATGATTTCAGCGGCGAAAGCATCTTCGTCGCCTTTTTGTAGTTCAACGTGTGCATCTGCACCACCAAGTGCCAGTATTACTGCGCGACCTTGATCGTTAAGTAGCTTAATTTGATCGATAAATTGTGTTTCTGTTAACCCTGTTTCTGTGTCTAAATGAAAAGTAGGGATACGACCTTCTGCGGTGTCATAAACCTTCATAAAAGAAACAGCAACCACATTATACATTGGGTTAGTGGCTTCTAGGCTCATTGCTGGGGCATTACCTGCTTTATAGCCTCGGCCATCGGCCCAGTTATGCCAGTAACCAACAACCACTCCACCGTCAGGGTTAACCATCTTTTCACCAGCATTAGCAGTAAAACTCATTGAGGTTAACGCTAGAGCAATAGCGTTTAATGTTAGGAATGTTGTTTTTTTATTCATTTATTTAACCCTAGTATAAGTAATAAGAGGTAATAATCAGAGAGCGAATAAATGCTACCATAATGGTTATTGATTAGAAGCGTGATTTTGTAACAAAAAACATTTAAAACAAATATTTAACCTGTCAATTAATTGTCGTAGCAGTGTCATTTTTTGATTGGAAATTGTCATTATTCGCAATTAATTGAACGGGGAGTTATTAATGAATGTTTTTTTTATAAAATAATAAATAAAGTGAGCAGAAATATAAAAAAGCACTGAAAGCAGGAAAATGTTGGAAAGGATTATTGTGATTATATTATGACAGTATATTAATAAAACAGTCATTTTTATGGTAATTAACGTGTTAGATTAGGATCACTTATCAAATTAATTGTTATTATCAATTGTTGCTAATGCCACTTTTTAGGTAAAGTAGCACTATCAACAGAATATACGCAGGGATTTTGATCCTTGGCGTTAATCTGATAAGTTACCGTAAAGTAACCTAAACACTAGATTAAGTAAGAGATAAAATGGCAATTTTACAAGTATTAACCGCTCCAGATCCACGACTAACGATTCAAGCAGAAGCAGTAACTGATGTTAAATCTGAATCTGTTCAACAGCTTGTAGATGATTTACTTGAGACATTATATGGCACAAGCAATGGTGTTGGTCTTGCTGCAACTCAAGTTGGCCACAAAGAAGCTATCGTGGTTATTGATATCTCTGATGAACGTGATCAACCATTGGTGTTAATCAACCCAGTAGTTGAAAGTGGCGAAAATAAAGTAATGGGTCAGGAAGGTTGTCTTTCTGTACCTGATTATTATGCTGATGTTGAGCGTTTTGAATCAGTGGTTGTTACGGCATTAGATCGTGAAGGTAACGAACTACGCTTTGATCGTGATGATTTCCTTTCCATCGTGATGCAGCATGAAATCGATCACCTTAACGGTACATTGTTCATTGATTACCTCTCACCGCTAAAGCGTCAGATGGCAATGAAGAAAGTAAAAAAACACGTTAAGATGATGGCTAATTAATCACGCAATCTGATTTGATAAGAAGGCTGTTGAGTAATACTCAGCAGCCTTTTTTATTGCCTAATGATCAGCATTATTCAGCGGGGTTTGACGTAATGTAATGTATTCGGAGGCATCTAATTCGACCGACTCTATGTTACGCTGTAACGTTACAGTTTCACCTAAGATAAAGGGCTGGTTGTATTTACCATGTCCGAAGAACGGCAAATAATAAACAGGCTTATCATATTGCTCTGCGAATCGTTGTAATACTGTTTTATACATTATGCGTTCTTGGTCGGTTGGCTCTGTGGAATAATATTGACCAAAAATAATAGCCGTAACATTAAAGTCTTTTAGAAATAATAATTGTTGTAAGTATCTGTCTAGTTGACGAAAGGTAACGCCAATATCTTCGAGTATTAATACTTTATCTTTAAAGTCGGGTTGGTAGTGGGTACCAAATGTTGCAGCCACAAGGGTATGGTTACCACCAATCAACATACCACTGATAGATGCAGTCTGTTGTGCTAATACGTTAAGTGGTAATACATTATTATACTCAATACCTTCTATTATCAGTGCCGCGATATTCGGTAATGGTTGTTGATTGGCTGAATCCATTTCTAAATGGTTATTGGCATTAACACCATGAATAGAGCGCCAGCCAAGTTCATTATTTAAGAACCCATGAATTGCAGTGACATCACTAAACCCAACAATCATTTTTTCGGGTATGGCTAATAGCTGCTGTTTATAGCGGTGTAAATAAGGCAACAAGTTTAATGCACCACCACCACCACGATAGAACCACAACACATCAATAGTTGGGTCAAGTAAGGCTTTAATTAAGTTATGTGCTCGCGCTTGATCAGTATCAACATAGCCAAGATCAGAGATGTTTTGCTGTAAATAATGACAACTGACCTGATAACCATGTTGAGCCAAAATAGCAGTAACCTGAGGCACTTGTGATGGCTCAAATTGAGTCGAGCAAGCAATCAGAGCGAGATTTTTATATTGTCTATTGGTAGCGGGTGTGTTCATGGAAAACTCTCATCAAAGGCCAATTATTATCAAAGTACAAGAATCATCAAAGCGTAATATATCGTTAATCGGCAGGGTAAATTGCCCCTAATTGCGCTAAACGACTGGCTCCAGTGACTTCGGGTAAATTACCTGATTGATGGTGCATCGTACGATAGGCTAGCCATGCAAATGCCATTGCTTCCATATTATCAATATCTATACCACGATCTGCGGTTGTCATAACCTGCCAACTTGGTAGTAGTTCTGCAAGTCGCTGCATTAAAATCGGGTTATGAGCGCCGCCACCACAGACTAATAGTTCATTTGGTGTAACGGCAGGGGTTAGGCCTGTTTTTTTAACGTCATTAGCAATAGTTTGCGCGGTATATTCAGTGAGTGTTGCTTGAATATCGCAAGCAGAGAGTTGCAGATCAGCAATCGCAGGTTCTACTAAATATTGCTCTAGCCATGTGAGGTTAAATAATTCTCGGCCAGTGCTTTTAGGGGCTGATTGCTGCAAATACGGCTCAGACAATAAGCGGGTTAATAATACTGAATTCACTGTTCCTGAACGTGCCCAATTACCGTTTTCATCATAACTTTTTTGCTGGTGGAGGTTGATCCATGCATCCATCAACATATTGCCAGGGCCTGTATCAAACCCTGTCACTGCTTTATTGGGTTCTAATACGGTGATATTGGCAATGCCACCAATGTTTAAAATAACGCGGGTACATTGGATTGAACTAAAAAGCTGTTGATGGAAAGCGGGAACAAGCGGCGCACCTTGTCCACCAAATGCCATGTCTTTACGGCGAAAATCAGCAATGGTCGTAATGCCTGTTTTAGCGGCAATAATATTGGCATCACCAATTTGCATCGTAAATGCATATTCAGTATGGGGGGAGTGAAACACCGTTTGACCGTGGCTGCCAATAGCGGTGATTTCTGCTGCGGTAGTATTAGTGTTTGCAAGTAGTGCTAATACGGCATCAGCAAAAAGGTGACCTAAGCGGTGGTCTAGCTCACCCAATGTTTGTAAATTAGTAGGTTGACCTAAACAAATATCTAATAAAGATTGTTTAAGGTTATTACCCATAGCAAAAGGATGCGAGCCAAGTAAATTAATATTATGGTTGTCAATTTCTACTAGGACAGCATCAACGCCATCCATACTTGTTCCTGACATTAAGCCAATATATTTTTCCATCGCGATTTCCACTATATTTCTATTTAACGGCAATGACTTATCACACGCGCTAAATCAATTAATTATACTGATTAGAGTATAAGGTATGCAGCCACTTTAATCAGAAGTGACTGAGAAATAAAGTGCAAATAGAATATTTATCCTATTGCGATCAATGCATAACAGCACGTGAAGTGGCGAGGCTTTGAGATCCTTGCTGTTGTACAACGCTATTCATTTTATTAGCAAATTCAACTAATTCATCACTAACTGCTGAGCTTGCGATGATTGCATCGTCAAGATCACAAATTTCAATCATATGACCCGTTGTACCGTCATCATAAGTACCAGAAACAAAATGAATTGCCGTATCAGTTAGAATTGAACGGCCATATGTATTCTCGACTAAACGCATCCAGTGGATTAATTCATCATGATTTTCTATGATTTTTGAGTGCATAAACACTGATCCTTTCGCATTGGAGGCATACATTGAGAGGACAGGTTGTCCTTTATTTTGTGATGACCTTTTATGCATTAAGTCTATCAGTAGTGCTTAAATGATAACTTTATCTTCACGACAAAAATGAGTCCCTAAAAAAACTAAAAGTGACAAAAACGCACATTTTCTCAATTAATCAATGATTTACGAGTTAAAATTTGCTGTTACGTAGTCAATAAATGCTCTTAGCCGAGCTGGCATAAACTTGGTTGGTGCATATTGAAGCGCGATATCACCGTGATAATTACCGCGTATTGTCCATGTAGGTAAGACTCGAATAACACTGCCTTGTTGCAATGCATCCTTGATCACGAAGTCAGGAAAGATACCAATACCTAAGTTGTCTTTTACACCATTAAGTCGCATTTGAGAGTGATTAACTGCATAACGACCACTAACCGTTACGCGATGGCGAATGTGTTGTTGTTCAAATTCCCAAATATTGTCGGTACTGGTTTCCCCTAAATACAAACAATCATGATCGACAAGATCTAATGGCGTTTTGGGCGTGCCGCGTTGTGCGAGGTAATCAGGGCTGGCACATAACATCAGGTCAACTTTGCCTATTTGTTTTAATACCAAATCTTCACTGGGTTTTTCAGTGAGTCTAAATACCACATCAATGCCTTCTTTTAGAATATCAATTTCACCATCACGAGCTTTAAGTTTTAATTGAATATCAGGGTATTGGGTCAAGAAGGGAGTCACTAAAGGCTGTAAGACAATTGATAGGAATGCTTTGGGGGCGGCAACCGTTATCATGCCCGCAGGTACAATCGGCTCTGAATGCGAAATTTCAACAGCTTGTTTAGCTGCATCAAACATCGTAGTGCATTGGGTATAAATACGCTTACCTGATTCACTGATCATTAGCTTACGGGTAGTACGTTCTAATAATTTAACGGAAAGTGCAGTTTCTAGGCGTGAAATTTGTTTACTCAACGCAGAAGGGGTGACATTGAGCTTTTTAGCTGCTGCGGTATAACTACCTTCATCAACAACCACGATAAATACTGCCAGATCTGGCATTAGTGCGATGAGCTTATTAGTTTCCATTCATTTGTGCCTAAGGGTCAATAATCATTTTCCATGGTGTGGGATAATACTGTGGTTGAGTTTGAATTAGAATGCTGAAAAGTAACCAATTAAGTTCTAGTTCAAAGAGTTGATAAAAAACACCAAATAGTTAACGATTTCCAAATAAAAAAGGTGTAAAAGGAATGCTATTCATTTAGGTTTCGATATTTAATACTGCACTGGCAGTATGTTATTGGCCTAGATAGAGTAGATTTTAGATTTTATTAGCGCTTGAGCTTTATTTACCATCCAATAAATCTGTGAGGAACACATGTCTTCTGCATTCTATAAGCAAATTAATCAGCAAATTGAAGATGTTAAAGCTGAAGGATTGTACAAATCTGAGCGTATTATCACATCAGCTCAAAAAGCGGCAGTGTCGATTCAATCAGGTGAAGAAGTTTTGAACTTCTGTGCCAATAACTACTTAGGTTTAGCTAACCACCCAGAACTGATTGCAGCAGCAAAAGCGGGCATGGATCAACATGGCTTTGGTATGGCATCAGTACGCTTTATCTGTGGAACACAAGATGCACATAAAGAACTAGAGCAGAAGTTATCGACATTCCTAGGAATGGAAGACACCATTCTTTATACCTCATGTTTTGACGCTAACACCGGTTTATTTGAAACGATTCTAGGTGCTGAAGATGCGATCATTTCTGATGCACTAAACCACGCATCGATTATTGATGGTGTGCGATTATGTAAAGCAATGCGATTCCGTTATTCAAATAACAATATGGAAGAGCTTGAGCAACAATTGATCGCAGCCAAAGAAGCAGGCGCACGTCATACCTTGATCGTGACTGACGGCGTATTCTCAATGGATGGTGTAGTTGCTAACTTGCCTGCTATTTGTGATTTAGCTGAGAAATATGGCGCACTTGTGATGGTCGATGACTCACACGCCGTGGGCTTTATGGGCGCAAATGGTCGTGGTACTCATGAGCACCATAATGTGATGGATCGTATTGACATCATTACAGGTACATTAGGTAAAGCAATGGGTGGCGCATCAGGCGGTTACACGTCTGGTAAGAAAGAAGTGATTGAGTGGTTACGCCAGCGTTCACGCCCATACTTATTCTCAAACTCTGTTGCACCAGCGATTGTTGCTGCATCAAACCGCGTTATTGATCTACTGGCTGAAAGCGGTGATTTACGCGATAACCTATGGATCAACGCCGCCCATTTCCGTACTCGTATGACGGATGCTGGCTTTACAATGGCAGGTGCTGATCATGCGATCATTCCAATTATGTTGGGTGATGCAAAAGTAGCAGCAGAATTTGCAGAGCGCGCATTAGTGAAAGGCATTTACGTGGTGGGTTTCTCATTCCCTGTAGTACCTAACGGCAAAGCACGTATTCGTACTCAAATGTCAGCAGCACATACTCGTGAGCAACTTGATAAAGCGATTGATGTCTTTATCGAAGTCGGCAAAGGAATGGCTATTATTTAATTCGTTTTTCGTTGTTAACATCGGCATGACCTTAGCAATTAGCTAAGGTCATTGTATAGAACGTTACTCATTGTTCGTTCTAGCTTTATGGAATTAAGTGTTATGAAAATCAAAGCTCTTGCTAAGTTAAAGCCTGAAGAAGGTATCTGGATGACTGAAGTAGATAAGCCGCAAATGGGGCATAATGATCTACTTATTCGTATTAAGAAAACAGCTATCTGTGGTACAGACGTACATATCTACAACTGGGATGAATGGTCACAAAAAACCATTCCTGTACCTATGGTTGTCGGTCATGAATATGTGGGCGAAGTTGTCGGCATTGGTCAAGAAGTGCGTGGTTTTAACTTAGGTGATCGTGTTTCTGGTGAAGGTCATATCACATGCGGACATTGCCGTAACTGTCGTGGCGGCCGTACCCATTTATGCCGTAACACTGTCGGTGTAGGTGTTAACCGTGAAGGTGCATTTGCAGAGTTCTTAGTTATTCCTGCTTTTAATGCATTTAAAATCCCTGATGATATTTCAGATGATTTAGCCTCAATTTTCGACCCATTTGGTAATGCTGTACACACAGCACTGTCATTTGATCTTGTTGGTGAAGATGTATTGATCACTGGTGCTGGTCCAATTGGTATTATGGCAGCAGCCGTTGCTAAGCATGTTGGTGCTCGCCATGTTGTGATCACCGATGTGAACGAATACCGTTTGAACCTTGCGCGTGAAATGGGTGTGACTCGTGCGGTTAACGTTGCCAATGAAAACTTAACCGATGTTATGGCTGAGCTAGGCATGAAGGAAGGCTTTGATGTTGGTTTAGAAATGTCAGGTAATCCGATGGCATTTAACAGCATGTTATCAAGCATGAACCATGGCGGTAAGATTGCTTTACTTGGCATCCCACCATCAGACATGGGCATTGATTGGACTCAGGTTATCTTTAAAGGTTTAGTTATTAAAGGTATCTACGGTCGTGAAATGTTTGAAACATGGTATAAAATGGCAAGTTTGATTCAATCCGGCCTAGATCTAACGCCAATCATTACTCACCACTATAAGATTGATGATTTCCAACAAGGCTTTGACGTTATGCGCTCGGGCATGTCGGGTAAAGTTATTCTTGATTGGGAATAAGTTGCTCGTTTTATAACTCATAAAACTGAGATCTATTATTAAGCGAGCTTGATGCTCGCTTTTTTATATCTATTTAGAAAAGCAAAGCATCTGCAGTCATTAATGATGACGACTAAAACTCAATAGCGTGCCAGCCCCAATAAATAACGACCCAAAAATTTGATTTTGTAACTTCATACGCCGAGCATCTTTTACGACTCGCATTAACCGTGTTGCTAATAGCGAATAACCTACCATTACCACTAAATCGACCACGATCATGGTTGAACCTAACAAGGTTAATTGATACCAATGGGAACCTGTTGGGGTTAAAAACTGTGGCAGTAGGGCGACCAAGAACATAATGCTTTTAGGGTTAGTAATATTAACAATAACCGCTTTAGTAAACAGTCGAGAATAAGAGGTGGTTACAGTATTGATTTGATCTAAATGAATAGTGCCAGCTTCTTGGAATTTTTGATAACCGAGGTAAATTAAATAAAGCACACCGCCCCATTTGATAACGCTAAAAGCCGTTTCAGATTCTGCCAACAAAGCCCCGAGCCCTGCACCAACAATGATGATATTAATCAGATTGCCCGTTTGTAGACCAAGGTTACCGACTAATGTGGTTTTAAAGCCATGCTTAATGGTGTTTGACATGGTTGAAATAGCCCCAGCGCCGGGGATGATCGATAGTAATATGCTCGCACATAAAAAGGTAAACCAAATTTCCATGCTCATTGTCGACTCCTATGCGGTAATATACATAACGACTGTTTGGTATTATTTATGCAGTAAGGGTATCGTAAGCAAGTTAAATCATCAATCTGAATGACAATTAATCTGCAATAAGAAAAATCATGGCTTTTTTATTGATGCGTCGTCAGTGATTACCAGTATAATAACTCTAGCACTCAGCCAATACCTGCTAGGAATAATGATGTCAGAGTTAGAGCAACAACCACAAACCCCAAAAGAGCCAAAAGAATTGACGCTAGAGCAGCAATTATTACAAAATAACCCATTACATGGTCTTAGCTTAGAGAAAATGCTAACAGAGTTAGTTGATCATTATGGCTGGGAAATTCTTGATACTGCAATGCGTATGAATTGCTTTAACACTAAGCCTTCGATTGCAAGTAGTGTTAAATATCTGAAAAAAACAGAGTGGGCACGTGAAAAAGTAGAGACATTTTATCTGTCTCGTTTTAAGCGTATGCCACGCGCATCTGAAGCTGAATTTGAAATGCCACCACGCATGCGTACTTTCGCTCATGGTATTAGCCCGAAAAGCCCAATGGAACTAACCGTTGAGTCTATCTTGCTATCACAAGCAAAAGCGGCATCAGCGCATAAAGAACGTTCAAATAGTGGTCGTCATCGTCGTCGTTAAGCGTATTGATGATTCATTAATGCAGTAATAGAAAAGTAAAAAAGCACCTTAAATATGTCGTTGTTAGCGATGTATTAAGGTGTTTTTTTATATCCAACTTAGCATAAAAGTAGTAATAATTAATTAACCACAGCAATACAAGAGCAAACGGGGATATTGGTCGCATCAAGCCCCGGTTCAGTACGATGAAAATCAAAACTAAGAGTAACTTGCGGCCTAAAAATAAGACAATGTGTTGAGCCACCACAGTGAAACATACCGAGTTGATCGCCTTTATCTACATGTTGTCCTTGAGCAATCGTAACTTCACACGATGACACTTCTGCAATCCCCACTGCAATAAAGCACATTAATCCAATATAAGGGTTATCTGATTCGATAAAAATAATCGCACGGGTGGCGATGGCGGTGAGTAATGGTAACGAAGTGTTTGGCGTATAATCATAACTGCCGTTTACAATAGATACTTTTTTAATCGTACCAGAAACCGGGCTATGCCAACGGTGATAGCTTAATGCATTTAAATAAGCTTGGTATACCGTTCCGCCTATAAACTGTTCAGCAAGCGGATTAAAATTCATCATATTTTGCAGCGAATAAGGATGCCCTTTGAGCCAAAATTTTGCATCCAGTTCTACATTCTCGACCACTTTTAATGGTGCTGACTCACAAGGATTGATAATAACATCGTCACCAGTCGCAATTGGGCGAATACTTGGCGTAAACTTTCGAGTAAAAAAGTCATCCCAAGAACGAAAACCATAGTAGTCATCATTTGGATCGCATTCAAAAAAATGTTCAAACGGATAATCTCTTAAGGCGGGATCAAAGCTCGCTTCACAAGCAATACCGATTATTTGTTTCTGCACTATTGGATTAAGCCACGCCAATACTTGAGGCGTTTGATTAAGGTCGTCTTTCACCAGCACATCACGTGATGCTTTACTGGCTAAATACACCGACCAATAGTTTAATATCTTCTTAAATTGTTGAGTAACCAGTAGATTAGAAAAAAAGCTGTGGCTGGCTGACGGTGTTATAGATGCAGCAAGCAAGGTATTGATAGGTAGACCAACAAAACCAGCAGGATTAAGTGCATCGGTTACCATGTCATTAGACCAAATATAGACTGGCGCTTGTGTCATAACCGCATTGAGTAACACCAGAAACTCATCAAAAGATTGAAGGACCAACGAGCTAAGCAGTGGTGATTGTGTTTGCTGGGACGTATTAAACATCTGCTCAGTAAGTAACAGTAACTCTTTATCTTGTTTTACCAATTCACTTAATGCTTCGATAGGCGGTACTAATGGCATCGGGTTGCTATCTGCATGTTGTTTGAGATGTTGCAGCCAAGTCTTTACCTGATGTTGATTGTCTGGTAGGACGTTACCCAAAGTATGTATGTGCATAAATAGTATCAGTTTGATAATTATAAACTTAATTCAATATACTATTTGGACAGCTTTTATCATCTAGTATTAAAATAATATCACTTTGCATTATTCTTATATGTAGCTGAGCTTTGTGTGGTCTTATTGATTATTAGAATCTGCCAATGTTATAAAATAATCACTAACGAACTCGGTGTAGTATAATTTAGCTGATAATTTTGAGGTGATGTGTGTCACGAAAGCTGCTATACTAACCAACAATTTAGAGAGAAGTCGCTTGTAAGAAGCGGCTTTTTTAATGCTTGATATATTCACAAATTTTGGAAACAGTACATTGATTTCAACAGCTAATATCACAATGCAATTTGGCGATAAGCCATTATTTGAAAACATCTCAGTTAAATTTGGTGGTGGCAACCGTTACGGCCTGATCGGCGCAAATGGTTGTGGTAAATCGACATTCATGAAAATCTTGGGTGGCGAACTAGAGCAGTCTGGTGGCACTGTTTCACTTGATCCTAACGAGCGCATGGCTAAGTTAGGTCAGGATCAATTTGCATTTGAAAACTACAGTGTTATTGACACTGTAATCATGGGTCATAAAGAATTATGGACTGTGAAAGAAGAGCGTGACCGCATTTACTCACTGCCTGATATGACAGAAGACGACGGCATGCGTGTTGCTGATCTTGAAGTTGAATTCGCAGAAATGGACGGCTACTCATCAGAAGCGCGTGCAGGTGAACTTCTTCTTGGTCTTGGTATTTCAGAAGATCAACACTTTGGTCTTATGAGTGCTGTTGCTCCAGGTCTTAAAGTTCGTGTGTTATTGGCTCAAGTATTGTTTGCTAACCCAGACATTATGCTACTTGACGAACCAACGAACAACTTGGACATCCATACAATTGCATGGCTTGAACAACTGCTTCTTGCGCGTAACTGCACAATGATCATCATTTCGCACGACCGTCACTTCCTAAACAGCGTATGTACACATATGGCTGACTTAGATTACGGTGAAATGCGTCTGTTCCCTGGTAACTACGACGAATACATGATCGCAGCAGAGCAATCTCGTGATCAACTACAAGCTGATAATGCGAAGAAGAAAGCACAAATTGCTGAACTACAAACGTTCGTAAGCCGCTTCTCTGCCAACGCATCAAAAGCAAAACAAGCAACATCTCGTCAAAAGCAACTAGACAAGATTCAAATCACAGCTGTGAAAGCGTCTAGCCGCCAATCGCCATTCATTCGTTTCGATCAGGAAAAAGAACTGTTCCGTAACGCACTTGAAGTTGAAAACCTAAAGCAAGGTTACGGCGATAACATTCTTATCAATGGTGTAAACCTATTGGTAGAAGTGGGCGAGCGCATTGCGATCATCGGTGAAAACGGTATTGGTAAATCAACTTTCCTTAATACGCTAGCGGGTCAAATGGAACCAATGGCGGGTATGGTTAAGTGGTCTGAAAACAACAATATCGGCTTCTACGCACAGGATCACAGTGAAGATTTCGCTGAAGACATCACACTACTAGAGTGGATGGGTCAGTGGAAGAAAGAAGGCGACGACGAGCAAGTTGTTCGTGGTATTCTTGGTCGTATGCTGTTCTCACAAAACGACATTAAGAAATCAGTTAAAGTGATTTCTGGTGGTGAGCAAGGTCGTATGTTGTTTGGTAAGCTAATTATGCAACGTCCAAACATTCTATTGATGGATGAACCAACCAACCACATGGATATGGAATCTATCGAAGCCTTGAACCTTGCGCTTGAGCATTTCAAAGGTACATTGATGTTCGTATCACACGACCGTCAGTTTGTAACATCAGTTGCAACACGTATTATTGAAATCACTAAGAATGGCGTAGAAGACTTCCACGGCACGTACGATGAGTACATTGCTAAGAAAGGTCTTGTAGGTTAAGTTTCATTATTAATGAAGCGGCCTAAGCCAAACAATTAAATAAAAGCCGCCTTTATACAGGGCGGCTTTTTTATACATAAATTTAACGTGTTAATTTGCGTAGTATAAATATTTAAGGGAAATGTATGAAAATTTGGGTTGATGCAGATGCATGTCCAAACGTTGTAAAAGAGATTTTATTTCGTGCTGCTGATCGCGCTAAAGTTCACGTAACGCTGGTGGCGAATCAATATATCCGCACGCCACCATCACCATTTTTACGCTCGATTCAAGTAGAGCAAGGCTTTGATGTCGCTGACAACTATATTGTTCAAGAATGCGAAGTAGGGGATTTGGTGATCACCGCTGATATTCCATTGGCTGATGAGTTAATTACCAAAGGTGCACACGCATTAAACCCACGCGGCGAGCTTTACACTAAAGACACCATCAAACAACGCCTACAAATGCGTGACTTTATGGAAACCATGCGGAGTAGTGGAATTCAGACAGGTGGACCGTCTGCATTAACACAAGCTGACCGCCAAAATTTTGCTAATAAACTTGATGCTTTCTTGGCTAAAAATCATAAGATACAATAAGTTATAACTATGGGGGTAAACTCAGTTTTACCTCCTTTTCTCCTTTCTGCGTTATTCACATTTCTTGTTATTTTTCTGCTAAATCCCAATTGCTAACGTTTTGCTAATATGAATTGCTAATATAAATGATTATTTTGAGTTTTTTTAGAAAATGCACATGCATAATTATTTAAAATAAATGAATTTAATAGGGTGGGGTTTAGTGATTTATTCTGACTGTAATAGCCGAAATTGTTTATTTAATCGGTAGGATTTAATTCTGGTTAATATTAGGTATTATGGTTTTTAGATATATTTCGTAACACATTCAAGAAATCATTAATTCTATTGAGTGGTTATTATTATCGCAGTATTATTTAAAATAGAGACTTATGTTTTATTCGAAATATAAGCGTGTAGTACAGGTTAATAGACTTGGTTTGAAATATGAATCTAATACGTTTTTTTCCAAAAAATGAGTTACGGTTCGGGAAAAATTGTCGAGTATTAGACTAATTTTACTATACACATCATGGTGGCTAAGCAAGTGACAAGATCTGTGGTTTTAGTTTTTTGCTTTTAGTTCCCTTCGTTCTCTTTATACTATTGTTTGTATTGTTGCTGTAAATCAGATTTGTGTAAAATATCTATTCGAGAATGATATGGAGTTAATGTGAGTACAGAGAACATGAATCCAGGTGAGATAGGTGATGCTGCTGGACGTATTTTTAATTTCTACGCACCATTAAATTGGATAATTCGTAGTCAAGAAGATCAGAATGATCATGGAATTGATCTCGAGATTGAATTAAAGAATGCTGAGGGTATAGCTCGCGGGCAAGGAAGTGTATTCAAAATCCAGCTTAAAGGACAAAAAAGGTGTATCTATATTGATGACGGACAGAAGCTGTCATTTTCAGTACCTCGTACTCGAGTTAAATATTATCTCCAATTTAATACTCCAGTTATTTTTGTAGTGGTTGATGTAACCACAGAATGTATTTACTGGGTATCTGTAACTGATAATGCTGAGATTCAGCAAAAACTAAATAGTTCTAGTACTGCAAGTCTAACAATTCATCTTCCGATAGAGAACAAATTGGAGCGTGGTAATACTGATTCATTTAATAAAGTTTTATCTGCTGTTCAATCGTGCTGGGAACATTTGTCACTTAGAGGCTTAAGAACAGCAGTCCTTAATTGTAGGACACTTAAGCCGAAGGCTCTGGATCAGCGTATAAATCAAGTCGGAGATGCATTATTTACAGCTTATCACATTAAATTTGAATGCCTTCTTGCGAATGGAAATTTCTCAGAAGTATATCAACAAGCCGATACCATCATTCGTTCGCCAATTGTGCCTCCGAAAGATAGGTTCATCGCCACATTGTATTTTGATTATTCTTTTAAGGTGGCTCCATTTACGAACGTGAAACAAGAGCAAATTACGCAACAGATATCTTTGTGTAGTTTGCTTATCGAGCTTGCAAGAGAACAAAAAGAGTCTCCTTACCGTTTAACTGCTATCGTTAAAGCAAGAACAGCGTTGTTCAGTATCATGACTGAGCAGCTTCATGCAACTCATGTAACACATCCACATTTCCAAAAAGATAGCATTGAATACTTACTTATAAATCAAGAAATTAATAAGTATTACGTTGAAACCTATCGTCATTTAGTCAAAATAATAAATTTGTGTAACAGGCTGATTATTAAAGGGCAATTTAGTATTCTAGCTAATTTAATGGTCGATCTAATGATGTCTATTGGTGAATTCAAAACTGTTCACAAAGCTAGAGGTACAGATGGAGGTATTGCTTTCTTAGATGATTGGCTTAATAACATGCTGATTACTGTGTTTTTTTATACTTCTAAAGTTAGTGACTTATGGAAAATAAACCAACTGTATTTGATGATTAACTTGCAATCAAATCTTAAGTCGATTGTGACATTCGATATTCGAGAGCTAGTGATTGAACACTGTGCTAAAGCTGAAGAAATGTTAAATGTTATAGATGAACAGATTGCTAATAAACCAAAGCAATTCCTGTTTAGAGACGCAAGCGTTGAAGAGCAAAAGGCATTTTTTGCTGATATGGCTAAGAAGCTTGGAATGGATCCTGATGATAAAAAGTCTAGAGAAGGTCAATTCGTATCTATTGGATTGAAGAACTATGATCCTACAAATGTTATAAGTCATTGTGAGCATATGTTTGTAGATTATCGCCCTCGAGGAATGATTGCTGAACAGTTACGTATGCATTCGTTGTGTACACCTTTAATGATTTGTTTAAAACATGGATATGCAGTAGGAGGTCGTTTACTTATTGAGGCATTTGATAACTCCGATGGGCCTGAGTTTATGCGCGGATTCAAGCAAAGACACTGTGATAACTGTAATGATTGTACTTCGAGGACTGCAGAGTGGCGTTGGAGTTTGAGGTGGCAAGGAGAAGAACAAATCAAACATGCCGATAAATTAGATAAGTTCAAGAACTTCTAAAATTTGATCGTATTAGAGTGAATATATTATTGAAGTGCTGTACCGCATAAACATTATAGTTTACATGGACGATTTAAATTACATTTCGAGAACCATGATGAACTCATTTATGTTCAATAACGCTATAACCTTAACGTAAAAAGCCCTCACTTCAATTGGAGGGCTTTTTTCTATTGATCACTCTTTGGTTGATTAATACTTTTTAGATTAAGTGGTGGCACCATATCCACTTTACGATCATAGGTATTAACTTGAGCAAATTCTTTATGGCCAGAGAAACGTTGTTTGTCTGCCATGGTTCCTTCATAATCTGAAATACCTTTAGCTTTTAAATTATGGAATGTGAAATCAGTATTGATGCCATATTCTAAAGCGGCTTTCTTTTTTGCTGTCTGCCAATAATCTTGTAGAAAAAACATAGGACACCCATAACTTTCCGTTTCAGGAACTAAATGATAATTAACGCTATTATCTGAACTGACAATCGTTATTCCCATCACAATGATTATCTGCGAGAGCGATAGGGCATCTATTTGCCTGTGTTGAAATCGTTATGTCTAATTTGCATCACACATTTAAACTGTATGTATATACATGACTCTATATTGATATATTATCCTTTGTTTTTTTAGTTATAGAGTTAAAAATGATCAATCACCTAGAAGCTGGTATCAGAGAGCTAGTTGAAGAATTCCAATCTAATGGTAAACCTTGCCCTTCAAAGCTACCAATTGCAGATCGTCGCGCGGGTTATATTGGTAGTACAGCCTTAGCTGGCGAGAGTCCTAAAATAGGAAATGAATTTTTAGATGTAGTCAATGGCATTCAGATTAAAGTGTATAAGCCAACAAATGAGGCTAACTTACCTATTACGGTTTATTTTCACGGAGGTTGTTTTATCAGTGGTGGTTTTGAGACGCATGATGTTCAGTTAAGGCAAATCGCACTGCTGTCCAACTCGATAGTTATTTGCATTAAATACCGACTTGCTCCGGAACATGTTTATCCTGCAGCACACGATGACGTATACCAAGCTGTACTTGGTATTAAGGATCATGGATACAAGTTTGGTGGTGATTCAGAGCATTTGGTCTTTGTGGGTGATAGTGCTGGTGGGCAATTAGCATTGGCTACGACGCTTAGGCTTAAAAAGTTGCAGCAGTGGTTACCACGAAAACAAATTCTTATCTATCCAATGTTGGATCCAATAGGTAGCTCACAGAGTTATAAAGAAAATGGATCGGATTATATTATTACTGCCAATATGCTTCTTTCTGGATTTGATTTATACGCAAATAATGACTCTAAAGTAATTGCAGAACCAGAATTTAACCTTTTAAGTTGTGATCTTAGTGGATTACCTGCTACGAGTATAATCACAGCTGAGTTTGACCCGTTACGTGATGAGGGTGAGCAACTCTATAAGTTATTACTCTCACAAGGTGTTGAAGCATACTGCGAGCGTTATTTGGGAGTGATCCATGGTTTCTTTCAGCTTTCCGGCCTAAGTGGTTCAGCAAAGCGATGTATCGCTTCGGTTTCAAACCAAATTAAAAACATTGGACGCCCATAACTTTCCGTTTCAGAAAATAGAAGATAATTAATGCTACTATCTCAACTGGCTATCATCACACCTCACAGTGAATGTCCGCGAGAGCGATAGGGCATCTATTTACCTGTGTTGAAATAGTTCAGAGATCTATATGGGTGTCCTGTATTTATCTTCGTGCATGGGCAGACACTTAGGCTGGCGTTATATTGCTTTTTAAAGAATGGAGTAAAAATGAAAACAATTGGAATGTTAGGTGGTATGAGTTGGGAATCTACTGCGAGTTATTATAAGGCAATAAATGAAGGAGTTAAGTCTGAACTTGGTGGCTTGCATTCTGCGAAAATATGTCTATATAGCGTAAATTTTGATGAAATAGAAAAGTTACAGCATCAAGGTAAGTGGGATGAAACGGCTTTAATTCTTGCTGAGGCTGCAAAATCGGTTGAAGCTGGTGGTGCTGATTTCCTAATTATTTGTACTAACACAATGCATAAAGTTGCTTCCGAAATTGAAAGTAACGTATCAATTCCAATTCTTCATATTGCTGATGCAACTGCTAATAAATTGGTTATCGATGGGATTAAAAAAGTTGGCCTGCTTGGTACTCGTTTTACTATGGAGCAGGATTTTTATAAAAGTCGTTTGGTTGATAAATTTGGCATTGAAGTTATTGTACCAGCAGAGAATGACCGAGTTGTTGTACATAACATTATTTACGATGAATTGTGCCGAGGTGTTATTAACTCTGATTCAAAAGAGGAATATTTAAAGATCGTTAAAAGGTTGCATGAACAGGGTGCTGAAGCTGTAATTTTGGGATGTACTGAAATCGCTTTACTTATTCAACAAGTACATACAGAAGTACCATTGTACGACACTACTGAAATTCATGCGGCACAAGCTGTTCAATTAGCAATTTCAGATATGGAAATATAACCGATAAGTTGTTAGTTGTTGCTGAAAATATTCAACTCCTGTACAAATCGAGCCTTGATAAAACAGGAGTGTAGTTGAATGAGTTTAGTGGTAAGACAAGTAATTGCAGATGATGCCCAAGGTGTCGCTGATGTACTTAACCCAATCATTATTGAAGGTTTATACACTGTATTAGATACCACTTTTTCGGTAGACGAAGAAAAAGAGTTTATCGCACAATTTCCGGAACAAGGTGTGTTTACAGTTGCAGTGAATACTGAAAACGCTGAGGTTATCGGTTTTCAGAATGTGGAACCATTTGCGTCATACACTAAAGCGTTTGACCATGTGGGGATTATAGGGACATTTGTTGGTGGTGCTAGTCAAGGACAAGGCGTGTCCAAAAAGCTATTTGAGTCTACCTTTGAAGTGGCAAAGCAAAAAGGGTATGAAAAATTATTTGCTTACGTTCGTAGCGACAATGAACGAGCTTTGACGGCTTATTTGAAGCAAGGTTTTGAAGTTGTAGGGACGGCTAAGAAGCATGCCAAGGTAGGCGGTGTGTATGTTGATGAAGTCCTAATTGAGAAATTTCTGTAAGCCTCAAAAAGCAACAACGAACTGATAAGGATGTGTGTCGCACAGCTGACACCTATCTGAAGTGTGAAAAACCATAACTTTCCTAGAATTATCCATCCAATCCTGTCATGTACTACAATAAATACTCGAGAGAGCGATAGGGCATTGAGTTTCAATACGTTGCATAGTAACGATTTCATTGGCATCTTTAATGCTCAATCACGTGGTGAGTAGATCACGGATAGTTCGTTCCTTACTTCCGAGATGACGGATAATAACCAGTCTCATCTGTTGCCCGTCATTTTCCACAAAAAAAGCATTGGACACCCATAACTTTCCTTCGAATTACCCATCCAATTCCGTCATGCCCTACAATAAATACTCGTGAGAGCAATAGGGTATCTACTATCAGCGTGTCGTAGAATGGCTATTTCACTGGCATCTTATCGGCTCAAATACGTGCTAAATAGATCACGGATAGCTCGTTGCTACTTTCGAAATGTGAATAATAACCAGCGTTATAACCTTTTTCTCGTAATATTCTGCAACCGATATCCTTCATCTATCTATTTTTAATATAAATTACGCCAACTCACCATTCTTGAAATCTTTGTCACTTTTAATGGTGAATGCTTTTAATTCTAAAAAAGCATATTGTTACTTTTTTAGTTAAGGACCGTTGAATGAAATTTAATCGAAAAAAAATAACCACATTGATTCGTTCGGTAATGACCGTTTCGGCATTATTAACCTGTGGATCAGCTTTGGCTGCCGATAATGTGGCAAACAATGCACTAGATTGGCATGTTCTCGATGGTGTTACGGTTAATAGCACAGCGTCTTTGTGTTCGAACTCAACGGTAAAAGTGTGCAATGGTGGCATTTTAAATACGCTGTATGCTGAAAATAACTTCATGCCATATTGGTTTAATCCAGTGCTTGTTAATGCGATCATGCCGCAATTACAAGCGTTGGCAGATTCCAATACACTGCCAGGTATGACGCAGCGTTTAAAAGAGTTAAAGACGTTAGAGGCATTGCCGAATCAGCGTGGATTTGATCTGTTATTAACCGATACATATTTGGTCTACGTAGATTATGTGCATCAATTAATGCAAGATCCTCGACCATTATACAATTCACATCCAGTAACATTGACGCCTTTGACATTGAAAATGGCGCAGAATTATTTCCCATTAACGGCTCAAAAGATCAATTCTCTTATTCCTTCTTCGCAGTTTGTTCCAACAATGGGGGTGATTAACCACCTATTAAGCTTGCCAGCTAACCCACTTGATTCGGATAACGTTCACTTTGATAAGGTTGTTCTGCTCGGTGATAGCATCCCTTATGGTGATAAAGTGGCGACAGTGCTTTGGAATTTGGGCTATTTAACTCAGCCTCAGTATCAACAAATTATTGCTCAAGCGACGATTACAAATACCGGTGTGATGAACCAAGCGATTAAAACCTTTGAAGGGAATTATGGTTTGAAGATGGACGGTATTATGGGGCCTGACGTTGTGAGCCAATTAATACGCCCTTATTCTAGCTTGGCGCGTATTACGGCATTAAACTTACAACGTGAGCGCTTTGCGACATTAAAAGGCAATGGCCCACAAATCATTGTGAACATTCCTGATTTCAAAATGACATTATACGATAATAAACAGCCAGTATTTGAATCGAAAATTATCGATGGTATGCCCAAACGCCCAACCAACTTGTTCCAGTCATACATTAATACGGTTGTGATAAACCCTTATTGGTATGTGCCTGAAACGATTAAAGTTCAGAATATTATTCCAGCGGCTAAAGCCAATCCTAATTTTTTAAAGAATAGTCGTATTGATGTTATTAATAGCTGGACTGATCGCTCTGTCGTGCCACCAGAATCAATTGATTGGGCAACGGTGAACCCAAAGACATTTACTCATCAATTTCGTCAAGATACAGGCCCTGAAAACGCTTTAGGTCGTGTGGCATTCTTGATGCCTGATTCGTTCTCTGTCTATATGCACGATGAATCACAATCAGAGTATCCATTGTTTAAACATTATCATCGAGATTTTAGTTCTGGTTGTATGCGTGTTCAAAACCCACGTCAGATGGCAACATTGATTTTGTCCTATCAAAATATGCCGAATTTGCCATCGGTTGACGATATGATTAATACCAACAACCACCGTGAGATTGGTTTAAATACGCATGTAAACCTTGATGTGGCTTACTTAACGGCTTGGGTAACACCTAGTGGTCAGTTAGAGATGCGCCATGATATTTATGGTTACGATAACCCTCAATCTCAACCGATTCAGAATCAATTTATTTCGATTCCAAACTACCGTACCCATCAACGTATTAAACTGGCCTTGAATGGTCAAACTAGTTGAGAAATAGATGAGAACTATAGGACACCCATAACTATCGATGCCGCTTCAAGTAGAAATAATCAATATTATTATTTGTTGTAATATTAAAGCTGCTTATCGTCATCTCTACTGTGAATACTCGCGAGGGTGATAGGAAATCGATTATTAGCGCGTTGAAACTTTAAAGAAATAGATATGGTGTCTTGTATCACTATTGTTAGGTGGCGGTGTTGCTTTCTACTTAATGTTCATTATGCGCTTAGGAGAAAAAATGGAAATGTTAACTGGCTCATGCTTATGTGGAAAGGTTGGAATTGAAGTCCCAGATGATTTTGATTATATGGGGAATTGTCATTGTTCTGAATGCCGTAAATTTACGGGTTCAGATTATTCATCTGTTGGTGGGGTTTCATCGCCAAAATTTGCTTTTACAAAAGGTGAGGAGTTTGTTTCCATTTACTCAAAAAGTGAAGAAACAGAACTAGCATTTTGTAAGTGTTGTGGTTCGAGCTTATTTTCTAGAAAAATTACTGGGGGTAAACATAATATCCGCTTAGGCATTCTAGATAACGCACCAACGCATAAGCCTAACTTTCATATTTTTGTGGCTTCAAAAGCACCTTGGTTTGATATTAATGATGACCTTAAGCAATTCAATAAAGGCCCTGTAGCATAGTAAAAAACATAGGATACTCATAAGTTTCGGTTTAAGAAAATAGATAATAATTAACGCTATTATCTGAGCAAGCTATCGTTATTTCCTACAGTGAATGCCCACTAAGGTGATAGGGCGTTTATCTTTAGCCTTCAAATATGGTAATCACTCTTTTTGAGTAGTAGACTAATATTATTTCCGCATAAATGTGCGAGGTAAGAGTGAAGTACGAATTATTAGTTTTAGCTGCAATGACACGATTAGATGCTCCAAATACTCAAGCTATTGTTGCTGCTACAGGGATCTCTGAACGTAAAGTACAATCTGTAGTTAACTCATTAGTTAAAAATCTAGGCTTAAATATTCAAAGAGAGCGTCAAGGTCGAACCTTTCGTTTTTCGATTAATAGTTGGGGTGTTTTTGAATCAGGGAAAGCTATTCAATCTCAACTTAATAACATTGATTTAGTGATACCAAGTAGCTCAACGCTTGCTTCTTATGAAGACAAACATGCATATTTCGAACAAGTTAAAATGGATAATTTTAAAGAGAGTATGCGTTTAGAAGGGCATGATATTGCTAGTGATTTCGACTTATCACTTGATAGAGAGCAACAACGTCAAATTTTGCTAGATAAGTACTCAAACGTAAATTAGTTAGAGGCGCTCAATGGCTGATAAATATGGCACAACACCAGATCCTTATACTTACGAAAATAGTACGGTTCTAGTTAATAAGCTCAATATTAAGAATGAAGCTATATTAGAGGCTGCTGAACGTGATTTAACGACGTTAGCTGCAATGTATATGGAGTTTCAATTACCTCCTTACGACTTTACCTACCTGAGTTTAATTCATCACATTTTGTTCTCGGATCTATTTGAATGGGCGGGTACTCTAAGGACGATTGATATTTCAAAAGGCAATACCCGTTTTTGTAACGTTGTTAGGATTGAAAAAGAAGCAAATAGCCTGTTCTCAATGTTAGAAAAAGATAAGTATTTAGTTGATCTACCTTACGATGAATTTCTTACTAAATTAGCTGAGTATTATTGCGATATTAACGTTCTACATCCATTTCGTGAAGGTAACGGTCGCGCTCAACGTTTGTTATTTGAGCATATTGCAATCAACTGTGGTTATAACATTAATTTTTCTGGTGTTACTTCTGAGCAGTGGGTTGCAGCAAATATTCATGGATACCATTGCAATTATATTCCAATGAAAGAGCTGTTTTTTGTTTGTGTAACGAAGGCTGAAAAGCGCAGTTAACAGATAAGAATACGCGTCGCGCAGGCAATATAGTAGAAAAGCTGACATTGTTGTTCCTGCCGCATATTTACGTGGCCACTTCAGACTGCTTCACCTTCCCTAAAGGACATTCTAAACGTAACCAAAGTTTATTCTTTGTGGCTGAAAAGGCGATTGAGTTTTTGAATGAAATTGGATCCTACATTTCTCTATGCTTTCCCTTTATGTTTTTCCATGATTTTGTGATGTCTATCGAGTATGAAATATAAACAGTGTCTGATTTAAACTGTTTTTTATATTGTTAAAAATGAATCTAAGGTAGGTTATTGAATACAATAAAAAGCAGGGGATATATGGATATTATTACAGCGTTAAAAAATGTGGAAGCACTAGCAAACGGAGTGGATCCTATAACCGGTGAAACATTACCAGAATGCTCACCTTATAATGATCCTGATGTTATTCGTTCATTATTTACGATGATGAAATTAGTTAAATTATCTAAAAAAGGGAAAATGTCAATTGAACAAAAAAAAGAACTAAATATTGCGAAGGGCTTACCTAAAAATGCGGGATTAGCTTGGAATAATGATGAAAGGAGTGAATTAATAGCTGCTTTTAATAATGGGGCTTTAATTAATGAGCTTTCAGATATGCATGGGCGAACAAAGGGTGCAATTACCTCTGAATTAAAGAAACAAGGATTAATAGACGATGTTGGAAACAGTATTTAATGAATGCATTTAGATAGTTTTATTAAAAAGTACGCATTATAACGAATGACTATCAGCCAATCATGATTATGAATCAATGTTTTTATGAAGGAGGTAAGCTTGATATTACCTCCTGATTTTTCGTTTTATAATGATGTTGAAATTTAGTAGGCTGCTACGTTGGGATCAACACACTGGAATATTTGACCGAAATTATCATTATTTAAAAGCAATTGGTGGCTCAATCGTGCAACCTCACTACGAGTAATAGCACCATGTACTTCTCTATTTTGTGATAGCTGACCTTGGTAGGTTGGGGCTCCATCTTTAAGTCCTGCAGGGCGGAGAATGGTATAGTCTAAACCGCTGCTTTGAAGCCACGCTTCCGCCAGTGTTTTTTCACGTAAAGCACCACCAAAGACTTGTTTAGCGCGATCTGATAGAAATTGCCATGAATCCCCGCAACCTAAAGATGTAATCAGCAATAAGCGGTTTGACGAACTTTGCTCAAGTGCATCAATCAAATAGCGATGCCCAATATAATCCACCGGGATATCAGCATGAAAGCTACCCATTGTTGAAATATTTACTGTATTTTCAGGCAGTAGAGCAACTGCATTTTCAACTTGTGTTTTATCTGTCGCGTCGCAAGTAATGGAAGTAAGATCATAGCCTGTAATCTTAGGATTTTTACTTGGGTTACGTGCAATCGCTATCACGTTGAACCCTTGTCCATGGAAATAATCGACCATAGCTGCCCCTAATCCGCTTCCTGCACCCCATATAGCAATATTCATCATGTTTACATCTCAGTTGTTGATAATGATAATAGTTTGCATGCTTATCAGCAAAGAGTCATCTTTTTTGTCTATATATCCAATACGATAAGATTAAATAATGATATTAGTTTTGTGTGAAAACATAATATCTATCATTTATTTATAAAATGAAAGAGAATCGATTCTAATTTATAAAAAATAATAGCTGGAAGTAATATAATACCGTAATTATAACTATTACTTATTAATTTGATAATAAATATTAATTATTCTTATGGTTGTTGGGGTTGTAAGATTGAAACGAAAACAAACATCTTTTCAATAAAATACGTATAACTTTATAAATCAAAGGGCAGCATGAAAAATATAAATAAACTTACTCAATATATTTTGATATTTATGATACTTGGTATCGGTGTCGGATTTGTTATTAATAAATGGTTTGGAATAGCATCTCAACAAATTTGGTCTGAAAATATTACATTACTGACAGATGTTTTTTTAAATCTCATTAAAATGGTTATAGCACCATTAATATTTTGCACATTAACATCAGGAATAATGAAATTAAAAGATATTTCTGCAATTCGTAATATTGGCGGACGAGCAATATCTTGGTTTCTTGTGGCATCAATACTCTCGATATTTATAGGCTTACTCATGGTTGTATTGATTAATCCTGGCGGTGGCATGAACTTAATATCAACGGATGTACAATCGTTAAATGTTGAAACCAGTAGTTTATCCTTTAGAGCCTTTATTTCTCATATGATCCCAACCAGTATTGTTGGAGCGATGGCGAATAATGAAATATTACAAATTGTTATTTTTGCGTTGTTTTTTGGTATTGCTGGCGCATCTATACCACAACAACAAAATGAACAATTGGTATCATTATTAGAAGGAATTTCTAATACGATGCTTAAAGTGACTAATATTGTAATGCTGTTTGCCCCTTTTGCTATTTTCGCTTCTATCTCAGCTATTATTGCCACTCAAGGTCTAGATGTTCTATTAAATTATACTAAGTTCATTTTTGGATTCTATACTACAATTTTAATAACAAGTTTAATTTTAATATTGTTAGGCTACTTATTTATAAAGGAAAAGGTATTTACTTTAGCCTCAATGTTGAAAAATCCAATATTAGTGGCATTTTCTACAACAAGCTCTGAAGCTGCTTATCCTAAAACGTTAGAACAATTAATTAAGTTTGGTTGTTCGAAGAATTTAGCGTCTTTTGTTTTACCATTGGGGTACTCTTTTAATTTAGTCGGCTCAATGTGCTACTGTTCTTTCTCTGCAATGTTTATTGCTCAAGCCTATGATATTCAATTGTCTAATTCAGAAATATTCACATTGATGTTGACGCTGATGTTAGCCTCTAAAGGTATTGCAGGAGTGCCACGATCTGCACTGGTTGTATTGGCAGCAACACTACCAAGTTTTAATATTCCGGCATCAGGGATTCTATTATTAATGGGTATTGATCATATTCTTGATATGGGGCGTTCGGCGATTAATGTGTTAGGGAATGGTATTACAACAGCCGTAATATCACATAATGTTGAGGGATTAAAAAACCCTGAACTAGAATTGGAACAGCCGCTGTTAGGGTAAAGATTAACGGATAGATGTAAGGGTTGCTTGGCAACCCTTTTTTATATTTAAGCGTTAAGGTGTCATCGTACCAATAATTAATTTGGCTGTTTGATCTGTGTATTTTTTTTCAATAAATGCGGTAATAATTGCATAGTGGCAACAGAGCCAACAATAACAATAATACCGAGGATTGATAATGAACTTAGGGGGTGTGCTTTTATTATATTTGGCCACCATCCCATAACGACAACATACGCGGTTGATATAAAGCTGATTACAGGGGCTACAGCAACAACGGCACTGACTTGAGCGGCAGGCCAATAAACCAATGCTTTGGCTAATGCGCTATAAGCGATTAAAGTATTGAAGGCACAAAATAAAGCAATACTCCAATCAAAGCTTGTTAATGTTGAGAAGCGAGTAAAATCAGTTAATGGTGTAAGTAAAACCATACCAATGCCAAACACACACAATAAAACATTAGAGGTTGATAATGTAGCCATTAATGATTTTTGTAGTAGGGTATAACACGCCCAAGAGAGTGCTGAAAACTCAATAATAATAACCCCAATTAAGACTTTATTTCCGGTGTGAACATGTCCACTAATATTGGGATAAAAGAAAAGAATGATGCCGATAGCTAAAGTAAACAAACAAGAGAGTTGAATCGCACTTAAGCGTTCTTTAAAAAATAACAGGCTACCAAAGGCGAGGAAAAAAGGTGCAACCTGAAAATTTAGTTGTGCTTCCCCTGGTGATAAGTATTTTAAGGTTAATACAAAAGTCACATAGTTAAGTGTTAAAAAAACACCGGCAAAAAAGAGTTTAATTATTTCAATTTTTGTTATTTTGCGAAACTGGTGTAGGTTTTTAGATGTTAATTGAATAGCAAAAATAATAATAAAAGCGATAAAAAAACGGAACCAACTCAGTGATGTCGCATCAATGAATTTTTCAGACAGTTTTAATGCAATAGGCAATATTCCCCAGAATAAAAGTGTAATGCTACTATAAAGTAGGCCAAGCTTATTGTTGTTCATAGTGATTGTTCTTTATGTGATGATATAAATCTCCTGCAATATAAATCAAGTGTGAGATGTATTGTATGATAAATGTCAAATGAGAATGAGTTGAACTGATATCTATATTTATTTCATTGATATATGTATTTATAAATGTGACATTTTAATTTTAGACTGTTTTTTATAAGATTACGTTATAAAGAATGGGGTAGTTAATCGTTTTTTATCGAACTATTTTATTTATGATGCTATCAACACTCTGGGTATTGAGTATAATTGCGCGATAATTAAAGCGTGTACATGTGTTAGAACAACAAGATGTATGCAAGTAGCATTTAAAGGGTTGTTATGTCTAAAAAATATGAATCAGTGGTTAGTGATTACTGTGTTGTTGTTGAAGCGATTGAGTCTTATGTATCGTCCCAAGTTGCAGACTTTGAGTATTGGGATGCAGAAGTCACCAAGTTTTTCATTGATACTGAATCAGCAACGTATATGTATGACTATGTTGAAGCTGCCAAAATTTTGGGTGTTTCAGACGTGCAAATGCAAAATTTCTTAATCGTACATTGCTGCTTAGGCGATTATTTAGACGGGCTTATTGGTGAAAAAGATCCCGAAGCTTGGGATATGAAAGGTCAACAATTAGTCGTGACTTACAGTGACAATTCAGAGGATGTATTTCAAACTTCTGATATCTGTGAATTAATGCGTAAAACTGAAGCGGCTGGTTGGACTTTTGCTGATTTAGTGAGTGCTGAAAAGGCGTTGCAAGAACAAGCAAAGAACGAGCATTAATTATTAGGTTGGATATGTGTCGAAATGTTGGCACGTATCCTAAATCTCGTTGTAATATTTATGGGTGTTTTTTACTCTAAGTGGTTGTTATTAATGGTATTGATTTTCGATTTTGATGGAACAATTGCTGATACATTTAAGTTGTATATTGATGTAATGAGAAAGATCCACCATGAATATAATTTTAAATATATTGATAATGATGATATTGAATTATGTCGAGCAATGACCGCCAAAGAAATAATTCAATATCTCGGTATATCGCCGTTACAAATACCCATTATTGCGCATCGAATTCGTGGTGATTTCACTCAACGAATGACAGAACAAAAAATATTTACTGGGTTTGATTCTGTTCTTGAAGGCTTAAAACAAGAAGGGCATAAACTCTTTATATTAAGTTCTAATTCAGAAGAAAATATTAATATATTTCTACGTTTAAATAATATTACTCAGTTTGATGCTGTCTTTTCTAAGTCGAGCATCTTTGGTAAATCAAGGATCATAAAAAATATTATCAATAAAAATAAGTTTATTGCTGATGATGTTTATTACATTGGTGATGAAACCCGTGATATTGAAGCGGCTAAAAAAATAAGTATTAAAAGTATTGCAGTTTCATGGGGATATAATAATCGCAAGGCACTTATCGATAAAAATCCTGATTATCTTATAGATAAGCCGCAACAGCTCATGTCATTGTTCGCAGTATAAAAAGCAGAGAAAAACAGGACACCCATAAGATCGCTATTTTGCGATAACCAATTGCTATGTATTCAAATTGATTACACTTTTATGAAGCGTAAGTTATGGCTGTCCCATCTTTTTAATCTTTTTGTTTGGTTTTTATGCTCAACGATAATCAGTAATAGCGACTTCAATACTGGTATATTCAGTTTTTTGACCCAAGATCGTCAGTAAGTTGGTCGTTTCAACCAAACGACGAAACCGTGGGTGTTCGATATTAACAAAGATTAACGTCACGTTGCGATGGACTAATTTTTGGCTTAGCACTTCAATTTTATCAACTGCGGTTAAATCCATATCACTGATACTACTGGCATCAATAATGATTAAGCGTAGTAAAGGGCGAGTATTGGCTAAATTTAAAATACGCTCTTCAAAGTATGAAAAAGTCGTAAAATATAATGGTGCTGAAAAGTGGAGTACGGCAACATCTTCTTCGTTAGATAAATTATCTTCTGGGTTTAAACGAGAACGGTGTCCCCAGTGATCGCAATTAGGCTCACGGAACAATTCTTCACAGTTTGGACGGGTGATAATAAACACACTGTGTAGCAATGATAATAAAACACCAAACATCACTCCAATATCAATCCTAAAGGTAACGATCATTAAGATGGTTGCTAAACAGAGATAGAACTCTTGACGGTTTTGTTGGTAGATCCGCTTAATTTCATTCCACTTAAATATACTCAAGCCGACATACATTAAGATCCCCGCTAAAGTTGCTTTCGGGATTAAATGAAATACATTTTGAGCATAGAGCAGCACTAGACAAATCACTGCCGCTGAAAATAATGCCGCCCATTTTGAGTGCGCACCACCTTGTTGGATCAACATACTGCGTGGGGGACTCGCATTACCGGGGAAACCACCAATTAAGCCAGATAACACTGAACCTAAACCGATGCCAGCAAAGTCACGGTTAAAATTAGGGGTGGTATTACGATCTTTAATGGTATTTGAAACCGCTGATGTTTGAACAATACAAATCATTGCGATCAATAACGCTAATGGGAAAATAGTTAATGCTTGTTGCCAAGGTAGGCCAATAAACGCCCAATGTAATTCAAACCCAGCTGGATTGGATAAGGTTGGAATATGAATATTGCTGGCATTTAACGCTATTTCAATCGTGATACTTACTGCTAAAGCAACAAGTGCAGCAGGGAAGCGTTTATATTGACGACTAAACCAAAAGATAAAGGTAAACACACCACCACCAATTAAGGTCGTAATGATATTTAGCTGTCCAATATTCAGTATTAAATGATAAAGGGCTTGAAACGGTGATGCTGAATCATGCGGTAAGCCTAAAATAGAAGGTAATTGACTGACTATAATATGGATGGATACACCCGCTAAAAAGCCTAATGTCACCGGATAAGACAGTAAATTGGCTACCCAACCTAATTTAAATACATATACCGCGAGTAAGATCCCTCCAACCAGTAATGCCAATAAGGAAGCGAGTGCCATATATTGGACACTGAACAATGCAGCATAACCGGCAAGGCTCACTGCGAAAATAGGTGCAATGGTTGAATCTGCACCACAAGATAAATAGCGATTGCTGCCAAAAATGAAAAAACCAATACTGGATACAACAAAAACGTATAAACCGTAAATAACGGGGAAGCCTGCTAAATGGGCTGTTGCCATTTGGGCGGGTAACGCAATGGCAGCGACGGATAATCCCGCAAAAATATCCTGACGCCACGCCATCACATTATGTACTTTACTCTGCATTTGATTGTTCGCTTTAAGATGACGTTATAAATTTCGAGCATAATCGCATTCTTTATACAAATATCAAAATAGATAATGAAATTATATAAGTCATAACATCTTGAATCAGTGCCAGATGATAAGGACATTATGACTTATATTAATGATAGATGAAGCTACATTAAATTCGTTGGTGTTGCTGGTTTCATTCTAATGATTAATGCTATTAAAGGACTAACGATAGCCAGCACTAAAACACCATTCCATCCTACATGTTGATAAAGATAACCACCTGCTGCCGAGCCTATTGCCATACCAATAAATACAAATGTAAATAAAATCGAATTAAGGCGTCCTCTGGCTTCTGGTTTGAGGCTATACACAATTGTTTGATGTGAGACTAATGATGAGTTAATACCAAAGTCAAAACAGATAACACACAGCACTAGAAACGCAATTTGAAAATGTATTGCGAGTAGTGGAATAAATAGCATGGCAATAAACGATAAAATAACAACGCTAATACTGACCAATAGTATTTTATTAGCACCAATGCGATCTGATAATCCGCCCGCTAATGGGGCCGAGATAGCACCTGCCGCGCCTGCTAATCCAAACGCGCCAGCTGTTGCACTGCCTAACCCATAATTATGAGCTAAAAAGACGGCAAGGGTGGTCCAAAATGCGCTAAATGCAATTGACAGTAATCCTTGGGCGATCACTGATTGTCTTAACTGAGGATATTGCTGCCATAGCGGTTTTAGCGAACCCATTATTTGTTTATAGGTCAGTGTATTTTGGGATGGCATTGATGGTAATGAAAACCAAAAATATATAATTAAGAGCAGAATAGAAGCAGCGGCGAGTTGAAAGATCATTTCCCAGCCTCCAAACTGACCAATAATACCGCTAAAAACACGGGATAAGAGTATTCCGGAGAATAAGCCTGTCATTACGATCCCGACTGATTTTCCTCTTTGATTCGATGGTGCGATTGCAGCGCTGGCAAGAACGATGTCTTGTGCTGCTGTGGCTAAAATCCCGATGAGTAGACTTATAATTAATAAGTAGGGAAAGGTAGAGGCAAAGCTGCATAACCATAGTGCGCTACAAAGAAGGGTTAATTTAGTTATAATCAGCTTTTTGCGATTGATCATATCCCCTAATGGTACGAGAAATAAAATCCCTAGTGCATAACCGATTTGAGTGAGCATTGGAACAAGTCCGACTTCACTGACTTTTAGATGAAAGGCATGTGATAATAAACCGATAATAGGTTGATTATAGTAGATTGAAGCGACACTAAATCCTGCGCCTGCGGATAAACCAAATAATTGTTTAAGTGGTAATGTTTCATTGTGTGTCAACGTATGAGCCTTGAGTGTCATCTTTGTGTCCGTGAACTAAAAATCTTTGATAGGAATATGCCTGAGCGGGATGTGATTTTGTAGAGGGTATTATCGCAATATTGTTATACACTCAGCGTATGAATACAAATAATCCTAAAAATCTAGACCGAATTTTGTTACTAACAACGTGGGTGAGGATTGTTGAAGCTGGAAGTTTAAGTGCTGCGGCTAAACAGTTAAATACCACCCAGCCTACGGTGAGTCGGCGTTTGCAGTCGTTAGAACAGATATTTAAGTGCAAGTTAATGCTACGTACTACGCACCAATTAAAATTAACCGATGAAGGGGACACCTGCTATCAATATGCCAAGCAGTTATTAGAACAGTGGTCGATATTAGAAGATACGGTAGGGAATGAGACATCGATAATTAAAGGTCGATTGAGAGTAAGAGCACCACATGCTTTTGGACAACAACAATTAATCAAGCCGTTAATGAAATATTTAACGATGTATCCTGAAATGCGTATTGATTGGTTGTTAAATGACACTTCTCCTGACTTTCTTGCTGATAATATAGATTGCGCAATTCATGTGGGTGTTATTACCAACCCTAATGTTGTCGCTAAATTGATTGGCTATGTGCCTCGTATTATTGTCGCTGCTCCTGAAGTGATAAATAAACACGGTGATATTAATCATATTACTGAACTACAACAATGGCCTTGGATTGCCGTGAGCACATTTTATAATCATGAGTTAACACTAAAAAATACAGTGTTAAATACGACATGCAGCTTAGCGTTAGATCCTATTTTATCGACCGATAATCTTTATTCAGCACTCGAATGTGTTAAAGGTGGTTTAGGTATAGGGGCGATTTCTTCATGGTTGGTCAAACCATATTTACTTACGGGGCAACTTGTTCACATTGCGGAAAATTGGCAAGCAGATCCATTGCCTGTTTATTTTGTTTACCCATATTCAAATTATTACGCTAAAAGATTGCGCTTATTTATGGAAATAATGACGATAGGGATCCAACAAATGATAGGAATAGATCAAAATGATGATCATATAAAAATGTAGATTATTTATAAGATCCCAACGTTAATGAGCAATGATAATAAGATTTACATTGCTCATAGAATAATCGGAGTAAAGTCAGCAAGTAATATGAAAATCTATTAAATGTAACCGACAGTAGTCCTGATGTCATAAGTGATTGATTATCTAAATATATTGCATGTTTATGAATAGCATATTTCAATAAGAAGTATATTTAATCTGTATAATTATTTGCTCACTTTCATGTACCATGGGAATTAAACCATGCTGTCAGATACACCTCGTTTACCAACTGTTATAGAGTCATTTTTTTTATTAAGCATAATTACTTTTATATTAATGGCTGGAATATTATATGCACACCTTGATGTACATATTTTATTAATCTGTACCGTTATTCTTACTATGTTATTTAGTGCGCGTTGTGGTTATTCTTTAACTAAACAAATAGATCTTATTGGTGATAGTTTAAAAGAAGCAACGGGAGCCATGTTTGCTTTTATTCTTATTGGCATGATCATTGGTGTTTGGATTTTATCTGGAACGATCCCCGCATTAATTTATTATGGGCTTAATTTTGTTTCTGCGGCTTATTTTTTACCCGCAGGTTTTTTAGTTTGTTGTGCCATCACTTATGCGACAGGAACGAATTGGGGAGCTGCCTCTACAATTGGTGTCGCTTTAATTGGTATGGGATTAAGTTTAGGTTTTCCTTTACCTGTGATTGCAGGCATGATTATTTCTGGTGGCGTTTTCGGGGTAAATTTATCGCCAGTTTCTGACGTTACGATACTTGCATCAGCCACGGTAGGTAGCCAAGTTCAACAACATCTTAAATCACTCTCTATTGTTGGTTTACCGACAGTGATTATCGTAACGGTTATCTATTACTTTATGGGTAATTACTATATTGGAATGGGAACGACGAGCGTTAATCATATTGTTGAATTACAAGATACAATTAGCCATATTTTTCAGATTACCCCCATTGTTTTATTGCCCATAATTATAACGTTAGGAATGACATTATTTAAAGTACCCTCACAGATAGCCTTATTTTGTGGTATTTTTTGCGGTGCGATAATTGCCATTATTATTCAAAGCCAACCGCTACATCAAATCTTCTTATCCTTAAATATTGGGTATCATATTCCCTCTGGTGATCCTCTCCTCGATAAATTACTTATTCGTGGTGGGATCCAAAGCATGATGTGGACTTTCTCTTTAGCGTTTATTGCGTTAGGGATGGGGGGGTTATTACAGCATGTTGGTTTTCTTCGCGTATTATTAAAACGTATTTTACCGCATATTCGCTCTACTTTTAGTTTGGTTGCAACGACTCTTTTTACCTGTGTACTGGGTAATATGGCGACCAGTGAAGTTTATATTTCGATGATTTTAAATGGCTCACTTTATAAAGAAGTATATGCAGAACGCGGTTTGTCACCACATATGCTAAGCCGATTATTGAATGAAGGCGCAATGACTTCTGGAATGTTGATTCCATGGACAACTGCGGGGGCATTTATGACGGCAACATTAGGTGTGAGTCCTTTTGTATATGCGCCTTATGCGGTATATGTGTGGCTTGTTCCTTTAATTACTTTAGTGTCTGTTGCTATCGGTAAAACGGTATTAATTCCAACGTTATCAGAGAGTTTATAATGAATAATGTGATAACTACGACATGTGGATTATGCAGTACAGGTTGCCGTCTTAGTGTGCATTGTAATGAGCATAACCAATACACAATAAAAGGGGATAAGCGTGATCCTGTTACGCATGGCGCATTGTGTACAAAAGGGCTCCATGCGATTGATATAATGCTTCACCCTGAACGGTTAACTCAGCCATTCAAGCGCACAGGTGAGCGTGGTGAAGGTCAATGGATAACAATTAGTTGGCAGCAAGCGATTGATGAAATAGCCCTACAGTTCAATCAGACTCAAAAAACGTATGGTGATGATAGTGTATTTTTTAGTTACGGCTATTCCAAAGATTTTATTAATACTCAGTTATTGAAACTCGCGAATGCTGCTAATAGTGTCAATATTCATGGCCCTGAAACAGTATGTTGGGCGCCATCAAAATACGGTAAAGAATATACGCTAGGCTATAATCCTAGCGCTGATATTAATCAACAGACTGATTGTATTATATTTTGGGGTGTTAATAAGCATAATACCCGCTTTACTGAAATGCGGGCTATTAATCATGCGATAGAGCATGGTGCTACAACGATTTGTATTGATCCTCAACAAACACATCATGCTAAAAATGCGAATTATTGGTTACCACTAGTACCTGGTTCTGATCTTGCTTTAGCGATGGCAATGATTAAGATCATTATCGATCAGCAGTGGTATGACGCTGCATTTGTAGCTGATTATTGTTATGGCTTTTCAGCTTTGCAAAGTCATATTCAACAACTGGATTTGGCTTATTTAGCGAATGAATGTCAGCTATCTATTGATATGATCACCGATATTACCCAGCAATATATTCACGCTAAATCTGCGGTGATAATAACAGGCAATGCGCTTGACCATAATCCTGATAGTTTTCAAGTTAATCGCGCTATTGCGATATTAATGGCGTTATCAGGTAACCTTGAAATTCAAGGCGGACAATCCAAACCGCAAGGAAAAGCATTAATTAATGGACGCTGGCCTTATGATCCACAAGATGTTGATCAATTATCACCAACGATCAGGCAACAAAGTGTCGGATCGCCTCCGATCCCTGAATATTTCAGAGCCACAAGTCAGGGGTTGATGGATGCGATGCTAACCGGTCAGCCCTATTCGATAAAAGCAGGGTTGATTATTGGTACGAATCCAATGACTAGTTGGCCTGATAGCAATAAAGTTAAGCAAGCTTTTGAGCAACTTGATTTTTTAGTGGTATCTGAATTGTTTATGACGCCAACAGCCATGATGGCGGATATCGTATTGCCAGCTGCCAGTTTTTTTGAGTATGCAGGTGTCACTCAAGGGCAAGACGGATCGATTCATTATCAGGCGCCATTACAACAGGTAGGTGATGCAAAACCTGATCATCAAATTATTGCAGAAATTGGTCACGCAATGGGGATCATGCCTGTTTATAATGACAATGATTTTTGGCGATCTGCATTATCGCCGGTTGATATTGATTTAATACAATTAAAAGCGCAAACAAGCATTGTTGCTGATGTTGAGAAGCAACAGACATTGTCTTATTTATCGGTAGGTTTTGATACACCTTCAGGAAAAGTTGAATTATATAGTCAAAAATTACATGCTTTAAAATTGGACCCAATACCAGTATATCGGCCTAACTTACCGCTGACTGAGTGCTATCCATTAAGAGTCACTACGGCAAAATCTCGATATTATATGTTCTCTCATGGGCGTCAAATTACAGCATTAAGAAATAAACATTCATTTCCGACTGTAAAAATGCATTCAAAACTAGGGCAGAAGCATAGTTTAAAAGAAGGGGATATAGCGGCAATAGAAACGGCACCAGATAAGATTATTTATCAAAAGGTTAAGTTTTATGATCAATTAAGGATTGATACTATTGTTGCGGATCTGAGTTGGTGGTTTCCTGAAATGAAAAATAAGCAATTATCAGGTGTATTTAAGTCAAATTACAATGTACTAACAAGTACTGATGTCGGTGTACATTCAGATATAGGCAGTTTTTATATTAACGGCTTACCTTGTTGTATATATAAAGCCATTAATATCGAATTGTCGACTATCTAAATAGAGCAAACCACATCTTATTTTTAATTGATAAGATGTGGTTTATCTTCTTTATTTTGATATAGATACAGTAACCGTAAAATTACCAGTAGTTGCTTGGGTAATGGATAATGGATATTGATTTATTTTACAAATATTGTTAACAATCGATAGTCCTAAACCATAACGGCTATCACTCGATCTTGAGCTATCATATTGATAAAGTGGTTGAATTAACTTTTCAATTTCTATTGCTGAGTAGATAACGGTTGCCATGTTTATTATTTTTATAATTGTATTTTCCTGAGAACTTAGTACATTAATTTTAATATGTTCAGTGGGTAAACTATAAAATAAAGCATTATCAATTAGATTGGTTAGAATTGTTTTAATACTAAATTCATCCGCAATAATGGCTGACTCTAGTTGAATATTGATGGTTATTCTATTAGTAATGTCAGGGTATTTGAACATTAATGCTTGTTGAATATTATCTAATAACATAACGATATCAAGAGGTTTTTTATAAAGATCAATAGTTGATGATGTACGCTGAAGTAATAATAAATTTTCAACAATAACTCGCATTCTATTTGAAATTTGTAAAATATCGTTGGTAAATGTTTTGGCTAACCGTTCATCATCAGGAAAACGCTGGTGGACTTCTGTGAGTGTAATCAGTTCAGCGATAGGGGTTTTTATTTCGTGAGCAATATCTGATGTGATGCGCTTTTCATTTTCAATACTATTACGATTAATGGCTAAGAAATTATTTAATTCATTAATGATTAAATTAATTTCAGAGTAATGTTTAGCGCCATCAAAAATAAAATGCTTATTTGAATCATCATTATTGTTATTGAAGGTTTTAATTTGTTGGTTTAATGATTCTAAAGGCTGCAATCCTTGGCTAACAATTTTTTTAGTCACAATTCGAATGATGATCATTGATAATAAAAAGCTGCCAATCAGCAAAATATCTAATAGTCCTGTTATACGAGTAAGGCTTTTGGTTGAGGTTGCGACGGTGATATACATATAGTCGCTTGAACCATCTTTGTTACGATGAACATATGACGATAAAAGCGCTTGCCCTGGTGCATTATTTGGCATAGTTACTTGAACCAGCTGATTTGAGTTAGTTGCAATTTTAGTGTGGCGCAGGTCTAGTTCAGGGTAGGGACGAAGATTTACTGACCGTTTAATTGTTTGATTGTTTTTCCATATTTGGTAAAAATAATGGCTATTCTTGTTATCAACAATGGGAGATGCATGATCATGGATCAAGACTTTTATCTGCTCCATTTGCTCTTTGAGTCCAGTTTTGAACTGTTGTTGAGCCCAATCATCAATACTGGTATCAATAAATGTATACACAATGATGATAAATAATCCAAAGATTGCGGAAATTGCATTAATTAAGTTTCTTTTTATTGAGCGTGTTTTAATCATTATTAATTCTCAATATAGTAGCCAAAACCACGTTTATTTTTAAGTGGAAAAGTCGCTGTAATTGGATGAGATTTAATTTTTTTTCGTATAGTGGAAATATGCGCTTCAATAGTGTTTTTAGAAATATAATCAAAATTATTGGCAATATTATCGCTGATCATTGCTGTGCTCATCACTTGATTTGGATGGTTAAAGAGGTACTCAATAATTTTAAATTCATTAGGTGTCAGATTAATATCGATCTCTTCATAACGCAAACGCATTGTGTTTGAATCTAAAATAAAGCCATTAATCGTTATGGTGTTGGTGAAATTATTAATAATACCGCGACGAGAAATAGCAACAACTCTGGCGTGTAACTCATCAAAAGAAAAAGGTTTAGTAAGGTAATCGTCTGCACCTTGGAGCAATCCATTAATGCGATCTTGGTGTTGACTATTAGCTGAAAGGATAATAACCCGTGTTTGTATCGCTGATTGCCTTAATTGTTTGAGTATCTCCATACCATCGATGCCCGGTAACATAAGATCTAAAATAATAATATCGTAAGGATTATTAAGCGCTAAGCTGAGTCCATCAGTACCATTACTTGCCTCATCGGTTGTGATCCCTAGGTTATTGAATCCAACAACTAAACTACGACGTAGTGGTGAGGAATCTTCAATAATCAATAGCTTCATTATAAACTCAATGTAAAAATGTATACTCATACAGGATGTATAAGTATACATTAAATCATAGTGTTACTTTAGTCGTTTATGGGGCAACTTTACAACTTGCACTAATATCAAGTGCTGGATTGATAACTTTAGATTGCACACCATAAAGGCCTAATAAACTATGGAACAAATTATCTTGAGATAAATGACCAATATTCTCTTTCGCTTTTAAGCAACTAAGGTTAATCCCTTTTTGTTGAGCATATTGGGTTGGGATCCATAATAGCCACGGTACATGTTTTTGTTCTTTAGGTGCGATTGGGTAAGGTGCTCCGTGAAGATAAAATCCATTTTCGCCAAGTGACTCACCGTGGTCAGACATATATAGCATTGCTACATTGTATTTGTTTTCATTTTTCTTCAAGAGCTTAATAACTTGTTCGTCAACATAGTCGGTGTAGAGAATTGTATTGTCATAAACGTTTTTAATTTCTTGGTCTGTACAGTTTTCAATATCGCTACGATTACAAGACGGTTTAAATCGATCAAACTGTTTTGGATAACGTTGGAAGTATGTTGGACCATGGCTACCAATTAAGTGTAAAACTAAGAGCTTATTTTTATCATCTTTATTAATAAAGGCTGCTGCTTTATTTAGCATTACGCCATCGTAGCAACTTGTACCATCACAATATTGGTTATGTTTTGAGGTGTCTGTAGCCACATACGGTACTCTATCTGCAACGCCTTTTGAACCACCATCATTATCAATCCATAATACTTCGGCACCTGCACGATGAATAATATCAATGGCATTATCCTGGCTGTAAGCGCGATCTTGGTTGTAGTGAGCGCGTGTTAGATTAGAGAACATACACGGTACTGATAACGCGGTGTAAGTACCGCAAGATTGGACATTTCTAAATGAAATTATCCCTTCATTTTTAGTATAAGGATTTGTATCTCGTTTATAGCCATTGTAAGCATAGTCATAAGTACGAGCTGTTTCACCTAACACCATGACAAATAATGTTGGCTTATGATTTTTCGTTGGTAGTAGTTTCGCGTCTAAGCCTTGTTTTTTATAGGGTAGAGGTTTGTAAATAAACTCTTTGTATAAGTATTTTCCACCTGCGTAGACATGGCCAGGAATAATCATTCGGTTTAAATAATGATTATTACGACCAACAGCAGCATAACTTTTATAGTTAGTTAGCGCGATAATAAGCAGTGCTGTTGTTGCGATACCAATAAGTATAATACGAGCGATTATTTCTTTTAAGAATGTTTTGCGCTTGGTGATTTTAATACAAGCAATCCAAATGCTAGGTATTAAACCAAATACAACAATATAGGTTATAGAGTGAGCGTTAACATACGACAGTGCTTCATCAGAGCGTGTTTGGAAGATACTTTCAATAATGGCATTATCAAATAACGTATGGAAATTAACTTCTGCAAATAATGCCATTGCTGATGTTATTGTTAAAAAAATCATGATGGCTTTAAAGATATAAGGCCAGCATAAGCAACTAAAAATGATAATAAAAGCAGCGAGTAAAACAATAGGTGCAGTATAAGGAAAAATTGGATTCGATACTGTATGACTTAATGAAAATATTTTTGCTAATGTTGGGAAGTTAAAGCATAGAGTGAAATAAAGAGACATCCATATAATGAAACTGGTCATCTTTAAATGGAAAATTTTACGCATTGTTTATTCCTTATTAGTTAACGAATAACACTATTATCTATAGTGTAACTTAAGAGTGACTTAAGACATGATCAAGAATAATAAATGTTAGTATTAAGTTTTTTGTTAACAATATAGAAATATGTGACAATACTGTTTCAAGTGAAACATTTGCTATTACTTATTTGCTCGTAATACATTTATAAAAATCTATAATCCGCACGTTTTTGATCTCGTCAGATCATATGTTCGGAGTTAGCTATAAATGAAAAAGTTTGCACTTAAAGCAGTAGTGATTGCAGTATTGGCTACAACACTAACAGGTTGTATTGGTCAAATGGGCGTATCAAAGGTCGTGACTAAGGCTAACTTGTCTGCTGTTGATAATCGTTATGGTCGTGCAGGATTGTATGTATTACTAAGCCCTGTATATGGTATTGCTGCAACTGCTGATTTATTTATCTTTAATTCAATTGAATTCTGGACCGGTAAGAATCCAATTACTGGTAAATCACCAGCAGTTGCAGATATGAAGTTAAAGACATATTTAAAAATCAATAATATGCTAGATCGTTCATTAACGACAGTACCTTTAGCGAGTGTGACTAATAGTGATATTGACGCTGCAACGTTTAAACAACTTGATGATAAGACGCTAGAAATGCAAGTGTCGCACCGTAATGGTACAACAACGTTATTACGTGGCGAGAAATCAGGTGACGCGGTTAATTTTTACCTAGATGGTGAGTTTATTACTGCTGTTACAGTTGCTGATCTTGATCAATATGCTGATTTGCAAGCATAGAAAGAGATAAGCTACTAAAAAGTAATATGTAAATCCTAAATCAATTTTTTAAAACCGTAGGCCTTATAAAGGTATACGGTTTTTTTTCGCCTAAACAATGTGTTATGTTTTTTGAGCGATAGATTCTTTTATCAAACTTATATTGGCTTTTTTTAGTTATTAATTGTCAAAAGAACCATATTAAGCTAAACGAATAGTGGATATAGTAGATAGCAAGTCAAGGGAATGAAGTCAAAAATCAAACTACACATTGAAAACTATAAATTTTTGTTTTTTGATTAATTAACACTACTCTAACTTAACGAGTATACAGGATTAACTTACATCGCAGAGGGATAACTTATGACTACATTTAATACACAACAACTAGAAAAAATGCGCACTCAGGAAGGTTTTATTGCTGCATTAGATCAAAGTGGTGGTAGTACACCTAAAGCGCTAAAAGCTTATGGCATTGAAGAAAGTGCTTATAGTAATGATGAGCAGATGTTTGATTTAGTACATGCTATGCGTTCTCGTATTATTACTAGTCCTGCGTTTAATGGCGATAAAGTTATTGGTGCTATTTTATTTGAAAATACATTAGATCGTGAGATTAAAGGTAAACCTTCTTCACTTTATCTTTGGGAAGATAAAGGAGTATTACCATTCCTTAAAGTAGACCAAGGTCTTGAAGATAAAGTGAATGGTGTCCAACTTATGAAACCTATTATTGGTCTTGAAGCACTTGTTGCTAAAGCCAAAGGTAAAGATGTATTTGGTACCAAGATGCGTTCTGTTATCTGGGATGCTAATGAAGTTGGAATCAAAGCTGTTGTTGCTCAACAAATTGAAGTGGCAAAAACAATTATCGCTGGTGGTTTAGTGCCTATTATTGAGCCAGAAGTGAGTATTGATAGTCCTGAAAAAGCACAGGCTGAAATTATTTTACATCGTGAGTTATTAGCACAACTTGATCAACTTAACGATGACCAACTTGTGATGCTTAAACTCACATTGCCAGAGCAAGCTAATTTATACAGTGATTTAATTGCACATAAAAATGTCGTTAAAGTTGTTGCGTTGTCAGGTGGCTTCCCACTTATGCAAGCATGTGAAAAATTAGCAGCAAATAACGGTATTATTGCAAGCTTCTCTCGCGTGTTAACAGATGATTTATTTGCTGATCAAGCACAAGCCGATTTTGACGCAGCATTAGAAAAAACAATTGAGCCTATTTATCAAGCATCTCGCTCATAAGTTATTTTATTATTTATAAGTAAGCCAAATAAAAATATTGATGTAGGATATAATATACATACTTATTAAGTGTGCATATTATGTCCTACATCTTTTTGTATAAGAACAGTTATTATTAATACCCTCATGAATAATGTATAAATGTTATTTTAAATTAATCTGAGATAGATGAAACAAAAACCTCCCTTAAATAATGATATGATTAATGAAGTAGCCATACTATATAATTGTAGTCATCATAGGAGTTGTTTTGGGTTTTTTAAGGAAATTATTTCTAAGCCATTGGAGTACTGAGTTTAGATGCGTAAGACCGGCAATTACGATTCAAAATGGACACCTAAAAGCCGTTTGGGATGATGAAAAAGAGAATACTTTCGGCATTGAACGCTTATTTAAATTATTTTTAGTGTTGTCCTCTTATGTATTCCCTGGATTATATATTCGTCATCTATCCGGGAAGTTCGGATTATTACCTCGTAAGATTTGTTCAGAAATTTATGTCATATTAAAACTAATAACACCAATAATAATATTCAGATGTAATATAGAAGACTCAATTTTTGCAATCATCCTTATTAGTTATCTTTTACTTGAAACATTATTATATTTACTTAGTATTATATTTCTTTCTGATATTTACAGCCCACCGATATCAAAAAAACGTTCTTATTTAATGCTCGTCATTAATTATATAGAAGTGTGTTTAGGTTTTGCGGTGTTATACAAAGCCACCGGTGGCGTTAGCGATTTAGTGTCTAATTTTGATGCGGTTTATTTTAGTTTTATAACGGCAACAACGATTGGCTATGGTCATATGGCACCAATCGGGCATGATGCCAAAGCCTTAGTTATTATTCACTCGATGTATAACTTTATCTTTATTGGTCTGATTTTAAGTAATTTTGCGTTTAACATTACTTATAAAGACGGTACTTACCGAGTGAAGGCAAACAAAGATAAACCAGAAATGGTTGATATTGAAAAACAATGAGTATAGCCCTCAACGTCGAGGGCTAATTTAATGTACCAATACTATTACCGATTCAATCGTATCAAGGTAAGTAATATAAATTTAGGGTAGTGCTATTTTTTCTTCAATAGTTGTACGAGAACTACAGTCAAGAGAGTCTGCAGTTCTTGGGCATTTACGACCAAAGCTATGGTGGGTCGTTGTGATGGTCATGGTGTGATTTGCGGAATTGATTTTTTTAATTGCGTAGCTAGTATCTATACGTTCTTTAGTCAGCAATACTTGGTCTGTATTAATATTTTTAATAATGAGTTTGCCATTATTAGAACCGCCACCTGGTTGAGGATAATTAGGCAATAATGACGAGTTTTCTAAGTAAGCAACTCGAGTATTATTGGCATAAAAATGGGCATTTATGGGAGCAAGGTAATGTTGAGTTGAGGTTGAAAGTTGTTGTTTACTATTATGAATAATAACATCATAGCCATAGTTAATGTTGCCACCACCAGCGCCAGGAGGACCCATCATTGCTTTTAATATTAGATTGTCACCATTGGGACTAAATTTATAAGGCACAAAAATAGCACCACTATTTCCGGTTCTATTTGTTGTCGCTAATGTACCAATAATATAAGGGTGTTGATTATTAGCATCAGAGGCAACTAGCTTTAGCTGCCAGTTATTACAACGGTTATTTTTTAATATACTGCATCCAGCAAAAACGCGGATGACAGTATTACATTGTGCGTTAACTAAAGATTTAGCATAAACATACTGGCTCGGAATTAATTGAGTGATATTTTTTGTTGGTTTAGTGGTGATTGTTGGGCATTGTTTAGTATTGCTTTTTACGGTGTTAGCATATTCTCGTAAAGAAAAATTTGAACGTTGCCATCTTTTACTGATTGTTGTTAATGCCGTCGATTCATATTTAATTTCATACTGTTGACGTTGAAAATTAAGACGAATACAGCCTTCTATATATTCTGATTTAGTACACTGCTTTTTTATTTGATCTTGCCATTCATTTTGAGTATTGGTAATAACCATTTGATCAACAGGACGATGAGATTTTTTCAATTGTGCATATTGTTGTTCAAGTTGATGATTCATCTTTGCCAATTCAGGTGATGCACAAATTGTTTTATCCACAATAGATGTTAATTGGCTGCACTTTTGTTTTGTAGCAGTAGCAGTAGCAGTAGCAGTAGCAGTAGCAGTAGCAGTAGCATTAGTGCTTATTATAAGTGTGCTTAAAATGATAACCAAGGGGAATGATCGCAAGTAATAAGGTAATGGCATGATAATGTCCTTTAGCTTTTAATAATTTATGTTATTGGCGTTATCTTGCCGTATTGTATGGGTGTTTATCTCTGTCTATTATCGACTGATGGTAGTACATCCGCTTATAAAATAGCAAACCATCGTTTATTGTTTTTTATTGATCAAAAAAGCGCCTGTCATTATTAGAGGCGCTTTAGGTGTCAATTACTTAGTATAATAACGTCAATTAATGAGTACGACGTGGACCTTTGCTGACTAATTCTTTACCATTATTAAACACATCATCGCTGATCCAACGTCCGTAAATGAGTTGATGTTGATTATTAAAAACAGCAATAAAGTGACGACCATCTGTATTGTTAGTTGCCATACCGATACCTTCAACACCTTGTAATCCAAGACCGCCATTTTCAACGGAAAGTAAAAAAGCTTCTAGTTCTTCAAGGCTATCGATAACACTTAATTCATTATTAATCATTTCTGTACTCTTTGAGTGGTTACTTATTGCAATCGCTTATTTTAAGGAAATTTTCCTGATGACACTAGCCTAATTATGATAGTGGCTATCCATAAAGGTTATTTGTTTAATAGTAACTAATGTTGATAGGATCATAATTGCTGAGATAAGATTAATGCAGCCACAATAAAGCCATTTTGACGTTGATTATCACCACCGATATAGGCATCAGCAATTGTGCTGTCATTGGTTGATAACCACAAAGTACCATTTGCTTTAATAATAGCGTTGGCGACAGTGCCATGATTGTCTTGTAACCAAATTTGGTTATTATTACGCAAAATGGCAAATGGTGGCTGAGTGTTAACTTCATTAATCCATATCTGATTCTGTTTAATCACAATAACACCTTGATTATTAATCAAAGCTTGGGTGATTTTGTTTTGATCCATTTGGTGCAAGATAATGAAATTAGGTGTTTGTGTACGGTTATTTGGCAACCAGATTTGGTTGTTTTTTATGACGGCATTTGGGGTAATATTCTTATGATTGCTGTTTAACCAGATATTACCTTCTGCGAAAGAATTGCTGGAAAATAGTAATAAAGTCAGTATTGCGAGACATATTTTTTTCATTGGGCGATGACCAAAATAGAAGGTATAGATAATATACAGTATTAGTAACGGGTTGTGATCTGCGAATAAGAATAATCAATAACTTTTGGTTGCTAGTTTGATGTGGTTATTCATGCTATACAATGAATATTCAATAACATACGGATGACACATTGAGGGAGTAACATGTCTAGCCATAAAATAAATACGCAACTGATTACTGCTGGACGATCAAAAAAATTTGGTCAAGGTGCAGTAAACAGCGTTATTCAACGGGCATCATCATTAGTGTTCGATTCAGTCGCCGATAAAAAGCAAGCCACAGCCAATCGTGCTAATGGTGAATTGTTTTATGGTCGTCGCGGAACATTGACCCATTTTTCGTTACAACAAGCGATGGTTGAAATAGAAGGGGGCGCAGGATGCTATCTTTATCCTTGTGGTGCTGCTGCTGTTGCTAACTCAATTTTAGCGTTTGTCGGCGCAGGTGATCATTTATTAATGACTGGTGCTGCTTATGAACCGACTCAAGATTTTTGTAATGTGGTGTTAAAAGGGCTCAATGTTGATACGACGTATTATGATCCATTAATTGGTGCAGGCATTGCTGATAAGGTGCAACCGAATACGAAAGTCGTTTTTTTAGAGTCGCCAAGCTCGATTACTATGGAAGTGCAAGATATTCCCGCGATTGTAAAAGCTGTTAGAGCCATAAATCCTGATGCGGTGATCATTGTTGATAATACGTGGGCTGCTGGGGTGTTATTTAAAGCACTCGATCATGATGTTGATATTTCTGTACAAGCAGGCACAAAATACATTGTTGGTCATTCTGATGCGATGTTAGGTACAGCTGTTGCCAATAGCCGTTGTTGGAATCAATTACAAGAACGTTCATATTTGATGGGACAAATGGTGGATGCCGATACCGCTTATGTTGCAGCTCGTGGTTTACGTACTATGGGAGTGCGTTTAAAGCAACATCACAAAAGTAGTATTAAAATTGCTAAATGGCTAGCACAGCATCCTCAAGTCGATCGCGTTAATCATCCTGCTTTACCTAGCTGTAAGGGGCATGAGTACTTTATGCGTGATTTTAGTGGCAGCTGTGGACTATTTTCATTTGTATTAAAAAAACGTCTTGATAGCCACCAGATTGCCAATTTTCTTGATAATTTCGAACACTTTAGCATGGCGTATTCATGGGGGGGCTATGAGTCACTTATTTTAACCAACCAACCTGAAGAGCTTAATCGTATTCGTCCTGCGGGTAAGGTGGATTTTACGGGTACGTTAGTACGAGTACATATTGGTTTAGAAGACAGTGATGATCTGCTTGATGATCTCGCAAAAGGCCTCGAACGTATTGTTTAATTTTATAAACGTCTTAGCATTGGTATGTTAAGGCGTTTATTGATTGATTTTAGCTATTGCAATAATAGCTGTAAATATTTCATTACACTCTGCATATTTCATTAAAACCCCAAATAATAATATTTCTTAAAAACAATGAGTTAGTTTTTATTGAAAAAATATCGCTTAATTTATAGACGAATTTTTGTCTGTATTTTGATGTTTTTTGTCCTATTTTATTTTTACAGTCAGTATTGTCATCGAAAGGTGGGAATGGTATCTTTATTGCCATAGATAAGAATGATTATCAATAAGATTAAGGTGCTTGATAAATACGCTAATAAAAAAGATGTTTTTATTGAAGTATGTAAATGATTAAAGGCTTAAAAATAACCATTTCATATATTGTGAGCTTTAATGCTAGGTCACTTCTTTGATTTAACGTGTTATTAATAGTTTTATTATTAGGTTTATATATTTCCATGAAAATAATTAGCACCGTTCTTAACACTAAATAGAATATAGAGGTTGCTATGAAAACGACTCGAATTGTTTTAATCCGTCATGGTCAAAGTCAATGGAATAAAGAAAACCGTTTTACTGGTTGGGCTAATGTACCATTAACCGAGCAAGGAAAATCTGAAGCACATTTAGCAGGACAAAAACTGAAAGAAAATAATTTTAGTTTTGATTTTTGTTATACATCAATGTTGAATCGTGCCATTAATACTTTATCAATAGTCCTTGAAGAACTTGATTTACTTTGGTTACCTGTCGATCATTGCTGGCAATTAAATGAACGTCATTACGGTAACTTACAAGGCTTAAATAAAGCAGAAACAGCAGAAAAATTTGGTGATGAGCAAGTGTTTGTTTGGCGTAGAAGCTACGATACACCGCCACCAGCGGTTGATAAAGCAAGTCCTTATTATCCTGGTAATGATCCACGTTATGCGAATCTAACCGTTGATGAATTACCTGTTGGCGAATCATTAAAAGATACTTATGAGCGCGTTATTCCGTTCTGGAACGATGTTATTGTACCTAAAATCAATAGTGGTGCCGATATTCTGATTGCAGCACATGGGAATAGTTTACGGGCATTAATGAAGCATCTTAGTGATATTGCTGATGATGAAATAACACAGATAGAAATTCCGACTGGAGTACCGCTAGTCTATGAACTAGACAGCAATTTAAAAGCAATAAAATATTATTATTTATAAAAGTACCTGAGTACTTAACGAGTTAATGTCAAAGATAAAACCTCACTTTGTTATAAAGTGAGGTTTTTTTTATTACGCTAAAACAGATATTTATGACGAACAACTGATTTCAAGGTGTTTACCCCAATTTGGCGGTAATTGTGCTAATGCTTCAGCGCCTTTATGTTCATCAAAAGGATGTGATAAAACGGTAATTAGTTGGTCAATAAGCTGGTAATTACCTTGTTCTGCTTCTTCAATGGCTTGTTGTGCCAGATAATTACGCAAAATATATTTAGGATTATGATGCAGCATAGTTGTTAAGCGTTGGATATCGTTAGGTTCGAGTAATAACCGTTGCTGATAACGGGTTAACCATGTTTTCAGTGCTGAGGTGCATTGGAAGAGTGCGCTGAAGAGGTGATCACAGTGGAGTAAGTTATCAATCGTTATGTGTGACAATGTTCTAAAGAATAGCGTGTAGTCAACGTGGTGCTGTTTTAATAATTGAAACAGTTCTGAAAATAAGACGGTATCACTTTCGTCTGTAATCGTTAATCCTAACTTTTGACGCATGTTATGGCTATATTGCTGTTGTAATGTATCTTGATAGTGTTCTAAGCCATGATCTATCTCTGTTTTATCTAACAATGGTGTGAGAGCGTAACCTAAAGCAGATAAGTTCCATAATGCGATTGAGGGTTGTTGGTCAAAGGCGTAGCGTCCTGAGTAATCGGAATGATTACAAATATAGCCTGGCTCATAATCATCAATAAACCCAAATGGACCATAATCAAACGTTAGTCCTAGTATCGACATGTTATCGGTATTCATGACCCCATGGGCAAATCCCACTGCTTGCCATGCTGCTATCATTGTTGCAGTACGTTGACATATCTGTTCAAACAGCGCCGCGTAAGGGGAGTCATTTGTTGTTAATTCTGGAAAATGATGCTCAATAACATAATCAGCTAATTGTTGTAGTTCTGCATGTTGGCTAGTATAAAAAAGGTATTCAAAATGACCAAAACGGAGATGGCTTTCAGCGACGCGAATTAATGTTGCTGCTGTTTCTATTTTCTCTCGTACAACAGGGGTTTGACTACCAATAATTGCTAATGCATGGGTTGTCGCAATACCGAGTCCTTCCATGGCTGCACTTGCAAGGTATTCACGGATAGACGATCGTAAAACGGCACGTCCGTCTCCCATTCTGGAATAGGGGGTTTTACCCGAGCCTTTTAAATGCAGATCCCATTTTTTGCCCTCACTGGTTAGCACTTCTCCGAGTAACAATCCTCTGCCATCACCAAGATCGGGGTTATATTGACCAAATTGGTGCCCACAATATTTCATCGCTAAGGGTGACAGTCCCGCTAATGTTGCATTACCACTAAATATATCAATAAAGTTGGGGTCGAGTGCGGTAATGGAAGCTAGCTCAAGTTTTTCTGCTACAAGCGGATTAAAATGTACTAGAAAAGGGGTATCTAAAGGTTGTGGTGTAACATGAGTACTGAGTGATGCAGGAAGATCACTATAGCTATTAGTAAACATCAGTGTCGAAAGTGTTTTCATGGGTATCCCTATAGCCAAAGAAGATCGCTATTTAAGCTTATCGAGTTATGCCAAATAAACAAGGGACGAAAAGTAGGGTTATTCGTCAAAGATAAGCCTTTATATAATGAGCAAAAATAAAACCTCAAATAAAAGAAATAAGCAAAGAAACAATATAAAGCAGCGGTATTCATAAACTATTCATTGAGGGGGCTGTATAAGTAAGATAAAAGCCGAGAGTAATTAATATATAGAATATTATTTGGTCTAATTCGAATTTTTTATATATTTCATATTTTCTTTTTTGTAAGTTTAGATTTAAAATATGCATGTAATAATTTGTTAAATCTTATTTTTCAACAATTAACGTTGTCGTCGACCTTATTTAAAGGCAATTTGTCATACAAATTAGTCATATAAGGAATAATCACGATGACAAATGAAACTTTTTTCCAAAATCTATTATCTCATGCAGATGTCACTATTAATGGTTCTCGACCTTGGGATCTTCAAGTTCATGATGAACGGTTATATGATCGAGTCTTAAGCGACGGTTCATTAGGCTTTGGTGAAAGTTATATGGACGGCTGGTGGAGCTGTGATGCGATTGACGAAATGATTAATCGTGTATTACATGCTCGCATTGATGAAAAGCTTGATTTATCCGCTAAATTGGCTGTTGGTTTAAAAATTGGCGCATCAAAAGTAAAACACCTTTTTAATCGTCAAAGTATTGATCGAGTGACTAAGGATGTACCTTTCCATTATGATTTAGGTAATGATTTATTTGAATCAATGCTTGATAAACGCATGACATATACGTGCGGTTATTGGAAAGATGCGGCTGATCTTGATAGTGCCCAAGAAGCAAAACTTGATTTAGTGTGTCGTAAACTGGGATTAAAGCCTGGAATGCGATTGCTCGATATTGGTTGTGGTTGGGGCAGTTTTATGAATTACGCCGCTGAGCATTATGGCGTAATTTGTGATGGCCTAACCTTATCAAAAGAACAATCTGCTCTTGGTCAGCAACGTGCTGATGATCTAAACCTTCCAGTGAAATTCATTTTACGAGATTATCGCTTACACAAACCAGAACAGCCTTACGATCGCGTTGTGTCTATCGGTATGATGGAGCATGTTGGTCCTGAAAACTATCAAGATTACTTCGAAGCCGCTTATCGTTACCTTGCTGAAGGTGGTATCTTTTTATTACATACCATTGGCAGTCCAAACTCTAAAACAGAAACTGACGCGTGGATTAATAAATACATATTCCCTAACGGTGTGGTGCCATCAATGACTCAGATTGGCTCTGCGGCAGAAGATTATTTTAATATTGAAGACGTACAAAATATCGGCCCTGATTATGATAAAACATTAATGGCATGGAACGATAAATTTGAACAAAATTGGCCGCAAATCTCTGAGCAGTACGGTGAGAAGTTCTATCGTATGTGGCGTTATTACCTATTATCATGCGCAGGTGCATTTCGATGCCGCGATTTGAATGTATGGCAATTTGGTTTAACGAAAAAGGGTGCAGAACTGCCTTTGTGTGTACGCTCGAACTAGTTATAACGAATAGTGTTTATTAATGAAAATGCCCTCGTGATGAGGGCATTTTTGTATCTGCCATTTTGTATTAGATTATCGACTATGAATTAGTGACATTGATGGCTTGTTTCGGTTTGGACTTTTTAGGCTCTGGTGTAATAATAACTTCAATATCAACAATTTTCGAACGACTCATGATGATTTTCCACCGTTGAATTCGTACGGTTTTATCTTCATCTGTTTCTTTGGTGATCAAGTTAATTAAGTGTCTTTTTTCTACAGATTCTTTGGTTACTTGACCGTCTTTGAGTTGATAGAGACGTTGTGAGCCTTTTTCCATTAATGTTGCAATTGCACGTAGGTCAAGAATAATTGACTCTCGAGTTTGTTCATAACCACTTAAAAATTTAGTGGGTGACATTCTAGTGGTACTTTTATAATGCAAAATGGTTTCTTCACGGTGAGACACATTATGCTTACGTGTTTTTCGAATAACTTCGGGTAAACTGTCGTAACTAATAAATTCTAACCATTCAAGCTGTTGTCCAATAACATTACCCGTATTGGCATCAAAAAATTGCTTTCGCCAACGAGCTTTGCCTTTTCTCATCCATCGCCAGAGCATGGTTTTTAAGTCATCTTTAAAGACTTCACGTGCCGCATAAATAAATGACAGTACAACAATGAATGAGGCGGTAATATCACCCAACATACCGCGCGCTTTTATCAGTATTAAGGTCACGAAAATCATTACAATACCGGCCGCTGCCCCTGTGACAATTTTACGGGTATTTTTACCTAATTCGATTGTCTTTTCACTCATGGTGACAGGGTATTCAATTAATCGACGCAATAATCGCATTTTATTCGACATTCGCGTTGGATCTTGCATTGCTCTGATGGAGTTATAATTGTTATCAGTACGGTGTTGGGCTTCTCTTTGACAGATTTCTAATAGCTGTGGCTTAATTTCATTATACTCAGACCCTCGGGGTAAATGGGCGATGAGTTGTAGAAACCGTTGTTCTGTAAACCAAGATAAATAGTTATCAATATTCTCATAATATTTAAGTAGTTTTTTATCGGTTGGAATATTTCGACGTAATCGCTTTAGAATACGAACAGCTAGCTGTGCTGCTTCTTCGATCTCTTCTTGTTTAGATTCATTGTTATCACCTAATAATTGCTGCGTTGTTTTTTCCAAGGCTAACGCATATTGATACGCATAGAGACTTAAACTTAAACGGTACTGCTCGATAGAGAGTTTGCCACGACTGGCGAGTCGACTATGTACCAACGGTAGATGGTTTATATCACTGAAATAAGTACGTTTGCCATGAATGGCATTATGATAAAACTCTTCTTCAGAGATGATATTGGCATTTAACCCAAGCTCGCCTGGGATAAAGATGTACATATCAAGTTGTCGATTAGTTGTTTCATGAATCACATGAGATATTTTGAGTTTATGCCCATCTTTTTTATCGACAGTAATCACTTTTTATTTTACCTCCAGAGGTTAATGCTAAATGGCATAAAGTGGTTTTCCTTGAGATTATATGAGAATAAACTTTTGTCCATTATTTATAAATCACAACTATTGATGCTAATAGGATGAAAAAACATCAAATAATCGCAGATAGGTTGGGCGAAGGGTAGCAACATCACGTATAATACCCACATCATAAGCGCAACCTGTGCATTATAGCGCATTGCCTAGTCAGCGATAGTCATTAATAATCGCGACTAATAAATTGATTGATAAAGATAGTGAACCAACTGCACTATAAGCGTGTTGTTGCCTATATAGAGAGTACCTGATAGATGATTAAAATTGGACAATACAACACATTAGAAGTTATCAAACTGGTAGATTTTGGTGTGTTCCTTAATGGTGGTGATGATTTCGGTAATATCTTGTTACCAAAGAACACAGTGCCAGCAGGTACTAAGCTCGGCGACAAGCTTAAAGTTTTCATTTACTTTGACTCTGAAGATGAAGTCATTGCAACGACTGATGAACCATTAGTTGAAGTGGGTGGTTTTGCGAAACTGCGCATTGTTGGTGCAACGACTATCGGCGCATTTGCTGATTGGGGTTTACGTAAAGACTTGCTAATTCCATTTAGTGAGCAACGTCGTCGCTTAGAAGAAGGCGAAGAGGTAATGGTTCGTGTTTATACGGATCGCGCATCAGGTCGTATTGTAGGTTCAACTAAGTTTAACCGTTTCCTTGATCTTACTCCTGCTAATTATAAAGTAGGCGAAGAAGTACAAGTGATCATCGCTGAAACAACTGACTTGGGTTATAAAGCCGTTATCAATGGTGAGCATTGGGGTTTATTCTTTAAGACAGAAGCATTCGGTAAGTTGTTTATTGGTAAGCAACTAAAAGCGTATGTTCAAGAAATTCGCCCAGACGGTAAAATTAACTTATCACTACAAAAAGTAGGTTTGGATAAGGTTGATGATTTAGCGAATAAAATTTTAACGTCGCTAGAAATCAAAGGTGGCTTTATTCCGGTTAGTGATAAATCAAGCCCTGATGAGATCTTCACTGTATTCCGTACGAGTAAAGCAACGTTTAAAAAGACGATTGGTGGCCTGTATAAGAAAGGCTTAATTGTGATCGAGAAAGACGGTATTCGTCTTAATGACAACGATTAATCATTACTAGTATCATCTTAGTGAAGATAATAAAAAACCGACATTCCACTAGAAATAGTTAAGGATGTCGGTTTTTTTATGACTTTTGGTTGTGGCGATATTAATCGTTGTCGCGCAATAGCTGTTCGAATTTGGTTATATTCCAGCCCATAAGCACACTATCACCAATTTTTATAACAGGGACAGAACGGGCACCAGTGCGGCTTAATTCTTTTCTGCCTTGTGGGGTTGCAACATCGACTAAACGAAAAGGGTAGCCTTTGGTCTTCATATACTGCTGAGCATCTTTACAATGCGCACAGTGTTTTTGAGTAAACAGGGTAATACGTTTCATAATAATCACTTCGCTATTCGATTAGCCGCACACAGAACAGCTTGGTTGCTTCATCAATTTCATTTCGCGCCAACTCATGCTCATAGCATCGAGCATCAATATTTTACCCGTTAAAGGTGTGCCAATATTGGCCGCTACTTTAATTGCTTCCATTGCTTGTACCGCACCTACAATACCGACAACCGGAGACATGATACCTGCTTCAACGCAAGTTAATGTTTGCTGACCAAAAAGAGCACTTAGGCATTGATAGCAAGGCTCACCATCACGGTAACTATAAACACTTATTTGACCTTCCATACGAATAGCAGCGCCAGAAACTAATGGTGTTTTAGTCTCAAAGCACAAACGATTTAGTTGATTACGGGTATCAACGTTATCACAGCAATCCAACACTAGGCTGTGCTGTTTAATCAGTGGTAGTAACTCTTCGTCGGTTAATCGTTTGGCGATAGTATCAACGGTTAAATAGGGATTAATGGCGGTTAATGCTTGTTTCGCTGAGTTAACTTTGAGCATGCCGACAGTCGCATCAGTGTGTAATACTTGGCGTTGTAGATTAGACACTTCGACCTTATCGTCATCAATAAGGGTGATTTTTCCGACACCAGCGGCTGCGAGATATTGTGAAGATGCACAGCCTAAACCACCCGCACCTAAAATTAACATTGATGAGGATTTTAATGCTTCTTGGCCTTCAAAATCAAATTGGCGCAGGATAATCTGACGGTTATAACGCAGCATTTCTTGATCTGATAATTCAGCATTGGTGGGTTGTTGTATTGTCATAAGTGAAATTACCGTTATTAGCTATTTATTCGAGCACACGTTATTTAAGATGACGCTCAGCGGTTAATGCATTAGCCATAGATTAAGCGACTTAATAGCTGGCTAATACATCAATCATCAGTTAGTACATGGTGTGATTAAACAGTTCAATGGTAACGAATTCACCCGCTTCAACACGACCACGATCTTGCTCTAGCACCACAAAACAGTTGGCATGGTGCATCGAACTAAATGCGCCAGAACCTTGATTCCCCGTTGTGGTCACTTCACATTGACCAGCGCTATTAATGCTATAAATTCCACGTTGGAAGTCAGTGCGTCCTGGACGTTTCTTAAACATTGAGGTTGCTTGTGCTTGTAAACGTACTGGTGGTTGGTATTGGCTGTGACCTGCTAGTTTTGCCAGCATAGGTTGCACTAATTGATATAACGTCAGCATTGCTGATACTGGGTTACCTGGAAGACCGCAGAACCACGCATTATTGATAGTACCAAAAGCAAAGGGTTTACCCGGCTTCATGGCTATTTTCCAGAAACCAATTTCACCTTCTTGCTCCAAAATGTCTTTGGTGTAATCCGCTTCACCGACACTAACGCCACCAGAGGTAACCACAACATCAGCTTCTGTTGATGCGGTTACAAATGCTTGACGTAGTTTTTCAGGGCAATCAGCAATAATACCAAGATCTAAAACATCACAACCAAACTTTTCTAATAACGCTTTCATACCATAACGATTGCTATCGTAAATTTGACCCGCAGCAAGGGCTTCACCTACTGGACGTAGTTCATCACCGGTTGAGAAAAAGGCCACTTTAGGACGACGATATACTGCGAAAGATGCAATGCCTAAAGAGGCAAGTAATGGCATTTCACGCGCCGTTAAACGAGTGCCTTTTACTAATACTGTTTCACCGCAATGCACATCATCACCAATCGGACGAATGTTATCATTGGCTTTAGGCTTGACGCTAAATTGAATATTATCGCCATCAACCTGTGTTTCTTCCTGCATGATAACGACATCAGCACCGGCGGGAATTTCGGCGCCTGTCATAATGCGTACACATTGACCAGCTTCACACGTACCCGTAAAAGGAATACCTGCAAACGATTTACCGATCATGGTTAATGTATCGGAATGTTCAAGATCAGCAGCACGAAGGGCATAACCATCCATTGCGGAATTAGCGAAAGGTGGCACATTAATAGGAGAAAGGATATCTTCAGCAAGCACCATACCCATAGCATCAGTTAATGCTACTGTGGTGATTGTCGTTAGTGGTGAAACTTGAGTCATAATATTATCTAACGCAGTTTCAACCGTCATTAAACCTGGTACGTCGCAGCATCCCATAATCGTGTCCATTTTATTTATTAGTGATAATGAAAGTGAGCAGGTCTGAAAAATTCTCAGTTAAGATTGTTTTGTGATTGCGTTTTTTACTAAGTATTGTTCAGATCGCTAATTGGTGCGTAGTTTACCCTTTATTGACTACCGCTGTAAGGGATTGAATATACTAAAATACACTTGAAGTGGATGACCATAAGAAATTTGGTGGTGAAATTATTCTCATTTGGAGGTATTCTGCTAAGGATTTTAGCGCTGGCAAGGTCAGAAGGGTATGTCTTTTTTATTCTACCTAGGTCAGCTGGAGGAAGAGAATGACAGCATTAAGTGTATCTGCAATACAAGTACGTGACGCCTTAGCCGCCCGTGGTCTAGAAACCCCAATGACGGCTGATGTTATAAGTCGCGAAGAAAAGAAAGAAAAAATTGAATACCATATGCGTGAGATTTTATCGCTGTTAGCGTTAGATCTGACCGATGATAGCTTGGTTGAAACACCGCACCGTATTGCAAAAATGTATGTTGATGAAATTTTTTCAGGTTTGGATTACACCAATTTCCCCAAAATCACAGTGATTGAAAATAAAATGAACTGTGATGAAATGGTGCGAGTAAAAGACATTACGTTAACCAGTACTTGTGAACACCATTTAGTTACGATTGATGGTAAAGCGACGGTTGCGTATATTCCTCGTGGAAAAATCATCGGTTTATCTAAAATTAATCGCATAGTTCGTTTCTTTTCTCAGCGTCCACAAGTGCAAGAACGTTTAACGCAACAAATTTTAGTTGCACTACAAACGTTACTTGAAAGTGAAGATGTTGCTGTCACTATTGATGCAACGCATTATTGTGTTAAATCTCGTGGTGTAATGGATGCGACCAGTGTAACGACAACAACTGCATTAGGTGGGATTTTTAAACGTAATCCTGCTACGCGTGCCGAGTTTCTCAGCGGCATCCGTTAATCGTCGCGATAACTGATTGTTATATAAATGCCAGCCAATAGATTATTGGCTGGCATTTTTTATTGTTTTTTATTTATGTCCTAGGGAAAATTGATGGATTTAATTAAGCTTTCGCGCATTAGTATGAAGCACCTTATTACTCTGCATGTGATGTTAGATACCTTGAGTGTCACTGATTGCGCGCAGCGGTTGTGTGTTAGTCCATCGTCAGTCAGTAAAACACTGAGTCAGCTTAGAGATACATTAAATGATGAGCTATTTTACCGCCATGGTAATCGCTTGGTGTCGACACCATTAGCCCGTCGTTTAGGTCCGACTGTGCATCAGATGATCAGTGATATGAATCAGATCATGACCCAAGAAGAGTTTGATGTTGCTCATTATGCGGGCAGTTTTTCGTTGTCGATGCGAGAAAGTACCTTTGAATTAATTGCTGCGCCATTATGTGAACAAGTATTGAAACTTGCGCCTAATATTCGGTTAGATATTTGGTCTAAAGATAATATTGGTGTCAGTGGCTTAGCAAAAGGGGTATTGGATTTTATTATTCTGCCGCATGATCTTAGTCAGCCACCGAATATCGATAATAATTTAGTCTGGGAAACCCTGTTTACCGATGAAATGGTGTGTCTAATGTCACATCAGCACCCATTAGCAGATCAACCACTGACGATTGATAATTATTTGCAGTATGATCATATTGGGATTGTTGATAACGATCTTAGTGTGCCATTTTTTGAACTGCAGCTCGTACAGCAACATCGTAAGCGTAAAGTAATGGTAAATGTGGCTGATTTTGGGGTTGCGGCAACACTGTGCAAAAATACCGAGTTATTATTTACGTGCTCAAAAAAATGGGCGGAAGTTGCGGCGCAAGCACAGTCATTGATCATGAAAGAACTGCCGTTTAATTATGGTCAAGTCGGGTACAGTTTAGTGTGGTATCAACCAAGCATGAACGATCCTGCCTTGCGGTGGTTGTATCAACAGATTACGGCAGTAGGGCAAACAATCGGTCGGTCTACATCAGTACAATAGCGAAGGGATGTCGCAATAAAAGACAGTGATGATCTTTAATCACCACTGGCGATAGTTTTAGAGTCGGTTACACATATACACTGGGTAACACTAAGTTGGTGACACCACGTTCGGTCAGTAATGCCGCTAATACTTCAATGTCGTCTTTTTTACATGTTGCCCAGTTGAGTGACTCGCCTGTAACCCCATGATGTTGGAAAGCATTGAGCTTAATACGTATACTCTCATTCAACGTTATTAAATAAGCAGCTACATCATCGATATATTGCTTATAGTCGGTGATCTCAGGGATCTGTAATAAGCGTACTTCGTATAATTTTTGATGCTGACTTAACCATTTAATACTGGCTAATACTCTGTCATTATCACGACCGGTTAACCAGCGATGAGTGGTGTTATTCCATGCCTTTAAATCAATCATTGCTCCATCAAGGTAGGGGAGTACGCTTTGCCAGCCTGTGATACTTAAGCTGCCATTACTGTCGATCATACAGCTCAGATGTTGCAAGGTTGGATCCGATTTTATAGCTTGAAATAACGCAATAATATACGGTAATTGTAACGTTGCCTCACCGCCCGTTACCGTAATGCCATTAATAAAGAATAAATTATCTTTGATCAAGGCTAAGGTATCTGCCACGGTTAACTGCTGTGTTTTCGGTGTCGATTGCTTATTACATGCGGTTAGGCATGTATCGCACTCAGTGCAAGTCGACATGTCCCATACCACAAAAGGCTTATTGTTTTGTGTCGTAAGTTGTAGTGATTGTGTGGGGCAACTTGGCACACAATCACCACATTGATTACACATATCAATGGTTTGTGGATTATGGCAGTTTTTGCAGCGGTAATTACACCCCTGCAAAAACAGCACCATACGATTGCCCGGACCATCAACACATGAGTAGTTTAATAGTTTGCTGACTGTGGCAGAAATCATAGTATGGGTATCTTTTATTTATTTTGCTGAATAAACAGGTGACATTTCACGGCTAACGACACGTGGTTGACGCTCTAGAATGCGTGTATTCTCAGAAGCTTCTGTACCTAACCATGTGGTATTAGTACGAGAACCTTGTTCTTTAAACTTAGAAATATCAGATAACTTAACCATGTAACCTGTTACACGAACTAAGTCGTTACTGGCAACGTTAGCGGTAAACTCACGGAAACCGAGTGCCAATGCGCCTTTGCATAATTGCATCAATGCCTGTGGGTTATTCTTAATGGTTTCTTCAATTGTTAAGATCTCACTGATACCTGACGTGTAGTATTTGTGGTGTGCGGCAAGTGCTTTAATATGAACAACAGGATCCGGTTCTGTGCCGTAAGGAATACGAATGCCCGGTGTGACTTCGTGGTCACAGCTAATACCACCTTGTGAGTGTAATAGCGCACGACCATTTAAGCCGTGTTTTACTGGGGTTGTGGTGACGATTTCATTCAATGCTTCACTGATTTTTAGTGCGATAGCATTAGCATCTTGGTTATGGCCGTATTTAGCGGTTGAGCCTGATTTTTCCATCAGAATGTTTACTGCTTCAGCCATGCCGAAAATACCAAACATGGGTGCAAAACGGTCTTCATTGATCAAACCTTCGGTGGTTAAGAAACCGGTAAAGAAGTTTGATTCTTGATGTAAGAAGGCTGAACGTGCTTCAATCAGTTCAAACATTAGCGCACTGTAATGTGGCAGCATCGTTGTTAGGAGTTCTTCAATACTCTTACTGCGCAGTGCAACCTCTTTTAAGTTCATACGTACTAAGGTATTTGCTCCACCAGCAATAGGCAGTGAATTATAGCAACTTACAATACCAAAACCTGGCGCCCCAAATGCCTCGGAGAACATTGGGTAGTTAGCAATGTGTGGTTTGCTGCACTCACAAATATTATTACATGCTTGCTGTAATAGGCTTTCTGGTGTGATTTGCGGGTCGTACATAAAGGTTAAGTTAGGTGCGACTTGCTTAAGCTCAGCATCAATCTTCAAAATCATACGACAAACAATGTTGTCTGTTGGGCCAATATTAACGTGCATAAAGGCATCAGGCAGGGTGCGGTCAAGCATGATCCAGAAATTTTTCAGTTTACGGTATAAAACATCTTCACTAACGTCAGTCACAAATGGCAGTAAGATTTGGTCAAGTTGACCAAGGTAAACCGGAATATTAGTTACTGACGGTACATGATGGTAAATAATCGTCAGTAAATTGATGGCTTCGTCTAAATTGGTTGCAGGTTCAAGTTCTAGGTACTCTGAACCTTGCTGTAAAAATTTAGCGTAATCTGGAAGAACATAACGAGGCTTGAAAGGCGCATTACCTTCAAACATATCACAAATGATGCCAGCCTCTTTTGCTGTTAAAACGTCGGCAGATATTGGCATATAGTCTACTAGTGCTTCAGCTTCTAATGATAAGAACAATGTTTTTTGTTTTGCGCTTAATGTCGCATCAGTAATGATATTCTTAATTTTAGATTGTAATGTCATTGCTATGTTCTTCTTAATATCCATAAGTTTTGTGCGGCTAATTTAACGTATTAATATTATTTCCAGAAGTGAAAAAGGAAGAATTATGCTTTTCTTAAATGGAAATCCGTGAGAGGTGTACTTTCAGAAAAAAGAATTCACATATAAAGGCTGTTGATCAGTAAAATCCAACATCAGTATATTGTGTTGAACTGGAAGGACAGTTTGTTATGCAACAAGAAGAGAAGAGGTTGGAAGGCTATTACTATTTGAGTGATGATAAGGTGGTTGTAGAGTGGACGTTGTATCGAGAATATAACAAACAAGCTCAATTATTGAGCTTATAGGGAGTTTAAATGGCAGATTTTTATTTTTTTCACATTGGCACCAAATTTTAATAAAAGAATGTTTTTTTAGCGTTATAATAGGAGGTGTTGATTTTAATTTAATAAAAATCAAAAAGTTATATTTATCATTGGCAAATTTCAAAGATAAAAAATCATGATATGGCATAATTAATTTTTAAAGTTTCATTTTTTAAATTGTATCATTTGTCAAAATTTGTCTAAATATACCTAGTTAGTTTTTTATGAACTATGGATTGCCGTCATTGCATATCAAGTAAGATAAGCTGTAATGCTAGGTCTGGTGTATTTTGTTCTTTTATATAGGTAAGGATCGCTTTGACGATGTTAAATCCTCAACGTGTTGTTGCTAAGCGTGTTAGCAAACTTTTAGTTTTGTCGCTGATGGTTCCCAGTAGTGTTTTTGCTGCTGAAGTGAGCCCTGTTGTTCCGCACAATGTCGCTGCAGTATCACAGAATAATGTGCAAGCTGTTGACTCAAATATTGTATTACCTCAAAGTTCTACCAATGCGCGGAAAGCACCATTAACAACAGGCAGTGTTGATTGGTCGTCATTGAATAATCAACATTTATTGAGCACCAAGATGTTGTGTGGTGACACAACCAGTAACGTGTGTTTCGCATCGCAAATAGAACAAGCTTACGCGCAAAATAAATTTTACCCACTTTGGAATACGGTTGCATTACGCAAAGAGTTGACATCACAGCTTCAAATGGTTGCGGATAGTAAAATGCTACCCGGTATTACACAACGTTTAGCTGAAATGAATAAACTTGAACAAGAAGGTAATCTTCGTGGTTATGATCTTTTAGCAACCGACACTTATTATGTTTATCGCGCATTCCTAAATTATATTGCTGATCATCGTGATGTTTTATTCTTATCCAAGCCTGTAAAAATGAGCCAAGTGATGGTTCAATATGGCGGCGGTGAAGATGCTTATCCGATGACGATGGCGAAGCTTACAACATATCGTCCTACTTATATTCCGTTTGAATCAACAATGAAAATGATTGGGGTATACCAACATTTGGCACCTCATCACTTAACGGCAGCAAGCTTTAAGTCTACAGTTTACCGTCAGGGTGATGTGCTACCAAATGGCCATGATGTGGTGAAGGTGCTTTATCATTTAGGTGATTTAAACCAAACACAATATGACACTTTATCTGCACAACCAACAGTGACTAATTCAGGCGTAATGTTAGCAGGCATTAAGCTATTCCAACAACGTCATGGTTTAAATCCTGACGGTATTGTTGGTCCTGAGACAATTAAACAAGTAGTGATGCCATACAGTGATATCGCGCGTTTGTTAGCATTAAATACGCTGCGTATTTCAGCATTGAATCGTCATGATGATGCTCGAGCTCATATCTGGGTAAACATTCCTAACTACAAGTTAGAATTATACGATAACGGCAAAAAAGTGTTTGAGTCTAAAGTTATCGTGGGTCGTGATACGCGCCCAACCAATTTATTCTCATCAGCAATCACGACCATGGTCGTAAACCCATATTGGAATGTACCGGTTACTATTAAACAGCATGACGTTATTCCAAAAGTGAAGCTTTCACGCGATTACTTGAAAGCGCATAACATGCAGATTCTCAATAGCTGGCGTGATCGCACTGTTGTACCACCAAGCAGTATTGATTGGGCAACCGTGAATCCAAAAACATTCCCACATGAATTCCAGCAAGGTCCTGGTCCTCATAACTCGTTGGGTAATGTGAAATTCTTGATGCCAAATGATTATGCAATCTTTTTGCATGATACACCTGCTCACGGTTTATTTAGCCGTAATAAGCGTGATTTAAGTTCTGGTTGTGTACGTGTTGAGCGTGCTGATGATTTAGCTAATTATGTTATTGATTATCAACAACGCAGTAATCTTAATACCTTTAAATCAATGTTAGATACCAAGCAGAATAAGGTTGTAAGCCTTTCTAAACGTATTGATGTTGATTTTGTTTATTTAACGGCATGGGTTGATCAAAGCGGTCATTTACAAATGCGTAATGATATTTATGGCTATGACTCACCACAAGCTAAGCCTATCAAAACAAAGTTCATTACGATGAAAGATTTTGTTAAACGCTAAATTATTATTGATTGTGTAATATGTTAAAGCCAGCACTTAGATGCTGGCTTTTTTATGTGCTAAATCCGTTAACTCAAGGTAGAATTTAGCAATTATTTTGAAATTAATACCGTTAAGGTGTCGTTGTGCGACATAACGAGGACGTAATGTTAAAAGCTATTTTTTTAGATATGGATGAAACCTTATGCGCGACGTCAGTTGCTGACAAACAAGCATTGGCGACCTTAAAAGAGTATGTTCAATCACAATTTCCAACGTTGAATGCAGATGTTTTTTGTCAGCGTTATATTGCAGGTATTTATAAACAGCTCAATGATGAATTCCCACAATTAGTGGCGTTACTCGATAATGAATTACTGTTTCGCCAAACGTTGGTACAAACCTTATTTTTTCAGCAACAGATAACCCTTTCTTTTGAACAAGCAGTCGCTATTCAAACGGCGTTTGATGATGGAAGAATGGCAGGGTTTGATTTTTTTCCTGAAGTAAAAGCGATGTTAGCCTCTTTGCGTCAACATTATAAGCTGGTGGTGATCACTAATGGTCCCGTCTTTTCACAACACCCTAAACTTGCTGCAACGGCGATGAATGAACACGTTGATTATATTATTGTTGGTGGGGAAGAGCCTGCAGAAAAACCTGCATTAAGTATTTTCCAAAAAGCATTAGATTGGGTGGGGTGTCAGCCTAATGAAGCTCTCCATATGGGAGACTCACTAGCAGCTGATATTGCAGGGGCTAATGGTGCGGGTATTGCTAGCGTATGGGTTGATACGGGTAAGGCGAGTGATCATGCTAAGCTTTCACAGATTACACCAACTTATATTGTTACTCAGCCACAACAACTATTAGATGTGATCACGCAACATTTTGCGTAGTTAGTAGTTAGTAGCTAGAGCCAAAAGTGCCAGAACAGACAATAAAAATGCCACTGTGGTTAGCAGTGGCATTTTTCACTTAATCAGGGCTGGACAGTAATTATTGTTCAGTTGTTTCAAGTTTACGTGTTTTCCATAGTGATGCACTAATAGCAATTGTGATGGAAAGAATAATGACGCCAAGTGAAATAACGGTTGGAATCGCATATGGCGAACCAACAAGCAGCATTTTGATACCAATGAAGCTTAGAATAAAGGCTAAAGCAACACGTAAGTAACAGAAGCGGGTTAGCATACCTTCTAAGACGAAATACAGTGAACGTAAGCCAAGTAGGGCAAATACGTTAGCAGTAAAGACTAAGAATGCTTCTTGTGTCACGGCAAAAATAGCAGGGATAGAATCCAGTGCAAACATTACATCAGTTAGCGAAATAACCGCAACTACAACAAGTAATGGTGTTGCAAGCCAGCCTTTGTCGTCTTTGATAAACATTTTATGATCATGATAATCATCAGACACTCTAAAGAATCGTTTTACGAGACGAACAGGCGCTGAATTTGAGAAATCTTCCTGTTCTTCATCGCCTTCACGCCAAAGCTTAAAGCCGGTGTAAAGTAAGAAAACAGCAAAGATATAAAGGATCCAGTGATAGTCAGCTAATAGCTTCGCACCAACGCCAATAAGACCTGCACGTAAGAAGAGGGCACCTACAATACCGAGCATTAGAATACGAGGGCGTAAACGCTCTGGCACTGCAAATTGACCAAAGATTAAAGCAAAGACGAATAAGTTATCAACACTTAGAGATTTTTCTAATAAGTAACCAGTAATAAATGATGTTGCTGCTTGTTTATTAGTATATGTGCTCTCTGGTGCCATCTGTGGCCAATATAGATAAATAAAGCCCATAAAAACGAAAGCTAAAAATACCCAAAATACACTCCAGAGTGCCGCTGTTTTAATCGATATTTTACCACCGCGAGTTTGGTACAAATCGAGTGCAAGCATTAATACTGTTAAAACAGCAAATCCTTCATAACTAAAAATACTCATAGAGTTCTCTCTTTATATAAATATTTAACGCGATAATTTATTGCTATTAGTTTTGCTATTTATTTAACGATATTTATAAAATCACAGAATTAAATAAAAACAAGTTTCATAACAATATGCTATAACGCAGAATAAAATACGAAAGGTATGATGTAGGCGAGCCTAAACAAAACCTTCCGCGCATTAAAAAAAACCCACACAATATATTGTATAGGTTCGATTACATTTTTATGTAAACGATAATGGCGTTGGTCTCGTCAAAATGGTGCTAGCAGTGATGTCTATGGCTGACAATGATTACTACTAACAAATCCATTCACGGCTGCCGGAAGCTTGTGGCTTCGAGATGACGACAGGCGAACAATTGTGACTACTCCCCAAACGGGGCAATTTTAGACTTGTAGGCGGTAAGTTACCAGTCGTTTTTACGGTTAATTTGGCTCAATATCTTAAATAGTCTTAATTTGGTGCAATTCGATGAATAAAATATCGTTTAATTATAGTAGTTGTGAAAAATTGATAGCTTAGTGCGCTGACAATATACTCAAAAATGAAGATTATGCTGCAATACAAGTAGCGTCACTAATTCTTCATATGGTAACGCTACGATGAATCTTGTTTTGGTCTATACCAATATAAGGATGACTAATGAATACTTCAACGCAACAAAAAATATTCACACCATACTGGTTTAGTGAAGCTTTGGCACAAGAGCTTCACGCTTACCCCACGAGACTTGAACATGATAATATCAATTGGGGCTCCTGATTTTTTAAGGTTGGGTTACGAATAGGCATAGAAATACCAACTCCACTTTTCATCGCTTGTATACAAGGTTTTGGGCCTGAATGAGTATAATGGCTGATATTTTTATCAAGCTGAGCCATATAAGCTCTGCTACTTTATTACGTATAGATTGCAGCCAAACTGATACTTACATGTAACTGATCAATATTCGTTATTAATTCCTGATATATTGTGAAAAAATAACTGTTACTAATAGTTAATGAGTGAGTGATTATCTGAAAGAGGGAAACTTTATCTTAATGCTGATGTTGAACGGTTATACGGATACAAATTATTGCTAATAGCTATTTTTTGCAAGTAAAGAGTGATCGTATAGATTATATCTTTTTTAGAGAGCATTAAGCGCACCCATGTTGTTAAATAATTGTTTTAAATGTGTTTTTTTATTGATTATCTATAATTAGAGCGTGATGTTTGTCGCATATTTTAATTGGGGTATGTGCAATTGAAATTAATATAGACGTATAGTAATCGTATTCGTTATATCAATTTATATATATAGAACAAATATTATGTTTCTGACTAAGGATAGCCATGGAAATCTTAATTGATAATATTATAGACAATCCGATTATTTTTGATTATACACGTTTTCTATCTAAGTTATGTCAGCAACGTTTATCTCTTATCGATGCTTTTACGTATTTAGTCCCTTCCTTTGAAGTAACGATAAAAGCAACAGAGAAAAATAATTTATCTTGTGCTGAGAAATTAGAAAAAAAAGCATTAAAAGTGCTATCAAGTAATGCTAGTGATACTCATAATTTAATTCGATTATTATATTTGGCTAAGCAAGAGGGTATTACGCAACTTGTTGTTCACCTACCTTATTATCTTGAAGAACAACAACTAACAGAATTAAAAAATAGAATAAAAGGTACTATTGAATATTTTCAGGGTAATAGCGAGCAATTATTGTTTATTTTAGACTAATGTTGCAAATTAAAAAGGTGACGTTATCCGTCACCTTTTTATGTGGAAATAAAAAATGTATTGCTACCAGAATAACCACGTAAACACAGTTAGAAAGATAATACAGACGATATTTAAATAAAATCCGACTCGCATCATTTCACTTTGTTTTATATAACCTGTACTAAAGACAATGGCGTTAGGTGGGGTAGCAACAGGTAACATAAATGCACAAGAGGCACTAATTGCAATTAAGGCCGATAATATAACGGGTGATACACCAAGCGCTTCAGCGACCGTTGCAAAAACTGGCACAAGTAAAGCAGCACTCGCAGTATTACTGGCAAACTCGGTAAGAAATACCACAAAAATTGCAACAGCAAGAATCGTTATTAAAAGACCAGCTTGTTGTAACATATTACTGAGTTCATTCGCAAGAAAGACACTAGTACCAGTGGCCTTAAGAATATTACTTAAACAAATACCACCACCAAACAGTAATAATACTCCCCAATCTGTTGAGTTTTTTATATCCTTCCATTCAACAACTCGTGATACTGCCAGCATGATAATGGCGCTTAAAGCAACTAAGGTATCAAACTTAGAATACCCTCCTAACATAGCATTAATTGGGTTGCTGAAAATCCACAACGTGACGGTGACTAAAAAAATAGCCATAGTAATTAACTTACCGTTACTCCATTGAATTGGACGATGATCGAGTTCAAATTGATGATTTAGATTCGGTTTTAATGTCACATACAGGAGTGCGACTGTAATCGGTAATAAAATAAGGGTAACGGGTACACCAAATGCCATCCATTCAGTAAAACTTAACCCAACTTCTGCTGCTGCAATCGCATTCGGTGGACTACCAACAATCGTCGCTATACCACCAATACTGGCACAATAAGCGGTGCCTAATAACACAAAAACATAGGTTTTATGGCCGCTTTTTGTATTTACTTTACTTAGAACACCAAGCACAAGTGGTAACATCATCGCTGTCGTCGCGGTGTTGCTGATCCACATTGATAATCCAGCGGTTACACCAAATAACATAAATACAGCAACAGACATCTTACCTTTCGCTGCAATAAGCACTTTATCTGCGATAACTTGGTCAAGTTGCTGTTTATGCAAAGCTGCAGCAAGCGCAAATCCGCCTAAAAATAAGAAGATGATAGGGTTGGAAAAGCTGGATAACGCTTTAGATGTATCAAAAACCCCAAATCCAACAGCAAAGAGTGGTACGAGTAGAGCGGTAATACTGACGTGAATGGCTTCCGTTAACCACATAACAGCAATAAAAAATAGAATACTTAAACCTATCACAACATTACGTTCAAAAGGTAATGTATTGAGGAGAATGAGCATCATTAAACTATTGCCGATCAGGATTAAGCTATTTCTATTAAATAACCAATGTTTGAGCGTAAGTGTGAGGGTTGTCATAGGTGAATCTTCCATATTGAGGCGACATTATTTTTATAGTTAGCTTTAATAAGCGGAAGTGATAATACGTCGTATTGATGTTGCATTAATGTGATGTGGTTATGTAAATGCGGTTATAGTGGTTGGTTTTTTGTGGGTATTGTGATCTTGCTATGATTTGTTGTTTCATTTTTATGTCGTTATTCATTTTCAGTAGCAGATAGTTACAGTTATAGTGCTGTTTATCTTTATATAATTTTGTTTAATATAGTAAGTGTAGATGATTTATATATATGATAAGCTTTAATAAGCAATGGATCGCTTATTAATATGGCTAGTAGAGAATGAAAGAAAAAAAGTTGTGTTTATCTAAAAAAATTCATAAAGAAGCTCAGGAACATATAAAATTTGTTCGAAAGCGAATGCTTGATAAAATGAATAATAAAAAACACAGTTAGTCGTATTCTTCTGGGGTTAACTGATAAGCCAATCGTTTTATTTCGATTGGCTTTTTTAGTGCTAAAAATTGATAGCTATGGGATCGTTTTTATTGCTGAAGATGGTGTAGTCGTGTCTGTAGGAACATTCTCAGTGCTCGCCACAGGCAGCGGATTTGGTTGGGTTTTAATTAAAGGATCAATAATTGGCTCTTTGGGTCCTAAGAATTTAGGCTGCACATGTAAGACAAATAAATCGATCATGGCTTTGACACGCGCAAAGACTTCTCGTACTCGAATTTTAAAGCTAGCTACACCACGTTGAGGTTCTTTAACTGCTAAACAAGTAGCATTGATGTTGTAGTGATCAGCAATGAATAATGCCCGTTCACAATGAAACTGCTGAGTAATAATCACAAAATGATTAGTATCAAAGACTTCTTTTGCGCGCACCACAGAATCAAGGGTACGAAAACCCGCATAATCGAGCACAATTTCATCTTTAGCCACGCCAGCTTTTAATAAATCACGCTTCATTGTTCGAGGTTCATTATATGAACGATGTGCGTTATCACCACTGACTAAAAAAACATCAACCTTATGCTTTTTATAGAGGTCGATAGCGGCAGACATACGGTAGGTATAATAGGGATTAAGCGTTTTAGCAATATATTTACTGGTTCCCAAGACTAACCCGACTTTATAAGCAGGTAGTTTTGCTGGGTCATGATATATCTGGCTTTCTGTTTGTGCTGAAACCCAACGATCAAGTAATAATAACGTAGCAACAAAGATGATAAAAATAACTGCAGTAATGCGAATAATGTTGAGCAGTTTCATATTTATCCAAATTAAAAAATGTAATGCTTTATTAATATATTACCTTAATAAATTATATTATTGTTCAAAAAAGCTAAAACGGAAGTACTAATAGAGAGAGTTTGTGGGTTTTGTGCACAAGTTCATGCATTAAAGCGCTTTAAATAAAAAAATCCGAAGTATTTGCTAACACTTCGGATGTTAAAAGCAGCTTAACGCTTAATTAGAATGAAGTACGTTTGTAACGACGATAGTCTGATTGCCAGAAGTTAGCGTCGATTTTTTCACGAATACGTTCATCTGAATTTTTAGGTGCTTTGTGTTGTTCTACGGCTTTCTTAGCGACAGCAAAAGCAATTTTGCGTGATACTTTTTGAATTTCTTCAAGACCAGGTAATAATGGACCTTCACCATGAATGGCTAATGGTGAGCATTCAGCTAACGCACGGCTACTTTCCATCAACATTTCGCTGGTGACACGACGAGCATTAACAGCCAATACGCCTAAGCCAATACCTGGGAAAATGTAGCTATTATTACATTGAACAATCGGGTAGGTTTTACCTTCATAAACAACAGGATCAAACGGTGAACCTGTCGCGACCAATGCATTACCTTCTGTCCAATGAATCAAATCAAACGGTGTTGCTTCAACACGACTGGTTGGATTTGATAGTGGGAAGATAATAGGGCGTGGGCAGTGAGCGTACATTTCACGGATCACTTCTTCGCTGAATAATCCTGGTACACCAGAAACACCAATTAATACGGTTGGTTTAGCATTACGCATAACATCAAATAATGAAATGTTGTTATCCGATAGTTCCCAATCTTTAATGTTGGTGTTCTTTTGGATTAATGCTTGTTGGAAGTTGAGTAGGTTAGGCATGTTCTCAACTAATAAGCCCCAACGATCCACCATAAATACTTGGCTACGTGCTTGTGCGTCGGTAATACCATCAGCAACCATTTGCGCGATAATCGCTTCAGCAATACCACAACCAGCAGAGCCAGCGCCTAAGAAAGTAACGCGTTGATCTGATAACTTAGTGCCAGCTGCTTTACATGCTGCTAATAATGAACCGACCGTAACAGCCGCAGTACCTTGAATATCATCATTAAAACAACAAACTTTATCTTTGTAACGTTCAAGTAATGGCATCGCATTTTTTTGAGCAAAATCTTCAAATTGAATTAATGCTTCAGGCCAACGGTGCTTCACTGCTTGAATAAAGTCATCGACAAAATTGTCATACTCAGTGCCCGTAATACGGGTATGACGCCAACCCATGTACATAGGATCAGATAAACGTTGTGGATTATTGGTACCTACATCAAGTACAACAGGTAAAGTGTAAGCTGGGCTAATACCACCACAAGCAGTATAAAGAGACAGTTTACCAATTGGGATGCCCATGCCGCCGATACCTTGGTCGCCTAAACCAAGAATACGTTCGCCATCAGTGACCACAATGACTTTAACATTTTGACGAGATGCATTATTTAGCATGTCATCAATACGGTCGCGGTTAGGGTAAGAGATGAAAAGACCACGACCACGACGGTAGATATTTGAGAAATCTTCACAGGCAGAGCCAACGGTTGGCGTATAAATGATCGGCATCATTTCTGTAATGTGATTCTCTACCAAACGATAGAAAAGCGTTTCATTAGTGTCTTGGATATTGCGTAAGTAAATATGCTTATCCATATCGTTATCGAATTTCTGATATTGCTGATAAGCACGCTCAGTCTGCTCTTCGATTGATTCGATAGCTTCTGGCAGAAGACCTTCTAGATTGAAGAACATGCGTTCTTCAACAGAGAATGCGCTGCCTTTATTTAGCAGTGGCGTCTCAAGAAGTATTGGGCCAGCGTAGGGAATGTATAGAGGTCTTTTATTGTTGTTCATACGATAAACTCTGTTGCGATTAGCCAGAAAAAGGGCTGAGAATTTCAATTCTGCTAATGCTAGAACTTCATCGTTGATAATTCAAAGGGTAGAGTGATTTATTTCGAGAAAACGATCATATTTCTGATGTTTATTTTATTAATAAGTGATTTTTTGGCGATTTTTTGCAATAAATTATCGTTTTATAAAATAAAAGCCCTTTAATAAGAGCTTTGTTTGATTTGTGCATTAGTCGCAAATTACCACTGTAACGTGATTAGTTTGTTTCCGTTTTTATTACTGAGATCAATAATGCCAAGGGAACTTACTGAAATCTTGATCACGTTTTTCTAAGAAAGCATCACGACCTTCTTTAGCTTCTTCTGATGCATAAGCTAAACGGGTTGCTTCACCTGCAAATAATTGCTGACCAACCAGACCATCATCTGGCAAGTTAAAGCCGTATTTAAGCATCCGCATTGCTGTTGGGGATTTACTGTTAATTTCTTTCGCCCAACGTAGTGCTTCTTCTTCAAGCTCAAAGTGATCAACCGCTTTGTTAACCATACCCATGTCATAAGCTTCTTGAGCGCTGTAGTTAAAACCACAGAAGAAGATTTCACGTGCACGTTTTTGACCAATCATTTTGGCTAAATAGGCAGAGCCATAGCCAGAGTCAAATGAAGCAACATCAGGGTCTGTTTGTTTAAATACCGCATGCTGTTTAGAAGCAAGGGTTAAATCACAAACAACATGTAAGCTATGACCACCGCCAACAGCCCAACCCGGAACAACCGCAATAACGACTTTTGGCATAAAACGAATGAGACGTTGTACTTCAAGAATATGTAAGCGGCCCATACGTGCAATATCAGGAGTGCCACCGTCTGTGCCTTCGTACTTGTAGCCATCTTTACCACGGACACGTTGATCGCCACCTGATGAGAAAGACCACTGTCCTTTATGAGATGGACCATTACCGGTAATTAATACACAACCTACATCTGACCATTGACGAGCGTGATCAAGCGCGGTGTAAAGTTCATCGACAGTTTTAGGACGAAAGGCATTTAAGCAATCAGGACGATCAATGGCAATACGTACTGTTCCATGCGCTTTAGCACGATGGTAAGTGATATCTTCAAAGTTAAAGCCCGGAACGGCTTCCCATAATTCAGGGTTAAAAATGGTTTTGCTAGTCATACGGCACAGCCTCCATAAGTTGATGCTGTAAGGCTAGGGAGTTACAGCAAAAAGTCAATTATTGTGGAGATAAACTGACATATTTATTGAAATTAACTAATGATTGTTTATGGAATCAGCAACTATAACGGCTGTACGATGACAACATTGCTGAATATTGTCACAATGACAGAGTCAGAATCAGTAATAGATTGAATTATGTACTCTTCACTACCTATCGATAGAATTAAGTCCGATTTTTTAGCAGCATTATCTCAGCAACATATTGTGGTTGAGGCTGAAACCGGTTCAGGAAAATCAACCCGTTTACCCTTGTGGGCTGCGGAATTAGGTCGCGTGTTGGTGGTTGAACCACGGCGGGTAGCTTGTACTTCGTTAGCCGAATATCTCACTACAACCATTACTAATCCCCAGCAGATATCCGTTGGCTATGCGATCCGTTTTGAACAACATTTTGATGCCGATACTCAAGTGGTCTTTGCGACACCGGGGGTTGCATTACGTTGGTTAAGTGATGATCAGTTAGCTTTGTTTGATACGGTGATCATTGATGAATTTCATGAACGTCGTTGGGATACTGATTTACTGTTAGCATTATTAAAACAACGTCAAAGTCATCGCTTGGTGGCAACATCCGCCACCATGGATAGCCAACGGTTAGTTGAGTATTTAGAGGCGACTCATTTGTATGCGACAGAGCGTAATTTCATGGTGGATGTTTATCATCATGCAACTGATACCCAAACCATGCCTAGTGATGATCGTCTAGATCAACGGATCGTTAAATTAGTCAGTCAGCACTATGCTGATCATCAAGATGTATTAGTATTTTTACCGGGCAGAAAAGAAATAACGGCAGCCACGCAAGCATTGAGTCGTTATTTTGCTGATGGCATTGCTGCTGATGAAATCGATGTGATCCCACTGCATGCTTCTGTTACTGATAATGAACGTCAACGGGCATTAACCGCAAGCAGCAAGCAACGTATTATTTTAGCCACTAATGTTGCTGAAACATCGCTGACTATTCCCGGTGTGACGTTAATTATTGATTCAGGATTAGAACGCCGTACCCACCAGCGCAATGGTCGTACGGTGTTATCACTGCATGCAATTTCAAAAGCGAGTGCTGAGCAGCGTAAAGGGCGCGCTGGTCGTGTGAAAGATGGCGTTTGTTTACGTTTATACGGTAAAGCAGCACCGTTGGAACGGTTAACACCCGCAGAATTACAACGTGAAGAGTTAGTTGAACCCTATTTGGCGGCTTTATGTTGTGATGCCAAATTTTCACAATTAACATTTATTGACTCTTTGCCAGAAAAGACCTTGGCGAGTGCATTTCAGACATTGCAAACCATGAAAGCTGTTACTGATGATGAAGTGGTGACTGATTATGGGCGGCAGCTATATCAACTCCCGATTGATACGTTATTTGCCCATTTGATTACCGCAATGCCTGAACGTCGTCATCAAGAAGCCATGGTTGATTTAGCGGCAGCATTATCTATTCCACAAAAACTGTGGCAGCCACCTAAATCAGAGCAAGACCAGCAAGCATTGTTTTTATGGCTAGGGCAGCAATATTGCGATGCGACCGCGTTAATTAAAATCGTTCGAGCTGATGTCGTGCCCGAATGGTTAACCGTTGATGACAATATGCGCGCAGAAGCACGATTATTAGCCGCCAAAATGCGAGAAGTGTTGCAATTACCACAACTTGAGGCGGCAAGTGCATTTCGTCGCCAACCGTGGATAGAGGCTGTCATTACCGCAGTGCCTGAACTTGTTTATGTGCGTCGAGAGCGACGTCGGCAAGCATTAGGTAATGGCTTTAATGAAGTAACGTTAAGCCGTGATACGTTATTTGGTATTGAACATGAGCAAGTATCAGATGCCGCAGTGGTATTTGACCAATTTGCATTACCCGGTAAGGGCATTAAGCAAAACCTAGTCTTAGCCACGTGCATTGCACCTGTGACGCTGTCACAAATAGTAGCGCTTGATCTCGGTGAAAACCAGCAAGGACAAACCACTGAAACCAGTGCGGGTCATTTTCAAACCGCAATTGAACGAATTTATGCAGGACGAGTGATTGATACCCAATGGCAAGATGTCAGTGGTGATGCGGCAGGTACTGCGATTGTCGATTTGATTTTAGCTAATGAAGTATTAACAGGGCTAGCGGCACGCTTAACCATTGATATTCACCAATGGAATTTATATTTAGCGTTAGGGCGTTATCAAGCCGATATTTGTCAGCGAGCACCGGAAACGGTTGATGTCGTTGTGTGGTTATCACAGCAGATTACCGATCTTGGAATAGAAACGATTGACGATATTGCTTTGTTCAGTGCTGAAGATTTTGTGTTTGATGGTATCCCTGATTGGGAACGTGAAGAGTTCGATAATCAATACCCGCACAGTGTGGGTTTAAATGATTTTGAGATGCGGATTGAATATCAGATCAGCCGAAAAACCGTGATTGCACACTATCTTCAGGGTAATCGTAAGCAAGATCCAAAGCGGTGGGAGCTACCACGTTGGCAAGGATGGCGCATTAAATATAAGAAAGCGAGTCGTATCATAGATATTCATTAAAAGAGAGAGATAATATTATCTAATTGATATGTATAAAAATAACCACGGTAGTGAAAATCTACCGTGGTATTGTTTGGTTTAGCGGAAGTGGTCAAGTAAAACTGGCGACGACTTAAATTATGACGCTAATTTACCTGCATTGAGTTTTGCGCGGATATATTCAGGATGATCTAAATAGATCAAGTCAGACACCTGTCTGATCACTGCTTCCTCTAAAGGATCAATCACACCGTCGGCATAGGCCACTTGCCACATCGCTTCGATTAATTGGTAACGTTGCGGTTGTGATAATTCACGTAACTTATTAGTGAACTCATACAAAGAAACTGCTTTCTGGCTTTGCTCTTGTGCTTGGCTCAGTAATATTGTTGCTTGTTCTTCTGTGGTATCAAGTAGTTTAATGAGCAGTTGCGTTTTCGCTTGTTCTTCGCGTGGGTCACGATCATGATCGGCATTAGCTACTTCACAAAGCAGTGAAGCCATCGCTAAATGAAGTGTTGGGGTATCAACAGCGCCCGCACTTGCACTTTCATTCATAACTTGTCTAAACAAAGTTCGTAATGTTGAAAACATTGTGGCCCTTATTTTGATGATAATTGCGTATAACTAACGATTAAGTTTATAACGATATGCGATATAAATAACAGTCGCTAAATATACGTTTGCAGTTTTATATGTTAAATCCATTTTCGTCGATAGAAGAGCGCCAGCTGTAGCATTAATACCCCGACTAATAATCCACAGAAAATTGAAAAAGATAAATGATCTTCTGCACCTGGAATACCATCAAGGTTGACACCAAATAAGCCAGTTAAAAAACCGAGCGGTAAGAAGACGGTGGTAATAAGCGAGAGGAAATATAAACGTTGATTTAATGTTTCAGATTGCAAACTCATTAATTCTTCTTGAGTGACATTTGCTCGCTCACGAATTGCATTAAGATCATCAAGCGCATGGCTTATTTTTTCATTTACTTCGTGGATTTTTTGACGCTCAACTAAAGACAGTAACGGTGTCTCGATAGTGATTAACTTCGCTAATGCATCGCGTTGAGGTGTGATGTAATGCCGTAAGCGAACAGTTTCACGGCGTAACACTGCAATGTTGTTACGGAGATTAATATCACTCTCTGTCATTACTTGATCTTCAAGCTTTGTCAATTGCTCGTCAAGGGTATCGATGACCTTCAGTTTATGGCTAGCAAGATGATCGCATAAACTTAAAATAAAGTTACCAATAGAGGTTGGGCCAAAGCCACCGTCAATATGAGCCGCTATACGTGAGATAGCTATAACAGGTTTATTTGACGTTGTAATAATAAGGCTTTTGGTAAAATAACAGCGAATAGATAGCATCTGATCTGAGAGTTTACCTTGCGCATTTTTATCAATGTCGACACCGCGTAATGCTAAAAAAAAGCCATCTTTAGTTTGATTTAATCGAGGGCGGTCATGATCGTTAAGTAATGCGTCTTTTTCAATGTCAGGTAAATGACTTTGTTGTATCCATTGTTGTGTTTGTGGCTGAGTGAAGTCGAGATGTAGCCAAAGTAAGCCATCATCGGGTTGCCAATTATTAATCTTATCAAGGGTCAGTACTTGTTTGGGATGATCGCCATTGAGTAGATAACAGTAAGCAAAGCAATTTGGCATGAGGGTTCCCTTTAATAGCATCAAGTACTTAAGTGTTATTGATTTTATAACTATAAGCTTAACCGATATAGGTCATCGATAGAAAATAAAATACATAATGTTGATTGATTCTAGGGTTCAGTGCTCAAGATTTGTTCTGAAAGTGATCTCTAAATTGACGCGGGCTAAAAGAACTCCATATTTTAAAGCGAGTGCTAAAATTGGTGGGATTAGGGTAACCACAAAAATCACTAACATGCTGAATTGGCCATGAGGTGGTAGTTAATAAACCTGCGGCATGTTCCATTCGCAAATGTGTTAACCGTGCCATTGGCGCATGGTGATAATATTGCTGACATAAACGATGTAAATGTGGTTCAGAGCAAGGATACAGTGCTGCCAGATCTTTGACTTTCCACGGATGATGTAATTGTTGTTTAGCTTGTTGAAAGACATGCTCCAAACGCTGTAATGCTAGTGGTGAATGAGGGGCGGTACGATTGGTAATCAGTAAACAAAGTTGTTCAGTAATATTAGTTGATAGTTGATCCGCAAGAGGATAGTTCAAACACAGTGCTTGTTGCAGACAACTGATAGTTTGAAACAATAATGCACCTGATTGTGACTGATGATAGGTTATCTCATGGGGTAAACGCTGATTCCAGTAGCTATGTTGTTCTAACATTACCCATGCCATATCCCAAATCAGATCATTATTATCATCAGGATTAATATCAAACCCATTCTCATATCCAGGGGGAACGTAAATCACATAACCGGGTTCTAAATCCCATTGTTTAGTTGGAGTGTTAAGTATTCCACGGCCTTTGATAGTAAACAGTAGCATATGCATATCAGGATTACGGCGATAAATAGTAAACGCTTCTTTACCGTAATTCAGCCCACATTGAATAATATGTTTTTGTTCCAATGCTAATGATTGTACTTGGTCAATAATGATTGATTGGCACAATGATGAAATATTTAAATGTTCAAACCATGCCATTTAAAAGTCCTTATCAGATTAAAGTTGATAGTTTGGCAAACGTTTTTGATTACTTAGAATAACTGTAAATTCACAATCTTAGGTATGATCATTATCACAACGAAACCGTTAATTGAGTATTTAATCATGACAACATGGCGCACATCAGCAGATAAAGATTTTTGGAAAAAAACGTGGCGGTTAGCATTACCCGTCTCGATGCAGTCGATGTTGTTTGCATTACTGGGTTTAGTCGATGTGCTGATGGTGTCAAAATTGGGCGAATCTGCGGTTGCAGCGGTAGGGATTGGTAATCGTATTTTCTTTTTTAATTTACTGTTGGTGGTTGGCGTTAGTGGTGCGGTTGGGGTATTAGCTGCCCAATATTTTGGCGCAGGAAGAATGGATGGTGTGCGTCGAACCTTATTACAATCTTGGGTGTGTGCGATTGTTTTTACGTTACCTTTTGCGATTATCTATCGTTTATTTCCACAACAAATTGTGGGTGTGATTAGCGATCAAGCTGATTTTGTGATGCATGCAAAAGACTATTTGTACGTTTGTGGTTGGAGCATTATTTTTACCGCAATCGTTGTACCTTTAGAGGCCGCTTTACGCGCAGTTGGTGAAGCTAAAATGCCCACTTATGTTGGTTTGGTGGCGGTGCTATTAAATGCGACCTTAAATGCATTATTGATTTTTGGGTTATACGGTTTCCCTGAAATGGGCGTTGCTGGTGCAGCATTAGGGACGACAATTTCGCGTGGCATTCAAACGGTGATTCTATTGGTCGCAACGTATTATCGTCATCGTGAAATCTTACCTCTAGCTATTGATATCAATACGGCTAAAACGCCACAAGCCCGTAAACGCTATTTTGCTATTGCTTTACCTATGATCATTCATGATGCTGGTTGGGCGATGGGAGTTTTAGTTTACAGTTTTATTTTTGCTCAGTTAGGTGTCACAGAGCTTGCGATTATCAGCTTGTTATCACCGATTGAAGGGGTACTTATTTCCGCCTTCATTGGCTTTGCCGTTGCTGCTTCGACTATTTTAGGGCATGAATTAGGCGCTGAGAATTACCAACGGGCTTGGCATCAATCATGGTTCTTTATTGGGCTCAGTGTGTCGATGGCCTTTGTGCTAGGTATTTCGATTTGGCTGGCAAGTGACACTGTAACTATATGGTTACAACGGGCAGATACTCCAAATTTAGCGATGTCGTTAAATGTGACGATGGTATTGGCGCTCGGGTTATTTTTAAAAGTGTTTAATATGGTGGGTATTGGCGGTGTATTACGCAGTGGCGGTGATATTAAATTCAGTATTTTCATAGACTTATTTGGACAATGGGGCATAGGTATTCCACTGGCTATCTTTACGGGTGTCTTTTTAGGTTGGCCTTTGCACTGGGTATTAATGGCTATTTTGGCAGAAGAAGTGGTCAAGGTTGGCTTAACGGCTTATCGTATTCGTGGCCGGAAGTGGTTAGCTAATTTGATTAATGATCACGACCAAGTATTAATATCGGCCTAGTTGTTATCGCTATTTATAAGCAAGATATTGCCCATTTATGTGTCCTCATAAATGGGCTTTTTTTTGAGTGGATTAGGCTGTTGTGAGTAATTGTCTTTTTAGCGCGCTGCAATGGCCTGATTTTGTGATAGAATTAACAAAAATTTTGTAGTATTTCTATACTCAACACATGCTTAAAATTTGCAGGTTGGGTTTTACTTAGTCATTGAAAAGTCAGGAATAACATTGAGTCAGTCTAACCAAACTCAACCAGACGTTTTGAATAATGAAAAAACGTTAAAAGCCGCGATTAAAGATTGCATGATGCGCGATCGTTTTCGATTGCACAAACGTGTGCAAGGTGCGGCACGAATTAAAAATGAAAAAGCCAAGCACGCGGTATTTGATGAAATTGCGTTAGATATTGCTAAATCGATGCAAATGGTGGAATTACGCCGCAATCATCGCCCTAAAATCATTTATCCAGCTCAGTTGCCTGTTAGCCAGAGAAAAGATGATATTGCAGAAGCGATTAAAAATAACCAAGTGGTTATTGTTGCTGGTGAAACGGGCTCGGGTAAAACAACCCAGTTACCGAAAATCTGTTTAGAACTTGGCCGTGGTACTCACGGTATGATTGGTCATACTCAGCCTCGTCGTCTTGCTGCGCGCTCTGTTGCGACACGTATTGCCGAGGAAATGGAGTGTGAGCTTGGTTCGCATGTCGGCTATAAAGTTCGATTTAACGATCAAGTTTCTGAGCGTAGCCACGTTAAGCTAATGACTGACGGTATTTTGCTGGCTGAAATTCAGCACGACCGTTTTTTAAGTCAATACGACACCATCATTATCGATGAAGCGCACGAACGTAGTCTTAACATCGACTTTATCATGGGTTACTTACGTGAACTATTGCCTAAGCGTCCAGATTTAAAAGTTATTATTACGTCGGCAACTATCGATCCTGAACGTTTTTCAAAACACTTTAATAATGCACCTATTATTGAAGTATCAGGCCGTACTTTCCCTGTAGAAGTGCGTTACCGTCCAGTGGTTGAAGAACGTGATGATACCGATCGCGATCAACTTGATGCAATTTTCGATGCCGTTGATGAACTGTGTGATGAAGGGTTAGGTGATATTCTAATCTTCATGAACGGTGAGCGTGAAATTCGTGATACCGCAGATGCATTAGAAAAACGCAATTTACGCCATACGGAAGTTTTACCTCTATATGCGCGTTTATCTGCTAATGAACAAAATCGAGTCTTCCAGTCGCATAATGGTCGTCGAATCGTTCTTTCTACCAACGTAGCGGAAACGTCACTAACCGTACCTGGGATTAAATACGTTATTGACCCCGGTACTGCGCGTATTAGTCGTTATAGTTACCGTACTAAAGTACAACGTTTGCCGATTGAAGCGATTTCACAAGCCAGTGCGAATCAGCGAATGGGGCGTTGTGGCCGTGTTCAAGAAGGTATCTGTATTCGTTTGTATTCTGAGGATGATTTCTTATCACGCCCAGAGTTTACCGATCCCGAAATTCTGCGTACTAACTTAGCGTCCGTTATTCTACAAATGACGGCAATTGGTTTGGGCGATATTCACGCTTTCCCATTTGTTGAAGCGCCAGATAATCGCAATATTCAAGATGGTATTCGTTTGCTAGAAGAATTAGGGGCAATTAACCCTAAGGCAACCGACCCACGTAAGCGTTTATCAAATCTTGGCCGTCAGTTAGCGCGTTTACCTATCGATCCACGTTTGGCTCGTATGGTATTGGAAGCACCTAAAACAGGTTCATTGCGTGAAGTGATGATCATTGCTTGTGCGCTATCCATTCAAGATCCACGCGAACGTCCATCAGATAAAAAGCAGCAGTCAGATGAAAAACACCGTCGTTTTTACGACAAAGACTCTGACTTTGTGACGTTTGTGAATTTATGGGATTACATTCAAGAGCAGCAGAAAGAATTATCTAATAACCATTTCCGCCGTTTGTGTAAGAAAGAATACTTAAACTACTTACGTATTCGAGAGTGGCAAGATATTTATTACCAAGTTAACCAAGTGGTCAAAGAGCTTGAGTTAAAAATGAACGGTAATGAAGCCAGCTATGACGGTATTCATATCGCATTGTTGAGTGGTTTGCTATCACATATCGGTATGAAAGACCAAGAGAAGAACGAATATCAAGGTGCGCGTAATGCTCGCTTTAATATCTTCCCAGGATCGGGCATCTTCAAGAAACAGCCGAAATGGGTAATGGTGGCTGAGCTGGTTGAAACCTCACGTTTATGGGGTCGAATTGGCGCAAAAATCCAGCCTGAATGGGTTGAACCATTAGCTGAACATTTAATCAAACGTAGCTACAGCGAACCCCATTGGGAGAAAAAATCAGCTGCAGTGCATGCGTTTGAAAAAATCACCTTGTATGGCATTCCAGTAGTTAGTCAACGCAAAGTTAACTACGGTAATATTGATCCTGCGTTATCTCGTGAAATCTTCATTCGTTCAGCATTAGTTGAAGGTGATTGGGATACTAAGCATAAGTTCTATCAGCAAAACCGTAAGTTATTGCGTGAAGTTGAAGAGCTTGAGCATAAATCTCGTCGTCGTGACATTTTGATTGATGATGATGAGCTGTTTAATTTCTACGATCAACGTATTGATTTAAGTGTAACGTCAGGTCGTCATTTTGATGGCTGGTGGAAGAAAGCCGCTAAAGAAAATCCAGAGCTGCTTAACTTTGAACGTGAAATGTTGTTCCGTGGTGATGCTAGCCATGTTACTGATCTTGATTATCCTAACTTTTGGCATCAAGGTAACTTGAAACTGAAGTTAAGCTATCAGTTTGAACCGGGTGAAGATAACGATGGTGTAACGGTTCATGTACCGCTAGCTATTTTAAACCAAGTGAAGCCTGATGGTTTTGATTGGCAAATTCCCGGCTTACGCCATGAACTTGTGGTTGCGTTAATTAAATCATTGCCAAAGCCGTTACGTCGTAACTTTGTACCAGCGCCAAACTATGCTGATGCTTTTCTTGCGCGTGTTACGCCGTTAGAAATGCCGTTACTTGATGCGCTCGAAAAAGAGCTGAAACGAATGACAGGTGTGACCTTAATTCGTGAAGATTGGAAATTAGAGCAGATCCCTGATCACCTTAAGATCACTTATCGTGCGGTTGATCATCACAATCGTAAGTTACGTGAAAGCAAAGATATCTATGGCTTAAAAGATAACTTGAAAGAAAAAGTTCAAGAAACATTATCGCAAGTGGCTGATGATGATATTGAGCAAGAAGGTTTGAAAACGTGGAGCTTCGGTGCGTTGCCTGAGCGTTATCAACAAAAACGTGGTGGCTTTGAAGTTAAAGCATTCCCTGCGTTAACGGATAACAAAGATTCTGTAGGTATCAAATTATTTGAAACCGAAGAAGAACAGCATAACGCGATGCAAGCCGGACAACGTCGTTTGATTTTATTAAACGTACCGTCACCGATTAAATATTTGCATTCAAACTTGCCAAACAAATCGAAGTTAGGTCTGTATTTTAACCCGTACGGTCGTGTGCTTGATCTCATTGATGACTGTATTGCGTGTGGTATTGATAAGCTGATCGAACAAAAGGGCGGCTTAGCTTGGCAGCCTGAAACCTTTGAAACACTGAAAGAATATGTACGTGCAGAACTTGGCGATACCGTGGTTGAGATTGCTAAGCAAGTAGAAGAAATTCTAACAACGGCATTTAATATTTCTAAGCGTTTAAAAGGTCGTATTGATTTACGTATGGCGTTTGCAATGTCAGATATTAAAGCACAAATTGAAAGTTTAATATTTAAAGGCTTTGCAACTGAGTGTGGTTGGAAGCGTTTGCCTGATATTTTACGTTATATGCGTGCCATTGAACGTCGCATGGAAAAACTGCCCATTGATCCTAATAAAGATCGGGTTCATATTTTAAAAGTTGAATCAGTAGTTAATGACTACCGAGAGTTATTGAATAAGATCCCGAAAGGGCAGCCAGTACCTGATAAGGTTAAAGAAATCCGCTGGATGATAGAAGAGCTGCGTGTGAGTTTCTTTGCTCAACAGTTAGGTACGCCTTATCCAATTTCTGATAAGCGTGTTCGTAATGCAATTAATGAGTGCTAGTCACTTAAGTAAGTTGTAATACAAACCCTATAAATGAAAAGGCCGATGCGATAACCGCATCGGCCTTTTGTTTAGGGGCATATTAATAATTAGTGAGTTTGAGTTGCTGTTTTATTCTTTGTTGATGTTGATGTTGATGTTGATGTTGATGTTGATGTTGATGTTTTAGCCGCTTTTTTCTCGAAACGAGATATCCATAAGTAAGCCAGCCCTGCAAAAACTGCTGTCATAAACACATTGATAAAGAATGCTTTAACAAGATCAACACCTGGAGGGAAAGCAGAAGCTGTCATACTCACGATAAAGATAACAATCAGTACCGACACCATACCCATACCAAACATCCGTGAACCCATGCGGAAATCGCGCGGGGTATCATCATGTTTAAGACGGAATACAAAGTAAGCCACCATAATAAAGATCGGCGGTAGCATTGCCGTGCCTGCGGTTAAATTAATCGCAGTACTCATCATCTCTTGCACTGATTCTGAACCAAACCCGTTAGCGATTAGCATCACTAATACAAAACCAAATTGCCACCATGCTGCGCGTACAGGTACACCATGCTTATTTAGCTGGGTAGTTTTTTCACCGTAAACACCTTTAGGAATTTCTGAAAAGTGAATTTTAACCGGTGCTGCGGTCCACATCATCATTGCGCCAAACATGGCAATAAATAGTACGATACCGACAAAACGTCCGACTAATGGTGCAGAAAGATCAAAGTAGTGAGCCATGCCGGTGAATATTTCAACCATACCACCTGAGTAAGAGAGATCACCACGTGCAACAAACACGTTAACCAATAGTGAGCCAATCGCATACATGCTACCAATAATAGCACCGGCTGCGATGATCACTTTAATGAATGATTTCTGTCCGCCTTTGACGTCGTTTAAGTAAGCTGCTGCGGTTTCTGCACCCCCTGCGGCTTGGAAAATCCAACACATAATACCCAATGTTGCCCAATTAATCGTCGGGGTCATGGCTTCTAAAGTGATAGGTTCTACGGGTGGGGTATCGCCATTTAATGCCATTAATGCACCAATGACGTAAACAGCAAATAAGGCAAAGACTCCGTAGGCAACGATTTCTGAAATCTTACCCAGCCATGATGCACCTTTGGTTGATATATGGGTGGCAGCCGCAAATAAGACAATTGAAATCATCGACGTTACCATTGGCGAAAACGCATATTCATAACCGAGCATCGCATAAGATGCATAAGCAATAACGTTAGGTAACAATGAGATAAACCAGAATAGATTTACAAACCAGTATAAAAATGACCCCATGTAAGCCGCTTTGGTGCCAAGAGGTTGTTTGATCCAATCATACATACCTGATTCGGAGTTTTTATTCGCAGAGACAAATTCAGCAATGATGAAAACAAAAGGGATGAAATAGATCAAGGTGGCAAAAAGAAAAATGGGGGCTGAACTTAACCCTAGTTCGATGTTGTTGTTAACAATATTACGGACATTGAAGACAGCTGCAAATGTCATAGATAGTAAAGCAAATTTTCCAATCGTACCGCGCATAGATTCAGACATAATGTCCTCCGTTGAATCAAATCGATGATAACTCAGACTGGAAATGAGAGTGTTACCAAAAGATGCGAGAAATAAACCACCAAACCGATGACGTTATAAACCATCGAATTAGTTAACATAGATACGATTTTAGTAAAACTTTTACTAAAATATAGTAGTGAAAACGTTTTCCTTTAACTTGGTCACAGTTTGCTGTTGATTGAATGTCGACAATGTGATCTTAGTTAAGAGTTGTTATTTGATTAGCATCGGCACAGAAAAATGCTGTAAAAATAGTCATAATTTAGGTGTTTTATATATTTATAATTTAGTTTCAATAAGTTAAGACTGTAGGCTGAATAAACGAGAGGGCTGTTATTTATAGTATTGGTAAGGTGAGCGACAAGTAGAAATGAGAGTAGTTGTTGACGAGTAAAGATATAAAAAAAGAGCGATCATTCGCTCTTTTTTAGAAAAAGGTAATCAGTGTTGATTAACGTTCCCAGTAAGCTTCTTCTAAACAGTCTTCGCGTTCAGGCAAGCCATGAGAAAGACGTGGCGCATGTTGAATTAGCACCTCGTAACTGACACGGTTTGAGTATTGGCAAATTTGTGAGAATGAAGAGTACGATAAAAAATTAGCAGTATGTTTAGCAGAGTTCGGTACATTGATTTTATGGAAACGGTTCGCTGACATATCATGTAGCAGAGCAGATAGGGCTGCATCACCGGCACCATTGGTGTTTTTTATCTCCATCGGGCCACCAAGGTAAGGGGCAATGTGAGAGTAGACACGAACAGGATTGATGCAATCAGCTTTAGCCATTGGACGACTAAATTCATACTTATTAAATTCAGCAATACGACCTGGCAATAATGGCAGCGTTGATTCACGCTTTAGTTCATTATCAGTGTAACCTGCCATGTAAAGACCTGCAGGGCCAGCAGTACATAATACCATATCAACCCATTCTAGCGCTTTATCAGCAGCCATTAGTGGGTCTTTTTCGCCAGTCAGTGCTTCTGCTTCTTCTTCATTCATTGCGATACAAGTAACGTGTTCTTTGATGAATTCAATCCACCATTCACGCTTGTCTTCAATGACATATTTAGTACCAAGAGTCAGTACGACAGGAACATTATTCTTTTTCGCAAATTCAATCGCTTTTAGTGCCGCATCTTTCATTGGATCGGTAGGTTTACCGCGTACCAAATAAGAAGAAAGTACTAATGCTGAGGCTTGTTTAAATGCACACTCAGGAATACTATCAGGACTTAATTGATTCATTTGACCTTCGTTGATAGCAAACGTACGTTCGCCATCTTTAGTGATCAGCGTGTAACAACGCCCAATAGGACCACATACAGGTTGAAGGTAATCAAGATCAATACGGCTAGAAGTATTACATAGGTAGCGGTAGGCGTAAGATCCAATTTTAAGATCTTTACTCATCACACCCAGTAAGATGGATTTATCATCAGCGAGAACAGAGTAGTTATGTAACGTATTACCAATGGTATCGCCAGGGTATTCATGGCTGATCAGTTTACGTTCTTTTAACTCTTGGTATAGGAGTTCCGCTTTATCTTCATCAAGAACTAAAGAGTGGCCTTTACTTAGAGCATGTCTGGCTAAGAAGTCATCGTCGACCCGCGCTTCAATATCAACAATCGTTTGACCTACGCCAACAAGATGTGATTTAGCTAATGGGTTTTCTTGTTGAATTTGAACAACCAATGGATCGCGAGCATTGACAGGGAAGTAATGCTTTGACTTACGTTGACCAGGAAATTTCATGTCTAAAGGCTATAGAAATAAGGGATTTTGATTCATTCTATCATAAAAATGAGAGATAAATCCCATTTCTTTGATGTTCTTACATTGAAATTGATTCTTTTGCTGTTTTTTTAAACGACTTGTTCAAAAAGCTACGTTTAGATGCTAATAAGACAAGTTTAATGGTGTTTTTATTGTTCAATTGGTATTTTTAATTATAAATTAGCCATACGGTATTTATTGCTATAACTGGTTGTTACAAGGGATATTTATAAAAAAAGCCGCAAAAGCGACTTTTTTGTTCAGAAACGATAAAGTTAATTTAATCGTTTGAGTTCTTGTTGGGCGCTTGTGCCACCAACAGGACGGCTTACTGAAATAGAACGGCCTTTTTTCATGCCTTTTTCGTAATCATCAGTGAGTGCTTTCATCGCTTCTTGAAGTTGTTTTTTAAATGTTTCACGATCTAAATTCTCAAACTGCTTATCGATATAGTTCGCCATGCGCTGATCATGGTCATCATCGGTATTTAATACTGGCAGTTTTTCTAATGCGCCTTCAAGCCAGCCCGCGAGAAATGATGACACGCGACGAGCGACTTCTGATGTACTCGTACCTGTGCCAGCAAAGCTATTACGGAATTGCCCTGTTTGTTGATTCATTTCACGGTAAACAATATCAAATGCAAATGCAGCAAAAATAGCGCGCTCTGCAGCACCAATAAACTCAGCTTGTTTTAAGCCTTTGTAATTAGTAAGAACACACTCAACCCCAAAGCGACGATTAATACCACGAATGATCTTAAGAATTTGTGCACTAATATCCGTTGGTAGTAATGTTTTCGATTTGGTTTTGCCCATCTTAATAAATTCAATATCGTCTTTTTCTAGACCATATTTGAGCATGAGGCGGTGAGCCATACGAATGGCTTGGGCTGCTTCGTTTACATTGGCTGAATTACCCAACTCAAGGCATTTTGCAATTTTCTTGAGGGCCTTTCGCTTCTGTTCTGACATTAAACATACTCATGACTAAAAGAGGGCACATATTTTACCGCTTTATGCCCCCATACTACAAGCATGGAATTGTGATAACTGTTAGATTTAATAGGGATTTCGCTAGGAGATTGATATTTAATCAGAAAGAGACTCAATAAAGTGTCGAAGAAAATAGTTTTAGGAGGCATTACAACGACAAAACGGTTATCTCAAACTCGGTTAGTTGATAGATAATACATCGGTAAAAACAATGGACAGCCATAACATTGCGCATCAACCATAAGTAACTACACTTAAGCTTCAAGTTGCTTATGGTGAAACTAATGACAATCTCAAGACGGAAATTGATAGAGCCTCACATTACGCCTTTTTATCATGTAATTAATCGCTGTGTTCGTCGTGCCTATTTGTGTGGTGATGACCCATATAACGGTAAAAACTATCAACATCGTCGTGGTTGGATAGTAAATAAAATCAAACAATTAGCCGCTGTATTTTGCATTGATGTTTGTGCTTATGCTGTGATGAATAACCATTATCATTTAGTGCTAAAAATAGACACCGAGCAGCAACAAAAGTTAACGCCAGAAGAGGTGATATCACGTTGGTTACAGTTATTTAGTGGTAATCCTATCGCTGTCGATTTTTTAAAAGAAGGTCAAATAGCCGCTGACAAACAACAAGCATTATCAAATTTAGTAGCTGAATGGCAACAACGCTTAGGCAGTATTAGCTGGTTTATGCGCTGTCTTAATGAAGAAATAGCGCGAAAAGCTAATAAAGAAGATCAATGTAAAGGTGCGTTTTGGGAAGGACGGTTTAAGTCTCAAGCATTATTGGATGAACAAGCGTTATTATCTTGTATGATGTACGTTGATTTGAATCCGATCAGGGCAGGCGTTACACCGTCACTCGAGCAGTCTGATTTCACCTCAATTCAGCAACGTATTCGTGAATACCATCAAACTAAAGTTTCTCGTTCAAGTAAAGCATCATCAAGTGCTAATCATTTTCAGTTATTACCCTTTGTTGGTGGTGAACATCAGGCAAAAACAGTCGGGATAAACTTTGCTTTTGCAGATTATCTTGAACTTATTGATTGGACTGGTCGCTGTATTCGCAATGATAAAAAAGGTTTTATTGGATCTAACCAACCAAAGATTTTGCAACAATTAGGAATAACATCAGACGCTTGGCTTGAGCATAGTGAACAATTTATGGAACGTTATGCTAATGTGAGTGGCAAATGGTCACAGATGTGTGCATTCAAACAACGTATTGGTGGACATTGGTGCAAAGGGAAATCTGCGAGTCATCAGTTACATCCTAGTTAGACATTATTTATAAATAAATTCAAATACCGCAATAACCGTCAGGATTGCGGGCGTTGTCGATCCTGCAATATAGGGATGTGACAGATTTAATGAAGAATTAAAATAATAAGCCGTAAATTTGATAGTAAAAGAGTTTGTTGTTGGTGGAATGGTTTATTTTTTAGGGGGCGATATTACAATGATAAAGATTTGGTTGTCCAGAGTGCTCTTTTGACACTTAAATGATAGGGTTTAAACGATCTACATTATAATTGTTTGAGGCGACACTCAGTAAGTAAATAAGGTAAGTATGAAAAAGGAAAACTATCTTCATAATATTTATCGCGGAAACGTTGAGCATTGTTATGGCTTTCAAACTGCGATAAATAAATCTTTGGTTGAGGGGCGTTTATATTTGTCTCTTAAAGGCTTGGAAGGTGATGAATGTGCTGATTTACGTCATCATGGTGGATTAGAGCGTGCACTACATCAATACCCCTTAGAGCATTATGCTTATTGGCAGCAGCAATATAGCATTGATGTTAATTGGATTGCGCCCGGAATGGGAGAAAACCTAAGTTCGATTGGTATGACAGAGGAAACCGTGTGTTTAGGGGATCGTTATCAATGGGGAGAAGCCATTATTGAAGTCAGCCAACCTCGTTCACCTTGCTTTAAATTAAATAAACGTTGGGGTATTGATAACTTTTCTCTGAATATGCAGCAAATAAGTCGTTGTGGTTGGTTATATCGTGTTATTCAAGCAGGAATGGTTAGTGTTGATGAGCCACTGATATTAATTGCTCAAGAACCTAATGTAATGACGTTACGTGAAGTCTGTGATGTTTTTTTTGGTGATCCGCTAAACAAAGCAGGACTTTTAAAGTTAACACAACAAGCGAAATTATCAGAAAGTTGGAAAGCAAAGGTAATTGCTCGCCTTGAAAATAATCAGGTAGAACGTTGGGATTTTCGATTGTTAGGGCATGAGAGTGTTGATTCTTTTTAGGGCCATGCTCGTGATATAAAGACCGCTAAAATATATGGCTGTCCAGAGTGCTTTTGTTCTTTGGAATATATCATCTAATTAATCGGTATATAGAATATTGGACAAGTAGAAATATCAATGTTAATTATGGGTATGCCACGATAAGGATGTCATTTAAGCGTTTAACTTATTGTAAAGAGTAATTATATGAACAAAAAAGTGATACTTTTTGATATAAATGAAACGGTTTTAAATTTAGGCGCTTTAAAACCAATATTTAAGGAAACTTTTGGTAGCGAAGATGCGTTATCTTTATGGTTTTCAAAGTTACTGCATCTTTCAACTGTTTGTATTACTACTAAGGTAAAGAGTAACTTTGCAGAACTCGCAACTATTGTTCTTGATGCTATTGCTGTTAATTATAAAATCCAATTAACGGAAGATCAGCGAACTGAGTTACTTGGCGCTTTTTCAAATTTATCACCGCATTCTGATATAAAACCTGCTCTTAGTAAGTTGCGTCAACATGGTTTTAAAGTGGTCGCATTATCGAATTCATCATTGAACCTTATTTCAATGCAAATGAAAAATGCTGAATTAACAGACTCTTTTGATGACATTATCTCAGTAGAAGAAACGGGAAGTTTTAAGCCTGATCCTACCGTTTATAAATTTGCAGCAACAAAGTTACAACAACCAATAGATCAATTATGCCTAGTGGCGACCCATGATTGGGATACACATGGTGCTTTATCAGCAGGTTTAGATGCAGCTTATATTGATAGAACGGGTGTTCCTTATAATCCACTGTATTTAAAACCAAAAATCCATTCAACTACGATGGGTAATCTAGTAGATAGCATTATTGCCGATCAAGCATAAAAAGAAATAAATGTATTCGTGAGATTGTCAGTAAACAAATAACAATGGTTAGGAGTTAACATGGAAAATCAATATATCCCACCGAAGCAATGGCAATTTGATAGTGAAAGTGGCGGTAAATGGGCACAAATTAATCGTCCTGTTGCTGGTTCAACACATGAAAGATCATTACCCATTGGTAAATACCCATTACAGCTTTATTCGATGGGAACACCTAATGGGCAAAAAATAACGATTATGCTTGAAGAGTTGTTAGCAGCGGGGAAATCGGATGCTGATTATGATGCGCATTTAATTAATATTGAGGAAGGTGATCAATTTTCTTCTGGTTTTGTTGATGTTAATCCTAATTCAAAAATTCCCGCTTTAGTTGATCATTCAGAAATCCCCGCCATAAATGTGTTTGAATCAGGTTCAATCTTATTTTATTTGGCTGAAAAATTTGACCTGTTCTTACCCAAGTCTGGTAATGATCGCACACAAGTGATGAATTGGTTATTTTGGTTGCAAGGATCTGCGCCATATCTCGGTGGTGGATTTGGTCATTTTTACGCATATGCACCAGAAAAATATGAATACCCGATTAATCGTTTTACGATGGAAATAAAACGTCAATTAGACGTACTTGATAAACAATTAGCAAATAATCATTACATTGCGGGTGATGAATACAGTATTGCGGATATTGCAATGTGGCCATGGTATGGCAATTTAGTCTTAGGGTACCTTTACAACGCAAGAGAGTTTCTTGATGTGGCGAGTTATACCCATGTGCAACGTTGGGCTACGATGATATTAAATCGTCCTGCGGTGCAAAGAGGGCGTATTGTCAATCGAACTTGGGGTGAAGTGTGGGAGCAGTTACCTGAGCGTCATACTGCTCAAGATATTACGGATGTGTTATCACAGAAGCCTTAGCTAACTTAGGGCAGTCATTAATAATAATGGCTGTCCTAAACTAAGAGTATAAATCGAGAAGAGAATAGTAATCGTGTTATTTAACGGTTGGTATTACTTCAGGTTTGATTGCTGGGGTAACTTTAGGTTCGTGACATAAATAGGCATTAGCAAACATGGTAACCGAGCTAGAGAAATCAAGTGGTTGATAGAGGTACACAGTGTTTGCACCTAATGCGGCAGCTTTAATGCGCATTTGGTTTAACGTTCCCCATACCATGTCTTTATCTGCATGAAACCAATAGTCATAAAAATGGCCTTCTGAGCCGTAGACAATTCCCATTCGTTGACAATTTTCAATAGCTTGTACATCATCCCAAATCACATCAACTTTAGCAGATTCAGGGGTAGGGAAAGTGACACAGCCACTTAATAACAGTGTTGAAGCTAACATTGAGTTAACTATTAGTTTTTTCATGTAAATATCACGGACAAAATAAATATCGCGCGAGTGTATGTAAAAAAAAAGTATTGGCAAGTAAATAAAATCAATACTCAGACAGTAATAACATTAATTGGTTTGTGGTTTAATGTTATGTGCTAATTAGTCTCGAGCTGCTATTTGTGTATCTTTAAGTAGTAGATTGAGGTAGATGAAATTATTTATCGATTAATGCGCTTTTAACGGTATTTTTTAGCTTGATCATGAGTGTTTTAAAGTGAGGCATAAACTCTGCAAAAAGAGGATGTTTGCGATTCATCATCATTACTGGACCTAATAATCGCAGAGAAACACCGACTCTGGTTGCTTGTGTCGCATCTAATCCACTACCTTGCTTTAAATTTTCAATGATCTTAAAAAGATCTTCTCTATCTTGAAATTCAAATTGTATCGTTTTATCTGTAGAGGGGTGAGAGGCGAGTTCCTCAATAGTAACGCGGTAGATATTTTCTTTAGTCATGACTGTACTCTTATTGAGATAAATGTAACCATGGTTGACAGTATCAACTATAATTCAATTTGGTTGATGTTGTCAACCTTATGTCGAATCGTGATTGTGCTAAATAGAGATAGAGGGAGTGAATAAGTAATGGTAATTAATAAATCGTTAGAGAGTTTGTATCAATTGGTACATGCGTTAAAACGTCAATTACATGAGGACGTTGAACAACTTGAGCTTGATATTACACCGATGCATGTGCGCGTGATTAAGATCATTAATAAGATGAGACCATGTACAGCAATTGATATAGCAACAGTATTAGAAAGAGATAAAGCACAGATAACACGCTTAGTAAGCACCCTAATAAAGAAAGGATTCATTATCAAAGCCCCAAATCCGATTGATAAGCGCAGTTCGTATTTATGTGTGACTGAGCGTGGAATGGAGATTGTTGAAAAGCTGGCTGTTATTGATAATGCGATTCAGGTAAAAATAACAAAAAATATTAGCTTAGATGAGATAGCGCTGTTTCAACAACTTGCCGATAAAATGATCAATAATCTTCGTGATCAATAATCATCTTGTTGTTGGTGTAGAGTCTTTGCATAATACCCAATGTACTTTCATTCATAAATAGCAGACAAATGACTTCTTCATACCATAATATCGATGTGCCTTTTGACTATCGCCATACCTGTTGGTTCTGTGGCGAACCGTATTTTGACAGTCATGCATTTATGGCTGTTCCAAATTATGATAACCAAACGTTGCCGATTATGTTGCCGTGCTGCCAAGAGTGTTTTGCTTTTGCTAATGCAGTAAAGGTCAGCAGTTTAGATTTGTTACGTGACAAAGTGAAACAACAGCTACATAAGAAATATCATAAACATCTACAGATTGGTGTTAATTGGACTAAAGAAGAGCTTGAATCGTCTGAAATGGACGGAAAGGCGCTAGAAGGGTTCCGTATCAGCGGCTGGAAGATGTTTGAAATAGCCAAAGAGCGAGTGAATTATGCTGGCTGGCCGATTAATATTGACGGGCTACCTTGCTACGATGTGACAACGACTTTTCAGTTTGAATATGATGGCATCATCTATACCAGCTTAAACCACGCCGTGACTCAATTAGCCGCTTTGTACGCTATTCCACAGCCTTATTTAGAGCAAGTCATTGAGCTGGTGGGGCGAGATAAAATGACCTATGCCTTACGCTTTTGTAAAACAACGTATGGCTATTCACCAGCTGAGAGAGAATCGAGCCTTGCTAGTTTACGAGCACTGCTTGCTGAGGAACAGGCGAATGCACAACCATTACGACGTTCAACAACAGGGCTGCGTAAGGTTGCGTTGACAGATATTAAGCAATTGATGTTGTACCGTACCATTATTGCGCCACCAGCGATTCAATGGGCATTAGAACGGGGTATACAAACGTTAGTAGAATTAGCTGACCATGAAGATGTGTTCTTTGAACATTTCGGTAAAGAATCAGAATTAACTGCGTTTACTTATTTTAATGGCTTACAAATTTATTTCGAAAAGCGCGAGTTAGATCCCGAGTGGGCTGAGCAATCTGATCCCAATCGAGATCTATTTACAGAGTAACGTGTTTAGATAACGCACTATAACTTTTTATATCTTAAAGAAAAACTACGTACTATTGATATATAGATATAACGACGGATACGTTTAATCGCTGAATTAAAGCTATCAAGATAATAATTAAGTAGTTTATTTAAGTGTGATGTTGTGGTTTGACGTTACTTTTTAACTATAGAAGAGTTTAATGATAAGAAGGTTAGCGCTAAATATTTAGCGCCAACCTTTATTTTATCTAGTGATTAGTTATGACTTGCCCATACCATAGTACGGCCCTTGTCATCAAAAGCGACCACGTTATAACTGTCTTTCTTATCGCCATATTCCATGCCTGGTGATCCCATTGGCATACCACCAACAGCCAGTCCTTTCATTCGTGTTGGCTTACTTGCCAAAAAGCGTTTGATGTCAGCCGCAGGGATGTGGCCTTCAAAAGTGTAACCTTCAATTTGAGCCGTATGGCAAGATGCATACTCAGGTAATACTCCTAACTTAATTTTAGTTGGCGTTAGGTTTTCTTGATAAACACTTTCGAGCTCAAAGCCATTATCTTTCATATGCGTTATCCACTCTTTACAGCAACCACAATACGGCGATAAGTAATTAGTGCCTTTGATGATAGGTGCAGTAGTGGCAGACGCAGTAGCTGAGATAAAAAGAGCACATGTTAATAGAGTACGTTTGATGATCATGATGACATTCCTAAAATAACAAGTTTGCACATTAATAATGTAATGAGTGCAAAGCAGATGATGTAAGTAAAGTGTTTAAAGCTGATATCACACTTTATGCCATCGGCGGTTTTAGTAATGGTTCATGATAATAACGAGGAGGATGGCAGAGTTCATTCATTAGCACTTCGGCACAACGGAATGATTGAAAACTAAAGCTAGGTAATAGTGCAGGTTGGTGTTGGGTTTGTGACGAGCAATCATCGCTATTACACCCATCACCACAAATTGAATTGTTAGCGAGTGTTGTTATAAGTTGTTCAATAGTAGCGTTATTTTCGCAACAGGCGCTATCGTTCATGCTGCTACAATGCGACATTGGTGTTGGTGTTATTTTTGTGGTGTACGCATACGCTGTATTAGTGAATACAGTTATGATAAGTACACTATGTACAATAAAATATACCCAATGGTGTATCATTTTGATGATTAGCTTATCCTTTATTATTTTCGTGCATTATAGGTTTAATCTGCAATTCAACAACGAATAACTTGTAATAAAGTATTAAGTATATCTATATTATATTACTGGCATAAAAAACTGACACATATTCTTACAGCTAATTTATGGATGAAAAAAATCAATTCGTTTAAATTCACCACTGCGCGCAGTGATGAATAACGTTGGGTTTATTCAATGTATTGAAAGCGCTTTTAGGAAAGAAAATGCAATATACAGAAAAAGATCGTCGAGTTTTGCACGATACATGGATGAGCTACAAAGCAAAAATGCGTATAACTCAAATAGAAATGGCTAAAAAACTGGAGTTAACGCAACTTGAATTTTCAAACATTCTGCGAGGGGATTCTGTTATTCATCATCAGTTTGTGAATGATTTTTGTGGCATTTTAAATATTGACCCAGTGTTAATTCTACCTTCGTTACGTGAAGCCGTACAAAAAGGATCGTTAACTAATTCTATCGTTAAAAATACGTTTATCTTTGACGGTGAAATTAAGAAAGTAACGTATGTTGGTAATCAACTTGTTGTTGAGTATGAACATACACCGAGTGCTATCTAAGAGTGATCTAAGGTTATTTATGCTATAAAAAAGGCTCATAGCATAATGCGATGAGCCTTTTTTGATGTTACGGTTTTATGCTATTTTTTTTGTTTATTTTTCTTTGCATTTTCGTCCCATTCAGGGATAAAGAAGTAAAGCACTGCCGCTGAGAGTATGGAACCCATCACATCAGAAGGGAAGTGCATACCTAGCCATAAACGACTTATACCCACACCTGTTGCCCAAATGATTAATCCACCCGCAACAAGATAATTACCTCTACGAATAAAGAAACCACCCCAGAACAGCACACAAATAGCAGCGAAGATAGTATGGCCTGATGGGAAAGAGTAGTTAGTTTCGCCTTCCCAACTGCGTAAACGCCAAGGACTAATATATGCCCCTGCTTGTTTCACAACATTCTCTTTCGCGGTTGAATCTAATGCATAGAAGTCTGCTGGTGAATCGACTAAGTGTAATGCTTGTAGTTCGTAAGTATAAGGACGAGGTATTGCTGTTTCATGCTTCAATACCGTTTTAGTCACGAAACTTAGCACAAGTAAAATACCAAATTGAATCCATACTTTAGTGATGGTTTTCTTTGGTAATTTTAGAAATACAGGTATAAGGCACAGTAACGCCGCAGTGATAAGGAAGAATGGACTCCCCGCACTATCGGTTAATAAAGCAAAGGATATGCCCGCAGCGTCACTCACCGGCATAGTTAAGACCGGTACGGGGAAGATATGAATAGCAATAAAAAGCAAGATTGCAAATAAGGCTAATGCAATAAAGTTAGGGAGTTTCTTAGATATAAAAGTCATCATGGAGGAAGTTCAATCTTATCATTGTATAATTATGTAAGTAGGCCATAAAAAAAATATAAACTGTCAGAAAATTGACATTTTTTTCATAATTTAAAGCGGAAGCATTTTTCGCATAAATTAGCTTGAATGTCATTAAGTATATCGCTGAAAAACACATTCTATGCTTATTTGTCAGGTAACGTTCATTTTTCTCATTTATTCAACAATCAGATAATGAAAAATAAGCATAATACTTACAAAAACAATGGTTGCCATAATGTAAAAATTGTATTTTTTCTTGATGTATTCTTGTGATATTTCTTAAATTGTGAGGGCTGTCACGTGAAATTGAGCCAACATTAAGAAAACTTAATGTTTATCTTAAACTAAGTTTAGCTAACTACTGTATGGTTAGCACATGCTTAAACGACATTTGTTGTTTATTAATTTTGATGTGATGACATGGAGAAGGGAATGAGTATTCTTGGACATTTCCAAAAGCTCGGAAACGCGATAATGTTTCCGATCGCAGTATTGCCTATTGCTGGTATTTTATTGCGTATCGGACAACCCGATCTATTAAATATACCTTTTATTGCAGCAGGTGGTCAGGCAGTTTTCACAAACTTAGCCCTGCTATTTGCAATGGGTGTTGCTGGTGGTTTTTCGAAAGATAACTCAGCAGCAGCAGCAATTGCAGCCGCGGTTGGTTACTTCATTATGATGGCTGCAATGAAGACACTTAATGCTGATGTCGACCCTGGTGTTGCTGGTGGTATTATTATTGGTGTATGTGCAGGCTTGTTATACAACCGTTTCCACGCAATTAAATTGCCAGAGTTCCTTGGCTTCTTTGGTGGTAAGCGTTTTGTTCCTATCATCACAGGTTTAGTTGCATTGGTTCTTGCTTTTGCCTTTAGTCTTGTATGGCCTCCTGTTCAGGATGCTATCAACCATTTAGGTAAGTGGATTCTAACAAGTGGTGTCCCTGGTGAGTTCGTATATGGTGTTGCTAACCGTCTATTGATTCCACTTGGTTTGCACCACATTCTTAACAGTATGGTTTGGTTTGTGTTTGGTAACTACACAGATCCTGCAACTGGTCAGATTGTTACAGGTGAAATTTCACGCTTCTTCGCAGGTGACCCATCTGCAGGACGAATTCTAAGTGGTTTCTTCCCAGTAGTAATGTTTGGTCTTCCAAGTGCAGCATTAGCATTCTATGTAACGGCTAAGAAAGAAAACAAGAAAGTTGTAGGTGGTATGTTATTGAGTGTGGCATTGACTGCATTCCTAACAGGTATCACTGAACCAATCGAATTCATGTTTATGTTTCTAGCACCTGGTTTGTACTTAGTACACGCTATTCTAATGGGTGTCAGTATTGTTGTTGCATCAATGCTTAACATTCATATGGCATTTAGCTTCTCGTCAGGCTTGATTGATTACATCTTGAATTATAACGCTCCCGCAGCGCACAATTCTTGGGAAATTATTCCAATGGGCTTAGTGGTTGGTGTTATCTACTTCGTGATTTTTGTTAGTGCAATTAAGATGTTTAATCTTAAAACACCTGGCCGCGAAGATGCACCAGCAGAAGACTCAAACCCGACTTCTGATAGCAAGGCTGATTTAGCCGTACAATATCTAGAAGCACTAGGTGGTAAAGATAACTTAACGGATATCTCTGCGTGTATTACTCGTCTTCGTCTAGGTATTGTTGACCGTTCAATCATCAATGATGCCAAACTAAAGCAGTTGGGTGCGAAGGGTGTTGTAAACGTAGGCTCAAATAACCTTCAAGTTATTATTGGTCCACAAGCTGAAATTATTGCTAACCAAATGAAAGCGCTATAAGCATCATTGATTAAGCAAAATACAGTATTCGCGATTTCATAACTTCCCCCTATGGTCGCGTTAAACGGTCTACCTTTTGGTAGACCGTTTTTTTTTGCTAATAATTTGCTAGTAATAAACTGAACATAACATCAGTAGATTTTCTTCCGCAGCTTTTGAGGGGATGTGTTCATATAACATTGAATGTTTTTTGAGTCTTATTTTTAAGGATAATTGCTTAATGAGTCAAACGGGAAGGATCAATAGGTATTGATATAACAGCAATGTGGGATTGATAGTCTAGTAGCCAGTTTTACTTGACCACGTTATGGCTAGCGATTAAAGAGGCGGATGTTGTATTCAATAATGGCTTTGGATGCCTTACTGACTTACTCAGGTGTGAGTATATTACCCCTGAGTAAGTCGGTGAGTTTCATTAATAGCGTTTAAACTATCTGCAGTAAACCGGTCATTGTTGAGGCATTGTATGTTGTGCGGATTCTATTTTATTCCATTGATAGAAGTCTTGTTTATAAGATAGGCTTCCCCATAACGCGAATGCATTTGCTGTTTTTATTTCGTCATCTGGTAATTCACTTGGTATTAATATGTGACTTGTAGGATCATAGTGAAAGGTCATGATGTCTTTATTTGGCTGGAAAACAATCGCATGGTTGTCATTGTTTAGCCATGCAAAGTTATTATGATATTGCATGACAGCTCTTTGCTTATGTTCTGCAACGTCTTTGGTTAGGTCATGACCCATCATTGGGTGATTAGCACTGATGCCCGCCATGGATAATAAAGTTGGTGGTAGATCAAGCTGACTTGCTAAACGATTATCTTCATGGGCAGCAACGCCACCACCAAAAATCACGGCTGGAATATGAAAGCAATCTATTGGTACTATTTGATCACCGTAGGCACGTGAATCATGATCAGCAACAAGTACAAAAATAGTATCGTCCCAATAATCTGACTTTTTCGCTTGCTCTATAAATTGTCCAAGAGCGAAATCTGAATATTTAACGGTATTTTCCCGTGTTGCAGATGGGTGATTATACGGTTCTATTTTACCTTGTGGGTAATCGTAAGGTGAGTGATTCGTTGTGGTAAATACAAGGCTGAAAAACGGCTTATTTTGTTCAGTAAGCATACTGAACTGTTCATGCGCTTTGTTATAAAGATCTTCGTCGCATGCCCCCCATGATCCAATAAACTCTGGATTATGAAACGTAGGTAAATCTTGTATATCAACAAATCCATTACCCAATAAGAAGCCTTTCATATTATCGAAATGACTTTCTCCCGCGTAGATAAATTGAGTATGGTAATTCTCTGCTTTAAGCGTCTGAGCGATTGAATAAAAGTTATTTTGGCTTTTAGGTAATTTCACCACAGCATTAGCAGGGGTTGGGAAAAAGCCGGTAGTAACGGCCTCAATACCACGAATAGATCGTGTTCCCGTTGCATATAATCGGGTTAGGTTCCAACTTTCTTGCATCAGTTTATCTAGGTTGGGTGTTAGTGGTAGGCCACCTAGCCCACCGACAAAGCGAGCCCCAAGACTTTCTTGTAGTAAAATCACAATGTTCTTACGCTTACCTGTATTACTCGCTTGATGATATGCCAGTGTTGGTAATAATGGCTGGGTGAACGCTTTAGCCGTTAATTGGCTGTTTTCTTGTAGGGTGTGAATAATATCGCTTGTTTTCATGGGCGGATATATCGTAGATGAATCAACTATTTTTCGCATTAGCTTCATCGCGTACAGTACAGAATAGGATGAATTGAGGGGTAAATCATTCATAAGATTATCGTGTGAAAATGCGATCATCGATGGATTAATCGCACGATGACCAAGTGTCGAACGGGCACCTAATACACACAATGCTACTGTACTAAGAGCGATGACTGGACGCCAGTACCAGTTTGGAGTCTGAAGATCTTGAACGAGGTAATTTGAAAAAATCCAGCCAAAATAAACGGTTGTCAGTGAAATGATCAGTCCAAGCGCTAGCTCAAGTTTGTAACCACTCCACATCATACTCATGACTTCTTTCGGATAAATAAGATATTCGACAAATAAACGGTTTGGTCGTACATCATATTCTTTAATGAAAAAAGGCGTTGCTGCTTCCATGTAGACTAGAAGCCATAATCCAAAGGTGATCCATATTGGAAGTATTATCAACCAAATCTGACTTAGATAAGGAACCCCAATAGCAAGTGGTGTAATAAGACAGGGTAAGATCAGTAAATAACACATACTGACGATATCCATTCGCAAACCAGAGATAAATATTACTTTCCAACCTCGAACGTTAGAGACTCGATTTCTTTGCCAGATACATAAAAAGGTCCGTGAAACAGTCAGTATTATAATGCCAGAAATTAAAAACATCAGTATAGGGAAGGTTACGCCAGTCATCTCTTTGACTGGATCTAGTAGTGTTAAAAAATGCATAAATTGGCTGCTTTAGTTATTTGTGTTTTATAATGATATATCTGATTGTTTATTCTAAAAAAAGTTCAGTTTAATATTTTTTTATTAAAAGTTTTTAACAGTATTAATAGTGGAATAATCATATATTTAGCTTAGATGGATGACAAATCGATATATTCAAAAAATAAAGGTGGACTGTGTATAATGCATAAGTGCCATGAAAAAATATCAATGAGTAAATAGATCTAGGTATGAAATGAAAATATTAGTAATTGAAGATGACCTTACCACTCGAGAGTTTGTTGCTCGTGGATTACGAGAACATGGGTTTGTGGTAGATGAAGCTGAAGATGGCCATCAAGGATTAATGATGGCAACCAGTTGCGAGTATCAACTCATTGTTTTAGATCGGATGTTACCGCAATTAGATGGTTTAAAAGTACTTGCTGCACTAAGAGCCACTGAGAATCACACGCCAGTGCTGATATTAAGTGCGATGGACAGTGTTGAAGATCGCGTTGTAGGATTAACAGCAGGCAGTGATGATTATTTGACAAAGCCATTTGCATTAGCAGAATTAGTGGCACGCGCTAAGATCCTTGTTAAACGCAATCAATTGGTGGCTATTGTTTCGTCAGAATATAGTTATGATGATTTACGGCTGGATATAAAATCACATCGTGTATGGCGTGGATCTCGGATAATTAACTTACAACAAAAAGAGTTCTTGCTACTGCAATACTTAATGGAACATGTTGAAAGTGTTGTTTCTCGCATGAGTCTATTTGAATCTGTTTGGAGTTATCATTTTGATCCAAAAACCAATGTGATTGATGTCCATATAGCTAATTTGCGTAAAAAATTAGAACTTGAAGGTGAGCCTAGTTTAATTCATACCGTTCGAGGAGCTGGTTATGTCTTACGCCGGGTCTGAAAACCTGTCGCGATCAACAATTTTTAAAGTATTGATGTATTTTATTACCTGTGTCGCTATTATTTTCATTCTATTTATCAATCAGGTAGTCGTTAGTTCTGAAACATTTTACCACCAGCAATTAAAACGTGATTTAGTCAATGAAGCTAATTTATTTACAATGATGGTGAGTAAAGGTAATAGTCCTGCATTGTATAAAACGATAGCGGAACGTAAAAAAAACAATACCACATTTAGTTATGTTATTCGGTCGGCAAAACATGTTGTTGATGATATTGGATTATATCCAACGGCATCATTTCTCTTTGGCCCGAGTAAAACAACTCAATTATCTCAAGTGGTGGCTCTGCCTTTAGGTATGGAATTAGTAATAAAGATTAATCCTCAGTTTATGCAAGCCTATCGGCAGACAGTGATTCCAATGTTACTGTCTGGTATTGCTGTTCCAGTGATTCTTATGCTAGCAGGTGCTTCTTTATTTGCCATTGTAATATTAAAAAAATTAGCCCGTGTTAATCATGGAATGAATCGGGTTATTTTAGGAGAGAAAGGGGTTAAATTACCGGTTAGTGAGAATGATGATGAATTTGATGTGTTAGCCATACATCTTAACTTTTTGATTGAACAGGTTGAGAAAAAAGAGACCTCACTAAAAGCTCTCTCTGTTGGAATGGCGCATGATTTACGTACACCAATCGCACGAATGAAACTACGGTTAGAACGGTTATTAACCCAACAAACAGCACCACATACACAAGAATTAGAAGCCTGTCATGATGATCTCGAAGTCTTACTTGGTATGTTTAATGGTATGTTAGAAATTGCTAATTTAAACAGTGGTAAGCAACATATTGATAAAGAATGGGTCGATTTATCACAAGTGTGTCGTGATGTTGTTGAGTTTTTATCACCGATTTCAGATGAGAAGTATCAGCAGCTAACATTTCGAGAAGATGAACAATACCGATTGCAAGGCGAGCCCAGTCTCTTATTTAGGGCGGTATATAATTTGGTTGAGAATGCAATTAAGTACACACCTGAACATGGTGTTATTAATGTGGTTGTCGATCATTTTGGTATTGTAGTCACTGATAATGGTATGGGGGTATCTGATGAAGATAAAGAGCGTATTCGTGAGCCAATGTTCCGCGCTGATCGCAGCCGTACTCATCAAGGATTTGGGTTAGGGTTATCGTTGGTTGAGGCGGTGGTTGTTCGTCATAATGGCGAATTGGTTTTCAGTGATAATAATCCGGGCTTACGGTCTCGATTATATTTACCACTAGCATCTGAAGGTGATTCAAAGAGTGGTGAATAATAATGGCTAATACCAATACCAATTATAATCAGTTTATGCTCTAGTGTAAGAGTAAAAAAGCCCAATCAATTATTATATACTTTCAGTGAGAAAGATAAGTATTGGTTGGGCTTTTTCTTAAAAAGGACAGTAGTACTTATTAGCTGTTGATAGCGTTGAATTTGTCTTTACGTTCATTAAAACGTGTAACTAAATCATCAATACTCTCTTGGCAGTAAGGTTTGAGTCCACTCATCAACATGCGCTTACTACCTGTGCCTACAATTTCTCCATTTTCTTTAAAGCAAAAACGCAGAGTGACGTAACCACGCTTGCCTTCTACTTCAATAATAGAGTCAGTGAGTTCAACCGTCGGTGCTGTTAGATCTAAACGTGTGAAATCAAGTTCCATACATTCATAGATTACTAATGGGCGCGCTGGATTGATCATGATGTCTTTTGATTTCATCAAAGGTACCATGATGTGAGGAAAGTTCATTCCAGAAAACTGCACATAGTTTTTAGTAACTTGTGAAATTAGTACTTCATTTGTTGTTGTTTCACCGCTACGAATGACATCCATGTACACTTTTCCCTTACAGTCGATCACGGACAGTTCTGTAGGGGTTTTTATGTCTATAAGTAGGCAGCTTGATTCATTGATCATACCTGCAAATTCGAAGCGCATTTTTTGGCTCAGGCCAACATTCGCTAAAAGAACAGAAAATAGCAGATCGCCAGGTACACAAAAACGCTTGTTATCTTCATCGTGAATAGGGTTAAAGTCACCGGCTACGCGTTTTGCAAAATGGCTTGCTTGCTCACGAGTAAAAGATAATTCACCGTTGTTATCTGAGTAATATGAATCTAAAAACATGTTTACTTATAATACCTAAAAATAAGACTAGGGCTATTCTACAACATAAATATCGCTTTAATGGTCTAGCCAGATGATATTAATGTAAATACATATGTTGACAAAATAGATAGCTATGATACTTGGATAAAAAAGCTAAGCTGAAAGTAATGAGCTTAGCTTTATAGTTGTTTTATCGTTAATTGTATTATTGTCTATAAGCGTAATTTTAGTGGAATTACGGTAACTTTATCGCCAATATGCGCATGTTCTTGTTTTGGTGGTATTTCTATTAAGCAATTAGCTTCACTCATTGAGCGTAAGATCCCTGAGCCTTGTGAACCAATACTTTTAACGGTAAGACGACCATTGGCATCCCAATTAAAATAGCCACGTAAATATTCGGTGCGTCCAAGGCGAGAACGTAAAGGTTCAGCCGCGATTGCAGTGTAGGTTTGTGGTTGCCAATGTTGGTAACCTTGCTGTTTACGAATTGCAGGCTCTACAAATTGTAAGAATGTCACCATCACAGCCACAGGGTTACCCGGTAAACCAAAGAACGGTACATTATCAATATGTCCAAACGCTAATGGACGTCCAGGACGCATGTTGATCCGCCAAAAATCAATTTTTCCTAACTTATCAAGTACGGTTTTAATGTAGTCAGCATCGCCAACAGAAACACCGCCTGATGATAAAATCATATCTGCTTGTTGGCTGGCTTGGCGTAATGTGGCTTCAAGTGCTGTTTCACTGTCTTCAATGATACCCAAATCAACCACTTCACAGCCGAGACGAGTCAGTAAAGCAAATAAGCTATAACGGTTTGAATCATAAATACAGTTTTGCTGTTGTGCTTCACCGGGAGCTTGTACTTCATCACCGGTTGAGAAAATGGCGACGCGAATAGGCGAGTTGATGGTGATCTTATCTAGCCCTAAGGAGGCAACCATCCCTAATTCAGGCGCGGTGATTGTTTGTCCTTTAGCTACTGCAATTTGATCAATAGCAAGATCTTCACCGGCTAAACGAACATTTTGACCGGCCTTAATAGCACCCATAGAAAGATTAAACGTGACGGTGTCACCATCTTGTTGTGCTTGCTCTCGCATAATAACGGTATCAGCATGTTGAGGAACAGGCGCGCCAGTCATAATACGTACGGCTTCACCCATTTGTAACGGATGCGGATAATGATGTCCCGCTAAAACCTGACCGACAACCGTGTAGCTATTAAGGTCAATATCAGTGCCGCGAATCGCATAACCGTCCATGGCTGAATTTGTATGTTGCGGCACATTCACTGGTGAAAGAATGTCTGTATGTACGATATGGCCTAGCGCTTGTTTTAGCTCAACCGTTTGAGGGTTATCAAGGGGTTTTATTTGATCAAGAATACGGGATCGACCTTCATCAACCGACAACATCCCTTGTGGTTGAATATCATCACAACTTGCTGTTTTTATTGGATACTGTTGTGACTGGCGACTGAATTGAACCACAAAATCGGTTAACTGTTCGATATCATCAATGCTTATCTGCGCTAAGGTTGTGTCTGTTTTAATGTCACTCGCAATCGCAATAATATTGTTATCGTCTTGATATAACCACGGCTTGTTAATGGCTTGACGATGTAACTCAATTTTAGGGAAGTCGAGCTTCTTGAACCCCTCAACTAAAATAAGATCCAATTGGGTTTGATCTAATTGGCAAATTAAATACGGTAAAGTAGCCTCAGTTGTTGGGGTTTCAGTGATTTGTGCGCGGCGATAACGCGAGGAGATGAGCATTTGGCTTGCGCCTGCTTTGCGTAATCGGTAGCTATCTTTACCGGGTTCATCAAGATCAAAATCATGGTGCGCATGTTTTATTACCGCCACGCGCAAACCACGCTCAACCAATTTAGGTAATATGGCTTCAAGAAGGGTTGTTTTACCCGTACCACTGAATGCAGCAAAGCCTAATAATGGTACTGAGGCGTTAATTTGATTCATGGCGTTCTCCAAATTGTGATAATTCCTCAGGGGTGTTGAGGTTAATAAAAGCATCAGTTTGGTCACTAAAATCAACGGTGATCATATTGCATTGACGATAAAGCAAAATGATCTTGCGATCGCCATTGGCTAAAAAGGCTTCCAGTTTAGGCAAAATACGACGATGAAGCAGGGTGACAACAGGTTGAATATAGTCGCCGTTATGCGCTACTGCTATATCAGTATCGGGTTGACATGCTGATGCCATTCTTACCACTAAATCATGGGGTAATTGTGGGCAATCACATGGGACGAAGCCAATCCAATCGTTATCAATATGATGCAGTGCAGCATGCATGCCGCCGAGTGGGCCAGGATAGTTTTCAATGCTATCACCAAACACTTCACCGTATTGACAGTAGATGTCTTGGTTACGGTTGGCATTAATACTGATATGAGATGTTTGTGGTGTAAGTGTATCAATAACATGTTGAATAAAGGGTTTACCTGCAAGTTCAATCAGGCCTTTATCATTGCCTCCCATACGGCTGGCTTGACCACCCGCTAAAATGACCCAATGGGTTTGTTCAGGCGTAGGCATAATTATCCTTATTGTTTTTGATATCTGTAACGAGTTGAAGATCAGCTCGTTCAATTAATTGGGTGTCATTGATTGTCCATTGTCGGCGACAAAGTGCAGTGAGTGCATTTTGCTGGTGGCTGGTGATCACTAAGCTACTACCACGCGCTAATAAATCTTTCGCTAAAATAACTTGGCGATTGATGGATTCTTGATCCATGCTGGCACTGGATTCATCCATTAATAACACACTAGGTTTAAGGACCCATGCACGTGCCATTGCGACGCGTTGGCGTTCACCACCAGACAAAACCGAAACATGTTCATCAGCTAAGGTTTCAAGACCGACCATACGTAGTGCATTAATGGCTTCATTGCGACGTTTTTGGCGATCTTTAATTGCAAACCTTAGTCCATAGCATACATTGTTAAACACTGTTGCATCAAACATATACGGTGTTTGGTGTAAGTAGATAATACTCCCTTCATAGCATCCACTAAAGAGGCGTTTTAAAAAAGTATGTTGATGAATATTAACCTTGCCTGTCGTTGGTTTTTGTAATCCCGCTAATACTTTCAATAAGGTCGTTTTACCAACCCCGTTATCGCCCGTTAAATAAACGGCATCACGAGGGGCAAGATTGAGCTGTGGAATATGGAAAAGCAATCGACTTTTAAAGCGAACCGAGAGGTCGAGAGCCTGAATGGAAGCATGAGTCATTAGTGAGGCCTCGGTTTAGTTGGTTCGCAAATGGGCTTTGCCACGGGCGATAGATAAAATAAAGTTTAGACCTAAGGCTAAAATAAGTAACACCATTCCTAAGGCAACACCCTGAGAAAATGCACCTTTTGAGCTTTCAAGGGCTATTGCGGTAGGAATGTTTCGAGTTGAATTGAGAATATTGCCACCGACCATCATTGAACAACCGACTTCGGTGATCACACGGCTAAAAGAAGCAACAATAGCGGCAAGTAACGGAAATCGACTTTCCCACATCAAACTAAGTAATGCGCGAGGATAGCTAGAGCCTAATGTAAGTGCTGTTTCCCATGCGCGACGGTCACTGTTTTGAAATGCCGCGTGCATCATTGACACTAATAGTGGGAAACAGATCAGTACTTGACCTAATATCATCGCTTTTTGAGTAAACAGCATTTGCCAATCACCCAATGGACCTGCACGTGAGAGCAGCATATAAAGCAGTAAACCAATCACAACCGTCGGTACCGATTGCAGGGTATTAATTAAAGACAGTGTTAGCCAACGACCTGGGAATTTACCGTAAGCTAATGCAAAGGCAATTAATAAAGAGGGGATAATAACTAAAGCGATGGCAAAAAGAGACACGGAAAATGATACCCCAACAATACCCCAAAGTGCACTATCGCCGCTCAAGAGAAGTTGGGTCGCTTGCTGAGTTGTCTGCCAAATATTCATGGTAGTGTTTGTTCTAACCTAAAAAATACGCCGATGATGTCATCATTGATGTTATTAGCACTAAGGCTCAATGCAATAACTGTGATCCCATAATGAATTATGCATTCAATAACGCATCATCGACGAAAAAACATATTAAATTAAGGTATTACCTTTTATAGCGTTTGAGCATCAGCAACGAATAATTGCTTGCCGTGGCGTTGGTAATTATTGATTAATTTTTGTGCTTTAGGATTCACTAACCAATCACTGAATGTTTTAGCGCCTTGGTAGTTAAGATCAGGGTAACGGCTTGGGTTAATCAGAATCACTTGGTAAGGATTAAATAAACGCTTATCACCCTCAACCATGATTTCAAGATCAAGCTTGGTTTCATACGCTAACCATGTACCACGATCCGTTAATGTGTAGGCTTGTAATTCTGATGCCATATTCAACGTTGGACCCATACCTTGACCTACGGCTTTATAACCACCGAAATTAGGTTCCATTTTGGTTTGTGCCCAGATATTAAGTTCTTTTTTATTTGTTCCTGAATCATCACCACGAGAAATAAATACCGCATTATCTGTTGCGATTTCTTTTAATGCGTGGGCAACATCTTTATCGCCTTTGATTTTTGCCGGATCATTTTTAGGGCCGACTAAAACGAAATCGTTGTACATCAAATTACGTGGTAACACCCCAAAGCCTTTCTCAACAAATTGCGCTTCTGATTGTGGCGCGTGGGTCATGACTAAATCGACATCACCATGTTCACCCATACTTAATGCTTTACCTGTGCCTGCCGCTAATACTTCGACGGTGTATCCGGTATCTTTAGTAAATACAGGTAATAAGTAATCAAGTAATCCTGAGTGATAAGTGCTGGTGGTTGTTGCTAGGCGTACCGTCTTATTTGCTGTGGTTTCTGTGGTTGCATAAGCCATTGTTGCCGATGCGCAGCCTAGAATAACTAAAGTCGTTTTTAAAAAATTCATCAACGTTCCTGATCGATTGGTTTGTATTAAAAAGCCATAGATGATGAGTGATAGGTGAGTTGTACCGAATACGTGCGGCAAAATGACCCACATCATTTCAATTAATAGCATTGATCAGTTATAAGCAATAAAAGTGCCATATTTTAAATGTTGATTAATAACGTTAATTATGTGATTTAGGTATCAAATATTACGTGAAATAAGTTAAAGGTAACCGAAGTTTTACCGGGTGATTAAACAGTTTTGACTTAATGATTGATAGTGAGACAAAATGTCGCAAATTTTAGTGTGGTTAAAATGTCTCTATATTTATGTCTGATTTTAGTTTGTCCTCATCGTGGACTGCGGTTTCTGTATTAGTGGTTGATGATGAACCAGGAATGCGCACGATTTTAAAGAAAGCGTTAAGTAAAAAGTTTGCTCAGGTTGATACTGCGGGAAGTATTGAAGAGGCTGAAGAAATTCGTAAGCGTTGTCATTTTGATTTATTAATTGTTGATATTAACTTACCCGGTCGTTCTGGTATTGAGTGGCATGAAGCGTTTGACCCAACAACCCGTCGTAGTGATGTGATCTTTATGACCGGCTATGCTGATTTAGAAATGGCGATTCAAGCATTACGTGCTGGCGCGTCTGATTTTATTCTCAAACCGTTTAATCTTGACCAAATGATGCAATCAGTGAGTCGCTGTATTGAACGTCGATTAGTTGAACGTCAAAATTTCGCATTGCAACGAGACGTTGAGCGCAGCTATCCAGTAGATATCATTGGTGATGCGCCAGCGACACAAAAGATGAAAAAGCTGATAGCCCAAGTTGCGCCGTCTATTGCTGCGGTATTAGTCGAAGGCGAATCGGGCACAGGTAAAGAATTGGTGGCACGAGCATTACATCAATTAAGCAAGCGTACTGGGCCTTTTGTGCCGATTAACTGTGCTGCCATTGCACCCGAACTGTTAGAAAGTGAATTGTTTGGTCATGTATCAGGGGCATTTACTGGCGCAAAGAAAAGCCGAGAAGGTTTGTTTCGAGTGGCGAATAACGGCACCTTATTTTTAGATGAAATTGGTGAAATGCCACTGGCAATGCAATCGTCATTGTTACGCGCCTTAGAACAAAAAGCGATTCGTCCGGTGGGTTCAGAGCGAGAGATTCAAATTGATGTTCGCATTGTTGCCGCGACCAACCGTAATTTAAAGCTTGAAGTTGAAGAAGGGCGTTTTCGTCGTGATTTGTACTATCGATTAAATGTTCTCACCATTGATTTGCCATCATTACGTGAGCGAGTAGAAGATATTCCATCATTAAGTCATCATTTTACGCTGCAGTTATCAAAAGACTTAGGCATGAAAGCCATCAATTGGACCCATGAAGATATTTTGGCAATGCAAGCTTATTCATGGCCGGGTAATATTCGTGAATTACGAAATATGATGGAACGTTGCATTCTATTGGGTAAACCACCAGCAGATTATTGGCGAGAATTACAAGGTGATGCATTGCCAGTTACCGCGTTAGCAGTAACAGGCGTCGATGCGATAACTGCGGCAGAATTAGCGGTGAATGCTGCATATCCTCAACGACCATGTCAATGTCACGATGAAGGTGAAGAACAATATTGTTACCCCGTCACTTGGACGTTAAAAGACGTTGAGAAAGCACATATTATGCAGGTTGTGGATGCCAGTGATGGTAATAAATCAGCCGCCGCGCGTCAGCTTGGTGTTGCAAGAAAAACCTTAGAGCGTAAATACAAAGAATGGACAGATGAATGACGATGAAAGTAACGCTATGAAGGTCAAAACATTTGTATTGATGTGGTTACGGCGTTTTAAAACCATGGTGCGTTATCGACTTTTAGTGCTTACTTCAGTGCCTATTTTTCTGACGCTATTAACGTTAATCGCCATCACCTTTTATTGGACGGTGACGTATACCTGGCAAAATGCCTTAATGAATGTAAAAGCAGACTTAGCAGTGGCTCATCATAGTATGGTGCTGTTGAAAAAAGAGCAGCGGATGGAACTGCAAGCACTGGCTAATTCTTATGATTTTCAACGACGATTACGTTTTAATGAAACAAGCTTAAAAAAGTGGGTGAGTCAGCAAAATCAACACTACCAGTTAGATTTTGTGGTGTTACATCCCGTAAGTGATATAGGAATGTTTTCAAGTCAAGAACAGCAACTATTAGTTACAGGAAAAGAGCAGACTTTTTTTCAAGTATTAGATCGTATTGCATTATTTGATTTGAATCCTGATCTTCCTGCACAAGCCCAGCTACCGTTAATCAAAGAAAGTACAATTGAGCACAAAGGGTTGGTTAGTCGTAGCTTGATCCCAATCTTTAATCAGCAAGGTAAGCTTAAATGGATTTTAGATGGTGGTATTTTATTAAATAACAGTACCTCGCTGGTGGATCGTATTCGTGATTTGGTTTATGCCGCTGATACTTTGCCTAAGGGAAGTCTTGGAACTGTTACTTTATTTATGGGGGATGTACGTGTTAGTACCAATGTGCCGTTAGATAGCGCCAATCTTATTGGTCGCGCTGTCGGTACTCGAGTTTCTAAGGACGTGCAGCAAAAAGTCTTACACCAAGGGAAGATCTTTGTTGATCGCGCATTTGTTTATGATAGTTGGTATGTGTCAGCTTATGAGCCGTTACATGGTAATGATGGCACCGTAGTGGGCATGCTTTATACCGGTTATTTGCAATGGCCATTAATTGAGCGCTATCTAACCAATATTATTGAAATGAGTGTCAGTATCTTATTGGTATTGCTCTTTACTAGCATTATTGTTTATCGCGGTGCGCGTGATTTGTTTTTACCGATCGAGAAAATCTATCAAGTTGCTAAAGCGGTACAAATGGGATTAAAACGACGTGTTGGTAAGTTGGATTTATGTGAAGGACATGAATTGCAAATCTTAGGCGAGCAATTTGACTCGATGTTGGATCAACTAGAACAACGTAATGGTTTAATTAAACTGACCGCGATAGAGCTAGAAGATAAAGTAGAACAGCGAACGCAGAGTTTGCATCAAAAAACGGAAGAGTTAGAGCGTCACATTCGGTTATTGCATCAAGCCCGTTCAAAGCTGGTGGCAACGGAAAAATTAGCTGCACTTGGTGAGTTAACCGCAGGTATTGCGCATGAAATTAATAATCCAGTTGCTGTTATTTTGGGGAATATTGAGTTAATTCAGCTGGAGTTAGGCGACAATACTGCTGAAGTCCAAGAAGAACTGACCGCAATTCATTTACAAATTGATCGGATTCGAAATATTACCCGCAGCTTACTGCAATATAGTCGTCAAGGTGGCGTTCAAGATGAAGTGACATGGCATCACTTAAACTTGATTGTTGAAGAGAGCTTAACTCTTGTTCGTTCAGGCACTAAAAAAATGGATGTTAAATTTGAAGTTAACCTTGCGGCTAAATGCAGTGTTGAAGTGAATCGGCATCAATTATTGCAAGTGTTGGTTAATTTACAGATGAATGGTATCCATGCCATGGATGATAAAGGGGTGTTGAAGATCACTACTGATGACTGGCTAGATGATGATGGTGAAGTTCGTGGCGCGATGGTTGCAATTACCGACCATGGTTGTGGTATTTCAAAGCAAAACATGAAGCGTATCTTTGATCCCTTTTTCACCACTCGTCGTTCGGGTACAGGGTTAGGTTTATCGGTAAGCCAAAGTATTGTCGCTAATGCTGGTGGAGAAATGGCGGTTGAATCGATAGAAGGTCAAGGTTCAACGTTTAGTGTCTATCTCAAGCATAAAAAAGAATGTCCAAGTGAACTGGATCTTCACGTGACAGCGTAACAAAATAATCGCAATAAAGAGAGTTGGCGATAACAAAAAGCCCCTTGGTAATGACAATAACAATGTCATTACCAAGGGGCTTTTTTGTCGCTTTGTATCTTTTGTATTATTGCAAGACAACCAAGATTACATAATGGATAAGCCAACAATAAGAAACAGTGATGCGGTAAGAGATATTCGACTAATAAGACCGAATGAAGAAGGGATAATCATTTCTGTATGCTGCACAGGTGCTCCTTTTCTTTGAAGAGGACTTAAAGCATAGTTGATATATCCATATCATATTATTTTAATGTTCAAGTATTTAGAAATAAAATCAGTATCAAAGCAATACAATCAGACTATCGCGATCATTTAATCACCAGTAATGATAAATGATCGCGATATAACGATAAAGTTGATGTTTAGATAAACTTCATTTGAGTCCAAGGTTCTGATGGGCGACTTAATAGATAGCCTGATTGCCAACCCCATTGCTGGTGGGCCTTAATAAAGGCTTTGGCATCAAATGGCGCACCATTGGCACGACCAAAGCGGGCGCTGATGGTTAAGTTTTTAATATCATTGCTGTTAGCAACTTTACCATCGACAGAGCCTGCTGGCGTAAAGGGTACGTTCCATACTGCTGCTGGATCAGAGACATACGGTTGTGAATCTTTGTCGTATTCAGCACAAATATTACGTGATGATGCATCTATTTTATTTAAATACACATCGTAGGTATCACCGAGCATTTTTTGACCAACTGCAACGTCGATTTTGCCATTGTATTTATGCATTAATTGGATCCAGCGTAGACGACGAGCACCTTCTTGTTGACGGATATCGTTATAGTCAACGTCAGAACCTTCAATATAGCGTAGGCGTGGATCGACAGAGACGTTTTCACCCGTGAAGTAACCAGATTTCAATTCATTGAAGTATTGGTAAACACGACCTTGACCAAACTTAGCAATATGGTTGTTATTAATATCACCAATTAACCATGTATTCGCATAACCACCGTTGTTGCCTTTTTCTTCTAGTTTGATCCAGCTATCAATATTATTGGCATATTGACTGGCTTCACGAACACGAATGAATTCAGGAATGCCACCTGCTTTCCAATCCATCACATTGGCTAGTGTCGTTTCAACAACAGCTAGACCAGCGCCTGTTTCCCAGAAGTCAGTACCAGATTCGATCATCCCTGGTGCTGTTTGGAAGGCCATTTTGTAGCCTTTTTCTGGTGTAATATCAAGAATGACGTTAGCAAACTGACCTGACCAGAAATCGTTAAAGGTTTCATGACCAATGACGATGCCTTTATTATCCGTTGCTTTACCTGTGGCGATAAAGGCACTGCAATTACCTTTGGCGCCTTCAATATTATTGCTGTTTTTACTTTTCTCGATATTGTTAGCTGCCATTTCTGCTTTGTTATATGGGGCAGGGAATGCGGATGCGTTAATTAAACCAGGATCAACCCACTTGGTATAATTATGCATCCCCACTGAAGGCCACCAGTAACCTGTAAGCTCAATCATGTCGTTCCAGGTAATGATGTCAGCAAGAGTGACATGCAAACCTGCGGCATTAAGACCTTTTGCAACTCCTTCCATTTCTTGGCGAAGTTCTGCTGGGATCTTACCTTTCGTTTGTTCTAGCGCAGCTTTCTGCCATGAACTATAAGGCACACCGGTTGTTAGGTAGGTCATGCTCCAACTGTCTTTCCACGCTAATTTAAAATCAGGTGCGATAAGATAACCATATTGGAAACCACGATCAAAAGCGTTGCCTTTAATACCGACATGCCACCAGCCATTCTTTTTCACTAATTTAGCTTGATCAACAATTTTCTGTTGTTGCTCAGTTAATTTGGTTTTGTATAACGCGCCAGTCACAGGAGCTGTAATTTGCTCAAGTAAGGGTTTCGGTGGGTATTGAGTTAAATTTTGTGTCTCAGAAGTTGATGCGTTGGCATAACTCACACATGCAAGGGCAATAACACATGCGAGAACTGTCTTTTTACCTAGATGATGTTGCGAAAGCTTATTCATAATAAATATGTTGTTTGAGGTGAGAAAGAGGTGCTCATCATCCCCCTTTTTTTCTGTTCAACAAGACATTGAGCAGTAGTGGTTATTTTATAAAATGTAAACATAAGCTGCCATTTTTTATATAATTCTTATTAGTTAGAAATACAAAAAAACAGATTAACTTTTAATGATAACCAAATGATTTGGTTACTAATAGTCGTTAAAGTGAGATGTTAAATTGCTAAATGTAGGGTTATTGAAATAAAAAAGCCAGCATATCGAATGCTGGCTTTTTACGTTATGAACTAACAACAATTATCATCAATTATTATTTGGTTAATTCTTTCAACTTTTGCTGTTGGTAGTATTTAGCATCAGTGGTAATTGACTTGCTTTTACCAGTTTGTAGCCATTGCTTAATACGACCAGCATCACCAATTGGAGTTAGCTTGCCTTGTGAATCAAGCATGACCATTAAGATCTTTTTGCCATCAATGGTTGTTACCATCGCTAAACAACGACCCGCTTCATCAAGGTAGCCTGTTTTGCTTAGATTAACGTTCCATTTTTCACCACGCACAAGGGCATTGGTATTGGTGTAACCTAATTTATAACGAGGATGCGTAAAGTAAGCAGTGTGAACCGCACCATTAGTACTGTATTTGCGGATCTCAGGGTATTTGTAAGCGGCACGTACCATCTTCGCAACATCAGATGCTGTTGAATGGTTCTTAGGGTTTAGACCTGAACTGTCTACAAAATGGGTATGCGTCATTCCTAGTGCTTTTGCTTTAGCATTCATCGCACGGATAAATGCGTTGTAACCACCAGGATAGTTAGCAGCAAGGGCAGCAGCTGCCAAGTTTTCAGATGACATTAGCGCAATGTGCATTGTTTCGCCACGGCTTAACTCAGAACCAACACGAACACGAGAATATGTGTTGTACATATGATCTCTATCCGTTTGAGTGAAAGTGATCTTTTGGTTAAGGGGGAGTTTGGCATCTAATGTAACCATTGCGGTCATTAGTTTTGTTAGTGACGCAATAGGCATCACAACATTGGAATTTTTGTGATAAAGCGTTTTCCCTGAGCTTAGATCGATAACATAAGCACTCACCGCAGCAGTCTGAAGATTACTTGGGTTGAGTTTACTGGTGTTGATACTTGCGAAAGAAGAAAAACTGACACTTGCAAGTGTAAAAAATAAAATTAAAGCGTTGCGCACAATGGCTCCTTGAGGTCACATTAAAGAGGAGAGAATAATTATCGTATTATTGTCATCTTTTCAATTGTGTTTAAGCAAGTCATGTTTGTGTGAATCCGTTCATAATCGTTCGTAAAACCAGCAGTTAAACAGAAGCAGCTAATTAAACATGATTCAATAAAACACTTGTTAAGAATACGTGTTCTAAAAGTGATTGTAGCGCATTAAATATCTTCTAATGATAGTTCTAATTAAAAGTGCTCGTCTTTAAAATAGCTGTATTAATGAAAATATTAATTGTGATTGCGTTTTTTGGTTTTTATTTAAATGGATTATATCTTAGATGGCTTTTTGTGCGGGTGGTATCATACTGTTTTATTGTTAATGCAATCATTGTGGTAATGGTAAGGCCATCGGGCGATGACCTTAGATTCTTGTGTTTTTACTTTTGAATTAATGAGCACTCCATACTTGTTGCCCTGTACGGAGAAAGTTATAACCGCCAAGCTGATCGCCATGCGCTTGAATATCACTGTGCATCAATGATTGTAATAACTGCTGTTGCAGGGTGCGGAAGTAAATGTTTTTAGGGATCACCAATTCAAATGCTTCGGTACATAACGGAATAAAGCCTAGTCCAAATTCTCCTGCGGTACTTTGGCTTGCACAACCAATATCTGCTTGTTCTCGGGCTATCGCTGAGGCTAATTCTCGTTCACTGTTACAACAATCAACTTGGTTGAGCATCGTCATATTGTAACCATGGCCATGGATCCATTCTTCTAATGCTCGCATGCTTCCAGCACCTTGTTGGCGTAACGCCCAGCGCCAACGAGGAGAGAGTAATTCATGGCGTTGGATGGAACGACTATTAACAGCGTCAGCCAATGCAGGACTCACCACTAAGCCTTGTTTGCGCTCAAAGGCATGGACTAATACCCAGTTCTTATGGCCCTGATATTGTTGTAATAATGCAGGATGACGTAGGCTAGCCTCTTCAACATTACCCCAATGGATAGCACAGATATCAACATGACCTTTGCTTAGCATTGCTAATCCTTGCCGTGTGCCTGTTGAGGTATAACCCACCAAGGCTGTACTGCCGAGTTGATTCGCCATTTTACCGACAACACACTGTAATAGCGGATCATCAGAGCCTGCAATCAGTAACCGATCGTTTAAAACGCCATTATGGCAAGATTCCAATAGCCACTTATCCAACATTGCTTTCGGAAAAAGCCATTTACCGGTTACTTTAGTGGCAGGGAGTAAACCATCATTCGCTAAGGCATAGACTTTCTTTTCATTAAGGTCGAGATATTCAGCGACGAGCTTGGCATTCATAAATTCAGGAAAGTCAGCCATTAGCCTTGTTTTCCTTCACTTACGTTACCTTTAACATCAAGTTCAATATTGTCGCTACCATTATAGATTTGAAAACGTAACCCTTTGGCGCGGGCAATCATGGTAATGCCGAGTTTCTTAGCGAGATCGTAGCCCATTTGAGTCGCACCAGAGCGAGATAGCAACACAGGAATACCCATTTGCGCGACTTTGATAACCATTTCAGAGGTTAAGCGACCTGTAGTATAGAAAACCTTATCTTCACCCGTTTGTTGTTGCAGCCACATTTCACCTGCAAGAGTATCAACAGCGTTATGCCGACCTACATCTTCCACAAACGATAAAATCTCTGTGCCTTTACACACTGCGCAACCATGTACCGCACCTGCGGCTTTATAAGTTTCATTATGATGGGTCAATGCTTCAAGTAGGCCATATAACATCGATTGTTTAATTTGCGGCTGTGGCAGTGTTATTCCTTCGAGCTTTTTCATGACATTGCCATACATGGTGCCTTGACCACAGCCAGAGGTAACGGTTTTCTTTTCTAATTGTTGAGCAAGGTTTTCTGTATTTTCATGGGTAATGACAACCGCAGCATTGGTTTGCCAATCAATCATCACTGATTCAATAGCACTTAGGTCATTAATAAAGCCTTGGTTTTTTAAATAACCTAATACTAAGGCAGACGGACGCTCACCTAAGGTCATGAGTGTAACGACTTCAACCCAGTTAAGGTACACCGTTAAAGGATGCTCACAGGCAATCTCTTTGGTGTGTCGGTCACCATATTCATCAACAATTTCTACTGACATGGTTTGCTGCACTGTGGCTTTGGTTTTTATGATTTTAGGCAATGTCGCCATTTGAAATTCCTGCGTAATAAGGTTGGTATGCGTGTAATTATTGCTATTGGAAACAGAAGTTAAGCAAAGATTGTTCCACTATTAGCTAAAAGCCAAATTAACTAATAGGCAGGTAATTAATAATAATGGCTAAAATCGCGTACTTTTCATGTGGTTTTTTGTTATTGGTCTAATATTTGCTTATATCCAATGGCGAGCGAAATAACGCTTATCATCACAACTTATTAAATAACAACATAAAGGCAGTATAAAAGCTGTCAGTAGGAGTCTATGTGCCAAAACAAGCAGAACTTGAATTAAAGAAAAATGAACATGTTTGGCCTATTAATTTTCGCCTACAAGCTGAAGAACGCCAAGTGGGTCGTTGGACAACATACGCATGGACGATTGAAGATATTTGTCTGTATGAAGAAGATCTTACTTCTGAAATGGATGTGGCAAACATAGGTTCTGGTAACTATATGATACCTTTGGAACTTTTTCGTGATGAACGCATGGAATATCGTTTTAATCTCAATTCACAAAGCCCGCATTTATTCTTTATTTGTGCAGAAGAGAATGAGCAATTAAAACCTGTTTTAGTGACTGTAGCCCAAGGTGTTGCGGCACGTTATATGGATGGTGATTATGTTGTTTTACATATAGAGATCCCATTAGCCGTTCAAGCATGGATGGAAGCTTTCTTAGGTCGTCATGGTGAGTTGTTTGAATTTAAACGTAAACGTGGCGGCGATAAGAAAAAAGGACGTTCAAGTGGCAACTAATTTTTTTGAACGTTGGTCAAGCCGTAAGTTAAGTCCTGTTGATAATACAGATAATACAGAACGCGCTACTACGGAAACGATAACTGAAGCAGTTGATGAGTCACTGATTCTTAATTCTTTAGATACAACCGTAGAGGAAGCAACAAAGACCAGTGATAACGAACAAACATCAATTGTTTCCTCTGTAACATCACCAAACGTTATAGACGATGAGCCTGTTATTGAATTGACGATTGATGATGCTGATAACGTGACTTATGAATCGGGTGTTGCGTCATTTATGCAACAACAAGTGACCAAATCCGTTAAGAAAGCGGCATTACGGAAACTGTTTCACTCTGAAGAGTTTAATTATATCAGTGATATGGATGATAGCACTGAAGACTTTAGCAATATGGAGGGGTTAGCACCAGAGATTGCCTCCCAAATGCGAGGTTGGATAAATACCGTCACTGAAACAGCAACCTCATCATCAACACTTGATGCGATGGATTCTGAACAAGACTCCCATTCTTCTGTAATCCATTCTTCTGTAACAGATACTGCCATAGAGGGGAATGATACAGAGAATGATGTATTGGTTAATCACTCTGACGCTATAACGCCAGATCATGATGAAGATGCACTCCCTACAGCAGATTTATCGTTAACACCCATTATTCATCGTGACATTAAAAGTGATGAACAGAAATCGTAACGCGAAAAAATAAAAGCGTTTGAGAATTATTCGCACCATTTATAAAAACAAACTGGGACAAAAAGGGAAGACGACCAAAATCATAAACAGAGACAATTTGGCGCGTTAGTTCGCTACAGATAAGACAAAATGTCTCATTGTTCAATAACGTAATATCCTCGTTATGATTTTAGTTCCTTTTAGGTCATTTTATTCCGTGAAAAGTTGGATCGGTTATTGCTCTATAAAGAGTAGAAGAAAAATTATTATCTTCCCACGACACTGATTAGCGGTAGTGAGCAAACAGGAATAACAATGTTAAAAAGTACATTAAATACATTCACTGATACTAATGGCGTAGCGCGCGCTGCTGCTATTACGGGAACAGTAGAACTTGCCAATCTTATTCCGCCAACAGTGACATATGAAAGTCGTGGTAATTTATTGATTATCGGTGCGGCAGAGCAATTACTTCAACTAGCGGATCAATTTTCAGCTTTAAACAGTGTGACGTTACTGACGACAGATTCAAATACTTGTGAGATCAAAACAGCGCATACCTTGTATTACAGTCAATCGATTACCGTAAAAGGGTATCTAGGTGCATTTGATGTTCATTGTCGTATAGGGCATAACAATACAACACTGGAAACGAATGCACTTGAAACGAACTTAGCGAAAATTGCCATTGGTCGTAACTGTTTTGATATTGTGCTTGATATGACAGCAACTGGGGTTATGAATGTAGAAATTCCAGCTGCGGGTTATTACGCTGTTAGTTTATCTTCGGAACATTCTGATAATCAGGCTGCTAAAAAACGCATTGCTGAAAAATTAGCGACGCTGGTGGATGATCTCCCTTCTATGATAGGGACATTTGATAAGCCTAAATACTTTCGTTTAAATCCTGACCTCTGTGCGCATTCATCTCGTGGTGTAAAGGGTTGTGATCGTTGTATTGATGCTTGTCCAGCAGGCGCATTACATTCTGATGGGATAGCAATTGCGATTGATCCTTACCTTTGTCAGGGAGTAGGAACATGTGCGACAGCATGCCCAACAGAAGCGATCAGTTATGCTTTACCTGATCCTCAAATCACCCAAAACTTTGTTCATAGTGTCTTAGCTCGTTATAAGCAAGAAGGGGGTCAAGCGCCAACATTATTACTTTATGGTGATCGTGATACAGAAACAGTTACAAAAGCACTCGCTGTACTTCCGACCTCTGTTATTACGATTGCATTAGAAGAACTGGCGACGGTTGGGATTGATACTTGGTTTAGTGCTTTAGCTTATGGTGCGCATCAAGTTCTATTAGCAACCAATACTCAATATATTCCTGCAACGATTGATGCTGTGCTAACTAACGAATTAACTATTGCGCAAAATTTCTTAACTGAATTGGGTTATAACGCTGATCGTATTTGTTTATTTGATTTTGCTGATAGCACGAATTTTGAAGCTTATGAGTCTGCACTTATCACTCCGATTGAAGCAGCACTTACAGGCACTAAGCGTGACAAATTATTTACTGTTTTAGAAACGCTTAATCAATCAAGTCCTTTACAACCTACATATTCTGCCGTTGCTGCTAATGCCCCTTATGGTTCTGTGACATGTAATACCGATGATTGTACGTTATGTATGAGTTGTGTCGCTGTTTGTCCAACGCGAGCTTTGCATGCTATTGGTGATCGTCCGGGATTATTATTTGTAGAACAAGATTGTATTCAATGTGGTATGTGTGAAACCGCCTGTCCTGAAAAAGTAATTACCCTTGAAGCGGGTTTTAATTGGGATTGGCAAGCACGTAAAGCCGATAAACTTGTTCATGAAGAACCTGCTGCATGTTGTATCAGTTGTGGAAAACCTTTTGCCCCAGCGTCTATGGTGAAAATGTTGACAGAAAAACTTCAAAGTCATTCACATTTTCAAGGAGAAGCCATTCGTCGTTTATCTATGTGTGAAGATTGTCGTGTTCGAGATATTTTCGAAAAGATGGAACAAGATCCACAAAGTCAGACAAGGGTATAAGGTCATTATATGGAAAACGCAGCTATGAATGCTTACACGAATCTTGCCGATCAAGACGATCTACTTCGAATTGAAATTTATAACATGTTGGCACATTTATATCGTCAAGCACCTGAAGAATCTGTACTTGAATTTCTTGCCAATCTTGATGTTGATACAGATAAAACATTTCAACGTCAAACGATGGCTTCAGCTTGGCCTTTACTAAAACTTGCGGCTCAGAAAACGACATTAATGAGTGTTGAAGAAGAATATCAAGATGTGTTTATTGGCATTGGTCGTGGGGAAGTTATTCCATTTGGTTCATGGTATTTAACTGGTTCTTTAATGGAAATGCCTTTGGCTTATTTGCGTCAAGATTTAAAACAATTAGGTTTTGAACGTGCTCAGTCTGTGATTGAACCCGAAGATCATATATCCGCATTGCTAGAGGTTATGGCTATGCTGGTGGAAGGCGGTGATGAACTGCTTCAACAAACATTTTTTAATCGTCATCTTGCCCAATGGTGTGAGAAATTTTGTACCGATTTAAAAGCCGCTAAGAGTGCTGTGTTTTATACCGCTGTTGGTGAGTTAGCTTGGCAATTTTTGACGATAGAGAAAACCCGTTTCTTAGAATCCCAGTAAAAAGATACTCGCTATAATAAAAATCGACACCTGTTAATTAGCGTGGCGATAGAGGAGCAAACGCAATGAGTGAGCAAAAAACAAATAATAGTCGTCGTCAATTACTAAAAAATATTGGTTTGACTGTAGCGGCTGGTGCTGTAGTTGCAGGGACGACAACTGCTGTTCAAGCATCGACAGCAGAGACTGAAAACAAAGAACCTAAAACAAAAAAAGGGTATCACGAAACCCAACATATTCGTGATTACTACAATACCCTATAAGCGGAGCTTGAAATGAAACTGACTAAACGTTCCGATAAAGTGAGCAAAGACGAAAACCAATTAGGTATTTCTCGCCGTTCTTTTATTCGTAATTCTTCTCTTGCTGCCGCTGGTGGTGTTGCAGGTGCGAGCCTTTTTGCGCCGAGTTTTATGCGCAAGGCGGAAGCATTCCCGGAGGCTGACTACAGCGCACCTAAAGTGGTTAAACGTACAATTTGTTCTCACTGTTCTGTGGGTTGTGGCATTTATGCTGAAACTCAAGATGGTGTATGGACCCATCAGGAACCTGCTTTTGATCATCCTTTTAATGCTGGTGGGCATTGTGCAAAAGGGGCTGCGTTACGTGAGCATGGCCATGGTGCTAAGCGCGTAAAATACCCAATGAAGTTGGTTAACGGTAAGTGGAAAAAATTAAGTTGGGAACAAGCATTAGACGAAGTTAGTCAACAAGTGCTGAAAATTCGTCAAGAGTCAGGCCCTGATTCTGTTTACTTTTTAGGTTCGGCTAAACATAACAACGAACAAGCGTATTTGTTCCGTAAAATGGTGTCGTTATGGGGGTCTAATAACGTCGATCACCAAGCGCGTATTTGTCACTCCACCACGGTTGCTGGTGTAGCAAACACGTGGGGTTACGGTGCAATGACCAACTCACTGAATGACATGCATAACTGTAAGTCGATTCTATTTATTGGTTCTAATCCAGCAGAAGCTCACCCTGTTGCGATGCAGCATATCCTGATCGCTAAAGAAACCAACGGCTGTAAGATTGTGGTAGTAGATCCGCGTCGTACACGTACGGCGGCAAAAGCTGATCACTTTGTTTCTTTACGTCCAGGTACTGATGTTGCCTTTGTTTGGGGTGTGCTATATCACATCTTCAATAATGGCTGGGAAGACAAAGAATTTATTCGTCAACGTGTTTACGGCATGGAAGAAGTACGTGAACAAGTGGCAAAGTGGAATCCGAAAGAAGTTGAGCGTGTAACCGGCGTACCAGAAGATCAAGTTTATCAAACGGCAAAAATACTGTCTGAAAACCGCCCTGGTTGTGTTGTGTGGTGTATGGGTGGTACGCAACATACCACCGGTAATAACAATACTCGTGCTTACTGTATTCTTGAATTAGCCCTTGGCAACATGGGTAAATCAGGCGGCGGCGCGAATATTTTCCGTGGTCACGATAACGTACAAGGTGCAACAGACTTTGGCGTATTGTCTGACAACTTACCGGGCTATTACGGATTATCAGAAGGAGCTTGGAAACACTGGGCTGAAGTATGGGATATTGATTACTCATGGCTACAAGGCCGTTTTGATCAAAATACCTATAATGGTAAAAAGCCAATGAACAGCGCCGGTATTCCTGTATCTCGTTGGATTGATGGTGTTTTAGAAAACAAAGATAAGATCGAACAACGCGATAATATTCGTGCGATGTTCTATTGGGGACATGCGGTTAACTCACAAACCCGTGGACCTGAGATGAAAACCGCGATGGAAAAGTTGGATATGATGGTGATCGTCGATCCATACCCTGGTGTTGCTGCGGTAATGAATGGACGCACTGATAACGTTTATCTTTTCCCTGCAACCACGCAGTTTGAAACTTATGGCTCAGTAACTGCAACTAACCGTTCTGTTCAATGGCGAGATCAAGTGATTGAACCATTGTTTGACGCAAAACCTGATCACGAAATCATGTACTTATTATCTAAGCGTTTAGGTATTGCTGATCAATTATTCAAACACATCAAGGTTGAGAATAATAAGCCGAACATTGAAGATATTACTCGTGAATATAATAAGGGTATGTGGACAATCGGTTATACAGGTCAAAGCCCTGAGCGTTTGAAAGAGCATCAGAAAAACTGGGGTACGTTTGATTTTACCACTCTTGAAGCTATTGGCGGACCGATGAACGGTGAAACCTATGGTCTACCATGGCCATGTTGGGGTACGCCAGAAATGAAGCATCCAGGTACACATATTCTTTACGATACCTCAAAAACAGTCGCAGAAGGTGGCGGTAATTTCCGTGCCCGTTTTGGTGTTGAGCGTAATGGTGTCAGTATGCTGGCTGATGATAGTTATTCATTGGGCTGTGAACTTGAAGATGGTTACCCAGAATTTACCGCGAAGATGCTAAAGCAACTCGGATGGTGGGATGACCTAACTGCAACTGAAAAAGTGGCAGCTGAAGGTAAAAACTGGAAGACAGACTTGTCTGGTGGTATTCAGCGTGTTGCGATTAAACACGGTTGTATTCCATTTGGTAACGCGAAAGCCCGTACTGTTGTATGGACATTCCCTGATGCTGTGCCTATTCACCGTGAGCCGTTGTACACACCGCGTCGTGACTTATTGCCTGAGTACCAAACATGGGACGACAGCAAGGCGATGTTCCGTTTGCCAACACTTTTTAAATCAATTCAAGAGAAAGACGTATCAAAAGAATACCCCATTATTCTAACGTCAGGTCGTTTGGTGGAATATGAAGGTGGTGGCGAAGAAACCCGTTCGAATCCGTGGCTTGCTGAACTTCAAAAAGAAATGTTTGTTGAAATCAACCTCAAAGATGCAAACGATATTGGCATTAAAGATGGTGAAATGGTGTGGGTTGAAGGCGCAGAAAAAGGGCGTATTAAAGTGAAAGCGATGGTAACGCCTCGTGTTCGTGAAGGCTTGGCTTTCTTACCGTTCCACTTTGGTGGTGAATTTGAGGGTGTAAGTCTACGTGACCGTTATCCTGAAGGTTGTGCGCCTTATGTTTCAGGTGAGGCAGCCAATACAGCAACCACGTATGGCTATGATCCTGTTACCCAAATGCAAGAAACCAAAGTTACCTTGTGTAAAATCACTAAAGCGTAAGGAGTCATCTGATGGCACGTATGAAATTTCTTTGTGACTCTAAGCGTTGTATTGAGTGCAATGGTTGTGTAACAGCTTGTAAAAATGCCAATTCAGAAGCGGTTGGTTGGGGCATTCAACGTCGTCGCGTTGTAACCTTAAACGATGGTCTTCCTGGGGAAACCTCGATTTCTGTAGCCTGTATGCACTGTAGTGATGCGCCTTGTATGGCGGTATGTCCTGCGGATTGTTTTAGCCAAACAGAAGATGGCATTGTGCAGCACGATAAAGATTTATGTATCGGTTGTGGCTATTGCTTGTTTGCTTGCCCGTTTGGTGCGCCACAATTTCCTAAGCAAGATGCGTTTGCTGAGCGTGGGAAAATGGACAAGTGTACCTATTGTTCTGGTGGCCCAAATACTGAACCGGGTTCTGAAAAAGAACGTTTACTTTATGGCGCAAACCGTATCGCGGAAGGTAAGTTGCCAATGTGTGCTTCGATGTGTTCAACGAAGTCATTACTTGCTGGTGATGCTGAAAAAATATCTGAAATTTTCAGTAAGCGTGTTGTTGCTCGTGGTGCAAAAGATGCCGGTTGGGCAAGCACGGATGATTTAGCCTACGATGCAAGTAAAGTACGTAAAGCTTAATCATCCTTAGATGGGCTTAACGCGTAATGCTTAAGTCCATTTATCGACTCGTTGTAATAGTTAGGTGCGCTGTTGGAAGAGGTGTGCCGATTAATCTGCTTTTTGAAGTAGATAGGAGCTTTAATGATTAAGCGAATTCAACGCTGGTTAACTATCATGGTTACCGCTTTAATGATGGTGTTTTCGGTATCCGCTATGGCAAGTGGTAGTGATACAACGACTGCTGGTGAGTCCGTAGTAAAGAAAGAAGTGATTGGCTTTGCTGGGGCTGATTATTGGCGAATGGTAAAAGATGGCGAAAAGGGTTACACCACATCAGGTTGGCCTGAGCACGATGTGTTAATCAGTGTGCCTGGACAAACATGGTATATCCTCAAAGAAAAGTGGATGTCACCATTAGGTGCATTAGCGATTTTTGGTAGCCTTGTGATGGTGACTCTGGCATATGTGGTGATTGGACCGCTAAAGCTAAGTAAGCCCAAAACTGGCCGTAAAATCAAACGCTGGAGCCGTATTGATCGCGCATTGCACTGGAGTATGGCATTTACTTTTCTTACTTTAGGGTTCAGTGGCTTAACGCTCGTTTATGGTAAACATTTTATTAAGCCCATTGTGCCTACTGAAATTTGGGGTTGGATTATTTTAGCCGCCAAGCAATACCATAACTATATGGGACCTATTTTTGCGATTCTGTTACTCGCGGTATTGATTAAATGGTGGCGTAAAAGCACCTTTAATAAAGTCGATCTTGAATGGTTTAAGAAGATGGGCGGTATGGTGGGTAAGCATAAAGGGTCGCATCCATCAGCGGGTTTCTCTAACGGTGGTGAGAAAGCTATCTTCTGGTTATTGATTGTGTTTGGTTTTTCAATTGCTGCCAGTGGTTTTGTATTAGATTTCCCTATCTTTGATCAAACCCGTCGTGATATGGAGCTATCAAACTTACTCCACATGTTATCGGCACTGATTTTGATCTGTGGCTTTATCTTCCATATTTATATTGGTTTATTTGGTATGGAAGCAGGCCTTGATGGCATGGTGACAGGCGAAGTTGATGAAACATGGGCACGTGAACACCATAATTTGTGGTTTGATGAGGTAAAAGATTTACCTGAGAATCAGCCGGGTTATGAGCTGGAAAAAACGACAATAGATAAATCTAAGCCATCAATTGATAGTTAAATATTAAGCATTAAATGAAAGTCGATACACTTTTAATAACAAAGTGTATTGGCTTTTTTTATGTGCATAATTTGTCGCTAATGGCAATAAAGTATTCCTCATACTAACGTCTAATAAAAAACACCGTTAAACCATATAAAATCAGTGGTATAAATAGGAGAGAAAGTTAATTTTTATTACTACCATAGGGATGTTGTTATGTTATTTCCTTACAAAAATATTGTCGTGCTAACAGGGGCTGGCATTTCTGCAGAATCGGGGATCCGCACTTTTCGTGCTGCAGATGGATTATGGGAAGAACATCGAGTTGAAGATGTGGCAACCCCTGAAGGTTATCAACGCGATCCTGAATTAGTGCAAGCGTTTTATAATGCCCGCCGAGCACAGATAGAAAATGGATCTGTTGCGCCTAATGCTGCCCATTATGCCTTAGCAAAGTTAGAAGCGGAGTTAGAGGGTACGGTAACGATTGTTACTCAAAACATCGACAATCTTCATGAGCGAGCTGGTAGCCACAATGTTATTCATATGCATGGTGAGCTCTTAAAAGTTCGCTGTTGTGAATCAGGTCAAACGTTAGTATGGCAAGGTGACTTACATACCAGCGATCACTGTCATTGCTGCCAAATCTCAGCACCGTTACGACCTGATATTGTATGGTTTGGGGAAATGCCTATTGATATGGATAAGATCCATGATGCGATAGTGAAAGCAGATTTGTTTATTGCTATTGGCACCTCTGGAAATGTTTATCCTGCAGCAGGGTTTGTCCATGAAGCAGCATTGCAAGGCGCACATACAATAGAGCTTAATTTAGAGCCGAGTAATGTTGAAAATGAGTTTGAAGAGAAGCGTTACGGCAAAGCATCGGTGCTTGTACCTGAATATGTTGAAGAATTGCTCAATACATAAGAATTGAGCAATCTAGTTGTTGCCATAAAAGTGATGGTAATAAAAAACCGAGCTAGAAAGCTCGGTTTTTTGTATATCGTTAACTTTAATTAACAGTCGCGATTATTCGCCAGCTTTTAGTTTTTGGAAGTATTCTTCGTAAACTTCACTCATAGGACCAACACTGTTTTGCCATTCACCAGCATCCATTACTGATTGTGGCGGGTAGATACTTGGGTCATTTACGAAACTAGCTGGTAATAGCTTTTTCGCCGCTTCAACAGGTGTTGGGTAACCAATTTGTAGTGCGATTTTAGCTGCAATATCTGGGCGTAGTAAGAAATTGATCATCTTATATGCGTTATCAACATGCTTAGCATTGATTGGAATTGCTAAGCTGTCCATCCAGAAGATTGCACCTTCTTTTGGCCATACGATATCAATTGGTGCGCCTTCTTTACGCGCCATGTATGCAGAGCCATTCCAAAGCATACCTAATGGTGTTTCACCAGCCATGTATGGGTTAGCAGGGAAGTCAGAGTTAAATACCAATACGTTAGGCATTAACTTCTTAAGTTCTTCATAAGCGGCTTTAATTTGCTTAGGATCACGGGTATTACCAGAATAGCCTAGCTTACGTAATGCAACTTGGAACACTTCACGTGCATCGTCCATCATCATTAGCTGACCCTGCCATTTAGGGTCCCATAAATCAGCCCAGCTCGTGATTTTTGATTTATCGACTACATCAGTGTTAACGCCGATACCTGTTGCACCCCAAATGTAAGGGATAGAGTAATTATTGTTAGGATCAAAAGGTTTATTTAAATAGTTTTTACCAATACCAGCAAAATTAGGGATCTTTGATTTATCGATCTTTTTCAGCATACCTTCCTTACTCATTTTAGAAACGAAGTAAGTTGAAGGGACGATTAAATCGTAGCCTTTATCATAAGTTTTTAATTTAGCGTACATGGTCTCATTCGACTCGTAAGTCGAATAAATTACTTTAATACCGGTTTCTTTTGTGAACTGTTCTAGTACATCGTTAGGGATGTATTCAGACCAGTTGTAAAAGTATAACTTGTTACTATCTGAATCTGCAGCAGTGGCAATGTTTGAATACATTGACACAGCACAAACTGCACCGGCCATCATTAAAGACCATTTTTTCATTGTTGTTAGCTCCTAACTAAACAGGATATCGAGAGTGCTCTCTAGCGGCTTAGACCGCCTCTCCTAATTTTGTGTCGTTTATAAAGTCAGCATAAAGCGTGTACTTTTTAAACAAATATGAATTGGTATACGTAGCTAGTATAGCAGATAAAATCATACCGCCATTACAAAAATGAACACTTCGAAGAGATATTTATTTACAGAACATTGATTAATAACAGGTAGTTAACCTTTATATAATATTGTTATACAAATCGATAAAAAGACTAATTTAACCAGAAAAGGGAATAGGGTTATTTATATTGAATGAGGTGGTAAATTAAAGATAAAAAAATGGCTAACTTTAGTAAGTTAGCCATTTAATGATCGTTAAAAACGTTGATGCTACTTTTTATCTCTTGCGAGTAGTTGCGAACAAATCACAAGGACCAATGAAATGACTAGCATTATAGCTGCTAATGCATTGACCTCTGGTGAAATACCGACTTTAACCATCGAGTAAATCTTTAAAGGTAGAATTTCATAACTCGGACCAGTAACAAATGAACTCACAATTACGTCATCAAGTGATAGTGTGAAACTAAGTAGCCAGCCAGCAGCAACAGCAGGTTTAGCCAGTGGTAAGATAATCTGCTTTAGAATTACCCATTCACTCGCACCTAGGTCACGTGCTGCTTCAAGCATTTTTACGTCAAAGCCTTTTAAGCGACTGTATACGGTTACTACAACAAACGGCAAACAAAAAGTAATATGTGATAGTAATAACGTTAAGAAGCCAAGATTAGCACCAATTAATAGGAACAAAGCTAATAATGAAATAGCCATTACAATATCAGGTGACATCATCACTAAAAATAGCATACCTGATACGAACTTCTTGCCCTTGAAGTTATAACGAAATAGGGCAACCGCCGTTAAACTACCAATTAATGATGCAGCCGTCGCGGAAATTACAGCAATCGTAATTGAGTGCCCCGCAGCTTGCATCAAGCTATCATTGTTGACCAACTCGCCATACCATTTGGTGGTAAAGCCACCCCATTTCATACCAAACTTACTGGCATTAAATGAGTTAATGATCAAAATGATAATTGGAGCATACAAAAACGCGTATACGAACGACATAAAGCTGAATTTAAAGAAACGTCCCATTATTCAAGCTCCACTTTTTTGTTCAGTAATTTTCCTGCGCGATAGTAGGCATATAGCATAATTGCCATCGCTAACGTCAGTGCAATACTGGTTGCAGAGCCAAATGGCCAATCACGCGCGTTGAGTACTTGACTCTTAATCACGTTACCAATCAGCAAGTTTTTCGCACCACCAAGTAAATCTGATACGTAGAACATACCTAATGCTGGTAGCAACACTAATAAACAACCTGCAATAATACCGGGCATTGTTAGTGGGAAAATAACTCTAATGAACGTTTGAAACTTATTTGCACCTAAATCTCGAGCGGCTTCGATGTAGTTATTATCGAGTTTTTCTATCGCTGAGTATAAAGGTAGCACCATAAATGGCAGTAGAATATAGACTAAGCCAATCATTACGGCATATTCGGTGTACATAATGCGAATGGGCTTATCGATAATATCTAAGTACATTAACGCATTATTTAGGATACCACGCGTACCTAACATCAGTTTTAAGCCATATGTACGGATCAGCGAGTTGGTCCAAAAAGGTACAATAACTAAAAACAGCATAAAAGGACGCCATTTTTCAGGCATCTTGGCAATGGCATACGCAAAAGGGTAGCCAATTAACAAACAGAATAACGTTGCTGTTATTGCCATATTAAATGAATGCAAAAGTACTTTTGCATACATTGGATCGAAGAGACGTTCGTAGTTATCTAACGTGAACACCATTTTGATCAAGTTTGCATCATCACGAGTTAAAAAACTCGTACCGATAATCATTAGGTTGGGTACAAATACAAACAGTAGTAGCCAGCTTACAACAATCGTTATGATGATGTTTTGGAGATTAAACTTCTTGCTCATCTGCTAGCACCACTTCCCAACTTTCAACCCAAGTAATGGCAACTTTTTGATCAAGAGAGTGGTCTACGTCAGGATCATCTTCGTTGAAGAATTCACTAACCATTACCGACTTTCCTGAATCGAGCTGTACCACAGAATCAAGCGTCATACCTTTATAAGTACGTTCTTTAACTTTACCTAAAATGCCCGTAGTCTGATCGCCATTATGAATTTCTTCAATGCGAATATCTTCTGGACGTAATAGCACTTTTACTTTGTCGCCAATGGCAACATCAAGCTCACAGTGAATTAAAGAATGACGACCTTCTACATCTGCCATAATACGCTTACTGTCTAAGCGCTCTTTAACGATAGCATCAAACACGTTGATTTCGCCGATAAAGTGAGCAACAAATAAGTTCGTCGGCTCTTCGTAAATTTCACGAGGAGTGCCATCTTGTTCAACATAACCATCGCGCATAACGATGATACGGTCGGACATAGAAAGTGCTTCTTCCTGATCGTGAGTTACGAAAATAAAAGTAATGCCAAGTTTCCGCTGAAGTTGTTTCAGTTCAAGCTGCATTTGTTTACGTAATTTGTAATCAAGTGCAGAAAGTGATTCATCAAGCAAAAGAACTTTTGGTTTGTTAACAACTGCGCGTGCAATCGCAACACGTTGTTGCTGACCACCTGACAATTGATGTGGTTTACGAGGGGCAAACTTATCAAGCTGCACCATACGCAATGCTTCCATAACTCGAGGTTCAATGTCTCTCGATGGCACTTTTTGCATGCGTAAACCAAACGCGACGTTCTCAAACACTGTCATATGTGGAAACAGTGCATAACTCTGAAACACCGTATTAACGAGACGCTGTTCAGCTGGAATGTCAGTAACATCTTTATTGGCAATGGTGATCTGACCGTTATCGGCAGTTTCAAAGCCAGCAATAAGACGAAGCACTGTGGTTTTTCCACAGCCTGATGGACCTAAAATGGTTAAAAATTCACCATCGTTTACGTCTAGGTCCAAACCTGTAATGATTTGCTTACCGTCAAAGCTTTTGCTAAGACCCTTCAGCTGAATTACGGGTTTCTTAGATGTTTTTGCAACGTTCAATTCTACGTTATCTCCACCTTGGGACTGATTGGTTAAGCCCCAATATTTTGGCTAAAATTAGGGGCGCATAATAGACCTGTAGTCTTTCAATTTAAAGCGTTTTCTCACTAAATTTATAGATTAACGTCTACATGGTTTAATGATAGCACGTTGATTCTGTGTAATATGGTCACTATTACAATGAATACTGGAAAAATAAATTACGATTAAAGTAATAATAAGCCCATTTTATTTTTAAGCTCAAATATTTATCTTTTATGTTCAATAAGAGGGGATTCTCTTTTACAATAAACTAAAACGAGCTGTAGTTATCACCTTAGTGATGACTTATTGCCCCTTTTTTGTGTATTAACATGGTCTTGAAATAAATTTTTACGTGAATAGTGTTTTTGTACAATGATGAGTAACGTACAATGCGCTCACCAAAATAATGATGATATGAGTATGAAAGAGACAACTAAAAAAAGTTTTCACGTTGGTGGTTCAATTGAAAAAGCAATGGCTGGTAATGTTGAGCTACAACCCATCGCTGTTCTTCAAGAAGCGTTTAAGATAACAGCAAAAAATTACACCAAGTATTTACCAGCAGTTATTTGTTTGTTTATTGCACAGATCGCATTGTTGCTATTGAGTCTAAAAATACAGTTAGGCAGTCCAAATGTGTTTTTTGATGCCTTTATTACAGGGAAGGGGTTTACTGCAGATATTTTGAAAGCGGGCTTTATGGCTAACTTTTGGTCTGATATTTTGATTGCTCCTTTATATGTTGGCGTAAGTTTAATGGCGCTGAATCATTCAGTAGGGCTGCCAACGAAACCGAGTCAAATCGTTAAAGGTTTTTCATTTACATTAGTGTCGATTATTACGATGTTATTAATTTCCTCAATTCAGGGGATTGGTAGCAGTATCTTCCCTTTAGTAGGGTTATTTTTAACAATGGCATTAAGTATGGCCATCCTACTTGTTTGTGAGAAGCGTGTAACGCCGATTAAAGCTATTCAATATTCATTTATGGCGACGGTTCGAAAAGTGATGCCAATGACTGCCATTTACTTGGTTGTGATGATTTTCTTTTTTCTGTCTATTGTTACAGCGGGTATAGGTTTACTTTGGACACTGCCATTTTTCTTTAATGTAAAAGCAATTATTTACCGCAATATGTTTGGTATTACATTGCAAGTTACATCAGCAACACCGAATACAGATGATCATAAATCAGAATCAAAGCCTGACGATAATGTCAGTGAGCCGATTAACAATGATACGTTTAATGCGTAACTCAGCGGTGATATATGAAAAGAGCTCCTTTTTATAAGGGGCTTTTTTTTAAGTAAAACACCTAACGCACTATAACTTTATGGTGGTTAAATAATATCTACATTACCGAAAAAATTAACTTTATCAATCACTTTTAAAATGCATCTCAATAAAACTAACTGTAATTTATCGCTTATTTAAAAGTGATGTCTAATTTTACAAAAAAAAAGAATCAATGATGACGTATCTCAATGTCATTCATTCGCAATTAGATAATACTCTTGTTAATAGTTAATAGCGGCAGTACAAACTGTCAACTTCAGCAAGAAAGGCGAATTAATGGATAAGTTAATAGAACGTTTTTTACGATATGTAAGTTTTGATACTCAATCTAATGGTGTAGTTTCTTCTTGTCCTAGCACACCAGGGCAGCGTGTATTAGCTGAAGAACTTCAAGCGGAAATGATTGAGCTTGGACTCAGTGACGTTTCTCTTGATAATAATGGTTATATTACGGCACGATTACCTGCAAACATGGAAGGTGACATTCCCGCGATTGGCTTTATTGCCCATATGGATACAGCACCTGATGCATCGGGTAAAAATGTTCGTCCGCAACTTGTTGAAAATTACCGTGGTGGTGATATTGCTTTAGGAATAGGGGATGAGGTGCTATCGCCATTCCAATATCCCGACCTTAATAAGTTACACGGTCACAATATTATTACGACTGACGGGGCAACCTTACTTGGGGCTGATAATAAAGCAGGGATCGCTGAGATAATGACAGCTATTGCTTATCTTATTGCTAACCCAATCATCAAACATGGTGATATTTGTATTGGTTTTACGCCTGATGAAGAAATTGGCCGTGGTGCTAATTTGTTTGATGTCGAAAAATTTGGCGCGCAGTGGGCTTATACCATTGATGGTGGTCCAATCGGTGAATTGGAATATGAAAACTTCAATGCGACCTCTGCGGATGTTATTTGCCATGGCGTAAATGTTCACCCTGGTACTGCAAAAAATAAAATGGTTAATTCCATGAATATTGCGGCACAATTTCAGTTAATGATGCCTGCAGATGAAACCCCTGAATGCACTGATGGTTATCAAGGTTTCTACCACCTAAAGTCAATGGAAGCGTCTGTTGCTCGCACTGAACTTGGCTACATCATTCGTGATTTTGATCGTGATGGTCAAGAAAAACGTAAAGCATTTATGCAGCAAAAAGTTGATGAGTTAAATGATAAGTTAACGCAAGGTCGTGTAGAACTGATATTAACGGATTCATATTTTAATATGCGAGAAATGGTTGCCCCGCATCCACATATTATTGAAATTGCTCAACAATCTATGCTTGATTGTGATGTTAAACCTGACATTAAGCCTATTCGTGGTGGTACCGATGGGGCTCGATTATCATTTATGGGTTTACCTTGTCCTAATATCTTTACTGGCGGTTACAACTTCCACGGTATTCATGAGTTTATTACCGTTGAAGGTATGGAACTTGCCGTTAAAGTAATTGTAAAAGTTGCAGAGAATACAGCGAATCGATACGCCTAATTTGTCTTTTTAACTGTTAAAATAAAAAAGCCACTACCAACGAACTCTTTCTCGTTGATAGTGGCTTTTTTTAATGTAAAAACAGTGTTTATTGTTTAAGCGTGATCGTTGCTTAGCATTTCATTTAAACGCTTTAAAATCGCATGGACAGCGTGGCCTTTAGTGATTTCACCGCCGTTTTCAACTTCAATTTCATGCTTATTATGTAAACCTGTTGCATCTTCGGCAATATGTAGCCAGTCAGGATGCCAATAGAATGATTGGCCGCCATCGGTGATCCAGTTATGTACACCACAATTTTCGCCGTGGTAATTAAGATCTGCTGCTTTATAAGTCATTCTTAAATCCTTTAATGGTATCGTTATATTTATTAGTAAAGAGTATAAAAAACAATGATGATGAAACTGTGATCTATACGGTATTATTTTGCTAAAGATTACAAATAAGTAAAACAAATAACATTTTTTTGTATCTATACCAAAAAATATTGTTGTTAGTTGCTTAAATAACGCTCTATTAGGTGCTTTTTAAAATGCTCAGGGTTCAATGTTTCACCCGTTGCTTGCTCCACCAGCTTGTCGGTTGATAACGTTGAGGCTTTATCCCAAATGTTATTATGCAACCATTCAAATATTGGCGTTAAGTTACCTTGAGCGACTAACTGTTCAACATCCATTTCTTTATTAATTGTCGCCATAAATTGCGCTGCATACATTGCACCTAGAGTGTAGCTTGGGAAATAGCCAAAGCTGCCGTCAGTCCAGTGAATATCTTGCATACAACCATCGGTGAAATTCCCTTGTGTTGACAGCCCAAGGTATTGAGACATTTTCTGATCCCAAATAGCGGGAATATCATCAACTTCAATATTACCTTCAATCAAGTCACGTTCAATTTCATAGCGTAAAATAACATGTGCAGGGTAGGTGACTTCATCGGCATCAACACGAATAAAACCTGGTTTAACTCGCGTATTGATAAGACAAAGGTTCTCTGCTGAAAGTGAATCTTCTTTTGAATCGAAAGCCTGTTGAATCATTGGGGCTAATAAGCGACTAAATGACGAGCTTCGTGATAATTGCATTTCACAAAATAGGCTTTGTGATTCATGAATCCCCATTGAACGTGCTTCACCTACTGGCAAATCTCGCCATTGTTGAGGTAACCCTTGCTCATAACGCGCATGACCTGTTTCATGGATAACCCCCATAAGTGCTGATGTAAAATCATTTTCATCATAGCGAGTCGTAATACGCACATCTGTTGGTACACCACCACAAAATGGATGAGTACTGATATCAAGTCTGCCATGTTCAAAATCAAAGCCGAGTAATTTCATTGCTTCAAGACTTAATGCTTGTTGTTGTTCAATAGCAAATGGGGCAGAGAGTGGTATTGTTACCTCTGTCGCTTGTTTGGCTTCTACTTGTTGGATTAATTGAGGTAACCATGATTTTACCTCTGCAAAAATACCGTCTAATACTGCTGACGTCATACCTGGTTCATAAAGATCTAATAGCGCATCATAGCGACTTAGCCCTGTCGCCTGTGCTCGAATAGCAGCTTCTTGGCGTGCTAATTCAACTACTGGTTTTAAATTAGCCTTAAAGCCTTCCCAATCATTCGTTTTACGTTGTGAACGCCAAGCATGTTCACATTGAGACCCCGTCAATGATTGTTGCTCTACAAGCTCAGCAGGTAAAATATTTTGCATCATCCACTGACGTTTAAGAGCCGCTAAACTAACTCGTTGCTCAGGGGTAAGATCTTCTGTTTCAGCTTTCGTGAACCAATTTTCCAAATAAGAGGCTGTGGCAAGTTCATGTGAAATAACAGCAAGCTCGGCCATTGCCTCTGAGCGTGCTTGGGCGCCACCATTCGGCATGATAGCAGCCTGATCCCAACCACAAATCGCATTAAGGTGACCAAGTCGAGACAGTTTTTTAGCATGACGCTCTAATTTATTGTAATAGTTCATACTTGTTCCTAATTAATAAACAGCAATAGAATAAATTTAACCTAACATTTCACTATTTAATAGAGATAGTCGGCTTGTAAGGTAATAAAAATGCGAACGCAGTAGGAATTATTAATTAAAATAAAAATAAGCAGTAGTTAATTGCTATTAATGATTTATAGTTACCTCTATTAGCGCTATATAATGTAATTAGTGATAGCAATTGGTAAGACAATGTTACCAAGACCTGTTTTATTATATTTTTTCGCTATACTGGCAATCAGTCTAAATACCTATTAGGTCACTATCTGCAAGTCCTCAATAGCTATGTAGATTGATATTATCGTTTTTTAAAGGAATTTTGCCTCACATGGAAAAGACTACTCGGTTTTTCTCTCTTGTTGGTGCTACAGCGCTTTACTCTTTATCTTTTTCAGCGTCTGCATCTATGCCGACGGTTGTGCCTGATGCACCGACATTAAGTGCTAAAGGCTATGTATTGATGGATTACAATACAGGAAAGATCCTAGTAGAAAAGGATGCAAACGAAAAACTGAATCCAGCTAGTTTGACGAAATTAATGACAAGTTATGTCGCTGGTCAAGAAATGAAGCAAGGCAATATTAATGAGAAAGATCTTGTTGTTATCAGCCGTAATGCTTGGGCTAGAAATTTCCCAGATTCATCAAAGATGTTCATTGAAGTAGGTAGCGAAGTCCCTTTAATGGATCTATTTCGTGGCTTGATTATTCAATCAGGTAACGATGCAAGTGTTGCCATTGCTGAGCATGTTGCTGGCTCTGAGCAATCATTTGTGAGTTTAATGAATTCATGGGCGGCAAAGTTAGGTATGAATAACTCTAACTTTGCTAACCCTCATGGCTTAGATAATAATGAGTTATATACGACTCCTTATGATATAGCGTTATTGGGTCAAGCCCTTATTCGTGATTTGCCAGCAATTTACCCGCTATACAGCGAAAAATCATTTACTTATAACAATATTACGCAACGTAATCGTAACGGCTTGTTAAATGATCCAAGCATGAATGTCGATGGTATGAAAACGGGTTATACCAGTGGAGCAGGTTACAGCCTAACCAGTTCAGCGACTGAAGGGGATATGCGTTTAATTGCGGTTGTGATGGGTACAAAAAGTACTAAAACACGTGAAATGGAAAGCAAGCAACTATTAAACTACGGCTTCCGTTTCTTTGAAACAGTAACACCACATAAAGCTGGCGATGAAATTATTACTGAACACGTATGGTTTGGTGATAAAGATCAGGTTAAATTAGGTGTTGATAAAACAAGTTATGTGACACTGTCACGTAATGACACCAAAAAATTAACCGCCAGTGTTGAGCTAAATAGTGAACTTGAAGCGCCTATTACGAAAGGCCAACAAGTTGGTGAAATCATTTATTCAGTCAATGATAAGCAAGTAGGTAAACAACCGCTTGTTGCATTAGAACCCGTTGAAGAAGGCAGCTTTTTTAGCCGTTTAATTGACCAAGTTAAGAAATTTGTGATGAGCTTTTTTAAGTAATTACATTTTCAGTTAGCTTAAATAAGCCCAGCCATTGCGTGTTGGGCTTTTTTATTGTGTATAGCTATTTCCAGTCAACAATAAAATACGTATAATTCATGCCCTATAAATTCTTATCCCGTAATTCTACTATCGATGTTGTCGGTAGTTCGAGAAGTAGTAATGAATCAGACAGATAACCGTAAAGAAACACTTGAATATAACAAACTGCAAAAACGTCTTCGCCGCAATATGGGTAACGCCATTATTGATTACAACATGATCGAAGAAGGTGATGTGGTAATGGCCTGTATTAGTGGTGGCAAAGATTCATTTGCGATGCTGGATATTCTGCTTAATTTAAAGAAAGCAGCGCCAATTAATTTTGACGTTGTTGCGGTTAATCTTGATCAAAAGCAACCCGGCTTTCCTGAGCATATTTTGCCAGAGTATTTTCAAAGCCTAAATATTCCTTACTACATTGTCGATAAAGATACTTATTCTGTTGTTAAGGAAAAAGTAGAAGAAGGTAAGACGACGTGTGGCTTATGCTCACGTTTACGTCGTGGTACCTTGTATTCTTTTGCTGAAACGATTGGTGCGACTAAGATTGCACTAGGGCACCATTTAGACGATATCGTTGAAACATTATTCTTGAATATGTTCCACGGTTCACGCTTAAAAGCAATGCCACCTAAGTTACGTTCTGATGATGGCCGTAACGTCGTGATCCGTCCATTAACGTATTGCCGTGAAAAAGATCTAATCAAATACGCTGAATATAAGCAGTTCCCAATTATTCCTTGTAACCTTTGTGGTTCACAAGAGAATCTACAACGTCAAAGCATTAAAGCAATGTTGATGGATTGGGATAAAAAGACACCAGGTCGTGTTGATGCGATATTTAAATCAATTCAGAATATCAGCCCAAGCCAATTAGCAGATAAAAACTTGTTTGATTTTGTTAATTTACCATTGGATCGTGAAGGTGACAGAGCTGAATATGCTTTCACTGAAGCAACAGTTTCATCGACGAATATTGATGAAAGTATGTTCATTGATGTCACTAACGTTTAATTAGCGTTTGTAGCAAAAAATCAATAAAAAACGGCACCTTACTATCAAGTAGGTGCCGTTTTATTATAGTGGCCATCATACTATTTTACATTTAGAAACTGCTCTGAAAACGGTTGTTTGTTATTCGTAATTGCTTGATTATTATTATCAATTAATTGATCTTTACTGGCTATCCAACCTTTATTTTTTACTGTTCTTAGATGATATTCTTGCTTATCATCAGTAATAAAATTGCCTTCTTTTATCTCTCTTATTTGGGTTATTTTACCTATATCTTGCCGCTGAGAATTTTGTAATCCCCATATAATAACGTCGTTTTTCTCTCTTTGAATCGATGCAATGACAATTTGTTGGGTACCCTTATTGGGTAATGACAGTATTAGACTATCTCCTAGAACGAGTTGATTTAATAAAGCATCATCCATTTGCATTACAGTGGCATCATTTGCTAAAGAAAGTTGCTGCTCTAACTCAACTTCTTCTTTTAAATGAGGTCGATACACCCATAAATTACTACCGGTTAATAAGTTAATATTGCTATTGATGGTTGGTGAATTACCTATACTCATTACGGGCATTAATGGTTCATCATAATGATGAGGTTGAGCAACGAAGATATGTTGTTCATCAGGAATTGGAGCGTTTGTTATCTCTTTATCTATTTTGCTTAACACATCAAAATTTTCAGGAATAGGGGTGATTTCATGCTCAATGCTACTTGAAGCAATAGTCGCTGGCTCATTAATCATAGCCTTTGATGAAGGGTGAGGCCAGTTACTATTGGCATAATAACCGCCTATACCAACACCAACTACCGCTATAAGTATCAGATATCGATAATGTTGATACAAAAACTGATACATAGACTACTCCGTAATATTTAAATGAACATTAAGACGGAGATCTTGTTTAAACCTACGGTTATGCAAGCCTCGAGCAGTAACAGGGAAACTTCCTTTATATTCACCTATTTCTAAGTCTGGATTATCTTCAGCAATAAAACTGACTCGCAGCTCGCCATAGACAGGGCCTGTTTTACGGCAATAAGCCGCGTTATTCATCATCGACCAACCACAACCAAGATAGCGCTCACCACGTAAGATAACTGTCTGAATAGCGCCTGTTTGGCTATTTTTTACATCTATAGCAAGATGACTATAAAGTCCCGTACTTCGACTCCATCGAGGACGATTAGAGCCTCTTTTATTGGGTGATAGATAATACACCGTACCGCGGAACTTACTTTCATAGCGTTCACTAATAAATGGTGATTCCGCAGTAATAGTACCGTCAAAAGGCAGTGTTTCAGAGATAGTAATATTAGTATTAATTGTCACACTGTCATTATAATCACGATTATAGAGGCTTTTAACATTAAACGTAAAATCACCGCTATAACGACCGATAGGTAAGTCAGGGTTGTCCTTTTGACTAAATTGTACTTTTAATTGACCGAGATTGGCTGCAGGGTAACACCAAGCACTGTTATTAACTTTCCCCCAACCACAATGCGTCTTACGTTGCCCTTGTAACCAAACAAGATAGGTCGTATCCGTTTGTTGATGAATGAGGTTAGTTGAAAACAAGGTGGTTTTATGAGGATAACGCCATATATAGCGGGTAGGGCCATTAATGATATTATTACCTTTCACATAATAAACAGAACCTCTTAGATCTTTCTCTAATCGTTCTGTCTCAAGTATATTTTTTTCGGTCAATACAAAAACGGGTTGTTCTTCGATTTCAGTTGGAATGTCATCCACTGTTTTTAACATAGGAACAATACTTTTTAGCCATTGGCTATTTAAAGCAATTGGAGCATGACCTGAATAACCGTATTGCCATCCAAACCACCATGATGAAATACCAACGGCAACATCAGCACCTTTACGTTGCTGCCAGATTGCAGAACCACTATCACCAGGAGAGGCAAATGCCCATGCTGGTGTATTTTCAATAGCTCGATTAATCAGACAGTCTTGATATAAAAAACGTAATTGCCCAGTACCATTACGTTTACCTAGCCAACCTAATTGACCCAATGAACGCGACCCAAAAATACCAAAGCCGGTTAAATCAATAGAATCTAATAAAAGATCTTTATTAAAATGGTTATCTATATACGGTTGTTTAATAACATCGCCATTACTGTCTAACGGATCACTGACTTTAGGGATTTTTGCAACAGCAATATCAGAGCTACAACCAGTATATTGATTAAAGTAATTTGTTGATTGGCCAGAACTAATAACAGTACCATCCTGTAATTTAAAGCTCACGTATTGACCTTGATGTTGATCATTTTCAGAACCTTGCAGACAATGTGCCGCAGTTAATATATAGCTATATTGTTGATCACTACCGAGCCAAGTACCTGAACAATAACCCCGTCCAATCACTAATCCAACATAATTATATTTTTCTGCATTAGCCTTCGAATGCAATTTATCGCTGATATTATTGACTAATGCGGGATCTAAACTTCCGCCTAATTCAATATATTTACTATCATTAATGCCGATTGAATACCCATTAAAAGATAATAAACATATAAATAGCACTACTATTCTATGAATTTTACGCATAATGAACTGCTTAATAACGAACTAATAGCTACAGTTTAGTACAATATCCGTAAGCTAATTATTTATTGGTTTTCTAATAACAAAGAACTTATACCGTCTGTTTTTATTTATTGATATCATTGAACAAATTGAGGTATTAGGATTAAGAATGATAAAACTACCGTTAATGGTACTAACAGGGCTTTGTTTAGCCATGGTGGGATGCAGTTCTCATCAAGCACAACAAATGGGGCTTCAAGGTAGTAGCGTAAACAGTTATGCTCGACACATGACTAATAGCCAACTTTGTGAAACTTATCTTGGTGAGCGAGCAACTAATCAAACTCGCGTCTCATTAGCGGCAGAGTGGAAATATCGCAAGCTCAGTCATGCTTATTGTTCAAAGCAAGCAAATGAGTGGTATATAACAAAGTTTACGAAGTGGCTGGCTAATGAAAAAGCCATTGAGCCTAAATAACAAAAACGCCTCAATTGAGGCGTTTATCTTTAAATAGCCATGAATAGATCTTATTAATCAATAGAGTTAGGTGCTAACGGACTAATATAACCATCAGGTTTTAAAGCCAGTAAGTCACAGTTTAAGCTATCAATAGTATTCTCTGCCGTATTACCAATAAAGACTGCGGATAACCCAGTACGTCCCGTAGTACCAAGGATCACAAGTTCTGCATTTATTTCATCTGCAACTTTTGGAATAACCTCTTCAGCCAAACCTTCTATAACATAGGTTTGTTCTTCATCAATAGTATACTTCTGACGTAAGGCTTTCATTGTCATTAAGTGATGACCACGAACAGCATCAGTGTATGACGCAGGATCAAACTCAGGTAGTTCAATAGTAATATTGACAGGTGTAGCAGGGTAGGCATTAACTAAATTAACATTTGCATGTGTGATTGATGAGAAAGCAATCGCTTCCTTTACAATTTTATCATTAAGATCTTCATGGGTTTCATCTTCAGCTGATAAATTCACACAAGCAAGAACATTACCATTTGCTGGCCAGTTTTCACCTTTTACTAATAAAACAGGAACAGGGCATTTACGTAATAGATGCCAGTCTGTTGGTGTAAAGATAACTGATCCTAATTTTGCATGTTCATGTGTGGCTTTTATTAATAAATCAATATCTTGGCTAAATACGTCGGCAATAATAGATTCGTAAGGACGGTTATGCCATACGACTTTAATTTCGATGTTAATGCCTTTCTCTGTATGAGGCTGTATGATTTCTTTTAGCCATTCTTCACGTTGCATAACGACACCACGACGCATTGCATCACGTTCGTCAGAAGAAAGCATTGATGTCATTTCATATGAGAAGTCATAAATAGCGAGGAAAACAATAATCTTTACGTTATCACAAGTCTTCGCTAAATGAATCGCACGAGAGATTGCAGGTTGTTGTTCGCGTTCAGGATCAGCGACAACAAGTATATTTTTATATTTTTGCATAATAATGTCTCCCTACGGCAGAATCTCTTTTTGAATCAATAAAAACAAAGAGAACATATGTGCCGCTGCATTTATCTGATGCACTTTTAAATCAAGTGATTAAAAAATTAATATAATATTTACTGTACTCTAAACCAACCAAGATGGGGAGTAGTTTGAGTAAGAAAATGTAAAAATGAGATAAATGAACAATAATATAGATTCATAATGTATGACTACATAATGTAGATTATCGATAATAAAGAAAAGCAGACATATAAAAACAGGCACTGAATAGTGCCTGATTCGGAATTGATCAGATAGGGTATACTACTACAAATTATTGCTCTTACTGACACCAGCAAGTTTTGCCAACTCATCGTGATCTAAGATTGTTATATATTTACCTTTTACACTTAGCATCTCAGACTTTTGAAAACGACCTAATAGACGACTTATCGTTTCAACGGTTAAGCCCAAATAATTACCAATATCACCACGTGTCATTGTTAAACGGAACTCACGAGGAGAAAATCCACGTTGAGAGAAACGTAATGATAGGTTGTAAAGAAATGCAGCTAAACGTTCTTCAGCATTTTTCTTAGACAACAATAAAATCATTTCTTGATCGCCTTTAATTTCGCTACTCATCAAACGCATGATTTGTTGGCGAAGTTTTGGCATCTTACCCGCTAAATCATCAAGAATCTCAAAAGGTATTTCACATACCATTGATGTTTCTAATGATTGCGCAAAGCTAGGGTGTTGCATTTCATTAATTGCATCAAACCCAACTAAATCACCCGCTAAATGGAATGCAGTGATCTGCTCATCACCTTGTTCGGTGATAGTATAACTTTTAATCGTACCAGAACGAATTGCATACAATGATTTAAGCTCATCACCTGCTTTAAAGAGTTCTTGACCTTTCTGGATTGGTTTTTTACGTTCTATTATTTGATCCAGTTGATCTAACTCTGATTCATTCAAAGTGAATGGGATACACAGTTGGCTAATGCTGCAATCTTGACAGTGAATAGCACAACCACCGGATTGAATGCGTTTTGTGGTAAATTTTTCTGAGATCATATGCCTATCTAACCAATTTGATGTAGGTCAATATTTTACCATATTATGAAGCAATATTACGAGTATTAAAAACCTTACAACATTTGTTTGATTGCAATATAACCAGTATGTAGTCCATAAATGATAATAAATAGACCATTAATACGTTTAAAATAACTGTTTTGGAGTAAGAATTTTAGTTTATCGGCAACCGTACCGACCGTTAACATGGCAGGTAATGTGCCCAATCCAAAAGCGAGCATGATGATCATTCCATCCATTGCACTTCCAGAAACAGCTGCCCATGTTAATGTTGAATAAACTAATCCACAGGGTAACCACCCCCAAAGAAAACCAAAAGGAATAGCTTTAAAAGGTGATGTTAATGGTAAAAAATGCTTGGTTATTGGCATAATATAGCGCCAAAGTTGGTGACCAACACGCTCAATATAAGTAAGACCAGACCACCATTTTCCGACATATAGCCCTAAGATGATCATCATAATAGAAGCTAAAATTCGCAATAAAATCAATATGCTAGTTGAATCGCTCACCGTAATAACTTGAACTACAGCTTGACTAACAATCAGCCCAGCTACCATATAAGCGCTTATTCGACCGATGTTATAGCATAATAAATAGACCCAATGATGTTGTGGTTTATCTGGCATTCCAATGGTAACAGCAGCAGCGATACCACCACACATACTAATACAATGGCCTGCACCGCTTAAACCAATGATCAATGCCGTCATAAAATTGAGTTCAATCATGTTCAGAAATTGATGTTTTACTACTTTTTTTTGATGTTGTTTTCAACGGTTTTTGAGGCTTTTCTATGTCATCATCAAACAAAATATCATAGCCTCTGCGCTCCAAATCATCAAACTGATTAGTCTTCACTGCCCATAAAAAAACAGTAATTGCGAGGCAGACAAAAAAAATCGCAATCGGTATTAATATGTAAATAATTGCCATTTATTTTAATAACCTTAAAGAATTTGATACAACAATAATTGAACTTGCCGACATACCTATAACCGCTATATAAGGAGCAACAAGACCCGTTATAGCTAATGGTAGAATAATTAGATTATAGCCTAATGCCCATGCTAAATTTTGATAAATAATGTGGCGAGTACGTAATGCTAATTTTCTAGCTGCAATGATCGAAAACAATTTATCACCTAATAACACTATATCTGCTGATGATTTAGCAATATCAGTCCCACTACTTAATGCAATAGAAAGGTGAGCACCTGCTAAAATAGGTGCATCATTAACACCATCACCAATCATCAATGAAATGTCAGTCGATGGCATCTTTTTTAAGTAATCTAATTTACTTACTGGCGTCATATTGGTTTGTAAATGATCAATATTTAATTTTTGTGCGACTCGTTGAGCATGAACAGAACCGTCACCTGTTAACATTGTGACTTTAATTCCTTGTTGCTTAAAGGTATTAATTAATCGTCTGCTGTCTTTACGAATTGGATCTTCAATTTTAAAAGCGGCAATTATGCGGTTATTACATGATAGCCATATTGAAAAATCGTCATGGTATTTATTACTTATAGGACAATTAACTGACGGCAGGTTGTTAGTCACGAATCCATATTTACCAATTCGCCATTGTTGTTGATTGATGGTGCCACTTAAACCGTGTCCAATTACGTTATTCACTTTATCAAAGAGTATTGTTGATGCTTGATAAGGTGAGAACGTTTTAGCTAACGGATGATTAGCATAACGCTCAAGTTCAGCCGCATACATTAAGACTTCAGATGTGGAATATTGATCAAATAGTTTAGTTTTAACCAGTTGAATATTACCTTCAGTTAACGTACCAGTTTTATCTAATAGGATATGATTTACTTTACACAATGTTTCTAATACATGACCCCGACGAACCAATAATCCTAGCCGTCCTAGCATTGCTGTTGAACAAGTTATTGCTGTCGGTGTTGCTAGTGATAATGCACAAGGACAAGTGGCAACTAATACTGAAACTGTTATCCATAATGCATCTTGCGGACGATAAACATTCCAATATAACCATGTTGAAAGAGCAATCAGTAAAATAGCACCAACAAAATAGCGCGCAACATTATCAGCTACTAACGCTATTTTCGGTTTTGAATATAAAGCATGATCTTGTAAACGAACAATCCTAGAAATTAATGCGTCTTTACGATTATGTGTAACTTTCACTGTAATATTGCCATCACCATTAATAGTTCCGGTAAAAACAGTATCATTTTCAGTACGCCTAACCGCAATAGATTCTCCGGTTAGCATTGACTCATTGATCGTTGTTGAGCCTTGAATAATGATGCCATCAGCTGGTAAATATTCACCAGGGGGAATTGTTACAATGTCACTTTTCTTGAGTGTTTTTGCCGCAATTTGCTCACCAGAAGCGAGAGTAGCCATTGCAGGGATAAGTTTTAACAGATTAGCACTCATAGTTGCGGCATGACGACGAGCTCGCATCTCTAAAAATCGACCAAGTAACAGGAAAAAGGTAAACATCGAAATTGATTCAAAAAAAACGTCGCCTTGTTCAGTCATTGTGGCATATAAACTGGCGATATAAGAAAAAAGTAAAGCAATAGAGACGGGAACATCCATACCTAACGTTAATGTTTTTATGTTTAACCAGGCATTACGATAAAAAGGCAGTGCTGAATATAATAAGACAGGGGTTGCTATGAACAGACTTACCCAACGTAAATAATCACGAATATTATTATTCTGTTCATTAAAAAAATTAAAATAGAGAGCAACTGAAAACATCATAACTTGCATTGTTGCAATACCAGCAACTCCTAACTTATAGAGATATTGGCGCATTGTTTGCTGATAATGTTGCTCCTGAACATCAATTTCAAAGGGGGCAGCTTTATAACCTAATTGATGAATAATAATTAATAAATGGCTTAATTTTACACGTTCAGCATCCCAAACTAATAAAGCTCGATGAGTTGTAATGTTAACTTCAATCGTGATAACACCCGTTTGCTTCTTTAATTGTTTCTCTATTAACCACGCACATGCGGCACAAGAAACACCATCAATAGAAAGGGATATTTCTTTATGCTGTTGCTCATTGTCACTCACAAAATCATCTTGAATTTCTTGATGATCATAAAGGCACAATGCTTTTATATTCGGTGGAACCAGTGCCGATTTATCTGCCGATTGAGTACGATATTGATAATAATCAGTTAGGTTATTATCAATGATAATCTTCGCTACTGCTTCACATCCTGCACAACATAAACTTCGCGATTCTCCCAAGATCTCAAGATGAAATTGACATCCTTTAGGTATTTTCTCGTCACAATGATAGCAACGTTGAGCAGTGGGTGATGTTATACTATTTGAATTCATTCCTAGCTATACCTATGTCTTAATATAGGAAAAGTGTTAGCTCCTTATAAGATTAGCACTTAGTATCAAACATGAAATTTTTAGTTAGTGAATAGTGCAATAACAGTAATAAAGGAATTAATATAAAATGGCGGCACAAAAATTAACCAAGGGACGATTAATTCAAATTATTATTTTAATGATTGTTTTAATTACGGCATTTGTTTGGAGAACAGTGACATATGAAGCACAACCAACAACAACAAATGACGTTAAAATATGTAGTTTAAATACTGGAAATTGTTTATTTAATATTGAGAATAAGCCTGTTACCGTTACGTTATTACCTGTGATGCCAAAATCAGGAATACCAATTATGTTGCATATTAATAATCTTCAAGTTGAACCTAGTGCAACGGTGAGTGGTGTTAGTATGAATATGGGAGTATTACCCATTATATTTAAACCACAAAAGAATAGTTGGATCGGTGAGTTCACAATACCTCAATGTATCCATGATAAAATGACATGGTCGATTGATATTAAAGTACATGACACTACTTATTCGTCAGAATTTACAGTAACTAAATAAGATACATGGCGCTATTTTTCACGTTGCAGATAGAATAAAGAGTAAATTTAACAGTAAATATTTACTCTTTATGAATCATCAATTATCATCCCGCAGTAGTCAATATGACACTTTGAAAAATCGAATATGATATAAAACGCCTTAAGTCAATTAACTGTACTATGATAGAAGATAACAGGTTAATTCCTAACAAAATAATAATAATAATTAAAATAATTTACTTACTGATCATATTAAAAAAATGATTATTATAAGGGAAAATTTAAAAGATATGGCTATGGATATTGCAACAAGCTTTTCTGTGTTAAATAATTCTCATGATGCGATTGTTGATGCAATTAATAAATTAGATGAGAAAATTGCACCGCCTTCATTGCTCTTGTTGTATTTTTCTGAAGATTATGATTATGACGTTTTACAATTAACATTAACTAAATACTATCCAAATACACCTTTTCTTGCATGTTCATCCTGTCAGGGGTTTATGACAGAAGATGGGTATATTAATGGGCAAGGTATCGCACTTTGGGCAATTAATGATATTGTTGGTGCTTATGGAACATCGATTGTTTCATCTAATGGATCCATTTTTAATATTGCACGCCAAGCAATACTTAAAGCGATTAGCAATAGCGGCCGTCTTGGTGAATCACCAACATTAATATTGCTTCATGCAACACCGGGTAATGAAGAAGAGGTTATTAGAGGTATTGAAGATGTTGTTGGAAAAAATATTACCATTATTGGTGGCAGTGCAGCTGATGATCATGTTAATAATAAATGGAAAATATTTAATCAAGAACAACAAACACAACAGGGTATAGGCATTGCGGTTTTTTATCCTAATTGTGAAATAAGTTTTTCTTTCCACTCTGGTTATGCTGCTACTTCATATTCAGCCATTGCAACAAAAGTTCAAGGCCGTGAAATAATTGAATTAGATCATCAACCTGCCGCTGATGTTTATCAAAAATGGATCCAACAACGTTTTGAGGCAAACAGCAGCATTATAAATGAAAGTAGTTTGCATCCTCTTGGACGTTTAGTCGGAGAGATTCATGATCTACCTTACTTTAAATTAGCTCACCCATTAATGGTAACTAAAACGAATGGTTTAAAAATGTTTGCCTCTATTATTGAAGGCGAACGTTTATATTTTATGACGGGTACTGATGAACGATTAATAACTCGAGCTGGACGAGTTGTTACTTCAACCAATGGAATTGAATTAAACCCAATTGGTGGTCTGACAATATATTGTGCTGGTTGTATGCTTAAAGTTCAAAAGCGAATGGAAGAAGTGGCTTTATTTGTAAAAATAGCAATGCATGATAAACCTTTTGTTTGCCCATTCACTTTTGGTGAACAAGGACAATTTGTGACAGGTGAGAATGCGCATGGTAATTTAATGATTTCAGCTGTTGTTTTTCATAGGGACTAATAATTATGATTGGTTTTGATTCGGAAAAACTGCAAGAAACATTATTGGACCTTCAGCGTAGTCAAGAAAGAGAATATCAACTACGGATAGAGAACGCCGCCATTCTTGAAGGCGTTTCAGCCATGGCTGGCGCAAATAATAAACGTCAGGTTTTCAATAGTTTATTAGCCGTTTTACATAAGTTTATTGCATTCGATAATGCGATCGTTTTAACTCGTGATGACGAAGCATCAGATTTACACGTATTGATGAGCACAGTTACAACGCTTGACTTTAGTCTTTGGAAAGTTGACAGCACATTTAATCGCTGTATAAACGGAGAATGTATTGCTTTATATTCCCCCAAAGATATCGAAGAGTTTAAGAATAAAAGTACAGAACTATTAAAGATCTGCAATTCAAGCTTAATTACCGGTGTAAAAATAAGCTCTGGGGATGCCATAATCATTCTTATGAGCACTGAAAAAGGGCATTTCACGTCTAGTTGCCGTCGTGTTTTAAATCGATTCAGACCATTACTTGAACGTGCGATCATTGATATAGATTATCGAGAACGATTGCAGTCGTTAGTCACAGCCAGAACGCAAGAACTAATACACAGCCAACAACGTTTTAAAGATTTTGCACGAACGGTTGGTGATTGGTTCTGGGAAATAGATACTGAATATAATTTCAGTTATATTTCAGCATCTCATATTGCTAACCATCTAATAGATAAAGATAATATCATGGAGTTCTTTGATGACCATGAGGATTTCAAACAAAAATTCCGTTTGCAGTTAGAACAAAATCAATCTTTTGAAGATCTCGAATGGCAATTAGTCATTGATGGCAAAGAACAATGGTTAAGTTTTAGTGGTACGCCTTATTATAATAAATACGGATTATTACTGGGTTATCGTGGTACGGTAAAAAATATCAGTGTTAGGAAAAAGCGCTTATTTGATTTACAACAGGCCCGTAAGCAAGCAGAATCAGCAAACAAAGCAAAATCACAATTCATAGCAATGATGAGCCATGAAATACGGACACCATTAAATGCCGTATTAGGTTTAATGGATTTATTATCGTCATCAGGATTGGAAAATGAGCAGCAACAATGGCTAGGGCAAATGGAGCAATCAGCACATTTACTCTTAACAATTATTAATGATATTCTTGATTTATCTCGTATTGAATCTGGTAGCTTCGAACTATTTAATAGCAATATAAACTTTTCAGACAGTATTACCTTGGTAAAAAGTCAACTTCAACCAGAAGCTGATAAGAAAAAAATACTGTTAGAGTGCAATATTGATGAATCAATTCCTACATATATCTTTTCTGATAAAAACCGCATCATTCAAATAATGTTTAACCTTATTGGTAACGCTATAAAATTCACTAATATGGGCTCAGTTAAAATAGTTGCAAGTAAAGTTGATAACAACATTGAAGTTTCCATTTTTGATACAGGAATTGGTATTGCTGACAATTCACAAAAAAAACTCTTTAATCCATTTCATCAAGCTGATGGTAGTATCACCCGTAAATATGGTGGTACAGGATTAGGTTTAACGATAAGTCAGTTATTAATTAATAAAATGCAGGGAAATATTACAATTAAAAGTGAATTAGGTATTGGTAGTTGTTTTACCGCAATTTTTCCTATTCATCCTGCTATTGTTCAAATTGAAAAACAAACTGAACAAAAAACAGCTAAACCAACAATATCACTTAATATATTACTTGCCGAAGATAGTCCGACAAATCAACTTGTAGCTAAGTTAATGTTAGAACGTCGAGGGCATAAAGTTACGATAAGTAATCATGGTGAGGAAGCAATATCAAAACTGTTACAGTGTCACAAATCATTTGATTTAGTACTAATGGACATATCAATGCCAGTTTTAGATGGACTAGAAGCGACTAAATACATCAGAAAGCTCAATATTGATACACCAATCGTCGCATTAACAGCAAATGCAATGCAAAGTGATCAATTTCTTTATAATCAAGCAGGTATGAATGGATTTTTGGCTAAGCCAATACGACCTGAAGAACTAGATTTGATGCTCATTAAATATCAGGATTTAAAACAAGAGCCAAAGCATCAATAAAGTAAATTTAAAACTGGCTGTATTTTTAACGCAGCCAGTTTTGATCGAACAATTAGCCATCAAGATCTGAGTCACGTATTAAGCACCAAATGTATGATAAATTTCAATTACGATTAAATACCGATAACCATAACGAGCCATATACTAAAGGGGGAGGTAATAAAGAGTAACTCAATACAATATGGGTTACACATATCTCCACTCTACATCCTATTTAACATAATATACATAATGCGCACTGAGGTTGTAAGTCCCATTTAGAAATGTCCGGTTTGAACCCGTTAGAAATGTCATGTTGAACTATCTTCAGATCATAGGTTTTGCTATGAACTGGAATCAATAAATGTTGCTCACTATGACTGAAAATGAATTAAGCCGAATCAAAGTTATTCAAGATGTTTGTGATAAACAAATTACTGGTGTTGAAGCAGCTCGTCGACTTAACTTGAGCTGTCGTCAAGTATCACGATTAGTAAAACGCTTTACTCAGTTTGGTGCTGGAGGATTACTTTCACTACAACGTGGCGTGCCAAGTAATCATC
>NZ_MSCQ01000001.1:1148843-1149498 GCF_002954725.1 Photobacterium phosphoreum
AGCTCTCAAGCCAAAAGCCGTGTTGAACGTGCCAACAAAACTTTACAAGATCGCTTAGTCAAAGAAATGTGATTACAACACATTGATAATATTGAACAAGCTAATGTATGGCTCCCCGACTTTATTGCTGATTTTAACCATCGTTTTGCTAAAGTTGCTCAATATCCTAAAAACATGCATCGACCATTACGAGAATCAGTAGATGAATTACATGATATTTTTGCATGGCAAGAGCTAAGAAAAGTATCAAAATCACTGACATTTCAATACGACAAAGTTATCTATTTAATTGATCCAACCGAAGAAAATCAACGTCTTGTGCGTCAAGTCGTTAAGGTTCTTGATCGTCCAGATGGTACGATCGCAATTCAATATGGCCATCGAAAATTAGAATTCAAAGTGTTTGATAAGCTCGAAGATGTTGACCAAGGTCAGATAATTGATAACAAACGTTTGGGTGCAGTATTGAAATTTGCCCAGGCGAAACAGCAACAATATGACCAACAACAAACACGTAGTCGCAGTAAAAAAGCCCCCAAACGAACCGCCCAACAACGGGCAATCCGTCAACTTGAAGAAATAAATCCAGTGTTAGTTCACCCAGAAAAATTCAAACCTAGCACTAGAAAAAAGCCGTGACTTCCCTACTCTATAA
>NZ_MSCQ01000001.1:1150340-1236992 GCF_002954725.1 Photobacterium phosphoreum
TCTTATTTTATCGGCTATGATTTCCCACAAAAGATACCTTTAATCGATACATCTGATAAGGAGACTTAGATATAAGACAATAAAGTATAGATACTGTAAATGCAGGTATAAAAAAACATCTATTCTATCGTATAATTTACGTTTTTATGATAGTTATACTTGTTTCACAATTGCATATTTAGCGGTTTTGTATAAAATACTAAGACGCTTTATCTATTTAGATATGGTGAACTTGATGACAATTTGGCTATCGATTTATAGCTAAAACTGATAAATAAGAATAAAAATGAACGATGAAGTAAACGACGGTTGTAAACGTATCGGGCGTTTCGATGTTGATTTTGCACGTAGGACCATAACGCGAATTAGTGATGGCGCTTTCATTAAAGCTTCGCGATCAGAAACCTTAATTTTCACTCTTCTTGCTGAATCTGCGAATAAAACAATATATAGAGAAGTTTTATTGGCTGACTGTTGGCAAGGAAAAATTGTTACCAACAATTCACTAACGGTTGCAATCAAAAATTTACGTACAGCTTTTTCAAAAATTGGTGAGCATAAAATAATAACGACAGAACCTAAATTAGGTTACTGTATTCGACAGTTAGCACTTATTGATGATGGTTCTCACCCACCGAAATGTAATGAGATCAGTAATGAAATCAACAGTATTGATAAAAGCATTCGACCTTTAATTGAAGAGCAACCTTTTGTTATTCAAGAAAAAAAAGAAATATTAACGCATTCAAAAAAAGAAAAAACACCACGCTTATGTAATATTAATATTTTTGAAATTATTGTTGGCATTACTTTCTTTTTTGCTACATTAACCATTTGTTATCGATTTTTGTTTTTTATTGATACAACTGCAGTTGAAGGATTACCTGTTATTTATAACGGCGTTGATTTACCCAAACCAGTCCAAAATTCTATTTTAGATAATGATAATAGTAGCATAAGCCGATGGTATGCGTTTCCTCTTGATAAATCATGTAATTATTATCAATTATTTGGCGTAAGTAATGGGCATTTTATTAATTACTCATCTACTATTAAACAGGAAATTTGTAGTGTTAAATAAAGCGCTTATTGGCATTGTTAGTGCTCTTGTTTTTTTATTTATACAGGCTGTAATAAGTTCTGTTAATACTAAAGCCACATATGAATTTTCAACAAATAATAACATTGAAGATACATTAAAATTAACATTGAATGATGGACATGTTTCAATGTTAATTTCAAATAATTGTAAAACTTATTATTCTAGTCGTTTTGATGGTGTCTTCTTGCGATTCCAAAATCATTATTACTTGTTCGGCATTGAGCATATAGATAATAATAATTCACAATTAACGTTTAGCAATTTTTTCATTGATTCATTACGCTCTGGAGATGCTATTTATATATCACGCTCTCCTTCTTTTTGCCAAAGTAATGATTCATCTGATGTGTTATTAGGCAAAAGAATCATTAATTAGGTAATATAAGTCATCGAGAGGTGGCTTTTATTATTGAAGGCTATAAAGTTATAGTGCATTAGAATAAAAGATTCACCTAATAGTATCTTATTGATATTATTAGGTTTCAATAAGGAGCATCTATGGCGATTACTATTAGAGATATCGATCAGCATTACTATATGATTGAAGCATTAAAATCTCTGACAGAAACAAATGTAACAACTAAGGCATTGATAAAAGGCGGTTATTTAGCTGTTGAAATTGGAGAACAATTAGAAAAAGAAATAAATCGACGCTTAAAAGCAGAAAAAGAGCTGCTTGAATTAAAAGAAAAAATTGCATTATTCATCCAAAGTAAAGATGCATTAATGAAATCCATCAATTAATGTTCTTAGTCCAAGAGTTAATATCTTGGGCTAATTACTATTATCGCGTATAACTAATTCGTCAAAACCAGTATTGAGATCATATTGACGTTCGAAATTTAAATTATTGTACGCAATCATACATAATTCAGCCGTATAAGAAACAATACAGCCTGGCATTAAATGCCCACCATAGACCTGCCCTTTTCTATCAGAAACTGAAATATGAATGTGGACATGCTTTGCTGTTAATGTTCCACATAATGTGAGAATTTCTAAAGGCCCCTCAATATCTAACACATTTTTTTCATTAGCTAGTCTAATTTTAGCGTGAGATAAACATCCAACCCCAGTCAATAATGAACCAGCTCGAATATTATTGACTTGAATAAATTCAAGTAATGACAAACGTAAATCATCACCTTCCAATAATCGTTTTGCATAGGGTTTTATCACTTTTTCCACCTTATTTTATATAATAAAAAACGCTACTTTTATAGATAGCGTTTCTATTTTCACTCTATTTTTATTACGCTCTTTTTCCACGCTTGGATGTTGGTACATTGTGTGGAAAAACATTTTTTATACGTTGCTTTATTTTATTTGGAACATTTTTTGAAAAATCTAATTTCGTAGTAAATCGTGTTTTATAGATTTTAACTCGGCCAGAAAAAGGGGTTTTATGAGCAATATCTCGACAAGCAGTTTGAAATCCCGTTGGTACTTGTCCTTTAGTTTTAATAAGTTCACCATCTTTAAACTCTAATACCATTATGGGTCTATCTTTAAAAACAATAAAAATAACCACAACGGCTAATAAAAGAACATATTCCATTACACACTCCTTAATAATAAAGTTTAGCTTGAAAGAGAAGTACCAACGACTTAATCAAAAAGTATATTATTCAAAAGAATCTGAATTAAGTAGTTGGTTAAGATCATTCTTTAAATCTGAAACGGTTTGACTCGCTTGTTCGGTTCGAGAACTTTCACTGATCAAATATTCAATAGTGTCTGATAATGTCGAACCCAATTCTTGTGATTTTTCTGCTAATTTTTCCCAAACTCGGTAATCCAAATCAATAGATTTCTTTCTTGTATGCATTTGCTCTGAATTAAAATGTCGCTTACGTTTAGCACGAATGGCTTGTTTTAATTTATTCTCTAAATCACGAGCCATATTGTTATCAATCCACTCGATAACTTTGGTTGGTTCGTGCTCAATATCGAGTAATATTTTTACGGCCGCATCGGCTTCACTTTGATCAATAAAGCTTGTTATTGGCACTCCTTCTTTCCATTTTTTAACCAAATAAGTCCATTTCCAACCTGCTTCAAGGTTCTCAAGTTGCTGATATTTCATAGGATTAATAATTCTCAAGCTATTCAAACTGACCGTTACAGTGTAACTCCTGACAGGCAAAATAACAATCAATTCTCCTAAGATTAAATAACCTTAATAGTGAAATTTAAATATAGACGATAAGTGTCTATTATGAGCCCTTTGATTGCTTTATACTGCACATCTTTTCACAGTAACAATAGAAATCATAAATTTATGCATGAAGAATCTTGGCGTAACATGTTTCCTGATTACAGCCCATATCAGCACGTTTTAGATCAATATGATGATTTACAACCGATTCTGATAGGCATCCTTCAATCTCGCCTATCAGATGCTGTACGCCGCTTCACCGCGATGAATTTACAGCCACGCATTCTACGCATTACGGCTTCCGATAACACGTTATATCGTGATTACATTATTGAATTGCTAAAAAAAAGCATTAATAAATCAAGCAACAATAATGAAAATGCCGTAACACAGCCCATCATCATTGCAGGTGACAACGTCACTCATGAGAAGCTATTTGGCGCAGTTTACCCAGCTAAAGACGGTGAAACACAACCTCAGCTAAAATATGGCTTACTTCATCAAGCACACAATGGTTATCTCGTTTTATCTATCACGGCAATTTTAAGTGATCCCACTATATGGCCTCAGTTAAAAAATGTATTAACAAATGGTCAATTAGAATGGCACCCCATCACAAAGAAATCTCTTTATACAATACCAGCAGCAGACACAGTTAACGTTAAGCTTATAATAATTGGCGAGCGTTACTTAATGGCTGAACTGGATGCTGCAGAGCCAGATTTAAGTGATGGCATGGCAATGTACGGTGAATTTGAGCAAGATTTATTACTTAATGAAGCGACGTTAACAGATTACTTGAGCTACATTAAAGGCATTGGTCATTACTATGGCTTACCAGCACTTGCTGATTCTGATGCGATTCACGCCATATTACAGGCAGGTGCTCGCCACGCAGAAGATCAAACACGATTACCATTATGCCCATTATGGCATTTAAGTTTGCTATCAGAAGCCGCCGTAGAATCGGAAGGTAACTTGATCACAGCCCAGCACATCAAAGCATCATTAAGAGCAAAAGAATACCGAGAGTCATATTTACCTGAGCGTGCAATTGCAGATATCCACCATGGCCAAGTATTAATTGCCACTGAAGGTGAAGAAATTGGACAAGTTAATGGCCTAACTGTTGTTGAAATGCCCGGGCATCCTTGTGCTTATGGCGAACCCGCTCGTATTTCATGTGTGGTGCATTTTGGTGATGGTGATATTGCTGATGTTGAACGTAAAGTTGAACTTGGTGGTAATATTCACGCAAAAGGCATGATGATTATGCAGGCCTTTGTTGCAACAGCACTCGATTTAGACCAAGCACTTCCCTATTCTGCATCCATTGTATTTGAACAATCGTACTCTGAAGTTGATGGCGACAGTGCTTCTCTTGCTGAGCTTTGTGCGCTTATGTCGGCATTATCATCGCAACCCATTAACCAAGAAGTGGCTGTTACTGGTGCCGTTGACCAATTTGGTCGTGTGCAAGCTGTTGGTGGCATTAATCAAAAGATTGAGGGCTTCTATAAGGTTTGTGTCCATCGAGGCCTTAACGGTAATCAGGGTGTCATTTTACCGTACACTAACTTATCAAGCCTTTGCTTAAACGATGAAGTTATTGAAGCTATAAAAGCGAAACAATTCCATATATGGGGAGTCAATAATGTTGACGAGGCCATCCCCCTTCTCACGGGTAAATCTTTCCGTAGTGAGAATGAAGATGATGAAACGATCCTCTCTTTAATTGAAGATCGTATTGATTATTTCCATCATGGTGACCTTTCTAACGAGATTGGTATCGTTAATCGACTTAGATTAGCAATATCCAACTGGTTGGGCCAGAACTGATCCGAGTTGTTTAGCGTACACGTGTAAGCTAAATTGCTTGCATACTTTTGAAGGAGTAAATGATTCTAATGACACGCCAGAATTCTTATACACACGAAGAACTAGTTGCATGTGGTAAAAGCGAGCTATACGGTCCTGAGTTTCCATCACTGCCAGTAGATAATATGCTGATGATTGACCGTGTTGTTAATATCTCTGCAGAAGGCGGAGACCACGGCAAAGGTTTTATCCATGCGGAATTAGATATCAATCCTGATCTATGGTTCTTCAACTGCCACTTTATTGGTGACCCAGTAATGCCAGGTTGTCTTGGCCTAGATGCTATGTGGCAACTTGTTGGCTTCTTCCTTGGTTGGTCAGGTGGTGAAGGTAAAGGTCGCGCATTGGGTGTGGGTGAAGTTAAATTCACCGGTCAAGTATTACCAACGGCCAAAAAAGTAACCTACGACATTCAGCTTAAACGTGTAATTAACCGTAAGCTTATTATGGGTGTTGCTGATGGCCGTGTACTTGTAGACGGTAAAGAAATCTATGTTGCTAAAGATCTAAAAGTGGGTCTTTTTAAAGATACTGACAACTTTTAATTCTTTCCCAATTTAAATACTATAAAGCCCTGAAGTCTTCTTCAGGGCTTTTTTTATGGCTATTTTTTTTAATCAATAACACTCTTAACATTATACTATGTAGTCCACCAGCAACTGTCTGTAATAACATCGATAACTATATTTAAAAACTTAGCTTATTATTTATTGCTATCTTATTTTGTTATTTATAACAACTAACCAAAAATAGATTGCTTATTCTCCAGTAAGAACAAAACTCAAATCATCAAAATGATAGCAATTAATTTTATTGGCAATAAAAAGCCCCTTCTCCTAAGGGGCCTCAGAAAGGTTAACCATGAGGGAGGTTATCTTATTTATAGAGACCTTGTTGCATTTCCTCTCTTGCGTCTCGCCAACCGCCAAGCCAATTCGTACGGGCATCTGTTCCATTATATGGACAATCTTCTGTAGAACGGCCATTCAAACCGGCTTGATAACCTCGAGCTTGTGCGCGTTCTAAACGATCCCGCTTTTGTCTCTTCATAGTTCGATCCTCATTCCTTATCTGTTGGTACTTTTCATCACAATAAAGTAATGACGGAGTGTTATAACTCCTTTATTAAAAATGGGTCAGATTTCGAAATTGATCAAGCCTAAAAACAAAACGGGCCCACAATTTGTGAGCCCGTTACAATTAATAAATCTATTTAAAAATTTATTTTCTTCTTCTGAAACCAATAAAGCCTAATGCTGTCAAAGCCAAAATGCCAAGCGAACCACCTGAACGCTTAAACGGTGGTTCTTCATCTTTTACGCGTGGTTGAATATCTTCAGCCGTTGCACCTGCTTTTGGAACTAGCTTAACAACCACTTGTTGCTCAGTACCATTACAATGTGCAAGTTTACTTAGATTTTCATAACCACCGTGACAGTAGTATGCTGTCGCTGCAATTACACCCGCATTATTAATGCCTGTTGCATCAACAATACGGTATGAGTTAGCAATAGAATTAACAACACCATCATTGGTTAAGTCATCAAGCATCCAAGCACCACCAGCCTTTAGTGGCCCTTGTGCTGTACCATTGATATAAGTAAATGCACGGTGACGCGCTTCTTTACCGTTACTTGATTCAATATCAACCCAACCTACAACTTGATCGTTATTATTGATCGCTGCCGCATTACTGTTTGAATCTTTAAAGAAAAGAGATGGCGCTAATTGATCAAAGAATTGAGCATTACCTTGCCCTGCTTTGTAAACGAATGCACGTTGTGGTTTTTCACCATTACCTTTTGCATCACCCACAATCACAGAACTATTATTAACACCATTTGCGATGGTATAAGTGAAATCACGATCATCACCAGGTTCAATATCCAAACCAGGAATCATCGTACGTGTCCATGATGCTAAATTACCCGCTTTCGCAGTGAAATACGCTGCTTGCATAGCATAGTAATCATTTTTAACATCAGTCGTCGAATAACCAACAGCAATTGGATTATCATTCTTATCTAGTGCTACTGCTTGTGCAGACGCTTGGAATGATCGTGAGTCATTGTCTTTATCAATAACGGCTAAACCATCACGATTATCACCGTTACCAGCTGTAATTGCATGAGATGTTACAGTACCGTTTGCATTCACTAGCCAAACTGCAGCTTCGTTAGCAAAAGTACTAAACTGACATTCCCAGTTTTTATAAAGATTATCCGATGGGTTAATCGTACATTGCTTCATTACATCAAAATTAAGTGGGTGTGACCCATTATTTAGGATGTCATCAGAGCTTGGTAATTTATTCTCATCTTCACGGTAATCACCATCGCGATCTTGAGCATAAAAACTTGCCGCATAAGATGATGAGCCAACTACAAGTAGATTACCGTCCTTCATAGCAACAGCATCATTGGCTTGTGTCTGACCCATGTTAGAGACAAGTGTCGCGGCATTCTCATTACCAGCAACAGACGCAATACTTGATACAGGCGCTAATTGAACAGACTGACCATTTGTATTAACAAAACCACGCTTGCTAAATGCTCTCGGTTTACCCGATGCATTTTCAAACAATGCCGATGATGTAATACCATATACAAAATCAGTTCCTACAGTACCTTTTACAGTACTGTCTGTAGTATTTGCAACAATAGCACCAAGATTCGCTTTTTGAGTACCATCATACTTTGCATCATCTTCAGCAAAAGTATTTACTGGCGCACCATCAACTAAACCTTGAGCATTAGAATGATAACCATTAACCCAAGCAGCTTGTTTTTTCTGTAAACCACCTAAACCTTGACCATTCCACTCATCATTATCGGCATAATCACGACCAAAAAACTGACTCTCGGCCCAGATATCACAAGTACCATAACCTAAGTTATTATCACAGTAGTTTTGTAGCTGATACTGATTGGTTATATCTTGGCTATTTTGATTATACGGTGTGGTATCTGCAATCGGTGTACCTTCTGTACCACGACGTGCTTCACTCGTCACTTTATACGTTTCACTAGTACAATCATCAGAAAAACAACTAGCATCAGTACCTGAGTCTTGAATACCAGTGCTTGAATATAAAAGTGGAGCACCTGATTGTGCTTTGTCAAAATAAGGCTGATCTTTTAATGTACTATTCTGATCAACAGGTACAACGGTATACACAGCAGCATTGGCTTGTGATGCACCTGCAATTAAAATAGCAAGTGTAGAAAGCTTTAACATCTTATGTGGCATTAGGATTCCTTTACATCGCGTCCAGCTCTTCCCATCGTTCAAATGCAACTTCAAATTCTGCTTCAAGCTTAGTTAAAGCTGTTAGCGTCGCTTGAGTATCATTCTTCGGATCCGAGAAGAACGCAGGATCATTAACTTGTTCCTGCAATTTTGCGATTTCATTTTCTAAGTCTTCGATTTTTTTCGGTAAGCCTGCTAACTCATGTTGAAGTGTAAAAGATAACTTCTTACCGGCACGTTTAGGTGTTACGTCTTGCTGCTTTTGTTCTTGCTCTGCTTTTTTCTTTTTTGCTAATTCAATTTGAGCTGCCTGCTCTTTCGCTTGATTCGCATAAGAATTAGCGCGCTGAGATTGGGCATCATGGTAACCGCCAACGTATTCGTTAACAACACCATCACCTTCAAAAATCCAGCTTGTAGTCACAGTATTATCAACAAATTGACGATCGTGACTTACTAAAAGCAATGTTCCTTGATAGTTGGCAAGAATATCTTCCAAAAGTTCCAATGTTTCGATATCTAGATCGTTTGTTGGTTCATCGAGAACCAATAAATTATTAGGCTTAAGGAACAATTTCGCCAATAATAAACGGTTTTTCTCACCACCAGATAGTGCTTTAACCGGTGTACGTGCACGACGTGGGTGGAATAAGAAATCTTGTAAATAACCTAACGCATGACGTGTTTTGCCATTAATAGTGACTTCTTGCTTACCATCAGCAAGGTTATCTATTACCGTTTTTTCAGGATCTAGAATTTCACGGTATTGGTCAAAGTAAGCCACTTCTAGTTTAGTACCACAATGGAAATCACCACCGGTTACTTTTAGTTGATCAAGCATAACTTTGATCAAAGTACTCTTACCACAACCATTCGCACCAATTAAGGCAATACGATCGCCGCGCATGACGTTAAAGCTGAAATCATTAACGATGGACTTATCACCATAACTATAACTGATATTTTTCGCTTCAAAGACAATCTTACCTGAACGGTTAGCATCTTGTAGCTGCATATCAGCCTTACCAACAACGTCACGACGGTCGCTACGTTCGTTACGTAATGCTTTTAATGCACGAACACGGCCTTCGTTACGCGTACGACGTGCTTTAACACCTTGACGGATCCAAACTTCTTCTTGTGCTAGCTTTTTATCAAATAATGAGTTTTGCTCAGCTTCAACACGCAGCATTTCTTCTTTGCCATCAAGATAACCTTCATAGTCACCAGGGAAAGACGTTAATAGACCACGGTCAAGGTCGACAATGCGTGTTGCCATTGAACGAATGAATGCACGGTCGTGAGAAATAAAGATAATTGAACCACGGAAGTCTTTTAGGAAACCTTCTAGCCATTCAATGGTTGTTACATCAAGGTGGTTAGTTGGCTCATCCAATAATAGGATATCTGGATTACAAACAAGCGCACGAGCAAGTGCGGCTTTACGTTGCCAACCACCTGAAAGATCAGTTAGAAGCGTATTCGGTTCTAATTTTAGGCTTTCTAGTACCGCAGCAATACGTGTATCAAGCTGCCAACCATTATGATGATCAACTTGCTCTTGAATACGTGCTAACTTATTAATGTTAGCTTCACTTGGATCTTCCGTCACTAAATCTAACTGATGGTGGTATTCACGTAATACACGACCAGCATCAGCAAGACCTTCAGCAACATAATCAAATACTGAACCTTCAGCATTACGCGGTGGATCTTGCTCTAAACGTGAAACCACCAGCTCGTTTTGGCGTTGTACGCTACCGTCATCAAGTAATACTTCACCAGCAATTACTTTCATTAATGTCGATTTACCCGCACCATTACGACCCACTAAACACACACGCTCATGTGAATGAAGAAGAAACTCTGCTTTATCAAGCAATGCATGATCGCCGTAGGCTAGTTGGGCGTTACTGATTTTAATTAGTGCCATCTTATTTTAACCAAGCTTATAAGTAGTTAACCATGTTGCTAATCTATTCCGGTCAAAGGGCCAATGAAGTTCTGGCGCCAGAATAGTATGATCATGATTTTGAATTGAGAGTACGGGTATTACTACGCCGTAACGAGAGAATAAAGCATCGTCGAACGCAATATCGACGATGCTTACTTGATGCTGCACTCCCATCTCCACCAGCAAACCATAAGCTTGCTCGCAGAGATGACATCCTTGTGTGCTATAAAGTGTGATTAGCACTTAGTCTTCCTTGTGGGTGATAATCCAACAGTTATGGATTTGCTTATTTTTAGCGAAATCAAGTGGTAATGTCTTATCTGAAATATTCTTAGCGTGTAGGCCAAGTTCAGTCAGTTTTTCAAGATCCATCTTGAAGTGACGCTTGTTGTTAGAGAATACAATCTGTCCGTCTGGACGCAGCATACGCTTTAGGTTTTCCATCAACATGATGTGATCACGTTCAATGTCAAATGTCTGCTTCATACGCTTAGAGTTTGAGAACGTTGGTGGATCGATAAAAATCAGATCAAACGTATCATCAACTTCTTGTAACCACTGTAGACAATCGGCTTGCACAAACTCATGCTGATCACCCACTTGGTTATTAAGCTCCATATTTTCTTGAGCCCAACGCAAGTAAGTATTCGACATATCAACCGTTGTTGTTGATTTAGCGCCGCCTACTGCAGCGTGAACTGTTGCAGAGCCTGTGTATGCAAACAAGTTAAGGAAATCTTTACCTGCTGCCATTTTACCGATCATACGACGTGTAGTACGGTGATCTAAGAATAGGCCTGTATCAAGGTAATCATAAAGATTTACTTTAAACTTAATGCCGTATTCATCGACTGTCATGTGACGTTCTGCACTTGATAGCTTTTGATATTGATTACGGCCTTTTTGACGTTCACGCACTTTTAAAATAACTTTATTTGGCTCAACGCCTGTTACTTCAATCGTGGCACGTAATACATCCATAATACGACGACGTGCTGTTTCTTCAGAAACCGTCTTTGGTGCTGCGTATTCTTGAATGATGAGGTAATCATTGTATTTATCGATAGCGGCATTGTAGTTAGGTAAATCCGCATCATAAATACGGTAACAATCCACGCCTTCACGCTTAGCCCATTTACCTAACTTAGCGATGTTTTTCTTTAAGCGGTTAGCAAAATCAGGTGCTACGTCTTCTTGAACGATAACGCCTTCTTCTTCGCCTTCTTCTTTCTTAACACTACCGGCTGTAATTAAGTATGTTTTAAGCACACAATCAAGTGCACCGTTACTTAATTTAAATTGTTTGTCTGCACGCATACGCATACAACTTAGCAATTCATTTGAGCCTGAGTAGATAGCCGCAACTGAACCTTCAAAGGCAAGTTTTAAACGGTTACCAAACTCTTTGTACAATGAGATAAGTTCAGATGTTGTTCCTAAACGCTCACCATAAGGAGGGTTACAAAGAATGATACCTGTTTCAAATCCTTCAGGGCGAATCAGTTGTGTTGCATCACCGTAGGCAAAGTCAATCAAACCTTTAACACCAGCACGACCTGCGTTATCACGCGCAATCGCTAATACACGTTGATCCATTTCACGACCAAAGAACTTCGTCGTTACTTTTGAAGGACCACGACGCGCTTTCACTGTCGCTTCAGCATGAATTTCTAGCCACGCTTCTTTGTCAAAGTCTTTAATGGACTCAAAGCCCCAACGCTTACGTTTAAGGCCTGGTGCAATATCAGCTGCCATCATAGCGGCTTCAATCACTAACGTACCAGAACCACACATTGGATCTAGCAATGCAGTTTCTGGTGTCCAGCCACTTTTCATAACTAATGCAGCAGCATGGGTTTCACGTAATGGCGCACGACCGGCTTCACTACGGTAACCACGTTGGTGTAAACCGCTACCAGCCATATCTAGGCCAAGAATACCTTTCTCACCAGAAAGACGCATATGAATACGTAGATCAGGATTTTCACGATCGATATTTGGGCGACGAAGATCAGCTTTAGTAAAGCGGTCAACAATCGCATCTTTGATTTTCATTGCGCCGTATTGGCTATTACGGATTTCACGGTTAGTACCATTGAAATCAACCACAATACGGGTATTGCTATCAAAGTGGCTCATCCAATTAATTGCCGTTGCACCTAAGTATAAGTCCATATCGTCACGGACATTAAACTCACTCAACACTTGGATGATTCGAGAGGAAATACGTGTCCATAGACAGCAACGATAAGCCATTGCTTGATCGGCTTTAAAACGGACACCGGCATGCACAACTTGAATGTTTTGTGCACCTAATTGTTCTAATTCATCCGCAAGCAAGTTTTCTAGGCCGCGGGAAGTAATCGCTAAATATTGATTCATGGCGTTCTTTTCACACTAATATTGCGTCGAATTATAACTTAAATCACATTAAATACCTCGTTTTTACCACAATCAATTCACTAATTAGGTGAAAAAATCAGCCTTTGATTCCCTATCAACATTCTATCCCCGTTATTTGAACATAAATACAGCGTAAATATTTGCCACCAAAACTTCCCTATCCTACCTCTCAACACTATTCTCACAAGGAAACAATAGGCTCTAATCAGGTATTTATTACATCAAAAATTATCATAAAAACAATTAACCACTCAGGGAAACAATCTTTAATTAATTGATTTTAAATATTTAAGTTTATTTTTTATAGATATAAAGAATAAAAGCGTAACACTTTCTCACCGTTTTTTTGTTGCAATAAGCCACTGTGGAATAAATGGAATAGTACTTATCTTCTTGTCTCTCTTTAAGACCACCAGCAACGTTGCGTTGAAGTGTTTAACAAAAATTGGTGGGTGTTAATTTACAGATATAAAAAAGCCAAATTGAATACCACATTCAATTTGGCTAAATAACTAATCGTCTTATTACATCATACGGTTACATTAAAGACCGTTAACAATGTCTTTTACTAGTCGTGGGCCGTGATAAATAAAGCCCGTATAGACTTGTACCAATTGCGCTCCTGCTTGCATCTTTTCACGCGCAGCCATTGCTGAATCAATACCACCCACACCAATGATCGGTAATGCACCATCTAGAGCAATCGCCATTTTACGAATAACATCAGTACTCTTATTTTGTAATGGACGGCCACTTAGCCCTCCCATTTCATCACAATGATCCATACCCTCAACCAAAGTACGATCTAATGTTGTATTCGTACCAATAACACCATCAATCTTATTGCGAATAAGTGATTCACAAACCTGAATAATTTCTTGATCATCAAGATCGGGGGCGATCTTAAGGGCTAACGGAACATACTTACCGTGTATGTCAGCAAGCTCGATTTGCTTTTGCTTTAGTTGCGCTAATAAATCATCCAATGCTTCACCGTATTGTAGCGAACGTAATCCCGGTGTATTAGGTGATGAAATATTAACTGCGATATAGCCAGCGTACTGATAGACCTTTTCCATACAAATCAGATAATCTTCAGCACCCTTTTCAATTGGGGTATCTTTATTTTTACCGATGTTAATACCAATAACACCGTCATAGGTCGATTTCTTTACATTCTCGACCAGATTATCTACACCTAAGTTATTAAAACCGAAACGGTTAATAATGCCTTCAGCAGGAATTAAACGAAATAAACGTGGTTTATCATTACCCGACTGAGGGCGTGGTGTTACGGTACCGACTTCAACGAAACCAAATCCCATTGCGCCAAATGCATCAATGCACTCACCGTTTTTATCAAGGCCAGCGGCCAAACCTACAGGATTTTTAAACGTAAGACCCATCACTTCAACAGGACGTTCAGGAACATGTTGACGATAAAAGAGATCAAGTGGAGTACCAGTAAAGCGAGAAAAGTTTTGAATAGCGAGGTCGTGTGCTTTTTCTGCATCCAGCTGGAAAATAGCGGATCGTGCGATGCGATATAACATTATAACTCCATTAAAAATCCCGTGTAAACGGGGTGGTATTATTCACAGTTATACCGTCAAATACAATCCCTATTCATTTGATTATCATCAACAAAACAGAGGCTTATATTTTATATCAATATTTACAATGAGTTATAAATAGCTCTTATTTAAAATAATTTCCTTTTTAAGCAAACGTTTTCGTTACTAATTGGTGAAAAAACCATAGTGAAACGTTTCACCTTCAAAATAAAACACAACTCACAACATTATTGTTACTTTATGGTGTTATTTTATCGACTTAGAATAAATATTTAATAATGTTAGCTCCCTTAATGCGACCGCAAATTTAGCAAATTCATGCACGGTCCCTATTTTAAATTCGGTTAATACGCCCTCCCAACGTTGAATCGGCACCGGATGTTGAGCAACCCATTGTTGAACACAGTCTTCTGGTTGAGATGCTGTATTTTGAATAACAGAAATAGTAAGTTGCCGTTGTTGCCAATCAAGCTCTTCTCTAAATGAAGCGCGGGCTAATGCTTGCCAATGATTCTCTACCGGTTGATTATTAATTTGCTTTAAAAACCAATGTAGCGACAAATCAACACCCAGAATAAAATACACTTGTGCAATATGGCTAAACGCTTGAGATGGATGTTGTTGTGCTATTTGGCCAATATCCATCGCACAATACAAACTCGATAATCGCACAATATCATTAGCCAACGTTTGAGGCACACCGACAGTTATCAATTGCAGGGCTTGTTGTTGATGCTCTTTCACCTCATCGGTGACAAGGTAACGTTCTAAGTTTTCATGTAAGTCAATAATATGGGGTATATAGAAACTGATCTGCTGCTCTATCGTTAAAGTTCTATCTCGATTACGTAATAGCCACCGTGTTATTCGACGCAACATGCGCCGACATTGAAAAAGCATATTGTATTGTGTCTCAGCCGTTACGTGATTATCGAGCTGTCGAATGGCCGTATATAATTTAGGAAAGCTGAAAATTTCACGTCCTACAACATACGCTGATGTAATATCAGTTATTGATGATCCGGTTTCTTCTTGTAATCGAGTGACAAAATTACACCCCATTTCATTTGACATCTGATTTGCTAATGCTGTCGCTATAATCTCTGTCGTTAATGGGTGATGGTTCATTTGTTGACGATAGCGTTGTAATGCTGACGGGAAATAAGTCGCTAACTGATGACGATGAAAAGTATCATTGGCTATATCGTCACTTTCTAATTGTTGCTTTAAGACTATTTTCCCATAAGCCACCAGCACCGATAATTCTGGGCGCGTAAGACCAATCCCTGCTTTTTCTCGCTCAATTAACGTTTCATCATCAGGCAAATACTCCAGACACCGATCCAATTTCCCCGTTCGCTCTAAATGATGAATAAACCGAATTTGTTCTTTCAGTAATGTGGTTTGTTGATATTGAGTCACAGATATTGATTCACTTTGGCAATAAACATCAGCTAATACTTGTTCACTGACCTCTTTTTCCATTTTATCCAACAACACATTACGCTGCTTATAAGTTAGATCGCCTTCAACCACGAGGTTATTTAATAAGATTTTTATATTTACTTCATTATCAGAGCAATCAACCCCTCCAACATTATCAATAAAATCACAATTAACTCGCCCTCCCTGTTTGGCATACTCAATTCGTCCTAATTGGGTTAAACCTAGATTACCGCCTTCCCCTACAATCTTTGCTTTTAATTGATGTCCATTAATTCGTAAACCATCATTCGCACGATCGCCTACATCCGTGTTTGATTCTGATTCGGCTTTGACATAAGTTCCAATACCGCCATTCCACAACAGATCGACATCCATCATCAAAATCAATTGAATCAATTCATTGGGTGTACAGCTATGTTTTTTAGTTCGCAGTATTTTTTTAATTTCAGGGGTTAATTTAATCGCCTTACTACGCCGAGAAAACACACCGCCACCAGCAGAAATAAGCGCTAAATTATAATCTTCCCAATGAGAACGTGGCAGTTCAAATAACCGTTGTCTTTCTTGATAACTAACTTGTTCATCTGGCGTTGGATCAATAAAGATATGTTGATGATTAAAAGCCGCTATCAAACAAACATGGGGCGAGCGCAACATACCATTGCCAAACACATCACCTGCCATATCGCCAATCGCAACACAAGAAAATGAGGTTTCTTGGCAGTTAATCCCTAATTCACGAAAATGCCGTTTAACTGACTCCCATCCCCCTTTAGCCGTAATACCCATTTGTTTATGGTCATAACCATGTGATCCCCCAGATGCAAAGGCATCCCCTAACCAGAATTGATAAGCTGCAGAAATTGAATTAGCTAAATCAGAAAAAGTGGCGGTCCCTTTATCTGCTGCGACAACAAGATAAGGATCATCGTCATCATGACAACGCACATCAGAAGGCGCTATAACCTTACCATCAATAATATTATCAGTAACATCAAGCAGTGCTTCTATGAAATATTGATAACAACGCATCCCTTCTTGAGTCACTTCTTCACGTGTTTTTAATTGTAGCTGCCGCTTACACACAAAACCGCCTTTTGCTCCCACTGGCACTATTACGGTATTTTTGACTTGCTGCGCTTTCACTAAGCCTAAAATTTCTGTTCTAAAATCTTCTTGTCTATCCGACCACCGTAGTCCTCCACGTGCAATTTTACCTGCCCGTAAATGTACGCCCTCAACATCAGGCGCATATACGAAAATTTCAAACATCGGAATCGGTGCTGGAATATCAGGAATTTGAGTGGGCAATAGTTTTATGGCTAAACAATGCTTAGGCTGGTGGTCATTATCATGTTGATAATAATTAGTTCGAACTGTCGCTGAAATCATATCGATATAACGCCGAATAATACGATCGTCATCTAAACTTTCAACTAATTCTAACTTTTGCTCCAATTTTGAAATTAATACTTGTTCACTTTGGGCAGAATGATGGCATTTTGTGTTAAAGCGTAATTGAAACAGCCTTACTAAATCGCATGCAATATCATTATGGTACGTTAACGTGTCTTCAATATATTGCTGGCTAAAGGGAAATCCTACTTGGCGCATATAACGCGCATAGCAACGCAAAACCGTCACTTCGCGCCCCGTTAATCCCGCATTAAGCACCAACCGATTAAACCCATCACTCTCAAGGGTTCCCTGCCAAATATCTGCAAATGCATTTTGAAACCGATCTCTGGCTTCTGTTAAATCAATACCACCACGACGGCTATGTAACATTGAAAAATCAAGCACCCAGTAAACAATATTATTGGCAGTGATAACTTGATATGGCGATTCACCAACGACACGTAACCCTAAGTTTTCCAACATCGGCATCACATCAGAAAGATAGATAGGTTGAGTGCGATGAAAAAGCTTTAATTTAACCACACAAGAATCTGCAGCTTCTTCTTGTGGTCGGTAAAAGAGCATGCCAAGTTTATTACTATCACTCAATCGTTCTAATTGCAGTACATCGGCAACAGCGTAACCTGGTAACATTTGTTCTTTATAAGATCGAGAAAATGCATTGGCATAATTTTTTGCCACTGCGATACCTTTACTTTCACCGAGGTTTGCCACTAAAGCATGCGTTAACCTGTCTTCCCACAACAAAGCCACTTCCACCAAATTATGTTCAATCGCTTTAGCATCAATATCACTATTATTATTAGCAACTCGTACAATATAATGCGTTCGTGCTAACCGACTTTCTGAAAAAAACGTGGTGAACTCAACATCCTCATTAGATCCAAGGTACATTTTCAATATCTGTTGTGTTTTTCGTCTTAGCTCAGTGTTGTAACGCTCTTTACTGACATAGACCATGCATGAGAAAAATCGACCAAAGGGATCACGTCGAATAAACAACCGTAATAAATCACGATCTTGCATTCGTACTACTCCCATACCCACCGCTAACATTTCATTTTCATTGGCTTGAATAAGCTCATCTCGAGGATAGGTTTCTAATATATTATTGAGCGCTTTCCACGAATGAGATCCTGGTGAATATCCACTAGCCTGTAATATACGACTGACACGATTACGTATTAACGGGATATTACTTACGGTTTGATGGTAAGCACTTGAAGCATATAAACCAATAAAGCGATGCTCACCAATAATATTGCCCTGAGAATCAAATCGTTTTATGCCGATATAATCAATATAAGCTGGACGATGAATGCGTGATTTACCATTACTCTTCGTCAGAATAAGCACTTCGGGTTTGTGAGCTTCAATACGTGCCGATTCAGGAAGGCTTGATAATCGAAATGAAGCAGCGGAGGTCGTTTTAATCAGTAACCCTAAGCCACTCTGCTTAACCGGTGTTAGTTCATAATCACCATCGACCACAGTAAGATCGTAAGTGTGATACCCCATAAAGGTAAAATTATGCCTTGTTAGCCAATTAATAAATTCAAGGGCTTCTTGGCAATGCACTGCTGAAATAGGTAAATCGTGATCTTGTAATTCAGCCGCGATTTGCAGTAATTTTTGTTGCATTGGCTGCCAATCACGTACCACCAGCGTAATATCTTTTAATAAAGTGGTTAACTCTCGTGTTAATTGTGCAATTTCTGCTTTTGTCGGTAAACGATCAACTTCAATATGAAACAAGGTTTGTTGGTCACCATCATCACTGCAAGCTTTAACAATCTGTCCATTATCATCGCGTTGAAAACGATACGGGCCATTAAGCATTAAGTGACTCGTTATACCAAGTCGGTCTAATACCATACGAATAGAATCGACTAAAAAGGGCTGATCAGGTGTCACTATCTCAACCACTGTATGGGTTGATTTCCAGCCATGAAGGCTAACACTTGGATTGTAGACGCTTACTGAGATCTGAGACGGTTGGTTTGCGACTAAGTGTTGCCATAAACTCAATACAGCACCATAAAGATCCGACTCGTTACGGTGTAATAAATCATCATCAGCCAATTGCCCCAATAATTGCTGAGCTAATGTCATCACTAAAGCACGTTGGGCAGGATTTACTTTTTCGGCAATTAAGCCATACACTTTTTCCAGTAAAACGGGGACGATATTGTCGGGTGCAGTCATGCATATACTCCAACATCTTTATAATTATACTGATAAGTATAGAGTTTGATGCTGGTGACGGGGGGTTTTAGGCGGGAATTAAGCTAAATACGTTCAATAGTCTCGAATTTGTTATCGTTATTCACCAATACACGAAATTTCCCCATGATACCTGCATGGGTTAAAAAACCACGTAATCTCACCGCAGGAAGTTGAAGCTTCAATCCAGTATCGGTTAATACCACGACACTACTTGCAGTACCAGAATAGTGCTGTAGGAAGGTATTGTAGCTAATATTAACGTTAAACGTAAAACTGCGCATCGCTAGTTAACCTCTATCGAACGGTTTGAGATGACCATTAAAAATATTTAAAACAATAACATAAAATAAAAGCCAGTCACTATTATTAGTCACTGGCTTTACTTAATCACGTTTTAAATCATTAACGCATTAACTTTAAATAAGCGCTTTTAAACAAGTGCTTTTTGTACTTTTTCAAACAAGTCTTTAGCCAAATTATCCATTGCGGCTAACTTTTCAAGTTGTTGACGCATCAATTGCTGACGACTCGCATCGTATTGGCGAAGTTTAAGTAACGGCTCAATTAAACGCGCTGCAACTTGTGGATTACTGGTGTTTAAAATCTCTAAAATCTCAGTTAAGAACGCATAACCTGAACCGTCTTTTGCATGAAAATGTACGGGATTATTCGCACTAAACCCTGCGACTAAACTACGAGTACGGTTAGGGTTTTTCAGACTAAATGTTGGATGATTCATGGTATTACGCACATTTTCTAATGCATCTGCCGCAGGGTTTGTACCTTGCAACATAAACCATTTATCCATCACTAAGCCATCATGGCTCCACTTGTCGCTGAAATCAGCCATTTGCGCAGCACGACAATCAAGTTGCGCATTATTAGCCGCTGACATTGCAGCCATCGTATCCGTCATGTTGTCAGCCGCTTTATATTGCGCAGCAACAAGTGCCTCACCTTGGGTAGTATATGCTAGGTATGACAAACATTTATTACGCAGTGCACGTTGTGCCATTGCCGCATGATCTAAGCTATAGCTACCTTGCGTTAAGCTATGATAAATCGCACTCAACTCATCTTCCATTTCAGCAGCAAGTAGTCGTGTAAATGCCCCCACAACCTGGTTGATCGCATCAACATCAACGGTTGTGTACCAACCCGCAATTTCATTCTCACTTGGCAGGGTTAGCATTTCAGCAATAAAGGCTGGATCAAGGTTTTCATCCAGTAATGCACCACGGAACGCATCAATCACCGCATCGGGTAACGTTACACTGTGACCTTGTTGTACTTGCTCAACATTTTGGCGAATATATTTAGCCAATAGCATCTGACCCGCATCCCAACGAGCGAATTCATTTGATGCATTTACCATTAGAAATATAAGTTCATCGTCGGTGTAGTTATATTCTAAAATCACTGGCGCTGAAAATTCACGTAGCATTGAGATAACAGGCTGCTCTGCAACATTATCAAATACAAATGTTTGCTCGGCTTCTTTTACATCAAGTACGTTATGTACTGTTTCGCCATTGATTTGTAAGCCAATGACTTCGCCTTTACTATCGTATAATTCAATATCAAACGGAATATGCAGTGGCTGCTTTTCAACTTGCTCGGCTGTTGGTGGGGTTTGCTGCTTAATAGTGACAGCGTAACTCTTAGCGTCAACATCATAAGCCGTTGAGACACTAACAACAGGTGTACCCGCTTGGCTGTACCAGCGACGGAAACGACTTAAATCAATCCCTGATGCATCTTCCATTGCTTGTGCAAAATCATCACAGGTTGCAGCTGTACCATCATGACGCTCAAAGTATAGCTTCATGCCCGCTTGGAAATTTGCTTCACCCAATAAGGTATGCAGCATACGGATCACTTCACTGCCCTTTTCATACACAGTTAGCGTATAGAAATTATTCATCTGAATCACTTTTTCAGGACGAATTGGGTGTGACATTGGGCCGCGATCTTCAGCAAATTGTGGACCACGAACAATACGGACATTCGCAATACGGTTAACAGGTCGAGAGCCTAAATCTGAAGAGAACTCTTGATCACGGAAAACCGTTAAGCCTTCTTTTAAGCTTAATTGGAACCAATCACGACAAGTAACACGGTTGCCTGTCCAGTTGTGGAAATACTCATGACCAATAACCGCTTCAATACCTTGATAATCAGTGTCAGTAGCAGTATTTGGATTCGCCAATACAAATTTAGAGTTAAAGACATTCAGGCCTTTATTCTCCATCGCACCCATATTGAAAAAATCAACCGCCACAATCATGTAGATATCAAGATCGTATTCAAGACCGAAACGCTCTTCATCCCACTTCATTGAGTTTTTAAGGGACGCCATCGCATAATCAGCACGATCAAGATTGCCTTTATCGACAAAAATTTCTAACGCAACATCACGACCACTCATGGTAGTGAACGTGTCACGTAATACATCAAAATCACCCGCAACAAGTGCAAATAAGTAAGATGGTTTTGGGAATGGGTCTTGCCACTGAACCCAATGGCGACCATTATCAAGTTCACCTTCTGCAATGCGATTACCATTACTTAGCATGTAAGGAAACGCTGCTTTATCTGCAATAACTTTAGTGGTGAAACGCGCTAAAACATCAGGACGATCTAAATAAAACGTAATACGACGGAAACCTTCAGCTTCACACTGAGTACAGAAGCCACCACCTGATTTATATAGACCTTCAAGTAAGGTATTGGCTTCTGGATTAATTTCAGTCGTAATAGCCAATTCAAAATCAGCAGGAAGATTTGTTAACGTCAAATGGCCTGACTGCTGGTGGTAATCTGCCCACGCTTGACCATTCACACTCACACTAATCAATGTCAAATCATCACCGTCTAAGACCAGTTCAGCATTCGCTTGCTCACTAAGACGTACAACATGGCTGATTGCAACAACCGTTGTTTTGGTATCATGAAGGTCAAATGTCAAATCAGTATCAGTAATGGTGTAATCAGGTGCGCGATAGTCTGAACGATATTTTGCCGCAGGTTGAGTCACAGTAGAATGTTCTGTCATTATTTTTATATCCTTTATGATTCGCTCAAATGCTGCATGCACGAGCTACCGATTAATGTTGACTGTTATGTAATAATATTGTGTCACCAATAACACTTTTCAAGCATAAATTAATAGACACTCTTTATTATCACTAACGTAATCGTTTACGTATTTTAATAGCAATACACGTCAAGATGATTAATGCAACAGTCACAATGAGTAAACTTGATATTCCTTGACCTTGTTCACCTCTTAGGTCACAATCTCACACCAGTTAAATAGTTTAGTTATTTATTTACTAAACCTTATAAACCATGTCCAAGACATTGAATTTAAAGATCCTATAATTATAAAAATAAATTCTTTAGATTTATTAATTTGAGTATCTACTACCAGATATGAATAATAACAGACACAATAATGGGGTTATAGACTCCCTGCTTGATACTGATGCTTATAAACTTCATATGCAACAAGCAGTATTTCATCAATACCCAGGCGTTGAAGCCGTGGCAGAATTTCATTGCCGCAGCGAAGAAGACCTACGTCCTTATGCTGCTGAAATTAAAGCACAAATTGATCACATTGCGACCTTATCTTTCACCTCAGGTGAACTCGATTTTTTATCGACTCTAACTTTTTTCCATGCCGATTACCTTGCGTTTTTAAAAGATTTTAAGCTTAATGCGGATGATGTTGACGTCGATATCTCAGGTGATCAATTAGCAATCACTATTCGTGGTACATGGCTTGATATCATTTTATGGGAGGTACCATTACTTGCCATTATCTGTGAAGTTCGTTGTAAACATCTTTATCCGCAAGCAACAACAGCGATAGCAATTGAGCAGTTAAAAACAAAAATTGAACGCTTCTATCATGATGCAAAAAATTGTGATTTAAGCCAGTTTTCGTTAGTCGATTTTGGTACTCGTCGCCGTTTTTCAAAAGATGTTCACCACCATGTTGTTGATTACTTAAAAGACAACATGCCTGAATTTAAAGGCACGTCAAACTATTACCTTGCTTATACGCGCGGTTTAACACCTGTTGGTACTCAAGCACATGAATGGTTCCAAGCACATCAACAGCTTTCTGGCGAGTTAGCCGACTCTCAACAACTGGCACTTAATCGCTGGTTGCAAGAGTATCCTCACGATTTAGGTATTGCATTAACAGACTGTATCAATATGGATGCATTCTTGCGCGACTTCGATCAACGCCTTTCTGAGCGTTTTATTGGCTTACGCCATGATAGTGGTGATCCTATTTCTTGGGGTGAAAAAGCCATTGCGCACTATAAATCTTTAGGTATTGATCCAAAAACGAAATCTTTAGTATTTTCAGATAGCCTAACACTTGATAAAGCATTGGTGATTTATAAACACTTTAATGATCATATCAATGTAAGTTTTGGTATTGGTACACAACTAACCTGTGATTTGCCTGATGTTAAAACACTAAATGTTGTTTTAAAACTCACTGAATGTGAAGGTCGACCTGTTGCTAAAATTTCAGACGAGCCAGGAAAAAGTATTTGTCGGGATGAAAACTATCTTGATCAACTACGGACTGCTTTTCAACTCGTTAACGAATAGTTCTCAACGATATCTATAAACAAAAAAAAGCGAACAGCTGTTGTTCGCTTTTTTACTTCTCTACACCATCATCAACACTGATCATCATATATCGTAGCTATTACTCTCTGCTGACATTATTCTCTGTTTAATATTGCTTCCATACCAAAATGTTTATTACTCAGCGTTAATGTATTCTGTCCATTCAAAACAAAATGACTGTCATGTTGACCTTCTTCATATAACAAGACAATTTGATCATCTTCTAAATAATACACACCACGGTGCTCTTTCGTTTTACCCGCTTGGTTAGAGATCTCAGCTGAAAATAAAAAGTCCGGACGCAAAGATAATGCAAACTCAGCTATATTATCAGCAACATCTTGTCCTGAAATCGTTTTAGTGCGCCAATTACCTGCTAAATTTTCAGGGGCCAGTTTAGTAAAATGTGCGCCATCAAGAACAAAACGATTATAGTTGAGTAAGTAGGTATGCATTTGATCATCTTCATTCGAGGAAATAAACGTAATATTGGTATCATCAATATCATAATCGCCTGTCCATTGTTCCACTTTGCCATCTGTCCGTAATAACCGCATTGCAAATTGATAATCTGATTTGAACATCACATGCATTGCTCGATATTTTTCCCCTTCACTTTCTATCCCGTCTTGTTGATTACTAAACCAATACCAATTACCTAATAAGAAGGGATAATCAAACTCAGTAATATCATCCGCAACAGAGTTAACACTAAATAAGCTTAAGATAAATAACCAAAAAAAATAAAATGTCTTCATCATATGCAGTTTCCCCTTACTGAACGCTTTCGCTTTTGTATTCCCTCTCTTAAATTGCAGAGGTCTATACTTAAAACTAGTCGGGAAACCTAATTTTCGATGAAAAATATGCGCTATATCACACTTTGTAGTTTAATCTATCTCAATAATAAGACACAAAAAACAACCATAAAAAAAAGCGCTCCTAAGAGCGCTTTAATAATAGAGACATCAACAAAATAATGTCATTCCGTATCATACTTACGATTGTTTTTGATTACTAAAATCAGCTGTTATTGCAACGGCTTCATCAAGATAAACATCAGGTGCTTCATAATCTTTTGGTACCGCATCCAAATCAGCGAACGGTTTTTCACCTAACACTTTTTGGCGTTTATTTAAGCGGGCTAAACGATCAGCATCTTCTTTATCTTGCTCAGCTATGCGTGACTTTTTATTCAATGAAATAGTATTGATATCTTTTTCCTTTTTATAGGTAATAATATCTTCATTGATAAAACCAAATTCCATATTATTTTTAATACGGGTTTGGTGTTCAGCTGTCAGTATCGGTACAAGCGTACTGTAATCATGTAACTTTTTATAACCTGCAGGCTTAATACTATCCCAAGGTAATGCATTATCTTCAACACTCTCTCCTGTTTCAGCAGGATCGATCGCTGAAGGGAAAGTGATATCAGGCACAACACCAAGATTTTGAGTACTTCCACCGTTAATACGGTAGAATTTTTGGATAGTATATTGAACATGACCTAATGGTTTATCAAACAAATCATAGAGATGATTTAATGATCGGTGTTGTTGCACCGTACCTTTACCAAAAGATTGCTCACCTAAAACAATGGCACGTCCGTAATCTTGCATCGCTGCTGCAAAAATCTCTGAAGCAGATGCGCTATAGCGGTTAACTAATACCGTTAATGGACCATCAAAAGAAATTTGATCATCTGAATCACCATTAACTTTAATTCGGCCATAACTGTCTCGCACTTGCACAACCGGTCCACTCGAAATGAATAAACCTGTTAATGCAGTTGCTTCAGTTAAAGCACCACCACCATTATTACGTAAGTCGATCACAACACCATCAACATTCTGATCATTTAATTTAACCAGTTCTTTTTTGGTATCTTGTGATAAGCCCACATAAAAGCTAGGAATTTCAAGCACACCAATCTTTTTACCATCGACAGTTTTCACTTCCGACTTCGCTGCACGATCTTCAAGACGTATCTTGTCGCGTACAATAGTTACGGTGTAACCCTTTGCATTATTGCCTTCAGGTAATATCTCCAGAATAACCTTACTGCCTTTCGGCCCTTTGATTAACTGTACGACATCATCAAGACGCCAACCAATAACATCAACAACTTTCTTGCCTTCTTGACCAACGCCAATAATGCGATCACCTGCTGCGATTTTCTTCGAACTTGCTGCTGGTCCACCAGCTACTAAAGAACGAATCTTGGTATAATCATCTTCAACCTGTAATACTGCACCAATTCCTTCTAATGATAGATTCATCTCAGCTTGGAACTGTTCAGCATTGCGTGGCGATAAATAACTTGTATGTGGATCGACCTCACGTGAAAAAGCATTCATGTATAACTGAAATACATCTTCACTGTGTGTTTGTGTTAGACGCTTAATCGCATTGTTATAGCGTTTAGTTAACGTTTTTTGAATCTCTGGCCATTTTTTACCTGCAAGTTCAAGATTTAACGCATCGTATTTAACACGCTGTCGCCAAATCTCATTCAATTCAGTGCTGTTTTTCGGCCATTCAAGTTCTGAACGATCAATAACAAAATCATCTTTATCATCGAATTTTATTTCAGTATCAAGTTGAGCAAGCGCAAATTGATACCGTTCAAAACGACGTTGAAGGACTTTATTAAAAATATCAAACGCAGCAGATGTATTCCCTGATTTCAGTTGATCATCTAACTGGTTTTTCCATTTACTAAACTGTTCAACATCTGTTGCGTCAAGAAAGCTTTTATTATAATCAAGCATTTCAATATAACGATTGAATACTTGTCCAGAGAACTTATCATCAAGTGAAAAATGCTTATAGTGAGAACGCGTATAACGCGAAGCCACTCTAGTACTCGCGGTTGCATGCTGTTTTTCAGGAGCAAGATGCGGCACATCACTTAATGAATATTTAGCCTCAGCGGCTTGAACCGAAGCTGCTAGCATCATGCCAGCAGCTATCAGTGAGAAACGGAATCGACAATTCATGCGTCGAGCATTCTCCTTTATGAACGCAAGTGCTCCGCTTTAACAGCCATTACTAGACCGTTATTCAAACGAACTCGCACATCGTCCTTGTTAATTTCAACAATAGTCGCAGGCATATTACCTGAGCCCATGTTCACTTGAACATTTTTACCTACGATTACTTCATCAGCATTAAGTACACGTGTCGTCTCTACAGGCTTCTTTTTAATAGTAGCTGTTTTTGGCTTAGTGTTACTAGATTTAACTGTTTTTGCTCGTGTTTTTTTAGCTTCGCCTTCTTTAGTCGCTTTAGCAATTGCTTGCTCTTTACGACGAGTGCGTACTTTAGCTTTACTTTCTTCTAAAGCTTTAAGCGCATGATCTACGTGCTCTTGCTCTAGAACATCACAATCATTACCATCTAGATCAACACGGTTCACACCCGCTTTAACACCGTGAAGGTAACGCCAAGAAGATGTGTATTGACGTAAAGCTGTACGTAGTTGAGTCTTGCTTACTTTTGGATCTTCGTTAAGACGCTCTGCAAGGTCTTGGAAGATACCAATTTTAAGTGGCTTCGCTTCACCTTCAACAGTGAAACATTTTGGGAAACGCTCAGCGATGTATGCAATAACTTCTTTACTGTTCGTTAACTTTTCAGAGTTTTCCATGGAGTTTCCTGACATAAACGAGGATTGCTCGTTATTTGTGCTTTGTTCAAAAAGAAATAGTGCTGCCATTATAATTACCTACCGCGGAAAAACCACCGAAAGCATGAAATTAGAGTACTTTTTGTAGTGCTTCTACGAAAGAAACTAGACCTCGTTCATCATTTTGGTCAAATCTTGACAAATTTGGACTATCAATATCCAGCACACCAATTAATTTTCCCTTCACTGTAAGCGGAATAACGATTTCTGAATTGCTAATAGCGTCACAAGCAATATGCCCAGGGAAACTATGCACATCAGCAATACGCTGAACTTTATTTTCAGAAATAGCCGTACCGCAAACACCTCGCCCAACAGGAATACGGACACATGCAGGATTACCTTGGAATGGACCCAGAACTAATTGGTCTTGTTTGAGTAAATAAAACCCTACCCAATTAATTTGTTCTAACTCCATATTTAATAACGCACTAATATTAGATAGATTAGCAATAAGATCTGTCTCACCTTCAATTAACGCTAGTGCCTGTTGAGTAAGGCGATTATAAAAAGCGGGTGTATTTTCCATAGATTACTCCGTATATAGCCGTTAGAATAGCAAGAATAACATTGATAATAGGAATTATTCTCACAGTGAAAGATAAGAACCATCTTATGATTAATTGGTCTTGGTTACTACTACAAGCAAAGTTACATAAACCAAGATTAATTGTTGCGAACATTATTGCGGTTATCGCAACCTTGATCAGTGTCCCTATTCCACTTTTAATGCCATTAATGGTGGATGAAGTTTTGCTACATAAACCCGGCGAAGGCATTACTTATCTCAATGCCCTATTACCCTCAGCTTGGCACAATCCAACCGGTTATATTCTACTTGTGCTGGTCTTAGTCGTCTTGATGCGCACATTTAGTCAGGCATTGAATATACTGCAAAGCCGACAATTCACATTAGTATCAAAAGACATAACCTATAACTTACGCCAACATTTACTCGATAAATTAGGCCGTATCAGTATGCGTCAGTATGAAGAGCGTGGCAGCGGCGGCATTAGTTCCCACCTTATAACTGATGTCGAGACGATTGATAAATTTGTGGGTGATACATTAAGCCGCTTTATTATTGGGTTCTTAACTGTTGTTGGTACAGCGGGCGTTCTGCTCTGGCTTGATTGGAAGCTCGGGCTTTTTATTCTTATCATCAATCCTATTGTTGTCTATGCCTCTAAGCTTATGGGCAGCCGCGTTAAGAATTTAAAAAGTAAGGAAAATAAATCTTATGAAGTATTTCAACATCGTTTAATTGAAGTATTAGATGGCCTCTATCAATTACGGGCTTCTAACCGTGAACGTGATTTTTTAGATCAACTAAAAGGTAATGCCAGTGATATTCGCCATAGTGCGGATAAATATGCATGGCAATCAGAAGCCGCTGGGCGTGTTTCCTTTCTATTATTCTTAATTGGTTTTGAAATATTTCGTGCGGCAGCAATGCTAATGGTGCTATTTAGTAATTTAACCATTGGTGAAATGTTAGCTGTCTTTAGTTATCTATGGTTTATGTTAGGCCCAATTCAAGAATTATTAGGTATTCAGTTTGCTTGGTATGGTGCATCGGCAGCAATGCAACGCCTTAACAGTTTATTAGATCTTGAAGAAGAAACGCGTCCACCAGCAACGGTTTATCCTTTTAATGACGATGAAACTATCGCGATTAAAATTCGTGACTTACATTTTTCTTATGATAACGATAAAGAAGTACTCTGTGGCTTAAACCTTGATATTCCTGCAGGTAAACGCGTGGCACTCGTTGGCGCTTCTGGTGGAGGTAAATCAACCTTAATTCAATTGCTATTAGGTATTTATCAAAAAAGTAGCGGTGATATTTTAATAAACGATCACCCTATTGAAGCCGTTAGCTATGAAGCACTACGTGAAAAAATGGCGGTGGTATTACAGCAACCAGTATTATTTAATGAAACGTTACGTCATAACTTAACCCTTGGCGCCTCATTCAGTGATGAGGAATTATGGCAAGCATTAGATATTGCACAACTTGCTGATGTAACAGAACGCCTGACTCACGGTTTAGACACTGAAATTGGCCGTCAAGGTATTCGCTTATCCGGTGGGCAACGGCAGCGATTAGCCATTGCGCGTATGGTTCTGACAAATCCCGAGTTTGTTATTTTAGACGAAGCAACGTCAGCATTAGACACATCAACAGAAGCGGCCCTACACACAGCCCTTAATGTATTTTTGAAAAACAAAACCACCTTAATTGTTGCTCATCGATTATCTGCTGTAAAACAAGCTGACATTATCTATGTACTTGAAGATGGTTTAGTTAGCCAATCAGGTACGCATGTAGAGTTGGTCAATACACAAGGGCTTTATCAAACCCTTTATGGTTCAATTCAATCAGCAGAAACAGCGACTAATGGACGTGATCATCACGAAGCAGTAGCCAGCGTCAACACAAAATAATATAGTGTGCATTAATCGGCGTTCATTGAGTTGTTAATAACTCAATGAGCGCTTTTGTATACATTAATTATCAAAGGAAGAAACGCACCATGTCGAAGGCTCGACGCTGCCCAGGCTGCGATTTACTTGTGTTGCCAGAAACAGCAACGCAAGGACACAGTGCCTATTGCCCACGTTGTCATACTCGACTCTATCGCGGCGGTATTGCGCGCTTTAATGCAGAATTAGCGATTGCGGTTGCCTGTCTTATTCTTTATATCCCCACGATCAGTTTGCCGTTAGTTACCATTCGTTTAATAGGTCAAATGATCCCAGCAACATTAACCTCAGGAACCGTTGCGCTTGCTCCAACATTTCCTGCCGTTGCTATATTAATTCTTTTTTGTAGTGCAATAGCGCCATTATTACTGATCAGTGCCGTATTAGGCGCACAGTTCTCATTACGTTTTCGGCAATTACGATTATTTAAACTATCACTGTGGATCCTCTCGCATTTAAAGCAATGGACAATGCTAGAAGTCTTTTTAGTCAGCTTAGCTATTTCATGTTTTAAAGTACAAGAAGTCGCAGATATCTATGTCGGCCTTGGTTTATATTGTTTGATCAGTATGCAGATATTACTGTCGGTATTATTAACTAAAGTCAGTGTTCGTCGTTATTGGGATGCGTGGCAACCAGAAGATGAACATATTAGTGATAAGCTTGATACGATCTGTCATTCCTGCCACTTAACTCAGGAAGCACTTCCATATTGCCGCCGTTGTGGCAGTCGATTACATCATCGGATCCCAAAGTCACTCCAAAAAACATGGGCATACCTTATCACCGCCAGTATTTTTATCTTGCCGGCAAACCTTTACCCTATTTCTATTTTTATGAATAACGGTAAGCGTATTGAAGATACTATCTTCTCAGGTGTGGCTGGCTTAGTAAAAACAGGAATGATCAGTATTGCCGTCATTATCTTTGTGGCCAGTATTGTTGTTCCCGTCGCTAAAATCATTGGGTTAGCATATATATTATTATGCATTCAATTTAAGCAACGTAGCCAACGCCTACAACGCATGCGTATTTTTCGCATCGTGCATTGGATTGGAAAATGGTCAGTCATGGATCTTTTTGTCATCGCGATCATGGTCGCTTTAATCGATCGTGGACAACTTCTCGATTTTACACCTGGGCCTGGTGCCATTGCTTTTGGTGTAGTCGTTATCTTAACAATGTTAGCAGCAGAGAGCTTAGATTCTCGTCTAATCTGGGACAAATATGAACAACGAACCAAATAACGAGCAACCACAACACGTTAGTATTCGCCGTGATCGCGGCTTATCTCCTTTATGGTTATTACCCCTATTGGCAATTATTGTCGCTGGGTGGTTATTATATAAAGCGGTTAATGAAGGTGGTGAACGTATTCAAATTCACTTTAATGATGCCGTCGGTTTAGTCGCGGGCCGTACCACTATCCGCTATCAAGGATTAGAAGTGGGTATCGTCCGTGATGTGACGTTATCGAAAGATCTGAAAAGTATCTATGTCTCTGCTGATATTTACCCAGAGGCTGTTAAAACGTTACGCACCCACACACAGTTTTGGTTAGTCAAACCCAAAGCATCGATTACTGGTATCTCTGGCCTAGATGCGCTGGTTTCAGGTAATTATATTGCTCTTCAACCGGGCACAGGTGATGAAGCAACGAAATTTACAGCGCTCGAAAACCAGCCAGCAAATATGCCGATACATGACGGTTTAACCCTACAATTAAAAGCCCCTAATTTAGGCTCTCTCAGTGTTGGCTCCCAAATTTTTTATAAGAAGATCCCTGTAGGTGAAATTTATAATTATACCCTTAGTGCCAATAAAAAAGAGGTACTTATTGATGCGTTAATCAAACCGCATTATGCCAATCTTGTTACCAATAAAAGTCGTTTCTGGAATGTCAGTGGTGTCAGTGCCAATATTGGCTTTAGTGGTGTTGATGTTAAATTTGAAAGTCTATCGGCATTAATTGCGGGTGCGATTGCCTTTGACTCCCCAGATGCAGGTAAACCTATTGATAAAGGGCATTTATTTAACCTTTACCCTGATATTAATACCGCAGGGCGTGGTATAGCAATCACGATTACTCTTCCTGATAATAATGACATCAGTAATTCAGGCGCACCGATTATGTATCGCGGCCTGCAAATTGGTAAAATTTCAGATCTAAAACTGGATGATAAAACCAATAAAATTATTGCCCATGCTGCCATTGAACCGAGTATGAGTGATTTACTGAATAATGGTTCACGATTATTACTCGAAGAAGCACAAGTCTCTCTTACTGGTGTTAAAAATATTGGTAACCTTGTTCGTGGTAATTACTTACGTTTAATTCCCGGTGAAGGTGAAAAATCCCGTCATTTTACCGCTATTACTCAAAATACACTTGAAGAGCAACAACCGGGCGTCGCTGTTTTCTCGCTTTATGCAGATAAAAGCTATGGCTTAAAATCTGGCACTAAGTTGCGTTACCGTGGTATTGATGTCGGTCATATCACAACAGTGAAACTCGATGGTGATCGAGTACGATTAGAGGCACTAATTCAACCGCAATATACCCACTTAATTCGCTCTCATAATCGTTTCTTTATCGATGGTGGTATTGAAGCCAATATCAGTAACCGTGGCGTAGATGTTTCTATCCCAGCAGCTGATCAACTAATAAGCAGCGCAATAAGCTTTACTTCTAGCGGTAAGGCGGGGATCCAAAAGAGTTATTCGCTATTTAAAAATAAGCATCTTGCTAAACTCGCAGACGATAAGTTAAAAGGCTTTACTTCTATTACACTGGTCGCTGATAACTTACCGTCAATTTCTGAAGGTAGTCCGGTGCTTTATCGTAATTTACAGGTTGGTGAAATCACCAGTTTTGCCCTTAAAACATCTGGCGTTGAGATAAAACTGAATATACAGAAAAAATACCGTCATTTAATTGATGCTAATACTGTATTTTGGAATCGTTCAGGAATAGAAGTCGAAGCAGGATTAAATGGCGTTAAAATCAAAGCAGATCCCCTCTCTACATTATTAAAAGGTGGTATTGCGTTTGATTCAATTAAAGGTGTTGCTAACCGTTCTGGTAATGACTATAAACTTTACCCTAGCTTAGGTGATGCTCAACATTTTGGCGTTATGATCACCCTAACGGCAGATGATGCACGCTCGATATCAAAATCTACAGCAATCAAATATCAAGGTGTCGTGATTGGTAAAGTTGATAATATTGAGCCTAATTTTGAACGTAATGACGTTACAGTAAAAGCGCGCTTATTCCCCCAATATGCAAAAGTAATTGCGCGTAAAGATAGCTATTTCTGGATAGTAAAACCTAAAATCAGTTTAAGTGGTAGCGAAAACTTAGACTCACTATTAAGTTCATACATTGCGGTTCAACCAGGTAAAGGCTTAACCTCTCATACTTTCAAATTAGGTTCTGCAGAACTATTTGATGCTGGTAAAACCTTTATCTTAGAAAGTGAAGAGCGCGGTTCAGTCAGTGAAGGAACACCACTGCTTTATCGTGACATTCAAGTAGGACAAGTGATTAAGGTTGCTTTGGGGGCATTAGCTGATCGGGTGTTAATTACAGTACAAATTGAACAAAAGTACCGTCACCTTATTCGTAGTAATAGTATTTTTTGGAATACATCAGGACTAAACGTTGATGTCGGTCTTACTGGCGCAAAAATAAAAGCCGGTACTTTTGATAGTTTACTCCGTGGTGGGATCTCGTTTGCTACACCAGCAACACATCCACTAGAGCCACAAGCTAATCAAGGTAAACACTTCTTGCTCAATAAAGAAGTCAACCCTAAATGGTTAAGTTGGCGTACTGCTATTCCCGTTAAATAATCACGGATAGCATCAATAAAAAAGGAGCAGTTAATGCTCCTTTTTTGATCTTTTTCGTTAATAAAACACCGCAACCAAGCCACTACCTGATGATGAAAACTGATCCATATACTGAACACTCTTCGAAGCATAGATAGCCGATATAACTTTGTTCCTATTTAGTATAGAATCCCGACATTGCTAGTTTGACAGAGAGTGCTACCTTGCATCCTAATATCTATATTCCTGACGCTTTTATTGATCTCATCAAGCACACAATGCCAGAAAATCTGAGTATTGATGAATTTATTAGCTGTTGTAAAACACCGTTACGTCGCAGTATTCGTGTAAATACACTCAAAATAAGTGTGGCGGATTTTCTTACTCGCGTTGCTGATAAAGATTGGACACTAACTCCTGTTCCTTGGTGTGATACTGGTTTTTGGATCAAACGTGAGGATGAAGAGAGTGTTTCATTAGGTAATACTGCTGAACATATGGCAGGATTATTCTATATTCAAGAAGCTAGCTCAATGATGCCCGTCACCGCGCTACTTAATCATAATGATGCGCTTGATTGTGTACTCGATATGGCATCAGCTCCAGGCTCCAAAACCACCCAAATTGCTTGTGCGATGCAAAACAAAGGGGCATTAGTGGCTAATGAGCTTGCAGCTAGCCGCATTAAAGTATTACACGCTAACCTGCAACGTTGTGGTGTCCATAACGCCGCATTAACACATTTTGACGGCTGTGTGTTTGGCACATGGGCACCTGAAGCCTTTGACTCTATTTTACTTGACGCACCCTGCTCTGGCGAAGGCGCTATTCGTAAAGATGATGATGCAATGGCAAACTGGAGCCTTGAATCAATCGATGAAATTGCAGCCGTACAACGCAATTTAATTGTCAGTGCTTTTCAGGCATTAAAACCTGGTGGTGTTATGGTGTATTCAACATGCACATTAAACCAACGTGAAAACCAAGAGGTATGTTATTACCTTAAAGAAACGTTTGGTGATGCGGTTGAATTTGAATCATTAGCTAACTTATTTGAACATGCAGAAAAAGCACTTACACCAGAGGGATTCTTACACGTTTATCCTCAGGTTTTTGATTGTGAAGGTTTCTTTGTTGCACGTATACGCAAACATGCATCTGTTGATACGGATCCGGTTAAAAAGCGAATGGGTAAATTCCCCTTCAGCCAAGTAAAAGCGGATGAGCAACAATTGATTGCTGAACAACTTAACACTGATCTGAATATTACATTATCAACCAACAGTGATATTTGGCTACGTGATAAAGAAGTATGGTTGTTCCCAACACAAATTAAACCCTTAATTGGTGAAATTCGCTTTCAACGTATCGGTATTAAGTTAGCGGAACAACATAAGAAAGGCTATCGCTGGCAACATGAGGCAATCATGACACTGGCGACAGGTAAAGAGTCAGTTGCCATCGCGTTAACCGCACCACAAGCGAAAGAGTGGTTTATGGGTCGTGATATTCGCCCTGATGACCTAACAGGTAAAGGCGAAGTGATTGTTACTTACCGTGATTACCCTATCGGCATTGGTAAATGGGTCGGAAATCGAATCAAAAATGGCTTACCTCGTGAATTAGTACGCGATAATAACCTCTTTGATATTTGATTATATTCAACTCGTTAGCGTTAAATAATGTTTTATTGATTAAATAAACAATTATTTTTGATTAAAACTGGAAAATCACCATAGCTAAACTAGTATTGATAGTGTAATCGAATTCTCTACATAAACCAGTTAGCGCAAGGCTCATCACTGAGCCTATTCCCCTAAGCCCGACACAGGAATCGTTTCGGGCTCTTTTTTATGCCTATTCCGTGTTTTCTTGATCCAACCTCAACCATACCCAATAAAAAAGCAAAAAAAAACCTGAGCATATAGCTCAGGTCTTAGTTAGCGAACAAACAAAAATTAATTATGTTTATGTGCTGTGATTTCTGCTTTTTTAAGCTCTTTAACGTTCTTGCTAACGTCACGACGCTCTTTAGATAGCTCCGCACTGATGATGATATGGTCATCAACACGATCTTCGTAATCGCTCTTCATGTTTTCAATAATTTCTAGAATTTGATCATGTGTCATATCTGGCTTGATATAATCCAACATGTTTTCTAGTAATTCGACACGCTTACGGTTATCACGAACTTTGCGGTCGTTATCAAGGATCTCGCGCTTAAGTTTGTTTTTACGACGAGCCTGACGAACAAGTTCAAGGATGTTGTTCATGTTTTGTCCTTAGTCTGAAAATAAAGCCTTGTGAAACTGATTTAATGCTAATGATTAGGAAAAATGCACTTCCTAGTACATAACCGTCGAGTCTCAGTTTTTTTCTAAAATCGTTATATCAGATAATCCGCAGTAAACTCAAGCAATACCCGAAGATTATCGACTAGATGGTGAGTTAACATACGCTTAACGATCTTTGCTTGTCTGAATTATGCACTTTATTATTTGTAGTTGCTTTGATTTCGTTCAAGAAACGTTTGAGATGATAACTGACAAAAAAGACATTTCAATGAAATTACCCATAAATAATAATAACATCCCGATTATTATTTTCTTTGTACACAAAAACAGTGAATTTGATTTGCAAATCACAGATCAACGCCTAATCTTCATAGTAGACCAGTATTCATTTACAGTTAAAGCAATCTGAACAAGGATATCTTCGCTGTCATCTTTATGATCAGCAACAGAGTTCAAAGCTCAAATCGCTCCGTAATCTGATATTGGCAATACCGTGTAATGAATAGATTTATCAGGAGACAACATGTCAAAAGCAACAGGTACCGTTAAGTGGTTCAACGAAGAAAAAGGGTTTGGTTTTATCACTCAAGATGACGGCGGTGCTGATGTATTTGTACACTTCCGTGCGATTAGTGGCGATGGCTTTAAAACCTTAACTGAAGGCCAAAAAGTCTCTTACGAGACAGAGCAAGGTCCAAAGGGTCTTCAAGCAGCAAATGTTGAAAGAGTCTAATAAATTAGTCTTGAATATCAATAAAACAAAGGGCTCATGTAGCCCTTTTTTTCGTCTCTATCATTCAAAAAAAACCAAAACACATCAAACATTTCAATAATATAGGCTTAAGATTAATAAGCACTAATACTATTTGATCGATAAAGAAAAATCAGCTCTAACATCAGTAAAAGTTGCTTCTCTCACAATAAGCAAACAATAGCATAATAACTCAACATGTTATTTTGTTAAAGTGGTCACATTATTGACTTGTTCTTACAGGAGAAACTTGCCCTTTCAATATGAAAATGGCCTAATACTCATGGTTTTATGAAAGGCCTATTTATGCAACAAATTGAAAGAGAAAACTTCGATACACTGTTCAAATATTCACAGTTGTCCTGAAGCGCTTCATTATTCTTTTGTACATAAGTAAAACAGCGTAATGTGCGCTACTAATTTATTATTTCAGGAGACATAACATGTCTAAAGCAACTGGTATCGTTAAGTGGTTCAACGATGAGAAAGGTTTCGGTTTTATCACTCAAGACAATGGCGGCGCTGACGTATTCGTTCACTTCCGTGCTATCACTGGTGAAGGCTTCAAATCTCTAGCTGAAGGTCAGAAGGTTTCTTTTGACGTTGAGCAAGGCCAAAAAGGTCCTCAAGCTGCTAACGTTGAGCGTGCTTAATTTTTCAACGAACAGTTGAAAGAAGTAAAGGGTATCTCAGATACCCTTTTTTTATATCTATTTTTTTATATCTATTGTTTATATAACCGCAAATGTTTATATAACCGCAAATCACGCTACCACACGCACCATTTTTACTCGTGGTTGATCAGGGCCAAAATAGTCATTTTCTTGTTCAACATCCGTAAAACCAAGCTGCTGATAGAGCTTTTTAGCAGGATTATCAGGATGTACCGTTAACCAGAGCTTCTCACATCCACTCAGTATGGCCATAGCCTCTTGTATCAATTGTTTACCTATACCTCGCCCCTGTACGCTAGGATCTACCGCTAATGCCAGTATCCACCCCTCTGATACAACTAATGACATGGTGTTAAACTGAGGTGCACACAACACATAACCAACAATATTATCTTGGTAACGAGCCACCAATAAACCGCTAGGCCAACAATCGTACGCTTGGCGAATAAAAAAATCAGGATAACAATGATCGCCAAACAAGTGTTGTTCTAACTGATACACCGCTTGCACATCTTCTTTCTTAGCAACATCAATTGTTATTAACTCAACCACAGTATTCCCTACCCATTATTTTCCTTTCTTCCATAAAAAAGCCAGCATCGAATAAACGACACTGGCTTTATAAAACAATAATAACTAATTATTATTTATCAGCACGGCTCATAAACTTGTGTTCAGCTGTGTTGATTTTGATTTTTTCGCCATTTGCAATGTATTCAGGAACTTGAACAACAAGACCTGTAGACAATGTTGCAGGCTTAGTACGAGCACTTGCAGATGCACCTTTAATTGAAGGATCTGTCTCAACAATTGTTAGCTCTACCGTTGCTGGTAGTTCTAATGCAACAGGTACACCATCAACAGTCAATACTTCAATACCTTTAGTATCTTCAGTAATGAAAAGTAGTTCTTCAGAAATTGCATCTTTAGTGAAAGTGTATGGCGTGTAATCTTCATCATCCATAAACACATATTCTTCACCGTCGATGTATGAGAAAGAGGCTTTTTGACGACTAAAATCTGCTAACGTAATCATCTCATCAGCTTTGAAACTAACATCTGATTTTGAGCCCGTTGCAACATCATAAATACGCATACGGTAAAGACTTGCGCCTGCACGACCACTAGGCGTTAGCTTAGTAATTTCTTTAACTAAAGATACTTTACCATTAAGTTCAATAGCAGCAAATTTTTTAATATCACTAGCCTTTGGCATGATCATTATTCCAAAAATAAATAGTGGTGAGAAATTACACCAAGATACAGATTTATAGCAAGTAATATGATAGTTCAATCTCTATTTTTTTGCATTGAACTACCCACATGGTCAATAGATAGACAAGAAAATAATCTAATCATCTTCTTTACTCTCTTGATATTACTTTATATAGAGCATCACTTATAATAAATGCTATAACCACTATATTAAGGCAATACTAACGCATTAACATCACTTAATACCCAAGCACTGTTATGTTCAGTAAAACCAATTTTAGGATAATAACCTTCAGCTTTGGGTGCTGATAATAAAACAATTTTACAATCTTCAGCGATAGATTCTGCCGTGACTAAAATAAGGTATTTAGCAATACCCATTGATTGAACACTTTGATCAACAGCAAGATCAGACAAATAGCAGCAATAATGGAAGTCGGTCATTGAGCGAGCAATACCAACAAGTTGCTCGTCAACCCATGCTGTGACAATCAAATTACTATTTTCAAGCATCCCTGTAATTGTCGCCTCATTATCAACGGGTCGGCGATCACCCAAGGTCGTCTTATTGACTAATTCAATATATTGGCTTGCTGTAATTGGATGATTAACTTTATATTCGATTTCCATCTTGACCCTTTAATACTAACTTGATGTTTTAACAACATACTACAGCCTTAAAGTGACACTGTCATAACGCAAAAGATATAATCACCTATATACAGAAAATTAGAATGCTATTTTTTACTTACATAAACCTGCCATGGATCACCTTGATCAGGAAGGTCACCTAATGTCCACCACTTTGCTTTATATATTATATCGTTATAGCTAATAATATCCCCACCATGATAGATAGTATCCTAATTTCAAATCGGTATGGTTGGCAGAGGAAATAACATCACTGGCGATATTTATTTAATTACGCCGCACACTAAACGAGCGCCACTACCACCATGTTGATGCGGATGATCAGCATGATTATCACCACCTACATGTACCATTAACGAACGTCCAACTAAATCAGCAAGCTTTAAACGAGGAGCAAGAACAGGCTCTGTCGCATGACCATGGTTATCAACATACAATGGTGGTAAATCACCAAGATGATTATCATTAGTCCAAGAATAACCATGTTTTCCCGTATTCATTGGATCATAATGTCCACCAGCACCACCTGCAGCTATTGCTTTTCCATTTTCTTGCGTCATTTCACATGATGCATTTTCATGTAAATGAAACCCATGTAAACCCGCCGATAAACCAGATAAATTGGGTGTAAATACCACACCATATTGCGATTGTTTTGCTGTAATATTACCGATTGATTTATCTGTATTGAGATCGTCCATCTCAACCGTAATAACAGTAGCATTCGCATCAAATGAAGTAAGCAATAAGCTAAAAAACAACCAAAACTTTATCATAAATTCATCCCTAAATTTAATTTCACATTTAAACATTTCCAATGATTATTAAATTATAGGCACTTTTTTGCGTATTAGGTTAGCAAGGAGATAAAGAAATAAAAAATTACGTAACAGCAACATAATATAAATAATTACGTTGCTGTCTTATTTTATTTACTTTCAGATGTATAGCTGGAATATGAACAGTAATAACAACCATTTGATTGAGGATATATTTTTTTTGCCGCATCTAATGCGGTACTACATGCTGTATGATAACCAAGAGCATCACAATTTTTCAGACCAGGACTGTGGCTACATGATGCTGTATGAATTTCATGATCGCCATTATCTTGCGTATTTTTATCAACATAAAACAAACTCATAATCACCTCTGAATAGTAGTATTCTTAATAAAGACATTACTCCTCTACAATTATAGGAGATACTCAATAATCCCAATAATTAGATTTGTATCACTTTCACAGGTGAATATTAGCCTTTAAATATTAATACTGTGATTAATTCGATTTATTCAAATATTATACAAATATATTTCCATATCACTGTCCTACTGCGGTCTTTATTATTCATCTAATACGACTTCATCAGCTAGTGACTGTGTTTTCAATGCAAAAATCGCCATAATAAATGCAATAACCGCAACAGCAGCCATAACGAGATAAGTCGTATTAAATCCTGACGCTAACAGTCGAGCATCAACACCGGCTAAACCATTAGCACTATCGGCTAATACATCATCAGGTAATTGATAATGGAAAATAGCAGCACATACTGCAACACCAATTGCGCCACCTAGCTCACGGCCAAAATTAAACAATGACATCCCAATACCACGATCTCTTGGAGGCAATACGTTTTGTACTACCACACTTAAAGCTGGAAGCGTAAAACCAAGACCAAGACCTGCAAAAACGAGGGCTAATTTAACACCAAGATCAAAGTGCAATTGCCATAACGCCAAAGATGTCATTAAGAAACCCAGTATGACAAAAATCTTATAATTCCCCCAACGAGCAATTAATTTACCGCCAATAAATGCGCCCGTTGTAATACTGAACATAAAGATCATCATAAATAACCCACTTTCTGATGCTGTTAGCCCTTTTTGCCATTGAAGCTGTAAAGGAAAATACACTAACACAGCAAACATCAGTAATTGTGAACATAAAATCAAACTAACACTGACCAAATAACCGGGTAAACGTATTAGACGCGCAGGAAGAATCGGATCTTTGGCCAATTTTTCAACAATATAAAGTAAAATCAATGCTAGCAATAAAGCACTGGCTACCCACCCTCTTGGAAGTTGTGATTCAGGCGATAATAGCAATAACACTAAGGTGGTCACACTGATAAGCAGCCCTGCACCTTTCCAATCGAACGGTGATTTTCGACCTTTACTTAAATGAGCTAAATTACGATTAACCATCCATAAGGCAAGAATACCGAGAGGTAAATTCACCCAAAAAATCCAACGCCAATTAAGATGTTCCGCAAAAAAACCGCCCAGTAACGGACCAGCAATACTTGAAACAGCATAGACAATAGAAATATAACCTTGATATTTACCGACAATACGCGCGGGAATACTGTCAGCTATCACTGTAAATGCTAATGCGATTAAACCGCCACCGCCAAGCCCTTGTAAAACACGGCTTGCAATTAACTGCCCTAAAGTATCTGATAGTCCACACGCAATAGATCCCAGCATAAATAACACAATACTCACATTGAGCATTTTTACTCGACCGAAAATATCACTTAATTTTCCATATACAGGAAGCACTGCGGTTGCCGCTAACAAATAAGCGGTGACAACCCACGTTAATGCCTGACCAGCATTTAAGTCCTGACCAATAAGAGATAACGGTATGGTGACAATACTTTTTTCTAATGATCCTAGGGCAATAACAAGCGCGACACTGGCAAATATCCGTTGAGGTGACATTCAGTTTCCTTTATTTAAGCATAACAAATACAACTAGCTATATTGTTTCATTAGAATTAAAAAAAGCATAATCAAAACAGCTTGAATAATTTGCTAATACTTAAATAAAATCGAACAATACCCTTTTTCTGTGCCTATTTTAATACTTGCTGCTTAATAATGGTCATTACACCTTGCTCATTATTACTTGGAGCATGAAAACGGGCTAATTGTTTTATTTCAGGATGGGCATTGTCCATCGCATAACTAAAATAGGTTTCTTTCAGCATTTCAATATCATTTAAGAAGTCACCAAAACTCATACTTTCTTCAAATTTGAAATCAAAAATACGCTGTAATTCTTTAATTGCAGCGCCTTTAGAGGCAGTTTTATGCATCACGTCAAGCCAAATTTTTGCACTAATAACAACTTGATGAGTCTGGGCATATAAGGGGGCAATAATGGGATAAACCTGTTGCTCTGTACCATTAAAATTAAGGACTGCAATTTTAATAAATTCATCATCAACAGCAAGTAAATTAGTAACAAATTCAAGGTTATGATAATATTTTTTGATTTCTTCTATCGCGTGTTCATCTGTTGTTTCGGTATAAGCAGAATTTTTACCGCACAGAACAATGAAGGTATTATCAATCGCTTTAATACTATTAATAATGGTATGAATTTCGGGCGTTGGAATGGTAGAGCTATAGAGTTCTTTTCCTTGGTACATCACTAAAGTACCATTTTCAGCAATAAACAGCATTTTGTCTTTAATGGGTTCAAAAGTATTCACTAAGCTCTGATACTGACGACCCGATGCAGCTGCAAATAACACATTTTTAGCATCAAGCTCATTAAACACATGATAAAAATCAGCGGGAAGTGCTTTCTCATCATTCAGTAACGTGCCATCCATGTCTGTTGCGATAAATTTTATTGAAGATGTCATCACTCGTTATTACTCCGATATTTTATTATTAACATCCTCCATTCTACCTGTTAATGATGCTACTTTTCACTAAAATACCAATTAGTTACCCAATAAAAACTGAACAACATTAAAGCTACATATAAAAAAACACCACTACATAACATGGTGGTGTTTTTTACTGATATTAAGAGAGATGATCATCATCCCTCTTAAACTTTGGTGTCGACTTTTCGTCAGTGCTACAACACCCGCCAATATTTTCTTTTTTCGCTTTTAGATATAATTGTATAAATAAAAAGAACATGAAGAATAAAAACACAACAACAGAAATAATGATATATAGCGGAAATAGCTCATCGGTATTCATAGAATCTCCTTATCTGTCCCACTGACTGATCATGTAAATAAGAATGTAATTCATTATCAGGATTTATCAACCATAATTTAAATATTGTTTTTTGCCGCCACCAATCACTTAGTGACAACGTAACACCTTTTGTTTGATCACGGTGATTACGCCCTGCTCATTATTACTAGGAGCAATAAAACGGGCTAATTTTTTGATCTCAGGATGTGCATTACTCATCGCATAACTAAAATAGGTTTCGTTAAGCATTTCAACATCATTAAAGAAATCACCAAAACTCATACTATTTTCAAACGTAAACCCAAACTTATTACGCATTGCCAAAATAGCTTGTCCTTTTGATGCGTGTTTATCCATAAAATCTAACCACGTTTTACCACTAACAACCACTTGATGCGTTTCAGCAAACAAAGGAGCGACGAGTGGATAAACATGCTCTTCAGTACCACTAAAATTTAATACTGATACTTTAATAAATTCATCATCAACATCTAATAAGTCATCAACAAATCTTATTTGATGGCAATACTTCATGATTTCTTGCTGAGCATCTTCATCTTTTGTTTCGGTATAAGCCGATTTTTTACCGCAGAGCACTATATGACTATCTTTAATGTTACGCACAGTTTCAATAATTGAATCAATCTCAGGTTTAGAGATCGTTGCACTATAAAGCTCTTGGCCTTGATACATGACTAAGGTGCCATTTTCAGCAATAAACAAGACATTATCTTTAATCGACTCAAACATATTTAACAACGTAAAGTATTGACGCCCAGAAGCCGCTGCAAATATTATATTTTTTTCATTAATCGCATGAAATACATCATAAAAGTCGCATGGAAGCTGATTAGCATCATTCAGTAAAGTACCATCCATATCTGTTGCTATAAATTTTATATCAAATGTCATTACTGTTATTACCCCGATAATCGTTAACTTAATACAGTAACGATATCTTACATACAAATTCTCAGTAAGCATATAACAGCAACACTCTTTGATATTCAAAGAGTGTTGTTAAATATTTATAAGGCCATCCTTATTTTATAATTAACACAGTTACTTATCCGCAGCTGATAATAATTTTTCGTGGAAAGTCAGTATCCTCACTTTCTGTTTTATTAATACACCAGAGTATGACTTATCAATTGACCCACTAACCATGTATCTTTGCAAAGATATATAATTAGTTGATGGCTTATCAAATTTAACCTTACCAATAAAGTCACCGTCTTTAGCAGATACACTATAAGAAGTTGAACTAATAATAATAAAAAGAATATAGGTAATATATCGCATCATTTTTTCTCCTAAGACTGACTGACGAGTAATTTTTTATTATGCTCAACAACCATAATTGCAATCGCTAGAAATAAAATATCTTTGACTAAAAAGAAACTTGTCGTTGGTATCCCATCAACAATTTTCCATGTATCAGGCGTTGTAAATAAGAAACTCAGTGTCACAATAAAAATAACGCTTGATGCTAATCCTGAAAAATAGCCTACTCGAGGATTAAAAAAGCCATAAATAAGTCCTATCGCAACGACAATCTCACTAAAACCAACAAGATTAGAAACTGTTTGAACAGATAAAAAGTTATATGCCCACCCCATTAGCGGATGGTTTTTAATAAGAGGCTCAATTGCTGCAGCTTCAGTTGGTGTGAATTTAAAAATACCAATCCACAATAAAACTAACACAACACCAAAAACACCTAACTTGTAACCCAATGTGGTTGCTGGTGGTGCCGATGTGCATTTACTTAAACTATTCATCTTATATCCTTACAATAACTAAATTGAACTAAACCGTTCAGTTCAATTTAGTTGCAAAAAAATATCCTGTCAACACTTTTGAACTAAACAGTTTATTTTGTTACTATCTATCATATAAAAAAGAGGTTCAAGAAATGAACAAACAACAAGAAAAACGACTTAATATTATCAATAAAACAATTACGTTATGTGCTCAATATGGTTTCCACGGAACCAGTATGGATAGCATAACTACTGCAACGGGCGTTTCTAAAGCGACTATTTATAAGTACTTCATTTCAAAAGAAAACCTTATAAAAGAAGCCTTGGTCATGTTCAGCGAACGAGCTTTAAACCATTTAAATATCATCTTTTCTGATTCGACACTTACACTAGAACAGAAACTCTCAGAGCGATTTGAAATATTAACCGCATTAATGAAAGATGATTTATTTAATGGCTGTTATTTTCAGTTGGCATACAGCGAATTTAATCATACTGACAATGCTATTGCTGATACGTGTAGTGGATATAAAAAAAGCCGTGTAGAAATGATTCAAGCTTTATTAACTAAACATAATATCAGTAATGCCGCATTGAAATCACAGCAAGCAGAGTTGATTTTTAATGGATTATTAGCGTCATTGCAGATAACAAAAAACGCCCAATTAATACCAATGGCAAAAGCAATGTATCTTGATATTATATTTAAAGATTGATATGCATAATCTGAATTGTTTACATTATTTTTATGCCATATTTTAAAAAAGACACAGCTCATACTTAAAACGAATTATAGCTTTGACCTCTGTCACAATTTAATGATCATTATCTTTTCTAAAAATCATTACAATGTCATAAGAAGAATAGATATGTACCATCAGCTATATAAATAATCACTATTATATAGTTATCATTAATTTTTCAGCATGGTTTTAATAAAAGGCGTATTACTATGAGAAATTATCTTGTTTTCTCTCTACTATTCATCTCAACCTCAGTCTTAGCTAATAATACTGAGGTCTTAAATTCAAAATTTCATAATCCTGATAACAAAAAAATCACACAAAAGTCCTCTCCACCGACGATTGAGAACAAAGGGGTGATCAACTCTAAATTTCATCATCCTGATAATAAAGAACATCATGTAATAAAAAGATCAAAAAATACCCCCTCTTCTACTTCTGCTCTTTAGTTAGCTCATTATTACTATATTTAACAATGAGCACGATAATGTGCTCATTGACTGTACTGTTTATCCTGTAATTACAAATATACATTCTTGAAATGACACCCGCCATTGATCAAAACTCATTCTATTCGCAACATCAAAATACCTAAAAAGAATAAACAAAGCTCACTATTCTTATTTTTTGGACTAAGCTTGGTAACAACATTCGTATTTACTACCAAACGACAAGGATAGAATAATATGGCATTACTTGATTTTGTACGTGATATTGGCAATAAATTATTCAGCAATGAAGATGAAGCACCAGCAAAAATAACTCAACATATTGAAAATAATAACCCAGGCTTAACTAATTTAAGTGTTGAGGTTAAAGATGGCGTAGCGACTCTTTCAGGTACAGCAGATAGCGCCGCAGCGAAAGAAAAAGCTATTTTGATGACTGGTAATACTGCAGGTATTGAATCAATTGTTGATAACATTGATGCACCAGCAGCAACTGAAACAGTAAACTATTATGAAGTTAAATCTGGTGATAGCTTATGGAAAATAGCGGAAAACACATTAGGTAATGGTGCTGATTATCAAAAAATATTCGATGCTAACCAAGAAGTGATTATCGATCCTGACAAAATATTTCCAGGTCAAAAACTGCGTATACCAACGATGGCTTAATAGAATATAAAGGTGAAATTAATGGATATTAATCAACTATTACGTATTGGCGCCCAACTGTTTTCGCAATCTCAAGCAAATACCACAGGATTAAACGAAACTACGATTACTTCAGCATTATCACGTTTATTTGGTGGTGATAGCGATGGAAAAGGCATTGATTTACAAAGTATTATACAATCACTTAATGGTGCAGGGTTAGCCAATATTGCAGCATCTTGGCTTGGTAATGGTGATAATGCCGCAATTTCAGCCACAGATATTGGGAATATTTTCAACGCAGACCAACTGTCAAACTTTGCTAACGAGGTTAAATTACCACAGAGTGAAGCAATAACGGGTTTGCAGGAAACACTGCCAGGAATGATAGATAAAGCAAGTCCGAATGGTGATATTGCCGGAGAGCTTTTTCAAGCTGTTGGTGGAATGGATGGACTGCTCAATATAGCTTCAAAAATTTTTGGTAAAAAGTAATATTTCGCATCATCATCTGAAAAGTGAATCGATGCTATTACAACGAATTATCATTAATAATATTATCGATTCCCTTCTTATTTTATCGTATTACTTCTGAGCACTAACGCCCATTAGATGATCTACTTTTTGTATATTCTTAAAGCCAACCGCTTTTAATCGACGAATAACACCGTCAACAAAACCACTGCCTTTTTTCATAATATGTGGATTACCGGTATAGTGGAAAAGACGCCCATCTTGACGTAGCACACGGTAGATTTCGCCATAAAACTCTTCACTATAAAGCTCACCAGCAAGAGAAAAACGTGGTGGATCGTGAATCACTGCATCAAATGACATTGAAGGCATGGTCGTGATCAATTCAAAGCTACTGCCCTGTCGTTGCTCAATGCCTGCATTATTTAAATCACGCGACCAAGGATTGAGTGCGCGTAATCCCATCACCGATTCACTCAGTTCAATGGTCAATACTTTTTTCGCGCCAAGTCGGTGTGCTGCAATCGCTGCGTAGCCTAAACCGCTGCAACAATCGAGTACATTATCTCCACTGCGTACTGCTTGTTTAGCCATATCGGATGCACTTGCAAAAGGATCCGTTCCTTTAGAAATGTGCATCTTAACGCCACTAATTTCGAGTAGTGGTGCACCTTCTGTAGGGGCTAATTTGTAATAGCCAACACTGCGATCTTCAATTGGTTCCATATCGCCATCACTACAAAGATAAATTCTTTGGGTCTTTTTAACGATTTTTTTAAGATCAGCAATAGAAAGTTGATTGTCTTCGTCAAGAATTAAGCCTTGATCAGTAACGACAAAATCCTGTTCTGTAAGATTAAGATCAGTCGAGATTCGAACGCTAGAAAGTCGTTTTCCGATGGCATCTAACACTTGTTGCGCATTTTTTGTATGAAGGTAATAGCCAAGCATAGTTCATTTATCTAATTAGAAACACTGTTGGCATTATAACATAAAATAGAAACGTCAATCTTCATCGTTAACAACCCACTCAGTCTGAATTAAATTGATAATAACGTTACTCTTAATAACACATTCAGCCGCCTTATTTGTGCTATTTAACTCTTCTTATCATCACCACAACATCCTTATTAGTGGTTATTCTATTTTCATGCTTTTATACATCACTGGGTAAAAAATCATTTCTAGGGAGAATATATCAAATAATAAAATGGATGGATATAATAACAATATGGAGTAAATTCAATATGATAAATAGTAAATAAATCAATTTTCTAGAAGAGTATCCCAATTTAGAATATTAAACATGACTCTTATCACAAGCTCTATTAATGTAAAAAAACAATGCGATTATTTACATTGTCTGTGCGTGTTATTTCTAATGTTATTAACACGAATAATTAAATAAAGGACAGTCATGAACAAGGCATATTTGCTATTAACGTTATTATTCCCTTTTGCAGCAACCGCTTCTGATAACGTTCAACATCCTGAAAATCAACCATTGATACAAAAAGTCAACCATAGCAGTAATACCTACACCTATGTAAAATGTTGGTATCGTACCAGTGTCAGCCATGATGAGCCCGCAACTGATTGGGTGTGGGCTAAAAATAGTGACAATAGTTATTATGAACTACCAGGTTATTGGTGGTCATCTATTTCATTTAAAAATATGTTTTATACTGATGTACCGAATAAAGCGATTGCACAACGCTGCGCAACATCTATTGATACAGATAATAAAAATGCAGACATTATTTTTTACGCTTCAGATATAAAAGCATCTTATAGCCATACTATTTGGAGCAATGATAACGTTAATCAACCCAATACAATCAATAGAATCGTCGCTTTTGGTGATAGTCTTTCAGACACAAGTAATACCTTTAATGGTTCACAATGGATATTTCCTAATAGTAATAGTTGGTTCCTTGGCCATTTCAGTAATGGTCTAGTCTGGACGGAATATCTCGCTAATGCTAAAAATCTGCCTTTATATAACTGGGCTGTTGGTGGGGCCGCTGGTGTTAATGAGTATGGTATTCTAACTGGTATTTATGACCAAATTTCATCGTTTAACACATACATGAAATCGGCAAAAAATTACCATATTGAAAACACTTTATTTACTCTAGAGTTTGGTCTTAACGATTTTATGAATTACGATCGTAATATTACTGAAGTCAAAAGTGATTACAGCACTGCACTGATTCGTTTAACAGATGCTGGTGCCAAAAATATTTTACTCATGACATTACCAGATGCTAGCAAAGCCCCACAATTTAAATACGCCACAGCAGATAAAGTCACTTTAGTCAGTCAGCAAATTAAACAATTCAATCTTTTTATAAAAGAACAAGCTGCTTATTATAAACAAAAAGGTATCAACATTACGCTTGTTGATGCATACCAGATCTTTGAGAATGTAACGTCTGAGCCTCAAAAATATGGTTTTGTGAATGCTAAAGATGCTTGTATGGATATTAATCGTAGTTCATCAAAAGATTATTTAATGAGCCATACACTTACTAATGATTGTGCACAACATGGTTCAGATAAGTATGTCTTCTGGGGCGTTACCCATCCAACTACAGCAATGCACAAATATATTGCTAGAAAAATTATTACAACTGTTTCAATAAACTAAAGAGTATTAATACTATCGGCACTAACTTTTGGTTAGTGCCAATTATTTTAGATATGCATGATAGAGTCAGTGATCAAAAAGTGCTTAATATCTTAATTGAGCTTACTTGATTATCGAACCCTGTCGCATTACCATCACCACTATTACGCGTATAATAAACACCGCTATAATTTACACCTTCGTAGAATCTTACTGACCATCCCATAGGTATATCATAAGACGACATTTTATTATCAAAATTATAATCCCCCAAATTAGGAATGTCATGAGTGATCTTTACTGACTCTCCCATTTGATAATTTTGACTATAAATTGAAACACCTTTACCTTTATATCGACCCGTATCACCTTCCGAAACAAGGGATGATTCAACACACTTCGCTTCTTTCGCTTTACAGAAAATACTGCCTTCACCTTGGGATTTTTCACAACGACGTTGCACTTTATAACGAGCCATATCCTCTGTTACGCCAACATCAGCAAAAACATCACGGAATGGTTGCAGTGTACAAACATAAACACGCCCGCTATTACTTCCATTATTATTATGAAGATTATTTACATTTTTGAACTCTAAATGTAAATCCGCATATGAAGCAGTACTGAAACTTAAAAGTGTGGTTAAAAAGATTATTTTTTTCATGACTACTTTCTCAGATATAGCAAAATGATTTATTACTATAAGGTTGATAAACATGCAGCATAATAACACTAAGAGAAATCATTTAATATAATACAGTGTACAAATATGACATTAAAACATCGAAAATATCACTTGTTATGCGTTATTTTTTATAAAATACATATTTAATGATACTTAAATCATTAATTCACTCATGAACAATCTAATTTTATAATATAAAAAATTAATCATAAAGATTAAAAAATTTAATTACTATTAGATAATTTCCTTATGGTGTTTTTTTTAAGGTGTATCGTTAATGAATTAATTGATATAGCAAAAACAAACATACTGCGTTAACGAATAAAAGGTGTACTCAGTACACCTTTTTACCATGCTTATTTATAATATAAACAATCAATCACCAAAGATTCTTAATTTGAGCTAAATGATTAGGCAGGTCTTGTGGTTTTTCACAACATACCTGTTCCATCACTTGTTGAAGTTGTTTTTTCAACATATTCATTGCGTGATAACCTCCATTTTGACCCAGAGCACCCACACTGTACATAAAACTACGACCCATAAATGTAAAGTCCATGCCCGCAGCCAACGTACAAGCAACATCAGAACCTTCTCTAATACCACTATCCATCATAATAGTTGTTTGACCTTTACACGCATTAAGAATTTCGATGCCTTTACTAATGGTTGACGGACCTGCATCCAATTGACGTCCACCGTGGTTTGAAACGATGATCCCATCAAGACCTATTTCAATCGCTTTTTTCGCATCTTCAACAGTCGATAACCCTTTTAGAACTAAGTTACCATCCCACTTATCACGTAACTTACGCACTTTGTCTTCACTTAAGCGTCCATTAAAGGTTTTATCCATAAATAACGCTAAGTGGTGCATGTTCATTGAACCAGACATATATTTGGTTAACGATTTAAATTCCGGCTTGCCTTTAATTAAAGTTTCCAATGCCCATTCAGGAGAAAGCATAATTTGCAGCATATTTTCTGCTGTCATTTTTGGCGGCATCGCCAATCCATTTTTTATTTCTTTAGGACGATAAGCAAAGGTAGGAACATCAGATAATAACACTAAGGTTTTTACGCCTGCCGCTTTACAACGCGCCAGTAAATCATCAGTGATCGCATCATCAACAGGGTGATATAACTGAAACCACATTTTACCTTCAGTAATTTCAGCAATTGTTTCAATTGATGCAGTTGAGACCGTACTCAACACAAATGGCACATTATGATCAAAAGCCGCTTTTGCTAAAATCTCTGGTGCTTGCGGCCAAATTAATCCTTGAAGTCCAACGGGGCTAACACCAAATGGCGCATCATAAGTTTCACCGAATAAAGTCGTTTTTAATGAAACATCTTTATAATCTCTTAAATAATAAGGAATAAGTTCAAGCTTACGAATATCATCAGTGTTTCGTCTTAAACCAATTTCATTGTTACAACCGCCATCTACATATTCAAACGCAAACTTTGGCAACCGTGATTTGGCTTTTTTTCTGAGTAGATCAATAGATGGATATGCAGTATTAAAATAGTCTTTCATGATACTTCCTTTATTATTTTGATAATATTTTCGTTGGAATGAATCGCTGAACTTTGTATTTATATTTCTATTACATATATATCACTAAAAAAAACAAATCACCATGACTTTTATTGACTATAAGTAAAACTTTACATTTCGACATTTAATGTATGAAAACAATATTGATTCTGTTTCTACCAACCAACATTACCTCTGCATATGACACGCTGTATAACCCTAAAACAGTGACTTCATTTTTGGTAAATAAACATTAATAACTTATTATACTAGCCACTATTGGCTAATTTATAATTACTTATATCTCTAATGATAATGTAATTACACACCGCTCATTAATTGTACTTGCTTGATTATCGTTGCTATACCAATCGCACGAGTTGCCGTTAAGTGTTGAGTTAACCCTAATTGTTCAAACCAAGCATCAATATTAAACGCCGCTATTTGCTGGCTCGTTTTTTTATCATAGGCAATAATAATTAACGCCAATAAACCTTTCACAATCGCGGCATCGCTATTAGCTGCAAACTGAAGAGTCGTGTCACTTTTATCTAATGTGATCCAAACCCTACTTTGACAACCTCGAAGTTTATGATTGTCCGTTTGTGCACTTAAAGGTAAACGACAAAAACGATCACCAAGCTCAATAAGGTATAAATATTTATCTTCCCAACTAGTACAACGTTGAAAATTAAGTAATACTTTTTGAGGTGTGATTATTACACTCATGACCTATCCTAATAATGTTTTAATATGTTGCATACGATCAACGAATACGTCCACATCCCGACTGTCGTTATATAATCCAAACGATACTCGACATACAACCGATTGCTGCAAGCATCTTAACAACGGTATTGCACAATGATGACCGGTTCTAATCGCCACTCCGTAATTATCTAAAAAACTACCAACATCAAAAGCATGATGGTTACCTAAATTAAAAGGAATTACTCCCACTCGGTTAGCTGCATTACCGTATATTATTAGAGAGTCAACATGTTGCATTTGTTCTTCAGCGTAACGGATCAATGCCTCTTCATGTGTAACTATGGCATCCATACCAATATGATTAATATAAGTAATCGCCTCACCCAACCCTAAAATTCCGGCAATATTAGGAGTACCCGCTTCAAAACGCCATGGTGATGTTTGGTACGTTGTTCCTATCGGTAATTGGACATCGTCAATCATCGCACCACCACCTTCCCACGGTGGCAGTGTATTAAGCCACTGCTGTGCAATATACAGCACACCAATTCCCGTCGGTCCATACAGTTTATGACCAGAAAAAGCATAAAAATCACAGCCAATATCTTGTACATCAACAGCTTGGTGCATAATCCCTTGCGCGCCATCAATCAATACCGCAGCACCACATTGATGAGCCATTGCTGTTGCCGCTTTAATCGGATTAATACAACCCAGCACATTAGAAATATGTGTTAAGCCTAATAACTTAGTTTTTTTACTCAGTAATTTCTGTAAGTCGTTTAAATCCAATCTATATTCAGCAGTCATTCGCCAAACTTTAATTGTTAGCCCTAACCTTTGAGCTAACATCTGCCATGGAACAATATTTGAATGATGCTCCATCTCAGTAATAATAATTTCATCACCAGTTTGAGCAAACGTTGGAAGGTATGTGTTTGCAACTAAATTAATTGCTTCAGTGGTTCCTTTAGTGAAGATAATCTCATCGTTTGATTTTGCATTGACAAAATTAGTCACCGTTTGGCGAACTTGCTCCATATTGTACGTCGCATTAGCACTTAATCGGTGTATACCACGATGTACTGTTGCATATTCATGAGTATAAAAACGCTGCATGCGCTCAATCACCGCTAAGGGTGTTTGTGCTGTCGCGGCACTATCAAGATAAACAAAAGGCGAAGTCTGCTGATTATTAGTGAGTGTAGGGAAATCATGTCGCCAAGGGCTAGTAATCATTTTCACCCTCCAGTTTTTGCGTTACCTGCCGTAATAAATACTGACGTACATTGGCTAGTGTCACTTTTTCACACACTTGAGCCGCAAAAGCTTTAGTGATCATCTGTTCAGCAAGCGGTTTAGGAATACCGCGCGCTTGAAGGTAAAACACCTGTTCTGAATCTATCTTACCGGTTGTCGCACCATGACTACATTTTACATCATCGGCATAAATTTCTAGCTTAGGGCGACTATTCACTTGTGATGTTTTACTTAACAGCAAGTTATGATTATCCATTTGACCGTCAGTTTTAATCGCGCCTTGATTCACATAAATCATACCGTCAAATACACCAATCCCTTCACCTAGCCCTACAATTTTATGCAGTTGCTGACTGTGACAATGTGGCGCTCGATGACGTAAGAAAGTACGACTATCAAAACATTCACTCGATGTCGGTAATGCCAAACTATTAAAGCTGACATCACATCCCGCATTACCCAATTCAGTGCTTAACTGATGCCGAATTAACTGACCAGATAATAAAAACGTACTGCTACTGACATTAACATCACGGCCTGTTTTTATATCATTATGCGCTAAATGATACTGCTCACTTGCTGCTTCTATTAACTTAATATGTTCAAATCGAGCGCCATCAGCAATCGACGTAGATAATCGAGAAAGCGTTACCCCTTGTGCATCAGGTGATGAAATATGATGTTCAACTAATTGACATGATGCCAATGTTTCAAGCTGCAAGTGATGTCGAATTGAAGTAACTTCCCCTGCTTTACTGTGACTAAAATGGATCAAATAAATAGGCTTATCGACATTAACCTTTGCCGAAATCCTAATACACAATCCATCTTTTGCTGTCGCATCAGTTAACTCAGAGATAAATTCAGGTCTTATTGCATCCTTAATAACATGATCACTCTCTAACCATTGATCAAAACCTTGGATATCAACACCCACAATCACATCTGATAAATCAGGCGAAAATTTGCCATCAATAAAAATAAGTCGATAACCGTCATCTCTCCATAGCGCTAGATTCGATGTTGAAAGCATTGTTACTGGTTTAACTGACGTAAAATCAACATCATTAAATGCAGCCAGTGAAGTATATTTCCAATCTTCGCCAGTCATTGCCGACGAGCCACGCTGCATGATGTTGTTCCAACATCCACGTTGCCATATTGAGTTTTGCACCAATGGTTGTAATCGCATTAAAGCGTGATCAAAATTATTCTGCAGAGATCCAGCCATAACCTTTCTCCTCTAATTCTTTCGCTAAGCGATAATCACCTGATTTTACAATCTTGCCATTCACCATTACATGCACATAATCTGGCTTAATGTAATCAAGAATACGTTGGTAATGGGTAACAACAATAAAGGCACGATTGCCGTCACGTAGTGCATTCACACCATCAGAAACCGCTTTTAATGCATCAATATCTAAACCTGAATCTGTCTCATCTAAAATACAAAGATTGGGTGCAAGTACGGCCATTTGTAAAATATCATTACGCTTCTTTTCGCCACCTGAAAAGCCTTCATTAACCGCACGATCTAATAGCGGTAACGGCATTTTTAATAACTGCGCTTTCTCTGCCAATAGATCGTCAAAATCAAACCGATCAATCTCTTGCAATCCTTTATATTTACGAATGCCATTCAGTGCCGTGCGTAAAAATAATTTATTACTAACACCAGGAATTTCAACCGGATATTGAAAAGCTAAAAATATCCCCTCACCAGCACGTTCATCAGCATCTAATTCAATTAAATCTTTATTATCAAACTCAATCGCACCTTGAGTGATGGTGTAATCCTCTTTACCTGCGAGTGTTGCTGAAAGCGTACTTTTACCAGAGCCATTTGGCCCCATAATGGCATGTACTTCACCAGCACCAACGGTTAAGTTAATCCCTTTTAAGATTGCGTTATCATCCACTGCAACATGTAAATCTGTAATTTTTAGCATAATCAATTAACCCACACTGTGTTCAAGACTAATAGCAAGTAACTTCTGTGCATCGACAGCAAATTCTAACGGTAATTCTGAAAACACATCTTTACAGAAACCATTTACAATCATAGAGATAGCATCATCTTCGCTGATCCCTCGTTGCACACAATAAAACAACTGATCTTCACCTATTCTTGAAGTGGTCGCCTCATGCTCTATTTGAACAGTTGGATTATTTATCTCGACAGTCGGAAAAGTATGCGCTCCGCATTGATCGCCAATCAGCATCGAATCACACTGGGTATAGTTTCGGGCCCCTTCTGCGGTTGCGAGTATCTTTACCAAACCACGATAAGTGTTATCACTTTTACCGGCTGATATCCCCTTTGATATAATGGTCGACTTGGTATTCTTACCAATATGGATCATCTTGGTGCCGGTATCGGCTTTCTGGGAACCATTGGTTAAGGCAACAGAGAAAAATTCACCTACCGAATTATCACCTTTAAGAATGACGCTGGGATATTTCCATGTAATTGCTGAGCCTGTCTCCGATTGTGTCCACGACATCTTACTGTTAGCGCCATCACACACGGCACGTTTAGTAACAAAATTTAAAATACCACCAGCAGTGCCTTCTTCGCCTGCAAACCAATTTTGAACAGTAGAATATTTCACTTCGGCATCTTGATGAATGATCACTTCGACTACGGCAGCATGTAGCTGATAAGTATCACGCACAGGAGCGGAACAACCTTCGATATAACTAACGTAAGCACCTTGATCTGCCACTAAAATTGTCCGTTCAAATTGGCCTGTTTTAGCTTGATTTATTCTAAAATAAGTTGATAACTCACGTGGACAACGCACACCAGGCGGAACATAGATAAACGTCCCATCAGATGCAACAGCAGCATTTAGCGCCGCAAAAAAATTATCGTTAGCTGGCACGACAGTACCTAAGTAACGTTGAACCAATTGTGGGTGCTGCTGAATTGCATCACTGAAAGAGCAAAATATAATCCCAAGTTGACTAAGTTCCTGATGGTATGTGGTTGCCACTGAAACTGAATCAAAAATCGCATCGACGGCAATGCCTGAACCTTCATGGACAGGCACACCTAATTGCTCAAAAGCATCGGCCACTTCTTTGGTTAAAAAATCATTATTGTTATCACTAGGCTCGGCATCATTACACCGATCACAACTTGGTGCTGAATAGTAACTATAATCTTGGTAATCAAGTTCGGGATATGTCGCTTTTAGCCAATGTGGCTCGGTCATTGTTTGCCAATGTTTAAATGCATTTAACCGAAACGCTAACATCCACTCAGGTTCATTTCGACGTGCAGAAATGGCGCGAATAACATCTTCATCAATCCCTTTTTCAAGCGTATCACTGGCAATATCGGTATAGAATCCTTCTTTATAACCTTTATGATTCAGTGCCATATCTATATCTTGTTGAATTTCTGGACTATTCATTCACTAAATTCCAAAGCTTTCACCACAACCACATTCGGTTTTAACGTTTGGATTGTGATAAATAAAAGACTGATTTAACCCCTGCCGAACAAAGTCGATCTCTGTGCCATCAAATATGGGTAAAGCATTTAATACGACATAAAAAACACAACCATTAGATTCAAACCGAACATCATCAACTTGAGTATTCTCTCGTTGTTCTATGACATAGGCATATCCGGTACATCCCGATGTTTTTACCGAAAAACGAACAACGGATCCTGATTGCGATAACGCTAAAATTCTATTAGCAGCAGCCGTTGTAGCCGTCACACCACGCCATGTTTGATCTTGTAAAGAAAACTCTTCTACACCTTGAAAAGGGTTTGTCATTGCCGCATCTCCTGAGCAATAAATTCAAGCCAAATAATAATGATTATCAATTTCAAATCAACCATGAATAATATGCGCCTACTCGCTCGACACACAACAATAACAACATATGGTAAAAATAGATCTTGAGAACACAAGATATAGATGTCAATATGATAATGATTATCGTTTAAATAGTTATTGCCATTAATTAAGTGAGATATTTAATGAGTGTTATCGTTTATTCCAAACCTAATTGCATCCAATGTATAGCAACAAAAAGAGTGCTTGATGCTCAAGGGACTGATTATAAAAATATTGATTTAAGCGCAGATAAAAACGCGCTAGAGACAGTGATCCAACTTGGCTATCGCGAAGCACCTGTGGTGGTAGTTGAAGATAAACATTGGAGTGGATTTCGTCCTGATTTGATTAAGCAGCTATGTGCAAATTAGTCTATTTCTCAAGTCAATCAGGTAATACTCAGCGTTTTATTGAAAAGCTTAATTTGAATGCAATCCGCTTACCTATAAACGCTGAAATCAGCCCCCAAATAACAACAGAACCCTTTATTTTGATATGCCCAACCTATGCCGATGGTTATGGACGTGGAGCAGTACCTAAAAGTGTGATTAATTTTTTAAATAATCCTAAAAATCGGTCATTGCTTAAAGGGATCATTGCGTCTGGCAATCGAAATTTTGGTTGCTTATTCGCCCAAGCTGGCAATGTGATCGCACAAAAATGTCAGGTTCCAGTGCTTTATCGATTTGAACTTGCGGGTACAGAACAGGATGTATTACGGGTTCAAGAAGGACTTAAACGATTTTGGTTAACATTATGAATAACAACAAAAATGATTCAGCAACGCTTGATTATCACGCATTAAATGCAATGTTAAATTTAGTCGATAACCAAGGCGAGATTCAATTTTCCGCAGACAAACAAGCGATTCGGCAGTATTTTTTACAACATATCAATAAAAACACCGTCACCTTCGATAGTTTACGTCAAAAAATCAATTACTTAACACAAGAGGATTATTACGAAACTGCTATTTTTTCAGCCTATTCATGGACATTCTTAGAGCATATTTGGCAAACGGCATTTAAAGCTAAGTTTCGATTTGAAACCTTCCTTGGCGCATATAAATTTTATACTTCTTATGCACTTAAAACACGTAACGGTAAACAATACCTTGAACGGTTTGAAGATCGAGTTGTAATGACAGCCCTATTACTCGCTCAAGGTAATGAAACCCTTGCGATGCAATTAATGCAAGAAATCCTCAATGGTCGCTTTCAACCCGCCACTCCAACTTTTACCAATGCCGGTAAATGCAGTCGTGGTGAGTTAATTTCATGTTTTTTACTGCGCATTGAAGACAACATGGAAAGCATTGGCCGTGCCGTTAACTCATCACTGCAATTGTCACGTCGAGGAGGTGGCGTTGCATTAATGCTCTCTAATCTACGTGGCTATGGCGCACCCATTAAAGGCATTGAAAATCAATCTTCTGGTGTTGTGCCTGTAATGAAATTATTGGAAGACAGTTTTTCATATGCTAACCAGCTCGGTGCTCGTCAAGGTGCAGGTGCGGTTTATCTCCATGCTCATCATCCTGACATTCTACGTTTTCTTGATACTAAACGTGAAAATGCCGATGAAAAAGTACGGATTAAAACGCTAAGTTTAGGGGTGGTTATTCCAGACATTACTTTTGAACTTGCGAAAAATAATCAGCAAATGCATCTATTTTCACCGTATGACATCGAAAAAGTGTATGGCAAACCATTATCAGAAATTTCGATAAGTGCGTTATATCATCAAATGGTCGCTGATGATCGCATTAGTAAAACCCAAATCAATGCACGTCAATTTTTCCAAACACTGGCAGAGGTACAGTTCGAGTCTGGTTATCCTTACATTATGTTTGAAGATACCGTCAATAAAGCTAACCCTATTGCTGGTCGTATTTCAATGTCGAATTTATGTTCTGAAATACTTCAAGTTAATCAAGCATCAACCTATAACGACGATCTTAGTTATCAACATCTCGGGGCTGACATTTCATGTAACCTTGGCTCATTAAATATTGCCAAAACAATGGATGGCAACAACCTTGCACAGTCGGTTGAAATTGCTATTCGTGCTTTAAATGCTGTTTCTGAAATGAGTAATATCAATAGCGTACCGTCGGTCCGTAAAGGCAACGAAGACAGCCATGCTATCGGTTTAGGTCAAATGAATTTACATGGGTTTCTTGCCCGGGAACATATCTATTATGGTAGCCAACAAGCGTTAGATTTTACTAATGTCTATTTTGCGGCGGTACTCTACCATTGCTTGCGAACATCCAATCAACTCGCGATTGAAAAACAAGCAACATTTAAAGGGTTTGAACAATCACAATACGCTAACGGGCAATTTTTCGATAAATATATCGAGAATGATTTCTCTGCTAAAACATCACGAATTAAGCAGCTATTAATCCAATTTAAGCTAGAAACTCCAACTCGACAACAGTGGGAACAACTAAAAAAATCCATCATGGAATACGGCTTATATAATCGTAACCTACAAGCAATTCCACCTACAGGATCAATCAGTTATATCAATAATTCCACCGCCTCTATTCATCCGATTATATCGAAAATAGAAATTCGTAAAGAAGCTAAAATTGGGCGGGTTTACTACCCAGCTCCTTATCTCACTAATGATAATAAACACTTCTATCAAGATGCGTACGAGATAGGTGTGACTGCCATTATTGATACCTATGCCGTTGCCACTCAACACGTAGATCAAGGCTTATCATTAACCTTGTTTTTCCCTGATACTGCAACCACTCGCGATATCAATAAAGCCCAAATTTACGCTTGGAAAAACAATATTAAAACCCTGTATTACATCCGATTACGTCAAAAAGCCCTTGAAGGTACGCAAGTTGAAGGCTGCGTTTCTTGTAGTTTATAAGGAAAAGTTATCATGAACTCTCAAACAACTCGCCCACTTGCGCGTGCTATTAACTGGAATCAGCTCGAGGACGACAAAGATCTCGAAATCTGGAACCGATTAACGGTTAATTTTTGGCTACCTGAAAAAGTCCCACTATCGAACGACATTGAAAGCTGGTCGCAATTAACTGATCACGAACAACAACTAACGATCCGTGTTTTTACTGGGCTAACATTACTCGATACCATTCAAAATACCATTGGTGCGCCAACACTAATACCTGATGCATTAACCCCTCATGAAGAAGCGGTGTTAACCAATATTGCCTTTATGGAAGCGGTACACGCGCGCAGTTATTCTTCTGTTTTCTCAACCTTATGCACTACCCCACAAATTAATGAGGCTTTTAAATGGGCAGAAGAAAATGCACTCCTACAACAAAAAGCACAGCTAATTTTACAACAATATAATGCAGTCGAATCACCACTTAAAAAGAAAATTGCCAGTGTGTTTTTAGAAAGCTTTTTGTTTTATTCTGGATTTTACCTGCCAATGTATTGGTCAAGCCGAGGCAAGCTCACCAATACTGCTGATTTGATCCGCTTAATTATTCGTGACGAAGCTATACATGGCTATTACATCGGTTATAAATTCCAGAAAAAATACCAAACATTGCCAGCAACAGAACAAGCTGAACTGAAAGACTATGCTTTTTCACTGTTATTTGAGTTATATATTATTGAATGTCAGTATACAGAAGCACTTTATAGCAGCGTCGGTTTAGTAGAGGATACCAAGCAGTTTCTCCACTATAACGCCAACAAAGCCTTAATGAATTTAGGCTTTGACCCACTATTCCCTGATGAAGTCTGCCAAGTTAATCCTGTCATCATGGCTGCGTTATCCCCCAATGCTGATGAAAATCATGACTTTTTCTCAGGATCGGGCTCATCATATGTGATCGGTCAAACCGTTGCGACTGAAGATAGTGATTGGAATTTTTAAAACATTAAAAATCAAACATATAGATAAACTACCTACTGATAGGTAGAAATAGTATTTGACGACAAAATAAAATCACCCTATATTTAAAATCAATGAAGCGCAGCATGAATCATCGAATCACATTGCTCGCTTCTTTTTTAAACCACACGGCCTATCAACTAGTAGGTAGACAAATAAAGGATTACATTATGTTCACTACATCATCAATTGCACTTATCGTTGGCGGCTCATCAGGCATGGGTAAAGCCACCGCTGAACGGTTATTAAACGCTGGGGTTCCAGTCATGATTTTATCGCACAATGCCGATAAACTTGCCGCAGCAAAAGCTGACTTAGAACAACGAACTGGCGGTAATGTTGAAACAGCACAAGTTGATTTATATGACCTTACTGATGTAAATACTTTTATTGCTCAACTTGAAAATGAAAACCGTCATATTGGTTACCTCGTTAACGCCGCAGGTTTTTTTAAACCCGTTAGCTTTCTAGAGCACACTGCAAAAGATTATGATCTTCAATTGGATATCAACAAATCATTTTTCTTTATTACTCAAGCTGTTGCAAAAAACATGCAACAATATGGTGGTGGTTCAATCGTAAATATTGGTTCAATGTGGGCTCATCAAGCCATTAAGGCAACCCCATCATCAGCTTATTCAATGCAAAAAGCAGCCTTACATGCGTTCACCCGCAATTTAGCAATGGAATTAGCAGACTACAATATTCGTGCAAATGCAGTCGCTCCAGCTGTTGTCCTTTCAACTATCTATAAATCATTCATTGCGGAAGATGAGATTGAAACCGCTTTACAAGGATTTAATGATTTCCACCCTATTGGGCACATAGGTTCCACCTCCGATATTGCAGATGCAATTGAGTTTTTATTATCAGATAAAGCAAAATGGATCACTGGTACAGTACTTGATGTCGATGGCGGTGTGATGGCGGGTCGTAATTAATCCGTAGAAACACATTCACAAAGCCAAATTCACCGAAACAATAATAGTCATTTTTTATTGAATAATGGCGATAAATACGTCGCCATTACCTCTCTACTCATAGGTAGAAAAAATTGTGATCTTTAATGCTAAATGATAGATTATTGAACTTCTTAACAATGTGAATATCAATGATGAAAGACATTAATCCTACAGCAGCAAAAATTGCTGATATTGCCGAAAAATATATTCAATGTCGTGGTTTTAACGGCTTTAGTTTTCGTGATATTCAAGATGAACTGGGTATAAAAACAGCCAGCATTCATTATCACTATAAAACCAAACAAGATTTAGCCATTGTCGTATTTGAACGTTATCTAGAGCGTTATAAAACAGCGTTAACAGCCATCGAACAACAAAATCTAACCGCAACTGATAAGTTAAAAGCGTTAGCCAATATTTTTATTACCGTACGTAATGAAGGCAAGCTTTGTTTATGTGGCATGTATGCATCGGATTTTTATTCTCTCACTGATAGCTTAAACATTCAGCTTGATCGATTCGTTGCTTTTAATGAGCAGTGGATAGAGCAAGTGATAACAGCTGGAATTAAGAACGGTGAGTTTTCATCACAATTAATTGCCATAGATGCTGCTCGGCTTTATTTCGTGTCGCTAGAAGGCTGCATGCTTATTTCACAATTTAAAGACGCGAATTACATTCAAATAGTGGTTAACAACTATTTTAATGTCGTTTTAAAAGTAAAACCAAATATCTAAGACTATTGCTGTCAATAAAACAGACTACACTCAATACAAATAATATCGCACTTTCCTTTCGCAGGTATTTCAATGGCATCATATTATCAATTTTTGTCTCTATGTTGCCTTTACTGCCTCTGTTTCACCCTTCCAGCACACAGCAGTCCCAAACCAACCAATAACATTCATGCCAGCGTTAACTACTCACAAACAATACAACCACTGACGATCAACACTCACATTGATAACAACTACCCCATCCAATTACAATTACGGTTTAATGTGATTGATTGTTATGATGATATTGGACTAGTTACGGGTTGGTATCAGTATGATAAATATAAAGTTCGTATACCATTATTAGGAATATACAACTATCAATTTATAACCTTATATCGTTTTGACGCAGTACAACATCAACGCCTGCTTACCCAATTAAAAGATCATCCAAGTCAATTAACCACCCTTGAAAATAATTCTTCATTTATCGAAAAATTTGAGTTTATCAATCGTTGGCAGCAACCCAATGGGGTATGGCTCCCATTTAGCGGTAAGTGGACAAACGGCACAAAAACGTTAAGCGTCAATCCTTTTAATATGGATAGCATCACCGACCAAGCACAAAACCATTATGATTTAGTGATTACCTCTCCACACCATGCCACTGTCACCATCGATGTATTAACACAACTCGGGTTAGCGTCGGAATACCGTATCACCAATGGTAATATTGCCTGCCCTGAGCTCTCATTAACTGTTGCCAACATCGTAAAAAAAACAAAAGGTTGGAACATTAAAATTGATTATGATGTTGGGCTTCGTCGCTGCGCAGGCAGTCATTCTGGTTACTATGATTTACAGCTCGATGATCACTTTACTGTTATCAATAAGCAATCTGTTTTATTACATCAATGCAGTATGACGGAATAACAACAATGACTTATAAAGTTAATATTTATCCGCCATGCTCACCTATTAACAACTATAATAATAGAGTATTTACTTTAATAATAGTAAAGGCTTTATATCATTCAATATAAACGCGAATTAACGCTATAAATCATATAAAAAATAACCCATTAGATGATGGTAAATAGTCATGTTCAATAGTCATACAGATATCCTGTGTATTCTTATTGGGTATTTTACATTAAGAAAAGAATCAGTAGCATGTTAAAAACAAGCTTATATTGGCTAAAAAAACTCATTAAAGATCCCTTTTCTCATTTCCTCATTGCAGGTGCGATTCTATTCCTTTGTTATTCACTTTATCATTCAGGATCTTCTATCAATGAAGTGATAATCACACCGTCACAAATTATTCAACAACAACGTGACGATAAAACATACTTTGGCAGTTCCCCATCCAAAGAAATGTTAAATAAGGATATAAATCAGGTTATTCTACAACGAATTCTATCGAGTGAAGCGATCAAACTCGGTTTAGAGAAAGGTGACCCGAACCTTAATGCAATGCTAATGCAACGGTTCATTTCTTATACCACCCAAATTGCTAAAATAAATGCCACCAATACTACGTTATTGCACCACTATTATTTAGCACATCGTCAAAACTACCACCACCCTGATCTGTATTCATTGTGCTATCACTTTCTATCACCACAAGAACAAACACACCCCAGCCAAGCGCCAGCATCTCACCAGTGCTTAAGTGATATAACGCAGCAGGACTTACAAGCTAAACTCGGCCCATCAATAATAACGACCTTAAATACCCTCGCACCTAATAAATGGTCAAAGCTAATAAACACACCATTTGGCCCACTAACGGTGAGATTAATTCAGCATCAAAAAGCTGGGATTTTAAGCTTTAACCAAGCTAAACCACTCTTAGCTCAAGACTATACTCATGATGCTGTAAATAAAAAAATCGACGCCGCAATAAAGAACTACCATATTCAGCTGCCAACTCATTCAGGCATCGTTGTCACAACTAAGACCTTACTTCAAAATGTATAAACATAAAATTTACACAGCTATATACATGGTTTTATTGATCGCGCTTAATCTAGCATGGAGCCCGCAAGCAGCGGCACATCCCTATCAACCTGCTGTTGGCCTAATAACTCAAATAAATAACCATCAATATGAACTGACCCTCAAGTTACCCGTGGTTGCTGGAGAACACACAATAATCACCCCCAAGCTCCCTAATGGTGGTGTAATTCATCTATTAAGCTCCCAAAATAGCCTTGATGGTTTTGGCATGGATCTACACCGTTATTTATTGGTATTTCCAGCAAAAACCACCGCACCATTGATTACATTTCAAGGGTTAAACAATATTCAACTCCTGACGCAAACCACTAACCAAAATGGTCAAATAAATACCTTAGAACTTTATGAAGGACATAATCATTTATTATTAGCGGGGAAAGTCAGCACTTGGTCTACTGTGCGGTTATTTGTAACATTAGGAATAACCCATATTTTAACCGGCATCGACCATCTTATGTTTGTTGCTGGCCTACTGCTGTTTACGCGTGATTTTCGTACTTTCTTAAAGGCCATAACCTGTTTTACATTGGCACACAGCATTACGTTAAGTTTATCGGCACTCAATCTGATTCATGTACCCGAACCTCCCGTTGAAGCAGGTATCGCATTGAGTATTTTATTTTTATGTTATGAGTTAACTCGACCTAATAATAAAGACCAACCAACATTAAGCCGACGATTTCCTTGGTTAATCTCGTTTTCATTTGGGCTATTGCATGGTTTAGGCTTTGCGAGTGCACTTAAAGCGGCAGGACTACAACAAACCAGCATTCCTTTAGCGCTGGCATGTTTTAATGTTGGCGTTGAAATTGGACAGCTTATCTTCCTAAGTATATTACTGACGCTGTTGAAAATTTGCTCCAAAATCGCATTTTTCCAACAACGTATCTTTCAACAAGTACCGTTATATATCATGGGAATTATGGCTTCATTTTGGTTTATTCAACGGATTTACATCGTCTTTCACTAAATAGAACATTAATCGCAATCAAATATTTTGTTTTTATAAGTGGTCAACAACGTTATTGCTATGATAGTGATAGCACTCTAAAAATAAAATAACAGTCAATCAGTTAAGGAAGTTATATGTACATTGCAATGAACCGTTTTAAAATTCGTTTAGGCTCTGAACAAGAATTTATCAATATCTGGAAAAATCGCGAAACGTATCTTGATACAGTCCCTGGTTTTCAATCGTTTAATTTGCTACAAAGTGCATCTAACGATGAATACACACTGTTCGCTTCTCATTCAGTGTGGGACTCTCGCCAAGCATTTGAAGATTGGACTCAGTCAGAACAATTTCGCAAAGCCCATGCTAATGCTCGTGGCAACAAAGAAATCTATTTAGGCGCACCAAACTTTGAAGGTTTTGAGAACTGCCTTTAATAACAACGTGTATACCACATAAATACCCAAATACCTTATTCATAGGTATTTGGGTTACCATTATTTACCTACTGGAATATCAACGTTTAATGCTTGATTTTGAAGAAAATCTTCCAATGGCATCGGCTTAGAAAATAGAAAACCTTGTAAGAAATCAACGCCTTGTTGTTGTAAATATTCAGCTTGTGCTTCTGTTTCAACACCTTCAGCAATAAGAGCAAGTGACAATCGTTTTGCCATTTCAACTGTAGTTTCAATTAAGTGCTCGGAAGTGCTGTCTATACCAATATTATTAACAAAGATCTGATCGATTTTAAGATAATTAAGGTCAATCTGTTGCAAATTAACCAAGCTTGAATGCCCTGTCCCGAAATCATCAATCGCAATTTTACAACCAAGGCCTTTAAGTTGCTGGAATAGACCTTGAGTAAAGTCCGACACATCAAGCGCCTCACGTTCAGTTAATTCCAACACAAGTATAATTTTACTGTCAGAAACCTCATCAATAAAACTATGACACTCTTGCGATAACACTGTGCTATTACAATGCTGAGGCGCAATGTTTACTCCAACATGAAACGGATCGGGTAAGTAATGCTTATAAAGCCGTAATTGTTTTGCCGTCTCTTTCAAAATCAAATCAGTCATTGGAATAATTAATCCAGAATTTTCTGCTTGTGGAATAAACAGATCTGGCCGTACAAGGCCTTGAACTGGATGTTCCCACCTCATTAAGATCTCTATCCCAACCAGTTCTTTAGTTGTCGCATCCACAATAGGTTGAGCATATGGCACAAACTCTCGATTTTTTATTGCTCTTTCCAATTCTAAATATAACGAGCGAGGACGATGTAATAACCACCAACAAAATAGAGAAAAAAATATTTGAGTAACTAATATAACTATAATATAAAAATATTCTTGATCCCAAAAAGTAAGCCACGAAGATGGACTATTTAAGCCTGAATAAACCGTAAATGGATACCTTTCTGATTTTACTGATTGAATATCTAACAGCGACTTATTAGGGTTATTATAAGTAAACACATTATGATCGGTTATCCATGCATTACCGACAGCGAGTGAAACAATGAAAGAATTTGATTTTGAATTCGAGAATAGCGGCTTGATATACCGTGTATCAATACCACTTAAGGCTACTCTTTTACCTTTCATAGTACGAACCACAATGAGGGGTTGTTTATGTTTAATTCTACTTCCCGGCATCAATAATAACTTACCATTGACATATTTGGTTTGATCATAATTAAATTGAGCTGGCCCCCAAAAAGAAGTACAAAAAATCGTATTATCCTGTGCCAGGTTTGTAGTACGTACATAAGGAGTACGCGAGACACTTCTTCTTATTTTTTGATAAATCTGCTCACAATGGCTGTTGTCTGCGCTTAAATTTAGTACCCGTTGGTTAGATTGTTCGCCATAAGAGAGAATAGAGTCAATCTGATTAACAATTATTGTAGCATGTAGCTTTGCATTTACCTCTAAGGAGAAGATAAAACCAGCATGAAATAATTTCAAAAGAATAAGACTGGGAAGTAAAGTAAATAATATAATTAAGGTTTTTTTTATTTTGTCAATCATTTCGCCCTCTATATAATCATTATGTATATAATGTTTTACCACCAATCTATACTCTTTAATGCTTATTGTCTCACAATCATCAGCAAGTAATTATATTTACTGGTTGATAATAAATAAGTATATTCTAATCAATAAGCTTCATATTGATTATATGTAATTTTCACCTTCTAGATATAACTCACTATAATTATTTTTATTTTAAATAATTAAATTATGCTTAATTATAAATAGTTAACTTATAGTTTATGTTAAAAACAACAAATAATAAGGTCATTGAAGTAACATAATGAATTTTTCTACCTATAACATCAGATCTATCCGCACACAGCATCAATGTAAACTTAAATAGTTGTATCCATATTAAGTTTACATTATCCATGCTATACAGCATGCTTATACGCAATTATCTCCGCCCTACTTTAATGGATCTGTTTTATCATGAGTCAAGCCATGTTAACTATTATTTTACCTTTAGCTCTCGCCTGGATGATGTATTGCGTCGGCTTAACGCTAAAATTAGATGACTTTAAGCGCGTAAGTTCTTTTCCTCTAAAAATAACAGCGGGTCTAATAACACAATTGATCGGTTTACCAATTATTGCTTATGGCTTTATCCACTATTTAGGGCTACCAGAACCCATAGCGGTTGGCCTATGGCTACTTGCCTTAGCGCCGGGAGGTGCATCATCGAATACAATCACTTATTTAAGTGGAGGCGATACAGCATTATCAATCAGCATGACTGCACTAAGTAGCCTTATCATTCCATTCAGTCTTCCTTTAATGTTGCCATTAGTGCTGACTGATGCACATTTAGTCATGCCAATAAAAATTGCGATACTTCAATTAGTGGTGGTTACTATATTGCCAACGGCTATTGGTATGGTAATGAGAGCTTACATATCAACGAAATGGTTTAAGAACTTTATTAACGTCTCGGGGAAATCAGCATTATGGACGTTATTTTTTACCGTATTTGTAACGTTACTTGCTAATTTATCCGTTTTTGAGCAATTATTCTCCATTGCATCAATCGCTGTTTTAGCATTGTGTCTATGTGGCGGTCTATTGGGTGCTATCGTGGCCAAGGCTATAGGTGGCGATAATATATTAATGAAAACATTTTCCATTGAAGTCGGTATTCAAAATGCAGGTACAGCAATTTTTGTTGCTGTGGTGCAATTACAACAACCGGATCTTGCTGTTACACCTTTACTCTATGGTATTCTTATGAATATTCCAGCTTTGATTCTCATTCATTGGCATAGAGTGCATAAAAATATCATGATTTAACGCATTGTATTTAAAGCCATTTTATTCATTAATTTAATATAATGTAGATTACCACCGATACTAGAAAAATTATGGCTCTTGGCTGAGTCTCGGTGGTAATCAGGTTTAAAAACCTTGTTTTAACGGTAAGAACCCCATCGAATAAGCGAATACTACTTTCCCTGCTCATCCCATCTAAAGACCCAGCATTTTAATAAAACGTCTAAAAAACACTCCGCATATTGATATTATGTAGTAATAAAAATCACAATTGTGTAAGAACGCATATTTTTAATTATTCTTCACTGTATAGCCATAGCCATAGCCATAGCCATAGCCATAAAAATGACAAAATAATCGCTTATTATTCAATTCAAGCAACCTCACCATTTGACTTATAACACATAAACCGTATTGAAATGTTTACACGTGTAAATATTTAATAGTGTAAATAACAATCAATATCATTTAATGAAATTGCATCACATTGCATCAATAAGTAGTATTTACGCATAATTTGTTATGTAAAAGAGAATATAACTCTTGGTTACTTAATTAACACGCAGACAATAATAGAAAATACATTTAGATCACTAACAATAAACACCTTTTATTTACATTCGGAATAGACTATGAAAAAAATTATCAAAACAATCGCGATTGCATCTTTATTTATATCAACTGCAGCAAGTGCTGCTACTGGTTGGCAGATTGAGAAAGACGTTATAGCTTCACCAAAAATCACACAAGGCGATGAAACGATGGTCTCATCTTTCGAAAAAGAAAACGGTCAGTTAGTTTTCTCTGTAATTATGGTGTCTAAAGATAAGAAAAATACCGTCGGCAAAGAAATGCTCGAAGTAGATGCCCCTATCATGGTTAACGGAAAACTTATCAAAATGAAAGTTGAAGCGATCGGGCAAATGAAAAGTTATAACCCAAAAACTGAACAAGGAACGCAGTATATTTTAAATGAATTTAAAACAAAGGATGGTGTAGTTATTGAGAATACAACTTATCCAACAAATAACTTTAACCAAGCGTTTAAAAAACTTAAATAATTAAAATCATAGCCAGGGACGATTATACAATTCACAGACCGTCACAAAAAAATCAGAACAATTATAATCACAATTTCATTTATTAATGATGATTTATTGTTGAGTAATATTACGTTATAACCTCTTCAGATATAAATCCAGAGCGGAATAACCATAATTTACTATCCCTCGTTCTAATATTTATTGCTATTACAACCTTATAACAATAAACATTATAAAAAACAGATTAAGGAGGTTTAGTCTCCTTAATCTAATTTATCATTCAAATTTAGATGCAGCTTCTAACAACAGATCGCTATGCATAAAAATATCATCTAATGCTTCAATTGGATGTCGGACTTCTTTCTTATCTTCACCAACAACGCCAAGATACTTTTGTTTCGCATTAAAATGTAATCTACATAATGGTTTTCTATTATTATCATCTAATAACACACCAAAATAACTTTGCGTATCTCGATGAGTAATACGTGAGACTGCAAATTTTGAACGCAGAATTGCTTTAATAATATTAAAGCCATCTAACTCATCTTGAGTTGTCTCGACCTTAGATTTTTCTTCTACTATATCTAATTCAATTTCAGCTATAGACTCTGGTATTGATTGTGTCTTCATTAAAATTTCGTCATTAGCTCCAATCGCAGATTTTAATCGGTTATTAATGCTGTCATTTAAGAATTGTTTTAAAGCTTTCGTTGTAATCTCTAAAAATTGAGCCTTAACTTTTGCCGTTTGGACGCCGTCATATACTCTCGATGTAAAGAACTTAACAAATTCTTCTTCTGGAGCATTAAACTGTTCTTTAAGTACACCTTTAATTTGATTAAGGTATTTAAGTTCTCCAGCAGCATCAACGACGGAATCTACATCAAATGAAGATTTAGTCAGCTTTTTCACTTCAGGAACGATATGCTCGTCTAAATCAGACATATTCAAAATCAAAAATGGTTTTTCATCCATTTTATTTGGGGCATCTAAATCTGTATAAAACTCATAAATATCACCATTAGTAAGAATAGCAATACGAGCATTAGTAACTGAAAAATATCGAAAAAGTTGACTTGCATGTTTGGTTGATAATTTTTCACCAAATTTTTTACATTCAATTAAAATTTGAACTTCACCATCTTTCAGAAGAGCATAATCAACTTTCTCTCCTTTTTTAGTACCGGTATCTGCATTAAATTCAGGAACAACTTCTGTTGGGTCAAAAACATCGTAGCCTAATACTGTATGTAAAAATGGCATAATAAGAGCATTTTTTGTTGCTTCTTCTGTCTCTAAAGTAGAGCCTATTTGTGAGATTTTTTTTGATAGGTTCTGTAAACGATCGATAAAGTCCATATGTACACCACCAATTAAATAATGAAATTAACTGCATATGGAACTGTAGCATATTGGCTTTGTATAAAAGCAGTAAATCACACCTATCGATAAGGTAACTTACTATTATTTGATCTATGTATAATTTTACATACTAAAACCATCAACTAATTCAACACTTCGTTATAACACTTAAATCGAGTTTCTTATGTCCATACAATACGACCAGATTTACAACATAGGCACTTACAGCAATGACAATACCACTAATAATAACCCTACAACACGCGGATAGTAGATTCCCTATCGCCCCATCGTCATTCACTGTAGGGAATGACGATGAGGACGCTTTATTTTCCCTAAAAACTTGCCTCTATTAGGTCTGTTACGGGATACTTAGCTTTATAACGTATTGCTTTAAGATAATATTAAGTTGTTATGCAGCGTGTCATTGATTACGGTAACTTGATATTGAGCCAACGGCTTTTGGGAAAACTATGAAAAAAACCAACGAACCAAGCTTATACTAGATTGACTCTAATACGTTACTTGTAACCATTTGATATATATTGCTTTAACAACATCATCTGTTACTGAGGACACTTCAGGGACAAAGCCACGTATTAATTCCATTAAATTAGCATAGACGAAATTGTCCTTTACTGACTGAGTGCCAATATTCCGCGTCATTTCCATAAATTTACGTAATATGCTATTTCAGCCAAATACTCTTTACCCTATTGATATAGTTTGATGTCATACTGATTTACATTGCTAAAACAGAAACAAAACAATATCACCTTATACTGATACATTAGGATGATAATCAACCAGTTAATTAACTGTGCCTTGATATTCTTGTGTCAAATTGATATTCTAAATATAGGGTTGAGGCTTACCTATGGCTGATTAGATACTTTTATCAGATAAAGCACTCACAAGTACAATAAGTACTTAAAAACGTCATTAAAATTTAGCCTAAAAGTATATCTAGTTAATTCTAGAGGCATTTTTATAAATTAAATATAGGCGTTTTTATTATGACTGCTACATACTATCTTCCACTAAATAACTTTCATATTGTTTCTATTCGAAGTCTAGAACCTGATCAAATAAAATTATCAGCTAAAAAACATACAACTCATGATAGAGAAGAAATTAAATTTAATACTTTACTGAATTGTATTGCAAAATCACTAGGGTTTTCTGGTGGCTTTTCTGGATATAAAAAAGAATACACATCGAAATTAATTCCATTTTTTAAACAACATAACCTAAAAAAGAAAGTTGATTTAATCGAGAAGAAAGACTCATTAAGCGCTTTGGCTAACTTAAAAAGACAAGATTTATCTGAACGGTTATTCTTTCATCATAAAGAATTACCAAAGAAAGTTTATACTGGATACAACAGTGATTTTATAGATAAGTTTTCTAAATCACAATATGAGGCAAGAAGCTTCAATAATAAAGTTGCTAAATTTGAAAATAAACATATCAGTAAAATAGATTTCCATGAATATCGTGGTTTATTTTTGTCTGGTCGGTCAGATAATATTATTCATCAGTGTGCTGATAAGTTATATCAAAATATAGTAAACAATATAAAAATAGCATTAGATGACGATTTCTATTTCGAAGATAATTCAGATTTTTTTAGTAATTTATTGCTTGGTACTTTATACGATAATAATATTCTCGACTTTTACACCCAAATTACCTTCCTATCTGATAATTTATTTTATCCTCAAACTGAACCTGTAGAAATTGAACTCTATAATTATGATAATGATAAAAAAATTAAATTAGAGTTTATCTTTAAGTTTTTTAGAACATTACTAAACAAACAAACTGAAGGCTGGATAGAAATCATTCCTTTTAATGATAATTTAATTTTTTTAAAGAGTGATAATGGTGATTATGATTTCATCTTCAAAAATCAAAGAGATAGCTTATTTAATCACCAGATTTATGGTGACAATATTAAGCGTAAGGATGTTCCAAATAATTTATCCAAATATCACTTCAAAAGATGGAATTACTTTTGCAATCAAGGGTTTAGATATTCAGACTATCACAATGCAGAAAAAATGTATTATGCGAATGGCGGCCAATCACGTAATTATCCAGGTAGAGAAGTTATTTTAAAAGAATACTACACTTCTAAAGGTATATATTCAGATTTAAAATCATCACCGTCTGATTATATTATCCCTTCATTTAAAAAAGTGTTAATTAATGATGAATATTATGCGGTATCTGAGTTAGTAACCATTAAAGATTTTGTTCATTTTTTTGAAGAAAACAAAACACGATTTGAAGATGATAGCAATTTTAAATTGACTTATAGTGACTTTTTTGAGGCAAATGCACAAGAGGAAGATTTTCCTGTATGCGTAAATTGGTTTAATATGATGCATTATATATCGTGGTTTAATCAAAAACATGATATTTCATCAAGACTGCTAACGATTAATGAGTTTTCTATAGTTAGAGGTGACAATGATATCTCTATCGCTTTTGATAAAGATATTGCACCACATGAAATTATGCTTCTTACTGAAGATGCTACAAAAGGAATGCCACACCGAGATTCATATCATAATGAACATAAATATAACTCTATTCTTATAAATGATAAAAAGTGGATAAACCCGCAGTATAAACTCTCATTTATGAGATCAAATTATTTTGCTGAGTGGTTAGCTGAAGAAACTTGTGTAAGAACAGGTTCAATTAAAGATTTTTATTATTCATATAATAGCTCATATGAGAGCTTAAAACGAAGTACACCACCTTTAGATTCTAATGGCATGTATAAAGGCGTAAAAATAGGATTTAGATTAATTTACAAACTAAGCTGCAATATCTAGAAAAACAACTACTAAATTATATTATCCATGCTGAAGATCGATACTATCAGCATGGATAATTAAAAACTATTTTTATAAGGATAAAATCAAATGCTTACACCATCAGAACTATTTAATAAAACTTTTACACCGTCAGATGATATGAATTGGTGTCGGCTCCCCTCTAAAAGCCCTAGAGAAATAGTCAATGAAATAGTTAAGAACCTGATATCGAAAATAGATAATAATTTACAAAAAGGTATAGTTTCTTTCGAGTGCCGAACTGGTATGAATATGCCAGAAGTTAAAAACCAAGATGTCATGCATCAACTAATTTGTAAATTAATCAATGATGAAATGAATAAATTTGGATGGATTACTTATATTCGAATGGAATATGAAACATGTAAAATAATACTAGCAGTTAAAGAAAGTGATTTATCATCAATAGAGATACTCATGACAGAAACCAACAAAGACTAAATTTTAATGTACTTTAATTAATAATTACGCTCATAAGACTGTCGTTGTTGTCTTTAAAAATTGCCATTATCTCCACTCATAGAAATAAAGCTAATATTACATAGAGAGGTAAAAATACTTCTATCCAATAATAGCATTAAACACAAACTAAACAGCGTTACGCATCACGCTCTACCCTTCACCACCGAAAATGGTCTAAATCACCAACCTCGGTGGTGATGGCTAAGAAGGCCCGAAAATTTTTATTTCCCGAGAGTCTGACTCGTTTGAGGTTTCTGCGCGCCCAGAAGAACCTACAAGATCAATAGGTTAACTAATAACAAACACATCTCTTCATTACCTTCTCTCGAATTCGCTTTCGAGATTCAGCCATTGTAACGCCAGGATTTTTCCAATTTTCTTTTTTACTAAATGGATTTTCAATTACTTTTCTTTCGCTTCTTTCCATAATGAAATCCTCTCAGACTTATTTATGCTTTACACAAAAAAGAACTCATTAACTAAAATTAATCTTCAAACAGCGTGTCAGCACCAATCAATGGAATAATTCTCAACAGTACATCTTCCATTACACCACTATTTGCAGTCGTAATTAACTTAGCACTACGGTCAGCCCATGACAGGGTTTGAATCAAACTTGCTGCCACTACTGATGGCTTATCTAGGTTCTTAACAGGTACTTCTGTCACACCACCACGAATGCTTGTACTGATTGGACAACAAATTAATAGTCCAGACTTCTGATTATACTCTTTACTCGATAGCACTAAAGCTGGACGATATTTACCAATTTCTTTACCTTTTACTGGTTCAAAATCTAACCAAACAATATCGTTCCTTTGCGGTATATATTTCACCATTACTCGCCTAGCTCCTTGGCTGAAACAACCGCAATTTCATCTGCATGAGCAGTGTATGCATTCATGCTTTGTAATAATTCTTTTTCACTAAATGGAAAACGTTTTTTCTTCGCTTTAATTGGCTCAATAATAATTTTACCGCCTTCTGTTTTCACTTCGATTTCTGTGCCTTCTTCAAGACCCAACTGACGAATAAAAGCAGCAGGAATAATGTTACCTAAGCTGTTACCTATCTTTCTTACTTGAGTACGCATACATTACCTTTACGTGGCTACTTTGTTATAACACCAATTATTGTATGCTTAACTGCCAGTGTCAACATTGTTATAACTTTCATTCGAACATAACCACCTCTCACCAAATACCCTCTTCCCCAAGTCGTCTTCAACAAAGTACTAGCCCACGAACTCGACAACTCACAACGCTCGGCAATCTGTTCTGCTGTTACCTTTTCACCAGGCATAATCGACTGCAGAACTTTCAACTGGGTTTTACTCAATTTTATTAAACCAACTTGATGAGGAACAACGCGTGCAGCCCCTATCAAATTAGCGTTGATTTGTTCGTTTTTCGTACAAAACTGCATTCTTATTATCATCCGCTGAGGTTTATAATGAAAAGTTTCTTCAAGCCAGTCTGGATAAGCAAGATTATGGCTGTCCTTTTTTCTTTTTTTAATGTCATTAGAATATTTTCCAACATTTGATAAAAAGAGTACTTGCTCGCCGCTAAAACTCCCATATGCTTTAATTGAAAATTACCAAAATGAAAGGAGAGCACTATGAAGAAGATTATTCGATTGACAGCAACTCATGCATCAGGAAATGAATTCCAAGCAGAGCTAAACAGGGATGGTAAATATAGTCTCAATAAAAAAACAAAGGACAAAGATGGAAAAAATATCACAAATAAGGCCATCTGTAAGGTACAGGTTGAAACATTAGATAAAGCTTACGAGTTATTAAAAACAAATGATTATTTAATTAATCTTGTTGGACTCAATACCAAAGGAAATAAAGTAAGGGGACTTAGAGAATTAGCAGCAGTTACAGCACATTTTCATTAGAAAAAATAATAATCAACGCTAGCTGCTAGCTGGCGTTATATTCTCTATTTATATTCAAACTCCCCCAACGAATAAACAAATTCAAGTCCACCATTCATCCGTACATCAAGCAAACATTGGACAGCCATATATTTTAGTCCTTAAAAAAGGCTCTTATGCGGATTATCACCACACAAATATGCACAATGCACACAATGATTGATGTGCAAGGATATGGCTGTCCTTTGTTTACTAGCTTTGATTGAAAACCAGCGGTTTTAATAAATTTATTTATAAGGCTAATAACTCAAACCTAGCTCTTTTATGATGGTTTCTGACCGCTCGATACTGACGGTAATTCGAGATTCCAACCGTCCCATGATGAACTCATGGCGCTCTGCTTCATTAACCCCGAACATGTCTAGTTTATCTAACATGAACACCACAAACAGTGAACCTAAACCTGAGAGTAGTCCCGTTAATACCATGCTAATCGTGCCAGCGAATGGAATAGTACCTAATGCAGTAGCAATAGCTTCTCCTGCCATAATACCGCCAGTAAGCACTAAACCTGTCGCTAGAATTTTAGTTGCTTCATGCGCTGCTTGTTTTGCTGTCATCCCCTCTGGTGGGGAAATTAATGTTTTTAACGCCTTAGTTAATGACATGAAGCCTTCACGAATAATACGCACCATGTTTTTACCAGTGCGAACAAACATGTTTAGTAACGCAGTAATGATGGAGGTTAAAAATCCGGATAACGCTCCTACTGCAAATGCCTGAGCCACGTTCTTCCATTTTGATAGCAGTTTATTTTTGATGTTATTCAGTCTTGTGACTAATACATTCACCCACGACATTTCAAATGCGTTACCTTTAAAGCCATTGTTAAATATATCTTTTACTTCTGCAAATGTGGCAGAAATAAACTCAGAGAGCAAAGCACCTAATGCTTGTTGCAACCCTTGGTGGCTGCCTGCTTTTACACCATCAACCGCACCACTTTGGGCTACAAAGACAGCTTTACCTACAGTGTCAGATGGTACGTATTTCTCTGCGGCTTTTTCTGCTCTTGCATGGGCGGCGTTTGTACGTCTTTTATCTGCTTGATCATTGGTTTCAGAGAACTCTTTAAGATCTCTTGCACCTTTAGATCGATTCAAACTGTTATGGGTAAACTCGTGATTATCAGAATCGGCGGCAAATTGGCGTTTTTCGCTATCTGATAACATATATGCCCCACTTTCATGGAAGGCTTTTAGCGATTTAACATGATCCAAATCCATTTGATCTGCATCGTGGTATTGCCCTGTGTAGGTATCTTTGATCTGACCTTGTTCGTTAGTCGCTTGTTGTTTTAATTTCTTACGCTGAGTATCAAATGCTACCCCCTCACCACCTGAACTTTTTGGAGATTTAGTGTAATCATCACGGTTGTAGTCAAAATTACGATCGACATTTTCTAAATCAGCTCGGCTTAGATTAAGAGGGCTTAGGAGTTGGTTTATCAAAACGTCTTTGCTTGATTCAAATAACACATCGTATTTATCTTTATTGAAGTCTCTGTCTAACATCTTTAATGATGCATTTACTTCCGCTTCAGAAACATTTAAATCGTAGATCGGCGTCTTTTCTAACAGCGCATTATCAACAAAACCTTGATCAACCCCACTGGCTAACATTTGCTGTGATAACTCAGAATTTGCGAGCTCTTTAATATGACTTTTTTCAGCGTAATTACTGCGAATTTGCTGTCTTTTTTTGAAGCGTTCCGATCTACTACTCATATATTAATTACCTTGTATTACGCTGCTTTTACTATTGTATTCCATGCTTGTTGGAACGCTTTTTCATTCTCATGAATACGACCATCGGCATGCATAACCACTTCGATAATTTCGTCGTAAAGCTCAAATGAATTCAAGCCTACCTTTTGTGCTAATGCAAAAGCGGTGTTAATACTTGGCGGATTTTGAGCCATGCCTTCAATTTTTTGTTTTACATGAGAAGGCAATTCGCTTGATGATACACCAGCAATAAATTCATCTATCTCTTGCCGTTCTTCTACTGAAATTTCACCATCACAGTTAGCGCAAGCAAGACCAACAGCTTCCATTGCGATTAATAAGTTAAAGTAATTTTCAGTCTCACCTAAGTGAGTTTTTGCGTCTTCAAATGCCGTCGCTAATTTACTATATTTAAGATCATGGTGAGCATTAGCTCTACGCTCACCACGACGTTCTGCTTGTTCTTCACTATCATCCATTGCATAAGCAACACCGCCAGCAGCAGCACCTACACCACCAGCAATAGCTGCACCTGCCGCTGTAATTGCGCCAATAGGCCCTGCAATAGGTAATGCCACAACACATGCGATCCCTGCGGCTGCGCCACCAATAATTTTCCAAAAGCCCATATATTCGTCCTTTTATTTATAAAAATAGTTATTCAAATGAAGTCTTTATCTTTAACCGCCAGCAGCATGTTTGAGCCATACAATATAAGGCGAAAACATTTAGGAATTAACCTTTTCACTACGAATGATTGGTGATAAAAAACTTAATCTATAAGGTAGTTTATAAATCTTTACAAATGGAAGGTTTGTGAATCAAAGCACATATGTGAATAATTGCTTATTTTTACTATGATATTTATTGATTTTTGCTATGTAGTCTGCATCTTTATACTGTAATTTAAATGAGTTTAGTGCTAACTCTGACGTCATTTTCTGAGATTGCTAACAATGGTATTTTGACAACGAAAATAGTTACATTGTCACAAAATATCACTGAGTTATGGTCATCACGCTTATGCCACATCATTATGTGTTTGAAGGGTTTAGAAGAAAATGGCAATGTCCTAATTTGTAAGTTAATAATGAGGCGTATTTTTTAGCCATTAATCGACTGATAGGCGCAACAGTGTTACTCCTTATACTAAAGCCAAGATTGAAACAATAGATACGGTTTCACAATCTAAATCTCTTGGCAGAAAACGTTTATCAGAGAAATAATGTCTATTTAGGGTGCCGTTGATGGCTTGCCGATTAACCACCTTTTCCGCTGCGCTGATATCTTCAATGTACCAATCAGCAATGATTTCGGTGGTTGCTTTGTCGCCTTGTTTTACTCCTGTGGTATGGCCTAACCCTGCAGTCCAACGGTCAGCACTACATTGATAAGCGGATGATGAACACCCCTCTAAATTACTGATAAACGCTAATCCATCAGGGGTGGTTTTTAAATCGTGATCGGTACCCGCTACAACCGCCAACACACTGGCGACCAAGCAGCCAATAACGCCACTAGTCTTCTTCAATTTGCTCATAGATTTTCTTCACCTCTGGATGGTTTTGCAGGGCTTTGAGGGTTCGATGTCGATAAAACCAGTTAATAAACGCGGTAAATACGGTGGCAAAAATAGAGATGAGCACCCCTATTTCGTTCATGGAAAGACCAGAGGCTACACCAGTTAAACCAGCCCAAAGGTAGGCAAACCAGCTAATAACTTTCTCTCTCATAGGCGAATTTCAGACATAAAAAAACCGCCTCAAAGGACGGTTATGGATTTAATGGAATCCTAAAACGACAAAACCCCACCGAGTAGGTGAGGTTCTGCAATGTGGGAATTTTGCCTATTAGATAAATTAAAGTCAATAAAATTTAATTAATTGCCATTTTAATAAAAAACTGAGCGTCAAGTCTGAAATATAACCATAAAAAACAACTTATTAGATGAAAATATTCAACCTTTAGCATACAATACGCCACAATTAGCATGGAGTGAAAGACAACGTGAGAGCGGTAGCGTGTCTTTTTCTTCCAAATCTTCCGTAAAATATTTAAACTTAATTTTAAGAATCTATCAAATGTCTAATAATGTAACCCTCTACGCTTTTGATGCGGAAAATGGCGATTGTCTACTACTTATCAATAACAATACCGGATTTTCAATTTTAATTGATTCTGGGCCTAATAAAAAAATAGTAAGTGAAAGATTAATAACATCTATTAAAAATGTACTAATAAATGACTTTATAGATTTAGCGATAATTACTCATAATGATGATGACCATATTGGTGGATTTAAAAGTTTTTTAAAAAAAGATATTACTATAAATAATTTCATTTTTAATTCCTATGATTATATAAAAAAAATAATACCATCACCAAGAAACACTAAAATATCATTAAAGCAAGACAAAGACCTATTTAAAAACATAGAAAATAAAATAATAAATCTTGAACTTACTGAGAATGGTTATTTTTTAGATATTAACATTGATATTTTTAACATAAAGTTTAGATCGCCTAACCTCGATAAACTTAATAAATACAGATCTTGGATAAATAAAGAAGAAAAAAAACTCAGAAATAAAAAGATAAGTAAATCATCCATTTCAATAACTAATGATGAATGTATAAAACGAGCAAGTAATGACATTTATTTTAAAGAAGACACTAGAGAACCTAATGGTTCTAGTTTAGCTTTAGACATTGCATTTGGTACATCAAGAATATTATTACTAGGAGATGCCCACCCTTCAGTAGTTATAAACAGTCTTATTCAAGATAATGAAGAAATAACAAAATACGACTTAATTAAAATATCGCATCATGGAAGTGAAAAAAACACAAGCAACTCATTATTAGAATTAATAGACTGTGATAATTATTTGATTTGTTCAAATGCTAAAAATAGTCATGGGCATCCATCACCAGTATCATTAAAAAGAATAATTAACAATAATGAACATGCAAAAATATATGTAACAAAAAATAATTCAGAAATGAAAGAAATTGAATCCACTTTCAACTTTAATTTCATATATCCTCTTAATTCTATTTTGGAATTTAAATATGAATTTTAAACAAAATACTATTAAAATTAATATAAAACTTGATGATACTATTTTAAGTTCAGGCAGTGGTCTAATATTTAACAGTGATGAGTGTAGTTACCTTTTATCAAGTAAGCACTCGTTATGCTTCAATTTTAATTCATGTGATGAAAAAGAATGTGGAACTTGTGAAGCAGAAATAAAAAAAGAAAGTATTAGCTCAAGTTCAATAGCTATAACAATTAAAGCTGTCCATCAATCAAGATTCAAAGATATAGCTTTAGCTGTAATAGATCTAAACCTAAAGTTAGAACAAGTAATAATAAAAAACCACAATTCAAACAACCATGAATATTCATGTTGGAAAGGTGGCACAGAAGATAGGTTAATTCTAGATAGCCCCGAAACTACTGATTCTGATGTCAGATTAAATATAAAATCAAATATTAACGCACATGATGAATCAAAGAATGATGAGGTCTCTGGCTTTTCTGGAAGTCCGGTCCATATTGAAATAGAAGGAAAAAAATATCTTATCGGAGTACTAACCGATTCCAGTGGTATCAATGATGTATCATGTATCATTTTGGATAACGACTTAACTTCCGAATTAGAAAATAATCTTGGTAAAAAAATTTTTTATCGGCTACAAGAAAAAGATATTCTCGATAAATCAATGAATGTAGAAGTTAATAACATTTCATCTCCCGCCATACAAAATAATGCATTACAACTTTTAATTGCAAACTCTCAACAAATGGCAAAAGATGACCCATCTTATCGTGATATGATAGAGGAGTTTCAAGAATTTCTAACTCCGAGGGCTGGAAGAAAAATCATAGGATTAGATGATAAATTAATCGAAGGAAACAGAGAAGATTTATTAGATGACGCTATTTACTTAGAAAGTCGGTTCTCACGAAAAGTATCAAAAGTTCAAATGTCAGATAAAGAGCAAATTGTGTACTTCCATTGCTTAAGTAAAATAAATTCTTATTTTAATAGTTATGTAAGAACAAAGATAAAAGCAAATAAAGAAAATGACATTATAGATGCAAGTATCCAAGAAAAGATTATTAATCCATTGTATAAAGAAATTGCGGTTGTACAACCAATGTCGATGGAAATGATAAGAGGAATGCTCTATTTTCTAACCGGAAAGTGTCATATCAGGTGGAAATAATGATTATCTATCACCCATATAAAGATGCAAACCATTGTGTATATAGGATTTTAAGCATTCTTACTGCTTGCAATCAACCTGTAAACCTTAACTATCTTCACATCGCTGATTTCTACCATCTATTTCCTTGTCAATTAAAAAACATAGAAAAATGGCCTTCAAAAAACAGTAGTAATTACAAGTATATTCAAAACATACAAGATGCTTATGAAAATATAGAAAACCCAAGAAAAATATTTTTTGAATTAAAAACAATTCAACGAAACATTATCATTAATTTATTATCAAGAAACATAATAGAATATACAAAAGATGATTTAATTAAAATAAAAAATATTCCCAAATCAATATACAATTTAATGAATGAAGATATTTTTAGAAAAACTAAAGAATTTGAAATAATAACAAAAAACATGAAGGCCTTGAACTTATATGGTACATCTGGTCTCAAGTCAAAATCAGGTTTGATGGAGTATAGATATGACTTACCAAAGATTAAAGATTAATCGATTTGTTGCTATTAGAAATAATCGTATTATGTATGATCAACTTTTTCACGATGGTATTAATGTTATAAGAGGTGAACACTCTGTTGGTAAATCAACTCTACTTGATCTTATTTTTTATTCTCTAGGTGGCGAACTCAAAGAAAAAGAGTGGAAATCTCCTCTCACTCAATATGAAAAAGTAATTATTGAAGTAACAATAGGTACAAGAACTTTAACTCTTAGTCGACAGATTGAAACCAATAATAAAAAACCATATATAAATGTTTTTGAAGGAAACTTAGATGATGCATTATTAAATCATAATAAATGGTTGCCACTAGGGCCATCTCGAAGCGAAAATAAAATGAGCTTTTCTGAGTTTTTATTTGAAGCACTAGGATGGGGGCAATCAATTACATCTGAACATAATAACCTAACTATGCATCAAATCTTAAGACTTTTATACTTAAGTCAAACATCAAACTCAACAAATATTTTACGAAGTGAACCTCATTTAGATAAAGAAAGTACGAGACAAGCTATAGGTGATTTTCTTTTAGGATTAGATGATCTATCCCTATACGAAATAAGGCAAAACATATGGAAACTACGTCGAAGTATAGAACAGAAAAACTCTGATATAAAATCATATCGTAGACTTTTGAATATTGATGAATCAACTACCATTGAAAACATTCAAGAAAACATCAAAATAATTCATGATAAACTAAGCTTATCTATTTTAGAAAAGAAAGATAAATTGAATGAAGCATCACCATATATGCCAAATGGTTTTTCTGAAAAGATAATGAACACATCAAAAAATATTGCTGAACTAACAAAAGATATAAAGTATCTATCAGAAAAAGAGCAATATATAAACTCTGAAATTACTGACTGTATGTTATTCAGTAAAAGTTTACAATTCAGAATAAAGTCTCTTAACGAATCTAAAAATACTTTTGTTGTTCTTGGTGAAATGAGTTTCAATTACTGTCCTAGTTGCTTTTCAACAATCAGTGAAAATGAAAACGCTACAACTTGCAAATGTAGTCTTTGTAAAAGTGACTTACCAAAATACAGTTTGGAAGAGAAATATACAGAAACGTTAACTGAGCTAAAATACCAACAAAGACAAAATCAAAAAACAATAACAAGTTTAAACTCTAATTTATTAGATACAAAAGAAGTATTAATAATAAAACAAAATGAATTACGTAATTTAGAATTCATATTAAGAGATTATTCAACATCAACAAATGAAAGAGAAATAATAATAGAAGAATATTCGAAAAAATTAAGTCTAATTGAAAAAAATCTTGAAGACGCTATTTCATCACAGGAAACTTTTTTAAAAATAGATAATATCATTCAAGAAAAAAAACTAGAAGAAACAGAACTCATAAAACTTGAAAAAGAAATAGAATTAAAAGAAGAAAATAGTAAAGAACGACGCTTTTCAGTTCTTAATTCAATATCTAAATATTCTAAACGTTTACTTGAATTAGATATTGGAAGTGAGGAAAGCTTTAAGCATGCTACCTCACTTTCTGATGAAATAAATTTTAGCAAAGATGAATGGTCACTTGGTGGTAGAGTTGCATTTTCTGACAGCTCAAATGTCGTTAAAAAAAGTAGTCTACAAATAGCGATGCTTAAACACGCAATTAAGGATCCACAATGTCGATTACCAAACTTTATGATACTTGACTTTGAATGTGGAGATCTAAATGCCCCAAGAAGCCATCGATTACAACAAAATTTATTAAATACTTTTACTAACGATACTAATTTCCAAGTAATTATAACATCATCGAAAGTATGTAAAGAGCTAAATAATAATACTTATGGAATTGGTAAGTATTACGATACTAATGATTATATTTTCAAATAATATCTTTTAAATCATAAAGGTAAAAATTTCCGCTTTGAAAAGTTATTCGAGATAATATAATTTATCTCGAATCTCCCTACAAAAAATCTACTCTTTAATTACTTATCTACTACGCTAACTCCCTCTCAACCTGCTCTTCCATCGCCATCACTGCCACAGCCCTATTTTCTACCAACCAAAACACCAACAAACTTAACACCACGTTATAACGCTTAAAGCGGCTATAGGTTACTGGCAATACCTGAGCAAAATACGCAAAACGCGTTTCTTGTGTCCATACAATACGACCCGCTTTACAGCATTGGCACTTACAACGATTACGATTCTTATG
>NZ_MSCQ01000001.1:1239640-1369288 GCF_002954725.1 Photobacterium phosphoreum
ACATTCTTATCCACCACAATGGCACTACCATTACACTCTGGGCACACTTGGCCGTTCTGTTGAGTCGCTTCAGCAATCGCGGTCGCACATAAAGCAGTTAACGCTTTTTCAGGGTAAACACCACGCCAATCTTCCATTAACCGTAATGTTTCACCTCTGGTCGCTATTTGGAGCTGTTTAAGTGCATGAACATCTCTTAGCCCTTCAACAAACAGTACCAACCACCCTACTGGCGATTCATGCCAACATAGCCCGACTACCGCCAATTGTTCTTCTGCAGACAATAACGCTTTACCACCACCAGACTGAGGATCATAGTTGATTCCTTTAATCGCAAATTTACTCAACAGGGTTTCGATTCTCATGCTGGTTGTGTTCCTTTGTTAATTCTAAAACTTGACCAATTAAACGTTACCCACTTACCGTCTTCCATAATGCGGTCGACAGCTGCGCGGCCTAAAGTTGTTATAAGTTCATCACTCTGAAGGTTGGTAATCACCCCTGTTGGTTTTTCTAAGGTATAACGTTCATCTATCACCAGCAAATCGACATTACTCAAAAAACGAATCAGTGCTGTTTCACTGGTTGCTGAGTCTTGACGGTAAGTATCACGAAATTTAAGCATCAATTCGGCAACAGTGATCACTACCACTGATCGGCGTTGTTGAAGTGCTTGATTGGCAATCGTACACGCTAAGTGGTTTTACCTGTGTGATGTACCCGCAACGTGAACAAGCACGTAAACGCGCCCAACGTTTGAGAGATAAACGCAAAACCAATGGCGTGACCAGTTTCCCTCTCCCATTAAATAATATGGAGATCGAACGGCTAAATGAGATCTGTAAATTCTTCTCTTATCCCAATGCAGCTTGTGATAACGCTGAAGCATTACAACTAATGATCCATCGTATTCATGGTGAGATGGAACAAATCAAACAATCACTAGGTACTTGCCAACATTGTGGTGAGTCATTACCGGAAGGATGTGCAAAATTAAAGACGGGAGGCTTATTTAAAGGTGATGCCCGTTGCTGGCACACCATGAATCGGGTTCGTCTTTCTAATTTTGTTAGTACAACATGCGAATAAGGAATCAAACATGTTCGATTACAACAGCTACCCTACTGTAAACATCTCATATACCACAGAAAACAGCTTAAACGTGACACCGTCACACTATAAAAGCAACTACCTGATTCACCGCCACCAGCAAAAACTTATGCTGAACTTAATGAGCAATCAACGCATCTTTTAATTAGTCACATTGAAGTATTAGAGATGTTTCAAATCACAAGCCGAGCAACAATCTATAAGTGGCGACAAACACGCGGCTTCCCTGAGCCAATCACACTGATGCCCTTACGTTGGTTACGTTCTGCTGTTGAAGAATGGAAAGATAATACCAGTCGGTTTGGAAAGCGGTTTTAGAAGCAAAGCGATCTTGGTGAGAGATCGCTTTGTTGTTTTGGTAATAACAGTCAGGAATAAATTATGGCAAGTATTAACTATGAACATTCATTCGATGATATTCAAGAAGCATTATTTTCGATTTTTCTATTAGCCTCTTTAAAAACCTAATTTTTTCATTGTTACTAATTGTATTCATACTAATTCCAATAACGCTTATAACACCCAATTAAAATGTGTGCCACGCTACTACTGCACTCAATTTGGACGCCGTAAACACTTAACTAAACTCAAAATGCCAAGCGTGGGTAGTCACTCTTCAATTGATTGTTAATACGCCGCATTGCAATAATGAAACTCATAACGAGTATAATTTTGAATCGAACATAAGGACGATTTCTTTGAATTTTCTTACCTGAACGGAACTTTTCACTTCCTTTAACACCTCATCAATGACTATAGCTTCATTTTGGTATGTGTACTCTAGCGGCACAGTTACCAGCAATGTACGTTCGTCATCGTAATTCTTATCATGCTTTTTATTAATTGAAAGAATTATACGCTCAGCTAACGAGTCAATCTCTCTTTTTAAGTGTGCTAAAACTTTCAAAGGCAAAACACTAATTCCATTGTTTCGTGTTGCAATGAAGTATGAAAAGTCATTTTTTGGAGCGCCCGATGTTACCTCAATAATTAGTTCATTTTCGTTATCGGTAATTTTTGCATCATAATTTTCACTTTGAATACCTAACTTAATATATGCATCTTCAGAAACACCTCTAGCCTTAACAAATTGAAATAATGGAATGAATTCTTCTCTCAGGTATTTGTTACACCTATATTTATTAGAAAAATAACCATTTGAGCTAAATCGATAAATCAAATCCTCGGATGACTTCATCTCTATATAGTCTTTAATTATACCTTTAAATTCAGACACGGTAACAGGTTGTTCAAAAACTGAAAGTTCAAAGTCTTCTTTCTGATATGTTTTAATTTTTGGCGGCGCATATTTCAAATTAACATCTAGTTCGAACGACTCTACCAAGCCAACATACACCATCATTAAATCTGGGGCGAAAATGTTATTAAAACCTTCCCTGTGATTATTTATTAAAATATCACCACCAAACAAAAAATACCTTTTAAATATGTTCGTTAATCTTAAAATTAGAATTTCACTCAGTTCGTCTCGTTTAATAGCATTCTCTTGAAAAAAACTAAAGCCCCACAGGAAAAAGTTCTCAATATTTATAACTTCATGCTCGTAAACGTAAACTTTTACATCAAATTCTCTCTTGATATTATTTAAACAGTCATTGATATCAGCATTGAATAAGCGATACTTTTCCCAACCTAACATGCAATATGGTGGTCCTTGTTCAAACAATACAAACGAATGAGACTGTTTGACTTCTTTATCATTGAATTTGCTAATATCGAACACTTACACCTCCTAAGTGTAATAACTTTTATACTATATATATATATTTCTAACTGACTGCTAACAACTTATTAATAAATCCTCCTACTTTCACGTAAAAGAATGCCTCTCAGCACCACAATCATACTCAATTTAATTTATAAACATCATGATATTGATAACGTTTTTATCTTCCAAATGCTTTTTAAACAATGTAGACAGTAATAAATATATTTAATCAGTCTTATTAAAAACGGAACTCAAGCGATAAAATTACTATATTTCATTATAACTGTTTATATATACAACAAATAAAACTAATCCAACACGGCTTAAATCAATAACTAACAAACCTACTTCAAATAACTATCCAACTTCTCAGCATACAACTCATAGCCTTCTAACTGGTCTTTCAACCAATCATGTTTGTTATAAACCGCTAATACCCCACCCAATTCATGGCCAAGCATCTTCTCAACCACATGCGGCATTACGCCAAGTTCTGATGCACCGGTGGATAGTGAACGTCTAAAATCATGAGTGCGCCAATCTTCAATGGGTAAACTATCTCTGATGCGGCGGATATAACGGTTAGCCGCTGAAATGGTTATCGGCTTATCCAGATCACCACCGGGGAAAAGTACATCATCGTAAGTTGCCATTACTCGTTCTAATATCGCCCTTGCTTTAGTGGGAATTGGGCGTCTGATTGGCGTATTGGTTTTACTGAGTTCTTTCGGTACCGTCCATATACCCGCTTCCATATCAAAGTGGCTACGACGCGCAAGGCGTAACTCTGAAAGACGACTACCCCACAACATGGTTAGCTGATGTAATGCTTTATTGGATGAGCTGGCGCGGCTACGTTCGATGGCCAACCAAATCATGCTGAGTTCTGAAAACGTTGGCACTCGAGTACCAACTTCTGGCGCTTTACCTACATGCTGTCTGTTAATGCGGTCTAAGTCTGTTTTCTCAATAATGAACTTACTCTTACAGAAATTTAAACAGGCTCTGAGCTTGGTAAATAATGAATTAGCTGTTTTGGGTTTATCAAGGCTAATGGTATCTAACCACTGCATCCATTCTCTAGCCGGTATCGTTTCTACGTTACGTTCTGGAAATGTGCCAATAAGATAATTTTTGGCAAATGAGCGATAAAGCGCCTGAGTACCCGCTTTTAATTGAGGGACATAATGTTTAAGCCAGTACGCGACACAATCATCTAAGGTGATGAATTCAAGCTCACCCGTTATAGCAATGTTGGGATTTCGACCAGATTCTCTTAATTCCATCATTAATTTATGCTTTCGCCTTGCCTCTTTAAGGCTAGTTACGGGATACTTACCTATACGAATTCTTAAGCTTTTTTTATTAAAGCGGCAACGGTAATGAAAATAGATTTTAGCTTGAGGTGTTATGCGGACAACGAGCCCTTCACCATCACTAATTTCAGCTTTACCGTCATAAGTGTCTTGCTTTGATATAAGATTAAGTTGTCGGTCTGTCAGGCTCATTACGCTATTCCTTTAAAATAGGACACAGGCTCGGATTTTAGGACACGCATTCGGACATTAATGCAAATCCCACGCTGAATTCAATTGGAATTAACTACTGTATATACGAACAGTATATCACAAAAAGCCATAGTTATAACAATCACTTAATACAACACACATGGCTTCTGGAAAATACTATGAACAAGAAAAACGAGCCAACACTATACTGGATTGATTACGAAACCTTTGGTGCCAGTCCAGCGAATGATCGCCCTTGCCAGTTTGCAGGGGTGCGTACCGATATGGAAATGAACATCATCGGTGAGCCTTTGGTGATCTATTGTAAGCCACCAGCCGATTACCTTCCTTCACCTGAAGCCTGTTTGATTACGGGGATCACGCCACAAGAAGCAATGGAGAAAGGTTTATCAGAGCCTGAGTTTATTGCTCAAATTCATGCAGAACTGTCAAAGCCAAATACCTGTGTCATTGGTTATAACAATGTTCGCTTTGATGATGAAGTTACCCGTTATACGTTATACCGTAACTTTTATGACCCGTATGGCTGGGCATGGCAAAACGGTAACTCTCGTTGGGATTTACTCGATATTATGCGTACCTGTTATGCATTGCGTCCTGATGGGCTTAACTGGCCAACAGATGATGAAGGTCGTCCGAGCTTTAAGCTTGAGAAGCTCTCTATCGCCAATGGCATTGAACACGCGAATGCCCATGATGCTATGGCTGATGTGTACGCCACGATTGAGCTGGCGAAGATTTTAAAGCAAAACCAACCTAAGCTGTTTGATTACCTGTTTGAGTTGCGTCATAAGCGTAAATTACAAGATCTGATCGATATTGTTGATCTCACCCCGATTGTGCATGTATCAGGTATGTTCGGTACTGAATGTGGCAATACCAGTTGGATAGTGCCGATGGCGTGGCATCCTGACAATAAAAATGCGGTGATCTGCGTTAACCTTGCCCAAGATCCTACCCCTTTGATTGAGCTTGATGCCGATCAACTGCGTGAGCGTTTATATACCAAACGTATCGATCTTGGCCCTGATGAGTTACCGGTACCGATTAAAGAAGTGCATTTAAATAAGTGTCCTGTGCTTGCACCAGCGAAAACCTTAAAAGCTGAAGATGCGGCGCGGTTGGGAATTGATCGTGAGTTATGCCTTAAACATTTGGCGTTATTAAAGCAGCACCCTGAAATACGCACAAAGTTACTTGAAATGTTCAGTGTTAAACGTGAATACGCCAATAATGGTAACGTTGATACTATGCTTTATGATGGTTTTTTCTCAACAGCTGATCGTTCTACGATGGATATTATTCGTGAAACACCCGTTGATGCACTGGCAACACTTGAAATCAATGTTGAAGATGAGCGTATTAAACCGCTGTTGTTCCGCTATCGTGCGCGTAATTACCCCTTAACGTTAACCTATCAAGAACAGCAACGTTGGAAACATCACTGCCAAGATTTCTTTGAAGAAAACATGGCTAAATATATGGAAAACTTTGAAGCCGCAGCATTAGATTGCCAGTCTAATGAAAATAAAATGAAGATCATGAAATCATTGTATGACTATATTAATAAATTGATGTAATCCATCTAGTTACAGGCTTTCAATGATATCTAGCTCATCATACCCATCGTGTGATGAGCTTTTTTATTATTAATAAGACCCTCTATTTGATGATTATCGAAATTCCGTCAACACTTAATGCTATCGAATGAGGTTGTGTTCGAAGGGTTTACAAATAGGTGACATGATGACGACGAAAACAAAAATAAAATGTTATCGATTTGAAGGCATTGATTTTATTCCTGAAAATAGACAACTTCGATGGCACGACAATCAACAAACACTATTAACTGATGACGAATCCCGCTTTTTAGCCTCATTGTGTTACCTTGCAGGGGAAGTGGTCAGCACAGAATCGATATATCGCTATACCTTTACCTCCCCTAACGCCTACGAAGAAAGCGGAGATCACCATTACGATCTCAATATTTTACTGCTATCACTATCAAAGAAATTACTCCGTAACGGTAAAATGGCGATACCTATCTATATTATTCCGAGTTATGGCTTTCGAGTATCGCTGCCTAATACCACATCAATCCGCAATGAATCCCCGCCACTAAAAACCCGATCTTCATGGCCTGATCGCGTCAAAAAGAGAGCAAAAAAACCGTTTCCTCAAGTTATTAAAACTTATTACCCTATCATCACCACGGCAGTAATCGTTACACTTTCTCTACTGATTGGCTATTTGATTCTGACAACAAGATAACATTAATGCTTGTTTTATAAACTCAAACAAATATAGTTCATTACTCACCGCAAATTAGTGTGACAATTATCATGTTTATTTGTATGATGAATAAAACATTTAAGAGTCGTTGTCACATGAATTACATTCGCTCATTTGCAATCGTTATGATCTGTTTCTTTTTAGGACAAGGTATTCAGCATTTCTCTGGATTACCCGTTCCTGGCAGTATCATTGGTTTGTTTATCCTCTTTTTTGGTCTTGTCACTGGTATCTGTCGTACCGAGTGGGTTGAAAGCACCTGTAACCTATTAATTAAACACATGGCGCTATTATTTGTGCCTGTTGGTGTTGGTTTAATGAATTACTTAGGGGTGATTGAAAACAACGCAGCAATCATTTTTGCAAGCACCCTTGGCAGCACAGTTATTGTTTTAATTGTGATTGGCTTAGCGGTACACCATAAGGAGAAAAACTCATGATCTGGCTAGTGGCAACGTTGGTGTGCTTCTATTCTGCGCGCTATTTGGCAATGAAAATCAAAAACCCTTTTTTCAACCCTCTTTTGATCACCCTTATTGTAATGATTGTGGCACTGAAATGGTTAGATGTGCCTTACCAAACTTATTTCGCTCAAAATGAAGTGATTAACTATTTATTAGGCCCTGCCGTTGTTGCATTAGCGTTTCCTTTGTATCAACAAATTGGACTTATTCGCAGCAAGTGGAAAACTATTTTAACGTCTTGTTTTGTGGGTAGTGTGTTATCTATGACCTTTGGTACTGCAATTGCGTTCTCAATGGGTGCTGATGCTCAACTGGCGGCCAGTATTTTACCAAAATCAATCACTACTCCTCTTGCGATGGCGGCTTCTCAGCAAATTGGGGGGATTCCTGCGATCACTTCTGCGATGGTGATTATTGTTGGGTTATTTGGCGCAGTATTAGGTTACCCGATCATGAAGTTATTCCGCGTTAAGCATCCATTAGCGAAAGGCTTATCGATTGGTACGGTTTCACATGCGCTAGGCACAGCAAAAGCCGTAGAAGAAAACTATCAAGAAGGTGCATTCAGTTCATTAGCATTGGTCATTTGCGGCATTATGACCACACTATTAGCCCCACTGATGTTTCCTTTATTATTACGTATTTTTGGCCATGCTTAATAAACAACACGCTACCGAACACAAAACAAACAAAATGGTCATCTTTTACTAAGTCATTGAAATATTGTATACTTTGTTACAGAAACAAGTGTGACGCCACTCCCAGTAATGTAATAGGTGCAATGGCAAAACAAACAGTGTGATCAAGATCACTTCTAATGAGTTGTGATTCACATAGAATGTTTTGCCATCAACAATGAAGGAGTAACACCCAATGCACGCACGTGTTATAAAAGCATTAAGCTTATTACCTGCTGAATTGGCGTCAGCTTTAAAGCCTATTATCGAAGATTCAAATTTCGACTCAACGATCAGTCCTGAGCAATTCGAATGTTTATTATCAACAACGCAAATGACTGATACTGAACTTCGCTTGGCCCTCCTTCCTCTTGCTGCTGCTTATGCTGTTGTGCCTATTTCTAATTTCTATGTTGGTGCCATTGTTCGTGGCACATCTGGCCGCTTATATTTTGGGGCTAACATGGAATTTGAAAACGCGAGCATGGCTTGTACTATTCATGCCGAGCAATCTGCCATTAGCCATGCATGGATCAAAGGTGAAGTCGGCATTAAAGATGTCACTATCAATTACAGCCCTTGTGGTCACTGTCGTCAGTTTATGAATGAATTAACATCGGCTAACGATATGATTATTCAACTGCCACAACGCGAACCAATGACATTGCAGCAATACTTACCTGATTCATTTGGTCCCCTTGATTTAGGCATTAAAGATGGCTTATTAAGTGACATTGATAATGGTATTAATATCGCAGAAGATTCAGATCTAGCTGCTTGTGCTTGTAAAGCAGCTAATCGTTCACATGCACCTTATTCAAAAAACTTCAGTGGTGTGGCATTAAAAGCACAAGATGGTCGTCTTTTTGAAGGTATGTATGCAGAGAATGCGGCTTTCAACCCTAGCCTACCGCCGTTGCAAGTTGCATTGATTAATATGAATATGTCTAATTATTCACTCGCTGAAATTGCAGAAGCAGCACTAGTAGAAAGTGCTGAAAGTAAAATTAGTCAATTAGCCCGTACGCAAGCATTATTAGAAGCACTTAATCCCGATATACAATTAACGTATGTTGCTTATTAAGTCAGCTATTGATTTAAAAATACTAAAGAGACCGCCTAAGTGGCGGTTTTTTATTGTCTAAACTTGATCAATGTTGGCTATCAAACATCAAAAGCGTATCATCTCGCCACCTATTATTAGAAGCCAATGACAATGACTCAAACACATAACCCTTTGCGAGGCGCTGCATGGATGCTCACAGCTGGTCTCGCGTTTGCAATAGTAAACAGCTTAGCGCAGTACCTTAGTATCAAAATGCATGTTCCTTCCACGTCTGTTGCATTGATCCAATACTTTATTGCATTAATCGCAATGTTGCCTTGGCTACGCACATTAGGTATTCGACAATCGCTTAAAACCAATCACTTTTGGTTACACTGCTTACGGGTGTTTTTTGCGGTTATAGGTATTCAGTTATGGTTATGGGCATTGGCTTACCCTGTTCCAATTTGGCAAGGTATTGCATTGCTGATGATTTCCCCGCTGTTTGCAACAATTGGTTCAGGGTTAATTCTAAAAGAAACCGTTGGTAAAGCGCGTTGGTTAGCAACGTTAGGTGGTTTTGTTGGTGCCATGATTATTCTTGAACCATGGTCTGAAGATTTTAACATCGCGACATTGTTGCCTGTAGGTGCTGCCTTTTTCTGGGCGGCTTATTCATTGATGGTGAAAAAACAATCAAGTAATGAATCACCAACCACGATTGTGATGTACCTGCTCATTCTAATGACACCGTTTAATCTTATTTTAGCTGCGCCTGACTTTACGATGCCAACAGTGAGTTTTAGCTGGTGGTTATTAATTATTGCGGGCTTATTAACAGGCTTAGCGCAATGGGCTATTGCCAAAGCATATGCAGTAGCTGATGCCTCGTTTGTACAGCCGTTTGACCATGCAAAATTACCACTAAACGTGTTAGGCGGTTGGCTAGTCTTTGGTTGGGCTCCACCGGGACGATTATGGCTTGGCGCGGGAATTATTATTCTCTCAGTCGCCTTTATCACCCATTGGGAAAACCGCAAAAAATAACCTTTTTAAAGCCGCTTATGATAAGCGGTTTTTTATTACCTCACGCTATGCTCACACTATGCTCACGCATTAATCACATCAATAGCAAACGATTGCGCAAATGCGGAAATAAGGTATTATTAGTTTTAGATTTCACCTTCTAATGACAAATCGTAAGGAATATCAATGTTTGGTACAGCTACTTGTTCTGATGCAACCCGTGTATTACTGCTTGGCTCTGGTGAGTTGGGTAAAGAAGTTGCTATTGAGTGTCAGCGCCTTGGCCTTGAAGTGATTGCCGTTGACCGTTATGAGAATGCGCCAGCGATGCAGGTAGCACACCGTAGTCATGTGATTGATATGTTAGATGGCGATGCACTTAAACGTATCATTGCCCTTGAAAAGCCGCATTTTGTTGTGCCTGAAATTGAAGCGATTGCTACTGATACTTTAGTTGAACTTGAAAGCCAAGGTGTGAATGTGGTGCCAACCGCAAACGCGACTAAATTAACCATGAACCGTGAAGGTATTCGTCGTCTCGCTGCTGAAACATTAGCAATTCCAACCTCCCCTTACGAGTTTTCAGATCAATACGCTGATTTTGAAGCTTCTGTGCACCGCATTGGTATGCCATGTGTGGTTAAGCCGATCATGAGTTCATCAGGTAAAGGTCAAAGCGTGATCAAAACCACAGCCGATATTGAATCAGCTTGGCAATATGCCCAAGAAGGTGGTCGCGCTGGTGCGGGTCGTGTGATTGTCGAAGGCTTTGTTGATTTTGACTACGAGATCACGTTACTCACAGTACGTGCAGTTGATGGTGTGCATTTCTGTGCCCCAATTGGCCATCGCCAGCAAGATGGTGATTACCGTGAATCATGGCAGCCACAACAAATGTCTGCTGCTGCTCTAAAAGCCGCTGAGGACGTTGCTCAGAAGGTTGTGAATGAATTAGGCGGTTATGGCTTGTTTGGTGTAGAACTGTTTGTTAAGGGTGATACAGTGCTGTTCAGTGAGGTATCCCCTCGCCCACACGATACGGGTATGGTGACACTGATCTCTCAAGAGTTATCAGAATTTGCATTGCATGTCCGTGCTTTTCTAGGAATGTCGATTGGAAATATTACTCACTATGGCGCATCTGCATCTGCGGTTATTCTTGCCGAAGGTATTTCTACCAATATTCGTTTTGATAATCTTACCACTGCGTTATCGCGCCCACAAACTCAAGTAAGACTGTTTGGAAAGCCAGAAATCAATGGCCGCCGTCGTCTTGGGGTTGCGCTTACACGCCGTGATGACATTGACACAGCCGTCACTGATGCCATTGCTACAGCAGCAGACATTAAAGTCATTCTATAGCCTTAGCAGCGCAATAAAGACAACAAATCAAAACAACAAAGGCGTCATCATAACGCCTTTTTTTTCATCTACCTTATTTCAAGCCAATTAGACTTCAATCAGCCACACTTCTTCAGCGAAATGCTCAACACCACGTTGACGACGAGGGTGAGTTTCATCCGCTTCATCTCGTTCTAAATGGGTGATCTTACAACCACTGAATAACATCTCTATTTCAGCCTTAGGCACTGAGAACGGAGGCCCGTCCATTTGTGATTGTGGATAATCTAAGGTTACTAATAAAATACGTCCACCAGGCTTCATCAACTGCAATAAACGCTCAACATAACGTTCACGCATTGATTGCGGCATTGCGATTAATGCAGCGCGATCATACACCACATCAACGGGCTCAACAGGAACAGTAAAATAATCACCTTGGTAAATGGTTATTTCATCAAACGAATACACATGTTCACAGCCGATCCCTGTCACCAATGGCGTATAGAGGTTTTCTGCAAAGAATGCTTTGACGGCGATATCACTTAGCTCAATGCCGACAACATTATTATGACGCGCTGCGAGCCATACCAAATCTTCTGATTTACCGCACATCGGCACTAATACTCGATCATCGCGTTGAGCATTAACACGAGGCCAGTATTTTATTAATAATGGATTAACGTCGGTTAAGTGAAAACCAATCCGATCTTCAGCCCAACGGCTATGCCAAAATTCAGCGTCCATGAATTACCTTTTTTATTATGTTCTCTAATTTGGCGTTAGTTGACCATAACTCGGTATTAATACTCAAGGGTTAAGTGTAGGTAAAGCAGGAAGAGTAGGAAGTACAGGAAGTACAGGAAGTACAGGTAAACAAGGTAAACAAGGCAAACAAGGCAAACAAGGCAAATATACCACTTCACAGTAATCAACAAAAAAGGGATGCCGCAGCATCCCCTTTTTATTGACCACGCTGAGATAGCTAGATCAAAAATCTGTTTTTCAATTTTTCTATCGGAGAGTCATTGAATAACGATTGGAAGCCACTCAGGTTATGAAATTCTGAATAGTTTAATCGAATCACGACGAACCGTTACACCACGGAAAGTTACTGGCTCTAACAACGTCATTAGTTGCTTAGAAACAAAAAACTTACCGCCATAGCTACGATCACCGCCACGATTAACCCAATCAGCAAATTCATCAGCCAGACTGAACATTGAGTTACCGACTAATAAAACTAGAACTTTAGCCACTTCGCTATCGTTCTGACGGTTAAACTCTGCGTCACGAACTTTTTTACGATATTCGTCGACAATTCTTTCAAGGCACTCAAATCTGCTCATATACACCACCATAAAAATCGAGGCGTGGATACTACTGCTCAACTCTCGTTAAATCAAGCCATCTCGGCATGTTTCTTGTGTTTCATCATTAAATTTTGCATTTTAATAACATTATTAATACTAATTGACTAAAACAATCTGTCTTTATCTTCATATTTTGTCATTTTGATAAAGTTTTATTTAAAATACATCTTTATCCGCGCTAGAATAATTCCTTTTACTCATATCGGTAATAAAACATGGATAAGGACGCTAACTTTCATCTCTTGGGTCAACTAAATACTGAATTTAACACCATAACGGCAATGATAGATCTTTATTGCTTACACCATCACCAACCCAATACTGGTAAATTTCAGCGCTGTGCTGATTGTGAACAATTTAGAGCCTACGTTAAACAACGTCTCGACCGCTGTCCTTATGGTGAAAAAAAACCGAGTTGTAAACAGTGCCCTATTCATTGCTATAAGTCACAACAAAAGCTTAATTCACAAACAATCATGCGCTATTCTGGCCCTAAAATGCTAGTTAAACATCCTATTATGGCGATTAGGCACTTAATTCATGATAAACGAGCAGTACCAGAAAGAAACAAACAAATGACATCTAATTACAAAACGAGAAAAGCATTAGTAAACAAGATATAATAAATAAAAGCTGCTTAATGATAGTCTTATCGTAAGCTGTTTTAGTTACGGTAAAAATCAATCACTTCAATTTTTACTGGTGTATTCTTTTTGGTTAGTTCAACGGTAAATTGATCTTCATCAACCACTTTTGCATCTTTTGCCCCTTCACCAACAACACTCACTCCTTCAATTTTGGTGTACAGTTTACTGTAATCATAGTGCATAGTGACCGTAACTTTGGTCGGTGCTGTCGTTGATAATTCAAAGGTACAAATACCTGTTGGGCAAAATACATCAATATCATCAGGTGATGTGACTGACACCGTATCAACGTTTTTAACAGGTGTCGCTGTAACTGTTGCTTCACTACATCCAGCTAATAGCATTGTAGCCGCGACCACAAGAAAACCTAATTGACTTTTTTTCACCGATTCATCCTCGTTTAATTTTATATGCTGTGATACCTATTTAAGGTAAAGAATTCACACCATTGATTGTATTTTTTATTGGCCTAATGCCTGAATTTCATCAACCGTTAAATAGCGCCATTGGCCTTCGTTAACATCTAATGTCACGCAACCAATAGCCTCGCGATGTAAGCCTACAACTTTATTTCCAATGCTTGCAAACATCCGTTTTACTTGATGAAATTTACCTTCAGTAATCGTTAATAACACTTGTTTATCATTAACAATTATTAACGTTGCAGGGGCTGTCAGTTGTGTTTCGCCTTGCAACTTAATACCTTGAGCAAACAACGGTATTGCACTTTCGTCAATCGATTGACGCAATTGAACGCGATAGACTTTAGGGCATAATTTATTGGGAGAAGTAATATTAAATGACCATCGACCATCATCGGTGATCAGCACTAACCCTGTTGTATCAGCATCTAGCCGGCCCACAATATGTAATTCTTGTGGGCGTTCTATATCAATGTAATTGAACAACGATGGGTACACTTCATCAATATTAGAACAAATTGTCTGTGCGGGTTTATGCATTAATAGATAACGAAATGGACGTGGATAAAGACGCTCACCATTCAATGCCACATCATTATTCTCATGTACTTGAGTGGCAATGTCGGTAATCACTTCACCATTAACCGTTACATCACCTTGAGTAATAAAGGTAATGGCTTGCGTTTTCGTGAAGGCGGTACTTTTACAAACAAATTTATCAAGCCGCATAAAAACATCGCTATTTTTAAAGCGATTATTATCCTTGTCCGTCAGTAATAAGCAACACTTACCCCTATATTTAGCAGATCAACCAGCTATCTCGCCTCATAACCATCAAAATAATACTGTTACACCAACATAGTACCTTTTAATACGGTTACAGCTTGACCACTCAGCATAACGCGCTGATTACCCAATAGTTCAACCTTAACTTCACCACCTCGAGATGATGCTTGGTAGCCTGTCAATCGGGTTTTATTTCGCTTATTCCCCCAAAAAACGGCTAATCCACAATGCGCAGCTCCCGTTACAGGATCTTCATTAATCCCGACCCAAGGCCCAAAGTGACGAGAGATGAAATCAGTCGTATCCTGCATTGACGGTGAGGTAACGACCACGGCTGATAACCCTGTCACACTGTTCAATCCATCAAAATTAGGGGTTAATGCCAGTAAATCGACTTCATGAGCAATCTCAATTAATGCTTTACCATTAAAAAAATGACTACTTAGCACTTGGTCTGGTGCTAACCCTAAGTGAGTCAATAATGCTGATGTCGGGGTAAAAGTTGAATCAATTTTTGCGGCAGGAAAATTCATATCAATACCAGTGGCAGTGATCGTTACCACCAGCTCTCCTGATAATGTATGAAAAACCAGTTGTTCGCCCTGTTGAACGTTATAGTGCTGCTGAAGAATATGTGCAACAGCCAATGTACCATGGCCGCATAACTTCACTTCAACTGTTGGCGTAAACCAGCGTAGGTTAAAGTCATCAAGAGATAAAAAAGCCGTTTCTGGCAATGCCATTTCAGCAGCAATTGATAACATTAAGTCATCATTAAGTGCTGTATCAGTAATACATACACCAGCAGGATTGCCTTTAAAAGGCTCTGATGTAAAAGCATCAACTTGATAAATTTCGAGTTCCATACGTTATCCTTAACTAAAGCAATTAGCGTACTACTACACCAGAAAAATCATCTAATAGCTACCAAGCTAAACAACTCACATTTTATTCTCAAGCAGAATAAATCACGATCTACTTCAATAATTTTATTAATTTATTAAATATTGTTTGTTGCATTAGTAAAGCTAGGCTAATATCGCGCAACTTTGGTAATAGAACCATTACCATAATCAAGATAATCTCTTTATAATCATTAGGTTAACAATGTCTTATAACGCTTTATACACTGATTTATCTGGCTACTATGATTTAATGTGTGCTGATATCGATTACCAAGAACAAAGTAATTGTATCCGTAGACTCCACCAGCTATTCGGCAATCAAGGTACTCATTATCTGGATCTTGCTTGTGGTACTGGTCCTCATGTTGAACATTTTATTGGTTATGGTTATCAAGCGAGCGGCTTAGACATTAATCAGCCGATGCTAAATATTGCTCAACAACGCTGCCCACAAGCGACTTTTGTTCAACACGACATGTGTAATTTTACTGTCGATACACCATTAGATTTAATTACCTGTTTCTTATATTCATTGCACTACAACGCTAATATCGAAAAACTGATGCAATGTATTGAAAGTGCCTTTAATGCATTAAGTAAAGACGGTGTTTTCTGTTTCAATGCCGTCGATAAAGATAAAATCGACAATAGCTCTTTTGTGCGCCATACCACTGAGTTTGAAGATAGCCACTTTATGTTCCAATCAGGTTGGCACTACAGCGGTAATGGTGAAAACCAACAATTACAGCTGCAGATTGAAAAAACATGTGACAATGTAACGCAATCTTGGCGTGATAATCACCCTATGGTGGCGATCAATTTTGCTCAACTACAGCAATTACTAACGCCATTTTTTGATGTCACTATGTTTGAACATAGCTACGATAAAATCGTACCTTGGAATGGTCAATCAGGTAATGCTATTTTTGTTTGTGTAAAAAAAGAAAATACTATTATCAACCACGTTATCGACCAACAAGCCGCATAAAAAAAGCCTCGATCAATATATTGATCGAGGCTTCTCTGCTTAACGAATAATATCAGTCTAATACGGTGCCGCTATAACACCGTATTTAGCGAACGACTATTATTTGTTGTTTTCAGCAATAACTATATCAGCCGCTGCTTCTGCAGATGCTTCTTCTACTTTAAGAAAGTTTTCTTTATCACGCTCGTTTAATTCAGAACGGTGAGCAAGTGGTTTTTCTTTTTTCTTGATAATTTGACGCTCTAAACGAGAAAATGCTGCGCTTAGTGCTTCGCTTAATTCTTTTTCATCAGCTGATGCTTCAATATCACCAACACTAGTCTTAACCGCAATTTCGACAATAAATTGACGGCCTGGTTCTAGTTTCATAAATACATTACGGCTATGAAATACAACTTGGAATTTATCGAATTTAGCAAACTCAGATTCAATATGAGCTTCCATGTAATCAGGTAATTCAAAACCTTTAGCAGTTACTTTTAAAGTCATTTTTTCCACCAATAATTTATTAAGTTATTTATTGTTTGTGCTATTAAGATGAACCTAAATTAAAAAACAAAACGTGACACAGATCACACTTTAGAATCATCACGCTCAACGCTGTTCCTAACAATACTCATAAAATCAATTACAAGCGTCACAAAAACGAACAAATAACAATCAATATATATATTTAAAGTTTATAAAAAACACTATATTTATGTCTTTTAATCGAATTTACTCCAGTGAAAAATTTAAATTAATAAAATAAGATCAAAATGTTTAATTTAGTCTATGGTTTATTGCACTAGCCTTTAAATATGACTTAATAACCTATTATGAAAAATTGATTACATATATTTGAGTTTTAACCTTTAGGTTTTAGCTAATGACTTAAATCATAGGCAGCAATAAAATTCTGTTATTGTTCGATGCATCACATTATATCTCTTTAATAAGATGCTCATGCTTTAGCGTTTTTAAATTTAAATTATCATTTGGTATAGAATTATGAATCAGACCTATCCTCTTTTAAAAGGCAATTGGCTTCCTAAAAATAAAGCACACATTGCAGCTTGGATTAAAGATTTAAAAACACGTACGCATTTAACGTCCCATTCAATCGCTCAGCCGATTACAGAATTTAAAGAATTAGTTGAAAGTGATCCTGTACTTCTACGTCTTTCTCAAGATATGTTCAGTGAAGCGAAAAGCCACAAAGAATTAACGCCTTTAGAAACACCTGAAGTTAATGACTTTGATGAGTTTTTAGTTTTACTTAATCATATTATGACCCAAGCACCAGAATGTACTGAGTTTTTAGATCCTAAAACAGGTGCACTTGAGCCTTGTGGTTTAATTGGCTTTCCAATTAATGCCCTACTTGATTGGCCAATGGCAACAGATTCAGGTTATGCGTTCTTTGCTAACGAACTTGTTAACCAACAATTTAAGAAGATTCTGAGTTACTGGAGCTTATACCTTTCATCTCCAGCATCTCGTTCCGTATTGATTGAAAACCATCCAGATCGCATCCCAAAAGTGTTTGGTTGGTTAAGTGATAATGCACAAAAAGAAATGGTTACTGTTGCTTGCCAAGCTGAAGTAAGTGGTTCAGAAAACTACAGTAAACCTTTTGAGCACTTCTTCAATTGCGATCCAACAGATAAACATTACGGCTTTAAATCTTGGGATGATTTCTTTACCCGTACTTTTAAAGACGGTGTAAGACCGGTTGCTGAAGGTGATGATGTTATTGCTAACGCCTGTGAATCAGCACCGCTACAAGTTGTTACTAATGTTGCTAAGTCTTCAAGCTTCTGGCTTAAAGGTCAGCCTTACTCATTAGAAAACATGATGGATTTTGATCCTTTAGCTGAGCAATTTGTCGGTGGTACTGTCTACCAAGCATTCTTGAGTGCATTAAGCTATCACCGCTGGAACAGCCCAGTCAGTGGTACAGTTAAGAAAACTTACATGGTTAACGGTTCATACTACTTAGGAAATCGTTACCAAGGCTTTAATAACCCAGACGGTGCTGATGATAGCGCGCCAAATAATTCACAACCATTCTTAACCGCAGTGGCAACACGCGCAGTGATCTTTATTGAATCAGATAATCCTAAAATTGGTTTAATGTGTTTCATCGCTATTGGTATGGCTGAAGTGTCTTCATGTGCAGTAACGGTTGAAGAAGGCCAACACATTAATAAAGGTGACGAATTAGGCATGTTCCACTTTGGTGGTTCAACACATTGTCTAATCTTCAAACCAGATGTAGAGCTTGAGTTTGATTTCCACAATACAGCGCCAGGCCTTGATGCAACGAATATCCCAGTATGTTCTCGCATTGCGACAATAAAGAATAAATAATTCTGTAGCGTACGTATTTATAAAGACGACTTCAAATACCAAGGCAGCCTAATTATAGGCTGCTTTTTTTATGCCTTTACCTGCCAACCAGAACGCGTTTTAATGAAAATAACTTGCTGCTGGTTACTACTGATATCCCCTGCTTTATAGTGTCCATACTCTATTGAGAGCGCATGTAAGCCTAAACCTGAATCACGCGTATCTTCTTTGATCTTATGACTCTCTTGATTTTGAAGAAAGCGAATGTCGTAACTCACCTCTGCTATATATTGATCATATTTTTTATATCCACTGACTTTAGCAAAATTATCAACGCTCAAGACTGTGCTCGCTTTAGAGGATAGTGCCGCAGAATAAAAGGCTTTTTCTAATGTGGTGTCATTAGGGATCTCTGTACACCCAGCCAAGACAGGAAAAATTGCGAAACTAATATACTTTTTCATACCAACATCCTTTGTCAGCAACAAATACGAAATATAATTCATATTAAATGACGATACTCATAATGACAAAGGAAAATTGATTTTATACTCCTTTTATGTGTCACAAACACGAATAATGATCAATATCTCGGTAATCCCACCCACTGTAACCGATACCACAAAATACTTTAGCTTATCAACCATTCTATTGAGTCACTCAGCAATGTTAAATTATACCTCTTTATTTAACATTGATATTAAGTGTAATTATTTGCATGTTAAATATGTTTGGTTTCAAAACATGCTTCTTTATGTGACCCATGTTTTAAAACAATACATTTAGTGTAACCGCTACCACTAACTTGTAATTGATCACAGTCAGGGCCTCAATATCAAGTAATAATAAGAAAAAATAAAAAAGGCCCTACATCATGTCATCACAATCTATTAGCTTAAAAACCAAATTCAGTTACGGAATTGGCGCATTAGGAAAAGACTTTGCTTGTGCCCCTATCTATATCTTTCTTATGTATTACTTCACTGATATTGCTGGAATATCTGCAGCATTTGTCGGTACTATTTTCTTAGCCGCACGGATTATTGATGCAATTACTGACCCGATGATGGGAATGGTTGTGGATAATACTCGCTCACGATTTGGTAAATTTCGACCATGGATTATCATCGGTACAGTCATTAATGCAGTCGTATTAATTGGTTTATTTAGCACTCACTTATTTGAAGGCACAGCCTTATACGTGTATGCCGCAGCCGCTTACATTTTATGGGGATTAACTTACACCATTATGGATATTCCTTATTGGTCAATGATCCCTGCCCTTTCAAGCTCTCGTCCTGAAAGAGAAAAATTAGTGGTATGGCCACGCTTATTTGCAAGCCTTGCATGGTTTATTACCGGTACTTATGGGCTGTATATCATTACAACTCTTGGTGATGGTAATGAAGGCAAAGGTTTTCAAATTGCAGCAATACTTATCGCTATTTTCTTTATATTTAGCGCACTTATTACGGCTAAAAATGTTAAAGAACATATTAATGTATCCGCCCAAACTACCAGCAAATTCACAATCAAAGATGTTCTGAAGATTATTAACTGCAACGATCAACTCAAAGTATTAATTGCTACGGTATTGGCGTTTCAAATGGCGAATATGCTCGTTGGTGGTTTTGCAATTTACTACTTTACTTATGCGCTAGGTAATAAAGAATTGTTTCCTGCTTATATGATGGTGGCAGGTATTGCCGAAGTTGTTGGTGTGTTCTTATTCCCACGTTTAGCTAACGTTATTCCCCGTAAATTACTATGGATTATTGCGTGTACTATGCCAATAATATCTTGTGCGATATTACTCGGAATGAATATTTTTGTACCCGGAAATTTACTGCTTATTGGCCTATCTGGTGCAGCAATCAAATTTGGCGTAGGTATTGCCAATGCACTCCAAACAGTAATGCTATCTGATGTGGTTGACTATGGTGAGTTTAAGACAGGTCGTCGCAGCGAAAGTATTATTTTCTCGATTCAAACTATGCTGGTGAAATTTGCAGGAGCATTTGGTGGTTTTATTGTTGGGGTTGGTTTATCACTTATTGGCTACCAAGCTAACCAAGCTCAAGCTGCAGATACTCTTCTAGGCATTCAGTGGTTAATGATTGGTTTACCTGCCGCATTAATGTTGATCAGCGCGATTGTTTATAAACGCTACTATCACCTACACGATGGTTTTAATCCTGCTGATTTTAAACAATCACCGCCAGTAATAATAAACCAAAAACCGTTTTCAACTACTGTTTAATCTTTATTACACAGTCTAAATATACTTTTTATGAGCCGTCAATAGTCGGCTCATTACTTGTTTTAATGAGGTCATCCATGCGTTCTTTCTCTGATATTATTGCAAGCCAAGATTGGCAAAACCAACTTGTGGTTAAGCTTAATACTCTAGCTCCCCATAGCCCGTTACATAGTTATCGCTCAGTGGATGATGCGCAGCAACAGTGCCATTCTAGTCGTCAAACGCTCAATGGTATGTGGGATTTTGCGTTATATCCAAGCCCTCAAGCAGTTCCACATACAATGGCTGACTGTGCATTTAATACTCAACAACATCATTGGCAACCGATCGTAGTTCCAAGCAACTGGCAGCTACAAGGGTATGACAAACCGATTTATACCAATGTAAAATACCCTTTTGCTAATACACCGCCTATTGTTCCTCAAGATAACCCAACGGGTTGCTATCGCCGTTATTTCACTTTAACCGCAGATGATATTAGCCAGCAGACTCGACTGATATTTGAAGGCGTTAATTCAGCCTTTCATTTATGGTGTAATGGTCGCTGGATTGGTTATTCACAAGACAGCCGTTTACCCGCTGAATTTGATCTAAGCGATGCCGTTCACGAAGGCGAAAACCTATTAAGTGTCATGGTAGTACGTTGGTCTGATGGCTCATATTTAGAAGATCAAGATATGTGGTGGTTAAGTGGTATTTTCCGTGATGTGTTTATATATCATAAACCGCATCTCGCTATTGCTGATGTATTTGTTCAACCTCAACTTGATGCTTTATACCAAGACGCCACTCTAGTCATTACCACTAAATTAACGCAAGTAAGTGATAGTTACAGTGTCACGGTTTCTCTGTTTGATGCAAATAATCATCCTGTCGAACTTCACGGTGAAACTAACGTTCATACCGCCGCTTATGATGTCGATGAAAAAGGGGCTTGGCGCGATCAAACAGAACATCGATTACACATTAGCCAACCTCAACAATGGAATGCCGAAACACCTTATCTTTATCGCGCAGTAATCGCCTTATATGATGGCGAATGTTTAATCGAATGCGAAAGTTATGCGGTAGGTTTTCGTAATATTGCCATTACTAATGGCCAACTGGTTGTTAATGGTAAACCACTATTAATTAGAGGGGTTAATCGACACGAGCATCACCCTACCACTGGACATTACATCACTGAAGCATCAATGCTTGAAGATATTAAATTGATGAAGCAGTACAACTTTAATGCCGTACGCACAGCACACTACCCTAATCATCCTCATTGGTATGAACTATGTGATCAATATGGTTTATATGTCGTTGATGAAGCTAATATTGAAACCCATGGCCAATCTCCAATGTGTCGGTTATCAAACGATCCAATGTGGAATAGTGCTTATATGCAGCGCATGATGGCAATGGTTGAACGGGACAAAAACCATCCTTCGATCATCATTTGGTCTTTAGGAAATGAATCAGGTATTGGTTTTAATCACCATGCAATGTATCAATGGACTAAACATCGCGATCCTTCCCGTCCAGTACAATATGAAGGTGGCGGTGCGAATACAACAGCAACCGACATTATCTGTCCAATGTACGCCCGTGTTGATCAACACATTGATCATCCAAGCGTGCCTAAATATGCGCTTAAAAATTGGATCAGCCAGCCTAATGAACAACGTCCGCTGATCTTATGTGAATATGCGCATGCTATGGGTAATAGCTTAGGTAGTTTTAATAAATATTGGCAGGCTTTCCGTAAATTTCCACGTTTACAAGGTGGCTTTATCTGGGATTGGGTAGATCAAGGCTTAACCAAAACCAGTGCCGATGGCCAGCAATATTGGGCCTATGGTGGTGATTTTGATGATACTATCAATGATCGCCAATTTTGTATTAATGGCTTAGTATTTCCAGATCGCACACCACACCCTGCTTTATTTGAAGTAAAGAAAGCACAGCAATTCTTCCAATTTGAGTTCACACCACAACAGCAATTACATGTTCATAGTGAATTATTGTTCAGTACTAGTAAATACACTGAATTACATTGGAAAATTCAGCAACAAGGTACAACAGTCACTCAAGGTATGTTAGTGCTAGAACTTGCACCACAGGCAAGCATTGAAATAGATTTTAGCCCTTATATGATTGGCTTTGATCCAAGCTTAAATTACTACTTAGATATTGAAGTAATATTAACTCAATCTGTTAGCTGGGCTGATGCTGGTCATGTCGTTGCTAATGAACAATATTTACTTCAACAAGCACGCAATACACCGACGTTGCCTTTAACAGATTGTGATTCAACCGTTAATTATCATCAGCAACATCAACAACTGATCGTTACTGCTGCCAATAATAAATTTAATTTTAATTTGACCACCGGTTATCTAGAAACATGGCTTCAACAAGGTACTGCGGTGATCCTATCGCCATTTAAAGATAACTTTTACCGTGCACCGTTAGATAATGATATTGGCACCAGTGAAGTTGATCGTGTCGATCCCAATACATGGATGGCGCAATGGCAACATGCGGGATTAGATAAGATAGAAACCCACTGCCAACAAGTTGAATTCCATCAAGATCATCACGGATCATTAATTGTCTGCGCTCATTTTACTCATTTTACATTGTCACAAAAAACCATTAACACACAATGGCGTTATATTATTCAATCAAGTGGCAAACTCACTATTGATGTAACCGTTGATCGCGATATTAATCTACCGAGTTTACCCAGAGTTGGTATTAGTGTAGATATTCCATTAACAGATACGGTGTCATGGTTTGGTCGCGGCCCACATGAGAACTACCCTGATCGTATTTTAGCAGCACACATTGATCGTTATACATTACCAATATCAGCAATGCATACCGATTATATCTACCCAACAGATAACGGATTACGCTGTGATACTCAGCAAGCAACAATTAATCATTTAACGATTGATGGTCAATTCCATTTTGCTATTAGTCATTATTCACAACAACAATTGGCACAAGCTCACCATACTTATGAGTTACAGCCCGATGATTGCTTACATCTACATCTTGATAGTGAATATATGGGCATTGGTGGTGATGATTCTTGGAGCCCTAGTGTACATCCGGAGTTTTTATTAACGGCTCCACGTTATCAATACCAATTAACGTTTACAGCACTGTCATAATCATGGAGAAACATAAAGTGACGACTTTACAATCTTCTTCACCAATCTATTCATTAATTGGTACTCGTAGCCAAATACTGATCACTGTGAATGATGTTGCTGACATTGTTTACTATGGGTCACGATTATCTAATACCGATGATAACGCATTACAACAGATGGTTATTGGGCTTGAACGCCCGATCCCATTTGGCCGTTTAGATAGTGATATTCCAATTTCGATTAATCCTCAATTAGGTCGCGGTAATTTTGGATCGCCTGCACTTGAAGGTTTTCGTAATAGTGGTTTAGATTGGTCGCCAGTCTTTATCGTAACAAACGTTACTCAAGAAGATCATCGTTTAGTGATCGAAAGCCACGATCAACAAGCGCAACTCAACTGGCAAACAGATATTAAGCTCGATAGTAACGACATCTTGCAAATATCCCAGACACTGATGAACCATGGTAACAATGATTATCATGTTACACGTTATGCGAATACCGTCCCTATTGCCGATAATGCCAATGAAATATTGTCTTTCTATGGTCGTTGGATAAAGGAATTTCAGCAACACCGCAGTATGTTAAACCATGGTGGTTACATTCAAGAAAACCGTCGAGGACGCACATCACATGAACACTATCCAGCACTGATTGTTGGTGATCACGGATTTGGTGAAGATCACGGTCAAGTGTGGGGAGCACATTTAGCATGGAGCGGTAATCACCGTATACGAGTAGATGTTAAAGCTGATGGCCGTCGTGTACTTCAAGCTGAGGCGTTGTATTTACCCGGAGAAATAACATTACAACCACAACAATCATTAACCACACCAACCTTGTACATGAGCTATAGCCAACACGGGCTTAGCGCTATGAGTCAACAATTCCATCAGCATATACGAACTTCCATATTGAAAGATCGCCTACATAAACCACGTCCTATTCACCTTAATACTTGGGAAGGAATCTACTTTGATCATAATCCTGAGTATATTTCAGCAATGGCCACCGAAGCAGCCGCAATGGGTGTTGAACGTTTTATTATTGATGATGGTTGGTTTTGTGGCCGCAATGACGATACTTCATCATTGGGTGATTGGTTTATTGATAAAATGAAGTACCCCAATGGGCTAACACCTATAATTGAACATGTTCATCAATTGGGAATGGAATTTGGATTATGGTTTGAGCCTGAAATGATCAATAAAGACTCTGACTTATATCGCCAATACCCAGAATGGTTATTGGCTGTTGACGGATATGAACAGCCAACAGGTCGCCATCAGTATACTATTGATCTACAAAATCCAGCGGCATTTGAATATATATTTGAGCGTTTAGATCATTTTCTTTCGCATTATGCAATTGACTATATCAAATGGGACATGAACCGTGAGATTGTTCAACCTGCACATAATAATCGTTCCGCAGGTTGTAAGCAGGTTGCACAATATTATGCGCTATTACATAAACTTAATACGAAACATCCTAACGTTGAGATTGAGTCATGTGCAGCTGGTGGCGGTCGTATTGACTATGAAGTATTAAAACATACTCATCGCTTTTGGTGCTCGGATAATAATGATCCATTAGAACGACAAGCGATTCAGCGAGGCATGAGCTATTTTTACCCTCCCGAAGTAATGGGAACTCACATTGGATCTCACACTAGCCACACAACTCACCGTACCCATAGTATGAATTTTCGAGGTAATACAGCTTTATTTGGTCATATGGGTTTGGAACTTGATCCCGTTAAAGCTTCTAATGATGAAAAACAGGTATTTCGTTATTATATTCAATTATATAAAAAATGGCGTAGCTTACTTCACACAGGAAAAAATTATCGCTTAAGTTTTAATGATAATACCGCATTGCAAGGTAATATGGTGGTTTCATCGTCACAATCACAAGCCTTAATTAGCATTAATCAATTAACGATGCCGACTTATTGTTTATCTGGCCGGTTATATATTCCAGGATTGCACTCAAATAAAAACTACCGTATCACTATTATTGATCAACCCGAAAATCTCAATAAAATAGTTAATCGACAACCTCCATGGCTGGCAAGCCAACAATTGTTTAACGGTGAATGGTTACAAACTGTTGGCCTAACATTACCGATAATGGATCCAGAATCGTCGTTGTTATTGCAATTTAAAGCGTTGTAATTTTCATAAAAAGCACTGCCAACCAGTGCTTTTTCTTCTTCCTTCCAAATTACACTATATTTATCAAATAATTATTTTAATATTCAGTATCTTATGTAACAAAACCGATTTATAATAACAGGTTCATTTTATAACAAACGACGATATTATCTGCCACCCGATTGATTAATACAGCTGTGGCATTTAATTTGAGAGTATCTATGGCAACAATTAAAGATGTTGCTCGTGAGGCTGGCGTCTCTGTAGCAACGGTATCTCGAGTATTAAACCACTCACCTAAAGCAAGTAAAGCCTCTGTTCTTGCTGTAACGACTGCAATTACGCACTTAAATTACCAGCCGAACCCAGCAGCGCGGGCTCTTGCTAGCCATCATACAAATACAGTGGGTGTATTAGTCGGTGATGTCTCTGATCCCTTCTTTGGCACATTAGTAAAAGCCGTTGACACTGTCGCTCAACAAAATGGCAAAAACCTCTTAATTGGGAATGGTTACCATCGAGCAGAAGATGAAAGAAAAGCCATCAATTTACTCATCAACAGCCGCTGTGATGCACTCGTTATTCATTCAAAGGGACTTTCAGATCAAGCGCTCATTGATTATGCACAACAAGTAAAATCTTTAGTCTTAATTAATCGCTATATTCCAGAACTAGCAGATCGTTGTATTTCACTCAATAATTCTAAAGGTACCTATATTGCGACTGAATACCTTATTCGTCACGGCCACACACATATTGCTTATATCAACTCATCACACGATATAGAAGATGCGACCCAACGATTACAAGGTTATAAAGACGCACTAGCCGCCTATAATATAGACTTGAATGAAAGCTACATAGAAACTACCGAACCGTATATTGAAGGTGGCGAGCAAGCGATGACAAACTTGCTATCAAAATCGTTACCCATCTCAGCCGTTATTACTTACAACGATAATATGGCAGCAGGTGCAATCAATATTCTTGAGGATAATGAGATTAAAGTACCCGACAATATTTCTGTCATAGGCTTTGATGACGGTTTAATCGCTCGGTATGTACGTCCACAATTAACGACTGTTCGGTATCCTATCTACCTCATGGCAGAAGAAGCAACTAAATTAGCGTTAAATTTAATCAATGTTAATAATATACATGCTATTCCACGTATTTTTTCACCAACACTTGTCAGACGTAACTCAGTTATAAATAAAATATAAAATTAATGTGCTTATTTATAATAAAAATATAAAACCAATGGCTAATAAGCAACATTGGTTTTCACTCTGACTTATAGGTTATTATTATATTGTCTTTATATATATTCCTACTATTTATATGACGGTATATGCTTTTAAAAAAATAATTTATATTTAGTCGTATTTTAGGGATTAAACCTTTAAATATTGGCTGGAGTTGTCTACAATTCGTTTGTTTAGAGAATACCAATAAGGCATCCTCCTTATAATTACATCGTTAAAGAGATTTTATTTATGAGTAACATGCCTATGAATGGTGTTTATCGTGCTGTTTTTAAAGCGAATATTGTTATGAGCCAGTCATTCATGGAAGAGCGTTATCAATTACATAAAAATGATAAATCCTTAACGCTAGAAAAGGTAAAAATCTCAGATAAAACTAACTATAGAGAAGCAATATTGACGGGATCATCAACAGATATCTACAATAAGGTACAAGAAATAATTATATCCATACAATAAATATTAATGCTTAATATAAAAATATCTTTTATTAAAATCTCTTCCTATATATTAAAAATTATATTTATAAATACTTACGACCTTTATGATAATATTTTTTATCGTAATCATTAATCTCTCTTGATACACGACAAGGATTACCCATTGCGACAACATTACTTGGAATATCCTTTGTCACAATACTACCAGCACCAATTACAGTATTATCGCCAATAGAAACACCGGGTAAAATAACACAGCTCGCTCCAATCCAAACATTATTCCCTATTGTCACTGGAATATTAAATTGTGTAACCTGCTGACGTAATAGTGGATCAATCGGATGCCCTGCAGTGGCTATAGTGACATTAGGACCAATCATGACATTACTACCAATATAAATATGGGTATCATCAACCAAGGTTAAATTAAAATTTACATACACATTACGACCCAAATGCGTATGTTTACCCCAGTTAGCATGTAATGGTGGTTCGATATAGCACCCCTCCCCTATTTCAGCAAATAGTTGCTGCATAAGCTCAGCACGTTTTGCTATTTCTGATGGTCGTGTATGATTAAAATCATAAAGCACTTCTAAACACGCTAATTGACGTTCAGCAAGTGCATCATCACAAACGTAAACCTGCTGGCTATGCAGTTTATCTTCAGGGTTAGTTTTCATTATTTATCACCTTGGTATTATTAAGCTAAAGCTACCATATATGGCTTTGATTATTCTAATAATACAACGATAATTCGTCTCAAAAATGGAGATCGATCACTCAACCATATTGCGGCGATTATTGTTGCAACTTGATACATAAAATCACATGCTAAAACAACTATTCTCGATTACAATTATCGTCTCTTTGAGCCAGTTTTAATGTCAATCATGGGTGTTACCTTTCACATTGTTTCCGTCTTATTATTAAGCCCAATATTAGTTATATCATCATCAATATATGCAGCAACAAAGACCACCAATGACACTCAACTTACTGCAAAAATCACGCTTGGACGTTATTTATTTAATGACAATCGATTATCTAAAACAGGAAATCGTAGTTGTGCCTTGTGCCATGCGTCAGATTTAGGATGGACCAACCGTTTTGCTAAAGTACCCGATATTAATGGCAACCCAACGACCTTAAATACGCCATCGTTACTTAATAGCGTAATGCTATCGACATTTATGCAGCGCCAACCTCATTTAACAACGCTAGAAGATACAATTAAATTACCATTATTCTCTTTGCACCCACCAGAAATGGGCATGACTCATTCGTTGTTGCTAACGCGATTAGCACAAGCAAATAATGTATATCAGCCACTTTTTCAAGCCAGTTTTAGTGATCAAACGATCACGACACCAAAAGTCATTGATGCATTAAGTCAGTATGTTGCCACCATTACTGATACCAATACAGCCTATCACGCTTTTATTAATGGTGATCAAACTGCACTTAATCGTCAGCAACAACAAGGATTGGCTTTGTTCACTAGCCCGCGACTTAATTGTTCTCAATGTCATGGTGGACCTTTATTAAATCAACCCCAAGACGGCGATAGGCTCTATTACAATACCGGTCTATATGGCATTAAAAATAATATTGGTGAATATAGTTACCCTCAACATGAAATTGGATTGCGGCAATTTACACAACAAAAAATAGATGATGGTAAATTTCGTATTCCATCATTAATTAATGTAATGAACACTGGCCCATGGGGGCATGATGGCAGTTTTAATCGTCTTGAGGCTGTCATTGATAGTTATGCTGCGGGTGGACGTATCATCACTATAGGTCCGAATAAAGGCGATGGACGTAGGCACCCTAACAAAGATCAGCACCTACAAGGTTTCACACTAACAACAACTGATAAACAGGCATTATTAGCCTTTTTTTCTAGTTTAAATATCCGTGATATGAGTAAAGATCCCATGCATCAAACCCCTTTTTGCCAAATTATTCCACTAAAAACTAAGCGAGATTTACCAGATTGTATTGCGCCTTTCCCTCTTCAACAACAAGAATAAAATCATGAAAAAAACACTGTCAGTATTAATCACTCTTGCAGCGAGTTCATCTGTAATGGCTGCGCTTCAAATCCCTTCGGAGGCTGAAATTAAGGGCCGTAATACCTATTTCATTGCTCCTTATAAAGCAACATGCGATGTTAAACCTATCCATCAAGTCACCGCAAATACGGCGGAAGAAGCAATACAGCTAGAACAAATATTCGATGAATCATTAGGTTATTCACTAACTCTTAATGCTAAAGGACAAGCATATATTCAATTAGCGATTAAAGAGTGGAATGAAAAAATGGTGTTTGCGACTAATCCTGATGTTAAATTAACGATCAGGGGGGCAGATATAAAGGGTCAATACATTACTAATCAGTATTGTCTTGAGCAAAATCTCGCATTACATCACGTTAATACCCATGAATGGGGCAGTTATTTAGTTGAATTACACGGTCAGCCCAATCAAATAATTAGCTTACGTATTGTTAAAGAATCAGAATGACAAAAGGCCTGCACGAATGCAGGCCTTTATTTTATTTTTACAGGTTAAGGATTACAGCTTACGCCATACGCCCCACTCACCTGTTGTTCCTGGTTCTTCGCCTACTGTGTTCCAGTATGCTTTCCAGCTAATGCCGTCGTGGATTGCTACGTCATTTTCGTTATATGTTTTCGTTGCAGACCAAGCTGAAACGTCTGGCGTTTCACCTTCAGTGATCACTTGTGTCCACACATTAGCTACACCAGGTTCTTCACCTTGTGTCCACCAACCTGCTTTCCAGTTTTTATCACCGTGCATTACCATATCGCCAGCAACGTAAGTTGCAGATTTGTCCCAGCTACCTTTAGGTAATTCAGTCTCAGGACCTTCAGGATCAACAACAGGAGGTAGCGGCTCAAGATCTTTAAAGATACTTAATGCAAAACCATACTTCTCAGCTTCTACCCATACTTGGTTTGCATGAATATTATTCGCATTAAATTCGTATTTATCTGCTGCTTGATTCCAAACACCAATGAACAATTTATCTGATGCTAATACGTTTACTTGATCTGCTAATGTTTGTGCCCATGTTGCTTGGTTAGCAGCAGTAATCACTAAACGCTGATCTAATACTTCAGCACCTGTAACAGGAGCCATTAAACGGAAACGTACTGTATCGCCAACAACAGGAGTGAAGCCTGGCTTAACAAAGAAACCTGGGATAGCGTGTAAATCGCCACCGATTACTGGTGGTATAATTTCGCCATTACCTTGCTTAATCGTAATATCACTACAGTTGTAGAAACCTTCACCTGCTGGATCGATACGCTGCCAGCGAGAGAATAGAACAACCTCTTCACCAATACGATCTTTTGGCAATTTCACTTTAAAGTTATAAGTATCGTAAGGGGTTGCTTCTGTTGGCTCAACATTACCAACTTCATCAACTAATTCTAGATCGTCCCAAATCAGTGGTTTTGACTTATCGTAATCAGGTTTAGTGATGTAGAACTGCCAGAATGATGGATTATGTGTCGCTGTTGCAACCCATTTAAAATCAAACTCGCCATTTTCATCAAGAGTGATTTCTGTTTTCTGCCACTCATTATGGGGAATATCTAGACCTGCTTTTTTCTCATCGCCACCTGCACATAATAAACCATCAACAACTTGTTTTTTTACTTCTTCGATATTGTTGTAGTCAGCCGTTAACGCAGCGTTTTCATTTTTTTGTGTAAATGGGTGCGCACCAGACTTATCCCAAAGGACCTGACAAGCAGCATTTGGAATATTATTCTGCCAGTAACCACCGTCACGATCACAAATTTCAGTACGTGATGGCGGGAAATCAGCCCAACCATGCGCATTAACAGCACCTACTGCTGCAAGGTTAGTAGCAATAAGCGCTACCGCTAAAGATATTTTTTTTAGTTTTAAAGGCATGTTTTTCTCATTTATTGATAAAGCACTGTCTACCTATGTGAGCCTATAGGCACTAACAATGCGATCGCGTTAATTTTTGTGTAGTGGAATATACATAATCAATCATGGACTAAAGAAATAGATTACCGATTCAATATATAACCAATAATTATACATACCATAAGCTTATGATATATAAGAAAATAAAAAACGCTACTTTCAATAAAAGAAATACCTTGTTACAAATGCACTTTTTTACTTCTCACCTTGTACTATTACATTGCTGATAATTACCACTGAACGTTTATTTTATAACGGATATTAAAACGGAATAGATATAGAAAGAGTATTATTTACTCCAAAAATATCAACCTACGCAGTGTTTATTATTGCAAACCCCCTAATAACTAACATTTTATAATAACAGCAAGTTATTAGTTCTTTTATCAGTAAATAAATCAAACAAAAACAAGTATAAAAAACCATTGTTATATTAAAAATAAGATATAAATACTATTTTTAAACATTAAAGCAACTGTATCGTCGATTAAATTTGTAATACTTGGATTTTTAGACAACTCTACTTATAAGTAACGAAGATATAGGAGAGGTATCATGGATATGTCATTAATCTGTAGCTTACAATTAACCCAGCTAAGTAAGCATGCTGTGAATGAGCTTGCTCCCTCATTTCAATCTTTACCTCAAACACCCCACGCAGATGGTGGATATCGCTTACGTCGTTATTCCATCGTCCGTATTCATAATGGTAAGGTAGATCACTTACCTCCAACAGACTTTGTACAATCTAGTGATATTAATCATTTTCAAGGTAATGTTGTGCGTCATTTTGAAACTTTAGACGACGATCTTATTGATTGTGATGGCATGCTTGAGATGTGTAAATTATTTCAGCAAGCAAATGCATTACCTGATGATCAACCGATTGAAATTCATCAAATGCGTATTGCGACACTCAGTGGTGAAACACCCGCTTCACCTGAAGGTATTCATCAGGATGGTTTTGAGCATATTGCTGTGATTGGAATTGATCGTCACAATATTAAAGGTGGTGAGTTCTTAGTTTATAAAGAGAAAACCGCATCACCTTTTCTATGTACAACATTACAACATGGTGAAATGGCAATTTTAGCCGATGATATTTTATGGCATAACGCTCACCCGATTAAGGCGATAAAAAAACATCAGCAAGGTTACTGGGATGTCTTTGTTCTGACCACAAAGGAGATCCAACATGACGTTTGATCCCTCTATTAATCGTTTATTATTTCCAGCGCTACATCAGCATATTAATGACCGTCCGGTGTATTTCTTTGACGGACCCGGCGGTTCACAAGTTCCTCAATCCGTTTTAGATGCCATGAACCATTATTTAGGGCATTTTAATTCAAACTTAGGCGGTGCTTTCTTCTCTAGTACTAAAACGACAGCATTATTGACTAAAGCGCGTCAAGTCGCACAAACATTGGTTAATGCACCATCAGCAAACAATATGGTGTTTGGCGCGAATATGACCACACTGACTTTTCAATTAAGTCGCGTGATTAGTCGTGATTGGCAACTCGGTGATGAAGTTATTGTCACGGCACTCGATCATTATTCTAACGTTTCAAGTTGGCAACAAGCCGCTGAAGATAAAGGTGCAACAGTACATCAAGTGCGTTTAGATGAAACTAACTGTGATATAGATTATGATCATTTCACTTCATTACTCAATTCACGCACTAAATTAGTCGCCGTCACTTACGCTTCTAACGTAACGGGTTCATTAGTTGATATTAAACGAATTATTACTGCAGCCCATGCCGTTGGCGCACAAGTCTATATTGATGCCGTACATTATGCGCCCCATCGCTTAATTGATGTACAACAGTTAGACTGTGATTTTCTGGTTTGTTCTGCTTACAAGTTTTTTGGGCCTCACCTTGGTATTGCGTATATTGCTCCACAATGGCTTCAAACGCTGCGCCCTTATAAAGTAGAACCTGCGCCTAATGATGGACCTGCACGTTTTGAGACAGGTACTCAAAATTTTGAAAGCTTGGCGGGGTTTATTGCGGCGGTGGAATATTTAGCCCATTACAGCCGTACATTAGACACCCAGCCATTATCCCTTCGACAGCATTTAAGCCGTAGTTTTAATCATTACCAAGCTTATGAAAATACCCTAAGTCAGCATTTTCTATCCCATTTACAGCGCTATAGCAACATCACATTATTTGGCTTAAAAGACCATCAACAACGTACACCCACTTTTGCAATACGAATTGACAATGTAATGCCAGCCGACGTGGCTGCCCATCTTGGCGATCACAATATTTGTGTTTGGCATGGCCATTTTTATGCGCAAGGATTATGCAAACAATTAGATCTGCTTAATAAAGGTGGCGTGATCCGTATTGGCTGTATGCATTACAATACTCATCATGAAATCGATACTTTATTTGAGGTATTAGATTGCTTTCTAACAGTACGGTAATTATGTTTGTTTGTTTGAAGTATTGTTTTGGCTTAATTAACTTGTACGGACATCCTATCGGATAACTTTATTAAAGGCTAATATAAGGTGTTACTCTTTATCGTCTGTAATGCTACCAATATATCGATGTGCAATAACAATACAACGATCAATACTTATTAGTTATTTTTTCATTTTGATAACAAAAAAGTCTCTTTAAGCATAATTTGTTGAAGAACGTCCCAATATAAAGAGAGATAATGTGCTAATTCTACAATTTATAATTAACGCATTAACTATTATCTTACATCAGTAATAGTATGATATTATTGTAAAACCCGCTCCGAATCGGTACAAAAATGAATCAGTCTCAACAACTACTCGATATTAGTACTTACGCTCTACTACATCTAGAATTTAAAAAACTTGATAAACGCCTAACTCAGACTGAGCAAAATAATTTACTTGTTCAGTATCTAAAGCGGATCATTAAAGATGATAGGTATCGTGCAGTTAAGAAATCAACCAAAAGTTGGTTATTACGCGGTAGAAAGATGGGTGCCTGTTTAGAATCAATACTTAATAATGATCGAGAACGTATACTACAAACCAGTTCAACTGATCTTTATCGCTTTGTTGATCTTATTGAAGAGGTTGAAGCTCAATTACAAACTAAAGTACAATATTCATTAGCACATAATATCAATCTTAAAGCCCGTTTCGGTAAAGTATTGGTTTGTGTCGTTGATGAAGATTTAACATCCAGTTTTGATGATGATGGACTCATGATAAAATCAACGCAGATTTTATTTATTGGCAGCCTTGAGCACAAAGATATCTTTTCTAATGCCATTGATCAAAGTGGTTATTTCCAATCCGTAATTGCATATGAAGATGAAAGTCACCTTCGTGTTGAACTCTTTAGGCTCTAATTTTACACATCGTTGCAGCTTAACAATACCAATGAGTCAGCCTGTATGACTTACTCATTGGTTAATGAATATTTCAAATTGATCACGATGTAAAAACCAATCCAATATCAGAATCACCCTACTTATTTTATTTATTTATTCGAAAAAATGCATCTCTCGCTGCGACAAAAGACAATCCTTCTAGTAAATAATCAATATTATCGCAATCCTCATTCACCATTAGTTTTGTCGCTATTTGTTTTACGATATAGCATTTAGCGGGGATTTGAGGCTGATCATGGCTAGCATTAAAAAATCGTGAATCATTGATTGATAACGATACTGCTCGTTGAGTATCAATATCAATTTCGACGGCTAAAACATCACCTACTTGAGGTAAATACGATAAATTATCAGCTGTAATATACTTTCTTGCTGGCAGAATATTTTGGTCTGATTGTAGATCAATAAAATTAACTATTAATGAAATCATTGGATTATTTAACATTATAGTACCTTATCTAATCGTTTTTTTTATTATATCGACTTAAAGATAATACGCTGACAGCTAAAACATAATTATTATTTTTCATAAAATAGCGGATAAATAATAGTTATCTTTACTTATAAAAAACAGAAACTGCGTCAAATAAATATCAGATCTGTAACACATCGCTTTCTTGTTCAGATCTTATTATTTTATGACTTATAGAAACGTTCTACTTAACGATTTTTACACTCTTTCATTGTTTAACTATATAAACAACAAATATAAAAAATGCCAGCCTAAGCCAGCATTTTTCTTAGTTTATCAAAGAATGATAAATTAGATAGCTACAACGTTTGCAGCTTGAAGACCTTTTTGGCCTTGTTCTACTTCGAAAGACACTTTCTGGCCTTCTGCCAAGGTCTTAAAGCCTTCAGAAGCGATAGCACGGAAGTGAACGAATACGTCAGCACCGCCGTTGTCTTGAGTAATGAAACCAAAACCTTTCTCTTCGTTAAACCATTTTACTAAACCAGTAGATGTATTAGACATGTAATGCCCCTTATATAGGTGATTAATTAACCGCTAAAATGCGATGTATTAAGTGGTTAAATTATTAATGTTACTGCCAAAACAAGGGAAACACTGAGGTACAAAACGATAACGTTGATGTAGCTAAAGGTTTAACTGTGACTTGGTGTTGCATTTAATTTAATAACGCTCTGAATAACAGAACGAGACAGATAATAGCAGCTGTTCATTTTTTGTACAATGTTTATATTGGCAATAGTCTCAATATAATCAATAAAAAAAATAACCTATTGAATTTAATATAGTTATAATTAAAAATCAATATTATTCCTTTTTCGCGTACAAATACTGCTTTATAAAACATCGTATTTCACTACATCTAGTTACTTAGCTTAAATCCTCATCATCAGCTTATCCCCTCTTAATTATAATCACATGACTCAGGTTAATTTATATCCATCACTTACAGATACAAATAAATACCAAAAAACTACTGTATAAGGATTTGAGATCTGACTCAAAATTTCATATCGCAATAAAATTGTATTGCAAATAGTCATCTATAAACATAGTAATAAAATCCACACCAAACAAAAGTATAAACATAAAAAACAATCACTTAAAACAAAATATCAACAGACTATCTCTCACTGTATTTGTCTTATAAACCATATATGACCGATAAATAACGCTTGCATCCAAACTCAATTAAAACTACTGTATGTACATACAGCATGTATATATAACCACTGTCGGAGATGGCACCATGAAAGCACTAATACAGACTCAAGAATTTATTACGGCTTCTGACGTTTACAAAGCCACATTGAGTTCTCATGCAGATATTTCTCCATCTCCACCAAGAATCGTTCCAATTGAAGTAAGTTATAGCGAGCACCAACAAGCACAACTAGCCTATTTTTTACGCCTTCTAAAACAAGCTAATCAAGAAAATCGGTGGATCATGTTTATCGGCCAAGACGCACTATTAGATAAGCGTTTATTAATCAATGCAGGTATTGATATTAATAAAGTGCTATTACTTAAGAATATGAAAAATCAAAGTAAACATTTACTAATGGTGAAAGCATTAGAAATGGGAAATTGTTCTGCCGTTATCGTTACTGGTGAAATTGAAGCATTTAACACCCCAATTATCACTATGGCAGCAGAACAAAGTAAAACCTTAGCTTTCATATTAAATCAGAACGTTAAAGCACAATTAACGTTCCATTAAGTTAATTTACAAGCATAATTGTTGTGATTAAGTTGCAACCGCACAAATATCGCATAAAGTTAATAATATAATACAAACAAAAAAAGTACTTTTATTTGAAAAAGCATTCCATAAAATAATAAAAATAATAAAAATAGCTTTTACGCATAATTAAAATCCATATAATCAGGGAAATTTAAATTTAAATACTAGGTTTCAGAATGGATAATAAGCTCGGATTTGGTGCATTAACTGCATTTGTAATCGGCTCAATGATTGGTGCGGGGGTCTTTAGTCTGCCACAAAATATGGCAGCTGTTGCCAGTCCCGCAGCGGTTATGATCGGCTGGACTATTACGGGTGTGGGCATGATATTCCTTGCTATGTCTTTTCAAGTTTTATCATTACTAAAACCCAATATTAATAGTGGTGTTTTTGGTTACGCACAAGCTGGTTTTGGCGATTTTGTTGGCTTTTGTTCTGCTTGGGGCTACTGGCTCAGTGCAATGCTTGCCAATGTTTCATACCTAGTGATCGTATTCAGTACCTTAGGGATGTTCTTTGATAAGCCAGGACATATCATTTTTGGTATGGGTAATACTTGGCAATCTATTGTTGGCGCTTCTATTTTATTATGGCTCGTATATGCGTCTGTAAGACGTGGCGTACAAACAGCGGCAACAATTAATGCTATTACTACCGTTGCTAAATTAATTCCTCTCGTATTATTTATTTTCGTTACATTAATTGCATTTAAATGGCACACATTTACGTTTGATTTTACTGGCTTAGAATTTGGTCCTCAGCATGACCTACTTAGCCAAGTAAAAGGTACCATGCTTATTACTGTGTGGGTATTTATTGGCGTCGAAGGTGCTGTTATCGTATCCTCACGCGCACGTAACCGCCGTGATATTGGTCGAGCCACCATTCTAGGCTTGCTAACCGCACTCGTCATTTATGTCTTTGTAACACTACTTTCTATGGGTGTTATTTCTACCCCTGAATTAGCTAAATTCCAAAACCCATCAATGGCGCTAGTACTTGAGCATATTCTTGGCCCATGGGGTTCGATTATTATTGGTTGTGGCTTGTTAGTTTCAGTAAGTGGCGCATTTTTAAGTTGGACAGTATTGGCAACAGAAGCACCATTACTTGCCGCACAAAATAATATGTTTCCAAAATCTTATGCTAAAGAAAATAGCGCAGGCACATCGATTAAAGCGCTTAACTTAACCATCATTTGTATCCAAATTTCATTATTTGCAGTCATCTATGCGGGTGGTACTTATAACTCATTACTGATTATTGCTTCAGAAATGATCTTAGTCCCCTATTTTCTTGTTGCTGCTTATACCCTTAAACTTGCCATTAAAACTAAAAATCGTGGCATGTTATTATTTATTGGTTCGGGAGCAACGATTTATGGTATTTGGTTACTTTATGCTTCAGGCTTAAGTCACTTGTTATTAGCGTCTTTATTATACTTACCTGGCCTTTATTTCTTCATCAAAGCCAAGAAAGAATTAAACCAACCTTATTTTGTAGGTAAAGAACGTATTTTTGTTGTTCTACTGATTCTATTATCTATCTTTGCTATCTATATGGTTGCTACTGGACATATTGTACTAGAGAGTTAATCTTTTTCAGGGAGCAAAAAGCCGTGTATCACATACTTTCAACTAGAAAGTGTATACACGGCTTTTTATTAGGCTTTTTTCTTATTTAAGTTGCTGATGTTCCCAACTTATTTCAATTCGATTACGCCCCATTTTTTTAGCTTTTAATAACGCTAAATCAGCACGCTTAATCAGATCTTCACAGGTTTCATCTACTAATTCAGCAACACCTAAACTACAGGTTAGATTAAATTCACGATCAAAACCCCAATCTTTAGTTGCGATTGTCTCTCGAATATCCTCTGCAATTTCAACAGCAGTCCTCATATTGGTTTCAGGACAGAAAACCACAAACTCCTCCCCACCCCAACGCGCAAACACATCAGATCGACGAACTAACGTCTCAACAGTTGCTGCAAATTTAACTAATACTTCATCACCAAAACTATGACCATAAGTATCATTAACGGATTTAAAATGATCCAGATCGATAAAAATCATTGAAAAAGGGATCTGATTACGCTGAGTTTGAATCGTTATTTCTTCTGCCCATTCAGTGACTGTATGCCTATTCCTTATCCGTGTTAATGGATCAGTACAAGCTAAATATTCAAATTTCAAACTCTTATTATACAGTAGTCGATTTGCATCTCGTAAACGCAGACTACGTTCTTCTGTATTTTTTATTTTTTTCTGAAGAATAAATCGCTCGATAATAATAACTATAACAGCAGTAATAACCCATAACAGTAACAATAATTTAACTAAAGATGATTCTGTTATCCACTCCCCATAAAATACAATTCGATTTAATTTAATCGCATAATAAGACTCTTTAACATAACTGCCTGTCGCGATTTCAATAATCGAAATATTATCAAATTGCCGATTTGATTTATCTACAGGTATATTATTTTCAGCTATCCACCATGATAAAACCTGAAAAGTACGTAATGGAAAAACTTGTAATCCAGCATCGATACCAGGTGAATATTCAATTGCATTAAATTTTAGTGAGAGTGGATCATCGGTCTTCGCATAGGCTGGATCAAAATTACGCAAATAAACACGAATACGTTCACCGTTAAGTGGGCTTGTATAATCGATATCAAGTCCTACTGAGTGATAAGAACTTAAATCAATGCCCTCTTCAATCGAGTCAGTTAACGAAATAGCAATTTCACAAAATGGCCACTTTGCCTGATTAATAATATTACATTCTAATAATACATCATTTTTTCGAAGACCTAACGTTGCTGTTGTTGCCCCATTTTGTATTGAATCATCAATAATTTTATATTTACTATTCTTAGGCGTAACAATATATTCCGTCTTTGCTCCACCAAGAACAAACCATCCATATGCAGCAAGGGTAAAACAGACTAAAAATAAGACAATTAATCGAAGCCATTGATTTAACCCCGTCATAAGCACCTCAGAAAGACATTAAATACCACGAAACAAAAGCAAAAATTGACACACAAGAGCGACAAACTAGCAGACAACATTAAGTTAAACAACTCATTTAAATCAAAGAACTATCATTATAATAAAACAAACTTATAACTAGTTTCATATGCATAAAAAAACGCCACTATATAAGCGGCGTCTATGGTATTTTGATGTTGCTATAATTTTTATTTATCGTCTACGCTGGGCATTTTTACCCCGATTTTGGTGAATCTTACTCTTTGATTTTGCACGGCGTTTTTCTGCAGATGCACCACGATGAACAGATACGGTTTCAATTAAGCTTGGATCCGGTTCATAGCCTTCAAGCCATTGCTGTGGTAAACGTGTATTTAATAGCTCTTCAATGGCTTTTAATGCCCATTCTTCGTCAAGGCTCATTAATGTAATCGCATGACCTATATTTCCAGCTCGTCCTGTACGGCCAATTCGATGGACATAATCTTCAGCATTAAATGGCAAGTCAAAGTTAACAACATACTCTAGCTGTTGGATATCTAAACCACGAGCAGCGACATCCGTTGCGACTAATACCCGCACTTTACCCGCTTTAAAATCATCCAGTGCACGTTGACGAGCACCTTGACTTTTATCGCCATTAATAGAGACAGCTTTAATACCATCTAAACCTAAACTTTTCGCAAGTTCATCTGAGCCTTGTTTAGTTTTAGTGAACACTAGCACTTGTTGCCAATTACGCGAGCCAATTAAATACGCCAATAATTCTGATTTTCTTTTTTTATCTACGGGATAAACCATTTGTTGGACAGTATCTGCCGCAATGTTTTCAGGGGTAACTTCGACCATTTTAGGATCGGTTAAAATACTAAAGGCTAACTTTTTAACTTGTTTTGAAAATGTAGCAGAGAAAAATAAGGTTTGGCGCTTTGCAGGCATACGTTTCATGATACGGTTAATATCAATAATAAAACCCATATCCAACATACGATCGGCTTCATCAAGCACAAACGTTTCTACATTTGCCAATGAAACATTACCCACAAAAACATGATCAAGTAAGCGTCCAGGTGTCGCAATTAAAATATCAACACCAGCTCTTAATGCTTTAATTTGAACATTCATGCTCGTGCCGCCATAAGCAACAGCAACTTTCAAATCACTGTATTTACCATACGCAATAAAACTATCAAACACTTGCTGTGCCAATTCTCGCGTAGGCGTGATCACTAAAGCACGAATTTTCGCACCTTGTTGAGGAGCACCCTGTTCAACTAATGGCGGCAATGTCATTAACCGTTGTAAAATAGGGAGCGCAAATGCTGCTGTTTTTCCGGTGCCTGTTTGTGCCCCGGCCATCACATCATCCCCGACTAATGCTAATGGGATCGCTTGCACTTGAACATCTGTTGGTTGTTCATAACCTAACTCTGTAACAACTTGCAATAATTTAGGGTGAAGGCCGAGCGTTTCAAACGACATAGTGTATTCCTAGCAATAAATACGCTTATACCAATAGAGAGGCATAAGAAAACAAGCGCGGATTCTAACACAACAAAAAAAGCACTTCGCTATGAAGTGCTTTTCGTTACGAAATAAATATTTTCGCCTTATACCATAATTACTGTTTGATATTTAAGAATGCAGCCCCTCGAACACCACCAGCATCACCATGTTTAGCTTTCACAATTTTAGGCGCTTGTGCGACAGACAGTAAATATTTAGGCAAACGCTTTGGTAATTCATCATAAATTAATTCAAAGTTTGATAAGCCACCACCTAATACTACAACATGAGGATCAACACCGGTAAACAGGTTAGCAAAGCACATCGCTAACACTTCCATAAAACGATCAACGTGCTGTTGTGCTTTTTCATCACCTGCCGCATTACGTTCAATAATCTCAATTGCTTTTAGTTTCTCACCATAATAGTGCGCATAAATTTGCTCAAAACCACGACCTGATAAATAATTATCAATACAGCCTTTTTGACCACAACCACAATCAAATAATGGAGCTTGCTCACCCATGTATAGCCATGCATCTAACGGTAAACGTGCATGGCCAAACTCACCACCCACATGGTTCAAACCTGAGAAAACTTTACCGTTAAATACCATACCGCCACCGAAACCAGTACCGAGAATTAATCCAAGTACTGACGGGGCATCTTTATGCTCATCATCCCACGCTTCAGACAGCGCAAAACAATTCGCATCATTATCAAGGCTAACACTACGACCCAGTTTTACTTCCAAATCTTTACGTAAGGTACGGCCTTTTGCTGATGGTATATTTGATGTTAATACTGTCCCATCACGCGCATCTTCAATACCTGGAATACCAAGCCCTACCGCACCTTCACAACCAAATTTCACGTCAGCCGCTGTAATAATAGAGACAATAGTATCAATCAGTTTATCGTAATCATCACTCGGTGTCGGAACACGTTCTGTTGCTACGCGTTCTAGTTTTTCATTAAATGCACCAAATTCAATTTTAGTTCCGCCTACATCAAAGCCGTAGTACATCCTATTCTCCTACAAATAATGTTTTAACCACACCGTGAGTTTATAACTCATTAAATATACTGAAAATTATCCACATTTAGACTGAAAATGACTGTGATCTACGACGAGTTCAGCAGTTATTGTTTAGCTTGACTTTAATATTATTCAATCGATATCACATCTTTGATAGGCATGTTTCATCAATCGACATGAATTTTTCCAATATAGATAACGATGAGTGTTCTGGTAATTGGCGGTTCATTTTCCCCGCAATATAGTTTTCACGAAAAACATCAAACCATAAATCTAACAACTCAGCATTATGGTGTTCACCAAATAAATCAATAATACGTGCGGCCACTTCAGCTGTTCCTAACTGATTTTCTTTTGATGCTTCACGCATTTTATAACGTGAGGGTTTCTCTGGATTAATGGATAATAATGGGAAACGATCAAGATATGGACTCTTACGGAACATTTTTTTCGCTTCTGCCCAACTACCATCTAGCATAATAAATAATGGTCGTTTTCCATCTTCAAGCGTAACCGTCGTGACTTCTCGTTCTGGCGCATATTCGGCGGGAAAAACAATATAAGGTTGCCATTGAGGATCATCTAATAATGCTAACATTTCAGCATTAGGCTCAGTGCGAGACCAAATATAGGCAAATGTATCTTCAAATACATCGGCAATTAAACGCCCCGTATTACTTGGCTTTAAAATCTCATCATCAAACATGACCAGCAAAAAAGCCGCATTTGATGTCGCTAATGGGCGATGTTCACAAATACACAAATGCGTACGCAACATGCACTGACGGCAGCGTTGGACTTTAGAGCCACGAGCAAGAAAAGGACGAGTGGAACGAGCAAGACGTTCTTCATAAAGTGTATGTATAGCATGGATGCGCATAGCGACTAACCTAAACAGGAAAAACGCCTGCATTTTACAGAAACCGTACTAAACATACAGTCATAATCTATATTACAGGATTAGCCGCATAGTATTGGTTATTTTATCGCCGTATTTTGAACTGGTTGCGCTAAAATAAACTCACCTTTACTATTAATATAACAATCATCATTATTAATAATCGTTGTGGTATTACGCCCCTGTTTCTTTGATTCGTATAACGCTAAATCAGATTTTTCTAACCATGATTTATAATCCGTTATCTTAGGGTTCCATTCACAAACACCTAAACTAATGGTGACTTTAGCAACGCCCCGCTGGTCATCAAATACGGTTTCTTGTTCAATCCGATTACGTAATCTTTCGGTGAAATATCCAGCAAGTTCAGCAGATGTACCGGGTAAAATAATACCAAACTCCTCACCACCATAACGCCCAGCAATATCCGTTTGGCGTTTAGTTCGGCGTAATACATCAGCAATCACTTTAATTACCCCATCCCCTGCCACATGACCATAGGTATCATTAACACGTTTAAAATGGTCAATATCAAACATCACTAACGTTGCGGGTATTTGGGTTTGCTGGCAAGACTCAAATGCATCAGCTAAACAATTTTCCCAATGACCTCGATTGTATAGCTGGGTTAAACGATCGGTAATGCTTAAATGTGTTAACTGCTTATTAGATTCATGAAGATGATTTTTATTCTTGGCGATATCAGTCACATCAGTAATCGTTAAACAAATATGCGTACATTCACCCGATAATGAGCGTAATGGTGTTAATGTCATATTTTGGTACATCGTGTCTGAACTGTCCGAGATTGGACAAAAATTCAAAAACCGAAACACCCATGGTCGATCTTCCCATGCTGAAAATGAACGCATTCGCAACTTAAACGTCGATTGTATTTTATTCTGTAACCATGTTTTGGGTAAATCAGGCACTATATCAAATAATGATTTACCTATAATTTGAACACTAGAAATACCACTATAAGCCTGCATAAAAGTATTCCATGCACAGACATTATAGTTATGATCTAATATCACAACACCCGCATCAAAATTATCTAACACTTGTACCGTTAAGTGAAAATCAGCTAAAGATATTTCGTTCAATGTAATGATTCCGTCACTTTATTATTAATCACGTTTAGAGAATGACTGTCCATAATAAATAAGACTTCACACTCAACATCTAACATTTCAGCTTTATAAGTATATTCAATGGTAAAAAAAGTCTGTGCGTCACAATAAGTATGATGCAAATTCATATACTCTTCTAACACGATAGGCTGACGAACAGAAAAAGGAATCGCTATTTGCTCTGATAATGCCACCAAAAAAGATGAGACCATTAAGTTCGCAATATCAATCACGACTTCATTTTTATATTCATCGGTTTGACTAAACCCTAGTTTATCACCAAATAAATGAATATCTTTACCATGTAATTCAACCAATGCTTCGCCATGAATACCACCACCAACAAAACGCTGTGTGATCGCGATTAATTCGCTACCATTGCCATTACGAATATCTGCAATCGCCATGGATAAGTCACTGCTTTTCATGAACGCTACATTAGGGAGTGGCATCTTGATAAAATCACCGAGATGATCAGAAATAATTGCAGCACCACGACCTAACGCAATATTGGCTAATTCACGCATACTTTCAATAGGATCATGAACTAAATGCGTATCTGATGTGATAAATGTATCACTATCAAATACTAGCCCTAAATGTTGAGACAGTTTAGTGAGTTCATCATTATCAAAAGGTTTAGATAAAAAATAATCAGCCCCTAATGCTAAACATCTTTCCATCGCTGTTAGTTGAACATCAGCAGATAACACAATAATCGTGGTATTAAAGTCACGTACAGGTAAAGATTTTAATACACTAAAACCATCCATTACTGGCATAGTTAAATCTAAAAACATAATATCAATATCAACATTTTTTAGACAGCTCAGTCCCTCTTTTCCATTTTCAGCATAGAAAAAAGTAGCATTACTGCATAGTTGTAATAACCGAGTAATTGATTTATGTACCAATACTGAATCATCACAAATGAGAATATTTATATTTTTAATCACTAAAATAATCACTTACCCACAAAAACTTGATTTAGTATAAAGCAAAGCAACATTGCGCATCGAATTAAATTATGCATTCAGTGACATACATCTAAATATTGACCTTACTTCCAAATAACCATCGTCAAAATCGAACCATTACAACCTAAAGTCTACAAATTACTGTCACTTTGCCAACACTTAAATAGCGCCAATTAGGATAACTAAACATAAAATCTTACAAAATAGTTACCCATGGACATTTTTATAATAGAATCACTGCATAATTTTATAGCAGTCAGTGGATAACAAACATGAAAGCTCTTCGTTGGATTGTCGGTCGTATCATCCTTATACTTAATGCAATTTTTTCACCACAAGGTATGCAACGCTCAGAGGCTGAGCAACAAGCCGTTGATGCTGCAGTGGCTAATATGCAGCTCTATCAATTTGAAACCTGCCCTTTTTGTGTCAAAGTACGTCGCCATGCTAAACGTTTAAATATCCCACTTGCAACGCGTGATGCTAAAGTTGCCCCTTGGGATAAAGAACTATTAGAACAAGGTGGAAAACGTAAAGTTCCTTGTTTACGTATTGAAGAAAATGACCAAATTATCTGGATGTATGAATCCAATGATATTATTGCGTATTTAGATAAACGTTTTGCTTAACGTTACCGATAAGTACCACAATAACTTCAAATAAGTATTCAAGTCTTGGTGTTATAAGCCGATATGCATTTATTACACTTTTATAGCTGTAGTAAAGCTGCATAATTATCGGCTTTTAACTGCTTAATTTTTAACTTACTGGTTATAAATAAGTTTTACAGGACTGTCTATGAGAAAAAATCACACCATTACTACTGACGATATTTTAATTAAATTATGTCATTCTTTGGCCGATGTATTATCCCGCGCGACAGAAAGTCAGATTAACTATTCGCCAATGGTACAAAAAATCAATAAAACCAGTTTAAAACCAGATATTGGCTGTTTTGTTTTATTTGATGGTGGCTTCACAGGTTTAGTTGTGACTAATTTCTCTGCATCCGCCGCGATGGAACTGTATCAAAATTATATGCTACGAATGGGGTTCACTGATTCCGAGCTTGCCATTCATCATACCGCTGATGATGTAGCCAATATTTTAGGGGAATTAATGAACCAGGTCGTTGGTGACTTTACAGGAAAAATTGGTAGAGAATTAAAGATATCAATTACTCAAAACCAACCTAAAATGTTAGCGCTACATAAACAAATTATTTTATCCGTTGATACTAATCTTGATCGCCCTCAAGTACGGCGTGTTAGTTTTACAACAGCAAATAATAATATTTTCTATCTTGAACTTGCGATGGATAAAACAGAGTTTATTCAGATCGAAGAATTTGAACTAGATGAACAAGATTCTGACTCTATTTTTGAAACAGCCTACGCTGCTCAACAACAAAATCAACAAGCCTCAGCGACTAAAAACATTAAAGATAATAACGAAAACCAACATTTACTTGATCAACTTGGGTTATAAAAATCCACAACAATTTCAATAAGTAGGTAACTTTAATAATAATATTGTTATCTACTTACTTTTCCTGCGATGTAAATACGACTTATTGTTGATAATAACTTTAAATATGTGATCAAAAACGTTATTAAGTTTCATAATGGAATTTACAAAATACTCAAATCCGTATAATTTCGACACCACTTTCAGCTTGTAGGTTTTAGTAATGTCTCAACATCGTGTTGCCAGTTTTGAATTTGGTCGAATTATCGCAACCATCGCCATTATCGCTTTGCATAGCCAAATTTTCATGCAAACACCGTTATTTAATGGACAACCATTACTCGGAATGGGACTTAACCAAGTTAGTCGCTTCGCTGTACCGTTATTTTTTATTATGGCGGGTTATTTTATTCAACCTCGCTTAACAACAGAACGTTTCCCTTACCTATGGCGCTATGCTCGCCCATTACTTATCATGTGGGTATCATGGAGCGTAATTTATCTTATTCTACCGTTTAACTTTCATATTGTAGCCACAGAAGGTTATTTTGCTGAGCGTACTTTTTATTGGCAAAAACTGCTTACAACACCATTAAATACTCTATTTGAAGGTGGATTAGTCCATCTTTGGTATATACCAGGCTTACTCAGTGGTTTAACGGTTATTACACTCTTACTGCGCTTTAAGTTAGCACGTTTCATTATTCCAGTTGCAACGGCACTCTTTATTTTTGGTTTAATGGCGGGTAGTTATGCCCAAATGACTGATTTAAGCTCACCAATCTTCACTCGTAACGGTCCATTCTTTAGTACCTTTATGATTATGCTTGGGTTTGAGATTCGTCGTCGCGATATTAGCGTTAGCTTAAAATACAGCATCATTTTGATGGTCATTGGTTTTGGCTTATTCATCGGTGAAGCGAATTACCTATCCCTGCAAGAAAATGGCTCTTTTTTCCATGATTTCCTGTTTGGAACACCACTGTGGGCATTAGGTATTTTCTTTATTTTATTAGCAAAACCGAATCTAGGTGACCATAAAATCACCCACTCATTGAGTAAAGATGTATTAGGTATTTACTTATGCCACCTTATTATTGTGATTTATTACCTAAATATCGTCAGAATTTTGGACATTAATCCAACTATTTCCAGTATTTTTGCTGTACCTGTCGTATTTATCGTATCAACAATGATTGTTCGCGGACTACGTAAAACGCCACTGGCGAGATTTCTAGTACGGTAACTTTTTGATCTAATATAATAAAAATTTAAAGTCCTTATGATCGTCTGATCATAAGGATTTTTTATCTTCATCATTCACTCCCCCCACTGACTCTCAGCTAATAACATTATCAAAAGAGACTCTAAAACATCATTTTCAGTGCAAATAATGTTTAATTCCAAAATAAAATTCGAAACGACAACACGATTTTGAAATCAGCTCATTGCGCATAGTAACTACATACCGATAACATTATTAACAACTCTAGTGCTTTATATTGATAAGGGAATAATCAATGACCAAACTGCATCCGCTATCTTTCATTATTGGCTGTACACTCGCAGCAAATAGTTATGCCATGACCCCTCAGCCAGATCCTGACACTGTCGGTGGTTATGTCATTGAGCGTTCTGAAATTGACGCTGCTGAAAATTCAAAAACGCTCGATCCTATGTACGATGTATGGGCTAAAGCATTAGCCACAGCCTCCAATGCTACAGTAGAAGCGATTGCTCCAGGACTAAGCACTAACCCTGATAATGTAAAACGGGTTGAGCGAGTTTTCCCTGAAACTGAGTGGAATTACCTTACTCAAATGGCGGCACCTGAATATACTTATACCCGCTTTTTACGTGCAATCGGCAAATTCCCTGCATTCTGTGGCGAATATACAGATGGGCGTGATGCCGATGCCATTTGTAAAAAATCGATTGTCACCGCTTTTGCACATTTCTCCCAAGAAACTGGCGGCCATATTAGTATTGAAAACGTCTCTGATAACCCATTAGGGCTTGAAGAGTGGCAACAAGCATTAGTCCATGTTCGAGAAATGGGCTGGTCTGAAGGTCAACCGGGTTACACCACAGGCTGTGGTCAAGATGATTGGCAAAATAAGCGTTGGCCTTGTGCTGAAGGACAAGGTTACTTTGGTCGTGGCGCAAAACAACTCTCCTACCACTTTAACTATGGTGCCTTTTCTGAGGTGATGTTTGATGGTGATGCAACGGTATTACTGAATAACCCGGGACTGGTTGCCGATTCTTGGCTTAATCTTGCATCAGCTATTTGGTTCTTCTTAACCCCTCAAGCACCTAAGCCTGCCATGTTACATGTTATAGATCGCACATGGGTTCCTTCTCAACGTGAAAAAGATGCAGGGATTGGCTATGGCTTTGGTACCACGATTAACGTAATCAATGGTGGTATTGAATGTGGCGAACAAAACAAAGATAAAGGCCAACCCGTTAACCGTATTCGTTATTGGGAAGGTTTAGTTGAAAACTACCAAATTCCTGTAAAGAGTGATGAAACCAACACCTGCTGGCAACAAACACCTTATGGTAGTTTGAATCTAAATGGTGCAACGGATGTGCTCTATACTAACTGGGATGCAAATTGGAAATACTATCCTGATCGTCCAGGTGGTGTCTCATTTGAATGTGAGTTAGTCGGTTTCCAAACCGCTTATTCAGCTCTAGTCGCAGGTGATTATGAAAAATGTGTCACTAATTTCTATGGCTCACATGCTAACTGGCCAGCAGTGCGTGTGGTTGATAAATTAGACCCAGATACGGGTGGCGGCACAACAGATCCAACAGACCCACCGATTGATGGTGTTGCGAGTTGGGATGAAAATAAAGTCTATACTGGCGGTGAACAAGTCGCTTACAAAGGTGCTATTTATGAAGCGCAATGGTGGACACAAAGCAACCAGCCTGATTTAGGTGGTCCGTGGAAACTCATTAAAGCGGCAACAGATGATACTGTTACGCCACCAGTAACACCACCGACTGATGAAACGGTCACACTACCGGTAACGCCACCGCCAACAGACGAAAAACCCTCACCTGATTTATCTACCGATGCCGCGGCGTGGGAAAGTAATGCGGTTTATGGTGGTAATGATAAAGTCAGCTACCAAGGTAAAATATACCAAGCTAAATGGTGGAGCCAAGGTAATACCCCAACAGCGGGCGATCCATGGGCTTTGTTACCTTAAAAAAATCATCTAAGTCATTCACCGACTTTTGACACCCATAAAAATGGCTTTGATGTGGTTATTACACCCAATCAAGGCCATTTTTTATGATTAATAATAACGACTACTGCAACTATTTTGTTGCAGCATCAAACACCAGTTTGCCTAAACGATATAACCGTTTTGCTTGTTCACTATAATCAATCGTTTCACCTTGGGCGCGACGACGATTTAACTGGGTATTAATGCCATCTTGATAAACCTGTTGTAACTGTGATTGTAAGCTATCGAGATTATAGGGAATACGATCACTACTAACAGAAAATGGCAGAATGTACTCAGCCTGCATCACCTCGCGGTTATAGTTAACTGCATCACCAATAATACGTCCTTTGTCTGTCTGCGGTGACTCCAGATCATACGGCGGTAGCCATTCATCAACGGGTTTAAGTTTATCGACTTGGTTAACCAGCATGATCACTTTCGGAGCTTTTCGATGTTGATTCGCAGGTTGTTTATAAAATGCATCTAATGCTGCTTTCAACATAACATCTAATTGACGTGACGATTGGTTGGCTTTTAATACCCAAATAACCACATCACTTTCGGTCATTTGTTTTAGCAATTTTTTCTCAGTATCAACTGAGCCATCAATACCCGGTAAATCAATCAGGTTGATTAAATCTAGCCCTTCAACTTCGCATTTATAGGTTGTGGCTTTATCTGTTGATGGTAATGCACTCACTTCTGCAGCAATTTCACCCAATAACCCATTAATAACGGATGATTTACCCGCACTCACTTGACCAACAACCGCCACACGCAAAGGCTCAACCGCAATAGCTGTTGCTTGCTGATCGTGATCTTGAAGTTTACTAGGTAAAACCGCTGCATCATCAAGCTTAAAGCGACCGCTGTATAAATCAATCGCAACCGATGCGACCTCTTGCAATAACGTGGCTTTTAATTTGCTTTGAACTTCAGCACTAACATCATCAAATAACTTACCAACCACTAATCCACGTACTTCCGCTAACCATCCTGTTGGTGTGGCTATGCGGAATAAACGATAAACATCATAAGCACTTTTTGCATAGCCCATTTTATCTTTAATCGCATAACCTTGCTTCAAGCTCGTTAAGGTGATCTTCTCAGAAAAAGGGACATGTTGTTGTAAAAAATGACGATAACGACGACTAACTTCTTCAACCATCATTAAAAATTCAGGGGCTGTAAAAGCTAATTTTTGTGAACTCGATTGTTGGTGATACTGCGCAGCAACATCTGCAACCAAGACATAAGCATGAGCTTGTAAACTTTCCCATGCCGAATCTTCGGCTAGCTGTTTATCAATCACCAACGTCATTTGTTGCCACACTTGCTGATCGTGCTCACTCCATTGTGGGTTAGCGGCTACATGTAATGGTGCAATGTCATCTATAACAGCATCAGCAACAACACGTTTACGACGCAACCACCAATAAGGTAAGAAGGCCACTAAACAACCACCAGCAATAATGGCGAAAAATAACAGCCATTGCCCTTGTTGAATGAGATCAACCACACCAAAGCCTGCTAATACAATCACAGGTAAACAAATAGACAACATCAATAACGGTAAAAAACCATCAGAAAGTTGATTGATTAACTGGTAACTTTTACTCACCCGTTTCATTCGTTATCCTTTTTAGGTGCCGATTTACCTAATTGTTGTCGATCAGCAACCTGTTTTACGGTCGTAAATGCTTGTTGATAAGCCAGCTTAATTTGATCTTTGGAAATCGACTCACCTTTACTGCGATGATATAAATACATACAAGCAGCACGACCAATCGCATAAGTAGATGAAAAACTCATTGCAGCGGCGGTCGCACTTCCTACGGTTTGTCCATAAGCAGGAATAAATTTAACTAACTGGTTAAGCCCTAATTTAGATAAGTATTGCAGCAAAAAACCCGATCCCAACATGCCAACGAATTCTGCGTAATCTTTTTTATTCCAACTGACACCATATTGATTAGCAAGACTATGAAGCATCTTGCCTTGAATAGCAGGTACACTGAATAACCCCACAGCAGGGATTGCATCACTGGCTCCCGCAGCACCGGCATACCATAGAACCTCTTGGCGCAATTGGTAAAAATTTTGTTCTTCGCGGTTAGTATGGGCTTGTTGATTGGATAACAAACTCAACATCGGAAGCGCATCAGTTAATGCATGATGTAATCCATCAATACCTATAAATTGCTCATCATCAGGGATTAAATCCACCACAATCGGTTGATACATAGTGGCGGTCTCTGATTGCCACTGTGCGGGTTTTATTCCCCACACCTCCATCACTCGCTGATGATTATAGTCAATCGCACGTTGGCGTTCTTGAGGATCAACGATACTGTTAACCGCAGTATGGATAACCAATAAATGTTTGATCACCCCACTGCGTTTAATTTGCTTAAGTGCCGTCAATAAACCCGATTGTTCTGGCTCTTCTGCTTTCATAACCACCATTAAGGCATGGCTTTTACCACTACACATCGCAATATCTTCGGCAGGATCGTAATCCGCCTCACCCAACCCACGAGTATCAAGAAAACACACTAACGGATTTTCAGCAGGATAAAGATAATGGTGGGCAGTACGAGTGCAAGGTTGAAAACCATTACCGATCTCCACCAAACTATCACCGGTTAGTGTTTGAATTATTGTTGATTTTCCCGCACCTGTTTTACCTAATAACCATAACGTCGGAATGTGCTTTTGCCATTCATCAAACGCAGATTCTAAATCAGGATTCACGGTGGGATTTATATATTGGTAAACTTTCTTAAAGAAGCGATTCATATCACCTTCACACAGCAGATAGTAAAACAGTTATATACCGAGCTTGATATATAACCATTTAATCAGTATTAGCAACATAGCACTAAATGAAAAAAAGAGAATAACCTTAATGACTATTCTCTTCTTTTATAAACCAATGATTGTAGTTTATGACCGTTAATTAGTCGTCTGAGTGATCAATAAAATACTGCTCACGACTTGAACTCACTAAACTCGACACCACAATTGCCATATAAAACACCCCGACAATCGCTTCAAGATAGGCAAATACTTTAGCAATCGGTGTGATAGGTAAAATATCACCGTAACCCAAGGTGGTTAAAGTCACAAAACTAAAATATGCAGCATCGGCAAAGTTCTCATGCCACGATCCCTTACTGATACCATGGAATGAACCCGGTAAGAAATGAATAAGAATTAAATAGCCAATCGCCCACATTAAACCAAGCAATAAAAACAACGCCATTGATCCAATGATCTTGTTGCTATTAATCGAACCGGTAAATAATATTTGGCGCATGATTGAACGAAATGTGCCAAAGAAGAAAATAAACATCAAGAACAACATGATGATTTCTATTTCCTCAATGCCTAAGACAGCGCGAGTAACCACCGCCACCAACCATGCCACCACTAATGATGATAAAAAACGAAACCAATTTTTATCAAAACGTAGGCTCAGAAGACAGATACCAAAAGTAATCAGTGTAAAAACTTCAAGCATATATTGTAAAAAACCTGACGTAATCACTTTCTCTAACGACGCACTGATCAATAAAAAAACCAGCGCTAACGTTAAATAGAAAAAGTTATTTTGCGTATTAATTCGTTGGCTCTTTTCATTCAGCTTTTTACTCAACATTAATCAGTATTCCTTATTGTTCTTCATATCCGGTTAGTTCCATAAACCCTTTGCCTTTTTGTGACCCCGTCACCTTTATTGGTCCTTCCCAATATGGAAACATAAAATGTAACCATTGATCTCGTCGTACAACATTCGTCTGAAGTCTTAATCCTTGTGATGGCACCTCAATTAACCAACTTAATGGAAATGAAATGCCACTTACCTCAAGAAAATGCAAAGGTTTCATGCGGATTTGATTATTATCTAATTCAACCACTTTTCCATCTGGCCATGAACGCGAACCAATGAAGTAAGGTCTTTGACCCTTCTCTCGTAGCTGCGACACCATCAATGCACTGCCATCTTCAAGATGTATCGAGAACCAATCCCATCCCTGTTGTTTAGCGCTGAGCATACTACTGCTCCACTCGCGATCAAACCAACCGCGTCCGTTCACTTTATATTGCTTACCGTCGAGTTCAATAACACCATCAAGGTCTAAAAATGGTGCACTATAATAGTAAGAGGCAATACCCAGTAACGGATGTTTTTGGCTGTATCCCTTGTCACCTTGTAAAACGATCGCACCTCTTTGCTTGATATTTAATCGAGCTAACATGTCATCATCAGAAAATTCAAGCTGTCCCGGAAAAGGATTACTTGTCGGCGCACGCCATGACCAATTATCTAGCCAAGCTCGAAAAGGTTTAAGGCTTACCCCTGCTTGCCCTATTCCACCACGGGCAAACCTTTCTGTTGCCCATATTTTCTCTTTTGTTGTTATCACCGCATGTGCCATATACATTTGTGGCGTTTTCCAACCTGTTAAATCATCATCACTGGTTGCCATACGGAATAGCGTCCATTGCACAGCGATCTCTTTCCCTGTTTCTGTTTTAAGGTTGGCAGTGAGGTACCACCATTCAGCAAGATATTCAGGATGCTCACCATAATCTCGAGGAAAAACGATTGGCTCTCCTTTAACGACAGGCTCAAATACAAAATCTTGAGATTGCGTTAATGTTTTCACTGAATTACTTCGAGTCGGCTTATTATCGCACCCACTTAATATCATCGCTATTGTTAGTATTATTGGTAAACAAAGCAAATGCCAACGACATTTCAGAGTTGAACTTCTCATTAAAATGACTCTCGCAAAGATAAAATCGCCGAACGATGAACCAAACGCCATACTGGCCATGCTCCTGCTACTAATAATACCAATAAAGCAGTGCCTAACGTCATAAAGTAATTATATGGGAAATACTGCACTTGCATTGTCCAACCAAAGGAATACTTCAATACAACATCAATCAATAGTTGTGCTAAAAGTAATCCTAACGGTAAAGCCATTAATGCTGTCACTAAGCCAATAACAAGCAATTGCCCGCCACCGAGTAACGATAATTCTATCCCCGTCATTCCCATACAGCGTAATAATGAAAACTGCCGTTGTCGTGAAATTTCACCCGCAATCGTCGCAAAGAACAAACCACAAATAGCAATAAATAGCGTTAAATTACCTAACGTCGATGTCACCACAAAAGTGCGATCAAACACGGTCATCGCTTGTTTCATTAACGCAGCATTATTCCGTACCCGCTCTGGCTGTAATCTAAAACGCTCGCCTAATTTAGCTAATAATGCCTCGGAACTTGTACCATTTTTCAAATGAATAGCGAGTCCAACTTGCCCAGAATGAGGCCAAAAACGTTGCCATTTTTGCTGTGATATTAAAACTTGTCCGTAAGGGTTACCATAATCATAATAAATACCAACAACACGCCAGCCTTTATTCATAGGTGCAGGAAGATTAATCATATCCCCCGGTTGCCAATGATGTTTCAATGCCATAGATTCACTGACCATCACAGCACGCTCATGATGTAGTTGTTGCCAATAATTATTTATACCTTCTTTCACCGAAAGTGCTTTTTGCTCTCCGGTAGTTTGACCAATACTCATTACTTGGATCGTACCATTATTTGAACGCGTTTCTTTTTGCCAACTCCACCACACTTGCTCAACATCAGGTTGTTCTTGAAGCCACTTTGAAATACGTGGTGCCATATTCATTGATGGACGAATATAAATATCAGCAGCTAAACGTTGTTCAAGCCAATTTTCAGTCGTATTACGAAAACTACCAACCATTGTTTCCATGCCAATGTTAGAAGCCAACGCCAGCATAAATGCCATTGCTGCTATACCGCGATAACTTAAACTTGCAGCAGCATCAAAGAAGAACCAACGCATACGGGCTCGACGACTCATTCGCCCTAAGAAGTTAAACAATAACCATAATAAATAGGGCATCATTAAACCTGACGCAATCAAAATAAAAGCGATTAAAGCAAAACCCGCGAGCTGCCCATGAGGTAACTTATAAACAACAAAAGCCCCAGCCATAAAAATACAAGAAAGTAATGCTTGCCATGCAAACTCTCGTCCACTAAAACGCACTAATGCTAAATGGGTCGCTAACCTTGCTGGTGGTGATTTTAATAATCGAACCAATGGCCACGTGCACGCAAACGCACAGCCAAAGACGGCAATGGCTAAACTTGCAGCGCCCCACTGCCAATTCCAATGCACTTGTAGACTAACATTTGCGCTATATAAATCATTTAATGATGCTGCAACGGACGGCAATAATTGTTGTGCTAACAGTAAACCAATAATATTTCCGCCAACAAGGCCAAGTAAGACCCATAAACACAGCTCACCAATTAATGCGCCTGCGAGTTGAGTGCCATTAACACCCAATTGACGTAACATGCCCACTAAAGGTTGTCGTTGTGCTAGAGATAACGACATCGCTTGATAAAAAATAAATAACCCAACAACAAACGCAAGCATCCCCATCGCAAATAAGTTTAAGTGAAATGCATTGGTTAACGGCTCTAATTTAGCGCTTTGTTGCCGTTCAAGTGTTAACCCTGGTGGTAAAATATGGGTTAGTTTCAACAACTGCTTACTGCTCATTTCACCACAGACAACAGCACTAAAACCAGAACTAGGCTGTAACTCACGCAACAAAGCAATATCCGCTACCATGCGAGAATCATTCATTCGACTATCATTGATCACTTCTAAAGGACCAATTTTACGTCCAGAATCAAGTGTGAGCATATCGCCAGTTTTGATACCAATATAATTAGCTAAATACTCCCCTAACATAATCGGATATGGCGGCTGCATTAATTTTAATAATTTAACTTTACCTTCATCAACGACACTGTTTTTTATCGCTCCAAGCATAGCGACAGGATCGATACCAAGCAGTTGAAAATCGCGTTGATTGTCAGTAACGATACGATGCTCAATCAATGGCGTACAGGTTTTTAACCCAGCACGACGCATTTGAATGTAAAAACCTTGAGGTACATTCATGCCAATTTGAGCATGACGAATACGGTACGGGAAGGGATTAGAAAAAAGTTGTTCACCTTTACGGTAACTTTCTTTGGCTTGTTGGTTAACACCCATTACACCTACTAATAATGCGATGCCTAATGTTAAGCCAAGCCAGACTAAAACAATTTGTAATGGATGACGGCGATAATGCCCCCAAAGCGCATTAGCTACGGGGCGTAACATGAAGCTGACCTCCCTGCAAACGAATACATCCTTGCATATGTGATGCGACCTTATCACTGTGTGTAACAACTAATAACGTACAATGCAGTTGTTTAGTTAATGAAATCAGCAACCGAATAACAGCATCAGCATTACGTTCATCTAAGCTGCCGGTGGGCTCATCTGCAAGTAACAACGTCGGTTCCATATAAATAGCACGAGCAATAGCAGCTCGTTGCTGTTGTCCTCCTGAAATTTCCTCAGGATAACGTAATAGTAATGGCATCAAATCCAGTGCGGAAATTAACTTTAGCCACAATTGATCATCATCAGGTAAGCCTTTTAACTGACGACAAAAGCGAATATTATCCGCCACGGTTAACGTCGGTAGTAAGTTATATTGTTGAAAAACAAGACCTATATTTTTACGACGATACGCTGTACGTTCACGCTCTGATATCGCATGTATGGCGGTATTCCCCAGCCATATTTCACCCGACTCAGGCTTATCAAGCCCAGCAATTAAATTTAATAACGTACTTTTCCCTGAACCACTTTCCCCCATAAGTGCTAATTGATCGCCAGGATTTAAAGATAAATCAGCGCCCTGAAGCACAGAATGAAATTCAGTGCCATCTAGATAACCTTTACAGAGTTCAGATAGTCGTAACATGCCCAATCACCAACGTTTACTTGCATTACAAATTAACTATTTTTTATATTAATATCCAACAGCTAAAATAAATAGTTATTCAATATTACCTGTTTTATTCTTCACATAACAGTTCAACCATTAACTATCGTCATTTTAAACACTTACTTTATTTAAGATATTCCTATTTAACAACAAATAGTTAACCAATAAGAACAATAAATAGCCACTACAAAACCAACTTTCCGCACCCTATTTTAATTTAATAAATATTAAACAAAATTACATATATAATTTAACTAAAAACAATCTTGCTTGTTTTAACCTTTCATCTAATTTAAACAAATTAAATAGGCATGCTTGCTCATATATTCGGCATCATAAATATATGCATGAAAACCCATAAAAAACGGGGTGATAATAATCATATTAACCTATAAAAACTATCATCTTTTACAGTTTATTATTGCTTTTAATCAATAAAAAGCCATTATCTTTAAAGGCGATATTAAAAAATTTAATAGCCGAATTTTTCGCGTATTTATATCGCAACACGGAATTCAGAGTGATTACTTAATGAGCAAAAATATTCTTGTCGTCGGCGCTTCTGGTTATATCGGCAGCCATCTCGTGCCTAATTTATTACACTTAGGCCATCACGTAAAAGCAACAGGACGAAACCTTAAATTATTAGAAAAACGTGGCTGGGGAAGTATTGATAATTTAGAGTTAGTAGAATTAGATTTAGATCTCGATCAAGATTTAACTGATCTATTTATAGATATCGACACTGTTTATTTCTTAGTTCATGGAATGAATCATGGCCATGACTTCATTGAGTTCGAACTTGATTGCGCCCGCCGCTTTAGCGATTACCTCAGCCGTAGTAATGTTGAACATGTCGTTTATCTTGGTGCTCTACAGTCACAAACAAGCCAATCAAAACATTTAACTGCTCGTAAAGAAACAGGCAATATCCTTCGTAACAGCGGTAAATGCGTTACCGAGCTACGTGCCGGTATTATTATCGGCCCTGGCTCTGCTGCATTTGAAGTGATGCAAGACTTTGTCTATCACCTACCCGTAATGTTAACCCCAAGTTGGGTCACATCCCGTAACTCACCCATTGCATTACGTAATCTACTCTACTACCTAACAGAGCTTATCGAATGTCCACCCGATCATAACCTTATTTTAGATGTCGCTGGCCAAGAACAGATGACTTATAAAGATCAAATGGTCCGATTGAGTAAAATGCACGGTAAAAATATTCGTGTGATCCCATTAAAATGGTTAAGCCCCAAAATGGCGACCTATTGGCTTCGTTTTATTACATCGGTTCCAACCAATATTGCACGCGCACTTATTGGCGGATTAAGTTGCGATCTTCCTGCTGATGGCAGTGAACTTCAACGCCGTATTCCTCAACATTTAATCAGTTATGAAGAAGCGATCCAAGAAGCATTAGCCATGAATACAGAAGTGGTTAACAGTGAGATCTGGGGATTTGACCCTGATGCCCTGTTACGCTGGCAAACAGGCTATGGCTACTACCCTAAACAAGCAGGTTATACACTGAAAACAGATGCAAGTTGTGAAGCCTTATGGCGCCAAGTACAGCTTGTAGGCGGTGAAGAAGGTTATTTTTATGCAAATAGCTTATGGCGCGTAAGAGAATGGATGGATGCCATGATTGGCGGAGATGCTCTCAAGCGTTATCGTCGTGATCCTCAACAACTACAATTAGGGGATAAAATTGATTCATGGAAAGTGATCAGCCTTGAAAAAAATCATTTCCTGTCATTACTGTTTGGTATGAAAGCACCCGGTTTAGGTCGATTAGAATTTACCATAGAAGATTGTGGTGATCATCGTACTATCGATATTCGTGCATGGTGGCACCCTAAAGGTTTCATGGGATTATTATACTGGTTTGCAATGATGCCAGCGCATTTGTTTATTTTCCGAGGGATGACGCATGCCTTGGTTAAACGCTGCAAAGCTAAAATACAACAAGGTAATATCGAAACAAAATAATACTGCTTATCTAATTATCAACCACATTACTTATCGCTATTATCAATGTGATAATTAGATAGTTATCAAAATAGAGACATAAAAAAACCGAAGGCACTGCTATTAACACATGCTTTCGGTTTTATTTTAATCGCTTATCTAGATTCGATAATTACATCGTAAAGATTAGGCTGTTTTTGCTGTTTTTGATGCACATGTCATTTTCCATGCAGCAACAGGACCACTTAACAGTGTTAATCCAATCAGCAATGAAACAGGTACTGCGGTAATAACAATAAAGGACTGCAGTGCATTCAAACCGCCATCACCTGCGAGTAATAATACTGCCGCCACGACACCCATGGTAATTGCCCAGAATAAGCGGTGCTTACTACTTGGTTCATTATCACCTGAAACTACCATCGCAATCGAGTATGCCATTGAGTCACCCGTTGTAACCACGAATGTTGTGGTTAATACTAAAAATGCAGGTAATAAAATATAACTCAGCGGTAAATTAGACAATGTCGCTAATAATACCGAAGGTAAACCACCATCATTTAGTGGGCCTGAAATAATGCCGGGATGATTAAGCTCTAATGAAATCCCTGTGCCACCTAATACTGCAAACCAAAAGTTTGTCGCAATGGGTGCGCCAACAGCAACACACAAAATCAAACTACGAATACTGCGACCTTCAGAAATACGTGCAATAAAAATAGCCATCATAGGTGCAAAACCAATAAACCATCCCCAGAAGAACCATGTCCACCACACGTTCCACTCAGGCTTAGCCGTTGTTAAACTCATTGTGCCCATATTCTGTAAATAGCTACCAAATGCAGCACCAAACTCTTTTAATAAGAACGTTGTTGGCCCTAAAATTAACATTGCCGCTAATAATACAAAAGCACCAACAACATTAAGACGTGATAACCACTGTAAGCCTTTATCCATGCCTGATGCTGCTGAGGCTGAATAAATCGCCACTACCACGGCCAAAATAATAAGCTGAGATTGGGTATTATTTTCTAAACCGGTTAATAATTCTAAACTATAACCGAGTTGTGAAGCCAAAAATCCAATCGGACCAATCGTACCCGCCGCCACAGCAATAATTGCACATGCGTCAATCACACTGCCTAACCAATGATTTTCTAAGCGATGTCCAAAAAGTGGAAATAATAAAGCGCGTGGACGTAACTTAACGCCATGTTCATGATGAGCGTACATTAAAACTATTGTTGATAACGTACCTAATACAGCCCAAGCGAGAAATCCCCAATGTAAAAAGGCTTGATCTAATGCAGGAGTTACCGCGGCAAGTGTACCGCCTTCTACACCTGGGAATGATGGTGATGGCGTCATGAAGTGATAAATAGGTTCAGCTGCTGACCAAAACACACCACCACCAGCAAGCAGCGTACACATAATCATGGCTAACCAACGAAAGGTACCAATCGTTGGTTTACTGACACTGCCCATTACTTTTTTACCTAGCGGACTGATCGCGACAATAAGTGCTAAGAAAAAATTAATAAGCATTAACCACTGCCAGCTTGAACCAAAAGTTTTTGCTGCAGAGCTAAATGTTGTTTGGATTATAGCGGTAAAAGCGGGCATATCAATTAAAGCAGAAAGAACGAATAAGGAGATAAACCCAATCGTTAGAGCTGGAACGAGTTTGTTATCTAAACCCTTCAGTCCCATGACTATATTTGGGACGGTATTATTACTAATTTCGCTTGTATTGCGTTGCATAAATGTCTCACGCTGTGTGTGAGGGAAGATACACTAGCAGCATGTTAATAATAACGCCAGTTAAATTTCTCTATATTTTTCAAGACTAAAGCAAGAAAACAAACAATTTCATTAGTTTGTAATTTAAAAACAAAAACTTATAATTCATCGTACAAATAGGCGTATCGATAAATAAAAATCATCAATACAACAAAATAATACAATCGTAACAATGTGACTTATTCAAAAAAATAGTTACTGTACAAATTATATCGACAAATTTAAAAACGAAACAAGCAAAAAAAAGCAGCCATATCAAGGCTGCTTCTTTCACTTTACAATACGAATTTTAACCAATAAGCATACTAATCAATAATTAAATCATATTGAGTGCAGTGGTTATTCACAATGTGAGTAATGGTTTGGCGAGGGATTTTTTGCCATGAATCAGAATGATCTAAAGGTTCAGAAGCAAGAATCGTTTTATGTGCTGAACACTGAATAAAGACCGGAGGTGGCTGATGATCAGAGCTATAGCGAACCACCCAAAATTGCTCACCATCAGAAATACAAAGTGACGTTTTTAATGGACCCGTTATAGATTTATCTTCCATTGCTTGCTCAATTTCATACAAAGTCTGATTAATAGCAGCAATAGGATCGACTCTTAAACCATTTTTGATCATCATTAAAAAGATCAATTCGCTATCGGTTGTTCCGACTCGCTTTAAGAATAACTCTTCAGTCAATTGACGTACCAAGCTAAATTTTACCTGATCAAAACCGCTAATTTGACCATTATGCAGAAACATCCAATTATCAAGTACAAACGGATGACAATTGACTCGTGAAACTTGTGAACCTGTCGACTGGCGAATATGTGCCATAAAACGATGTGAACTAATATGGTGCGCTAACGATCGTAAATTCTCATCACCCCATGCGGGCAAAATATCATGATAATAGCCAGGTAATGCACGATGAGAATACCAGCCTAAACCAAAACCATCACCATTCGCTCGAATGATCCGTTTTTTATTTGACTCTAGACTTTGCTGAATTAATGAATGTTCAGGTTGATAAATTAATTCATCCAAATAGATACTATCACCATGATAGGCTAACCATCGGGACATAACGTATTCCTTACTCAAAACCAAAAAATACTAACGTAGTAGGCTAACTTATCACGCACGACATCTAATCACTATGCCTATCCATTTATCATCACCTACCCATTGATATTCATCATAAATACACTTTTATTATCGATCTTTCATATATTGTTTAGGTGGTCGTCCTAATGTTTTTTTAAAAAACAAAATAAACGCACTGACCGATTCATACCCTAAATCTTCCGCGACCCGTTGAACAGATTCACCCATCGATAATTTCTGAAGTGCTACAACTATATGTAATTGCCCACGCCAACGACCAAATGTTAGGCCAATCTCTTGCTTCACCAGTCGAGCTAATGTTCGTTCACTCATGGCAAATTGTGTTGCCCACTCACCCACCGTATTTCTATCTCCCGGATTTGCCAGTAGTCGTTTTGCGATTTGGTTTAAGCGATGTTCTGCCGGAATCGGAAAATCAAAGTGCTCGGTTGACATTGATGTTAATTCATCCACTAAAACATCGACTAAACGTGCGATTGAGCCCTCTTTATCATAATCTTGATCTTCCTGTGCAAGACGAATAATTAACTCACGTAATAAAGGCGAAATAGAAAGTGTACATGCTTTGTTTGGCATACCAATAATATCTTGCTCAACAAATAGCATGCATACATCAGCATCGGGTGAAATTCGGTTACTGTGTGGCACTTGGCTTGGTATCCATACAGCACAATGCGCTGGAACCATCCAAACGGCATCATTAATATGACACTTAGCAAAACCCGTTAAAGGCATGACTAATTGACCTTTATGATGTTGGTGGAATGGCACTTCATCTTCCTTTTCAATACCAGCAATACGTAACGCTAGTACCTTCTGTGGATAGAGATCGGTATCAAATTCCATAAAACTGGTTTTAAAATTCATGCTATGTCCGTTTTTAGATATGAATTGTCAATATACCCGAATACAGAAATGGAAGTAAAGTCTATTATTACCTCAACGCTTTATAGGAGACTGATATGTCACACAATGTACGTAAGATTGCGCACCCAGCGCTGGTGATCACAGGGATCTTGCTCATTGCAAGTAACCTTCGTGCGCCAATCACAGGCCTAGGCCCTATTCTAGACTTTATTTCTCATGATCTTGGCTTATCAGCAACACAAGCCGGTATGCTGACAACATTACCTTTGCTAGCCTTTGCCATTTTCTCACCAATTTCTTCTGGCCTAGCAAGAAAGATGGGACTTGAGCCCTCACTGATGATAGCGCTGGTGCTTATTGCGGCCGGTATCGTTGTTCGTTCTTCTGGCTCAACCAGCATGCTCTTTTTAGGTACCTGCATTATTGGTGTGGGTATTGCTATCGGTAACGTATTGTTACCAAGTTTACTTAAAAGAGACTTTCCCACTCAAGTACCAACACTAACAGCTGTTTATGTACTTGTAATGGGGATAGGTTCAACCTTGAGTTCTAGTTCTGCTATTCCTTTGTTTAATTTAGCAGAAAAACTACACATCACGGCAATTCCAAACTGGGCATTCTCACTTGCTGGTGTCATTATCTTCCCTGCTCTGTCTATCTTAGTGTGGTTACCACAGTTGAGTGGTCATACTCGTCCAGCGGCAGATACTGCAGATATTGATAGCCACAGTTACTTATGGCGCTCAGCAGCAGCTTGGCAGGTAACGATTTTCCTTGGTCTTAACTCTTTTATTATGTACATCTTTATCAGTTGGTTACCTAGTATCCTAATTGATAACGGCTACACAGAAAACCAAGCAGGTTATATTCACGGTATTCTTCAACTTTCAACCGCTATCCCAGCATTAGTACTGATTCCACTAATGGCAAAAATGAAAGACAAGCGTGGTATGAGTGTAGCAATGGCAGTACTGTCATTTGTGGGTATTCTTGGACTATTATTCATGCCACAACACGCGATAGTGTGGGTTATTGCGTTTGGTTTCAGCTGTGGTGGTGGTTTTATTCTTGGGCTATCATTTGTTGGCATTCGTACTCATGATGCACACCAAGCAGCGGCACTATCTGGTATGGCACAATGCATGGGTTACTTACTTGCAGCAACAGGTCCTATCATCTTTGGTTCATTACACGAAATGACAGGTAGCTGGCATGTACCATTAATCATGACCGCAGGCGTCTGTGTTATCTGGGCATTGTTAGCATTATTTGCGGGTCGTTCACATGTCATTATTCGTACTAAAAGTGGCAAAGATATTATTATTGATGACACTGAACAGCAAACTCACTCTCATCCACATACAGATGTACATACTGAAATTCAACATCTAAAAGCAGAATTACAACGTATTACTAAAGAACGTGATCAACTGAAAAACACACTTGAAAATAAACAGTAATCTGGCATCAATAAATCGCTATCAGTATACCGCTGGTAGCGATTTTGATCACAATAAGTAGTTATGCAACATACTGTTTTAATAAAGTAATTTCAATACATCATCATCCGTCGTAATGTTTATTTTGTTTTAAATGGTTATTACGCTGATGAAACGCTTATCTCTGATCATTTCCAGCTTCGCTCTGCTTTCAGCTTCCGCTTTTGCTCAAACCATTATCCCTCAACCTCAAAATAATATGCCTGAAATTATTACAACGTGTATCGTATTCCTAATTGCAGTTGCTGCTTATTTACTAACAAAAAATAAAATCCAACAGAAAAGACCTAATCTTCCTGTTATGGTACATCATGTCGCTGACGCTATCATGGCAGCCATTATTTTCTACGTGATATTCTTGTTTATTGTTTATTGTTTATTGTTTATTGTTTATTGTTTATAAAATTCAAATGCTTATCAAAACAAAAAGGCCACTCAAAAGTGACCTTTATTTATTAATAATTCGCTTTAACCCATTTAACCCAATTGCTGTTCAATCTGATCTGCTTTACCAAATTTATCATGCGTTGCTAATTGGGCTTGATAACGTTGAATATTCGGATAATTAACAATCATGCCGTTATTCTGCAGTATTTCAGCAATAAACGACATCATGATATCAGCTCCGGTTAGTCGCTCTTCAACTAAATAGGTTTTACCTTCAAGGCACTGCTCAAAATAACCAATAACCTTTTCAGCTTCAATATCAGCATAACCTTCTAAGAAGTTAGTTTTCGCACCATCTTTAGCAACAAACATCTTTAATAATAGCGGTAAAATAGCTGAACTTTCAGCGAAATGAAGCCATTGTAAATATTCAATATAAGCAGGCGTTCCCCGCTGAGGTGCTAAATTAGGGTTATAAGTCTGAATTAAATATTCAGTAATAGCACCTGATTCAGCAATCACCGCGCCATTATCTTCAATGACTGGCGATTTTCCTAACGGGTGGATATTTTTCAATTCTGGCGGAGCCAAAAAAGTGACAGCGTCACGCAAGTAAGGTTTAACTTCATACGCTAAGTTAAGCTCTTCTAATAGCCAAATAATGCGCTTTGAACGTGATTTATTTAAGTGATGCAGTGTGATCATACTAGTAGCCGCCTTATTATTTATTGAGCTTGATTAGTTTGAATAACTAATTTGCCAAAGTTCTTACCTTCTAATAAGCCCATAAATGCTTGGGGTGCATTTTCTAAACCTTGGACTAAATCTTCGCGATAATGAATTTTACCGTCCGCTAACCACTGACTCATATCTGCTGCAAATTCATCATAGCGATCGGCATAATCATCAAAGATAATGAAACCTTGCATTTTAATACGCTTCACAAGTAACGTGCCCATTAGCATTGACAGGCGATCAGGCCCTTGCGGTAGTTCAGTGGCATTATATTGAGAAATCAAACCACATAATGGAATTCGCGCACAGGTATTTAACAGTGGCAGCACAGCATCAAACACTTTGCCGCCCACATTTTCATAGTAAACATCAATGCCTTGCTCACAAGCTTGCGCTAATTTTTCTGCAAAACCATCTGCTTTATGATCAATACAATCATCAAAACCTAGTACTTCTTTGGCATAGCGACATTTCTCTTCGCCACCAGCAACACCAACAACTCGGCAACCTTTAATTTTACCAATTTGCCCTACCATCGAACCCACAGCACCAGTTGCAGCAGCGACAACAATGGTATCACCTTGCTTAGGTTTACCAATATCAAGCAAGCCCATATAAGCAGTAAAACCAGGCATCCCCATCACACCCAAAGCATAAGATGGATGTGTTGGATGCATGCCTAATTTAATTAAACCGTCACCATTTGAAATAGAATAATCTTGCCAGCCTGAATACGATAATACCCATTCACCTTGCTGGTAATCAGCATGATTGGACTGCTCAACTTGACATACCGTACCGCCAACCATGACTTCACCTAAAGCAACAGGTTCGGCATAAGATTTAGCATCACTCATACGACCACGCATATACGGATCTAATGATAAATACACGCTGCGCAGTAAAATATCCCCTTCCGCTATCGTTGGTACTGCCGTTTGTTCTAAACGAAAATTATCAGCCGTTGGTGCACCAACAGGACGAGAGGCTAATACGATTTTACGGTTTACGTTTGTCATTGAGCTTTCCTTTTCATTTTTAATCAAATAATAGACCAGTCGTCTAGTTGCTACTTGTAAAAAATCCCGTTGCTATCATAACGGGATAATCAATCATTTATAACGTCTATAAAACTGGACGTAGCTGAGCTTTTGTTGTTACTAGCGCTTGCTGTAATACGTTTAAATCTTGGCTAATCTTATAAAACAAACTAGCACCAAGCCATAATTGATACAGCGTTTGTGCGGCTAATTGACTGTCTTTTACAGTAATTGAACCATCTTTAATGCCATCATCAATACAAAGTGCGATTAAATTTACAATGCTATAAGCACCATTTTTCAAAGCCTCTCGCATCGGTTCAGAAAGATCTGAGACTTCAGCACTGAGTTTAACCACTACACATTTATTGGCGTTGCAGGTGCCATTATCAATAATTAACCAACGTGAGAAATAATCGGTTAAACGATCAAAACCTGTTCCAGTACCTTTCACTAAAATAGCGTTAACGTGTTCTAAATACTGTTCAAAATAATGTTGAATTAACGCCTCACCAAATTGCTCTTTTGACTTAAAATAATGATAAAAAGAACCTTTTGGTACCGCTGCTGTTTTTAAAATTTCAGACAAGCCAACATTGGTGAATCCTTTGGTCACCACAAGTTGGTAACCAATATCTAAAATATGCTGACGTGTATCGTTTGTTTTTGTTTTCATATGATAACTATAAGCCCGACTAGACCAGTCGTCTAGTCTTATAACCCAATTATTTTAAATCGCATTGTTACGGCTTGTAATAAATACCTCGTTTCTATCTTATTTATAACGACGGATATTAATAGACATACAGCGCTGAACACGTATGATCGACAATATTAACAAAACACCTGTATTACACTGTCAATTGGAATATCGTTTTGATTAGAGAAAATGTCTTTACCCCTTTTGCAACTTGGAGCAAACCGTTAGTTTCTGAAGTTGCAGAAGCAGTTAACCTATTGAAAGATAATGGTTATGATGCCAAGCAACTTACATTAGCTACTGGCCTGCAAGAAAAAAACATCTGTAAGTGGAGTGCTAAATATAAAAAAGAGCCATTAGATGTTTCTTCAATCCCTTACCCTTGCTGGTGCTTTATTGCCGCGCTGATTGGCCGACCTAACATCGCAACCAATGGTAAAGTGATTGAAGTTGAAGAAATCAAACGTGTATTACGCTTATTTAAGCCTTCTGCTTTTGGTAGTCAAAATACGTTTGTATGCCCAACAAGCGATCAATTCGCTAAATTGATCGATAGTGGTTTATTTGCCGAAATGACAACTGAAAATATTGCAGCATTATTTAACTGGAAACCAGAAAACGTCAGTGAAAGCTTACGTGTAGGTAAATTACCTTACTTAAATTGGTGTCTAATCATGATGATGTTTGGCATTAACATTCAAAAAATGGCATTAAAAGATTTGGATACTGAGATTACGATTAATCAGTAACCCTCGACCTATTGCCTAAAAATAACGCCTTGTGAACGGTATTTTACCCACAAGGCGTTACTTTTTATAAAGACATATAATCGCCATATAATCACGACATAGACTATTTTTAGCGGTATAAAAGTAAGCTTCACTAATGACAATACACGTAATGACTTGATTGATCCTAATACCTGATTAAAATAGTCGATTATTATCGTCGTTTGGAATTTCATTATTCATGCCAACCTCAACTCAACATTTGGCGTTAAAACCTACTACCTTATTTACCCTCTACAGTATTATTTTCCTCGGATCTGCGGGGTTTTTTATTACTATCCCCGCGTATGTGAGTTTGTTTTTAACTGATCACTCATTGGCTATCGCGCAAAATATGCCGATTGAACAGCGTCGCACTTTGTTTGGCACCGTGATGTCTGCCGCACCTTTTATCTCAATGTTCTTCACGCCTCTTATTGCCCGCTTTGCTGATCGTTTTAGCCGCAAAACCACAATGGTATTATGCTTAATCATTGCTGCAATAGGTTTTGCAATGCCGATCTATGCCATTGTCATTGGCTCGATTGCATTATTATTTGCCGGCAATATGATCAATAGTATTGGTTCTGCCAGTCAGCCTATCGCACAAGCTATTTTAGCGGATAATAGTCGAGGCAAGACCAAAGCAACATTAATGAGCTTAGTCGCGGTAGTAATGACAGCAGCAATGTCATTTGGCCCCGCATTAGGCAGCAAACTATCAGCAACCTATGGTACTCAAGCTCCTTTTTATGCTTGTTTAGTTATTGCTGTTGTGTGTTTAATCTTATTAAATTTAGTACGTTTACCACCACAAAGGTCATTACAAAATGAGAATCCACTCTCGTTTATTGCGCCATTGAAACGTAGTCAGCAAGGTTTACTGCCCTGTTTAGCGATTGTCTTTATTTGCCAATTTAGCTGGAGCTTATACTTTCAAGATATTGCGTTTATTTTCCCACAAAAATGGAACATCAGCGTTGAAAGTAGTTTCTACCAATATTTTATGATGGCGATTGGTGTAGTGATGATCAGTTCATTATTGATCCTGCCTCGTATTATTTTAGCGCGAATTAATGTCAACGCCGCTTTACGAATAACCACACTCTTTGCTGCTATTGGAATGATTTTATTAGCGATCACGCCAACGCCAAACACTCACATTGCTGCGATGATTTTTACCGCTGTTATGGTTGCGATCTCCTTTCCTTTTTATATTACGGCATTATCAGATAGGGCCAGTGAAGCGGATCAGGGGTGGGTAATGGCGCTATCAAGTGCAATGGTAGGATTAGCATGGACATTAAGCGGTTATTTGACCAGCCTATTTGTGAACATTGATTTAATTTTACCTATCGCTATCGCCGCTTTTGGTTACTTAATTGCGATGGTTTTAGTGCCTCGAAAAACAGCGACGGTTACTGTTGTTGCTCATTAATATTTTTACAAAGGAATATGCTGATGACACCATTAGCGCGCACTCTTCATGCTCATTGTTTTCACCCTGTCATTCCACAGGCACTTCAATTTGGTACAGGATTAATCGTTGATCTTTCTCCAAGCAGTGACCTGTGGCGTAATGTGACGACCAACCATAGCTTCGCAGATGAAATAGTTCGCCAAGCTGAAGCCATTGATGCTGTAATAGTTATTGGACGTTATGCTGAACAACGTCTGATTTATCAAGACAAAGCTAACTTTAGTGACAGTAAAAGTCGTACTGTTCACATGGGAATTGATTTAGGTGTTGCTGCCCTTACACCAGTATTTGCACCACTTGATGGCACAGTACATAGTATTGCCAATCATCAAGGGGATGGTGACTATGGACCAACAATCATTCTATGCCACCAGCTTGAAGGCATCGACTTTTTCACGCTATACGGGCACTTACATCAAGCAGCACATACAACGTTAAACGTTGGCGATATGATCACTGCGGGAGAACAGTTTACGGCAGTAGGAACCACCGCAGAAAATGGTGGTTGGGCTCCTCATCTACACTTACAAATCATTGAGAATATGGGCTTAAATACTAATGATTATATTGGTGTAGTTGATCCTAATGAATTAGCTTTTTACGCTCGTAATTGCCCTAATCCTAACTTGATCATAAAACGTTCAGATCTTGATTAAAACAATTTATCCACTTGACATAAAATCGCATATCAATAACGAAATGCGATTTTAGTTTACGCCTTATTTTTTAACGCTGTCTAACCAACTGTAAACCGTTTCTAATGTTTCATACGACGGCATACGATTATTACGTGCTTGAATTTGATCAACAGTATACGTCTCACTTACTCGCCCATTCGCTAAATAATGCCGTTTTAAGCCAATGGTTACCCTTTCAGGCATATGCATTTTATAAACGAAATATTCACCTTTAATTATCCGATTGTGGTAAATAGCGACATAGTGATTTTGTTCCATACCTTCATTTTCAAGCTGCTGATAATTAAGAATAGGGACAATATTACTGTTACCCGCAAAAGGGATCTCATAAGTCTTATCGCAACTAGGATCAGGCACAAACTTTGTCGTTCGCTGCGCAATCAGCCAACGATCATGCAATTGTTTCAGTGCATCATACGAAGTCACCGCATGAATACGCCGCACTGAATCAACATCAAGCACACGATAACCTAACTGAAATACATCCGATAATATCTGGTTAATACGTAACCGTTCTCGCGGTGAGGCTGTCATTAAATAAAAGCCTAATTTAGTGCCCGTTAGCGTTGGCCACTGTAAGTATATTTGCAACGTTAACGTAGTGATCGTCTGATAATGGCGAAATAAGGTAAACATCATCGTTTCTGGATCTAATAAACGATGAATAACAATCACAACTGAGCGAGTAGAAAAATCACTTTGAATACGATCAATAAACCGTAGTGCTGACCGAGAAGATGCTAATCCTAAAGATGATAATATTGCACGTTGACCCAATTCACATAAGGTCAACACTTGTTCATGATCTAACGGATACCGTTCACATACCAAATAAAGTAAAATTGGCCGTTGTGACAATAAGTAATGGGCTTTATCACTCATCGCCGCTATTTTAAGCATATAAACGCCAAGATCAGCATAAGCGCGTGCTTTATGCACCAACTGTGCTGGAATGCTATCGATCCATGCCTTACCACCCGCTAATGACTCTATATGCTCTATATAAAACGAACAACTTCCTTCTAATAATTCACGATGGCCATCAGGATAAGCACGATACATCGCAAGACCATCACGCCAATCATAAAATTCAAGCACAAACGGGAAAAAGGTTAATGTTTCATCAAATGATAAAATCAATGGCGTTGATATATGTTCATTTTTATATTCAGTACAACAAACAGGCATAGACATCCTTATTAATCTGTTAGCCTTCGCGGGTATTATATTAATCACCCAATGACATATCATTAATAGTAATTAATAAGGTTATCATGACTTATAAATATGAAGATTCAACTTATAAACCATCAATATGAGAGCTTTACAGCTCTTTTTTATTACATAATATATTCAGCGATTTTAGTGTTTATTTATGGTTAATTTATCGCAAAAAAACAGTTAATTCTGGCTAATTTTTAATATATTCTTTTTAAGAAAAAACCTAGAATGCAAGATTTATTATTTAAGTTCAATCATAAAGTTAAGTGGTGTAAACCCTGTCTTTTGACGGAAGAAGCGAATAAATGCACTGTCATTAGCAAAATCAAGCCGAAATGAAATATCTGAAATCCGTTGTCCTTGTGCAAGTAATTCAATCGCGGCTAATAATCGCCACTGCTGACGCCAACTTTGATATGGCATTCCAGTTTCTTTCTTAAAAATACGGGTTATCGTCTTTTGGCTAGCACCAACAAGCAGACTAAGATCAGCTAAGCTAGGTGCTAAAAAATCAGGATGATTAATATCTGTTAACCATTGTTGTAATCGTAGATCATGCGGTAATGGCAAGTTCAAATGGCTATCAGTGGCAATATTAAGCTCTTCAATCAATAAGTTAACAGTATTAGCTTGCTCATTATTAGGTTTATCAAAGGGCCAATATGCCATTCTTTCAAGCAATACCGCCAATAACGGATTAATATCGATAATCTTCATTTCACGACTAAGTTGCGACTGCAATGCTTGGTCAAAATACAAAGAGCGATAATGCGTTACGTTACTCATTTGAGCATTATGCAACACACCCGCAGGGATCCATGCAGCCCTCATTGGTGGCAATACACACTTAACGCCCTCTAAGGTAATTACCATGCAACCATGATGTGAGAATAATAACTGATCTTTATTATGCCGATGTTCACCTGAATCATGCCCCCCCAGATCAATCGCAAGACCAACCACTAACCGATCATAATCATCGGCACAAAACGCCTGCCCTACTGTTATATAAGCCATGAGTATTCCCTTATCAGTTTGTCCTTAAAGTAACATATAAGGTCCTTATGTTAATATTACACCCTATATTAACACTATATAATTTTCCATATTGAAATAACAGTGAGACCAACATCATTATTCATTGTAATAAATGAACGTTTTCAGCGTTGTAAATACAAGCATGAATATAGGTGAAGCGATTATTGGCTAAATAGGATATAGAAAATGAATATAAAAAAAATATCAACACCATTAGCGATTGCGCTTTTGATGTTTCCACAACTTATAGAAACAATGTATAGCCCAGCACTAACATCCATTAAAAATCACTTTTCGGTTAGTGCTGAAAATGCAGCCCAAGGATTATCGATATTCTTTATAGCCTTTGCTTTTGGGGTCGTTTTTTGGGGAACATTATGCGATATCATTGGTCGCCGTCGTTCGACTTTAGCAGGATTAGCGATTTTTATTATTGCAGCCATTGGCACTTATTTAGCACCTAACTTTGATCTATTTTTATATGGTTTTGGTACTTGTGCTTTTGGTGCAGCTGTTGGCTCGGTATGTACTCAAACTATTTTAAGAGATAGCTTTGAAGGTATTGAATTATCACGGTTGTTTTCTATTGCGGCAACATCGGTTGGTATTAGCCCTGTTATCGGTATGATGATAGGCAGTTGGCTAACATCGCATGGTGGGTATACGTGGGTATTTGCGGCAATGATTGTGCTCATCACACTGTTATTTATCTGGTCAAGTGCTCAGTTACCAGAAACTAAGCCAGAAAATATTAAACGTGATAGTTTGCTCTCTGTAGCTAATAAAATGATCCGTGATAGCCATATTTGGTACATCACATTAATGATCGGACTGGCGAACGTGGCGTTGTTTTCATATTACAGTCTTGCTCCGTTTATGTTTGAACAACTTGGTGCCAGTGTGAAGTTTTTTGGTTATACCGGTTTTGTTTTAGCCATCGGCTCAGTATTAGGCTCGCTGATTAATATGAAGCTAATTCACTACAAGTTAAATGGTGATTTAATTGTCCTTATCGCCATGATCTTAATGGTTATCTCTGGCATCGGAGTTTACCTATTGCAGCACACTATTTGGTTCTTTATTCCAATGGCTCTCGTTTCTGTCGCTTTTGGTCTTACTTTACCGAATCTGTTTAGTACTGCTTTAACAAATTACCGTAACCATCTTGGCAGCGCTGGCGCTTTATTAGGGCTATCCTATTACCTCATTATTGGTTTCGGCTTAGATTTTGCCGCATCAATCGGTAATTTAGCAATAACACTATTAACCTGTGGTAGTTGCTGTTTAGTGTTAGTTTGCATTAAATACTTCACGACTAAATTAGCACAATCACGTAATGCAAACATAGCCACTGACTAAGCATACTATTTTCGTTATAAAAAATGCCGCATGAGCCATTAACTCATGCGGCATTTATACATATTACGGATAACAATTAATTAGCGACGGTCGGTAGCTCTGGTAAGTGTCCACCAGCATTATGGGGATAAATAACATACTCACCATGAAACTTCACTTTCGATTTATAATCAGTAATTTTATAAAGCAAGAGCCCATGTTGATAAGCAATATCAATAAATTTTTGCACATTACCACGCACATATAATGATAACGGTTTTACTAACCCACCATCTTCATTCATTGATTCTGCGTACTGGGCAGAACAAACCACTAACGATGCTTTACCATCAGTATGGTGACTTACTTTACGACTGACTTCGTATTCACTGGTCACTAACCAATCTTGCTGTTCTAACGCAGTGTAAAATGTTGCTATAACAGCAGGTGTAATCACAGTTGATTGCCCTTGCTCATCAGTCACTTTCGCGTAGGTTTCAGCTAGGCGCTCAAAATGCAGTTTTAGCTGTGCATTTTTACCCATAGTGCGTGATTGTTGCTGCCATTCTTGCAACGTTTTTACCACACAACGATCAAAACTATGTTGTTTAAGTACTTTTGTTACCCAAGCACTTAAAAAGATACTTTCACTGACAGGGTTTTTTTGTGCTTTACCTATTGCTTGCGCTTCTTGTAAAGCCGTTAACCCACTACTAACAACATTATAAATTTCATTAAAAAAAATGGTCATGATTTATTTCAAACAATCCAAAAATATCAAACTACGACACAACATCTAAGCTGTGCGTGCAAGGAACCAATAAAAGCCAGCCGATAATATAGCACATGACGCCATCGTCAATGCCATAGGCCATGCATTACCATCTGGCATTAATGCAACAAGACCACCGACAATCGAACCGATACCAAAACGGAATGTTCCACCTAAAGAAGACGCTGTACCCGCCATCTGAGGATAACTCGATAATAAACACGCCATGGTATTACTACCGATAGTGGAAAGTGTACCAATAAATAACGCCACGGGAATAACAACGCCCCATAGCCCTAAATCTAACCATTGTCCAATAAGTAACAGTACCCCTGCCACTAATTGGATTATCAAACCAAAACGTAGCATCCAGTGCGTACCTTTTCGCTTCACAAAACGACCATTGATACTGGTAAATAGAATCATGCAGAGAATGTTCAAACAAAAGTAGTAACCGAAATTCTCGACACTGATACCATAAATATCAATGTAGACGAATGACCCCGCCGTTAAGAACGTAAACATACCAGCAAAAGAAAAACCACTGCAACACACTAAGCCAAAGGCAACCGGATTTGACAATAGTCGTTTATAATTTTTAATAATTGACGATAAATGAAAAGGAATTTGTTTCTCTTTGGGAAGGGTTTCTTTAATTTTAAATAAAATCGAGATTAAAACCACCACAGCAAAAATAGCTAATGCCCAAAATACTGCACGCCAACCAAACCAAACAGAAAGATGCCCACCTAATACAGGTGCAATTAACGGTGCGATAGTCATCACTAAAGTAACAAATGACATTGTCCGTGAAAATTCTTCACGTTCAAACATATCACGTACCAATGCGCCAATAATAACCGCTGCCGCTGCACCAGCAAAACCCTGTGCAACACGAATAATGGTTAACTCGTTGATATTGGTACTCAACGCACCTAAAATCGTTAACACCAAGAAACTCACGGTACCCGCTATCAACATCGGACGGCGACCATAGCTATCTGCTAGCGGCCCATGAATTAACTGACCAAAAGCAAAACCTGCCGTATAAGCAGTTAATGTTACTTGAACAGCACTTGGAGACACTAAAAAATCTTTGGCAATATCGGGCATTGCGGGTAGATACATGTCAATTGCAAAAGGGGTTAAAGCGGCAATTGCACCAAGAATGAGAATGAGCTGTAAACTCAATTTAGGTGAGGCTGGTTGAGTCATAAATATTCTTTTAATAAAAATAACAACGATAGGCAGAATATAATTGCTATTAAAGAGACAATAGACCCATTGTACGCTAAAAAAACGAGAATCATTCTTTCCTAATAGGAAATAAAAGGTTTCTAACTTATTTTAAAATAATAGACTAATAATCGTTTAATATTTTACGTATAAAAAAAGCATAAATAACAATATTTATGCTTTTTTGGGATTAATAACAACCAGTAACGTTATTTAGCTAAAAATGATGCAATCTCTTCAGCCGTTAATGGACGGTATTGACCGGGTTCAAGATCTTCATCTAATTCAAGCGTACCAACACGCTCACGATGCAAACCAACAACACGGTTACCCACGGCAGCAAACATACGCTTAACTTGATGATACTTACCTTCAGTGATGGTTAAAACACCTTCACGTTCGCCAACAATCTCTAACTTTGCAGGACGAGTAAGCCCTTCTTCACCGTTTAATTGCACACCTGCTTCAAATTGTGCAATATTCTCAGCAACAATAGGATCAGCTGTTTCTACAAAATACACTTTCTCACACACATGGCGTGGTGAAGTAATACGGTGTGACCATTGGCCATCATCAGTTAATAACGTTAAGCCTGTAGTATCACTGTCTAAACGCCCTGCTACGTGCATTTTCTCAGGGCTAACCTCATCAAACAACACAAAAACAGTGGGATTGAAATCATCAACATGTGAACACACAAAACCTTGTGGTTTATTCAACATGAAGTAACGAGGCCCTTGTAGACGAAGTGGACGACCGTTAAATTCTACATTGTTATCGTCACCGACAGAGAAAGAAGCACTACGGACAATTTCGCCGTCAACTTCAATCATTTTATCACGAAGAAGTTTACCGGCTTCTCTACGGGTGATACCTAAAGTGGTACCTAAGAATTTATCAAGCCTCATTGAGTGGCTCCGCTACTTACAAAAGATTCGGTATTATAAGAAGCAAATCACAGATATGCATTAAAAACTTCATTTTCATGCCATTCATACTGTGAGTACATGGCTATTACGACTAACTAACAAATAAAAATCGTTAAAGTTGACGTTATTCCATCAAAAATATGAACATTTCTATGACTCTATTGTCATATATCTGCTAGATTACAAATTAAAAAAACATTAACTCTATGCAAATACAACAATTTTACAACACGTTGTAACCAATAAAGCCTTCAAAGATAGGGTTTAACTTAGGGACTCAGTATGAATATTTCTCTCAGCACACCAACACTTTCTTCGCTAGATAAATTTCTTCAATTAATAGATGAATTATTTGATTATGAAGCTTTGCCTCAAAAAGCAGAACAGACCACACTTGCAGTTAAACAATTGTTAAGTAATCCAAAATTAGGACAGGCATGGTTTATTGAGGTTGAACAGCATGGTGTTAAGCATATCGCTGGACACATTATCGTCAGTTACAGTTTTAGCCTAGAACACGGTGGTAAAATTGGTTTAATTGATCAATTCTATTTAAAATCAGATTGGCGACAACATGGCATTGGCACTGAATTACTCCCCCAACTTGAGGCATTAGTAAGCCAAGATGGTGTTAAAGCATTATCGCTTGAAGTGAATATTGGTAATGCTGGAGCACGTAATTTCTATGAAAAGCATGGTTTTAGCCCGCGCCGTCAGTTTTGCATGATGACTAAGAATCTAACGGAATCCCACATACCCGCTACTGTCGCTTCATAGATAAAATCGAGTAATAACAATAAATCTGCATTTAAGCCTTGTTTTGACAAGGCTTTTTTCGTTATAACTAGAGAGTACCCTGAATACAGGCCGTGAACACACAGGGTCTTGCCTGTCGGTTCATATAAAGGAAGATGTAAATGCTAATAAGTATAATTACCTTTGTGGTACTGGTTGCATTGTTATATATGGCAATGCGTAACAGCCTCATTGGTAAAAAGAATCAAGTTGCGAATGCTGAAGCAAGTATCGATGTCATGCTAAAAAAACGGTTTGATTTATTACCTAATTTAATTGAAACCACTAAATCTTATATGAAGCATGAACATTCTGTACTAACTGAGCTCACGGCATTACGAGCACAATCACACTCTCTCGATACTGTAGATAAGCCACAACAAGATAAACAATTATCAGCCGCAGTGTCTCATTTTAGGGTCGCCGTAGAAGCTTATCCTGAACTCAAAGCTAACGAAAATACCACACTGTTAATACGCTCAATTAATGAAACAGAAGAACAGCTATCAGCCTCTCGACGCAGTTTTAATGCAGCAGTAACACGTTATAACAACGCTATTGAAATGTTTCCATCAAGCCTTATTGCTCACCAAATGATGTTAACCACTTTACCTTTATTTGAAATTGCTAACACCGAACGCATCAATATCGATGCTGCTCGTTTATTTAAGCAATAGGATACATCTATGGACAGTAAGCTGACTGTACTTTACGAAATGCACCTTAAACCTCAACTTGAAGCGCTTGATCATGATCGTAAAAAAGTCATCAAACAATACTGGCTATCATTACTGGTAGGTGTCGGGTTTGCGGTTATTATTATCCCTCTAAGTTTTATGTATGAGTTACAAGCCTTTGGTATTATCTTTGCCATTATTATTGCGATTGTCATGCATCGCTTATACAGTAAACGTTGGGATCAATATAAAAAAGATTATAAACACAAAATAGTCACCAAGCTTATTAACTCAATTGATCACAGTTTTTGTTATAAACCAACCCAATGTATCGATAAACAAGACTATAAAAATAGTGCCCTCTTTGGTCGCCACTATGATCGTTATCGTGGTGAGGATTTGATTGAAGGTCAGATAGATAAAACCCATTTACGTTTTTCTGAGCTACATACTGAATATAAAACGCAAAGCCGTGATAACAGCGGTAAAAACCAAGATCAATGGCATACTATTTTTAAAGGGCTTTTTTTCATAGCCGATGCGAATAAGCATTTTTCAGGTCAAACAACCATCATGCCGAATAATCATAGTATTTTTTCAGCGATGGGTCAGAAACTCTCCGACATATTCAGTAATAATCAACAGCAAGTGATCCTTGAGGACCCTGAGTTTTCACAGCTATTTAATGTTTATAGTAACGATCAAGTAGAAGCACGTTATCTACTTTCACCGGCAATGATACAGCGCCTAATTAATTTCAGTAATCGCTCTGAACATACCATCGCTTTCTCATTCGTTAATGATCATCTCTATATTGCTATTTCAAGCTCAAAGAATTATTTTGAACCTAAACTGTTCCAACAAGCTGATTCTTTAACCTTTATTGCCTCTATTTATTATGATCTTCAATTTGTGATTAATATCGTTGATGAGTTAGATCTCAATACTCGCATATGGACCAAGCCATAAGGCTAGTGATAAATCGCAGCCATAAAAAAACGGAAGCTCAAGAGCTCCCGTTTTATTGCATCTTATATCGTAACTAAGCGCCTAATTTGCCAAAAATGCCGCTTCCAAAAAATATGCTTTAAATTTGAAATAGACACCCCTCGCGAACTGGCCGAGTTCATAAAGTCTCCATTAGAAAGATAGATCCCTACATGACGTTCATTACGACCCGTCTTAAAGAAGACTAAATCCCCTAACTTAGCTTGATCCTTACGAATCCGTCGTCCTAACTTTACTTGCCCTAACGTTGTTCGAGGCAAGTCTCGATGAAATACTTGTCGATACATTTTCATTACAAATGCAGAGCAATCAATTCCTCGATGGCTTGACCCACCGAAGTGATAAGGCGTACCTTTCCATCCATAATATGCATGGAAAATTTTATGTCTCACCAATCGTACATGGCGTCGCTCTTGCAATTTTGTTAAGTGATGACGCTTCTTATACACATGCAGTGTATGATGTATTAAATGTCCTTGGTGCTTATCTCTGTGTGAATAATGACGATGAATACGAGAATGATGCACTATCGTATGAGCGGTCGTTTTTGTTGTCGAAGCTGCGGCATACCATGATAAAAATGCCGATAAAATAATAATAATTCTAAAAATATAAAGCATTAGTCGTAGTTTTTTAATTATAAGTAAAAATCATAGCTAAGTTACAATGTAACATTATTATTAATGAGTATATTACTCTATTTCTGCAATATATAAATTCAATAACAACACATTACTTCACACTAAATAACACAATGTTTTTTAATAGTTCACATTGTGATATTTTTTATCGTCCATAATATAAATGACACATTAATCTACTAGCCTACCCTTAATCAAACATTCCCATAAAGGATAAGGCTTAACTATAATGAATAAATCGTTTCCTATCGTTTCTCTTGTGCTTGCACTATCTAGTTTCTCAACGCTTGCCGCAGATACCCATTGTAATGTAAAGCAATACGAAATGGGGTTACGTTACCAACAACAATCAGCTGAGATTATGGCACTGCAATTACAGACCTATAAGTTTGCTCAACAACAGCTTAATGAGAACTTAACCCAAAGAGAAACAAATAGAAAAAGTGCCATTATTATAGATCTAGACGAAACAGTATTAGATAACACGCCACTATTGGTAAAAGATCTCAAGAAATGCCACGACTATACAGAATGGGATACATGGGGGGATTGGGAAAAAAATGGCGAACCCAGTTTAATTCCTGGTGCTAAAGATTTCCTTAATTTTGTCAATAACCAGCATATTACGATTTTTTATGTCTCTGATCGTAGCCAAGAAAACAAACAAGCAACTATCAACACCCTTAATCGCTTAGGCCTACCACAAGTTAACAGTGATCATGTCTTACTTGCTAACAAATCAAAACAACTGCGCCGAGAAGATATTAGCCACCAATTTCAAGTCATCATGTTATTAGGCGATAGTTTGGCTGACTTTGCTGCGGAATTTAAAACTAAAAAGCCAACGTCTGAACAACGTAAGCTTGTCGAACAACAACGACAAAAATTTGGTACTCAATGGATTATCATGCCTAATAGCAGTTATGGTTCATGGTCACACAGCCAACTAAAAAGCGAATAGCATTTAGCCTACGCAATAGTGATCCATAAAGAGCACTATTGCGTCTCAATGTTCAATCATAATTCCCCCCATAAAATTAAGCGAGTGACTTGCTAAACCACTGGTTAAATGTACACTAGTCATAGTTTATTTGTAGCAGATTTACGGTATGTATACTTTACGCCCTTACCAACAAGACAGTGTTAACGCCACTCTTCATTACTTTCGTAAGCACAACTCTCCCGCAGTCCTTGCTCTACCAACAGGCGCAGGTAAAAGCCTTGTTGTGGCTGAACTAGCCCGTATTGCTCGAGGCCGTGTTCTGGTGCTCACTCACGTAAAAGAACTCGTAGAACAAAACCATGCTAAATACGAAAGCTATGGCCTTAAAGCGGCTATTTTTTCCGCAGGTTTAGGCCGTAAAGAAACGGATCAACAAGTAGTATTTGCCTCTGTACAATCAATGGCAAATAGCCTCGATAAATTTAAAGAACAATTTTCTTTATTAGTTATCGATGAATGCCACCGTGTGCCTGATGATGAAAACAGTGCCTACCGTAAAGTCATCAAACACGTACAAACGATAAACCCCAATATCAAAGTGCTTGGACTAACCGCAACTCCTTATCGATTAGGCATGGGGTGGATTTACAAATATCACACTCGCGGTCAAGTCAAAACCGAGACCGAGCGTTTCTTTCGTGATTGTATTTTTGAATTACCGATCCGCTATTTACTTGATGAAGGCTTTTTAACTGAACCAAAAGTCATGGATATGGCAGTGTTAGGTTATGACTTTTCATCACTAACACCATCAAATACGGGTCATTATAAAGAAGCTGATCTTGATAATGTAATCGAACAATCAGGCCGTGCCACTCCGATGATCATCGAACAAGTGATCGACTATGCCAAAGATCGCCGTGGCATCATGATTTTTGCTTCAACCGTGAACCATGCACAAGAAATCATGGGCTATCTTGCTCATGAAAATGCTGCGCTTGTCATTGGCGATACGCCTCTTGATGAACGTGATCGGATCATTAATGATTTTAAAGCACAAAAAATCAAATATCTGGTTAACGTATCAGTATTAACCACGGGGTTTGATGCGCCTCATGTTGATCTGATTGCAATATTACGCCCCACAGAATCAATTAGCCTTTATCAACAAATTGTCGGGCGAGGTTTACGTTTATTTGAAGGCAAAAAAGACTGCCTTATTCTTGAATATGCGGGTAACTGTTACGACCTATACCAACCAGAAGTGGGTGATCCTAAACCCAATAGCGACAGTGAAGTAATAATGGTTCCCTGCCCTGCATGTGGTTTCAATAACAGCTTTTGGGGCAAGCTAGATCCTGCGGGTTTTTTAATTGAACATTATGGTCGCCGTTGCCAAGGTTATTTTGAAGATGATGACACAGGTGAACGTGAAGAATGTGGTTATCGTTTCCGCGCTAAATATTGCGAAGAATGCGGTGCAGATAACGACATTGCAGCCCGTCGCTGTCATCAATGTGATGCGGTAATGGTTGATCCCGATAAAAAGCTGCGTGAAGCATTAAAACTTAAAGATGCGATGATCATGAAATGCCATGATATGCGCTTAGAACCGGGTAAGAATAAATTTGGCAAGCCACAGCTTAAAGTGATTTATATTGGCGAAGAAGATAATGAAATTAACGAAGTTTGGCAGCTATCAACCAAGACCCAAAAGAGTGACTTTCTCACCAAATTTATTAATCCGCACTTAGTCGATAGGCACCGTCCTTTTACCGATACCGCCCCGACAAAAGTGGCGAATAACGAACATCGGTTAAGACCACCAGAGATCGTCATTGCCCGTAAAAATGGCCGCTTCTGGGCGATACGCGATAAGTTGTTTGATTTGGATCAGTATCAGAAAGGCTAAAGCAATAGCGGCTTGCTGTACAGGAACAATCATTTGGGACAGCCATATATTTTTATTAAATAGAATAGAGTCAAAAAAAACCGACATGTTATTAGCATGTCGGTTTTTCTCGTTTCATCTTATTGTTTGTAATCGTTCTAGTGAATGCTACCAATACGGTTAAAACGAACCCCATTAGGTAACCAATGCGGCCACATTGAATCTGCATTATGATTAAAGGTAAAACTGATCCAAATAAAGGTCGCTTTACCAACTAAGTTCTGCTCTGGCATAAAGCCCCAGTAACGGCTGTCTAAACTGTTATCTCGGTTATCACCCATCGCAAAGTAATGACCTTTTGGTACAACCCACTCGCCCATTGGTGAACCAGGCTGTTGGTAATAACGATAAATTTGTTCTGGTAATGCAGGATCACGCAAAATGTGGTGATTAACTTTACCTAGTTGCTCTTTATATTCGTTTAACTGTGTGCCTAGCTCAGTAAAGTTAGTTAAGCCAACATATTGTTTTGGTACTTCTTGCGCGACAGGACATACTTTCTGACCATTACAAGCCGGTTTAATATAAAGGGTTTTGTTTTGGTAAATAATGGTGTCACCTGGTAAACCAACTACACGTTTGATTAAATCGATCTTCGGGTTTGATGGATCAATAAATACTGTGATGTCACCACGTTGTGGCTTACCCGTTGGAATTAATGTTTTGTGGAAAATAGGATCGCGTAGTCCGTAAGCAAACTTCTCTACACCAATAAAATCACCAGGTAACAAAGTTGGCTGCATTGAACCACTTGGAATTTGAAAAGGTTCGATAATAAATGACCGAATAATCAAAATAGCAAACAACACAGGAAACAATGAGCGAGCTTGAGCAACCCAACCAGATGTACTCTCCTTTGTCAGCCCTTCTCGTTTAGGTTGCCATATGAACTTATCTAACGCGAAAACAATACCTGTTATTAAGGTCGCGGTAGTAAGAATAAGTGAGAACAATTCTGCTGCGTTGAATATTGAAAGCATGTTCAATCCCGAAAACTGTGTAAATAGAATAATCTATGAATAATAATACGCCTTATTAAACATGATTAATGTACTAAATAAAACGGCTAGATTCCGTAAACTATGATCTCACTTTGTTAACAATTTGGACAGCCTAATAATTTTAATAATTTGGACAGCCAAATCTTTTGATTCTTAACTAGAGTCCCCAAAAACAAACCATTCCACCAGCAACAAACTCTTTTGCTATAAAATTTACAGCTGATTATTTAAATCCTTCGTTAAATCTGCTCTATTTCCATATCTCAGGATCCACAACACCTACAATCCTGACGGTTATTGCAGTATTTTTATCTGATTATAAGAAGCGTATTTAATTAGGATGTAACTGGTGACTCGCAGATTTCCCTTTGCACCAATGCCCACCTGCATGTTGTTTGAAAGCACACATTCGGGACCATTTACCGCTTACATTGGCGTAATGTTCCATAAATTGTTCACTATGTTCAAGCCAAGCGTCAGGAGTTATTCCCAATTGTTGCAAAATTTTAGGCTGATTGGATGCAATAAACCCTTTTTTATCATTACGAATACAGCGACCTGTCCAGTCAATCAGTTCAAGGTAATCGGCAAAAGCAAAGTTTATCCCTGCGGTTTTAGCTTGATGTTCTGCGCCAACAAAGGGTAATAATTGGAAATGACTTTTGTTTGATGAGGATGGTTTAAAGGGAGTTTTCGTTTGATTATATTCACGAATACGCTGCTGAATTGAGGTAAAATCTGATTGATCTAGTGATGGTGTAACTCCCGCCCTGATCGGATTTAAATCAACGTACATCATGCATGATAATAACGCTTGTTCATCCAGCAAAGCTTGAGATTTAAACCGCCCTTCCCAAAAAGCCCCTTTACATTGGTCTTCTTTATTGGCTTTTCGTGCTATTTCTTCATTGAGACAACGCATAAACCAGCTAATACTGCCTAATCGTTGCTGCCATTCAGCCACTAAATTTGATAATGCTTGTTGTTTATCTGCGTCTATTTGCCCCTCTTTTAAAAAATCGACCGCGATAGGATGACCATTAAATAACTGTAGCCAGCGTGATATCACCGCTTCAGGGGTTAGCTTCTTTTGCTGCTCAGTATCTATTTTAAGCACCAAATGATAATGGTTACTCATCACAGCATAAGCACAAACATCAATACAAAACACAGCTGCTAATTGTTTGATTTTATTTACTATCCAACCACGACGGTGTTGATAGTTTTTACCGTTATACGGGTCGTCCCCACACAAATAGGCCCGACGTACACAGCGATTAATTACATGATAAAAAGGGGTTATTTGAGGCTCTATCAATTTTCGTCTTGAGATTGTCATTTACTTTACCATAAGCAACTTGAAGCTTAAGTGTAGTAGCTCATGGTTGATGTGCAAGGATATGGCTGTCCTTTGTTTTTTAGCAAAGAACTCAAGATCAGTACAAAGATAAGTGAAATTCTAAACATATAAACCTCTAGCATTAATCTGAATAATTACAGTGTAGACGCTTATGTTTATGTTTTATGTCTGTTTGGAATTCATCAATGGTAATGAATAAGCCTTCTGAATTAATCAGAATAAAAAATAAAACGTAAACTTCAACTGATATAAAACATTTCATAAAACAGCCCAATTAATTGAAATATAAGCTCTAATTAACAATTATCATTGAAACGTCATAGTTAAAGTTTTAGGTTATGACAAAGCCTTTATTTTCAACATTCCCCTGATGCGTATGCATTTCAATAACGCTCAATTCTCTGAGCCACATCATCGGTCGTAAAAAGGTTAAACCATCAACTAGGCCAAGATCATGAATACAGACACTACCTCAAATAATGCTCCTTTTGGTGCTTTACTCGGCTATGCCCCTGGTGGCATCGCTATCTACTCTTCAGATTACAGCACTATTGATGAGGATAAATATGCCGATGCCTGTGCGATGCGCAGTTATGTTCATGGTGAATATATGGGCTATAAATGGCAGTGTGTTGAGTTTGCACGTCGTTTTTTATATATCAACTATGGGCTGGTATTTACCGATGTTGGAATGGCATATGAAATTTTCTCGTTACGTTTTTTACGCCAAGTAGTTAACGATAAAATTTTACCTCTCTATGCCTTTGAAAATGGTTCACGCCAAAAACCTATTGTCGGATCATTATTAATTTGGCAAAAAGGTGGTGAATTCCAAGACACCGGCCACGTTGCCATTATTACGCATATTGAAAATGATAAAGTAATGATTGCCGAACAAAATGTTACTTTTGCTCCACTACCATTAGGTCAGCAATGGACACGAGAGCTAACATTACATGTTGAAGATGGCTATTACACCATTGAAGATACGTTTGATGATTCTGAGATTCTAGGTTGGATGGCTTATAATGCCGATACAACGTATAGCCTACCGCAACCCTCTCCCTCACCTGAATTACTAAACATTCAATGCGCCCAACGTTTAAATAGTGGTCAATTTGAAACTAGCTGGTTAGATAGCACCGATCAACTTGAGCAAACTTATTTACAAACTAATGCGAATAAACTGCTGAATGATGATATTTATCGTTATTTTACTATTTCAGAAAGTGCTGAGCATGAACTCGCTAAAGCCACCAATGAATTGCACTTAATGTACTTACATGCCACTGATAAAGTACTCCAAGATGATAATTTATTAGCGCTGTTTGATATTCCTAAAATTCTTTGGCCTCGCCTACGTCTATCATGGCAAAAACACCGTCACAGTATGTTAACGGGTCGTCTTGATTTCTGTATGAGTGACAAGGGATTAAAAGTTTACGAATATAATGCAGACTCCGCATCTTGCCATACCGAAGCATGTTTAATCATTCAAAAATGGGCTGAACAAGGTGGCGATATTGCTGAAAATAGCCCAGCAGAAGACTTACTCAATGAACTGGCTAGTGTATGGAAATATAGCCAAGAATATTCATTTGTTCACATTATGCAAGATGATGATGCAGAAGAAGACTATCATGCGCTATTCATGCAAAAAGTACTGTCTTTAGCGGGGATTGAAAGCAAAATCCTTAAAGGTTTAGACTGCATTCACTGGAACCCTGCGGGTCAATTAATTGATGATAATGAACGTCTAATTGAATGCGTGTGGAAAACATGGGCATGGGAAACCGCAATAGACCAAGTGCGTGAAGTCAGTTGTACTGAATATGCGGCAGTGCCTATTCATACTGGTTATCCTGATACCAAAGTACGCTTGGTTGATGTGTTATTACGCCCTGAAATCAAAGTGTTTGAGCCGCTATGGACAGTGATCCCAAGCAATAAAGCAATATTACCCGTACTGTGGTCTTTGTTCCCTAATCATCATTATTTATTGGATACCGATTTTACCGTCACCGATGAATTAAAACGTACTGGCTATGCGATCAAACCTATTGCTGGTCGATGTGGCAGTAATATTGATCTCGTTAGCCACAATGAATCAGTATTAGATAAAACTGATGGTAAATTTAACGATCAGAAAAATATTTATCAGCAATTATGGTGCTTACCTAACGTTGCTAATAAATATATTCAGGTTTGTACGTTTACTGTTGATGGTAATTACGGTGGTGTTTGTCTGCGTTCTGATGACTCACTGGTGATTAAAAAAGACAGTGATATAGAACCATTGATTGTACTGGAAGATAATGCGTTTCTAAAAAATCTATAGTGCTTTTATAACCACATTTGTATAACTACACTTAGATATACCCACAATTAAAAAAGCCGTGTTAATGATCTTTATCATAAAAGATCATGACACGGCTTTGTTTTAACTACGTTTTGCTATATTAATTTATTAAAAATCGTAGTTAACGTTAATACCAAAATTACGTCCAGGTTGACTACGACGATCAATACCATCCGTCGTTTTGTTCACACCTGCCATATCTTGATACTGCCAATACTCTTTATCTAACGCATTAAAGAGTCCGGCACGTACTGTCATGTCTTTTACTGGATGGTAATAAGTGGTCAAATCAACAGTGGTATACCCTGCTACATTAAGGTTACCTTTATCTTGCCAATTATCTTTCGCTGCCACCATCTTGACATCTAATGCCGTACCCCATACTTCATTCGGTGCATCATAACCAACACCAACTACAGATGTTAATGGTGCAATCGTATCCAGTGTTTTACCTGTTTGTTTATCTTCACCATCTAAGTATGCAACCGACACTTTTGCATAAGTCCCTAATGGCGTATTAATGACTTCATCTAACCAAATATTAGCGGATAACTCAGCACCATAGATACGGGCTTTTTCAATATTTTCATTCGTTGTAATATCAAGGTTATTCGCATTCGTTGTGACTTTCTGAATAAAATTAGAATAATCATTATAGAACACAGAAGCCGTTACATTACCAACATGATTTTCCGCACGTAAACCTAACTCATAAGAATTACTTTCCTCAGGTTTAAGATTTGGATTTGATTTAATAATATAACCATGAGGGATATTACTTTTATCGTAATACATTTCATGCAATGTTGGCGCTCTAAATCCCTGACTGTATTGACCATAGGTACTGAAATTATCTGTCCAATGATATACCGCACCTAAACGTGCAGTGAAGGCATCACTCTTATGATCTTTTAAACCGGAAGCTGCATCAGGTTTAGCTTCAAACTCATCATAACGTGCACCAGCAGTAACGACTGCTTTATCATTCAACAAGAAAACTTGGTCTTGAATAAACACACCGCGCTTTTCAGATTTTGCTGTTGGTACTTCCGTTGGACCCGGCTTTGATGTGCCTTTATTCAAATTATAATCGACATAATTTAAATCAAACTTATCATTAACTACCGTCGCACCATAAGTCAGTTGATGACGTGATTGCGCAAACTCAATCGCTTTAGCGAACTGAATATCAAATTGAGTACTGGTATCGTTACCTTCGCGATAACGGTTACGATCACCAAACATATCAGTATGATCATAGTTATCATGCTGACTACGTTGTTGCTGCCAATTCACTTGCCATTTCAATGAATCAAACACCACATTCTCAGCTAACCACTCATGCTCAAAGCCAAATCGTTTTCGACTACTCGTATCATCACCGCGAGTTTTGGTATAAGTAAAACCAGGCATCACGCTATAACCATCACGAGATAAAATATCGCCGTTAGCATTCCGAGTATAATACTCACCAGTAAATCCAATACGGTTAGCATTATTAATCTGATAGAAGGCTTTTGCTAACACGTTATGCGATTCCATATTCAATGGATCAGCCGATTTACGTGTTACCCCCTTACTATTATCATGCGTATCGTAAGCGTTAGTTTCATGGCCATTACGGTAGGTATAAATGATCATCGTTTCGAGATCACCAATACGTTTTGCAGCTTCAACACCAAGTTTGTATTGATCATCAGCACTCGCATAACCACTTTTTAAACCTACGTGTGATGATTCGCCTTTTAATAAATCTTCTGGATTCTTGGTCTGCATTATCACAGTACCACCCAAAGCATCGCTACCATAAAGTGTTGATGTCGGTCCTTTATTAACTTCAATGGCTTTTAACGTATCAATTTCATAATTATTACTATTTTTACGCATCGCATCAGCACCTGGATTATAAGATGCGGGCTGCTCAACACCATCAACCAACACTTTAACTCGACTGCCTTTCATGCCGCGAATAGTGATATCTTCCATACCAAATCGACCCTGACCATTAACCGAGACCCCTGGTACATATTTCAGCGCTTGCTTTACATCTGTTGCTAAATTTTTATTCATTTGTTCAGATGTCACTTTAGCGACTGAAGCCGGTATGTTTTTTATCGACTCCTCTGTTCGAGTTCCTGAAACAACAATTTCATCAAATTGAGAAACGCTATCTTGCGCAAAAAGTGATGGTGAAGAAAATGCCATAACGAGTGAGCTGGCGATAAGTGTCAGTTGCTTATTCATAATTCCCTGCTTTAACAAAAATCCAACAATACGGTTCGATGACGATTATACATATAGAAATGATAATTACTATCATTATCATTCGTGTTGATTGATTTTTATCAGGCTCTCATTTTTATAAAGTAAGACGCTGTTTAGACAACTAAAAAACATCTTATACGCTGCTATATTAAGCAATAATTCCCTGCACCAATAAAAAAAAACACATTACGTTTAATGTGCTTGCATGTGGTTGTTTTGATTGTTAGTATGCGCGCTCGTTTTACGACGCTAAGTAAGGTCGCATTACTTAGTGAATTAATTAAATCAAAGAGTATTGATTATGAAATTTAATGCAATTGTACGTACAGACCTTGGTAAAGGTGCGAGCCGCCGCCTACGTCTTACTGAGCACTTCCCAGCAATCGTTTACGGTGGCGAAGCTGCACCAGTAGCTATCACTCTTAAGCACAGTGATATCATCAACCAAATGGATAAGCCTGAGTTCTACGAAGGTTTTGTTCTTGTAATCGATGGCCAGGAAGTTAAGGTTAAGCCTCAAGACATCCAACGTCACGTGTACAAGCCAAAGGTTGAGCACATGGACTTTAAACGCATCTAATTGCGTGTTCATAAAACTCTTCAAAAAAGCACTCTTCGGAGTGCTTTTTTATGTCTCTGATTTATTAACATCATCAAATAGAAATTGCTGCTGTGGTGACAAAGCTACACTCTCTTGTTCCTTATTCTGCCGTTGACGACGCATGATCCGTAAATAACGCTGCCGACATAATTTTATTATTTTTATTTTTTGATCTGCTGTCATTTGTTGCCAATAAAACCGCTCATCTCGATTTCGATAACATCCCTTGCAATAACCTCGATTATTTACCTGACAACAGCCAACACAAGGGCTTGGCACATCGAAAAAATCAAGTTGCTCCATATTGCCCTACTCTTTAGCTAGCCTATTTGCCTTTATTCAGCATAAACCATTCCAACTTAACTGTATTTAAATTGTACAAATTAGCCCTAATTGTTACATCAATAAAACAAATGTACCTATTACAAATCTGATTTGTTATTTTACTGTATTGATTTTTAGCCACTAGTTCTGCTAAGGTTATTAGCATTGTCACGGTAGATAACGATTTATTGATTAAATATATTAATTGTCCATAAACATAATTAATACATTCACTGGAGGGAACCATGGATTTTTTTGTACCATTGGCTAAAGATGTTGATCAAGCACAATCTGTTTATTCATCAATTGCAGAGCATGTTTCAGCGCCAACACCAACAAATGACAAACGTATTCAAAAGTTAGTTTGGATCCATGAAGGTATTGACTGCATAGGGGAAGTCGGGAAATTACCCCCTGAAATTTTTCGAGCTGACGATGAAATTTTAGCTATTTTTGAGTGTGATAATGTCTATAAAATTTGTACTCAAAATCGCGGTGTCATTAATTTTGATCCTATTTTAGCAAGCACTGATACCGTAAAACACATCACTTACTTTGACTAATATCTTTATATCTTTATATCTTTATATCTTTATATCTTTAGTTAAAAATAGAAGCGCGCTCAATATGAGCGCGTTTTCATTATAATATTAAAATAAACCTAACTGTGATGCCGTTATATTATCAAATGATTTCCCAATAAAAACCAAAATACCATCAGCCACTGGTTTTAATTGCTTTTCTAAGTAATGATTATAATCAATAGCGCTTTGACGATATTCCACAGGTTCAGCACCTGATGTGGTAAATATATATTCTATCGCCCCCTTTTGTTGATATTGTAATGGGCGACCCAACTTAGCATTCATTTCATCAGCCAATCGGGCTGCTCGTACTTGAGGTGGAATGTTTTTCTGATACTCATCTAAATTACGCCGTAAACGCTTACGGTAAATTAATTGTTCATCAAACTCCCCTGCCAAAGTACGGTTAGTATAATCGCGGACGTAATCATCAACGGCTTGATCATGAAATACCATCGAATATAATGTTTGCTGAAAATTCTGAGCTAATGGTGTCCAGTCTGTACGCACTGTTTCTAAACCTTTAAATACCATTTGTTCCGTATCGCCACGCCAAACTAATCCCGCATACCGTTTTTTACTGCCTGTTTCTTGTCCGCGAATAGTTGGCATTAAAAATTTGTGATAATGGATTTCGTATTCAATTTCAAGTGCTGACACTAAGCCATATTGCTGCTGTAAATGTTGCGTCCACCATTGATTGATATGTTCAACCAATATATTGCCAATGGCATTTGCATCTTGTTGCGAATGCGCTTTTTTGAGTGATACAAAAGTCGAATCAGTATCACCATAGATCACCTCATAGCCTTTTTCTTCAATCAACTCACGGGTTAACTTCATAATTTCATGGCCACGCATGGTAATCGATGACGCTAAACGATGATCAAAAAAACGACAACCTGATGAACCTAAAACACCATAGAACGAATTCATGATAATCTTAATCGCTTGTGAAAAGGCTTTATCACCATCACGTTTCGCACGATCACGCGCAGCCCATAACGATTCAATCATTTCAGGTAAGAAGTGGCGTGTTCGATGGAACTGACCACCACGAAAGCCAGCAATAGCTTGATGTTCAGCTTTACCCTCTTCTAATAATAAGCCTTCCACTAACCCCATCGGATCGATTCTAAATGAGCGAATAATTGAGGGATACAGCGATTTAAAATCCAACACCAATACGGAATCATATAGCCCAGGCTTAGAGTCCATAACATAACCGCCAGGACTGGCTATCCAATTTTCGCTTTCAAGATTAGGCGCAATATACCCTGCTCGGTGTAATTGTGGCATGTAAAGATTGGTAAATGCCGCTACCGAACCGCCAATACGATCAAGTTCAACCCCCGTAAGACGGCTACGTTCTATAGCAAATTCTAATAAATGGGTCTGTTTAAAGATTCGCGTTACTAACTTGCAATCCTGAAGGTTATATTTAGCCAATGAGCGCTTATCGTGCTTAAACATGTGGTTAATTTCAGCCATACGATCATGCACATTATGAATCGCTTTACCTTCACCTAATAGCTCTTGAGCCACGGCTTCTAATGACCATGAGCGAAAATTATAAGTGGCCGTTTTTAGCGTATCAATACCGTCCATCACCACGCGACCAGGAATACTGATAAAACCTTGATTGGCATTTTGGGTAGAACGTCGATAATGCGGTGTTTGTTTACCACGACCGATACGAAGATTAATTTTATTCCATTCAGCACGATGCAACAGTAACCGAAAATCAAAATCAATCACGTTCCAGCCAATAATGATGTCGGGATCATATTGAATAAACCATGATTCTAAGGCGAGTAATAACGCTTTTTCATCCGTGACCCATTCAATATGTAGTTCATCACTCGCTTGATAATCAGCAGGCTGTTCTCCCACCATAATAACGCGGCTGTCCATCTGGCTGTGAAAGCCAATTGAATATAAAACCCCTTTTTCTGAACACTCAATATCTAACGAGACTAAGGTTAAATCGGGAATATAATCAGCAGCTTTAGCTTTTGCAAAGAGTACATCACGGTACCCATTACGCGGTTTTATATCCCCTGTAAACGCTAACCCACCACGAATAAAACGTTCCATCAAAAAACGGTCGGCAAGTCGCACATCGGCTTCAAAAGGCTTAATATCCTCAACCTGTAAACATTTACTGATGGTGAGATTGTCACGAATAGTGCTGCTATAGCACCCAACAACATTCTGATGCTGAAATGTTTTCAGCGTCAATGGTTTCCATTGCACCGCAATATTCGCAGCCCGAATAATTTCCGTGGCTTGCTGTTGCTGGCTAGCACAGATAAAGAGCACAGGGTTATCGCCAACAATCGATAATCGACAAGGACCCGTGGCAGTTTTTACCCACAGAACAATTTCCGTTTGTCCTTTAATATCTCGACTTTGACGAGTTAATACAAACCCTGTTGAATTTGACTGCAAAGAAACCTCAATCTGATCTTGATACGATAATAACGGTATTAACCAATTTTTCGTTCAATGTGATTAAACTCATTAACAATCCAACCACCAAATTGCGACACCATAAACAAGGACGCTTTCTTGGGGACTTGTGGACCATTAATTAATAAAAATAGTCGTTCAATATCAATGGCTTTATCTGGATAGAATGCAAGAAAAAAATCTGCGCACTGTTGATCAGTATATGCCCAATCATCACTACGATATGCCACTAACATAAAACAACTTCTGAGCATTTTCTTACCGGCTCGACGGCAATAATCTTGATATTCAATAGCACTTTTTGTGCGTTTAATTTGTTGCTGCGTACACACTAAAAAAGCAGCAATATCATCATTGAAGACTTTCGCTATTTCCCAGCACGGCTCAAAATAACCAAATTGCTCACCTAGGTTAGTGCCGTATAAACATACACTGCAATGTTTTAGCCAAAAACCCCACTTAAAGATAGCGGTAATGGAAAGTACGTCATCAAGCAATAACCATGTAATATCAACATTTGAAATCACTGAATAATGATGCTTTAAATCCTGACACACAATGGTAATACGATGCTGTTCTTCAACCGTTAATGGTACTGTTATCACCACTGTAAGGTTCAGATCTGAAATACCATTCGTTGCCTGCCGATAGGCAATACTGCCATTAAGATAAATACTGTGTAACGCCATCACTTGGGATTGTAAATCCGTAACAGCCGCCATAAGCAATGGCATGAAATCTAATTGGAAAACAGTTTGATTATCCAAACAAGGTAAAAACTTAGCCACAAAACATACTCATTACATCAACCAACACATATTAATGACACTTTATTATCAATCATGACCATTAACTTACTGAATAAATACCACTATTCCCCAAACTATATCGACTCAAGCGTAACTATCGTCATCAAAGTTAACGATTATCGCTAGATATCGCATATTTTGAGGGTTTCGGTATAATAACACTACTAAACACAGATAGAGATCAATCAGTATCATGGAAACAGAAAACCTTATTTCATACGATGATGTTATTGACGTTGCATACGATATTTTTCTAGAGATGGCTGCTGATAACTTAGAGCCTGCTGACGTATTGCTTTTTACCCTGCAATTTGACGATCGTGGCGCAGCTGAAGTTGTTGAAACCCGTGATGATTGGGAAGAACATCTTGCTTGTGCGATTGATAAAGATCTTTACGCGGAAGTATGTGTTGGTCTTGTAAATGAAGAAAATGACGAACTTGATGATATTTTCGCTCGTTTACTGATCAGCCGTGATCCTGAGAACAAAGGCTGTCATATCTTATGGAAGCGTGATTAAGTTCCTACGTTACTCCATATAAAAAGGCGCGGAATACACTTTCAACTAGCAATTAACTAGTAAGAAAGTTGTATCCCGCGCCTTTTATTTGTCTAACCGTTACTGCTAGCTAATCAATTTGATTACAACCAAATGTTATTAACGAGCAAGAATCGTCGTATCTTGTTTACTGTAACGGATCCACCACAAGCTCATTACCACGATAATTGCCATTACTGTCATAACAGCACCTAAGCTAAATTGGCTTTGTGCGCTCATAAATGATGCTGCTAATGTTGCAGCTCCTGCACCAACATTTTGCAAACCACCCAGTACTGCGCCTGCTGTTCCCGCATGATTAGGAAAAGGTTGTACCGCAGCCGTTGTTGCAACTGGGCATAACATACCTGTACCAATGAAATACAAAAACGCACCACCAATTAAACTTTTAATGGTTACTAAGCCAGCAAAACCAGGAATGATGATTGTCACAGCACCCAACACAAGTGCAATCATGCCAATAATCAATACGCGATCAATACCTACACGACGTACTAAGCGTCCTGATAACCATGCGCCACCTAAATAACCCGGTAATGGTAAAATAAACAACCAACTTACCGTAATCGGATCTAATTTAAGTACGCTGCCTAAAAGTACCCCTGCTGATGCTTCAAATACGGCAATACCAGCAAACGTTGCAATAAGACAAATAACATAGCCTTGAAAACGACGATTACTTAATACATAACGGTAACTCACAAACACACGCTCAGCATGACGCTTTTCTGGTGGTAATGTTTCGCTAAAATACTTCATCATTGCAATAGTGACAACAGCACCAAACACTAATAGGAATCCATAAACTGACTCCCAACCTAAATGTTTAGAAAGGTATCCACCTAAAACAGGGGCAATTAGTGGAGATAAAATAACCCCCATACTAATTAAACTATTAGCTTGGTGTAAATCATCACCATCATAGCTATCACGCGGTACAGTACGGCACATTGCGCCACTACAACCCGTACCACAGCCTTGAATAAACGTAGCAACCAAAAACCAATGGAAATTCGATGACAGCAATGTGCCAACAGTACCAATAAGAAAGATTACCATGCCCGAAATAATAACCGGACGACGTCCAATTCGATCAGATAATGGACCATAAATAAACTGTGATAACCCATAAGGAATAAGGTATACAGCCATTACTGCTTGTAAATATGCGGATTTAACAGAGAAAAATGTCGCCATGTCAGGAATTGCTGGCACATACATTGTTTGTGTCATCTGCCCTACAGCAACCAAAATAATGAGTAATAATAATAACTTACTCATGTTACTAGCCGAAGATTGCTTAATCACAACCATCACCCTCAAAAAAGATTAATATTGTAAGTTAATTATTAATAATCAACATATTAAATAATAAGAAAAATATAGAATGAAAGAATCTCTGCTATCAAAGACGAAGTGTGTTCGTTTAAATAGTATCTATGCCTGTAAAATCAGCGCAAATAGTAATCTTCTGCTCAATAACTAACAAGTGAATCTTGTTGATAACGCACGATAGTTTATTATGGGGTACATTAGAAAAACTAATCCATAGTAAATATTGGTCTTTAATGGCAATTTTTAGTTAAAAAAGCCTCATAATACTTTCAATAACAGAGAAAATATCATGAGGCTATTTTATTTTATAAATGTTAGTCAAATTTTAAACGATGCTTACCGTGTGAAGCTTTCACTTTTAAATAATTTTCATTGCCATCTTTGACGTGTGCTTTTGTACCAACCACTTCAACGATGTTGATACCATGTTCTTCTAAGTCACAAATCTTTTTCGGATTGTTAGTCACTAAGCGTACTTCATTAATGCCTAACGCTCTCAACATTTGAGCTGCTTCAGAAAATTCACGTAAGTCATCACCAAAGCCAAGATGATTATTAGCCTCATAGGTATTCATACCTTGGCTCTGTAATTCATAAGCATCGATTTTATTATATAAACCAATGCCACGTCCTTCTTGACGTAAATAAAGAATAATACCGCCGACTTTACCCATTTTTTCGATGGTTTCATCAAGTTGCTCACCGCAGTCGCAACGTGAAGAATGAAACACATCGCCCGTTAAACACTCGGAATGCATACGGACCAAAGGTGCTAAGGTTTTATCTGCACCGTCAAAAATAATAGCAACGTGCTCTTTGCCTGACTCTAATCCATTGAATGAAAGCAATTCAGCGGGAATGTTGCTGTTAAGACCTACTTTAAAAGGCACTCTTGCCCTAACATTTACCATATTCTTCCTAAGCGTTTCTTCATGTCCCTGCCGTAGAGGGGCATTTGATTATGACTAAATAATACCGATATTAGGGTACTAACAACAACTATATCAAAAATCAATCAAGATCATTAATCATCATCTTTTTTGAATGCATTACATTACCACTTAGTGCTACAAATATAAATGTTATATTATAACATTACGTAACGATAAGCAGTCTTATTGATTATAAGTGATAAAATAAATACACCTTCATTTAATCACAGTACTATTTTACGTTAAGTCACCGCTTAAAGTGAATCCGCTAACACAATCAGTTGTTCTAGAATATGCTCACCATCGACACGTAAGCCATTGTGTTCATATTGATTAGTTTGCCATGATTTAGCATTGCCTAACAATGCCAACGTTTCACAGCTATAACGATATTCGACATACATATCCTCAACATACACCGCCGCTGCAACAGGAACGGTATTATTGGCTAATTGCTGCGCACAATATAATAGCGGCCAATCTTTTTTATGAGCCAATAAATGTGCCGCTTCACGTAATGGTTGCAGGCATGTCATTTGATCAAACATCCACGGGTAAACCATTTCACCGGTAAAAAGCAAATCACTGCCTGTTTGATATTGGTACTGTGGGTATTGATGACGTACCCGTTCAGCCGCCCACTCAGAAGCTTGCTGTTGACAATAAATAGCTTCATGCAAAATGGCATAAATAGGATTGGTCTGATAACTCTGCTGATTTAGCATAGCATTAAGAAATGTATAACTAAGTTGCTGTTGTCCTTCGACCGTCACAAATGCATCTTCTAACGCATAATACATCGCTAAATCACCGCCCTCACCACCTAATGTAATGCCCCACGTCTGAAATTGTTCAACGGTGAATAATTGTCCATTAGGTAAATAAACCGCGTTATTTAACAAATGATCAGCAATGGCATTACATTGTTGTTGCGCTCCAGCAAAACGCTTAAAGAAAGCCTTATTTTTATCAGCAACTCTTTTATACGTTGCTTGATACACCTCATCAGCCGTTGCCGTGATTGATGGAATACCACCCGTCATGAAAACACGAGACAAACTTTGAGGATAAAAAGACAAGTAATGTAATGCGCAGAAACCACCAAAACTTTGTCCGAGTAACGCCCATTGATCAATACCTAAATGTTGACGCAATTGCTCAGCATCGCGAACAATATTATCAGCTCGAAAATGGGTTAAGTACTCTGCCTGAAGTTGGGGAGATTTAGCGGCTAATGTTTGAGAAGAAATAGCACTACTTGCACCAGTGCCACGTTGGTCAAGTAATAACACCCGATAATATTTTAATGCTGTTTTTAACCAGCCACTATTTGTTTCTGGTCGTGGTGCAGCAAAACCTGGCCCACCTTGTAAATAGACTAACCACGGTAAGTTTTTATCAATGTTTGATTTATGTACAACTTCTCGAGCATAAATCATTAATGAACCGTCGTTTATTTGTTCATAATTAACCGGAACGTTAATCTTTATATTCCTAAAACAAAGTTCATCACTATAAATAAAGTCTTGCAATGGTATTCTCCGACGGCATAATAAAAACAATTATCATTTAATATTGATTAAATAATAATACATTCAAACTAAATATCCTTATATATATTTTATGAATATTTCCCATTAAAAATAAAGTATTTATTATCAACAAGATAAAGCCTCCGCTTAAAATTCAAAATACGCAAACATTAATAAGAATAATTATCAGTTAATGATTTCATATTTGAAATCTTTTTTCCAATATTTAATTATCCGTAGATAAAAAAAAAGGCGTATATTTATGCCATTAACAAAATAGATAATAAAATCAGTTTTGTTGCTATAAATAGTTGCTATAAATAATTGCTTTTATAATAAGCCTTATAGCGGGAGATGATGTTCCTCCTTTAACCGCCTTATTGAATTTCTTTAAGGATAATGACGTCTGACAACATTCGGCTTTTAATAGTTGAGGTCCGTGTTATTTTCTGTTGAATATCTAACGATAGATGTTCATTTTCAAACACGTCGCGTTGTTAACGTATAGCGTCCTCTTCTTATTATCTGCACGATAACGAATTATCAATTCTACACTGCTAGCAGCAATACGCTAATACATACATTTTGTATTACCTTATTGCCTATACTGCGGTGTCTATGAGGCAGAGCAATGCAATACTCAAGTGAAGTTCAAAACATGTGTCCTATCTCTCGTGGTCCACAACACGAGTCAGCGCCAATTCCAGTAGAAGGTCGCTGGGTTAGCCCTAAAGATGTTATTGCTATTTCTGGTGTAAGCCACGGTGTTGGTGCTTGTGCTCCTCAACAAGGCGCAGCAAAACTAACACTTAACGTTAAAAACGGTATCATCGAAGAAGCACTGATCGAGACTATCGGTTGTTCTGGTATGACTCACTCTGCAGCAATGGCTTCAGAAATCATTACTGGTAAGACAATCCTTGAAGCACTAAACACTGACCTTGTGTGTGATGCTATCAACGTTGCAATGCGTGAAATCTTCCTTCAGTACGTTTACGGCCGTACTCAAACTGCATTCTCTTTAGACGGCTTACCAATCGGTGCTGGTCTTGAAGATCTAGGTAAAGGTTTACGTAGCCAAGTAGGTACACACTACGGTACACGTGAAAAAGGCCCTCGTTACATGGAGATGGCTGAAGGTTACGTAACTAAAATTGCACTAGATGACAACGAAGAAATCATTGGCTACCGTTTTGTAAACGTAGGCAAGATGATGGAATCTATCGGTAAAGGCGTTCCTGCTGCTGAAGCTATGGAACAAGCTACGGGTCAATACGGTCGCTTTGATGAAGCAGCTCGTACTATCGATCCTCGTCACGAGTAATCATAGACCTATATCACACAAGTAAATGACGCGTTTATTTTTAACTTTTTAAAGAGTTATAGCGTCACTGAAATTGTTTTTACCGAATTAGAGGAAACTCCATCATGGCTGCATTATTTGAAAGTTTTGATCGTCGTATTGCAAAAATCACTCCAGTACTAGAGCAGTACGGTTTCGCTTCATTAGAAGAAGCACGTGATTTCTGTAACGAAAATGGTGTTGATGCATACAACATCGTTAAAGAAACACAACCTATCGCGTTTGAAAACGCATCTTGGGCTTACGTTTTAGGTACAGCTATTGCACTTAAAGAAGGCGCAAAAACAGCTGCTGACGCTGCAGAATACCTAGGTCAAGGCCTACAAGCTTTCTGTATTCCTGGTTCTGTTGCTGACCAACGTGAAGTAGGTCTTGGTCACGGTCGTCTAGGCGCTCGTCTACTAAACAACGATACCCAATGTTTCGCATTCCTTGCTGGTCACGAATCATTTGCAGCGGCTGAAGGCGCAATCAAAATTGCCCTAAACGCTAACAAAGTACGTACTAACCCACTACGCGTTATTCTTAACGGTCTTGGTAAAGATGCTGCATACCTAATCGCTCGTATCAACGGCTTTAACTACGTTGAAACTAAATACGATTACATTACTGGTGAACTAAACGTTGTTTCTGAGCGTCGTTTCTCTAAAACACAACGTGGTGACATTAACTGTTACGGTTCTGATGATGTACGTGAAGGTGTTGCAATTATGCACCGCGAAAACGTTGATATCTCAATCACTGGTAACTCAACTAACCCAACACGTTTCCAACACCCTGTTGCTGGTACGTACAAGAAAGAACGTCTAGAAGCAGGCAAAGCATTCTTCTCAGTAGCATCAGGTGGCGGTACTGGTCGTACTCTTCACCCTGATAACGTTGCTGCAGGTCCAGCTTCTTACGGTCTTACTGATACTATGGGTCGTATGCACTCTGATGCTCAGTTTGCAGGTTCTTCATCTGTACCCGCTCACGTTGAAATGATGGGCTTAATCGGTATGGGTAATAACCCAATGGTTGGCGCAACTGTTGCTGTTGCCGTTGCTATTGAGCAAGCTCAAAAAGCATAAGCTATAGTTAAACAAGATTTTATCTTCAAATAACGAAAAAGGCGCGAGATTAGACACTCGCGCCTTTATTTGTTTGTCATAATTGTTATTTCTGCAAAATACTCTAAAATCCTCACTCATCGTAAGTTCTTGATCATGCTTATCCCTATAAAACATTCCGTCTTCGGGGTATAATCAACAAAGAATCGAGTTAATCTTATATATGTTACACAGCACCATGCTGTTACAGATAAAGTAAAGGAAATATCATGATCCAAGTTGTAGGTCACAAAAACCCAGATAGTGACAGCATTTGTTCTGCACTAGTTTGTACAGCATTCCTTAAGGCTCGTGGTCTTGAAGCGACAGCAATTCGTCAAGGCGAAATGAACCGCGAAACACTACATATCCTTGAATTAGCTGGTGTTACAGCTCCAGAGCTACGTACAAGCGTTGCTGGCGAGAAAGTATGGTTAGTTGACTATTCAGATCTTGCTCAAGCTCCTGATGATTTAGCTGAAGCTGAAGTTGTAGGTATTGTTGACCACCACCGTCTAGGTGATGTAATGACAATTAACCCAATGGAAGCTTGGATCTGGCCTGTAGGTTGTACTTGTACAGTGCTATTCAACTTATTTAAGATCGAAGGTCACACAATTACGCGTGAACTAGCGGTTCTTATGATGTCAGCTATCCTATCTGATACTGTAGGCTTTGCCTCTCCAACGTGTACTCAAAAAGATAAAGATGCAGTACATGAGCTTGCTCAAATTGCTGACGTACAAGATCTAGAAACATTCATCAAAGCACTATTAATTGCTAAGACTGATATCAAAGGTCTAACAGCAGCACAACTTGTTGAAAAAGACCTTAAAGGTTACCCTTTCAATAACCGTGACGTTGTTGTTGGTCAAATCGAACTTGCGACTCTTGAGCAAGTTGATAGCATGATTGAAGAGCTTCAAGCTGATCTTCAACGTCGTTGTGACGAAGATGGCCTAGGTATGGCTGCACTGATGCTAACAGATATTACTACTAGCACAACGCGCCTACTTTACACTGGTGATTGGAACCACATCTTAGATGAGCATGCAAAAGACGGTATGCTGATGATGGAAAATACCCTAAGCCGTAAAAAGCAAGGCTGGCCTTGGCTACAAACCGTACTTGCAAAATAATCACACTGATTATTGATTATAAAGGTCCTTTTCAGGGCCTTTTTTTTGGTCACTAAAAACATCAATCTCAGCCGAAATAGCGCGAACTCCGTCTAATCAGCAAAAAGTAACGCATTATCCTGCCCATTTTAGAGTAAATACTTTAATTATTTACTCAATATAACCTCTCTATAAAACGTCAATATGAACAAAGTATAAGCAAACAAACCATTTTATTGTGATATTTATCCACATTTGCTTATTATTCTCTTGAGGTATAACTATACTTCCCTCTCTTTAAAATCCCGCCTTCATTGAAGGGTGAAACAGCAAGAAGCTACTAGAAATTATAGAGAGACAGTATAATGTCCATTAATAAAAATAATATCGCCTTAATCATCACAGCAATACTTTCAAGCCAAGCTCATGCTTCTGGCTATCAAGTATCAGAACACTCAGCAGCAGGTCTCGGTCGAGCTTATGCTGGTGATGCCGCTGTTGCTGATACTGCTGCTGTATTAGCGCGTAACCCTGCCGCAATGACACGCTTTAAACATGCAGAAATCTCTGGCGTAGCGAGTATTATTAATCCATCAATTAATATTAATGATCATACACATGGTGAAACCGCAAAAGATATTTCACCAGTAAGCTTTGTACCAGCGTCTTACTACATTCAGCCTATTAATGATAAAACCGCAATTGGTTTAGCGATTTTTAGTAATTATGGTGTGACAACCGATTACCCTAAAGCAATGCAAGCAGGTAGCTTAGCCGGTAAAACATCATTAGAAACAGTTAACTTCAATCCTAATATTGCTTATCGTCTATCGCCACAATTAAGTATTGGTGCTGGTGTTAGCCTTGTTTATGGCACCGCCGAATTTAACCGTCGTTTAGGCTCTTTATCTTATGCCGCGCCAAGCAATAACCTTATTAATATGGAAGGCAGCGACTGGAGTTGGGGCTGGAATATTGGTGCGTTATATGAATTAGATAATAACAATCGTTTTGGATTAAGTTACCGCTCACAAGTAGATCTCAATTTTCACGGCCATTTTACTGACTACTTGGGTCAAGCAACCTCAAAAGCAAACCAAACTGTTGCAGCAAGCCTTGCACTTCCTCTTCCAGCGATTGCTGAATTTTCAGGTTTCCACCAGCTAAACCCACAATGGGCTATTAGCTATAGCGTTCAATGGACGCAATACAACAAATTTAAAGAAATTAGAGCAGTAAGTTCTCAGTGTGCAACCGGCACATGTTTCGTTAAAAAAGAAAATTTCAAAGATACTTACCGTTGGGCTGTAGGTACAACTTATACGCTAAACCCAACATGGACACTGCGCTATGGTTTTGCCATTGATCAAAATGCAGGACAAGCGACATTAAGTATTCCAGATACCGATCGTTATTGGTATTCAGCGGGTGCGACTTACCATTACAGCCCTGCCCTGTCTGTCGATCTTGGTGTGTCTTATATCCACAGTAAAAAAGCTGATTTTGTAGAGCAAACACCAACCGGTGAAAATGACAGTTTTACTTCATCAGGTAAAGCTTACCTTGCTGCTGCTCAAATTAACTACCGCTTTTAATGCGATATAAACTATCAAATCATTAGGAATCACAATGAAAATACGTTCTATCGCATTATTAATTACATCTGCGCTAAGTTTAGTGGCATGTAAAGGTAACGGTACCTTAGAAAATCAATCACCGATTGATCCAAATATTGCAGCAAGCTTGAATGCTGAAACAAAAGTTGATTTTGATCTACTAGCCAAAGATAAAAAGCTAATATTACCAACATATTTAGCAATGGATGTTCAAGATGGCACATTAGCAACTGAGGCAATGGCTAAAGATAAAACTAATACTTCAGATCCATTAGTTGCTATGGGGCAAACTGATGGTTGGAGCACAACCCAGCCGATTACCATTAATTTCACAGGTAAAACGCTTGATCCTACAACGGCAGCCAATAGCTTCTATTTAATTAAATCAGGTGATCCAACTAACCCTGACGATACAACAAAGCCAACTCTATTATCTCAGGAAAATGGAGATTTTACTCTTCAAGTCTCTGGTCACAGTTTAATTGTGATCCTGCTTAAACCATTAGATCCTGCTAGTAACTACATGTACGCCGTTACTGATGATTTAAAAGATATTAATGGTCAGCCTGTAGGTATGAGTAACTCGTATGCATTGTTAAAGTCAGATAATCTGCCACCAGCACCTGCATTGTTACCTGCACAAAAGATCACTCACGCCACTGAAGAAGCCTTCCACGGTATTGTGCAAAAACGCGATATTATCTTCTCATCATGGTTTACGACACTTTCTTCTGGTGATGTGTTGTTTGCGGCTAAAATGGTGACGTTACAAACAATCTCAAACCAAATTGCAACTCATGAACCCGTTATTACTGGCGACGATAATGCGACCAAAGATAATTTATATAAATTAACATTACCAACCATAACGGATAATGTTCAAGGATCTGAAACACCAGCAGGCAATAAAATTTACTCTGGGTACATCTATTTACCTTATTATTTATCAACAGATCCTAAAAATTACCTTACTACACCGTGGCACAGTGATATGCCAAGTTTAGCGAAGATAAAATATGTATTAACCAATGGTAGTGATGCCGATAAGCAAGCTATTACCAACAAACTTTATCAATGGGGGATCACAACAGATGATCTTGCCAAGGTTGCAACCGATAAAACAATACAGATAAAAGTATTAACCGCACTTAAAGGTAAAACATTAACACTTGCTAACGGTAAACCGCTTGATCCTCAACGTTTAATTACCCGTTATAGTCCTGTACCAAAAATGCAGTCTATTGCGAAAGTTCAATACAATTTAATCATGCCTAACTTAGACGAGAAGAATCCAGATAAGTGTAAACAATCAGGCTATAGCGTAACTATATTCCAGCATGGTGTTACATCAAATAAAGAACAGTTTGTTTATTCTCGACCAAGCCTACCCGATAAAATAATCGATGATCAATGTCGTGCTATTTTTGCGATTGATTTACCGTTACACGGAGATCGTGGTATTGGCGGTAAAAATGCATCGGTTGATCCAAAAATGTTTTTAAATTTTATTGATCTTACCGTAGCTCGCGATAACTTACGTCAAAGTGTTATTGATGTCGTTAATCTACGCGCAGTGATTGGTAAAATATTTACTGACCAAAATAAAGATGAATTGGGTGATCAACTCCGTTATTTAACATTAAATAACGGCGTCAGTTTTGCGGGTCACTCATTAGGTGCAATTACAGGAGTGGATGTTGCCAACATCGCCAATGAAAGCACCCAAAATACAGTGGCTGATCAGAATTATTTCAATATCAATACCGTTGCGCTAGCAAACCCAGGGGCTGAGATTCCTTACCTATTATTAAATTCACCAAGTTTTGGTGACTTAATTAAAGGTGGAATCGTCGAAGGTATTAATCCCGAGTTTGCAAAATCATGTGGGACTAAAAACGTTGCTTTATGCTATCAAGCATTAGTCTCTCAACTAACCGCAGCAAACGATGCCGGTAATTCATTAGCTAAAATTACCTTAAATACAATGAATGACAGTTTTAATAAATTTGCCTATGCTGCCCAAACGGTGATGGATCCTGTTGACCCGATTAACCTTGCGCGCAATATTCCTAAAAATGTTGCTGTTTTAATGCAAGAAATGCAAGGTGATATGGTGATACCAAATAGCTCACAACCAAGCCCTTATATTTACTCACCATTTACTGGCACAACACCACTGATTGCACCACTTTCGCTTTCAACACAATTAGAGGCTAATCAAAGCGTGATTAACAATGATATTATCAAGCACGCATTGAGATTTAAAGGGGGCTATCATACCTCAATTCTGTCACCAAAAAATCCACTTACAGGCTTAATAACACCTGAAAGCACTGATGTAACTAATGCGATGCAAACAGCATTAGCTTCATTTATTAAAAGTGATGGTAAGCAAGTGATGATCAGTGATCAACATGTGATGAGTCAATTTACACACTAACTAAAAAAAAACCGAGCACAGAATATCTCTTTCTAATTGAAATGGTATAAGGTATGTGCTCGGTTGTTATTTTTAAATATTCCGCGATAGCTTACTTATCTCGCAAATGCTGCATCAAACTGGTCTTTTGATTCAATAACTGTGAAAAAGACGTCACAAACTGCTCACCAATTTGTTTCCCTTGTTGGTAATCAAGCTCTAAATCTTCATAACTACTTAATAAAGCACTGCTGTTTAATGTCTTCTCTGGCGCAATTTGAATAACCTGTAACCCTTGAGGCGGATTCACTAAAAAATTATTCACATCCTGATAAGTACGATGATAACGCGCCAACATTTCTAATATTTCAGAGTTTGTTCCCTGGCCTGTTAACTGCAATAAACGCTCAATATTCATCTGAGAAAACCAACTTTTACGTGTTAATACCTTATTCTTAATCGCGGTATTATCTTCATTACTGTCTTCATCTTCCCAATAATGTTGTCGCCACTGTTCAAATCGCTGACTCAACTCTTGATGAATAGTTTTAATTTTATCAACCGACTCATTCAGGCTTAATTTATCAATATAATAAGGTAATTGGGTTTCAACATTTTCTCGCCAATCATCGAAAATACCCCGTTCATGATTATCACTACTGCCTTTATCGCTATTCTCTAATGGCTCAGTACGAATCACGACCACTAAATCAGCACCACGCCGCCATGCTTCTTTTACAGGAATAGCCGCGCTCACTCCGCCATCAACCCATTGAAGATCATTCATATTAACCGGTTGATTATAAAGCAACGGAATAGCACAACTTGCCAATAGTACCTCGCGCCAATCTTGTTGGTACATTGGGAGATAATAATCTTGCAGAGTATCTTTACGGGTCGCACACGCGAGTGCAGTACGATGAAGAAGTGTTTTATGTGCTGTTACAACATCTAGCGGATATAAACCCGATGGTGATACTTGCTGTAATGCCCAATCTAAATTCATTGGCTGTTGCTTACTAAGGTATTTATAAAGATTAAAAAATTGGTCATTCATCGATACATCACGAATAAAATGGTAACCAAACCGAGGCTGACGACTAATAAAAGAAGATAAGTTAAGCGCACCAGCAGAAGTGCCAATATACAGCTCGAATGGGTCAAACTGATGATCAAGAAAGCTATCAAGTACACCAGCAGAAAAAATACCGCGCTGACCACCACCTTGAACAATGAGTGCGATTTTTTTACTGGGTGCCGCGTGTATCACCGAAGAAAAGTCAGCAATGGATTTATGGTTAAAATCACGCAAACTAAATGGAAGATAATTCATTTCTTCTCCCTGTAAAATATACCAATAGGCATATATAAATATATCTAAGAGAGTCGAATATACAATTTGTACATACCAATAGGAAATACTGTCAGAAAAATATCATGATAATTATCTAACATGACTGACTTTAGACGCTATGCATGTAAAGCAATAAGCCCATAACTTGCTAATGTGAAAAGTGTTACCGTTACTGTTACCAATGCTACTTTTAATTCAATATTCATAATAAGACCACCCTCAACGCGTAACATAACATTAACTTAAGTGTATGGTCAGATTGTTAAGAAAATCAATATCCATTACAATAATTACATCAATAGCTACACTATTAGCAGCGTCATTAAGTAATTAAAGATCATCAATAAAGTGATCTGTTACTTATACAATATGACTAATTTATTTTATAGGAAAAATAATGAAACCATTGCTCACTGTAGGCTTAATTGCTACCACAATGATATCCACTACAACAATAGCAAAACCCGTTGATTGGACTCCAGGCGTTGGCGGTGATATTTCTTTAATGGTTGGTTATAATAAATCCGACTCACAGTTTAATAGCGACAATCACACCACACCAAACTTAAACAGCAACGGTGATATACAAGACAAAATGTTCGTCGCACCGATAGGTAATATTAGTTATACCTTTAATAGTGGTGATAAACAGCTGTATTTTGGTACTAGCCGTTCTGATATTGCACTTGGGCGCTTTCATATAGAAGCTGGATACCGACAAAAGTTTGCCGATACTTCAACGTTGACACTCAGTTATATTCCCGGTCTTTTAAGCCAAAAAACATGGCAAGACCCTTACCTTCAAAATGTAGAGCGCAGTAAAACAAATTCTAATATTAATGCGTTCAGCGTTAAACTGGATAATATCCGTGGTTCACGTTTTTCTGGTCAAATTGCTTATGGTAAATTCAGCATTGATCATGAACGTAGTGGCAACGATCCTTTACTGGCACTCACTGCAGATGAGCGTGCCTCTCTTAATCGTAATGCTAACGTCCTTTATACCGAGGGTACATATGTACAACCTTTTAGTCGTCGTTTAATGCTTCGTACCGCGGTTAATTTTACTAATATTGATGCTAATGGTAATGCCATGAGTAATAATATTTACGGTGCTGCCGCAACTATTATTCAATTATTGCCACAATCGAGCCTCGCATTTACGTTAAGTTATAAAAAAGCCTTGTTTGACTCAACCCACCCTGTCTTTAATAAAAAACAGCAGGATAATAAATTCGGGGCTTTCTTAGCCTATGAATATCGCCAACCGTTTAATTGGAAAAACTGGGGCTTAGTTTCACTGATTGGCTATAGCTCAACTCAATCCAATATAAACTTTTATGACAGCAATGATGTTTTAGTCAGTGCGGGCTTAAACTATAAATTTTAATAACAGAGCAATAAGTCGCGATTTGATTAAGCGATAATAAACAAATTACGGGCGTTTAGGGTGGTTATATTTTAACCACCCCGAAATAATTCGAGACATCCGCCAGAATATCGATTAGATTGACTACACTTTGCCAAAGTTATGGAAACGTTAAATAAATTATGGCGACTAATAATCGTACTGCCGATGCATCTTTAGAATCCTTGCACCGCATTTTCACTGTACCCGAAGCACCGGATTCAACCTTAGGCTTAATCGAAAAAGAGCTTTCAGAAAACCTTAATGAATTTCTGCGAACCCATATAGCAGCAACCGAAAAGCCATTAGCTGAAATTGAAAAAGATTTCTCCAATGCGGCTATTCCTGAAGTCCCTTCTTTTGTTTCTGAGCACACTCAATTCTTGTTAAATAAACTGGTTGCTCAATCAGTTCATACTGCTGCACCAACGTTTATTGGTCATATGACCTCTGCCCTGCCTTATTTCATGATGCCTTTATCCAAGATCATGATTGCGTTAAACCAAAATTTGGTAAAGATAGAGACCTCAAAAGCATTTACGCCACTTGAGCGTCAAGTATTAGGCATGCTGCATAAGTTAATCTTTAATCAAAATGAAAGTTTCTACCAACAATGGATGCACAGTGCGGACCATTCTTTAGGGGCTTTTTGTTCGGGTGGCACTATCGCTAACATCACTGCGCTATGGGTTGCTCGTAATGCAGCCTTGCAGCCTGATGGTGAATTTACTGGCGTAGGTCAGCAAGGTTTACTCCGTGCAATGAGACATTATGGTTATGATGATCTTGCGATTTTAGTCTCGGAGCGTGGTCACTATTCTCTCAAAAAAGCGGCTGATGTTTTAGGTATCGGTCGAGATAGTCTTATTGCGATTAAGACAGATGATAACAATCGTATTGATCTTGATGAATTACAAACCACACTTGCTAGTTTAAAACACAAGAATATAAAACCCTTCGCCATTATTGGTATCGCAGGCACAACAGAAACAGGTAATATCGACCCCCTTGATCAGCTTGCAGATATTGCAGCCGAGCACCAATGCCACTTCCATGTTGATGCGGCTTGGGGCGGCGCAACGTTAATGTCGAATAAATACCGTCATTTATTGAAAGGTATTGAACGCGCAGATTCAATTACCATTGATGCCCATAAACAGCTCTATATTCCTATGGGTGCTGGCATGGTGATATTTAAAAACCCAGAGTTAATGACAGCAATTGAGCATCATGCTGAATATATTCTTCGTAAAGGCTCTAAAGATTTAGGTAGCCATACGCTTGAAGGTTCGCGCAGTGGAATGGCAATGTTGCTCTATGCCAGCATGAATATTATTAGCCGCCCTGGCTATGAACTTCTGATTAATAATAGTATTGAAAAAGCGCATTACTTCGCAAACTGCATTGAACAACACCCTGAGTTTGAATTAGTTACTCACCCTGAATTATGTCTTCTGACTTACCGTTATGTTCCCGCAAAGACACAACAAGCATTACAGCTAGCAACACCAGAACAGCGTGATCAACTGTTAGAGCTGTTAAACGATCTCACCCAGTTCATTCAAAAACGTCAGCGAGAATCTGGAAAATCGTTTGTATCACGCACTCGTATTACACCGGAGAAGTGGCAACGTAAAGCAACGACGGTATTTCGTGTCGTGCTCGCAAACCCACTAACAACCACTGAAATATTAGAAAATGTACTCATTGAGCAACAGCAACTTGCACAAAAAAGTACAATTAGTCTGCCTGAAATCATTAAATTAACTGAACAAATAATAGAAAAAAGAACGAAAAACGATAGATAAAGACGTTATATCTATACGTTATTTCCAAGATATTTACGTGACATCGCATTTTTTGCCATTATTTAACATTTAATTGTACGGTAAACGGTATTCAATATATGACTATTTTATGAATAACTCGCGACTTAACTATGAACAGCGGATGATTATAGTATGAATAGCATCATAAAATAGCGCCGTTTACCCTTCTTAATATTCACTTAATCACACACCCCAAATGGCAATTTTAGTGAAAATACAATTATCAAGAGATTATCGTACAAAATTCATGTTCATAAGATTTCATTATTCCACTGCATTGTTGCTAATTAACGATCGCTAAGTTAATGATTGAGCTGTGATTAGTTTTATAAATGTTACAAAAAAGACTTGGTATTAATATTGATTCTCAATACGATGTTTTGTTCCTTTTTGACCCAAAAAAATATTCTCACAAATCATGATCTAAATCAAAAACAAGGCCAAATGGCACCCAAAAAAAATGCCCTGTTCTATTAAAACAAGGCATTTTTATGTCAATTTGTGTCATAGCTATTTCATAGAAACAATACTTTACCAGTCAAATTAAGACTAATATTAGTCGCCAGCAAACATGTACCCTTCACCATGAACGGTAACAAAAATCTGTGGATTCTTAGGATCAAGTTCCATTTTAGAGCGCATTCTACGAATCAAAACATCAATCGTGCGGTCGTTTGGTGCTTCTACACGATGGCTTAACATGTTCAAAATACGTTCACGGCTTAACACTACATTTGGGTGCGATGAGAACGCAACTAATAGCTCATATTCAGCCTTAGTTAGCTTCACTGGAAGACCATTATGTGTCAGTGCGCGTTTGTTAATATCAAACTGCCATTCACCAAAGCGAATGATGTTATCTTCCTGCATTTCAACCATAGTTTCATCGCGCGCTTTTTCTACTAACGTCATGCGCCATAACAAGTTTTTCACTCGAACCAAGAGTTCACGCAGTTCAAAAGGTTTAGTTACATAGTCGTCTGCGCCCATCTCTAAACCGACGATGCGATCGATGCTATCAGTACGTCCAGTCACCAAAATAATGCCTACTTCAGAACGGCTTCTAAGCTCGCGAGTTAGCATTAAACCATCTTCACCTGGCAGGTTAATATCGAGCATTACAAGGTCAATTTTTTCCGTTGCCATTATCTCGCGCATCTGTGCGCCACTGTCTGCTTGGCTTACCTTGTATCCTTCATTCTCAAAATACCCAACCAATTTTGTGCGGGTAACAATTTCATCTTCTACAACAAGTACGTGATGGCTCATGTCGTTCTCTTTTTAGTTTTTGGCTTTCTTGCTGAACGGTAGCACAAACCAAGACCATTCACAATTTGTCATAACTATGCCTTTACTATTCATCCGTAGCGTTAACCTTATTCATATCGTAACAATAAGATTACCCCATAAAATTTTAACCGTCACCGTAGTCTACGGTGGGCATTATTTTCAAATGGAATCTTTCAAGATGAAGAAAATTTGGCAGATGTTGACGAAACCAAGCAGCAAGTACTCAATTCTTGCTCTGGTGCTTGTTGGTATTGGTATCGCCGTGAGTGGCATCTTTGCTGTACACAAAGGTTTTGAACACGCATCAACCAATGAATTTTGTGTTGGTTGTCATACCATGCAACAGAACTATGAAGAATATACCCAATCGGTACACTTCAAAAATGCTTCTGGTGTTCGTGCTGATTGTGTTGACTGTCACCAACCGAAAGATTTAGTGGGCATGATAGAAACAAAGTTAATGGCATCAAAAGATGTGTATAACCAGTTTATTACTAAAAAAATCGACACCCCTGAAAAATTTGAAGAGCATCGTTTAGAATTGGCTCAGATGGTTTGGAAACGCATGGAAAAACAAAACTCAAGCACATGTAAGAGTTGCCATAACTATTCAGCGATGGACCATGCTAAGCAATCACCTGAAGCTGCTGCTGCAATGACAGACGCTGCTGCGAAAGACATGAACTGTATTGAGTGTCACAAAGGTATTGCACACGAACTACCAAACATGGCTGGCGGTTTCCAAAAAGACTTCCAAGGTCTACAAGCTGAAGCAACCACTCAAGGTGCAACTGCTGAGAAACTTTACTCATTAGGTGAGAAAGACATCTTTGCAACTGATGATCCAAAAGGTAAATCAGAAGGTAAATTATTACCCGCTTCTGAAGTAACCGTACTTGAACGCAAAGGCGACATGCTAAAAGTTGAAGTTAACGGCTGGCTAGAAAAAGCAGGTAAAGGTCGCGTAATGACTGAGTACATGGGTAAGCGTGTCTTCAAGGCAACTATCCGTGGTGAAGTTAAAGCGAACGAGAAAATCATTAAAGAAGAAACTGATCCTGCAACTAACATTGTGTGGCAGAACATCAGTGTTCAAGGTTGGATTACTAAATCAGACATGATTGACAGTATTAAACCAATCTGGAACTACGCAGAAGATATGTACGCGTCTACATGTAACGCTTGTCACGCGGCGCCAGATCCTGGCCATTTTACTGCAAATGGCTGGATCGCAAGTCTGAAAGCCATGAGCTCTTACTACCGTCTGACCAAGACTGAAGAACGTACACTACTTAAATATCTTCAGAACCATGGCAGCGATACAGGTGGTGCTGGCGCGCATTAATCCAGCGCTCCAATAAACGATTAAATGATAGGCGGGTGATAATTTTTATCCCCGCCCCATCGATAAAAATTAAAGTTTAAGGATTCTCCAACTATGGCGACTCAAAACAATCATAAAGGCATTACACGCCGCCGCTTCCTATCTGGTCTTGCGATTGCAAGTGCTGCATCAGTTGTCGGTACAAGTCTACTTGCTCCTCGTAAAGCAATGGCAGCAACAGATGCTGTTACAGGCTTTAACGGCGAAGTGCTTTGTGGCTCTCACTGGGGTGCATTCCGTGCCAAAGTTGTTAACGGCGTATGGACCGAAACAACCCCATTTGAAAAAGACCCACACCCAACAGTAATGCTAGATGCCGTACGTGAAGTGGTATACAACCCTGCACGTGTTAAATACCCAATGATTCGTATCGACTGGCTAAAACAAGGCTACAAGTCAGATACAAGCCAACGTGGTAATAACCGTTTTGTACGTGTGCCTTGGTCACAAGCATTAGATTTCTTCCAGCACGAATTAAACCGTGTTCAAGAAACTTACGGCCCAAGTGCGTTATACGCAGGTCATACTGGCTGGCAGTCTGTAGGTAAACTACACAACGCCGGTACAATGATGAAGCGTGGTATCAGCCTTCACGGTACTACCCTTGGTAAAATGGGTGACTACTCAACAGGTGCTGCACAAGTTATTCTTCCTTACGTTGCCGGTGCAATGGAAGTTTACGAACAACAAACCTCTTGGGATATCGTATTAAAGAACACTGATACCATCGTAATGTGGGGTACGGATCCAGTTAAAAACCTACAAGTAGGTTGGTTGGTTCCTGATCACAGCGTATACAGTTCATACCAGCAACTTGCTGAGAAAGTGAAAAACAAAGAAATTAAAGTTATTCACGTTGATCCAGTACGCAATGAAACCATGAAGTTTGTTGGTGGTGAGCAGTTACCTGTCCACCCACAATCAGATATTCCGTTGATGCTGGCGATTGCGCACACGCTATACACTGAAAATCTATACGACAAAGAATTCATCGCTAACTACACCACAGGTTTTGACAAGTTCATGCCTTACGTGATGGGCGAAACTGACGGTATTGTTAAAACACCTGAATGGGCAGAGAAAATCTGTGGCATTAAGGCAAGTCAAATCCGTGAACTAGCACGCACAATGGCAGGTGGTCGTACTCAGCTTGTGGGCGGTTGGTGTCTACAGCGTATGCAACACGGCGAGCAATGGGCGTGGATGCTGGTTGTGCTAGCAGCAATGCTTGGCCAAATCGGTCAACCTGGTGGTGGTTTCGGCTTTGGCTGGCACTACAACGATGCTGGTACAATTACTTCTGCTGGCCCACTGATGTCAGGCTTTAGTGGTGTAACTGGCGTAGATCCAATCTACAACGGTTCATTTAAAGGCTACGCAAAGACAATTCCTGTGGCACGTTTTGTTGATTGTATCTCTAACCCAGGTACTAAGATCCAGTGGAACGGTAGTGAAATTACCTTCCCATACATGAAGATGGCGATCTTCAGTGGTAACAACCCATTTGCTCACCACCAAGATCGTAACCGTATGATCAAAGCGTGGACGAAACTAGAGACTGTTATTTCTATCGAGCACCAATGGACAGCGACGTGTCGTTTTGCAGATATCGTATTACCTGCAACAACCACTTACGAGCGTGATGATATCGAGCAGTTTGGTAACCATTCCAACAAAGGTATCCTTGCATTACGTAAGATTGTTGAGCCAATGTTTGAGTCTAAAGATGACTTCGATATTTTCCGTGAACTATGTGCACGCTTTAACCGCGAAGAAGCATTTACTGGCGGTAAAAAGAAAATCGAAATCATTGAAGAAATCTACAACGGCGCACGTTTACAAGGCCGTGGTATCGGTGTTCGTATGCCAACCTTCGCTAAGTTCTGGGAAGGTGATGGCTATATTGAATTCCCTGCGGGCAAAGAGTGGGTACGTCACGAATCATTCCGTAACGAACCGGACCTTGAGCCACTAGGTACAGCATCAGGTTTGATTGAGATCTACTGTAAGACAATCGCAGATATGGGTTACAACGACTGTCAAGGTCACCCAATGTGGTTTGAAAAAGAAGAACGTAGTCACGGCGGTCCACGCTCTGATGTCTACCCTCTTCACTTACAGAGCTGTCACCCAAATAACCGTTTGCACTCACAGTTATGTTCATCAACTGACTTCCGTGCAACTTACGCAGTCGCTGATCGTGAGCCAATTTACATCAATACCCAAGATGCAACAGCACGTGGTATTAAATCTGGCGACTTGGTACGCGTATTTAACGGTCGTGGTCAAGTATTGGCAGGCGCAGTAGTAACAGATGACTACTCACCGGGTGTATGTCGTATTCACGAAGGTGCTTGGTATAGCCCTCTTGAAGGCGGAAAAGCAGGCACAATCTGTACTTACGGCGATCCAAACGTACTAACGTTAGATATCGGTACTTCTCAGCTTGCACAAGCAACATCAGCGCACACTGCTGTGGTTGATATTGAGAAATACACTGGCCCAGTACCAGAAGTAACAGGCTTTAACGGCCCTACGTATGAAACAGGGATTGACCCACTATTCCCAGCAATGGATAAGTAATTAATCCGTTACTAGCATAGTGAATCAACTCATAAAGGCGATGAATATTAATTTCATCGCCTTTATTTCATTTTTTAGAACCTATTCTAATAACCCTTAGGTATACTCTGCCTAACCGCTTTATTTGAATATGTTTTATGTCTGGAGTGACCATGCAAGAATTTATCGCATTCAACGAACAACGTGCTGAAATCTACTGGTGGATGTCTTCACTTTTCGCCCGTGAATTAAGTGATGCCGATCTACATGAATACCATGGCGGTGAGATGTATACATTTCTGTCTGGTCTTGGTATGACTGAGGAATTAAAAGCACCCGTTGATACCTTCCGTGCCGCCATTAAAAAATCTCATGCTCGTAGTGATGAACAACTAGAACTTGCGGCTGATTTTTGTGGTTTATTTCTAAGTACACCAAAATCAGGTGCGCTGCCTTACGCTTCAATGTATGTCGGTAAAACAGGGCTATTAAACGACAAGCCTGCCCAAGAAATGCATGAACTTATGGCCTCTTTTGATATTGCACAGCGTAAAGAATTCAATGAACCTGCTGATCATCTTGCGATTGAATTAGACTTCATGGGCAATTTAATCATCATGGGCAATCAACAACAAACAGAAGAACAACGTGAAGCATTGATGCAATCACAATTGTCGTTCATCAATACTATGCTGTTAAATTGGTTACCGTTATTTACCAAAGAATGTCAACTTCGTGATCGCTTTGGCTTCTATGCTGCCGCTGCCAATCTATTACTTGCATTCTGTATTCTAGATAAGAAATTCCTTGCGGGTGAATAAGCTTTTTTAACGCATTAATCATCACCATTTGAGCGCCTTTATTAAACCCAATAAAGGCGTTTTTTATACCCCAGATATAAAAACTCCTAATTTTAGAACCAAGTAAAGTATTCCTTCAAAACATTTATATTTTAATCTACTTTTATATTGCATAACCACGCATTATCTTCCTTGTCCGCTTCAATTTGCCGCCCAAATAAAGTCATTATTTATCATAAGGTTAACGCCAACGATTTCACTATAACATGTTGAAATAATAGCAATTATCATTATCGATCGTTATTTTATGCATAAGCTCATTTTTGATTTTTTATATTGTCATACAAACTTTTAAAATCTGATTCAGATCAACTAATCATATTGATTTAAGTCATAGAATTAACAACTAATACTATTAAAGTATATTTAATCATAGCTAACAAGGTTGATAGATGGACTCGCATGCAGCCCTTTTTGAACTTGGCCAGAAACGTCTTGCCGAGCTTCGAAAAACGAAACCTCTTCGTGAGGGATCTTTTCAGAAAAAACTAGAACAAAATGGCTTTACCCGTCGTGACTTCATGATTTGGAGTGCAACCATCACTTCATTGCTGGCACTACCCCTACCTTTTAGTACCATGGTTGCAGAAGCTGCAGAGCTCTCTGATCGTGTTCCACTTATATGGTTGAGCCTTGCCGAATGTACTGGTTGTTCTGAATCATTAGTACGTAGCACCACGCCTGATATTAGTACGTTACTGTTTGAACATGTATCACTTGAATACCAAGAAGTACTGATGGCAGCAGCGGGCGATCAAGCAGAAGAAAACCTAGATAACGCCATGAAAGCTTATAAAGGCAAATACCTGCTTGCCGCTGAAGGCGCAGTACCTACAGCAAACAACGGTACTTTCCTTACTCTAGGTAGCCAAGCTGAAACAGGTATCTCACTGATTAAACGCGTTGCCGCAGATGCAGCCGCAGTAATTTGTGTCGGTACATGTTCATCTTACGGTGGTATCCAAGCTGCTCGTCCTAACCCGACGGGTGCAAAAAGTGTCGGTGCTGTCATTGACCGTCCCGTGATTAACGTTGCAGGTTGTCCACCAAACCCAGCTAATATTACCGGTACATTAATGTACTACATCATGTTTGGTCGTTTACCTGCATTAGATATCTTTAACCGTCCTAAATGGGCTTATGGCGCTCGAGTTCATGATAACTGTGAACGTCGTGGTCACTTTGATGCGGGTGAATTTGTCACTGAATTTGGTGATGATAATGCCAAGCAAGGTTATTGCTTATTCAAAATGGGTTGTAAAGGTCCTTACACCTATAACAACTGTCCGACTGAGCGTTTTAACTCACACACTAGCTGGCCAGTACTTGCAGGCCATGGTTGCATCGGTTGTTCAGAACCTGATTTTTGGGATGACATGGCCGATTTCGAAAAACCATTGAGTCGTCAACCTGTGCATGGTTTAGATGCTACCGCCGATACTATTGGTGCGGTTATTTTAGGTGTCACTGCCGTTGGTATTGGTGCACACGCAGTCAGCAGTATTTTTGCTAAAAAAGTCGAGGAATAATTCATGAGCAAGCGCGTCGTTATCGATCCCATTACTCGTATCGAAGGCCACTTACGCATCGAAGTTGAACTTGATGCGAATAACGTGATTAACAAAGCATGGGCATCATCTACCCTGTTTCGTGGTCTTGAAATTATCATGAAAGGCCGTACACCGTATGATGTTGGCCTATTAATGCAACGTATCTGTGGTGTATGTACATCATCACACTACCTATGCGGTACGTTAGCTGTTGAAGATGCAATCAATGCCCAAGTGCCTATCAATGCAAAATACATTCGTAGCTTAATCTTAACTACCCTACAAATGCATGACCATATTGTGCACTTCTACATTCTTCACGGTTTAGATTGGATAGATGTTGTTTCAGCATTAAGTGCCGATCCAGCAAAAGCAGCTGTTGAAGCGATGAAGTATTCAACCACACCTATGGCGGCTGGTGAAGGTGACTTACGCGCAGCACAAGAAAAAGTGCAAGGCTTAGTTAACACCGGTAAGTTAGGGCCATTTGCTAATGCTTATTGGGGTAACAAAACCTACAAGTTCACACCAGAGCAAAACCTAATTGGTTTGAGCCACTACCTTAAAGCATTAGAAATTCAACGTATTGCAGCAGAAGCAATGGCAGTTTGGGGCGGTAAAAACCCACACCCACAATCAATCGTTGTTGGTGGCGTAACCTGTGTACGTGACATGCTAGACCCTGCTCGTTTACAAGAGTTTAAGCAGAAATATGCCCATGTTGCAGATTTCGTTGAGCGTGTATATCAAGCTGATATTAAAATGGCTGCTGCCGCTTATGCGAAAGAACCAAGTGTACTTGGTGGCTGTAACGTTGATACCTTCATGTGTAGCGAATCTATTCTGCTTAACCCAGATGATCACCTTTTTGTTGGTGGTGTGATCCGCAATAAAGATTTATCAAAAGCAGAAAACATCGATCTAAACATGATTGAAGAAGATGTAACTCACTCATGGTATGACGCTAACAAACCTCAACACCCATACGATGGTACCACCATCCCTGAGCATACGCCGTTTATTGAGCGCGATACCATTGTCGGTAAACGCCCTACAATCAACGAAGCGGGGAAATACTCTTGGGTTAAATCACCACGTTATAATGGTGAGCCTGTTGAAGTCGGTCCTTTAGCAACTATGGTTGTTAACTACGCCAAAGGTAACACTCGCGTTACGTCAGTAGTGAACGAGTTCTTACAGCAAACGGGTCTACCAGCAGGTGCTTTATTTACCACCCTTGGTCGTACGGCTGCACGTATGTTGCATACTCTAACTATCTCTCGTCATGGTTTAGAAACCTTTGAATCTATGGTGACTAACCTAAATTCAGATCAAACCACTTACATTGAACCGACCATTGATCCTAAAAAGGAATACAAAGGTGTCGGCATCATTGAAGCACCACGCGGCTTCTTGAGTCACTGGTTACGTATTAAAGACGCGAAAGTTGAAAACTATCAAGCCGTGGTTCCAACAACATGGAACGCAGGCCCTATTGATGGTAACGGTAAAGTAGGTCCATACGAAGCCTCTTTAGTGGGTTTACAACTTGAAGATCCGAAAAAACCATTAGAAGTATTACGTGTTATTCACTCATTTGACCCTTGCATGGCGTGTTCAGTACACGTAATGGATTACAAAGGTCAATCGCTTAGTGAATTCCGTATTCCAGCTCAGGCAATGTAACTAAGGATTTATCATGTCAACAGATACCGTGTTGTATAAACGATCCTATGTATTTTCATTCATTATCCGTTTATGTCACTGGTTACGTGCCTTTGCAATCTTTGGTTTAGTCGTTACTGGCTTTTATATTGCTTGGCCGTTTTTGGTCGCACCAAACAGCACCAATGTACTTGAACAAGGCTGGATCCGTTTAGCGCATGAAGTGTTAGGCTTTATATTGATCGCCGTCACACTGATTCGTGCCTATCTGTTCTTCTTTAGTCGGAGTAACGTTGAACGTCGCTCGATTCAAGATATAGTGAGTCCGAAAAGCTGGATTCAGCAAATTAAAGCCTATTTTTGGATGGGTAAAGCCCCTCACCATGGCGCTTATGGTCCATTACAACTGATGGTTTATGCGGGTATTTCTATCGCTGCAATCTTCATGTGTGTGACTGGCTTGACGCTATATGCTAATGTATACCACTTAGGAATTGGTGGCATGATGTGGGAACCTGCTCAATGGGTCGCATATGCGATGGGCGGGTTAGATGAAGTGCGAAAATGGCACCATTATATTACTTGGGCATTCATTATTTTTGTATTGATCCACGTGTATATGGTTATTTGGACAGGGATCCGCTTCCGTAACGGTTCTGCTGATGCCATAATGTCTGGCTACGATTACCACCCAGTAAACGTGAAAAAAGCAGATAATGGTAACCATCCAGTCCAGCATCATGCTCATCACGATAACCACTCAAAAAATAAAGGCCACTAGCGCAAATGAAGATATTGCTGCTTGGTATTGGCAATGTCTTGTACGCCGACGAAGGAGTCGGCGTACATTTCGTCAATTATCTCACAGAAAATTACCGCTTTACGCACCCCGACCATCAGATTGATCTTATTGATGGCGGTACGTTGGCACATTGTCTTATTCCGACGTTAACGCAATATGATCATCTGATTGTAGTTGATACGGTTAACGCTGCCGATGTAGATGCTGGCGAAGTATATTTCTTTGACTTTGATAAAGCCCCTGCTGAAATTGATTGGCAAGGCAGTGCTCACGAAGTTGAAATGCTACAAACATTGATCATGATGGAATTGGTCGGCGATCGCCCCAAAACGTATGTTTTAGGCGTAACACCAACCGTATTAGAACCTATGTATATGGGCCTAACATCTAAAATTAATGCGGCAATACCGGTTATGGAATCGGCCCTTCTTAAACACCTTTCCGCACTTGATATAAAGTGCGAAAAAGTGAATAACATTGATATTAACAGCTTGATCCCAACGGCTTACAAACGAGGCATTGAACAATGAAATTAATTCAATTTTCTTTTACCTGTTCACGCCCGGTGCCGTTTTATGCCCAACTATGTAACGATTATTTAGCTAATCAACAGGTAGAAATCACCATTGGTTATGATAAAAATCGTTACCTTATTGAAGCTGTTGGCAATCAAGCACAACTTGAAGCATTAGCAGATCAAATAGCCAAAGATTTCTTATTGTCTATTTGGTTGATTGACTCTTCAATTAAAGAAATTCGCCACCGTGAAGGTCGTGTCGTTCCTTTAGTTACCTCACCACATCATTTGCCATTTTGCAGTTATTGCGAACCTGCATTAGGTGATAATCAATCCGAATTATTTGGTGAAATCGCCATTGCTTGCTCGCATTGTCATGGTGAGACATCGGTTGAAGCATCCATCGATCGTCAACAGATTCAGCAATGGGCTGAAACGGTAATGAACACAGGCCATGTGAGTTTTAGCTTACCACTTGCTAACAATCAACTGCATGAATTTCATTTAAGCCGCGGACCTATTGAGGCAGCACAGCATCAGCGTCAGCAAGTCATTATTTGTAATCCTAATAATGTCCCGATGCATTTTATTGTGCCGTCACTGCATGTATTAGCGTTATCAAGCTTAGAAAAAGCACGCGTTACTGTACGTGCAAAGCGACATCATGCTCAGCTTGATCAACCGTTATATGATCTTTGCTTTAGCTACAATCGCGTATTAACAGTACTAACTGAAATGTTGCGTGTGCGCGGTATTGATTATTTACATATCGAAACCAATCACCAGCAGCCATTAATTGCACGTATTAACAAAGGCTGGAGTCAGGTTTGTAGTGATCCTGTTATCCATCCATTAGTGCCATTTAAATCGGTTGAACCGTTACACGATCAAGCCTGTATCAATGGTCTAAATGCCTATTGGAGCAAGCGTCGTATTCGGTTTGATTACCAACCTAATCACCCTAACGATGCCTCTGCGCAAACATTGCCTATTTGTGCTCTACACGGCGGCATGTTGGAATCAGGTGTCGGTCGTCATAGTGCTGCGATTTACTTTGGCCGTTATGGCGCAGGTGAAATTGTCAGCCAAGATAAATTCACGCGTACTGATACGTTCTTAGTCATGCCTACCCTGCCACAATCTGGCTCAGAAATGATTGCAACGTTGGCTGCAGGTGAGCAAGCCGAAGTATTAGCGAAATTTAAATATCAAATTCCTGTGAGTTACAATGCGCTTAACAAGTTAATCTTGAATGAGTGTAATGATCAACTGTCAGGTCTATTTGCATTAGTGGCAACGGTACTGGGTTTATCGAAATCAGGTCATGATAGTGTTCAGTATCTTAATGATGCACTGATTGCTAAATCATTGCACAATGCTGATAACCAAGGCCATCGTGTCGATTTTTCATTAGATATGGTTGATGGTAAACGTACTATTGATTGGGCGAAAATGGTCGGCAGTTTAATGAGCTTCTGCCTAGTGGTTGATGAAGTCGATTATGACAAAATAGCCTTTGGTGTGATGGACTCACTTGCTGATTATATTGCCAATTGGATCGAGCGTATGGACGAAACCTCTGGCATTAAAGCCGTTACCCTTGCAGGTAGTGACTTTGCTAATGAAGTGCTCGCTGATCGCGTTTGCTTACGCGTGGGTAAGAACTACCCTATCGTGGTTAACCGGAAACTAGAACTTGATGGCAGCAACCTAAGTGCAGGTGCATTGTTCTTGAAAATGCGCCGCCGTTAAGGTTTTATCTTATTGAATTAAATAGCCCCATTGCTGTTAGTGATGGGGCTTTTTTGTGGGGTTTATTTTTTATCGAGTTTTTTTAGAGTAATTACTAATTGCTCTGCTACAGCATCAATAACTTTCATACATACAGAATTACCAAATTGCTTATATATTTGACCTTGTGATACAGCATCAACAATAAAGTTATGAGGAAAACCTTGTAAATTTGCACACTCTCTTGGTGTTAACTTTCTTGGATTTTTATCAAGATGGCTTTGATCAATTAGTATTTCAGATCCATCTTTATAATAGCGTGCACTTATTGTATTTGTATATTCGCTTTCAGCATTGAATAACGAATAACCAAAACCATTCCCTTTTGTTTTATGCTCTTCTTTACGTTTTTTATGCCCAGTCCACAACTTATCAGAAATAGTAAAACGATCTTTATCGTGCTTGTCTTTATCGACATATAATTCAATCTGAGGCTGTAGAATGTCACCTACACGAGTTGTGGTTTTTTCACCAATAGGCCAAGTAAAGATATCTTCAAGTTTTATATTTTCATCTAAACCAAATGCATCACGATCAAATCCAACAAAAAAGACTCGTTCCCTATTTTGTGGGATTCCAAAATCACCTGCACGTAAAACTTTTACATCAACGCAGTAATTCAGCTTTTTAGATAATGCACTACGAGCATCTTCACTCATAGGTACATCAGTTGGAATCTCTTGCTCAAATTCACCACGCAAAATAGCCAAAATAGTTTTTAACGTTTCACCTTTATTATGGCTTTGAATTTGCTTAACATTTTCAAGTAAAAATGCTTTTGGTCTTTTTTCTGCGAGAATACGCTGAATTTCAAAAAACATGGTTCCACGTGTATCACTAAAACCTTGTTTTAAACCTGCTTGTGAAAACGATTGGCAAGGAAATCCACCAAGCAAAACATCGTGATCTGGAATATCTTTCGTTTTGATTTGAGTAATATCACCATTTGGCATTTCACCGTAATTAGCAAGGTAAGTTTTTTGTGCAAACTTATCCCATTCTGATGTAAATACACAATGTCCGTTTAATTTTTGAAATGGCAACCTAATACCACCAATACCTGCAAATAGATCAATAAAGCTAAAACCTGAATCCGAAAGTGATTTTTGCTTAAAAGGAGCATTGTTATGGTGTTCTTTTAATTCATATTCTAAATTTAGAATTGCGTTCCACTTTGCCTTGGTTGGTTCATGCTCACCTTTCTCCCAGCCTCGTACTGTCCGCTCGCCTGTCGAGTTTAAACCTAAAAGATTTGCGACTTCTGTTGCTCCAAGTCCAAGTTTTACTCTTAAAGTTTTGATATATTCAGCTTTATCTATAATTACAGTTGTCATTAGGTCTACTTATCCGGTTTTTAACCCGGCAATGCTACCACTGTATATTCATTCAGGCAAGGTTGTTTAGCATGAGATTTTCCGACTCAGATTACAAAAATTTTTCTTCTAATATTGAGACTTCTAATGACCAATCAAAATTTACAATAAAATTTTTTAGATCAGGTTCATTTATTCAAGTAACCAATTCGACAGGCAAAGTTCATGATGTTTCATTTCAATCCATTTTAGCCGCATTGAAAGACATAAAAAAAAGTATAGAGTGCCAATATTATATTGCTGAATGTTTTTCTAACCCAGCTTCTGTTCTTAGAGATGAAACAACAGAACAAGCTAGATGCGACTCTTTTATTCAAAGTCTCTCAGCTAATAATGGTACTCAAATTACAATATTTAAATATTTTGAGAAGCCAATGAGAGTTATTGGGAAAAAATTTTTTAATAATGAGCGGGCAAAAGTACTAGCGGCAGAACAAACTAAATTACTATTTATTGTAATATCTCGATTTGTGCACATAGCCAATATCTCTAATCAATCGACTGTGAATGATAATAATGATCTAAACTTAGATGAACAAATTCCTTTTTCTACTAGCGAATTAGATAACACAATTCAATATATTGAATCATTAATTGATTACATGACATATGATCCCAAAGTTAGTACAACAGGGATTATTGCAAGAAATGTAATTTATTACGGTGCCCCCGGTACAGGTAAAAGCTATTCTATATCTCAAGGAAAAAATGAAAATTATTTTACTCGTACTGTTTTTCATCCCGATACACAATACAGTGACTTTATTGGTTGTTTAAAGCCAATAATGAACAACAATAGTGTCGGTTATCAATTCCGTCCAGGTCCATTTACAATAGCAATTATTAAAGCCATATCTGACCCCTCCTCTGAATATTTCCTTGTAATAGAAGAAATTAATCGAGCTGCTGCTGCCGCTGTTTTTGGTGAGATATTTCAATTGCTTGATCGTGATGAAAACGGTGAAAGTTCTTATTCTATTGATGTATCAGATCCTGATTTACTAGCCTACCTTAATGAAAAAACGCTTAATAAATTTTCTACTGGTAAGCTAAAAATTCCATCAAATTTATCATTATTGGCTACCATGAATAGTAGTGATCAAGCAGTAATGCCAATGGATACTGCATTTAAGCGCCGCTGGCAATTTAAATATTTACAAATTGATTACTCAAAAGCATCTAAAGGGACATTAAATATACCAATTGAATCTGCTGGAAATATAACTATTCAACCTATTGAATGGTCTATTTTAGCAATGGTTATCAATAAACATTTAGCAACTGAGCGTATTCCAGAAGATCGTTTACTTGGTCATCGATTTATTAGTGAAACTGAACTTCAAAAGGATCCTGACAATACATTAAAAGGTAAATTACTAATGTATTTATGGGATGATGTATTACGCCATAGCCAAAAAACGATTATTTTCAAAGATGAAGTAATCATACATGGGCAATCTGTAGAATTAATCAACTTTAGTCAATTAATTAATGCTTTTGAGCAAGGATCTACTGTCTTTAATAACGCTATTGAAGAAAGCTTACTATCAAAAATGGCTGAATCTGTTGATACTAAGACATACTTGGAATACGAATAATGCCATCAAAACTTTATCATTATACTGATAGAGCACTGGTATCTTCCCTACCAGATGATCTCAAAAAGCAAATGTATAATCAGTATTTGATCACCCATGACGATATAAAAATATCATTTTGTGGGCTAGTTATAAACAGTTCAGGAGCTCATGTCTTTTTACCCAGAAACTCAAATATTCCTAAATTAGATAGCCGTGAGAGTTATCAAATTGCTTCATTTTTAATGAAAGCAATTCGTCGTTATTCTGAAGATAGAACAAGCAAACTATACGCACTAGATGGAGGCATTGACTGCATTGGTAGTCATCGACTCAATCTAATATCTACCTTACTTGAAGATTTTTGTAATAACGGCTTATATTCTCGTCGATTATCAGAGAAAGTTTTGAATACAGGTAAACCTGATTGGAAGCGAACAATGTCAAACCAAACGCCTTTTCCAGGTAAAGGTGGACCTGTTTATCTTGATGTGTATGGTACTAGGCGTCGTTATTTTTCTGATAGCGAAGTATCTCGTATACATGCCAGTATTATTAAACAAATAGATAAATCTTTTGGATGGATAGTTACTGGATCTAATTTATCTGTATCACAAGACATACAAAACATACCTTTATCAAAAGGAAATATTACAGAACAATTACGCGTATTACATTCTGAATTAATATCCGTTTTTTCGGAAAGAGATATTCGATTATTACAATTATTATCTGAATATCTAGAGTGTAATCATGGACGTGAAATAAGTGACTCCGTAATTGGGCTCAAACATTTTCATGGTATGTGGGAACATATGCTAGATAAAACATTATCATGGAATTTTCCTGTTAATCGATTACTTTCTGTTCCTACATATCAATTTAATGACGGAACACTAAAGCCAGCTGCTGCAAAGGCACAACGAACAGATACCGTTTTAAGGTATCCTAATAGTAATAAATTTGCTGTTGTTGATGCAAAATACTATGGAGCACAAGGTCTTAATAGCGCCCCTGGGTGGCCTGATTTAGTAAAACAGTTTTTCTATGCAAAAGCACTGAAAGTCTATTGTCCAGAATCAAAGGTCAGTAATGCTTTTGTTTTCCCTGGTTCTGGCCCATTGAAATCAGTTCACATGCAAAATAGAACAACTAAGAATCTAGAAGATGATGATTACCCTCCAATTAAGTGCTTGTATTTAGACCCAATTAAACTGATTAATCATTATGTTAAAGGGAAAAAACTTGAAGAGTTCAGCCGTGACATATTATTCAATGATTAACTCTACAACGCGTGGATAGTAGATTCCCTATCTCGTTCGTAACCTCACTGTAGGGAATGACGGGGGTTGAGGTTGGCATTCATTGTAGAGAGTGACGAGGTTGATTTGTGCATTTTTTATTGAAAATGATACAGCCTATTATCCGTCATCTCGGAAGGCAAGGAACGAGGGCTATCCGTGATCTATTTACCGCGTGTTTGAGCCTCAAAGACACCAACGAATACAGTCACTCTACAACGCGTGAATGATAGATTCCCTATCGCCCTCGCGGGCATTCACTGTAGGGAATGACGGGGGTTAGTTAGTACATTTATTGTTGAAAATGA
>NZ_MSCQ01000001.1:1370672-1386740 GCF_002954725.1 Photobacterium phosphoreum
CTTAATTTAAACACCTATAAAGGTGTACAGTTTTACTTGACCACTTCAGATGCAGCCTATTATCCGTCATCTCGGAAGTCGAGGAACGAAAGCTATCCGTGATCTATTCACCGCGTGATTGAGCATCAAAGACGCCAGCGAAAACAGGAACTCTACAACGCGTGGATGGTAGATTCCCTATCTCGTTCGTAACCTCACTATAGGGAATGACGGGGGTTGAGGTTGGCATTCATTGTAGAGAGTGACGAGGTTGATTTGTGCATTTTTTATTGAAAATGATACAGCCTATTATCCGTCATCTCGGAAGGCGAGGAACGAAAGCTATCCGTGATCTATTCACCGCGTATTTGAGCTTCAAAGACGCCAATGAATACAGTCACTCTACAACGCATGGTTAGTAGATTCCCTATCTCGTTCGTAACCTCACTGTAGGGAATGACGGGGGTAAAGTAACTCTATGACTCGAACCTGGTTTTCCTCCAAAAAAAAGGCCATACCTGCGTTAACGGGTATGGCCTTTTTTTAGCAATAGTCGCTACTTATACGTCTTTGCTTTGCTCGACTTCTAGCTGCATGAGCATTAAGTCTTCGCCATCTAAAACATGGGTGCGATTACTACCACAATGCTGACAAATAATACTGCGCTCGGTGTGAGTGGTTTCTTGTCCACATTCGAGACAGGATAATACTAGCGGCTGAATATTCATTTCAAACTCAGCCTCATGGCAAATACTTTCAAGCTTAAAAGTCTGAAACGCGGTTTCAAGTAAGGCAGGTTCTACCCCACTTAAAATGCCGACTTTAATCGCAACGCGGGTAACTTTATCAGCATTGTTATCACGAGCATGTTGTTCGCATTGTTCGATAAGTGCGCCGACAATGGAATACTCGTGCATTAACAAATCCTCGGTAATAATTCACCTTGAGGAAGGTCAAGATAACGACGGCTACCCCAACCACTGGTTAGAATTACGCGACCCGTATGATCATTATTAACTGAACCAATAACACAGGCGTTTTCACACGCAGCAAAGGCTTCAAGCACCTCTAATGCCTTTTGCGCTTGTGCTTGAGGTAATGCAATAATAAACGTGCCTTCGTTGGCTAAATCAAACGGTTCAAACCCGTATAATTCACATAGGCCGCGCACTTCTTCACTTACAGGAACATCATCTTCTACAAGACTAATGCCCACATCAGAGGCTTGCGCCCACTCGTTTAGTACCGCAGATAAACCGCCACGAGTTGCATCACGCATGGCATGAAGATCAAGCCCCGCAGCAATTAATGCTTCAACCGCAGGCCATAAGGTATTGCAGTCACTGATAAGCTCAGATTCAAGGGTTAAGCCTTCACGCGCCATTAAAATAGCCGCGCCATGACGACCTACATCACGCGACACAATGATTGCATCACCGTCAGCAAGATTACGGACTGAAATACCTGATTGCATGATTTTACCAACACCTGTGGTATTGATAAAAATACCGTCAGCACAGCCTTTAGGTACCACTTTGGTATCACCGCAAACAATTTTAGCACCTGAAATGCTTAACTCGTTAGCCATGCTATGAACGATAGTTTTAAGCTTATCGATTTCAAACCCTTCTTCAATAATCACGCTACAACTTAAATATTGCGGTTGTGCGCCCATCATCGCTAAGTCATTCACAGTGCCTGCAATGGCTAATTTACCGATGTTACCACCAGCAAAAAACAATGGTGACACTGTAAATGAATCAGTAGTAAAGGCTGTTTTACCTTCAAGGGTTAATACCGCAGCATCTTCTTCGCTACGTAAAATGGCATTATCAAATGCTTTAAAGAATAAGCCTTTAATCAGCTTATTCATTTCCTGACCACCGCCACCGTGGCTTAATTGAATGGATTTTGTAGTCGATAATGCAGAAAAATCTTGTTCACTCATTTTACACCTCGGTAACGGAAATACGCATTACACGCACCTTCTGAACTCACCATGCAACTGCCAAGTGGCGTTTGTGGCGTACAACCACGGCCAAAGACTTTACAATCTTTTGGCTTTGCTAATCCACGCAAAATGTCACCACACTGACAGGCTTTATGATCATCAATCGGTGTCATTGGCAAACAATCAGCAAATTTAATTTCAGCATCACGATGACGATATTTTTCATTCAACTGTAATGCAGAATTAGCAATCGGACCTAAACCACGCCAGCGGAAACTATCACGAATATCAAAACAACGTTTAACCGCAGCTTGAGCAACCGTATTACCTTCTTCCGTCACAGCGCGTGTGTATTGCACATCGAGTTCAGCAATGCCCGCTACTCTTTGCTTGGTTAAGCGCAGAATAGATTCCATCACATCAACCGGTTCAAACCCTGCCACAACAACGGGAGTTTGATACTTTTCAACCACTGTACGATAAATTTTAGCGCCTTCAATCACGCTTACATGCGAAGGACCAATAAAGGCATTGACCTTAACCGCAGGATCAGCCATTACCACATCAATCGCAGGTGGAACTAAAACGTGGTTGATATGGAAGTAAAGGTTATTGACCTGACGTTGCTCGGCTAATTCAATCAAAATCGCCGTCATTGGAGTTGAGGTTTCAAAACCAATCGCAAAGAAAACCACGTCTTTATCTGGGTTATCAAGGGCAATAGTTAAGCAATCAAGCGGATCATAAATTGGTCGAATATCACAGCCTTTAGCGCGATATTGTGCCAAGCTGCCTTTTGAACCAGGAACACGGATCATATCGCCCAATGTCACTAATATCACATTAGGCTGACACGCTAATGCCGCAGCATGATCAATCCGTTCTTTAGGCATCACACACACAGGACAACCAGGACCATGAATAAAATCAATATTATCCGGTAATAACTGCTTTAAACCATATTTCATGATGGTATGTGTATGACCACCACACACTTCCATGACTTGCATTGGTTCTGGTAGATCAACCGCAAGTTGCTTAATTTGTTCAGCTAAATTTAATACTGTATCGGCATCACGAAAGCCCTCATACAGTTTTTTTAGATCGAAACTCATATTGGAAGTGGCCCTGATTCATCCATAATAAACTGATACATTTCAAGACTTTCTTGTGCATCTTTGTCATCGATTTTGCTCATGACAAAACCGATATGAACTAATACATACTCACCAAGAACAAGCGGGTCCATTAATAAATGGCAGCTTACGCGACGCTTTACGCCCATGGTATCCACTGTGACTGTATTATCTTCGTGAATTTCTACAACCTGAGAGGGAATCGATAAACACATAATTACGCTTCCTGTAAACGAAGATTAGCGGTTAACCATTTAACTAAAGGCGCAAAAGTTGCTTCATCTTTAGTTGATAACGTGATCACTTCGATATTAGGATTTAGTTTTTTCAGCTGTGCTTTCGCTTCTTCAATGCTGAAATCAAAATACGGCAATAAATCACATTTGGTAATTAATACCACATCAGCACGACGGAACATCACTGGGTATTTTTCAATTTTGTCGTCACCTTCTGGAACAGAAACCAAGACAATATTTTTATGGGTGCCCACATCATAGCTTGCAGGACAAACTAAGTTACCTACGTTTTCAACAAAGCAAATATCAAGATTTTTAAGATCAACATGGTGTAATGCACCATGAACCATAAAGGCATCAAGGTGACATGCAGAACCCGTTTGAATTTGGTAAGCATCAATACCATGCGCTTTTAGGCGATCAGCATCACGTGAGGTTTCTAAATCACCCTCAATCACGGCATATTTTAAATCAGTATGCTGGTGTAAGTGCTCAAGCAATGTGGTTTTACCGCTACCAGGGCTACTCATCAAATTAAATGCCGTCACATTTTGTGCTTCAAAATGAGCACGATTATGCGCAGCTTCCACATCATTCTTATCTAGAATTTTATGAATAACTGATAATGTTTTTTTATCATTTAATTGTGGATTTGCTTGTAATTGATGGTGATGGTGATCACCTCTAGGCAATGAACAACCGCAATCTTGGCACATATGAACTCCAGCAGAAGGGACTTCTATCTATTGTATTACTCAACCGCGAGTATAAACACAAGATAAAATAAAAGAGGACTCAATTCAGGTTATGAAACACTCAAATTCTGAGAATTATGAATGATGATTATCTATACTTTAAAAGAATAATGCAATTTGTGTGATAATTTATTTTGCGGATCATTAGATTGACATTATATATATACCCCCCTTCCCGACTAACTGATAAAATAGATGCTTCTACAATTCAGTTTAGCTTCAGGCTTCATGACACTGATCTGACATAAGAGCAGATCAGGACGCGTATGTTATGCCGTAAGCACTTCAAGATTAATCATGCTGAGATTTGCTATTGTGCTCTCTCACGCTTTCTTGAATAGTAATGTTATTCATTGAAAAAAAAAGAGAAACCATAATGCATACAAAAACATCTAGCTTAAAAACCAAGCTTCTTAAATTAGCAGCTCCAGTCGCGTTAGCTTGTGCATTTGCAGCAGCGCCAACAATGGCTATGGCTAAAGATGCGCCAACAACTGTGCCTATGGCCTCGTCTCACCAAATTACTGCTGAACAACAGCATGTTGCAGGCGAAATTGGTAAAATCCAACAAGAACTTGCAGCTATTCGTGTAAAAACACTAAAAGCAAATCCTCAACTAATCACTGAGATGAAAGCTTACGAAACAGCGTTTAACAATAAAGTTAAAACATTAGGTTACCAACCTGAGAAACTTATCAAGCGTGCTCAAGAAATCCAAGTTGAAGCAACCAAGAAAGATATCTCAAATGACACTCGTACTAATTTAATCAAAGAATTTACCACTATCCGTACCACGCTTGAAACGCAGCAACGTACAATCTTGAACGATCCTGCAATCAGTAAGCAAGACAAGCAAGTGCAAGATGACGTTATTAATGCAATGAAAAAGCAAGATTCAAAAACAGCTGATCTATTAAAGCAACTAGATCAACTTGTGATGCAATTTAAGAAATAATTGCGATTAAGCAATAATCTCTTTGCAAAAAAAAAGGATAATCAATTGATTATCCTTTTTTATATTGTTCATATTTGAATCAATGTAAGACGTTATAACTTCACGGCTTGATTTTGACTTAACAACCTCATGCCATTAATTATTTTTGCAAACCACACCACAATCGCAACAATGGCAATCGCACCACCGATAAACGGCAATACATGAAGGACAGTCTGTAAAATATCACTATGAACCCAGTATTCCGCCCCCGCAATCATGCCCGTTGTTGTTGCAGCCGAAACACCTAGCACCACAAAAAAAGTTAAAAACAAAAAGAAGCTGCGAATAATGGTGTAGTAATGACTATAAGTAATCTCATCAGTGCCTTTATCGAGTTTATAACCCGCATAAATAATAGCGATAATACCTGATAATAATAAGGTAAACGGGGTTAAGAAACTGGCGATATAAGCAAACCAGAGCCCTTTTTTATGTTCTTCCGTCATGATCTTGATCCGAATAATTTAGCAATATATAAGCTAATTATCACTGATATTTACTCTAGTTCAAGTTTTGCTCTAAATTACGATGATCGGGATCAACTTATCAATAATCGCTGTCGCTAGAGTCTGCTATAACGCCCTAAACGAACACATGCCCGTGACGAATCAACAGGCATAATCCCTCATTATTTTATTTTATCGCTGTATTCTGATCAGCAACTTATAATTTATCTTCAGGTGTTTCAATTTCAGAACCATCTTTAATACGACGGTGACCTTGCTCTAGATGGACAAAATCAACTAAATCATCACCACTCACTTGAAACGCTTGACCAAATCCTTTCACAAATAGACCTTGAGTGGGTGCTAAACGGAATAACACAAAATCTTCTAACCCACTTAAACCATCAATAATCTCACCAAAACGGTCACGTAAGCCTTCAACCGCTAATAGCCAACGATCACTATTACGTTCAACCACACTAACATCAGCCTCAAAGGTTAATCGTTTACGGGCATACAAGGTTTTCGCTGTGGCTTCATCCTCAATCATCATTAAAGAGACTTGCGGATTTTCCAGTAAGTTACGTGCATGTTTGGCGATTTGACTAATTAATACATAATAACCATCATCAAGTAATGCAAATGGCGCATAACTGACATTAGGTTTACCGTTAATATCGACGGTGGCGAGTTGCAGTGTTAAACACGCTTCACGAAATTCTTTAATCTCTGGTCCTAAACGACTTTGTAGTCGCTCTTGTTTTACTTCGCTCATGAATAATTCCCTTATATCCTTTAATACAGGCTGACTAATGTTCTATTTTTATGGTGTTGTTATATTTTTAGCTGACTTATCTTTTTCGTTAACTAAACCTGTTAGCTAAGAGCTTTAACTAACTTAGTGTTTTTAACTGCTGAAACTTTTCAATTTGTTCCGGGTACAAGTTGCGCTGTTTATCGCGTCCTAAATAGACTTTAAAAACACATTCACCATGCTCGGCAAAGAAGCCTATAAAATAGCTTTCTTGTCCCATAAATGGCTTACTGACTAACGCAATATGTTCAACCAAATCTAACCGTAGATGGCCGTGTAATTCGCCCTCTTTACCCATTAAATTATAGTAGCCCCGTGCCAACTTTCCTTTGGGAAACGGTGCTTTTACTTCAAAAATAGACCCCATTGAATGCACGATAGTTGTAACAGGCCCCCAACTGGGTAATGCCTCGACAATGGTTTGTGCCACATTACCAGTCAGTGGAAAAACTAACTCAGATGGCAGTGATAACACTACTTCACCTTCTGTAACCTGTAGTTGTTCAGCAATAGCACCAGCATGAAGTTTGTCATTTTGTTGCAATATTTGAGCAACCCTTGTTTTTAATTCATCGTGGGAATAGCGATTAAACACAGTTATCATCCTTTTTAGTTATCGTTAGCACGTCTGTTTAATTGACACACTGTTGGGATTGAGCTTTTACCGTTGCGGTTGTCATTACTTGAATCAGCGCCTGAGCAAGTGTTACCGCCCAAAATTGTCCCGCTAACGTTAAATTCAAATAGCGGTGACGACCTTGTTGTTCTAATACGACAAAACCATTTTTTTGCCATTGTTGAAATAACGGTAAACAATAGCTAAACAATGACCAGCCAGCCTGTTTATCTAATTCTTTCGCCACAACCACACCACGATCAAAACCTGCTTTAATAGCCGTATTTATCGCCGCATGATGTGATGATTTAACCATCATCGCTAACGGAAAACGTTGGTTGCTAACATCATCGATATAACGTTCAAGTTTACGATGTTGCATAAAACCATAACCGCCAATATTACCTCCCGCTCCTGCCCCTAGCGGTAACACTTCAGCGGTTGTTTTAGCCAAACTGTTATAACAGCTTCGCTCACGGTTATCGCGCGCCCAGTGGTTAACACTTAAACGACGTAAATGATGCTTTGCCATATAATCAACCCCAATTTCAAACATTGAGGCTTTCGTCATAGTATCGGCAGGTTCAGGCAAACGGCCTTGTTCAACCATTTTCCCCATTGGAGTATTACCCATTTCAATCAGCTGGTATAAATCAACACCATGTGCGCCACAATCAAGAAAATCGTCGAGATCTTGTTGCCACACATCTATATTTTGATAAGGCAAGCCATAGAGTAAATCAATCACAATCGGTGCTTGATCTGTGGTAGCCAACTCATTAATGCGCTTTAGCACCACTTCACGATCATCTAGCCGCTTTGCTTTACGGCGTACTTGGGTATCAAAACTTTGTACCCCAAACGAAAAGCGATTAAACCCACCTTCAAGTGCTGATTCAAACATCTCATCGCTAAAACGGTTAATTCGCCCTTCTAGGGTTAACTCACAATCGGTGGCTAACGGAAAGTGGTGGCGGATCATGGTGCCGAGTTGTTTAATTTGCGCAGCGGTTAGATCCGTCGGTGTACCACCACCAATATAAACCGCCTGAAAAGGTGCCGCTTGGCTCCAAGGTTGGGCTGCTTTATATTTTAGCTCAACCAGTAAAGCCGCAAAATAATCATCAATTAAGCGTTGGCTTGATGCATATTCAAAAAAACTACAATAAGTACAACGTACTCGGCAAAATGGAATATGAACGTATAAACAACGTTTATTAAAAGGAGGGTTCGTAAGTTGTAATACCTGCTTCGCTATCGACTGTATGTCATCTGCAACAATAGGTGCATGATGACTTCCACCTGCATGGGCTGATAATTTACGGCGAAAACCAAACCGTAAAGGATCCGGCGTACTCTCACCTAGAATATCGCTTCCAAAAACAGACGTATCCAATCTCGCCGGTATATTGACAGGTAATGTTAATTGTTCAGCATTTATCATCGTAATGGCTATATCCACTAGCCCCTCTAGTAACTTGTCATTAGTCATTTCGATCAGGTTGGCTACAAATCGAGACTAACCACATTATTTATGACGGTTTGCTTTCACTTTCTAAATTTTTTCATCACTACACATCCTCGTAAAAGTGGTACATCGCCACTGCTATCAATGCTTAGAAATGTTATTTGTCAGCATGATATTTTGCATTGAATAATATTGCAAATGATAATTGATATTATTCGCATTTCGTGGATAATGAATAAAAAAGGATGCGGTTACGGAAATAGCATTGCTAACCACATGAAAGTATTAACAAACAAAACAATAAGTAACAGGGGCGTTATTTTGCATCAAATTTTAATCACTCTCGACAACGTTGTTTCTAACGTTCGTTTTAGGCAAGCATAGTGAATACTCAACGCTATGTAGTTGCTGGAGCGGTATCACTATTGGTGCACAGTATGTTTCTAGCTGCGATGCCAACCAAAGATCCAATCACACTAACGATGGGGACCGATACGCCACATGTTAGTTTGACATTTGCTGCTATCTCACCGGAGGTAGCTCAAGCATCACAGCCCACTGTAACGCCACTGACTCCTGTAACGCCAACAGTGCCAAAACCAATAAAGTCTCCTGTCGTATCAACCATGAAACGCTTAGCAAAAACGACGGCGGATAAAGCGATATCTAAAAAAGCATCAACGTCGAAGAAAGCAACAATACAAAAGAAAACCATAGCGCCAAAGAAAACGCCACCGATCAAGAAAACGGTCACTCCAGTAAAGAAAAAACAGCTTACGCACAAAAAACCAATTAAACAGACATCAGAGGTAGTCACGCCAACAACGACTACAGATGCAAAAACAGCATTAAAACCAATAAAAGCGTCACCGAATCAATCAAACACAACCGCGACAACGGCTGTCGATAATGCTGGAACTCAAACATTGAAATTGGTTTCAAAACCGACCTTCGCAACTCGCCCTGGCTCCGTAAATTATCCCAAATTAGCTAAACGTCGAGGGATAGAAGGTCAAGTATTGATAGAGGTTTGGATTGGTACTAAAGGACAACAACTCAACCAAAAACTGATCAAATCATCAGGTGCACAAATCTTAGATAACGCAGCAATGACTGCCATTAAGAAGTGGCACTTTTCTGCTCATATTGTGAACGGTACGGCGATTGCCCACCGAGTACAGATCCCTGTACGTTTTAAATTGGATTAAACCATGCCTATTATCGACAATCTCACTCAACAATTTGGTCTTATGACATGGCCACTGCTTACCTGCTCTGCATTAACAGTCATGATTTTAGTCGAACGTTTAATACAGGTTTTACTCTGTACTGGCGTAGGTAAGACCAAGATCACCGCATTACTTGAGCAACAAAATAGGCATGATGATCGCGCCCTTGATCAATTGGCAGAGCAACTCAAACACCAACGCCCGTTATTAAGCAAAGGTATTGCGATGCTGATCTCTCACCGTCATTTCACCAAACCTTTACGAGAAGATGCCGCGGGTATTTGGCTACTTCAAAAACGCCAACAATTGCGCTCAGGGTTACGGTTACTCAGTTTAATTGGTGTTATAAGCCCTTTGCTTGGCCTTCTTGGAACCGTTCTGGGCTTAATTGACATGTTTAAAAGTATCGCTCTCTCAACCACAGGTGCAGTAACACCAAGTGATTTGGCTGATGGCTTAGGTTTAGCCATGCGTACCACTGCGGCTGGACTCATTATCGCCCTACCTGCCATTACTGGCTCACAATTATTAGGCTTATGGGCCGATAGCATCATGGCGAAACTGGAACACAGCTTAAATCGCTGCAATTTATGGTTGGAAGGAATGAATCTTGATGTCGGTAATAGCCCTGTAAAACCGTGTGATACTTGTGATGAAAACCCTGCTTACAATGGCAAATCAGTATGATAAGTATCAATAATAACCAGCAAAATGCAGATGAATTAAATCCAGATTTAACCCCACTATTAGATATTATTTTTATCGTAATGGTGTTTTTACTGCTCACTGCTACCGTAAAAATTAAAGCGTTAGAGGTAGAGTTACCACAAACATCAACGCAGATATTACAAACAACCAAAGCCGATCCGATTGCGATAAACCTGGTTGCAACTGAGCCTTATTGGGCATTGCAAGGCCAACCAATCAACAACTGGGATAGTTTTACACAGCAACTATTAACGGAAGTAAAAACGAACCCGAATAAACCCGTCGTTATTGGAGCCGATAAAAAAGCCTCTGTCGAACAAATGCTCAAACTATTAGCTTTTCTACAAAAAAACGATATTAAAGCCACTCAATTATTAATGGAAGATCAGCCATAATGAACCGTCATACCTCTTTTATAACATCCTCTTTGATAACAGACTCTTTTGTAACTACACATTTTTGGCGTCACGTTTGTCGAAAAACACTCTTTTCAGCAACTCTGTTTATTACAGCGTCGAGCTTATTTAGCCCAATCGCCCATGCTCAATCCACTCCTAATTCTACTGGTATTATTAGTGCTGGCGCTGCCATTACCGAAATAATTAATGCCTTAGGTGCCAAACAACAACTGATTGCGGTGGATGTTACCAGTAAGACATTAGTCGCTAACGATGTACCTAAAGTCGGTTATCATCGCCAACTTTCAGCAGAAAGCCTGATCGCTTTGGCGCCAACACGTATTATTGGTTCAGATGAAATGGGACCGCCGAAGACATTGGCCTTATTGAAACAGTCAGGCATTGAGGTTGATATTGTCAATGGCGGAGAAACCGTTAATGACTTACTGCATCGAATCGATCAAGTGGCAGCCCTAACGCAGCATCAACAACAAGCACAGCAGCTTAAACAACAAATTACAACCACCGTAGAGAATATTAAACAACGCAACTTACACCAAAAACAGCCTAAAAAAGTGTTGTTCTTAATGATTCACGATGGCCGCCCAATCAGTGTTGCAGGTAAAAACACCACCGCAGACAGTATTATTACTTTAGCAGGTGCAATTAACCCAGCGGCAAGCATGGTTACCAATTATAAACCCATCTCAACCGAAGCTATTTTACAGATGCAACCTGACATTATTTTATTAAGTGATCGTACAACAGCATCAATTAAAGATATGGCACAACTCGTCAAAAAAATGCCGATGTTAGCGGCAACACCAGCGGCAAAAAACAATGCGATTGCCGTAATTGACGGTACGGCATTAATTGGTGGTTTAGGTATTCACAGTATTAATGAAGCCATGCGACTTAATCGTGTTTTTTACCCACAATCGTAAGCTGAGATAAATGTCACCATGAACGTCACTCGTATTTCCCCCCATGTTATTTACGCGATCAGTCTGGGTGCACTATTGTTTGCGTTACTCAGCTCGATTGCGATTGGTCCAATGGACATCAGTTATAAAGACAGTTTTCTAGCGTTATTGCCCGGCAAACACCAGCTTGCCGCTCACATTGATTTGGTGATCCATCAAATACGCTTACCACGAACACTGTTATGTATTGCTATCGGTGCTATCTTGGCGATTTGTGGTGCCGTCCTACAAGGGTTATTTCGTAATCCCCTCGCGGATCCCGGCATCATTGGCATTTCAGGTGGTGCAGGACTGGGCGCGGCTTTTGCGATCATTTTATTTGCACCGTTAATGGTTCAATATCCCTTATTAATGAATATTGGCGCAGTGCCCTTTTTTGCTTTTTTAGGGGGGGCTATCAGTACTTACTTGGTGTATCACCTTGGCACTGATAAAAATGGGACATCAGTGGTAGTGATGCTACTGGCAGGTGTTGCGATTGGGGCTATTTCAGGTGCCGGATTAGGGCTACTTAACTATATTGCTGATGACCAAGCCCTACGTGATTTTTCGTTATGGTCAATGGGATCACTGGCTGGTGCAACATGGCCGAATATTGGCTTAGCCTTTATTAGCCTAGTCATCCTTTATTATTATTGTTACCGCCAAGCAAATGCACTTAATGCGTTTTTATTAGGTGAAGCTGAAGCCCGTCATATGGGTGTTAATGTTCAACATCTAAAACGCAGTTTAATTATTGTGTGTGCTGCTGGTGTCGGGATCACGGTTGCCATTACCGGTCCGATTGGTTTTATTGGTCTTGTGATCCCCCATTTAGGGCGCATGATTTCAGGCCCCAACCATAAAACATTATTGCCGATCTCAGCTATTTTAGGCGCATTAATTCTACTTGTAGCCGATATGATCGCTCGCAGTGCCTTTGCACCGCAAGAACTTCCTGTTGGTATCATTACCGCCATTTTAGGTGCGCCATTTTTCATCTATCTACTTAATAAACAAAAAGGCAGAATCGCATGACGGCAACCTGTTCACGCCCAACGGCGATTACTGCACGTAATTTGCAACTCAAATTAGCCGATAAGGTCTTATTAGATAACTTCAGTATTGACATTAAAGCAGGTGAAGTCACGGCACTTTTGGGTCCTAACGGCGCAGGTAAAAGTACACTGCTCAAGATATTATGTGGTGAAATAGCCCCTGAAAGTGGTGACGTGGCTTTTTTTAATCGTGATATCAATGATTGGCCACGGGCAGAACTTGCACGTCATCTCGGCATCTTACCGCAGCACAGTTCACTTTCTTTTGCCTTTACCTGTAAAGAAGTAGTAGAACTTGGCACTATGCCTCTCTGTTTATCACGCCAAGAGATCGAGCAAATCACCACCCAAACCATGCACAATACGGATGTTACCCACCTTGCTCAACGCTTATATCCAACCTTATCTGGCGGTGAAAAACAACGGATCCATTTCGCGCGCGTGTTAACTCAATTAAACCAAGCTCATGATAAATGTATCTTAATGTTAGATGAGCCAACGTCAGCACTCGACTTAGCCCACCAGCATAAAACGCTACAAACTGCACAAACAATGGCAATTCAAGGTGCTGCAGTTATTGTCGTATTACATGATCTAAATTTAGCTGCGCAATATGCTCAACGGATGGTCATTCTTCAACATGGTAAAATTCAAGCTGACGGACCACCATGGCAAGCCTTAAATCCGACGGTTATTAATACCGTTTATGGCTGGCAAGTTTCCGTTCACCCTCACCCCATTCATGGCTATCCTTACGTATTATCATCGAGTTAAATAATATGCTCGGTTAAAATTATTCACTAAATTTCAGTCGTTGCGTAATAAAATTGCTGAAATTTACTTTTTTTGTTGATAGCTATCAAATAATTTAATCCAAGCTAATAGAATCGTTGCACTACGCGCAACACTCAGTAAAATGTGAACGCAAGCGATTACACTTGAAAAATATGTAATAATAAAGCCGCAAAATAAATGCGGATTTTAGTGTTGAATACGATTTAAGAATGTAACAAACACATAATCGGTGCCAAATTGAATAATTAACTAGATGCTCAACGTAAATAAGATGGATTTTATTCATCTCAGTGATTACTCAATTTGGTACCACACTATTAGCTAGGCATCGATCTAGCATTCATTATTAGAAGAATAAATATGGCAACCATTAAAGATGTTGCACGTATGGCTGGTGTTTCAACGACAACAGTCTCACACGTGATCAATAAAACGCGCTTTGTCGCAGAAGCAACACAAAAAAAAGTACTGGCGGCAGTTGAAGATCTTAACTACGCACCGAGTGCTGTTGCGCGTAGCCTAAAATGTAATACCACTCGTACTATTGGTATGCTTGTAACAAAATCAACTAACCCATTTTTTGCTGAAGTTGTACATGGTGTTGAAGAATATTGTTACCGTGAAGGTTACACTCTAATTTTGTGTAATACAGAAGGTAATCTTTCTAAGCAACGTGATTACTTACGCATGCTTGCAGAAAAACGTGTCGATGGCTTGTTAGTCATGTGTTCTGATCTTGATCAGAAATTACTTGATCTTCTTGAGCGTCAAAAAGACCTACCGATGGTCATTATGGACTGGGGCCCAGAAAGCCCACACACCGATAAAATTCAAGATAATGCCGAACAAGGTGGTTATCTCGCGACTAAATACTTTATCGAACATGGTCATAGCCGTATTGGCTGTTTGTCTGGCCATAATGATAAATCAACTTGTCGTGAGCGCCTAAAAGGCTTTAACAAAGCAATGGCAGAAGCCAACTTAGCCGTTAACGAAAATTGGATCCTTGAAGGTGACTTTGAGTGTGATTCAGCGGTTAAAGCTGCCGAACAATATATCGCAATGACAGATCGCCCAACGGCTATTTTTTGCTTTAATGACATTATGGCAATGGCGCTAATTAGTACGTTTGAGCAGGCAGGATTACGTGTACCTGGTGATATTTCCATTATCGGTTACGACAACATTGATCTTGCTCCTTATTTTGCGCCCCCACTAACGACGATCCATCAGCCAAAACGTCGTTTAGGTAAAACCGCCATTAAAATTTTGATGGAGCGTATGAAAGACAAAGATCACGAACGTCAAATTTTTGAAATGTCGCCTGTAATCGTTGAACGAAAGTCTGTAAAAGATTTACGCTAGCACTACCCCCTCTTTTATAAAGCCAATATTTCTATTGGCTTTTTTCCCTTCTTGATATAACTACTCGCCACCTACCGCTATTAAAACGTTGTTTCTTACCAAGAAATATGAGCGATATCACAGATTCATCAGCTTTCGTTAATATTCAAACTTACCTTGTTACAAGATCGAATATACTGCTTCTTGTAAAAACACATATAATAGTAAGCAAAAGACTTACAAAATATAAATAGTTCTTCTATATTAATAATATTATTTATAGAGTGATACATGGATGATTTAGAGTAGGAAAATTCTCTCGTAAATAACTTTAATTATAAAAGTAAATTTACAACTACTTTAATGTTAGGTGACACTCAATAATTCACCGAGTAGAAGTATGGACAAACCAATATTAAAAGATGCATTAAAATTATTAGACCATTTTGGTAATGTAAAATCGCGTTCAATGTTTGGAGGTTTTGGTATTTTTGCAGGCGAAGCTATGTTTGCACTGGTCGTTAATAATAAACTTCACTTACGAGCAAACGCAAAAACAGAAGAGGAATTTAAACAAGCAGGTTTAGAACCGTATATCTATAAAAAACGTGGGTTTCCTGTCATAACTAAACATTACGCTATTCTTGATGAATGGTGGGAATCTCCAGAAAAAATCGTTAAGCAGGCCAAATATTCTCTTGAAGCGGCATTAGCTGATAAAAAAGCGAAAGAATGTTGTATTCCAGAGAGAATTAAAGATTTACCTAATTTACGACTTTCAAATGAAAGGATGCTCAAAAAAATAGGTATTCAAACTATTGATCAACTGCATAATATAGGAGCCCTCGAAGCTTATAAGGCATTACAAAAAACGCAAGAAATGCCATTAAGTTTAGAATTATTATGGGCACTTGAAGGTGCTATACATGGCCAGCATTGGTCAGTAATACCAGAAAGCAGACGCAATGAACTGCTAGCAAAACTATAATAAATATACTCGTCAACTGGCTAAGTGACGCTTAAGAATGAAGAGGCCCTGCGCCTCTTTAATTTATTCCACCTTGGCATTCGAGGTGTGCTGGAATTATTCTTCAGCAGAATTAACAATAATTGCATAATATTGTTAATTTCAAACTATGTATTAATAAGTAATATAAATAATATATATGTAAGAAT
>NZ_MSCQ01000001.1:1388089-1397779 GCF_002954725.1 Photobacterium phosphoreum
AAGAATAAAACAAATATGGTGCGCTTTATTTTATTTACGCGTTATTTATCCATTACTTTATTGAAACGTATAGTTAACCTTCGATAACGATTGTTTATCATCTATCGACACCCTCATATCATTATAGCTATTGCACCTCTCCCTTCATCGATGAACGTTCTATTTCCTATTGCTATTTCAAGCAATTAATCGAATAAATAAAATTTTTATCATTAAATGAAATACAATATCACTTATCTCGGTCTTGTTAGTTAAGAGTCGTTGTGACTTTCATTTTATAAGGACATTCCTTGCGCATACTAACCAAAAACACATTTTCATTATGGGTAAAACCATTACTATGGTTACAAACACGCCATTTTGGCAAAGTACTCAACCCAGCCAAACTATGGGGACGTAAACCTGTACTTTTTTGGTTAGTTGCCGTGTTCTTTGGTTATCTTGACCGCAAGAAATCGCCGATTGATGCTGTCATAAGATCGTTAGTTTGTGTGCGTGTATCACAACTTAATAACTGTGCATTTTGTGTTGATGCAAATGGCATGAAACTCGCGGAACGTTGTCATTCAGTAGAAAAAATAAAAGCATTAGCAAATTGGCAATCCTCTGCACATTTTTCAGAACAAGAACAAGCTGTACTTACCTACACAGAAGCAATGACTATTACGGGCGCAGATGTGAGTGATGAGATGCTTACTGCACTTGCTACTTGGTATAGCAGTGATGATATTATCGAATTAACGGCATTAATTAGCTTTCAAAATTTATCCGCTAAATTTAACACTGCGCTTGATGTACCCGCACAAGGCTTTTGTTCATTACCTATTCAACCCCAACCAATAAATAATGATCAACAAAATATAGCGCAAACCGATACTATTTCAAATGCTTCAATTTCAGATAAAAATAACTAAGGATCAACAATGAAAAGTAATAAAATTTTGTTGCTTACGGTTATCTTGGCAATTATTGGCGCTTGGTTCTATTTTGATCTTGGTCAATTTCTTACACTTGAAGCAGCTAAGCGAGAACAATTAACGCTACAGCATCATATTATTGAAAATCCAATCACGGCTTATATCAGCTTTTTTAGTTTATATATTTTAGTCACTGCCCTTTCAATTCCTGGCGCCTCAATATTAACCTTATTAGGGGCTGCATTATTTGGTTTTTGGACCAGCCTGATTATGGTGTCGTTTGCCAGTACCATTGGTGCAACGTTAGCATTTCTTTCTAGTCGTTTTATATTACGTGACTGGGTACAAGCAAAGTTTGGTAATCGCTTAACCACACTCAATAATGGCATTGAAAAAGAAGGGGGATTTTATCTACTGAGTTTACGTTTAATTCCTGTTTTCCCTTTTTTCCTTATTAATCTCTTAATGGGATTAACCATCATTAAAACCCGTACTTTTTTCTGGGTCAGTCAATTAGGCATGCTTGCGGGTACGGCTGTTTATATTAATGCCGGTACTCAACTTGGGAAGATAGACTCACTCAGTGGCATTATCTCAGCCCCCGTCTTATTATCTTTAGTTCTACTTGGCCTTTTCCCATTACTTACAACATGGATAATGAAAACAATGACAATTAAAAAGCATTATAAGCAATGGCAAAAACCAGCCCATTTCGATCAAAACCTTGTTGTCATAGGAGCGGGGGCGGGTGGTTTAGTCAGTGCGTATATAGCAGCAGCAGTAAAAGCAGAAGTCACACTGATTGAACGTCACAAAATGGGTGGCGATTGTTTAAATACCGGTTGTGTACCTTCAAAATCACTTATTCGCGCCGCACATACTGCTGCCGATATCAAAAAAGCTTCACAGCTTGGCATTGATGCTCATATTGATCATATCGATTTTGCTCAAGTTATGGGACGTATCCATAATGTTATCGCAAAAATAGAACCTCATGACTCTATCGAACGTTACAGTCAATTAGGCGTAAACTGTGTTACTGGTGACGCGACGATTCTGTCGCCTTGGGAAGTGGAAGTAAATGGCACCCGTATTACAACCCGTAATATTGTTATTGCGACAGGTGCACGTCCTTTAGTTCCTGCGATTCCTGGCTTAGACAGTGTCAATTACCTAACATCCGATACAGTATGGAAGTTAACCGCCCTACCAAAACGATTACTTATTCTTGGTGGCGGCCCTATTGGCTGTGAATTAGCCCAAAGTTTCTGCCGCTTAGGTGCTGAAGTCACGATTGTTGAAAGATCTCCCCAACTACTAAATCGTGAAGATATCGATGCAGCTCAATTGGTTGAGCAAGCTCTTACTCACGATGGTGTGAACATTTTACTGCAACATAATGCGGTACAATTTGACTCTACGATTGATGATAATGGTCAGCATATCCAACGTGTTGTCGTTGAACATGACAGCCAACAAGTTAGCATTGAGTTTGATGCGGTCATGGTCGCTTTAGGACGTGTTGCAAATGTGCAAGGATTTGGTCTAGAAGAGCTTGGTATTACCACAACTGAACGCGGTACGGTGGCTGTGAATCAATATTTACAAACCCAATATCCTAACATTTATGCTGTTGGTGATGTCGCAGGCCCTTATCAACTGACTCACGTTGCAGCTCACCAAGCATGGTATGCCGCGGTGAATAGTTTATTTGGTGCCGTTAAAAAGTTCAAAGTTGACTACTCTGTTATTCCTGCGGTCACTTATACTGCACCTGAATTAGCACGTGTCGGTATTAATGAAAAAGAAGCTCAAGCACAAGGTATTGACTATGAAGTCACACGTTATGGACTTGATGATTTAGATCGTGCCATTGCGGATGGCTATGATGAAGGCTTTATTAAAGTCTTAACCCCTAAAGGCAGTGATAAAATTTTAGGTGTCACGATTGTTGGTCATCATGGCGGTGATTTACTGGCCGAGTTTACGTTAGCAATGCGCCATAACTTAGGGCTAAATAAGATTTTAGGCACTATTCACCCTTATCCAACCATGAGCGAAGGTGCAAAATACACCGCTGGCGTATGGAAACAAGCGCATGCACCTCAAAAATTGCTTGCTTGGGTAAAGAAATATCACCACTGGATGCGTAATTAATAGCGCGCATATAAGGATATCAATTGTGAACACACCATTTTCAACCTTAAAGAAACTAACACTAACGGTTGCTCTATTAGTGAGCAGCATCACAGCACAAGCAGACGAAACACATAAAAACGTCGATATCACACCGACATGGCAGCAAACCCTCACCCAAGCTAAAGGTGAAACTGTCTATTTTAATGCTTGGGGCGGCAGCCAAGAAATTAATGATTATCTATTATGGGCTAATACTCAATTACAACAGCGCTATGGCGTGACACTAAAGCAAGTAAAAGTGACAGACATAGCCGAAACCACTCAACGTTTATTAGCCGAGAAAACCGCGGGTAAAAATAGTGGCGGCAGTGTTGATATGGTATGGATCAATGGTGAAAACTTCCGCTCAATGAAACATAATGGCTTACTCTACGGCCCTTTTACACAGCAGCTTCCTAACTGGAAATATGTTGATAAATCATTGCCTATTGATAAAGATTTTTCAGAACCTACCCAAGGACTAGAAGCACCGTGGGGTGTGGGTCAACTGGTGTTTATTTACGATCCTGAAACATTAAAGAATCCACCTAAAAGTTTTAAGGCTCTATTAGCCTTAGCGCAACAACATCCGGGGAAAATCAGTTACCCTAAACCACCAGAATTTCATGGCACCGGATTCTTAAAGGCGGCGTTATTAGAACTAACAACTGATAAAAAAGCCCTATATCAACCATTACAGCTACCCAAAGATCAGGCACTATTTGATCGTGTTACTGCACCATTGTGGCATTACCTTGATCAGCTACACAAAGTCGCATGGCATCAAGGTAAACAATTCCCAGCAGGTACAGCAGAGACAGTACAGTTACTTGATGATCAACAATTACTGTTAGCAATTACGTTCAATCCAAACGCAGCAGCAGCTGCCATTGCCAACGGTAATTTAACTGACAAAGCAAAAACCTATGCGTTCAGTGCTGGTGCGTTAACAAATATCCATTTTCTGGCGATTCCATGGAATGCAAATGCCAAAGCCGGTGCACTAGTAGCGATTAATTTCTTATTAAGCCCTGAGGCACAAGCACGTAAAGCAGATACCAGTTTATGGGGTGATCCAACAATCTTAACCCCACAAGCCTTTAAACAATTACCAGCATCGTATAAGAAACCGAGCTTTACGCCCTATCCTTCAATTGCTGAGCCAAACCCAACTTGGTTAGCTGCAATTGAACAGCAATGGCAACTAAGATATGGCAATTAAGATATAGCACTAGGATACAGTAACTAACCCACTGTTATATTTATTATAAATCAAGCTAACTTGCACTATGATAGCAAGTTAGCTTTTCTCGTCTGATGTTTATTTGAGCCCTATGTTAGCCATTATATTTTTTATCACATTATTGCTCTTTGCTAGTCCATTGATCATTGGCTTTCTCGGCATGTTGGCACCTGCTTTTGCATGGCTACCTGCATTGAACATGCACCAACCATCATTATTAGGCTGGCAACAACTTTTTGCTTGGCCTGATCTTGGTCACTCGATTAGCTTGACGTTATTATCTGGCCTTGGCAGTACTCTGCTTGCCTTATGGTGGTGCTATTTAATTTTGCGACGTTACTGGTTAACACCGCAATGGCAAAAAATAGAACGTTTATTGGCACCTTTATTAGCTTTTCCACATGTTGCTTTTGTACTTGGCTTTGGCTTAATGTTTTCATCAACAGGTTGGCTTGCACGTATTTGGCATCATCTCGGGTTAGCTGATTCTTTTTACCCTACCCTGATCCATGATCGTTATGGGTTAGGATTACTGTTTGCATTAGCGATTAAAGAAACGCCTTTTTTATTATTAATGAGTATTAGCATTCTCAAACAGCTTGATATAAAACGTCTTTATCAAGTATCTATCAGTCTCGGCTACAATCATCAACAAACATGGCATAACGTTATTCTACCGCTGTGGTTACCTAAATTACGCTTAGCTATTTTTGCGGTGGCAGGTTATGGATTAGCCGTTGTGGATGTGGCTTTGATTATTGGTCCGACACATCCCAGCACATTATCAATGCTAATTTGGCAATGGTTTACAGATGGTAATTTAACACAGCTACCACGTGCAGCGGCAGGTGCTTTCTTATTATTAAGTATCGTGATCATCACCTTTGGACTATTACGTTTAGCAGAATGGTGGCGACTGTCATATGCAATATCATGGCAATATAAAGGCGCAATTCAGCAGCATCCACGCCGTATACCCTCTCCGATTGCTACTTTTTTTAGCCGTGGTTTATTATTATTGCCATTGATTATGTTGCCAATTTTAGCAATATGGTCGTTTGCATTGCGGTGGCGTTTTCCAGACTTACTCCCAAGCCGTTATAGTGACCGTTTTTGGCAACAACAGCTTGAACCACTGCAACAACTCGTCAGCAACAGTATTACTCTCGCGTTAATCAGCAGTATTTTGGCATTAATCATGGCGATCATTTGTCTGGAATACCGCCAAAAATACCAACGTGGTATACCAACAATACTGATTGCAATACCGATGATTGCACCACAATTATCACTTTTATTTGGTATGCAAATAGCGATTTCTTTTGTTGCTGGGCAACATTTTTGGTTATGGGTAAGTTGGAGTCATTGGCTTTATGTCTTCCCGTATATTTATCTTACCTTAGATGGGCCATGGCGCAGTTATGATCAACGATTAGATCAAACAGCACGAAGTTTAGGCTTAAATGGTTGGCAAACATGGTGGCGGGTTAAATTCCCACAATTAAAACCGGCATTATGGTTAGCATTTGCCGTTGGGTGCAGTGTGAGTTTGGCACAATATCTACCAACACAAATGCTGGGCGCTGGGCGGGTGTCTACGTTAACCACTGAAGCGGTGACTCTCGCAAGTGGTCAAGATCGACGTATTAGTGCAATTTACGGATTATTACAAGGATTATTACCGTTGGTCTTTTTTACTCTCGCGATGGTGTTTGCACAACGCAAAACATCTAAAACTCACATCACAAGGTAATCTTATGACGCTTTCTGTTTCACAACTCACCTTACGTCATCGCAATAATAATTTGGTTGTAGGGCCGTTAACGTTTGACGTTGAAGCGGGAAAAATAATGACACTCATGGGACCGAGTGGCGGTGGTAAGTCAACCATTCTTAGCGCTATTGCAGGTCATCTTACTGCTGACTTCACAGCTACGGGTGAAATACGGCTCAATAATCACTCTATAATCTCGTTAGCCCCTAATATGCGTCATATAGGCATTGTTTTTCAAGATGATTTACTGTTCCCTCACCTTAATATTTGGCAAAATCTTGCGTTCGGATTACCCCAAGAGATTAAAGGTAACCAACGAAAACAACGCGCATTAGCAACATTAGATGAACTCGATTTGCTGGATTTACAACATCAACAAGCGCATGAAATATCAGGCGGACAACGTGCGAGGATCAGCATGATGCGGTTATTGCTATCACAACCGCAAGCGGTATTACTTGATGAGCCATTCAGTAAATTGGATAAAACATTGCGATCTTCATTTCGTCAGTTTGTATTTGATCAAATTAAACAACGTGATATTCCTGCGTTAATGGTTACTCATGACGATGATGATATTCCGACAAATGGCGATGTTCTACATTGGCCTTGGCGATAAACATAATAAGAACAGGAAGTACCATGCTCGACCGTTACAGCATTACCCTTATACGTCAGCCATTAGCGAAATTGGCGGCATTACCTGATAATTATGGTATCAGTGCCAATCAAATAACCCTTTGTGGGTTTGTAATTGGTCTCTTTGCGCTTCCAGCATTAGCCTTTGAACATTATGGTTTAGCTTTATTCTTTATTATTATAAATCGGCTATTTGATGGTTTAGATGGCGCAGTCGCACGCCGACAAGGTATTACCGATTGCGGTGGATTTCTTGATATTACCTTAGACTTTCTATTTTATTCATTGATCCCGTTTGGTTTTGTGCTGGCAGATCCGAGTCAAAATGCCATTGCGGGTGCATTTTTGATTTTTTCTTTTATTGGTACGGGTTCAAGTTTTCTGGCATTTGCAATTATGGCGGGCAAACGCAATATAGAGAGCCCAGTATATAAACATAAATCGTTGTATTACATTGGCGGCTTAACGGAAGGCACAGAAACGATAGCCTGTTTTATCCTGTTTTGTCTGTTACCGCAGCACTTTGCCACTATTGCATGGATATTCGGCGCTTTGTGCTGGATCACCACCACCACACGTATTTGGGCGGGTTATCACACCCTAAAAAATTAAATTAGCACCGCTGGATAGATGTCGATACTGCGTCATCTATCCAACGGTTCCTTCTTATCAATAGTAACAATTAATCAACGTACCCATTGACGGTGTAATTGTTCGCTGTCACCTAAGTAATCCAATAACCAACGTACAGCAGGATTCATGGTTTCAGTATTCCATGCCAAGCAACATGGACTTACTGATGGTTTTAATGCTAATTCTTTTTCAATCAATTCACCCGTGGCTATTAATGGTATCGCCATATGGCTGGGTACTACGCTCACCCCTAACCCTGCTTTTAAACACTGCATCGCACTGTGCCAATTAGGGACTAATATTCGGCGCTGATTATCCATCAACCATGTGATCCGTTTGGGTAACGTCCGTGAGGTATCTTCTAAACAAATCGCTGGATATTGTGCTAATTCATGCGGTTCTAATGGGTGATCGCATGTTGCCAATGGGTGCTGGGGATCAATCACAAATTTCCAGGTTAATGTGCCCATATCTCGATAGTCAAAACTACCACCAACAGGTACAGCCGCTGTTGCACCGATGGCAATATCAGCTCGCCCATCAGCCAGCGCATCCCATACCCCATTAAACACTTCCATAGTAAGATGCAATTCAACATCAGGAAAATGTTCATAAAAATCTTTTACCAACATATTAACGCGACTTTGACGTACAACCGTATCTAACGCGACCGATACATTTTGTGACCAACCATTCGCTACACGTTGAGTTTGGTATTTCATTAATTGCATTTGTTTAATTAATTTGCGTGATTCTTCAACAAAATACTCACCTGCGGGTGTTAGTTTAACCTGCCGATGTAATCGAACAAATAATTCGACAGCTAAACGCTCTTCTATCAATCTTACGGTGTAACTGATAGCACTTGGCACTTTATGTAATTCTTCTGCTGCGCCTGAAAAGCTGCCACGACGGGCGACAACGTCAATAACTTGTAGATCATTATAGGAAAACATATCACATCAAATTTTTTGAAAGCATGGTTGAAATTTTAGCGTTTTACAGCTATTAAAACCAGCATTACACTAACGTCAATTGAAATATTGACCAAAAGTATAAAATGAAAAATCAACCATCTAAAATTACCCTGTTCTGGTTTGCATGTTTAAGTATGCTAGGTTTTCTAGCAACAGACATGTATTTACCTTCGTTTGAAACGATTCGTGCCGACTTTGCAACCACCCAATCTCTTATCGGCCTGTCACTCAGCGTGTTTTTACTCGGTATGGCATTAGGCCAAGTCGTTTATGGTCCATTATCTGATCGTATTGGACGCATCAAAGTCCTTGTTGGCGGTATGGTGTTGTTCAGCCTCGCTTCTATTGCGTGTTCATTAGCACCCAATATTGAAGTATTCCTTGCTGCTCGTTTTGTGCAAGCATTAGGCGCATGTAGTGCAACCGTTATCTGGCAAGCCGTTGTGGTTGACCGTTACGATGGTAAAGTCTCTGAGCGTGTATTTGCGACCATTATGCCTTTAGTAGCACTTTCTCCTGCTTTAGCCCCTTTACTTGGCGCAATGCTTGAGCATCAATTAGGCTGGCGTAGTATTTTTATCGCATTAGTTGGTTTTGGTGCAGTATTGGCTATCATGACACTGAAAGAATCTGAGAGTGCGAATCTTAGCCAACAACAAGAAAAGTTAACCGTCAAGCTACGCAAAGATTATGGTCAAATTCTAAGCTCAAAGAAATTCTGGGGTAACATGCTTATTTTCGCAGCATGTTCAGCGGCCTTCTTTGCTTATTTAACCGGTTCACCGTTTGTAATGTCAGCGATGGGTTACTCAGGTACTGATATTGGTTTGAGCTATGCACCACAAACTGTTGCCTTTATTATTGGTGGTTATGGTTGTCGCTCATTACTGAATCATTTCGAGAGTAAAAAACTACTACCGTGGATTTTGGCATTGTTCTTTAGCAGCGTGTTAATCATGTTTGTGATTTCAATTTCAATGACTGTTACCACTATCTGGCCAATTTTGATTCCATTCTGCTTCCTTGCAGTGGCTAATGGTGCTATTTACCCATTGGTTATTAGCTCAGCGTTATCTGATTTCAGAAACTGTAGTGCGACTGCTGCTGGTTTACTGAACTTTATGCAAACAATGGTCTGCTTTGCGGCGAGTGGTTTAGTTTCAGCCTTTGCTGGATACGGTTTATTCACGGTAACTTTAGCCATGTTTATTACTGGCTTTATCGCGATTATCGGTTTCATTTTGGTGACACAATCACGCCACCAGCAACCTGTAATAGCAACAGCGTAATTCTATAAACCCTTAGTTATAATAAGCAGCCTTTATGGCT
>NZ_MSCQ01000001.1:1399441-1472824 GCF_002954725.1 Photobacterium phosphoreum
AGCCTTTATGGCTGCTTTTTTTTACACTGTATTACCGCCCTCATACTTATCTATTGCGTAACTCTCTCTACGTTTTCACTATCGTTATAATGAAATAAATATCCCCTATAAGAAATAATATCATTAGTATCCAACAATAAATCACCTTACATACATGATTACGACATAATGACTAAATAATCATTTCATGAAAATAGTCAAATATGCAATTTAAGACATTTTTATACCTTTAAATGCTAATGCACATTTTACGTTTGCTTATTGTTAAATAAAATCATCAAAAACCCATTCTATAACCTACCAAATCGTTAAAAATTAAACAATTAAGTAACATAATGCTTTTTTTTTACATTTTACTTGCATAAGATATCGTGGTGAGTAGTATATAAATTAAGTGACAATTAATGCAGTATTAGAGCATGAGTATTCAAGTAAGTAATATCAATAAATTTTACGGCCAAAACCAAGTACTGCATGATGTGAGCTTTACTTGTAACACTGGCGAAACCCTCGTTTTATTAGGTCCTAGTGGTGCGGGAAAAAGCTCACTACTTCGCGTTTTAAATCTTCTTGAAAATGCAGCCAATGGTGAATTAACCATTGCTGAAAATGTGTTTGATTTTTCTAAGCCAATTTCAGAACAAAAAGGTTTAGCTTTAAGACGTAAAGTAGGCATGGTGTTTCAACAATATAATCTTTGGCCACACAAAACAGTGATCGAAAATTTAACCGAAGCACCTATAAAAGTATTAGGCGTAGATAAAGCGACCGCTAAACAACAAGCACTGGATATTTTGACACAATTGCATCTCGCAGATAAAGCAGACGCATGGCCATTACAACTCTCTGGTGGACAACAGCAACGGGTTGCGATTGCTCGTGCATTAATGATGAAGCCTGACGTGTTGTTATTTGATGAACCAACCGCGGCACTTGATCCAGAGATCACCAGTCAAATCGTTAAGATCATCAAAGATCTCAGTGGTACAGGAATAACCCAAGTTGTTGTTACCCACGAAGTAGATTTTGCAAAAAAAATTGCAAGTCACATTTTATACATGGAAAACGGTCGCGTTGTTGAACATGGTAGCCATGCCTCTTTCGTTACCCCAAAAACCACCCAATTTGCAGAATACCTTAACCATTAATAGGTGTCCTTTTTAAAGCCGCGTAGATAGAACTACGTAATAAACCGCATGGAGTATAGCGATGAAGAAAATTTTATTAGCCGCAATGATTGGTCTAGCATCTGGTCACGCAATTGCACAAGATCTTAAATTTGCCACTGAAGCTACTTACGCACCGTTTGAATACATGGATGCGAACAATCAAATTCAAGGCTTTGATATTGATATCGCTAAAGCATTATGTTCAGAAATGAAAGCAACCTGTACCTTCCATAATCAAGCATTTGATAGTTTAATTCCTGCGCTTAAATTCAAGCGTTATGATGCCGCTATTTCAGCGATGGACATTACCGAGGCACGTCAACAACAAGTCAGTTTTAGTAATACCTATTATGACAATGCCGCCGCGTTTGTATCATTAAAAGGCCATGTTACCGATCAAGCGGCATTAAACGGTAAGCGTGTGGGTGTTCAAAATGGTTCAACTCACCAGAGCTATATTACCGATCAAATGCCAGCAGTTACTGCTGTGCCTTATACCAGCTATCAAGATGCATTTATTGATATGCAAAATGGCCGTATTGATGCGGTATTCGGTGATACAGCAGTTGTGGCTGAATGGTTTAAAAAAGGTAATGGTGACAAACTTTCTTATGTCGGTAAGCCAGTGACTAATGCTAAATATTTTGGTAATGGTTTTGGTATTGCGGTAAATAAAGATAACCAAGCATTAGTAAAACAATTCAATAAAGCGCTGGCAGCTATAAAAGCAAATGGTCAGTACCAAGCAATCTTTGAACAGTATTTTGGTAAGTAAGTTATGATATTAACGGGATATTCACAATCCCTGCTAGAAGCCAGCTGGATGACAATCCAGCTCGCTTTTGTCAGTTTAGCGGTAGGGTTAGTTTTAGCGATGTTATTTGCAGTCGGCGAAATGTCACGTTATCGTGCTATCGCTTGGCCAACAACATTTATCGTGACTATCCTTCGTGGTCTGCCTGAACTATTAGTAGTACTTTTTATTTTTTTTGGTTCAGGCCAAATTATTTATTACATCACTGGCGAATTTATTGAAATTAGCCCTTTTTTATCGGGTGTTATTGCGTTATCACTGATTTTTGCATCATACGCTGCTCAAACGATACGGGGGGCATTAAAAGCCGTCCCTAAAGGTCAACAAGAAGCAGCCAATGCTCTGGGTATCAGTAAACAACGCACTTTTTTCAGTATTATTTTACCGCAAGCTGTTCGCCATGCATTACCTGGGTTAACCAACCAATGGCTAGTATTATTAAAAGATACCGCTCTAGTTTCGTTAATTGGTGTTACTGATCTATTAAAACAAGCCCAGTTAGCATCTGCAGCCACCCATGAAAGTTTCACTTGGTATGCTACAGCTGCGGCAATATATTTAATCATTACCTTAATTACTCAACGCATTATTAAAATAATCGAAAAGAAATTCAGCGAGCAAGATGGCTCTAATGGTATAACAAATAAAAGCCAAGGAACGATCGCATGAATGAACAAAATTTTTGGCTGATGGTACAAGGGTTAATTACTAGCCTTGAATTAACCGCTGCATCTTTATTTGTCGGCTGTAGTTTAGCTTTATTAATGACGGCAAGTTTAATATTACGTACTCCAATTATTCATTGGATAAGTCGCGGTATTATTACCCTATTTACAGGCACACCATTATTAGTACAAATATTCTTAGTCTATTATGGTCCGGGGCAATTTGAGGTTATTCGTCAAAGCTTCTTATGGGATTGGTTAAGCCAGCCGTGGTTTTGTGCAATGCTTGCATTAGCATTAAATACTGCGGCTTATAGTACTCAGTTATTTAAAGGTACGTTTGATGCAATACCTAAAGGTCAGTGGCATGCTTGTCGAGCATTAGGCATGAATACTAAAGCAACCCTCGGAGTATTATTACCTTTTGCTATTCGTCGTGCTGTGCCTGCCTATTCAAATGAAGTTATTTTAGTATTTAAAGGTACATCACTCGCAAGTACGATCACGATTATGGACATTATGGGTTATGCACAACGCATTAACGCTCAGACCTATGACACTTTAACCGTATTTGCAGTTGCTGGTGCATTTTATCTGACAGTTAATGGATTACTAACACTCGTTTTCCGTGTATTTGAGAAAAAAGCACTCGCATTTGAAACAGCACGTTAACGGTATTATTACCAATAATTCAGCCAATTAAAAAGCCGACATTATGTCGGCTTTTTAATCACTGGATATATAAATATATATCATAAATTAATGACTTAGTTTGGCATTAATCTTTAATACCATTTGTGAATTAGTATTTTGTACTACGTCAATTCTATTCTCTTTAATATGAGAAAATTGCGATAATAATAACGCAAGTTCGTCTTTCATGAGTTGTAGATGACGTGACGTTCTATGGCGGGTAATTTCGCTGACAAGCCTTTGCTTTGCTTGTGATGCAGTTGCTACCTTCTCAGACTTCTTTGAGCGAAAGAAGAAATTCATCGTTAATATCCTTATTATTTATGACTCCTTATAAAGTATTAGATTATGCCTAAAAATGCTATCAAATAGTTTAATATTTATGACCTTGTTATAATAAAGTATCCACTATAGAACTATTTACTCTATAAATTATGCCAATCTCCTTTCAAAAAAATCCTCTTATTACATTATCAACGATATATAGACTCAAACAAAAGGCGCTACTTTATCAATAATAATACCTTGAACCGTTGATTAATTAACTATGCCACTTCAATCAATCGCTATATTGAATTTTGTTCTTTCGGACTAAAGCGCACCGTAAGGCCATGCTCTTTATCTTTATCATCATCAATAACAGTGAGGAATAAACACGGTATGCCCATCGCAGCCATAAACCAAAATACATTAATATCACTGTGATGGTAAATCCACCCACAAGCAGCAGAGACTAATGCCAATGCAAATCCAGCCGGAATCGCATGGTAAAGAGCTTGTAGCCCCATATAATTATGGCATTTATTCTCTTCAACATAACGAACTGACGATAAAATCGTACCTGAAAAAGTAATACCATGCAGAATCTGACACACAATAAGCACTGGTAATTCTGTTGAGTAAGCCATTAACGCCCAACGGATAACAACAGAAATCGCTGCTAATTTAAATAATGACTTAACCTGCCAATTAGAAAACGCTTTACGGCTAATGAAATAGAAAACAATGACAGAAATTGTTGATAGGCTCCATAAATAACCGATAACTTCTGTGCTATATCCAGCATCTTTCCAATAAATAGCGCTAAAGAAATAATAACCACCATGGCTACCCTCAAGTAATGAGGCGACTAAAATAAATACTAAGGTTTTCTTATCACATAACACTTTAATAATATTAATTTTATCTGTTTTTTTATGATTACATTTCATTGGCACTGATGGTTTAATCATTGTGCCTAAGAACGTAACAAATAAGCCCAACGCACCTAAAATAGGCACAGCCGAAATACCCCAGTGTGTAGTAATTAATCCCATTGATGCTGATGCGACAGTCAAAGCAACCGCTCCCCACAAACGGGTATAACCATAATCTAACTGTCTATCTGCTGCATAATGATTTGAAATAGCATCTGATATTGCGACCGCAGGTCCAATAGCTAAATTAAACAAAATAATCAAAATAGCGAGGGCCCAGAAATTTGCTTTTAATTCACCAATGTAAATAAAAGAAATAAAGCCTAAAACACCAAGAAACATTGACCATCGAAGTGCTGGGATTAAGTGCTCAACCTTATGAAAAAGTGGTGTCAGCGTAAAATTGATAATGCAACGAGAAGTTAACCCTAATCCAACCAACATGCCAATATCAGCATCCGTTATCCCTAACTTTTCTAACCATAATCCTCTAAAAGGTAAATAAACACCGTAAGCAAAAAAAAACGTAAACTGGTAAATGGACATCCATATCGCAGGTCGACATTGAAACATAAAATAAGCAACTCTTCTTTAGAATATTAAACAATCACCCCAACAGTAACGTAAATTATTATCATTTACATATGGCAATTTTGAGTAATATCCTATTCATCATTAAAAATAAAATTGTCACAACCTCGTCTATTTTTCGTTTTTTTATTTAAAAACATTTAAATGCAGCCCTGACAGTCCTACTTTTAAGAATCAACACCCCACTGTTTTATCAATCTAACATTCCAAAAAAACATCACATCTTCTATCTTTAAAGAGCATTTTTTAACCACCTACACTTTTACTAACAACCGTAATGATAAAAGTGAGTATCAGTAATGACAAAAAACTTACGCGTAAAATTACGACTTATTCTCTATACGCTACTCTTTCCGATAACAGCGTTCGCAACAGAAGTGGTCGCTGAAACACAATTTTCACTAGGAAAGGAAAAGGCTATCGTGTGTATGACCTGTCATGGGGTTGACGGCATTTCCACAATCGATACCTACCCCAATTTACAAGGGCAAAAGCAGGCCTATTTTATCGCAGCCCTTAAAGCCTATAAGTTGCGTCAGCGTAATGATGGGTTAGCTATTCTCATGCATGCCCAAGCTGATGTTCTGAGCGATAAAGACATGCAGGATATTGCATTTTATTTTAATCAAGTGAAGTCAACCCCTGTAAAAAGTGATGATTAATATCAGCATTATTGGTTGACATAAATAGGTGTGATTAGTTTTTTGATATCACTTTTTTGACCAATAACACAGTCAAAGGTTTTTGGAATGGATATTCAATACAATTATAAAGTGGTTAAATACTTCATGGTCACCAGTGTTATTTGGGGACTCATCGCAATGACGATTGGAGTAATATTAGCCGGGCAACTTTATTGGCCAGCGCTGAATTTAAACTCAGAATATTTTCAATTTGGTCGCTTACGTCCATTACACACCAATGGTGTTATTTTTGGCTTTGTGGTTAATATTCTAATGGGTACTTCTCTTTATATTGTGCAACGCACCTGTAAAGTACCCTTGTTTAATCACAGTTTATCTTGGTTTGTTTATTATGGTTGGCAACTGGTATTAATACTGGCTGTGATCACCCTTCCGCTTGGTTTTACCACCTCAAAAGAATATGCAGAACTTGAATGGCCAATTGATATTTTAATTGCGGTTATTTGGGTACTTTATGCCATTTTATTTTTTGGCACTATCGCTAAAAGAACGGTCTCCCATATCTTTGTCGCTAATTGGTTTTATGGCGCTTTTATTATCGTGATTGCGATGATTTTTATTGTCAATAATCTTGAGTTACCGGTCACTTTTTGGAAGTCATACTCAATTTATTCCGGCGCGGAAGATGCAATCGTACAATGGTGGTGGGGCCATAATGCGGTCGGCTTTCTTCTTACCGCAGGTATTATCGGCATGAACTACTACTTCATTCCTAAAATATCTGAACGGCCTATTTATTCTTATCGCTTATCCGTGATTCATTTCTGGGGTTTAGTTGGCTTTTATACGTGGGCAGGAACACACCATCTTATTTATTCATCAGTGCCCGATTGGTTACAAAACCTTGGGATAGTTATGTCGTTGATTTTATGGTTGCCATCATGGGGTGGTGCGTTTAATAGCATTATGACCTTGCTCAACAATAAACCAAAACTCAAACATGATTATATTATGTGGTTCTTTTTCTCTGCCATCGTTTACTACGCTTTAGCCACTTTTGAAGGCCCTTTGCTGGCAATTCGATGGTTTAACATGATTGCCCACAACACTGATTGGATCATTGGGCATGTACATTCAGCCGCGCTGGGTTGGGTTGGCATGTCAGCTATTGCGGTCTTTTATTACTTTATTCCGCGGCTTTGGGGCCACCAGCAATTATGGTCAAATCGCTTGGTTAAATGGCATTTTTGGTTTGCTCATATAGGCATTCTCATTTATGCCGTCGCCCTGTGGATTGCAGGTATTGGTCAAGGTTATATGTGGTTACAGCAAGAACCTAATGGCAGCTTAACCTATAGCTTTGTGGATGCGATGAATTTTTCTTCGCCATGGATGCTCGCGCGTTTCATTGGCGGTGTCAGCTTTGTGCTGGGTTTATTATTAATGATATATAACCTTTACCGCACGCTTAAACAGCCCTTAGCAGCAGTGTCCTCAACCGAGGAGGTCAATGACCATGCTAAATAAAGATTTCACGCAATCGGTGTTTATTCTCATTATTTCCACCGTTATTGTTGCCAGTTTTTCCTTTTTAGTTTGGGTATTACCGGCTTTTTTTTATCAAGATAAATTGATTGCGGAGTCGAGTGCAAAACCCCTCACCGCACTCGAAGTCGAAGGACGTGATATCTACATCAGTGAAGGTTGCCACACTTGCCATACAATGATGGTGCGACCCTTAGATGCCGAAGTAAAGCGTTATGGCCGTTATAGCCGCGAAAGCGATGATATTTATGAGTTTCCAAACCTGTGGGGTTCTAAACGTACTGGTCCCGATCTCACTAATCTTGGGCGAAAATACTCTGATGAGTGGCATGCTATCCATCTTAATAATCCTCGCCATGTCGTACCCACATCAATTATGCCCGCTTACCCGTGGTTATTTGAACAAGTGCTTGATGGTGAAGATACAGAAGACAAACTCAAAGCATTACGCATGCTAGGCGTACCTTATAACGTTCGAGAAATACAACAAGCTCGTCTGGCAGTTAAAGGCAGCACCAAAGCCGAAGCACTGATTGCCTATTTACAAAGTTTGGGACAAGATCAGGGAATACAGCAATGAACACTTTCTGGAGTAACTGGGTTATTGTATTAACCTTAGTCTTTCTGATTTTTATGCTTATCGTTGTCGTGTATTACTGGCGAAAAAATCATACTGCCGATAAAAATAAAACAGTTGATAGCTTTGATAATATTAAAGAAAATGATGCAGCAGTACCTAAATTGTTACTGTTTTCCTATTTTATCGCTTTTGTATTCGCGGCGGGCTTTTTCGTGCTTTATCCTGGTTTAGGTAATTGGCAAGGGCTGATGGACTGGAAATCAACCAGTGAAGCGACTCAACCTCACTCTACCGACTTAAAAAAGCAAATCGCCCAAGCGAAGCTAAGTGGAAGTTCATACCAACAACTCAGTCAAGATGCAACGATCGTCAGTGCTGGTGACGCACTGTTTCAAACCCATTGTGCAGCCTGTCATTTAAGTGAAGCTGAAGGCCAAACACATTTTCCTAATCTGTCTGATGATGTATGGCTTTATGGTGGTACTGATAAAGACATTCATTATTCTATTACTAAAGGTCGAAATGGCGTAATGGCTGGTTGGAAAACCATTTTATCCGCCGAAGAGATTGATCATGTCGCTACCTATATTGCCTCTTTGCAAGCTGATCGTATTATTTCTGCTCCCGCTTTTGCATTACAACAAGGGAAAACGGTATTTAATAATAACTGCACCAGTTGCCATGGCAGTAATGCGCAAGGTAATCAACTGCTCGGTGCACCCAATTTAGCCGATAATATCTGGCTTCATAATGGCAGCATTGAGGGTATTACTCATACCATTAATAATGGCTTAAATAACGTTATGCCTGCGTTTGCCAACCAACTTTCAGATACTGAAATTCAAGCACTTGGCGCTTATATTCGCCATCAATATACCGTTCACGCCAATAAAGTCGCTCAATTAGATAAAGCGTTAATCACTAAAGGCCAATATTTAGCCTATGCGGGTGATTGTGTTGCTTGCCATACCGGTGAAGGGGGGGAGTTATTTGGCGGAGGATTAGGCTTTGTCACACCGTTTGGCACCATGTATTCAACCAATATATCATCACACCCTGAATTTGGGATTGGCACTTACACCTATTCGGAGTTTTATGATGCGCTGCATAAAGGTAAGGGGAAACACGGCTATCTCTACCCTGCTATGCCTTACTCTTCTTATCAATATGTGACAGATGCTGACACGCAAGCATTATGGGCATACATGCAATCACTCAATTACGTTAACACCCGTAATCGTGACAATCAGATGATGTTTCCTAGTAATATTCGCTTAGGTTTACTCGGTTGGAACATCGCCTTTCTTAATACCGACCCACTTGAATATCCTGCTGATAGCACTGAATCTTGGCGTCGCGGTAAATATTTAACCATGGGACTAGGCCACTGCTCTGAATGTCATACTCCAAGAAATATTGCCCAAGCTTTAATTGCCGATAAACTGTTTCAAGGTAACTTAATTGATGGCTGGATGGCGCCTGATATTACCGCCACAGAGCTTTATCAAGATCGCTGGAGTATTAGCTCACTGACTGATTTTCTAAAAACAGGTCATTCAGAAAAAGGGACTGCGTTTGGTGGCATGGCCGAAGTGGTAAAAAACAGTACCCGCTATTTAACCCGTGAAGATGTCAGTGCTATTGCTGAATATCTCATTACTGGCGATAAATATAACGTCCTTGATAAATCTGTTGGACAACTCAATCCTCCCGGTTTTGGTGATTTAATTCCGGCACAAGTTAATGTTCAGAATCCTGATTTGAGCGAGTCATCAACCGTACCAACACCAGAAACACTAAAACAAGAGCAACAACTTTATGGACTGTATATTCAAACATGTGGTGCTTGCCATGGTCCTGATGGTAAAGGTCGTGTAGGCATAGCTCCTACTCTGCTTAATAACGGCATAATTATGCATAAAGACCCTTATGACACTATTGCTGTCACCATTCGTGGCCTTACCCCAAACTATTTAGAACAAGAAATAGATTTCATGCCAATGAGCAGCTTTAACACCGTATTAAATGATGCCGATTTAGCACAATTAATTACCTTTGTACGTCAGAAATTAGGCGGCAGAGACATTCCCGTCACAGAAGCTCAAGTCACCAAAATTCGTAAAGATCTTATCAAAGCGGGATTTGCTGGCAATATTCACAATCTGACTCAGCCTATGAATAATACCCCTGAATAACGGAATAATATGCAACAGTAAAAAGAAAACATCTAGCTAACCGATTGAAACAACGATCAGTTAACGGACTTGATTGAATTTAAACCTATTACACATTTAAGCATGTTTTTTATTGCTTGTGGAAAATATCTAGGTATAGTCGAATCTTAATCCTTTGAGTAGAGGCGCGCTGCCTAAGAGTATTCGGTTGGAGGGAGATCCCCAATGAAAACCGAGGAAAGGAGTCAGCGCCGAAGTGATTATTGAGTCATCAATAGTCGCTGGTTTTGCATTTAAGAAATGCAAAACTGCCATAGTTATTTTTTGTCTATGGAGCGCTACCCTGAGGGATAAGAAGTATTATTTCTCAAGAAATCTGTTTCTCTATCCTTTCGGTAGATCTCCACCTTATTATAGGTGTTTAAGAGATCCATGAATCTAATCCAATATTCTGATTCCCTGTTATCAGTGGTACCTGCACTACTGGCAGTTATTCTTGCAATTACTACCCGCCGCGTTTTGTTATCTTTAGGCGCAGGTATTATTGCAGGATCAATCCTTCTAAATAATTACAACCCACTCGCAGCACTACAATATCTTTTACATCAAATTCTTGGCTTAGTTTGGGCTGATGGCGCTATCAACACCAGTAACGTTAACATGTTGTTATTTATGTTATTACTCGGTGGTTTGATCAGCTTAATGACCGCAACAGGTGCAACTAAGGCATTTGCTGAATGGGGTGTTCGCCGCTGTAAGGATCGTCGTAGCGCGAATATCTTAACCGGTATGATGGTGTTTGCTTTTTTCATTGATGACTTCTTCCACAGCTTATCTGTGGGCCCTATTTGTCGTCCAGTGACTGATCGCTTTCAAATTTCACGTGCAAAGTTGGCTTACTTGCTCGATTCAACGGCAGCACCTGTATGTGTAATTACCCCTATTTCATCATGGGGTGCTTATATCATTGCTATCCTTGGCGGCATTTTAGTCACTAACGATATTACTGAAACAAGCCCTATTTCATTGTTCGTACAAATGATTCCAATGAACCTGTACGCAGTGTTTACCTTATTGATGGTACTTGTGGTTATCACATTCCAACTTGATATTGGCCCGATGCGCAAGCATGAAGAGCGTGCACGTGAAGGTCAACTTTGGGATGAATCAAAAGGTCATCCCAAAGGACTAGAAATCACCACCGAAGGTGAAGGTAATGGCACCATGATTGATATGGTATTGCCTATTCTAACACTGACTGTTTCTAGCGTTGTGTTTATGATTATCAGTGGTGCTGACGTATTAGCCGCTAAAGGTCTGGCATTTAGCTTAATTGGCTCAATTGAACATACTGATGTCGGTTCATCATTAGTGTATGCAGCGTTATGTAGCCTTGCAGTATCTATCATATTGGCACTGCGCTTAAAACTACCACTAAAGACATGGTTAACAGCAGCACCTCAAGGTGTTCAAGCAATGATGCCTGCTATTATCATTCTGTTATTTGCATGGACTATTGGTACTGTTGTTAGCGACATGCAAACAGGTCAATACTTAGCATCATTAACGAAATATGGTTTACCTGTTGAATTACTGCCTGCATTAGTATTCTTACTTTCATGTGGCATGTCTTTTGCGACCGGTACTAGCTGGGGTACATTTGGTATCATGCTGCCATTAGCGGGTGATATGGCGATTGCAAGTGACGTGAACCTATTAATGCCGATGCTATCAGCAGTATTAGCAGGTTCAGTATTTGGTGATCACAGTTCACCGATTTCAAGCACCAGTATTTTGTCTGCAACAGGCGCTGGTAGTCATCATATGGATCACGTAATGACTCAGTTACCGTATGCATTAACGGTCGCGTTTGGTGCTTTCCTTGGCTACCTTGCAATGGGTATTACTGGCTCAACGATTATGGGTATCGCAGTAAGTGCCGTATGGTTCGTCGGTTGCTGTGTTTACCATGTACGCCAAGATAAGAAACAACAACAATTAGTGACGGCTACTAATTAAAAACAACCGTTATTAACGATAATCCCCGTTCGTTTTCGTGCTTATTTGATTTATTCTATAGCACGAAACTGCGGGGATTTTTTGATCAGGAGATAAACAAATGGAATATTTACACACTATGGTACGTGTCAGTGATTTGAATGCCTCACTGGACTTTTACTGCAATAAATTAGGGTTAATTGAAACAAATAGAAAAGAAAGTGAACGTGGGCGTTTTACGCTGGTCTTTTTAGCCGCGCCAGCTCAAGCAGAAGCGGCAACCCAGACTCAATCGCCACTGCTAGAATTAACCTACAATTGGGATACCGAAGCTTATAACGGCGGTCGCAATTTTGGTCATCTTGCTTTCCGTGTTGATGATATTTACCAATTGTGCCAACAGTTACAAGACAATGGCGTTATTATTAATCGTCCACCACGTGATGGTCACATGGCCTTTGTCCGTTCACCGGATGGTATTTCAATTGAATTACTGCAAAAAGGTGAGCCGCTATCCCCTGCTGAGCCGTGGATTTCACAAGCTAACATTGGCGAATGGTAAGATTTACCCCATTCGCCCGCCACAGGTATTACTACTATGCCTGTGGCAAAACTGAATAACATAACCGCTATAAAACGATAATACCTAAATTACTCAACAGCTGTTCTTGCTGCCAATCGGTAATTTGTACCCCTTCTAAAGAGACTCGGCGCACATCAACATCGTCTAAATCGACATGACATAAATTAGCCTCTTTAAATATAGCCTGTTGCCATTGCTCACTTGAAAACTCTCCGCGACTTAAGTCAGAGCCTTTAAATGATACGCCAGTTAACGTAGCTCCACGCCAGCGGTTTTCAAATAACTCACATTTTTCTAGCATTACACTCTCGAAATTGGCATAACTTAAATCACAGCCAGAAATAAATGCCGAACAAAAGAAAGTGCTTTGAGTAATGTAATTAGCAAATGAGGCATAATAAAAATCAGCACCTTTAAGGTTACATTGACGCAATTCAACCCCGAAACATTGGCCATTACGGAAATTTGCCATCGCTAGATTACAGCCTTTAAAACTGGCATCTTTTAGCTTCGCATACGCAAAACTACACCCTTCTGTTTCCCCTGCCTCAATAAAGTTACAATCAATAAAACAAGCATCGGTTAAATTGGCGCGTGAAAAATCACAGCGGTAAAACTGACACTGTTCAAAGGTTGCTTCGCTTAAATCTTGATGCGTAAAAACTTCGCCATCAAATTGTTTTTTTGTAACATGCATCAATCATTACTCTATATAGATATAAAACCTTAGGTCTATATTAATAATAAAAAACCATCGATTACCAGTAAAAAAAGTAGTGCGATTATTGTTTTTTTAGTTTTATTTAAATCGCCACACAAGCGAGACGTAACACCTCTCACACCCTTTATTTTATCGTAATCACATGCCTGATTTGTTTTTTTACATACGTGCTACTATCGCAATATAAACCCTCTTAAAATTGACATAAAAAAACAGCCGCTGTTATTGATAGACTCTCAATAATAGCGGCTGTTTTTTCATTCAAATAAGCGGTCAAATAGCGACCAGTTATAATGAATTAATTTTTTACATCACAATTTGAAACGGCATTAGTTGTCTTATCTACAGACTCAACAGAATAAGTATTTTTTAAACTGCGGAAGACTTTTGCGGTATAAATGTCATTATTTTCAATTGAAAATGTCACGTTGTAATTCATACCAGCAACAACTTGTTGAGTAACATGTAATACATTTTTTAACTGATGATCACCAGCAATGTCTTTTACAGCCGCTTGTGCAGCAGCCGTTACTTCAGGTGTGATCTCACCTTGCTGCCAACCACCAGTAATTGCTTGAGCATAATCACAACCCGTTTTCACCGTTGCCTCTTTCGTCGTTTTAATATCTTGTGCACTACACGCCACTAACGCTAATGAACCCAAAGCAACCACTAGAAGTTTCTTATTCATAACTTTTCCTTTTTATAGTAGACGTGTTTATAACAACATAAAAACAGTGTTTATTGCAAATTTAATTGAAGAAATAAAAAAATATGCAAATTTACACAACGTATTTACGATAAGATTGCTGATTGATATCTTCTATCTCAACACTGAGTGCAATATCAGAATTAAACATAGCAGCAATATGGTGCAATAATACTTCTGATAGCATATCTTTTTGTTGTTCCGTACGGCCCGGCAATATTCTTAACGTAATATGCACAAATGGCTTTTCGTTAGTTCCGGTACGATAAAGCTCATAAGGAATAAGCCGAGTTTTAATGTCTTCTTCTTCAAAAATGCCTGAGCTAAAAACAGAAAAATGTGTGGTTGTCATTAGCTCATTTAAATCAATTTGAGTTTCTAAATCTTTTGCATATTCGACGATACAATGCGGCATGTTGTTGATCCCTATTCAGTACGATTAATACTTTTGACGGTAGCACACAATAAATATCGTAACTGCCTAACATCACTAATATTAGTTCACTAAATTGGGTTTTAATTATCAATGTATCAATCTGTGATCAATGCCTTGCTTTAATGATACATTTTGATGCTAACCAATCACTTCAAACTTATCGTAAGTAAGACGAGCTTGACCATCAGCTTGAAGTTGCCATACCTCTTTATGCACGACACCAAATGCTTTATTCATTGTCCAATCAGCCATCAAAATATAACCCGTGTCATTATCTGATTGCCATACCATATTGGTGTAATTAACATCTTTAAAACCTTGATCAATAATATTCTGCCAAAATGCTTGAATCGCTTTACGGCCTTCAAAAACACCAAAGGGTTGTGCTTCCATAATGGCATCTTCTGCATATTGAGCAGCACAACCAGCAGCATCTTGATGATTAAAGGCGATTTTCCAAGCTGAAATTCCATCTTGAGCACGTACTAAAACTGACTGAGTCATCTTCATTTTCCTGTCATTACTGAATATGTGATCATACTAGAAGTAAAATTAACACTGAAAAACAGATTAATAAGAAATAACTGTTCTGTATAATCGAACAATAAACAAAGGGAATGCTAATGAATAAGCTACGTTTAATGTCTATTTTTGTTGAAGTGGTAGAGTGCGGTTCAATCTCCAAAGCTGCAGAAAAACTTGAATTGTCTAAATCGGTAATCAGTTTGGCTCTTAAACAATTAGAGCAGGAATTGCACCTTTGCCTGCTCAAACGCACCACTCGAAAACAGACATTAACAACTGCTGGAAGCCGTTTTTACCTTCAGTGCGCGCAAATGACCCAACAAGCAGAAGCTGCATGGTTAGAAGCCTCTGAATTTACAAAAATTCCATCAGGAATACTAACGGTGACAGCACCCCATGCATTAATGGGATCAATTGTTGTGCCCGCTCTAACAATGGCATTCAGTGATTATACTGCCGTAAGTTTGAATTTCATCAGTGATGATGAGCATGTGGATATTGTTCAGCAGAATATTGACTTGGCAGTTCGTGTTGGCGTATCAAAAAACTCTAATCTTAAACAACGTAAGATCGGGCAGTTTAGTGATGTGCTTTGTCATTCAAAAACGATGATGATAGATGCACAATCAGTGCCTTATATTGCACAACATTGGCAAACAGAACCTATAATGCAATTGTTTTGCTGCCAGCAGCAGCAGCAAAAAATTCAATACCAAATAAAGCACCGCGCTAATACGTTATTTGATGTTGTAAGCCTATTAGAAATGGGACTAGGAGTCGGTGTTGTACCTGATTTTATACTTAAACAAAATCAACGTCTTCAACCTGCAACAGACGCTTTACCGTCGATAGCCAATCCAATTTATGTTTTACACCCATATCAAACACATGTTCCTTTAACCGTAACATTAGCGATTGCGGCCATTGAAAAGAAAATAAATGAAATCGTGACGAATCAGTGATTTTCTTACCATATTTTCATATTTTGGACAGAATTCATGAGCATATCTTGGACTGAGCATATCTTGGACAGCCATATATTTTAGCATATCTTGAACAGCCAAACCTTTTGACTCTTAAATAGCGCCCCAACATAGCATATCTTGGAAAGATATCTTGGACAGCCAAATATTTAAATTCTTAAATAGAGCCCCTAAAAAATAAACCATTCCACCAACAACAGACTCTTTTACTATAAAAATTGCAGCCTATTATTTAAATTTTTTCGTTAAATCTGTTCTATTCCCATATCTCAGGATCGCCAATACCCACAATCCTGACGGTTCTTGCAGTATTTTTATCTGATTATAAGAAGCGTATTTAATTAGGATGTAACTGGTGACTCGCAGACTTTCCTTTGCACCACTGCCCACCAATACGTTGTTTGAAAGCACACATTTGTGACCATTTACCACTTACATTGGCATAACGCTCCATAAATTGTTCACTATGCTCAATCCAAGCATCTGCTGTTATTCCTAATTGTTGCAACATCTTTGGTTGGTTAGATCCAATAAAGCCTTTTTTGTCATTTCGAATACACCGACCAGTCCAGTCAATCAGTTCGAGATAATCGGTAAAAGCAAAATTTATTCCGGCTTTTTTAGTTTTATGCTCACCACTAACAAAGGGTAATAATTGAAAGTGACCTTTATTTGATGGTGATCGTTTAGCGGAAGTTTTCAGCTGCTGATATTCACGAATGCGCTGCTGAATCGAGGTAAAATCAGACTGTTCTAGTGACGGTGTAACACCAGCCCTGATCGGGTTTAAATCAACATACATCATGCACGATAATAATGCTTGTTCATCTAGTAATGCTTGAGATTTAAACCGCCCTTCCCAAAAAGCCCCTTTGCATTGATCTTCTTTATTGGCTTTTCGGGCTATTTCTTCATTAAGACAACGCATAAACCAGCTAATGCTACCTAATCGTTGTTGCCATTCAGCCACTAAATTTGATAATGCTTGTTGTTTATCCGAGCCGATTTGCCCCTCTTTTAAGAAATCCACTGCAATAGGATGACCATTAAATAACTGTAACCAACGCGATATTACCTCTTCAGGGGTTAACTTTTGTTGTTGCTCGGTATCTATTTTTAGCACCAAATGATAATGGTTACTCATCACAGCATAAGCACAAACATCAATACAAAACACAGCTGCTAATTGTTTGATTTTATTTACTATCCAACCTCGACGATGGTGATAGTTTTTACCGTTATACGGATCGTCCCCACATAAATACGCACGACGTACGCAGCGATTAATCACATGATAAAAAGGGGTAATTTGAGGCTCTATCAATTTCCGTCTTGAGATTGTCATTAGTTTCACCATAAGCAACTTGAAGCTTAACTATAGTAGCTCATGGTTGATGTGCAATGTTATGGCTGTCCAATGTTTTTGTAACAAATACTTTCAATGCTTCAATTGAAAAATCAGAGACTTCCATTTATACCCTTAAACTAGATAAAACACATAACAACTTACCAAAATTCGTTCTTTAAACACACTACAATATTCATCCCGCAATAATACAAAAAGCATTATAAATCAGATACATTTTTAGTTATGAATCCCGATAGTAATCACAAAATCGGGCGATTGCCGTTTAGTTTTCCATATCTATACCATTCAAGATTCCTGCGCGCGGATAATAGATTCCCTATCGCCCTCGCGGGCATTCACTGTAGGGAATGACGGGGGTTGGCTTACATGTCGCGGCAGATAATTATAGTGACGAATAAGTGATTTATAGCCACGTAAATAATACAAGCCACCCTCGCCACTACCCTGCTTTTCATATTACAAAAACCAATTAAACAATCTTTACGCCTGTTGCCATTAAGCGTTCTGGAGTTAACAGTACACTTTCAGATTCATCATCTGTTTCAGCACATAGCAACATGCACTCTGATGTTTCACCGCGCATCTTGGCTTTGGCTAAATTACACAGCACCACCACTTGCTTACCTAACAATTGCTCTTCAGTATAATAAGGTACTAAGCTTGTTACCGTTTGGAGCTTAGTCTCACCTACTTCAATTTGAACAATATACAATTTATCGGCATTTTCATGGCGAACAACATCAATGATCTTTCCAACACGAATATCTAATTTGGCAAAATCTGCGTATGAAATGGTGTCCATGGAATCTCCTTCAGGCTTAATAGTCCATTAAGCACATTAATAATTGCTATACATACACGCATAGAGTGTTAACGTTTACATTACCAATTAAACATTGATTTACAAACCATATCATTCCGAATTAGTTAGCTATATCACACCGTTAAATTGCCTTATTTACACAACCGTAGTTTAATAGCTAGAACAGTAAAGAGGTGATCATGGCAACAATCAAAGATGTGGCGAAACTCGCCGAAGTATCTGTCGCAACCGTATCAAGGGTGATCAATAAATCCCCTAAAGCAAGTGAAGCTGCGATTAAGGCAGTAACGCAAGCGATGCAAACACTTGGCTATCGTCCCAATGCCAATGCACGCGCACTGGTGAGCCAATCAACCAATACTATTGGCGTCTTAGTCGGTGACGTGTCGGATCCTTTCTTTGGCGCAATGATCAAATCGATCGACAATATTGCCCGTCAACATGGCAAGTATTTATTGATCGGTAATGGTTATCATAATGCAGATAGCGAACGTGAAGTGATCGAGCTATTGATCAATAACCGTTGCGATACGCTTATTATTCATAGTAAGAGTTTGTCTAATGCCGAATTAATTGCTTTTGCGAAAGAAGTGCCAGGAATGGTGCTGATTAACCGTTTTATTGCAGAAATTGCCGAGCGTTGTATTGCACTTGATAATCACCGTGGATCATATTTAGCGACTGAGTTCCTGATTAAAAATGGCCACCAGCATATTGGTTATATTTGTTCAAATCACGATATTGAAGATACTGAACAGCGTAAGCAAGGTTATTTAGATGCATTACAAGCATACCAATTAACTGCCCCACAAAGTTATATTGAGTACGGTACGCCAGATGAAGATGGTGGTGAAATGGCGATGACCAACCTTCTCGCCAAAAACCTGCCAATAACGGCTATTGCTGCTTATAACGATTATATGGCTGCTGGCTGTTTATCTGTACTTGAAGACAATGGATTAACTATTCCCACTCAAATGTCATTAATTGGGTTTGATGATGGTTTAATTGCTAAGTATCTCCATCCTAAACTGACAACAGTACGCTACCCGATTCAAATAATGGCAGAACAAGCGACTCAATTGGCTTTTCAGTTAGCCACAGCAGCAAAACAATCTATGCCGCAGGTAGCAGAACCAGATTCAAGTATTACCCATACGTTTGTACCCACATTGGTTAAACGATTATCCGTGGTAGAACATCAGTAATGTAGATCATGTCAGTCGATTAAGCATAAAGAAACGACCATACAAGTGACACTGTCACCTGTATGGTCGTCTTGTGTATTTAGCTTCGATTAGCTTGATCAGAAAGTGAACACTTTATCAGCAGCAAGCGTCCATTCGGCTAAATCATCTAAGGTGGCAATAACAGCATCTTCAATTAATGGTAACGCTGTTAATCCACGTGCAGCACAACAGGTTTTACAGAGCTTAACTTCACTACCTTGGGCTAAAACAATTTCAACCATTTGTTGAATATCATAACCCTCAGAAGGTGATTGTTTTGCCAAGGCACAGGTTACGGCATCAGACATTAAAAAGATTTTCACCGCAACAGGTTCAGCTTCTTGCTCATTGAGTTTGATCGCTAAACGAAGTGCGTTGAATGGTCGTTCAGATCCATAAGGAGCATCATTAATTATCATTAGTATGGTTTGCATTATTATCTTACTCTCTATGAAATTTCGACCACTGTTTTACCATGAAACTGGTTTTCAGTAGTCATTTATGAATGTAAACCACACCTAATGTCTATTTTTTATTCTCAAGCGGTATTTTTTGTAATTTTAAACTTTTAACTACTGCAATAATTTGGCACATTAACGCCCTCAACGAGCAATTGTATGTTAAATGCAGTTGCCATAACCTAACCGTCATTTACAGTGAGCATTCAATGAGCCATCGCCTCCAACTAACTTCTGCCCCATCAGTGCTGTTTTTATTTGGCTTATCGGGTGCTGGAAAGTCATTTGTCGGTGACGTAATTGGCGCACATCACGATTGGTTTGTTTATCATGCTGATGATGATCTTACTGATGAGATGCGTCAGATTATTGCAGCTAAGCAGCCGTTTACCGAAGAGATGCGAGATAAATTTTTCTGCCGTATCGTTGATAAAATTAACCATTATCGTGCTATTTATCCTCATCTGGTCATTACTCAGGGTGCTTATAAAAGAAAGCATCGTGACTACATTCGTCAGCAGATTAATAATCTAGAAATGATTTATGTGACAACGTCAGATATGTTGATTCACCAACGCTTAGAATATCGTATCAACGGCATATCGAATGCCAGTGCTGAGGCAATTAAACATATTTTTGAAGTGCCCGACGAGAGCGTTAAGAAATTACATAACGTCGACGGTAAAGAAGAAATTATCCAGCAACTTAATGCGTTTTATAATAAATAAGCACCAATAAAAAACCCACAACGCTAAGATTGTGGGTTTCAGTCATTACTAAGCGCTATCGGAATCGATAACTGGTTAAATAATGATAATGCTCATTGGGACGTAATATCGGATCATTATCCTGCCATTCAGGATGGTTCGGTGAATCAGGCAAAAACTGCGTTTCAAGCGCAAAACCACTGTGATCAGCGTACTCACCACCGATACGGTTAGGGCACCCTGCCAAATAATTCCCCGTATACAATTGCATTGCAGGCTTGGTGGTTAATACATCCATCGTTAACGAGCCGTCAGTCGCGATCACGGTTGCACACGCTGTTGTTGCTCGACATACATCAGAGCGCAATACAAACGAGTGATCGTACCCTTTTGCTTGTTGCTGATCTGCATCGATTAACCAATCTTGATGAATCACTTTAGGCTGGCGGAAATCAAAGCTTGTTGCCTCAACCGCATTAAACTCACCCAATGGGATCCCTTGCTGATCTGTCGGTAAATAATGATCAGCGTTGATCGTTAACTGATGCGATAAACAATCATGCCCGCTATCAGCGCCTAACAAATTAAAATAACCATGATTGGTTAAATTAACAATTGTTGGCTTATCTGTTTCCGCACTGTAGCGAATCGTAAGTTCATTATTTTCAGTTAATGTATAGGTCACCACAACCTGCAAGTTACCTGGAAAACCCATATCACCATCAGCAGATAACAACTTAAATTGCACTTCAGTAGCATTCAATTGCTGCATGTGCCAGCGACGTTTATCAAACCCCGTTTCACCACCATGTAAACAGTTGCCATTTTGATTGGTCGATACTTGGTAATTCTCACCGTCTACATTAAATTTACCTGCCGCGATACGATTAGCATAACGCCCAACCGTTGCGCCTAAATACGCCTGTTGCTGATAAAAATCATTCAGGGTACTTACCCCAAGCAATACTTCTCTGTATACGGTTTGGTGATCCGCAGCAACTGGTACACAGCAGCTGAGCCACGTTGCGCCAATATCCATCAAGGTTACTGACATCCCATTTTGATTAACAATAGTAATCAACTTGGCAGGCAAACCATCCGTTGCCATATCAACAGTCATAGATTGATGTAACGCAATTGCATGTTGAGGTAGGTTATTTAACATACTCAATCGCCTTTTAAATTACGCTTCAACCATAAGGTTTTCATTGATAACACCGGCACCCGCCATAGCTTTACACACATAAATAGTTGCTTGTAAGCCTGTTGCTGCCTGATATTTAGCATTCACTTCAGCGGTAATAGCGTCAACAAATGTCGGCGGTACTAGTGCCACAATACAGCCACCAAAACCACCGCCGGTCATACGTACGCCACCTTGATCGCCAATAACACCTTTCACCATATCGACCAATGTATCAATTTCAGGAACGGTGATTTCAAAATCATCACGCATTGAAGCATGTGATTCAGCCATAAGCTCGGCAAGTACCGCCATGTTGCTATTACTCAAAGCAATGGCGGCAAGTTCAGTTCGCATATTTTCAGTGATCACATGACGCGCACGTTTAGCCACCATCACATCAAGCTCTGCTTCTCGCTCAGTAAACATGGCTAGTGTTACATCACGCAATGCCGGCACACCAAAGAAAGCTGCCGCTTGTTCACATTGTACGCGGCGAGTGTTGTATTCACTATCCACTAAACCACGTTTTTTATTAGAGTTAATGATCACCACTGCCATATCTTCAGGCATGGCAACAGCAGTTGTTACTAATGAACGGCAATCAATCAGTAAAGCGTGGTTTTGTTCGCCTTCTGCCGAAATTAACTGATCCATGATGCCGCAATTACAACCGACAAATTGGTTCTCTGCTTGTTGACCATTAAGCGCTATCTCTTGCTGACTGATGCTAAGATCAAATAATGCTTTAAATGTTTGACCAATCACCACTTCAAGCGCAGCTGATGAACTTAAACCCGCACCTTGAGGAACATTGCCGCTAACAACAATGTCCGCACCACCCAACACATAACCACGATCTAATAAGCACTTAATCACACCACGGACATAATTAACCCACATGCATTGTTGATCAAATTCAAGCGGCTGAGTGATATCAAACTGATTAACTTCATTGTCGTAATCAACCGCAACCACACGCACGATGTTATCGTCACGACGCGAAGCAGCGACTATGGCTTGATAATCAATCGCACAAGGAAGCACAAAACCATCGTTATAATCAGTATGCTCACCGATAAGATTTACACGCCCAGGTGCTTGAATAATATGACTAGCTACATAGCCTAATACTGATGAAAAAACGGCAGATACGTTATCAATAAGGTGTTGAGTACGATTCGTTGTCATTATTTTTACCTACTATTACCAAGGGTTACCGTGTGGTAACGAAATTTATTAAATCAATAAAACCTATCTAGCGATTAATCTAAATAGTGCACATCACTGACTGCGCGCAATTTTTCAGCGGCTTGTTCTGCGGTTAAATCGCGTTGACTTTCAGCCAGCATTTCATAGCCCACCATGAACTTTTTCACAGAAGCTGATCGCAGTAATGGTGGATAAAACAGAGCATGAAGTTGCCAATGATCAGTCGAGGTGTCGCTAAAATTATTATCCGACTCAAAGAAAGGAGCGTAATGCCAGCCCATAGAATAAGGAAATGAACACTTAAATAAATTATCGTAACGACTGGTCAGTTTTTTAATCGCTAACGCTAAATCATCACGTTGCGCAGATGTCAGTTCATCCATACGACGAATATGGGTTTTAGGTAATAGCATGGTTTCAAAAGGCCACGCTGCCCAATAAGGCACCACCGCCAACCAATGCTCAGTTTCAACCACAGTACGAGAACCGTCTTCTAGCTCACTATTAACATAATCAACTAATAAGTTAGTGCCGTATTGCGCATAATATTCACGCAATAAGGTATCTTTACGGCTAATTTCATTGGGTAAAAAGTTATTCGCCCAAACTTGACCATGTGGATGTGGTTGTGAACAGCCCATCACTGAGCCTTTATTTTCAAACGCTTGCACCCAAACGTAATCTTGACCTAACTCTTCTATTTGTTCATTCCATGTATCAACCACTTTACGAATAGCACCAACAGATAACTGCGGCAGTGTTTTACTGTGGTTAGGTGAGAAACAAATAACACGGCTTAAACCACGCGCACTTTGGCAACGAAATAAAGGATTACTGTGTTCAGGCGCTGCGGGTGTATTCGCCGTTAACGCAGCATGATCGTTACTAAAAATATAAGTCCCCGTGTAATCAGGATTTTTATCACCAGAAACACGGGTATTGGTTGGGCATAAAAAACAAGAACCATCATAAGCAACATTTGATTCCGGTTGTGGCTGTTCATCAGCACCTTGCCACGGACGCTTAGCACGATGAGGAGAAACAAGTACCCACTGCCCTGTTAACGGATTATAACGACGATGAGGATGGTCAATCGGATCAAAACATTCAGACATAATAATTGTGCTCTTGTGATTCTGTAATGCTAAAAAGTCTAAATTGATTTTAGGTTTACTTCCGTGATCAATGACACGTTATGTAAACGTTTCCACAAAAACAATAATTGGTGCCGATCCTCACAAATTAAGATCATCTTCATTGCTTATTTAAGCCCTATGGTTCAATACTTTTAACGTATTTACACATTGCTTCCAATTTCAAGAATAAACATTCATTAACAAAAACTAAAGTATTCGAGTTTTTTACTAAATATAGATAGTATAATTCTATAAAATATAACTACATGTCCCTCAAACACACAGCAAACATTATTCAGGTTGCAGGGATTGCCGGAGGACAAATGGCAACATTAAAAGAAATCGCAACCAAAGCGGGCGTATCATTAGCAACGGTTTCTCGTGTTTTAAACGATGATCCAACCCTTAGTGTCAAAGATGAAACCAAACGTAAAATATTTGAAATTGCTGAGCAGCTTGAATACACCACCAGTCAATCTCGAAAATCAGCGAAAAAACAAACGCTGCATTTCCTTGCTTTGTATAATTACAAACAAGATGTTGAGGTCGATGACCCATATTACTTAGCTATTCGACATGGTATTGACACTCAATGCGATAAACTTGGCATTAAGCTTACCAATATCTATGAATGCAATATTGCCGCAGCCCCTAAAGCCGTAGATGGAATATTGATTATTGGTCAAGTAAGTGAAGACAACCTTGCCGCTGTACGTGCCTTATCAAGTAATACGGTTTATGTTGATTACACCGATCACCAACTTGATATTGATTGTATTGATATTGATTTAGAACGGATCAGCAAAGAGGTCATTAACCACTTTACCCAACAAGGTTACCAACGGATTGGGTTTATTGGTGGTCAGGATAACCCCGATAAATATGATATTCGTGAGTTAACGTTTACTGAATATGGCAAATTCAAAGGCGTTGTTTCAGATAAAGATATCTACCGTGGTGATTTTAGTAGTCAATCTGGCTATTCATTAGCAAAAAAGATGCTCGCGACTGATCATCCTAATGCATTATTTGTCGCATCAGATTCGATTGCCATTGGGGTATTACGCGCGATACATGAGAGTGGGTTGAATATTCCAAATGATATTAGTTTAATCAGTGTTAATGATATTCCAACAGCAAAGTTTACTTATCCGCCGTTATCAACCTTTCGAATTCACTCAGAACTGATGGGTTCTCAAGGAGTTAATTTATTATTAGAACGCAGCCGTGATGATCGAACTATTCCATTAAGAGTGTTTGTTCCTAGCCAATTAATTTTACGAGACACAACCAAAAAATAAAATAACGCATTAATTTAAAACATAAAAACGACATGAATGATGTCGTTTTTTTTGTATTAAAAATATCAAACCTTTCAAAACAAGCGCGAGATCACTCAAATAAACCGCCGTGATTGTTTTTTTGTTGTCGACCTCACAAAGCTCAAAACAGAATGTGATCGAGTTAATACAAAAAAGTTTTACCTGTATTTTTTAGTAAAAGTTTACTTAATAATGTTCCCAGATAATTAAAACATGTCTCGGAGGCATCGTGAATAACTGGGAAAACATTAACTTACTTAGCGAAAATAGACTGGCACCTCGTGCGTACTTTTTCTCTTACAACGCATTAAATAAAGCGCAACGCTTTCAGCGTGATTTAAGTCAGCATTTTATGTTGCTAAGTGGCCAGTGGACATTTAATTTCTTCACTCATCCACTATTAGTTCCTGAAGAATTCTATAACCAAGAAATGAGTGACTGGACCAGTATTCAAGTGCCAAACATGTGGCAAATGGAAGGTCACGGTAACTTACAATACACCGACGAAGGCTTTCCCTTCCCTATTGATGTACCTTTTGTTCCTTCAAATAACCCAACGGGCGCATACCAACGCACTTTCTTTTTAAGCGACAACTGGAATGAAAAACAAACCATCATTAAATTTGATGGTGTTGAAACCTACTTTGAAGTTTACGTGAATGGCCAATATGTTGGTTTCAGTAAAGGTAGTCGCTTAACGGCTGAGTTTGATATTTCAGCTTTTGTTAATTCGGGCAAAAACTTACTGTCTGTACGCGTTATGCAATGGGCAGATTCAACCTATATCGAAGATCAAGATATGTGGTGGATGGCGGGTATTTTCCGTGATGTTTACTTAGTCGGAAAAGAGCCTGTCCACGTCCGTGATTTCACTGTACGTACCGATTTTGATGATGATTACCAAGCAGCAACCTTGAGCTGTAAAGTAGATTTAGAAAACCTCAGTGGTAATGTTGTTAGTGATTACAGCCTTGACTACGCTCTTTATGATGGCCACGTTCAGGTTGCAAATGGAAACGTTTCCAAGCTAGCGATTGCAAGTACTACCCATACTGATTTTGCAATCAAAATGACAGCACTTACCCATTGGACCGCTGAAAATCCACATTTATACCACCTGTTTTTAACTTTACGCGATGCAGATGGCATTGTGGTTGAAGTTATTCCACAACGTGTTGGTTTCCGCGATATTAAAGTGCGTAATGGTCTGTTTGAAATCAATGGTCAATACGTGATGTTACATGGAGTTAACCGCCACGATAACGATCATCTTAACAGCCGTGCAGTAGGCATGGATCGCGTAGAAAAAGATATCGTGCTGATGAAGCAGCATAATATTAACGCTGTACGTACCGCACACTATCCTAACGATCCGCGTTTTTATGAACTGTGCGATCAATACGGTTTATTTGTGATGGCTGAAACGGATGTTGAAACTCACGGTTTCGCTAACGTTGGCAACCTCAGCATGATCACCGATGATCCAGCATGGGAACAAGTGTTTGTTGAGCGAATTGAACGTCATATCCACGCCCAAAAGAACCACCCTTCTATCATTATGTGGTCACTGGGTAACGAATCTGGCTACGGCTGTAATATTCGTTCAATGTACGCAGCAACCAAAGCGATTGATGATACCCGTCTAGTACATTACGAAGAAGATCGTGATGCAGAAGTGGTTGATATTATTAGTACTATGTACTCTCGTGCCCAAATGATGAATGAGTTTGGTGAATTCCCACATGCTAAACCGCGTATTATTTGTGAATATGCTCATGCTATGGGTAATGGTCCTGGTGGACTCACTGAATATCAAAACGTGTTCTATAAACATGACCATATCCAAGGTCACTTTGTATGGGAATGGTGTGATCACGGCATTTACGAGCAAGATGAAAACGGTCGTGATGTTTATAAATACGGTGGTGATTACAGCGACTATCCAAATAACTACAACTTCTGTATGGACGGCTTGATCTATCCTGATCAAACACCAGGTCCTGGTTTACGTGAATATAAACAAGTTATTTGCCCAGTTAAAATTGCTGTTAAAGATCACACTAAAGGCATTATTACAGTAACCAACAAATACTGGTTCTCTACTCTAGATGATGTTGTGTTTGATATCGCAGTACGTGCTGAAGGCGACACACTAACCTTTAATCAAATTACCGTTACCGGTTTGGCAGCAGGTGAATCACGCGACATTGAATTAGTACTACCCGTTATGGATCAGCGCGAAACGTTTGTGAATGTATCGATGCGTAAAAAATCGCGTACATCTTACAGCGAAGCAAACCATGAACTAGGCATATTCCAATACCAAGCCAAACCAAATACCGCCTATGCCGAGCACTTTGAAAATAACAATGCGATGCCACTGACTGTTATTGAAAATCGTCTTGATTGGGAAATTAGCGGTTACGACTTTACGCTTCGTTTCTCAAAAACCGATGGCAAGCTCACATCATGGCTACGCCAAAATAATGAACTAATTGCATCATCGCCTGCAATGAGCTTCTTTAAGCCAATGATTGATAACCATAAGCAAGAATATGAAGGCTTATGGCACCCAGCTCACCTGCAAATTATGCAAGAGCATTTCCGTAGCATCAATGTCGAACAAATTGCTGGCAAAGTTATTGTTACTACTAACAGTATTGTTGCGCCACCAGTATTAGATTTTGGTATGCGTTGCCAATACCGTTTTGAAATTTGTCCTCAAGGTCAAGTCAACATGACGTTAAGTGGCAATAAATACGGTGATTACCCACATGTCATTCCTGTTATTGGTCTGGATTTAGGGATCCATAATCAATTTGATCAGGTTGAATATTACGGTCGTGGTCCTGAAGAAAGTTATCAAGATAGCTGTCAGAGCAACATCATTGATATTTATAACACCACTGTTAGCAATATGTTTGAGAACTACCCATTCCCACAAAATAACGGCAACCGTCAGCATGTCCGTTGGGCAAGTTTAACTAACCGTCATGGTGTAGGTTTATTGGTTAAACCTGAGCAAGAAATTAATTTCAGCGCATGGCATTACACCAATCAACATATTCATCAAGCACAACACATTAATGAGCTTGACCCTAGTGGTTACATTACGGTCAATCTTGATCATCAAGTAATGGGCTTAGGTTCTAACTCTTGGGGTTCAGAAGTCTTGGATTCATACCGTGTTTACTTTAATGACTTTAGCTATCAAGTCAGTTTAGTACCGTTTAGCAAAGCAGATTGTGATAGTCGTTACCTTGCTAACCAAACATTTACTACAACGCGCATCGGTGGAGACAAATAATGATTATTTTAGCATCACTGGATCAATTCAAAAGCCTGTACCGCGATGGTCGTAAATGGAATCGCTGCGTTGAAGCGATTGAGAACATCGGCAATATTCAGCCCAATGTCTTTCACTCTGTCGGTGATTCACTAGCCTATCGTGTGCAACATGGCCCAGCAAAATTAGATGAACAATTTGTCGGTCACCGTCGTTACTTTGATGTTCATTATTACCTTGCAGGCAGTGAAACCATCGAATGTGCTGATAAAGATACACTCACTCTAACTCATCCATACAGCGATGAAACTGACCGTGAGTACTTTACAGGAACAGGTCAAGCACACCGCATAGAAACAGGACAAATGGTGATCTTTGAAAATCATCAAGCACACCGTTTCAGTGCTAGCGATAACCTTCAAAAAGTCGTTTTACGTGTCACTATTGAGGACGGCTACTTCCTTAATAAATAACCCTCTATAACCGCCAGTTAATCATCGCTGGCGGTTATACAGCAGCAACAGCAATCCAAAAAAATAAAACATAAAAACAATAACCTATGGTTTGGATTTAAACCAAACACATAGACATCCTACAATACTCAACGTGATCCATCGGAGATTCTCATGTCTGAATCAAAACGTAATACCATAGGGAAATTTGGTCTACTGTCGATGACCTTTGCGGCGGTATACAGCTTCAATAATGTTATCAACAACAATATTGAGATTGGTCTATCGTCAACCCCTATGTTCTTCATTGCTACCCTACTTTATTTCATCCCATTTTGTTTAATCATTGCTGAATTTGTTTCACTGAATAAAGATTCAGAAGCCGGTGTTTATGCTTGGGTTAAAAGCTCTCTCGGTGGACGTTGGGCTTTCCTCGCTGCTTATACGTATTGGTTTGTAAACCTTTTTTTCTTTACCTCATTACTACCACGCGTTATCGCTTATGCTTCCTACGCCTTCCTCGGATATGAATATATTTTCACGCCAACAACGACCACACTATTAAGTATCGCTTTATTTGCCCTCGCGACTTATGTCTCAACCAATGGCGCAAAGATGTTAGGGCCAATTACCTCAGTAACATCTTCATTTATGTTAGTGCTGACGTTGTCATATATTATCTTGGCAGGTGCTGCTGTGATGGGAGGTATTCAACCCGCAGATCCAATTACAGTAGAAGCATTAACACCGCAAATTAACTGGGCATTCTTTGGCGTAACTGCATGGATATTTATGGCAGCAGGTGGTGCTGAATCAGTCTCTGTTTACGTTAACGACATAAAAGGTGGTCACAAAGCGTTTGTAAAAGTGATTATTTTTGCAGGTATCTTTATCGGTGGTTTGTACTGTGTTTCTTCAGTACTTATTAACGTATTTGTTGAACGTGAAGCATTGAAATTTACCGGTGGTTCAGTACAAGTGTTTGAAGGCTTAGCACGTCATTACGGCTTACCTGAAATTATGATGAACCGTTTCGTTGGTGTGGTGTCATTTACCGCAATGCTTGGCTCACTACTGATGTGGACAGCCACTCCCGTTAAGATATTTTTTTCTGAAATTCCGGCTGGTATCTTTGGGGAGAAAACCGTTAAGCTAAATAAAAATGGCGTTCCAGCACGTGCAGCATGGGCGCAATTCTTTATCGTTATTCCACTGCTTATCGTACCGATGCTAGGTTCTAATTCTGTACAAGAGCTAATGAGCACAGTGATCAACATGACTGCTGCAGCATCTATGTTACCACCACTGTTTATTATGATTGCTTACTTAAACTTACGCTTAAAACTAGACCACCTACCACGTGACTTTAAAATGGGTTCACGTACAACGGGTATTGTGATGGTGTCGATTTTAATTGGTATTTTCAGTATTGGTTTCTTAGCTTCAACCTTCCCAACCGGCGCGGATATTATGACTATTATCTTCTATAACGTTGGTGGAATTGTAATATTCCTTGGCTACGCATGGTGGAAATATAACCGCTATGAAAGTCAATTAGCCGCAGAGCAAAAATCAATATTGGAAACAGTAACGCCTACAAATTAGTTATTATCACTATAGTTATATTTCATCAAAGCCTTGAGTTTTCCCTCAAGGCTTTTTTACATCTTAACAATCAAAAAACACAACCATTTAATTACATCATCGTCACATTTTTACATTCATAATCTTAACTTTATGTGTTTAATGGCATATAGTAAAGTTTATTAGATTATAGATCTAACAGTACTTTAATAAGGATGTTATGCGAAAAGCGCTAGGAACAGGTTTACTCTTCACTCTTTTATTACTGACTTTAACCGTAATAAGCGCTGTTACTTATAATCATCAAAATAATGACGAAACAATCAATAAAATAAAAAACGAACAACGCCAGCAGCAGCATCAACAACAACAACACATTGCACAACAAATTAGTCATACGGTCTCTCACTTCAAACAGCTTGATTCCTATTTGAAACAACAGTCATGGCAACAAATACTAACACTCTCACAGCGTGATGATTTCATTAACTTTGCAAATAAAATATTCACTAATAATACGACGTTAAATAGCATTAGTCTTATTGATTATAAAAATAGTTATCGCTTAAAGATTAGTACCGCAGTTAATAACAATATAACCGTTATAAACAATAAAACGATCACTTCTATAACTGAATTAAATGATATTGATCACGCATTTTCACTGGCTGCCAATCAAACCTATATTAATGCGTCACCCCTGCCACTTAACTATATTAATTATTATCAACACATTACTATTAATAACTATCAATGGGTTATAAAAATAGAACAGCAGAACCTACCACAGGTTCTCATTAATTTTTCAAATAGTGATTCCATATCACAACACTTTTGGATCATAAATAATAAAGGTCAAACTTTAATTAATACCGCTAAAAATAGCACATCTATGAATGATAACGACCACCGTTTTAAACGTCAGAATTTTTCATTGTGGCAACACATACAGCGTTATAATCATCATCAAATAATAAAAGAAAATAACCTTTATACCTATTCACCTCTTTTTATTCCAACGAAATTAAAAGCAAGCGTTGATTTTAAATACGGTAATTTATCACCATGGGTATTGGTTTCAAAAGTTAACATTACAAATAATCACAGTATGTTAGCGTTTATTCAATACCCATTAAATCGATATTTTACTATTTTTATCTTAATCATTATTAGTGGTATTTTTTCACTACTCGCGTTTAGTTATATTAATCGTCAAAAAACTGAAATCAGTCGTATCAATAGTGTTAGAGACACAACACTTCATCGCTATTATTCTTTAATAGAAAACACCGATTCTGGCATTATTGTCATCAATAACAAGCGTAAAATAACAGCGATAAATTCAGCTGCAATAACTATTTTAGATCTAAAAAAAGATGCTCTTCATAAAAACATCATTTCACATATCTCAGCAATTAATACAAAAATAGATATCGTTGCACTATTAAAAAATATTGATAATCTCGCTTTTAATGATAAGAAAAAAATGCAATTAAAAATCAACACACCTCCATTTAAACATTTAGAAATAATTGCCACAAAGATTAATAATAACGATGATAACATCATGCTACATATAATAGATGTCACTTCATGGGTTAAACGTGAGCAACAACTTAAAGGCTTATCACGGGCCGTCGAACAAAGCGAAGAAGCGGTTATTATTACTGATAGATTTGGAGTCATTGAGTATGTTAATAGTTCATATGAAAAAAGCACAGGAGAAAGTTCTAGTGAGATCATAGGGATAAACAGTAAAGCCATTTTTAAACGTTATACTGATGACACTGATAAAATAGATGACATTCAATCAAAATTGAATCAAGGTCAAACGATTCAACGTATTATTTCACAAAAAAATAATGATACTGTACATTATATTGATAATACCATTTCACCTATTCGCGATAAAAATGACCGGATCAGTAATTATATATCAACCAGTAAAGACATTACTGATCGTATCAATTATGAAAATGAATTACATCACCTTGCTCATTATGATCAATTAACGGCACTCCCTAACAGAAACATGTTTATTACTGAAGTAGATAAATCACTTTTAAACGCTAAAAAAAATCAGGCGAAGATGTCTATATTAGTGATCGAAATTGATTTATTTAAAAAATTGCATGATTCATTAGGAAATGACAAAACAGAAAAAATATTGGTTATTATATCAAAGCGTATTCGATCAAATTTAAGAGAAGTTAATCTTCTATCTCGCTTGAATAACAATCAATTTGGTATAATTATTCAATCTGTTCAGCAATCAAACTGTATCAATACACTAGCAACACGGTTACTCAATAATATTCATGCGCCAATTAGCTATGATGGCAAACTAATTTCAGTATCAGCCAGTATTGGTATTTCACTCCAAACAAAGACAACCACAACTGCTGAACAAATCATTAAAAATGCTAATATCGCTTTAAGCTATTCAAAAGATAAAGCTAAAAATCAATATTGCTATTTTAGTCCAGAAATGGAAACAGAAACGACACACAAATTAGAGCTAGAATCTGAACTGCGAAAATCAATTAATACGGATCGCTATGAGTTTTACTATCAACCGAAAGTATTAGCGCACTCACATGCACTAACTGGTGTTGAAGCATTATTACGCTGGCGTGATAAAAATGGCCACTATCAAGCCCCTGTTGATATTATTCCGCTACTTGAATCATCTGGATTAATCCTTGAGGCGGGTATATTCCTGATTGAAAAAGCCTGCTGTCAGCTTAAACAGTGGCAACAACAAGGACTCTATATAAATATGGCGATCAATATTTCAGCCCAGCAACTGCTTGAATCCGATCTAACGACAATTTTAAAAAGTGCGATAAAAAAAGCAGATTGCAACCCAGCCTATCTAGAACTAGAAATCACCGAAAGTGTATTAATGACTAATATAGAATTAGCCTATCAAAAACTGATCGACCTTAAAAAGATTGGTATTAAGATCGCCATCGACGATTTTGGCACAGGTTACTCCTCGCTTGCTTACCTAAGTCGCTTTCCTATTAACATTTTAAAAATAGATCGCGAGTTTGTAAAAGAATTACCCCATAACCAAGATAGCATCACAATCATTAAAGCAATTATTGATCTTGCCCACAATCTTGGCTTAACCGTTGTTGCTGAAGGTGTTGAAAACATTAAACAAGTTACTTTCCTTGAACAAATTGGGGTTGAAGAGTTCCAAGGCTTTTATTTCAACAAACCTCTAACTTGTAGTCATTTCAATCGTCAATATTTATATCAAAAACAACAAATCTCAGATAACACTCTATAAGAGTGTTCTCTTATTTAACGTTGTAGCTTATTATTAAAGATATACGCCATTTTATTGTTAATCATAAGTGGATTCTTTTTTGATTACTTTGTAGGACGTCACAATGAGTTTTAGTGATCACTTAGATAACTTTATTAAGCAACGGGAACAATTTGGCCACCAGCCAAATCGAATGCAAAAGCGCAATTCTTATATTGTCGTTGACGCAACAGATCAGAGCAAAGCACGTGAAGCTATGGCAAAAGAGCAAGAACATGCCACCTTACGTGCAGAGCAAGAAACAAAACAATATCATCAACGTATTCGTGGCCGCTGTGTACTCCCTAGTGAAGCACAAGCACAACAACAGCGTCAAAATGATACTCGCCCAGCAGATCCAGATCGCATTGCATACATTCAACAACTGAAAAAAGAGCTCAAACTAAAAAAATATAACACTGAATAACCTTGTGCTCTTAGAAAAAGAGCCTTTTTTACCTGATATATTCTTTTAGTGTCATTTTATCTTAATGATAGCGGTATTCTATTATCGTTATCATTAAGGTTATTCTCTTATTCATATAGCTTTTTATTACGATTCTTTTTCCTTTCTGATCTTTGTTGTCGATTATGCAAGTAAAGCAATGCAAGATTATTATTCTCACCCAATGAGATAATATCTCATAAACAATCGTTCATATTGAACTAATTTATCTTACCTATAGCTAATTATCTTTCCAAAATATTCATCAATAAAAAAATTCACTCACCTTTTATTGCTAATAACCGCAAAAAAAGCCTCTATTTGCTATTTTGTACAATGTTTAATAACTTTTTTTGTTTTTTTATCCCTCTTTTTCAAAGCCTAACCAATAGGATATCTATTACAAACCCTATTTTCTCAGATAATGAGAATTAGCACTTTTTTTTATATTACATTCACGACAACTAAATTTTCAATTTAACCTTTGCATTACAGCCTTTAAATAAAAAGAATGCCGTACCCTATACTAAAAAAACATTTAAAATAAAATATAACACCTTGATTATGAAAAATTAACAGCACAAGAGAAGTAAAAAAACGCACACTCAATTATGTTTATATTGATAATAAACACTAAAACACAATAAGATCGAACAACTAACAAAAAGAACCAAAAATTTAACAATAAACCATATAAAAAAACGACTACTCAATAATATCTAAATAGATAAACCGTAAAAACACCAACCATCTAACACGCTAGCAATTAAATAGCAATATGGTAAGAATGCCTTTTTGGAGTTAAAATTAGCACCAAAGAAGTAAAAAAGAAGATTTTAAATGACCACAACTATTCATGTTAATGAGCTCGAATCATTGCTCATCGCAATAATCGTGCTTTTTCTTGGCTACTTTATTAATACTAAAGTCAAGATTTTAAGAAAGTATAATATTCCAGAGCCAATTGTTGGCGGACTTGTCATTGCTTTTATTATCACCTTTTTCCATTTCCAAGGTTTTGACATTAATTTCAAGTTAGGTATGCAAGACACGTTAATGCAAATGTTCTTTGCAACTGTAGGACTTGCAGCAAGCTATAAATTGTTAATGAAAGGCGGTTCACGTGTATTCCTATTTTTAGGGGTAGCGACAGTCTTTATCATTATTCAAGATGCCGTCGGCGTAGGTATGAGTAAGGCGCTAGGTTTAGATCCGTTACTTGGCCTTATTGTTGGTTCAATCACTCTTTCAGGCGGTCACGGTACGGGTGCTGCTTGGTCACAAACTTTTGCTACCGACTATGGTCTAAATACGTTAGAACTATCAATGGCGGCTGCAACGTTTGGTCTGATCATGGGGGGTATCATCGGCGGGCCAATTGCACAACGATTAATCAATAAGCATAAGTTAAAATCTGATTTTGGTGAAAGTGGAAATCATCACATTGAACACCCAGACTTAATCACTTACAGCGATCGTGAAGAAGACCGCATAACCTCTAAAAATACTATTGAAGTATTATTTATTTTATTGGTTTGTGTTGCAGGTGCATCGCACTTTAAAGACTTTATTGATGGACTTGGCATCAGTGCATTACGTATTCCTGAATTCGTGTATGCCTTATTCATTGGTGTCTTTATTACCAATGTCTGTGAAGGCACTAAGTGCTATAAAATCAACAAAGAAACCGTTGATGCCCTTGGTACCATCTCATTGTCCTTATTCTTAGCAATGGCACTGATGAGCTTGCATCTGTGGGAACTGATGGATTTGGCCATGCCAATGTTGATTATTCTTGCAGTTCAGACGGTGGTATTAGGGCTGTTTACCTATTTTGTTACGTTCCGCGTAATGGGCAGTAACTATGACGCCGCGATTATTGCTGGCGGTCACTGTGGCTTTGGTATGGGCGCAACACCAACAGCAGTTATGAACATGGGTTCATTAGTGTCAAGAAATGGTCCATCACCACAAGCTTTCATGGTTGTGCCTATCGTTGGTGCTTTCTTTATTGATATCACTAACCTGCTAGTACTTCAGGGTTATATTAGTTTTCTTGGTCACTAACACTAACAACGCGTTCTAATACATTGAAAAAAGGGAAGATACTTTTTCTATTTATAGTTAAAGCATATCTTCCCTTTTTTTGTTTTAAAACTATTAACCGCTAGCCTCTTTGTAAGTTTCACCCTCACTTTTTTGCTGTTTTGTAACAAGGAATGTCTGACTAATATCATATTTTTTTTATGTTGTTACACTCCGCGCTCTTTCTAAAGTTTGACTTTAGTCATCATACTAAATCATTCTCTTATCGTTGTTTTTCTCTTTAATTTAACAACGCTAAGAATCAATTAATTGAGTTCTCTATGAAAAAATTTGATCGAGCTATACAGATCCTAGTAGCAGGTTTCTGTATCAACTTATGTATGGGTATCCTTTATGCTTGGAGTGTGTTTAAAAAAGCACTCGTTGTCGATTTAGGCTGGTCGAATGCGGACGCATCACTGCCTTACACTGTTGCAATTATTACTTTTGCTTTATCACTATTAGTTGCAGGTATTCTTCAAGATCGCATGGGCCCACGCCGCGTACTTATTCTGGGTACTGTAATGGTTGGTTTAGGCATGATCGTATCAAGCTTTGCAACCACACCAATGATGTTAGTGCTTACGTTTGGTGTTATGACAGGTAGCGGCATCGGCTTTGGTTACGCTTGTTTAAGCCCATCAGCAATGAAATGGTTCCACCCTTCGAAAAAAGGATTGGTTAACGGTTTAATTGCGGCAGGTTTTGGACTGGCGGCAGTTTACTTAGCACCACTAACATCAACACTGATTGCTGAATATGGCATCAACACTAGCTTCCTTGTTTTAGGTATTGCGGTATTGGTTATCGCTGTGCCACTCGCATTTACCATTAACAATCCACCAGCGGGCTATGTTCCTGAAGCACCAGCGGGTTATAAATCAACATCAACTAAGCCTGCTGATATTAATTGGCGTGGCATGCTAAAAACACCACAGTTTTACTCATTATGGGTAATGTTCGCATTTGCTTCAGCTGCGGGTTTGATGATCATTGGTAATATTACGTCTATTGCAGCAACACAAGCGGACATCACTGATGCCGCTTACCTGGTTGTAATTCTAGCTATTTTCAACTCTGGTGGTCGTGTTGCAGCAGGTATTATGTCAGACAAAATTGGTGGCGTTAAAACACTGATGATTGCTTTCGTAATGCAAGGCATCAATATGGTGATGTTTGCTACATTTGACTCTGAGTTCACGCTAATTATTGGTGCCGCTGTAGCGGGTGTTGGTTACGGTACATTATTGGCTGTATTCCCATCAATTATTGCTGATTTCTATGGTCTGAAAAACTACGGTGCTAACTATGGTGTACTTTACACCGCATGGGGTGTAAGTGGCTTTATCGGTCCTGTTGTTGCCGCATTCGCTGTTGATACGACGGGCACTTACACATTGGCTTATACGGTGTGTTCTGTAATGATCGCGGTTGCCGTTGTATTATCAGTTATCACTAAAAAAGTAGATACTGAAGCGCTAGAGAAAAAACTCGCTACGGCATAATCACTATTTAGCTTAAAATATTTAGCTTAAAAATAAAGCCCAACATCACGTTGGGCTTTGTCGTTTTACTTACGGCTATTACAACCTTATTTGTCTGATCTCCCATAATCATCACTGCATACGCTTTATTTCAAACCAATTCCCAACAAAACTAGACCTTTATATATATTTTCCTATACTTGTATTTGTTAATGTATTGTTAACGGCTTATTAATTATTAAGTTAGTAACGACATATTGCTTTAACTATTGACCAGACAAGGAAGGTACTAATGGCTAAAAAAATAACAGGTGTATTAGCAATACTTGCCGCATCTGCCACTCTATTTGCAGCGAATGTAAACGCCGCTGACAGCACACTTGATAAAGTTAAAAAACAGGGTTATGTCCAATGTGGTGTCAGTGCTGGCTTACCTGGGTTTTCAAACCCTAACGCTAAAGGTCAATGGGAAGGTCTTGATGTCGAATTTTGTCAAGCTATTGCTGCAGCAACATTAGGTGATAAAACCAAAGTTAAATATATTCCTCTCACTGCCAAAGAACGTTTTACCGCCTTACAATCAGGTGAAATTGATATTTTGTCACGAAATACTACGTGGACACTGCACCGTGATACCTCTCTTGGCCTTAATTTTACTGGTGTAAGCTATTATGATGGTCAAGGCTTCATGGTCAAAAAAGACATGGGAATAAAAAGTGCTAAAGAACTTGATGGTGCAGCTGTTTGTGTGCAATCAGGTACGACAACAGAGCTTAATTTAGCGGATTACTTTCGCGTTAATGGCATGAAATATAAACCTGTTGTCTTTGATACTGCACCTCAAACATCAAAAGGCTTTGATTCTGGACGCTGTGATGTACTCACCACCGACCAATCAGGCTTATATGCTCTACGCTTAAACCTCAAAGATCCAACATCAGCCGTCGTTCTTCCAGAGATCATTTCTAAAGAACCACTCGGGCCTGTTGTTCGTCAAGGTGATGATCAATGGTTCAATATTGTACGTTGGACACTGTTTACTATGATTAACGCTGAAGAATTTAATGTTACCTCAGCCAATGTTGAACAACTTAAAAAAGACTCAAAAGATCCCACTATCCGTCGCTTAATTGGCCTTGATGGTCCTAAAGGTAAAGGACTAGGATTAAATGATGATTGGGGTTTCCAGATAATTAAACAAGTCGGTAACTATGGTGAAAGCTTCCACCGTACTGTGGGTTTAGGCTCCCCACTTAAAATTGAACGAGGATTAAACGCCTTGTGGACCAATGGTGGTATTCAATACGCGCCACCGATTCGTTAATAACAACTATTAACAAATACAAAAGGGAGCTGTCATAGCTCCCTCTGTACATCTCAATGGATATGAGGATGTTGTATGGAAGTCCCCTCAAAGACGAATAGATCACAGACAAAATCTCGTCATCAAGACCTGTTTTATAATCCTACTTTTCGCGCCGTAATATTTCAAATTGTTGCGGTAGCGGCTCTGGCTTTTTTCTTTTATAGCATCATCAATAATGCATTAACTAACCTTGAAACACGTGGTATTGCGACTGGTTTTGATTTTCTTAGTCAAGAGGCAGGATTTGGTATTGGTTTAACGCTTATCGATTATGATGAAACCTTCAGTTATGGCCGAACATTTTTTGTTGGCTTGCTTAATACCGCGTTAATTGCCGTTCTTGGTGTCATTCTCGCGACAGTTTTAGGTTTTATTATCGGTATTGCCCGCTTATCACCTAACTGGTTAGTCAGTCGTTTTGCAGCTTTCTATATTGAAATTTTTCGTAATATTCCCTTATTACTGCAAATTTTCTTTTGGTACTTTGCAGTATTACAGGTTCTACCCTCGCCAAGACAAAGCCTCCAGTTTGGCGACAGTATTTTCCTTAATGTACGCGGTTTATCAGTACCAAGCCCTGTTTTTGAACAAGGCTCTAGTATGATATTTATCTCACTGCTTATCGCGTTAATCATAGCAATGAGTTATCAATATTATGCAAAGAAAAAACAACAAAATACGGGTAAACAATCTCCAGTATTGATTGTAAGTCTCGCGGTTATTATCTTACTACCGCTATTGGCTTTCTTTGTTAGTGGCAAGCCGATCAGTATTGATTACCCCGCGCTCAAAGGATTTAACTTCAGTGGTGGTATTACAGTGTTACCAGAGCTCGCCGCATTGTTACTCGCACTCAGTATTTATACCGCGTCTTTTATTGCTGAAATTGTTCGATCTGGCATTAATGCCGTCAATCATGGTCAAACTGAAGCCGCTGAAGCATTAGGATTAACCCGTAATAAAACATTGCGCTTAATTGTGATCCCACAGGCCATGCGGATCATCATCCCTCCCCTTACCAGCCAATATTTAAACCTCACTAAAAACTCCTCGCTTGCAATGGCAATTGGTTATCCTGATTTAGTGTCGGTATTTGCTGGCACCACCCTCAATCAAACAGGGCAAGCGATTGAGATTATCGCGATGACAATGGCGGTTTATTTAAGCCTAAGTCTCATCACATCACTGCTGATGAATATCTATAACAAAAAAATGGCACTGGTTGAGAGGTAACCATGAGTAAACATCAATTTCTTCCCGATTTAGCCCCACCCGCTAACACTGTGGGCATAATAGGATGGTTACGCCAACATCTTTTTTCTTCGTTTTTAAACACGATTATCACCCTCATTTTAGGTTATTTTGCTGTTATCGGTGTCTGGGGGATCCTTGATTGGGCATTCATTAATGCAAACTGGCAAGGTAACTCTCGCGATGCCTGCACACTAAGTGGCGCATGTTGGACATTTATTAAAGTACGTTTTGATCAATTCATGTTTGGCTTCTACCCCAGTACCGAGTTATGGCGACCTAAATTATTTTATGCCACTTTAGCCATTTTTATTACTTTACTCGCTTACGAAAAAACCCCTCATCGCGGTTGGATTTGGCTATTTTTCGTTAATATTTATCCATTTATGGCAGGATTTTTACTGTACGGTGGCATTGCGGGTTTACCTGTTGTCGAAACACACCTTTGGGGCGGCTTACTGATCACCTTAGTTATTGCCATTATTGGTATTGTCGTATCGTTACCCATCGGGATTGTATTAGCCCTTGGCCGCCGATCAGAAATGCCGATTATTCGTAGCATTTGTACGGTCTATATTGAAATTTGGCGCGGAGTCCCATTAATTACAGTCTTGTTTATGGCATCAGTGATGTTACCGCTGTTTTTAAGTTCTGAATTAGAAACCAATAAGCTCATCAGAGCCTTAATTGGCGTAGTGCTATTTAGTGCTGCTTATATGGCAGAAGTGATTCGAGGTGGTTTACAAGCTATCCCTAAAGGCCAATATGAAGCCGCAGATGCTTTAGGGCTAAGCTACTGGCGTAAAACCTACCTTATTGTGTTACCACAAGCGTTAAAAATCACTATTCCTTCGATTGTAAATACCTTTATTGGATTGTTTAAAGACACCAGTCTGGTACTTATTATTGGTATGTTTGATGTATTAGGCGTTGGACAAGCCGCCAACAGTGATCCTGAATGGCTAGGCTTTGCTACTGAAAGCTATGTTTTTGTTGCTTTCGTTTTCTGGATTTTTTGCTTTAGTATGTCTAGATACAGTATCTATCTAGAAAATAAATTACATACTGGACACTAACATTAGCAAGGATTGCATAATGAAAAATACTAATGACACCACCGCTAATTCTGATAACACGCAGTGGGTGATCGAATTAGCGGATGTAAACAAATGGTACGGTCAATTTCACGTTCTTAAAAACATTAACTTACAAGTGCGTAAAGGTGAAAAAATCGTTATTTGTGGTCCATCAGGATCAGGAAAATCGACCATGATCCGCTGTATTAATTATTTAGAAGAACACCAACAAGGAAAAATTTCAGTTACAGGGCAAGACATTACCGGAGATTTAAAAAATATTGAGCTGATCCGCAAAGAAGTCGGCATGTGTTTTCAGCATTTTAATCTCTTCCCTCATCTTACAGTCTTAGAAAACTGCACCTTAGCGCCTATTTGGGTTAAGAAAATGCCAAAAAAAGAAGCGAATGCGCTAGCAATGCAATATTTAGAGCGGGTTAAAATCCCAGATCAAGCGCACAAATACCCCGGTCAACTTTCAGGTGGACAACAACAACGGGTCGCGATTGCACGTTCATTATGCATGAACCCACAGGTGATGTTATTTGATGAGCCCACTTCGGCGTTAGATCCTGAAATGGTACGTGAAGTATTAGATGTGATGGTTGAGCTTGCCAATGAGGGAATGACAATGTTGTGTGTAACCCATGAAATGGGATTTGCACGCCAAGTTGCAGATAGAGTTATATTCATGGATCAAGGTGAAATCATTGAAGAAAATAACCCCCAAGACTTTTTTGATAATCCAAAATCTGATCGAACCCAACTTTTTTTACAACAAATATTGCACTAATAGTATAAAATACCACCATCAATATGAACACTAAGTGATGAAATATTTGGTTACAACTTAACAATAAATAGTCATTACTGCCGTAAGTATTTTAATCTTCAAACACTTATAATGTGCTTCATGGCAAACAAATCACTCTATAATGAGGCTTAGACTTGCAATTTATAGTGTTTAGCCTCATATATAGCTCTAATAGAATTAACATAACTACCCTAAGGGGAGCACTTATGAACGAACGTATGGTTAATCGTGACAGCGGTTACGCAGGCGTATTGTCAACCAATAAGGTTTTACGTAACACTTATTTCTTACTATCGCTAACATTGTTGTTCTCTGCTGTTGTTGCAGGTATAGCAATGGTTATGCATTTACCCCGTGTTCACTGGATTGTGACACTGGTTGGTTTCTACGGCTTAATGTTCTTAACTGAACGTAATCGCGATAGCAGCTTAGGCCTTGTATTCGTATTCGCACTAACTGGTTTTATGGGTTACACCCTCGGCCCGATCCTGAATATGTATATGGGTGCTGGCATGGGTGACACTGTAGTAACAGCCCTTGGTGGTACTGCACTGACATTCTTTGGTTGTTCAATTTACGCACTAACAACTAAGCGTGATTTATCATTCCTTAACGGCATGCTAATGGCTGGTTTTATCGCAATCCTTGTTGTAATGGTTGCGAATATCTTCCTAAAAATGCCAATGTTGTCGTTAGCAATTAGCGGTATGTTTGTATTATTCTCATCTGCGGCAATTTTATTGACTACACAGTCAATCGTTCGTGGTGGTGAAACAAACTATATTTCAGCAACAGTGACATTGTATGTTTCTATCTACAACCTGTTCTTGAGCTTGCTTCAGATTCTTGGTGTTGTGAATAGCAACGACAACTAATCACTAGTTATTAATTGCTTATATTTAGCGATAAATCATGAAAGAAGCCTGCCTTGATGCAGGCTTTTTGTTTTTTACTTGCAGGTAGACCTACGAATCACTATTCTTGCTGCGTTAGCAATAAAGAGGTCTATCATGCTTGAATTTAACGGTGTACAAATCGACACTGACGCCCAGGGTTATCTTAAAAATGTTGATGATTGGTCTGAATATTTAGTTGCATTACTTGCAACAGAAGAAGCGATTGAATTATCTGAAGCGCATTGGGAAGTTATTCGCTTTGTTCGAGAATTTTACCTTGAATTTAATACTTCACCTGCGGTTAGAATGCTTGTAAAAGCAATGGCAAAACAATACGGTGAAGAAAAAGGCAGTTCACGTTATCTGTATCGTTTATTTCCTAAAGGCCCAGCAAAGCAAGCTACTAAACTTGCTGGATTACCTAAGCCTGTGAAGTGTATTTAAGATATCATTCTAAAAACCAAACATAGCGACAACAACTTACTTTATGTTTGGTTTTCTTTTAAATACTAATGATATCGCGTTAATTCATTTTAAACCCATCTTGATGCTGCCAGGCTAATGTTTCCGTTGTTAGCTGTTCAACCGTTGCTGTTTTGGGGCCATGCCGTAGCCAATCAATTAACGTATCAATATTCACCTGCTCCCCACACGCTAAGACTTCAACACTCCCATCAGCCAAATTTCTAGCGTACCCCGTCAAATCAAGCATCAACCCTTGATGAGCAGTATGAAAACGAAAACCCACCCCTTGTACATGCCCTATTACTCGCGTTTTCACACAACATCGCGCCATGATAACCCCTATATATTGTTATATCGCCCATGGCATTATTTTAGTCAAATAATAGCAACAGACTGATCGTTAACTCACAAAATCTATTGATGCGATGATCAAGTAACGTCGTTTATTTAACACCCAATAGCGGTTTTATATGCCGACTTAGACGTTTTCATTTGATTTTACGTAGCCAGAGCAACATAATACGCCCCCACTCGAACTCCATACTGGGCATGTCATGACAGCTTCTATTTATTTGGTAAAAGGCCGTGAAAAATCACTACGCCGTCGCCACCCTTGGATTTTTTCTCGCGGTATTGATCGTGTAGAAGGAAAACCTGAACTCGGCGAAACCGTTGATGTTTACGATAACAAAGGCGAATGGCTAGCACGTGGTGCTTATTCTCCACAGTCTCAAATTCGCGTTCGCGTATGGACATTCAACAAAAATGAAGCCATTGACGTTAACTTCTTTGTTAACCGCCTTAATGCCGCACAAAGTCTGCGTGATGTCTTAGCGGCTCGCGATGGTCTTACTGGCTACCGCTTAATTGCGGCTGAATCTGATGGTCTTCCTGGTATCACTATCGATCGATACCAAGATTACTTAGTTTGTCAGTTATTAAGTGCTGGTGCTGAAGCACAGCGCGACGTACTGATTGAAGCATTACGACAGTGCTACCCTAGCTGTAATATTTACGAACGCTCAGATGTATCTGTTCGTAAAAAAGAAGGCTTAAAACAACGTACAGGCGTTCTACACGGTGAAGAGCCGCCTAAGTTTGTTACTATCGAAGAAAATGGCGTTAAAATTAACGTTGATATCGTTGGTGGTCACAAAACAGGTTTCTATCTTGACCAACGTGATAGCCGCGAAGCATCCGTTAAGTATGTCAACGGTAAGCGCGTACTAAACTGCTTCTGTTACACTGGTGGTTTTGGTTTATACGCTCTAAAAGGCGGCGCAAGTGAAGTTATTAACGTTGACGTTTCTCAACCAGCACTTGATACAGCGCAGCTTAACGCAGAAATGAATGGTTATCCGGTTGAAAATGCACAGTTTGTAAACGCTGATGTGTTTAAATTACTGCGTGAATACCGTGAACGTGGCGAGCTGTTTGATGTTGTTATCATGGATCCACCTAAATTTGCTGAGTCTAAATCTCAGCTCGTAGGTGCTTGTCGTGGTTACAAAGATATCAACATGCTAGCAATGCAGATCCTAAACCCGGGCGGCATGTTATTAACATACTCTTGCTCAGGTTTAATGGATAACGGTCTATTCCAAAAAATCATTGCAGATGCTGCACTTGATGCGCATCGTGAAGTGCAGTTTATTGAGCGTTTCAGCCAAGCAGCTGATCACCCGCTAGACAGTGCTTATCCTGAAGGTTTCTACCTTAAAGGCTTTGCGTGTTACGTCAAGTAAGCACTTATTTAGCCTAGATATACATCAAACCCAGTCGACGCTGGGTTTTTTTATGCCAACAAAACGGTTATTGATCCATTAAATTCGATAGTTATTTGTCAATGCAGTAATTATCAGAATACAATAGCCTCACTATGCTTAATACACATTATTCATTCTACGCACTCAAAAGGAATCGACATGAAACTACGTACAGCCCTACTTTCTTTAGCTGCGTGTAGCATTAGCTTTTCATCATTTGCTGATGTAACACTTAACCTACCACAATCTGCTGAACTGGTTCTCGTCAATGGCGTTAATGCTCAAGGGAATGCTCCCCAAACATTGAATAACGGTAACAACCAAATCGCTTTTCGTTACGATAAAAACTACCGTGAAAATGGTGATACCCACTTATTTCGTTCCGAAGTAGTTGTAATGACATTCGCTGGTAATGATGCGACGTATACTCTTCAGCTACCGAAAATTTCAAGCGCTTACCAAGCACAAAAATTCAACAGTCAACCGACGCTACATTTATTAGCGGCAGATGGCAGTGAAGTGGCCTTTAAACATGATGTATTGATCAAAGACGGCCTTCAAATTAGTCGTAATTTTCAACAAGAAATTGCACAATATAACTTAAGTAAAGCCCCTGCAGCATTAACTTCTGCCATTACTGCTAATGAAATGCAACGAGCACAACAGCAAGTAAGCCCTGTAGAAAAGGCGGGAGAAATAGACCAAGATTACGTCACTAAGATGTTGAATTATTGGTATAATAAAGCAGATACAGCAACTCAAAAACAGTTCAAGAAAAGTATTAATAACTAACGATTTTTCGTCTGATACCTCATTGTGTGTCAGCAACTACCAATTCAGAATTAACAAACTTTCCTTATTATATATCCCAGCATCTAATAATAAGGGAAGTGGTCACCTCCTCAAGTCATCACTTTTCCCATTGCCGATGATGACCACTAAAGCACCAATCATTAACTTCTTCTATCGATAACCACCGTTAAACGTAGTGATAACAGTTAGAGTAACTTTTTTGATATTTAACCTATACAACAGCACAGATATTATTAATAGTATCTACGTGTTGTCGCTTAATAAACTGAACAACATAAATAATCATTATTTCTTTTTCTTCATCTTATATTCAGGTTTATTTGTTTTTGTTTTCTTCCCTCTTTACTTATTTTTCTTTATATTCCTATTTTATTATTATTTTTAATATTTTTAAAATGTTAAAAAACTAAAGCAAAATATAAAAAATAATATTAAAATCAATAAATTAAAATAATAAATCACTTTGTGAGCGAGCTTTTTTTAGCTTCAGATTAATCTAACTTCATTGCGTTAATTAAATGATGTTCATATTAATAAGCCTTTGTTATCCATGATTAAATTAAACCTTAATTTAGCAAAAAACATATTAATAATATCTACAGACTACGCATGCAATACCATTAAAATCTTCTTTTTTTATTCTTATTTATGATAAAGTACCTCCCATGCTTAATTGCTAACCAGTTCTGAAACCTCTTTAAGAATAGAACGAATTAAATGAAAAAAGTTATTTACCTATTTCTATTAATGGTATGTCTTTTACCATTAACAGCGTCTGCACATGTTCTCAATACTGAGCATAAAAATACAGACATCGTCGCTGATTATGTTTATCAAAAAGCCGACTTAAAAGGCAAGATTGATTACAATGTATTCAAAAAGGCTTTTGTTGCTTACAATAAAACCCGTGGGAAAAAGAAATCTTTATTAACGATTATTGATTACAGCAAGCCTTCTACCGAAAAAAGATTTTATGTTATTGATTTAAAATCGAATAAGTTACTTTATCGTACTTATGTATCACATGGCGAAAACAGCGGTCTCTTAATGGCGGATGAGTTTTCTAACCGTGTTAATTCACACAAAACGTCACTAGGTACGTTTTTAACTGAAGGTACATACAATGGCGGTAATGGCTACTCATTAAAACTGAATGGGTTAACTCGAGGCGAAAATGATAACGCACTAAAACGCTTTATTGTTATTCATGGTGCCAAGTATGTTTCTAAGTCATTCATAAAACGTAATGGTTATCTTGGTCGTAGTTGGGGTTGCCCTGCAATTCCAACCTATTTAACAAAGAAAATAATTAATACGATTAAAGGCGGTAGTGTTATTTTTGCTTACGCGTAATACACCTCTTTAAATAAAAAGCTTTTAGTCGTAAGATTAAAAGCTTTTTTTGTATCTAAGATTTCACAATATTAAAGCTGGATATTTGATCGTATGCTTAATTAATCACTATTAGCAAGATATCAGAGAGTACAGGAATTAATATGAATAAAGCCTTAGTTATCATTGACTTCATTAATGACATTGTCGATAAAAATGGTAAAATACCAAGCTGTGCGGAACAAGTCAGTGCTCATCATGTCATTCATAACGCCAATATTGCGATACAATGGGCAAGAGAAAACAATGTACCTTGTATCTTTATCAAAGTTGGCTTCCAATCCAGTTATCTTGAATTACCCCATCAATCACCAATGTTCGGTAAAGCACAACAGTATCGAGCATTAGAATTAGGTCATTGGGGCACAGACTTTCACCCAGATCTTAATGTAACAGAACAAGATATGGTGATCATAAAATCACGCGTCAACCCTTTCTATAACACAGCATTAGATAGCGTCTTACGTGCCAATGCGATAACGGATGTGTACTTTTGTGGTGTAAGCACGTGTTGGGCGATTCAATCCGCCGTTCGAGATGCCCATGATCGTGATTATTGTGTCCATATTATCAGTGATGCTTGTACCTCTGCGACAGAACAAGATCATCAGCGTTCTTTGGCTATGCTCGCAAGGATCGCAACCTTACACCAAGCAAAAACACTCACTCATCTATAATAGCGAAGAATAAAGACAATAGTGGATAATAAAGACGCTTTAAGCTCATGGATATAGCCTCTTTATACAGAAACTAGAACCATACCAACGCGATACTCGTGAAGTTTAATTTATTTATAAATACTAATTTTTACCTTTTAGATAATCATAACCACCTTCAACAAAGGTAAATATGAAAAAATCATTCACAAACAATAGACACAAAAAAAACCGTGACGTCATGTCACGGTTTTTGTAGTAGAAAACATGACTTAAATATCATCTTCCCAAGGCATATCAGGCAAAGCAACAAGGTTTTCACGGTAACGTTTTAAATCAAACTTACCGTCATTTTTCATCACGTCAAATACTTCAATAGAAAGTGCACAAGCAATCATCTGCACCGCTTCATCACGTGCAGTACCTGTCATCATCAAGCGCATTAACGTTTCTTTAACCACTAATGGGTTACCATCAGCTAACTGATTTTCTACTGTTTCAACTAGCATATCGCCAGTCATAATTTCTTCGTTTTCCATCATAAACCTATTTGAATTATTTCAATCATGCGTAATTTAACATAGGGAATTATTACCACAAAATAATTGCCTGTTTTACAGCGTATTAATCGATAATTTATCTTTAAATAGCACGTCTAATAATGGTTTTGCTGCGACCATTGAATTAAAGGTATGATCAGCATCAGTATTGATTAATGAAGGATGTGCGTTAATTAATAAACAATAAATATCAGCATTTTTTGCTGATTGTAACCCCGTTCGACTATCTTCAATAGCAACAGCCTGATGAGAGTTGACTTTCATTGCTTGGCAAGCCTGTAAATAGACATCAGGGGATGGTTTATTATTGATGACTTCATAACCACTAAATACTTGGTCAAATAGATCTAGCCAACCATGTTGCTTCAATACACCTTCAACATAATCTCGCGGCGCACCAGTAACAACGGCCATTGGTACTTTTCCTGAAAAAGCGTTAAGCACATCATCAACCCCAGGCAATGCAGGAATACCCTGCTGACGAATTTTCGCCTCTGTTAACGCTTCCATTTCAGTTGTAATTGTTACGGTATCTACATTAAGTTGATAACTATCAATAAAATGCTTAGCAATTTTCGGCCAAGTAACACCTGCATAATATTCAATAAAATCTTCAGCTGTCAGTGTTACACCATACGTCGCTAAATAGGCACTCCAGTTATCAGCATGAAACGTTTCAGAATCAACCAGCGTACCATCAAAATCAAAAAAAAGAGTTTGCATTACTTACCAAATAACATTGTATATAAATAAAAAAGCTGTCTTTATAATATTCTCATGTTATGAATAACAGCCATATCGTAATCACTATTGTACATCTAAAACCATATTCTGATTGCGCTCTTTGAGTATAGTAATTGCATCATCAATCGTCACTGCAGGGCTATAGTAGAATCCTTGAATATAATAACATGACATCTCAGATAAAATATCTAATTGCGCTTGTGTTTCAACACCCTCAGCAACAACCTCAATCTTTAATTTCCGACTAAGATCGATAACCAATGACACCAACATTTGACTCTCTTTACTGTGTTCAATATCAACAACAAAGCTTCGATCAATCTTAATAAGATCGGGTTTAATATCAATAATGGCAGCTAACGATGAATAACCCGTACCAAAATCATCTAATGAAATCGCAATACCACGAGATCTAAACGCCGAAAGAATATCAATAATGTTTTTACCGTCATCAAGAGCTGTTGATTCAGTAATTTCAATCATTATCGCGCTATAAGGCAAGTTATAGTTATTGATTGTTTCAAAAATATATTCTTGATTATGTTGTGAAAACTCTTTCACTGAGTGGTTAATTGAAAAAACGACATCGGTAAATCCACTGCGATGAATACGATCTAAATCAGCACACGCTTTTTCAAAGACTAATTGGCCTAACATACCAATTAAACCGTAACGTTCTGCAATAGGAATAAAGATCCCAGGACAGATGAAGCCCTCTTGATCATCATACCAACGTGCTAATGCTTCAAATTTACACACTCTGCCCGTTTTATTATCAACAATCGGTTGATAGTAAACTTTTATTTTTTTAGTGTTGATCGCAGATTTTAATTTATCGCGTAATTTTAATTTACTAATATATTCATGCTGTAATTGTTGGTCATATACACAAACACCATTACGACCGAGCCATTTTTGTTCATACATCGCATAGTCAGCATTCTTAAGTAAAGCTTGGTGCGTAGTACCACTTTCAGGGTACGATGATATACCGATGCTAATAGTTAAATTTATATCAATATCATTACATTTAATCGGCTGTGAAATAATATTCACTAATTGATTAGCAATACCTTGAGCATAATTAATATCTTGCTCTTTAATTAACACCGCATATTCATCACCACCATAACGACAAATAACACTGTGCTCACACACTGTCTCTCTAAGAATAGTAGCCACTTTTTGTAACACTTTATCACCGAAATCATGCCCGTAAAGATCATTAAAAATCTTAAAGTCATCAAGATCAATAAATAAAAGTGAGCACACTGACGCCGGTGAATTATCTGCTGATACATCATTAATTTGATCGATGTATTTTTCTACTTTTTCAATAAAACGGCGACGATTCATTAACCCCGTCAGGGTGTCATTATTTGCTAATAGTTTTAATTTCTTTTCAGTTTTCTTGCGAGAGCTAATATCATGAAAAACACCAACATAATTAATCACATTATGATCATCTTCAATTTTATTGATTGTCATCTCTTCTGGGTAAATGACACCGTCACTACGTCGATTATGCAACTGTCCTTGCCACGTCCCTTGTGTTTCAAGGCTACGCCACATTTTCTGATAAAAGGCTAAATCATGATAGCCTGATGCTAATATACGAGGGTTTTTACCAATAACATCATCATGACAATAGCCTGTTACTTTTTCAAAGGCTTTATTAACTGAAATTATATTATTATCTTTATCGGTTATCACAATACATTCAGACGTATTATCGTAAACTGTTTTAGCAAGGGTTAATTGTTGTTCTGCCATTACGGTATCTGTTATATCAATTAAAATACCAACAACGCGGTTATAATGATGACTACTGCTAGATTCTATAATATTACCTTTACAATTAAACCAACGACAAATTTTATCATTGCTGCCTGATTGTAATCTAAATTCAACATCAATAGAGGTTACGTCACCATTACGTAAATTGGAAAAACATTTAATAACAGCAGATCGATCATTTTTATGAATCATGATAATCCAATCATAAACACTATTAACATTAGTTTCATTTATACCTAAAATATCCCAAAACTTAGGTGATGTTAATAATATTTTTGTTTCTAAATTATATTCCCATATACCTTCCGTAACGGCATTATATGTTACGCTTAATTTATCAGATGCTTGATCTAATTTATTTGAAAGATAATAAAATTCGGTAATGTCTTGTACAATACCTTTGACTAAGGTTGCAATGCCATTTATATCACGTAGTATATGACAATGTTCGCGTAAGTATTTATTTTTACCTTCGGCTAAAACAATTCGATAAATAACATTATAACTCATGCTATTGCTATCTAGCATATCACGTCTTAACTCAATAACTCGAGTACGATCATCAGGGTGAATATATTGATTCGTCGTTGTCTCGTTAGGCGTAAAACTCTCAGCCTCACATTGAAATATTCGATAGATTTCTTTACTCCAATAAGCACTACCCGTTACGATATCAACATGAAAATTACCAAATTGAGCTTCTTGTTGACATTCTTCCATTTCACAAAGCAATTTTTTTTGCTCTGATAGCAATGCTAAATATTGCACATCAGAACCAAGAATATCACCAAGAACTTGACACCATTCACCATGCTGTTCTTCAGAAAAAAAATAAGGATGTTCAAATAAGCATCCAATAACACCTACAATTTCTCCACGTCTAGAAAATATAGGTATACCAAGATAATGTTGTAATAAATAAGGAGTAATTATCTGATTAAATGGATATGTATGTGGAATATTATTAGAAAAAAAATAAGGTTTTCCAGAAGATATCATCTTTTCACAAAGAGAGTTATTAATTAAATATGTGAATACAGGATTCGAAAAATGATCTTCAATAGAATAAGCTAAAGATGTCGCTTTATGCTGATTTTTATCAAAGTAAGCAATATAACAATGTGCAGGCTGTAACGTTTCATACACAGTATGAAGTGCTTCTTGTATAAACTCACTACCATAACTGTTTCGTTTTAGTGCTTTTAATGTTGTAACCATAAATAATCAGTAGCCTAAGCAATATATCTAGAAAAACAATTATTCTTATACTACATACGAATAATAACCGTTCTAATATACCGTATATATCCATATAAACAAAGATATGTACTATTAATACTAACATTTATTTAATATCTTTTGATGGATATCAGTTTAACATTAAAAGCCTTAATTAAATGAACTTAAATAGACACTGGATTAGTATGACTACGCGGTAACCATAATGAAATAATAGTAGTCATTGCAATAAATACAAACGCAATCCACAAACACATTGAAAGACCATAAAGCTGATAAACTGCGCCTGAAAGCAATGTTCCAATTAAACGTCCCATGGCATTTGCCATATAATAAAAACCAACGTCTAAACTTACACCGTCCCCTTTCGCATAACTCACAATTAAATAAGAGTGTAATGAAGAATTAATTGCAAAAATAGCACCAAAGATCATTAACCCAATAACAATAGTAAATTCAGGATACCAATTAAATTGTAATGCTAATGCAATTGCACCAGTAACAAGAGCCAAGATACTTGCCCACGCGAATGCAGCAAGTCCATCAGGTACAACTCCGGCAGCTTTACCCGTAATTCTAGGCGCAATACTTTGTACTACACCATAACCAATAACCCATACGGCAAGGAAACTACCAACGAGCACGTAATCCCAACCAAATACTTGCCCTAAATATAATGGTAATGCAATCACAAACCACACATCACGCGCACCAAACAGAAACATTCTTGCGGCTGATAATATGTTGATACTACGACTTTTTGAAAATATTTGGCTAAATTTCACTTTGTTTTTAGCTTTACCTAAGTCTTTATCAAGCCATAATAAACTGCATACAAATACAACCGTTAATACACACGCCATCAAAACAACCGCACCTTGAAAACCAATCAAAGCCAGTAATGTGCCACCTAAGAAAAAGCCAACACCTTTAAGTGCATTTTTTGAACCTGTGAGCAATGCAATCCATTTATACAATGCACCTTGCTGATCGTTAGGCACTAACGTTTTAATCGCACTTTTAGCACTCATTTTATTCAGATCTTTAGCAATACCCGATAAGGCCTGAGCAAACATCACCCATATAACAGTTAAGTTTACTGATGGTACAGCCAACATTAACAACGCGATTACCTGCATAAACAAACCGATATTCATCGTCTTATTTAAACCTAAGCGAGCACCAAGCCAACCACCAATAAGATTCGTTACCACACCAAAAAATTCATAAAATAAAAATAATGACGCGATTTCTAATGGGCTATAACCTAGTTGGTGAAAATGCAGCACCACCAGCATGCGTAATGCGCCGTCAGTTAAAGTGAAGTTCCAATAATTAAACGTCACTAGCATATATTGGCGCACGCCATTAGGCAGTTGGCTAAGCTTTGCTAACATAAAAATACTCTCTAACTTATTATCAATTTTTACTGTTAGCTGATTAACAACCAACTTTACGAATTAATTCTGCAGTACGAGTGGCATAGCCCATTTCATTGTCATACCACGCATAAATTTTAACCATCCGTTGATTTACAACCATGGTTGATAGCGCATCAATAATAGTTGAACGTTGGTCACCACGATAATCAACCGATACCAAAGGTCGTGTTTCAAAGCCTAAAATACCATCCAATTCATTTTCTGATGCTGCCTTTAATAGTTGGTTCACTTCATCAATGGTGGTATCACGTTCAACATCAAAAATAATGTCCGTTAATGACGCGTTTGCAAGTGGCACTCGCACTGCATGACCATCAATTTTACCGGCTAACTCTGGAAAAATTTCAACAATCGCTTTTGCAGAACCTGTTGTGGTAGGGATTAAACTCATACCACATGCACGAGCACGTCGCAGATCTTTATGCGGCGCATCTAAAATAGTTTGAGTATTGGTTAAATTATGAATGGTTGTAAAAGACGCCTGTTTAATTCCAAGATGTTCATGGATCACTTTAACAACAGGCGCTATACAGTTTGTAGTACAAGATGCAGCAGTCACAATACGGTGTTTCTCAGCATCAAATAAATGATCGTTAACCCCAACCACAACATTCAATACACCCTCAGCTTTTACTGGCGCAGAAACCACTACCCGCTTTACGCCCTGCTGTAAATATTGATTAAGGTACTGAGTATCACGGTGAACACCTGTCGCTTCTAATACAACATCACAACCAGACCAATCAACATCTGCAAGCTGTTGTTGCTGACAATAATCAATCGCTTGGCCATTAATCTGTATTTGACCATTATTAACAGTGACCGCATGTTCCCAACGTCCTTGGATAGAATCAAACTCAAGTAAATGTGCCAAGGTCTCAACATCACCTGCAACGTCATTAATTAATACAAATTCGATCTCAGGCCAATCAAACGCAGCCCGTAATGCTAAACGACCAATACGTCCAAACCCATTAATTCCAACTTTAATTGTCATCATCTTTTCCTTGTTGTGACACACTATACATCTTAGTAACCATATATATGGAAAATCAAATATAACAGCCACAAAAAAGAAAATAAACCTTTTTATCTTAACTACCTTCCAGTGTGCCTAAAAACAAAAAACCCCGCATCAGCGAGGTTTAATGATAAATTCTTAATGGTGATTATCTATTGGTGCACTAATTCCACTGTGCAATATAATCAATGTGTGGCTGACGCGTAAAAGCCCCTGGACGTTGTGCCTGAATAACTGCGATTGTCTCTTCTAAAGGCTTACCACGAGCAAGTAAGATACGTGCGGCTAATAATCCAGTGCGACCCGATCCACCTTTACAATGCGCAACCACAAATTGACCATTATTAAGCGCTATTTGTGCAGCATCATTAGCACGTTGCCATTTAGCTTCAAACTCAGCAGTTGGTGCACAATCATCTTCAATCGGCACATGAAACCATTGCATACCCAATAATTTACACGCTTCGGCTAATAATTCGATACCTTGATCAGGTAAATCACCGTGTTCTAGCGCCGTTAATACTACTGTTGCTCCCGCCGCCTTTAACTGACGCAGACTAGTGATTGCATTGACACCTTTCGTGCCAGGACATGGCGTTAATAGCAAGCCGCCTTTAGTCGGGGTTGATTCATTTAATGCTAGTGTCCAAACGGGATGTTGATTGTCCATAATAGTAACAACTCCTACTCTATTATACTGTTAATTGATTGTGGTTTTTTTCTGTTTTTTATTGCACTTAAACGTATTTTTTCTTGATTAATCAATGCTGGTTGACCATTGCGTACAGTATCAAATATGTGGCGGATCCATAGCGGTAAATCGGGAGGAAAATGATAAAAAATCCATACCCCTTCACGTTGGTCATGTAATACACCACTATCACGTAATAAGGCTAAATGACGAGAAACTTTAGGCTGACTTACCTGCAACGCTTTGGTTAAGTCTCCTACAGATAAAGCAAGTTCATCATGAATCAGCATCAAAATACGTAATCGTAACGGATCACTCATGATTTTAAATAACTCAACAGCCCCAATAGTGTCAGATTGATTATCACCATTTAGCATTAAAAATAATGCTATCTTGGCTTTTAAGCCATCAAAAACATCATAGAACCCTTGAGAGCCAGATTGCGGCTTAGGATCTTTAAAATCCCAATGAATTAATGCATCAGAATCAGGAAAAAGTGCACATTCTTTACTGGCTTTATCACATAACGTTATCACCACATCAAAATGTTGATTTTGTAAACTTGATGCCAAGACACTGGTTAAATTATCTGAATTAACATTATGATAATTCAATACTTCATATACTCGAGGATCAACGCTTTCAGGTGCCATCCCCGCACTCATTATTTCAAATTTATCGATGGTGGCTGTACTGTCTCGGCACATATGACGCATCAATGCTTCTGCAAGTTGCGAGCGAGCGGAGTTACCAGTACAAAGAAACAAAATACGTTTCACAAAACACCTTATTTAATAACCGTTGAAAGCATTATAATATACGACAAAGCATATATAACAAGGTTCAGGCGTTTAAAAAAGTGATCAATATGACTTACTGTCTTCCTTTACATCGCCATTAACGAGCGATATCTAATTGATTACCACTCACACCATTGGTTCTAAACCAACCAGCAATACTAAATCGTTTCTGTGTTGCAGGAAGTACTTCATGTGGAAACAGTTCAGATAAGAATACGACTAACCGTCCAGCTTGAGGATCTAACGTCGCTAATTCATTATCCTCTAAATCATACATTTTAAGACATCCACCATGTTCAGGCTGCCAATCGTCATTAAGATAAAAAACGGTCGTTAATTTACGGTTTTCTTGACCACGGAAACAATCTAAATGCTTTTGATAAAAATCACCTTGTTCATATTTAGCAAAATGTGCTTCATACTCAAATAAACCCAAGAAAAAATGACGATTCACTTCCATTCGAATATCATTCATTCGTTGTAAAAAATCAGCAATAGGTGGTCCCATGTCAGATGATAACCATTGAATTTTATCGCTTCTAATCGCTTTTTTAGTCATATATTCATCATTACGACCAATACCAGCTTGACTCCAATCAGCGGGAATACAAGCCTTCAAATCCTTGACTTCATCCTGAGTCAAAAAGTCATCCCAGACAAACCATCCTTGGGTAAATAAAGCATCAATAAGTTTGCCGTAGTTCATAATCGTTCCAATGCGAAAGAAGAAAACGTTATAAGGGCAGACACACTTTACGACAAATCACAAAAATCATCATAACTATGAATTTTTTTTCTTAAATAGGCGATGACATATACAATATTAGATTCAGCCGTTGATTAATCCAAACAGATAGTGATTAATACGATATAAGCATAAAGTTTATTAAACGCTCATCACGTATTAGACAAAAAATATTGATTAATACGTTAATTTACAGGTTTAAATGTATGGGAAACCGTTGTTATGAGCGATAAAAATCGCGGATTATTATTGGCTTTTATTGGCATAATGATACTGAGTTTTGACAGTTTATTTGTAAAGCTATCAAATTCCACGGCATGGAATGTGCTTTTTTGGCGTGGTGCATTTCAATGTATCGTCTTAGTGATTGTTCAATTGCTTTATAATCGTAAGCAATTTAGCGCTGAAATCTCACGTCCTTCTTTATCCATTTTAGGATTAGGCTTTATTTTTGCGGCTTCAACAGTCTGCTTTATTGAGTCCCTACATTATACCCAAGTGGCAAGTACTCTTGTTATTATTAATACCGCCCCTTTTTTTACTGCTATTTTAGGGTTCGTATTCTTAAAAGAAAAACTCAAATGGCCAACATTACTGGCTATCGGTATTGCAACCAGTGGTATTTGGATCATCTTTGCTTTTGCACCGGCAGGCGGTCAATGGGTCGGTAATCTATTAGCATTAATTACTGCATTAGCAACGGCTATCTATTTAGTTGCTATGCGTAAAACAAAAGGGGAACAAGCAGCAAATATTCTGATTGTGGCAGGCTTTATGATTGCAGTCTTTGCTTATATTAAAGGGGCGCAACCGTTTTCACTTTCACATATCCAGATGCTGTATCTATTAATATTAGGAGGAATAGTCGTTCCTGGTTCTTATCTGTGCATTTCAAAATCAACGGCTTATATTCCAGCGGCCCAAACCAGCCTCATTTTACTAATGGAAATTCTATTAGGTCCACTGTATGTGTTTTTAGTTATTGGTGAACAACCCTCTTTAAATGATATTTTAGGTGGTGCAATTATTTTAATCACATTAGGCATCTATACTGTTTGGGATATTAAGCAGTCTGCATAATAACTATCACGCCCTAATAAAATTACCGCCGTTGGGATTTACAACGGCGATAATCTATCAATCTTGTTATTAAAAATTTATTTAACGTTTACACGCAGATTATTTTTATTATCACGATTTTGGCGAATATGTTCATCACTCTGGGTAATATTTTCTTGTTTCGCAAGGCGATCATACAAAACAACATTGACTGATGCTGCTAAGTTCATACAACCTACCGTTGGTACATAAACAACATGATCGGCTCTATCTGCAACATCTTGTGAGATTGAACCATCTTCAGGACCAAAAATATAAATCGCTTTTTCTGGATGTTGAAAATAGGGTAACAATGTTGCTCCCTCTGCGAAGTCAACACACACAATCTTCATATCTTGTGGAAGATCATCAAGCATTGATTCAACACCAGATAAGGGGATCGTCTGTGCCATTTTCTTAGTATCTGTCTGAAACTTCGCAGCTTTATCGTAACGGGTTCCCGTATAAATAACAGCATCAGCTTTATAACAGCCAGCAGCTCTGAGTACAGCACCGATATTGGTTGGACTTTTAGGATTACTTAATCCAATGATTACTGATGCATCTTTCATCTCAGGAATACCTTATTGTTTAACTTCACAACAAATATAAATAAAGATGTCATTATACTAAAATTGTAACTTTGCAGAAAGAAGTAACCACCGTTAACGCTACCATCCGACCCATAAGCAAAAAAGCCTCACTCTTTTGAATGAAGCTTTTTTTAAAAGAATCGCTGTTGAAATTCTATACGAAAGAAATTAACTCAACCTCGATAATTACTATAACCGATAATAATTAATTGACGTTATTATCCACTAAATGATGACATAACCAACCTAACGATAAATCTTCAATGGCTTGCTGTATCGATGCGTCTATCTTTTGTGCTTCATCGCCATTATACATATCAAGAATAGTGGTAAAAAAGGGCATATAAGGCATTGTTGAAATATACACTTTCTTATCATCAGCAGTAGCGATCACTTCAATATCATAGGCATTTAAATGACGTGAGTCTTGATCTGTAATGTGCACTAAATTAAAGCGTATAATATTGGCATCTTTCGAATCAATGGTTGCACGATACCCTATTCGATTTTCATCATCGATCAAATGATAGCCCCCATCAGCCAGCGCTATTCCTTTTTCAATCAACATCGATAACATGTCGGCTCGATCAGAAGAAACATTGATAACTAATGCTGACTCATCTGAAAAATCATCAACAGATCCCTCTTCAATATCATCATCAAATATAGATCGGGTGTAGGTTGTTACGACATGATTCAGCATGCTTGTAATCCTAATGTTCAGTTTAATATAAATAAATTAAGAGAGAAGATAGGGTTATACTGGATTACATTTTATCTGCAACACAAATTATAAAATCCAGTAATAAACACCCTAATTCTTCTCAATTTATTATTTTAATATACACGTTGATTTAAAAGAATTACGGATAGTATTTTTGTTTCATTCTCAGTGCGACATTAACCAAAGCAATTAACACTGGCACTTCAACCAAAGGACCAATTACCCCAGCAAATGCTTGATCTGAACTCAATCCAAACACTGAAATAGACACTGCAATCGCTAATTCAAAATTGTTGCCTGTGGCTGTAAAAGCAATAGAGGCATTCTTGTCATAAGGAATACCCATTTTCTTACCGACAAAGAAGCTAATAAAAAACATTAGAACAAAGTAAATAACCAGTGGCACAGCAACACGGAAAACATCCATTGGTAAGGCTAAAATCATATCGCCTTTAAGGCTAAACATCAGCACAATAGTGGCTAGTAGCGCAATTAACGTAATAGGTGAAATACGAGGAATAAACACCTCGTTGTACCATTGATCTCCTTTTTTAGCGACCAACCATTTACGACTAATAAAACCCGCAAGGAAAGGAATACCAAGATAAATAAGAACACTCTCTGCAATATCTATAATAGATATATTAATAGCAAAACCCTGATAACCAAATAATGGTGGTAATACCGTAATAAACAACCACGCCATAACACTGTAAGTCAGAATTTGAAATGCGCTGTTTAATGCGACCAATGTAGCGCCATATTCTTTATTTCCACCACCAATATCATTCCAGACTAATACCATCGCAATACAACGAGCTAAGCCGATAAGAATAATCCCCACCATGTAACCGGGATGATCACCAAGGAAGGTTAATGCTAAAACAAACATTAAAATAGGACCAACAATCCAATTCATGACCAAAGATAACGTAAGGGCTTGTTTATCTTTGGTTACTTTTCCCATTAATCCATAATTTACTTTTGCAAGAGGAGGATACATCATTAAAATCAAACCAATCGCCAACGGAACATTGGTTGTTCCAACCGACATCGCTTGATTCCACTGAGACACTTCAGGAAAAATAGCGCCGATCCCCACCCCAATGATCATTGCAGCAAAAATCCATACCGTTAAGTAACGATCAAGAAACTGCATTTTATTATTTGGGCCATTTAAAACCTTTGTTGTCATAGTAACCTTCCAATTTTTATTATTTACAGCAACCAATCGTTAATCGTCGAATAACGATTAATTATTATGAAAACATTCAATCTTGCTTATAAAGTGCTTAGTAAAACATTAAGACAAGAACGATGAGAATTTAGCGTTAAATTTATTAAGTGCTTCACGATGAATGCGATAACACACTTTAGGTGGATTTGGCTCTGCTTTAATAAAATCAGCTTGTTTTAGTATCCGTAAATGCTCGGAAACCGTTGATTGCGCTAATCCTAACTCAGACACTAAATCGCTATTTAAGCAACTATCCATAGCATCTAAGGTATGGAGAATGTGGAGAATACGCAAACGCGCAGGATGTGATAATGCTTTCGCTTGCGCTGCTAACATTTGTTCATCATTAAGTTGTTGCGCTGTGGCTGTAAAGGAAACATCACAAGAACTCGAGCATTTATTATTCATCTGTTCACACCTAACCGTTAATCGTCGATTAACGATACATCAGCTTTACTGATGATGCAACAATCACTTTATTAAACAATGAGATTTACTTTCACTATTTGAAGAAACCTAGAATTGGCTCTTTTAAGTCTACTCTTTTATAACTTGGCGTAGGTTACTTTTATGGTGACTTATCATTATCTCCAATATTTTTTTTATTGATATATTATTGATTTAATATTAATAAAATCAAATAATTAACATCATTCAAAATAATATTAATATAATTACCAACAAAAATAACTGTACAAAAAATGAACAACTGCTATTATCTGTCTCGTTCTGTTGTTCAGGACGTTATTAAATGCACCACCAAGTAACAGTTAAACCTTCAGCTACATCAACGTTATCGTTTTGTACTTCAGTGTTTCCCTTGTTTTGGCAGTAACATTAATAATTTAACCACTTAATACATCGCATTTTAGCGGTTAATTAATCACCTATATAAGGGACATCACATGTCTAATACATCTACTGGTTTAGTAAAATGGTTTAACGAAGAGAAAGGTTTTGGTTTTATTACTCAAGACAATGGCGGTGCGGACGTATTCGTTCACTTCCGTGCTATAGCTTCTGAAGGCTTCAAGACATTAGCTGAAGGCCAGAAAGTGTCTTTTGAAGTAGAACAAGGCCAAAAAGGTCTACAAGCTGCAAACGTTGTAGCTATCTAATTTATCCCCGTTGATAAATAATAAAAATGCTGGCTATGGCCGGCATTTTTTATGCCTGCGATTTACCTCTACGTTTGTTCATTACTAATTGCGATGATCTACATAAACCAGAATGTCTCTTTCAAAGTAAAACTGTTTTTACTGATAAACCTATATAAAAGCATACTCTCAGCCATATATTTAGCTAAAATACTAAGAGGTTTGTATTTTTGTAATACTGACCAAACACTAAGAATACTGTATTAAGATAATACTTATTTTATATATCTTACTTAAATCCAGTTTTAAAGGTTATAGCGTATTTAATGCTATTTATCATCACTGTATAGGATGAGTTCATTGAATTTTGTTTTAGATAATATCGGCACAGTAACGTTATTTTTATTACTGTTTACTTTTGTTGTTAGTTGGTTATTTCGCTCTAAAGAGTTTGCTATCATTAGAGGCGTTATTTTAACTGTTTATAGTTTAGTTTTTGTTACTTTATTTGACACTTTGGTTAGTTTCATCCCTCCTTTGATTATATTACTTTTATATAGTTTGGTATTTATAGACACCTTGCTTCTTATTCGACCAAAGATGCAACCTCTTTGGGTTCGAGTTTTGATAAATTGGCCTGGGCAATGGTTTTTAGGTGCAACGATAATCGCCTTCCCTTGGGCAATATGGGTACTATTGTTTAAGAGTGCTGATTTTTTGTATATCCCTTATATACTTGGTTTAATCGGTATATTACAAAATTTCCGTATCACTGAAGAATGTATTTTTATCGATTTGAATGATAACGAACAGCCATCACAACTGAGCCGCTTAAAATTAGCGCCACCAAATTCAAATAATAACGACACACTGCAAATTATCCAGTTAACCGATCCGCATTTAGGCCCATATATGTCTGTTGCTCGACTTCAGCATATTTGTAAAAACGCAGTCGATAAACAACCGGATCTTATTTTATTAACGGGCGACTTTTTGACCATGGAGTCAAAAGGATCAGTACAAACACTGTCACAATCACTCCAACCATTAAAAGAGTATAGCGGCAAGGTGTTTGCTTGTATGGGCAACCATGATTACGAAGCGCCTGAAATAGTAAAGGTAGCCTTAGCTAACAATAATATTACTTTGTTGATAGATGAAGCCCTGATAGTACAAACTCGACTTGGCCCAGTTGAAGTTATTGGCTTTGATTCTCACTCTAAAGATAGAAAACTTAAACTCAGTAACGCAATCAAAAGCTTACCTAATGAAAAGAATATCATCGCAAGTATTGCTATGCTTCATGATCCAACTCACCTTTCAGATCTGCTTCTAGCCAGCCACCCTACAGATTTATTCTTAAGTGGTCATACACATGGTGGTCTTATGGGATTAGTCAGTTTAGGATTAAAAACGACGGTAATCAGCCTATTTTCAAAATCGCCAGATCATGGCTTGTGGGGAATTGATAATACCAAGTTATATGTGCATCGAGGTACTGGTCATTATGGCTTTCCTTTTCGGTTAGGCGTACCCACAGAGCATAGTGTTATCAAAGTTAGATTAAAGAAATCAAAATAATATTAACAGTAATAGTACAGTGATAATTCAGGCTTCGATTCACTGTGCTACTACTGCTATCGACTACACCACCATCAAAAATATGAGCAGGAACAGCCGTTTTACGAAGTAGCTTTAACGGAATGAGACAGGAAGTTGGCCACAAAAAGACAGGGCTACGTTTTTGATTAGGCTAGAAACAACAAAGCCCCAGCGTGAGCTGAGGCTTTATTATTTTAATTGGTGCCCGAGGTCGGACTTGAACCGACACTCCCGAAGGAAACGGATTTTGAATTCCTTGAGGCACCTTTGCAGCACTTATCAAGTGTTGGATCTTGTTATATAGTACTGTTTATTGTCTTGGGTTTTGTTGGATGTTAATAAGCACAAAAACCTGAATTTATCTTCAAGCTCATTGCTGGATATAAGTTACTTAGAGTTTATGCTTAAATTTGTAAATTATGGATAGCTTCAAGTATAGAAAAGTCACTTAACTCAGAGCCCAAAAATTAAAGGGGCAGATCTGAGATAACTGTTAGTTGGTACACTTCTGGTTGTTCCTTTAGCAATTTTTTATCCAGTGTAACGCCCATACGACGTAAATAATAATGCATTAAAGCCTTTCGTATAACGATTGAAAGCTTCTCATTTTTCATCCCATAATCTTCAGCAACGATACGCTGTTGTTTCTCAGAAAGATTAGGATTGGGAGTAATATTTGCTCTAACTTGATAATTCCAGTCTTCATCATGTTCTCGAGTATTTACTGATTTATCCATTAAATCTGGTTCATTTCGAAAACGACTAAGAACGAAGTCGCGAAACTCACGTTTGTCTTCACAGTAGGCTCTCACATGCCATCTGATACCATCATATACCAAACTATGAGGCGCAATTATTCTACCTCGCACCTCAGGTGTAGAGAGCGACACGTAGTCTATATCTACGCGAAGGTTAGCCCTTGCTGCCGCGATTAATCCTCGAACGATGTTCGGTGATATAGATCTTTCGGGAACATTCAATACAGTCGATTGAGCTTCCCCCCAATTAAAAAACTCAAAGGTCTCTTCTTGGTTATATTGCTGATGAAGCATGAGCAGATACTCATGAGCTGTTCCTTGAGTAAACAAAGGCTTAAAGTTGTCTGCTGGCCTATAGCCTTTAATCGTCCTATCCAGTATCAATTGATCTTGGTCAGTCAAGTTAATGTACTTGTTAATATCCCTAGAAGCTTGTTGTCGCCCTATGTGAAAAGCATCACATAGGTGATTTGTCGTCAGCCTACCCTCCCACAGAGCTATGATTTCAATTAGTCGAAATCGTACTTGTTGGTCCCATTTGATATCTGCTTGACTCATGTTCGTGCTCATAAATGCTACATGTTGATGTATACAGTGTATACATGTATTAAAAAAGTACATATATTTATTATGGAAATAGAGAAAGGAAAATAGAGTCAGGAATCATTACTGTGAGAGAGTCAATGGTATTGAAAGCTGTTACCTGATTTAGTTACCACAAATTAAAATTGGTTTATTTTCAATCAAATAAACAAAAAATCAGGAAAAACACGATGATGTATGCCGGATTGACTAAAGTTATCGCAATAAATTCTTATCAGAAAAACAAGATGTTTTCAGAGTATTACTTTGACTCTCCCACTCAAATCACTGGCGGTAACGGAGAAGGAAAAACATCCTTATTAAGGCTTATTCCGTTCTTTTATGGAGCTACTGGCACGCAGATCGTCAGGAAATCGAATGTTAATAAACCCTTTGTAGAATGGTACTTACCACACAGCAACAGTTATATTGTTTTCGAGTACATTACTGCTCGTGGTCAAGTTGCTCATGTCATTTGTTATCGAAACCTCAGTACTAAAGGTGGCATTGTTTACCTTTTCGTTAAAGGTCAGTTTGAACAATCAGTGATCATTAAACAAGACAGCGAAGAAAAACCATACGCTATTGCCTGTACAAAATTGGCCGCAGAACTGGCCGTTAACGGTTTGGATTATGAGTCCCGTATTACTAATGTCAAAGAGTACCGCGAAATTATCCAAAACATTAATGCAGGAACTTTGAACAATCAGTTTCTAAGTTATTCTTTGTGCTCTGGCCGTCATGATGTTCGTCATATCGAAAAAATCACCGCCGCATTGATTCAGGGTGAATTCAACATGGCCGACACCAAGGCGCTTTTTCTTGATATTCTTGAACAAGGTAATAGCACACTAGAATTTGGTGTGGATGCGAACAGAATTGAACAATGGTGCGATGACTACAGCGGTCTAACAGCTTTCCTAGATAAAAAAGACGCATTCATTGAAGCTATTGCGAACAATCAGCAGATCGCGTACTTAACCACTCAGCTCGCCAATGCCTTAACAATCATTCGTGAAGCCTCTGAAAACCTTGATGAGTCCCGTAAGAAAGCAGATCTAATGCGCGCAGACTTTCTTGAGAATAGCGATAGGAAGATTGGCGAAATTAATGAAAAAAAGCTCGATAAAGAGGTTCGACAGAATGCTCTTCAACGTTCTATTACAAGTATTGAGTCTGAGATCGACGTTCATCACAGCAAGCTTATAACATACGAAAATAATGGTTACCCAGAACTGTCGGTTAAGCTTAAGCAACTTCCAGAAATGGAAGATAAGGTGACACATCAAAGACAAAGTTACGCCGATCTTGAAATTAAGTTCAATGATGCTAAAGCAAAGCATGAGAAAGACAAACAAAGCCTTGTTAGTAAGTTCAATAAAGAAAAGTCTGACCTAATAGAGCAAAAACTTGATGCCGAAAAAGAATTCAAGGTTAAGAAAGACAAGATAGACGCTGTGTATCAGCCACAGTTAAAGGAACTGACCGAATATCATACAAGTTTCACTACTGACAAATCTTCGACTCTAATGAAGCGTAAGGCTGATCTCGCCACTCAAAAACAGCGACTAAAAAATCCTGATATTGATGAGCTTCTCATTGAACAGAGAGAACAATTGGAGTTAGAGAAGGACAGATTGCAAGAGGAAGTCGACACGTTAAAACACACGACACTTGTGATCGAGAAGGAAGGAGGCAACTTACAAACTAAACGTGAAAAGCTACTCGAAAGCTTAGAGGACACTCGTCGTAACAAGCGCGATGCCGAAGCTAGATTCAAAGTAGTCAGTAACCGATTAGACCCAGATTCAGGAACCTTGTTCTCATTCTTGGAAGCTAATCGACAGGGATGGCAAAGCTCTCCACTTGGTCGTATTCTTACCGATGAGCTTTTGATGGACACGACACTCACACCATCAATGACTGAAGATTCAGGTTCTATGTATGACTTATACATCGATACGAGCAACCTAGCTGATTGTAGTGTCACCAATAAAGCTGATCTCGAAGAGCAAGCTAATTTGATGGATCTTATCGATGAGCTTGACGATGCAGAGATCGATTTTAATAAGAAAATTTCAAAAAATAACTCTGCTGTTAAACAGTCAGGTCTAGAGTTGTCACGACTACGCAATGAGCTGCGCAACGCTGAAGGTGACCTAGCTCAAACTAAGGTTAACCTTAACAATAAGAAAATAGAGATTGCCCGTGCAAAAGAGGGCTTAATCGAAAAAATAAATATAAGCATCAAATCGATTGAGAAAGCCATATCCCAGACTGAGCGAGAAGTCTCATTGGCGCTTGAGCGTTTTAAAGAGGCAAAATTAGAGCTAAACAACGATAGGCTTACTCAAATTGGCAATATTGAATCATCACTTGCTCTCACGATCGGCGCTATAGACGAACTACTGGCAAAAAGTACTTTGACGTTAGGCGAGAACAAACAGCGTATCAAAACGGAGTATGAACAGCGGTTGAGCAAGCAAGGTATTAGCGGTGAAATCTATCAACGCTATAAAGAAGAAATTGAATTTCTTGATAATCAGATCAAAAACTTAAAAGCGAAGTCTCATAAGATCAAAGAATATGAGACATGGATTGCTGTTTATGAAGTGGATGACCCTAAGAGGCGTGACGATCGTAATACTAAGGTAAAAGAACTTGAAGCGGTGCATCAAGAAGTTAAATCTTTAGAAACAAAACTGATAGAGCTTAGAGTCGAAGCTAATCGAACCAAGAAAGAGTTTGATGAAAAACTATCTATCTTAAAGAACCACAAGCAGCGAGCTGACAGTGCAATCTCTCGCCTAACTAACTACGTGATGTTTGAGGACGAAGAAGGGAGCCAAGAAGAGAACGACTATAACGGCGATTTAAATTCACTATTGAATGATGTGGAGAGCAAACTCCCGGAGTTAGAGAGACTTACTAAGCAACGTAAAAAAGATATACAACAAATGGAAACTATCACTCTCAACCTTGGTGACGGGGAACTGTATCGTTTCTGGAATGAAAGCAGCCGAAACACTATTACAGAAGATATTGTTGCTAGTGACTCTAAGCGAATAGATATTCTAGAAATAATCATGAATGACATTATTCCTCAAGTGACCCGTATAACAATTGAAAGCGCGGTCAACATGGGGCGTATGCTCGTTGACTTCAAGCATCGGCTACTTGGCTTCGATCGTGATATTAAGAAACTTGGTCGCAATATTTCCGAACAAGTAAAGGTCAATAACACGTTCTCGGTGGTTGGTTCTATTGACATTAACGTTGAAAGTTCACTTTCCAAACTACAAGGTTGGGAAGATATTATTAACTTCTCTGAGATTTATGAAGAGTGGGATAAAACGGGATCTGCTGAGCTACCAACTAAAGAGTTTTACAATGCTTTAGATACGCTGACTTATCATATTAGTGCCGAGAAAGTTAAGAAGCCTACTGAGCTGTTTGACATCAAATTTGAAGTTATCGAGAACAACCAGCGTAAAACCGCCAAAACAGATAAAGATATGCGTGACTTAGCCAGTAATGGCACGAACTTGCTTATTCAATCCATGTTGTATTTAGCGCTACTGACGCAACAACGTGGAGCAAGTCGACTATCAATAACTTACCCAACCGATGAGATTGGTAAACTGACGGCAGAAAACCAAGCCAAACTACTTAAGATGATGGGATCACACAACTTCAATGTTATTGCGGCTCAGCCCGATGGTAATAACCGTACAGCCAATTTATTTAAGTACCTGTACCACTTAACGCCTTACAAGAACATTTTCAACAAACCTAAAGTAAGTAAACTCGCGTTAGCCAAAGCCGCTGAAACTAGCACAGGAGTAGAAGCATGAAGCCAGTATCACAAGTCCTAGAGTCTCTACTTAGTGGTCATTTTATCTGTCCAGCAACCGATCGTGAAGCTTATAAGACGCTTAAAGAGGATCGTACTCGCCGAGAAATCAATCAAGCGTTGACACTTATGAGCCGAGAGCTCCAGTGTACGAGCCGAACCAGTGCCTATTATGTCACCTATAAAAGTATCGACGATCACAATCGTCGTCAGGTGACCGCGCTGATGAACAATGTACACGGTATCATCCGACCAGTGGTTAAGTTCGTGGCGACAGTCAGTGAGGCTGCTCAAGTTGAAGCAGTGATGGTTGGTGGTGATGAGTTAAGTGTGCCTGTATTGAGTGCACAAATCCAATCGTCTCCTAGCTTGATGGATAAACTCGATAGTATTTACCGACTCCCGAAAGTGAGTCGAAAAAAAGTGCGTGACAGTGCAACTGATAAACTCAATGTGGTTGTCGAATTTCTGGTTAAAGAAGGGGTGGCTCATTTAGTCAATAAAGAGCGTCAGCTCTATGTGATGACAGGAAAGTTAGATTTTATTTACGAAGTGCTCGATTTCATCGATACCCATGAAAAGATTGTTGAGGCAGTTAACAAAGCAAACGAGAACCAAGAGGAGTTCGACTTTTGATGAGCTCTCAAAGCAATGGGAAACATGGTGGTGTCAACCACATGCTTAGCTTAATCAGCCAAGCAAAGGACACATTAACTTATGTTTTTGAAAATGGCACGATACGTGAAACTCATGAGAACGCCAACGACCTACGTAAGTTAAAAGAAGCCCGTGTTGTTATCGTGACAAGCCGCGGCTACCGTGTACATCCTAAGATGGAAGCACTGATGAACTATTTCCTTGAAACGGAAGCTAGTTCATTTCTTGGAACTCAACACGCTGAGCGCATTCCAGAAATTCAGAACCTTGCACAAGAATATCTGGAAGCTAAATTAAATGGCAAAAGAGAACAAGAGGCAGATAGGTTTAATAGCCTTGAAGGGGTAGTCTATGAAATTACAATGGATTTGCAAGAGTCTTGTCGTCGCCTAAGAAACCGTATCAGTTATGACTTTGGTTATGGTCATACGCTCGTCCAAAAGCAAAAAGAGAACCAAGTCGCTATAGAGCAAGCTGAAAAGCTTGTTAGTGGCATGAAAGCTTTTTCTTTTAAGTTGTTGAGTGAAACAGCTGGAGATAATTCAGAGCTCAACACCTTGTTTTGTACTGAAATGCACAGAGCTATTCGTAGTTGCCAACAAGAGCTCGGCTCTATCCTAATTCAACTTCGAGCTTTGATGCTGAAGTATCGTAACCGAGAGCGTGATAAAGACCTGGTCAACGCCTTTGATCGGTTTATTGATCAAGAGCCACACTGGACACCAAGTGACGATTTGATTTTGCCCGATGAGATAGCAAAGCACGATGGCATACCGACGTTTTGGCTTTCAGAGCCGATTGAATTTGCGCACCATCCAAATCCTGATGATATGGACCAAGAGCCAGAATTGGCCGATATTGTTGAGAAAATCACGGCACAACCTGTCGAACAAGATGAACTTCCGGTTGTTGAAGAAGCTGAGCGCCGAGAATTGACACTTGATGTTGAAATACAAGAGCTGATTGAAGCGGACATTGATTCTCATTGCGATACCTTTTTTGCTGAAGCCTTTATTGGGAAGGGAAAAACCAGCATTTCTGCCTTGGAATATTACGAGCAAATCAATAGTGATTTACCAGAAGATCTTGACCAGCTCACTTGCGCTAAAGATGTGTGGTTATTTAGCGTGCTTAATTTCCATAGTTCAATGCTTCCCGAGGATAGCAAAGGCTTTATCGTCGAGCCTATCGGGTCTTATACCTATTTAGCAAAAGGTAGCAATATAGGTTATGGCAACCTTCACTTAGAAGATGTGTCTATAGCGAGGAAACGGTGAGTAGAATTATTGATGATATAACTGGTAGTGATTTAAATCGGCTAAAACAGCTTTTCTCTCCAGCGAAGGTTAAAGACGGTACCAATGTAGTGCTGAGTGGCGTTTTTGAGATTTTTCATCACGACTTTAGTGTTGGTATCGTCAGAGGTGAGAAGCTACAGCTGACGCCTAGAGATATACGTCAAATTAGAAAAATAATTAAAGAACAATCTGGTTTTGATCTTTTAACTGACCCTATCCCACATTCTCGAACGGAGATGGCTCAGTTCTTTCCAAATGAGAAACTAAGTTCAAGGCCTGTAAAAGACAAGATGATTAAAATTTATGGGGTTTTGTCCACGAACATAAATGGCAAATCATATGATTTAGAAGAAGGTATGAATATTGAGATAGCTTTAAGTCATTTAAAGAGCATTGAGCACAGTCAAGTTGTGATTGTTGAAAACTATGAAGCGTTTTCTCAATTTAGGTCCATTAATTCGGATGTTTGCCTCAATCCACTAGTTATATATCGGGGTGATAAGGAAAGTGGTGTTATATCAAAGGAAATTGCTAAGAGTTTTCTGCACATTGAGCTTGTTGCTTGGTTTGATACCGACCCTTCTGGTATTTCTTTCGCTGTAGCATCGGGAGCAAGCCATATACTTATTCCCTCAATATCAAGAGAAGCTCTTATTGAGCATGGGAATTCCACTCTATTTGAAGATCAATACAGATATTGGGAACGAGTATCAAAGGTACTCCCCTCCAAGTTAGAGGCATTAATCTCTAGTGTAGAAAAAGGAATAACACAAGAATCAATCGTTGCGAACAGCATCCCTTTAGTCTTGTATCCCCTCAAGTAATATTTAAAAAAGTAGCTTTAGATCCATTAGGCTACTCTGTAAATCAGTCATTAGCAAAAGTAAGGAAGAGTCGGATCAATCTGCAAAATTGGAATGGGAAAAATTGTGTTACAACGTTATGTAGGCATGAAAATCACCTATAACTTCTGTTACAAAAAATATCGAATCGGGTCATTTTTAATGTTTTTGCTACTGCTTTTTCTAACAAAAAATTAATCATAATATAAATATACATTTCAATCCATACCACGGGCCCAAACCCAATTAAGCATGCCCACCAAGACTTCCGTCATTGAAATCAATAAAACTTATCAATTTTTTATCAGTAAGTATTAATTTCTACTACTATTCCACTACACCAACTTTTTACTCATAAGCATCCAGAGACAAAAGTATGCGAGCAGAAATTGTAAAATCACATCTCCATTATTATTACTATCGTGTGATTTTGCACAAAACATAGCTACGCACTCTATTGATAAATAATATTCTTGGTATCTTATCGATTAAGGATCTTAATTTATGATTATATGTTTAATGGTTTGTATATATCCCCAACGACACTATTGTACATACAAAAATAATCATTAAATATCAGTTAATTAATTGTATCCCTACTTACGAAAAAAGAAGATAGCAACCAAAACCACCATCTTCTTTATCTTACTTATTACATAACTTAATCGTCATCACTACCAAGCACATAGCCAAGCGTGCGCACCAACAGCCATTCCTAGAGGGCAAGAAACGACCAATAGCAATCTCTGTCACTGCTCCTGTAATAGCACCTTTGCGTGATGGCCTAATTTCGTAACGTATTGCATTTTTATTTTTACTCACAACAACCACAACCGTTAATGAGCTCCTCGATTATTTATAAAGCAACTTGTGCCCTCCTGCCCTCGTCCTGTCTTTCATAACTTCATTGGCTTTAACCAAACAACAAGTCAGTCAGCTTCATTTCGATATATATTTGATTAAATTTATAACTAAAACTAAGCACGTAATTTAATGACACTCTAACAACGCTAAATAGCCTGCTACGCCATCAATCACATCACCACTAAATAATCTCTTGGCGTACCAGATATGGACATTTAAACGTCCTAAAAAGCGTTAGATTATGTTGGAATTTACAGGACAGTAATCGGCTATGAATTTTCAACACCACCAGATATGAGCAGGAACAGCCGTTTTACGAAGTAGCTTTAACGGAATGAGACAGGAAGTTGGCCACAAAAAGACAGGGCTACGTTTTTGATTAGGCTAGAAACAACAAAGCCCCAGCGTGAGCTGAGGCTTTATTATTTAAATTGGTGCCCGAGGTCGGACTTGAACCGACACTCCCGAAGGAAACGGATTTTGAATCCGTCGTGTATACCAATTTCACCACTCGGGCTTTATTCTCA
>NZ_MSCQ01000001.1:1474002-1527055 GCF_002954725.1 Photobacterium phosphoreum
AAGAGAATGGAGGCGCGTCCCGGAGTCGAACCGAGGTACACGGATTTGCAATCCGCTGCATAGCCACTCTGCCAACGCGCCATATCATAAAGAATTATATTCTTTACTAACCGTAGTGAGTCACCCCGCTGCGGTATGTGGTGTAATTTACTGATTTTACGGGCTGAGTCAACGAAAAATTATGACTTTTTATTTAAGTGGTCATTTTCCGTTACATCCACCTAAAAATCAGCCCGTTTTTGATCAAAATCCATCCGCATCAAAATAATCACCCTAGCATTAAAGATTGTTATCTCTTCTTATTCCAATACCGCCTTTATGTTAGATACCAAGATTTATCTCGTTTGCTCTTAATTTTCCCATAGTTACTAACAATATTATAAATAAAGACGTTCATAATATGAGATCTAAAGCTATTTCTCCCCTCTCTCTCATAATATTCGAATTTATAGAAGTTAATCTTTACCGCTAATTATTTGATTTTAAAGCATACCTCTTTAGGGTTATTTAAAGTTGGACTTGATTTGTATCATATTTATTCTGCTGAACTCTCAATAAGCTTGTCATAATTCACAATGTTGTTAAGAGGATTTATGAGCAAAGTCAAAATAGCGATTATAGGTAACGGTATGGTTGGTCACCGCTATATCGAAGAACTAATCGATAAAGCTGACATGAATAAATATGACGTTACGGTTTTTTGTGAAGAACCGCGTGTTGCTTACGATAGAGTTCATCTTTCGTCTTATTTCTCTCACCATACCGCAGAAGAGCTCTCTCTCGTCAAACACGGTTTTTATCAAAAGCATGGCATTAATGTTCTATTAAACGAACGTGCAATAACTATTAACCGTGATCAAAAGCTCATTTATTCTAACAGTGGTCGTGAAATTCATTACGATAAACTGATAATGGCAACAGGATCATATCCTTGGGTGCCATCAATTAAAGGTAATGATTCAAAAGATTGTTTTGTTTATCGTACTATTGAAGATCTCAAAGCGATTGAAGCAACGGCTAAACACAGTAAAAGTGGTGTTGTCGTTGGTGGTGGATTACTTGGATTAGAAGCGGCTGGTGCACTAAAAGCATTAGGTGTGGATACTCATGTTATTGAGTTTGCACCGGTGCTGATGGCTGAACAACTGGATCCCCATGGCGGCGCACAACTACGAAAAAAAATCGAACAACTCGGTGTTGTGGTTCATACAGGTAAAAATACTCAAGAGATTATTACTAAAGGTGAACATGCTCGCAATACATTAGCATTCGCTGATGGCACTTCTCTCGAAGTCGACTTTATTGTTTTTTCTACTGGTATTCGTCCCCAAGATAAACTCGCTCAGCAATGTGGTTTAGGGTTAGGTAATCGTGGCGGTATTGCGATTAATAACCACTGCCAAACATCCGATAGCGACATCTATGCCATTGGTGAGTGTGCGTCATGGAACAACATGTTCTTTGGCTTAGTTGCCCCTGGTTATAAAATGGCTCAAATTGCTGTTGGTCATTTACTTGGCGAGTCTCATGCTTTTGAAGGCGCAGACATGAGCGCTAAATTAAAATTACTCGGCGTAAAAGTAGGTAGTATTGGTGATGCTAATGGGCGTACCCCCAACAGCAAAAGCTATGTTTATCTCAATGAACAACAAGATGTTTATAAACGTATTATTGTTTCAGAAGATGGAAAGCAACTTTTAGGTGCGGTTTTAGTCGGTGATACCGCTGATTACGGTAATTTATTACAGCTTAAATTGAACAATATTGAATTACCTGAAAATCCTGATAGCTTGATTTTGCCAGCACATGCAGGTGCAGATAAACCTGCAATGGGTGCAGATGCTCTGCCTGATAGTGCAGTAATATGTTCATGTTTTGATGTCACTAAAGGCAAAATTGCAACGGCAGTTGCTGAAGGCTATACCACTCTTGGTGAAATAAAAGCGGTTACTAAAGCGGGAACAGGTTGTGGTGGTTGTGTACCGTTAATAACTCAAGTTCTCAATAGTGAACTGGCTAAAGCTGGCATTGAAGTTAAAAATCACCTTTGTGAACATTTTCAATATTCTCGTCAAGAATTATTCCATCTTATCCGCGTAGAAGAAATTACATCATTTGAGGCGTTACTGACTAAATACGGTAAAGGCTACGGCTGTGAAGTTTGCAAGCCAACAGTTGGTTCAATCCTAGCCTCATGCTGGAATGAATACGCACTCACACCTCAAAATACACCATTACAAGACACCAATGATATTTTCCTTGGCAACATGCAAAAAGATGGCACCTACTCTGTCATTCCACGTATGGCTGGCGGTGAAGTGACACCTGCAGGATTATTAGCATTGGCCCAAGTTGCAAGTGATTACCAACTCTACACTAAGGTGACTGGCGCACAGCGTATTGGCTTATTTGGTGCGCATAAAGATGATTTACCACAAATTTGGCAACGTCTTATTGATGCCGGATTTGAAACAGGTCAAGCCTATGCCAAAGCACTACGCATGGCAAAAACATGTGTTGGTAGCACTTGGTGTCGTTTTGGCGTGCAAGACAGTGTCGGTTTAGGGGTCCAACTTGAGAACCGCTATAAAGGCATTCGAACGCCTCATAAGATGAAGTTCGGCGTGTCTGGTTGTACCCGTGAATGTGCTGAAGCTCAAGGTAAAGATTTAGGCATTATTGCTACTGATGCGGGTTGGAATATGTATGTTGGTGGTAATGGTGGTATGAAACCACGTCATGCCAACTTATTTGCGGCAGATCTTGATACTGCAACGTTAATTAAATATATCGACCGTTACTTAATGTTCTATATCCGTACTGCCGACAAGTTACAACGTACCTCAACATGGTTAACAAGCTTAGACGGTGGCGTTGATTACCTTAAAGACGTCATCATCAATGATAAATTAGGCCTGAACCAACAGCTTGAAGCCGATGCAGAACGATTGATTGCAACTTATCACTGTGAATGGCAAACCACACTCAGCAATGAGCAACAATTAAAGCGCTTTGCACACTTCATTAATAGTTCTAAACATGATGACAACGTTGTTTTTGTTCCTACACGCGAACAGCATCGTCCAGCAACTGTTGATGAAAAAGCAATCAGTCATGAACAAGATACGACCTTTATTATTTCATTGGAGGAAAAAGCATGAGTCAGTGGATTTCTGTCTGCAATATTGATGATTTAATTCCCGGCACAGGTGTTTGCGCATTAGTTGGCGATCAGCAAGTGGCGATTTTCCGTCCCGATAATAGTGAGCAGCTATTTGCCCTCAATAATAAAGACCCTTTTGCGCAATCAAATGTGCTCTCTCGTGGGATTATTTGCCAACATCAGGATCAACTATGGATCGCGAGTCCATTAAAGAAACAACGCTTTTCATTAATTGATGGTCATTGTTTAGAACAACCTGACATTAAAGTTGCTTGTTACCAAATTCAAGTACAACAAGGTCAAGTACAAGTCTGTTTGTAATTAGAGCAGTAATGAGTTTGGCAGCTATTGCCAAACTCTTTTTGCCATAAGTTAATGTCAACACTTCCTCATTAGCTTATGACAAACAGTTTTAATTTCTACAGGGAAAATGTATGTACGCTGATACAATCAAAAAATGCTCCGCCAATGCGGCCCGTATTGTTAAATTTGCACAAAACGAGAAACTAGGCTTTTGGATAAGCTCTGCCATGGCTGGCGCTTACGTTGGTTTAGCCATTATTTTAATTTTTACTCTCGGTAATATGGTCGATCCCAGTATTAGACCCCTCGTTATGGGTGCTACATTTGGTATCGCTTTAGTCTTGGTGATTATTGCAGGATCTGAACTTTACACTGGACACACTATGTTTTTAACTTTTGGTGTAAAAACAGGTCAAATCACTGTCGCAGACATGCTAAAGGTACTGCCTCAAACATGGATGGGTAACCTCTTAGGATCTGTCGGCGTAGCATTACTTTTCTTCTATGCTGGCGGTGGTCATCTGTTAAATGACGGCAATAGCTTATTAAACAATGTCGCGATGGCAAAAACGGCTGCACCCGCTTCAGTGTTAGTATTTAAAGGTATTCTTTGTAATTGGCTTGTTTGTTTAGCGATTTGGATGTGTCAGCGGGTTGAAGGCTCTGCGAAATTTATTGCTATTTGGTGGTGTTTATTAGCTTTTATTGCTTCAGGTTATGAGCACTCAATTGCCAATATGACAATCTTTGCTCTATCTTGGTTTGGCGTTCATAAAGAAGCATTTACGCTTGCAGGAATTGGTCATAACTTACTATGGGTAACTATCGGTAATACTATTTCTGGGGTGGTCTTTATGGGACTTGGCTATTGGTTTACAACACCAAAAACACAACGTCCAATAATTCAATCAACAACAACTGATACCCAACCACAACCACAACCACAAACAGTGTAATCATGCCAATAATAATGACACAGCCTTGGAGTAAATCTATGTCACAACAAGACGCTTTTTATACATTATTGACACCAAAAAATGTTGGTAAAGTGATCCTTGTCGGCGCTGGCCCTGGCGATCCTGACTTGCTAACAGTAAAAGCAATGCGCTTGATTCAACAGGCTGATGTCATTATTTATGATCGGTTAGTCTCAGATGAAATTATTGCGATATTTCCACCACACTGCCAATCAATTTTTGTGGGTAAAGAAGCAGGAAACCACTGTGTCCCCCAGCAACAAATAAATAGCTTATTAGTGAAACATGCGCTTGCAGGTAAACAGGTTGTACGCTTAAAAGGGGGTGACCCGTTTATTTTTGGTCGGGGCGGCGAGGAATTAGAAGCATTATTACCCTTTAATATTCCTTTTGAAGTTGTACCAGGAATCACCGCAGCATCAGGTTGTGCTGCCTATGCCGGTATTCCGTTAACCCACCGCGATCATGCGCAAAGTGTGCAGTTCATTACTGGGCATCTAAAACAAGGTCAGGATCAAATTGATTGGTTATCACTGGCACGCGCTAAACATACACTTGTGTTTTATATGGGACTCAATCAAAGCAGTGTTATTCGCCATAAACTCAGTGCCTATGGTATGTCACTCGCGACACCAATCGCTATTGTGGAACGTGGCACCACAGCTCAGCAACGTGTTTTAACGGGAGAGTTAGCCCAATTAGAAACACTCGCCAAACAAGCCGCTAGCCCAGCTCTCATTATTATCGGTAGCGTGACCCTATTATCGCAACAGCTAAATTGGTTTAGTCAACTAGAAAATACAGTCATTAATATTGAACAACCTTTACAGTGCTATAGCTAATCTTACGACATTGATAAGCACGATATTAATAATGTTAGCCACATTAAAATAGCACTGATAAGATATCAATTCAGACAACAGTGATAAAAGAATAGTAACAAAAATGGCGAGCTTATTAGCTCGCCATTTCTTTATCTGTTAGCCAATACTTAAGCTTTGTTTAGTGATTATCTGCGTTTAACAAATCACCTTTCGCCGCTCGAAGATACTGCACCATTGACCAGTAAGTTAGTACCATTGCAATGTAAAGTGATGCGTAACCTAACCACACAACATATTGATGTGGATGCCATAGTAGCAATAATAGTGCGAACATTTGTGATGCTGTTTTCACTTTACCTACCCATGATACTGCTACGCTTGCACGTTTACCTAGTTCAGCCATCCACTCACGCAATGCTGAAATAATAATCTCACGTCCAATCATCGTAATAGCAGGTACGGTTACCCAAAGTGTATGATAATGTTCAACCACCAACACCATCGCTGTTACGACCATTAATTTATCGGCAACAGGGTCAATAAAGGCTCCAAAACGGGTGGTTTGATTGAGCTTTCGCGCAAGATAGCCATCAAACCAATCAGTCACACCCGCTACCCAAAAGATTAACGCAGTAGCAAACGCCGACCATTCATACGGTAAGTAAAAGGTAATAACAAAAAATGGGATTAAAATGAGCCGGATAAAACTTAAAATATTTGGGATTGATAAACGCATAATTTTATTCTTATATTCAAGATCTGGGTCTAACGTACAATCTAGACTACTCTAAAAAAAGTTGAAGAGTGTGCCTTTTATGTAAATTCAACCAATAAAGTACTGTAGCAATGATGACCTTCAAAGCGACAGACTAACCATGTTGCAATGCATCGACTATTTTTTCAGCTAAAGCTAAACTGATACCAGGCACTTTAGCTATTTCTTCTTTATTTGCTTTTTTCAGTTCTTGCATTCCACCCATGTATTTTAATAAAGCCTGACGCCGTTTAGGTCCAACTCCCTCGACATCTTCAAGTGTACTGCGTTTTCTTACGTTTGCTCTCTGGGCACGGTGACCACTGATCGCATGATTATGACTTTCATCACGAATATGCTGGATTAAATGTAACGCGGGAGAGTCACTTGGCATAGAAAATTCTTCACCTGTAACGAAAATAAGAGTCTCAAGCCCTGGTTTTCGCGTGGTTCCCTTTGCAACACCCACCAACATTGGTCGTTTTGGCCATTCAGCAATATAGGGCTTAACAACATCATACGCTCTTGAAAGCTGACCTCTACCCCCATCAATGAAAATTATGTCTGGAATTTTATCTAATTCCATGTTTTTGCTATATCTTCGATCTAACACTTGCGCCATTGCAGCATAATCATCGCCCCCCGTAATACCAGTGATATTATAACGACGGTATTCTTGCTTTAATGGCCCTTCATGATTAAAGACCACACAAGATGCCACGGTTTTTTCACCCATGGTATGACTAATATCAAAACATTCCATTCGAGAGATAGGTTTTAGGTTCAATGCTTGTTGCAGCGCAAAAAAACGCTCTTGAATTGTCATTCGATGGTTGAGTTTACTGGTTAACGCCGTTTCAGCATTTGTTTGTGCTAATTTCAGATACTTTGCCCGTGTACCTCGAGGATGATATTTAATCGTGATTTTACGCCCAGCAAGCTCTGACAATGCAATTAAAATAGCATCACTATCTTCTCCTAGTTCCTCACTTAATAAAATAAGGCTAGGAATAACACGTCCTTCTGCTTGATTAAAATAGAACTGGGTAACAAAACTTGATAGCACTTCTGTTAACGAAGCATCGACAGGCATTTTAGGGAAATAACTACGGCTGCCTAATATCTTACCTTGGCGAATATAAAGACCATGAATACACGCCATACCATTTTGATGGGCAATACCAATAACATCTAAATCATCTTGGTTATCTTGACTAACAAATTGCTGCTCTTGAATACGGCGTAATGCTTGAATCTGATCGCGATAAATAGCCGCTCGCTCAAAATCAAGCGACATACTCGCCTGCTCCATTTTTTCCACCATGATATTGATCACTTGTCGATCTTTACCTTGCAGAAACAACCGCACCCACTGTACTTGCTGTTGATAATCATCATCAGACACAAGCCCTGCAACACAAGGACCTGAACAACGACCAATTTGATACATTAAACAAGGGCGACTGCGATTAGCGTAAATAGAATCTTCACATTGACGGATAGGAAAGATTTTTTGCATGAGGTGCAAACTTTCACGGACAGCAGAAACATCAGGATAGGGACCAAAATATTCACCCTTGCGGCGTTTTACACCACGATGAATAGATAGCCGAGGATGTTTACTGGCACTTAACAAAATATAAGGGTAAGACTTATCATCCCGCAATAAGACATTATATTTAGGTAAATACTGCTTAATATAATTGTGTTCGAGAATCAGCGCTTCAGTTTCAGTATGAGTGACTGTCACATCAACTTTATTGATATTTTTAACTAATGCGCGTGTTTTTTCAGCCGCAACATTAGTTCGAAAATAACTGGCTAAGCGTTTTTTAAGATCTTTTGCTTTCCCAACATAGATGACCTCACCGCTGGCGTCATACATACGGTAGACGCCAGGTTGGTGAGTGACCGTTTTGAGAAAACTTTGGGCATCAAAAACGATATCATCAACATGCTTAGACACTACAATGTCTCAGTATCAAGCATGCCATGACGAATCGCTAGATGTGTTAACTCAACATCACCACTAATATTTAACTTATTAAACAAACGATAACGATAACTATTCACGGTTTTAGGGCTTAAACTTAATTGCTCTGATATATCAGTAACTTTTTGTCCTTTGGTGATCATCATCATGATCTGTAATTCACGCTCAGACAGTTCTTTAAATGGATTTTCTGAATCTGGCGCGAACTGACTTAAAGCCATTTGTTGAGCAATTTCAGATGAAATATACCGTTGGCCACTGTTAACCATACGAATGGCATTCACCATTTCATCTGGCCCAGCACCCTTGGTTAAATAACCCGACGCACCAGCTTGCATAACTTTGGTTGGAAACGGATTTTCAGTATGTACCGTTAATACAATAATTTTAACATCGGGGTTGAAGCGCAAAATTTTACGGGTAGCTTCAAGACCACCGATACCTGGCATATTCATATCCATAAGAATAATGTCGGCATGATTGCTACGACACCACTTTACGGCTTCCTCACCACTGACGGCAACCCCTACCACTTTAATACCACGGACATCTTCAAGAAGACGTCGGATCCCTGTGCGAACCAGTTCGTGATCATCTACAAGGAATACATTAATCAAGCTGTATCTCCAATATGATTTGGCTCTGCACCCTGCCACTATGGCGGGACAGCTAATTCACTAATACCTATAATTCTACCTTAACTTAGCTGCAAACCTCATACTGATTCTGTGTCTCAGTGCAAAGTTTCACATAAAGTTAAGACTTGACAGTTTACGGTTATCTATTTTTTACGCGCTGTAAAATAATGACCGTCGTTCGATTATTGTCTATTTTATAATAAAAATAAAGCCCCAAAAAACGCGTATCTTTATTTGTGTCTAATACAGTAATAAAAAATAGCCAAATCAGTAAGATATAACATTTTATTAACCTTATTTTGATAATTTCAACACCCGCTGATTAATCATTAGCCGTCTAGATGTAAAGCATTCCTTTCCGAGTGAGATTACGTTATCATAGCGCCGCTTTTGGTTTCACACTTTTAAGATACACTGCGTTTTCATATTGAAAAGACTTACACCGCTCTTGCTTAATAATGGATTATTAGCGCTGAGTTGCCATAAATGATAGTGCTTACTATCACGGTACTCTACGGGTTAGCATGGTCTGCCTAATCTGTAACACGATGATTACAACCATAAGTATCTATTATCCAATTATTGCATTTCATCGATAGCCATCCCTATCGATGACTGAGTTAACAAGGTTAAGTTATGAGTCTTTCCGCTAAAACAGTTGTGGTTATTGCAATTGGTGCCGCCTTATATGGCATCGGTGGTTTACCGATGTTCGGTATTCCTGTTTTTGCCAATACAACCCTCAAACCCGCGATGGCTGTTTTAGCCTTATTTGCCGTTCTTTTTGGTCCATTGGTTGGCTTTCTTGTCGGCATTATTGGTCACTGGGTTACTGACCTTTTTGCTGGTTGGGGCGTATGGTTTACTTGGGAACTTGGCTCGGGCATTGTTGGCTTAATTATTGGTCTCTATCCTATCCTTACCCGTGGTCGTTTAGACATGGGACTGTTTTCTAAACTTGATTTTAGCCTTTTCGTGCTACTTGCCTTTATTGCCAATGTCGTCGGTTATGGCTGTTCTGCTTTTCTTGATGCGGTGCTCTATGCCGAACCTTTTACCAAGGTACTGGTACAATTAGTGATTATTGCATTAAGTAATACCGTTATTATTGCCTTTGTCGGTCATTTGATTCTGACGTCGGTGGCTAAACGTAAACAGCAAAGCTTCAACTTAAAAGAGGCTTATTAATAATGAGTATCGTCTTTAACAACTTTTCATTTAAATATTGGGCACTTGAAAACCCAACCCTGAAAAACATTAACCTGACGATTAATAAAGGCGAGAAAATTGCGCTTATTGGTCCAAGTGGTTGTGGTAAATCTACATTAGGGCAATGTCTTAATGGGCTTATTCCGCATGCAATTAAAGGCGATTGCAGTGGCGAGCTATACATTAATGGTAAAAACACCCGCACATTAGATCTTGATCACTGTACCAGTATGGTTGGTACTGTATTACAAGATACGGATGGTCAATTTGTAGGGTTAAGTGTAGGCGAAGATATTGCGTTTGCGCTTGAAAACCAAATGATTCCACAACAAAAAATGCGTGAAATCGTGCAAGCAACCGCCGATATGGTCGATTTAAACAGTATTTTAGATCACTCTCCTTTTGACTTAAGTGGCGGTCAAAAACAGCGTGTCTCTATGGCTGGTGTCATGGTTGATGACGTTGATATTTTATTATTTGATGAACCTCTTGCCAGTCTTGACCCCAAAACAGGTAAAGCCGCGATTGAGATCATTGATAATCTACATAAAGATTCAGATAAAACAGTGATCATCATTGAGCACCGTTTAGAAGACGTATTACATCGTCCTATTGATCGTATTATTATGATGGAGCGCGGTGAAATCATTGCTGATATGACACCCGATGATCTATTAGCCAGCCCATTATTACAACAACACGGTATTCGTGAGCCATTATATATTTCTGCAATAAAAGCAGCGGGATGTACGATCACAGCCGAAGATAAGCCTGCCTATTTTTCCACAATTAATCTTGATAAATTCAAGCCTCAAATAGAAGATTGGTTCCATCAAGTTAAGCAACCTCAATTAGACCCCAGACAAGATGTGCTATTAAGTGTTAAAAACCTTAGCTATTCTTATGATGGTGTTCGCAATACGTTAGATGATGTTAGCTTTGATATTCATAAAGGCGAATTTGTTGCCATTATGGGTAAAAATGGCTCTGGTAAATCTACTATCACCCGGTTAATCATGGGTGTATTAGAAGCTGATAGCGGTACTATTTCTCTCAATGGTAACGATTTAGCTAATCAATCTATTTTTGAGCGTAGCCAACACATTGGTGTGGTGATGCAAAATCCCAATCATATGATCTCACATCATATGATTTTTGATGAAGTTGCATCAGGTTTGCGTAACCGTGGCATGGATGAAGCGCAAATTAAAATAAAAGTAGAAGCAACACTTAAACTTTGTGGGCTGGGTCGCTATCACCATTGGCCTGTCGATGCGTTAAGTTTTGGTCAGAAAAAGCGTGTCACCATTGCAACGATGTTAGTCCTTGAACCTGAATTGCTGATCCTAGATGAACCAACAGCCGGACAAGATTACCATCACTACACAACAATGATGGCCTTTATTCAAGAACTGAATCAAAAGCTTGGGCTAACCATTGTGATTATTTCACATGACATGCACTTAGTGCTTGAATATACCCAACGCGCCATTGTCATTGCCGATAATCGCTTACTTACCGATGATAAAGTTAATCATATCTTTAGCCAACCAGCATTACTGGATCAAGCAAACTTAACCGTTACTAGCTTATATTCACTGGCTCAGGCTATGGGTTTTGAGCATATTGACCAATTTATTCGCTGTTTTATCGCCCACGAACTAAAAAATAAATAACCATGAAAAGCAAACACTTAAAATTTGGCATTAGTTATGTCAACACCAATTCTTGGCTTCACGCCTTAAACGGCATTACCAAGTTTGTGCTATTTATGGCGTGGGTGACAATGGTGCTACTCACCTTTGATCTGCGTGTTATCTGTGGCTTAATCGTTGTTGGATTATTGCTACTCAAAGCAACAAAAATCCCATTCGCAGTCTACAAACCGTTATTAATTGGTACAGCTGTAGTATTGCTGATGAATGCATTGTTTATGTTTTTAATTGCCCCTCAACAAGGCACCGACTACATGCATTCAACCACCGTACTCGTACACCTTTTTGGTCCCTATAATATTACCCTTGAAACGGTGTTCTACTTACTGACCGTTACGCTGAAATATTTTAGTATGTTCCCAATTGCGTTAGTGTTTGTTTTTACCACTCACCCTACGGAATTTTCAGCCAGTTTAAATAAGCTCGGTGTACCTTATCGTATTGCTTATGCCGTAAGTTTAACCTTGCGTTATTTACCTGAGGTAATGAAAGACTTCACCAATATTATGCATGCACAACAAGCACGTGGCGTTGATATTTCAAAAAAAGCCCCTGTGATGACACGTATTCGTAATGTTGCCAAGATTCTCGGCCCATTGATATTTTCAAGTTTGGATCGTGCTGATGTGATTTCTAATGCCATGACATTACGTGGATTTGGACGTAATAAAAAGCGTACTTGGTATAGCTTAAAACCGATGACCAAAAATGACATTATTGCCTTAGCCATTATCGTCACTGTACTTGGGCTTGGCATTTTGCATCGTTATCAATCTACAACTTTATTCTGGTATCCTTTTCATTAAGACTGCCTTTAAATCATAATAAAAAACCGTCATTTATTGGCGGTTTTTTCGTTTAACTCGCTGTAATTCCTCTCTTCATTACCTTCTTATTATCCTTATTTTTATTCCATCTCTTATTAATAATATTGCTCTATTTCTCAAATTATAAGAAAAGCAATTTTTTACTTATTGTCAGCGTATTAATTAAACCGTACTTTAAATTAACAAAAAACAAACTTAACGCTTACCAGTCAAACAGCCAGTCACGTTTTTATAACTAAAAATCATTAAAAAACACAACACACAGACTAACAAATACAAAAATAGCATAAATACCACAGTGATAAAGAAAACAACAATTATCACTCTGTAATAATCATTAAAAGGATTTTAAAATGAAATTACTCGCGATTATTAGCACATTAGTCGGAATACTTTGCTCAAGCTTCGCTACGGCCGCTGACACTTTTATCTCGATAGGTACGGGTGGTCAAACGGGTGTTTATTACATTGCAGGACAATCTATTTGTCGATTTGTAAACCGTACTACCGATACCCATCAAATAAAATGTAATGCGCCCACCAGTGGTGGTGGTGTCGCGAATGTAAATGGCCTCCGCAGCCTCGAATATAACTTTGGAATCATGCAGTCTGATCATCAGTTTAAAGCCCTTAACGGCTTAGCCCCTTTTCAAGATCATGGCAAAATGACAGATATTCGTGCGGTATTTTCTTTGCAAAGTGAAGTATTTACGATTCTTGCTCGTGAAGATTCAGGGATCCACTCTTTTGAAGATTTAAAAAACAAACGGGTTAATCTAGGTAATCCAGGATCAGGACAGCGTGATACTTTCGAGCAGATTTTAGCAGTCAAAAATTGGAATAGTGATGTGTTTAGTTTGGTTTCTGATCTCAAACCAGCAGAGCAAGCCCCAGCGATGAGTGATAATAAAATTGATGCGATGAGCTATTTTGTTGGTCACCCTAATGGTGCTATTCAAGAAGCATCAACCACCACTGATACCCGTTTAATCCCTGTTACTGGTCCTGAGATTGATGCGCTATTAAAAGAAAAAAGCTATTTCACTAAAGCAATTATTCCTGGTGGCATGTACCGCGGCAACCCAAATGATACCGTGTCTATTGGTGGCAAAGCGGTGTTATCAACTAATGCAGATACCGATCCTGAAATGGTGTATCAGTTAGTAAAATCAGTCTTTACCAATATTGATCGTTTCAAACGCTTACACCCTGCTTTTGCTGAATTAAAAGAAACTGACATGATAAAAACAGGCTTAACGGCGCCACTGCACAATGGAGCAATTCGCTACTACAAAGAACGTGGCTGGATGTAAATTTCACCGCTAAGCGAGATAACCACTTATCTCGCTCCCCCTTCTTTTTGCTAATGAAAATACACCGCATATCATTGTTTTAATAATATTTTCTGTTTTCATTAGTGTTAACGAGTAAGTGAATACTTATGGCTCAACAAAATCTAATTCCCGATAACCCAATTTCGACAGAAGATCTGATTGCGAAAGATGTTGGTGCGCGTTTACCGACGGGGATCATGGCAAAAGTTATTACTTTTCTTGCTCTTTCATGGTCACTGTTTCAATTATGGATCGCATCCCCGTTGCCTTTTATTATTGGCATTGGCGTTTTTAATGACACCGAAACTCGCGCTATTCATTTAGCCTTTGCGCTTATTCTCGCTTTTTTAGTTTTTCCTGCACGCCACTCTTCAGCTACGGATCGTGTCCCCTATAGTGATATAGCATTAGGGATGATTGCAGCGGCAACCTCATTGTATTTGTTTGTCATGTACAATGAGTTAGCCCAACGCCCAGGCAGCTTAACCCAATTCGATTTAGTGATTGCTTGTATCGGTTTACCGTTATTACTAGAAGCCGCACGACGAGTCTTAGGTCCTGCCTTACCGCTTATTGCACTAGGCTTTATTGGTTATAGTTTTGCAGGTCCTTGGATGCCGGGGCTACTCGCCCATCGCGGGGTACAATTTACTTCCCTTGCGAACCATCAGTGGATCACCACTGAAGGCGTATTTGGGATTGCACTTGGGGTATCCACCAGCTTTGTATTTTTATTTGTGCTATTTGGTGCCTTACTTGAACGAGCAGGTGCTGGGCATTATTTTATTCAATTAGCGTTTAGTTTATTAGGTCACCTTCGCGGCGGTCCGGCAAAAGCAGCCGTGGTTGCATCGGGATTAACAGGCTTAATTTCAGGATCGTCGATTGCTAACGTTGTTACAACGGGTACTTTTACCATTCCAATGATGCGTAAAGTCGGGTTTAGCAAAGAAAAAGCCGGTGCAATAGAAGTTGCCTCTTCAGTCAACGGACAGATTATGCCACCCGTTATGGGCGCGGCGGCTTTTTTGATGGTCGAATATGTCGGCATTCCTTATATCGATATTATTAAGCATGCGTTTTTACCTGCGGCTATTTCATACATAACTCTGCTTTATATTGTTCACTTAGAAGCATTAAAACTCGGCATGACAGCGATTGAGCCTAAGCACCATAAACCATGGTTAGTACGCTTAACCAGTTTTAGCTTTGGTTGCCTGTTAATCAGTGGCTTTTCGTTAGCTATCTATTATGGTTTAGGATGGATCAAACCGTTATTAGGTGATTATGCCGCTTATGCCATTGGTGGATTACTGGTCGCGGTCTATATCGGCTTACTCAAAGTAGCCGCTACTCACCCGCCATTACCCGTAGATGATCCCAACGCGCCATTAAATGAATTGCCAGAAACACGCAGCGTCTTACTTGCAGGCCTACATTTTATTTTGCCAGTAGTGGTCTTAGTGTGGTGTTTAATGGTCGAGCGTTTATCTCCCGGACTATCTGCTTTTTGGGGTTCAGTAATGCTGGTTGGTATTATAGTGACTCAACGACCATTATTGAGTTTATTGCGTAAAGACGGTTATCATTATGGTAATTTCGTCGATGGAAAAAACGATCTTATTGAAGCCTTAATTGCAGGCTCACGCAATATGATTGGTATTGGTATCGCAACAGCGACCGCTGGCATTATTGTTGGTGCAGTATCTCAAACTGGCGTTGGCTTAATTCTGGCAGATTTGGTTGAAATGCTATCAATGGGTAATCTGATGCTAATGTTGATTTTATCAGCATTACTGAGCCTTATCCTTGGTATGGGATTGCCAACGACGGCGAACTATATTGTTGTTTCTAGCTTATTAGCACCAGTGATTGTGACGCTCGGTCAACAGAATGGTTTGATTGTCCCGTTAATCGCTGTGCATTTATTCGTGTTCTATTTTGGTATTATGGCGGATGTCACCCCTCCAGTCGGATTAGCTTCTTTTGCCGCCGCAGCCGTATCAAAAGGCGATCCCATAAAAACCGGTATTACCGCGTTTTATTACAGCTTACGCACCGCGGCATTACCGTTTTTGTTTATCTTTAATACTGATTTATTACTGATAGATGTCAACGTAACCCATGGCATTATTATTTTTATTATTGCGACGATTGCGATGCTTATCTTTGCGATGGCAACCCAAGGCTGGTTTATTACTCGTAATCGCTGGTATGAAAATATCGCGTTATTATTGATCTCATTTACGTTATTCCGCCCTGGATTTTGGCAAGATTTAATCATTGAACCTTATCAAAATATAGCGCCAACACACCTTGTTAGCACCTTAGATACTCTACCTGCTGGTGATGTTATTCGCATGCGAATTGCGGGTGAAGATGCGATCGGTAAACATCGAGAATTTAGCGTGTTATTTACGGTACCTGATGCTGAAACTGGGCAACAGAAACTTGCACAACTCGGTATTGAAACCTATCAAAGCCAAGGCAAGACATTGATTGATATGGTGACATTTGGAAGCCCTGCTGCAACCGAAAACTTGCAGTTTGACCAACAAATTATTGATATTCGAGTCCCCGTGGAACGTTGGCGTAAAGAGTGGTTATGGCTCCCTGCTATTTTACTTTTTGGTTTCATCATCAGAAATCAACGTCGACGTTTAACATTGGCACCAATAACAGAAACACCAGCACAAACCATAATCGTATAATCAAAAAAAGCCGATCGTATGATCGGCTTTCTCTTTATAGTTATCTTATTTGTTAGATTAGCTATTTTTAGCGTGGTCTAAGCTACGCGCTCTTTGACCTTTAATCACAAAATAAATACCTACCAGAATAAATGGAATACTTAATAACTGACCAGTATTAAGTACTATATCGGTTGAATAATCAGCCTGATGTACTTTAATAAATTCTAATAAGAATCGTACTGTCATCACGAGCACTAAGAACCAACCAAGTAGCAGTCCTTTGTATTTACCAATATCCGTTTTACGGTATAACGCAAATAATAAGAAGAAGATCGCTAGATAAGAGAAACCTTCATAAAGCATAACCGGATGACGTGGTACTAAATCAACACGTTCAAATACAACTGCCCATGGCAAATTACTTGGGGTGCCTAAAATTTCCGAGTTAAAGAAATTACCAAAGCGGACAAAGAAACCAAATAATGCTGTTGCAATCGCTAAACGATCAAGTAACCACATACGATCAATAGCATACTTTTTGCTGTAATAATAAACCGCAATGATTAAGCCTAAACCACCACCGTGGCTTGCTAGTCCACCTTCCCATACTGCGAATATTTTCGCTGGATGTGCCCAGTAATAACCTGGATCATAGAACACAACATGAAATAATCGAGCGCCAACAATGATACCAACCACGGCATACATCAGTAATGAATCTAAGCTTTCAATTGGCTTATTTTCACGTTCATAAATTGACTTCATAACTTGGAAGCCAAACGTAATAGCGAGCGCAAATAGCACGCCATACCAATGTATCTTTAAACCAAAGAATGACACTAGTATTGGATTAACATCCCAAACAAAATGATTCAAACAAGATTACCTTCTGAGTGAACAATAGCTAAAACAATAGATGCTATCGATAATGATCACAGATTAGCAAGAAAAACCAGCGGGGTGAATAAACAGTAGCTTAATTTATTAAACTTTTTCGGATAAATATGCCTAATAATTAACCATTCAAAGTAATGCTCTACTATATTGTAATCTCCATAATCGCTATATTGTAATTTTATTCACTAATTAAGTGGTTACATAGTAATTAACACTTGACGCCAAATAGCAATAATTGCATATAATAGCGTCTAACATTAATTAAAGGCTCAAGATGTACATTAAACGTCTTCGCACAATTTGGATTACAAGCTTTACGCTTATAGCATTATTGCTATCAAGTGTTGCTTCTAGTGCGCCTTTAATGTCAGCAAAAATGCTCAGCATGAATCATTCAATGATGGTAATGTCGCCATCGATGGATTGCTGTGATGATGAATCAATGACTGATCATCAGCACCACCAAGCGCCAGAATCACCTTCTCATTGCGATAAAATGGGGGGGATTGATAAATGTTGTTCTATTGCTTGTATAAGTAATGTCGCTTTTCTCCCGAGCCAATTTGAAAACTTATCTCAGCCATCAAATCTGACGCTCATCGCTATAGAAAAAACACATCAGTTAAATACCTCAACACCAACGCTATATAGACCTCCAATAGCATAAATCTGTTTAATCTATTTTTACTCACGACATCATTATTGTCCGTGATAGATTAATTGTATCTTATGATCTGTCTTTAATTATTTGGCATCAGATCTAAGATCGCCATAAGCCTTAATCCATTTATTCACTGTTTTATACCGTTATGACGTTATTAGCTTCGTTATAATAATTAACCAGTTGATAAAATGGGTTTATATACGCTTATGGAAGATTGGATTACGTTATGAACGTTACGACTTCTATGCTAGTTCTGGCTATCAGTGCTAGCGCGATAACACCTGCAACTCTGTTTGCTGCCCCACTCACCACATCAATTGAAAAAACGGAACAACAACTTGCACAGCTGATCACAGTTGCAATTAAGAGCGATGCCAATATGGCTCAAATTAACGCTCAGCAACACGCTATGCTCGAAACCAGTTTAGGCTCGAATAGTTTACCTGATCCCAAATTAAAACTTGGCATTGGTGGTTTACCCACTGACAGTTTTTCTATTAACAAAGATCCAATGACAACGCTATCTATCGGTTTAATGCAACAATTTGACCGTGGTAATACGCTTGATTTGCAACAACAAAAAGGTGATATTCAAGCTAACGCAATCGGTATTCAACAAGCAGTTCGTGAACTTGATATCACCAATAAAATGACGCAATTATGGTTAGAGTTGGGCTATCAACAATCGGTTTATCGTGTATTACAACGTAATCATCGCCTTGTAACAGAGCTGGCTAACTTCACCAGCACTAACTACGCTATCGGTAGTGGTGAAGCTCAAGATTTACTCCAAGTAAAACTGCAAGTAGTTAAAATCGAAGATAAATTACAAACAAACCTGCAAACACAACATCGCATCATGGCACAACTGTCAGAGTGGCTTGGGGCTGATTGGCTCACAAACAAAACCATTATCCAAGCATCTAACCAATTATCTTGGCAGCAGCTTAATCAATTAATGCCACGTTTAACTGCCACAACACAACATTATTCATTGCTAAAACAACACCCAATGGTACAGATTGCCAATAGTGCTATTTCTGCTAATGAAACCCAAGTTTCCATCGCCCAACAAGCCTATAAACCTCAATTTGGCCTTGAAGTTATGTATGCCTCTCGCCAAGCCAATGGTATGTCGGGTAAACCTGCATCTGATCTAGTTAGTGCTTATATCACCATGGATCTGCCACTGTTTACTAATAACCGTCAAGATCATCATTATGCGGCAGCACAATACCAAGTCGGTGCAGCAAAATCACAACGTGACCTACTGCTAAATCAAATGAATGCCAAAGTAAATGCCTTACTGGTTGAGCACGATAATTTAAGCCAACGATTATCACGCTATACAGATAGCCTCCTTAGCCAAGCGAAAGCACGTACACAGGCAGTAGAACGTGGTTATCAAAATAATACTGCACAGTTTAATAATGTTATTGCCGCCGCAACCGATGAACTGGCTTTAGTCATCGAACAGGCGCGTGTCATTACCGATTTAAACATTACTAACAGTAACTTAGCCGCATTAATTAATGGCTTTGATATTCAACCGTTCTCATTGCAGCTTCAGCAATCAACAACGATAAATAATCACAATCAATAAGTAGGTCACATCATGACGTCAAAAAATACCGTTAAAATTGCCACTGTTGCCTTACTTATTGGTACTGCTATTGGTGTTACTTTTACACATTACATGCCAACTCATTCAGCATCTATGCCTATGGCTGAAACAACAACAGCCAATAATGAGCCACTGTATTGGGTTGCTCCTATGGATCCCAATTACCAACGCGATAAACCCGGTAAATCGCCAATGGGGATGGACTTAATTCCTGTTTATGCCGAAAAAGACGCAGCAAAAAAAAATGTTGCTGGTACGGTTATTATTGATGCCGCCGTTGAAAATAACTTAGGCGTAAAAACAGCAGCAGTGATTAAACAAAAACTATCGCCAAAAATAGATACCATTGGCTATGTTGCCTTTGACGAAAGTCATCTTTGGCAAACCAATATTCGAGTAAGTGGTTGGATCCAAAAGTTATACGTCAATGCGGTTGGTGAGCAAGTTAATCAAGGCGATGTATTGTTTACCCTTTACTCACCAGAACTCGTCAAATCCCAACAAGAATTACTCAATGCTTATCGCACCGGTCGAAGTGGATTAATGCAAGGTGCGCGAGATCGATTAGCCGCTCTTGGCGTTGATAAGCAACAAATCGAACATATTATCAAAACAGGAAAAGCCACCAAAACCATCGAAGTGAAAGCTATCGCTGATGGCGTTATTGCGAGTTTAAACGTCCGTGAAGGTGGTTATCTATCCCCAGCGCAAGCGGCTATCAGTGCCGGTCCACTTAATGAAGTCTGGGTTAATGCCGAAATATTTGAACGCCAAGCACACTGGATAACCACTGACAGTAAAGCCACTATGACATTAGATGCAATCCCCGGTCAGCAATGGCAAGGTAAGGTCGATTATGTTTACCCTATTTTAGATCCTAAAACACGTACATTACGGATGCGGTTAAAGTTTGCTAATCATAATAATCAATTAAAGCCAAATATGTTTGCCAATATCACCTTAACGCCGACCACTGATAAACCAGTACTGACGGTTCCGACCCAAGCTATTATTCGATCAGGAGATATGACCCGTGTTGTATTAGCTGAAGGAAATGGTAAATACCGTTCGGCAAAGATCAATATTGGCCGCGAAGCAAATGATCGGGTTGAAGTACTTGCTGGATTAACCACAGCCGATCGTATTGTCACCTCTGCACAATTTATGCTTGATTCAGAATCAAGTAAAAGTGCCGATCTCTCGCGTATTAATGGTGTCGACAATGTCGATCAACACCCTATCGTCACTTGGGCCAAAGGTGAGATCACGGCGATCAATAGCGATCAAGGCATCTTAACCATCAACCACCAGCCCGTCAGTGCTTGGAATTGGCCAGCAATGACAATGGATTTTAAAGTCAATCAAACACTTACGATTAACGATCTCATCGTTGGTCAACAAATTAAATTTGAAATTCAAAAAACAGCTAATAATCAGTATCAAGTTATTGATTATAAAAAAGACACGTCCAAAATGATCAATGAGATTTGGGTCAATGGCAATATCTCAATGTTAATGGCTGATTTTAATATGATCACCGTAAACCACCAACCCGTTCCCGAATGGCAATGGCCCGCGGGTGAAATGAACTTTACCGTCAGTGACACCATTGTATTAAGTGATTTTAAACAGGATCAACCGGTGCGATTTAAACTGGTTAAAAATGGCAGCGATTATATTCTGCAAGATCTTAAACCAATGGAGAATAAATAATGATCCCTGCTATTATTCGTTGGTCAATCAATAACCGTTTATTGGTATTAATTGCAGCCTTATTTTTAACCATTGGTGGCTTATACAGCGTTAAAAATACTCCCGTCGATGCCCTACCGGATCTGTCTGATGTTCAAGTCATCATTAAGACCAGCTACCCAGGTCAAGCACCACAAGTAGTTGAAGATCAAGTCACTTACCCATTAACGACAGCCATGTTAGCCGTACCTGGCGCTGAAACTGTCCGTGGTTATTCTTTCTTTGGCGATTCCTATGTCTACATTATCTTTAACGATAAAACAGATATGTATTGGGCTCGCTCTCGAGTATTAGAATATTTAAGCCAAGTTGCGCCTAAATTACCCGCCAATGCTAAACCGACATTAGGTCCAGATGCTACTGGGGTCGGCTGGATTTATAGCTATGTATTACAAGATAAAACAGGTAAACACGATCTAGCACAATTGCGTAGTTTACAAGATTGGTTTCTAAAATATGAACTCCAAACCGTCGCAGGTGTTTCTGAAGTTGCAACAGTTGGAGGCATGGTTAAACAATACCAAGTTCAAATAGATCCCTCTAAACTGCGGGCGTATAACCTTACTTTACAGCAAGTTAATATGGCAATTCAAAACGGTAACCAAGAAACAGGTGCCTCCGTTATTGAAATGGCTGAAGCTGAACATATGGTGCGTACCACGGGCTATTTAACCAATATTGAAGATATAAAATCATTACCACTTAAAGTCACTGAAAATGGTACACCCCTGTTATTAGGAGATATTGCAGATATCAATCTTGGCCCACAAATGCGCCGAGGTATTTCTGAATTTAATGGTGAAGGTGAAGCTGTCGGCGGCGTTATTGTGATGCGTTTTGGTGAAAATGCGAGTCAAGTGATCACCAATCTCAAAACAAAACTAGCACAATTACAACGTGGATTACCTGAAGGTGTTGAAATTGTTGCGACTTATGATCGCTCAACTTTAATTGACCATGCAGTTAAAAATCTTTGGCAAAAGCTCGCTGAAGAATTCCTTGTCGTTGCTATCGTCTGTGCTTTATTTTTATTCCACATTCGTTCTTCATTAGTAATTGCGATTAGCTTACCGATTGGTATTTTATCCGCCTTTATCATCATGCATTGGCAAGGTATCAATGCCAATATCATGTCATTAGGTGGTATTGCTATTGCAATCGGCGCGATGGTTGATGGTGCGATTGTAATGATAGAAAACGTTCATAAACATATTGAACGTACACCTCTCACCGATGAAAACCGTTGGCAAGTGATAGGAAAAGCGGCTGAAGAAGTTGGTACGCCACTGTTTTTCTCATTAATGATCATTACATTAAGTTTTGTGCCAGTATTTGCACTGGAAGGACAAGAAGGCAAAATGTTCTCGCCATTAGCATTTACGAAAACGTATGCCATGGCAGCAGCGGCAGGTTTAGCCATTACGTTAGTTCCCGTGTTAATGGGCTATTTTGTTCGAGGAAAGATTTTACCTGAACATAAAAACCCCGTGAACCGTGCCGTGATTGCACTCTATCGACCATTGTTGAATGTAAGTCTTAAATTCCCTAAAACAATTATCGTGATTGCGCTTTGCTTAATGGCATCGTCTTACTATCCATTAACAAAACTTGGTAGTGAATTCATTCCACCGTTAGATGAAGGTGATTTGATGTATATGCCAACCACCTATCCAGGGATATCGATTGGTAAAGCACGCCAGTTATTACAGCAAACCAATAAATTGATCAAAACCGTCCCTGAAGTCGCAACAGTTTGGGGTAAAGTCGGTCGTGCCGATACCGCGACGGATCCAGCGCCATTAACCATGATAGAAACGGTGATCCAATTCAAACCACGCGATCAATGGCGAGAAGGTGTCACGATTGAATCGTTACGTAAGCAATTAGATCAATTAATTCAATTTCCAGGCTTAACTAACGCTTGGGTAATGCCAATCAAAACGCGGATTGATATGTTAGCGACGGGGATCAAAACCCCTATCGGGATCAAAATCGCAGGTCCCGATCTGAAAGTGATCGAAAAGATCGGATCAGAGCTTGAACCTATTTTAAATAACATCACTGGCACTACCTCTGTTTATGCTGAGCGTGTTGCCGGTGGGCGTTATGTTACCGTTGATATTAATCGTCGCCAAGCGGCTCGCTATGGACTGGCAATTAAAGATGTTCAGCAAATCGTTTCTACTGCAGTCGGTGGGATGAATGTTGGTGAAACTATTGAAGGCTTAGAGCGTTATCCGATTAATGTTCGCTATCCGCAATCCTACCGTGATTCAGCCGCGAAACTAAAAGATCTGCCATTAATTACCCCTAATGGTGCACGTATCGCATTAGCTGATGTTGCTGATATTCGTTATGAAGATGGTCCACCAATGATTAAAACCGAAAATGCACGTCCAAATGGATGGGTATTTGTCGATATTGAACAGCGTGATTTAGGCTCTTATGTTAGCGAAGCACAACAAGTGGTTGCCGAACAATTGCAACTACCTGCTGGCTATTCATTAGCGTGGTCAGGTCAATATGAATATATGGAGCGAGCAAAAGCCCGTCTGAGTATTGTCACACCAATTACCCTTGTCATTATTATGCTGCTGCTCTATTTCAGTTTCCGCCGCCTACAAGAGATGTTCATTATTATGGCAACCCTACCATTAGCGATGGTCGGTGGTTTATGGCTAATGCTCATCCTTGGGTTTAATTTCTCTATCGCTGTCGGGGTCGGTTTTATCGCTCTTTCTGGTGTAGCGGTTGAAATTGGCGTGATTATGTTGGTGTACCTCAATCAGTCATGGGATTTTAAAAAGCAAGATGCACAAGATCAACAGCGCCAATTAACTGCTGATGATTTACAACAAGCGATTAGCGAAGGTGCCGGATTACGGGTACGCCCAGTAATGATGACGGTATTAACCGTTATCATTGGTTTAATCCCAATTATGTATGGTTCAGGTACGGGTTCAGAAGTGATGCAACGTATTGCGGCACCGATGATTGGCGGTATGTCATCTGCACTTTTACTAACGTTATTAGTGCTTCCTGCCATTTTCAAACTTTGGAAAAGTCGCGAACTTAATACCAATACCAATACCAATACCAATACCAATACCAATACCAATACCAATACCAATACCACAGCATCATTAAATTCATCATCAATTACAAAGGAATGAATCATGAAAAAAACACTGCTTATTTTAGCGATGGCCTTAACAACCACAAACGCCATTGCTGCTATGGATCACTCAACGATGGATCATAGTGGTATGGATCACTCACAAATGGGCGCCACTGAAATGGACCATAGCGGTATGGACCACTCACAAATGGATACCACTAAAATGGACCATAGTGGTATGGACCACTCACAAATGGACACCACTAAAATGGACCATCAGATGATGAATATGAAAAGTATGTCTGATGTGGGTATGCCTGCGGCAGGTTCAAAACCCGATAAAGTGGCCTATGTCATTCTCTCGGATGATATGCAAATCACCTTCAAACAACCTGTCGATATCAAACCTAATGATGTGGTGCAATTTGTCGTTATCAACCAAGGTAAAATGGCGCACGAATTTTCAATTGGCTCTCCACAAGAGCAAGCACAATATCGAAAGATGACGAAAGATCATCAAGCTGATAATGGCAATACCGTCACCATCGCCCCAGGAAAAGCCAAGCAGGTATTATGGCACTTCCACGGCAGTAACAAAGTAGAGCTTGCTTGTAATATGGCAGGACATGCCGATGCTGGAATGACGAAAACAATTACGTTGTAGCAAAGAAGATAATTACAGCTAATAAAAAAGCAGCTTCAATAGAAGCTGCTTTTAATATTTATTTGCAACGAAGACAATTACTTCTCGTCAGTCGTTTCTTCTAATGATTCTACACCACGAAGGTTGATCTGTAGTGCTTGTAAAAAGTTACGCAATACTTGATCTTTACACTCACGGTAGTGCTTATGATCCACTTTACGGAAGAAAGCACTTAATTCATGCTTGCTTAAACGAAAATCAACTAACTTCAATAAATCAAGCACTTCTTCTGCTTTTAGATTTAGTGCAATTTGTAATTTTTTAAAAATAATATTATTTGTGATTTTCTGCTCTGGCGCAGGCTGGACGCCTTCTTTTTTACCACGCTTTTGATTAATAAAGCCATTTAAGAAAATAGCAACTTGCTCATCAGAACAGCTTTTATAACCTTCAGCTTCATCGCCTTTTAACCAGCTACATACTTGCTCACGTGTTACTTCACAGTCAGCAGCAGCGAAAATAGCGATCATCTCACTATCATTTAATTCAAAAGTATAGCGAACACGGCGCAAAACATCGTTATTAGTCACAATTTATCCAATTTAGTATGCTGTCGTTGCAATAACCACAGCGAAATTATCAGCGAAGAATAACAGATAATTCACCGCTATTCACCCGTATCTAGTAGCTTTTGTACATCAACTATGCCAATCATTGCTTTGTTTAATGGATTACTCTCTGCCGTAATTAATAATCGACCCGCGCCATACCAATGAATAGCTTCCCATTGCGAGTAAATATCTAACTGCTTATAAATCCCTGTTGACCAATCTGGTTTATTATTCTTCACTTTCACTAGCCAGATAAATGAATAGCCTAAGTATTTATTTTTTCGGTAACCAATGAATGCTAACGTTGCTGTTTGAGGATCATAATCAACGCCAGTAATTAAGCCTTTACTTGGGTATTCAGCCACTGGTTTTACGTGTTGTATTTTATCCGTTTCAGCTGTATTTATTTGATAAAGCTTCGTTTTTTCATCTTTCCAGTTTTTAGTAAATAGCCACAGTTGATCGCCAACAACAGTAATCGCCTCACTGTCAAAATTATGCTTATTAAACCAACCTTTTTTAAAATCACTATATTGATAATTTAATACTGCAGTCGGTACTACTGCTGGCTGCTGACTAAGCCCCTTTCGCGCGATTTTATAAATCACACCACCTTTACGTTTCGCCAGATTATTACCAATGTCACCAACATATAAAAATTGCTGATCTTGCGCCAGATCTTCCCAATCGCGATTACGGCTATTATTAATCGTTACTACTTGTGCAATACCCGTTAAATCATGATCTAACCGATAAAGTTTATTCTGACCATAAGTATCATTTTGAGTCCAAACGTCACCATCAATAACAGCCAATCCTGATGTTTCGTTTAGATATTTTGGCATATATGCCAAAATATCCACATAAAGTGTTTTCCGCACAAAATAAGTAGCGGCCATACTGCATGATGACAATAATAACACTGCTATCAATACAGAAATAATTCTTTTAATTATCAAATTATTACCTGTAAAAAAAACCAACAAATAAAAACACTAATTAATTATAATATCATTATATTTACTATATGAAAAACTAGCATAAATCATACAAAAGACCGAGATAAATAGGAAATTCCCACCATTACCAACCATAATTAATCCCAAACCTATTAATTTACGTTTACTCGGTATGGCAGGTAAATAATGATCACTATTCCACACCTCATTAAGTATAAACATAGCCTCACAGCTTTGTGCCTACTGTTAATAAGTTTCCATACTCATGCTATTCAGCTCGCTCCTCTTAATGGATCTGAATATGTCGGTGATTTAGCGGTACTGGAAAAAAAACGCGTGTTGCGAGTATTAGTTGCGGCCGATTTAGGCTTTTATTACATTGAAGATGGTACCACCAAAGGAATTGTTGCTGATTTATTACAACACTTTGGGAAAGATATTCATAAAAATTACCCATCTTTACACCTGCAAGTCATCCCTGTTCATCGAGATAATCTGCTGCCTTATCTCGTAAAAGGTTTAGGTGACTTAGCTGTTGCTAATATTACGATCACTGCGGAACGTAAAAAAATAGTCGCCTTTAGCCAGCCCGTACTAAGTAATATCTCAGAAATTCTTATTAATAATAAAAAACAGCCACCTTTCACTAAGGTAACCGATTTAAGCGGCCAAACAATATGGGTAAGAAAAAGTTCTAGCTACTATCAAAGTTTACTCAAAATTAATAATAAATTACGGATGCAAAACCTACCACCAGCATCAATATTATTTATAGACGAAACCTTACAAGACTATGAGTTACTAGAACTTATAAATTTAGATTTACTCAATGCAACTGTCATTGATGATCATAAGATAAAAATTTGGGAGCCAATCTTAAAAAACATTCGCGTCAATGATAGTTTTGTTTTGCGTAACAATGGTCAAATAGCATGGGCAATGCGTAAAGACAGCCCCAAATTGATGGCAATGGTGAATAAATATATTAATACCGTCAAAGAGGGTACCTTGATAGGTAATATGATTTATAACAAGTATTTAGAAAACCACCGCTGGCTCCATACCCTACTTGATCCTAATAATATTGATAAAATGGAAAATCTCTCGCATATATTCTTTCGTTATTCAAAGCAATATGATTTTGATTATTTAATGCTAATGGCACAAGGCTTTCAAGAATCAGGGCTTAATCAACATAAGGTATCCAATAAAGGGGCAGTAGGAATTATGCAAATATTACCCAGTACAGCCCGTGATCCCAATGTTGACATACCTAATATTTATACCTCAACCAATAATATTCACGCTGGTATTAAATATATGCGTTATCTGCAAGATCAATACTTTAGTAGTAGCGAAATAGATTATGATAATAAAATTTATCTCTCATTAGCGGCTTATAATGCAGGACCAGGAAACATCAATAAAATGCGTCGCTATGCAAAAGAACAAGGCTATAATCCTAATATTTGGTTTAATAATGTTGAACTCATTACTCGTAAACATATAGGGCTACAGCCTATCGTCTATGTTAATAACATCAATCGTTATTTCATTGTTTATAAACAAATAATGAAACTTCAACGTTTCCGTGATTCAGGCATTAGACCGTTTATTCCACCGTATCGATTTGATGCTTCAGTATTATTTAAGTAAATCACCTTTATCGTGATTTCATTTAGGCAATTTAAAAGCATAATTCAATATGTACGTTATATTATGCTTTTAAATTAGGGATGGATAAATGCTTATCACGACGATCTTGTTTATGGAAATACCATAATTTACGATTTTTTGATGATTTTTTCATTATATTATCAATCACAATAAAAATAGAATAAATATCATCCTATTATTTATCCTTAATGTAAATTAATGCAGCCACCAATAAGTGCTCATATTTTCAATATTACATTGTAAATTTAACACTACAAATAAATGTAATCTCATGTTCTTACGCTATGCACACACAAAATGACACAAACAACTTTGTAACAAATAATATTCATAATTAGCCATAACAATCAAACAATCAGGGTTTAGTACGACAAATAACGATACTTATGTCACGAATTTATTAATTCACAATAATTCACACTGACGAACCCTATCGTTTTTTAACATTATTTATAGCCATATAGAAACAAATAGCAAGCGATTGCGCAATATTGAGAAATTAGTTTTTGTCAATTACAAAAAAAACCTCTGGATTAAAATTGCGATATATATCACTTTATCTAAGAATGAAATCGTTCAGCATAACCACATAAACAGATAATAATCACACTGAGCACAATCTAATATGGTCTATCTACACTTTATACTCGGGTTAGTCGTTATTGCAGTATTAGCGTTACTTGCCAGTAATAACCGAAAAAACATTAAATATCGGTATATTATTCAATTACTTATTATTGAATTAGCATTAGCTTACTTCCTACTTAACTCATCTGCTGGTACTGGTATTGTTAAAGAGTTCGCTGATGCATTTAATGGTCTGCTTTCATTTGCATCTGACGGTACTAATTTTGTGTTCGGTAATTTATCGAATAACAATGATTTTAACTTCTTCCTTAGTGTATTGATGCCGATTGTCTTTATCTCAGCGCTAATTGGTATTTTACAACACATCAAAGTATTACCTTATATCATCAAAGGTTTAGGCTTTTTACTTTCTAAAGTGAATGGTATGGGTAAGCTAGAATCATTTAACGCAATTAGTGCATTGATGGTTGGTCAGTCTGAAAACTTTATTACCTATAAAAATATTTTAGGTGGTATGTCTGAACGTCGTATGTATACCCTTGCGGCAACAGCAATGTCGACGGTTTCAATGTCTATCGTTGGCTCATACATGAAGCTTATCGATCCTAAATATGTTGTCGCAGCATTATTCCTAAACATGTTTAGTACCTTCATCATTCTTTCCATTATTAATCCTTATGACCATGAAGCAGAAATGGATATCGATGAAATGATGGCAGCTGAAAGTGGCGAAAAATTAACGTTCTTTGAAATGCTAGGCGAATACATTTTAATGGGCTTTAAGGTCGCCGTTATTGTTGCAGCGATGCTTATTGGTTTCATTGCTTTGATTTCAATGATCAATGCCGGCTTTAGTGCTGCGTTTGGTATCAGTTTCCAAAACATCATCGGTTACTTATTCTACCCTGTCGCTTGGTTAATGGGTGTACCTGCTCATGAGGCATTACAAGCAGGCAGTATCATGGCAACCAAACTGGTTACGAATGAATTCGTTGCAATGATGGATCTTCAAAAGCAAGTAGGCAGTTTATCAGCACACACGGTAGGTACTGTGTCTATCTTCCTTGTTTCATTCGCAAACTTCAGTTCTATCGGTATTATTGCTGGTGCGGTTAAAGGTGTTAATGAAGAAAAAGGTAATATGGTAGCGCGTTTTGGTTTACGTTTACTTTATGGTTCAACTTTAGTTAGTATTTTATCAGCATTAATTGCCAACATAATGCTATAGCAACATTTATTAATGGCAGGGATTTTTAAGCCCTGCCATTTTTAATCGTATAATAATTAATATCTTCAACTTTTTATCTCCACTTAAATCTCTACCTTTCTAACCGATATGAGATCAATTCCACTGCACTTAATTAAATAAGTAATATTAACTTCCGATTTTAGCCTCTTCTATTTGTATGATAAATAATTTAAATTTTGTGTTACTCATCACATAAAATTCGATTTAGCGAAAACATGTCCTGAGCCGATTAATAATTATAACCATGAGGCTTATATGTTAAATAAAACCATTTCAGGTGCAGAGCTTGTCGTTGCAACTCTAAACGCACATGATGTTCCGCATATTTTTGGTATCCCTGGTGCTAAGATCGATTCCGTATTCGATGCTGTATGCGATAACGGTCCTGAAATCATTATTTGTCACCACGAACAAAATGCGGCTTTCATGGCAGCAGCAACAGGTCGTTTAACAGGTAAAGCTGGTGTTTGTCTTGCAACGTCTGGTCCTGGCGCATCAAACCTTGTTACTGGCGTAGCAACAGCAAATAGTGAAGGTGACCCTGTTGTTGCACTTGCTGGTGCGGTTCCACTTTCGATGTATTCCCATAATACGCACCAATCAATGGATACACGTTCTCTATTTAATCCTATTACTAAGTTTTCCGCAGAAGTAATGGACACTGCTTCAGTGTCTGACGTGGTTCATAAAGCATTTCGTATTGCCGAGCAACCGACTCAAGGGGCAAGTTTTGTTAGCCTTCCTCAGGATGTACTAACCAACCAAATCCCTTTTATTCAAGTACAACAACCGAAGCCAATTTTATTTGGTGGTGCGCACCCACAAGCTATTCGTCAAGCAGCTGATCTTATTAATGCGGCTAAAAATCCCGTGTTATTATTAGGTATGGATGCAAGTCAGCCATTTGTAACGGCTTCCATTCGTCAGCTACTCGAACAAACTAAAATAGCTGTCGTTAATACCTTTGCTGCCGCAGGCGTTATTTCTCATGACTTATATGATTGTTTCCTTGGTCGCGTCGGTTTATTTAAAAACCAACCAGGTGATATTGCATTAAACAATGCTGATTTAATTATTACTATTGGTTATAGCCCAATTGAATACGATCCAATCTTATGGAATAAAGACGGTAAAACCCCCATTATTCATATCGGTTATCAACAAGCTGATTTAGAAGCCAGTTATAATCCGGTTTCAGAAGTTGTTGGTGATGTTGCGGTTTCTGTTAGTTCTATTGCTGCTGAATTAGATGCACGTGAGCCGCTTGAAAAAAATCAAAAATTCCAAGATTTACGTCAAGATTTACAACAAATTATGCGCATGGGCGTTAACAAAACATCATCAATGGGTGTCCACCCACTACGTTTTGTGCATGACCTACGCCGCTTTGTAAGTGATGATACTACTGTATGTTGCGATGTAGGCTCTATCTACATTTGGATGGCGCGCTACTTCCACTCATTTGAACCACGTCGTCTATTGTTCAGTAACGGTCAGCAAACATTAGGTGTTGCTTTACCTTGGGCTATTGCAGCTTCACTACTGACACCAAACGAAAAAGTTATCTCAATGTCAGGTGATGGTGGTTTCTTATTCTCATCAATGGAATTAGCTACAGCTGTTCGTCATAAATGTAATATTGTTCACTTTGTTTGGACAGATCACAGCTACGATATGGTTAAAATTCAGCAACTTAAGAAGTATGGCCGCGAAAGTGCAGTTAGCTTCATGGGCCCTGATATTGTTAAGTATGCCGAAAGTTTTGGTGCACATGGTTTAGCGATTAATACTGCTGATGATATTGAACCCGTATTACGTAAAGCAATGGCATTAAGTGGCCCTGTATTAGTTAACGTTAATGTAGACTACCGCGATAACAGCCGTCTACTTGATCAACTTCACCCTTGCCAACAAGATTAAAGGAATGCGTCATGAGTAATAAAAACAACGACAAAACGTTTTACCAAACCTCAATGATGAGCGCTTTAATTGCAGGTTTATATCAAGGTGATTTTACCATTGGTCAATTACTTGATCACGGTAACTTTGGTATTGGTACCTTTAATGATCTTGATGGTGAGATGATTATTTTAGGAGATGAAGTGTATCAACTTACCAGTACAGGTAAGGTGCATTTAGTTGATCATGATATCACGACGCCATTTGCTGGTGTGGTTAACTTCGAACCGACAGACACTGTAAGCCTTATTGAGCTAACTAAAGCTGAGTTTGAAACTTGCCTTGAAAAAGATTTTGTTGCGAATAATGCTATCAATGCTATTCGTTTAACGGGCAAATTCTCATACGTTAAAACACGCACAGTACCTGCACAGCATCGTCCTTACCCTCCAATGGTTGAAGTAGTTAAACATCAACCTATTGCTGAAATGACGCATGTGTCAGGCGTGATGATTGGCTTTAAAATCCCTGAATACATGATCGGTATTAACGTACCTGGTTTCCACTTTCATTTTATCAGTGATGATCGTACCCAAGGTGGCCATGTTAGTGACTTTATTCTAACTGAAGGTACTGCTGAAGTTGAAATATTTAAAGATTTCCATCTTCGTATGCCAGCCTCTCAAGAATTTGATCGTGCTAATTTAAATCCTGATGATCTTAAAGCTGCGATTCATACCACTGAAAAATAATCACTAATAAATATTCCTTCAGGCTCTATTCTTTTAAAGGATAGAGCTTTTTTTTACTGTTTTCACAAACATTATTGACAATATCAAAGACTCTCTATACTATCCGCGCCAGCTGAAGCAATCGATTACATTACAGTGCTTTTTAGCGAAACGTACATCACCACAATGCAGCTGATCCCCATCAGTTGTCTTTCTATTTTTATAAATATGAGAGACTTTGATTTTGGGATTGATTATGCAAACTGACACATTAACTACAACTACCTCCCCTCGCCACACAAACTGGCAAAATAAAGCTATTTTAAGCGTTGCTTTTCTAATGGCGACCACTTCTGTTGGCCCTGGTTTTCTAACACAAACCGCTGTGTTTACCAATATTTATAACGTTGATATGGCTTTCCCTGTTTTTGCCTCGATGTTTATTACTTTTGGCATTGTGATGAACTTATGGCGTATCGTTGGCGTCTCAGGCTTACGTATTCAAGATATTGCCAATAAAGTAGCACCCGGCATGGGATACTTCATCGGCATTCTATTAGCGCTTGGTGCCGTTGCTTTCAACTTTGGTAATGTCAGTGGCTCAGCACTAGGTATGAATGTTCTAACAGGACTAGACACCACTTGGGGCGCTCTTTTTACTGGTGTTATTGGAAGCCTACTTTTTATTGTCCATAATGCATCCAAACGCATGGACCAAATGGCGCGTTACTTAGGATTATTAATGATCATATTAATTGCCTATGTTGCCCTGACCAACTTACCCCCACTAGCACCTACCGTCATTGCAGCGATAGCTCCTTCTGATTTTTCCAACCTTTTATTACCAACATTAACTATCGTCGGTGGAGCGGTTGGTGGCTATTATACGGGCGCACAACGATTAATTGATGTGAAATTAACAGGCATTGAAAATACACACAATGTCACCAAAACGGCATGGGCCGGTATTTCTATTGCCGTTATTATTCGTATCTTATTATTTTGTGCAGTATTAGGTGTTATCACAACGGGAGTAACATTAGATCCATCCAACCCTGCGGCAGATGCATTTCGTCATGGTGCGGGGGATGTGGGTTACTTTATTTTTGGGTTGGTATTATTTGTTGCGTCAATTACCTCTGTCGTAGGCAACTCATACATGGCGATATCACTCATAAAGACACTTTTTCCTGTCGTTGCCCGCAATGAAAAATCATGGTGCGTAGGATTTATCATGCTAACCACGGTAGGCACAGTATTGATGAATATGCCTATCTTATTGCTGATGCTTGCGGGTCTGGTTAATAGTGTTATTTTACCTATTGTACTTGCTACAATGCTTGCAGCGACACGTAAACCAAACATTGTTGGTGATTACAAACACCCGCTTTATCTTACCGCTATTGGTGTTACTATTGTGATAGTGATGAGCTTAGCGAGTCTGTCTAATATTAGTGGCTTCATTACTAAATTTATAGGCTAACAGCTAGAGGTATGCCAATGGTATACCTTTTCCCTACAGCTTTATCGTAATAACAAAAATATTCATACTTTCAAATTGATATCACCACAATAAAACCTCAAATATAATAAATATCAATATAAGAAGTACTAATGGTTGTCTTTAGGTATAGGTTTTAGTTATATTAAAGGCACACCAACATAGTCATTTTTATGTAGTTCGATAAAATATGACCAATACTCATTATAATAAATAAGATGAATCGTTAAAAAATGAATATAAAGATTGAAACTCTTACCTCATTTATTGCTGCTGCCGAATATGGTTCGTTTAGTGCTGCTGCACGACAGCTAAATAAAACCCAAGCTGCAGTTAGCCTCACTATTCAAAATTTTGAAATTGATTTAGGATTTCAAGTCTTTGATCGTTCGAGTAAATGTCCTCGACTAACAGAAAAAGGCGAACATGTACTCAAAAATGCAAAAATAATGATGGCGCAATACCAGACCTTTCTGGAGCGCTCATTGTCTATTTACCACATGAATGATGTAAAAATAAAAGTCGGTATAGATCCACTGGTTTGTAATGCTAAAATACTATCAATAATCAAAAGGTTATCTTCTGATTTACCTAATATTGAATTATTCATTATGCAACAAAACAGTAAACGTTTAGCAGAAGAGATCAAAGCTAAAAATCTTGATATTGCACTAGGCATTTTTGATCATGAAAATAAAATGAATCTAGAATACACCCAAGCATTTAATATCAATGTAAGTTGGGTTGCGACTCAATCGTACCTTGATAAATTTAATGCTGGTGCAACAACCTTAAGTTATCAAGATTTTTGTCAGCAACGTCTTTTGATCCCTGCATCTTTAGACTCACTACCATTTGATGAAGCAAAGGCAGCATTGCAATTATGGCATGTTGAAGACATCCATACTATTTTGTCTTTATGCCGTGAAGATATTGGTATTTGTTGTTTACCCGATTTTGTATTACAACATGATCTTAAAAATGAAATGGTACAAAAACTTAATCTTTCATTCAGTAAGATCACCAGTAATGTATGGTCAGCATCCCTTATCTATCCTATCGGTTCTCAATTAAGCCCAGCAATTCACTGGCTTCGAGGACAATTTACGGATATTGAATCGTTTTAAGTTATTTTTTTAGCATGAGCTTCCCCGCTCATGCTACTTCTTTCTTTTTTAACTCCGCTAATATTCTTACCCTATAAGAAAACAACCCTTGCTTTAGGTTGTTTTTTCTACTCTTTAACACACCTTCAGCTGTATAGTTATGCACACTACCCGAATACATATAACCCCTTACTTTACCAGCGATTTATTGTTACCAATCTTTACTAGCACATAATTACACCCTTAATTATTACACCACAGTAAAGGTTATTTGTTTTTTTGTATGATTGTGCTTATAAAAGTTTACAATATAATGGTCACCACTGGCGCAACAGCGATATTTTAAAAAAAATACCTGTGTTGAGTTCACAGAACTTGAAATTTGACTAATTTAATTGTCTTATATCAAAGAAATTCATTACATATAAGATATCAGGTAGCCGCCCTGCGTGTTGTGGCTAATAAAAAGTCATTTTGTAGCAACGGATCAGCTCATAGATTTAATGATGGAAAGACCATCCCCTGAGAATGATGTCTAGGGTTCACTTTTTGAGGTATTCGTTATGTCACGAATCGTTATTGTAGGTGGCGGTGCTGCCGGTATAGAACTATCAACATTGTTAGCAAAAGCTAACCGTAAAAAACATGAAATCATTCTGGTTGAGCCAGAAACAGATCACTATTGGAAACCTCGTTTACATGAGATTGCAGCAGGTACTTTTGACCGCGAACTAGATTCAGTTTGCTATTTCACCCATGGCGCAGTCAATGGTTACCAGCATTACCAAGCAGCAATGACAGATATTGATCGTGAAAATAAGATGCTTGCTGTTCGTCGTAACGATGGTACAGAAGCTGCGGTTAAATATGATTACCTTGTTGTTGCCGTTGGCGCAGTGAGTAACGACTTTAACACCACTGGTGCTCGTGATAATTGTATTTTCCTCGATTCAGCAAGCCAAGCTCGCCATGCATGGAACAAGATCAGCCAATTGTTGCGAGAAGGCAATGATCGTACCGTTAATATTGTCGGTGCAGGCGCAACAGGTGTTGAACTTGCTGCTGAGCTTGCTCGAGTAAGTCACAAATTGCAGCGTTATAATGCCGCTAAACTAACAATCAACCTGATTGAAGCTGCAGATCGTGTGCTGCCAAATAGCCCACAAAAAATGTCGGCTAAAGTATTAAAAGAACTACAACGTACAAATATTAATGTCCTTTTAAATACCCGTATCAGTGAAGTATCTGAACACGGCATGGTTACAGCAGATAATCAACCATTAGAGGCTGATATTCAGTTTTGGGCTGCTGGTGTAAAAGCGCCTGAGTGGTTAAAAGGCCTTGGTGGTTTAGAATACAATCGCATGAATCAAATTGTTGTTAATGCTAATTTAACCACGACCATTGATGACAGTATTTTTGCTTTAGGTGATTGTGCATCAATTCCACAAGCTGACGGTAGTTTTGTTCCACCAAAAGCACAAGCAGCTAACCGTGCTGCCGTGCATTTAACCAAAAGTTTAACTGGGTTATTACGTGGTAAAGAACTGACTGATTTTGAATTTAAAGATGGTGGTATGGTTGTCGCTGTTGGACATCATTTTGCTGTAGGCTCATTTGCGCCTAATTCAAAGATGGCAAATAATTTGGTCTTTAAGGGGCGTCTTATTCGTCGTCTTTACGATACTATTTTCCGCCTTCACCAACGTACAGTTGAAGGCATGTTTACGGTATCACGCTTAATTATTACTAAACGATTAAAAGCACTATTCCAACCTAACGGAATGTAATAAATAAAAATAATCAATATTCGGCTAATAATATTAGCCGAATATAATACCTAATACCTAATACCTAATACCTAATACCTAATACCTAATACCTAATACCTAATACCTAATACCTAATACCTAAATATATTACTACTGATATTTTATATCCATACTTTAATACTCTACATATAAGATAATATAATGAAAAAATTCTTTGCTAAATTATTCGGAAATAACACCGAAGGTTCTACATCGTCTTTTATTAAATTACATCCAGCGATTGATAATGGAATTAATCCAACTAAGAATACATTTAAAGGTGGTTTAATTAGCTGTCATTGTCGAATAAATAAAGTAAACATTAAATTATCAGGGCAAACTGCTCATAACCATGCTTGTGGTTGTTCTAAATGTTGGAAGCCTAAAGGTGCATTATTTTCACAGGTTGCCGTTATTCCTCGTGATAATGTTGAAGTTATAGCAAATGCTAAAAAACTCATGATCATCGATGAAACCGCAACCATTCAACGTCATGCTTGTAAAGATTGTGGCGTACATATGTATGGTCGCATTGAAGACACTAATCACCCCTTCTATGGATTAGACTTTGTTCACACAGAGCTATCTAACGAACAAGGCTGGGCTGCACCTACCTTTGCTGCATTTGTCTCTTCTGTGATTGAAACAGGTACAGATCCTCAATCAATGTCTGCAATTCGTGAACGTTTTGAATCATTAGGTTTAGAAACTTACGATTGCTTATCACCTGATTTAATGGATGCCATTGCAACCCACATTAGTAAAAGCAAATAAAATAACCGCTAATTTATTTTTCATAATGATGCCCTTTTAAGTTGTGCCTTATTAGGGTTATCTATTATTTTTGATTGTTCCTATTTGGTAATAATCAATTACAGTATTCGTTATTGTTAAAAACAAAAATAAGAATAGAATATATTCCATCAACCCAATATATGTTTAATGGTTTTTATTATAGTTAATTTTTCATTTTGATCGTACTTGCACTATATTAAATGGTGCCTTTGTAAATGACATCTATAATTAATTATAATAAACCTACAAAATAATATTATCTAATAACAATCCAATAAGAGAAATTTTATGTCTATATCTCTACACCCTTCAATTGATAACGGTTTCATTGCAACTAAAGAAAATTTCCAAGGTGGCGTATTAAACTGTAACTGTACATCAAATACTGTACGTGTAAAATTATCAGGCCAAACTGCACATAACCACGCTTGTGGTTGTTCTAAATGCTGGAAACCAGAAGGCGCAGTATTCTCACAAATCGCTGTTATTTCACGTGACAATGTTGAAGTAATTGCAAATGCTGAAAAACTTGTTGTTATCGACGAGTCTGCAGCTATCAAACGTCACGCTTGTAAAGAATGTGGTGTTCACATGTATGGTCGTATCGACAATACTAACCACCCATTCTTCGGTTTAGATTTCGTTCATACTGAACTATCTACTGACGAAGGTTGGTCTGCACCTGAGTTTGCAGCTTTTGTTTCATCAATCATTGAAACAGGTACTGATCCTAAAGATATGGCAGCTATCCGTGCTCGTCTTAACAAATTAGGTCTTAATACGTACGATTGCCTATCTCCAGCTCTTATGGATGCAATCGCTACACACGTTTACGCTCAAAGTCACCCACAAGCGTAATAGAACAATAATAACAATTAGTTTGTCATAATATATATAAGCAATATCATCCTTTGATATTGCTTTTTTTTTATCCTTTAATTTTAAATATATTGATCCACATAAAAACAAATGCGACCAATGTCACACTTAAATGATAACTCTACATATACTCAACAATAATGATCTAACCTAAACCACAGCTCCTAGTATGGAGATAAACAACGTTTAAACTAAAAAACAGGCCTATTATTACATTACAGTAATAATGATTTTCCATTTTGAGGGATTATCAATTTATAAGGAACAAATATAATAGCTGCATCAAGTCACATGATGGTATTACATTTGTGACTATAATAAACAACGAACACCATGCTTGAACATGGGGTCACATATATTTTTAAGAGAGTGAACGATGACTGACAAATTTATCAAATCAAAAGCTGCTATCGCATGGGGTCCTAAACAACCTCTTTCTGTTGAAGAAATTGATGTAATGTTACCTCGCGCTGGCGAAGTATTAGTTCGCATCGTTGCTACTGGCGTATGTCACACTGATGCATTCACATTATCAGGCGACGATCCAGAAGGTATCTTCCCTGCGATCCTTGGTCACGAAGGTGGCGGTATCGTTGAAATGATCGGTGAAGGCGTAACAAGTGTTGAAGTTGGCGATCACGTTATCCCTCTTTACACTGCTGAGTGTGGCAAGTGTAAATACTGCCTATCTGGCAAAACTAACCTTTGTCAGGCAGTACGTGAAACGCAAGGTAAAGGCCTAATGCCAGACGGCACTACCCGTTTCTACAAAGACGGTCAGCCAATCTTCCATTACATGGGTTGCTCTACTTTCTCTGAGTACACTGTACTTCCAGAAATTTCTCTAGCTAAAATCAGCAAAGAAGCACCACTTGAAGAAGTATGTCTGCTTGGTTGTGGCGTAACTACAGGTATGGGCGCAGTCCTTAATACAGCTAAAGTTAAAGAAGGCGACACTATCGCTGTCTTTGGTCTTGGCGGTATCGGTCTTGCTGCAATCATCGGTGGTACTATGGCTAAAGCTAGCCGTATCATTGCGATTGATATCAACGAAAGTAAGTTTGACCTAGCAATGAAATTAGGTGCAACTGAATGCATCAACCCAATGAAATTTGACAAGCCAATTCAAGAAGTCATTGTTGAAATGACTGACGGCGGTGTTGATTACTCATTTGAGTGTATCGGTAACGTTAACGTGATGCGTTCTGCACTTGAGTGTTGTCACAAAGGTTGGGGCGAATCAGTGATCATCGGTGTTGCTGGTGCGGGTCAAGAGATCTCTACCCGTCCATTCCAACTAGTGACTGGTCGTGTATGGCGTGGTTCTGCATTCGGTGGTGTTAAAGGCCGTTCAGAGCTTCCAGGTATCGTTGACCGTTACATGGCGGGTGAGTTCAAGCTTGACGATTTCATCTCATTCAACATGGGCCTAGAAGACATCAATAAGTCTTTTGACCTATTACACGAAGGTAAGAGTATCCGTACGGTTATTCACTTCGATAAGTAATTATTAGCCTGCATAAGACTCTATTCCCTACGTATAATAATATGCGTAGGGATATCTTATTTTTTATCTTCACTTGTTCAATACCATACGCTAATGGATTAGCAATTAACTCATTAATGATAATATATTCTTATTTTACATAAATCCTATTTAGAACTTTATCTAAATCATCGTTAATTGAGAATGACATTTGTCACGCTCTGCCATTCTATGTCAGAGCGTTTTTTATTTTTTACATAATAATTTATATTTAATACATTACTTGGATTAAGCACTCTCTATAATTAATAAGCCTTTTAATACCAAGTCCTTCTTTTATATTCTCGTTACAAAACGAATACCGAACAGAGACCTTTTCATGAACAGTCGTCTATTCAAATCGTTACCTTTTCAATTAATGATCGCTGCTCTACTGGCATGGGGGTTAGCCTCTATCCTACCTTTGCAAGCGGGTTTTGAGCACTCCACAGCATTTAAATTATTAATGCTCACCAAAACAACCTATATTGGCTTACTTAAAATGCTGGTAGGTATCGTGGTATTATTCTCATTATTACAAGGGATTACCAGCATAGGATCTACCTCGCGTTTGAAAACATTAGGCTATAAAACAATTGCTTTCTATAGTTTAACCTCAACCCTCGCGATCTGTTTAGGTCTTGGTGTATCACTGGCTATTCCCAAATGGCCCCATTTAATTGACACTGCACAAATCACTGTTGGTGACCACATTCAATTAATTGATAATAGTGCTTCATCTGGCGGTGCTATTGCAGAAAAATTATTCAGCATGGCCTTAGTTAACCCCTTTCAAGCACTCGCAACAACCAATCTATTAGCCATTGTTGTTTTTGCCCTATTACTTGGTGTTGCATTATTAGCAAGCTTACCATCAGAGCACCCTGTTTTTGACATTATTTCAGGGATCAACATTGCGATTAACCGAGTCATCTCTGCGGTTATTAAACTGGCACCTTTAGCCGTATTTGCGATTGTATTTCAATTTACAGCACAAAGCGGAAATAGTATTTTTGGTGAATTGCTTTTATTTGCTTTATTAGTTTTTTCACTGACGTTGGTCCACGGTGGAATAGTATTACCACTACTGGCTAAAATATTTACCGGTATTAAATACTCAACATTATTTCGTGCTCTATCAGCCCCTATGGCTATGGCATTTGCAACCTCATCAAGCTCTGCCACCCTGCCTCTGTCATTGCAAACAGCACAAGAAGATTTAGGTATATCACAACCGACTAGCAGTATGGTATTACCATTAGGTTCGATCATGAATATGGATGGTACCGCTCTTTTTGAAGGAGTTGCAGCTATTTTTCTTGCTCAACTCTATGGTATTGAACTTGGAACATCAGGATTGATTCTAATTTTCATCATGGCAATGGTGTCATCAATCGGTGCACCCGGTATGCCATCAGGTTCAATGTCAGGTATGCAACTAGTATTACTTGCGGTAGGTATTCCACTTGAAGCTATCGCAATATTATTAATAATTGAACGGCCATTGGATACTTTTCGTACCGCAGTCAATGTTGAAGGGGATCTAATCGCGGCGTTAGTTGTCGACAAATGGCAAAACCAGTCAACAAAAGTGTGATCTAGGTCTTTTTTAGCATGTTATCGTGTTATCGAATAACAACAGAATATTGCTTTGACACGACCTTAACTGTGTCATAGAATCACCATATGGTAATAACAATAACCACATAAGCTATTGTTATTACTGTTTTTTTAACATCCTTTATATCAATAAAAGTACTGTTTACTTAAATCAACGATATAATGGAGCACTTAGAAGCTCAAGGACGATGTTAACTCACTAATAATTTAAGACAACCATACCCATACTCATTGAAGGGTTATGTGTTGTCTTAATATAAATTAATAGGTTTTAATTATGGTCAAAAAATTATTACAATCATTTGGATTTAGAAGTGCTGAAACTAAATCTCGCCAACTTCGTGAGCGACTTGAGTTTGCTATACAACAAAATTTGGGGCAACGAGAGTCTCGTGCTAATCGTGCACACCACTAATACATTAAATATATTTACGCGCCTTGGCACGAGCAACAACAATAAGACGATTAATTAATACCTTTTGTTTAGCCGTGCCCGCTTGTTTTAATTCCCGTACAATACGTGTCACTTCTGCTTCTAAATACTTAACCGGTTTCGTTTGCACCATGCTACGAATAAGCTTCTCTGCGTTTTCAGGCATCGGCTGTTGTAATGCCCATTCATAGCTATAAATACACGCTCCCGTTGCATCCGGTTCTGGCAACGAAATAGGCACTACTTTTAGCGGTGGTTGCATATCATCAATACGTGAAAGTCGACGATAATACCCCTGTACAACAGATGATTTATGGTAGGGTAATTCACCGTCATGGTAAAGTTTAGGGCCAATATCCTGAGCGACATCAGACTTTGACTCTATAATAAATTGACTGGCATTTTTATCCTTACGGACATAGTGATCTTTCTTCGAATTCTCAACCGTATAATAGATTTTTGCACTATGTTTAGCTCGAGTCATTGCGACATAAGCTAAGCGACGCTCTTCTTCAGTATCAGCCGAAATACCTAATGAAGATCGGTTCACGTAAGGAAATGCATCTTTATCCCAATAGGGTAAATATACCTGACTGTATTCACAGCCTTTAGCTCTAAAAATTGTAGTCAGTTGCACACTGTTATTATTATTTTGTGTCTGATTTTCACGTGCTGATTGTTGTGTATAATATTCAAAATACTGCAATGCCTTATCGCAGTTTTGATCCATTGATTCCAATACAGTTTCAACACTGTCTAACCGCTCAACCGCTTCTTCTATTTCAGTGGCTGTTGCTTCTGTTTTCCAAATCCAATTATCGAGTTCACTGTCTCTACGATACTGCCTATATACCGCTAAGGCTTTAAAATTGCCCTTGCGTTGTAACATTATTAATAACTCAATCCGATCTTTAAACGTTTCTAAATTTAATGTTGGTTGAATTTTTTCAGTTTGCTTAATTAAACTTAGCCATTCATTACTTGCTCGTTGAGCTAAAGTCTCACACAACGGGCGTAAACTTTTATTCGGCACATAGCAGTGTGGAAATGATAATAAATTAAATAATAAATTAGCTTTATCGTTATCAGCTAACGTTAAAAATCGTCCTGTCGCCAATGTCATGATATCCATCAACAATTTCACTTCACGGCTATGCGTTAACACAGAACCGATAGGCATATGATATGGGATTTTTTTAGTTAAAAACGCTAACTCAAATAACATCGCTTGTGACCATCGTCTAACTAAAATAGCCGCTTCTGCAGGTTGCCCACCTTGCTGAATAAAATCAAAGACTGATTGTGCTATTTCCCCCACTTGGCGCGCTGTACCAATCACATCAACAGTCGTATCGGCAACAGATTCATGAGCAATCGTCTGAAAATCATGAAAGCGCTGTTTATTATTAGCGATCAAATGGCTCGCAGCTAATGCTAAACTATGACCAAATCGAAAAGTATGTGACAGCGTGTATGTCGTCGCGGGGGCAAAATCTTTTTCAAAATCAAGCATAAATTGTGGCGCACTACCACGCCATTTATAGATACATTGATCGACATCCCCTACCGCCACTAATTGTGCTTGTGGTGACAATAACAGTTTTAATAACTGATATTGAGCAGTATTGATATCTTGAAACTCATCAACCAACATGAACTGAATTCGCTGATGATAATAATCACATAACGCATGATCATTTTTTAACAGCTGGATTGTTTCTACCAACCAATCATCAAAAAACAATTGTTTTCGTTCTTTACGAACTGTTTCAAAATTCCAGAATGCTTCAATAATAAAGGTATATTCATTATTAATTTCTGATAATTCAAACACTTCTTTAGGTGGTAACATGTGGGCTTTTACTAGCCCAATAAAGCTCATTAGCAATTCAATTGTTCGTGGATCTTTGAACGTCTGTTGCTTTTGATATGATTTTTCTTGAGCAGCCATTTGGCGCAATACAAGTTTAGCTATAGTTTTATCACTATCACCGTTATTAAAGTCAATTTGATAACCCGTGGTTGATAAATACCCGGATTGTCTTAACAACTGAAAACAGAAGCTATGAAAAGTATGAACGGGAACCCGATCCGCTTGCGGAATTTGTACTAACTTTGCTTTAAAATCAGTACGAATATCACGGTTAAACATTAATACCAGCATCTTATCTGCCGCAATCGCCTGTAATTTATGCTCAACAATACCTACTAGCGTCGTTGTTTTACCCGTTCCTGCGCCAGCCACGCACAACGCATTGCCTGACTGATGATGAATAAAAGCAGTTTGTTCAGCAGTAAAACGGGTCATTAAAAATACTCAGTAAGACAATAAATGCATAACGGGCGAGTATAACAATTGCCATGTGAAGTTTAAATCGCAAACCACGATTGAAGTAAACAAACGCAAATGTAGCGTTGGTCTATTTCTATTGTTAGAATTCGACACCATAATGAATGGCAAAATGCTATTAACTGACCACCCTATGACCGTATTTATCGGTGTTATAACTACTAAGAACTAGCACATGTTAAAAAACAAAAGTTTCATGACCAATGCCCTCTCTCTTCTCCTTTTATTCATTGGTTATATTAGCAATCAACATATTATTCTTTACTGCGGCTTATTTGCCTTTTCAGGCGCATTAACTAACTGGCTTGCTATATATATGTTATTTGAAAAAGTACCCGGACTTTATGGTTCAGGTGTTATTCCAGCCCGTTTTGAAGCCTTCAAGGCTGCAATAAAAGCATTAATGATGGAACAATTTTTTACTGAGCAGAATATTAGTCGCTTTTTAAATCAAGATGAAAACCAAGCTGCAACATTAGATATGCAACCGATTATTAGCAAAATCGACTTTGCACCCACCTTTGATTCATTATTAGATGTGATTATGAACTCATCATTTGGTGGCATGATCACAATGATGGGTGGGCCAGAAGCCATGCAACCGTTACGCGAACCTTTTATTGCAAAAATGCAAGAATCTGTAATCGATATCAGTCAACAAGATGATTTTAAAACAGCACTTAAGCAACAGTTAATCAAACCTGAAACATTGCATGATATTGAAAGTAAAATTGAAGAGATTATCGATCAGCGTTTAAATGAACTGACGCCTAAAATGGTCAAAGAAATGGTGCAAAAAATGATCAGTGAGCATCTTGGCTGGCTGGTTATTTGGGGCGGTGTCTTTGGTGGCATTATCGGTATCATTTCAGCACTTATTACAGGTTAATACCTACCCGACATCAGCCGTATTGTTTTTATATAAAAGCATACGGCTGTAACAATATTTTTCTCGTAACATTGTTGTTAATCACTCCCTTTGTCACCGCCCTAATTTCTACAGCAACAGCCAATATGATTCTTTTTCACTCAATTACTTTCATTAATTACTCGAAAAGTGTGATAAGTGTTGAACTATAATAACTAACAGTGATAAATACCTGTATATCTATCCAGTTGGAATTCATTTTTCTTGGCAAATTTCTCAACCCATTTCACTGTTGCGGCAATTGTTAGTGGTTTAACAGCAACCACGCTTCTATCTGCTGACCATATAAGTCCCACCATTGCGCTATGGATGACCTTTTTCGGTACCATCGGTGGACTTCTACCCGACATTGATTCTGACCACTCAACGTCAATGAAAGCCTTATTCACACTCTTGGCGGGGTTTTGTTGTTTTCTGCTCGTCAGTCATATTTATACTCAAGTAGCAATGCTAGAGCTGATTATTTATGTCGTATCATTATTTGTTACCATTCGTTATTTTGGTAAATCGATATTTGACCGTTGTACCGTTCACCGCGGTGCATGCCACTCTATTTCTTTTGTTACACTCATTGCCCTTTGCTGTGTACATATTTGTGTCTTACTGGGTCATACCGCAACCGACAGTTGGTTAGCTGGCGGTTTTGTATTACTTGGCGGCATCGTACATTTAGCATTAGATGAGATATACAGCGTCGATCTATCAAACAAACGCTTAAAAAAATCATTTGGTACCGCCCTTAAACCCTTTGCTTTTACCAAACCGTTTATTAGCCTTGCTCAAATTATAGCGATTATTATCTTATTTGATCTTGCACCAAGTTATGACGGTGCTTTACAAGTTGTCACTAACTGGAGTCATTTTCAATTGACCCCAGTATGGTTCAATGTTGATGACGCCAAACAATGGCTACTGCATATGTTTTATATTACCCCTCGAGATTTACATGCATTTTATCAACGTTTTTAATCGCCAATAACTCTCATCTCTATTATGTAAAACATCGCACTTCCCTGACTGTACTTTACATTTAGTACAGTTACCCCTCCAAGGGCAATCGTTTGCTTTTTTACTGGCAGTCCAAGAATGAACCGAGTATTATGCTCAATAAGATGAGTGATTGAGGTGACTTCTATCTTGAGCACTCTGTATTTCGATGTCATCATTTTGAAATAGGAATTTCACCATGAGCCTTGCCGATCAAGTTCTTGCCGTCAATGACGACCTTCCCATCCGTACCGATAAACCTGTTCACAGCGGAAAAGTACGCTCCGTTTATTGGCTAACAGAAGCAGATAGTCGTCGTCTTATTCAACAAAAAGGCTACAATGTTCAACCTGATGCGCCATTAGCAATTATGATCATCAGTGATCGTATCTCTGCATTTGACTGTATTTGGCATGGTGAAGGTGGCTTAAAAGGTGTTCCAGGTAAAGGGGCGGCACTCAATGCCATCTCAAACCATTGGTTTAAACTATTTAAAGATAATGGGTTAGCTGATAGCCATATTCTTGATATTCCTCATCCTTTTGTATGGATAGTACAAAAAGCAAAACCGGTAATGGTAGAAGCAATTTGCCGCCAATATATTACTGGCTCAATGTGGCGAGCATACAATCAAGGAGAGCGTCAATTCTGTGGTATTCAACTGCCTGAAGGGTTAAAAAAAGATCAAAAATTACCACAACTACTGATGACACCGTCTACCAAAGGTATTCTAAAAGGTATTCCTAATGTCCCAGAAGCAGATGATGTCAATGTTACTCGTGAAGATCTCATCAATAACTACCAAGCCTTTAATTTCCATAATATCGACGATATTAGCTACTATGAAAAACTATTAGCCGATGGTTTTAATGTTATTAGTGACGAATTAGCAAAATTAGACCAAATTTTTGTCGATACTAAATTTGAGTTTGGTTATGTTACCGATGCTAGCGGTAATGAAAAATTGATTTATATGGATGAAGTTGGCACCCCTGATTCATCACGCATTTGGGATGGCGCGGCATACCGCGATGGACAGATTGTTGAAAATTCGAAAGAAGATTTCCGTCAAGTTTTATTAAATTATTTCCCAGATCCAGATATTCTTTTAAATAAAGAGCGTATGCCTGAACGTTTTGCTTTAGCTGCAAATAACGATCTTCCTCAAGACGTATTAATGCAAATATCTAAAATCTATACCGATATTGCAGAAAAAATTACGGGTAAGCCAATTACGCTAAGCCAAGATCCTAAAACAGAAATTATTGATATTTTACGCCACGAATACCAATTAATTGATTAACTCTGCTATGAGAGCTATTCCGATAGCTCTCTTTTTTACATTAATATTCACATTTATCTTACCATTATTCTTTTCCCGTATTTCCCCCCTTACGCCACTCTCAAATTAAACAAAACACCAGCAACTTCACCGCAACAAAAACAATCAACAACACATAAAAACACCACTATTAACGTCAAAATAAAAAACAAACAATTAACAAGCAAGCCTATTAGGACTCATTATAAAAAGAAGTAATCCTACTTATATTGTCATTATATTACATATTTTAACTTTTAATATTAACAATTAACTTTAATGTCAAAATTATACTATTTTAACTGCAAAATAATGCATTTATTAATTGAATAAGTACAACGGTATAATTTATGCTTTTATCGAAACTAGAATTGATATAAATATTTATAAGTACTTATTTTTTATATTTAACAACCTTAGGAGGTTTTATGGACAGTATTACTGATCCTACAACCAAAAAAACACGCAGCCGCGAATGGAAAATGTTCCTTTTTATTACCATTTTTCTTTTCCCTATTTTAAGCGTCATTTTCGTTGGTGGTTATGGCTTCACTGTATGGATGTTGCAATTATTTGTCTTTGGTCCTCCCGGTCACGGTGGTTGATCCCCTACTTCAAACTGAAAGCATCATTTAACGAGAAACAATAATGAAAGCATTTTTAAAAAAAGCTTGGCTAACCCTATCACGTCCAAGCGTCCATATTAGCCTTGGTGTTCTTGCCCTTGGTGGCTTTGTTGCTGGTATTATTTTTTGGGGTGGTTTCAATACTGCACTAGAAAAAACCAACACTGAAGAATTTTGTGTTAGCTGCCATGCCGATAATATCGTGCCTGAATATGTAAATACTATTCATGATAAAAACCGCTCAGGTGTACGAGCAACATGTCCTGACTGTCACGTTCCTCATGATTGGACAGATAAAATTTCACGTAAAATACAGGCGAGTAAGGAAGTCTTTGCTCACTTTGCCGGCTTTATTGATACCCCTGAAAAGTTTGAAGATCGCCGTATTGTTCTCGCTCAGCATGAATGGGAACGCTTTAAAGCCAATGGTTCACAGGAATGTCGTGACTGTCACGATTATAAAGGCATGGATTTTGAAAAAATGTCACCTGTTGCTCGCGTACAAATGAAAAATGCCGCAGAACGCGATCAAAGTTGTGTTGATTGCCACAAAGGTATTGCCCACCACTTACCAAAAGATATGGACTCTAGTGGCGGTATGATTTCAGAATTGGTTCAACAATCACATGGCACCAACTACAGCAAGGGTGAAGAAATTTATAGTGTGCGTTTCCTTCCTGTTTATGAAGATAAAGCAATGAAAGTTGAGGCCGGTATTCTAAACCCAGCTTCTGGCGTAAAAGTCATTGATGAAACGGATGATGCGATAGAAGTTGAAATTGCAGGCTGGCGTAAAGACAAAGGCTATGGTCGTGTGATTCAGGAAGACTTTGGTATGAATATTCCTGTGGCTTCTCTACTGAAAGAATCTGCCCAAAATGACAAAGTGGTTGAGAAATACGAAGAAAAAGTCGATGACTTAACCGGTCTTCCTTGGCAACGTGTAACGGCAACAGTGTGGATGCCTAAAGATTCATTAATTAACGACATTACACCGGTATGGGCGCAAGCAAAAACAGCTTACACCACCAACTGTTCAGTGTGTCATACCCAACCAGCTGAAGCTCACTTTGATGCCAATACATGGCCAGGAATGTTTAACGGTATGTTGGCATTTGTAAACTTTGACCGTGATAGTGAAGCGATTGTGTTGAAGTACTTACAGAAACACTCTTCTGATTTTTCTAATGGCCAACACTAAGCATTGATGGAGTAAATACTATGTCTGTATCAAGACGCTGTTTTCTAAAAGGCCTTGCAACAACAAGTGCAGCCACTGTGATTGGCCCAAGCCTACTCGCCTCAGCAAAGGTGTTTGCTAACGATGAGATAGGACAAGGCACTTGGCGCTATTCTGGCTCACACTGGGGTGCTTTCCGCGCTCAGATCTATGCGGGTAAAGTACAACAAATTGAAGCGATTGAAATAGATAAAAACCCAACTGAAATGCTCAATGGCATTAAAGGTATTATCTATAACCCATCACGTGTTCGTTATCCAATGGTACGTCTAGATTGGCTTAAAAAGCATAAATTTAGCGGTGAAACTCGCGGTAATAATCGTTTTGTTCGTGTCACATGGGATGAAGCATTAGATCTGTTCTACCGTGAACTAGAGCGTATTCAAAAAGACTACGGTCCATGGGCATTACACGCAGGTCAAACGGGCTGGCGTCAAACGGGTCAATTCCATAGCTGTACCAGCCACATGCAACGTGCTGTGGGTATGCATGGCAACTACATCACCAAAGTTGGCGACTACTCAACAGGTGCTGGTCAAACCATCATGCCGTATGTGCTAGGTTCGACTGAGGTGTATGCTCAGGGTACATCATGGTCTGAAATTTTAGACAACAGTAAGAACATTATTTTATGGGCTAACGATCCCGTTAAAAACCTACAGGTAGGTTGGAACTGTGAAACCCATGAGTCCTACCCTTACCTTGCGCAACTAAAAGAAAAAGTAGCTAAAGGTGAAATCAATGTAATTTCGGTTGATCCGGTTAAAAACAAGACCCAACGTTACTTAGAAAACACCCACCTTTATATTCACCCACAAACAGATGTACCATTTATGTTGGGGGTGGCGCACACGCTTTACACTGAGAATCTTTATGATAAAGAATTCATCAAAATGTATTGCTTAGGCTTTGATGAGTTCATTGGTTACGTAAAAGGCGACACTAAAGACAAGGTTGAAAAAACACCAGAATGGGCAGCAGAGATTTGTGGCGTACCAGCGGATCAAATCCGTGAATTTGCCCGAATGTTAGTTAAAGAACGTACTCAAATTCTATTTGGTTGGTGTATTCAACGTCAAGAACACGGTGAACAACCTTACTGGATGGGCGCTGTTATTGCAGCTATGGTCGGTCAAATTGGCTTACCTGGCGGCGGTATCTCTTATGGTCACCATTACTCTGGTATCGGTGTACCATCAACAGGCTTTGCAGCGCCGGGTGGTTTCCCACGTAACGTTGATGAAGGTCAAAAACCGAAATGGGATAACAACGACTTCAATGGTTATAGCCGCACTATCCCTGTCGCACGCTTCGTCGATTGTATTTTAGAGCCCGGTAAAGAAATTAAGTACAACGGCTCTAAAGTGATTCTGCCTGATTACAAAATGATGGTGATCAGCGGTAACAACCCTTGGCATCACCACCAAGATCGTAACCGCATGAAACAAGCATTCCAAAAATTGCAAACTGTGATAACGATTGATTTTGCATGGACAGCAACCTGCCGTTTCTCAGATATCGTACTACCAGCATGTACTCAATTTGAACGTAACGATATTGACGTTATGGGCTCATACAGTGGTCGTGGTTTAATCGCGATGCAAAAACTGGTTGATCCGCTTTATCAATCAAAAACTGACTTTGATATTTTTACGGAATTATCGCGTCGTTTTGATAAAAATAAAGAATACACCCGTGGAATGGATGAAATGCAATGGGTGCAATCGCTGTATAATGATTGCCGTAAAGCGAATGCTGGCAAATTCGACATGCCTGAGTTTGATGTATTCTGGCAACAAGGTTTTTTAGACTTTGGTACGGGTAAGCCGTGGGTTCGCCACGCAGATTTCCGTCAAGATCCTGAAATCAATGCACTGGGCACACCTTCAGGTTTCATTGAAATCTCAAGTCGTAAAATTGCCCGTTATGGCTATGAACACTGTCAAGGCCACCCAATGTGGTTTGAAAAGACAGAACGTTCTCATGGTGGTCCAGGCTCTGATAAACATCCGTTCTGGATGCAATCTTGTCACCCTGACAAACGCTTGCACTCACAAATGTGTGAATCCGATGAATTCCGCGCGACGTATACCGTTCAAGGTCGAGAGCCTGTTTACATCAACCCTAAAGATGCTACAGCTAAAGGCATTAAAGACGGTGATGTTGTACGCGTGTTTAACGATCGTGGTCAATTACTTGCGGGTGCTGTCGTGACAGATAGTTACCCACAAGGTGTCGTCAGAATAGAGGAAGGTGCATGGTATGGACCATTAAATGAAAAAGTAGGTTCGCTTGATACTTATGGCGATCCAAACACATTAACCATGGATATTCCAACGTCTGAACTAGCACAAGCAACCAGCGCCCAAACCTGCTTGGTGAACATTGAGAAATTCAATGGCAAATTACCACCAGTAACAGCTTTTGGTGGCCCCATTGAAGTGAGTTAATTACTTATATTAAAACCAAGCCCCTTCATCGCTAAGATTGAGGGGCTTTTATTTATCATCACTTCAAATATTCCCTTCTAAATAATTTTCAGCCGCCTCGTTTTTAAAGAAAGCAAAAAATCATCAAATGGAAATAAAATAAGCATATTTCTATAATAAGTCTCTTTTTCAGCAAACTTATTGTGCACATATTGATCAAATTCAATGAGTGAGCGAAAATCAACTCATAGGCACGGAGGTTTATAACAATTATATGATTATGGATATTTTACTTTCAAGGTAAAAAATTATGTCAGGTTTCGCCTACCCCCACACTTGTCCATTAATTGATCGCCAAATAGGTCGAGCAAAAGGTGATTTGACCCTTTATATTCGTGATTTATTACGTTCTTATAAGATTGAAATCACGGGTAAAGAAATGCTTCTTGCTGGCGAGGAGTTATTTAGCGCACTGAGTGATATTTTTGAAAAAACACGCACAACAAATGAAGATATGCGTACAGAGGCACATAAACAAATTGTGGCTTTAGAAGCAGAAAACATGGAATTACGGGCACTATTATATTGCCAACGTCTTGCCAGTTAAGAGTAATGGCCCTTCAGAACAAAACAATAAATAAAAAAGCCACCACGAACGGT
>NZ_MSCQ01000001.1:1528507-1638703 GCF_002954725.1 Photobacterium phosphoreum
AACCACGAACGGTGGCTTAATAATATTTTATCACTTACACATTATACATCGTAAGTTGTAGAGGCTGTATCACCGCCAGTACCAGTCCAATTAGTATGGAAGAACTGACCACGAGGTTGATCAATACGCTCATAAGTGTGAGCACCGAAGTAGTCACGCTGCGCTTGAATCATATTCGCAGGTAAGCTTGCTGTTGTGTAACCATCAAGGAATGTTAATGCTGATGTCATTGTTGGCATTGGTAGGCCAATTTCCATCGCTTTTGAGGCTACTTTACGCCATGCTGGCATGCTGCTTAGTAAGATATCTTTAAAGTAAGTATCTGAACCAAGGAACTTAATATCAGGATTCACATCGTATGCATCACGGATATTACCAAGGAATGCACTACGAATAATACAACCGCCACGCCACATAAGAGCAACGTTGCCGTAGTTTAGATCCCAGTTAAACTCTTCTGAAGCTTCACGAATTAACATAAAGCCTTGTGCGTAAGAGATAATCTTTGAAGCCAGTAGTGCTTGACGCAATGCATCAACCCATACTTGCTTATCGCCATCAATCTTAGCAATTGTTTTACCAAATAGACTTTCAGCTTCAACACGTTGATCTTTCATTGAAGAAACACAACGTGCAAATACAGCTTCTGTGATTAGCGTTAGTGGAATACCCAAATCAAGCGCGTTGATACCTGTCCACTTACCAGTGCCTTTTTGGCCTGCAGTATCAAGGATTTTCTCAACCAACGGTTGACCATCTTCATCTTTATAACCAAGAATTTCAGCAGTAATTTCAACTAAGTAGCTATCTAACTCAGTCTTATTCCACTCTTGGAAAATTGCTTGCATCTCATCATGAGACAGCTCTAAACCAGACTTCATGAAGTGGTATGCTTCACTGATTAGCTGCATGTCACCGTATTCGATGCCATTGTGAACCATCTTAACAAAGTGACCTGCGCCATCTTTACCAACCCAATCACAACAAGGCTCACCCGCAGCTGTTTTTGCAGAGATAGCTTGGAAAATAGGTTTAATTGCAGGCCATGCAGCTTCAGAACCACCCGGCATGATTGAAGGACCAAAACGTGCACCTTCTTCACCACCAGAAACACCAGAACCTACATATAATAGACCTTTAGCTTCAAGCTCAGCAACACGGCGGTTAGTATCTGGGTAGTTTGAGTTACCACCATCAATAATGATATCGCCTTTATCAAGCAATGGTACAAGCTTATTTATAAATGCATCAACAACATCACCCGCACGAACCATTAACATGATTTTACGTGGTGATTCTAGCTTAGACACTAAATCTTCTAATGACGTAGCACCGATGATGTTAGTGTCCTTTGCTGGGCCTTCAAGGAATTCTTCTACTTTAGAAACGGTACGGTTAAAAGCAACTACTTTAAAACCATGGTCGTTCATATTAAGGATCAAGTTTTGACCCATAACTGCTAAACCAATTACACCAATATCGCCTTTCATATTATTCTCCTTGTGCTAGCAGTTTTGCTGCTGCTGCATCTAAATACCATTCTGTTTTGCCATGAGAGGCTTTAATTTTTGCCGCCGGATAAGCAAGATCTTCCGCCGGTGTACTATTTATTTCATGTAAGACTTCAGCCTTACTTTCACCCAAGACCAAGTAAGTAATACGATCGGCATTTTCAAGTAAACGTGCCGTTTTTGAAATACGCTTTTGACCGCTTTCTGGTTGAGTGGCAATCACTGCTAACGCAGGATCATCAAAATTGGTTTGATGGGGAAATAAAGAAGCCGTATGCCCATCGCCACCCATGCCTAATAAAATCCAATCAAAGGCCGGTAAACCATTTTTGTGTGGAATGGTTGCATCCATTTCTGCGGCAAAACGTGCACATTCAGCTATCGGATCAGCTTCGCCACGAATACGATGAATATTCGCCGCAGGAATCGCAACATGTTTGAACAACAACTCATTAGCTTCACCGAAATTACTCTCAGCATCAGTTGGTGCAACACATCGCTCATCCCCCCACCAAAAGTGAAGATTATTCCATTGTATGCTGTCAGCAAAAGGGGCTTGCGCCAACGCTTTAAACAGCAGCTTAGGTGTACTACCACCAGACAATGAAATATGTACTGCATGATCTTTCAGGCTCATGGCTTGCATGGTTTCAGCTAGAGAAACAACCACATCCTGCGGGGTATCAAACACTTTATAATTAATCATGTTTATAACTCACAATAATCCGTATTGGCTAAGTTTTTACATGGGAAGCGCCATTGACGACCGTCATTAACCAATAGCTCATCGGCTTCTTTAGGTCCCCATGTACCCGCAGCATAACCAAATAGATGCTCAGGTTGTTCTTTATAATCAAGAATCGGTTGTACGAACTTCCAACATGCTTTTACTGCATCAGTACGTGCAAACAATGTTGCATCTTGTTTCATACAATCTAACAATAAACGCTCATAAGCAGTAAGCATGTTCATTGATTCAAGTTTGTCATAATGGAAGTCCATTGATACTTCTTGAGATTCAAAACCAGCACCTGGTTTTTTAAGGCCGAAGCTCATTAAAATACCTTCATCAGGCTGAATACGAATAATCAATTTGTTCTCTGGTGCATTAGCGCCAAAGACTGGGTGCGGTGTTTTCTTAAAGTGAATCACAACTTCAGTTACACGAGTCGGTAAACGTTTACCGGTACGGACATAAAACGGTACCCCGTTCCAACGCCAGTTTTCGATAAACATCTTCATACCGACATAGGTTTCAGTACGAGATTCATCATCAACACCATGCTCTTGACGATAACCTGGAAGGTGTTTGCCACGAACATCAGATTCAGTGTATTGACCTAGAATTAAATTCTTCTGTAGATCGTCTTCTGATAATGGCTTAAAGCTTTGCATCACTTTAACCACTTCATCACGAATAGAGTCAGCATTAATGGCTGCAGGTGACTCCATACCGACCATTGCTAATACTTGCAATAAGTGGTTTTGGAACATATCACGTACAGCACCAGCACCATCGTAATAACCACCGCGATCTTCAACGCCTAACGCTTCAGATGCAGTAATTTCAACATAATCAATAAAATTACGGTTCCATAATGGCTCAAACATACCGTTAGCAAAACGGAAAACTAATAAGTTCTGTACCGTTTCTTTGCCTAAGTAATGGTCAATGCGGTAAATTTGGTGCTCTTGAAAACATGCGTGAATCTGCTTATCTAAAGAAATAGCAGATTCAAGATCATAACCAAATGGTTTTTCAACGATCAGATTTTTCCAACCATCAGCTTCATCGTTAAGACCGTGAGCCGTAAGACACTCAGGAATAACACCGTAAAGGCTAGGTGGGGTTGCAAGATAAAATACTGCATTACCACTAGTATGGTGGGTATCTTTGAATACGTCTAAACGCTGTTTTAACACTGCGTATTGTGCAGCATCAGAGGTGTTTAATGCCTGATAATATAAATGTTGGCAAAACTTCGTTAATATCGCTGTATCTGTTTTTTCATTTTCTTCTAATGCAGAACGAAGCTTGTCACGAAATTCCTGATCGCTATATGTCGTACGACTAACACCTAAAATAGCGAAATCTTCTGGCAATAAACCATTAGCGTATAAATGATAGAACGCAGGGATTAATTTTCGATGAGTCAAATCGCCTGACGCACCAAAAATTACAATTGCGTTATTTTCTGGTTTAACCATGTAATGTTCCCATTTATTTACAGATCATTCGATCTGGTACAGCAATCAATTGCTTGGTATAACGGGCGTTATTATGCCGTAATTTTCAATTTTTTATGCATTTTTTCGTGATAAAAATTGAAAATTTTTGTTATACATTAATAATCTTATCCATCAAGATGTTGCATATAGTCGTCATATTTATCACTAATACACTAACATATCAGACAGTTTAGTACTTTTTACTCTTTCTATATTTAGTATATTAACAATTATTAACGACAGTGATAGACGAAAAAACCTATTACTTTGATAGGTTTTTTCAACTATATAATAAATTCTGATGACCAACCGTAACTCAAGTGTCCTTGATTAGAACCGTTGTAGTGTGAAGATGAAATTCTTCCAATGCAATCGATTACTTCAATAGCTATCAATAAGTAAACATCGGATACCACATTTTGGTTCATATACCCTGTTTACTTTTATTACTTAAGCATCAGCTCAATGCTTGATAAGCGGCACGATGGCGGTTATTATGCCCACAATTTCAGCCACCTTACTTTTGGTGGCTTTTTCGTTATTAAGCGTATTCATTCAACAATGACAGCGCTAATATTACATAGCAAACAGGTTACCCCATGTCTAAATTTTTCTTTAAAGGCCGCATCGAAAAAAAACCAAAACACAGCAGCTGTGGCTATAACACAAAGCGTGAAAATAAGCTTGGCACGGAAACCAACCCACTCACATTGATTGTGAACACAGAAGAACGTCAACAAGAACTAGAAGTACAACTAGCAGAACAACAGCTTTTTGCAACTATCACTGTAGATGCTAATGCTGTAGAAGATATTGCAGAACTTGCAGCAACATTAAACAAGCCAATCACGACAACGTTTGATAAAACGCCTAATCGTAACGATCTTTGTTCATGTGGCAGCGGTAAGAAATATAAAAAATGTTGCGGTAAGTAAAACCTCACATAAAAACAGGAACCTCAGTTCCTGTTTTATTCTCCCCTAAATAATGATACCTACTGTAGCGATATTGCTTTAGGTATACAATTTCGCCTCAATTTCTAAAGTAGATGTACATATGAGCAAAAAAAGTCAGGGTTACTCTTGCGTAGGCCTTTTTAATCCTAAAACACCAGAAAACGTCGGCTCTGTAATGCGGGCGGCTGGCTGTTATGGCGTCAACTCTGTCTTTTATACTGGCACTCGTTATGATCATGCAGCGCAATTTTGTACTGATACCAAAAATGCTGCGCTTGATATCCCATTAATTGGTGTTGAAGATCTAAAAGCAATTATTCCTGTCGGCTGTGTACCTGTTGCCGTAGATTTAATTGATGATGCGAAGCCATTACCTGAATATAAACATCCCAAACGTGCGTTTTATATTTTTGGCCCTGAAGATGGTACCTTAAAAAAAGAAATTACTGATTTTTGTCGTGAAACAATTTATGTTCCAACAAAAGGATCGATGAATTTAGCGGCAGCCGTGAATGTTATTTTATATGACCGCATGGCAAAGGGTGATAATTTCTCAAACCATAAATAGCATTACTACCAGTAAACCACTGCAACACTATCACATTGCAGTGGTTAGATTTTTATCGCTCAATGCCCGTTTTCTCGTAGAAGCGACGCTTATCTTTGTACATCACTTTATCTGCCACTAAGCAAACTTGATCTGCTGGGTATTGATCAGTACTGGCATATCCAACGGCAAAATGAATCTCAACCTGTTTTCCATTGGGTAAGCACGCATAATTAATTTGATCTCGTACCTTTTCTAATCGACGCCATAAAATACTGCAGCTATCTCGATCTCCCGCCTCAAGTATAATCGCGAATTCATCCCCACCAAGACGATAAACTGTATCTGTTAACCGACAGGTTTCAACTAAAAGCTTACTTGTTTCAATTAATAACGTATCACCCATACTATGACCATAACTATCATTCGCTCGTTTCAACCCATTAACATCCAGCATAAATAAACCAAAATTTCGACTTGGGTAGCGATTAAATAATTGTATATGCCCTTCTAGATCGTTATCAAATGCTTTTCTATTGGCTAATCCTGTTAATGAATCAGTAACTGCAATACGTGCCAATTCACGATTTAACAATCGACCTTCTAATTCAGTTGACAGCTGACGAATAAATAATGAAATAACCTCAAGATCATCATGCTCTAGTTGCATATATTGCATTACGATTATTCCAACAATATCATTTTGACTATTTTTAATCTTAAAACAATGCAGATATTTCCCATCACTAGGTAAGCAATAATAGTCACTATAATGATTTTCTGGTTGTATTACTTGTTCTTCTAAACATGACTTATCTATATTTTCACACGCCCATTCATTATTATCGGCATAACTTTTCATTGCCCATCCAGCCATAGGATATAAAGCAACAAGTTGTGTCATTACGGTTTCAATAATATCACCCGATTGAATATCGTGACTAAATGACAATAGTGATTGCAGCATTGACCGTCTATTTTCTTCACGAAGTAATGAACGACTAAGTGCTAATGTCTTTTCTTCAACTTTTAATTCTAATTGGTCATTAAAATTAACTAATTGTAAGTTGGCTTGCTCTTTCTCTAAATATGCTGCATTTAATTCACTATTGGTAACAGCTAAATCAGCCACTTGTGCTTGAATAGTTTTTGCCATATTACGTATTAATCGGTCAACCATAAAAAATTCTGTAAATCTTAAATCTCGCCCTAACTCCTGATATTCCCCTCGAGAATAAGCCCGTACCGTTTCCATTAAACCGCCTAATGGTCGAGCAATCCAACGATATGTCATTCCTGCAATAAAAAATGCGAGTAAAATAATAATCACACCAAATAGTGAAATATATTTCAAAGAATTAATATATGGGTTTTCACCTAAATACTTATCCATATACACTTTCATCGTGTATTCAATCGGTTCAGAAATATACTTATTTTCTAACTTAATATTTATTGTTTTATTTATTGTTGATCTATTTTGATCTATTTTACTTTGAGAAATGATAATATTCTTCATATCACGAGTATTATTCACCCCTCTTTCTCGATTATTTTTAAAAACAACTCGCTCCCCATCTTTTAGATAAGGTTTTAATACTTTAACAATATTTTCCATTGGAACGACAACAATCAAATATCCTAAAGGTACACGCTTTAAACCATTCGTCATCGATTGAAAAATAGGAACACCAATAACAATTCCACGACGAGTAGGATTAAATTTCAAAGGCATTAAATCTTCATCATTATAATAAAAAACCCATTGCCGACCGTTTCCATGATGAATTGATAAACGGTACATAAGAATATCTTTTAATTTAGAAAAAGAAGATAAACCATGAATACCATTATAGCTTTCAATTTCAGACCATCGATCATCAACTAAATAAGCTGCTTGAATTAATGGGGTGTTTTTAACTAATCTTCCTAGTGAAGTATTAACATGACCCGCCAAAAAAAAATTATCAATCGCTTGAACAAATAATCTATCACGTGACAGCACATCTAAACTTGTCGATAATAATGAAAATCGATAATCAAACTCTTGTTTAATGGTATTAGATAATCGATTTAACATATCAATACGGTAATTCGCTTCTACATCTGATTGTTGTTTTAAAAGCAACCCACCAACAATAGCAGCCGGTACAACAGCAATGATTAACATTAATAATGCTAACGATGACTTTAAGCGTAATTTCATCAATTCTTATCCAACTTTTGAATCTGCTCCATCGCCATCTTTTGCATATGTGCAGCTGCATATACTGCTGTAGCACCCGCTTGATAGCGTTGAAAACCAATCACTATAGCCTGCCATGAAATAGCCATATTCAACGTTGATGGCATAGCTCTCGTTAGTGCCATTTGATCAAACATAACCAAACTATCCCCTTCCGCTTTCGATTTTAGCTGTCGATAATAAGCTATCGATATTGGTAATAACTGTGTTTTTTCGTACACTGCTCGCTGATTATTTTGTTGTTGAACAAACTCAGAAAAGTCCTTAATTAATTGTTTTTTTTCTTTTGATTTCAGAGTGTAATTAGGAACAGCTAAAACAAATGTACTTGCCATTGGGTGCATAGTTTTACCTTTCACCTTTGGTAATAAAGCCACACCTAAATTGTCTCCCAACATCATTTTCAAATCATGATATGCCCAATCACCATTAATTGAATATGCACTCTTATCATTCACAAAATCCAATTGAGAGCAGCGGTAATCACAATCTCGATTCACAATGCCTTGTTCTGCCAACAAATGATAATATTTTAATGCTTTAACCATTGCTGGTGTATTAAGGGTGATATTTCCATTCGTAATAGGCCAACCATTAAAAGCAGATAAAAAGGGCATAAAATAATACATATCATTATAGTTCCATCCCATCGGCATAATATTTTTTGCTAGAAACTGTTTTTTTTCTAAAATAATATCTTCAAAATCTGTCGCTGGGTGTGTCACATATTTTTTATTATAATATAATAATAAAAAATTACCTTGAATAAGAGGTATTCCCCAGTACTTTCCTTGTAATTTAACCGTCGATCTTACCATTGAACTCAGTTTTTCTTGATACCAATCGCGAGGAATAGCTGATAAATCCATCATCTGATGTAAGCCCAAAAAATCAGAAGGGATAACAACAAGATCAGGTAATCCACCATCCTGAGCACTTAACAGAATTTCTGCTTTTATTTCTGATGGATCTAATTGAACAACTGATACTTTAACATCATGATTTTCTTTGTATTTATTTGTCATTATGGTTAAGAAATCACGATTTTGATGTGACGACCAAATTGTTAATATAGGTGTAGCTAATACAGTATTTGAAAATAACAAGATGACTAATAAAAAAGAAAAATGAATAGTGTTTAATAAATTCTCAGATATTATCTTAATAATATCTAAATACATATTTCGATGTTTTTTGTATGACATATAGCAAACTCAGAGTAAATAACTCTCATTTAGATAAGTATTATACTAAATACTAACAAATTAATGTGATCTAATAGGGATTATAGATTATACCCCTCTCGATAATTTCGAATTGATATTAATCAAGAATAATAATGTTTAATATCTATTGTAAGCTAAATATAAATCATTATTATAAAGCTACTTATTCCATTAAGCTCATCAAAGCTGATACATAAATACCATGACCCCAAAAATATACCTTAAGCGCATTTTACCGTTGTCATTTTTGCTATTAATCGCTTGCGAAACACATGTCAATGCAGCATCACAAGTTACTAAAGAAACCCCCAATAAAACAATACCTTCTTCTCAACAGAACCATACCAAAAATCAATCTAAAGCAAAGATAGAACAAAGAAAAATGATTGATTTTGCACGTAAATATATTGGAACACGCTATGTTTGGGGAGGAGTTACGCCTAAAGGGTTTGATTGCTCAGGATTTATTAAATACATATATAATCATTTTAATATTTCTATTCCAAGAACAACGGCAGGATATACACAATTATTTAATCACTCAATAACATTAAAAGACGCGAAGATTGGTGATCTTATTGTTTTTACTGGTACTAATTTAAAAATAAGAAAGCCAGGCCATGCAGGAATAATTACTGAAATAAAGCCAGGGTTAATTAAATTTATTCACAGTTCATCATCTAAAAAACACTTTGGTGTCACCGAAACTAGCTATTACCAAAGTGGGTATCCAAAGCGTTATTTAACGGTTATACGGATGCCTAATCCATCATCAAAAAGGGAGAAATAATACTCCCTTTCAATATTCAGTTTATGGTGCTACACATTCCGTTAGTAACCGTAAACAACCATAATCTATTAGCCAATCATGTTGTTGCTGATCTTTTACTAAAAAACAACCTGAATAATTCAGAGCATTAGCAAAAATATCACCAACATGATTTGTTAGTCGAGGGATCACTAACATCCAATGTTGAGTTAATAGAATATTATAAGGCAAACATTCTATAGGTTCATTGATATTGAGGGCGGTATTTTTAGGTGTTAATCCTAAATCATGCATTGCCGCTAAATAGCAAAAATAGGCTTTCTCACTATTAATACGATCAAAAGTAAATAATTTGTGTTTAAACGGTAACTTACCTGACAATATCATCTCTTCTAACGGCACCGTCGTTTTTATCAACTGCATGTGTCGATGGCGCTGACTTGCACCAGCTTCCGACGCTGAATTAAAAAAACCGACGACATTAGGATAAGTAGCACCTTGAATCCAAGCCGAAAAATCATGTAGGTCAAGCAATGATGATTGACTAACAAATGCTTTACTACAAATGAGTAAATGCGGATCCCCTACGGGATATTTATTTAATAAACAGACATGCTCATGACCGACAGTATCTACGAACATTTGTTCATCATAAGGCAAAAAAGGATTATTTTGTGTCTGTCCTTGTTGTATTTTTTTATTAAGATTATCATTCATGACCTTAATAAAAAAGTCAGTTCCCTGCTCAGAAACAACTGAGCTCATGGTCGCAATTGGTAGCAATACTTGTGCTTCACTTGCATTTTTGGCAACTGTTAAAGCTTTATCCCATAACATCTACAAATACCTGCAACCATTCTAATCACTAGAAAATAAAACAACACTAATCACTCACCTAATAAAAAAACAGTAATATTAGATCCCTAAAATACCGAGTGTAATCCTAAGTTTACACTTTTAGAAAAAAATCACGCTTGCTAAAAACAACGCTAATATAGCCCTTAGTGCTGAAAGTTTGTATCATCGTATCCATAAATTCTATCAGTCACTTACGATGTTAATTCGTACTCCAATGTGAATTATAGATTTTAAATGATTTAACTTTATATTGGTCATATAAAGTGTTTTAACAGGGTACTCAAGATCGGTCAATCTGCTACCCTGCTCTCTTATCTTTATCTCTTTTGATAAAAAAAACGCTCATCAACAATGAACGTCTTTTCTCTTTTTTCTCTCGTTAAATCAGTTGTGCCCCAATCAGAAAACAACCAAAGAGCAGACTCATTAACATTGCAAATGATCCTCCTGCAACTTGATAACCAGAACTCGATACTGTTTGAGTCGATTTTCTTATATTGTGGATCATCAACATCGGTATAAATACCGCAATAAACACCAAGATCAAGCCAGCATAACTCAAGACTGATAGGAATTGGTTGGCAGCAAAGATCGCCCCTAGCAGCGGTAAAATAAAGGTAAGAACATAAGTGACTACTCGATTTTGTCTGAACAAATCAACATTTTGATCAAATAGTGACATTGCTACACCTAAAAACGATGTTAATAGTGCTAATCCAGTAAATACCGAGAGAATGATATGTATACCTGCAAAGCGGGTACTCAAGGCATCAATAAGTATAGAAACATTATCAAATTTAACTAATTGCTCAGCAGATAAGCTTCCTACAACAGCATATAACCATAGTAAGTAACAACCTAACGGGATGAGAGAACCTAATAACACCATATTTCTTAATTGCTTATGGCTAGCTTTATCATTGTATGACACTAATGAAGGAATAACAGGAAAAAAACCAAAGCTAGTGAACAACACTGCACTGGTTTTTATTAAATCAATATTGCTATTATTAGTTGCTTCAAAAAAGTGATTAAAGCTCATGCCGGGTATTAATGCACATAATGTAATAATGAGCACAGCAATCATGATTAAAAATAAAATACGATTAAGCTTATCAACAACCCCCGTTCCCGCAGCAACAATACAACCGGCAAGTACAGTAAAGATGATCTGACTGTGTAGCATTGATAACTCAAAACCAAAACCTGTCGTTAGTTTTTGTAATAAATCGCCAGCACCAATAATATATGCCATTAATAAACAAACTAATAATGCATAAAGTAATCCGTTAGTGACTACTTGCCCACCTTTACCCAATGTTTTTCGTGCAATGGTGTTCATGCCTAAACCACCACCGACTTTGATACTTGCTTCTAATAATAATAAAGCGGCATAAGTTGTACCACTCCAAATAAGCAGCATCAATAAAGAACCTGAAAGCAAACCAAATTGGGCTAATACCATCGGTATGGCAAGCATTCCTGCGCCTAATGCCGTTCCCGCAATAATCAGCGAGCTTCCTAATAATTTAGTATTCATATTTCCCTTTTTTCTTATTGTTAGATATAGCAATCCATATATCTACGATCAGATACATTAGTAATAACATGTAATTTTTAGTCAAAAACAGAGGCGGTTACAGAGAACCGTTACTAAATCGGAAGCTAAAATAAGAGGCAGAAGAGAAAGCCATTGCAATGCATATGACATCGGTAATCACATCATGCGATGCCAATGATGGTGGGGGTTGATGTTGTTCATTTTGATACTGTTGCGTCATTATCGTACTCCTAAACGATGAAACCCAGTCTATTAGCAATATTCGGTCAGAATATAAATACTGTTTCGGTCAAAACAGCTTGGTCAGCTAATAACTTCATACTAAAGCACATTGTTCAGGAATGGAATGAATGATTCTGTTTCTATTTAACAAAAAACCCAATCCGAAGACTGGGTGATATTCAGTTAACTACGCTTTAAACGAAATTAAACACTAAACGTCGTACTATCACTCTGCTTGGGATTACTGCCAAAGCGATTACTTCCAGCGGTACTGTCTTGCAACATAAAATAAAGCAGTACAAGAATGCCAACAATCGGTATTAACATAATAAGCGCCCACCAACCAGTACGATCTTGATCGTGTAAACGGCGTACAGTAACAGCCACTGTCGGTATAAATGCAAAGGCTGCATATAATGCTGCTAATATGCCATAGCCTTCAACCACTGTAGGCAACTGTAATGTCGTATCCACCATGCCACACGCCATACTAATGAATGCGTTAATTAAAGTGAAAAACCAAAATTCTTTTCTCCGAGAACGCCCTTGAAATTGCACATATTTACTAAGAACTACAAAGTACCAATTCATTCTTTTTCCTTGTTAATATTAATAACGTTTAATACGAACTACTTTCATAATTTCAAATTCTAAGCCTGCCACTGTAATTGAATCGGCATAATAGGTCATATTTACTTTTGCGCCAACAAGGGTTCTATATCTTGATTTCCGTTTAAACTTAAAAGGCACGTTATAACCGTCAATCATCAATGAATGCTGTATCCACTCGCCATCATCGCGTTGAGTATGTGAATTCACCGTTAAGCCTTCACTATGAATCAATTGTTCGTGTTTTGCGATGAGTTTGTCACTATCAGACTTCATTGATCATATTCCCATTATTGATGCTTGGTTTAAGATACAAAAACAGAGAGCTAAGCTCTCTGTTTATTTTAATCTTTCAGTGCCAATATACCACTATTAAAGCGGAAGAAATAAACCGGCAAGTGTCGCACTCATTAAATTCGCCAAGGTTGCAGCAAAGATGGCCTTCATGCCTAAACGAGCAATTTCAGGACGGCGTTGAGGTACAATTCCACCGAGCCCTCCCATTAACATCGCAATAGAAGTCAGGTTAGCAAAACCACAAAGTGCAAAGGTAACTATCGCTTGTGAATGCTCACTAAGTTTAGCTAATGTTTCAGGTTTCATTAGCTCAGCAAATGCAATAAATTCATTAACAGCAATTTTGGTACCAATTAAACTCGCCGCTGTCGTTGCTTCAGACCATGGCACACCAATCAACCAAGCAACAGGAGCAAAAACATAACCAAAAATCAGGTTGAGGCTAAGCTGATGTAAACCATCCCAGTTAAAACCTAACCAGTGACCCACAGATGCTAACCCGTTACCAATGTGGCCTAAACCACCATTCACTAACGCAATTAAACTGATAACAGCAAGTAAGCTTGCACCCACAGCCATTGCAATTTGTAAACCACTGAGAGCACCACGAGAAGCCGCATCGACTAAGTTAACAGGCTCATCTTCTTCGCCATCATCTTCTTCTTCCATGGTGTGAACACCTTCAGTTTGAGGTACAAGCAATTTAGCCATCATCAAACCTGCAGGCGCAGACATAAAACTTGCAGCGATAAGATATTTAAGCTGAACACCTAAACCTGCGTAACCAACCATAGTACCACCAGCAACAGACGCTAAACCGCCAACCATTACTGCAAATAATTCTGAACGTGTCATTCGTGCTAAGAAAGGGCGAACAACCAATGGTGCTTCAACTGAACCAACAAAAATATTAGCCGTTGCTGACATTGATTCTGTCCGTGTTGTACCCAATAGTTTTTGTAATAAACCACCAATAGTACTGATCACCCATTTCATAACACCTAAGTAATACAAAACAGAAATCAGTGCGGAGAAAAACACAATTGAAGGCAAAACGTTAACAGCAAAAATGAAGCCTAATTTAAATTGTGCTAATTGACCGAAAAGAAACTCAGTACCTTCATGACCATATTCAAGAATACCAGATACGGCACCAGATACGCTGTTCAGCACTACACGACCGACAGGAATATATAAAATAAAAGCGGCAAAAACGACTTGGATACAAAAAGCCCCTAAGACACTGCGCCAATTAACTGCTGAACGATTTTCTGAAAACAAAAAACCAACGACAAAAATAGTAATAATACCGAGCATGCCAACAAGATAATGCAAAGTCATTCCCCAATGTTTGGTGTAGTAAACGATTGCGGAAAGAGTGTATTCATAAAAAAAACTGTGACAAGGATCAAATTGTTATAACAAACAACAGTAATTTAACAATTTACTGTTGTTTTGCGGTTTTTTTAGCCTAAGCAAACGAAAATCATCAGATTAGTTCCTATGAGGAATACTATTACCTCTTATGGTTACAATCTGAAACATTCTACCCTTACTTTTAGCCAACCGTTTGCGTGTAACTGCTGTTTTTTACATCACTACCATTTACACAAAATATTGCCAGCATCTATATGGCGACGAATAAATTCAATAAACAGGTTCACTTTATTAGGTAAAAATTTATGTCTTGGATAAACAGCGTATAACGGCATATGTTGTGTTAATTGCCAATCTGGCATTAGTCGAATCAACTTACCTTTACGGATTTCATCCGTTAACAGATACGTTGCCAAATAACCGATACCATTACCTGCAATCGTCGCGTCACGAATAGCATCAGCAGAATCAACGCGGTAATTACCCGTCACTTTAATATCTTGATTATTATTATTTTGACTAAAGCTCCAGACATTATCTTTACGCTCACGACTAAAATAAATAATACAATTATGCTCAATTAAGTCACTTGGTTGATAAGGTACACCGTGGGTTGCTAAATATTCAGGGCTTGCTACTAGCACAAAATCACAATTACTCAGATGCCTCGCAACAAAGCCTTCTGGGGGCGAATCCATAAATCCAATCCAAAGATCAAGTTGTTCAGCAATCAAATCAACACGGCAGTCAAATAAACTCAATTCTAAATTTAATAATGGGTGTTGTTCATGAAACTCGTTGATATAAGGCGCAACATGGTTAGAAGCAAAAGACTGCGCAATACCTACTCGTAACAAGCCTTGAGAGTTATCTTCATTTTCTAATAACTCACTTTCTGCTTCATTTATTTCTTCCGCAACTTTTTCACAGTGTTTGGCAAACAAACGTCCAGCCTCTGTTAATGCAAATGAACGCGTTGTTCGTTGGACCAATTGCACCCCCAACCGCTGTTCTAACTGTTGAATCAACTTACTGACTTGGGTTCGTGATATATCCAATAATTGCGCAGCTTTAGTAAAGCTTTGTTGTTTAGTAAGCGCATTGAAAACAATCATTTGCTGTGCTTTTTTTAACATCGGCAACCTTTTTATTTTTATAAAAAACCAATGACAACTAAAATATGCCAGTACTGATACCCTCAGTAATACTGTTTCGAATTGAAAGTATATGGCATCACATTATTTACTGAAAACTGATCCTTTTCACAGCTTATCACACCAAAATAAAAGAACCTTTTGATACATCCTTGATTAAGCATTTATTACAACATTCACGGAGTGTTCAAACTTCTGAAACATTAATGTCACATAACTTTTTTAATCTTTGTCGTGTTCATTCAAACCTATTGGCGTTTTGCCCAACAAGAAAGGATTAGGAAAATGAAAACAAAGATTATCGGCGCAGTTGTTGTTGCAAGTTCACTGGTTGTTAGTTCTGCAGCGTTCGCTGGCGAGACTGTCTCTGTTGTAGGTTCTAGCTCTGTTTCTCCCCTCATGGAAGTATTGGGTGAAACTTATGCGCAATCTAACGATGTTACGGTAGAAGTTCAAGGGCCAGGATCATCAGCAGGTATTCGTGTTGCTCACGATGGTTCAGCAGACCTTGGTATGTCATCTCGTAACTTAAAAACCGCAGAAGAATCACCACAAATAAAAGAAGTCGTGATTGCTCGTGATGGTATTGCCGTAGTGGTTAATAACAGTAACTCGGTAACTGATTTAACCAAAGAACAAATTACTGAGATCTACAAAGGTAATGTGACTAACTGGAACCAAGTTGGTGGTGAAGATAAACCTATCGTTGTCGCTACCCGTGATACTGCTTCTGGCACTCGTGGTGCATTTGAAGACATCATGTCATTAAAGAAAAAGATTAACGGTATCAAAGTCTCTGCCATTTCCCAAAAAGCACAAGTTGCTAGTGGTAATGGTCAACTAAAAACAACCGTTGCAAATAATCCCTTTGCTATCGGTTATATTTCACTTGGCTCCGTTGATAACACTGTTAAGCCACTGACTATTGATGGACATAAACCATCAATCGCTGCAATTAAAGCTGGCGATTATAGCGTCCAACGTCCATTTATTGTGGTTTACAAAGAAGGTCGTCCATCAAAAGAAGCACTGGATTTCTTAACATGGACTCAATCACCAGCAGCTCAAAAAATTGTTGCAGATAAAGGCTTCATCTCAGTTAACTAATTTTTATTTTAGCGCTCAACTTGTGTGAGTTGAGCGTTTTTGACTTCTCAGAAATAGGCTGCTCATTGGTATCCTTTCTGGAGTGTAGATTATGACCATCGCAAATATTGAAAAATCAACCAAGGATATGCCGCTGCTAAAGTCGAAAAAACGTATCGACTGGCGTGAAATGTTCTTTAAATACCTTTTTATGCTCAGTGCAGCTATCGGTATATTGTCACTCGTCACTATTGGCTACTTTATTTTCCGTGAAGGCTATGCTGCCTTTGCCTATTCAGGTGTTACAGGTATTGTCCTTGGCACCGATTGGTTACCACCGGCACTGTACGGTATTGCACCAATGATTGTCGCTTCACTTGTTTCAACAGCAGGTGCGGTAATGATTGGTGTACCGATTGGTGTATTAACGGCCATTTTTATTGCTGAAGTTGCACCCAGACCACTGGCGAGTTTTATTCGCCCCATGATTGAACTGTTAGCGGGTATTCCGTCGGTTGTTTATGGCTTTTTTGGATTGGTTATTATTGTTCCACTGATTCAAGAAATCTTTAATGTACCAGCCGGTAATACAATCTTAGCGGGAATCATCGTCCTTGCTGTCATGATTTTGCCAACAGTAATTACTATTTCTGAAACGTCTATTCGTGCGGTACCACGAGCTTATAAAGAAGGCTCTTTAGCACTTGGCGCGTCACCGATATTTACTATTTTTAAACTTATCGTTCCTGCAGCACGCTCTGGCATCATGACTGGGGTTATTTTAGGCGTAGCACGCGCACTTGGCGAAACAATGGCAATCATTATGGTTATGGGTAACTCCCCTGCGATGCCTGAAGGTTTACTTGAATCGGCACGAACACTAACCGCCAATATTGCGATTGAAATGTCTTACGCAACTGGCATTCACGCCAGCGCACTGTATGCGACAGGTATTGTACTGCTAGTGTTTATTATGACGCTCAACGGCGCTCTTCTTTATCTAAACCGTGAGCGAGCGAGGTAATTGACAATGCTTAATCATCACTCTCTATCTACTCAAACGAGTCGATTAGAAAATGCCAACCCAGCAGCACAAAAATTAAAAGATCGCCTATCTCTTGCGGTCATCTGGTTATCTGCAGGCGTTACTGTTGGCTTTTTATTATGGGTTATGTGGTACATTCTCAGCAATGGCCTTACCCATGTTGATTGGTCTTTTATTAGTTCAAACTACACCACTATTGGCAAAGAATCTGGCATTTGGCCGATGATTGTTTCAACACTGTATATGGTACTCGCATCAATTTCTGTTGCGGCACCATTAGGGATCATGACAGCCATTTATCTTACTGAATATGCTAAAGTTGGTAGCCGTTTAGTAAAAATTATTCGCTTTTGTACTGAATCTTTAGCGGGTATCCCCTCGATTATCTACGGCCTTTTCGGTATGACCTTTTTTGTGGTTATTCTCGGCTTTGGTTATTCCATTTTATCGGGTGCATTAACGTTAAGTATTTTGATTCTTCCAGTGATTATTCGTACTACTGAAGAAGCATTAATGGCGGTACCACAAACTTACCGTGAAGGTTCATATGGTTTGGGTGCATCCAAAATTTATACTATTTGGCGGCTTATTCTTCCTAGCGCAATGCCAGGAATTGTGACCGCGATTATCCTCAGCGTAGGTCGTGTTATTGGTGAATCTGCACCGGTATTTATGACAGCAGGCATGGTGGCGCGTATTCCAGAGAGTGTGTTTGACTCAGGACGTACGCTTACTGTTCACCTGTACAAGCTAACGCAAGAACTCTACACCGTACACGAATGGAACCAAGCTTATGGTACTGCGACGGTGCTGATCATTGTTGTTCTTGTCATTAACCTAATTACCAAGCTTATCGCTAGCCGTTTTAATACTGCGACTTACTAAATTCTGAGGCTTTATTACATGAACAAATTTAATATTGAAAATCTTGATCTTTTTTACGGTCAGAACCAAGCGCTAAAGAAAATTAATTTACCGATCCCTAATCGCCAAGTGACGGCACTTATTGGTCCTTCAGGCTGTGGTAAATCAACGTTATTACGCTGCTTAAACCGTATGAATGACTTAATCGAAGGGGTCACCATTAAAGGGTTATTGACCATCGATGATGAAAATGTCTATGGCAATATCGACGTTGCCCAATTACGCATTAAAGTGGGAATGGTATTTCAAAAGCCAAACCCATTTCCAATGAGTATCTATGAAAATGTGGCTTATGGTTTACGGGCTCAAGGTGTCAAAGATAAAAAAACCTTAGACACTATCGTTGAACAATCACTCCGTGGCGCAGCATTATGGGATGAAGTAAAAGATCGTTTGAAATCCCATGCCTTTGGTCTTTCTGGTGGTCAACAGCAACGCCTATGTATTGCACGTACGATAGCGATGAAACCTGAAGTTATTTTAATGGACGAACCGACATCAGCGCTTGATCCTATTGCGACCAAGAAGATTGAAGATTTGATGGAAACACTCAAAAAAGAATTTACGATTGTGATTGTTACCCACTCAATGCAACAAGCTCGCCGTATATCCGATCGAACAGCATTCTTTTTAATGGGTGAATTAGTTGAACATGATGAAACCCAAAGTTTATTTAATAACCCTGCTGACGACCGCACCCGTGGTTATGTAAATGGTGATTTTGGTTAACCCCTTATTTACAGAATAATAATAGCGATGGTACAACTTGCCTCTTCTTTATGAAGGGGCTTTTTTTATTGTAAAAGTAATTAATATCAATGAGTAAATCAAAATGATACGACTATATTAATAGAAGTGATTGCAGCACAACCCATAAACATGTATTTTATAGTTATGTTTAAATCATCTCACCAATAAGGGTATCATCATGGCAACTATTCCAACGGATTTCGTAAATTATAAATCTACCGCTATTTTTACGCCTGAAAACATTCCTAAGATGTTTCTTCACCTTCACAATACTCGTGTTGGTGTTTATGGCGAAATATGCGTCTCACAAGGACAACTTAAATTTTATGGCTTTAGTGATCGACGTGGAGATATTGAACAAGAAATTATTATTAATGCTGGCGATACTGCAATTAGCCCACCACAATATTGGCACAAAGTTGAATTTTTAACCGCTGATACACAATTTCAAGTCTGCTTTTACGCTCAAAAAAACAGTCAAATTGTACGTGATAACCTTAATGAACGATCACCTCAGTGATAACACGACTACAGCGCATATTCACAACCATTATTCAATAAGGGTGAAATTAACTCTATAATGACAGTATAGAAAAGACTATCAGATAATCTTACCCGCCTTGACAACTAACCATTGATAATTTCAATTATGGGGGTGTGATAATGCGCTATAAACAACAAATAAGACAAGTTACCTCATGGGTAGATGTACTTACATCAATTAATATTTCAATAAAATCAGTCGCTGTCTTAATTAATAACTCACCCATTAATAAGTTATTTGTCTATCTGCTCAATCATCGCAATATTAAAACCTATACATTAATAAAAGAAATAAATCCTAAAATATTAATTAACCAAATAGTTAACAGTAACTGTAATGTTATTGTTGTTGATAAACCGAGTTACGTATTATTGCAAAAAATCATGCCCTATCTACAACACGATGTCGTGATTGTTCTTCTGCAAGAAGATTGGGTACCGGATTGGACATGGAAATTTAATCAATATAATTTTTTATGTCAGCAAGATTTACCTTAACAATTATTCGCATTGATAATCACAACTATTTGATAATAGATAACATAATAATTATCAACACACCTGCTAACTCATTTTTTCAATTTTAAATTGAATATTTATAGCAGCGAGCGTCGATTTAGCTATAATCTGCGCATCTTTGTCTAATGACAATAAATAGCTCGTTATCAATAGTCATTAAAAATACTGATAACATCATATTTTTCATATCACCAGCAGGAGTTTATCGCAACATGCGCTTACTGGTATTAATGCTTATCTTCGTTTCTACGCTAAGTTTTGCGGACACAAAACCACAGCTTCCCCTCCATCAAGATACGAATGTTGAATATCAACAACTTCAAAAACTCAATCTTGAATTAAACGCATTAGCAAAAGAAGCAACATCAACAACAGGTTCATCACTTGATGTTGTTAGGTTACAATTACTTAATAAAAACAAAGAATTAAGAAAAACACTTACTGATTTAATTGACGATAAAAAAGCGGATAAAAAACTACTACTAAAACAAGTAGAACAACAAATAAAATTTGCGGCTGAAGCTGAAAAATTTTTACAAACCAAAGTTGAACGCGATCAAAAAGATCTTGATAACGCGAAAGATACTGACAAGTTAGTCGCTTTAAAGGCACTGACTGAAAGCCGTGATTTTATTATTCTGGTGCTTAATGAAGAATGGGAAAATTACCAATGGATGGAGCATCTAGGCAAGCCAGATCCAGAAGCCATTAAAGCACTCAAAAACAATATCGAACATCGTCTTGATTTCATGTCAGCATCGCTCACATTTGGTAGCCAAGCGATTGACTTAAATGATAAGCAATTAAAATCTGCGGCTGGTGACGAACTAAAAGCACTACAAGTTACCCAACTGTTAGCCCAACGCCAAGTAGATAGTGACACTAAAAACTTAACCGATTTAGTTAAACTTGCTGACAATATGGGCATTGATACCGCTGAATATAAACGCTTACTGTTTGAACAAACAGGTAATGTTACTGATGACTTACTAAATAGTAAGGTTATGTGGTCAATTGTTACCTCATGGACCACTGACTTTAGTTCATGGTTGTTTGAAAATTTGCCGCAGATGATCTTTAAAGTGATTATTTTCATCTTTATTATTTTTGCGTTTAAAACACTAAAAAATGTTGTCCGTAAAATGGTGACACGTGCGGTATCGACAAAGAATTTGAAGATGTCGATGCTTATGCAAGAGTTCTTTATTTCAATGTCAGGTAAAATTGTGTTTGCGATCGGTATTTTAATCGCGCTTTCACAAGTAGGTTTAAACCTTGCACCAATTCTAACTGGTTTTGGTGTGGCAGGTATTATTATTGGTTTTGCCCTACAAGATACATTGTCTAACTTTGCCTCGGGTATGATGCTATTAATTTACCGCCCATTTGATGTCGGTGATTTAGTAGAAGCAGGTAGTATCACAGGTAAAGTGAGCCACATGAGTTTAGTGAACACCACCATTAAAACATTCAGTAACGAAATTATTATCGTACCAAACAGTAAAATTTGGGGTGATATTATCAAGAACGTTACTCATGAAAAAGTACGTCGTATTGATATGGTTTTTGGGATTGGATACAGCGATGACATCGAAAAAACAGAGCGTGTTTTACAAGATATTGTTGAATCTCATCCTTCTGTTTTACGTAGCCCAGAACCAAACATTAAGTTACATACATTAAATTCATCATCGGTTGATTTTATTGTGCGCCCTTGGGTTAAAACAGATGATTACTGGGATGTATATTGGGATATCACACGAGAAGTGAAAATGCGCTTTGATCGTGAAGGCATTTCAATTCCATTCCCACAGCAAGATGTACATTTACACATGGTTGAAAAAGCCATTGAATCAAAAACAGCATAATCACTAACGATATACTGTTTCTAGAAGGGCAAGAGTTCTCTTGCCCTTTTCTTTATCGGACAATTAAGAACAAATCCTCTTATTTACTTAACCACGGTTTCATACTTGTCACAAATACACCGTTCTTAACAAATAAACCCGCAAGATTGCGTAATAAATAGGTATAATCCTTTTGAGCAAGTATTGAAATAAGCTAGTTTTTTATTCAATATTCCCATAATCAGCATGAACGTTAACGAACATGCCTTAAAAAGAAATGACGGTTATTTTGTCAAGCAAACCTCTACCTATTTATGTTTGCACTTTTGCTCACCCATCAATATTACTGTTCAGGAATAACTATAATGAAAAAGCGTCTATTAGCTGCACTGGTACTCCCTATGATGTTAGCTGCATGTTCAACAACAGGTCTTACTACTAAAACATCACAACCAGTAACAGGCCCTGAGCTTGCTAACGGTAGCTGGTCATTAATGAAAATTGATAACCAAGCTCTTACCCAACCAGTACCTACACTAGAACTAGCAACGGATCTTGCTGCTAATGGTCATGCTGGTTGTAACCGTTACTTTGGTCAAGCTGAAGTAAAAGACGGTCAATTCCGTATTGAAAAAATGGGTATGACGATGATGCTGTGCCCAGATAGTGAAATGAAAGTTGAACAAACGTTTACACAATCGCTTTCTGATTGGAACAAAGTCAATATTTCAGGCGACACAATGACAATGACAAATGCAAAGCATACGCTAACATTTGCTCGTGATGTTGCTGCAACTAACGCACAATAATCACCTCTAAATAAAAATAAGCGCCGTTTACACACTTTCGATAACAAAGAAATATGTGTAAGCGGCTTTTTTATTATTCACAAATTATGCAGCACAGCCCTTCTGATACTTTTTTCGCAGAATATGTGCCGCGGCCACCATATTGGTTAATGCGGCTTCCGTTTCTGTCCAATTACGGGTTTTCAAACCGCAATCAGGATTGATCCATAAACGTTCAATTGGAATTAATGTCGCGGCTTTATCAATTAATGCCGTTATCGTATCGATGTCTGGAATATTAGGTGAATGAATATCATATACTCCGGGACCAATTTCATTGGGATAAGCAAATGCTTCAAACGCTTTGAGCAAGTCCATATCTGAACGGGATGTTTCAATCGTTATCACATCAGCATCTAATGCTGCAACAGATGCAATGATCTGATTAAACTCGCTATAACACATATGAGTATGAATTTGTGTTTGCGATGCAGCTCCAGCGGCTGAGATCTTAAATGCATTCACCGCCCAATCAAGGTATGCCTGCCATTGGCTCTGTTTTAGCGGCAAGCCTTCTCTTATTGCAGGCTCATCAATTTGAATAATCTTAACCCCTGCTGCTTGTAAATCAGCCACTTCATCACGCAATGCCAATGCGATTTGATTTGCTATCGCTTCACGTGATAAATCTTCACGCGCAAACGTCCAACCTAATATTGTCACGGGGCCCGTCAGCATTCCTTTTACAGGTTTAGTTGTTAAAGATTGCGCATAACGGATCCATTCAACCGTCATTGGTTGGGCACGATAAATATCCGACACAATAATCGCAGGTTTTACACAACGCGAGCCATAGCTTTGCACCCATCCATATTGCGTCACGACAAAGCCCTCTAGTTGCTCTGCAAAATACTCTACCATGTCATTTCGTTCAGCTTCACCATGAACAAGAACATCCAGCCCTAAATGCTGTTGGCGAGTAATTGCCTCTTGAATATGTGCTTGTAATACTTGGTTATAATCAGATTCCGTTATTCTCCCAGCTTTAAAGTCACTACGCTGGCTACGAATGGTTGATGTTTGCGGGAATGAACCTATGGTCGTGGTCGGTAATAATGGCAACTGTAACGCGTGTTGTTGTTGAATCACCCGTTCAGAATAAGGGAGCTCACGTTCAGCCACTTGAGGCGTAATTGCTGCAGTACGTTGTTGCACTTGCAGATTATTCACTCGATCACTGCTAAGACGTGCTTTTATGCTTGCACTGTAATCAGTACATGCAGCAATCGCATTCTGATCACCATCAAGCGCTTGGGCTAATAAGGTAATTTCCCCACATTTCTGTTTGGCAAATGCTAGCCATTGACGAACATCCGCATCAAGATCTGTTTCATGATCGACATCTATTGGACTATGTAATAATGAACATGAACTCGCCAGCCATAATTTTTGTCCTAACTGCTGCTTAATCGGTTGTAAACGGAGCAGCCATTCAGCTAAATCAGCTCGCCACACATTACGACCGTTAATAACACCTGCAGATAACACCCAATGCTCAGGAATTTCCGCGACCACAGTTAATAATTGTGCGGGGGCTGCCGATAAATCAATATGTAAACCATCGACGTTAAGCTGCGAAATTGTCGCTAATTGGTGGCTAATATCATCAAAATAAGTGGTCAGTAATAACTTAGGTCCACCATGAAGCATTTGATAAGCTAATTTAAAACTCGCAGCCCACTCATGCGGTAATTCAAGGGCTAATGCTGGTTCGTCAATCTGTACCCACTCGACACCTAATGCCGCTAATTTGGTTAATATTTGCTGATAAGCGGCCAACAATCGAGGTAATAATGTTAAGCGATCAAACCCTGATTGTTTTTCTTTTCCTAACCATAAATAAGACACTGGCCCTAATAATACGGGTTTAATATTGTGACCCGCTTTTTTTGCTTCTGCCACTTCTTCAAACAACTGTTGCCAGCTGACGTTAAAACGGTCTTCTGCGGTAAATTCTGGCACAATATAATGGTAGTTAGTATTAAACCATTTCGTCATATCAGCAGCGGCACAAGCACACCCTGTTGGCGCTTTACCACGTGCAACACTGAATAAGGTATCTAAATCAGGAAACCCTTTTTGATGACGGGTTGGAATGTGACCAAGCAGCATACTGGTGCCTAATACATGGTCATACCAAGCAAAATCTCCTACCGACACATAATCCAGTCCTGCGTTAATTTGATCATCCCAATGGCGATGACGTAACTCTTGTCCCACTTGTTTAAGCTGTGTTTGATCGATCTCACCACGCCAATAACGTTCTTGAGCAAATTTTAATTCACGCTGACTTCCGACCCGTGGATACCCGAGTATATGGGTGATGGTATTCTCGCTAATGGCGGTTTTCTTCGATGTTACTGTCATTGTTATATTCCTTTAATTCAATATGTTATCAATCATAAATCCATATAAAAACAATGGCTAAGATGACGCTGGTTGATTAACACAGTGACGGACAACAACAGTGACAACAAGGTGATTTATCTCATAATGATCATGAATTTATTTCACGTTGGAATACTGGTAATTCATCCAACTAACCACTAATATAGCCGTTTAGCCATCTGGATGTTTACATGTATCCATTTACCGCGTAGATTAAAAAACAATCACCTTATCTCGCAGTGCTCCAAGGATGGAACATGATTGAACTGAAACATCTAAAAACCTTAACAGTATTAAGAACAACAGGCTCACTCACTGCAACGGCAACCCATTTATGCCTCACGCAATCCGCGTTGTCTCATCAATTAAAAGATCTCGAACAGCGTTTAGGCAGCCAACTTTTTTTACGCAAAACACGTCCCGTACGCTTCACGACAGAAGGTAAGGTACTACTTAATTTAGCTGACACCGTATTGCCAAAAATACAAGCTGCAGAACAAGAATTAGCCAACAGTAGACACCAGACGACAGGCCGATTACAGCTGGCGATTGAATGTCATTCTTGTTTTCAGTGGCTCATGCCAGCATTAAAACAATATCAGGCACTATGGCCTGACGTGAATATTGATTTTTGCTCTGGGTTTAGTTTTGATCCTATTCCGGCGTTAGCTCAAGGTGAATTAGACTTAGTCATCACATCAGATATTCAACCCCGTCACGAAATTCACTATGAGCCATTGTTTGATTTTGAAATGTGTCTCATTGTTGCTTCGCAATCACCGTTAGCGACAAAGTCATATATAGAGCCGGCTGATCTTGCAGATCAAACCCTACTCAGTTATCCAATTCAACGGAACAGGTTAGATATAATGAAACATTTTCTTCAACCCGCAGGCATTGAGCCATTATCATGGAAGCAAGCAGATAATAGTTTGATGTTAATTCAGATGGTGTCGGCAGGAATGGGAGTCGCTGCATTACCTAATTGGGCGGTTGATAATTTCGTGCATCAAGGATTAATTGTCAGTAAACCATTAGGTAAGGGATTATGGCGACGTCTCTTTGCAGCAGTACGGGCATCAGAACATCAGCACCAATATTTGAAGGCTTTTTTTGCCACAGCGAAGCAACAATGCCAGCAGCATTTACAAGGTATTAAAACAGTTTAATACCTTGTTAGAATAAAATACGAATTTACTTGAACTGATTATTTAATGGATCGTAATGATAACCTTGTTGAGCCATTTTTTCGGTGAGTTCAGTTTCACTTAATTCATAACGAGAGGTTAATTCAGCCATAGAGTTACACTCTAGCCGTAAACGCTCGTTAACGATCCCAATTACAATATGGGTATCCATACCAAGTAAGTTATTAATTTCCATCCTGCCTCCTTATTACTAACAATTAATTATTAATATTAATCGCCATTTCATTAAGCATAGACGGTTTACTGTTATTTCTCTTCGCTATAAATACTCGTCATAAAAAAGCCTTTATCTTAAATAAGATAAAGGCTAAGTAGCGTTCAAATTCATGGTTTAAAATAAAGTTAATTGCATCACAGCTGAAAACATAAGTAGCCCCGCTGCTACTAATAACTGCCATTTATTCACGGTTTTATGTAATAAAATATGCCCCGACCACACCAGTAATGCGGCGACTAAACATAATAATGAAATCACAACTTCAACCGTATAAGGCGCAGTTGCCGCTTCACCCATGAAGATAATTTTCCACACTAAGAGTAATACCGAAACTATCGCACTGATAAAGCCAACAAACGGCAAAATACGGTGAAAAGCCTGTAATCGAGTGCGTGAAAAGGTTAATAAAACATGCGCCAGTAAACTACCGTACAGCGCCACCGCGACTAAACTTAGCAATACTTCAGGTATGTCCATCATTGGCAATAACATCATCCAACTAATAAACCCCAGTAGATTAGAGCCATAAAGCACCACCAAAGGGCCTGAGTCACGGGTTTTACTGGTTTTCACTTTTACGGTAAAAAATAACAAACTCAGTAAAGGCAATACTGCCCACACTTGGCTAATCGCAGCCAATAACCACCCAATAAGCAATACTGGCAACATTTTGTGTACTCGACCGCGTTGACCAGGGCAAATCTCCCCTTTGGTGAGTACTACAGTAAGAATACATTGCGCACCAAGCAGTGCTGGAATTAAAAATGCGAGATAGCCGATCATAATAAGCATCAATTAAAAATAAAAGGAGCACAATTATACTCAAGTCACGTCAAGATGCGAATCTCAGCCAACCGTTAACGATTAATCACTCTGCTCGAATACATCCTCGACTAAATATGATTCAAAAAACCGCTTAATGAACAAAAAGGAACGCTTAAAATGTTCGTTCGCTCATTTGTGTGCGTTCGCTCAACAAATAGAGTGTAATTTAATGGCATATTAACCCTATTAAAATAGTGGGCGTTTAAAACGCTAATAATATAATCAATAACGATAAGCGAAACGAACATGACGACTTGGTTAGAAACAGAGGTTGTGATCATCGGTGGTGGTGCAACAGGTACAGGTATAATGCGTGACTGTGCCCTGCGTGGCATCAAATGTATCTTAATTGAGAAGGACGATTTAGCCTCTGGTACAACCGGCCGTAACCATGGCTTACTTCATTCAGGTGCACGCTATGCGGTTACGGATCCAGAATCAGCCAAAGAATGTATTATTGAAAACCGTATCCTTAAAAATATAGCGCGCCACTGTGTTGAAGATACACAAGGGCTATTTATTTCTTTGCCTGATGATGATCTTCAATTTCAACAACAATTCATTAGCGCCTGTCAAAATGCTGATATTGACGTTGAGCAATTAACCCCACAACAAGCATTACGATTAGAGCCAAACTGTAACCCACAACTTATAGGTGCGGTAAAAGTGCCTGACGGTACCATCGACCCTTTTCGCCTTGCCTCTTCTAACGCTCTTGATGCTATAGAGCACGGTGCACAACTTTTTAATCACACTTTTGTCACCGCCCTTATCCAACAAAATGGCACCGTCAAAGGAGTCAAATGTTTAAACCTAAAAACCAATACTCACTTTGAAATTAGAGCCCAGCAAGTTATTAATGCTGCAGGGATCTGGGGACAACAAATCTGTCAGTATGGTGATCTTAATATCACTATGTTCCCTGCCAAAGGATCATTGTTGATCTTAGATTATCGAATTAATAACTTAGTGATCAACCGCTGTAGAAAGCCTTCTGATGCCGATATATTGGTCCCAGGTGATACCATTTCGCTAATTGGTACAACATCGGAACGCATTGATTATAAAGATATTGACGATCTCCATGTGACTAGCAGAGAAATTGATATTTTATTAAAAGAAGGTGCCAAACTAGCACCCATCATGGCTAATACCCGCGTATTACGGGCTTATGCGGGCGTTCGACCATTAGTTGCTGTCGATGGTGACACCAGTGGCCGTAATATTAGCCGTGGGATCGTGTTATTAGATCACGCTGAACGCGATAGCATGGACGGTTTTATTACTATCACAGGCGGTAAGTTAATGACCTATCGCATGATGGCTGAATGGACCACAGATCTGGTTGCGAAAAAACTCGGTAACACCACCCCTTGTACGACTCACCAACGGCCATTACCGGGATCTGAGCAACCTAAAGCCATTAAGCACACTGCTAGTTTAGCCAAACCTGTCTATCAATCTGCCTATTACCGTCATGGTGAGCGCGCCCAACAATTTTTAACTGATGATAAAAAAAGCCAAGCCATTATTTGTGAATGTGAAATGGTGACCTGTGGTGAAGTTGAATATGCGATCAAACAACTGGATGTCCATAATCTGGTTGATTTACGTCGTCGCACCCGTGTCGGAATGGGACCTTGCCAAGGTGAATTATGTTCTTATCGTGCCGCAGGTTTATTTGCTGAATATGGCAATACTGATGGTAACCATGCCAGTCATATTCTCAGTGATTTTCTTGAAGAACGTTGGAAAGGCATTAAACCGGTATTTTGGGGTGATGCTTTACGCGAGGGTGAATTTTCTTATTGGATCTATGAAGGTCTCTTTGGTGTCAGTGATATTCCACCAGCATCTACATCTACCAACACTATCAATCCAAGCAATGAGGCAAAATAATGAAATTTGATAATATAATTATTGGTGGTGGTGTTGCTGGCTTAACCTGCGCTATTCGTTGTGCTCAAGCAGGGCTAAAAACAGCCGTTATTGCCGCGGGTCAAAGTGCACTCCATTTTTCTTCTGGCTCAATTGATGTGTTAAGCCGTTTACCGAATGGCACTGCAACCCATTATCCTTTTGATGAATTTGACACCTTAGCCCATCAATCACCACAACACCCTTACAGTAAACTAGGTGCTGACATTACTCGCCAAGCGATCGATTGGTATCAACAGACAATGACAAATATTGGCATTGAACTGCACCATCAAGCTCATGATTGTAACCATTTACGCATTACGCCAATGGGCACATTTAAGGCTACGTGGTTATCCCAAGCAACAGTGCACCCTTTTCCGATGTTTGATCCAGCCCAAGCATTACGCCGCATAGCATTAGTGACTATCGATGGCTTCCGTGATTTTCAACCCCAATTAGCCGCTGATAATTTACGTTTGCTACCCCACTTCGCTAATGTGGACATTACCACTGCCACGATTGCATTGCCCGATGCTGAATTAATGCAACGTAACCCGTGTGAATATCGCTCAATTGATATTTCCCGCGTATTAGTTGACGAAAATACGCTCCAGCGTTTTGCTTTAGCGATGAAAAACACCATTGGTGAAGCGGATTTGGTGGTACTTCCTGCCGTATTTGGTAATGGCACTGGGATTAAAGTCATTAAAAAACTTGAACAGTTAACAGGTTACACCGTATGTGAAATTCCAACTATGCCGCCATCATTACTCGGCATACGTTTGGAAGATGCTATGAAAAGCTATTACAAATCATTAGGTGGTCTGATTCTTGCGGGTGATGAAGTCACTCATGGTGAATTTGAGAACAACCAACTCCAACGTATTTTTACTCGTCATCACGGCGATATGCCGTTAGTCGCTAATCATTATTTATTAGCCAGTGGGAGCTTCTTTAGTCGGGGCTTACACGCTGAACGCCACCATATTGAAGAGGCTATTTTTGGATTAGATATTGCACCATTAGCATCAACTAACCACCAGCATTGGTATCAGCCACAGTTTTTCAGTGACCAACCACATCAGTTTTTAGGAATGGGCGTTGAAACTAATCAGCAATTACAACCCAGTCTTAACGGTAATGTGATTACTAATATCTACTGTGCGGGGGCTATTTTAGCCCATTACAACCCAGTCTTTGAAGGCAGTGGCAGCGGTGTTGCTATCAGCACCGGTTTTCACGCTGCACAATCGATGATCGCCTTACACGACAAGCACAGCTCAACCGCAATTTTTCCATCATTAGCAGAGGGCAATATCTAATGCTCAAGCAAGATACCAGTTTTGACCAATGCATTAAATGCACCGTATGTACCGTTTATTGCCCTGTTGCTAAAGCCAATCCAAATTACCCCGGCCCTAAACAATGTGGTCCAGATGGTGAACGATTACGGATTAAAAGTGCTGAGTTTTATGATGATATGCTTAAGCTTTGCACTAACTGTAAACGTTGTGAAACCGCTTGTCCTTCTGGAGTAAAAATCGGTGACATGATCGCAGTTGCACGCAGTAAACATGCTAAACACGATCTTAATATTAAAACAATTCGAGATTTTGTATTAAGCCATACTGATTTAATGGGTTCAGTTGCGACACCTTTCGCGCCGATCGTTAATGCAATTACTGGCTTTAAACCTGTTAAAAAGATCATGCATAAAACCATTGGTGTTCATGATCATAAAACGTTACCTAAATATTCTCATGGCACCTTTCGCCAGTGGTATAAAAAGCATTGCCAAAACCAAACTAAATATTCGCAACAAGTGCATTATTTCCATGGCTGTTACGTTAATTATAACAACCCACAGTTAGGCAAAGATTTCATCCGCGTTATGAATGCGATGAATATTGGCGTGCAGTTATTAGATAAGGAAAAATGCTGTGGGGTACCGTTAATTGCCAATGGTTTCTTTGATAAAGCCAAGAAAAATGCATTACTTAACACCCAAATTTTTGAAGCTGTTGTTGAAAAATATAATTCAACCATTGTTTCAACCTCTTCTACTTGTGCCTTTACCCTACGTGAAGAATATCCGCATGTATTAAAAATAGATAATGCCAAAGTTGCCGATCGGATTGAATATGTTACCCGTTTTTTACTTAAAGCGTTTATGAATGGTAATACCCCAAAATTAAAACCTATTAATAAAAAAGTGGTCTACCATACTCCGTGTCATCTTGAGCGCACTGGCGGTAGTTTATACACCATTGAGTTACTTAAAATGATCCCTGGATTAGATCTTGAAATATTAGATAGCCAATGCTGTGGCTTAGCGGGTACTTATGGTTTTAAAACTGAAAACTATGATACATCAATGAAAATTGGCGAGGATTTATTTCAAAAAATCCGCCATGCAAAAGCAGATTACGCAATAACTGATTGCGAAACCTGTAAATGGCAAATTGAAGAAAACACTGATTTAACAACAATTCACCCTGTTAGCTTGCTCGCGATGGCATTAGCTGACTAAACACACCTTTACCAATCGGTTATTTTTGATAATACTAATCGAGTACGCAGTATTTCCCCCGATTAAATAGTGCGTACTTTTAACTCGCTCAATGGCTAGCGAGATAGGTTTATCTAACGATTGAGTCAACATATTATGTTATTTCTAAAACCACTAGGGCTATTGTTTACCGCACTGATATTAAGCAGTTGTTCTTTTATGGCTATCGCTGCTGATAGCAATGAAGCGGTTCATTTTAAAACAGGGACTAGCAGTGAGCAGTATGTCGCAACAACAGCCAACTATGATGTTAATAATTATGTTTTTTATGCTAAAAAAGATCAGCATTTAAAAGTAACCCTCGACACCAAAAGTACTAAATTATGGGTGGCTCTATTAAACTCAAAACTTGAAAATATTGCTGATTTAAGCCCATTTTCTGCAGATATTAATCATAACGGCGAATATATTTTACCTTACGATGGCAAATACACTATCCGCATTGGTCAATATCGCGCTTTTGCTCGTCGTGGTGAGAGTAGCCATTACACATTAACTATCGCGATCGATTAGCCACTCTTATTACCTCATTGGGGCTGTAAAACAGGTTGTTGCTTGGTTTTCATTAAGTACCCACATAATATGAACATTAGTGAGTACAATACTGTACCGCCAGTAACAACCATACTCCAACCGCCATGCTGCCAACAGTAAATCAACAAAAATCCCCCTAAACTACCACCAACATAATAATGAACTAAATAGAGCGCAGTGGCAGTTGCTTTAGCGACTTTTGCATGATGACTGACCCAAGCATAAGCTAATGAGTGGGTAAAAAATGCGCCTGAGCTCAATAACAGCAAGCTGATTAAAATAGTGAACCGTGATTCAACTAATCCTAGCCACATTCCCACCAAACTTAAAATTCCTCCTAAGATCATCCCTGATATTGGATTGAACTTACTTGCCCAACGACCGCTTAAACGTGATGTGATGGTGCCACTTAAATAACAAAGAAAAATTAATGATGCCCAACTGAGTGGTAAATTAAACGGTGCAGCTACTAATCTAAACCCTGTCACAGAATAAAGGTTAACAAATAATGCAAAATTTATTCCACCAATTAACATTGCTAGCCATAATACAGGTTGTTTAAGATGTGCGATTAACTGTCGGCCATGTACGTGCAGTTGATGGTTATGACGAACAAAATGTTGCTGTGGCGGTAATAATTTAATCACCACAATAGCTCCAAGTAAACTCATTACCGCCATCCCTAACACTGCCCCATGCCAGCCAAGTTGCTCACCAATAACACCACCGTATAATCGCCCAGCAATGCCTCCTAATGAGTTAGCACTGATATAGCCACCGACGGCTAACATTAATGCTTTAGGACTAAACTCCTCAGCCATATAAGCAACAGCAACAGCAACATAGCCTGCAACAGAGATCCCCATAACCGCTCGCGCTAAAGTTAAAGTAAATAAATCTTGGGTGAAAACCATCGCAAGGCCAACAATAGGCATCAATAATAAGCTGATCACCATGATGATCCGTCGCCCTACTATCTCAGATGCAATCGCCCATGGAATTAAACAGACTGCGAGCATTAATGTCGTAGCTGCCAAGACCCAATTAATTTGTGTTGCCGATACGGAAAATTCAGTCGCCATTAATGGCAACATCGGCTGGAACAAATACAAATTACAAAAAACGATAAAAGAGCCTAATGCCAACGCAAAACTGGTTTTTTTATAGGCTAGAGTGTTGGTTTCTATCATGATCTCACCATTAAAATATTCTATGCTCAGTGGGTTATATCATTAGGGTAACAATGGCTTTTTTATAAAGACTAAACATAACGTGACAAGACGATAACAACAGCGACATAATAATAAAAATATATAATTAATATCACTGTGATAAACAAAAACTATAGCTATGAATACTCGCTTACTGACTTATTTTGCTAAATTAGCAGAAACAAAAAATTTCACTCGTGCCGCAGAGCAACTTCATATTGCGCAACCTGCGCTCAGCGTTGCTATCAAAAAACTCGAACAGCAATTAGATCTAACCCTTTTTTATCGAAATGAACGCAAAGTCATGCTAACTCAAGAAGGTGAAGTATTACTGGTACACGCTAAGCAAATTCTACAAAAAATAGCAGATGCAACTTTAGCAATGAAAGAATTACGTGGGTTAGAAAAAGGGGAAGTTAGGCTAGGTGTACCCAGCATGTTGGGATCATATTTTTTCCCTCAAATATTAATGGGATTTAAAAGCCACTACCCTAACCTTAAATTAACTATCGTTGAAGCTGGCACCCAATCTATTCGAAAAATGTTACTTGATAGCGAATTAGATCTCGGGGTCATTATTAATCATAACGTACCCGCCAGCTTACAAATTGAGCATCTCTTGCGTTCACAGATGGTCGCTGTCGTCAGTGAGCAGCATGATTTCGCCACAAAAAAAAGCCTAAGCTTCACCGATTTTTTTGGACAAGAATTAGTGGCATTTAAGCCGGGATATTTTCATCGTGAAATGTTAGATCACGTCTGCGAACAACACAATTTAACCCCTAACATTTCATTTGAAACAAATTTATTACCGATGATTTTACAAATCGTTCGCCATGACTTTGCTATTACTGCATTACTTGAATTAGTCACAGATCATGAACCGCATCTGATCCCCATCCCTTTTGCCGAACCCATTCAGTTAGATCTTGCTATGGCATGGCGTAAGCAAGGTTACCTCTCACTTGCTGATAGAACCTTTATTGAATACGTTAAACAGCAATGCTAATAATAACAATTGTTAATAACCATTAGTAATAATATAGTGAGCGATTTTTAACATTTACAAAACATACTAGCATCAATATAAAACACCACAAAAATCAAATTATTAACATCATCAATAAAAGCATGGGTGAGATCATATCCTTGACTGTTAACAGTCGTTCATAAGCTGTTTTTTAGCTACATTAGTCGCGATTTTTATGAAAAATATGCAGTAATACATCATAAATGCATATTTTATTTGATTTTAGGAGAGGACTTTCCATGACGGAATTATTAATTGGTTTGGTGATCACCATTGCCGTTGGTTATTATATAGTAAAGGGATATAACGCGGCTGGCGTTTTATTAACAGCGGGAATTTCGTTATTAATTATTGCAGGTTTATTAGGCCATTCAGTGTTACCTGCAACAGTTACATCTACTGGCAATCTATTAACTGACTCACTTGAGTATGTGAAATACATGCTTCAAAACCGTGGCGGCGGTCTAGGTTTACAGATCATGCTATTGTGTGGTTTTGCTTCTTATATGACCCACATTGGCGCAAATAACGTCGTTGTTAAGCAATTTTCAAAACCTCTTTCTTTTATCAAATCGCCTTACGTTTTATTAGTTGCTGCCTATATTGTTGCCTGTTTAATGTCACTCGCTGTCAGTTCTGCAACAGGACTTGGCGTGCTATTAATGGCAACCTTATTCCCAATGATGACCGCAATGGGCATATCTCGCCCAGCAGCTGCGGCAGTCTGTGCATCACCTGCCGCGATCATTCTTTCACCAACATCAGGTGATGTTATTGTTGCAGCCGAAAAATCAGGCTTACCTCTACATGTTTTCGCTGTAGAAACCGTATTACCCGTTTCTATCTGTGCCATTATCGTGATGGCAGTCGCTGCGTTTTTCTGGAATAAATACCTTGATAAGAAAGACAACACACCAATGGAACGTGTTGATATTTCAGAAATGGAAGTTAATGCACCGGCTTATTACTCGATCTTACCTTTCATGCCAATTATCGGCGTATTCTTATTTAATGGTGAAACCATTCCAGGGTTAACTCTGGATATTTACACGATTGTGATCGTTTCTATTACGCTAGGTGCTTTGGTTGATTTCTTTACTAACCGTTTGAACGGCAAGGTAACATTAAGTAATCTTGAATCTTGTTATGCGGGTATGGGTGATGCATTTAAAGGCGTGGTAATGTTATTAGTCGCCGCGGGTGTATTCGCGCAAGGTCTGATGACGGTTGGTACTATTGATAACCTGATTGCTCTAGCAGATAAAGCCGGTGCTGGCGGTTTCGCACTAATGCTATTATTAACAGCCCTTACTGTTGCTGCCGCAATTGCTACAGGTTCAGGCAATGCACCTTTCTATGCCTTCGTAGAACTTGCTCCTCAATTGGCGGGTAAATTAGGTTTAAGCCCTGCTTTCCTTATTATCCCGATGCTACAAGCATCAAACTTAGGTCGCACAATTTCTCCAGTATCTGGTGTTATTGTTGCAACATCAGGCATGGCAAAAATTAACCCATTTGATGTTGTTAAGCGTACTGTTGTTCCTGTCCTTTGTGGTTTAGCTACCGTTATTCTAGGTACATTCGTATTGGTTCCAATGTACGTTTAATGATTAAGTCGAATAACGGTTTAATCTATTAAGCATCTAAAAATAGTAAGCCCATTGAGAAAATACACTCAATGGGCTTTTTTTATATTGTACATCACGGCACAATTACGGTTATTGATTCAAACCGTAATTATTTATCTATGAACAAACAGCAAGCCCTTACTCAAATATTAACCTTTGGTCCACAGCGAGACGCCGCTTTTTCAGTCTTCGTCAGTGCTGACATCGAGCCTAATGAAGTACCGTTTGAGGTTAGTCGACAGCATTTAATTATGGTGCTAGAGCAATACCTTGCCGATGAGATTGATGCAGATGATCTCGAGCAATGGGCCAACTTAATTAATTTTAGAACAGATATTGATGGCAGCGATATCGAAGGCTATCTATATGCATTAGCCAATCCAGAAATGATGGGGAATAACGATAATAAAGCGAACATTTTACGCATGCTCGCAGTATTAACACAAAGCTAACAGCTTAACCTGCGCGGAGTGCAAGTAACGCAGGTAAATCATAAGGCGGTTGGTACAAACAAAAATCGACCTTTTTAATGTCGACCGCTAAAATTGACATTCGATCCGCTAATTCATTGCCTTCAATGCCGACATGGCCGTTTACATGATGGATAATAACCTGTGCTTTTAATGCTTGGTAACGGGTAAACATTTTTTGAATCAACACTAAGTTTTTAATTTCACCCCCCGCTTTTTTCCAACCATTTTTCTGCCATGTTACGGCCCACTGAGTAATACATTGAATGGAATATTTTGAATCACAAAAAATAGCCACAGTCGATGTTTGAGCCAATACCTGTTCGGCTAATACTAATGCTTGGTTAAGTGCATTTAACTCTGCGGTATTATTGGTTCCCATTGGTTCATACAAGCCATACCATAACTCACTTAGCTGATTATTACGGTATAACGCCAATCCAGATCCCGCTTTACCTGGGTTAGGATCGCAACCACCATCGGTGAAAATCTTAATTTCAGCCGTCAATGCATGCACTTGTTCACTGGTTAATGAACCTTTACTCGGAGTAGTGCGTTTTGCTGCTGTTTTATTAGCACCGACTGAAGATCGAACGGTTTGCGGTTGTTTACCAAAAGCGGCTACAGCTTCTGTTTGAGTTGGAAATGATTTATATCGTGCCCCTGCAAATTTATCGACTTGCTGCTTACAACTTGCCCAGTCACTGTAAATACCAGGTTCACGACCGCTCCAAACAACATAATATTTTTTGGCCACCATTTTCTCCACACTCTCTTCAATATCGTACTGATTGCTCACACGAACATACATACTTGGTATTCTAAGATTCTACCACTAATGTACCTTTCTGATTATGCTAAGATAAACATCACCACTAAAATATACTCGCATTCACAGTCAATTGTGTCCCCAAACCAATGACGATATCGAGCAATCTACATTTATTTATTCACAGTGTGAGTTTGGAGTTCAATTTTGAGCCATAAAATACGCTTAGACATTGCTAATGGCATGTCACAGCTGGGGATTAATGTTCAACCACAAGATAATATATCAACGGCCATATTTATGGTGCTTTGCTGTGCCCTTGCGTTTTTATCCTATGTCTTTGTTCGTTGGGGGCTACTCGCTCTATTACGCTCTGCTATTAAACGTTCCCAAGCGACATGGGGACACGTCATGGTACGGCACAAAGTGTTTGAAAAACTATCATTGACCATTCCCGCAATGGTGCTCAATATTGTTATACCACTCGTGTTAGATAAGCACGCTATTCTCAGTAGTTTCATTGATCGCACATTAAGTTTATGGTTAATAATTGTATTAGTAAGAAGCACCTATGCATTTCTTGATGCCACTAACGATATGGCAGATATTAATCAGATCAGCCGTAATCTTCCGGTAAAAAGCTTTGTTCAGCTATCAAAGTTAATCATCTTTTTTATCGGCGCAATTATTGCTATTTCAGTACTTGCTAACCGTTCCCCCATTTATTTTCTTAGTGGCTTAGGTGTCGCGACAGGTTTAGTATTATTAGTTTTCCGCGATACGATTTTAGGCTTTGTCGCCGGTATTCAGCTATCAGCTAACCAAATGGTTAAAGTAGGTGATTGGATCCAAATGGATAAATACAATGCTAATGGCAGCATTGATGAAGTGTCCCTTACCACCGTTAAGGTAAAGAACTGGGATAATACGGTTACCAATATTCCAGCTTACGCACTAGTGCAAGATTCGTTTATTAACTGGCGTCAAATGCAAGAGTCTGGTGGACGCCGGATCAAACGTTCGGTGCTAATCGATATTGAAACCATTAAATTTATTGATGAACAACAGCAACAGCAATTAACGAAGATCCCTTATGTTGCAGACTTTCTGACCAAGAGAAACGCCGAAATTGCTACGGGTGATGCGCATGCTCTACAAATCACCAATATCACTGTCTTTCGAGCTTACTTAGAAGCTTACTTAAAGCAAAACAGTAAAATCCGTCAAGATATGACCTTTATTGTGCGTGAATTAGAACCCACAGCTCAAGGTTTACCCGTACAAATTTATGTGTTTGCTAATGATACTCGTTGGGCGTTTTATGAAGCTATTCAAGCTGATATTTTTGATCACGTATTAGCCATTTTGCCTCAATTTGATCTCTCCGTTTATCAAAGCCCTGATGGCTCAGATATAAGAAGCATACAAACACATTAAAAAAACTAGAGGTCGAGTTATCATACTTGACCTCTACTCTTTTAGACCATTTACCCATCAATATTTACTCAATTCTTTTTATTGAGATCGTACCAATTGGTAATCCATTTGAATAATGTAAGCCATTTTCAAAATCAGTATCAGCTCTTGTTGATGTCAATAATGATATATTTTCATGCGGAGTCAATGGTACATCTGCAGCAGTAAATATCGTTCCAGCATCACTGCCGGCATCATAAGTTTTAATATCTTTTGCAAGCGTGGTAAGCCAACCATCGCCATCTTTCAAAGAAAGACTATCAATACCTGCAAACCAATCAGGACTTGGCGCTAACATCGTTACCAATGAAATTAATGGAAACTGTTGGGTTACTGTAAATGTTACCGTTACTGAATTTTCACCTGCATCCAAACTGGCAATAGAGAGCCCACTACCATCTATAGTTGAATGCCCATTACCATTATTAATTACGCTATTTATCTCAGGTTTAATATCATCTTTAGAGCCCGTTTCAGCGACTTTAACAACACCAGCAGACGCTAATTCATCAACTTTAAACAAATGAACATTACTATTATGCGTAAGACCTATTAACCCTGAAAAATGACGATTATTTGGATAATTTGTTGGGAAATTGGTACTACTCCAATTAGAGGTAAACGTTAGCTTATAGGTTGCTGTTTCTGAGTAACGATTAAAATCATCATCATTATCACTGCCACACCCGCCAAGTAGAAATAAAATACCAACAAAGAGAGAAAACCCATATTGCTTCATTTCAATCACCATTTATATCATATGATATTATTATTAATATGAAGTAACATTATGGTTCAAAATATTTTTCACCATGGGATATTCAAGTAATAAAACGCCCCTAAAAAATTTTATTCTTCTCTGATTTTTATAATTTTCATCTTAATTCTTTTAATAGTCATAAAACTCTATTGGAATAAATGAGTTATCCACTATCGTTTAATATCAACTTTTATTATTCACACAAAAATAACGGTCTTATATTTAAGAATACAACAATATAATTGAGAATGATTTTCACTTACAAAATAACATCAATAAAAACCAAAACCATACAAAAGGTCTGGATTTATAAAGGCTAGCCAGCGTTTAGGTGAGCCGCTATAATTCCCGCCTCAAAATATAGAGGTCAAAACATGCACACAAAAGTAACTCCTATTAATAGCTATCCTAAGTATTGGGCTGAATGCTATGGCACCGCCCCATTCTTGCCAACATCCCGTAAAGAAATGGATGCACTTGGCTGGGACAGCTGTGACATTATCATTGTTACTGGTGATGCCTATGTTGACCATCCTAGCTTTGGTATGGCCGTTATTGGTCGCTTACTTGAATCTCAAGGTTTCCGTGTCGGTATTATTGCCCAACCTAAATGGGATAATAAAGACGATTTTATGGCACTGGGACAACCAAACCTTTATTTTGGTATAACGTCAGGTAACATGGACTCAATGATCAACCGCTATACGGCTGATCGCAAACTACGTAAAGACGATGCTTACACACCGAATAATGAAGGCGGTAAACGTCCAGATCGTGCCGTATTAGTTTACTCACAACGTTGCCGTGAAGCTTATAAAGAAGCTCCCATTGTTTTAGGCGGTATTGAAGCTAGCTTACGTCGTCTTGCTCACTATGATTACTGGTCAGACAAAGTCCGTCGCTCAGTATTAATGGATGCTAAAGCTGATATTTTATTATTTGGTAACGCTGAACGTGCGCTTGTTGAAGTATCACACCGTATCGCAAATGGCGAAGATATTAAGTCATTAACTGATATTGCAGGCACTGCAGTAATGATCAAAGATATTCCTGAACGTTATCAGGAAATTGATTCATCACGCATTGAAAAACCCGGTCGTGCAATGGTGATGCAAAACCCATACGCCACCGAAGAAACATGTGCTTCTAATAAAGAAGAAAAAGAAAAACAACCACAAGTGATTCACGTTCGTCCCTCTCGTCATGATGCTGAAAATACTGTTGTCCGTTTGCCATCATATGAAAAGCTAGCAAATGACCGTATTTTATATGCACATGCTAGCCGAGTAATGCACCTAGAAACTAACCCGTATTCTGGACGTGCATTAATCCAAAAACATGCTGATCGTGAATTGTGGATCAACCGTGCGCCGATTCCACTATCTACTGAAGAAATGGATTTTGTATTTGGATTACCTTTTGCTCGCGTACCTCACCCAAGTTACGGTAAAGCAAAAATCCCAGCGTATGACATGATCAAAACCTCGGTTAATATCATGCGTGGTTGCTTTGGTGGTTGTTCTTTCTGTTCTATCACCGAACATGAAGGACGTATCATCCAAAACCGTTCTCAAGAATCGATTCTGAATGAGCTAGAAGAAATTCGCGATAAAGTCCCTGGTTTTACAGGTACGATCTCTGATTTGGGTGGTCCAACAGCCAACATGTATCGTTTAGGCTGTTCAGATCCTCGAGCAGAAGCAAATTGCCGTCGTCCATCATGTATCTTCCCTAAGATTTGTGAAAAACTAAATACTGACCATCAACATCTGATAGATCTATACCGCAGTGCTCGTGATGTTAAAGGCATTAAAAAGATCATGATCGCGTCAGGCGTTCGTTATGATTTGGCCGTAGAATCACCAGAATATGTGCGTGAGCTTGTGACTCACCATGTGGGCGGATACTTAAAAATCGCGCCTGAGCACACAGAGAAAGGTACACTTGATCTGATGATGAAGCCGGGCATGGGCACCTATGACCGCTTTAAATCGATGTTTGAACAATACAGTCAAGAAGCAGGTAAAAAACAATACCTTATTCCTTACTTTATTTCAGCGCATCCCGGCTCAACGGATGACGATATGTTGAACCTCGCGTTATGGCTTAAACAAAACGATTACCAATGTGATCAGGTACAAAACTTTTACCCGTCACCAATGTGTAATGCAACAGCCATGTACCACTCTGAAACTAACCCGTTGAAGAAAGTGAAGTACAAAGGTCGTGAAGATTTATTTGTCGCAAAAGGTGAGCGTCAACGCCGCTTGCACAAAGCACTATTACGCTACCACGATCCAGTAAACTGGCCTCTTATCCGTGATGCTTTAATCACGATGGGCAAGAAATATCTGATTGGCAATCGTCCCAATTGTTTAGTGCCAGAAGCTGGCAGTGACGCGGAAATGACACCTGCGGAACGTCGCGGTTCTGGTCGTCATGGTTCAAAACGTTTTGCGACTAAGAACCCAAATCAACCCGATATTCGTACTGATGGCAAACGCCCTCAAAGTAACCGTAACGGTAAGCCATTAGGTAATGGTAATACTGCATCAACAGGTACAAGCAGTAACCGCGGTGGAAGTAACAACGCGAATAATACAACCAGCAACCGCGGCGGAAGTAATAACGCGAATAATACAACCAGCAACCGCGGCGGAAGTAATAACGCGAATAATACAAGTGGTAACCGTAATGGTAAGCCCGGTCAACCAAGTAACCGTCCTACTAACCGTAATGGCAAACCAACACGTAACCGCACAGGTGCGTAATTAACGCTCATGATTAAACACTGAGTCTTAAACAACAACGCCGTCTTATTTAAGACGGCGTTGTTGTTTTATAACTATTTGACTTAATATTAATAATTTTAATGATTAGTTAGAGCACTAATGGCAAAATAAAACACACAAATGATTAACAATATTTTTGTTTTTCACATTTTTAGGGATAAGTCATCATTGTGAGATACATCTATACTATTGGCCTTACTTCAACATTGCTCATTGCAGGGTCTGCTGCTGCTAGCATATCTCAAGATTATGATGCTTGCTTACTCAATGCAGTGAAAAACCAAAGTGGTAGCCTAACACTGAATGACATTCGCTTACGCTGCAAAAATACGGTAGCAAGTATAACCAAAGACACAGATAAATCTCAGCCATCTCTCGTCTCTCAACGTTTAAAATATGAACGAGATACCGCTTTTAACCGCTTTGTTATTACGCCTCATCGTATGAATTATTTCCTCCCCGTAGTCATGACAGATAGCATTAATCATACTGCTTACAAGGATAGTTCTTGGGGCGGTAAAATGAAAAATGCCGAAGCTGAATTTCAAATCAGTTTTAAAACCCCATTAAGTTATGGTGATTTACTGATCCATAATGATGGCTTATTTGCCGCTTTGACATTGAAATCATACTGGCAAGTGTACGCTGAGGATATATCACGTCCCTTTAGAGAAACTAACTATCGTCCTGAAATGTTTTATCTTGCGCCAACACCTTGGGCTCCTTTTGGTGCAAACACGTGGATGACATTAGGTATAGAACATCAGTCTAATGGTCGAACTCAAGGGTTATCTCGAAGTTGGAATCGTGTCTATACTGATCTGATTGTTGAAAAAGGTAATTTAGTTTTCTCACTACGTCCTTGGTGGCGTATACCTGAAGACAAGAAAGAAGATCCATTATCGCCTAAAGGAGATGATAACCCAGATATCATTGATTATATGGGGCATTATGAAGTCAATGCAGTCTATAAGTGGCTAGATTACGAATTTAGCTTCACGGGTCGTCAAAACTTTGCCACCAATAAAGGTTATGGTGAACTTGGTATGACTTTCCCGTTATGGGGTAAGTTACGAGGATACACTAAGTACTCTACAGGCTATGGTGAGAACTTAATTGATTACAATCACAAGCAACAGCGAATCGGTGTCGGTGTTTCATTAACTGATTTACTCTAACGAAATAATTCAAACCCAATAAAAATAATCGCAGCGGAGCCTAATACCGCAACCAAACCAGTGACAATCTGATTTTGCTGCGATTTTGATAAATAACGAATAACCCAATAAGCAAAGGCTAATAGTCCAACAATAACCAATAACTTTAACATCCAGCACTCCTTTGACTTTGGCTAACAAATAATGGCATACCAATATGATATCTGATTGACAACGATCAATCTGAGTCTTGTCTATAAAGTGTAGGTGGTTATATCAATAAAAATAGCACCCTCAGGTGCTATTTTTAACCATTGTTTATCTTTCGCTGTTATTACATTTTAAACATTGGTATGTCTTGTAATTGTGGAATAATTTGTTGAAGTTGTTGTTCTTGTTTTGCTAATCCTTCAATTGAACCACATAAATCATTGGCTTTTACTTTCATTTCACCACTATGCTGAGTCACGGTATCCGTGATCTGGGTCTTTAACTGTGAAAATTTAGTCTGCATTTGGCTAAAATCTAAATCACCATTTTTCATTTCATCACCCAGCGCCATTAATACACTCGATATTGATTCTACTGTTACTTGCTGCATAGCGTTTTCAAATTCAGTTTTCCATGTTGTGTCCATACTGCTAAACACATCAGCAGGCATCACAAACTCGCCTTGTTTATTATGAAATTTTTGCTGTGCTTGTTCACTTAATTGATTAACGAGAGCCTGCACTTTTAAAAATGCTGCTTGTGAATCAAAACTACTAGAAACATCCTTCAAGACAGCTAATGCTAATCCTGTTCCTTGCTGTGCTAGCGCTGCCATTTGTGGCAAATAGGTCTGCATATTGTCACTATAGGCAGTTAATGCTTGTTGTTGCATCGTATTAAGATCAATTTTCTGTCCATTAATAAATAAATTATTATTATCGTCGATCAATAATTTAGGTTTTCCTGCTTCATAAACCGATACATTACCTTTATCAATATGAATAGGATTAGGAACATCAACAGGACAGCTTTGTGCATATACTGTACTTGAACCTAATAGCAACGCACTGCCAATCAACCATTTTTTCATAGACATTTCTCTTTCATTTTATCTAAAAAAGCAGCTATCTAAAGCTGCTTTTTTTAGTTTGATTATTCGTTAATGTTAGTGGTTATTATCAACTTGAAACGCATTATGACTAAATAAGGATGACACAATATCAGCAGAAGATGCGCCATCAGCTAAACCCAAGTCATGCTGTGGATTAATGTTTTCTAACACAATATGCTGTGACTGCCCCTCACTGCTATTCACCTCAATATTAACATGACCTTTATCATCAACATCTGCACTAACATGCTTTAATAAATCATCCATATCTAAACGGGTATTGTCATCATCAGTCAGTAAACCACGGACATTAATTTGATCTTTATCTAATTCAAAATCAGTGATCGTATCAGTATTACTGACGGTAGAAAGTGACGATTCATGCCATGTAAATATATCATCACCGTTACCCCCCGTTAAAATATCATTGCCTTCACCAGCAACCAGAATGTCATTACCATCAAAGCCAAATAATGACTCACCTTGACTGTCAGCAACTAAGGTATTGTCTTGTTGATTACCAAAATTATCGCTCAATTCAAGGTTACCGCTATTCATCAACGAGCCGAGCTTATCTTCGTTGCTCATATTTAGTGAATTATCACCAAAGAGTTCATTATGATTCACCCCATTCAAAATGATATTTTGTACCATTTGATGTTGGTCATCAAAAATTTGAATCTCAGTATTACCTTGTTGTTCAATAATATTTATACGGTTACTCAAATCTTCTAATGACTGAATGTTTTGGCTATTGAGCGCATCGCCAAGACTAATGACATCAATACCGACTTCAAAATCCATGATAGTGTCAGTTGCTGGCGCATTAGCTGTACCAAAGTCAGCATCAGACCACAAGAAGGTGTCTTTAGTGTCATCACAATGACCATTAAGATGCCCACCCCAAAGGATATCATCGCCTCGACCACCAACAAGAATATCTGAAGCTACACCGCCCACTAAAATATCGTTACCATCACCACCTAGTAGCGTTGCCTGAGCGGTACTATCAATCACTAAATTAGCTTGATCTGATGAGGAATGTTGCCCAAGAATATTATTGGTTGCGCAAAGATCATCAACAACTATATTAAGATTTACTGGTGGCGACATCACCTGAGAACCATTCGATTCTGTCGATACCGCTGTAACACTGATAGTGTGGGTTCCTTGCTCAAGATCGTTAATATACACCTCGTTAAGATCTTGAGCGGTAACCTGCCAGTTACCATTACCCAAATCAGTACCAATCACATTACCCGCTTTATCAACAACCTGTGCTGAACCTAAATCACTAATTTTAACTGTTAGCGTTTCAGAAGCATCAGCTGATGCCGCTGCAATGAGTCCAATTAAAGGTATCATTGTTCCTAATGAACTTTGAATTGCTGCCGTTTGAATATGCTCTGCATGTAAACTCAATGATGGCATATCAACTTTTGGCGCCACTGTAATGTTGACTTTATTGGTCGAGGATAAACTGCCACCAGAACCTGTATTACCACCATCATTTGTCGTAATCGTTAACTCATCACTACCACTGAAGTGTTCAGCAGCGGTATAACTAATACCACTATCAAGTACAACATTAATATCAGTCATTGAGCCTTTCAGGATGACATTACCGCTACCATCGTTGGCAACTTCAACCCCACTATTCATCGGTAAAGTAATCGACAATGCGCCATGATTAACGGATAAAGTTACCGACATTGCGTCATTATTAGCAAGCTCGTTAAAATCAACATCGGTCACTTTAATACCATCAATAACAGTCGCAGTGTCTTCACTGGTACTAATAGTGGCTGGTACTTCATTTACAGGAGCATCATTCACCGGCGCCACGGTAATATCAACCGTACTCACATCAGTTAATACACCACCGCTGCCCACATTACCGTTATCCGATGTGGTCATGGTTAGCTTATCGCTACCGTTATAGTTTTGATCGCCACTGTATTCAATACCGTCATTCAATAGCGTATTTATTTTATCAATATCACCGCTGATTACTAACTTACCATCACCATTATCGGTAATAGTCAATCCTTGTGTTTCAGTGGCAACAATCGTTAATTGCCCGTGTTCAACATTTAACTCAACCGTCATTTGACCTGATGTAGCGCTTTCTTTAGCGTCAACATCTGTAATGCTCAATCCAGTAATAATATGGCTACTGTCTTCATTAACATCGAACGCTGCTGGCACCGTATTTACAGGCGCATCATTAACTGGTGTTACCGTTATATCAACCGTACTCACATCCGTTAGTACACCACCACTGCCAACATTACCGTTATCCGATGTGGTCATGGTTAGCTTATCGCTACCGTTATAGTTTTGATCGCCACTGTATTCAATACCGCCATCCAATAGCGTATTTATTTTATCAATATCACCACTGATTACTAACTTACCATCACCATTATCGGTAATAGTCAGTCCTTGTGTTTCAGCGGCAACAATCGTTAATTGCCCATGTTCAACATTTAACTCAACCGTCATTTGACCTGATGTGCCACTTTCTTTAGCGTCAACATCCGCAATTTTTAACCCAGTAATAATATGGCTACTGTCTTCATTAACATCAAATGACGCAGGCACAGTATTAATCGGCGCATCGTTAACAGCCGTTACGGTTATATCAACCGTACTCACATCCGTTAAGACACCACCACTACCAACATTACCGTTATCAGATGTGGTCATTGTTAGTTGATCACTGCCATTGAAATTCGCATCACCGGTATATTTAATGCCGCTATCTAACAATGTATTAATCTTATCGATATCACCACTTATCACGAGTTTACCGTCACCATTGTCGGTAATCGTTAATCCTTGCGTATCCGCGGCAATAATCGATAACTGTCCATGACCAATATTTAACTCAACCGTCATTTGACCTGATGTACCACTTTCTTTAGCGTCAACATCAGCAATTTTCAGCCCTGTAATAACATGGCTACCATCTTCATTAACATCAAAGGGTGCAGGTACGGTATTAATAGGCGCATCGTTAACTGGCGTTACTGTAATATCAATGCTATCGGTGTCTGTTAATGCACCACCAGCGCCTGAATTACCATTATCGTCAGTCGTCATAGTAAGGCTATCAGTACCGTTAAAATCTTTATCGCCAGTATAGTTAATACCTTGATCTAATAGCTGGTTAATTAGAGTCAAATCACCATTAATAACCAACTTACCGTCGCCATTATCAGTAATCGTTAAGCCCGATGTATCGACACCTGCAGCAATAGCCAGCTGGCCGTGTTCAACGCTTAACGTGACAGTCATATCCATTACAGCATCATGGTCATTACTATCTACATCCGTGATTTGTAGGTCATGAATGACTAGCGTAGCGTCTTCAGCAACCGTTAATGAATCTGAAGGTAAGTGGTTCACTGGTGCATCGTTATCAGGGGTGACATCAACATGAATTGTCTTATCAACAGCAACACTGTCGGTACCAACAACACCATTATCAACCGCACGAATATCGAGATTTAAATCGCCATTCCATACAGTTCCATCAATCACCGTCTGGTTATTAGCATCACCCGGATGGAAAATCAGCGAATCAAGATCAGAGCCTGTTACTTTAATTATCCATGAACCGTCGGCTTGCTTTTCAGCGCTACCATCAACGCCATCGGGTAAAGTAAATGAACTTGAATCAGGCACATTAGTGATGGTTATTTGTAATGATTCTGCCCCATTTTCATGAACATTCGAACCTGGATTATTAATGGTATTTTTGTCGTCATAAGCTTTAATGCCCAAATCAAGCGTGATAGGGCTATTTTCATCGCCACTTACATTTGGAGTTACGTCAGTGTCTACTTTATCGGCAACCGGATTAACATCAATAGTGACCGTTTCACGATTCTCTGCCGGTTTATCCAGTGAATCTTCTTTAGAATAAACCACAATATCGATATCAACGGTACCGCTGAAATCATGAGGTGGACGCACTTTAATATCACTTAAATCAAAGCTTTCACCAGACGCAGTAATCGTCCATACGCCATCACCATTATTGACAGCTCCTTCAATAATAAAACCATCTGGCACATTTTCTAATTTCATCGAAACAATATGTTCAGAACCATCGACATCTTCTAAAGAACCACTAATGCCAGCAAGTGGAATAGCGGTATCTTCATTGCCTACAATAGGCGTATCAATACCTTGCCATTTGATTTCGTCATTCACAGCAATAACATCAAAACTAACCGTACTATCAAATGATTTACTATCAGTTACTGTTGCACCTGTTGTGTCATCATAAATAGCAGTATCAACCACTGCCGTACTAACATTAATATCAACCTTACCGCTGAAATCGAGGGCAGGCCTGAAATGAATATTATCAAGTTGACTTTGATCAACCGTAATTGACGTACCTAGCACATTACCATCGGCATCAATAAACACGCCATTGCTGGTATCTGCTAATGTCAGTGTTACTGACTGTACCGTTTCTTTACCGTCTGTTTCTGAAGTATCAGCATCTTTTAAGCTTATGGATAAATCGAGTTTAATATCACCGTCTTCGTAAGCAATATTATCGTATACCTGCTCTTGCTTATCATCAGAGGTTGAAATAGGCTGCTTATCCGCGTTCAAACCATCAGTTTCGACAACTGTAATTGCTACATCTTTAGGACCATCAACTTGTGGTGCAACTTGCACTGCAATGGTATCTGTTTGGGTTTTATAATCACCACTTTCTGAATCGGTGGTGACATATTTAACATCAAACTTAAAATCTCCGGCATAGTCAGCAGGTAGATTTAACGTAATGCTTGAAAGATCAATCGTACCATCAGCTGCAACAGGTACTTTTAATACGTACTCACCCGTTACATGGTCAAAATCAGCCCCAGAAATTGTTGCACCAGCCGGTAAATTATCGGCATTGATTACTAAGGTAAAGTCATCATGGGCTTGATCACCGTTAGCTGTACTAATGGTAACAATGTGATCCATCATTTGCTTACCGAGATCAACACTATGATCTTCAGTGCCCGTTACAACATAACTATCATCAACAACAATCTCGGCCGCTTTTTCAGTATTATTTTCAGTATTAGCGCTAAAATCTAGCGTAATCTCGCCTAATTCTGAAACTTTATCACTCACATCACCGTCATCACTCATATCTTGAACAAGCGCATTAATATTAAGGGTTAACTGACCATTAAACCCTTCTGGTGCAATAATTTTCAAGCCATCTAGTGACGATTGCGGCACAGTCCAACTACCATTACCGTTATTAATACCACCAATAATGACAAAACCTTCAGGAATTGGATCCAACACAATTTGCGTGATCACTTCTGAACTTGAGGTGTCATTATTCTGCCAAGCAATTTTACCGTCAGAGCCAGCATCATTAGACAGATCAATCACACCGTCAGTGCCAGAAGCAATTGTTGTTAATAACGTACCATTATCATCAATAACGATCTTACCATCAGGCTCAACAACAGCTTTAATATCTACATCTAACGTACCTGTAATATCCTTGGTTACGGTTTCTTTATTACCATCAACATCTGTTTGAGATACGGTAACCGTCGATGTTAACTGAATATCTTGATCAGAATTATGAGGCGCAGTTACTGTGAGTTGACCACCATCAAGTAATGTCTGTAATTGCTGTGCCGTTAACTCTACGTTGCCATTACTGTCCGTATTCAGTTCTATGGCATTAATGAATAGCTGATAACCTGTCGGTAATCCACCTAAAGCTAAACCAGTAATATGCTCTTGAGGATCAGAAAGAGAAGGCTGCCAATTAACGGTTGTTGCTTCATCTTCTAAACCATTTGAGACGGTCGTATAATCTGTCGCATCAATTTCTGGTGTGATATGGATAATCAATTCACTGCCAAACTCAGCACTCGCGCCATCATTTTCAGTCACAACCGTGCGCACATCTAAGCTGATATCTTCAGTACTATTCTGCGGTGGCTTAATGACAATATTGGTTAATGAATCAAGATTGACTTGATAAATAGGCTGACCGTTACTGTCTTCACCCGCATAAACTAAGGTTTGTAGATTACCCTCTGCGTCATAAATTTCAGTCCCTTTTGGAATGCCTGAAATAATCACGCTAAGGGTTTCAGAACCATCGGTATTACCATCAGCATTGGTGTGCTCACCAGAGATGACTTTAAAATCAAATTTAGCTTCACCATCTTCTTTAATCGTGGTTTGTAAACCATCTCGACCATCATCTAACGGCGTCCAATCTGGGTTTTCAGATATAATTTCAGGGTGATCAACCACACCGGTTAACGCAACATTAATCGTTTGAGGCCCAATAATTTTCTCACTGGTCTCTGTTGTCACATTACCATTAGCATCTGTCACTTGTGCAACATCACGAACGATACCATTAACGGTAATACTAAAATCAACATTACTGTCTAATGGCGGCTGCATTGATAAACCGTTTAGATCTTGATATGAAATTTCATACACGCCATCAGCATTTGGCGTTAGTAGCTGATCATTTAGGTATAGCACCGCACCGTCAGGTAAAGCCGATATTTGCAAGAATAAATGCTCAGAATTATCGGTATTATCATCCAATGACGTTAGGTTAATATGGTTTGATAAATCAATACGTTGATCTTCATTTGCTTCAACACGTGTTACTTTTAATACCGCATCATCAGCCACAGGGCTAACATTAATGATCACTGTTTTTTCTACAGAATCAGCTGTTTGATGACCCGCAACAAAGTTACTATTTTCTTTACTTTGTGCTTGAATGGTTAACTTAATATCACCACTAAAGTTATCAACTGGATTAACCTCAACCGAACCCATTTGATTCGCTGTCACTTTATAAACACCAGAACCTGGTGAGGTTTCAACTAATAATTGACCACCAATTTCTAAAGTACATTTATCCTGATATTCGACAGGTACGGTAATAAAATAAAATAGCGTTTCTGAGCCATCGGTATCTTGTAAATCAGCGACAACATTCAATAACACGTTATCCTGATCTTCTGCAGTTACATAATGATCAACAGAACTTGCGTTCCATATTGGTGTATCCGCAATACCTTGAACATCAATAGCAAACTCACCATTCATAACCGGATGATTGCCACCATCAGTGGTATTTACTTGTGCGGTTACGTCAAATTTTATTCCAGCAGCAGAAGTAGAATAATCAGCATCAGGAACAAAAGTCACACCTTGTAAAATAAACTTCACATCAGGTGGATTGGTAGTATCAACCGTAAACGCGTTCGGTGGTAAGGTAACACTGCCATCACTATTTACAGTGAGTGGTTGGCCGTTATACATAAACACACCATGTGCTTGTGTTTGCGGTTGAATAGTTACCGTACCAACATGTTCACCGCGGTCGTTATCCCCACCATCAATGGTCATATTGATTTCAATACCACCACGATTAGGATCAACGTTGTCTGTAGCATCGGTAGAATGACGACCATCCTCTTCTTCACCGATACTATTTTCAACTTGTAATGTGGCGTCTTTATCGGAAATATCTAATGTAATTGTGCCCGTTGCGGTATCACCATCGCCATCTGTGACCTCAAAACCAATCTCTTTGATCAGATCTTCTTGGGTTTGAGAGATGTTATCTTTGGCTATAAAGTAAGTATCACCGTTAGGCTTGATCATCAGATCGCCTAATACTTGCGTACCATCTTTCACTTCATAGATTCGATATTCACCAGATTGCTCTAAGCTAGACAACGCAATATGCTGACCATCAACAATCAATGCTGTCACTTCAGCACCATCAGCGCCCGCTGCTGTAATCACATTTTCTTGCGTTGTTGAACTATCTTCTACCGTCGCTAATGTCACATTGTGAACCGATGGAATATCATCTTTCACGGTGACATCAATATTAACACTACCACTTACGTCGCCATCTTTATCAATGGCGTACACCGGAATTTCAATGGTTAATTGATCTTCACCTTGGGTTGGGTGATCTAGCGTGCCATGCAATTGGAAGATATAACGTCCGGTTGGTAGCAAGTAATAAGTAAACACAACATTACCGTTAGCAATACCTTGATAAGTACCTTCACTTGATTGCGATAACGTTATCTTATGACCATGTGAGGTTATATCATTTTGTTGATTAAATGAGTCAATATCAACTTTGAAGTTAACTACATGATCACTCCCAGAGTTAACAATAATATCGCCAAGAGCAGATTCACCATTACCTGATGGCGTTGTACCTGAGGCTAAATCACTTTCCTCAACCGTTAATGCAGGTGCTGCAGTGATAATAGGGCCAGCGCCATCTTCAATGGTAATTTGAGCATTAACATCATTAGTAAGAAGATCACCATCAGTATCTTTAACTTGTACTGGAACATCGATAACGATCTTATCGCCATCAACATTTACCCACCCGCCATTATCACTACCATTATGGTCAAGTGGAGAATGTTGTGTAATAGATACTTTAATATCAGCATCATGACCATTTGCGGCTTGTGTCGCGGTCACTGTAACAGTAAGCACAATTTGACCATTAGCAGTACCCGTTAAAACACCGCTAATATGATCATAAACAAAGCTTATTGGCGCACCATTTGCCGTTAACTCTGACTGTAATTCATCAATCAATGCAATAAGTTTGCTGTTATCTATAGTTGCCGTTGCCGGATCAAGTCGGTCAACCCCTGCCGTTACTGCAATATTTGTATCACCTGAAACGGGGTATCCTTGCTGGCCATTTGTTGGTGTTAAATCACCTTCGGTTATGGTAATCGTACCATTTTCACCACCAGCAGCATTGTTACCATCATGAATATTAATCGTGATTTGACCGGGTTTACTTACATCACCATCATGATCTTGTGCATACACATCGAGCTTAATAATTTCATCATCTGCCGATTTATCATCAACTTGATCGATAGGTTGTTTTTGATCGGCGACATAGTGACCATTAATATCAATGCTGATTTCCATGACAACTTGAGACGGATCGCTTTGTAGCACCACTACCACTCTCGTGCCATCAGCACTTAAATGGTACGTCGTCGCATGACCATTACTGGTTAAGCCATTCAATGATGCTTGATCGCTACCAAAATAAACTTTAGCAACTTGATCGCTACCGGTATCGACATTAATAGAACCAGAACCAGTTGCCTGACCAGATGCACCTTCATTTAAAGTTGCTGAAGTATCATGTCCAAATGAAGGCAGTTGACCATCGTTAATAGTAATATTGACATCAACGGGTTGTTGTAACGTATCACCGTCAATATCTTGCATTTGAACAGGTACATTAATGGTAATATTGCCACCATTAACATCAACATAAGTACCATCGGCACTCAAATGATCTAGAGGTAATTGCTGGGTAATCGACATATCGACGCTGACATCACCATTTGCTTGTGCTGTAGGCGTCAAGGTGATGGTAACTGCTTCATGTGCACCTATTGCTGTTATACCTGTAATAGTGATAACACCGTTAACATCAATATTAATGCTAAAGGTTAATGCTTCTCCGCCAGAAGTAAGACCATTTAATTCTGTCAATAACGTAGCTTTAACGTTGTTAGTGATCGTTAATGAATTTGCGACTAACGCATCATCTGTTGCATCAACAGTAAATTGTCCAGTACCTACAACAGGGTAACCTTTTCCTGGTTGAGGATTTTCTAGATCGCCTTCAGTGATCGTAATATTTGCCTGAACACCGTCACCGGTAGGGTTAAGGCCATCTTTAATATAGATCTCTAATTGACCCGTATTACTGCTATCACCATCATCATCAGTCGCAACTACACCAAGCTCTATATGAACGCTATCACCTGCCGTATTATCTTGTTCAATAGGTTGATGTTGTTCAACAATATAACTGCCATCATTACCAATAGTGATCGTTAAAACAGCCTCGCCATCATTTGTGCCACCATCAATTACTACCTTAATTTCGTTACCATCAACGATATAACGGGTCGCTTGATTATTTGAGACAATGCCATCAAGTGACGGCTGAGAAGCAAGAAAATTAATATGATCAATATTATCAGAGCCCACATCAACGGTAATTTTACCGTTGGCCGTGGTGCCATTTTCTGTTTCGATAATAGTGGTGCCACTATCTATACCCAGAGTAGGATCTGCGCCATCTTTAATAGTAACGACCACATCAACCGGTTGTTGCAATGCATCACCATCAGTATCTTGCATTTGTACGGGGACATTAATGATGATCTGACCGCCATTAACATCAACATAAGTACCATTTGCACTCAAATGATCTAAGGGTAATTGCTGAATAATCGACATATCGACACTGACATCACCATAACTTTGTGCTGTTGGTGCCAGCGTGATCGTAACGACCTCTTGCCCGCCTGATGCCGTTATCCCTGTCATCGTAATAATGCCATTAGCATCAATATCAATACTAAAGCTTAATGCTTTACCCTCAGAGGTAAGGCCATTTAACTCGTTTAATAAGGCTGCTTTTACACTATCGATGATGGTTAACGAGTGAGCGACTAACGCATCATCGGTCGCATCAACCGTAAAGTGTCCAGTACCAACAACCGGATAACATTTCCCGGGTTGAGGATTTTCGAGATCGCCTTCAGTGATCGTAATATTTGCCTGAACACCTTCGCCTGTTGGGTTTAAACCATCTTTAATGTGGATCTCAAGTTGACCCGTATTACTCGTATCACCATCATCGTCCGTCGCGACCACAGCAAGATCAATATTAACGCTATCCCCAGCAGCATTATTCTGCTCAATAGGTTGATGTTGCTCAACGGTATAACTACCATCATTACCAATCGTAATAGTTAGAACCGCTTCACCATCATTTTCACCGCCATCAATCACGACACGAACGTCATTACCATCGACGATATAACGGGTCGCTTGATTATTTGAGACAATGCCATCAAGTGACGGCTGAGAAGAAAGGAAATGGATATGAGCAATATTATCAGAGCCTACATCAACGGTAATTTTACCGTTGGTGGTGGTGCCATTTTCTGTTTCGATAATGGTAGTGCCACTATCAGTACCAAACTCAGGATTGGCACCATCTTTGATTGTAATATCGATATTGGCAGGTTTTTGTAGCCAATCACCATCGGTATCTTGCGCCTGAATCGGCACATCAATGGTGATTTTATCGTTGACACTATCGACTAAGCCATCCACACCGCTATCAGTATGATTTAACGGTTTATCTTGAGTGATCGTCACTGTTACATCGATATCGTGACCGTTAGCCGCTTGTGTTGCTGACAATGAAACTGTCACCACTTGCTCACCGCCAGCGGTAACACCCACTAATTGGCCTGTCGCGCTGTCGTAACTAAAGCTGATCGCTTGGTTATCACCCGTGGTTAATTCAGACGATAATTCATTAATTAAGTTTGTTAATTGTTTAGGATCGATAGTGACTTTGGTTGGGTCGAGACGATCAGCACCCGCCTCAATGGCAATCGTGGTGGTGCCAACAACTGGATAGCCTTGCTCATTACCTTGAGGGGTTAAATCACCCTCGGTAATAGTAATATCACCGTGTTCATTACCTGCCGCATCGCTACCATCAGTAACAGTGATCACCACTTGCCCTTGCGTACTGTCACCATCGTTATCGGTGGCGGTAACGCCAAGGTTTATGTTGACAATGTCAGCATCGTTTTGATCAATAGGCCCTGTTACTTCAACAGTGTATGAGCCATCTTTAGCAATCGTCACTACCATTACAGGCTTATCGTTACTATCAACCACCGTTAATACATTGCCGTTAACGGTAAATGTGGTGGCTGCACCATTGCTGGTAAGGGCGGTTAAACTTGGTTGGTCGGCATTGAAATCAAGCTGATGAATTGCATCTGAACCGACATTCAGCGGCACATCACCGTTAATGATCTGACCGTTTTGAGTGGTTTCATTCATGGTAGTGCCACTATCAGTACCAAACTCAGGATTGGCACCATCTTTAATTGTAATATCGACATTGGCAGGCTTTTGTAGCCAATCACCATCGGTATCTTGCACCTGAATCGGCACATCAATGGTGATTTTATCGTTGATACTGTCGACTAAACCATCGACACCGCTATCGGTATGATTTAACGGTTTATCTTGAGTGATCGTCACTTTTACATCGATATCATGACCGTTAGCTGCCTGTACCGCAGTCAGTGACACCGTTACAACCTGCTCACCGCCAGCGGTAACACCGAATAATTGTCCTGTCGCACTGTCGTAACTAAAGCTGATCGCTTGGTTATCGCCAGTGGTTAATTCTGATTCTAATTCACCGATTAACACAGTCAGTTGTTTAGGATCGATAGTGACTTTGGTTGGGTCGAGACGGTCTGCTCCAGCCTCTATCGCAATCGTGGTAGTGCCAACAACTGGGTAGCCTTGCTCGCCAGCTTGAGGGGTTAAATCACCCTCAGTAATAGTGATATCACCATGTTCATTACCGCCAGCATCGCTACCATCGGTAACAGTGATCACCACTTGCCCTTGCGTACTATCGCCATCGTTATCGGTGGCGGTAACGCCAAGGTTTATGTTGGCAATATCGGCATCGTTTTGATCAATTGGCCCTGTCACTTCAACAGTGTATGAGCCATCGTTAGCGATAGTCACCACCATTACTGGCTTATCATTACTATCGACTACCGTTAAGACGTTGCCATTAACACTGAAACTAGTCGCTTCACCGTTGCTAGTAATACTTTGTAGGCTAGGTTGCTCAGCATTAAAATCAACACGCTGAATAGCATCTGAACCGACATCCAGCGGCACATCACCGTTAATGATCTGACCGTTTTGAGTAGTTTCATTAATGGTAATGCCATTATCAGTACCAAACTCAGGGTTGGCACCATCTTGAATAGTAATATCGACATTGGCGGGTTTTTGCAGCCAATCACCATCGGTATCTTGCGCCTGAATCGGCACATCAATAGTGATTTTATCGTTGACACTGTCGACTAAACCATCCACACCGCTATCAGTATGATTTAACGGTTTATCTTGAGTGATCGTCACTGTTACATCGATATCGTGACCGTTAGCTGCCTGTACCGCAGTCAGTGACACTGTTACAACCTGCTCGCCATTAGTGGTAACACCGACTAATTGCCCTGTCGCGCTGTCGTAACTAAAGCTGATCGCTTGGTTATCACCCGTGGTTAATTCAGACGATAATTCATTAATTAAGTTTGTTAATTGTTTAGGATCGATAGTGACTTTAGTTGGATCAAGACGGTCTGCTCCGGCCTCAATGGCAATCGTGGTAGAGCCAGAAACCGGATAGCCTTGCTCATTACCTTGTGGCGTTAAATCCCCCTCGGTAATAGTAATATCACCATGTTCATTACCGCCAGCATCGCTACCATCGGTAACAGTGATCACCACTTGCCCTTGCGTACTATCGCCATCGTTATCGGTGGCGGTAACGCCAAGGTTTATGTTGGCAATATCGGCATCGTTTTGATCAATTGGCCCTGTCACTTCAACAGTGTATGAGCCATCGTTGGCGATAGTCACCATCATTACTGGCTTATCATTACTATCGACTACCGTTAATACGTTGCCATTAACCGTAAATGTGGTGGCTGCGCCATTACTGGTTAGGTTGGCTAAATTCGGTTGGTCGGCATTAAAATCAACACGCTGAATAGCATCTGAACCGACATCCAGCGGCACATCGCCTGTAATAACCTGACCATTTTGAGTGGTTTCATTGATAGTAGTGCCATTATCAGTACCAAACTCAGGATTGGCGCCATCAACAATGGTGATATCAACATTAGCAGGTTTTTGTAGCCAATCACCATCAGTATCTTGCACCTGAATCGGCACATCAATGGTGATTTTATCGTTAATACTGTCGACTAAACCATCGACACCGCTATCGGTATGATTTAACGGTTTATCTTGAGTGATCGTCACTTTTACATCGATATCATGACCGTTAGCTGCCTGTACCGCAGTCAGTGACACCGTTACAACCTGCTCGCCATTAGTGGTAACACCGACTAATTGGCCTGTCGCACTGTCGTAACTAAAGCTGATTGCTTGATTATCACCGGTGGTTAATTCAGACGATAATTCATTAATTAAGTCGGTTAATTGTTTAGGATCGATGGTGACTTTAGTTGGGTCGAGACGGTCTGCTCCAGCCTCTATCGCAATCGTGGTAGTGCCAACAACTGGGTAGCCTTGCTCGCCAGCTTGAGGGGTTAAATCACCCTCAGTAATAGTGATATCACCATGTTCATTACCGCCAGCATCACTACCATCGGTAACGGTGATCACCACTTGCCCTTGCGTACTGTCACCATCATTATCGGTGGCGGTAACGCCAAGGTTTATGTTGGCAATATCGGCATCGTTTTGATCAATTGGCCCTGTCACTTCAACAGTGTATGAGCCATCTTTAGAAATGATCACTACCATCACAGGCTTATCGTTACTATCAACCACGGTTAATACATTACCGCTAACAGTAAATGTGGTGGCTACGCCATTACTGGTAAGGTGAGCTAAATTTGGTTGGTCTGCATTAAAATCAACACGCTGAATCGCATCTGAACCGACATCCAGCGGCACATCACCGTTAATAATCTGACCGTTTTGAGTGGTTTCATTAATGATAGTGCCATTATCAGTACCAAACTCAGGGTTGGCACCATCTTTAATTGTAATATCAACATTGGCGGGTTTTTGCAGCCAATCACCATCAGTATCTTGCGCCTGAATCGGCACATCAATGGTGATTTTATCGTTGACACTGTCGACTAAACCATCCACACCGCTATCAGTATGATTTAACGGTTTATCTTGAGTGATCGTCACTGTTACATCGATATCGTGACCGTTAGCTGCCTGTACCGCAGTCAGTGACACTGTTACAACCTGCTCGCCATTAGTGGTAACACCGACTAATTGGCCTGTCGCGCTGTCGTAACTAAAGCTGATCGCTTGATTATCACCGGTGGTTAATTCAGACGATAATTCATTAATTAAGTTTGTTAATTGTTTAGGATCGATGGTGACTTTAGTTGGATCAAGACGGTCTGCTCCGGCCTCAATGGCAATCGTGGTAGAGCCGACAACTGGGTAGCCTTACTCACCAGCTTGAGGGGTTAAATCACCCTCGGTAATAGTAATATCACCGTGTTCATTACCGCCAGCATCGCTACCATCGATAACAGTGATCACCACTTGCCCTTGCGTACTATCGCCATCGTTATCGGTGGCGGTTACATTCAGATTAATAGTGGCAATATCGGCATCGTTTTGATCAATTGGCCCTGTCACTTCAACAGTGTATGAGCCATCGTTAGCGATAGTCACCACCATTACTGGCTTATCATTACTATCGACTACCGTTAAGACGTTGCCATTAACCGTAAATGTGGTGGCTGCGCCATTACTGGTAAGCGCGGTTAAACTTGGTTGGTCGGCATTGAAATCAAGCTGATGAATAGCATCTGAACCGACATCCAGCGGCACATCACCGTTAATGATCTGACCGTTTTGAGTGGTTTCATTAATGGTAGTGCCACTATCAGTACCAAACTCAGGGTTGGCACCATCTTTGATTGTAATATCAACATTGGCGGGTTTTTGCAGCCAATCACCATCGGTATCTTGCACCTGAATCGGCACATCAATGGTGATTTTATCGTTGACACTGTCGACTAAACCATCGACACCACTATCGGTATGATTTAACGGTTTATCTTGAGTGATCGTCACTGTTACATCGATATCATGACCGCTAGCTGCCTGTACCGCAGTCAGTGACACAGTTACAACCTGCTCGCCATTAGTGGTAACACCGACTAATTGGCCTGTCGCACTGTCGTAACTAAAGCTGATTGCTTGATTATCACCGGTGGTTAATTCAGACGATAATTCATTAATTAAGTCGGTTAATTGTTTAGGATCGATAGTGACTTTGGTTGGGTCGAGACGATCAGAGCCCGCCTCAATCGCAATCGTGGTAGTGCCGACAACTGGGTAGCCTTGCTCGCCAGCTTGAGGGGTTAAATCACCCTCAGTAATAGTGATATCACCATGTTCATTACCGCCAGCATCGCTACCATCGGTAACAGTGATCACCACTTGCCCTTGCGTACTATCGCCATCGTTATCGGTGGCGGTAACGCCAAGGTTTATGTTGGCAATATCGGCATCGTTTTGATCAATTGGCCCTGTTACTTCAACGGTGTATGAGCCATCTTTAGCAATGATCACTACCATCACAGGCTTATCGTTACTATCAACCACGGTTAATACATTACCGCTAACAGTAAATGTGGTGGCTACGCCATTACTGGTAAGGTGAGCTAAATTTGATTGGTCTGCATTAAAATCAACACGCTGAATCGCATCTGAACCGACATCCAGCGGCACATCACCGCTAATGATCTGACCATTTTGAATAGTTTCATCAATGGTGGTGCCTTTATCAGTACTAAACTCAGGGTTAGCGCCATCTTTGATTGTAATATCTACACTAATAGGTTGATCTAGTGGATTACCATTTGAATCAGCCCCCTGAATAGCGACATCAACCGTAATATTATCGCCATCACGAGACACTAAACCACTACTATTACCTTCCACATGATCAATAGGCTGATTAATCGTTGTCGTAATATTGACAGTAACATCACGCCCATTCGTTGACGATGCATCAAGGGTAATTGACATCACTGTCGTGCCATTGAGGGTACCAATAATCGAATTTGTTTGAGTATCGAAAATAAAACTAACCGCTTGCCCACCTGAAGAAATTTCATTATTCAATTCAGAAAGCAATGTATTAATAGAAAGAGAATCAAAAACAAAAGAAGCACTTTCAAGTGGTAATGTTGCGGCATCAACAACAATAGATGTTGATGTTTGAACGGGGTACCCTTGTGCGCCAGTTTGAGGTTCTAAATCACCTTCAACAACAACCATTGAACCCAATTCGCCACCATCAGCAGCGAGAATTACGCGGGGATCAATTGCTTGTGTCGCACGATGCGGATCATAAGCAGTATCAAAACCCGCTTCTGCCAATACAGCGTCATTATCATAATTAATAGTAATAAAACTCGCCGTTGCTGACGACCCATTTAATCCAACACTGCCTGCCGCTGACTCATTACCTGCGGCAGCGGCTTCAAATAATGTTGTTGGATCTTGTCCTGCTAAAATTGCATTTTGTAGTGATTCAATATCATCAGCAGAAAATGAAGTGTTATTTTTAGCCTCTCCGTTAAAAACTATACCATTATCTAATTCAACAGTTTCGATACCATTAGGGGTTGATATTGAACAACTAGGACAAGGAATATTAACAACTTGTTCTACACCATCTTTAATTAAAATAAACGTAGCATCGCGGTTAGTAACAATAATTTCATTCGGTTGAAGATCATGAAGATCTATAACTGTTATAGGTTGTTGATTTGGCTGAATAACAAAACTCTCGCCATCAACAAGTTTAAACGCTTCAACTTTATTATTATCATTCTTAACCATTAAATTGCCCAACCTTTAAAATTTTCGATGGCATAACAGCCAAACTGCATCATTTGAAATTGATATTGCAATATTTTAATGATCGCTAATCATTCCGATAATCAAACCAACCATATTTTTATTTTATGTATCGACATTAAAAACAACTTTACGCCAATACTTCAACAGCTTATCATTAGTTTTAATTATAAACAAACAACACATTAAAATATAATAATCATTAATATTTGCCATTAGCATGCGTTATACTTAGTGTAAAAAAAAGAACAATTTATGCCCCTTAATCTCAAAAAAAATACCTTGAATCGATAAGGACAAATCACGTTATCAATATTAATACATTGTTTTTTAATGCAAATGCTAACATTCTTGCAAACTTCTATTTCTAGAGACCTAGGTTTTTATATGAGTAAAAAAGCCATCTCGATATCAACCAATGATCTCGATTTTATTGATGATAAATCAGCAGCATTACTGCTTAACACGCCCAAAAGTGCCAGAATAATTTTATGGGTAATGGTGCTATTTTTCCTTATCGCATTTATTTGGGCCTATTTTGCAAAACTCGATAAAGTCACCACTGGTTCAGGGAAAGTTATTCCATCATCTCAGTTACAAGTAGTACAAAACCTTGAAGGCGGTATTGTTAAGCAGGTTTTAGTCAAAGAAGGTCAACACGTTAAACATGGCCAGACACTATTACTTATTGATGACACTCAATTTAAGTCTGATTTTAAAGAAAAGAACCAAAGTCTTGCCGCTGTGCAAGCTGATTCGTTACGTCTTAGTGCATTACTTGCCAGTGTTACCGTAAATAAAAGTACTAATAATACAGGATGGCGCAAAAGTGTTAATGTTGCTAGCACCGCTCCTGCTTTTACTGCTGAGTTTAAGAAAAAGCATCCTCAATTAGTGCGCCGACAACTTAACCAATTTACGGGTAAATTAAATAATTTAGAAAACCAACTTTCTGTTGCGTCACAGCAAGCATCCCAAAAAGAAAGAGAACTTACTGAAACTCAATCACGGGTAACCAATATTCGAAATAGCTATAACATTGCATTAAAGGAATACCACATTACCAAACCGTTAGCGGATGAAGGTGTTGTTCCTCGTATTGAATTATTAAAGTTACAACGTGCGCTCAATGACACTAAACGTGATTTAAACTCAGCCAAACTACAAATTCCAATCACTCAAGCTGCAATTCAAGAGGCTGGCTTTAAATATCTCGATATTGCTCTACAATTTCGTTCAGAGATTCAAGCTAAACTAAATGAAACCAGTGATAAATTATCCAGTATGACGGAAACACAAGTAGGCCTTGAAGATCGAGTAAAACGCACTACGGTGGTATCTCCAGTGAATGGCACCATTCAAAAAATCTATGTCAATACTGTAGGAGGCGTTATTCAGCCAGGTATGCCATTAGTGGAAGTTGTACCGACCGAAGACACACTCTTAATTGAGGCAAAAATAGCGCCTCAAGATATCGGTTTTTTAAGACCCGGATTACCAACAATTATAAAATTTAGTGCCTATGATTTTACTAATTATGGTGGTTTAAAAGGAACATTAGAAACTATCAGTGCCGATACTATCCAAGATAAAGAAGGCAATAGCTTCTATCAAGTAAAGATTCGTACCGATGCAAGTAGCCTTAAAGGACCTAATGGCGAAGCATTACCTATCATTCCAGGAATGACAGCATCAGCAGATATCATTACAGGCAAACGTTCTGTACTTGATTATTTACTGAAACCTGTCCTCAGAGCGCGTCAAACGGCGTTAAGAGAATAAAATAATGACCCAAAAACACATTTTAAAAAAAGTTACGTTATTAATTGGCCTTCAATGTTTAGCTGCGCCTGTAATGGCACAATCTTTAGAACAAGCGATTGCAGAAACCTTATCGACCAACCCTGATATAAAAAGTGCTTACAATGAATTTCAGAGTAAGCATCAATTGATCAAGGCTGCAAAAGGTGACTATTTACCATCAGTTGATTTAGAAGCAGGGATTGGACATGATGACTATAACAATAGTAATTTATCAGGACAGTACCGCCCTCAAAATGCCAAAATAAATATTCGACAGTTAATCTGGGATGGCTCTATTACGTATAACGATATTCAACGTAATAAATCAGAAACAGAAGCTCAACGCTACCAACTACTATCTGATGCACAAGATAAAGCACTTAAAGCAACCGAGGCTTACCTTAATGTACTCCATGCTCAAGATGTACTAACGCTGTCTCAATCGAATCTTAAAGTGCATCAAAAGATGTACGTTGACATCAAAAAACGCGCAGATGCAGGTATTGGCTCGACAGCAGATTTAGCACAAGTTGATGGTCGTTTAGCCAGTTCTAATACCAATTTATTAGCCGCAGAAAGTAATCTTCAAGATAAAATCACGGCTTTTGTGCGCATTGTTGGCACTTATCCAACCGATCTTGTAAAACCTGAAGTGGATCGTAATTATCTCGCCACCTCTTTAGATGATGCTCTCGCTAAAGCCGAACAAAATAATCCCGTAGTGTATATTGCATCCAATGATATTAATGCCGCGGAATATCAATACAAACAAGCGAAAGGTACTTTCTACCCTTCTTTTAGCGTTGAAGCCTCACAAGAATGGGGACAAGATTTAAATGGCTCAGCGGGTGATACCGATGAGCTTAAAGCGATGCTAAAAATGCGCTATAACCTCTTTAACGGTGGCAGTGATGTTGCAAAATCACGTCGTGCCGCTTATCAAATCAATAAATCTAAAGATATTCGAGATCGCGCTCACCGTATGTTAGAAGAAGGAACACGTCTTTCATGGAGTGCATTAACGCTATCAAAGAAACAAAAAACATTCTTGCAAGAACACGTTGATGCATCGGCACGTACCGTCATTGCTTATGAAAAACAATTCAAGATTGGTCAGCGTTCTTTATTGGATGTGTTAAACACTGAAAATGAATTATTTGAAGCACGTAAAGCCTATTTAACCGCTGAATATGATGGCATTTTAGCTAAATATCGAGTGCTAAATGCTACAGGACTCATCCTCAGTGAAATGCGGGTTGAAATACCTCAATCTTGGGCACAGTCGGTTAAATAAAGGAACATAATATGAAATACATAATTACTGGTTTACTGGCACTAACATTATTTGGTTGCTCACTTTCAGTGCCTCAACCTCCAGTTGCTAAACAAACCAAAAACCTGTTTGATAAAGACAGTGATGGCGTTATTAATCAACGGGATCATTGCCCTAAGACACCTATTGATGCAGTCGTTGATAATAATGGTTGTCCAACGTATGTTGATAGCTCTGAAGAAAATAAGATTCATGTTTTATTTGCTAATGACTCATCAGTAATATCTGAAAGTTACATGCAAAATATCAAAAATATGAGTGTGTTTTTAACAAAATACCCCGAAACACATATTGAACTCAAAGGCTATGCAAGCCCTGTTGGTAATGGTGCTTATAATGTTGCCTTATCTAAACGCCGTGCGAGTGCAATTCGTCAAGCATTAATCAATGATGGCATCACACCTTCTCGAATTAAAACAATAGGCTTTGGCGATAGCGATCCAGTAAAAGCATATGATATTGAGCAAAGTAATACGCTAAGTCGTCGAGTTGTTGCACAAGTAGTTGGTTCTCAAGGTAATGTTGTGAAAGAATGGACAGTCTATACCGTCCGTGAAAACTAAGCAGATAATTACCCGTTGAAGAAAATAACTTTTTGGCTGCTATGTTGCTTCATTACACTCAATGCATATGCTGCCAGTAAACAACAAATAGAGAATATAACTCAATTTTATGGTGAGCGCGCCGGTACACGAGCAATCGCATGGCGCGCACTCATCAAAAATTCACAGCATTTAACTGAACATCAAAAACTCAACGCTGTTAATGAATTTTTTAACCAATTTGTTTTTATTAGTGATCAAAAGTTGTGGGGGAAAGAAGATTATTGGGCAACACCTTACGAATTTGTCGGTGTTGGAGCTGGAGATTGTGAAGATTTTAGTATTGCTAAATATCAAGCACTGCTTGAACTTGGGATTAATGATAACAAGCTCAGATTAGTATACGTAAAAGCACTGGAGCTTAATCAATTCCATATGGTAGTTGCCTATTATCCTACACCATCAGCCGTACCATTAATTTTAGATAACCTCAAAGGGGATATTTTACTCGCAACCAAGCGCAACGATTTATTACCGATATACAGCTTCAATGGTAGTAAATTATGGTTAATGAAACAAAAAGGACAAAGTCAAGTCGCAGGTAACGCTTCCCGATTAAGCCTTTGGAATGATCTACGTCATCGTTCACAATATATAAAACTCAACCAACCACGAAACATTTTTTAATGAGTAAATTACAATGACTCTTTACCGACAACTTCTACTGTGGATGCTCGTCGTATTATTTTTACTGACCAGTGCCGTATTTGCCATTCAATTTAATACCACTAAAAGCTATTTAATTGAACAGCAATCAACAGAACTCAATAATGTTGTCAGTTCAGTTGGGTTTGCATTATCGCCATACCTAAAAGAAAAAGATTTTATTGCTGCCGAGTCAGTGATCAATGCTACCTTTGATTCAGGTTATTACAGCCGAGTAAAACTGTCGGTATTGGATTCTAAAAAAGAAATCACTCGTCAATACCCACACAGCATAAAGAATGTTCCTAATTGGTTTACATCCTTAATTCACATAGAAACAATTACTCAAACTCGAACATTAACCAGTGGCTGGTTACAACTTGCTGACCTTACAGTAACCAGTAGTTCTGCTTCAGCATATATTCAATTATGGAAAGCAACAACTCAGCTTGTACTTGGTTTTCTCACTTGTCTATTATTAACTGCTATTGTGTTATCACTTATACTCAATAAAGTGCTAAAACCATTAAAACAAATTCAAAAAAGTGCTCAAGAAATGGCACGTAATCATTTTACAGACTCACTACCAACACCGTACACTCAAGAGTTAGTTGATGTTGTTACTGCTTTTAATACAATGAATATTCAGTTACAGCAACACTTTGAACAACAAGCTCAAGAAGCAGATACATTACGAGTTCGTGCCTATCAAGATCCAGTATCAGGCTTAGCTAACCGTAGTTATTTAATGACCAAACTAAAGTCATGGCTAACCAATAAACCGACCGGCGGTATCATTTTATTGAAATCTGATGCTATTGAAGATAACTATCAACAAGGCGGTTATGAATTAGGTGATCCCTTAGTACTAAAACTGGCCGAACGCTTAAAAGAACTTTCCGCTGATAATATTACTATCGCACGCTTAAACCAGTCTGAATTTATGCTTATCGCACCAAATGTCGCTGAAGATGACCTGCTTGATATAGGTCGTACCATGCTATATATGACATCCGAGTTAAACTCTGATCCACTTGGTATTGCACCGCTTCAAGCTGCTGTCGGTATTGTAATGTGTTCAAGCACTATGACAATAACAGATCTACTCGCTCATGCTGACAACGCAATAAATCAAGCACGCCAAGAAGTAAAAGAACCCATTGCTTTATTAGAAAGTGATGATAAAAAACAAATTCCATCCATGGGAAAACAACAATGGAAAGCATTGGTTGATGAAGCAATTGCCAATAATCTTATTCATTTCACTTTTCAAAAAGCAATTAATACCAATAATGAAGTCATCCACAAAGAAATGTTTGCTTATATTAAAAAAGGCCAACAACGATTTAATGCTGGTCAATTTTTGTCTGCAATTGAAAAGTTAAATGAAGGTACTAAATTTGACTGTTATATCATTGATACAATTTTTAATAAATTAACTCAAAACAAAAAAACAGTTCCTGTTGCGATCAATATTACTCAAAGCAGTATTAATGATACTGGTTTTATCCGTTGGCTCAACACTAAACTCCAGACTAACCCTCAATTGAAACAACAGATTTTATTTGAATTACCGGAAATTTGTTTTATCAAGAATATAAATAACACCCGTTTACTTTGTGAGATCATTCGCCAAAACGGCTTCCAATTCGGTATTGATAATTATGGCCACAATTTTAGTTCAACCGGTTACCTGAATAAATTACGACCTAGCTATGTAAAACTAGATTTTGCTTATACATCACAATTAGATGATCAAGTAAAAACAGATGTTTTAGAATCAATAACACGCAGTGCCAATAACCTTTCAGTATTGACTATTGCTTCTCGCGTCGAAACTATTGAACAAAAACAAAAATTAACGTTGCTAAAAGTTCAAGGTTTCCAAGGTTATGTCACCGCTCAGTTAGTTGATGGGAAATAACATGAAAGATCCATTGCTTCAATCACTTGCTTATATTAGCCGTTTCTACGGCCAAGCAAATTCACCCGATGCTTTAATTGCAGATCTGCCACTTACTGATGGTTTGCTTACCCCCTATTTATTACCTCGAGCAGCAGAAAAAGCAGGACTTCAAGCCAAACAATCTCAATTGGCCATCGATAAGTTATCACCTTTATTACTGCCAGTGATTGCCTTACTCAAAGGGGGCGATGCTTGTGTTGTTCTGAGTATTGATAAAGAAAAAGGCGAAGCTGAGGTTGTTCTGCCACAAAGCGGTGGTTCTGAACAATGGATTAAGATTGATGAATTAAATGCTCAATATACTGGCTCTTTATTCTTAGTTAAAAAACGTTTTCGTTACGATGAACGTTCTCCTGAAATTTTAAAAAATAGGGATGGCCATTGGTTTTGGAGCACGTTATGGGAATCGCGTAGTATTTATCGTGATGTCTTTATCGCTTCCATTTTAATTAATATGTTCGCTATTGCCGCACCACTATTTACACGCTTAGTGTACGATAAAATCGTGCCTAACCTTGCGTTTGATTCGCTATGGGTATTAGCCGTAGGTATTACGATTATTTTTATTTTTGACTTCGTTTTAAAAATATTACGTAGTTATTTCATTGATCTTGCGGGTAAAAAATCAGACCTACTCCTTTCAGCTAAAATATACAGTAAAGTGATGGGCATAAGAATGGAAGCAAAACCGGCTTCTGTTGGTGCATTTGCACGCCATTTACAAGAATTTGAATCGATTCGGGAATTTTTCACATCAGCGACAGTTTCATCATTAATCGATTTACCTTTTGCAGTGCTTTTCTTATTCATTATTTATGTAATGGCTGGTCCCTTAGCGTTAGTACCACTTATTGCAGTATTAATTTTAGTTATTTATAGCTATCTGATTCAACGACCATTGCGTCGTACAATTGAAGAAGGTTCTCGCTTAGCGTCACAAAAACATGCCAACTTAATAGAGAGCTTATCTGGTTTAGAAACCATCAAAATGTTTGGTGCCCAAAGTCAGTTTCAATATCGCTGGGAAGAAGCCGTTACTCATATTTCAAATTGGGGACTAAAATCTCGCCGCTTAACAGATTCAGTGCAAAATACTGCGGGGTTCTTACAACAGTTTGTTTCAGTCGCAATGATTGTTGTCGGTGTCTATTTAATTGCTAATGGTGACTTAACCATGGGCGGATTAATTGCATCAACCATGTTAAGTGGACGTGCAGTTGGACCAATGGTACAACTGGCATTACTATCAACTCGCTATAACCAAGCTAAGTCAGCAATGACCATTATTGAACAATTAATGGCAATGCCACTTGAGCAAGAAGAAGGTAAACGTTATATTCACCGTCCGATTATTCGTGGAAAAATCGAATTTGATAACGTCACGTTTGCCTACCCTAATGCGACTCAATCAGCATTAAAAAATATCAACTTCACAATTAATCCCGGTGAAAAAGTCGCAATTATCGGCCGTATTGGTTCAGGAAAAACCAGTATTGAACGCATTCTAATGGGCTTATATCAACCCCAACAAGGTTCTGTTCGCATTGATGATACTGATATCAATCAACTTCATCATATCGATATTCGCCGAAATATTGGCTGTGTTCCACAAGATATCACGCTATTTTTTGGTTCAATTCGCGATAACATCATACTTGGTCGTCCTTTAGCAACCGATAAAGAAATTTTATTGGCAGCAGAACGTGCAGGGGTAACCGCATTTACTCAACACGATACCGCCGGTTTAGAAAAACAGATTGGTGAAGGGGGATATGCTCTCTCTGGTGGGCAACGTCAAGCAATTGCAATTGCACGTGCATTTCTAAGTCAGCCGCCAGTGCTCATCATGGATGAACCAACAAGTAGTATGGATAATCGTTCAGAAATGTATATTAAGCAGCAATTACGCCAAATGAAACACGATGAAACATTAATTCTTATCACCCATAAAACAGGTATGTTAGATGTGGTTGATCGATTGATCGTAATGGAACATGGCCAAATTGTTGCTGATGGCCCGAAAGAAGTAGTATTACAAACATTACGTAGTGGTAATATTAATCAACCATCAACTACTACTACTACCAACCAACAACCAACAACAAATAAATGATAGGTTGAATAAGACCATATTATTATTTAATGAATAATGGTTGAAATATTTAACCAGTTTGTCCACCATAACAGACTGGTTAATTAAACTATTTAGGATTCTCGTGGAAAAAGTTGCTATTTTTGTCGATGTCCAAAACATCTATTATACCGTCAAAGAAAAGTATCACTGTAATTTTGATTACAATGCTTTTTGGGCAGAAGTATCACAAGGGCGAGAAATAATTGCCGCTTATGCTTATGCCATTCATAAAGGCGATGAAAAACAACGTCAATTTCAAAATATCTTACGCGGCATTGGTTTTGAGGTTAAATTAAAACCCTTCATTCAACGTTGTGATGGTTCGGCTAAAGGCGATTGGGATGTTGGTATCACGATTGATATACTAGAGCATGCACCTGATGCCGACCGTATTATTTTACTCTCTGGCGATGGTGATTTTGATTTGTTGGTTGATAAAATTCAAACAAAATATAACACTACCGTTGAAGTCTATGGCGTTCCAGGCTTAACAGCGACCTCTTTAATCAATACTGCACAACACTATCGTGAAATTGAAAACACCTTACTTCTTGGGCGTTAAGTTCATTAAAAAAGGCCAACAATTTATTTGTTGGCCTTCATTTTCTCATATCATTAATTTTTATTTAACATGTTGCGCATGTACAAGATCTGCATGACTATAAATATCAATTAATTCACTTGCTGCTTGGCGTACCATTTTTACAGGAACAATAATGAAATAGATAGACGCTAAAATCACCATTGTTGGATCTGCATAAACCGCTAAATGTGCATATTGAGTCATCATTAAAATTTTTGCGACAACGAAGCCCATTAATACAGAGGCACTGATAACGGTATCCATTACCCACTGTTTTGCTTCGGCATCAGCTAATGCTGATGAAATATTTTGACTTTTGATTTTGATATAACGATATGTGCCATAACAACCCACAACACTGATCATACCAAAGCCTAAAGCAACTCCCGCATTGATATCACGGCCACCAGCTAAAATAGATTCAATGGCTGAATAAAATGACCATACACACATTAAAGCAATTACTGAGCCTTTAATGGCAATAACAGCAGGTGCTATCATTGCAACTTGCGAACTATCTTTATTTATTTCAGGTTTATGAAGATAATGCGCAGCCCCTAAAGACAACATAGTTAACGCCAAGCTTACTAAAGAATATGCACCATCAAAAATAATCACTAAAGAACCCACTAGTGATCCAAGTACAATCCCCAAAATAGCAAAAGTAAACGATGACACGGTAGACAACAGGAGTAAACCGCGCTCTTGTTGCATTGAACTAGACATATAGGCCTCAATCGACAAATTTTTCGTCGTTTTTTTGTTTAATTATGAATCTAATGAGATGATACAGCCGCTTCTATTAATACTATAATCACTGAGCGTCGATTTTATCGCCGCTTAAAAGCACAATTGCGCTTACCCTCACTCTCACATTCAACCTATTGGTTCTATCAATGAAAATAGCTCAAATTGAAATGTTTCTATCAACTATAAAAACAGGCTCAATTGCCGAAGCTGCTCGTCGTCATGGAAAAAGTCGTACCACAGTCAGTGCATCATTAAGCGCATTGGAGGATCATTTAGGGGTTGAGCTTTTAAACCGCAGTGGTAACCGCATTACACCAACACTTATCGGGGAAGCAACGGTTAATGATTTCGAGCGTATCATCTTAATTGCGAGAGATATTCATACTCGCTGTGAACAATATAATGTAGGCGTTGAAGCCAGTATTCGTATTGCACGAGATGATTCATTACCAGAAGCACTATGGCGTCAATTATTACGTCAAATTCGTACTCAATTTCCTCAAACAAGTGTCTCTATTTATAGCGCCCCAACCCAAGAATTAGAAGAGATGGTGGCACAAAACTTAGTCGATGTTGCTTATGGCTTATTACCCAATTCGCATATTTTTTCACGATTACAACAAACAGACTTAGGCCAAATACGCATGATGTCTGTTGCTCATAAAGATCACCCTCTTAGTCAACTGAGAAAAGTGAATAACGCAGATCTCGAACGCTATACTGAAATTGCGGTCGCGTATTTTGATGAAGAAAGTCTCCGTATAGTGACACCTAAAGCGGGGAAATATATTGCTTTATCTTTTTATGAGCATTTACGTGATGCGGTACTTGATCAAACCGGCTGGTCATCTTTACCAGCGATATTAATTAAGCAGCACCTGCGAGAAGGAACGCTACAGGTCATTAAGTATAATCGCGCCATGAATTGGCAATCATATGGTGAGGTTGTTGAAAATGAATCTCGTCGCGGTACAGTCGTAAAATGGCTATCTGAACAATTAGAAAACTATTTATTCGATGAAAGTGATTGAGAAAAGAAATATTCACCTTAATAATATTAATAATTAACGGTACAACTTCGACGTTAATAGTATTTTATAAAAACGTTGCATTTTAACGATAATTGTCAAAATAAAGGTAAATATATCTGACAAATACCTATTTATAGCTAAACTTACCATCATCTATAAGTAAAAATTCAGTTAAAACCGACTATCTATGATAATAAATTATTCTTTAGAATTATAATTTATGGTTAAAAATGTAGATCAAGGCTAGCTTGCACAGCGTTTTTAATTCAGTATATGCGCCACAAATTAGGAACGTCTACACCAGTTTGATTAATGACACATACGACGATGACGATAGCACCTAACGTAATATTGTTCTCAATAATCGACTAGGTATAAGCATTCAGCTATTAGCAAAGTTATTATTACTTTCTAATTTATAATCTGAATCGCAATTTAAAAGGAAATAAGCTTTATGATGAGAAAATTAGTTGCTGAATTTATCGGCACTGCTTGGTTAGTATTAGGTGGTTGTGGTAGTGCGGTCTTAGCTGCAGCATACCCGAATTTAGGTATTGGCTTTTTAGGTGTTGCACTCGCATTTGGTTTAACGGTTGTGACAATGGCATACGCAATTGGTCATATCTCTGGTTGTCATTTAAACCCAGCAGTTACTGTTGGTTTATGGACAGGCGGTCGTTTCCCTGCTGGTGACGTTATTCCTTATATTGCATCACAAGTACTTGGTGGTATCGCAGGTGCTGGCATCTTATATATCATTGCAAGTGGTCATGCCGGTTTTGATCTTGCTAATGGTTTTGCTTCTAACGGTTACGGTGCCCATTCTCCTGGTCATTATTCACTACTGTCTTCATTTGTTACTGAAGTCGTAATGACGTTCATGTTTTTATTCGTAATTTTAGGTGCAACCCATAAGCTTTCTTCTCCACAAATGGCAGGCCTTGCTATTGGTCTTGCGTTAACGCTTATTCACTTAATCAGTATTCCAGTAACTAATACGTCAGTTAACCCTGCTCGTAGTACTGGTCCTGCATTATTCGTAGGTGATTGGGCAACATCACAGCTATGGATGTTCTGGGTCGCACCGCTTATTGGTGCAGCACTTGCTGGTCTTGTTTACCGCTGGTTATGCCCTGACAATGAATACCGTTCAGTAAGCTAAGCTTATTGAGTCTATATAGAAAAGCGAGCTTATGATTAAGCTCGCTTTTTTTATTGAGAATAACTGACTTTACTCATCAATTACATATTCTTATATATTCACCAACTGCAACAAAGCCTGAACGGGATGCTTAAATTGGATATGCTCTAGCCGTTTAACTTGGCTGCGGCATGAATATCCGGTAGCCATACAACGCGCAGAATCATATTTCTCAATATTTGTTTTCCAGCTCAAGTTATACACTTTTTTAGAAGCTTCAAGCTTATCAGCTTCATGCCCAAACGTTCCGGCCATGCCACAACAACCCACAGGTACTGACTCCATAACCCCGCCAAAATGGCTAAAAATAGCCCCCCACTGCTTTTCGGCATTCGGCATTTTAGTTTTTTCAGTACAATGGGCAAATAAATACCACGGTTTATCATTCAACCGTTGTTTTTGAGGCAACTGTTGTAATAACGGTAATAGCCACTCATGGGCGGTTAACACCGTAAATTTTCCTCGCCGTTGCTGCAACACTTCTGCATATTCATCGCGATAGCACAGCACTAAAGCCGGATCAACGCCCACCATTGGAATATTTAACACGGCTAATTGATTTAAAAAATCTGCGGTTGAGGTTGCTGTTTTCGCAAACGCTTTTAAAAATCCTTTCACATGTTGTGCTTTACCGTTAGGTTTAAATGGCAATAAAATCGGTTTTTTACCCAACTTTTCAATTAAATGAATAAAATCACGTACAACCTGTGCATCATAAAAACTGGTAAACGGATCTTGAACAATTAAAACATAGTTTTGACGTTCGTGATCGGATAACGCTTGTAACCACTGCATGTCAAAACACAACGCATGATGACCATCAAGGCTTTCTGCTAACGTTGGCACCGATAATAGCGGCATATCAACATAGCCAATGGTTTTTAAGGTTAACGTTTTCGACCACTGCGGGCGAATAAGGCTATTGACGATCACTGGTGCCTTGACCATTAATGGCAAAACATTTTCAACATACGCCACTAAATAGTCTTTCGCTGGACGCTGATAACGGCTGTAATACATGTTCATAAACCGCGAACGAAAACTCGGCACATCAACTTTAATCGGACACTGGCTAGCACACGCTTTACAGGCTAAACAGCCATTCATCGCTTCCATCACTTCGTGTGAAAAATCATACTGATCACGATTAGCCCCATAAGTATTCTTCAAGCGTTCAATAATCTGTTTTACGGTCGGTGATGTGGTTAATAATTGCTGTTCAAGTTCATCAGCATTGATCCCTTGTTCCGCCAATTGTCTTAACCATTCTCGCACTAATCCTGCTCGACCTTTGGGTGAATGACGACGATCAGCAGAAATCTTCATTGATGGGCACATTGGTGAACTGGTGTCGTAATTAAAACACAAACCATTACCGTTACACTCCATGGCTTGTTTAAAGCTATCACGCGTGGTTACCGCTATTTGACGATCATAAAAACCACGTTTCACACTATCAACTTTCACTAATTCACTATTATTACCCAGTGGCGTACAAATTTTACCTGGGTTCATGCGATTGTGGGGATCAAACACCGCTTTAATTCGACGTAATTCTGTAAATAATTCGTCACCAAAAAATGCAGGTCCATATTCAGATCGAAATCCTTTACCATGCTCACCCCACATTAAACCGCCATATTTAGCGACTAATGTAACCACCTGATCAGACACTTCTTTCATTAGCAATTCTTGTTGAGGATCGCACATATCCAATGCAGGACGCACATGCAATACCCCAGCATCAACATGACCAAACATGCCATAATTAAGTGCTTTCTCGTCCAATAACTGCCTAAATTCAGCAATAAAATCAGCTAAATGCTCAGGAGGAACACAGGTATCTTCTGCAAATGCGATCGGCTTTTTCGCGCCTTTTGCAGCCCCTAATAAACCTACTGCTTTTTTACGCATGGTGTATATTTTTTGGATACTGGCTAAATCATCACAAACTTGATAACCAATAATTCCTGCCTGTTGCTCAACCATCAATTGATCGAGACGCTGACATAATACCGCAACTTGCTGTTGATTATCCGCGATATCATTACTGGCATACTCAACCATATTAATACCTAACATGGTTTTGCCAGGTACGTCGGTTAATAAATCTTCAACGGTATTCCAAACAATATCTTCTTTGGCTAAATTCAATACTTTTGAATCGATAGTTTCAACAGATAATGCATGAGCAGCTACCATCATTGGTGCATTACGTAATGCTGAATCAAAACTATCGTATTTAATATTCACTAATGTGCGGGATTTAGGGATTGGCGTGATATTCAACTTGGCTTCAGCGATAAACGCTAATGATCCCTCAGAGCCACATAATAGCCGCGCAATATCAAATTGCTGGAGTTGATCATCATAGACATTTTTTAAGTCATAACCGGTTAGAAAGCGATTCAGTTGTGGAAATTTATCCAGTATTTGTTGGCGCTTATCTCGGCAAATTTTAGCCGTTGTTTGCAATGCATTATCAACCAACGAAGTGCTGTCTAATGTATCAAGTTGTATTGATGTAAGAGGCTCAGTATTAAGCACTGAACCATCAACCAATACGGCAGTAAGCGCTAAAACATGATCAGAGGTTTTGCCATATTTTAACGATCCTTGACCTGAAGCATCAGTATTAATCATACCGCCAATAGTGGCACGATTACTGGTTGAAAGGTCAGGAGAGAAAAAATAACCGTGAGCATGTAACGCATCATTAAGTTGATCTTTAATCACCCCACTTTGAACACGTACCCAACCTTCAGCAATATTTACTTCTAAAATTTGATTTAAATAACGGGAAAGATCAACCACAATTCCTGATGTTAATGATTGACCATTAGTGCCCGTACCGCCACCGCGAGGAGAAAATGTAACGCCTTGATAATCAGCATGAGAACCTGTTTTTCCAATAAGAATAAGATCATCAATATTACGCGGTAATACGACAGCTTGAGGTAACTGTTGGTAGACACTATTATCGGTTGCAACCGCTAACCGACTCGCATAACTTTGTTCAATATCACCTTGAAATCCAGCGTCGGATAATGTGGTTAAATATGATAGTACGACATTATCAATACTACTTTGATAGGTTAATGCAGGTAACATTATTTGACTCTCCCTCTCCAGTCGTTACGCAATCATGCGCTGCCGTTTCCCACGACAACTGGTTTTCTATTGTTCATGATTCACTTTAACAATATGTTAAAGGTTAATGGCATGCTTTCACTTTACTCTACCTAGAAAATAAACAAAACAATTTCTAATTCAATATTACAATCCCCACCAAGCAATTAGCCGCCGTATCACGTATGGCATACCTCTAAAAATAACACTATAAAAATAAAGCCCTCTAAAGGACTTTATTTTTCAGCATGAAATGAGCGACGATAATGCCACTTAAATCCCCCCCATGAGGGTATATTTCATTTCGGTATACTCTTCTAAACCTTGATGTGCTCCTTCTCGGCCTAATCCTGATTCTTTAACGCCACCAAAGGGAGCCAACTCAGTCGAAATAAGCCCTTCATTAACCCCGACCATGCCATACTCTAATGCTTCACTCACATTAAAGGCACGAGAGAGTGATTGCGTATAAATATAAGCCGCTAAACCTGAATCAGTATTATTTGCTCGATCAATCACTTCTTGGTCTTCACTAAAACTAAAAATAGCCGCTAATGGACCAAAGGTTTCTTCCGAAGCAACAAGCATATCATCTCGAACATCACGAATAATTGTTGGCTGAATAAAACAATCATTTGATGTCTGCTGGCTACCTAATACTAAACGAGCACCTTTTAGCATGGCATCATGAATATGACGTTCAACTTTTTCAACGGCCGCTCGATTAATCAATGGTCCCATAGTAACGTCTGTATCAAGTCCATTACCGACTTTTAATAATGCCACCTGATGATGTAACCGAGTGATAAATTGTTCATAAATATTATCATGGACATAAATACGATTGGCACAGACACAAGTTTGACCAGCATTACGAAACTTAGCGATCATTACACCATCAATTGCACGATCAATATCAGCATCATCAAAAATAATAAACGGTGCATTGCCACCTAACTCTAATGACACTTTTTTAACCGTGGTTGCTGCTTGTGCCATTAATAATTTACCGATTGCCGTTGAACCCGTAAAAGATATTTTTTTAACCTTCTTATTACCAGTTAATTCTGCACCGATCTTAACCGCATCACCGGTTACCACATTAAATAAGCCATCAGGAATACCTGCCTCTTGAGCTAATGCTGCAAACGCTAATGCCGTAAAAGGCGTATCCGGTGCCGGTTTCAACACCACCGCACAACCAGCGGCAAATGCAGGCCCACATTTACGGGTAATCATTGCTGCTGGAAAATTCCAAGGGGTAATAGCCGCCACAACACCTACAGGTTGACGTGAAACTAAAATACGAGCATCCGCCTTATGACTTGGAATAATTTCACCATTCATACGCTTAGCTTCTTCGGCATACCATTCAATAAAACTGGCAGCGTAAGTGATTTCACCTTTAGCTTCATTGAGAGGCTTACCTTGCTCTAAGGTCAAAATTGTTGCTAATTCTGCCGTATGATCAATAATCAATTCATACCATTGGCGTAAGACGGTCGCTTTATATTTAGCGGTCGTTTTTGACCATTGGCGATATGCTCTATCAGCACTTTCTATCGCAACGCGTGTTTCTTCAACGCCCATCAAAGGCACATTACCGATGACTTCGGTTGTGGCTGGATTAGTAACAACAGAAAATTTGCCTGAATAGGCATTGACCCACTCACCATTAATAAACGCTTGCTGCTTAAACAAACCACCTAGAGATAATGTCATTACGATACCCTGCTTTATTTTTTAAATGAATTAGATACGGATAAAGACGCTTGTAAAAACTATTCATTAAAATATATAACCAACTGATTACATTATTATATTACAAGCTAGCTAATATAGCAGCTTAGGTCGGTCTTCAATAAGGCTCAGTACTTAGAAATAAAATCACAAAAATCATACTATTCATCAGCAAAAAGCCCTTATCACGACTACGCTTTAGATAATAAATGTACTAATAATTATCTTGATGAGATCAGACTTTGATTTAATCATTAAGCATAATCCATAGCTTTACTTTCATTTAAAAATGGAAATAAATAGCTTATGCAAAAAAGTAGACAGCTTGTCCATATTCGTCACGGTATAAAAGAAGGCGCAACGACTTCATTTATCCATGAACAACATTTTGCCGCCACCAACCCATTTGTTTTATGGGAGCACTTTACGTCAAAGACCTCAATGAACCATAGTTTAAACTTTCATGGTCATTCAGGCGTAGAAGCGATTAGCTATCCTCTTACTGGTACTATTTTGCATAATGATTCAACACCACAGCACCATATTATCAAAAGTGGCGATATTCATATTATGACCAGTGGCCAAGGTGTGATTCACAAATCAACCACATTACCGCAGCAATCAATCAGTGAGTCTTTTCAATTATGGGTTGCTTTACCAACAACGAATAACAGTGAAATGTGTCAACCAAAGAGTCAGCTTTTTAATAAACAACACCTTCCTTTAGTTGAAGACAGTGATTCAACAACCAAAGTATTGGTTGGTCATTACCATCAACACACGAGTCCCATAAAAAGTCATTGTGAGCTGATTTTACTCGATATAATCATGAGCTCTTACAGCACATGGTGTTTTACCCCACCTAAACAGCATCTCTCTGGTTTTATTTACTTAAAATCAGGCGTTGCTTACAGTGCCAATAATAAACTAACGCCACTCCAAATGGGTCTATTTGAATCATCATCATCATCACCGATAAAAATTACAACAACGAATCAAAGTTCACGGTTTTTTATTGCCTGTGCCGTACCATTAAAACAACCATTAATAACGAACCAACAATCTGTTCACTCCAGTGAAAATAACATCAATAAAAGCCAATCTACAATAAAAAAATTAATGTCAAACATGAACAACTCAAACAGGTAAAAGTAAGACTTTATCAGTGATGATAGTTTTATCAATAAGAAATACTTATAAGTTTGATATACACAACCACGTTGATACCATGATATTATTTTTAACTATCCTTATACTAAAAATAAATCATTAATGTGTAATAAACATTATGGCTAGTGTTGTTATTACACCATCGTAATTAATGTCTAAAGGTATTTTACATGGTAACCTTAAAAAGGTTTTCTTCAAACCACTCAATATATAGAAATATCACACTTCAACTTTTGGTTTTTTTTGTATTAATTTACTTTATTATTCAATTACTTACCGCAACAGAGTTTTTCAGCAAAGAGACGTTAGCTGCGATTCACAATCATAGTGTAAAAATAAGTAGTCTATTAGTTTTTACTCTTTTTTTTATTTTTTGTTATGTTATAAATCGAATTAATAAATGGTTCATTAATCCATTAAATAAATTAAACAAAGTTATTAATGAAAGTAACAATATATCTAACAACAAAATCATTCATGCAGGTGATATAACAAGTATGTTTGAATACTATTGTATGATGATACGTGATATTGCAGAAAAAGATTCTAAAATAATTTTAGAAGCATCGATACTTACTCAAGAAAAACAAGCTGTCATAAACCAAAAACAATTAGCATCCAGTCTTTTCAACAATAGTCAGGATATAATTATCATTATCGACAACAATGGAGCTATTACTCGGGTAAATCCTTCTTTCTGCTTACTTATAGGTGTTAAATATGAAAATATTATTCATCAACCATTAATAAATTTCATTAACACCTCAGCATACAAAAACATTAAAGCATCACTTTCCCATGAACTTAATAACTCTCATCAATGGCAAGGTGAATTTAACATTCAGCATATTATGAACAAAAAAGACATTCCTTTATATGTAAGAATAAACAAATTCATTGATACTAAAAATAACAATATCCAATATTCAATTATTGCAACCGATCTTACTACAATAAAAGAAATTGATCGCCTTGTTCATATTAATCAACATGATCCATTAACAGAACTCCCCAATAGAATCGCTCTTACTAACCGTTTAAAGGATGAACTTAGTATTCAGCGTGCCTCACATCATAAATTTGCTGTTCTGTTTATTGATCTAGATAACTTTAAACGAATAAACGATAACTACGGTCATCAAATGGGTGACAGAGTACTAAAAATCACAGCAAATAAATTACGTAATTCAGTCAAAAAAACCGATATGGTTGCACGCCTTGCCGGTGATGAGTTTATAGCCATCATTAATCCTGCGACTAATCATGCCGACGTTATCCAGACTTGTGAACGTATACTCAGCATCTTACAACAGCCAATTATTATTGATAAATGTCACTTAATGATTAATGCCAGTCTTGGCTGCTATTACGCTCATCCACATAAACAACAAACCATTGACGAAATTTTAAGCCAAGCAGACATTGCTATGTACCAAGCAAAAATGGCGGGAAAGGGATGTATTATAGAATGTAATTAATTTTAATAAAAATGCCGTATAAGTAAGGTCTTATACGGCATTTAAAATTAACTTACGAGCGTGTTGCTAATTGGAATGTGCCATTTGATTGAAACCAAACCACTTGATTCTGCTTACGTCCAAGCAGTAATGGACCGTCATCAAAAAATAAAAAATTCTTCCAATTACGTTTAAATACACCCCATTTTGTCTCAATGATATTGTATTTTTCATAGCAGAAGAAAATAGTGGTATTGTCTTCCCACTTTATATTAGCTAACAACTCTGCTGGAAGCTCAGGTTCATCACCGTCCCAAGCTTGCTGCCAATCCATCGCTTCTGACCAAATTTTCTTATCAAACGCCCAGTCACCTTTTTCAAAATGATCAGCATCTGAACTTTGGTTACTCACATGTTCACACCACAATTGCGCCGAACGAGCTTGAGTAAATGGTTTTATTTGAACTAAATCTGCTTCAGTAACAGGCATTGAAGCATGAGTGAAAATCCATTTACGTATGTAACTATCAAATTCGGTATAATTCATTTGTCAGCCTAAAAAAATAAAGACGACGCAATGTACATCAGTGCTGATATTTGTTCCAGTCCCTCACTACAATTTTTAGATATCACCTAAAACAAACAGACATAAAAGGCACGAGCAATATCGTACCTTTAAAAATAATATCACCACTTCGATCTAGTATGAGTTACTTATTAGGTTGCCACAGATCACTAACCCAACCACCAACATGATCATCATAATGATTATCCGAGAATGTAGGGCTTGTTCTTACTCGTGTATCATGATGACAATCAAGGAGTTCAGATATATGCCTCGCCATCGGATCATCGGTGGACTGCATTTGCCTTTTTTGGGCAACCTCCTTAATAATCTGTAATCGATATGACGAGTTCATCTTTTTCATTGCCAACTCCTCTAAGTTAAATACATAAATAACAACCAAATAAAAATAGGCTTCTCGGTAGGTTACGTCAAATTACTGATTAAACATTTCCACATAATTAGGCTCTGAACAGTTATTTTTTTTACATTAAAAACAATAAGTTATTAGGTTTAAAATTCAAAATTAAAATACACCATTCATAATAAAACCTTAACCATTTGATTATAATAAATATTTTAAAAAATACTTTTTTTTGTTTAATTGTTAATTATTCACTCGGTTATCTCAATAGTGCATCATAATTAACAGCGTTAATTTCATGGAACATCTGCTAGACTATTAGCATCTATTATTAACACCGCTATTTTAAATTGTTTCAGGAGTGTTTGTGCGTTTATTGCCTTTTATTGCTTTTTCTTTAGCTAGCTTTTTTAGCGTAACCATTAATGCCAACGCAGACACATTAGCGCCGTCTTCCAGCATCAGTGCTTTCAACAAAAATAACGATCCCGATAAAGCCAATCCCCCGCCTATTCAATTATCACCAAGTGAAAATAATCATTGTAATAAAACCTTAAACTATAATGTATTTTTTGAAGGGCATCATATTGGTGATTACCAGCGTAATATCGTGTGGAATGGTACTCAGGCAAATATTTACACGAAGAGTACTGTCAATATATTAATCACTAAGGCAAAATTAAACCAACATTCAAAACTTCATTGGTCACCACAACGTCAAAGTTTTGTGACTGACTCTTTTGAACGTAATATAAAGGGGTTAATGACAGGTAAAGTCACCGCTACTTTTACTGATAACGGCGCAAAAGCAACAGTAATTGAAGACGGAAAATCACATCAATTCAATGAGACCTTATTACCTATACTAGATGGTGATACAATCGGTGCACAGATGAGATTAGATATTATGCAAGGTAAGAAAAGTTTTGACTTTATTTTGCAAAATCGCGACGACACTAGCCATTACTACTTTAAAGTTGTTGGTGAAGAAACAATAGCAACCAATTTTGGTGATCTAAAAGCTATTCGTGTTGACCAAATAAAGAAAAGTGATCGTCAATTGTCATTATGGTTTGCCCCTTCCGTTGACTATCAACTAGTACGTGCAACCTATAAACGTAAATTACTCGATTTAAAAGCGGTATTAATTAGCAAGCAAATAAATTGTCCTGCTCCCGTATTAATTAAATAATTACGTTCTCATCAAACCGTCATTTTTAAATGGCTGTTTGATGTTCATCATTTCGCAATCGCTTTCCCACCAATAATTTTATATGCCGGCGTTCCCCGTACTAACATTTCACGTGCAAATACGGTATTACACTCAGGACAAGTACAGGCTTGCTGAGTAAAATCTTTGCTGATTCTTTCTTTAAAACATTTCACTAATGCGCCTTTACCGCCTTTGCGATATTTAAATAACAGCGTTTTACAGTGGCAACATAACACATCAACCGTTTTTACCGGTCCTTTCTTATTTGGCTTAGCCATTACACTTCTTCTTTTTATAACGATTGATTCGAACGTATTATTGCCGATTGGACTAACTGATCAATAATGCTTTTCTCTTGCTCAAAGACATGCGCTAAATTGCCGTATTTAGGTTGATGGCGATCATTCTCATAAGCATGTTGCCACCCTTTCGTTGTTAGCATAAACAGTTCAGCAAACTGAGGAGAAATGGCTAAACATCCGGCTAAAACCGTATCAACATAACTTTGAATAATCGGCTTTTGACAACATGGCGAGCAAAAATCATTATTAACATAAACCCATACCGAACCTTTTACTTCTAAAGGCTGATTACCTACACCAGTAATATTGTCCCATTGAATTTCTACCCGCTGATAACCATGTTCACGCTTATCAAATTCAGCAAGTGCTAACGTATCAACCTCAACCAGCACGCCATTACACTGCCCTTTTTCTTGTACAACCACTAAAGGTGAAATAGGATAACTTCCCTCTATTTTCCCCCAATACCGTTGTAGCCCATCAACTAATACCGGTATCGCATTCCCGGTATTACCAGTACGTTGACGCGAGTAAGCATTGATTAAACTGCCATAACCAAAAATATACATATCACTGCCTCTTATTATTATATGACTTATCTAACCTATCATTTTCTAAAAGGGTAATGTGAAAAAACGACAAAAATCGAACCATTGCTGTTGATACTGCGTCAATAATTGTGCTGTTACGGCTTTAAATTTAACTTCATCATTAGGCTTAGTTTGAGCAAGACGCAATAAATCCATCCGCGTAATACACCCTAAAATAGGGTACCCACCTAATGTTTGCCGATCATTTAGTAATATTATCGGTAATCCATCTGGTGGAATTTGAATCGCGCCAACAGCAATAGGTTGTGAGATTAATTCCATGGCTAATCCCGTGATTTCTTCGCCTTCTAACTGGCATCCCATTCGATCTGACGTCGAAGAAACCTGATAACGTTGTCGATAAAAAAGCCCTTTTTGCTGAGCGGTAAAGTATTCTGCTTGATAACCTTCAATAACATGTAACACAATATCTGCACTATAATCGGGAATGTAATCACTCGGTACCGTTGAATATGTTGTCAATAACGGCGCATCATAACTATCAAGGATATCGTTATTTTTCAATGCACTCCCTTGAATCAACCCTCCTAATTGTTCTCGCATAACCGTTGCGGCACTACCAAATACTTTGGGGACGTTAAAGCCACCTCGAATGGAAAGATACGCACGAAAACCATATTTAGCCGCACCAAATTGTAATTTTTGACCTTTTTTAAGCAAAAATGCCTGCCATGGGGCTATTGCTTGACCATCAATGGTTGCTGCCATATCAGCCCCCGTTAACGCACACTGACAATCATCTAACGCCTCAAAACAAGCGAGACCCACCGTTAATTCTAATTGAGCAGCATTACTATCATTCGATAAGAGATAATTCGCCCAACAAAAAGCATGCAAATCCATTGCACCACCTTGAGTAACGCCTTGCTGAGCAGCACCATAACGACCGAGATCTTGGATTAATGATAATATTCCCGCATTTATTACTGCTAACTTGGGCATATCACGCCTCCAAGATCCAAAAATTGAGCGCGTTCAATAGGATCAAATTTCACTTTATCACCAATAGCAAAACAAGATTGAGGATAAGACTGCGCTTCAAATACTGATTGAGGGCAATTACCTATAATATGCCAGCCGCCAGGGCTCTTTTGAGGATAGACAGCCGTTTGTTGTTCAGCAATACCCACACTCCCCGCTGCAACATATTGTCGAGGCGTCGAATGTCGAGGGACGGCAATAGCCTCATCAACAACAGATAAAAACGCAAAACCCGGTGCAAAACCAATAGCACCCACCTCGTAAATTTGACGACTATGTAATTCAATCACAGCCTCAATACTTAACTGACGTGATATTGCTAAAGAATGTAAATCTGGGCCAACGTCGGGATGATAATAAACCGCTAAATGATGTTGTTTTACTGATATCGATTGCCGTTCAATCTTATATTCCTGATACCACAGCAAACTGCTTTGCTGTAATTGAACAAAATCACACTGTCCTAACTTATATTGCACCATCACTTTGGTGTATGAGGGCACAATTTCGACGATAAATGGGCCGTATTGTTGTTGGATATGAGCGATAAAATCTGCAATACATTGGGTTGTTTCAGAACTAATAACCGCACTAAACTCAACCATTAATGTGCCTTCGGATATTGGGGTTATTTCCATATTATTTGCCGTTATCACAAGAATGATGCGCTGCTGTAATTAATGTCGCTAACTCTTTTGCGACTTGAATTGATTGCGGATTATCACCATGTACACACACCGAATCAACCGCTAAGAACAACCAACTTCCATCCTGAGTTGGTACTTTCCCTTGCAATAAGTACCGCATTTGCTGCTTGATCGCGGCTATCGTATTAAATACCGCACCGGGTTGATCGCGAGGCATAAGCATCCCTGACGCTAAATAGGTGCGATCAGCAAAAGCCTCAAGTATTAGTGTCACATTATAATTATCAGCAATAACTTGATAACGATGGTTATCTTTACGTGAAAGTACCATCAAAGATAATGGCTGAGAACGGTAACGATTAAGTTGGTGTAATGTTTTGATGATAGTAATGAAAATTTGTTCATCCATCATCATATCGTGATAAAGCGCACCGTGAGGTTTGACATAATGCAGGGTTGAAGCATGTAATTGGCACAAACTTTCTAATGCGCCAATTTGGTATGCCATCAAATGAGCAATTGCAGGCAGAGAATGCGTTATATGACGTCGACCAAAACCTAACTTATCATTATAACTAGGGTGCGCACCTAACATAACTGCATGTTGATTTGCTAAACGAATAGTTTCAGCCATGGTGTCTGGATCTGCCGCATGAAATCCACACGCGATATTTGCCATTGAAATCGACGTTATTACATCACTATCATTGCCCATTTTCCACGCACCAAAACTTTCCCCCATATCACAATTTAATTTCATTTGCCCTCCTGGCGACTCACAACATCGGTGTAAAGATAATGTCGTTATTCCTAACTGAGTGTAGTATTAAATAATTAACATAATGCTTTAAACTGCCTAAGCTGTAATCATGATCAAGTAATAATCGAATTTACTGCCGCATAAAAGAAAGGATACCAATGAAAACAATTTTAATTTTGCTAACTGCTGTCTTTTTATTGTCAGCATGCTCACCAACCGTCGGTAGCGAAAAATGGTGTCAACAACTAAAAGAGAAAGCCAAGGGAGAATGGAGTGCAAATGAGGCTGTTGAGTTTACCAGAAACTGTATTATTCGCTCAGGTGATGCTAAAAAACAGTATTAATGCACGAGGTTAATCTACATTACGTGAATATTCATACATTCAATAAACAACAGACGAAAAAAAAGCTCATCTAATGATGAGCTTTTTTAAATGATGGTGCCCCGGGCCGGACTTGAACCGGCACAGCGCGAACGCCGAGGGATTTTAAATCCCTTGTGTCTACCAATTCCACCACCAGGGCACGCAAATCAATGCGATGGGTAAGACACCATCTTTAGATATCGCTATTTAGCCATATCTTTTAATTCTGTTGTAACAACTTCCTTTACCTATGTAAAAGAAGAGATGGTGCCCCGGGCCGGACTTGAACCGGCACAGCGCGAACGCCGAGGGATTTTAAATCCCTTGTGTCTACCAATTCCACCACCAGGGCACGCAATTTAATGCGATGGGTAAGACACCATCTATAAATATCGCTATTTAGCCATATTTTTTAATTTGGAGCGACACATCGGGTTCGAACCGATGACCTCAACCTTGGCAAGGTTGCGCTCTACCAGCTGAGCTAGTGTCGCAAGAGGAAGTATGGAGGCGCGTCCCGGAGTCGAACCGAGGTACACGGATTTGCAATCCGCTGCATAGCCACTCTGCCAACGCGCCATATTTCCTAACCAGAAGACGCTGATGTCTCGTGGTATGGGGTGCATTGTACGGATTGCTGGAGTTGAGTCAACTGCATTTTCAAATTTTATGATCGTTTGATTATTTTACATACAAAACAAGCCGTTCCGATTATATGGCATACAATAAACTACATAATGTCACGCATTGAATCAGAAGGAATAATGGCATCAGAGCATGTTGTTACTCTATGACTGAGCTTTTGGGCTAACAATAATGATTGTGTAATCGTTTGTTTGTTAATTCTTTCAGCAAGATACCCCGCAACAAAAGCATTCTCTGCAATATGATCACCATGTTGAATGGCTAATTTTATACTTGCGACTCGTAATAGTGACTTTGAAGTAATCACTAAACTACACACTGTGCATTCGTTTTTATTGGCTTGTTTAAATACAACCTCACGACACCCCCATTTAATATAACGTTGAGTTAAAGCACGAGAACTGCCCCAAATTCGCATTTCATCATTTAAATCAACAAAAGCGATATCAACATAAGGAAAGATTTTTTCATACCAATATTGGGCCTGTCTTGTTGACCATAAATCACTGCGGAAACTATTATCTAAATAAACCTTTCCCCCTTTTTTCTTATGCGCATCAAGTAATGTTAATAGTAATGTTTTATCATCATCTGGTAAGGCTGCAATGCTGCTGCCACTAATGTAAATCGCATCATAGCCATTATTAATCAAAGCATGGTTTAATAACGCAGGGCCATAAGAAAAATAATAGCGCATTGCATTATCTTTATTCCAATAATGATAATGCCGTTGACCATGATTATCGGTTTCAATAAAGCATAAATTAGGAAATTTAGTTGCCAGACATTTCACTAAGCTGGTATCAATATTTTCTCGTTGCCAGCATTGCAGCATTTTCATTGACACCTTTTCAATGCCGATGCAGGTCGCATAACTGACATTAATGTTACGAGACCCTCCTAACCGCGCCAGATATAAAGCACGATTAACAATATTACCACCATATGTTTGATGTCGAGGCGAATGGTTAAGCTCAACTAATGCTTCACCCAAAAATACAATCTTCATATCTTCCCTCGCTATAGATAACGCTAGATGGCAATACATATATCGAAACGGACTCTTTAAAAGCGTAATACATTCTGTTTTATCATCATCCTCATAATGCTCTAGATTTTCATTTTTTTTAGGTTTAAATATTGTTTAAATATTAATAATAAAATATTACTAATTATCCTTATTTTTACGCTATTTTCTGCTACTCAATTAAGTGTAAAGTTATGAGCCAGATCGCTTAAATCAACACTGCTCACTTATTGACAATATCAAATAATGATCAACCGCCTTGCTATAAATAGGATAATTAACACTTACACCTGTAATTGTTAATCACTAACAATATATGATTTCCACACATGCATAGGTTACAATTCGATAAGTGATAGACACTTTGTAACAATATAATATCTATCGCTCTCTAATTATTATCTGCCGAGCCTTGCTCTTATTTTTTTATTGATACGGACTGAGATATGGAAGCTGAACAAATAGAAATACTTAATTTTATCAGCCAATATTCACCTTTCGATTTGCTACCAGAAGAGCAATTGAATGAACTAGCAATCGAAATTGAAGTGGCTTATTACCGTGCAGACAGCATGATTTTAAACTTAGGTGATAGCATTAATGATTTATTTCTCATTCGTAGTGGTGCTGTTGAAGTATATCGCCGTAAAGGAGAGCTATATAACCGCTTAGATGAAGGTGATATTTTTGGTCAAATGGGATTATTGATGAATAATCGCGTTAGAATGCCAGCCAAAGCCTTAGAAGACACTCTACTCTACTGTATCCCTGATAGTCTCTTTACCAAGCTCTGTGACGACTACGATAGCTTTGCTGACTTTGTTGAAGTTGATGATGGTTCTCGCCTTCGACATGCAGTATCACGCCAAAATGATGAAAATGATCTCACCACATCTAAAGTGCGTACATTGTTAACTCGTGATGCCGTGATCCTTGATCAAAATGCGACCATTCAAGTTGCAGCCCAAACCATGGCTGAAGAAGGGATCTCAGCCCTCTTAATCTGCGATGAAAACATCACTGACGACGATGATGATAATGACTTAATTGTAGGTATTATTACTGATCGTGATTTATGTACTCGCGTATTGGCACTTGGCGTTTCTACTGCAGAGCCTGTCTCTACTATGATGTCAGCAGATCCAATCACACTCGATCATAATGCTTATGTGTTTGAAGCCATGCTAACCATGCTGCGTTCTAACATCCACCACTTACCAGTAATGCGTAATAAGCACCCTCTTGGCATTATTAGTGTCTCAGATATTGTGCGCTATGAATCTCAAAACAGCTTATTACTCGTGAGTAGTATCTATCAACAACAATCAGTCGAAGAATTAACGGTACTCTCCACGCAAGTTAAAGACTGTTTTGTACGAATGGTGAATGAAGATGCTAACTCTCATATGATTGGCAGCGCGATGGCAGAGATAGGCCGTAGCTTTAAACAACGCTTACTTGAACTTGCAGAAGAAGAATATGGTCCACCACCAGTGCCTTACTGCTTTCTAGCCTTAGGTTCAATGGCACGTGATGAACAACTTATTGTTACGGACCAAGATAATGCCATTATTCTTGATAATCATTTCAACTATGACAAACATAACGCCTACTTTGAAAAACTGGCTAAATTTGTCTGTGATGGCCTCGCTGAATGTGGTTACACCTACTGTACTGGCGATATTATGGCAACCAACCCTGAATGGCGAAAAACCCGCCAGCAATGGGAAGATTGTTTTGCCGACTGGATTGATAATCCTAAACCCGTTGCATTACTTAACAGTTCAATATTCTTTGATCTTGGTGGTGTATGGGGAAAAACGAAATGGGCAAAACAACTCAATGGGTTTATCGTTCGCCGCGCCCGTAATAGCCCTCGTTTCTTAGCTTGTCTTGCTCGTAATGCCTTAAACCGGACACCACCATTAGGCTTTTTCAAAGATTTTGTCATGGAAAAAGATGGTCGACATAACAACTCGATAAATCTTAAACGTCGTGGCACTGCACCGTTAGCTGATTTAATTCGCGTACATGCTCTTGCTGTCGGCTCTCGTTCACAAAATTCTCTCGAACGCCTTGATGATATTATCGATAGCGGTATTTTACCCCCAGGACGTGCGCAAGATTTACGTGATGCGATGGAATATATTTCACTTGTTCGTATTCGTCACCAAGCACTCGATATTGAAGCAGAAATCGAACCAGACAACAGTATAGAGCCTGAAAACATGTCTGATTTTGAACGTCGTAACCTCAAAGATGCTTTCCAAATTTTAAGTAAAGCACAAAACTTTGTGAAGTTTCGTTATCAGTCAGCACGCTAATAAAAAGAGCCATTAATGTTTCATCATGGATCAAAACAATCAGCCTCTGCGCACTTTATTCGTAATGTACCAACACCAGACTGGCATTTACGTTTTAAGCGGTTGGCACAAGAAGCACAAGATAGCCGAATAAAATCTTATTATCAGGCAGGAATGATTACTGAAGATACACCACTGAGTGAAGTCCCTTTTGTTGCTCTCGACTTTGAAACAACAGGGCTCAATCCAAGCAGTGACGATATTGTGAGTATTGGATTAGTACCATTTGATCTTCATCGTATTTATTGCCGAGAATCACAACACTGGGTAGTAAAACCAAAGGTGAAATTAGAAGAAGATTCCGTCGTTATTCATGGCATCACTCACTCTGATGTTCAGCAAGCGCCGGATTTACGCCGTATTCTTGAAACAGTATTAGATTCACTTGCAGGAAAAGTCGTGGTGGTTCATTACAAAAATATTGAACGCCAGTTTATGGATCGCGCGTTAAAAATCCGGTTAGGTGAAGGCATTCAATTTCCCGTTGTTGATACTTTAGCGATTGAAGCTACCATCCAACAACAACAATTTGGCGGTTTGTGGAATAAATTAAAAGGCAAACGCCCAGGTTCAGTACGCTTAGGTAAATGCCGTTCTCGTTATGGCCTTCCAGCTTATCAACCACATCATGCTTTAACTGATTCTTTAGCAACCGCAGAATTACTCCAAGCACAAATTGCTTACCACTTTCAGCCTGACACTCCTATTAGTCAGCTTTGGGAATAACGTAGCGACTCCCATGAAACGGTGCGATAAAAAAAGCAGCTATTCAGAGATTATTCTGAAAGCTGCTTTTTTATTACGTTAACTTTATTTCAATGATTAAACTGAACCGTTATTTATAACGCTCAGTTCTAAAGCCCATTAATAAACTAATACACATCACAATCAAAATAAACGTAAACGGTAATGCTGTTGAAATCGTACCCGCCTGCAATGCTTGAATTGCTTGCGTACCACCAACCCATAATAACGCAATCGCAATCAAACCTTCAATTGAAGCCCAAAAAACACGTTGTGGGATTGGAGCATCAATCTTACCACCAGCAGTAATACTATCGATAACCAATGAACCTGAATCTGATGATGTTACAAAGAACACTAAAATCAAAATAACAGAGATAAACGATAAAATGCTACCCAGAGGTAATGCATCATACATTTGGAACATCGCTAACGGTACTTCAGTAATACCCTTTGTACCTAACGTACCAATATGATCCATGATTTGGTGAATAGCTTGACCACCAAATACAGACATCCATAATGATGTAACAACTGTAGGCGTAATAATAACGGCAATTAAGAATTCACGAACCGTACGGCCTCTTGAGATACGAGCAATAAATGAGCCTACAAACGGAGACCATGAAATCCACCATGCCCAATAAACGATTGTCCAACTATGTACCCATTTTTCATCAGGACGATTATTAGGATCACTTAATGGAATAAAGTTTTCAATATAGCCCATAATTGTTTTTGGTAAGGTATCCATCGTAACAGAGAAGCTAACCAAGGTAACAAAAATAAGTAATACAACCGCAACAAGCATATTAATGTTACTGAGTAATTTAACCCCAGAATCAATGCCTTTAACCACGGAATAAATCGCAGCCATCGTCACAACAACAATGATCGTTATTTGCAGCCATAAACCACCATGCATCCCAAATACATGGTTAATACCACTTGCTGCTTGCTGTGCACCTAAACCTAATGAAGTAGCCAAACCAAAAAGTGTGGCTAAAACAGCAAGAATATCAATAATATGCCCAGCCCATCCCCAAGTACGATCGCCTAAAATAGGGTAAAATACCGAACGAATAGAAAGCGGTAAGCCTTTGTTATAGCAAAAGAATGCCATAGACAAGCCAACAACAGCATAAATTGACCATGGGTGTAACCCCCAATGATACATTGTTGCACCCATCGCAACTTTAAATGCTTCTGGCGTGTCAGGTGTAACATTTAATGGTGTTGAACCACCCCACCCGGTAAAATAGGCTGCTGGCTCAGCCACACTCCAAAACATTAAACCGATACCCATACCTGCAGAAAAAAGCATTGATAACCATGATAATGTTGAATGATCAGGTTTTGCTTTTTGTCCGCCAATACGAATACGACCGTAAGGTGAAATAATTAGTGCTAAACAAAAAAAGACAAAGAAGTTAGCTGCCCACATAAATAAAGAAGCGAACTGATTAACAATCGCTCCTTTTACGCTGTCTAACGCTGCTTTTGCGGTTGCTGGATCTGAAACTAGAATCGCAACTAAAAAAATGATTATAAGTCCAGCACTCACACCAAAAACGGCGTTGTGTACATCGAATCCCCACTTTTGGACATTATCTTGACCAATAGTGTAATCCGTATTATCTATACTATATTTATCGTGTTTACTCATTTATTACATCCTGTTAGGTATCGCCTTAACTATAATATTTAGTCATGTAAACAAAAATCAAAGCACCATTATATAACCATTAGTAGATGAGAACTGTCAATAGACAGACAAAACAGCCATATAGCTTGATTTAACTCTTTTACAAGAGAAATTTATCTGTTGTTATTAATTAAATATAATCACAACAATGGTTTTTTTCTTTGAACTCTAACCATCTATTGCTACAACTTTAGTTCATTTGAAATTTTTAACTGTTTTTTATATGCACCGATAACAACAAAAAATTATTTTTATTCTTTTTAATCAATAGATTAAATAGAATAATGGCGAAATAAGGCAAACAGTAATATTCGATATAAATAGAGAAGGAATTGTTATAGTTATTTATCATATTACAAGGCTGGATAAGTCTTTATTTATTCATGTATTTTAAGCGTGAATAAAAACTATTAGCAAGATAAGAAAACCAAAAAAAATGACCTATAATTAATTATTAAGTTTGCAGAAATTAAAATAATTGGTGGTATTTTAATCAAAACAACACCAAAAATAATAGTCTCTCTATCGTAAAAATCGCTTAACTAAATTCAAGAGAGATAAAAGTACAGCCTTTTAAACAACCAATACCCGGCTGTTCACTTTGTTCTGGTGTAATAAGCATTAAAGGTTGTCGGCATTGCTCACAGGCCACTATTTTACCCTGCATAACTTTTTTAATAACAGCATGCTGATCACTAAAAGATTTCTTGGTTTGCTTATTGAGTTGCGAAAAATCTAATTTCATCGTTGGTATCTCTCGTGTTAATACATAAAAAGGGCCATCAGCCCTTTTTAGTTTATATTGCAATGATTTTATAATTCAAAATCATCAAAATCATTTGTATCAGTTTGACGCTCAAGATATGCAACTAAATCATCATGGCCACCAATATAGTGACCCGCTAAAATAATCTGCGGTACTGTGCGTACATTAACATTGGCAACGTGTTGAATAAAATCAGCCATCACTGTTTTAGTTAATTGTTGCCCTAATACTAATGTTGAATACTCTGTACCTTGTTGGTCAAGTAATGCTTTCGCTTTTACACAGTACGGACAATTAGGTTGTGTAATGATTACATTCTTGTATTCCGTTAACTGTTCTATTGTCAAACCTTGATCACTGCTCATAAACTCATCTATCTTCATCAATTAAAAATGGTATTCACGATAAAACAATCTGAGTGATGAGTAAAATTTATAAACAACACAATCGAAAAAAACAGCATAAAAAGCACAAATATTACACACTTTCATCAATTTGGCGGTGCAAACATATGAAAGTTACAAACTGCATAAATTTGACAAACAAGTTAACACTTTTTACTTCAACATATATTGAATAATCATCAAAAATAGATGATATTAATTAGGACAGTGGAATAAGTTATTGCCAGTACAAGGTTTTTTTAATCACTGACTTAATCACTGACAAACATTTTATAAATACCTTTTTTCGACATGCTTGCGTCATTCATTATTCATATACGGACGTATTGATACTTTATATTATTCAAAAAGGAGAGCACTGGTGGATATTTCAGCTGTCACACATCAAACATACAATAAAGGTGAACTCACGCAGCTACTGGATATTGCCCGTGATGCCATTCGAGGTCATTTTTCAGAAAAAGCAATTTCAACTTCGGCACCTAATCTTGATCACTATAATCGTAAAATGTTGCAACCCGCAGCGTGCTTTGTGACATTAGAAGTTAACGGTCAACTACAAGGTTGTATCGGTTCTACAATTGCAACTAAGCCTTTAATATTAGAAATGCATAACAAAGCGATTGGTAGTGCTTATGAAGATCGCCGTTTTATGCCACTTGCAGAAGATCAACTTGATGATTTAAGTATTGAAGTAGAAGTGCTATCACCATTGGTTATACAACCATTTAGTACTGAAGCTGAATTGTTTGAGTATTTATCTCATCATAAGCAAGGGGTGCAACTAACGGATCGACACGTACAAACTGTGGTATTACCAAGCGCTTGGCGTCGAGGGTTATCAACCTTGCAATTTATACAACTGCTCAAACAAAAAGCAGGTTGGTCAGCTAGTTATTGGTCCGACACTATGGTAATTAAAACCTTTACGACCTGCGCACTTAAAGAAAACTTTAATACGATTCGTGGTAAATACTTCTAATACTGCAATCAACCCTACGAGACAAAACAGCATGTTCCCTATCGCTGTTTTGTCAATAAATTAACGTCTCACTATCTAACCAAATCTACCTGTTAATATCTTAATTTTCATGCTGCACTTATACACTATAAGAAGCAATATCAACCCAAACTAATCGATGATCAGATCCTGCTAGTGGCTTCTCTCGCCCTTTATCATCAAGTATTAATTGTCGTAATGGATGACCTTTTTCAGGCCAAAACACACCACTTTTTAATACCGTTAAGTTAGACGATGGCAGAACATAATCTAAACGCATTCCACCTAAATGGGTCCATTCATTACTGCGTCCCTTGCGTCGTTGCCACGGTCTATATTCACTACCACCCATACTTTTTGGCGTTAATGGTCCATGACTGACCTGCTGATTAATTCGAGTATGATTAAGTAATTGTTTAATTGGCGCTTTTAATCCATCACCATCAATCACATCAGCATTAAGATCACCTAATACGATAAATGATTGTTCGCGCTTCAAGCCCCCAGTATTGCCATTATCGTCTTTTAAATACGCGGCATCATCGAGAATATCGCAAATTAATTGAATTTCATCATGATTACGTTTGGCATTTCGACGTTCAGGGCCATCAAAAACAGGCGGGGTTGGATGGCAACATACCAAATTAATCACTTGCTGCTCAAGTTGAATAGGAATAACAAGATGATTCTTAGAAGATAATCGTAATAAATTTACCGCTTCTGCGCTGTAAAAATCACGAGGAATCAATGTATTCGGCAGATTATTCCACAACATATGTTGCCATGAACGGATATTATTGTCTTGGATTGGGTATTTAGATAATAATACAAAACCAAAATTGCCATGAAAATGACCAAACCCCATTCCATCCGCTGGCAATGAAATGATACCGTCATTATTTAAATCTATCCCTGTCAATAAACCGGTATTGGTTGCAGGACATAATCGATACGGATATTCGATAGGATGCTGTTCATATTGAGCAACTGATAAGTAATTATCACAAAAATTAGCTAGTGCACCATCATCGCCCCCTGCTCCAAGATGATCAAATTCACACAGTAATATTACATCAGGAGCAGCATGTTGAATAATGGCGGCTAAACGTCGCAAGCGTGTAATATTCGGGTTAGCGGTTAATGCTAATATTTTTTCTGATTCACAGTCAGACATCGAAATATTAAACATCGCGACACGAAGTGATGGATGACAACTAGACGCAGATTCCACTTAACAATCTCATATACTTATACTTTACATGCGCATATTGTAGTCGGCATTACCCATTCAACCAATAATAAACGTACTCATTACAAATATAATAGCGTTAACGATTACCGACTAAAGCATCCAGTGCTAGACGAATTTGTTTCGCATCATGACTTGCTCGATGTTGAACTGGGCCTTGTCGTTCAAGCGCTAATTGAAAATGCTCTCGCTCAAGACCATTATATTGCTTTAACCAACAACAAATTTCAGTCAACATAAATGAGGGCCGCATATGGGCTGCATGATATAACCTTCCAAGCCAAAACAAATCCCACTCACTATCACAAAAAACCAATTCATACTCACCAAGTACAGTATTAAGGTGCCGACAGACATCAACCACCTGTTTACCATTACTTTCTACTTCATAGCGAGTAATCTTATGAATATGTGACTCAGAAAAATCATCCCAATATACCCAGTCATCACTTGCTGATAACGGATTAATTAACAAGCTATGATCTTTACCATTAGGTAATGAATACCCAACCTCAATAGGATAAGAAAATTCGGAGAGTCCTGATGCTTCAAAATCTAACGTTGCCCACATTACACTCTCCCTGTTAGGAAATATTATATTAGTTACCTGTATCTATGATTTTCACAGCATCTATTAATGATAATAATCTCAATTAGAACTAAATATAGACCGTTACGTTATTATCACAAAATAATACATACACTGTTTTTTATTCAACCAATAAAAATTAAGTATATTTTTAAAAATACCTTATATATCAATAAATACACACTGTAGATAGGTGTTCACTTTGGTAAGGTATATAATAGCAAAAGAATCAATATCAACGGGTCTCATTATGATTACATCTCCTACACCGATACTGGGTTTTGCTGGATTTAGTGGCTCAGGAAAAACGACGCTTCTCGAACAACTGATCCCTCTTCTTAGCCAACATAAGTTACGGATCGGATTACTGAAGCACAGCCATCACGATATTGATCCAGACACTCCAGGAAAGGACAGCTACCGTTTACGTCATGCAGGATGTAGCCAAACGTTGCTAGCAACCCAATCTCGCCATATGCTGTATTTTGAATACCCACAAGCCGAACGCCAAGATCCTGAATTAAATCATTGTTTAAGTCAGTTAAATCATGACCTGTTGGATCTGGTTTTAATTGAAGGCTTTCGTGAGCAGCCATTTCCAAAAATAGAAATTCATCGCCCAAGCTACGGTAAACCATTACTCTATCCGAACGATGATACTATCATTGCATTTGCGAGCGATCAGCCTGCACCTGAGCATTGTGCTTTACCGCCATTAGATTTAAATAACCCTCACGATATTTGCCAATTTATTATTAACTGGCTACGACAAAGTTAATGCGGTAACGATAATACAGTAACGATAATGCGCTAAAAAATACCGCAGCTTAGTTTCCTAAGTCGCGGTATATAAATATGATTTAGAAATAACAGTACTTAACAATGTATTATGATTGCGTTTTTTTCGCTGAAAATATCATTACTCCAGCATGATGATCAAGCTGATAGGTAAGCGCTAATTTTCCTGCAAAATAGGTAAATTGAGTCACTGCTGCTAATTGTTCAAAATAACGTTTCTGCCGATGAGACGCTAAAGAATCATCACATTTTCTTTCTGTGATTGCGGCATGTTGCTCTAATACATCAATCGCTCCTGGTTGTAATAGTGACTTCACAGTAACGGTATAATTATTACAATCAACCATGCCAACAAAATGACCATTGATATAGCGTAAATTAATCTTACTGGCACTCGTTACTGGATCACCATAACGCCAACTTTCTAGCTGCCATTCTGTATTAGCTAAAATCGCGGGTGTTAGTCTAACAATCGGTTGATGGCTGGGTATTTCAACTAACTTATTATGATCTAAACGCCAAATATGACGTGCAACATCTCCGGGACAACAAGCAGGATCATTTTTTCCCGCTTGAATAACATCTAATATTATTTGATGATTTTTAATCACTAATCCTTTCACTCGGACTCTATCACCAACATATTGCGTCGCAACGTTCACCAATTTACCATCTCGATAAGCCATCACTGCAAGATATAAAAATTGACCACTACCACCAGGAGAATAATTTAACAGCACCACAGCCATCGGATCATTATTCGCATTCAATACACCTGTCGCCTTCAAGTCACTTAATAACATCACTTGTGGCATTACATTCCCCCCAGGTTGATAGGGTTCACCAGCCCACAAGCCTTGCTGTAAATGAATCGTACTGCCAATATCATCAATCCCGTGATAATAAGCTTGCTGTAATACTAATAATGAATAATCGTCGGCCTTAGAATCTACAGGCACAGATAGAGGAGGTATTTGAGGACTTAATGTCAGTGGTGATTGTTGATTTTCTTGTGATGAACTTGCATGAGGATCTCGCGTTGTTACCTCTGCTGCCATTAACGTTGTACTATAAATCGTTAATATGCTTATAAATACAGGGATAAAACGCTTCATATATATTCCTTATTAATGTCTCAACACGATATCTCATGGTTCGATCATGCTGTAATATATTTCAGACACAAAAGTCCTATAATAGTTCCTAAATAAAAATGACCCGCATATTTATTTATACTTTTTCAACAAAAAATATCTTATCGATAAATAAAATCCAATTGTATTACCTTTTAAAAACGTTAAAATGCGCGCTTGTTTTTGACTATCACTAAGGTGATTAGGTTTAACCATGCTCATTAAAATAACCGCTATAACTGCACTATTACTAACATCAACGGTTTCATTTGCCAGTCCTGCAACCTCCCTACCAATAGCTACATTTGCGCAATTAGCGCAATTAGCGCAACAGCAATCGCATAAGACTCCGCTGCAAATTATTGATTGTCGTAACAGTAATTTTTATAACGGTTGGCCTGAACCCCAGCAACAACGTGGCGGTCATATTGCAGGCGCAGTCAACATTGATGCAAGCTGGCTAAAAACGTTAGATACATCTGCTTTTAAGACCCTACTTCGTGATAAACACCTTCAATCTACTTTACCGACTTACTTATATTGCTCGGCCGATAAAGCTCAACAATTATCGACCGCTTTACAAGCGCAAGGTTATAAATCGCTAACCACTATCGATCAACCGCTTAATCTCTATCATGGTCAACTCAGTACCTTACCTAATTTTCAACAATTAGTGCCAGCATCATGGCTAAATGAGCTTATTAATGGCAGGCACCCTCGCTATGCACCAAAACATGGCTATAAAGTGGTTGAAGTTGAATGGGGACCACCAGTTAAATATTTACTGGATCATATCCCTGGGGCTTTATACGTTAATACCAATACTATCGAATCAAAACCTTGGTGGAATAAAGTCAGTAATACCGCGTTAGCTAAAGTGATTGCGAATCTTGGTATTCGTTATGACACCACCGTAATATTGTATGCACGTAATAATATGTCTGCCGCCCGTTTTGCCAATTTCTTAATGTATGCCGGCGTTAAAGATGTGCGGCTATTAAATGGCGGCTGGACTGCATGGGATAATGCGGGTTACCCAACTGAACATTTACCAAACTATAATCAACACCCAGTTACGTTTGGAAAGAAAATCCCTGCAAATCCACAATACTTAATAGATACCAATCAAGTTAAAGCATTATTGAAAAAGCCAGTTAATCAACAATCTGTTGTCAGTGTTCGTACATGGCCAGAATATATTGGTGAAACCAGTGGTTATGACTATATAAAGCCTAAAGGTCGTATCGAAGGTGCTAAATGGGGACATGCAGGTTCTGACTCTTACCACATGCAAGATTATCTTAACCCAGATCAAACCATGAAAAGTGGTGCTGAAATTACTGCCCAATGGGCGCAATGGAATATTAAGCCGAATCAAGATGTCGCATTTTTCTGTGGTACGGGATGGCGAGCATCAGAAGCCTTTTTCTTTGCTCATATTCTTGGATGGAAAAACATCAGTGTCTACGATGGTGGTTGGTATCAATGGAGTGCCAATAAAAACAACTCAATAGCAGAAGGAACGGTTGCTCCCGCGAGTGTCCACTAAATAACGAATAAATATTCCATACAATAATGGCAGTGCAATATTCCTCACTTATTAAAGAATATTCCCTGCCATTTTTAATCTTTTAATCTTTTAATCTTTTAATCATCTGACAAGAACAATACCGTTCTATGGCACACCGTGACCTTTTGAAGCAACCCATACTCGGTAAAATTGCTCACGTGATAACGTAAAATCAAGTGCAGCAACCGCTGATCTTACTCGCTCAATATTACCCGACCCTATAATAGAGATAGGATCAGAAGGTAAACGTCGAATCCATGCATAAATAACCTGATCAATACTATCGGCACCTATTTCAGACGCAATATCAGTTAATGTTGCACGTACTCGCTGATGTTGTTCACTGTTGCCAGTAAAAATATCACCACCAGCCAAACATGACCATGCCATCGGATGAATGCGCTTCATTTGTAATTGATCAAGCGTACCATCATGTGCGACGTCAAAATTAAGCGGATTAATTTCAACTTGGTTAGTAACCAGAGGTTGATCAAGACGAGATTGCAATAAATCAAATTGGGCAGGAGAAAAATTCGACACCCCAAAATGATTAACCTTTCCTTGTTGTTTTAACTCAGCAAAAGCAGAAGTAACCTCATCAGCATCCATCAGTAGATCTGGGCGATGAATCAATAACAAATCAATATTATCAACATGTAAGTTTGCCAATGAGTTATTTACAGACTCAACAATATGCTGCTTACTGGTATCGTAATGATTAATGCGTCGTTGAGGGTATTTAGCATTGCACAGGTTAATATCGCATTTAGTCACTATCTGTAATTGCTGGCGTAAACTTGGCTTTAATGCTAATGCTTCACCAAATAAAACTTCACATTGATAGCCACCATAAATATCAGCGTGATCAACCGTGGTGACCCCTAATTCTAGATGTTGCTCTAAAAAAGCTAATCGTTGCTGCGCTGTCATGCCCCATTCAGCTAAACGCCAATAGCCTTGCACTAACTCTGAAAACTGTAATTGCTGTGCAACCATTGTGACTTGATTAACCATCAGACCATCCTTTGTAGAAAGTAATACTAATATTACCTACCATCCTAAGAGCCTTAAATAATAGCCGCAAATGAATTAACTAAAAACAAAGTATGCAGACTAAAAACTATGACTTAGGCTGCAACTTATAAATAATAGTCTGGCTAATTAGCGTTTAACACAAATGTCTGAACGTATCGGCTGCTGGTTAATGGCATTCATTACTTGTTGTGGATTTGCGCTATAAGCGAGATGTAATGACTTTGCTGATAACTTACTTTTTAAGTATTCAGTGTAATCATTAAACTTATAATGCTGATAAGCTGATGGGTACATTCGACTACAGCTGTCATACCACCCCACATAACGTTTAAAAAATAAGGCTGCCTGAGATGGTGTCATCTCACTCATTGTAATCGCCATATCTTTACTCAACTGAAAATGCTGATAATCAATCGGTGAATCCCAAAATCCGCCCCAATATTGAAAACCATTACGAGCAAAAGTATCGATCACTACTTCAGCCATACCTCGACTATCCGGCTTACCAAAACGGTATATAGCACGATTGGCATATTGTGTACCTTGAACTGGACTAAATTTAACATTGCCATTACCACTAAAGGTCACAAATGGGTTTTGTAATGGATTTAAATCTATCGCAGCCCCATAAGCATGTAATGATAAACTGCCAGTACCCGCAACCGGACGGTAATTAAATGCCGATGTATTATTGGCCGTCATTGATTGGACATCATTACCGCCATAAATTTCAATGGGTACTGCTTTATGAATCGGAAAACCTTGTTGATATAAAGCATCAAAAATATTGCCGACATACGGTGCTACCGCATCCATCACGACTAATTGACCATTGGTATGTGCTTTACCCGTAAAATCACGGTAATTAAAGGTGACTTTTTTGAGTCGTTGGCATGATACTGGAGCAGAACTGGACATAACCCCAGCTTTAGTCATTGCTTGACACTCGCTTGTCGATAACGAATTTATTTGTGCAGCATTAACTGAAAACGTAGCGCCACATATAGTACTAAATAAAAGAAAAAGATAACTTGTCGATTTTTGGATCATCATCCTGATACTCACTCATATAAAGCATATATAAAAAAGACGCACTATATGCACGTCTTTTATGTGTTTCTCATCCAAAATTAAAAACTGATAGGCTTGCGCCCTGTTGACATATCTGCGGTTTTATCTGTTTGTGCCGCTTCTTTTTTAGTCACTGATCGATTTTTACTGGTTGTTTGCGCTACTTTATTTTTCTTTGTTTTAGGCGCTGTTGCTTTTTTAGCTACTTTAGGTTTTGCTACTGGCGTTGTTTGCTTCGTTTTTACATCACGTACAACCGTTTCTTGAACAGGCTGGTCACAAATAACCACAAAATACTCACCATTAAACTCTATAACGTCACCATCATAGATTTTACAACGCTTACGTAATTCAATTTCACCATTTACAGCAACATAACCTTCAGAGATAGCATATTTAGCTTCACCGCCTCCACTCACCTGATTGGCAATTTTAAGGACTTTATATAGCTCAATCGGTTGAACAGACACTTCAACTTCCAGTGCTTCTACTTCTATTTCTTCAGACATCTTTTACACTCAAATAATCAAGAGGAACTTTGTTGAATTCTACCTCACTAATAAACATAAAGTGAAACAAATGACAGATTCTAGCTTACTTACTATTTTTAAAGGTCTAATAGCCTAAAAAACGATTTTATTCATTCTTATTGATACTGAATTACCAATGATAATTCAACACTATCACCTTAAAACCTCATAAAAATATCCTTTAATCGACTTACAATAATAATCAATTTCGACTAATCTTGATTTTTATCGTTGTTATTTGCTCGGATCTTCGTCAACAGGTAGAACTCCTAGAGCAAAAAGCAAGCGAATACCTATTTTTATTACACATGGCTATGTTCTGATTAGCACAACTAGTGCTATAATCCGCGACCTCACATGTGACAGTAATTGTTGATAGAGAAAAACAATGACAGATTTATCTAAATACAGAAACATTGGTATTTTCGCGCACGTTGATGCGGGCAAAACCACTACTACAGAGCGTATCCTTAAGCTAACTGGCCAAATCCACAAGATTGGTGAAGTTCATGATGGCGAGTCAACAACTGACTTCATGGAACAAGAAGCTGAGCGCGGAATAACTATCCAGTCAGCAGCAGTAAGCTGTTTCTGGAAAGATCACCGTTTTAACGTTATCGATACTCCTGGACACGTTGACTTCACAGTTGAAGTTTACCGTTCTCTTAAAGTACTTGATGGCGGCATCGGTGTATTCTGTGGTTCTGGTGGTGTTGAACCACAATCAGAAACTAACTGGCGTTATGCGAACGAATCAGAAGTTGCTCGTATTATCTTCGTTAACAAACTAGACCGTATGGGCGCAGATTTCATCCGCGTTACAGATCAAGTTAAGAAGGTACTAGGCGCGACTCCACTAATCATGACACTTCCAATCGGTCGTGAAGATGATTTCGTTGGTGTTGTTGACGTTCTAAACCGTCAAGCATTCGTATGGGATGACTCAGGTCTTCCAGAGAACTTCGAAGTTCTACCTGTACCTGAAGACATGGTTGACGACGTTGAAGCTTACCGTGAAGAAATGATCGAAACTGCTCTTGAGCAAGACGACGATCTTCTAGAAGCTTACATGGAAGGTGTTGAACCTTCTATTGAAGAAATCAAGCGTTGTATCCGTGCTGGTACTCGTACTTGTACTTTCTTCCCAACGTTCTGTGGTTCAGCATTCAAAAACAAGGGTATGCAACTTGTTCTTGATGCGGTAATTGATTACCTACCTTCTCCAACAGAAGTAGACCCACAGCCGTTAACTGATCCAGAAACTGGTGAAGCGACTGGTGAAGTTGCAACAGTATCTGTTGACGAACCATTCAAAGCACTTGCATTCAAAATCATGGATGACCGCTTTGGTGCTCTAACATTCGTTCGTATTTACTCTGGTAAGCTAAACAAGGGTGACACCATCCTTAACTCTGCTACTGGTAAAACTGAGCGTATCGGCCGTATGGTTGAGATGCAAGCGAACGACCGTAACGAACTTACTTCTGCACAAGCTGGTGATATCATCGCTATCGTTGGTATGAAGAACGTTCAAACTGGTCACACTCTTTGTGATGTTAAGCACGAGTGTACTCTTGAGCCAATGATCTTCCCAACTCCAGTAATCTCAATTGCTGTAACGCCTAAAGATAAAGGCGGTTCTGAGAAAATGGGTATCGCGATCGGTAAAATGGTTGCAGAAGATCCATCTTTCCAAGTTGAAACTGACGAAGAAACTGGCGAAACAATCCTTAAAGGTATGGGTGAACTTCACCTAGACATTAAGGTTGATATCCTTAAGCGTACGTACGGCGTAGACCTAATTGTTGGTCAACCTCAAGTTGCTTACCGTGAAACAATCACGAAGCCAGTTGAAGATAGCTACACGCATAAGAAGCAATCTGGTGGTTCTGGTCAGTTCGGTAAGATCGACTACATCATGAAACCAGGCGAAGTAGGTTCAGGCTTTACGTTCACATCATCAGTAATTGGTGGTAACGTTCCTAAAGAATTCTGGCCTGCAATCGAGAAAGGCTTCAAGGGCATGATGAATACTGGTGTTCTAGCTGGTTTCCCTGTTCTTGACGTTGAAATCGAGCTTCTTGATGGTGCATTCCACGCAGTCGATTCATCTGCAGTAGCATTTGAAATCGCAGCGAAAGGCGCATTCCGTCAATCTATGCCTAAAGCTGGTGCGCAACTTCTTGAGCCAATCATGAACGTTGACGTATTTACTCCAGAAGATCACGTTGGTGATGTTATCGGTGACCTTAACCGTCGTCGTGGCATGATCAAAGACCAGATCGCTGGCATAACTGGTTCTCGTATTAAAGCTGACGTACCACTTTCAGAAATGTTTGGTTACATCGGTACTCTACGTACTATGACTTCTGGTCGTGGTCAGTTCTCTATGGAGTTCTCACACTACGCACCGTGTCCTGCTAACGTTTCTGAAAAAGTTATCGCTGAGCAGAAAGAACGTAACGCTAAGAAGTAATTTTTAAATTACTCTAAGTGATAGATTAACCCCGAGGACTTTGTTCTCGGGGTTATTTTTTGGCGGTACTTTTCCACTTATCCTCTTTTAATCACTCGTAACAGTCTTAGCATCTACTTTTAGTTATACCAATATCGTTCACTTCCCCATCCCTGATGATTAACTTACTTCGTTATGTTTACTCACCCGTAGCTAAAAATTACTTGGTTAAATTATTTCTAAGTCGTAAAGTAATATTTTTATTCATGGCAGAGATCATATGAATATCATTATTGATGATTTACAAGGGCACGCAATTCAAGCCTTACTCCAAGCGCACCTAACGGATATGAATGCCACCGCACCAGCAGCCAGTGTTCACGCATTGGATCTCACCGAGCTGCAACATCACAGCGTTACTTTTTGGTCTATCTGGGATCAACACCAACTAGCGGGATGCGGCGCAATAAAATACTTAACGACAACCTCCGCTGAAATAAAATCAATGCGTACTAGTGATAACTTTCGTGCTCAAGGAGTGGCGTCACAATTACTGCAACACATCATTACCCATGCTAAAACCCAAGGCTATCAACAATTGAACTTAGAAACTGGTTCAATGGACTTCTTTGCACCATCACGTGCACTTTACACTAAACATGGGTTTATTGAATGTCCGCCCTTTGCTGATTATCAACCTGATCCTCATAGCACGTTTATGACACTTGATCTGTTGGCATAAAAAAAGAACGCCGCAGCGTTCTTTTTATTATCATGGTAACGATTAATTAATAGTCTTAATCATCAAGGAAAATCGTCGCTAAAGCTGAGACTGAATCATCAAACACTTGCAGTAATGGTTCAACGGCTAAGCCCATAATAGAGCCTTCTTGCGCTGATTTTTCAAACGTTTGACATAATTGATGTAATTGCATTAATCCCATCGTACCAGCCGCACCTTTAAGCGTGTGGGCTTGTTTAGCAACCTCAGGTAAATCATTCTCTGTAATTGCTTGGCGTAACAGAACCAAAGTCTTGCTTGCCGAATCACCAAATAAGTTAATTAACTGCTTCACTTGTGCAGCGCCAAGTACCTGTAAATCACACCCTAATACAGATTCTTTGACAAGCGGTAATAATTCTTCATGCTCAATAGATTGCGGTTTATCTTCACCCGCGCCTTTTTCAATCACCACTCGCTTATCTCCTTTTAGAATGCTGTTCATGGTATCAATGAGTTGTTGTTCAACCAAAGGCTTAGGTAAGAAACCTGCAAACCCTGCGTTTAGATAGATTTCAACTTCTTCTCTAAAGACATGGGCTGAAAAAGCGACCATCGGTGTCGGCTCTTGCCATGCTTGCTTATTGGTACTATCGATACGGCGCAATTGATGCAATAGCGTCACACCATCAGTATCGGGTAAATTGATATCAAGTAACGCTAAATCAAATTGTTCATTTCGATAACACGCTTCGGCTTGTGCCCCATCTTCAGCAATAACCACCGTATGGCCTAGTCGTTTAAGAAATCCTTCTGCAACCATACAGTTCACCGGATTATCCTCAACCAATAGAATATGTGCAGCAGGGACGATAACTTGATTAACATCCGTATTCAATGTCGCCTGTCCTTGCTCAAGAGGTAAAGCAAACCAGAAACAACTGCCAACACCGATAACTGAATCAACGCCTATTTCACCGTCCATCGCAGCGACAATATGTTTACTAATTGCCAACCCAAGCCCAGTACCTTCAATTGATTTACGTCCAGCTTCTGCTTGTTGGAAAGCACTAAACAACAGTGATTGTTCAGTCGTATCGATACCGATCCCAGTATCTTGGACTGAAAATAGTATTTCATCAGGCATATCTGGATACGGCTGAACATTGATAGTCACTTTACCTTTATCGGTAAATTTAATCGCATTACCGACTAAGTTGACTAGCACTTGTCGAATACGACTTTCATCACCCACCCAAATCGCATCAACATTCGGTTCAATATAATATTCAAACCCAATTCGCTTTGCCATGGCTCGACCATGCAGCATATTGAACACATCGACGACCATGCGCTTTAGAGCAAAATCGCTGGCTCTAATATCTAAATGCCCCGCTTCAATTTTAGAGTAATCAAGAATATCGTTGAGAATATCGAGCAGGGTTTCACCACTGCGATTAATCACATCCAAATAACGCTTTTGCTGAGTGCTTAAATGGGTATCAGCCAATAATGATGCCGTCCCTAACACGCCATTCATCGGCGTTCTAATTTCATGACTCATAGTGGCTAAGAACGCGGATTTGGCACGGTTCGCTTTTTCAGCCTCATCACGCGCCTTATAATGATTGTATACTTCTTCATTTAGACGGCTATTAATCCGTTCTAATTCACCAGTTCGTTTTGCAACCAGCCGTTCCAAACTCGCTTTATGCTGTTGGAGTTCTTGACGTATTTTTGCTTGTGCTAAGCGATACCGTTCATTGGCGGTATCACGCGCAACTAGAATAGCCCGTCCCATTTGCGCTAATTCATCATCACCTTCAACGTCCAATTGAATACATAAATCACCGCGAGTCAGTGACAATAACGCGCGACTATAACGGTTAATCCGACAGATAACCTGCAGATACACAATGCGCCACATAATCAATACTAGCGCTAACAAACCAACAGCAGAAATCACAATCAGTGTATTACGCGCAACGGTCAAAGTGTGGTCTACTTGCTTAACCGCCAATTGAGTATTGATATTAGCCGCAGAAATTATTTCATCCACAGTGCTATTTAGTTGCTGAAATAAAACTAAATTTTGTTGATCTAATCGTTGGACATCCTGCTTGGCATAAATTAATTGCTCACTGACGCCAAACAACAGATTACCACGCTCAAGTTTAGCGGTTTGTTTCATTAACTCTTCTGAACGGCTAGGATCTTCAACTGATTTTACGCGGTGGCTAATAATATTAACCGCATTATTAAACT
>NZ_MSCQ01000001.1:1640595-1672451 GCF_002954725.1 Photobacterium phosphoreum
ACATTATTAAACCGCTTTTTTAATGCCACCAATGATTTGATATCAATAATACGTTCAGAATCATCCAGCATATTAATCACTTGTAATGATAAAAACCGCAATTCAAATAACCGTTCAGATAAATCCATATCGACTTCGACCAAGCTATCAAGAGCATTATAAACAGCTGATTTATTATTCTCAGCCACTAAGTCATAAATACGAGAAACATTAGCCACAGCAATGGTATTGGCATTCGCCACTTGTGATTGGGATAAATTATCAATTTGATGGGTCGCTTTAGTCATCGCAGCGGTTAATTGATCTAATTGACTTTGAAGATCTATTTGTCGGCCGACAAGCAGCCCTAGTAACGCTAAATTATCAACAATGCGTTTTACATCGTCTTCTAATTTCAGCATTAATGGTTGATCAAACGAATACTGTTCAAGTGCATGCAAGCTACGATTTAAGGCTTCAATATGAATAGTTAAGGCTCGCCCTTGCTGCATCCGTTCGGATTCAAGTTTTGATTTAGCCAACACTTGCGCATTAAAAATAATCCGCGAGCTTAAATCTGATAGTTTTCGCGCTTCTGCTAATGCGGGCACCGCTGAGTTAATCACGGTACGCTCTGTTTTAGCGACTAACGAAAAGCCTGCCACACCTATCATGACAGCAATAATCATCAAACCTGCCATGGCAGAAAAGGCTAATAACAGTTTGGCTGCGATACCTTTTCGGGTAAACGTCATAAGTAGTCTCTATCTCAAAAATCTTGTTTATAATAGTGAGTAATCAGCATTAATATATCTTGTTCGATACTGGCTATTTCACCAAACACAATAAAACGGTACTATTTTGCCAGCGATATGGCTTTAGACCTAAATAATGTTGGTAACAATGCGCATTTTATTTTTTATTTTTATTATTTTCTCTGCTCAATCCGCGTTTGCGCTTGAGGTGATTTCATATCAACCTCCTTTTCAAACGGACAAAAAACCGACCAAAATTCAATACACTCTTTTAACCTCGGCCACAAAACCTTGGAAAGTTTGTGCAGTGTACCCACATTTAAAAGATTCTTATTGGTTATCGATCAATTATGGGATGGTTGAACAAGCTAAAAAACTGGGTATTACGCTAAAAGTGTTTGAAGCTGGCGGTTATAGCAACCTTGAAAAACAGCAAAGCCAGTTAAGAGCTTGTCGCCGTTGGGGAGCGGATGCCATTATTCTTGGCACTGTTGATGCTCATGCTTATAACGGTAAACTTTCAGCCTTAATTGGTAATATCCCCGTTTTTTTAATGACCAATGATATTGATTTTACCGATCCTGATATTCGTAAACATATCAAAGCAAAAGTTGGGGTCGATTGGTATGAAATGGGCAAAGCTGCAGGTACTTATCTCGCGAAACAACATCCTAAAGGCTCGGGTAAAGTCCGAATTGCATGGCTTCCAGGCCCACAATTACGCGGTGGCACTAAACCTGTAACCAAAGGCTTTAAAGCAGCGATTGCTAATAGTGATGTCGAAATTGTGACCACGTTGTGGGATGACAACAGTAAAGAACTCCAACGCAATTTATTACAGCAATTATTTAGCGACTATAAGAACATTGATTATATTGTGGGTGGTGCAGTCGCCGCTGAAGTTGCGATCAGCGAGTTACGTACTAATCATATAACCAATATGAAAATTGTCTCGACGTATTTAAGTCATGGCGTTTATCGAGGCTTACGCCGTCATAAAATATTATTTGCTCCAACCGATAATATGGTGGAACAAGCGCGATTATCAATAGACCAAACGGTACGTTACCTTGAGAAAAAACCAATGGAGCTTGATATCGCCCCCTTAATTACCGACTTAACGCCACAACATTTACCTGCGGCTGCCATCCGTAACTCATTATCACCCGCAGGATTTAGACCTTCATTTTACGTCAACAATCACCATATCAGTCGATAACTCTCACAGAGTTGGTGGCCTATAAAGATGAATATCAATAATTTATGGGTCACCACTAACTTTTAACCTAATCTGATTTACACCTTATCGAGTCTTTGCTACTTATAAGTATTATCACCTAGCTTCATCAAGATTAACTTGATATCAAAAGGACGATCATGATTACCACCACACGTAAAATGGCAGCTAACAAACACATCGCTCTCGTTGCCCATGATAATTGCAAAACGGCTTTACTGCGCTGGGTGAAAGAACACCAACATAAATTAGCTAACCATACACTTTATGCAACAGGAACAACGGGGCATTTACTCGCCAAAGAAACAGGTTTGCCGATCACTTGTTTAATCAGTGGTCCAATGGGTGGCGATCAACAACTAGGCGCATTAATTTCAGAAAGCAAAATTGATATGATGATTTTCTTCTGGGATCCACTCAATGCGGTGCCGCATGATCCCGATGTAAAAGCATTATTACGAATTTCTGCCGTATGGAATATCCCAGTTGCCACTAACCGTGCCAGTGCTAACTTTATTATTACATCGCCACTGCTTGATAAAGAAATTGATATTGAAATTCCAGACTACGAGGCTTACCTCAAAGAACGTCTAGATTAAGCATTCAGCCAACATTATTCATTCAATCAATAAGCCTTCGTGATCGACGAAGGCTTTTTATTATCACTTTTTAAACAATATATATAAGGCAAAAATAATAATTCATTATATGGTTATAAGTAGAGTATCAAGGAGCTGCCTATGCAAGCATGGATATTACAACAACCAGAGGGCCTGAAAGCCTTATCATTAACCACAGCCACCAAACCCATTCCTGCTGCTGATGAAATTTGTGTAAAAGTCGCCGCAGTCGGGCTCAACCCTATCGATTACAAGTTAACCGAATGGGGCTATGCAACATGGAATTATCCCCAAATAATAGGCTTAGATGTTGCAGGTAGCATTGATAGTGTGGGCAAAAATGTCCATCAGTTTAACATTAACGATAGGGTGATATTTTTTGCTGATCCTCGCACTGCCAGCGGTTTTGCTGAATATGTGTGTGTTAAAGCGATTGCTGTTAGCCGTATTCCATTAACGTTATCATTTACCGATGCTGCTGCTCTACCTTGTGCAGGTTATAGCGCATGGATAGCGGTACACGATAAATTACAGATCGCTGCAGGACAACATATTGCAATCACAGGTGCTGGCGGTGGTGTGGGTGGGTTTGCAGCACAATTAGCCAAACTCGCAGGGGCTCATGTTTATGCCATTGCTGAGCGGCAACATCATCCACGACTACTCAGTTATGGGATCGATGCAGTTATTGATCCACAAGACAATATTGCGCTTGAACTGATTAAACTGACTGAAGATCAATTATTACACGGTGTGATTGATTGTATATCTGCACAATCAGGCAGCATGATGAGTGCATTGATTCGTTATAACGGCCATATTGTGATGGTAGCTAACCAATTTGATCAAGTACCGCTACTTGCGACAACCAAAGCCCTAAGTATTCACGAAGTCGCACTCCATGGCACTTATGCCCATGGCGCACCTGAGCATATTACTCACCTTGCTGATATTGGTAACCATTTAAGCGATCTCGTCGCTGATGGCCGTTTATACAGTATGGTCGAAAAGATAGTCCCATTTAATAAACTCGCATGCGCTCTTGCTGAACTAAAAAATCATACCCATTCTGGAAAAATTGTCGTTCACGTCAACTCATAACGTAAATTCTAGATAACAAAAAGCCCTGTCGTTATGATTGCTATACCAAATAGCCATCATAACAACAGGGCTTCAGAGACTAATCGTACTTATTTAGTCCGTTTAATTTTATTATTAACCGGATATTTATCTTCAATTAACTCATTAATAAACGGAGATGTTTTATCAGGATTTGCACATACCCACACATGCTTTTTAGCACGTGTTAATGCAACATAAAACAAGCGGCGTTCTTCTGCATCATTATAGGTTTCAGTACGTGATTGCATGATCGCAGCTAAACCTGTTTCACGATCAGGTGAAGGGAAAATGCCCTTATTCACATCAACAATAAACACATAATCCGCCTCACGGCCTTTACTGGAATGACAGGTCATGTATTCCAAGTTAAGTTGTGGCCACTGCTTCTTCCACGTTTCAAATTTCTCAGGTTTTTGCTTATTATTACGCCCAAGAATCAATACTGTGGTTGTCTTATTTTCGTAGTGTTTACCCAACCGAATTAATTCTTGCGGTAATAAATCGGTTGCCAATAAGGTAACCGCTTTTTTACTCTGCTTAGTAAAGCTGGTTAATTGCTTTTTAATTTGGAATGGATTTTGTTGTATAAATACATTAGCGACTTCACCAATCATGCTGTTAAAACGATACGTCGTTGACAGTTCCGTAATACAAGCATGACCAAAACGACCTTCAAAATCAGTAATTAAATTAACATCAGCGCCTGCAAAATGGTAAATGGCCTGCCAATCATCCCCCACCGCAAATAACGTTGGTGTCGTATGCTCTGCCACTTTTTGATGGCATAACGCTTCAATTAATGCCAACCGTTGCGGTGAAATATCTTGATATTCATCCACCATAATATAACACCATGGTGAGATGAATTTACCTTCTTTAACGTATTCAGTTGCGACTTCAATCATGCTATTAAAATCAATTTGCTTTTTCACTTTTAAGTGCTGCAAATAAGCTTGATAACATGGCCACAATAACGCCAACTCACTTTTCATGCGTGGGCGCATTGCTGGGTTATTATTATTTAGAATCGCATCAAGCAGATCTTCTTTTTTCATCCCTGATTGACCTAATAACTCAATATGTCGCCACACCCAAGCCTGTAATTGTTCATTTTCAGCTTGTTGTTCCATTGAGTTTTCTTTGCTAAATCCTGGTACTCGCCACTGGGTAAGATGACGCTGCCATTTATTCGCTGACGTCGAATTACTCCATTGATCAATTAGCATCCGCGCTAACCATGCGCTACGCGCGCGTATATCTAATGTAATCGAAGCAACATTCGGTTTATCATGCTCAACATCACGAATAATTTGTGATCCTAGGCTATGGAATGTCGCAACTTTAACCTGCTCACTGACTTTTTGTTTCAGTCTATCTGTCATCTCTTCAGCCGCTTTACGCCCAAATGACAACATAAGGATATCTTCAGGCACAGCAGCTTGACTCGCAATAAGATAGCCCGCACGTGCGATTAATACACTTGTTTTCCCCGTACCCGCACCTGCAAGTACCAAGTTATAGTCTTGATTAATTAGAGCTGCTGTACGTTGTGATTCATTTAAGGGTGACTTCTCAAAACTATCAAACCATGAACCCCATTTTTGTGACTGCTGCGCTAACCATTGTTTATTATGATCATCAACCCAAGCTTGGTGTTCACCGAGCCAAGGGGAGATTTTTTCAAAGCTACGCGGTCTAAACGTTGCTGCAAGTTCAGAGGTTAACTCAGAGTCATTTAAACCATCATTAAGAAACTGATGTAATTCATGATGTTCAGAATGACGTAAATAACCTGATTTTGTCGAAAACAATCCGATACGTTGCAACATTTCAGGCAACATTGCATCTAATTTATCAACTCGGCTTTGCGCCCAATCTTGATAAGTACGAATTAAAAATGCCGCAAAAGATTTACATTCGTGCCAAGGCAAGCCATGAACTGTCCAACAGTATTGCTGATTTGAAGACGTAAGTTCAAGCGCACCCCATAATACACCGCGATGGATTTCAATCGAACCATCCCAGTCATCAAAAGAAATAACGTCAGAAGTGGTCTGACTATCTAATACCAGGCTATTACCGTCTAAAGCGATACTGTAATAATCACCTTGAACTAACCATTGTGCTAGTCGACTGGCACTTAATTGCATTATGATTCCACCAATTGTTCCATGCTTTAATTAGGCTGTAACACTCATTACTGGCTGGTAATCTTGCTACCAAGCCTCAATTGAATCATTACTTGTCACCCGTTTATCGGGATTAATGTTACTTAGAATATCAATAACTTTCGTGTAGCCATAGTATTGAAGTGTCTATTTGGCTAAATATTATTCCACGAGGTAAAGTTAATTTTTTTGATCGGCAATAACAATATTTCTGTTATCTTTAGTAACGATTTTATAACGCTAGATAATTCTACCGTTTTCTCCATTTATTATTATCAGAAGATTGTTAATATCCATGCAAACTAAAGAGTTACATGTAAACTTTCGCCGCTACTGGGTCAATGATCGTATCAATTACTCAATTCGAGTCTTCATTGCTTTAGTCGGTGTAGTCTTACCGTGTTGGTACCTAGGTGCTAACCACGCAGTTACCCCTCTCGTGCTCGGCATTATTGCAGCTGCACTGGCTGAATCTGATGATAATTTAACCGGCCGAATAAAAGGCCTGACCATTACCCTTGTTTGTTTTTTGATTGCATCCCTTTCTATTGAAGTCTTGTTTGACTATCCCATTTTATTTGCAATCGGCTTATTTTGTTCGACCTTTGGCTTTATTATGTTGGGAGCAATGGGACCACGTTATGCCAACATTGCTTTTGCCTCATTATTGCTCGCGGTTTACACCATGTTAGGCGCAAATAGCAGTACCGATCTTTGGTATCAACCGATGTTGCTTTTAGCGGGTGCTTGTTGGTATGGGATCTTATCATTGCTATGGCATGTTTTATGGCCCAATCAGCCTGTTCAACAAGGACTCGCCAATGTATTCACTGAATTTGGCCATTATCTTGATAATAAAAGTAAACTGTTTGAACCGGTGGTTGATCTCACTTCACACCCATTGAGAATTCAAGCAGCCAAACAAAATGCTAAAGTGGTTAACGCCTTAAATGCGGTGAAAATGACCTTACTTCACCGTGCTGGGCGTGGTCAAAGTGATAAATTCCTTAAAATTTACTTTATTGCACAAGATATTCATGAGCGTGCAAGTTCATCACATTACCGTTACCGTGAGCTAGCATCGGCTTTTCAGCGCAGTGATGTGTTGTTTCGTTTCCAACGTTTATTACACGTTCAAGCCATCGCCTGCCATGGTATTGCCGAAGCACTCAAACAAGGTAAGGCTTATCATCATGGTTCTGACTCAATCAATGCCTTAGATGAACTACAACAATCACTGAATCACCTAAAACAACAGAACAATCCACAATGGCGACCGCTGCTTAATCAGCTTGATTATTTATTTAATAACCTTGCAACGGTCGAACGCCAATTACAAAATATTAATAACCCCGATGCCGAACATGTGGAGCAGCATACCGATATTGAATTAGTCGATACTGAAGCACACGGCATTAAAGAAATGTGGAAGCGTATTGCATCTCAACTCAATACCGACTCAATGTTATTCCGCCATGCTATTCGCTTAGGGATTGCACTTATTGCTGGCTACGGCTGTATTCAGTTATTTGATATTCAGCGCGGCTATTGGATTTTATTAACAACCTTATTTGTTTGCCAACCTAACTACAGTGCCACGCGACAAAAACTAGTACAGCGTGTTATTGGTACGTTAGGCGGTTTACTTGCTGGCATACCACTATTGTATTTATTCCCTGGGCAGGAAGGTCAACTCGTACTGATGGTGTTAATGGGCGTACTCTTCTTTGCGTTTAGAGCTGTTAGGTATGACTGGGCCACCGCTTTCATTACTTTATTAGTTTTGTTTTGTTTTAATCAACTAGGTGAAGGTTTTGCAGTTATTTTGCCACGATTAGGCGATACATTACTTGGCTGTTTATTAGCGGTATTAGCGGTGAGTTTTATTTTACCTGATTGGGAATCAAAGCGATTACACAAAGTAATGGCTGATGCGACCAGTGCCAATAAAGATTACTTAGCACAAATTATTGCCCAATATCGTATTGGTAAACGTGACAATATGAATTACCGCATTGCCCGTCGTGAAGCACATAACAAAGATGCGCAACTGAGTACGGCTATCAATAATATGTTAGCAGAACCGGATAAATACCAAATCAACACCGATGAAAGTTTCCGTTTTCTGACATTGAACCACGCCATGTTGAGCTATATCTCAGCACTAGGGGCACACCGAACTCAACTTCAAGATAACCACACTCATCAATTGGTCTCTGAGGCTCATCGCATTATTCACCATCATTTAGAGTGTATCTCTGCACAACTGAATGGATCACTGGTTGAAATATCACCATCATTAAATCTCAATTTAGAACAACGTTTAGGTCAATGGCGAGATGAAGATTGCACCTCTATTCGTATGGTTTTACAGCAACTGCACCTTATACATTGCATGTTGCCAGAATTACATGGTTTAGGGGATAACCTAGCACCAAAAACGCGCACAGCAGTCGCGACGGTCTAGCATTCTCTTTTAGTAAAAAATTATATCTCTATTCATAATTCACTATTGAAAAGGCGTAATATGACTTCCATATTACGCCTTTCGTTTTAGCATCATGGACTGTCTCACGTTGTCATTAACATCAGCAAATACTGCAATTACTGCGCCTACTGCAACAATCTTTCATTACTGCAGTCTTTTACCTCACAATGACTAACCCGTTAAACCTACAAACTGTATCAATTTATACCTAGATAAAATTAACACCCACAAAAAAGCCTGCGGTAAACGCAGGCTTTTAATTACTCAATGATTTGAGGTTGTTCTATCGATACTTACTGTGCTGCAGGTGTTGCTGCCACAGGTGCATCTTTAGCATTATCTTGAAGATACTTAAGTAGTGTACGTTCTTCGTCTTTATTCAGCATGTAGTATTGTTGCATCGCTTTAAGACCTTGAACCCAACCATTTGCAGTTAAGTGTTTAGGATCAGGGATGGCATGACATTGACTACATGTTGCATCAAGGATTTCTTTACCGTAAGCCCAAATAGGTTTAATGCTTGCTAGCATATTACGCTGCGAGATCCATGCAGAGACTTGTAACTGCTGCCATGTTTGACCATCTTCAGCTTTCACTGTGTTTAGAATAGTTGCTGATTTTTGTAAATCGGCATTCAGTGACACTGTCTGAATCTGCTTCGCCATGTCTTGTACAAGCATACCGGTTGTTGAGCCTTGTTGCTGCCAACCCGTCATTTGTACTTTTAGCATATCGCCGCTAGTACCTAGCACTTTTACTTCTGATGCAGGGTATAACTGACCTTGAACATCACCTGATGTTGAATCAGCAGTGTACAACTTTTTAGATGCTAACGAATAAAGTATCGTCGTTGCAGGCGCTTCACCAGAGTTAATTGTTAACTGCTTAAATGTTGCTTGGAAATCATTATTAATATGTGGCAACTGGTGCGCAATACCTTTATGACACTCAATACAGTTCATATCTTTTGCTGCTGCGCCAGTCATCGCTGCTGCTGCTGCTGGAGATTGCTTCGCGTGATCCATTGCAGTATATGAGTGACAACTCTTACACGTTGCTGAATTTGTTTCAGCCATCATACGCCACACATTTTGTGCCATACGTAAACGATTCGCTTCAAACTTCGCTGGTGTATCAATATCTTTACTGATGAATTCGCTGTAGATATCGCCCACACCGCCCAGTTTTGCTTTCATGAAAGCAATCGGGTTATTTTCTGGAATATGACAATCACGACACTCAGCACGTACGCCATATGCGTTTTTGTAGTGGATACTGGTTTTATATTCGTTGTAGTTTTCTTTCATTGAGTGACATGAAGTACAAAACTCGGTAGTCGAGCTAAATTTTATCGATTCGTGAAAGGTAAACACACCTGCCAGTGTGATGATCACACAGACAACAGCAATCGCTAATACAGAATAACGACTACTAGGCTTGACTAAAAAACGCCATAGTTTCTTCATGGATGGTCCAAAATGAATTAAACGTCAAAACAACGTTAAAAAAAGTGTTGCGCACAAACTAACATTTGAATATGAATAGAGCAACGCGCTGCATTCATATAAATAAATATATTCGTCATAATTAGACATATCAATGTGATATAATTAAAACAAGCACTCTTTTATTTAGCACTCTAAATATAGTTGTTTTGTAAATTATGTTTTCCCACAAAAAACACAATCAATTTAAAAGCCACATAATACATATAAAACAATAACATAACCACATTGTTACCGTTCAACATACTGTATATTATCTGTAATAACCCTACTATCGATAATAATTATCAGTTAAATTTTAATTATTGTGCTAATCATTATACTATTTACATAGAGCATTAAACATTAAACGCCTAAGTGTTTTTTTGTGGTAACTTATTTTCCATTTAGCACCCTAATATATTTTATATTTACGTGTAGCCTATCAAGAAATAAGTCAAATAATAGATCACTATACCGCTAATATTTAGATGGTTATTATGCCACTTAAATGATTATTCATTCGGTTTGTCTTCGGAATATAAACATGACCCTATCACGTCGTAACTTTTTAAAAGGTTCAGTAGCAACGGCCATTGCTGCTAACGGACTCACCCTTTTCCCTGCTGGCAAAGTATTTGCGTCAGATACAATTACTATTCCATCAGCTACCCACTATGGTCCTTTTAAAGCAGTCGTAAAAAGCGGTACGTTAATTGGTGTTCAGCCAATCAATGATGTTGACCCGTTCCCTACAGAAATGTTGACTAAAGGCGTATTAAGCCGTACTTACAGCGACACACGTATTAAATACCCAATGGTACGTAAGTCTCTATTGGAAGATCCATTAGGTGACCATAACCCTCACCTTCGTGGTAAAGAACCTTTTGTCCGTGTCGATTGGGATACAGCAATTGCATTAACCGCTTTCTGTATTGCACGTACCGTTGAAAAACACGGTAACGAAGCGCTATTTAGTTCTTCATACGGTGGTTGGTCACATTGTGGTGTTAACCGCCCACAAACACTACAAGGTCGTTTCTTTAACCTTATTGGTGGTCAAAGCATTTGTGCTGGTGACTATTCTGCTGGCGCATCTGAAGTTATTCTTCCGCACGTTATTGGTGACATGGAAGTATATTCACCACAAACTGCATGGGAAATTGTTGAGAAAAATACCGAAGTGGTACTTTTCATTGGTTGTGATCCTTGGAAAACCAACCGTGTAGAATTCCGCGTTGCTGACCACTCAATGCAAAAGCACTGGGAAGCGTTTAAGGCGAAAGGGATTAAATTTGTCTCTATTAACCCACAGCAAACCTATACCGATAAAGCAGTTGGTAGTGAAATGATCAATATCCGTCCTAATACGGATACTGCTCTATTTACTGCAATGTCTTATCACTTATACAAAACAGGTCAACACGATAAAGCGTATATCGATAAGTACACGGTAGGTTTTGATAAATACCTTGCTTATTTAATCGGTGACGAAGACGGTGTTGCTAAAACACCTGAGTGGGCTGAAGAAATCACTGGTTTACCAGCGGCTAAAATTAAAGAATTAGCTGAACTTTGTGTGACTAAACGTACTCAAATTGCCGCTGGTTGGGCACTACAACGTGCAGACCATGGTGAAATGATCCACTGGTCTATTATCAACTTTGCAGCAATTGCAGGTAAAATTGGTAAGCCAGGCGAAGGTGCAGGCTTTAGCTGGCACTATGGTAACGGTGGTATGCCAGCCTCTGGTAAGCGTATGCCTATCGGTTTATCACAAGGCCGTAACCCAATCACTAAAACATGTCCTGTGGTTATGGTTTCAGATATGCTGAAAAACCCAGGTAAATCATATACTCGTGATGGCTCAAACCTTACATTACCAAAAGCAAAACTTATCTATAACGCAGGTAATAACTTACTGTCTCACCAACAAGACACTAATGAATTAATCGGTGCGCTTAACGATAATATCGATACCATTATTTGTCATGAACCTTGGTGGTGTGCAACAGCGAAATATTCCGATATCGTGTTGCCAACAACAACCACACTTGAGCGTGATGATATTTCATCAGGTGGTACTTACAGCAACAGTAAAATCTACGCAATGCGTCAGGTTATTGAGCCTGTAGGTGAAAGCCTTGATGATTACGAAATCTTCTCACGTCTTGCTTTCATGTTTAACGTACATAAAGAATTTACCGAAGGTAAAACTATGTACCAACATGTTAAGACATCTTATGAAGCCTCTGATGCAACAGAAGATTTCAAAACATTCTGGCAAAATGGTATCACTCACGTATCAACACCAGCCGCTGCAAATAGCTTTGTACGTCATGGTGATTTCTATGCTGATCCTGATAAAAACCCATTACATACACCAAGCGGTAAAATCGAGCTTTACAGTGAAGCACTGGCTGGATTTAAAGCGAAAGGCTGTCCACCGATGCCACAGTGGATCCCACCGTTTGAATGGTTAGGTAATGCGAAGAAGGGTCAGGTTCACGTATTAAGTCCACACCCATGGATGCGTCTGCACTCACAAATGGCAAACGCTGATGTGAATAGCCATGAATCTGTTGATGGTCGTCAAATCGTCCTTATCAATAAGAAAGATGCAGAAGAACGTGGCGTAAAAGATGGCGATGTGGTTGAAGTTTATAACGACCGTGGTGCCCTACTTGCTGGTGCTCGCATTACTGATGAAGCAATGCCTGGCGTTATCTACATCCATGAAGGCGCATGGTTACAACTTGATAGTAAAGGTCGTTGTAACTCAGGTTCAATCAACATGCTAACAAGTAGTCAACCAACCAGTGGTCTAGCACAAGCAACCAGTGCTAACACCTGTTTGGCTTACTTTAAGAAGTGTACTGATGCTGAAACGCCAAACCAAGCTTACACGCCAGCTAAAGTTGTGAAATCAGCGTTCAAAGTTGATATATGGTCACTACAACTTGGTAAGCGCTTAAAGGCGGTATCAGCAGAACAAGGTCCAGCTCAAACACCAGGTGAAAAATTATTCTACGGTAGCTGTACCCTTTGTCACGCTGCACCACACCCAAGTGACTTCACTTACAAGCAGTGGAAAGGTATTACTAACAGTATGTTCCCACGTGCAGGTCTAAACGAAAAAGATCGCAAACTTGTACTTGATTTCCTACAAAAGAATGCTAAAAAAGGCTAATAACTCTCTGTTATAGTCCACAAAAAGCCCCGCAGGATGTATATACTACGGGGCTTTTTTTATTTTGAACACTTCCTGCCATTGAAAGTTAATATGTAATTTAAAACAATACGTTACAAGCCTTTAGTGTATTGATTACAGGTATGTCCAATAACAACCGCTTCAATTTCACTACGTGTAAGTTCATTACAAGCAAGTTCATCACCCGCAACATACTGATTAAATAACGTCGTCAATTCGGTTTTTGATACGGTTACTTGGGTATCAGTTTTGATATCGCGTAAATCCACCATAAAGCCAGTAAACTTATCTTTAATCTCAGCCACTATATCCAAGTTTAAAAAGTTCTCTGGGTTATATAGCGCATTATGATCACCGCGCTGTTTATCAACCACAAATGACGCTTCAGTTAGATTAATGATCGACGCTGACTTATCACATTTACGTAAGCATTTATCATCAAAACGCTTTTTCTTACAGCCAACTGTTTGATGGAATAAACACTGACGGCTCATTAGCAACATCATCGGATGATAAATACTGTAATACAATTCAAACCCAGCAGGCGCAACAATAGGCTTAATTTGCGAACGTTTGATCTCATTAGAAATAAACGCCCCTACACAACCAAATTCTTGCTGTAAGCACTCAAGGCTCAAGCTATTACTGATGTTCATTTGCGGACCCGCTATCCACGCTAAGCCTAACTGGTGAGCAGCATAACCCACCCCGCTATTATTGGTCACAAGCCGAGACGGTTTAACTAATTCAAGAAACGTCACTGCCGCTTGGTAGTTGTCACCCAATAAAATAGCAGGGAACCAAGGAATAAGATGCGGATGTTCTTGGAACAGACTAACTAATTTTAGCCCTTCCATTGTCATCGCTTCTGGCAATTGATAATACACTGCGGTATCTGGTTGACTCACAGCTTCAATATCGGCAGGGTTAGCAATTAATACTGATAACCGTGGCATCATCGCAGCGAGAGGCTTACGGACAGCTTTAGGTAACTCAAACGGCTCCACCAGCGGCTGATCACCATTTAATACACATGCAATTTGATCGCGCATGTAAGTTAATTCTTTAAATGGCACCACAACGCCTGTTGCTAGCTGACTCAAATCCATTGGTGCTAATAAATACTCACCATTATTTAAGCTGCGGAAACGTTTTTCAAAACAATCGCTATCAAGCACCGTATTGTCAGACTGTCGTAATATCGATGTAGAAGCGACCTCAAACTGCTGTAATGGCGTTGTTACGCGAATAATAAGCGGTTGCTCAACTTGACCTATAATCGTCAGCTCTAATGCTAATAAACTAATGTCTAAATCTGCAATTCGTTCTTCAACGGTTTGGATAATAGTGGTTTTATCATCATATAACTTTCGTTTAACCGCTTGAATTTCTGTCTCAGATTTAGCCTCAGCAATCTGTGCAAAGTGATCAACAGAATTATCTCGTGGATTATCAATAAACATCGCTTTATTGATATCACCCATTAAATATGAGTTTGAAAAATCACGATTAAATACAGTATATAACTCACGTGTATCTGCCAATAATGGCTTCTGAGTACAATAATTGTCTAACTGACGGCTCCAATTATCAACCACGGTATAAACGTAATGTGATTTTTTGATACGTCCTTCTACCTTCAATGAATAAACCCCAGCATCCGCTAAAGCTTCTAAATTTGAAAATGCAGAATTGTCTTTCATATTCAGCGGGTAATCTTTACCTGCCACTGTTGTCTGATATTGATCACGACAAGGCTGGCTACAACGTCCACGATTACCTGAATTACCATTTTTAGCCGAACTGATATAACACAAGCCTGAAAACCCAATGCAATATGAGCCATGGACAAACACTTCCATTAACACATTATGTTGATGTCCAAATTGTGCTAACTGCTTTATCTCTTTGATATTAAGTTCACGCGATAAATTTACGCGGCTCGCATTAAGCTGCCCCATAAATAAAATTTGGCCTTCATTATGGCTATTAACTTGCGTTGAAGCATGGACATCAAGTGTTGGGAAATGTTGCTTAATTAAGTGAAATAGCCCTAAATCTTGTAAGATAACACCATCAATTTTAGTATTAACCAATTTATTCAGTAATCGAATAACGGCTGGAATTTCACTTTCAAGGATCATGATATTGAGCGTAAGGAAAATCTTACAATCACGTTGATGCGCAACACGAACAATACCGTTTAAATCTTCAAAGGTAATATTGGTTGCACGATTACGGGCATTAAAATTATCTAGTCCACAATAAATAGCATCTGCGCCCGCGACGATAGCCGCTTTAATCGACTCTATATCGCCACCTGGAGCTAACAACTCAAAGTTACTTCTCATCGCGTTATTACCCATTTATAACCGTGCCTTTAAAAAACGTACCTATATTTTGTGTGGCTATTCTACCCATGAGGGCGATTAAGTCCAATTTTGAGAGATAAATCACATCGCATATTGATCGTGGAATATCATTCTTCAAACGGGATTTGAACTGAATCTCGCTTTATTAGTAAGGGATAAAAGGTGTTAGATACAGGTAAATCTGTACCCTCTAACGATAAACGTGCCGCATTGATAGCCATACTCTCAATAGGATTACGAATCGTTGTCAATTTAGGGCTGAAATAACATTGTGGTAGCACATCATCAAAGCCAACAATGGATAGCCGCTGCGGAATTTCGATACCGTGTTCTTTAAATACTTGCATTGCAGCTGCGGCATAAAAATCGTTAAATGCAACTAACGCAGTAACAGGCAATCCTTTATTGAGTAAATTAATAGCCGCTTCAGCACCACCCGGTTCACCAAAAGGAACTTCCTCGATCCAGTCAGGATTAAGCTCAATACCCGCTTCTATTAACGCTTGTTGATAACCATTAAAGCGATCAAATTTATCGTCTACTTCCATTTCACATGACAAATAAGCAATTTTACGATGACCTTGTTCAATCAAATGCTTCGTTGCTAAATACGTTCCGGCCTTATTATCTAGCCATACACACTGAGATTCTATTTCACTAACATAACGGTTAAGAATAATGATCCCCGAATGCTGTTTTGCATAATGGATAAGCATCTCATCTGACATCGCTTTACTATGTACCACAATATTACGACAGCCTTTGCTTAGAATAAACTTTAGTGCTTCCTCCTCACACTCTATATCGTAATTACCACTTGCAACAATCAGTTTACGTCCATGTTTTTTAGCCATCTTTTCAACACCTTGCATTAATAAACCATAAAAAGACGAGTTAAAACGACTAACAATTAAGCCAATGGTATCTTGACCTTGGTTTATTGTAAGACGCTGATTATCTTTGATTTTATAACCAAGTTGGGTCATTACCATTTCAACTTTAGCCACAGTTTCAGGTAACACGCTATCAGATTTATTAATCACTCGAGATACAGTTGCAGTCGATACGTTTGCCGCTTTTGCTACATCTTTAATTGTTGCCATATGAGTTCTAGATCCCACTTTTTAATCATGTAATTTACATTTAATACTAATATGTTACATCAGTGAATTCCATCACAGAATCGTTATTTATTAATATCTACCCTAATAGTGTGACCAGAACAGATAAAAACAATTATTACTCTTACTTTTTTAAATGACGTGCGGATGTAAATTACATGGAAACAAAACCTATAACAACACCACCAGCTGGATTAGCTCTATTACCATTAATCGCAATGATTGGATTATTAGTCATTGGATACGGTGTGTATGGCCTTCCGATTGAAAGTCTTTTATTAACATCTGCAATCATTGCAGCGGCTGTAGCATGGAAAATTGGCTATAGCTGGAATGATATTCAAAATGCCATTATCGAGCGTTTAGCTAAAACGCTGCCTGCAGTATTTATTCTGGTATTAGTTGGCGGTTTAATCGGTAGTTGGATGGTCGGTGGTACAATTCCAATGTTGGTTTACTATGGTCTAAAAATAATTAGTCCAGAATACTTAGTGCTAACTTCATTTTTAGTAACGTGCATGATCTCACTGTGTACTGGTACATCATGGGGAGCGGCAGGTACTATTGGGGTTGCTCTTATGGGCATTGCAACAGGTATGGATGCGAATCTTGCCGCAGTTGCAGGAGCTGTAGTTTCTGGGGCTTACTTTGGTGATAAAATATCCCCATTATCTGATTCAACTAACTTTGCACCTGTCGTTGCGGGCACTGATCTCTATTCACACATTCAACATATGTTATGGACAACGATTCCAGCATTTATCCTATCCTGTGTGGTCTTTTTCTTTGTTGGTAACCATGAAGTAACAGCCGCTACACCAGCAAAAGTTATCGCTATGTTGGCAAATATTGAACAATTATTTTCACTTAATATTTTCTTATTACTACCTCCTGTGCTTATTTTATGGGGTGCTATTCGTAAACTACCAACGATCCCTTTAATGCTATTAGCCATTGCTATCGGTATTTTTAACTCAGTAGTATTCCAAGGTTTTAGCTTAGTTACAGCCCTTAATGCAATGCTTCATGGCTTCAATGCAAGTATGTTTACTGATGCTGGCTTGGGTAATATAACGGTTGCTAGTGATGTTCTAACGTTAGTAAACCGTGGTGGAATGACATCCATGATGGGCGTTGTATTACTGGTTTTCTGTGCTTTTTCATTTGCAGGCGCTTTAGCACTTACTGGTGCCCTTAATGTGATGGTTAATTTACTTAGCAAAGGCATTAAAGGAACAGCAAGCCTTATCGGAGCAACAATTGTGACAACAATTACAGTGGTATGTACCACCTCTGACGGTAAATTAGCACTGCTGATCCCATCGGAGTTATTTCGTGATACTTATAAAAAAATGCAACTAGATCCTAAAAACTTATCCCGTACTATTGAAGATGCAGGCACCGTTATTGAACCTCTTGTTCCTTGGACTAATGCTGGTGTCTTTATGGCCGCGACATTAGGTGTTTCAACACTAGATTACATGCCTTGGGCTATCCAAAACTATTCAGCTATTTTCTTTGCCATGTTATGGGGCGTAACAGGCGTTGGTATTGCTAAAGTAGTAAAAGAAGTAAAAGAAGTAAAAGTAACCACACAAAATAAAGCCACAATATAAATAAATTATTTTGGAAAGCCCGTCAATTTTGGGCTTTCCTGCTTACGAGAGAAAGTTATGCCACACGAACTTGATACAATAATTAATCGCTATAATACCGACAGCCTAAAATGGGACTATATGGAAAAATGGCTTGGTGTTCCAGAAGGAGAAGCATTGCCAAGTTGGGTTTCTGATTGGGATTTTAAAGCACCAACATTTATTACTGATGCACTACAACAGCGCTTAGACCATGGCATCTTTGGTTATTCTGAGCGTGGTGATGAATACTTTAATTCAGTCATTGATTGGTGGGCTGAACGTCATCAAGTCACACTACAAAAACAATGGTTCCATACTACACCAGGAAGCTTACCTGCTATTGCTATGCTAGTAGAACAATGGTGCCATGTCGGCGATAAAGTCCTCGTATTAAGCCCGATATATCACGCTTTTTATCGCACCATTGAAAATACAGGACGTACTGTTGCTGAATCTAGCTTAATCAATAATAACGGTTATTACACTATCGATTTTACCGATCTTGAAACGCAATTTAAAAATGGCGTTAAGATTATGATCTTCTGTAATCCACATAATCCTGGTGGCCGAGTCTGGACAGAACAAGAAGTCAATAAAGTCTGCCAACTTTGTCATCAATACGGTGTGTATCTTATCTCTGATGAAATTTGGGCTGATATTGTGTTCAGTGGCCATAAATTTTACAGCTGCTTACGTGTAGACCCTAAATATTTTGATAAATTAGCAGTATGTATTGCGGGTACAAAGACATTTGGCTTACCATCAATGCGCTTAACAAATACCATGATTCCAAATGAAAAATCAGCCCAAGCATTAAAAACTAAATTGCTTGCCTATGGTATCGATGTGTATAGCGCATTTAGCATTATTGCTAACCAAGCAGCATACCGAAATGGTCACGAATGGGTAGATGAAACCGTTAGGTATTTAGAAGAGAATAACAACATTCTTGAGACTTTTGTTCGTGATGAGCTTAAACAAGTGACCTACCGTGTTCAAGAATCGACCTACTTAGCATGGTTAGACTGCCGAGCAATGGGGCTTGATGATCAAGTGTTAGAAAAAATGCTACATAAGGCTGGTGTTATTCCAACAATGGGATATGGATTTGGTCAAGATGGTAAAGGCTTCATTCGTCTAAATTTAGGTTGCCCAAAAGCTATTCTAGAACAAAAAATTAATCGACTACGAACAATACTTAAGTAAATATCTTATTCGATTATATTTCGATATAACGACTCTTTCAAAAATGTGCATTAGGGTAACCGCTATTTCTCCTAATGCACTCTTGCTTATAAACTGCCTCATTATCTTTTACTATAAAAAGCAAATAGAATTTCTCTTCTGAATCCATAATGAGTAATCTCTAATTACAATCATTTTAGTAGTAAACGATTAACGATATAATTACGCTTAATCGTACCGTTATATATCAAGGATAAAAACAATAATGCCGACTCAACCACAACTAACAGAGACACAAAAATCAGCCATTGAAGAAATGGTGATTAACCGTGTAAATGCAATGAACAACGATGCTGTTTTATGTGAAGCGATTGATAATAAAGTCCACAGCATGGAAGAACATTTAAAAGCTTACTTTCAGGAGCGATTTCATTTCCACAGCAATAAAGCATAATAAAAAACAACCAGAATAGTTTAAAAAACAGTCATTAACTGATCACTTCATTTGAGTTTCGATGACACTCATTAGTGATCAGTTTTTTATTATCCCTCATACTTACTGACCGTTCCCCCTCAGAAACAACATCACTAAAACCAATTATCTTACGTTCAAACAACCAAAAACAGACAATTAATACACATAAACACTACAATGAAGCAAAAAACACCAGCTATTAATTATAACCCATAGAATGTCACTGTTTATTGTGTAAAATATAGTCTTCTGCACTCCAACGTTGTTTTTACCATGATTGATTTAAATATATTACCGCTTTACCTTACCGCTGTGATCGCCTTACTGCTTATTCCCGGACCAGACATGCTACTTATTGCAAGTTCAAGCTTAACTTACGGTCGTAAAGTCGGTATTTATGCCAGCTTAGGTAATGCAACATCCGGTATTTTACTAACTATTTTAGCCGCACTTGGGGTGTCAGCACTGATTGCAATGAACCCAATCGCATTGCATGTTTTACGTTTAGTCGGTGGTGCGTATTTATTAAAAATGGGTTGGGATTGTATGCGCACTCACCCTGATGATGCACCTCAAGAATTAGAACATTCTAATAAAATGGCATCAACATTATATCGTCGTGCAGTATTTACTAACCTGCTCAACCCTAAGGCATTAATTTTCTTTGTTTTGTTCCTACCACAATTTGTTTCAACCCACGTTGCAACATCATCAGGTGAACAAATGCTGATTCTAGGGTTACTGCTTAATGTTTTAGGACTATTATTTAATCTATTTTTAGTAACAACTATTGGGGTTTTTGGTCAATCATTACTAAAGAATGAAAAATTCCGTAATAACCAGCATAAATTCATGGGATTAATCTTCTTCGTGCTCGCGATTTGGCTGTTAGCTTCACAGCTACCCACGCCACCGAGTATGTAAGTTATTATTGATAACTATGTTTCCAACAAAAAAAATACCACTAATTACAGTGGTATTTTTAAAAAACACATTAGCTATCTAAAAAAAATGATTAAAAATAGAGTATTAGAGAAAATAAATGCATATGTAACATTATCAATTTATATAAGAATAATTAGCCTATAAAATTTGACTTGAATTTCACACTAAAAAACCTCATATACATACCTTATAGATGTGCTGCGCACGCTTACCTTTTCATTTCTTTTATTTAATGCGCACCACAACATTACGCCCAATATGTCGGGCGCATTAAGGATTATTATGATTACTCACGTTGGTATTATTGATCAGGATCCAGTTCGCCTGATCACTCCCTTATTAGACGAAGCAGTACCTGCCGATAAAATGGTATTTATTGGTACAGAAAAACAACAAAAACAATACGATCGACTCGCTTCTATTTTGATTCCACGAAACATTATTGTTGAATTTTTCATTATTCCCGACATCATTAATGTCACTCAAATTCGACAACGCCTTAACCAACTTGCCGACCAATTAAAGCAAGACAGTCGTGATGTATGGTTTAATGCAAGTTGTGGTTTACGTCACCGTTTATTATCTGCTTATGAAGTTTTCCGTTCTTTTGATTGGCCTATCTACGTCATTGAACCTTTCAGTGATGAAATGTGCTGGTTATTCCCCAATGACCGTGAGCAACAACAAGTTCAAGACCGTATTCAAATTACAGATTACCTCACTATCTTTGGTGCTCGCTGTGAGTTGTCTGATAATCCAATGCCTGAATCACTTAACGACCAGTTATGGGAACTAGGCCAGCGCTGGGCAAGTTCCGCATTAGAATTAGGCCCAGGTTTAGCAACCCTTAATTACCTTGCAACAACATGCCGTAAAGAACAAATATTGCATGTTGAACTCAGTGAGAAGCAACAAGGCTATAAAGAACTAGGGACGTTACTAACCGACCTAGAAGAAACAGGCCTTGCGACATACCACGATGGTATTTTAACGTTTAAGCATGAAGAAGCGCGTCGATTTGCTAACGGCGAGTGGCTAGAAAGCTTAGTTCACTGTACTGTTCGTGCGATTCAAAATGAATTACCGACGATTCAAGATCATTCTCTAGGAGTGCAGGTTTACCGTAAAATTGGTGAACGTGAAGTCCGTAATGAACTTGATGTTGCAACTATCGTTAATAATAAGCTCCATATCATTGAGTGTAAGACCAAAGGTATGCGTGATGATGGCGATGATACCTTGTACAAACTAGAGTCATTACGTGACCTGCTAGGTGGCTTACAAGCACGTGCAATGCTAGTCAGTTTCCGTCCTTTACGTCATCACGATTTAGTTCGTGCTCAAGACTTAGGCTTAGCGATCATTGGGCCAGATCAACTTGGTGATTTATATACGCACCTTCATGAATGGCTTAAAGGTGCAGGCGGTGAAGCACATAACCCTGCATAAGCATCAATATTAAGAATTATACGTGATCAAAAAAGGCCTTAACTAAGGCCTTTTTTATTTTTATCCAATACTAATAATCGCTTAATGCTGTTTGACGCTAGTTTATCCAAGCCGATTGAAAACAATCCCTGCCGCTTGTTGCTTCTGTGTATGATGCTGACCTTCATCTAATATTAAAGTAACCGTAGTGGTATTCTTCCCTACCGTAGCAATAATATCTCTTACGACAAACACATCATCTAAATAAGCAATTTTCATCTGTAATACAGGTGAAATGGGTAATGCAATACTGTCTTGATGTCCATTTGGAAATGTAATTTTATAATCAATCATATATGTAATTTCACTCAGCAAAACGAATGACTATTCTACATTAAAATAGTACTAATAGTTAAATTCCCCAAATAGCATATATGTTAATAATATAATTAACATTTATTAATCATTTAAAATAAAAAAAGCCAACAGTAAAATTACTATTGGCTTTCTAAATATAAATTAAGGCGCTTATTTAGTTAGCATCTGACGAGCAGCTTCAACTACAATCTTAATTGAACGAGTTTCAGTTGCTTTTAATGTTGCGTGATCAGGTGTTTCTTTTTGAGTACGGTTAATAATAACACCCGCAACACAACCTGCACGTAAACCAGAACTTGCACACATAGTTAATAGTGTTGCAGATTCCATTTCAAAGTTCAGCACACCCATTTCTTGCCACTCTTTCATAGAGCCTTGGAAACGACGTACAACACGACCAGAGAATGTGTCGTAACGCTCTTGACCTGGGTAGAAAGTATCACTAGAAGCCGTTACACCAGTATGTACGGTTGCGCCAGCATCATCACATGCTTGCTTCATTGCTGTCGCGACAGTGAAATCAGCAACCGCTGGGAATTCCATTGGAGCAAAGTGAAGACTTGCGCCATCAAGACGAACAGAAGCTGTTGTTACAATCATATCGCCAGGATTGATATTAGGTTGAATAGCACCTGTTGTACCTACACGAAGGAAAGTATTAACACCAAGTTGTGCTAGCTCTTCAACTGCGATAGATGTTGAAGGACCGCCAATACCAGTAGAACAAATAACAACAGACTTACCATCTAGTTGCGCACGATATACTGTATATTCACGTGCACTTGATAGGAACTCAGGGTTTTCCATTAAGTTGGCAATTTTTTCTACACGAGCAGGATCACCAGGGATAATTGCTAATTCAGCACCGTTAAGATCCGCTTTATTAACACCAAGGTGGAACACTTTATTGTCAGACATAATGATACCCTTTAAATTTAATCACTCTAATTATAGGAACAAGAGCTGGATAATTATTGTGGTTTGACAGCAATTGTAATACGCAACATAACAACAACGTCTGTCAAAATCTTCCGTAACGATAACGGAAGCTGAAACTGTTTTTAGTGAGTTGAATCACATTAACTGAAAGCAATGAAATTTTTAGTTACAAATTAACAAGACATAGATCACAACAAAACGTTTTCCTATCGAACTCATCACAAAAATTAGCAACGTCTTTCTAACGTTTAGCGTAATCATTTCGTGGCGAATATAATAAGATAAAAAATATAATGAGAACAAAGCAGAATGGTGTTTAGCCCATTCTGCTTATCGTGATTATGCTAACAATATTACGCTAATAATATTAATTGTATTAACGTGGCTATTCTTTGGGCTTAAAACGTAATAAACGCAAAGCATTTAATGTCACTAATGCCGTTGCACCACTATCAGCTAATACTGCAACCCACAATCCCGTAACCCCCATGATGGTTGTCACTAAGAAAATACCTTTTAGACCCAGAGCAAGACCGATATTCTGACGAATGTTATTCAATGTTGCTCGTGATAATTCAATCATCACTGGCAACTCAGATAAACGGTTATGGGTAATAGCAGCATCTGCGGTTTCTAATGCCACATCAGTACCACCACCCATTGCAATACCGATGGTCGCGGTTTTCATCGCAGGCGCATCGTTAATACCATCACCTACCATCGCTACACTATGGGCATCATTCAGCTTACGAATTTCAGTAACTTTATCGGCAGGTAATAAACTGGCGCGATAATCAATATTGATTTCTTTCGCAATCGCTGCTGCTGCACGTGCATTATCACCCGTCAGCATTACTGATTTAATACCCAACTGATGAAGCTTTTCAATCGCAATTAAGGCATCTTCACGTAAGTTATCCCGCCATGCTACTAGCCCTACAGGTTGGGCATTACGAACGGCAACCACTAAGGTTTTACCTTCATCTTCTAACGCTGTAGCTTGTTGCTGTTGCGAGGCCGTAAGAACAATGTCTTGAGGTAAACGATCAGCGGCACATAATAAGAACTTATCGCCTTCCGTTATACCTTGAATACCACGACCGACTAAGGTTTCACGCTCAGTCGCTTCAACTACCGATAACTGCTTTTCTTGAGCACGATTAACCACCGCTTTTGCTAATGGGTGCAATGATCCCGCTTCAATAGCAGCAGCTTGACGTAATAATTTCTCGTCATCGTTATCCCAACAAACCATATCCGTCACCACAGGTTTACCTTCCGTTAGCGTACCTGTTTTATCAAATGCGACCACTTCAATATGACCTAATTGCTCTAACGCAGCGCCACCTTTGATGAGTGCACCACGACGTGCAGCCGCAGCCAAACCTGATGTAATCGCTGCTGGCGTTGAAATAACTAATGCACAAGGACAAGCAATTAACAGTAAAGCTAGGCCTTTATAAATCCATTCATCCCAAGATTGACCAAATACCAATGGTGGAATAATAACCACCAGCGCAGCTAATAAAATCATGCTTGGCGTATACCAACGGCTGAATTTATCAAGGAAACGTTCTAATGGCGCTTTACGAGATTCAGCATCTTCAATCATATGTAATATACGATCGATGGCATTATCGCCTTGGGCTGAAATAATGGTTAAACGCACCACTTTATCGGCAACCATGCTACCCGCCATGACTTTTTCACCCGGTGTACGTTCAACAGGAACAGACTCTCCTGTTAATGCACTTTCATCGAAACTGGCGATAACATCTAAGACTTGACCATCAGCGGGTAAACGTTCACCCGGCACCACTTCAATTACATCACCCGGTTTTAATTCAGCAGCAGATCGTTTGGTTTTACTGCCATCCGCTAAAATAACCGTTGCTTCTTCTGGCACTAACGCCATTAATGCTTTTACGCCACTACGCGCACGAGAAGCGGCATAACCTTCTAACTGTTCACCAATAAGGAACAGAAAAATAACCATTGCAGCTTCTGCTGTTTCACCAAGATATAGCGCACCAATGGCGGCAACAGACATTAATGTTTCAATAGAAAAAGGCGTGCCTGATCGGGTTAAAATGACCGCTTTTTTCAATATAGGGAATAAACCGACTATCGTTGTCAATGTGAAAGCTAATAACCCAGCTTCTGCTGAAACTGTTTTATTTAATATAAAAGAAATCACCATCATCAATGCGATAACAATGACTGACAAATGTTGAATCAAAAAAGATTGGGTCGGTAAGTCGGCAGCTTTCATTGTTGTAGAAACTAACGTAAAACCAGTTTGTTTAGATTTGTTTTCTATTTCAGATTTTAGTTTTTCGGGATCAGCCTGCTGATTATCATGAATATTAACAACCAATTTTTCAGTCGCAAACATCACTTTTGCGGTGTCGACAGCCGCTAATGACATGATGGCTTTTTCAAGTTTAGCCGCACAGCTAGGACAATCCATGCCTAACACTTTCCAGCTAAAGGTTTGTCCATGAGCGCTATTGGTTAACGATGCTTCTAATGCTAATTCTTGTTCTTTACTCATGGTTGGTGCAGAGCAGCATTGACCACTATGATCGTGGCTACTATGGTCATGATCGCTATGATCGTGGCTACTATGATCGTGTTCATGGTGATGCGTGTTATTGGCATCTGAACTATGTTGATGTGTATTTTTTAATACTGGTTTATCACTGGCTGCAACATGTGCACCAGTAATGGTAAAGCTATTTTTTTTTGTTACTGGATGGATGGCATTATGGGTTGTCGTTGAACAACAACCACCCGCCGCGGGACCTTCAGTATCATTATCACCACATCCTTCAGAATCTTTGTTACTTGAACAGCAATCAACACTTACGCTTGAACAGCAATCCGCGGTTGCAGCAACTACTGTAACAGTCGCTTTATTAGCAACCGTTGATTTTGCAGTATGAATATGGTCTTTTTTATTATTACATTGAGCACACATATCGTTCTCCTTGGGTGCTATGAGGTTTTACTGTTGATAATTATAAACCTTTGAGTTAAGTCCAAGGTCAAGCAAAATAGCGACCTATTACCATTAACACATAATAATAATTATCAAAAACCAGTAAACATCCCCTCGCACCCTCAGAGTTTAATTACCGTAAACGTCGTAAAACAGTTGTATTATCAACAATATCACCCCAAAGGGTATAATCTAATCCCATATCAAAGATGTATTCTGTCACTAATGTTCGCACACAGTTAGTAAGCACTTCTGCATCCCATGGCTTTTCAAAGTAACTTTCAATACGGGCTTGGTTGATCGCCGCAATGGTATCTTGATGGGTCGCCTGTCCCGTTAATAACAGCTTTTTTGTATGTATAAAGCGACTATCGTTTGCAACCGCAGTCAGTAACTCCACCCCGCTTTTACCGGGCATTACATGATCAGAAATAATAACACCAATAAACTGGCCTTCAGCATCGAGTTCATCCATCAAAGCTAATGCTTCATCCGCTGATTCACAATCTTCCAATAAAAAAGAAGGTTCAAATTCAGCTAAATCTTTCAATACCGCACTTAACACTTCACGCTGATCATCAACGCAAATAATTGTAATTTTTTCCATAATAACCATCCTTTACGTTATCGGTAATTTAATTCTAAATGTTGTCCGCTGATGATCACTTTTGACGGCAATCGTACCACCATAGCTATTCACAATACGTTGTACTATTGCCAACCCTAAGCCTAACCCAAACGATAAGCCGCCTTTTTTAGTGCTAAAATTAGGGTTGAAAATTTTACGTCGAGTCGCTTCATCAATCATCGGCCCATTATTAGTAATAGTGACTAATAATTTATTTTTTACACTCCGAGTAACAATTTCAATTTGCGGTGCTTCCGTATTTTCCATTGCATCACAGGCATTTTTAATCAGATTTACCCATATTTGCACTAGCTCGGTAACACTTGCCGTTACTGGCGGTAAAATTGCAGGGCGTAATACCACCTCAACGTAACGTAAATTACTTTGCAATAACGCCAATGATTTATGTAACGTGTCATTAATATCAACATTAGGGATACGCGCATGATCACCCCCCCCTAATTGTTTAACCGATCGTACAATACTGGCGGCATGCTTTGCTGCCAGTCGAATATCACGCAAATCACGCCCGCTATCCCAACAAATTAACGCAGCATCAATATGTTCAAGCCAATTAGCAGGAACATCGCCATCAGGTAATGCGCGCGCAAGGGTTCGAGCTTGTTCACGACTCAACTTATAGCACTGCTGTAATACCTTGGTTCGCTCACGAACTTGCGCTGAACTGATCGTCTGTCCATGAGCAATACCATGTTCTAAAAACGGTATCATTTGCGGCTGGTTATCAGTCACAAATTGACTGATAGCCGTTTGAATATTTTCGGTTTTACTGCTAATTACCCCAATGGCATTATTGAGTTCATGGGCGATACCTGCGGCTAATTGACCTAAGGTGGTCATTTGTTCGGTGGCATACAATTTTTGGAGCGCTTTTTCTTTTTCTAGGGCAGCAATCCCCGTTAACATTTGTCGTGTTGCTAACTCATGTACCATTACTGGCATAAATTGCTCGGCTAATGATCCATAATGTTCAGGCTCAACCGCTTGCGTCGATAAATCAATCCACGCTATTTCACTGTTTTTTTCAGCCACCACCGTTGTTGAAGCCACTAGCGTTTGAGCAAAAAAACTGTGTACCCCAAAGAACATCCCTTCTTTGACGACAAATACTTGCGCACTTAATCCATTTTCTTCACTTTTTAAGTAGCCCGATAGTTCGCCTTGCTTAACCCAATATAGGCGATCGTTATAGCCCTCTTGACGCAAAACTTCAGTTCCAGCAGCAACAGCAATAGTCGTCGCTGGATCTTGAAAATAGGTATCAATGATCCGTCTAAGCGCTTTGGGTTGATTCATGGCATCATCCTTGAATTATGTCTACTTACGCTAAATATGATCGATGACTTGTAAGCCCCAAATCATCACAAAACTCAGTAACACACCGACCACACCAATAATCACCCCCACCCGTGCCATTTGATTACTTTCAACATGACCTGTTGCATGCGCTAACGCATTCGGTGGTGTACTAATAGGTAATGACATCCCAAGTGATGCTGCAAACGTCACCACTAAAATCAAGGTTACTTCGCCACCTAATGGCGTTAATGACACCATTGATGTACCCAATGCTGCCATAATAGGCATTAATAAGTTAGCGGTGGCAGTATGTGACATAAAGTTTGCCATTAATAAACATAGCATTGCTGCGCCAAATAAGACCGCATACGGTGAGAACACATCAAATGGAATACTGTGTACGACCAATCTTGCTAAACCAGTCTTATCTAAGGCTAAACCCAGTGCAATACCGCCTGACACTAACCACAAAACATCCCATGATATTTTCTTGAGATCTTCTTTATTAATGATCCCAGTTAACGAGAAAATTGCGACTGGAATTAACGCCACCGTATAAGAGTTCATGCCATGCATCGAGCCCATAAGCCACAAAATAATGGTGACGGCAAATGTCACATAGACCGTGATAGCTTTAGGGGTTTTTAGAAACTTACCTTGAATAGTCAACTCAATCGATTGTTGGGTTGCTGGATACATTTTATTAATTAGCCACCATGCAAATACCAATAACACTGCCACAAACGGCACCCCAAAGAACATCCATTCACCAAACGTAATCAGATTTTCACCCGTAAGGTATTTCAATGCGATGGCGTTAGGTGGGGTACCAATCGGCGTACCGATCCCACCAATGTTTGCAGCAACAGGAATACATAATGCAAAGGCTATTTTACCCGGATCTTTTGCACCAAATAAGGTAATCACTGGCGCTAAAATAGAGAGCATCATCGCTGTGGTAGCAGTATTTGACATAAACATTGAGAAAATAGCGGTAATCAACATTAAACCAAACATCACATACTTAGGTTGGTGTCCAAACGGTTTTAATAACACCCTCGCTAAGTTGACATCTAAGCGATATTTCGTCGCTGCCATGGCCAAAAAGAAGCCACCTAAAAATAACATAATAATAGGACTGGCAAAGGTCGCCATTATCTCGCTATAACTCATTAAGTTACCAAAATGAGGCTGTCCTTCATCAAGCCTAAATAAATACAGACTTTTATCTGACAGTAATAATAATTCCAGCACAATGATCACAACAGACGTTGCATAAATAGGAATAGGTTCCATAACCCAACATAACGCTGCTAATAAAAAAATAGCAATAACACGCTGTTGAATCACCGTTAATCCCTCAATCGGAAAAGCCGATGCAGGTAATAACAAAATAATGAGTGGGATCAGAATAGGTATGATATAGCGAAGATTTTGACGCATAGAGCATTATTCCCTTAAACAATAAATACGCCATCACCTTTATTTTCCTTAAATAAAAGGTGAAGTGTAATGGCTAAACTAACACTGCTTGCCATGATTAATCACGGCCGCGGCTATGAACATCACATCTACAAGCTAATAATTGTTAGTATTATTATTGTCGCTGGCTCTTGCTTTTATTTCATCGCGTTAGATCAATAAAGCGATGAAATAATCGCTATTTAGCTAAAATAACGATCACATTCTGACAAAAAAATTGTCATCTGCCTCTCAGGTAACATTGATAAATGCGAGTAATATCACGCAAATAATACATTACTCAATAAGCGTTTTTTATTTTTCTCTTTTTTGTACAGAGCTATCATGATGATGTTGAGGATCAGCCGCTAAGGTCTCTTCCAAGACATCTTCTGTCCCCATATAGGTGCGTGATGAACAAAATGGTGCAACCGGTACAGAGGGCGTTAATATTTCATGGCTATCTAACTGCTGTTTTTCATGCACTAATCCCATCTTCTTAACCTGATGGATCACTAAGCTAAAACCAATAATACCAAACACCACCGAACCGAGAGCTTGTCCAATTAAGACCCCACTCGCCCCAGCAATATGACCGCCAACAAGTACAAATGGGATCGTACCTAGCGTCGCTTTCCCCATATTTAAAGCAGTTGACCATGTCGGTCGATTGAGATTATTAAATGCCGCATTTGCCACAAATAATGCCCCATTAAAAATAAAAGTAACTGCAACAAAACTACAGAATACACCGACAATTTCAGCTGCATCACCAGAGAGACTGAACATCGCTATCAATAAGCCTTGTCCAAACCAGAGCAATAGCGATATGCCAATACAATATGCCGCGGTAAATAACATTGCATCACGTAAAATTTGATTAATGCGATCCCAACGTTCAGCACCAAAATTTTGTCCAATGATTGGTCCAACGGCACCTGATAACGAAAAGACCAATGCAAAACAGACCGGCATAATTCGCCCAATAACCGCATAACCCGCGACAAAACTTTCGCCAAAGTGAGCGATATTACTGGTAACAACGGCATTACCAATTGGGGTAGCGGTATTGGTTAATATCGCGGGTAATGCAATTTTAGCCACTGTCGGTAATGCTAATTTAAAGCTGGTAAGATCAGGTTTTGCAACCAATTGATGCTTATAAACCACAGCATACAAAGAAAAACTCATCACGGCTAATCGCGCAAAAACAGAGGCAATAGCAGCACCTTGCATGCCCATTGAAAGCCCAAAAATAAGCAACGGATCTAATACCGCATTAACACCACCACCAATTAACGTGGCAACCATTGAACTTCGAGCATCACCGACACCACGCAATGCAGCGCCCGCAGACATAGAAACAGCAATAAGTGGCGCACTAGGCAATAAGATCACTAAATATTGGGTAGCGGCTTTTGCAACAGCACCTTTAGCACCTATTGAATCGAGCAACAATGGTAATTGCCACAGCATTAGACCAACGACAATAATGCTAATAACGACGGCAAAAATCATCACATTAGCAGCCATCATCCGTGCTTGCTGACGATCATTTTTACCTAAAGCGCGTGATACTAGTGCACCTGCAGCAATCGATGTGCCGATAGAAATTGAAGTAGAAAAAAAGACTAACGTTCCGGCAAAACCAATCGCAGCTGCGAGTTCTATTTGCCCTAACATACTAATAAAAAGCATGTCGAGTAAATCAACTAAAAACAGTGCCATTAAACCAATAGCGCCCGTTCCTGACATCACAACAATGTGGCGCATAATAGAGCCAGTTAAAAATTTAGCTTGGCTATTTTCTGCTACATTTTCTTTGTTCACAACGTCTCCAAATATGTATCATAATGTCATAAAACGTAGACACACCAATAAAAAATAAAGGCGCTAAATGCT
>NZ_MSCQ01000001.1:1674276-1737174 GCF_002954725.1 Photobacterium phosphoreum
AGCGCTAAATGCGCCCTTTGTTATTACTATATCTAGTTAATCATTGATCATAATGGATGTTTAAAACAAGCACCAATTTGATTACTGATCGCCGTTAATACATCACGACGGGTAATAACGCCTACCAAACGACCGTCATCAACCACAGGGTATATTTTAGGCTTTTGCCCTGTCATGGTTTCAGCTAACACAATAATAGTGTCATTGCCCGATACCGTAAGCACATCAGTTCGCATACACTCACTAACGGTATGGCTATCTTGGCAGTGATAACTGACTTTAAGTAATTTATGAATCATATCTTGTTCAGAGATAAAACCCACCACTTGTTTATGCTCATTAATAACCGGTCCACCAATCTGTTTTGCCGTTAATAGTTTATCTAACGCAGCAGACAGTGACATACTCTCGGTAAATGTAACCGGACGAGTATTCATATAGTCTTTGACTTTTAATGACTCCATACCTTCTCCCAACGTACTTTTTCTGTCGTCGATCAGGTTTAATCCCTTGAAATCTTAATTAAAAAACCTGTACCTATAATATTAAGTTAAGTCTAAATATTTAAATTTACTAAATATCAATGTTCCATTTTGGACATATTTATCATAAAAAAAGATAACATCATGATAATTATTGATTTTATCGAACCTAAAAAAACGCTTACCCTGAGAGTAAGCGTTTATTAGTACTTGCCCACTACACTGAAATTAATGCAATAATAGTGCCATCATTGCTAATGGTAATTTTGCGCCAGAAGAAAACTCTAACTGATCAGCAACAATCTTCACCTGAAGCTGATAGTTGCCATTTTGTTGAGTGACAATTTTTTGATTAACTAATATTGGTAACTTCGCCGCCAACAATGGCTCTTTAGCCACCAATGCTTCAGGAAGAACAATATTAATATTACCACTTAATTGATCAGTAACCGCGGTAAGGTTGGTTGATGCATGCTCTAATCCAGGCTTAATATTTAATAACAGCTGTGCGTTAACGACTCCCTGCGGTGTCTTCACACTTAGCTGTGATAAATCGACACTAGCACCATGAGCAATTAATAAATCTAATGCTAACATTGCTTGTTTAATTTGAGCAGGATCTTGCGTCGCTTGTGGTGATTGCTCCATCGCAGCTAATTGAGTAATCGCTTTATAATTTAAATCTTTTAGCGCTAACTTAAAGGCAATATCTTGATAATGTTGACCATCAAGCGTGGTTAATTTCGCAACCTGAATAGTGTTCGTATTGGTCACCTGCTGAGTTGCTTCCGTCGGGTTTTTCTCACCTTGTGGCTGACTCAACGCATTATTCATCGCAACATTAACGCCATCAATCGCAATAAATTGATGTTGATCAGACGCGGTAAATTTTGCATTTTCTAAACTGAAGGTTTGATGTCCAATCCAAAAGTTCCCTTGCATTTGGCCTTGACCTTCACCATCAATATTATTTACGACCATACTTTCTTTATCAGGTGTCGTGATCGTTAATGCGGGTAGGCTGTAACTAAATTGACTCTTACTGTTTTCAGGATCAAATTCACCTTGCACAACAAACTTGTCACTGATGGCACTTACACCATCTTTTTTCTTATAATCCATTGGGTTAACAGTCATTACAAAATGGGTTGATCCTGTGAAACCAGAATCAGTTACAATTTGCATTGGCGCAACATTCTTACCCCAAATTTGATTTACTATTGGCGCTATTTGTTTATCAATCACAAATTCACTGGTAGATTTAACCCCTAAAAAGCCATTTTCAATATGGTGTTTCACCAACCAGACAGTCGGTAACCCTTGCTCTGCAAACTCCGCTTTTAATTGATTTTTAAGCTCAATACGAGACACCGCATTAGAGGAAAAATAACCACGTTCAAAGCTTTTATTGGTAATAGACAAATAAGGACTATGGTAATTTTCAACCGCACCCGTATAGATACTCTGCCCAATTTGCCCTGTCGCCAAGGGACCACAAGCAATGATCGCAACCGCGCCAGCACTAGCAAGAATTTTTTTCAACATATTGAATCCCAAAAATAAAGTAAATTGCAATAAACTATCCAAATCATAGCATGAACCACTTAGCCACAGCAGTACTACCATAACCGTTATTTTAGTGTGCTTATTTTGTCATACAATTTATTTGCTATTTACAACAAACTTGTTATCTTGATCACATAATAACCGTGTGATTTAGTCAGATATTCGCGTATTAAACGTCAATAATGACTAAGTAACAAACCGTGTTTATGGAGTGATATTATGAAAATAGCTGTTTTTAGCACCAAAAGGTATGACCAAAAATCATTTGCGCATACGAATAAAGAATTCCATCAACAGCTCACTTATTTTGATTTTCAACTCAATCATCACACTGCAAAAATGGCTGAAGGTTTTGACGCTATTTGTGCATTTGTTAATGACGACCTTAGTGAACCCGTTCTCAAAATATTAGCAGAACAAGGGGTGAAAATTATCGCCATGCGTTGTGCTGGCTTTGATAGAGTCGATCTTGACGCAGCCAAGGCATTAAATTTACAGGTTGTCACTGTTCCGGCTTATTCTCCTGAATCCATTGCTGAACATACGTTAGGATTAATGTTAAGCCTAAATCGTCGTATTCACCGCGCTTATCAACGTACCCGTGATGCGAATTTCTCACTCGAAGGCTTAACCGGTTATAATTTCCATGGTCGTACCGTCGGTGTTATTGGTACAGGCAGAATTGGTATTGCGACAATTCGAATTCTAAAAGGGCTCGGCATGAATATTCTTGCTTATGACCCTTATCCAAACCCGATAGCACTAGAGTTAGGTGTCACCTACTGCACCCTTGATGAAATTTACGCACAAGCACATGTGATCACACTTCATTGCCCAATGAGCAAAGAAAATTATCATATGCTAAATCGTAAAGCGTTTGCAAAAATGCGCCGAGGGATGATGGTTATCAATACCAGTCGTGGTGGTTTACTTAACTCAAGCGATGCCGTTGAGGCATTAAAAAGCGGTATTATTAGTGCGTTAGGGGTTGATGTTTACGAAAACGAAAAAGATTTATTCTTCCAAGATAAATCAAATGACATTATTCAAGATGATGTATTCCGTCGTTTATCGTCATGCCATAACGTATTATTTACAGGCCACCAAGCCTTTTTAACAGAAGAAGCGCTCGGCAGTATTGCTCAAACGACATTAGAAAATCTCGCTAGTTTTGAAAAAAATGAACTTTCAGGTAATGAACTCATTAAATAAACCTACCGTTTAATGAGTCGTTTGGTACATCATAAATATACGACAAAAAGGCGCGTAAAGTGCCTTTTTTTGATCATGATACCCACACCGCCATTACATGTAGATCTCACTAAGAAGCCAATCTTTAAACGCTTTGATTTTAGGCGAGGTTTGCATATCTTTACGACACACAACGTAATAACTGTGCGCAGAATTTACTGTCATATCAAAAGGGGAAACTAAGCGCGATGTTGCTAATTGTTCAGCAACAAATGATTGCCTTGCCATCGCGACCCCCATCCCCGTTGTTGCTGCTTTAATGGCTAAATCAGCCCGATCAAAAGTACAACCATTATCGGGTAATATTACCTTAAAATGTTGCGCCCAAAATTGCCATTCATCATTACGCCCCGCTCTTGCCCACGGTGCTGCATCATGCAGTAATAAGCAATGAATTAAATTTTCAGGCTTATTATAAAGTTGATATTTTAACGCATAATCATGGCTACATACCGGAAACATACTTTCTTCCAGCAGTTTATCGACCGCTAAACTTGGGTAGATACCATTTCCAAAATAAATAGCACAATCATAACTTTCCGTTTGAAAATCAACTAAATCATTCCGCGTACGTAAATGAATCCGCACATTAGGGTACTTATCAATAAAAGACGTTAACCGAGGAACTAACCATGTTTGTGCAAAAGTGGGTGGGACTGAAATGGTTAAATCACCACTTAATTCAGAACTTTTTAAATCACGAATTTCATGAATAATATCCCCAAAATTCGTTGCTAAGACTTGTTTTAAACGCAGACCTTCATCGGTCAAAACTAATTTTCGATGTTGTCGAATAAATAATTGGACGTCTAGGGTATCTTCAAGATTTTTAATTTTATGACTTACCGCGCTCTGAGTAAGGCATAATATCTCAGCCGCACGTGTAAAGCTCATTTGATCAGCTGCAATCAAGAAACAATGTAATCCCGATAAAACAGACCCTGACAATTTAGATAATTGCATAATTTAGCCACAGCAACATAATTGTCGCCAGCATAACAAAAAAATCACGTATTCTCAGCTACATCATCTAAATAGACTCAGATTATCAATTAGCTATGCCTTTAATGAGTTTGTTGATGATATTCATCTAATAATTGTTGCTTATGATCTTCACTTAATAACTGCCAATGCCCGCCATGAATAGCACCCGCAAATATCCACAATAATTTATAATCTAATTCTTGGCCATTATGTTCACACACACGACGAAATACATTTACAGCACCAGCATCAAAAAACGTATCAACATCCAATACACCGGCTTTTTTTACCATGCGTTCAAGTGTTAAACGCATATTAGGTAAATCACGCAAACGACGATTTGATTCGGAAGATTTGAAACTTTTGTCACGACAAGAAAAGGCAATAGATTGTTCTACAAGCTGATCACATTGAGATTGTTCCGTTAAAAACAAATTTTTGATCTCATAATAATTAACCGTTGCGGTTTTACTTTTCTTTATATGTCTAAACTTTTCACAGCCCGCGTTAAGTAATTTTTCATCAAGATCATCCCCTCCACGAATATACATTGAGTTTGGGGTTACGATGGCAAACATAGCACTATTAATAAAAATCCCCGTACCACCAAACATTGACCTTCTTTCTTGCGATCCAAATTTAGCTAAATAATTTAAATAATCATCTTTTATTGACGTCATAACTCATGCTCCAGATATTATCCATAACAACTAAAAACACATCCAATCTTTATCACTTTCAGTGTCAATGATTTGACGAGCTATTTTATGCTCATAGCCGCAACAGATGATACAACGAGCATTCGAATATGAGATTGCTCGCATATTTTTAATCGAAAATTTATGAAACAAATTAACAATTCACGCTTTTTTATACTTACTCTCAACTAAATATATAGTGCTACCCTTAGTAAGGTTTCTTGTAAGCAGAACAAAAACGACAAGGTTAAAATATGAATTCCATCGCATTATTACCCCATAGCAAGCATATATTACCCGGTGGACGGCTAAAACTGGTTATCTCAAGAGTCTGTGATATTCGCATGGTGACAGAAGCGATGGCAAATAATCACCCATTCGCTCTGGGTATGATCGCACCCAATAGCTCCCCAGAAACGGTTACTAATATTCCAGTTATCGCGACAGTGGTAACTATTGTCGATTTTAACACTCGTGATGATGGATTATTAGAAATTATGGTTGAAGGTACTGATACAATTTCAGTTTCAAGCCTCACTATGGCGTACGATAATTTACTGACTGCCGTTTATGAACCATGCCATTCTTGGCCAACTATTCCGATCAATGCCGATAGCCAGATGTTAGCCGATAAACTCAACCTACTCTTTGACTCGGTTCCAGAAATTAACACTTATTATCAACACTCTAACTACAACAATGCTACTTGGGTTTGTCAACGTTGGTTAGAAATATTACCCATTGACATCAAACATAAACAATCTTTAATTCACCATCCAACTGCAGAGACTACAATTCACTTTCTCTTGCAATTATTGCAAGATCACAACTTAATTAATAATTAATAATAATAGCCATATTCAGCGACTCAAGCGTTAACTATGTCAAAAATACAACAGTTTACGCTTTGTGCATCTACCAATAATGCGTACACTTATAACATCTCTTACCACTGTAATTATTCGATGCCACACTTATCTTTTTTTTGGCTGGAAGCTAATAACCACCACATCCGCGCTATTCAGTCGAATCTTTGCCTTTCGATAAAAAAATCAGCACGCGATAATCGGTTAACCTTACCGTCCATTCCAGATACACTGCTAACCTTGAATAAATTGTGCAAAAATCCTGAAACAACTATTCATGACGTCGCAAATTTATTAATTGATGATCCCGTGTTAACGGCCAATATTATTCGAACCGCCAACTCCATCATATTTAATCGTCGTAATATTATCTGTCACGATATTGTCACTGCCGTATCCCGGTTAGGTATTACTCGAATTAGAGATATCATTACAGCTCAAACAATATATTCATTAAAAAACACCACCATTGAAAACATTGAATGTAACCAACTACTTAAAAATAGTGCTTTTCATTCACGTCAATTTGCAGCGACGATGGCACTAATTTGTCAAAAAATGCAGCTTCATAGTAATTACCCCTTAAAACTTGAGCCTGAAAAAGCGTTATTAACCGGTCTACTTGCTGACATTGGTTTATTTGGATTAATAAATGAATATGCGTATTTTATTGAGCAAGGCAATTATCTCGATTTTAATATCGCTAAGTATATTTTTCAGGATAACTGCGCATTAGCCAGTCAGATTGTTCTGACCCAATGGGGGTTTGATGAAGATTATATCGCTGTCGCAACCAATACAACGTCCCTTCTCCATGAGAATGACATCAGTTATTTAACTATCGCTCGTATGGCGCATCACTTGCTACTGTTTAAAGCCAATGATGATGCAATAAATGATCATGACGTTGAATTAAATCTAGCAGGGGCTGAAGTGATGTATGAATTAACCAACCTGTCAGAATTTGAATTTGATCATCAATTAAAACAGATCACCCATAACTGTGGCATCTAATGCTATTGATTGCTTCTATGATGTAATGTCTGCGTTCGTCTAACTCCCCATTAGACGATACGCTCTGACACATATTCATACACTTTTCAGAGACTTTAAGCTGCTTCTTTCCTATTGATATCTATATTCTTTCTGCTGCTTTATGTTATATTCGTCACAAATTCAACGCTTAATCTTTAATCACTTATTATGATGTTGTTACAACAGCACCGTATGTAAGATATTCCAAAGATCACTTCAACGCTGTTTTATACATATAAGGATAAATATGTTATCGGGGATCCTGCTAATTTTTCTACCGTTGGTGCTGGGGTATTTAATCCCGATAAAAAAAACCAATATCCTTGAATTTATTAATACCCAAACGAGTCGCTTAGTATTAGTGATCTTAGCTTTAATGGGATTAAGTTTGGCAGGGCTGGATAATCTCAGCCAGAATTTAGGTCAAATTCTGCTCTATACATTTACCTTTTTTATCTCAATTTCGGCGTGTAATCTGCTCGCATTGCCTTGGCTTGATCGGTTATGGCCAACGCCTACTTCTCATGTTCAGCGTAAAGTACCCTTAGCAAAAATGATGCAGGAATCAGTAAAATTAGTCATCGTGGTTGCGCTAGGGTTAATTATCGGACTACTGTTAAACGTTGATCTGTCGTGGGTAGAACAAGCGAGCGAAAACATCTTATTATTGCTACTGTTTTTTGTTGGGATCCAACTCCGAAATAGCGGCATGACCCTGAAGCAAATTATACTGAATAAGAAAGGTGTCATCATTGCAGCAGTGATCCTCGTGACATCATTATTAGGCGGCATTATTGCTGCGTTATTACTCGGCATTCCAATTAATAATGGCTTAGCGATGGCATCTGGTTTTGGTTGGTATTCATTGGCAGGCATATTGATTGGCGATGGTTTAGGTAATATCTATGGTGGCGCAGCCTTCTTAAATGAGCTACTGCGTGAAATGCTAGCACTGATCATGATCCCACTGTTGATTAATCGCTATCCAAACACCGCAATAGGTTATGCAGGCGCGACAGCAATGGACTTTACGCTACCGGTTATTCAAAACAGCGGTGGTATTCGCTGCGTGCCAATTGCAATTGTAAGTGGTTTTATTTTAAGTTTATTAGTCCCTGTTTTAATTCTGTTCTTTATCTCTTTATAAGCATCCCCCTACCTTCATAGCCAGCCTTGTGCTGGCTTTTGACATCAAATTACAGAGCGATTATATCGTTTTCTGAGTCGTCCTATCAGTTCTCATTACCGCTGTTCGTTATATACCGCTGACAATAAAAAGTTAGTCACACCGAATCATCAGATCAAAAAAAACCGCAGCACTTCATCAATGTGAAATGGCTGCGGTTTCTACATATAAACAAGGTTAAGACTGAATTAAATCAACGTTCAACAACGGTCGTATGGTTGGTACGATCATGCCACGGTGGATTTGAAAAAGCTAAATATTGAGCACCACTATAAAGTGGATATAACCCCAACGTTGCGACACAAAGGTAAATTTTATTAAATTCACGCTTTAAGTAACGTTGTTTTGTTAATGGTTGATCATCAATCGTAATCACCTGCACACTCAATAAGTAACGTGATAATGACGTTCCTAATAAGCGATAACAGATCCATTGATAACCCATAAAGACACCAATAAATAACACCATTAATCCCATCAACAATAACAACAATGCGGGTAATGCCATAGTATCGTTTAACGACAGCGTTATGCCTGTACCATCAGAAAGATAAGCAATGATTCCAAGGTAGATGTCGCGACCCACCATCGCGAACATCTGAACAATTGCCATATCAATCATGAAGGTACCGATACGTCGGTATTTCAATTTAAAGCCCATTAGTATTCTTACTTACCGAGTTTAGCGTTAATTTGCGCTTTAAAGCCTGCAGCTTGTGCGCCGTAGATAGCTTGAATACCTGTGCTACCAATCTTCACTAAGCCTTTCGCGCCTAAATGCTGAGTCCAATATTGATTATCTTTTACTAAATCACCATCTTTCACAGTGATACGTAAACGGGTAATACAGGCATCAACATCAACGATATTATCTTTACCGCCTAATGCTTCAATCATCTCATCAGCTTGAGCGTCATTTGCGCCACCAGCAGCTTTTGATGCGTGGTAATCTTTCTTACGCACAACGGCAACTGCACTACCCTTACGGCCCGGAGTTTTAACGTCAAACTTCAGAATGAACCAACGGAACAAGAAGAAGTATACTGGACCATAGATTAGACCAAGTAGTGGAATGTAGTACCAATGGTTCTCAGTACCCGTTAGACCTGGCAACATACCAAACAAGGCGAAGTCAATGAAACCACCACTGAATGTCATACCCACTTTAACCTGTAGCAAGTCCATGATCATAAATGATAGGCCAGCTAGAGGAACGTGAATGAAGTAGTAAAGCGGTGCAGATAAGAATAGGAACGTAAATTCAATTGGTTCAGTAATACCTGTTAGGAACGCTGTAAGCGCAACAGAGAATAATAAACCACCTACCGCTGTCTTGTTTTCTTTATCAGCAACAGTGTACATCGCGTAAGCTGCAGCAGGTAAACCGAACATCATGAATGGGAATTTACCTGTCATGAAGTTAGTTGAAGAGAACTGTGAATAATCACCGTTAGCTAAAGAGCCAAAGAAGATATTTTGCGTACCCTTAAACACATGACCTGCGATTTCAGCAGTACCACCAATTTCTGTCTGCCATAATGGAAGATAGAACACATGGTGTAGACCAACAGGAATCAATGCACGCTCGATAATACCGAAAATGAACGATGCAATGTAACCATGACCAGAAGCTGTCATTTCACCTAGCGTTGCACCGATAGAACCGAATGCAGCACCGATGTATGGCCATACGAATACTAATGCAATACCGTAGAACAATGCCGAGAATGCACTGATGATCGGTACGAAACGTGCGCCACCAAAGAAGCCAAGGAATTCAGGTAACTTAATGTCATGGTATTTGTTATGAAGAATAACAGTAAGACCACCAGCAATAAGACCACCAAATACACCCATACTCAGTGTATTTTGAATACCTAATACATCAGCAAGTACACCTGCGTAATGATTGCCCATTAACACTACTGTGTTGTTGGTGGTATCAACCATACCCGCAACCGTCAGTGTTTTTGCAATCGCAACGTTCATTACTAAGTATGCAATCGTTGCAGCCAGTGCAGCAGCACCTTTTTCTGCACGCGCAAAACCGATAGCAATAGCAAGTGCGAACATTAATGGTAAGTTTGCGAAGACGATACCGCCAGCTGCGGTCATAACCTGTAGGAAACTATTTAAAAGTGTTCCGTCTTGCAAAATACCAATTTGGTACGCATCAATCATACTTTGGTTAGTAAAACTACCACCCAGCCCTAGCATAATACCAGCAGCAGGTAGCAAGGCTATCGGTAGCATTACCGCTTGAGATAACTTACTGAAAAAGGCTTTCATGACCTTCTCTCCTTGAGATGAACTCTAAACTTGTCGATGAAATAAATATAAGACGCTAATGACATCTCTTTTTCTAAATCATTTTCAAAAACAAATAAGCATTTGGTGAACACTTTCGCAGTTAGAGGCCAGCTCCAATTACCAATGGTAATTGCGTTAGTGAACATTGTTTGCTCCTGAGTATATTAATCAGAAATAAGACTAAGCATTAGCGACATACCCCCGTAGTCATTTGCTAACACTTCTTTTATATCTATTTCAGGCACTAGTATAAAAATGCGTTGAATAATATAACTTGATGACAGTCAAAGTTACAAATAAGTAATTAATTATAGTTCTAAATTATAATCCAGATCACAATGAAACAAATGTATTCAACGTTAAAGAAATAAGTGTAAGTAATTGATTATAAATAACAAAGTAACTAAAAATCCGCCATTTAAAACAATTAATTTAATCTCTAATAAGTAACCTTTGTAACCTATGTAACATGAATAATAAGTAATAGTTGTTAATGTTTTGTAATAAGCATCTATTATTTACTTTCTAAATAAGAATTAAAATAGAACCACTCAACTAATTTATAAATTAAATATGCTGATTTGGTTTTAAATTAAACAATAATAATCACCACAGCTATAACTCGATGACGATAAAAATAATATCACCGCTAATTCATTCTCAAAAAAATTGACCGCCATAATTAATCTCATCGGTATGATCACCTCAAAGCAGCCCCCCAAAAATCAAATACTCTCTATTTTAGGCACAAAAAAATCCCGCGATTTTCATCACGGGATTGTTTATCGATCAGCGAATAAAATTAATCTTATTCTTTATGAGCGGCTTTTTCTTCTGCTGTACGATAATCAAAGATGAAAATCAATACCATTGGCACAACGAAAGCAACAGCGATTGATACTGCGTAAACCCACATTGGATGGAACACTGGAATCGTTAATAGTGACGTAAATGCAAACGCTTGAGTTTTAACACTGCCGTACATAGAACCAAGAATCGCAAGTGTTACACCACCGGCTAAACAACCAGGAAGTAAACGTGAGTACACTTTCTTAAAGCGTAAGTGAATACCGTATAGTGATGGCTCAGAAATACCACCAAATAAACCCGCAGCTAAAGCACCAGAAGCGGTTTGACGCATCGTGGCATCTTTCTCACGCAGTGAAATAAGTAGTACACCTGCCGTCGCACCGAAACAAGCAAAGTTCCACACACCCATCGGACCTTGAATGAAGTCATAACCTAATGTTTGAATATTCATTAACATTAGTGCGTTTAGTGGCCAGTGTAGACCCAATGGAACAAGGAATGGGTACAGTAGTGGGATTAGAATCGCGAATACAAACGGTGCATGGGTATTTAGCCAAGCTAAACCAAGACCTAAATAAGTACCAATCCATACCCCTAGAGGACCAATCAAGAACGCGGTTAGCGGAATCATGATGATCAAAGAAAGGAATGGTACAAATACCATGTGTAGGTTATCTGGAATGATTTTCTTTAAGAAACGATATACCAGCGCTAATACAGCAACCATGATCAACGGCACGAACACGTTACCAGAGTAATCATTAAGCTGCATTGGTAAACCAAACACGTGTGCAACGTGAGAGACAGTACCTAAGGTTGCATCTTTAATAGATGTTGTTGACGCTAATGAAGTTAGCTTTTGGAAATCAGGCGTCATTAATGCGCCCATGATTGCAGCACCTAACCAAGGGTCAACCTTAAGTTTTTTAGCGGCGTTATAAGCAACCATAATTGGCAAGAAGTAGAATACTGAATGCCACATTGAGTCGACAAAAATCCACCCAGCAGACTTCTCGCCTCTAAAATCAACAATGTGTAAGGCATCCAATACGGCACATAATGCAATAATTAATGATGCGCCAAGTAAAATACCTAAAATGGGACGGAACGAATCTGAAAGGTATTCAAAGAAACCATCAACCCAAGCAACTTTGCCACGAACGCCACCAGAGCGCAGTGAAGCTTTTACATCATCATTTGATGCGCTCTCTGCTTTGGTTTCATTATTGCTTGGCGTAGCTGCACCGCTACTTGCTTGGTTTTCTATTAACTGTTGCAATGCGCTGTTCATCGTTGCGACACCACCACCAACAACAATTTGGTAGCGCTCGCCACTTTGAGGAACACACCCCATCACTTCAGGAATAGCATCTAATGCGGCTTTATCTACAATTGAGTTATCGTTTAATTCAAAACGTAAACGCGTTGCACAGCACGTCAGAAACTTAATGTTAGCAGCACCACCAACCCCTTCAAGGATCTTCGCTGCTGAAGATTGAATATCTTTCGACATGATTTTTACCCTTTATATCCAAAACAATACCAGTGAATGTAGTATTTTTTCACTGGTATATACGTAATAAGCCATTAATTTAATTGGTATAATTTGGGGTTTATATAAAGTGTTCGTCTACATTAATAAATTTAATTTTAGCTCATTATAATAAAAAATTGATTAAAGCATTCTGCACAGGCATATCCCCATCTCTAATATGCTCGTTTTTGACCGATTTTTCCAGAATATACTTAAATAACATGCAAAATATAAAACATTGATCACATAGATCAACATGCGAGCCGTAAATTACTGATAATAAAACCAAAAAAAAGTAAATCTAATAAAACTTTAATTACAAAAAATAAACATAACAAACACATTTCAACTTAGGTAATGTAACCTATCGTACAATTTAAATTACAACGTCCTTTTCAAGGTAGCTAAAAGAAGCACCATTATTTTCTTATTAATTGGAAGCTATTCAGTATTGCTAATATGACGATCAGAAATGATTAAAAAACAGCCGTGATAATTAACAACAGCATTAAAATAATGAAAACTCCAACCCCTCCGTCATTCCCTACAGTGAATGCCCGCGAGGGCGATAGGGAATCTAATCACCGCGCGTCGTAGGGTTATTGTGGCTATAATTAATTCCGACAGTATGATTATGAATTTCGAGACTAAACCCCTCAAAAATCGTCTTCTTTAATTTTGCTCTTCCTTATACCTTGTTTCTTTATATCCACTGGCGTCTTTAAGGCTCAATCACGCGGTGAGTAGATCACGGATAGCTTCGTGCCTCAACTTCCGAGATGACGGATAATAGGCTGAGTGAACACCAAGCTTTACGATCGCAATTATCAATAATGAATGCCAAGCCCAAATCCCCCGTCATTCCCTACAGTGAATGCCCGCGAGGGCGATAGGGAATCTAATCACCGCGCGTCGTAGAGTTATTGTGGCTATAATTAATTCCGACAGTATTATTATGAATTTCGAGACTAAACCCCTCAAAAATCGTCTTCTTTAATTTTGCTCTTCCTCATACCTTGTTTACCTCGATCCTGCTTTATCCACTGGCGTCTTTAAGGCTCAATCACGCGGTGAGTAGATCACGGATAGCTTCGTACCTCAACTTCCGAGATGTGAATAATAGGCTGAGTGAACACCAAGCTTTACGACCATTGTTTCAGACATTGAATGTCCAACCCCCCTTCCATCATTTCCGAAACTGAATACCCAAATCCCCCGTCATTCCCTACAGTGAATGCCCGCGAGGGCGATAGGGAATCTAATCACCGCGCGTCGTAGGGTTATTGTGGCTATAATTAATTCCGACAGTATGATTATGAATTTCGAAACTAAACCCTCAAAAATCGTCTTCTTTAATTTTGCTCTTCCTTATACCTTGTTTACCTCGATCCTGCTTTATATCCACTGGCATCTTTAAGGCTCAATCACGCGGTGAGTAGATCACGGATAGCTTCGTGCCTCAACTTCCGAGATGACGGATAATAGGCTGAGTGAACACCAAGCTTTACGATCGCAATTATCAATAATGAATGCCAAGCCCAACCCCCCGTCATTCCCTACAGTGAATGCCCGCGAGGGCGATAGGGAATCTATTATCCGCGCGTTGTAGAGTTATTGTGGTTGTATTATTAGATTTTAGGCTTTTTTAGATTCCTCCCCTATTGGTTCAATTTAAGTCAGTTCCTTTGAATGGTTCAATAGTAGTGGTTTCTTAAATGCAGCAATGCGGGGTGAAAGGTTGAAGTGAACTGGTTTCGTTGGGGTATACCCATAAATCACTCAAATGAGTGATTAAAAAGCAGGTTGTTTATATTTCTACTTCTTGTTTGGAGTTTTACGATAAGCTCGGATAACATACTGTTAATACAAAATATCATTGGAATTTTATGTTTACAAAAGAAGAAATTAAAGAATTTATAATTAAGTATGGGAAAAAATGGCTGTTTCCAGATTTCTATAACAAAGTAACTTGGTATGTGATTACTTTAGGCGCAGGAATAATACTTACACCTACTCCGTTTAAACTAGTTGTTTATAACTGGATCATTGAGTCTTTTAATCTCAATTTAGGTAATACTATCACGCTGTCCGAGATGGGCTCTAGTAATACTGATTACTGGCTTGGCTTTGGGCTAATAATTTCAGCCTTATTGCATAATGTATTCTCAAAGTGGATTCTTCATCAAAATGATATTCAACAGAGAGCTTCCGTAGATACAATAAGTACAGTAGATAAATCGTTATTCAAAGAATTTTTAGAAGTTTTTCCATCTGGGTCAAGATCATCTGAATTATTACACACACATGATTTCGAGCATTCCTTTAGCCTAAAATCCTTGGACGAGATAGATAAATTTGTTAACGAATGGAATTGTCCTGAAAAAAGCTTTATAGATCCAAAACTAGAAACTATACGTAAAGAGTTATGGGTAAAATGTAATGAATTCAGTAGGCTTATAGCTGAGAAATCATCTCCTACGTGTGGAGGTCTACAAAGTGTCGTTCCAGACCAACATCGAAATGACTGGGATAGACCTAAGTGGATAAATGATGATATTAAGCTTGTTAATAATATGGCATCGGAAGTATTCACCTTACATCAAACTTTTATCAAGTCTATGCGAGAGGTATTAAAGTGCTAATAAGCACATCGATTAACAAGCAATTCTGCCATAATAAACTCCACCAATATCAGACTATACCGATACAATTAGCCATCAACTTTACATAACATCTGTTATATGTCCTACAGGGAATTGTATGTGCCACAACCATTTAGAAATATCACATCACCACCAGCCCCTTTCCACAAAAAAAAAGAGAAGCCAAAGCTTCTCTTTAATGTCATACCAACAATAGCCTTTACTGTTTAGCTAATGAAAACAGCGTAAAGAAGTTTTTGGTGGTAGCTTGCTCAACTTCCTCAACAGATACGCCTTTTAATAACGCAATATATTGCGCCACTTCACGGGTATAAGCAGGTTGGTTTTGCTTACCACGGTATGGAATTGGGGCTAAGAAGGGTGAATCAGTTTCGACCAATAACCGATCTAGCGGTAACTTACTGACCACATTCTTCAAATCGCTAGCAGTATTGAACGTTACGATGCCTGAGATTGAGATATAAAAGCCTAGCTCAATCGCTGCTAGTGCCATATCCAAATCTTCAGTGAAGCAGTGCAATACACCACCACACTTCTCTGCGCCTTCTTCACGCAAAATACGCATCGTATCTTCACGCGCCATACGAGTATGGATAATTAACGGCTTATTTAATTCAACCGCCACACGCGCTTGCTCACGGAACAGTTTTTGCTGTAATTCTGCCGTCTCTGGCTGATAGTGGTAATCAAGACCTGTTTCACCAATCGCGACCACTTTTTCATGGCGAGCATAGGCTTTAAACTGCTCAGAGTCATAACCAGACTCAACATCTAATGGGTGAATACCACATGATGCAAACACGTTATCGTAAGGTGCGATCATTTCCATCATTTTAGGAAAAGCCGCTAATGTTACCCCTACAGATAGAAAATATTCAACGCCACGTTCCTTGGCTTTATTTAATACATCATCAATCCCTGTATGAAGTTTGTCATAATCAAGTTTATCAAGATGACAATGTGAATCGACTAACACAGGCTTTCCTCTTGTTTATTCTAACGCTTCATTTTATAACAGTAACAGTCAGTGGTAACGAACAACGGTTACTTACTCATAAATCCCGTTAACCATTCAACCACTAACAACTCAATATTTAGCCCTGTATGTTTGGCTAATTGACGATGCAAATCATTAATCTTACGTACTTGTTCTAATAGCAATGCCGTTGGTATGGTGGTTGCGATAGCTTCTACCGCTGGCAATGATTCTTGGTGAACAAGATATTGCGTTACCCCTTGTTGCCATTTTAAACAATCAACTAAGAAATAACTTAATAATTGCAATGTCACGATACCATCAGCACTGCACATTGCCGCGACATCATAAATACCAAGATGAGGCGGCTGTACAAACTCTGTAAACGCTTTGACCAAATGACCGTAACGAATATTTAAGCCACTTTCAATAAATGCCAAAGTGGCTAATGGTGCGCCGTTATTAAGTCGAACATTCTCTAATAAAATCGATTGCTGTAACTGACTTTCAACCCAACTTTTCACACTGAGTTCATTCGGTGGGTTTAAACGCCATTTATTACATCGACTCACGACGGTTGGCAATAAGCGATCAAGGCTTTGTGCGGTTAAGATAAATTGACAGCCTGCTGGCGGCTCTTCCAATGTTTTTAAGATCGCATTCGCACCAGCTTCACCCAATGCATCAGCGTGTTCAATTAAAATCACTCGCTGTCCATTTAGGTGCGAGGTTTCAGTCGCCCAACGGTTACATTGTCGCACCGCATCAACACCAATTTGCTTACCTTCTTGTTCTGGCTTAATAACATGAAAGTCAGGGTGGTTTTCAGCATCAAACAGTTTACAGCTATGGCAAACACCGCAAGGCTCAGTCTGTGAATTTTGACAGAGTACGGTTTTGGATAATTGTCGTGCTAACACACCACGTCCACTGCCCTTTGCTGCTAATAACAAAATAGCATGGTGTAAACGTCGTTGCTCAAGCAACTGCTGCCAGTTGTGCCACAAGGTTTGTTGCCATGGATATATCATTATTATTGTTGCTCCAACCAAGACTGTAATGCTTGGGTTAAATCCGTTGTAACTTGAGCCAATGTTTGGCTTGCATCAATAATGATCACATTAGGTTGATCAATACATAATGCTAAGAAGCGCTCACGGGCACGCTCAAAAAAAGCGATATCCATTTGTTCAATACGATCTAGCTCACCACGGCCACGAGCACGTTGTAAGCCTAGCACGGGATCAATATCCATATAGATAGTCAGATCAGGACGAAAATCACCTAAAACAGTGTCACGCAAGTTTTCCATTAACGCTTGATCAAAACCACGACCACCACCTTGATAAGCTTGTGATGACATATCATGGCGATCACCGACCACCCAACGCCCTTCAGCAAGGGCTGGCTTAATCACGTTATCGACTAATTGAATACGAGCCGCATACAGCAATAACAATTCAGCCATATCCGTTAATGGCTCATCGGGATGTCCTTGCTTAACCAAGGCACGCATTTGCTCAGCAAGTGGGGTGCCACCAGGTTCGCGGGTCGACTGCGGATTTTCAATTCCATGCTGCGCTAATGTTGCTATTACTTGTGCAATAGCTGTACTTTTACCAGCCCCTTCAAGGCCTTCGATGACAATAAATTTACCGATCATTTCTGTGTTCTTAATATTTTGAGGTAGGCACGAACCGCGCGATTGTGCTCGACTAACGTAGTTGAAAATTTGTGACCGCCTTTACCATCTGCAACAAAATAATAATAATCACTGTCATCAGGATCAACGGCAGCCATGATAGATGCCTTATTGGGCATAGCTATCGGTGTTGGTGGCAAACCACGCATGGTATAGGTATTGTAAGCCGTTGGCGTGCGTAAATCTTTTTTGGTGATATTGCCATCATACTTATCACCCATGCCATAAATAACCGTAGGATCGGTTTGTAATGGCATATTAGCACGTAAGCGGTTCATAAAGACTGACGCGACTAAACCACGCTCACTCGCCACTGCGGTTTCTTTTTCTATAATCGATGCCATGATCAACACTTGATAAGGTGTCTTTAATGGCAGATCTTTTTCACGTTGTTGCCATGCAAGATCTAACTCTTTCATCATTGCAGTATGAGCGCGCTTTAAAATACTAATATCACTGGTGCCAGCAGTAAAATGATAAGTATTCGGTAGGAAATAGCCTTCAATTTTACTGCTATCAATGCCAACCGCGTCACCAATTTGTTCTTCCGTCATCTTATCCGTGGTATGGGTTAAATGCGGATCAGCTTGAAGCAACTTGCGCCACTCACTAAAATGCTCACCATCAACCAATGTAATTGCATACTGATACTCTTTACCTTCGGTGATCATTTCTAATACTGAATGCAATGTTTCTTGAGGTTCAATCGCATACGTACCGGCTTTAATATCGGTTAATGTCGGTTCTAAATACCCGACCCAACGTAGCCATGGCGATAAAGTGACAATTTTTTCATTACTTAATTTAGTTAATAACCCACGAAAAGGTGTGCCTGATTTCACGGTAATAAATGTTTGTTGTTCAATCAGCACTGGCTTATCTAGCGCTGATCTTACTTGGAAAAAGCCCCAACCTGCCACGCCTGCCATCAACAAGCCCAACAGAAAAATCACAATAATCAACTTCTTTAGCACGAATGTAACCTCTTCCATAGTGTTTTGAACATTGTACGTTCACAATATTGTGTAGTTTGTATTTGATTAACCGGTACTAACGCCATAAGTGCATTAGTAATAAAAACTTCATCCGCTGCCAATAAAGTATCAAGGTCAAAATCACCCACTTGATAGTCATAATTAAGCTCATCAAGTATATTGAGGATATGTTGACGCATCACCCCGGCAACACCTGCACGTTGTAAAGCAGGAGTATATACAGTATTACCTTGACGCCAAAATAGATTCGCGACGCTCGTTTCAATAACACACTCAGTACAATCTAATGCAATAGCGTCCACCCAACCTGCGGTTTCAATTTCTTGTTTTAATAATACCTGTTCGAGGCGATTTAAGTGTTTCATACCTGCAAGCATAGGGCTATTCCCCATTCGCTGCTGACACACCCCTAAGACAATACCTTGCTGCTGCCATTGCTGATAATGCAACGGCCATTCAAAATGCGTAATAATAACTTGGGTATCATTACAACCGCTAGGATTATAACCACGGCCACCACTGCCACGGCTGACTAATATTTTAATGCCGCCTTTATGCGGGAATTTCAATGCTAATGCGGTGATATCAGTATACACCTGCGGCCAATCCGGTGCAGCAATCCCCAACCGTTGTAAGCTCACCTTCAAACGAGCTAAATGCAATGACCACAGCTGAACACGTTGTTGCTCAACCAGTATCGTTGTAAAGCAACCATCGCCGTATTGGGTTGCTCTATCTGTGATAACTAGTTTCTGTTGCTCGCAACCGTTCACTGATGCCATGGTCTGTTCCTTTTTTACAGATAAAAAAATAGCCCGATATCTAAATATCAGGCCATCTAATCATATCAGTTTATGATGCTTATTGCTCAATACACAATAATCGAATTAGATCTTCTTAAACAATAACGAACCGTTAGTGCCGCCAAAACCGAATGAGTTACATAATGCGTATTCTAGGTTCGCTTGACGCGCTTCACCTGGAACATAATCAAGGTCACAACCTTCACCTGGGTTATCCAAGTTAATCGTTGGTGGCACAACTTGATCAATCAAGCTTAAAATAGTAATGATTGATTCAACAGAACCCGCAGCACCTAATAGGTGACCTGTCATTGATTTCGTTGATGATACCATTACGTTATCAATCGCTGAGCCCATTGCACGTTTAATGCCTAATGTTTCAGCTTTATCACCCGCAGGGGTTGATGTACCGTGAGCGTTAATGTAGCCAATCTTGTCAGCATTGATACCCGCATCGCGAATACATGCTTCCATAGCTAACGCACCACCTGAACCATCAGCACTTGGTGACGTCATATGGTAAGCATCGCCACTCATGCCAAAGCCAACTAGCTCTGCATAAATTTTAGCACCACGCGCTTTAGCATGTTCGTACTCTTCTAGCACAATCACACCAGCACCATCGCCTAATACAAAACCATCGCGATCTTTGTCCCATGGACGAGAAGCCGCTTGAGGATCATCATTACGTGTTGATAGTGCTTTCGCAGCGGCAAAACCACCCATGCCAAGCTCTGTTGATGCTTTTTCTGCACCACCCGCTAGCATTGCGTCAGCATCACCGTATGCAATCATACGTGCAGCATGGCCAATGTTATGAAGGCCCGTCGTACACGCTGTAGAAATAGCAATATTTGGACCACGTAAGCCGTACATGATAGACATGTGGCCTGCGATCATATTTACAATTGTTGATGGAACAAAGAACGGACTGATTTTACGTGGTCCTTTGTCGATCAATGTTTGATGGCCAGCTTCAATTAAACCTAGACCACCAATACCAGAACCAATAGCGACACCAATACGTGGTGCGTTTTCTTCAGTAACTTCAATACCTGAATCTTTGAAAGCTTGTACGCCAGCTGCAACGCCATATTGGATAAATAAATCCATTTTGCGTGCATCTTTTCGAGACATGTAATCTTCACAATTGAAATCTTTGATCATTCCGGCAAATTGAGTAGCAAATGCGCTTGCATCAAAATGTTGGATGGTACTGATACCACTAGTGCCAGACTGTAAAGCTTTCCAAGAAGATTCAACAGAATTACCAACCGGGGTAAGCATACCCATGCCAGTTACAACTACACGACGCTTAGACACGATTAATTTCTCCGGGAATTGAGGATAAAACAGGAAGTGAAAAAAAACAGGCGGTCATAATGACCGCCTGGAGATATTCAATTTTTATATTACTGTGCGCTGTTTACGTAGTCGATTGCAGCTTGAACAGTAGTAATTTTTTCAGCTTCTTCGTCAGGGATTTCTGTATCGAATTCTTCTTCAAGAGCCATTACTAGTTCAACTGTATCTAGTGAATCTGCACCTAGATCGTCAACGAAAGATGCTTCGTTCTTAACTTCTGCTTCGTCTACGCCTAGTTGCTCAACGATGATTTTTCTTACGCGTTCTTCGATGTTGCTCATACTAATATATTTCCTTTGACAAGAATTCGCTAATGCGATTTGTTGTAGTTTATTCATTACAGCAAAAGTTGCAACACTCATAGTGCTGGTCAAACCACGATTTAACCAGAAAAATAGTTCAATTTGACTTGAATCATGAAGTATTGCAAAGAATTTGCTTAAATCATATACATGCCGCCGTTAACGTGCAATGTTTCGCCTGTTATATAAGCAGCGTCATCAGAGGCTAAAAAAGCAACAGCCGCTGCTATTTCACGCGGATCGCCTAAACGACCAGCAGGGACATTTGCTAGCGTTGCTGCACGTTGAGCATCATTTAACGCTTTTGTCATATCAGTTTCAATGAAACCCGGCGCAACAGCGTTAACAGTGATACCACGAGAAGCAACTTCGCGTGCCATCGATTTAGTAAAACCAAGTAAACCTGCTTTAGCCGCAGCATAGTTTGTCTGGCCTGCGTTACCCATAGTACCGACAACTGAGCCGATGCTAATAATGCGACCATGACGTTTTTTCATCATCGCACGTAGGACTGCTTTAGACATACGGAAAACCGATGTCAAATTGGTATCCATGATATCTTGCCATTCGTCATCTTTCATACGCATAAGTAGATTATCACGAGTAATACCGGCGTTATTAACTAGGATGTCAATATCGCCATATTGTTCTTTAATTTGCTTTAATATTGTTTCAATTGACTCTGGTGAAGTTACGTTTAACGCAAAACCTTTACCATGATCGCCAAGGTACGCACTGATTGCATCAGCACCACTTTCAGACGTCGCAGTACCAATAACTGTTGCGCCACGCTCAACTAAGATTTCAGCGATTGCACGACCAATACCGCGACTCGCACCTGTAACTAGTGCAATTTTACCTTCCAGACTCATTGTCAATCCTCTACTTTAAGCTTAATTACTTCGCTAATGCCGCTGTTAATGATGCAACATCATTGACTGCTGCGCCGCTAAGTGCACGATCGATACGCTTTGTAAGACCCGTTAATACTTTACCCGGCCCCATTTCTAGCAACTCTTCAACGCCTTCAGATGCCATACGCTCAACAGTCTCAGTCCAACGAACTGGATTGTATAGTTGCTTAACCAATGCAAGCTTAATCGCAACAGGATCGATTTCAGTCGCCACATCGGCGTTATTGATTACAGGGATAGTTGGTGCATTAAATGCTAAACCTTCCAATGCAATCGCTAGTTTATCAGCCGCTGGTTTCATTAACGCACAGTGTGAAGGAACAGAAACTGGCAATGGCAATGCACGTTTAGCACCTGCTTCTTTACACAATACATTGGCACGCTCTACCGCTTCTTTGTTACCCGCAATCACCACTTGACCAGGCGAGTTAAAGTTAACAGGAGAACATACTTGATCTTCAGCAGCTTGTGCACATGCTGCAGCAATCGCATCGTTATCTAAACCGATAATAGCAGACATTGCGCCAATACCAGCAGGGACTGCTTCTTGCATCAGTTTACCACGTAGTTCAACTAACTTGACCGCAGATTGGAAATCAATCACACCAGCACAAACAAGCGCTGAGTATTCACCTAAGCTATGTCCAGCTAAAACAACTGGCTGTGCGCCACCCTGTTGTTGCCATACACGCCAAATCGCCACAGATGCGGTTAATAATGCAGGCTGAGTACGTTGGGTTTGGTTTAAATCTTCAACAGGACCATCTTGAACGAGTGCCCATAGGTCGTAACCTAACGCATCAGAGGCTTCAGCAAACGTCTGCTTAACCACATCAAATTGCTCTGCTAAATCAGCAAGCATGCCAACAGTTTGAGAACCCTGTCCAGGGAAAACAATCGCGAACTTAGACATTTGAGAATCCTTATTCTTTATATACTGATCGTTCAGTAAATTAATAGGCTAATAAGACAGCGTTAACTATATTCAACCTTCTGCCTTATCGCAAAAATTCTTTTAGCAACTAACACTAAATACAGCTTAGATTTAGTTTAAAATTTCACTAACGCAGAGCCCCAGGTGAAACCACCACCAAATGCTTCTAACAATAACGTTTGACCGCGTTGAATACGACCATCACGCACTGCTTCATCTAATGCGGTTGGTACCGTTGCAGCTGAGGTATTGCCATGGCGATCCAATGTGACAACCACTTGATCCATCGGCATTGATAATTTTTTCGCTGTCGCTGAGATAATCCGCATATTCGCTTGATGTGGTACTAGCCAATCAAGTTCAGATTTATCCATATTATTAGCAACAAGGGTGCTTTTAACCAAGTTAGACAGTTGAGTTACTGCCACTTTAAACACCTCATTACCCGCCATATAAAGCCATGTATTGGCGTCAAAATCTTTACCGTATTCAGGGACAGCAAGGCTTAATAAACCACCAAAATGACCATCCGCATATAAATGCGTTGAAATGATCCCTTGCTCTTCACTAGCACCCAGAACGACCGCACCCGCCGCATCACCAAATAAAATAATGGTTGAACGATCTTGTGGATCACAACAATGAGAAAGTGCGTCAGAACCAATCACGAGTACGTTTTTCGCCATACCGGTTTTGATATGCTGATCAGCAACACTTAACGCATAAACAAAGCCAGTACATGCTGCTGATAAATCAAACGCTGGGCAACCTTTAATGTCTAACATGCCCTGCACTTGGCAAGCAGCAGATGGAAATGAATGGCTTGCACTAGACGTTGCAACAATAATAAGATCGATATCTTCTTTATTAATACCCGCCATTTCAATAGCGTTTAAAGAAGCTTGATAGCCCATCACTGCTACTGTTTCGTCAGCGGATGCAATGCGACGCTCACGAATACCAGTACGAGCAACAATCCATTCATCGCTAGTCTCTATCATTTTCTCTAAATCCGCATTGGTGCGAACTTGAGTTGGCAAATAGCTGCCAGTTCCTAAAATTTTGCTATACATAAAGACTAATAATGCCTCTCTAGTAAGACCTCTTCCAAACGGTCACTGATTTTCATCGGTATTTGGCGTTCAATCTCATAAACCGCTTGGTTTATGGCATTCTCCAAAGCTGTGGTGTCAGCACTTCCATGGCTTTTCACTACAATACCGCGTAATCCTAACAGACTTGCGCCATTATACTGGTCGGGGTTCAATTGCTGTAAACTCGTAAATAGCTCACGAAACAGCCATTTAGCAATCAAACGTTTAAATGGGTTACGACCAATATTACGCTTAATACAGTCAATGAATAGGTTAGCTACCCCTTCACTGGTTTTTAAACTCACATTCCCGACAAAACCATCACAGACAATGACATCCGCTTTATCTGAATACAATTGATGACCTTCAATATAACCAATGTAATTAATATCAGGAGATTGACTCAACATTTCAGCACAGCGTTTAACGAGATCATTACCTTTGATCGATTCTTCACCAATATTAAGTAATGCAACCCGTGGGGATGATCCTAATGTTTGTTCAGCAACGACTGATCCCATCACCGCAAATTGAAACAAGGTGTCAGCATCACAGGAAACATTCGCGCCCAAATCTAATAACCACGTATGGTTAGCATGACGATTAGGGATTTCTGAAATTAAAGCAGGACGTTCAACACCAGGAAGTTGTTTCAGCACATAGCGGGATAAAGCCATTAACGCACCAGTATTACCAGCACTAACGCAAGCATCAGCATCACCAATAGCAACTGCTTCTAATGCCATTCTCATGGAAGAACCTTTGCTGTGGCGTAATGCTTGTGATGGACGAGTTTCATTGGCTATAACGTTATCGCAATGCACGATAGATAGTCGGGGATGATTGAGTTTATTGAGAAGAGTTAGCTGAGTAGTGATTGCACTAATATCACCAAAAAGAATGAGTTTGAGCTCAGGCGAATGCAACAGTGCCTGCACGGCGGCAGGCACTGTTACTTGAGGACCGAAATCCCCGCCCATTGCATCAAGTGCAACGGTAAGACCCATCAAGGCTCAACCTTACTTGTTGATAACCTTACGGCCACGGTAGAAACCGTCAGCTGTCACGTGGTGACGTAGGTGAGTTTCACCTGATGCTGAATCTACAGATACTGCTGCTGTAGTTAGTGCATCATGTGAACGACGCATACCACGTGCTGCACGTGATTTTTTGCTCTTTTGTACGGCCATTAACCCTACTCCTGTTAAATTTAACTTTTAAGATTTTTCAATACTGCAAACGGATTCGGACGCTCATCAGCAACGGGAATATCACCAAAAGACAAGTTATGTGTGCCGATCTTACAATCGTCATTATCATGTCTTGCTACTTGTGGTAACTCTAACATCAATTCATCTTCGATGAGTTCAATTAGATTAATATCGCCATTTTCATCGACAATTGTCGGCTCATAGGCATCCGGTAACTTGTCAATAGCCTCTTCGTCACGAACTGGACTATAACAGAATTCAACACTAATTGTGTGTGGAAATTCTCCCTGACATCTCTGACAGGTCAACATCACATCTACACTTGCGTTTCCGCGCATGAAAGGAGTACGACGTTGATCAAGGTCAAAAAACAAGTTAACGTTTGCATCACTTATTACGCTCTGGGTTGAGCCAGCTAAACGAGACAGAAGATCAGCTTTGATGATACCATCATAGTCGAGTCTTTTCTGTGCAGTGCGTACTGGATCTACCTTTATCGGCAATTTTACCTTTTGCATAGGGCGCGAATATTAGCCTTATAGTCTGGTTGAGTCAAAGGAAATGTGCCTGAATTCACGGCTTTTGAGTAATTCTCATGCTGCCACGAAAATTCATTCAACATTCAGTCCCTTTCCTCATTAAAAAGTTTTTATTTCTCTGTCACTCAATCACTTGACGATTGCTGATAAAATGACGAAAGATCACTCAATCATTGTTTAAATGATCGCCAATAATGGCTCTATTTACATTTAATCCAATAATTGCCTCTTATAATAGCATTGTGCTGTAACGATGGCATCGTCTGTCTGCCTTGAAACTCAAACAATCAAAAAAACATGCTGACTAGCATTGAATCATTGTGATGGTTACACTCAAACGACTTATTCATTTCGATAAACAAATAGCCTATGAACCAGCCACTTGTTCTTGCATCTACTTCTCCATTTCGTAAAAGCTTATTGGAAAAATTACAATTACCTTTTACGACAGCGAATCCTAATGTGGATGAAGCAATACTTACTAATGAATCAGCGACAGCCTTAGTGATGCGTTTAGCACAAGCCAAAGCACTTGCTTGTGCTGAGGATCACCCTCATCACCTTATTATAGGTTCAGATCAAGTGTGTGTCATTGACGGTCAAATTCTAGGTAAGCCTCATACTGAAGCTAACGCATGTGCTCAACTACGTGCAGCCAGTGGCAAAGTCATCACTTTTTATACAGGCTTGTGCTTATATAATAGCCGCACCCAAACAACTCACGTTATTTGTGAGCCTTTCCACGTTCATTTCCGTACCCTGACAGACAGTGAAATTGCCCATTACGTTACAAAAGAGCAACCACTCTACTGTGCTGGTAGCTTTAAAAGTGAAGGTTTAGGTATTGCGTTATTTGATAAGCTAGAAGGACGAGATCCCAATACGTTGGTAGGATTACCGCTGATTGCCTTACGAGAAATGCTTGCCAAGGAGCACGTCGCTGTTTTATAGAAAGACGATCTATATAAAGACAGTCGCTCAAAGACAACCGATAAAAGACAACCGATAAAAGACAACCGATAAAAGACAATCTATAAAAGACAACAAAGGCGAGTACAGTACTCGCCTTTATCTTATGTTACAGCATGATCGAATGTTACAGCCCGACTAAAAAGTACGTAGCTTTATTAAACAACGCTCTAATACAGGTTCCATCGGCGCACTAATATCCATTAACTCATCCGTACTTGGATGGGTAAATTTAATGTTTGCCGCATGTAAGAACAATCGTCCCAAACCTGTTTTTTTAGTGTAAGCATCAAAACGTGGGTCACCATAACGATCATCCCAAGCTATAGGATGACCTTCATATTGACAATGCACACGAATTTGATGTGTACGACCTGTTACAGGACTTGCTTGTACCAGTGTTGCTTGTGCAAAGCGTTCAAGGACTTTAAAGCGGGTATCTGATGCTTTACCTTGTGGATTAACACGCACAATGCTGTTGACTTCATTTTTCAATAACGGTGCAGTGACTCGCTTACAGTTTGCCTTCCATTCCCCCATCACTAAGGCAAAATAATATTTCTGAACCGTTTTTTCTCTAAATTGTTCTTGTAGCTTACGTAACGCCGAGCGTTTCTTCGCTATCAGTAAAATGCCAGAGGTATCTCGGTCAATACGGTGTACTAACTCAAGGTATCGAGCATCAGGTCGTAATGCACGTAACGCTTCAATCGCACCAAACTTCAAGCCACTACCGCCATGAACGGCTGTGCCTGATGGCTTATTCAAAATTAAAACATGCTCATCTTCATAGATAATGCATGATTCAAGTTCAGCCACTTTGTTAAGTTTGGTACTAATCGGTGCTTGTTCGTCTTTCTCAGGAACAAATACCGGTGGGACACGCACGAGATCACCATCCTGCAATTTATATTCAGGTTTAATACGTTTTTTGTTTACTCGCACCTCGCCTTTACGCAAAATACGGTAAATCATACTTTTGGGTACATTTTTAAGCCTAGCACGGAGAAAATTATCGATCCGTTGGCCAGCAAAATCATCAGTAATATCGATGAATTGCACTTTAGGTTTATCTTCTGTCATAAGTTTGATTGTACCATGCAAATAAAGCAGATTGCCGCAAAAAAGTGAGCCTGCTATGATTGCATTCTAGAATAAGTTTTTTTGCTTATTTTACTGACAAGGTGAGCATGCTCTCATCATTTCGGCTATTTTATATACAACTCAGGTGATAAACGCAGCACGTGGCGTAAGACGTTATAGTTACCGGAGTTTTTTTTAGCGCGTCAGATTACAGATTTTTTTGATGTAACAGATACAACCACACCTCGATGTGGTGATACCAGCTGTGTGTTTCAGATCTAACCATCTCTACATAGTTGGCTAATACGTGTGGCCATAGAGCACTCCTGCATTCCAACCGTGAGGTTGCACCCGTACATCAGACTTGGAGTCAGGCACCATCAAATAATTGAAGTAATTAGCGGCGCTAATACAACAACAATAATGAGTACAATATAATGAAAAGAATGTTGATTAACGCGACTCAGAAGGAAGAGTTGCGCGTCGCATTAGTTGATGGCCAAAAGCTATTTGATCTTGATATCGAAAGCCCAGGTCACGAATCTAAAAAAGCAAATATTTACAAAGGCCGCATCACCCGCATCGAACCAAGCCTGGAAGCTGCGTTCGTTGATTACGGTGCAGAACGCCATGGCTTCCTCCCTTTAAAAGAAGTTGCTAAAGATTACTTCCCGTCAAATTATTCTTACCAAGGTCGTCCTAACATTAAGGAAGTCTTGAAAGAAGGCCAAGAAGTTATCGTCCAAGTTGATAAAGAAGAGCGTGGCAACAAAGGTGCTGCTCTAACAACCTTTATCTCATTGGCTGGTAGTTACTTAGTGTTAATGCCTAATAACCCTCGTGCTGGCGGTATTTCTCGTCGTATCGAAGGTGAAGAGCGTACACAACTTAAAGCTGCATTAAGTACATTAGAACTGCCACATGGCATGGGTCTGATTGTTCGTACTGCAGGTGTGGGTAAATCAGGTGAAGAGCTTGAGTGGGATTTAAACGTTCTTCTTAATCACTGGAGTGCAGTGAAAGAAGCCGCTGAATCTCAAGCTGCTCCGTTCTTGATCCACCAAGAAAGTAATGTTATTGCTCGTGCTATTCGTGATTATCTACGTCGTGATATCGGTGAAATTCTTATCGATAGCCCACAAGTATTTGAGCGCGCACGTGATCATATCAAATTAATTCGTCCTGATTTCTTATCACGTATTAAGCGTTATGAAGGTGAAGTTCCACTATTTAGCCACTACCAAATTGAAAGCCAAATTGACTCTGCGTTCCAGCGTGAAGTTCGTTTACCTTCAGGTGGCTCAGTCGTAATTGACCCAACAGAAGCATTAACCTCGATTGATATCAACTCCGCGCGTGCGACGAAAGGCGGTGATATTGAAGAAACGGCACTACAAACTAACCTAGAAGCAGCAGATGAAATTGCACGTCAATTACGTCTTCGAGATCTTGGTGGTCTTGTTGTTATCGATTTCATTGATATGACACCGGTTCGTCACCAACGTGAAGTAGAAAACCGTTTACGTGAAGCTGTTCGTGTTGACCGCGCACGTGTACAAATTGGCCGTATATCTCGCTTTGGTTTGCTTGAAATGTCTCGTCAACGTTTAAGCCCATCTTTAGCAGAAGCAAGCCATCACGTTTGTCCACGTTGTACAGGTACGGGTGTTGTACGTGATAATGAATCACTATCACTCTCTATCTTGCGTTTAATTGAAGAAGAAGCACTAAAGGATAACAGTTCACAAGTTGTTGCAATTGTACCTGTTCCTGTTGCCTCTTATTTATTGAACGAAAAACGTCCAGCTGTACAGCACATTGAAAAATATCACAGCGTACATGTTGTTATTGTGCCAAACGCTGACATGGAAACACCACACTTTGAAGTGTTACGTATCCGTGAAGGTGAAGAACAAGAGACGCTTTCATACCATCTTCCTGGTGCTATTGATGCATTAAAAGAAGCGGAAGCGACTGAAGTTCCACAACAAGAGCGTACAGCTAAAAAACGTGAAGAACCTGTTCTACACGGTTTTGCAGCACCAAAGCAACCTGCGCCAGTGGTAACAACACCAGAAGTACAACAGGTCGTTAAACCACAAACGATTATTGCTCAAGCACCAAGTATCTTTAGTCGTATTTTTGCTGCTATTTCTTCTTTCTTCAATAACAATACTGAACAATCAGTAACGGTTAAAGCAGAAGTTGAAGCGCCAGTAAAAGAGCAATCAAATAACAATAATCGTCGTAGCAACAATAACCGTCGTCCTGATAATCGTCGTAATGACCGTCAAGGTAATCGCGATAACACTCGTCGTAATAACACCCAAGACAGTGATCAAGACAACAACACTGAGCAAGATCGCAACAACGAGCAGCGTCAACAGCCTCGTCGTCGCAATGAGCGAAATGAGCGCACGGAGAAAAACCGTCAACCTCAAGAGCGCCCAGTGAAGCAACCACGTCCACCTCGTTCTGAAGAAGCGAAAGAGCAACCACGCCAATCTCGTAAAGAAGAGATTCAAGCGCAAAAGCAACAACGCCAACAATCAGAAGAAGTAAAAGTAAAAGCAATTGAGACCGTTACTGTTGAAGCGCCAGTAGCTCCAATAGAAGCTGAAGAGAAAGTTGTTAAAGTAAAACAACGTCGTCAACGTCGTCAGTTACAGAAAAAGATCCGCTTTACTGACAACGTAGAAACCGCTGTTGAAACTCAACCAATTGTTGCAGCTCAAGCAGTTGTTGAAACGAATGCTATTACAGCTATCACTAACCCAACACCATTAATGGAAATGGGTACAACGATTGCGAAAGAAGCACAAACAACACCGACTCAAGATCAGCCAGTTGTTGATGACCAAGCTGAAACAAATGAGCAGGATAACAACCAACGTCGTAACCGTCGTTCACCACGCCACCTACGCGCTAGCGGCCAACGCCGTCGCCGTATTCGTGACACTCGCGGTGAAAAACAAGATTATGAGCAGCATGAAGATCCAAGCTGTTATAATGTTGCAGACGCGTTTGAGAATGCAGATATTGAAGCAACAGATACTATTAGCGATATGGTGAATGTTGTCTCTATTGTTGAGAAACCAAAAGCACTACGTCCAACATCAGGTGTAGCAGCACCAGAAATGGCAATGGGCAAAGTATGGTCTCGCATTAAGCCAACAATTGAAGCGCCTGTAGCCGACGTTGTTACAGAGCAGCCTCATCAGCCTGTAATCGCTCAAGCATTACCAAAGGTGGTATCACAACCGTCTTTAGGTGGTGTTGCGATGCCTGAGCTTGCAATGGGTAAAGCATTCCCATTACGTTCAGTGCCAGTTGTTGAAACGCCAGTTGTTGAAGCACCTGTTGTTGAAGCACCTGTTGTTGAAGCGCCAGTTGTTGAAGCACCTGTTGTTGAAGCACCTGTTGTTGAAGCGCCAGTTGTTGAAGCACCTGTTGTTGAAGCGCCAGTTGTTGAAACGCCTGTTGTTGAAGCACCTGTTGTTGAAGCGCCAGTTGTTGAAGCGCCTGTTGTTGAAACGCCTGTTGTTGAAGCACCTGTTGTTGAAGCGCCAGTTGTTGAAGCGCCAGTTGTTGAAGCGCCAGTTGTTGAAACGCCAGTTGTTGAAGCACCTGTTGTTAAAACAGCATCAGCACCAATGACAAAAATTGTCACTGAAACTGTTGCGGTAACAGCAACCTCTCCACGTGGTTTCCATGCGGTAGCGGCAATGACTAAAGCACCTGCGCCAACAGAAACAATGGCAAGCGTAAAAGTTGAAGCTGCACCATTACGTGAAGCAACGACAACGCGTTCTGCTGGTAGCCAAACAGCGACCAATACAGCAGCAGCACCAATGACTAAGCCATCTTTTGACTAAGTTATTTTAAACTGCTAATAAAAAGCCATGCATCTGCATGGCTTTTTTTATTACACTTTTTTGGGTCAATAATATCCACAAACTTTAACAATCTTATTACTGAGCGTAATTAGTATGCTCGCAAAGCACATCTTCACACCATTTAACAGCTTAAGTTGAAGCATTGTAAATCTTTCGGTAACATTCTGTTAATCAATATTTTTTAATTATCCATTCATTTTGCGAAGAGAAGAACGCCTAATATATGTCTGAATTCCCTCAAGTCTCACAACAATCAGTCAAAAATGACATCCTCTCTGGATTAACTGTAGCACTTGCTCTAGTACCAGAAGCGGTGGCTTTTGCCTTTGTCGCAGGCGTTGATCCAATGGTTGGTCTATACGCAGCATTTATTGTCGGTTTAATTACTGCTATCTTTGGGGGTCGTCCTGGTATGATCTCTGGCGCAACAGGTGCAATGGCCGTGGTTATGGTCAGCCTTGTCGCCCAACATGGTATTCAATATCTGTTTGCTGCTGTTATGTTAGCCGGTGTATTTCAAATACTGGCAGGCGTATTCCGTCTCGGTAAATTTATTCGAATGGTACCGCATCCGGTCATGATCGGTTTTGTGAACGGTCTTGCGATTGTTATTTTCCTCGCTCAACTCGGTCAATTTAAAGTGCCATCACTGACTGGCGGCCTTGAATGGATGCACGGTACTCAGCTCTATATCATGCTGGGATTAGTACTGTTAACCATGTCTATCATTTACTTTTTACCTAAACTCACCAAAGCGGTACCCTCTTCGTTAGTTGCCATTTTAACCGTAACAGCATTGGTGCATGTATTAGGTCTAGATTCACGCACTGTTGTGGATTTTGTCCGTACCATGAGTGGTGACGCTAACGCTACACTCGCAGGATCTCTACCTACTTTCGCACTACCTGATGTTGGTTTTAATCTAGCAACCCTTAAAATTATTTTACCTTATTCGTTAATTCTTGCGGCAGTCGGCTTAATCGAATCATTACTGACATTGACCGTTATTGATGAAATGACCAATACACGTGGTCACGGTAACCGTGAATGTGTCGGTCAAGGTATCGCGAACATCACCTGTTCTGTTTTTGGCGCTATGGGTGGTTGTGCGATGATTGGCCAGTCAATGATCAACATTAACTCTGGTGGTCGTGGCCGTTTATCGGGTATTACTGCTGCTATTGGTTTACTTGTGTTCATTCTGTTTGGATCAGCATTCATCGAAATTATCCCATTAGCCGCACTGGTTGGTGTGATGTTTATGGTGGTTATCGGTACGTTTGAATGGGCAAGTTTACGCATGATCCGTAAAGTACCTAAACATGACTTCTTCACTATTATTCTAGTGACTTGTGTGACGGTTGCAGCCGATCTTGCTGTTGCCGTATTCGTTGGCGTGATTTACTCAGCGTTAGTGTTTGCGTGGAACCATGCCAAGCAAATTTATGCAAGTTCTCACATTGATAATGATGGCGCAAAAGTTTACCAAGTTAATGGTCCGCTATTCTTTGGTTCAGCTTCTCGTTTCCTTGAGTTATTTGATGCGACTAATGATCCACAAACCGTCATTATTGATTTTGCCCATTCACGAGTAGCTGACCACTCAGCGATTGAAGCGATTGATACCCTATCTGATCGCTATGCGACTCGTAATAAAACGCTTCATATTCGCCATCTAAGTCCTGAATGTCGTAGACTACTTCAAAAAGCAGGTAACTTAGTTGAAGTCGATATGATTGAAGATCCAACCTACAAAGTTGCGACTGATGTTCTAGGTTAATCACTGTTAGATATTAAAATAAAGCCCGTGTAGTCCTGTGACTACGCGGGCTTTCATTTATAATCACCAATACGTTATGATGGTATTTATTACACATACCACAATGTAACCAAAGAGGAAATTATGGTTGATGCAACTACCAAGGACGATCGTCACCAAGCCCGTCAACAACGTTTAAAAGAGCAAGTTGATAATAAAATTAATGCCGCCCAACAAGAGCGTGGATTAGTGCTGGTAATTACAGGTAACGGTAAAGGCAAATCAACCTCTGGATTTGGAATGATCGCGCGTGCAGTGGGTCATGGACAACAATGTGGTGTTGGTCAATTTATCAAAGGTACATGGGATTGTGGTGAGCGTAACCTTCTGCAACAACACGGTGTAACCTTCTCTGTGATGGCAACAGGCTTTACGTGGGAAACCCAAAATAAAGCAGCAGATACCCTCGCAGCGCAAGCAACATGGGCTGATTGTAAAGCGATGTTAGCCGATGACCAATTGGATGTGGTATTGCTTGATGAACTGACTTATATGGTAACGTATGACTATGTTGATTTAGATGAGATTATTAACGCTATCAACGCTCGTCCATCACACCAAACGGTGATTATTACAGGACGCGCGGCTCATCGTCGTTTAATTGATATTGCAGATACCGTTTCTGAAGTGCGCAATGTTAAACATGCTTTTGAGCAAGGGATAAAAGCCCGTAAAGGCATTGATTGGTAAAATAATAAACCTAGCGTAACCACTTTTGTTATTCATTATTTCGAATAAAAAATGAACACTTGTTTGAATTAAATGAAATTTTGCTATTAGAATAAGCATTACATTTTATAATACACCAATGCTTAATAAAAATATAAACAGCGTTAAAGCTGGAGACAATATGCCTTCCCACTTACCTAGCTCATTTAGTAAACCTTTTCTAAAAGTATTTCACATTTTAGAAGCGATATTATTAACCGCAATCACCTTAGCCACCGTTGTAGCGATGGTGAATGAATTTATCCATGTATTTGTTAACCGTAATATTCAGTTAACTGACATTTTATTAATGTTCATTTATCTCGAAATTCTCGCGATGGTGCAGCAATTTGTCGCTCACGGTAAAATCCCCGTACGATACCCGTTGTATATCGCAATTATGGCGATTGCCCGTTATATCACCCTTGGCATGAAAGAGCTTGATGGTACTTTTATTATTTGGCTATCACTGGCAGCATTCGTCTTAGCTGCAGCAACCGTTCTTATCCGTATTGGTCATCACTATTGGCCTTATGAAGAACCAGAAGAACCCGGTAAAAAACAATCTGACGATTAATCATCATCGCTATACCTTTTTAATCACAATATAGCCATCATCAAAAAGGGCGAATCTAATGATTCGCCCTCTGCTTTTCTAATCTCAATTCATGCTATCACAATAGCAATTAGCAATTAGCAATTAGCAATTAGCAATAATTAACGCTTAAATAATGATTTGTGCGAGCACATAACCAATACAACAGGCTGAAATAACACCAATTAAGCCTGGCATCATAAAGCTATGGTTAAAGTACCACTTACCAATTTTAGTGGTGCCTGTTACATCAAAGTTCACTGTGGCAATGTCTGATGGATAGTTTGGTATAAAGAAATAACCGTATGTCGCAGGCATTAAACCAATTAATAACGCAGGATTTAATCCCATTGCTAAGCCTACAGGTAACATCATTCGCGCAGTAGCTGCTTGTGAATTCACCACTACAGAAACGGTAAATAGCGCTAATGCAAATGTCCACGGATAGCCTTGCACCATTTCAGTAATGCCTGATTTAAACGATGGCATAGCGTATTGGAAGTAAGTATCACTCATCCAAGCAATACCAAAAATAGCAATCGCTGCTACCATGCCTGATTTAAACACCACCCCTTCTGGAACTTTCTGCACATTGGTACGCGTAACTAATAAAATTAAGCCACCAAAACCTAGCATCATCATCTGGATAATCAATGACATCGATATTGGTGCAGCATCACCAATGGTACGAATTTCAGGCACCATTGCCACGATCACAATCGTCACTAACGCGATGACAAACAAGATAACAGCATGCATCGCAGAACGTGGTAATTGCTCATTCAGTGACGTTTTAGTGGTATGCAAAATTTGATCACGCCACACAGGATCTTGTAGTCGGCGTTGATATTCAGGATCATCTTCTAATTCTTTACCGCGACGTAAGCTATACAATGACAACAACAATGTACCGCCTAATGTGGCAGGAATTGTCACCATTAAAATAGACAGTAAATTAACAGAGTCAGTAATCGTCGATAGTTGCGCGAGGTAATAAACCACTGCCGCAGAGATTGGACTTGCAGTGATCGCAAGTTGAGAGGCAACAGAAGAAGCCGCCATTGGACGCTCTGGACGAATGCCATTTTTAAGAGCTACATCACCAATGATAGGCATAATTGAATACACAGCATGGCCTGTACCCAACATAAATGTCATAACATAAGTCACTAATGGACCAACAATAGTAACCCGCTTCGGATTACTACGTAAAATACGCTCAGCCACTTGTAGCATGTATTTTAAACCACCAGCCGCTTCGAGAATCGATGCACACGTCACAACGGCAAGGATAATCAACATAACAGTGATCGGCGGTGACGTTGGCGGCATACGGAAGATAAATACTTCCACCAACAAACCTAAACCAGAGACAACCCCTAGCCCAATACCCCCAAAACGACTACCTGCATATAACACTAATAGCAGGAATAAAAACTCCAAATACAACATGACCTATTTCCCTATATATCACCGATACTCTGCTAACCAAAGTATCTACCATAAGGAGAAAATGCCTGTTATATCCATTAGCTATATTGATAAATATCAAACTACTTAATAGCAATTAACGCTTAATGTTACTTCTGAGAACCATCACAAATAACCGCCACTAACAAAGAACATCAACATTACCAATTGGCACCTTTATAGTTACAAAATAAATACCTTGGCGTAACCTTTTCGTCGTTGACGCTGAAAAATAAATCACAATGCAGCCTTACACTACAATAGTAATACTCACCAATTTGCATTTAACAATGTTGTGTTAATGTTATTAACGCTCAGTTATTACTACTCAATAATCATTTCTCTATTATTAAAAACAAATAAAAAAAAGGACATAAAAAAAGGACAGCCAACGCGCTATCCTTTTAAAATAATCACACTCTGATGAGCACGATTAAAAATTACTCTTCAATATCATCATCAGCGACAACACCATAGCCAGGGCGGTTTTCTTTGGCTGTAGCTATCCATGCCGCACAGAACAAGGTTAAGCGAGCAAAGAAATAGAAGAATGCCATTAACCCTATAATAGAACCAAAGGCAGCACCTGATGGAGAGCTGGCTAATTTCGGTAATAAGAATGTCATCGCAAATTTGATCGCTTCAAAGCCAATAGCTGCCAGTAATGTCCCCTGCATTAAACTTTTACGATTAAAGTGACGACGGGGCAACATCCAGAAGATCCATAAAAACATTAGATAGTTAGCTAAAATAGAAATGGTCAAAGCAATGGCCGTTAACACTGGACGTAACCAAGTGATCCCGCCTAAGCCTAGCGCATCAACAATCGTCGCTTGGGCTGAACCCGCAACAGAGGTTAATACCACTGTAAAAATCAATGCCGCAACCAGTCCGGTTAACCCAATAAGATCTTTACAATATTGCAGTAAAATATGTTCTTTATCTTCAGGCTTACGCTCCCACACATCACGGGTTTGTGCCCGTACCGCTTCACGTAAATTTCCCATCCAGCTAATACCAGAATAAAGCGCAATCGCTAAACCACTTAAACCAACGGTAGTACGTTGGCTGATCGCCGTTTGCACCATTTGCTTTAAAGTATTTGCCAAACTTGGATCAGTCACACCAGCAACAATTTTATCAATAATATTGGTTAGCAGTACTTGGTTTGAGGCTAAGATAAAACCCGCCGCAGCAAATAGCACCATTAAAATGGGAATAAGTGATAAAAATGAAAAATAGGTAATTGCAGCACCAAACTGACTACCTAAACGATCGTTAAAGCGATCAGTTGCCCGTATAAAATGGTCAACCGGAGGTAGTGCTTTGATAGCATTGCCAATAAGAGTTAATACTCCCTTTACTTTAGAGAATAACGTCGATTTTTCAGATGATATTATTTTGTTAGTCATAATTTGATTGCAGTGTCATAAAAATACTCAACAAGATTAGCAATGGATAAGAACAAAGCCAATCTAATAATAACAAGCCATTAAATACCTGCTACTTAATTGATTATGTAGTTAAAAAATAAAAGGTTTGCCGATAACAGCAAACCTTTCTATCCTATTTTACGTTAACAATACCACTCGATATGAAGCGTTAATTAAATAACCCTTTCAGTAGCTTATCTGCGGCATTTTTAATGTTGTCATCTTTTGCTTTATCACCAAAGAGTTTTTCTAAGCCGCGATTGATTTCTTTCTTAGCTTTACTCTCTAGCTCCGCATTATTCTTAAATAAATCTTTAATATTTAAGTTATATTTAGGCTTCTGCCAGTTGCCACCGACATGGATAGGAATCGCAATACCTTTAATATCATCTAGCCCTTTACCACTCGCGACAATCTTGGTATTAATCGTAAGATCAATGCCTTCATTAACCAGATTAGTATGACCTTCGCCATTAATAGCCAGTAATGGTGACGCTAACTGGAAATTATCGGTTGATGCAATGCCTTTACCTAATACTAAGGTTGTGGTTAATGCTGAGAAGTCCGTTTTCTTGACCGTATCGCCACTACTCGTATCAGCTTGACCTTTTAACTTGGCTTTCGCATTACGTAATAAATCAGAAATATTGACCCCATATACTGCGCCATCTGAAACATTAACCTTAATAGAACCTGCAATATTATGACGAATATCCGCTTCAGATAAACCATGACCGCTTAAATCTGTGGTGATATTTGCTTTACCAGCAAGTAACTTATTATTCGCAACCGCTTGCAGTAACGGTAAAATAGACACGTTTGAAATGGCATTTTTTAAGTGGTAACTAGGTAATGCGCTATTCACATCAACAACAGCACTGCCCGTGATCTTACCGTCATATAAATTAGCTTCAAAACGATTAATCGTCGCAATGCCCTGTTTAATCGAGGTCACCACTTTAACGTTAGCAATATCAGCATTGGCTACTTTTAGTTGTTTAATCGCTATCATACCAGCAAGGTTAATATTTTTTAACGCACTAAGATCAGGTTGTTGCGTTGAAGTATCAGCCACTGTTGCAACAGCTGAAATGTCTCTAGCTGGTATTACCGTGGCATTATTTGCTACTGCGGTTGATGCTTTTTTCGCAGGTAACCAACTATCAAGATCAATCTTATCGCTTGATAATGCAAAACGAATATCAGGGATCGCTGCGGCTAAATATGAACCAGATCCTGATACCTTCGTCCCGTCAGCATTAATCATAATTTGACTGACTAAAGCCAGTTTTTGAGCAATGTCATACGTTGCGTCAGCATTAACAATCAAATTCATTGTTGGGTGCGGCAAGGCTTTACCCGCTAAATCATTGGTAACTTTCAGCCCTTGAATCGTAACAGTATTATGGTCTTCAGATAATGTTACTTTCGTTGTACCGTGTGTATCAAAACTTAAATTAGGCACTTGTCCATTCACCGAAAAAGTGACATTTGACAATTGTCCAACCGTAAATTGATCCAGCCCCAACTGAGCATGCTTGATCTCAGTATTGCCATCTTTCATGCTCATTTGTGCAGAAAGTGCTTTCAACTGAACATTCTTATAATCAGCAGCAAGATTTAGATCTGTACTCCCTTGCGCACTAAAGGTGATTGCATTCATTTTACCTTGTACATCAAAGGTTGCTTTGGTCCATGTTTGTGGCTGAAAACTACCCAGCGTGAAATTCACATTATTCAGTTGTACAACCATCTTGGTTTGATCATTGCGTACTTCAGCACTTGCATCCACTAACTCAATGCCTGCCACAGCCACTTTCCAATGCTCTTTTTTAGCACTTAGGTCATTATCATTCTTGGTGGTTACTGTTTTCTCGGTAGCAGTTTTGTCAGCGATAGCTTTTTTATCCGTGAGGCCATCGAGGTTTGTAGTACCATTTTTTAACGTTTGAACAAAGACATGTGCCCCTTCTAAACGCATTTCACCAATATCAAGTTGGTGAGACAATAACGGTAGAACCGATATAGATAAATTTGCTTGTTTAAATTGGACTAAATTAGGCTCAGCAAACCCTACTGGGTTACGAAATTCAGTCTCACCGACACTTAATCCCAATGTTGGGAAAAAACGCCAGCTAATATCACCATTAATAACTAAGTCACGACCCGTTATTTTTTTAACTTGCTCAGTTAGCAGTGGCTTAAACTGATTCGGGTTAACAAAGGTTACTAGTGCACCAATACCAATCACGACTAATAAAATCAGCCCGAGTAAGATATAAAGTATTTTTTTCATTATGTCCTCGGATATGCATATAACGTCACAATTAATAGTGTGCTATGCAGAAAAAATTTGTTGGCGATTAACCCTATAAATCAATGTCATTAAGACCACTAACTCCAAGATTAGTTCACCATAAACGTAATAGCTAAACAAAAGGCAACCCTAAGGCTGCCTTTAATAATTTTTTGATCAATTGCGAGCGCCGTCATATCTCAAATGCTTACCGTTGCTTATCGTCTTCATTGATACGACTTGCTACAGCGCCTTGCTGATTTTTGTATTTGGCATCAACACGCTTGTTATACGGTTTTTCCGCAGGGCCTGATAAAGTCTCAAAGCTTAATGCGCCAATCGGCATATGTGGACGTAATGCTAATGGCAAACGGCCAGAGTTATAGAACTCAAGTACAATCCGTCCTGACCAGCCGGGATCGATACGATGTGCTGTTACATGCACCATTAAGCCTAGACGTGCTAATGATGAACGTCCGTCTAACCAGCCAACGATATTATCAGGTAATGTCACTGACTCATGAGTAACCGCTAATGCAAGCTGCCCCGGATGAAGAAAAAAGGCTTCTTCTTCTGCGACAATAATCTCATCACTCATTACTTTTTCAAGTTGAGTGGCGACATCTTCTTTTTTACCAGATAGATCAATGAACGGAGCGCCATGATCATTAAACACTCGGAAATTATTTCCAAGACTAACATCAATGGTCAAGCCACTAATACAATCATCAGATGGGCGGGGTTCAATGCTGATTTTACCGTCATCAAGGTAAGCCTTGATATCTCTATCACAAAGTCTCATTCAAGCTCTCTCCGGGCTTAATACACACTCTATCCTATTAATGCTCAACACATGAGAGTGGTATAAAAATACATCGATACGGTTAATCTATATTTGTGGGTTAGCAAAAGTTAACGGTATTATCCCCAACAATCATAACCATAGAAATAAGGCTGACATATTGTCAGCCTTATTCATTTTAAATTATTACGAACGCAGCAATTTAGCGATATGGGCTTTTAGCACATCGATTGCGATACGGTTCTTACCACCACGCGGCACAATAATATCGGCATATTGCTTTGATGGCTCAATAAACTGCATAAACATTGGACGTACCGTTTTTTGGTACTGAACTAACACTGACTCCATTGTACGACCACGTTCAGCAACATCACGCTGCAGACGACGTAGTAAACAGATATCAAGTGGAGTATCCATAAATATGCTCGCGTGCATAATGTCACGCAGACGAGGATCGGTTAACAATAAAATACCTTCTAAAATGATCACTTTTTTCGGTGTCATTGTGGTGCTTTCTTGTAAACGAGTATGCTCGCTGTAGCTATATTGTGGTACTTCTACTGCTTCACCTTTCATTAACTGCTCAAGATGATCACACAATAAATTATGATCAAGCGCGTTTGGATGGTCGTAGTTAGTCTTAACACGATCTTCCATTGATAGATGGCTTTGATCGTTATAGTAACAATCTTCCGTGATTACACCGATCTGGTGATCGCCTACTTTTTCTTTTAACTCTTTATAAACTGTACTGGCAATCAGACTTTTACCGGAAGCAGAAGCGCCTGCAATACCGATAATAACGCATTGGTGTGAAGTTTCAGACATATCAGAAAGTACCTATTAGACCACGTAGCAAGGCGAATATGGATAAATTAAACCCTCTGATTATAAGCAGTTGCTATGGCAGATACCAGCAAAAATGCGGTATCTGTCATATCTGATTATAATATCAACGGATTTTGTTTGGTAAGCAGTTACATTGTTCGAATAGTAATCTGCTCTGCTACAGTTTCACCCTGCCAATATAATCGACTCGCAATATTTGCAGCTAACATAATGTATGCTGCAGCCTGTTCTGATTCAGGTGATGAAATAACGGTTGGTGTACCGTTATCAATATCTTCGCGAATTTTGATATCTAACGGTAATTGAGCCAATAACGGCACCGCATAATCTTGTGCCATTTTCGCCGCCCCTCCCGTACCAAAGATATGCTCTTGATGACCACAATTACTACAAATGTGATAACTCATATTTTCAACAATACCCAGTACTGGTACATCAACCTTATTGAACATACTGATGCCTTTAATCGCATCTGCTAAGGCTAAATCTTGCGGGGTTGTTACCACTATTGCCCCTGTTACAGGAATTTGCTGTGACAAGGTTAATTGAATATCACCCGTACCCGGTGGCATATCGATCACTAAATAATCAAGATCGGGCCACCATGTTTCACTGATAATTTGTGCTAATGCTTTTGACGCCATTGGCCCACGCCAAATCGTCGCACTCTCTGCTGGCACTAAATAGCCGACGGAGTTGGTATATAAACCATGCGCTTCAATCGGCGACATCATTTTACCATCAGGTGATTGAGGCTTTTCATCCATCGTGCCTAACATCATCGGTACAGAAGGACCATAAATATCAGCATCCAATAGCCCTACTTTTGCACCTTGGTGCTGTAAACCCAGCGCTAAGTTAACTGACGTGGTTGATTTACCAACACCACCTTTAGCAGAACTCACTACAATGATGTTTTTTACACCTTTAAGTGGCTGTTTATCAACAACAGCTAGTGTTGCAACTCGACAACGAACATCAAACGTTAAGGCAGTATTAACGATGCCTTGTTGCTGTTGCTGTGCAATCCATTGACGCAACTGTTGAGCTAATTCGCTGGCTGCAAATGGGATCGTAATAATAATCACGCCCTCTGCCGACACCGAAACAAAGTGCGGGACATCCGCCCATTCTGCACTTAGTAGCGGATGTTCAAATTGATTCAACCATTGGCTAATATCACCAACACTGTCGAAATGGTTTGTTGTTTCTGTTGCCATAGATTAACGCTCCACATAAATGTCATAGCTTATTAGCAACATCGGCGTCACAGTATTCGTCTATAAAACAACCAGTAACGTTGATGCTGCGGGGTAATATTTACCTCTTTTTCCTAATGCTACCATCAAAGTACCCTTTCTGCCCGATTTCCCCTGTCCTAAAACATACAAATCAGTATCGGATGCTAGTCAATATGCTGTCCATCAGGTAGTATTTGCAGCTATGTTTTTTTACCCATCATGAGCGAAAGAAGTAATTATGGCTGCTAATCCAAGAAAAATTCTGGTGACCTGCGCCCTGCCGTACGCTAACGGTTCTATCCACTTAGGTCACATGCTAGAGCATGTTCAAGCGGATATTTGGGTGCGCTATCAGCGCCTTCGTGGCAACGAAGTTCATTTTATCTGTGCAGATGACGCACACGGTACGCCAATCATGCTTAAGGCCCAGCAGATGGGTGTGGAACCTGAGCAAATGATTGCAGAAGTGAGCAAAGAGCACCAAGCTGACTTCGCCGGTTTCGATATAAACTTTAGCAACTACCACAGTACGCATTCACCTGAAAACCGTGAACTTGCTTCTTTTGTTTACACCCAGCTAAAAGACAAAGGCTTTATTACTAGCCGTACTATTTCTCAGTTGTTTGATCCTGAGAAAGAAATGTTCTTGCCTGATCGCTTTGTAAAAGGCACTTGCCCTAAGTGTAAAGCTGAAGATCAATACGGTGATAACTGTGATAACTGTGGTGAAACTTACAGCCCAACTGATCTGATTAATCCAAAATCAGCCGTGTCTGGCGCAACACCCATCATGAAAGATTCAGAGCACTTCTTCTTTGATCTGCCACAGTTTGAAGACATGCTAAAAGCGTGGACTAAATCTGGCGCACTTCAAGAAGAAACATCTAACAAGATGCAAGAGTGGTTCGAGTCAGGCCTACAGCAGTGGGATATTTCTCGTGATGCACCTTACTTTGGTTTTGAGATCCCGGGTGAAACTGGCAAATACTTCTACGTATGGCTAGACGCACCTATCGGCTACATGGGTTCATTTAAGAATCTATGTGATAAGCGCGATGATCTTGATTTTGACGAGTTCTGGAACAAAGACAGCTCAACGGAGCTTTACCACTTTATCGGTAAAGACATTGTTTACTTCCACAGCCTATTCTGGCCTGCAATGCTAGATGGTGCTGGTTTCCGTAAGCCAAATAACGTATTCGTACATGGCTACGTAACCGTTAATGGCGCGAAAATGTCGAAGTCAAAAGGCACATTTATCAAGGCGGGTACTTACTTAAACCACCTTGATCCAGAATGCCTACGTTACTACTACGCGGCAAAACTTAATAACCGCATTGATGATCTAGACCTTAACCTTGAAGATTTTACTCAACGTGTAAACAGCGATGTAGTGAACAAGATTGTTAACCTAGCATCACGTAACGCTGGCTTTATTGCTAAGCGTTTTGACGGCATGTTATCTGAGAAGTTTGCAGAGCCTGAGCTTTATGCTGAATTTGTAGGTGCAGCAACGCGTATCGGTGATCTTTACGAGAACCGTGAATACAGCCGCGCTATCCGTGAAATCACGGCACTAGCAGATAAAGCTAACCAGTATGTTGACGAAAAAGCACCTTGGGTTGTGGCGAAGCAAGAAGGTAAAGATCAAGAGCTACAGGAAATCTGTACTGTTGGTATCAACCTATTCCGCGTATTAATGGCTTACCTAAAGCCTGTAATGCCAAAACTTACCGAGCGCACTGAAGCTTTCTTAAATGAAACGCTAACGTGGGAAAGCATCGAAACGCCATTAACAAACCATGAAGTAACTAAGTTCAAGGCATTGTTTAACCGTATCGATCCTGCTCATGTTGCTGCTATGGTTGAAGCATCAAAAGAAGAAGCTGCCGCTGATAAAGCCGCGATTGAAGCTGCTCAACCTGCTGTTAGCCCATTAACTGCAGAGCCAATTGAAGCTGAAATCGAGTTTGATGATTTCGCTAAAATCGATATGCGTATCGCTAAAATTGTCTCTTGTGAAGCAGTGCCAAAAGCAGACAAACTACTGAAATTCCAATTGGATATCGGTGGTGAAATGCGTCAAGTATTCTCTGGTATTAAATCAGCTTACACACCAGAAGAGCTTGTTGGTAAAATGACGGTAATGGTTGCTAACCTAAAACCGCGTAAAATGAAATTTGGTATGTCTGAAGGTATGATCCTTGCAGCGGGCCCTGGCGGTAAAGATCTGTGGATCTTAGAGCCGCATGACGGTGCTCAGCCAGGTATGCGTGTAATGTAATTTGCGCCACGTTTAAATTCGAAATACCGACAACCTTGTTGTCGGTATTTTTTTGACTTTTTTTTATACATTCCCTCTTTAACACCCCCCAATATATCACCTTATTACCACTTGTTAACAGTATGTTGAATGTTGATCTATATCCGCAGCTAACTCTACTTTTAAAACTAAATATTCATCTTATGTTCATAATTAGCGATCTTGATCGTTTTTACGATTTTCAATATCCCTTACATTAAATGTATAAATTTGCTTGTAATTAAATATTAATACAGCAAAATTTAGTCATAACTATATAAGAACAATAAAAATCCCCCTCTTTTTATTTGATATGAAGGATTCATCATGACCTTAGGTATTGTAACGAACCTCGCCATATTTGTTGGCTTGATCGCATTTCTTTATCACATGCAAAACAAACACTACAGCTTTACTAAGCGTGTATTTGCTGGCTTAGGCTTAGGTATTGCATTTGGTGCCGCGCTACAAGTTTTCTATGGTACTGGCTCTGAGGTCATCAAAACATCGATTGAATATTTTGATATTGTGGGTGTGGGTTATGTTCGCTTGCTACAAATGATCATCATCCCATTAGTGATGGTATCGATCATTTCTGCAATTCTGAAACTTAACGGTGGCACATCATTAGGAAAAATAAGCAGTCTGACGCTTGGGGTACTGATTGTTACCACCATGATTGCAGCTTGTGTCGGTATTCTAATGGCTAACCTTTTTGGTCTTACTGCTGAAGGGTTAACCTCGGGTGCGGCTGAAATGGCGCGCGCTAAGAGCCTTGAATCAACCCTTTCTAATGTAGAAGCCATGTCGTTTGCTAAATTAGTGATCGAATTTATTCCTGCTAACCCATTCTTAGATATGACCGGTGCGCGTCGTACTTCCACTATCGCAGTGGTTATTTTCTCTATTTTCATTGGCCTATCTGCAACTGGAATTGCTAAGAAAAAACCTGAAATTTTCGCCCAATTTGAAGGCTTCATTAAAGTTGCCCAAGCGATTGTCATGCGTATGGTAACGTTAGTCTTACGTCTAACACCGTTTGGTGTATTAGCGCTGATGACCAAGGTAATTTCAGGTTCAAACTACACTGATATTGTGAATCTTGCCAACTTCGTTTTTGCTTCATATGCTGCATTAATCCTAATGTTTATGATTCACTTAGCTCTTGTTGCGATGGTAGGCATTAACCCAGTGCGCCACTTAAAGAAAATTATTCCAGTACTGGCTTTTGCTTTCACCTCACGCACCAGTGCTGGTTCAATTCCCATGAACGTGCAAACCCAAGAAAAATGCCTTGGTATTCCATCGGGTATTGCTAACTTTGCCGCTTCATTTGGTTCAACTATCGGTCAAAATGGTTGTGCAGGAATCTACCCTGCGATGCTAGCAGTAATGATTGCGCCAACCGTGGGTATTAACCCAATGGATTTCGGCTTTCTATGTACTTTAGTGGCAATTATTACCGTAAGTTCTTTTGGGGTTGCAGGTATTGGTGGTGGCGCAACATTTGCGGCATTAATCGTATTATCAGCAATGGATATGCCTGTGGCACTTGCCGGTCTTTTGATTTCAATAGAACCGCTTATTGATATGGGTCGTACTGCTCTTAACGTATCGGGTTCAATCACCGCAGGCACAATTACCAGTAAGGTCATGGGCGAGACAGACATGGCTATTTTTAATAGTGATGAAACCATTAACTTAGATGGCGAAGAATCAGCGGCTTAATCAATAGTAAACACTCGTTTTAAAGAGAGGTGCATTGCCTCTCTTTCCATTTTTCAAGGAATAGACAATAGTATGAAAATTATCATTATTGGCGGTGAAGCCGCAGGCATGAGTGCCGCAGCAAAAGCAAAACGCATTAACCCAACCGCTGATATTGTTGTTTATGAAGCCTCTAATATCATCTCTTTTGGCGCTTGTGGATTACCTTATTATATTGGTGATGAATTTTCTGATGCCAATTTGATGGCGGAATTTACCCCAGCACAATTTGCAGAAAAAGGGATCCAAGTATTAACCCAACATCGCGTGGTTAACCTTAACGCACAACAGCAGCAGTTAACCGTTGAACATCAAGGTGAAACGCACACTGTTGATTATGATCGCCTAATGATTGCGACAGGGGCAAAAGAAGTTTTACCCCCCATTACTGGCTTAGAAAAACAAGGCGTTTATTCATTACGTCGTATGCAAGATGGCATCAATATCAAAAATGCCCTTGCCGATCCCCAATGTCAAAATGTGACGATTATTGGCTCAGGTTTTATTGGCTTAGAAGTCGCTGAAGCCATGATCCATCAAGGCAAAACCGTACGCCTTATTGAACGTGCGCCATGCTTAATTCCAGATGCTTTTGATGTTGAAATTAGCCAGCATATTCAACCTGAACTGGAACGTGCTGGAGTAATCATCCACCTGAAAGAATCGGTGTGTGAAATTATTGGTGATGATCGCGTTACTAGCATCAAAACCGATAAAGACATTTATTCAACAGATTTGGTGATCTGCTGTACTGGCGTTAAACCGAATACTGATTTTATTGCAGATACTGGCATTGATCGTTTAGCCAATGGTGCAATAATCATTGATCAGCAAGGTAAAACATCCCTTGATAATGTGTGGTCAGCGGGTGATTGCGCCACCATTTGGCATGCTCAATTACAACAACCCGTTTATATTCCGCTAGCAACAGGCGCGAATAAAATGGGTCGCTTAGTCGGTGAGAATATCGCAGGCAAGAACCTCAGTTATGACGGCACATTAGGCACCAGTTGCGTCAAAGTGTTAGGTTTAGAAGCTGGTCGAACAGGCTTATCTGAGCGTGAAGCCCAACAAGCGAATATTGATTACCGTACCGTTTATATCAGCGATAAATGTCATACCAATTACTGTGAAGGTCAATCTCCACTGTATATTAAGTTGGTTTATCGTTCTGAGAATAAGCAATTATTAGGTGCTCAACTCATTGGTAATAAAGGTGCAGTTCATCGTGTTGATGCACTCGCTGTTGCAATCAGTCTTGGTGCGACTACAGAGCAATTAGGCATGATGGATTTTGCCTATGCACCGCCATTTGCACGTACTTGGGATATTATGAATGTCGCGGGTAATGTGGCTAAATAATTTGTTTATCTCTCAATAATAACGACACAAGCTACGTGCTTTTTAGCACTCATGAAGAAAAAGTACGTAGCCTCCCCCTGTTATAAACGCCATCAATATCCTTCCTAATTTATTCACTCACAACTATTTATCGAAAATTCCGACAAAACACCTCGTAAAAACAACATTTAAACCGTCATTTATGATTATTAAACGCATAAAGTGTTAATTAATAGTTAAAAATAAACTTCTCAAACATGAAATCAGTATAAAATTTGTGAGTTGACGCAAACTTTAGCCCTTAATAATAATTATTACTTCACGTTAACAGACAAATAACTGCTACTCTCCGAACGCGCTCTGATTATCGATGGACAGAGAGAAATAAATATTAAGGATAAATACTAATGACCACAGAAAAGAAAAAAATGTCACTAACTGGCCGAGTCATTCTCGGTATGGTTTTAGGTATTCTGACAGGATTTATGATCCGTTCCCTTTTTGCTGATGTCGCTTTTATTCATGACTATATCGTAAATGGCCTGTTTGATGTCGGCGGTAAAATTTTTATTGCCAGCTTAAAAATGTTAGTTGTTCCTCTGGTTTTTGTATCACTGGTTTGTGGTACGAGCTCATTAAAAGATTTAGCAACATTAGGCCGTTTAGGCGGAAAAACCTTAGCGTTTTACCTCACCACTACAGCCTTAGCAATTACCCTTGCACTGACCATGGCGAATATCTTCCAGCCCGGTGCAGGCGCCGATTTAAGTGCAGCTACAACGTTTGCTTCTAAAGATGCACCATCGCTAGGTAGCGTTATTGTGGGCATGTTCCCAACCAACCCTATCAGTGCTATGGCAAATGGTAATACGCTACAGATTATTGTATTTGCGGTTTTATTTGGTATTGCAATCAGTGCAGCAGGTAAACCAGGTGAACGTTTAGCGGCAGTATTTGCCGATTTAAATGAAGTGATCATGAAGCTGGTTGCATTATTGATGAATATTGCCCCATACGGTGTGTTCTTCTTGATGGCTAAATTGTTCACAGGCTTAGGCTTAGACGCTATCTATAGCTTAATTAATTACTTCTTAGTCTTAGTCGCTGCACTGTTGTTCCATGCTTTAGTGACTTACAGTGTGATGCTAAAAGCGTTTACGGGTTTAAGCCCAATTACCTTCTTCAAGAAAATGGAAGATGCGGTGATGTTTGCGTTCTCAACCGCATCATCAAATGCAACTATTCCAGTTACGATGGAAACTGCAACTAAGCGTTTAGGCGTTAATAACAAGATTGCGTCATTTACCGTTCCACTAGGCGCAACCATTAATATGGATGGCACTGCAATCATGCAGGGTGTGGCAACGGTATTTATTGCCCAAGCGTTTAATATTGACCTCACCATGAATGACTACATCATGGTTATTCTAACAGCTACGTTAGCATCAGTGGGTACAGCGGGTGTTCCTGGTGTTGGTCTAATTATGCTAGCGATGGTGCTTAACCAAGTGGGTCTACCTGTTGAAGGTATCGCGCTAATTATGGGTGTTGACCGTCTACTGGATATGATCCGTACTGCGGTTAACATTACGGGTGATAGCGTTGTAACCTGTATTGTGGCTAAATCTGAAGGTGAAATGGATATTGCGCGTTTCAACGATCCACTAGCTGCAACAGAAGATGAAGCGGTTCGTTTCCATCCGAATCCTCAACCACAGAAATCATAACAGCGAGTAAAAACTTGCGAACACAACATAATTCAAGGGCACGTAATGTGCCCTTTTTTTAGTTTTGAATAGGGTGGGAGGATTTAATACATTTTAATACAATCCCCACCCTCAATATCTTTTTCTGTTATATATGGCATAAATCGTAAAAATGAATATCTATAAAAACGATACATCATGTAGTTATAGCTATAATAAGATGTTCTATAACACCCTAAATTTTCATATTGATTTGTACCAATAATTTTTTTTGTTTCTTCTTTTTCTAGCCAGTCACAAAAATGATTAAGATCATTAATCATTTCCTTACATTCATCTATTGCTCTTTCTAAATGCCGACTAAAATCAATATCAATAAATATTTTATGTTGTTTAGTTCGTTCTAAATAGAATAGATCTTGTTGGACTCTGAATAACATTGATGTTGGCTTAGATAAACATCTCATATATTTAGAACTATTACTATCCCTTAAAGAACGAAGCAGTATATCTTTGAATTTGTGATTTTTTTCACACATATTCCCATCATAATTCAATGTATTAGAAAGATTCATTTTAATAATAGCAATCTCGATTAGTATATGAGTAGCTTCTTTTCTACGAGATTTAAACTCATTGACATGTGATGTTAGTACATAGAAAAAAGAGCCAGATAAAATACCAAGACTAATATTGGTTATATATCTATCTAATAACTGATCTTTCTGAAAAAACAATGGAATGATTAGAGAACTAAAAAAGCATATCCAAATACCAAACGGAATTGTTCGTAAAAAGGTATACATTAATTTTACTATTCGTTTAGTTTGTTTAGATAAATTAACTAAGTGAAATAAACAAAATAATAATAAAAAGAAAATTGATAATGATAAAGGATTAAGAATAATCAAGATAATATAAGGTAAAGATGTAATCATTTTATGTTTTTACTAGTAATAGTTGACGTAATGTACCATGTGTACTTACAAGAATAACCATTAAACCTCTTTATTTAACAAAATACATATATATACCCAAAATAATGACTAATTAAGTGCAAACATCACAGAAAAAAATGACACAGCCTACTATCCGTGATCTACTCACCGCGTGATTGAGCCCAAAAGACGCCAATGAAAATACGCTTGAATCCCACCAGAAGCACTGACTCTACAACGCGAAAACAGTAGATTCCCTATCTCGTTCATAACCTCACTGTAGGGAATGACGGGGTTGGGTTTGGCATTCACTGTAGAAAATAACGCGATTGACGTTGGCATGCACGGTAGGGAATGACGAGTGAAAGGCTTGCCATTTACTCATGCTTTTTTCAAATCAATAACAAAAATATGACTCGCAGTCTCATCTATAACATCGAGTGATAAATAAATAACACAACAAGTGATAAAATTATCGTTAAATAACCCCATACAGAATAAGTTGAGAGACAACATGACTGAATTTGAAAAGATGTTGGCAGGCAAAGACTTTGATGCGGGCTCAGATTGTATTGAACGTATTCGTCAACATGCTTTAAATCTATTGCAGACTATTAACCAAAATACAGACGACTCTCAACGTAATGAGCTATTTCAACAGTTAATGGGCACTATTTCACCATCAAGTATTGTCCGCTCACCATTTTATTGTGAGTTTGGTAAAACGATCTCGATTGGAGAAAATACTTACATCAACATGAATGTCACCATGTTAGATGGTGCTAAAATTACGATTGGTAACAATGTTTTAATTGGCCCAAATACACAATTTTACTGTGCTAGTCATGACTTAAACTATCGCAATCGCCGCAACTGGGCAACCATCTGGGATTCGATTACAATTGAAAATGATGTATGGGTGGGTGGCAATGTGGTGATCAACCAAGGTGTGACCATTGGCGCGCGCTCTGTTATTGCGGCTAACTCGGTGGTTAATTGCGATGTACCACCGGATTCTCTTTATGGTGGTACACCAGCGAAATTAATCAGAGTGATTCACGAAAACCAATAACCTACCTGCGTTTTCTAAGAATATTAGCAGATCTGATTCACTATAAGGTTTTAAGTATCGTAATACCGCCACTATAAGCGGTATTTAATATCAAATGCTCTTATTCAGCTAAAAATGGCATAAATGTTCGCAACAATAAAACAAAAAAAACACCCAAACCTAAAATAATATATGAATTTTGCTTAAACTGTTCTCGATAACGATCAACGATAAAAACACGAACATATAGAAAAATAATACTCACCATTAAGAGTATTGGAATTTCAATCAGATGGCTCAAACTTTGATGTCCATATCCAACAGAAGCCAAGAAAGTCCAAACCAATAGCAATACTATAGGTAAACAAATATCACTCCAATAAAGCGCATTCCTTCTTTTCACATAAACCCAAGCTAAAGATGCTAAACTTGCATAACCAAACAAAATCAAACCAAAAATCAATAAACCGTCAATAACTAACACCTCTGAAAAACACCTGTAATTCGCACTTCAAGTTTCTATTCATACCCAAAGTACCAATTGCGTCGTATTTTGATAAATTGTATGCATGAATAATAAATCACGTTTGTAATAAACCACAATACGCATTTAATAATATTTAGCACCATATACAATCAACAACAACGCATGCTTTTCATCTCGCTACCTCAAGACGCGAAACTAACCCACCGCAGGCGATCAATCTTAGTTGTTGTGCACTACTTTTAAAGCTGAACGCCGCTTGAAAATACCTTTTGGTACTTTAGTCAATAAAATACCCACAAGAAGAGGCAGCATCATGAGCAATGATTGTTGAGACAACGCCTCACCATTGATATAGCTAGAAATCAGTAACGCCACTACAGGGAAAATCAGAAAGCATATAGACGCTTGAAAGGGGGTTGATACCTGCACCAGTTTGAAATACGCAACAATACCGCCAACACTCGCCACAAAGCCAAGGTAAACAACGGCTGACATTGAATCCCACGTGAATGCTTCAACGTTTACGTTTTCACTCACAGCTGAAACTGCAAATAAAAATAGCGAAGCGATGAAGCTCGGTAGTGCGTTGTAAGTTAGCACTTCAATGCCTTTGCAGTGCTTTTGAACTAACACATACATAATAGCGTGCATAGCAACAGCAACACCTAAGCAAACAGTACCAATAAGATAATCATCGCTGCCCATTTGCATTTCATTTGCAAGAATTAAACACAAGCTAACAACAGCTGTAATTAACCCCAATATTTGATGCTTTGCCAATCTTAAACTCAAAAACAGACCTGACATTAACATTACTGCGACGGGCATATTGGCGAAGATTATTGATGCTAAACCAGACGATATGTATTGCTCGCCAAAGATCATCAGCGTAAATGGAATCGCGAAGTACATCAGTGCGACAATAAACAACCATCGACGCTTACCTTTAGGAAATAACAATGGTTGGTTGAGGATTTTTGCCAATACCACGAGTAAAGGGGCTGCCAGTAAAAAACGTAGCGCGGTGGCAAAAATAGGGGGAATAGAATTCAATGCGACTTCCATAGCGAACCAAGTGGTTCCCCAAATTAAGCAAACAGAAACAAAAAGAAAGATAGTGAGTAGCTTTGAATTCATAGTGATCCCTCATTAATAATAGCTGTAAATCATTGCAGTGTGGCGCAATAATAATGTATTACAGTATAGAGATATTATTAGGGAAATAAATTCCATTTACATCTATAATTGAGATTGTATATAGAAAATAAATCTATAATTAAACAATTAACTATAAAAAACACCTATGAAACTTGATATCAAGAAATCCATTATTCTTTACAAGGTCTACTTTTACAGAGGGATAGTTGACACAATATGGCAGTGTACAAGTTCATTAAGCCACAACAGATCTAGCATATATTGAATGAAATAGAACGTTGTAAACACCCCACCCAACGACAGCCTAAGTTATCTATTAAATCAAAGTCCGTCCTTAAATGGTTAAGAAAAGCAGCAACATGAAAATAGTCAATAAAGGGTACCTTATGTACCCTTTTGTAATGTACTTAACATCATTCAACCAGCAAACACACTGGATGAATTAGTGCGTATTACGCATTAAATCAGCTTCTGTTAATGCCGCAGTATTGGTGTAACGGCCATTTTCAATACTTGGTAATGCAACCTTGCCGCTATTAACTAATTGAGCGATACGTTGTTGATCAGCTTTAGAGGTTGATAAGCCAATAACCGACCAATCATTTTCAGTTTTACCTGTAATATGGCCTTTTTTAACATCACGAATATAACGCATAGTCAGTTGACGAACCGTGCCGGCTTCAGTGCCGTAATGGGCTTTTGAATCAAAAAGCTCCTTAAATTTATGGCCTTCAAGTACCCCACCTTTTTTCATTAAATGTCCCATACGGTAGCTATTCATGCCTAAATTAATAGTTTGCGCATCCGTAATCGGTTTACCATTCATTTTAAGATTGGTAATACGATGACCTGCCGCTTGGGTTAAATCAATTTGATAAGTGACGCCACCGAAAATATCGTGGGTACTGTATTTTGATGAGCGACGTTTAGCGTCAAAGCTGTAAGTTAGATCATTAGGTTTTACACTATTGAAATACCCCGCCGACCATTCCATATAGGCTTTTAAATCTTTACCCGTCATTTCATAAACGGTGTATTCGCCGCCAGCATATTCATAGTTAAAATTAATATCTTTAACTTTAATATCGCCCACAGGCAATGATGGATTCATATTATCAAGGTGAACTGCAATAACATTGGCTTGCGGAGCAAAATAAAAACCCACCTCTTGGAAAAGTGACGTTAACCCTGTGTCATGCAATTGGCTTTCAGGAATACCTTTAATCGTATTGTGCGGTACAAGATCTTGCCCCTCTAATTGACCAATAACCTTATTAGCGTCTTGCTGGAGCTTGTGATGATAAGGCTTAAAGATAGTTTCCATGGTTGGATCTGATGGTAATTTATTCATATTATAGGTGAAGCTATCTTTACTGATTAACGTATATTTACCCTGATCATCTTTTTTGAAATTCAAATCAATACGGGATAACGCGCGACCATATTTATACGGTTCAGTAATAATAACCCCATTAATAACCGCTTTATCGACTTTGACATGCATATGACCCGCAACAATCGCTGCTAACTCTGGGTTAGCACGAGCAATATCCCCCACCCCTGTATCAGCAATATTATTTTCATTATCGATACCCATATGAGCCACTAATATTATGGCATCGGTTTTATCTTTAATTTGGGTAATAACTTTTTTAACTTCAATACTTGGATTACTAAAGGTCAGATCTTGAAGGCGATCACTGCCATTAGCAAAAGCAGCGATCATTGGGGTATCCATACCAATGATGCCAATTTTGATACCTTTACGTTCAACAATTTTATAAGACGGCAGAAAAGGAGAGGTCGCATTATGAAAAATATTACCGGCTAGTGGCGTACCATTAAACGTTGTAACGGTATTTTTAAGTACCTTCAAACCAAAATCAAATTCATGATTACCTAATACATAGGCGTCATACTTCAACTGATTAAAACCTAACATCATTGGGCTAATGGCATCGTTTTTAAAGGTTTCGATATTATTACCCTGAATCGCATCACCCGCATCGACCAATATAATCTCAGGGTCTTGCTTTCTTAGCTCACCAACTTTGGTCGCTATTTGGCTTAAACTGCCTGATAAATTAGGTTTATCAGTGGTGTAATCCCAAGGAATAAATCGCCCATGAAGATCCGATGTACCTAAAATTGTAATATCGACTTGCTCTGCATAAACAGATGGTGAACTTACTAGAAGGGAAAATAATACTGTTTTGTAAATGTTCTTATTCATTAGTTGAATGACTCATCCGTTGATTTAAACCACCTATGGCATAAGAGCATAATTATACACAATCAATATATTAATATTCCTATTCTACATAATAATTGTGTGATTTATATTTAGGGATGAGGAAAGACAACAAACCGCAAGGAATAATACAAGGTACTAGGTATCAGGGCCGAGGGAAAAGCAATAAACATCATTGCCTTTAATCTCGATAGTCACCTTCTCGAAATATCGAAACCTATAACAAAGGTCGCTTAACGACCTCTATTAAATATTAAAACTAACGTCGTAGCTTACAACAAAATTTATTATACGTATTATTCATTCGACCAATACATTCTTGAGTAGTTATCTCATCTATACGATATTGTGATTTATAATTGTGTAACTCTCGATCTAAAAGATGCAATGTGTTTTCAACGGCTATAGCGGCATGAGGTTTATTAATAACTATGGTTGTTAGTTGTTTAACTAATTTATCGTGATACTGATGCGGCATATAATCATCCCTAACAAAAAGCTTAAAGGTTACCAAAGCAGTATTTTACATCTATATTTTATATTTAACGAGCATATATTATAAAAAATATAATAAACATTCGACTTCTTGTAAATATTCCAAACAAAACAAAGATCGCTTTAAATAAGCTAAAAACAAACGTTAGCCGCACGAACAAAAACAGACCAACAATACATTCACAATAAATCCTGTTTAAAATAAAGGCACGAGGCAAAGCACTTCATCTCGATACTCGCGACCTAGAAACCTCGTCCCTAAACCCCTCTCTACCTTTCTTCCATAAAAAAACCCAGCCTTATCGACTGGGTTCTTTAATTTAAAGCTTATCGCAGCATCAGTGATTAACCGATGTGAGTAGCACCGCGCATGTACTTACGTAGCACTTCAGGGATCATGATACGACCATCTGCTTCTTGGTTATTCTCAAGAATAGCAACCATAGTACGACCAACTGCTAAACCAGAACCGTTTAGTGTGTGTAGTAGCTCAGGCTTCTTCTCGCCTTTACGACGGAAACGCGCTTGCATACGACGCGCTTGGAAATCCCACATGTTTGAACATGAAGAAATCTCACGGTAAGTTTCTTGAGCAGGAACCCACACTTCTAAGTCGTAAGTTTTGCAAGAACCAAAGCCCATATCGCCAGTACAAAGTATTACTTTACGATAAGGTAGCTCTAGAAGTTGTAGTACTTTCTCAGCATGACCTGTTAGTTCTTCAAGTGCAGCCATTGAATCTTCAGGGCGAGTGATCTGAACTAGTTCAACTTTGTCGAACTGGTGCATACGGATAAGACCACGAGTATCACGACCGTAAGAACCTGCTTCTGAACGGAAACATGGTGTGTGTGCAGTCATCTTGATTGGCAAATCTGCTTCATCAGTAATGGTGTCACGCATCATGTTAGTAACAGGCACTTCTGCTGTTGGAATTAATGAAAGTACGCGCGGCTCTTCATCATTCACTTTTTCAGTTAGCGGTTGAGTGTGGAATAGATCTTCGCCGAACTTAGGCAATTGACCAGTACCAAACAAGCTATCTGCGTTTACTAGATACGGTACATACATTTCAGTATAACCGTGTTCTTCAGTATGAAGATCTAGCATAAACTGTGCGATTGCGCGATGTAGACGAGCAAATTGACCTTTCATTACGATGAAACGTGCGCCAGTGATTTTAACCGCACTTGCGAAATCTAGGCCACCAGCCATCTCACCAAGATCTACGTGATCTTTTACTTCGAAGTCGTAAGCTTTTGGCTGACCCCAACGTAATACTTCCACGTTCTCTGACTCATCTTTACCTGTTGGTACTGATTCATCAGCAATGTTAGGTAGCATTTGAGTAATAGTATCAAGTTGACCTTGAAGCTCTGCTAATGCTGCTTTCGCTTCATCAAGCTCAGAACCTAGGTTACCAACTTCAGCCATAATGCGTTCAGCTTCTGCGTGATCACCTTTCGCTTTTGCCTGACCAATCGACTTCGATCGCGAGTTACGCTGTGCTTGTAGCTCTTCTGTTTTTACTTGAAGAGATTTACGTTGCTCTTCTAAGTTGCGTAAAGTTTCTACATCAAGGTTAAAACCACGACGCGCGAGTTTTGCAGCTGTTTCATCCAGCTCAGTTCGAAGTAATTTAGAATCTAGCATGCTAATCCTGTGCTCTTAATAATCTGAAATGCACGTTATTTAGGCATTTCTTATTAAAATAATGATAGTTAGAAGGCAACAATAACGAATTGCTGCCAATCACTTAACGATACCCAAAAAGCCTTATTATTGGTAGCGCTTTAGCGGGCTTTTTGCATCTAAAGAAGCAAGATAATCCAACTTTTCTGATATTTTTATCTCTAAGCCTCTTTTTGAGGGCTGATAATAAACCCGATCACGAATTTCACGCGGTAAATACACCTCGCCTGGGGCATAAGCTCCAGGTTCATCATGAGCATAACGATAGCCTTCACCATACCCTAACTCTTTCATCAGTTTGGTTGGCGCATTCCGCAAATGTGGCGGCACTTCAAAATCAGGAAATTCACGCGCATCAGCTTTCGCCAGATTAAACGCGACATATACCGCATTACTTTTTGCCGCACAGGCTAAGTAAACAATCGCTTGAGCAATGGCACGTTCACCTTCGTACGCACCCACGCGGGTATAACAATCCCATGCCGACACCGCAACCTGCATCGCACGTGGATCAGCGTTACCGATGTCTTCAGAGGCTATCGCTAATAACCTGCGAGCAATATAAAGTGGATCACAGCCTGCTTGAAGCATTCTTGCAAACCAATACAATGCACCATCCGCGTTTGAACCACGAATCGATTTATGTACCGCTGAAATCATGTCGTACCAAAGATCGCCTTTGTTATCAAACCGAGCAACCTTTTCACCAGTGACTTCTGCTAAAAGCTCAACCGTAATTTGTTTGATGCCTTTATCATCTTCTTCAGCCATATCAATTAGCTGTTCGAGATAATTCAATGACATTCGCGCATCACCACGGACAAACTCGGCTAACTGCTGTTTCACTTCATCAACAAACACAAAATTGGTTTCGCTAATGCCGCGTTCTTTATCTATTAAGGCTTGTTCAATCACTTCAAGAATTTCATCATCTTCAAGGGATTTTAATTTATACACTCGTGCGCGGGATAATAATGCGTTATTAAGCTCAAACGAGGGATTTTCAGTAGTCGCACCAATAAAGGTGACCGTACCATCTTCAATATGTGGCAAAAATGCATCTTGCTGACTTTTATTAAACCGATGGACTTCATCGACAAATAAAATAGTCCGTCTGCCTGCCATTTTATTATCACGCGCTTTATCTATTGCAGCGCGAATGTCTTTAATACCGGAAGTAACCGCAGATACTCGCTCAACTTCGGCATTGGCATAATTTGCAGCAACTTCGGCTAAGGTTGTTTTACCTGTACCTGGTGGTCCCCACAGAATCATCGAATGCAGTTGGCCCGCTTTTAATGCTCGACGTAGTGGCTTACCTTCACCAAGAATGTGCTGTTGTCCAATGTATTCCTCTACTGTCCTTGGCCGCATTCTTGCCGCCAAGGGTCTAAAATCTGAGGAAAAATCTAGGCTGAAATTACTCAATATAATGACTCCCCTAAGACAGAAAAAGGTGGCTCATTCGCCACCTTTTAATAATAATTAAATAAAATAACAATTAGTTACGCTGATCATCTAACTCCACACCTTTAGGCACTGTAAAGGTAAATAAACTTGCTGCTGGTGTCGTTTTCTTAAAATCAGTTAATACGTATTGACTGCGTTGACCGTCAGTTTCTACCACAGAAAAATTACGCACATCACCTGCTTTTGATACCGTCACAACGAACTTATCCATTGATGACGTTTTATCTTTAGGCGTTAACGTAAAAGTATCCACTAATTGGGCAACATTATACTTAGACCAATCACTAGCACTATTACGGGTTAATAATACAAATGGTGTTTGCTCAGTGGCATCTTTGAGCCACATTGCCGTCACTTGCTCAACAAAAGGACTGTAATACCACACCGTTTTACCGTCTGAAACTAATAGGCTTTCATCAGGTGTTTTCGTTTTCCAGCGAAATAAATTAGGGCGTTTAATTGATAAATCACCGGTACCATTGACTAAAACTTCGCCATCAGGGCTGGTGACTTTTTGAGTAAAGTTAGCGCTAAATGCATTCACTTTATCGAGACGGCTACTTAGTGCTTGTTGCGGTGTTGCAGCCCATGCACTTGACGCAACCAGCATTGGTGCGGCAATTAACATGCTCATTACGAGTTTCTTCATCATATTCGCTAACCTCTTTGGTATTAAACCGCTGTGATAATCACTATCACAACGGTTTTATTTTCACTTTTGCGCTTTAACAGCGAGTACGTGGTAATGTCTCATTATTTATTAATCGTGATGTTGTACTGGCGGTGGCGCTAACACTTCACGGTTCGCATTATGTCCTGGTGCACTCACAATACCATGTGCTTGCAATTGATCCACAATACGCGCGGCGCGGTTATAACCGATCTTAAATCGACGCTGTACACCTGAAATAGAAGCACGACGCGTTTCTGCCACAAAGGCAGCCACTTCATCAAATAACTGATCTAAATCATCATCACCTGACGGTGCTTCACCAGGCAGTAAACCATCAGCACCTTGGTTTGAATCAATAATGTTTTCTATATATTGAGGTCGACCACGCGCTTTCCAATCATTAACGACATTATGTACGTCATCATCAGAAGCAAATGCACCATGAACACGAATGGTATGACTTTGACCTGACGGTAAGTACAGCATATCACCCATACCAAGCAAGGTTTCAGCGCCACCTTGATCGAGGATGGTTCGTGAGTCTGTTTTGGTTGATACCGTAAACGCCATTCGCGTTGGAATATTAGCTTTAATTAAGCCCGTAATAACATCAACCGATGGACGCTGGGTAGCTAATACTAAGTGAATGCCTGCCGCACGTGCCTTTTGGGCTAAACGTGCAATCAGCTCTTCCACTTTCTTACCTACAACCATCATCAAATCAGCAAATTCATCGACGATAACCACAATACTTGGCATTTTTTCCAATAATGGTGGGTATTCGTCCATGGTGTCACCTGCCTTCCATAATGGATCATGGATTGGGTGTCCCGCTGCTGCGGCTTCTTCTAGTTTAGCGTTATAACCGGCAAGACTACGTACACCGCACTTTGCCATTAACTTATAACGACGCTCCATTTCACCAACACACCAGCGTAGTGCATTACCGGCATCTTTCATGTCAGTAACCACTTCCGTTAATAGATGTGGAATGCCTTCATAAATAGATAATTCCAACATTTTCGGGTCGATCATAATAAAACGACATTCTTCTGGCGTACATTTGTAAAGTAAGCTCAAAATCATCACGTTTACACCCACAGATTTACCTGAACCTGTAGTACCTGCAACCAATAAGTGCGGCATTTTACTTAAATCAGCTACAACCGCTTCACCTGCAATGTCGTTACCTAATACGATAGGCAATGCACCGCCAACATTTTGGAATTGCTCACTGGCAATCACTTCCGACATAAATACCGTTTCACGACTTTTATTCGGTAGCTCTAAACCAATATAAGGTTTACCCGGAATAACCTCAACCACACGTACAGATGTCGTTGACAATGCACGTGCTAAATCTTTTGATAAACCAGAAATACGGCTTACTTTTACCCCAGGGGCAAGATCTAACTCATAACGCGTAATAACAGGACCTGGGTAGATACCTTTAACTTGTACTTTAATTTTATAGTCAGCCAATTTTGATTCAATCAAGGTTGCGATTGCTTGCAACTCTTCATCCGAGGCTTTTTCAACGGTTTTACGTGCTGGTTGTAAAAGATCTAATGTTGGCATTGGTGATGTTGGCACCGGAAGATCAGCTTCTTTTTTCATTAAGAATGGATTATCTAACCCTGCAAGATGCGCTTGTTCTTTTTGTTTATCACGAATACGTTTTAGGAAGATTTCCTCGTCGGTTAATCCCTCTTCTGAGGTATCAACATTCGCGGTCGGAGCAAAAGACGCGGCAACTGGTTCAGCATAAACTTGTGATACCGCAGGTTGCTCACTAACAACGGCATTAATCACATGCTGAGTTTGTTCATCAACGGCAACCGTAAAATCTTCATCTTTTTCAAGCTCACGCTCAAGTGCAGAGACAGATAGACCTTGTATCGGTGCGGCTTGTTCTACTGGCGCTACATAGGGTTGAGGTTCAATATACGGCGCGGCTTGTTCTACTGGCGCTACATAGGGTTGAGGTTCAACATGCGGCGCAGCTTGTTCTACTGGCGCTACATAGGGTTGAGGTTCAACATGCGGCGCAGCTTGTTCTATTGGCGCAACATAGGGTTGAGGCTCAACATACGGCGCGGCTTGTTCTACTGGCGCAACATAGGGTTGAGGTTCAACATGCGGCGCAGCTTGTTCTACTGGCGCAACATAGGGTTGAGGCTCAA
>NZ_MSCQ01000001.1:1737199-1896843 GCF_002954725.1 Photobacterium phosphoreum
GCTTGTTCTACTGGCGCAACATAGGGTTGAGGTTCAACATGCGGCGCAGCTTGTTCTACTGGCGCAACATAGGGTTGAGGCTCAACATACGGCGCAACTTGTTCTACTGGTGCAACATAGGGTTGAGGTTCAACATACGGCGCGGCTTGTTCTACTGGTGCTACATAGGGTTGAGGTTCAACATACGGCGCAGCTTGTTCTACTGGTGCAACATAGGGTTGAGGCTCAACATACGGCGCAGCTTGTTCTACTGGTGCAACATAGGGTTGAGGTTCAGCATGTAATGTCGATGCAGTATCCATTAATGGATCAATAACGGCTGCTGTTGGGCGAATAATAGGGGTTGTATGAGTAGGGGGATAAACAGGATCCTTTCGCTCAAAAGACGGTGCTATCGCCGACTCTTGATGAGAAGTCCCTTTATAAGATGAGAGTAATAAATCATCTTGATCATCATTATTTCCGTTATGCAGATGTTCTGCATAAGGCATATCCGATTCTGCTGCGATTTCAGTCGCAAACGGACGCATGATTTCGTGCTTATCTGAACGTAATTTATTCAGGATCCACGTTAAACTTGCTAACGTCTTTTCACCTAACAAATCAGCAATTGTTGTCCATGAAATTCCGGTAAATAAGGTAAAACCAATCGCCCATGAGCACATAAGCAGTAAGGTTGCCCCGAGTACATTTAATAGCGGTAAGGTTATATTGGCAACAACATCGCCAATCACACCACCTGATGAGAAATACCAAATATCATCAAAGTTAAGATCAGCCAAACCACAACTGCTTAGAATTAATAACATTAACCCCACCCAGCGGGTACCATAAACCATATAATCCAGTGACAATACTTTAGAGCGGCGATAATAAATAAACCACCCTAATAACACTAAAGCAATGGGAATAATGTAGGCCAGTGCCCCAAAAATAAAGAACAGTGTATCTGCGACTAATGCGCCAAATGAGCCGGCCTTATTTTGAACAACGCCTTCCCAAGCAGTCTGCGACCAAGATGGATCGGCGGGATTAAATGTGACTAGCGCGACCATCATATAAATGGCAACTAAAATACTGATGATCAAAAAACCTTCAATAATGCGTTGCCCACCTGATAAACGCATTTTGGGCAGTTTTTTACCTTTAAACTTCCTCAAGAATAACTCCGGTGTTTCTATCAAATTCGAATATTTTTGCCAAAATGCTGATATTTTCAGCGACCAACGCTAATACTTTGCAGCTAAGCGCAACACAGTATCAAATACCAAGCGATATCGTTGGCAAACTCACAAATATAAAGTAAATGTCTTAATGCCATCATTCTATACTAAAAGACCACATTGTCTGTGTCCGACACCCTTTAAAATACAATTTTTTTTAGTGATCAGTAATAAATGGTAAACCATAAAAGTTAACTATCTCAAACGGCTAAGCATTGTTTATTTTAGACGGTCAGTTATCAAATAAATTCATCATTATGTCAATTCATGCCGACATCTGGATAATTAAACAGCACTTTTTATTCTTATTACGTATAAACAAATACACCCTGAACAACAATCATGTCATTCAGGGTGTATATATTTGACGCTATCACATTGATTAAATCGCGAATATTTAGCGAGTCTTGATAACCAAGTTATTACTTTGCTTAACTTCTTCCATAACAACATAGGTACGGGTATCGTTAACACCCGGAAGACGCAATAACGTTTCACCAAGCAATTTACGGTAAGCTGACATATCTGATACACGTGTTTTCAACAAGTAATCAAAATCACCAGAAACAAGATGACATTCCTGAATATCTTCTAGTTCTTGTACCGATTTATTAAACTGTTCAAAAACATCTGGTGCACCACGGTTCAATGTGATTTCAACAAATACTAATAATGAAGCATCAAGAAACTGTGGATTTAGTAGTGCAGTATACCCACTAATATAGCCTTGGCGCTCTAAACGACGTACACGCTCGAGACATGGCGTTGGTGATAAGCCAACACGCTTTGAAAGCTCTACGTTTGAAATTCGACCATCTTTTTGAAGTTCATTCAAAATATTACGGTCAATGCGATCCAATTCCTTGGATGGTTTCTTTTTGGTATCTACCATTTATATTCCACCTTCTCACTTCCTTGCAAAAAAATATACTACATCTTATCTATTTTTAGAATCAAATACTCTAATAGTCAAACAATCAGTGATAAATATCAGATGATCATGCTATTTATTTACAATAATTGTTTAATTCTATTTCAGAGTAGTGATAGCGGTTACACCCTAACATCCGAGGATTGTCCTGAAAGCAGCCATTAAAAAACAAACATTTAACTATTTGTACCAAAATAAAGTTGATTATCAAAGCAAATTAATCACATCAATACAAATAGGTTAACAAATTGGTGTTTTTTATCGAGTCTTAACGCTTAAATCAATCGCTAAACTCTCGTTATTCGCAAAATTAAAATGTGACTTATTGACTATTTTTCTTAATTAAGCTTGTGCTAGATCAAAAAATCACGATCTGACTTTTCACTTTTAACGCTTCAAAAAACCCGGCCGCTACGGTATTTTTGTGACCAATGTAACATCTACAATTTAATGCAACTCAAGTGCTGTTAAACATTTATGGCTCAACGCCAATAGTGCCAACAAATTATTGATTGTCTTACATCCTCTTCCTTTACGACTGCAATTTACCTACAATCAGTCTTCCATAATAATAATATTCAGCCTGGAGAAAAAATGAGTAACGTAAAACATTGTGAACTACTCATCCTTGGTTCTGGACCTGCAGGTTACACCGCGGCGGTTTATGCAGCACGTGCCAACCTCTCACCAGTAATGATCACTGGTATGCAGCAAGGTGGTCAACTTACGACCACGACAGAAATAGAAAATTGGCCGGGTGATGCAGACGAGCTAACTGGCCCTGCATTAATGGATCGCATGAAAGCCCATGCGGAAAAATTTGATACTGAAATCATTACTGACTTTATTAGCGAAACTGATTTTAGCCAACGCCCATTCCGCCTCAAAGGTGAAACGGGTGAATACACCTGTGATGCATTGATTATATCAACCGGTGCTTCTGCTAAATATATTGGTTTAGATTCTGAAGAAGCGTTTAAAGGCCGTGGTGTATCGGCGTGTGCTACCTGTGATGGTTTCTTCTACCGCAACCAAAAAGTAGCCGTTATTGGTGGTGGTAACACTGCTGTTGAAGAAGCGTTATATCTGTCAAACATTGCCGCAGAAGTACACCTTGTTCACCGCCGTGACACCTTCCGTTCAGAAAAGATTTTAATTAATCGTCTGATGGATAAAGTCGCCAATGGCAACATTATTTTGCACACTGATCGCACCCTTGATGAAGTATTAGGTGACGACATGGGTGTAACAGGTTTACGTCTTAAAGATACCCAATCAGGTGCGACAGAAGAACTTGATGTAATGGGTGTATTTATTGCGATTGGCCACCAGCCAAATACGGCTATTTTCAATGGTCAACTTGATATGGAAAATGGCTATATTAAAGTCCAATCAGGTCTTCACGGTAACGCAACTCAAACCAGTGTTGAGGGCATTTTTGCTGCGGGTGATGTGATGGATCATACCTATCGTCAAGCCATTACCTCTGCGGGAACAGGTTGCATGGCAGCACTCGATGCAGAACGTTATTTAGATGCATTAGCTGACCAACAATAAATAACATAAAGCGACTGTTTATACTGTGGCTTTTTTCCCTTACCGCACTATGCATCTCAACCATAGTGCGGTAAGAGCAACTCACCATAAATACCGTAATGAAACCTTATTTATATGGATAAAGAATTACAACGCGATTTGACCAAATGGTTAAAATCCCAAAGTAAACTCGCCAAACGCTGGATGATGTTCAGTATTGGCTTAGGGTTTATTTCGGGATTATTGCTTATCGGGCAAGCGGCTTTATTAGCCAATATTCTGCATCAACTGATCATCGAACATACGGATAAATACCAACTCGTAAATCAGTTTGTTGGCCTTATTATTATTATTGGATTACGTGCATTATGTAGCTGGGGACGAGAAGTTTGTGGCTATCGCTGCGGTGAACAAATTCGACTCCACATTCGCCAATTAATTCTCAACCGCTTAAAAAACCTAGGTCCTGCTTATATTAAAGGCAAACCTGCGGGTGTATGGGCAAGTCTAGTGCTTGAACAAGTGGAAGAAATGCAGGATTTCTTTGCGCGTTATTTACCACAAATGTCACTGGCGGTATTAATTCCAGTGGTTATTTTAGTGGTAGTATTCCCTCTTAACTGGGCTGCTGGCTTAATCTTCCTTATTACTGCGCCTTTAGTGCCCTTCTTTATGGCATTAGTCGGTTTAGGTGCTGCAGATGCTAACCGTCGTAACTTTAAAGCCTTACAGCGTTTATCTGGGCATTTCTATGACCGCTTACAGGGTTTATCAACTCTACGGTTATTTAATCGCGTTGATGCTGAAGCTGAAAATCTAGACGCAGCGTCACATGTGTTGCGTAAACGCACCATGGAAGTACTACGACTCGCCTTTTTATCGTCGGCAGTATTAGAGTTTTTCTCTGCTATTTCTGTTGCCATTGTTGCGGTCTATTTTGGCTTCATGTTCATTGGTGAACTCAACTTTGGTAACTACGGTGTACCTGTTACGCTATTTACTGGTTTATTTGTATTAGTGCTCGCACCTGAGTTTTATCAGCCCTTGCGCGATCTTGGTACGTTTTACCATGCAAAAGCACAAGCGATTGGTGCGGCTGAATCTATTGTTGAGTTCTTAAACATTGAAGCAGATGAAATGAGCAGCGGTGAAAAACCATTACCAACGCCAAATGCGATTCAAATAACCGTTACCGATCTCGAAGTACTCAGCCCTGAAGGTCAAGTATTGGCTGGACCATTGAGCTTTACCATTAATACTAATGAACATGTGGCGTTAATTGGTCCAAGTGGTGCAGGTAAAACCAGTTTACTCAATGCCCTACTCGGCTTTTTACCTTATCGCGGCAGTATTAAAATTAATAATGTCGAACTGAACGAACTTAAACATGATCAATGGCGTCAAGCGATCAGTTGGGTCGGTCAAAATCCATTGTTAGTCCATGGTACTGTACGTGACAACATTACCCTTGGTGATCCAAGTGCCAGTAATGAGGCTATCGATCACGTTGCTCGCCAAGCCTATGCGGATGAATTTATTCAACGTCTTGAAAAAGGCTATGAACATCATGTAGGTGATCGCTCAGGTGGTTTATCTGTCGGTCAAGCACAACGTATTGCTGTTGCTCGTGCGATGCTACAAAACGGCGCTTTTTGGTTACTGGATGAACCCACAGCCAGCCTTGATGCTAACAGTGAACGTTTAGTGCTTGAAAGTTTAGCGTTAGCAGTCACTAACCGCACCACGTTAATGGTGAGCCACCGCCTTGATCAACTGCATGTGATGGACCGTATTCTGGTTATGGATAACGGTAAATTAGTTCAGAACGGTACTTTTGATACCATTAGTCATCAAGGTTTACTCGCCGACATGCTCACTCATACCGATAAGAGGGATCTCGATGCGTGATTTAATCCCTTACCTTAAACTTTATCGTAAACACTGGTTTGGCTTAACTTTAGGCATGATTTTAGGTTTATTAACACTATTATCTGCCATTAGTCTATTGACGTTATCAGGTTGGTTTATTGCCGCCTCTGCCGTTGCTGGTCTAAGTATTATTACTCGTCAAACCTTTAATTACATGTTACCTGGCGCTGGTGTACGTGGCTTTTCAATGTCACGGACTGCTGGCCGTTGGGGTGAACGTGTGGTTAGCCATAATGCGACCTTTAAATTGCTGGCTGATTTACGGTTATTCTTTTTCCGTAAATTAACGCCTTTAATTCCCGGTCGCCACGCTAATTTACGTGATGCCGATTTACTCAACCGTTTAGTCGCTGATGTTGATGCGATGGATCATATCTATTTACGTTTAGTCAGCCCGCTGGTTATCGGTATCTTAGGTATTACCATTGTTACTGGCTTTCTCGCTTGGTTTGATCCCACCATTGGTTTTACGCTGGGTGGCATTTTACTGGCATTAATGATTATTCTACCGATTGTTTTTTATCGTTTAGGTAAACGCAATGGTGAAACATTAACCCACGCTAAAGCCAACTACCGCATCACGCTGTTAGACTGGATCCAAGGCCACGCTGAATTATTACTGTTTAATGCTGAAGAACGCTACCGTCAACAAGCGGAAGCAGAGCAAGATAAATTACTTGATGCTCAGCGAAAAATGGCAAGCTTAACCGGCATTGCTAACGGTCTATTAATGGCAGCAACAGGCTGGACGCTAGTGCTCATTATGTGGATTGCAGCTAACGGTATCGCAGGTAATGCGCCTGATCCTTTCGTTGCAATGGTGGCATTTACGACCATGGCAAGTTTTGAAATGATGATGCCAGTCGCTGGTGCATTCCAATACTTAGGCCAAACATTATCGTCAGCTAAACGCCTTAATGAAATTATTGAAGCAACGCCTGACACTGTGTTTGATCCAAAAGGTTACAGCGCTATTGCTAAGGGTGATATTCGTCTTAATGATATTAGCTACACCTATTATGGCAGCGATAAACTGGTCGTTAAGCACCTGTCGCTTAACATTAAACAAGGCGAGAAATTAGCCCTGCTTGGACGTACGGGTTGTGGTAAATCAACCTTACTGCAATTACTAACGCGTAGCTGGGATCCTCAGCAAGGTCAAATCCTACTTGATGGGGTCGAACTGCCACGTTGGAGTGAACCTGCACTACGCAATGCTATTACCGTAGTCAGTCAACGCGTTGATGTCTTTAATGGCTCATTACGTGAGAACTTAGTCTTAGCCAAACCTGATGCTACCGATGAGCAATTTGTAGCAGCACTCCATAAAGTCGGTCTTAATAGCTTACTCGACGATAAAGGCTTAGACACCTGGCTTGGCGATGGTGGTCGACATATCTCTGGTGGTGAACGTCGTCGTATTGGTATTGCGCGCGCCCTCCTTCATGATGCACCGATCCTATTGTTAGATGAGCCAACGGAAGGACTTGATCGCCGTACTGAACAGCAAATATTGACCTTATTACTTGAGTTTGCCAAAGACAAAACCGTGGTATTTATTACTCACCGTTTAGTTGGTCTCGATAGTATGGATCAAATTTGCTTAATGGACGAAGGTGAGATCATTGAACATGGCCAGCATCAACAACTGCTGGCACAAAATGGTCGATACGCTGAATTATGTCGTCGTATTTAATCACAGCTTAACTCACTAGCACCAATATAACGCCGATAATCAATTGTGATTATTGGCGTTTTTTTTATCAGTCGTTAAATGTTATATTGATAACAGTAGCCTTTGACGCGCATATTATTGATAAAAATGACGATTTATATACCCGAAATTGATCCGTCTTCATTGCAATTCCCAGATCCAAATACCGCACTCCTTGACCCTAATGGTCTGCTCGCTTTTGGGGGCGATCTTAGTCCACAACGTTTATACCAAGCTTATCGTCATGGTATTTTTCCATGGTATTCACAAGGTGAGCCTATTTTATGGTGGAGTCCTGATCCTCGAGGTGTTTTTATTCCACAGCAATTTACGCCCAGTAAAAGTTTGCGTAAATTTATGCGTAAATCACCGTATACGATTACACTCAATCATGCATGTCATGCCGTGATCCGCCAATGTGCTGAATCACGCGGCCCAGATCAAACGTGGATCACAGAAGCGATGATTAACGCCTACCAAACATTGCATGATGTGGGTGATTGTCACTCGGTAGAAGTCTGGCAAGATCAACAATTAGTCGGTGGTTTTTATGGAGTGGCTGTTGGACGTATTTTTTGCGGCGAGTCGATGTTTTCCCTCGCTGATAATGCCTCGAAAGTGGCTTTATGGTACTTCTGCCATCATTTCAATCAACATGGTGGTCAGTTAATTGATTGCCAAATGATGAACCCACACCTCGCATCTTTAGGCGCGAGTGAATTAGATCGTACTGCTTTTTTAACACAACTGCATCAGCATCGAGACACCGTATTAGCGGCTGAATGTTATCACCCTCAAACTTTAGTGTTATAACGAATTAATGATGAAAGAATTATCCTTACAACTGGGCCTTACCCCTGAAAGTGATTGTAATTACTTACCGCAACAGCGTGACCAACTTGGTGTTGTGATGGATCAACCCTGGTTAACCCCTAATGGTTATGATTTATTAATTAGTTCTGGGTATCGTCGTAGCGGCAGCATTATCTATAAACCAATGTGTAAACACTGTAATGCCTGCACCCCATTACGGGTTGATTGTTCTCAATTCACACCCACTAAAAGTCAAAAACGCCAACAAAACCAACTCAAAAAACTGCAGTGGGAATTTAAACAACAATTAGACCCAGATTGGTTTGAACTCTATGAACGTTATATTACTGTTCGCCATGCCAGTGGTTCAATGTTCCCTGCTAATAAACAGCAATTTTTTGATTTTATTCGCGCACCATGGATGAAAACGGCGTTCTTACATATTTATGAAAATAATCAATTAATTGCCGTTGCTATTACCGATGTTTTTCCCGATTCACTGAGCGCGGTTTATAGCTTTTTTGAGCCAGAACATAAGTTATCATTAGGGACATTGTGCGTGCTATTACAAATTGAAGTTTGCCATCAAACGCAACGCCAATGGCTCTATCCTGGCTATCAAATCGATCAATGCCGTGAAATGAATTATAAAGTTCGCTTTGTACCACATCAAAAATTAATTAACGGTGAATGGGTAGGTTAATTATCAAAAAACACGCTAAACGGTCAAATTAACCGCAACAGTGAAATATTTTGCATCTGCTTTTGTTAATTTACTGAGAAAAAATGGATTAATCGCGAACAAAAGCTGACAAAAACAACTGGCAAGGGTAAAATTACGTCCTAAACTTTACACTCAAACAGTTTCAAGGCATTATCCAGCCCGATCAAGATGAATGGCTGGTAGCCTAAGAGGATTCAATGGCAAAAGAAGACGTAATTGAAATGGCTGGTACTGTACTAGATACACTACCAAATACAATGTTCCGCGTTGAGCTAGAAAACGGTCACGTTGTTACTGCTCACATCTCTGGTAAGATGCGTAAGAACTACATCCGTATCCTTACTGGCGACAAAGTAACTGTGGAACTGACTCCTTACGACCTAACTAAAGGTCGTATCGTCTTCCGCGCACGTTAATCTTTCTCTAAAAGATTAGTGCTGCAAATAAAACCCAGCCTTTTGCTGGGTTTTATTTTAGCGAATGATGATCACAAGTAGTCATAATATAAAAACGCCGCAGATAGTTGGTACTATCTACGGCGTTTTTGCTTATGTGAAATACACTAACAAGATTTTATTAGTGGGCAGCTTCCATCTCACTACTGAATTGGAAATCTAGTTCACCATTAATGTAATCAACGCGTACTGAACCACCATTAACTAATGAACCAAACAACAATTCATTGGCAAGTGGTTTTTTAAGCTTCTCTTGAATCACACGAGCCATTGGACGTGCACCCATAGCCTTATCGTAACCTTTCTCAGACATCCACTCTCGTGCACGCTCAGACACTTCCATTGAGACACCACGTGCATCTAACTGTGCTTGTAGTTCCACAATAAACTTATCGACCACTTGTCCAATAATGTCTTTTTCTAGGTGGTTAAACCAAATGATATTATCAAGACGGTTACGGAATTCAGGGGTAAAGACACGTTTAATCTCTGCCATCGCATCATGGCTATGATCTTGCTGGATCAGACCAATTGATTTACGTACTGTTTCCGTTACTCCGGCATTGGTTGTCATTACAAAAATGACATTACGGAAATCAGCTTTACGGCCATTGTTATCGGTTAGTGTACCGTTATCCATTACTTGTAATAACAAGTTAAATACATCAGGGTGTGCTTTTTCAATTTCATCAAGCAATACCACTGAATGAGGATTTTTGATCACCGCATCCGTTAATAATCCACCTTGGTCATAACCAACATAACCAGGAGGCGCACCAATCAAACGACTGACGGTATGACGCTCCATGTATTCAGACATATCAAAACGCAGTAGTTCTATGCCCATCGTACGCGCTAACTGTACCGTGACTTCCGTTTTACCAACACCTGTTGGCCCGGCAAATAAGAACGAACCTACGGGCTTATTATCGGCACTTAATCCTGCGCGGCTTAACTTAATCGCTTCCGTTAATACATCAATCGCACCATCTTGACCGAAGACGAGCATTTTCAGTCTCGTATCCAAACTTTGCAATACATCACGATCACTGCTTGAAATTGATTTTTCTGGAATACGTGCCATTCGAGCAATCATGGCTTCAATATCACCGACATTGACCGTTTTTTTACGACGACTTGCAGGCGCTAAACGACAACGAGCACCCGCTTCATCAATGACATCAATCGCTTTATCAGGTAAATGACGTTCATTAATGTATTTTGCTGATAATTCCACCGCAGCACGAATCGCTTTATTGGTAAAACGAACTTCGTGGTGAGCTTCGTATTTTGATTTTAAACCCATCAAAATTTTAGTGGTGTCATCAAGTGACGGTTCAACGACATCAATTTTTTGGAAACGACGCGATAGTGCACGCTCTTTCTCAAAAATATTGCTGTATTCTTGATAGGTTGTTGAACCCATACAACGTAACTTACCACTACTCAATAATGGTTTTAGTAAGTTAGCCGCATCGACCTGACCACCAGATGCTGCACCAGCACCAATAATGGTGTGGATTTCATCAATGAATAAAATCGCATGTTCTTCTTTTTCAAGCTGCTTTAAAATACCTTTAAAACGCTTCTCAAAATCACCACGATACTTAGTACCGGCTAATAATGAACCGATATCCAAAGAATAAATCACACAGTCTTGAATAATTTCAGGTACTTGACCTTCAACAATACGCCACGCAAGACCTTCTGCAATAGCCGTTTTACCGACACCAGCCTCACCCACTAATAGCGGATTATTTTTACGACGACGGCAAAGCACTTGCACTGTACGCTCAAGCTCTTTATCTCGACCAATCAGAGGATCAATACCACCTGCTTTTGCTAACTGATTAAGGTTAGTCGCAAAATTTTCAAGTTTATCTTCCGAACTTTGTTCAGTACGTTGTTCTTCGGTATTGCCAATCTCTGAAGGGTTTACATCATCATTGTCACTGCCTTTAACAGTGCCATGAGAAATAAAATTCACCACATCAAGACGGCTAATATCACTCTTCTTCAGTAGATATGCAGCATGCGACTCTTGCTCGCTAAAAATCGCAACCAGTACATTAGCACCAGTTACTTCGCTGCGACCAGAAGACTGCACATGAAACACCGCACGTTGCAACACTCGCTGAAAACTCAACGTTGGTTGAGTTTCACGGCTCTCGTCATCCACTGGAATTAAGGGTGTTGTTTGTTCAATAAAAGAATCTAGCTCTTTACGCAACAAATCAAGATCAGCGCGACACGCTAATAAGGCCTCTTGCGTAGCTACATTATCTAACAGAGCCATCAATAAATGTTCGACCGTCATAAACTCATGACGCTTTTCCCTTGCGCGTGCAAATGCACCGTTCAGGCTCGCTTCAAGTTCTTTATTTAGCATAAGGCACCTCCCCTAAAAACCACTCAATATGGCGTGCCGGAAAAAGATTATGCTTTTTCCATCGTACATAACAACGGGTGTTCATTTTCCCGTGCGTACATCATTACTTGCGCAACTTTGGTTTCTGCTACTTCGGCGGTGAAAGTGCCACAAATGGCTTTACCTTCATAATGTACCGCGAGCATTAACTGAGAAGCTTTCTCCAGATCCATGGAAAAAAAAGTTTGTAACACATCGATCACAAAGTCCATCGGCGTGTAATCATCATTATTTAAAATTACTTTATACATCGATGGCGGCTTAACTTGGATTTCTTCCTTATCCAGTACATCAGATTCAGGATTCATCCATTCGTATAACTTACTCATAGTTTTATCTTAGTTCATTCATTCGTGAGCTGGCTATAGCCAAGTTAATAAAAGATTTTATTAAAATGTTACAAACAATACTTGACTGACTAGTTTATTTTACTACATTGTAAATTGTAGTGGATATAATCTGCATTAAAATCGCATTAGTATGCAATCAAACGTTACAAAATGATCGACTAATGTCAAATGGAACTTGAATGCAAAAAGGATGTATAAGCATGGCAATAGGTACAGTGAAATGGTTCAATAACGCCAAAGGATTTGGCTTCATCTGTCCCGAAGAAGGTGAGGACGATATTTTCGCCCACTATTCAACGATCCAGATGGATGGTTACCGAACACTTAAGGCAGGTCAACAAGTGAACTACGAGGTTCAAACTGGCCCTAAAGGTTACCATGCAAGTGCTATTGTTCCCGCACAAGGCGATGAAGCCAAATAAGCGGATTCAGTATTAATTGCCTATTAAAAGGTGGGATTATGCCACCTTTTATTTATTCATTCGAAATCAAACGCTAATAACAGACACAATATACCAATTACCCACTGACTTCGACAGTCATCTAAGGTTATTCAGTGTTCGTATTCAATTTTACATTATAATATTCATCGGCAGCTAAAAATACGTTTTTTTACCCTTCGTAACAACCGCATAAAACCCGCATAAAAATCGCATAAAAAAAGGTGTTTTATCATTCTTTTAAATGCGACTCAAAACAGCATTTAGTTAACAAAAAACAAACATCACATTTATAGATCTATCCTATGCCTATTTTAATTGACTGCCTATATCTAGATAGTTCTCTTGTTATATGTTTGAGAGTTAGCGCACGAGTGCATAGTGTATTTAATTAATTTACCACCATATTTTCTCTGTTTACCCAACACTTTTGCATTAATAAATCAGTTTAATAATACAACGACAATAAAAAAGGCCCAGCCAATGCTGAGCCCTAAGCGGTTTATATCGATTTATCTAATGATTACATTTGTTCAATCATATCATCAGCAAATTCAGAACATTTACGTAGGTTAGCACCGTCCATTAGACGCTCAAAATCATACGTTACTGTCTTATTACTGATCGCAGCTTCCATTGAACTGATAATTAAATCTGCCGCTTCTGTCCAACCCATATGACGTAACATCATTTCAGCAGAAAGAATCAGTGAGCCTGGATTTACTTTATCTTGGCCTGCATATTTAGGAGCTGTACCGTGAGTTGCTTCAAACAATGCCACACCATCACCAATGTTGGCACCTGGTGCAATACCAATACCGCCAACCTGTGCAGCCAATGCATCAGAGATGTAATCACCATTAAGGTTCATGGTTGCAATCACATCATACTCTTCTGGACGCAGTAAAATCTGTTGTAAGAAGGCATCAGCAATACAATCTTTAATCACAATTTCTTTGCCCGTATTTGGATTTTTTAATGTCATCCAAGGGCCGCCATCAAGTAATTCTGCACCGAATTCTTGTAGCGCAACGTCGTAACCCCAATCTTTAAACGCACCTTCAGTAAATTTCATGATGTTACCTTTATGAACTAAAGTTAACGAATCACGATCATTATCAATGGTGTACTGGATTGCAGCACGTACTAGACGTTTAGTTCCCGCTTCTGATACGGGCTTAATGCCAATACCACATTGTTGTGGGAAACGAATCTTCGTCGCGCCCATTTCTTGCTGTAAGAACTGAATCACTTTATCTGCTTCAGCTGTTCCAGCTTGGAATTCAACGCCAGCATAAATATCTTCTGAGTTTTCACGGTAAATAACCATGTCGGTTAACTCAGGACGTTTAACTGGGCTTGGTACGCCATCAAAATAACGGACAGGGCGAACACAGATATAAAGATCAAGCTCTTGACGCAATGCAACGTTAAGAGAACGAATACCGCCACCAACAGGTGTAGTTAATGGGCCTTTAATGGCAACTTTATATTCGCGAATAAAATCAAGCGTTTCTTGTGGGAGCCATGCGTCATCGCCGTAAACTTGGGTTGATTTCTCACCTGTGTAGATTTCCATCCACTCAATCTTTCGATCACCGGCATAGGCTTTCTTAACGGCGGCATCAACAACTTTAATCATTGCTGGACTTACATCAATCCCGATACCGTCACCTTCGATGTACGGAATAATCGGGGCATTAGGAACAATCAATTTACCTTCAGCGTCTACTGTGATTTTTTGACCTGCTGTTGGTACAATTACTTTACTATCCATTTTAAATCTCCTGGCATCCATTTGTTATCATTTTGTAAGAGGCGAGCAAATCATACTTTAAATTTTATCAATACGTCAATTATGTAATTTTTCACGTATAATATGATTGTCCAACTCATTAACTCTCACAACAACGCGTATTTATGAAGCCAAACACTACAAATCGTCAACCTCTTCGTGCCAATAATGAGCGTCGAGCGTCAAGAAAAATAAATAAACCGAAGCGTCCTCGCGGCCCTCAAAAAGTCATTTTATTTAACAAACCTTATAACACTTTGACCCAGTTTTCAGGTGAACCTGGTGACAGTACTTTAGCTGATTTCATTCCAGTAAAAGATGTTTACCCAGCAGGTCGATTGGATAAAGACAGTGAAGGATTATTGGTACTAACCAATGATGGTATTTTGCAAGCTCGATTGACACAACCACAGTCAAAACAAGCAAAAGTCTATTGGGTACAAGTTGAAGGTGCACCAACAGAAGAGCACTTACAGCAGTTACGTGATGGGGTGACATTAAAAGATGGCCCAACATTACCAGCGGGAGTTGAAGTGATCGAATCACCACAAATGTGGGATCGCACACCGCCGATTCGTGAGCGTAAAAACATTCCAACAACATGGATCGCGATTACCTTACGTGAAGGTCGTAATCGCCAAGTACGTCGTATGACAGCGCATATTGGTTTTCCAACATTACGCTTAATTCGTTACCAAATGGCACAATGGACGGTAGCCGATCTAGCACCCGGCGAATGGAAAGAAATAACCCTTCCATCTCCCACCCTCAGTTAATTTATCATTTGAATAATTCGCGCTCCATATTGAATATCGGAGCGCATTATTCCCATCAGTAGCATAAAACTATTTCCCTCAACAAAAAACTACACATTTTTGTCTACATCCTCTATGATTGAGGCAAATAGCAAACGTTTGCTATTTGATTTAATCTAAGCGCTAATAATAACAACAATAATGCCTTAATTTATATATCTATCCGTTTTTAAAGGTTTTTTTGTGTCGCTACTGTCTAAATGAGAACTGTCATTATCGTGAATAACTATTTATTGGAGTGTGATTCTGCTCTCGATCTGTTTCAGGCGCTGGGTTTCTGTTAGAATTACGCTCTTAACACTAAATTAGCGACAGTAGAGAAATATGTCTGATAACAGCCAAAAGAAAGTCATTGTCGGCATGTCCGGCGGCGTAGATTCATCAGTATCCGCTTACCTGCTTCTTCAACAAGGTTATCAAGTTGAAGGCTTGTTTATGAAAAACTGGGAAGAAGACGATAACGACGAATACTGCTCTGCTGCAGAAGATCTCGCTGATGCACAAGCGGTATGTGACAAACTTGGTATTACACTGCATACCATCAATTTTGCAGCTGAATACTGGGATAACGTGTTTGAATACTTCCTTGCTGAATACAAAGCAGGTCGTACGCCAAACCCAGATATTTTGTGCAACAAAGAAATCAAATTTAAAGCCTTCCTTGAGTTTGCCGACGAAGTGCTTGCAGCCGACTATATAGCAATGGGTCATTATACTCGTCGCAGTTTCCCGACAGTTGAAGGTGAAAAACCTCAAATGCTGCGCGGTGTCGATAACAACAAAGATCAAAGCTATTTCTTGTACACCTTAGGTCACGAGCAAATAGCACGTAGTTTATTCCCTGTTGGTGAGCTTGAAAAACCTGAAGTTCGTCGCATTGCTGAAGAGCAAGGTTTAATCACTGCCAAGAAAAAAGATTCAACCGGTATTTGTTTTATCGGTGAACGTAAATTTACCGAGTTTTTAGGTAAATACCTACCCGCTCAACCGGGTAAAATTGAAGTCGCGGATGATGGTAGTGTTATCGGTGAGCACCAAGGATTGATGTACCACACATTAGGTCAACGTAAAGGCTTACATATTGGTGGTCAAAAAGGCGGAAATGGTCTTGAAGACGCATGGTATGTTGTTGATAAAGATCTAAAACGTAATGTGCTTATTGTTGGCCAAGGTAAAGATCATCCTCGTTTAAAATCAAACGGTTTGATTGCCTCTCAATTACATTGGGTTGATCGTCAACCGATCCGTGAGACAATGGCATGTACGGTGAAAACACGTTACCGTCAGCAAGATCTTGCTTGTACTGTTATCCCAATGGATGATGAAACCATTAAAGTGATTTTTGATGAGCCTCAAATTGCGGTAACACCTGGACAATCCGCTGTGTTTTATAACGGTGAAATCTGTCTTGGTGGCGGCATTATTGAAGAGCGAATCTAAAGGAGTTTTTGCGCGTGGCTTACTCTATTTATGATCGAACGATTGCGTTTGCAGGCATATGCCAAGCAGTCAAATTAGTTCAAGACGTTGCCCGTAATGGCAATTGCGACTCAGCAGCATTAACCACTATGCTCAACAGCATTATGGCAACCGATCCTACCAATACGGTAGGTGTTTACGGCAACGAAGCTGATTTACGTATCGGTTTAGAATCGATGGTACGTGATATTGATGGTTCATCATCAGGCAGTGAAATAACGCGCTATCTTGTTGGCGTTATGGCGCTTGAACGTAAACTATCAGCACGTCGCGATAGCATGGCACAACTGGGTGATCGGGTTGACACATTGAAGCGTCAAACAGCTCATTTTGAACTACTTGATGAACAAATGCTGAGTAATATTGCCAGTATTTACTTAGATATTATCAGTCCATTAGGACCTCGAATTCAAGTATCAGGTACGCCAGCACAATTACAATTACCCCATGTTCAGCACCGAGTGCGCGCATTATTACTTGCCGCTGTTCGTAGTGCCGTATTGTGGAGTCAAGTTGGTGGTAAACGTCGCCATTTATTATTTGGTCGTAAGCAAATGCTAGAGCAAGCAAAAATTCTGCTCGCTCGAAACTAAGTTAACGCATTGCTCACTCCCATTCAGCCTGAAAAATCAGGCTGAATATCAATTTTGTTTTAACCCTCATAAACCAGGAGAGATCAACATGGAACTGTCAGCACTGACAGCTGTTTCCCCAGTAGATGGCCGCTACGGAAGCAAAACAAGCGTACTACGCAGTATTTTTAGTGAATTCGGTTTACTAAAATACCGCACTATCGTTGAGATCCGTTGGTTACAAAAATTAGCCGCTACTGATGCTATCGTGGAAGTTCCTGCATTCAGCGCAGAAGCGAATGCTTTTTTAGATCGTATTGCTAGTGAGTTTAGCGAGCAAGATGCACTTCGTATTAAAACAATCGAATGCACTACAAACCACGATGTAAAAGCAGTTGAATACTTCCTAAAAGAAAAAGTGGCAGAACTGCCTGAATTACATGCCGTAAATGAATTTATTCACTTTGCATGTACCTCAGAAGACATTAACAACCTGTCGCATGCATTAATGCTAACAGAAGCACGCAAAAACGTGATGCTACCTGAAGTGCGTAATGTTATTGATGCAATTAAAGCACTAGCAAACGAATACCGTGACATTCCAATGTTAACGCGTACTCACGGTCAGCCAGCTTCTCCATCAACAATGGGTAAAGAAATGGCAAACGTGGCGTACCGCATGGAACGTCAATATAAGCAAATCGAAAACGTTGAAATCCTTGGTAAGATCAATGGCGCGGTTGGTAACTACAACGCTCACCTATCCGCTTACCCTGATATCGACTGGCACCAATACAGTGAAGAGTTTGTGACTGCGCTAGGGATTACATTCAATCCTTACACAACACAAATTGAACCACATGATTACATCGCAGAATTATTTGATGCCTTTGCGCGTTTCAATACTATTTTGCTTGATTTCGATCGTGATGTTTGGGGTTATATTGCATTAGGTCACTTTAAGCAAAGAACAATTGCAGGCGAAATTGGTTCTTCTACCATGCCGCATAAAGTTAACCCAATCGACTTTGAAAACTCAGAAGGTAATCTTGGTCTTGCTAATGCAATCTTTAATCACCTAGCACAGAAACTTCCTGTTTCTCGTTGGCAGCGTGACCTAACAGATTCAACAGTATTACGTAACCTAGGTGTCGGTTGTGGTTATGCAATTATTGCTTATACATCAACGCTAAAAGGTATCAGCAAGCTTGAACTTAACCAAGCTGCGCTAGAAGCTGAATTAGACCGTAACTGGGAAGTGCTTGCAGAGCCAGTACAAACAGTAATGCGTCGTTACGGCATTGAAAAACCGTATGAAAAACTTAAAGAATTAACTCGTGGTAAACGTGTTGATGGTGAAGGTATGCGTACATTCATTGATGGTCTAGAATTGCCTGAACATGAAAAAGCCCGTCTTAAAACGTTAACACCAGCGAACTACATTGGTGATGCTATTAAGTTAACGGATCAGCTATAAATTGCCATCAGTATAATTTAAGCTAACAAAAAAGGACGTTATTGATTAACGTCCTTTTTTATTAACCTTTAGCTGTCAATTAATTGACGGTTTATTGACAAAACAAATAGCGCCTACTCTTATACTTTTTAACAGCAACTTAAAGATTCATTACTTATTTTGTAAATAGTCAATATTTATCATTAACATCCCATATTTTATAAAAATGCACAAGTATATAAAACAAACGACTTATTCCAAAATGGAATTATCAACCAATTTCATATTCGTTTTATTACAGATCAATATCTTACTATTATATAAAAAATGATAAATATAGTATGATTTGATTTTTTATTGTTTTCATAACTCTTCAGAAGCATCTCGAATTTATTTTTGCTATCTTAATTATGTTAATTGGCAAATATAATAGTAGAGTTATCTCATCGTGATCATTCGACGTCCTTCAATTTCATTATATAACATTACATTAGTGATGTTACTTATCACTATCGGTTTAGTGGTGTTAGCACTTACTTCGCATACTGTTGGTCGTCAACTGTTTAAATATAATCTTGAATTATTTGAGCATCAACGGACTGAGAACTATTTACAAAGCATTAAATCTACTTCTATCTTGCTTGATAACCTCCAATATCACCTTTCTTATTCTTGTGATAAAAAAGACATTTCAGAGCTCGAGCGCGCCAGCTATTACTCAGCAAATATTCGTAGTATTAGCTTGGAAACTGACTCAGGTAAAATCTGTGGTGATCACAATAATCTCAGTAAACTTTACGACCCATTAACTGAAAAAATCCCATTAAATCGCGAAGTTATTCTTGTCGCAAATGCCGATAATGATGAATCAATTCTTCAATACCGTAAAAAAGTGGTTGGCGGAATTATTACCGTTGACATAGAAAAGCAGCCCATTAATTCTTTATTATCAGATGCTTGTGATAACTGCTGGTTGCAAGTTATCGAAAATAATGGCATCTCTTTATATACCAGCGATACAAAACATGCTTCCAAGATCATATTTTCACATCCATTAGTTCAAAATAATGCCCTTAATGATATGGTTAAACCTATTTTATCAATACCATTTCATAATAAAGCATGGATAAAATATTATGTTACTCCAGAAGTAATTACTGGCTACCGTGCTCACATTAAGCCCTTTTTGCTGTTTATTTTAAGTGGTCTTATTTTTATTGTATTAGTGATGCTATATCGTCGCTATCACAGCACCAGTATTATTCAATTCTTAATACTCAATGCGATCAAACAAAAACATTTAGTGCCTTATTACCAATCTATTATTGATGCTGAAAAAGGCATAACATGCGGTTATGAAGTATTAATTCGTTGGGAAACTAAAAAAGGTAAAGTTATTCTACCTGATGAGTTTATTCCTCAATGTGAAGCTAATGGTGTTATTACACCGTTAACCTTTCAATTAATTAATACTGTTGCACGTGATATTCGTAAATTAGAGATGCAACATGGTAAAACGCTACCTTATTATTTCAGTATCAATATCAGTGCCAGTGTACTGCAAGATCCTGAGTTAATTGAGATTACACGCTCAGCCCTAGCCCATTATCATATTGCGCCACATAATATTGCTTTTGAGTTAACTGAACGCTCTCCGATTGATAATATCGAACAAGCAGAACAAAATTGTATAAAACTCAATGCAATGGGCATTCAAATTAAATTGGACGATGTCGGCAACGGGTATTGTGATTTCTTAGCATTACAAAAACTACAAGCAACAACGATTAAAATAGATAAAGTTTTCATTGATGACATTGACTCTTTGGCTGCTAATACCATCGTTCAGTCGTTAGTGGCATTTGCTGATAAAGCAGAAGTGGAAGTGATTGCAGAAGGTGTTGAAACAAAGCAGCAAGCACAAATATTGATAGATCTCGGTATTCGTTACCATCAAGGATTTTTATACAGTAAGCCAATACCGTTTTATTTATTAGCTAATGATAAGAATTTTAATGTCTAAGCCTGAAGAGCATATATTAGAAAAGCACAATTCAAAATGGAAAATTGAACATATTTTATGTAATCATAATATGATCAGACGTAGTTTAACTGTTTTTTTAAATCTACTGGCACTAATAGTAATCGTCGGATTTAGTTTACATCAAGAAATAAATGAAACACGTTTATATATAGAAGCAAACCTAAATCAAATAAAAAAAACAGCAGATTCATTAGCATATCGAAATAAACGTTATGCGAATACTGCAACAAAATCCATTGCTGATTTTAATAAGCAAAATAAACAATTACAAGTACTCGCAGATATTCATTATTACCCAAAATTAAAAGAATTTGGTTTTAATCGAGGCATTTATCCTAATAATTTGTTCAATGGCAGTTTAATAGGCCCTGGATTTCCTAATCAATTAATTCAAAAAGATACCCATTTATTTGTCGTGTTAGATGAACTATGGGCAGAACAACAAAATCATCCGATTGTATATAATTACTATTATGTTTCGCATGCTTTAAAGTACTTCTACCTATCATCTAAAATTCCAGCAAATCAATTTAATACCACCAAAGAATATTTTTTAACCGATTTTTATAATTATCAACACTCGATGTCTCAACAACTCAATAAATTACAAAAAGGGATGTATTACACTTACCCTTATATGGATTTTTTCTCTCACCAAAAAGTCATTACCATTAAATCTCCCGTTTATAGTAATAACGAAATTGTGGGTGATATTGGTGTTGATATTCCTGTAAAATCACTAATAAAATCAATCACCTTACCAAAAAAATTAAAATCTTCGCTCAACTTTTATCTTTATAATATAAACAAAAATCAAAAAATTGAAATTTATGATGGCTATAGCAGTCACCTATTGCCGCCAATTCCTGTGCATACTCATTTAAATAAGCAAACATTAATTTTTGCTGATATATCACCGTGGTTTTTTGTAAGCTTTGCGATAAAAATAACAATATTATGTATTTCTTTGTTAATTATTATCAATTATATGAATGTAGTATTAAAACGTCATAAATTTCAAAAACAACGTTATCAATTAGAAGCTTATACTGATTTACTCACTGGGTTATTTAATCGCCGAGTGATGGATACTATTATTAAAGATATCGTTACTGAAAATAATAATAAATCTCAACCCACGGCAATAATTATATTTGATGCTAATGATTTTAAAATAATTAATGATACCTATGGTCATAACATTGGTGACTTAGCATTAAAGCATATATCATCAACTATTAATGATATGACACGAGATAGTGATCTTTGTATTCGGCTCGGTGGGGATGAATTTTGTATCGTTTTACCTAATGCTAATTTAGAACAGGCATTAGTAATGGCAGATCGCTTAGAATTGGCTATTTTTAGTGGATACTTTTGTCATTACAATATTAAAATATCAATTTCAACAGGCTGTACTGTTATTGAAAAAAACGAAACGTTACATAATGCCTTAGTACGTGCCGATAAAATATTATATCGCAATAAAAAAAATAAAGCCGAAAATAAAAAAGCGTTACAACGGCAATTAAATAATTATATTTTCAAATCTCCACCAAAATTCCCTAAAGAAGAATAACACCCAGTTAATCACTGAGCGTTATTCATATATTAAAAATTAAGCTTCTAGGCATGCGACCACATGCTGATAAGTACCTTGCAGTTGTGGTTTTTTCTCAGCACAAATAGCAACCGCTTTAGGGCAACGAGTACGAAAAACACAGCCCGATGGCGGGTTCATCGGTGACGGTAAATCGCCTTCTAACAGCTCAATATGTTTATTACGCTCTAACTGTGGATCAGGGATCGGCACCGCCGACATTAAGGCCTTAGTATAAGGATGCTGAGGGTTAGCAAACAGAGCTTTACTGTCTCCCATCTCAACCGCATTACCTAGATACATTACCAATACTCGATCAGAAATATGTTTAACAACCGACAAATCATGGGCGATAAATATTAAACTTAGTCCCATTTCTTTTTGCAACGACTTAAGTAAATTCACCACTTGCGCTTGAATAGAAACATCAAGAGCTGATACTGGCTCATCACAAATAATCATTTTAGGCTTTAAAATCAACGCACGTGCAATACCAATTCGTTGACATTGTCCGCCAGAAAATTCATGAGGATAACGATTGATTACGTTCGGTAATAGTCCGACTTTTGTCATCATTGCTTGTACTTGTTGTTTGATTTCTTCGGCTGATAATTGGCTGTAAAATGCTTTTAATGGCTCTGCAATAATTTCGCCAACGGTCATACGTGGATTTAATGATGCTAATGGATCTTGAAAAATCATCTGAATCTGTTTGCGAGTTTCACGTCGAGCGCTGTGATTAAGCTTGGTCAGATCTTGTCCTAGCCATACCACTTGCCCTTCAGTCGCTTCTACTAAGCCAATAATGGCACGTGCAAAGGTCGATTTACCACAGCCAGATTCACCCACAACACCTAAGGTTTCACCTTCATACACACACACATTAATCCCATCAACCGCTTTTAATTTTGAAGGTTGACTCCAAGGCCATGCTGATTTAGACGCAATATTAAAATGTACTTTAAGGTTGGTAATATCCAATAATAATTTCTTTTCCGTCTTCATTACTATGCTCCCATATCAGCAAAACAAGCACGTAATCTATCTTGTGCAAACGGCATTAATAGTGGTGATTCTTGTTTACAGCGCGACAATACTCGATGGCAACGCTCTTGATACGGACAGCCAACAGGCAAACGTAATAAGTTCGGTGGATTACCTGGAATCGTTGGTAGATCTTCACCTTCGGTATCTAAACGTGGTATCGCACGTAGTAATCCCTCGGTATATGGATGGCTAGGACGATAAAAAATATCATTAATATCGCCGTATTCCATCGTTCGTCCAGCGTACATCACTAGCACTTTGTCACAACTACCTGCCACTACACCAAGATCGTGGGTGATCATAATGATCGAAGTATTAAAGTCAGATTTAAGATCATTTAATAACGTCATGATCTGCGCTTGTACCGTCACATCAAGTGCCGTTGTTGGTTCATCTGCAATTAACAACTTTGGTCGACATAGTAATGCCATTGCTATCATCACTCGTTGACGCATACCGCCTGAAAACTCATGCGGATACATGCTAATACGTTGACGAGCTTCTGGAATTTTAACCGCATCTAACATTCTTACTGATTCTTCAAAAGCTTGAGATCGACTCATGCCTTTGTGTAACATTAGCACTTCCATCAGTTGCTCACTGACTTTCATATACGGGTTTAATGACGTCATTGGATCTTGGAAAATCATCGCTATTTGTTCAGCACGAATGCGATTTAATTCTTTTTCAGATAAATTTAAAATCTCACGGCCTTCAAATTTAGCGCTACCACTAATAATGCCGTTCTTAGCCAATAACCCCATGATTGCAAATACGGTTTGGCTTTTACCTGAGCCAGATTCACCAACGATACCTAAAGTTTGACCTTGTTCTAGCGAAAAATTAAGATCATTGACCGCTGTAACATTGCCATCTGGTGTGGTGAATTCAACCCGTAAGTCTTTAACTTCTAACAAACTCATACTACTTCCTTGTGATCAACAATAAGCACCGTACATTCGCTTCGGTTATTATTTATTATCCAGTGAATGATGTTGGCGATAACCACTTTATTCATCTAACTGTAGTGATCAATAAAAAGTGATCAATAAAAACGGCACTGATCAATAAAATGGATCGCGGCTTATTTCTATCTATCTTTAGGATCTAACGCATCACGTAGACCATCACCGACATAGTTAAAACAGAACAATGTGATCATCATAAATCCAGCAGGAAACAATAACTGCCAAATAGCCACTTCCATCGTTTGTGAGCCTTCATTCAATAATGCTCCCCAACTTGTCATTGGTTCTTGTACTCCAAGCCCAAGGAAACTTAAGAAGGATTCAGTTAAGATCATCGCGGGTACTAACAAGGTTGAATAAACAGCAACAATACCTAACACGTTTGGCACAATATGACGGGTAATGATCCGCCAGCGGCTAACACCACTAACATGGGCTGCTTCAATGAACTCTTTACCTCGTAACGACAAGGTTTGACCACGAACAATACGTGCCATATCCAGCCACGAAATAGCCCCGATAGCGATAAAGATCAGCATGATATTACGACCAAAAAAGGTCACTAATACGATCACAAAAAACATAAACGGAATCGAATACAAAATTTCTAATATTCGCATCATGACCCGATCCGTTTTACCTCCAATAAAACCCGAAGCCGCGCCATAAAGTGTACCAATGACCACTGCCACTAAAGCACCTAATAAACCAACCATCAATGAGATTCGACCGCCGACTAATGTGCGCGTATAAAGATCGCGCCCTAGACTATCGGTACCAAAGAAATGCCCTTCTGCCCCTAATGATGGCGCGGCATGTAACGCATACCAATCAGTATCATCAAACGCATATTGGCTCACCATAGGTCCAAAAATAACCGCCAGTGTAATTAGTCCTAAAATAACGAGTGACACCATCGCTGCTTTATTACGGAAAAAACGTGAGCGCGCATCTTGCCATAAACTACGACCTTCTATTTCAAGGCTTTCTGAAAATTTCTCCAGCGCTTCAATATTATCTTTTTTTGTTAAAATCATAATTATCAGCCTCTTAGTAACGAATTTTAGGATCGATCATCGCTAACACAATATCGACAATAGCATTGAAGATAATCGTTAATGAGCCAATCAAAATCGTAATACCAAGCACTAACGAGTAATCACGATTAAAAGCAGCATTGACAAACAACTTACCGATACCGGGCAGACCAAAAATAGTTTCAATCACAACAGAGCCCGTAATAATGCCGACAAAAGCAGGTCCCATGTATGACACCACAGGCAACAATGCCGGGCGTAAAGCATGCTTTAATATAATATGTCGGTAGCTCAATCCCTTAGCACGAGCAGTACGAATAAAGTTACTGTTTAAGGTTTCAATCATGCTGCCACGGGTAATACGCGCAAAGGTAGCGACATACAGTAATGCCATCCCTAGCATTGGCAGAATAACAAACTTGAACGATCCATCTTGCCAGCCACCAGCAGGTAGCCACTGTAAATTAATGGCGAAGATATAAATCAATACAGGGGCGAGAATAAAGGATGGCATCACCACCCCCGCCATCGCAGTGGACATGATGGTGTAATCAAGCCACGTGTTTTGTTTTAATGCGGCAATGGTGCCGACAGTCACCCCCATCACCAATGCAAAAATAAACGCAAAAAAACCAATTTTGGCAGAGACGGGTAAGGCTTTAGAGACTAATTCGTTAACTGTAAAATCTTTATATTTAAATGAAGGCCCAAAATCCCCTTGAACAATATTGCCTAAATAGGTGATGTATTGTTCAGAAACAGGTTTGTCTAAACCATATTTTGCTTCAATATTGGCAAGAACTTCCGGTGGTAAAGGGCGGTCTGAGGTAAAAGGGCTACCAGGGGCGAAGCGCATCAAAAAAAATGAGATAGTGATCAATACCAAAAGTGTCGGTATTGCTTCTAAAATCCTTTTAGCAATGAATTTAATCATATAAAGCTACCGTATTTACTGTGCATGCGGGCGCTGCCTTCATAGTAGAAGGCAGCTAATTATTATTATGAAAAGCGTACTATTTAGCGATGAAGTACATATCTTTAGAGTAGATATTATCTTCTGCATTCTTCATTGGGTAACCACCTAATTGAGGGTTAACCAATCGCGCATTAACATAGTGATAGATAGGCATAATTGGCATATCTTGCGCTAAACTTGCTTCTGCTCGTTTATAATCGGCTGCACGATCTGCCGCTGTTGGGGCAAGAATGGCATCCTCAATCGCTTTGTCATAATCAGCACTAGCATATTTAGGGTAGTTCTGTGAGTGACCAGTGCGCATAATCGCTAAGAACGTTGAGGCTTCATTATAATCACCACACCAACCTGCACGAGACACATCAAAGTTACCTTGGCGCTTACTGTCTAAATAACTTTTCCACTCTTGGTTTTCTAATTGTGCTTCAACACCCAAACTTTTTTTCCACATTGATGCAATCGCAACCGCTATCTTTTTATGGTTTTCAGAGGTGTTGTACAACACTTTAAATGTCAGCGGATTATTCTGGTTATACCCAGCCGCTTCTAATAATGCTTTAGCTTTTTCTAAACGTTGTTTTTGATTTAATTTAGCGTAATCAGGCATTTCAACTTCAAGTCCGTTAGTTGCTAACGGCGTAAAGTTATACGCAGGCGTTTCACCTTTACCGACAATAAATTTCGCTAATACGTCACGATCGATAGCATAAGATAACGCTTTACGTACATCGCTATTATCAAACGGTTTACGTGCCGTATTAAACTCATAATAGTAAGAGCATAAATAAGGGGTTACTTTGACATCTTGCGGATAATCTTTGGTTAAACGCTTGAAATGTTCATTAGGCATTTCATACGTCATATCCACTTCACCAGCAAGAAAACGATTCATTGCAGCAACTTGGTTTTCAATCGGTAAGAATGTCACTTGATTGATCACTGTCGCTTTATTATTCCAGTAATTATTATTACGGGTTAATACAATACGTTCGTTCACAACCCAGTTATCAAGCTGATACGCACCGTTAGATACGTAATTGCCAACTTTAGTCCATTGATCACCAAACTTTTCAACAGCATTTTTATTAACAGGCTTCATTGAGGTATGTACAAGCATTGACGCAAAATAAGATAATGGCTTATCCAATATTACTTTTAATGTATGTGCATCAACGGCTTCAACACCTAATGTCTCAGGGGATTTTTTACCTGCAATAATATCTGTGGCATTTAACATGGTGGTCATATCAAGGTATGACGCATAAGGTGACGCTGTTTTTGGATCAGCTAGACGACGCCATGTATAAACGAAATCATCAGCGGTTACCGCATCACCATTCGACCACTTAGCATCATCACGTAGATGAAAAATCCACGTTTTGTTATCTGTCGTTTGCCATGATTTAGCAACACCAGCGACCAAGTTGCCTTCAGCATCTTGATTAACTAAGCCTTCAAGTAAATCACGAATAACATTAGATTCAGGTACACCAGATACTTTTTGCGGATCAAGCGATTCTGGCTCAGTGCCATTCGCACGTACTAATTCTTGTTTATCCGCTAATTTAATATCAGTGGGAACTTGTGCTGCAAAAGTTGAAAAAGAAGGAAGAGCAACAACGAGGCCTGCACCAAGTAACAAAGCTTGGGTAATTTTATTTTTATACATGTATTAACTCCAATACATCAATTATAACGTCCATGACATTCTCAGCAGGTCATATTAATTAATAACAAAATAGTAATTCTCTATCCTAGAGAACAACTACCAAACCGAAGAATTATCTAAAACATTAACAGGAGTTATATTAATTAGCCACAAACAGACAAATGAAACACATTTAATACCAAACATTTACTTAACAACACGTAACATTGACTAGATAAATGTTACATTTATAGGTTTTTACACCTATCATTGGTAAGGTTAAAGATATTAATATTATCAAAATGAGCTCATTATTACTTTTTTATGGTTATAATTTGTACATCAATCCTAAATTAGAATATAAAACCAATAAAACGCCTCACAACTAACCATAATGGAAACAATAACATTACAAATTAGACACAAAAAAAGGCACTACCTAAGTAATGCCCTTCTATATAATACTGCATAATGTTTACTTACTTTCGCTATCCAGTTTAATAAGCTGCTTGTCTTGACTCACCGCTTGCTCTTTTTGTTCCAGTAATAGCTGATCTTCATTGTCATGATGATGATTATCATTAACACCAATATCCGCCATCATCTGTTTGACTCTTTTACAAGACATTCGTTTATGCATTATCAACTTCTCCGCTGTTAAATGATGCCAGCAGACCTTTACTACTACTTCAACTACTTGGCCTTATACTAGCTAAATAATATCTTTCTAAATCTTCACCTTATAAATATGGCACATCAATCATGATCTTACCGCTTCATTCACTGTATTTTTGCGTATTAATAACAAAAGGATCTTAAAACAGTAACAGATAGATTATTTTATCTAACAACATCATAAGCTGGTAAAGATCCTATAAATTAGCTAATAAGCCCGCTACTATTTATCCACTAAGAAATATATCCTGCACCACCCTAAAATTCTTAGTAATACCTCTGTCATTTCATACGGTGAGAATAAGAGTAAAATTATGAGACCTACAGGCTGCATTTCACGACCAAGTCCATCCCGTTTTCGTACAAGTTACGTACCTACAACAACCGCCAATAAAGATAAGAATAAAAATAAGAAATAATATTTATCGTTAACCGTTATCGATAACAAAGCATAAAAAAAAGGAGCTAAAATTAGCTCCTTTTTTATATATCAAATTGTTATCACGACCATCTATCAGCAGCAGAATTATCAGTTTCACGCGCATCGACCCAGCGACTTTCTGATGGCGTTTGTTCTTTCTTCCAAAACGGTGCTTTGGTTTTTAAGTAATCCATAATAAATTCACAGGCTTCAAATGCAGCACCACGATGAGCACTTGTTACACCAACAAAAACTATTTGATCACCTAAATCAAGATCACCCACACGGTGAATAACACGTGTTTGTAATAACGGCCAACGGCTACGCGCTTGCACAATAATGTCTTGCAGCGCTTTTTCTGTCATACCAGGATAATGCTCTAACGATAAACCTGTTACTGCATCACCTTGGTTAAAATCACGTACTTTACCAATAAACGTTACTACTGCACCCGCTTCATTACCTTCAGCAAGTTTGGTGTATTCATCAGCAACAGAAAAATCCTCATGTTGAACTGAAATCATATTAACCCCCAGTAACGGGTGGGAAGAAAGCGACTTCATCACCATCTTTAATCGCAGTATCTAAGTGACAAATTGTTTGATTAACCGCAACCAATAATTTGCCTGACTCTAACGCTAACTGCCATTTATCACCACGGCTTAACAAGGCTTGACGTAAATCATCAGCGGTTGCAAATTCCGCTGCAACCTCAATCTTATCAATACCTACTAACTCTTTAATTTGAGCGAAAAACAATACATTAATCATGCTTCTGCCTTAAAGTGACCTGATTTTCCGCCCGTTTTTTCAAGTAAGCGTACTTGACTAATAACCATGTCTTTTTGAACCGCTTTACACATATCGTAAATGGTTAACGCCGCAACAGATGCCGCTGTTAATGCTTCCATTTCAACGCCCGTTTTACCAGCAAGCTTACAGCAAGATTCAATACGAACTTTATTCTCAGCAGGTATCGCTTGCAACTGAACTTCAACTTTCGTCAGTAATAATGGGTGACATAATGGAATTAAATCCCATGTTTTCTTGGCTGCTTGAATACCCGCAATACGTGCTGTCGCAAACACGTCACCCTTATGATGCTGACCTGAAACAATCAATGCTAATGTTGCGGGTGCCATGTGTACAAAGGCTTCTGCGCGCGCTTCTCGTACTGTTTCAGCTTTTGCCGAAACATCAACCATGTTAGCTTCACCTGAAGCATTAATATGGGTAAACTGATTCATTTTATATTCCCAATAAAAGCAATAACTTAAACACAATCAAAATGCTTATCTCGATTGCTTATTTATTATTTATTATCATTCTTCGTACTATTTAGCCGCCAATAGATGCAAGGTTTGGCGTCATGCCCGTTTTACCTTCATCGAGGAAGTGGCTGACCGCTTTTGTGTTTAAACTGGTTTGAATACGCTCAATGAGTTGTGGCTGCTGGCTATCATCTGCCAACAAATCGCGTAACTCGACACCATCTTCACCAAATAGACACAGGTGTAATTTACCTTTGGCTGAAATACGAAGACGATTACAGCTTTCACAAAAATTCTTTTCATATGGCATGATAAGGCCAATTTCACCAATATAATCAGGGTGATAAAAAACTTGTGCCGGGCCATCATTATTATCTTTAACTTTCAATAACCATCCATTCGCAATGAGATGATTACGAATACTCACACCTGAAACATGATGTTTACTAAAAAGACTGTCCATTTCACCAGTTTGCATTAACTCGATAAAACGTAATTGAATCGGGCGAGTTTTGATCCATTCTAAAAACTTCGGCAGTTCTTGAGAATTAAGATCTTTCAGTAATACGGTATTAATTTTAACTTGCTCAAATCCAGCATCAAAAGCCGCATCAATGCCTTCCATTACCTGATGAAACATATTTTCACCGGTAATTTGGTAAAACATTTTAGGATCTAAACTATCAACACTGACATTAATGTGTGTGAGCCCTGCCTGACGCCATTCATGGACATGTTTCGCCATACGGTAGCCATTAGTGGTCGTCGCCACCTTAGTGATGCCTGGTTGGCTCGCTACGGTACGAATAATATCAGTAAAATCACGACGCAAACTAGGCTCTCCGCCAGTTATACGTACTTTGGTTGTACCACAATCAGCAAAAGCTGCTGTCACTCGATGAATTTCATCCAAGGTTAAAAAAGAAGGTTTCTTCTTATCCGTCGGTTGATAACCATCAGGCAGGCAGTAAGTACATTTAAAGTTACACACATCGGTAACTGAGAGTCGTAAATAATAAAATTTACGATGAAAACTATCTTCTAATTGTTTAGCCACGGAACACCTTTCCAAATGCGGGAGGCCAGTTCATTTCTAAACCAACCCTGGTGACATTATGTCACTGGCGTTAATCACTTATTGACTCTTGATTATTCTTTTATGAATCAATCAAACAGCGCGTAGCAACTTAGTGAAAAAAGCTCGGAGTTATGGCAGTTATGCACATCAGTCGTTGATGAACTATTAATGTTACACAACGGCATGTCTTATTTAAAAGTATCAGAGTTTTTCGAAAATTGACAAATAACTGAAAAAAACAGGCTGACATTCTACCTTTCGAGCTGAAACACGACAATACTAGTTAGGTATTTAACGCTAAAATGATGTCAATAGTGGAGGATTTATGTCCAATATAATCGAATCAGCAACACTGGATGATATTGCTCTTTATCTACAACGAGAAGAAAGTCTTGATTCGGATTCTGCGCATACGGCTGCTCAACAGGTACTCGGTAATTTTATCGAAATGCGTAATAAAGGATTAATTAAAGGTTGGTATTTTGATGATTTTGGCCACTTAGAATTATTGCCAACCGACAGTATTCAATTATGGATTGATCAAACGAAGTGAAGTCACTAGGCATAATGGTTTTTATTTTGCGCGTAAATATGACCGAGTAGTCATGATTTCTCAACAAGAATAATCAAACCGTGATTGTTTATTTATTTAAAATCAGTCAGTTGATTTATTAATAACGTTTTAGTTCGACTTCGGCACCAGACTTGCTTGTCTACAAAAGAAGACATCTCAAACAATAGTGTCATCATGACTACTCTAAATATGCCTTTATTATTTCAAAAACGCCATATTCTGCCTACGGGACGGATGCAACTCCATTTATCTTCAATTACACATACCGCAATATTAAAAGCTATTTTATCATCAAAGATTGGCATCGGTATTTGTATGGTTAGCAATAAATCGTCACAACAACAGATATACGACATTGGTACCCGCGTTACGATTGAGGACTTTAACAAAAAACCAAACAACCACTTGATTAAATTAAATATTTACGGACAAGAACTGTTTAAAATTACAACTATTGAAGAATGTGATAATGATATTATATGGGGAAAATGCCAACAACTTCCTCAATGGCCTGTGCATCGTATCGCCACAGAACAGCAATTACTCGCGGTACGATTAAAAGTCATGTTTAACAAACATCCCGATTTAAAAAAGTTACACTACCAACATGAATTTAATAATTTAAGCTGGTTGTGCCAGCGCTGGCTTGAAATATTACCAGTACCCGCCCAAGAAAAACAAATTTTACTCAATCATCCTGATTGTCTTCATGCCTGTGATTACTTAATGAGCATGATTCAAACCCATCATTAACTCACCCCATCGCTAATATTTCTCATATTAAAATGAACATAAACCAATAAATGCACTAATCCATATCATTTGTTAAAATATACTCATAAAATAATAATTAGAACCCATATTATGTCTATAGAGAGTACAGCTGTAACTCGTATTGTTGCCATTGGTGGCGGCCACGGACTAGGTCGTGTTTTATCATCGTTATCCGATTATGGTTCACAAGTCACAGGTGTAGTAACCACAACAGATAACGGTGGCTCAACGGGTCGTATTCGTGCTTGTCAGGGTGGGATTGCCTGGGGAGATATGCGTAATTGTATTAATCAACTCATTACCGAACCGTCTATTGGTTCAATGATTTTTGAATACCGTTTTCGTGGCAACGGCGAACTTAATGGTCATAATCTTGGTAACCTGATGCTCACTGCACTGGACAATCTTTGTATTCGTCCTCTCGATGCCATCAATCTGATTCGCGATATGCTTCATGTTAAGCCGTATATTATTCCAATGTCTGAACACCCTTCAGATTTAGCTGCAATCACTTATGGTGGTAAAATCATTAGAGGTGAAACCAGCGTTGATGAATTAGCTGAAATCCCTAAACGCCTTTATTTAGAGCCTGCAATACCCGCAACTAAAGAAGCCGTTAGTGCCATAATGGAAGCAGATATTATCCTATTAGGCCCAGGTAGCTTTTTAACCAGTATTATGCCGGTATTACTATTGCGTGATATTGAACAAGCATTGAAAGTCAGTACAGCAAAAATTGCTTTTATTACGAATCTTGATAAAGAAAAAGGCCCAGCTGGAGAAATGAGCCTTGAAACGATGATTCATTGGTGTGAACGCGCAATGGCAGGAAGAGTCATTGATACCATCATTACTGACGTACATCAGCCACAACTCGCACCTCAATATCAGCAAATAGTACTTAATTTAGCCTCTAATAATCATGAATGGCGTCATGACCGCAACAAACTAAAGCATGCGGTTGATAGACTCATTGCTTCCCGCTAATTGTTTATACTCAACTGCCATTCCTTCGACCATTTGTCTAAATTGAGGCAAATGGTCAATCATCCAGTCATCTTGGCCTTGTCTGACGCGGTATTCACATTCTTGCGCCATTAATGCCAGATCATCAGCCCCAAAACTTGCCGCACTACTTTTAATTGCGTGGCTAATTTCTCCGATTTGATTCACTGATGGCTGACTTGATAGTTTCTGTAAATATTGTTCAAGTTCATCACTAAAAACATTAAGCAGTATCACTACTGTTTCAGCACCAACTTCCGCTGACAATCTTTTTAATGTTTCTGCATTTATATTAGTTGCCATTAATCAATCTCCCTACTACCCGCAGTTTCTTGCCAAGTTTGTAATTTACGATAAATTGTTGATGGGCTTACTTCTAATAATCCTGCGGCTCGAGGAACATTACCGTCACAAGCATCAATTGCCCATTGAATGGCGCGTTTTTCAACGATCCAAAGAGGTTCAACTTTATCTTTCTGTATTTCATCAACAAATGATGTGTTCACTGTAGACGTTAACGTATTCAATTGTGGATAGATCGACATAGGTGAAGCAATTTCCGCACCAACAATAGCATTTATGGGTGGTGGCACCATTTCTTTCGTTACTTCTTCTGCCGTATTTAACACAACAATATTACGAATAATATTTTGTAACTCACGCACATTTCCCGGCCAAGAGTAAGACTCAAAAAGTTGTAAAACTTCTTTTGAGAAACGACTAAAGTCTTTACCTTCTTCTAATGACATTAATCCAAGTAATGCATGAGCGATTTCGATGATGTCGTTACCACGATCACGCAAAGGAGGTAATGTAATCGGTATCACATGGAGACGGTAATAAAGATCTTCTCGAAAACGTCCTTCTTGGACTTCTTGCCATGGGTTTCTATTGGTCGCGCACACAAAACGAACATCAACATGGCAAGTTTTAGATGATCCTACCTTTTGATACGTCCCCGTTTGAATAAAACGCAGCAATTTGCTTTGTAAATCCAAATCCATTTCGCATAACTCATCCAACATTAAAGTGCCCTTATGTGCCATTTCAACGGCACCTTGGCGTTCAGTGGATGCGCCTGTAAATGCACCTTTTACATGACCAAATAATTCGCTTTCAATAAGTTCTTTGGGGATCGCCGCACAATTTAAAGCAATAAAGGGTTTATCGTGTCTTGGGCTCGCTGCGTGAATAGCCTCTGCACACACTTCTTTCCCTGTACCACTCTCACCCATAATAAACACAGTTGCTTTACTTGACGCAGCAGATTCAATAACACGATATACCGCTTGCATTGGTAAACTATTACCAATAAATCCTTGATATTGCGCGCCATCAGATTGTTTTGAGGGAGTATTAGATGATGATTTAGTGTTGCCTTTAAATACATTATTAACAGTGATGCGTAACCGATCAGCTTCGCAAGGTTTAATTAAAAAATCTTGGGCGCCTTGCCGAATAGCATCAACGGCAATATCGATTGACCCATGAGCTGTCATAATAACTACAGGAATATTACCGTGATCTTGTCGAACCTGTTGTAATACTTCCATGCCCGTCATATCGGGTAAACGGAGATCTAATAAGATTAGATCAGGAATAATATTTTTAATAAAACCTAGTGCGTCTTTACCTGTCCCCACAATGCTAACATTGAGTCCGAGGGGATTTAAGTAAGATTTATATAAGGCAGCCACTGACGCGGTATCTTCAACCATTAAGACTTGGCGTTGTCGTGTAATGCTTTCCATCGCTCCTCCAAAAACGAACCCCTGTAAACTAATTGTAATCAATTCAACAGAAACTGGGTTCCTAATTTGTATTTTTTATATTATGCCAGATTGCTTTGCATAATGGTTCGCATTTTGCGAAAACATTATTTTTCTGCGCTGATAACACGACAAATAAAGACACTATATTCAGCATCAATTCATAAAAAAAGCCTAATACACCCATTTTTAAAAGTTGGCATACAGTATGCATTATTAACACTGACTCTCATCTTAGGAGTCAACCTAGCCAACTGACGTTGTTTGTGGATTCTTTCACTTAACAATGAAGCCAACCGAACCTCTTTATCGGCTGGCTTTTTTTTTGCCTCAATAATACGATTTAAAAGCATATTATTAACAATGCCACTTCACTTACGATAATCATTAACTGTTAGCAATAAACTGCTGCCTTAATTGATGAATTTTATCTCGCGTGTCAGCCGCTTGTTCAAATTCTAAATTTTGCGCGAAGTCATACATTTGTTTTTCGAGACGCTGTATTTCAAGCTCTAATTGTTGCGGAGTTAATATTGAATACGTCCCTTTTGATTCCGCTACTTTATGTAAATCTGCGGCTTTATTGCGTGACTTAGCCCGTCCACTTGGAGCACCTAATTCTAATAAGTCACCCACTTTCTTATTAAGCTTTTGAGGGGTTATATTGTGCTCTAAATTATAAATTATTTGCTTTTCACGTCGACGTTGGGTTTCATTAATCGCACGTTCCATTGAACCAGTAATTCGATCACCATATAAAATAGCTTTTCCTTCAATATTACGAGCAGCACGTCCCATGGTCTGAATTAATGATCTTTCTGAACGCAAAAAACCTTCTTTATCAGCATCTAAAATGGCAACTAAAGACACTTCTGGAATATCTAGCCCTTCACGCAGTAAGTTAATCCCAACTAACACATCAAACTTACCTAAACGTAAGTCACGAATAATTTCAACCCGCTCAACGGTATCAATATCAGAGTGAAGATAACGTACTTTCACACCATGCTCAGTGAGATATTCAGTGAGATCTTCAGACATCCGCTTCGTCAACGTCGTGACTAATACCCGTTCTTTTTTTACTGATCGAATATGAATTTCCGATAATAAATCATCAACCTGAGTAGCGACAGGACGGACTTCAATTTCAGGATCAAGTAAACCTGTTGGCCGCACCACTTGCTCCGCTATATCGTTGCCTGATTTTTCTATTTCATAATTACCCGGCGTGGCTGAGACATAAATAGTTTGAGGGGCTAATGACTCAAATTCCTCAAACTTCATCGGACGGTTATCAAGTGCGGAAGGTAATCGAAACCCATATTCAACTAAATTTTCTTTACGTGAACGATCGCCACGGAACATGGCACCAATTTGAGAAACAGTAACGTGGGATTCATCAATAATTAATAAACCATCAGCAGGAAGATAATCAAACAAGGTTGGTGGCGGCTCCCCCTCTGTTCGTCCACTGAGGTAACGGGAATAGTTTTCAATACCAGAACAAAAGCCGAGCTCATTCATCATTTCGATATCAAATTGCGTTCGCTGCGAAATACGCTGCTCTTCAACCAATTTATTATTATCGAGTAATTGTTGCTTACGCTGGGTTAGCTCAAGCTTAATTTTTTCAATGGCTTCTAATATTTTCTCTCTTGGTGTCACATAGTGTGTTTTGGGATAAATCGTCGTACGGGCTAAGTTCCGTTGAATAATTGCGCCTGTCAGAGGATCAAATGATGAAATAACTTCAACTTCATCATCAAACAATTCCAATCGAATCGCTTCTTTTTCCGATTCAGCAGGGAAAATATCAATCACTTCACCGCGAACACGGAACGTACCGCGTTCAAAAACAGCATCATTACGTTTATATTGAAGTTCGGCTAAACGACGTAAAATATCACGTTGATTAAGTACATCACCGCGACGTACATGCAACATCATTTTCAAATACGATTCAGGATCACCTAAACCATAAATAGCAGAAACAGAGGCAATAATAATAACATCACGCCGTTCCATTAATGCTTTTGTTGCTGATAATCGCATTTGTTCGATGTGGGCATTTACCGATGCATCTTTTTCAATAAAGGTATCGGTGGTCGGTACATAAGCCTCTGGCTGATAATAATCATAATAAGAAACAAAATACTCAACCGCATTGTCAGGGAAAAAATCCCGCATTTCACCATATAGCTGAGCGGCTAAGGTTTTATTAGGAGCCATAATAAGGGTAGGACGGTTGGCTTGAGCAATGACATTTGCAATCGTGAACGTTTTTCCTGATCCCGTCACTCCCAGTAACGTTTGCTGTGCAAGACCAGAGTCGAGTCCATCCATTAATTGTGCAATTGCCGTGGGTTGATCACCCGCAGGAGAATAATCAGATACAAGGCTAAACAGCTTACTCATTACATATATCCGTAATAACAATACTGTCTATCATTGTGAGCACCCACCCAATAATGTCAATACTGGTTTGGATAAGTTAGTGAATACTCAATGTAGTAGCAGATGGCAGATGGCAGATGGCAGATGGCAGAAAAAATAGCTTCAGTAATAAAATATAACTTATTAAAATTTGAACACCAAACTCAATCTTAACAGTAAAAGTCACAACCTAGTATTAACACTAGGCCCCCTTTGGACTTTTAAATTTTATTACCGAAGCAAATCAACTAATGTTGAATTAAAAATAAAAACAGATATCTACATATAAAATATGTCATTGTTTTGACATCAAATATTTCATCTCTTACTAACTTTTGGATTAGAAGAAACAGAAGACAATAACGAATACAGAAATATTTAATGCCACAAAATAATAAGCAAAAGATCATCGATAATAAATACTGGTCAATGAATATATTAGCCAGCATAAATAACCAAGCTAAATAGATAGTGCCGCAATTTATCATGCAAACATAACAGCCACATGAATAAACAATAAAATCTGTTTTTATTCAATTAGATACAAACATCTAATGGTTATTTATTCTTATAGCTAAAATTAAATTTTATAATGTATTAATAAATTATTCATTGTATTTTATGTCTTTTTACTCATAAAACACTTTTTAATTATATCCACCTCTTAATATTCAACCAATATCATTACTTTCCTTATGAAATGTTATTCTTTGTATATCGTCTCGTCGATGACTCGTTTTATTAATTACTCCACATTGATGACAATAAATCCGATATCATCCACAGCTTTTACAATATTTGTTGGTATTTAATATCACACTATAGATAGTTATATTTATTCATTAATAGTAATAAATTTATATTTACGCTAGCAAATAGCCCCCTGTCACCATTGCTTTCAAAGCTAATTTACTCATCAAATACTTTATTCACACCAATCTAAACAATGATCCATCTCAGCATAGTTATCCACAGAAATTGTGGACAACACCTAAAAACCCATACCATTAGGCACTTCTTAAAAATCAAGTGTTTTTTATCAAAACAAAAAAAAAGCTAACCTAAATGGCTAGCCTCTCTCGATGTTAACTTTTGTTACAATAACCTTAATAACTAAGATTCATCAGGAACTGTACATCATCACCTGGTTGGTAATAAATTGGCTCATTACCATAACTAAAGAATTTTAATGGCTTGCCGTTAGCAGCATGATAACTAATGTTATTGTCGGTTATAGCCAACCATGTACCTTCAGGAATACCAATCACTGGCTCATGTTGATTAACTTCAAGAAACTCTTCAATACGCTCATCACGGGTTTCGCCCATATGACCTTCAACAGACGCTTCTAAATAGTGAGGATTAATTTGGAAAGGGACAAAATTTAATGACGATAAAATAGCACCAGTAACAATTGGCATATCATTCGTTGTACGAATAGTTGGACAACCGATATTCGTGCCCGCACTCCAACCAATATATGCCTTACCTTGTTTCAATACCGCTTTACGAATTGGACCTACTAACCCTAAATCATGTAAGGTTTTATTGAGTACCCAAGTATTACCACCGCTAACAATAATACCATCAGCTTGCTCAATAGCCGTGACAGGATCTTCAGCACGGTGCAAACCCGTTGCAATACAATCTAATCCTAATTTATCAAATGTTGCTTGAACTAATGCAACACGATCATCATGACTTGAACGAACAACAGCGTATGGGATCACAACAAAATGCTTCGCTCCAGTACGTTTTACTTGCTCGATAATTGCATCAGCGGCAAATTCCATCACATGAGTGTTACCAGCAATTTTACCGTTACTAAGTAATAAAATATCCATTGTTCCATCCTAATAGCTTATGTTTATTAATCATCCGTGTAATCACGAAGACTATTTATAGAAAACTCAGCTATATCAAACGCAGAATTGACTAACTTTACAACCGCCAGAATCACAATTTGCAAAAACTTCAATAAAAAACATTTATTTTTTCATAATAATTATCAGTTTATTCACTGAATAAACACATCTTCAGTCCCATAAAAATCAAAACCAATACATTTAAGCAACAATAGATCGCTAACAATAAGGTTAAAAGAAGATTTTTATTTAACTAAAAACTTATATTTCAATCAACTACTCAAATTTAATACTATTAATAGATAAAACCTTACCCTTGAGGAGTTGTTATAGGGCTCACAAAATCAGATAATGTTAAGATCTCTTGCAATGATAATGAACTCGGTATGACTGAATACCTGTTACTCCTCATCGGTACTGTGTTGGTTAACAACTTTGTACTCGTTAAATTCTTAGGCTTATGTCCTTTTATGGGCGTATCTAAGAAACTAGAAACAGCAATCGGAATGGGCTTAGCAACAACATTTGTGCTAACCCTTGCTTCTGTGTGTGCGTATCTCGTTGAAACCTACATTTTGGTACCTCTTGGTATCCAATATCTACGTACGCTTAGCTTTATACTCGTGATTGCAGTTGTGGTGCAATTTACCGAAATGGTGGTGCATAAAACTAGCCCAACACTTTACCGTTTATTAGGTATTTTCCTGCCGCTGATCACTACCAACTGTGCAGTGTTAGGTGTGGCTTTATTAAATACCAATGAGCACCATAACTTCATTCAATCCGTTATTTATGGCTTTGGTGCAGCGGTGGGCTTCTCATTGGTATTAGTATTGTTTGCCTCTATGCGTGAACGTATTGCTGCTGCTGATGTACCTGCACCATTTAAAGGTGCCTCAATTGCCATGATAACGGCAGGTCTTATGTCTCTTGCCTTTATGGGCTTTACTGGATTGGTGAAATTGTAATGAGCGGGATCTTAATTGCTGCCATTGTGCTCGCCGTTTTAGCGGCAATATTTGGCATTATTTTAGGTTTTGCTTCAGTACGTTTTAAAGTTGAAGCTGATCCGATTGTTGAGCAAATTGATGCTATTTTGCCGCAAACACAGTGTGGCCAATGTGGTTTTCCTGGTTGCCGTCCTTATGCTGAAGCAATAGCGAATGGCGAAATCATTAATAAATGCCCCCCTGGCGGTCAAGCAACCATTGAAAAGTTAGCCGACCTAATGGGGGTTGAAGTGCCTCAGGCTTCTGACGAAGTGACTAACAGCATTAAAAAAGTGGCGTTTATTCATGAAGATATGTGTATTGGATGTACAAAGTGTATTCAAGCATGTCCAGTCGATGCAATCGTCGGCGGCACTAAAGCCATGCACACAGTAATAAAAGATGAATGTACGGGCTGCGATCTTTGTGTTTCTCCTTGTCCTACAGACTGTATTGAAATGATCCCAGTAGAAGAAACACCGGATAACTGGAAATGGCAACTCAACCAAATACCGGTTGTTAATATTGCTGCGACAGTGAATGTAGAAAAGGTTAAGCCGTAGTCATGCTCTCAATTATTGAACAAATTAAACAAGGTAAGCTATGGGATTTCCATGGCGGTATTCACCCTGCTGAAAACAAAGCATTGTCGAGTAAGCAAGCCATTAAGGCTGCAGGCATTCCTCAAGAATTAATATTACCGTTAAAGCAACACATTGGCTCTCGTGGCGATATTATCGTCAATATTGGTGATTACGTATTAAAAGGCCAACCACTGACGCAAGGTGATATTGCGATGTGTGTACCTATTCATGCGCCAAGTTCTGGTACTATCACCGCGATAGAGCAACGTACTACCGCTCACCCTTCAGGCTTAACCGATTTATGTATCGTGATTGCAACCGATAACCAAGATACTTGGTGTCATGCAACGCAATATCCCGACTATCAAGATCGCGATCCTGCAGAGCTTATTGAAGCTATTCGTTTAGCGGGAATTGCAGGTTTAGGTGGCGCAGGTTTCCCTACAGCACGTAAGCTGCAAGGGGGTTTAGGTAATGTTGATATTCTGATTATCAATGCGGCTGAATGTGAACCTTATATCACCGCTGATGACAGACTAATGCAAGATTATGCCGATGAAGTTATCGAAGGCATTCGCATTTTACGTCATATTATCTCGCCCAAATTAACCTTAATTGGTATTGAAGATAATAAACCTGATGCGATCAAAGCATTAGAAGCCTGTGTCAACGAAGACGATAATATTATTATTCGCGTTATTCCGACCAAATATCCATCAGGTAGCTCAAAACAATTAGTGAAGCTATTAACCGGCCGCGAAGTACCAAGCCAAGCACGTTCAACCTCGATTGGGGTTATTATGCAAAACGTAGGTACTGCATTTGCAATTAAACGTGCAATTGTTAATGGCGAGCCATTAATTGAACGCGTGGTCACCTTAACCGGTGAGGCTTTTAAACAGCGCGGTAATGTCTTTGCTTTACTTGGTACACCGATTGCTTATTTGCTTGAAAAGTTTGATTATAAAGCCGATAAAAAATATCCGCGGGTGATTATTGGTGGCTCATTAATGGGCTTTACCTTGCCACATGCAAACGTCCCGATTACCAAAATTACCAACTGTATTTTAACGCCTAAGCGTAAAGAATTACCGCTGCATACTTATGAAATGGCCTGTATTCGCTGTTCTGCCTGTGCTGATGCTTGCCCTGCTTCATTATTACCACAGCAGTTACAATGGTATGCCAAAGATAAAAACTACGACAAATGTGAAGAATATAACCTAAGCGACTGTATTGAATGCGGTGCTTGTGCCTATGTTTGTCCAAGTGAAATACCGTTAGTGCAATATTATCGCCAAGCTAAAGCTGAAATTTGGGAACGTAAACAAGATGAAATGAGTGCCGAACGCGCTCGTCAACGTTTTGAAGCCAAACAACAGCGGATGGATCGCGATAAAGCAGAGCGTGAAAATCGATTTGCTAAAGCCGCTACCGATCGTCGCCAACACATGGCAACAGCTGGTGGAGATGATGCCGTTGCCGCAGCCATTGCCCGAGTGAAAGCCAAACAAGCAGCAGCAACTGATACTGCAACCCCAACAATAAAGCCTGCTGTTGCTGCTGCTATTGCTAAAGCAAAAGCGAAACAAGCCGCTTCAGTATCAGAAGAGGCAATACCAGACAACAGCGAAATGGCAGCACTGCGTAAACAACGTAAACTGCAAGCTCGTGAACAAAAAGCGGCTAAGCATGCAGAGTTAATGCAGCAACAAACCGTTACAGAGCAACCACCCGAGCAAGCTAGCGATAAAAAAGATGCCGTTGCCGCAGCCGTTGCACGTGCTAAAGCCCGTAAAGCTGCTCAGCAGGCACAATCAACCACTGAGACTCAACCTACGGTTGATGCTAAACCAACAACCGAAGTAGACACTGACGTTAACGTTGATCCTAAAAAAGCCGCGGTTGCCGCAGCCATTGCACGTGCTAAAGCGCGTAAAGCAGCCCAGCAACAACAACCAACAGCTGCCACTGAGCCTACGGCTGAAGTGAACTCTGACGTTGCAAACGATCCTAAAAAAGCCGCTGTCGCTGCTGCCGTTGCACGCGCTAAAGCCCGTAAAGCTGCCCAGCAACAACAACCAACAGCTGCCACTGAGCCTACGGCTGAAGTGAACTCTGACGTTGCAAACGATCCTAAAAAAGCCGCTGTCGCTGCTGCCATTGCACGCGCTAAAGCCCGTAAAGCCGCTCAACAAGAGCAAGCAACAGCTGCTGCCGAGCCTACGGTTGAAGTGAACTCTGACGTTGCAAACGATCCTAAAAAAGCCGCTGTCGCTGCTGCCGTTGCACGCGCTAAAGCCCGTAAAGCCGCTCAACAAGAGCAAGCAACAGCTGCTGCCGAGCCTACGATTGAAGTGAACACTAACGTTGAAAGCGATCCTAAAAAAGCCGCTGTCGCTGCTGCCGTTGCACGCGCTAAAGCCCGTAAAGCTGCCCAGCAACAACAAATAACAGCTGCTGAGCCTACAGCTGAAGTGAACACTAACGTTGAAAGCGATCCTAAAAAAGCCGCTATCGCCGCAGCCGTTGCACGTGCTAAAGCCCGTAAAGCAGCCCAGCAGGCACAATCAACCACTGAGACTCAGCCTGCGGTTGATGCTGAACCAACAACCGAAGTAGACACTGACGTTGCCGTTGATCCTAAAAAAGCCGCGGTTGCCGCAGCCGTTGCACGTTCTAAAGCCCGTAAAGCAGCTCAGCAGGCACAATCAACCACTGAGACTCAGCCTGCCGTTGATGCTAAACCAACAACCGAAGTAGACACTGACGTTGCAGTTGATCCTAAAAAAGCCGCGGTTGCCGCAGCCGTTGCACGTGCTAAAGCCCGTAAAGCAGCCCAGCAAGCCAATAAAGTACAACCCAACATTGAGGAAGAATAATCGTGGCTTTTAATATTGCCAGCTCACCCCATGCACATAACCGCCGCAGCACAAGTGCCATCATGCGTACTGTTATTTTATGTGCGATTTTTGGTGTTATTGCTCAATGCTACTTTTTTGGTTTGGGTACATTGATCCAAATTGTTTTCGCCTCAATCTGTGCGATTACCTTTGAAGCAATTGTGCTCAAATTACGTCAACGACCATTAGCGCCTTATCTACGTGATAATACTGCCCTCTTAACAGGTGTCTTAATTGGTATTTCAATTCCACCACTAGCACCATGGTGGATCACGGTGATCGGCGTATTCTTTGCTATCGTAATTGCTAAACACCTTTATGGTGGCATGGGTCAGAACCTGTTTAACCCTGCGATGGTTGCTTATGTGGTATTACTGATTTCCTTCCCTGTCCAAATGACAACATGGTTACCACCAATATCATTAAGTGCCAATCCCGTCACTTTTATGGACAGTCTATCGGCGATTTTTACTGGTTTTACACCTGATGGTTTTAGTGTTCAACAATTAAAAATGTCAGTCGATGGCTACACGATGGCAACCCCATTAGATACGCTAAAAACATCATTAAAAACAGGCATGACGATTGCAGAAGCAATGAAACAACCTGTGTATGGTACGCTGGCAGGTATTGGTTGGGAGTGGGTTAATATCGGCTTCTTATTAGGCGGGTTATTGTTACTTAAATTACGCGTTATTCAATGGCATATCCCTGTTGCAATGCTAACGTCATTATTCGTTATTAGTAGCATTATCTATGTCATCGACCCAAGCGTTGCAGCCTCACCGTTATTACATATGTTCTCTGGCGCAACCATGCTTGGTGCATTTTTTATTGCAACGGATCCTGTAACAGCATCAACAACGGTAAAAGGTCGACTGATCTTTGGTGCTTTTATTGGCGTAATGATCTACCTCATTCGTACTTGGGGCGGCTTCCCTGATGGTGTCGCTTTTGCTGTGCTATTGGCTAACTTGTGTGTACCGATTATTGATTACTACACACGCCCACGCACTTATGGACACTAATAATGAGCATGCCCATGTTTAAATCTATGAAAAAAAATGGTCTGATTTTGGCTGTTTTTGCTTTGTTATCAACAGCATTAGTTTCTCTTACTCACTATTTCACTGCTGATCGTATTTTTCAGCAGCAACAGCAGCAATTACTGGATACTTTAAACCAAGTTATTCCCGTTGCGAGCCATAATAACCTACTCTATAAGAGTTGTACTTTAGTTAAAAATCAGCAATATATCGGCACTAAAACTGCTATGCCTGCTTATATCGCGACTCAAGATGGTAAGCCGACAGGCATTGCTATTGAAGGTATTGCACCTGATGGTTATAGCGGTGCGATTAAACTGATTGTTGGGCTTGATACTAAAGGCGTTATAACCGGTGTGCGTATTTTAGAGCAACATGAAACACCGGGGCTGGGTGATAAAATTGAAACGTCCGTCAGTGACTGGATCTATAGTTTCACAGGTAAGCGGGTTAATGGTGCAAACGATCCTAAATTCCATGTTCGCAAAGATGGCGGTGAATTTGATCAATTTACAGGGGCAACCATTACCCCACGTGCTGTTGTAAAAGCGGTAAAAAATATCTCGTTGTACTGGCAAAATAATCAGCAGCAAATTCTGAGCCAGCCACTAGACTGTCCGAGTGAATAATTATGACAACATCTTATAAAGAGTTGATGAAAAATGGCTTATGGTACAACAACCCAACAGTAGTACAGCTGTTAGGTTTATGTCCATTACTCGCGGTGTCATCAACCGCGACCAATGCGCTCGGATTAGGGCTTGCCACTACCATGGTATTGGTGATGTCTAATTTTACTATTTCAGTCATTAGAAAATTAGTCCCGTCAGAAATCCGTATTCCTGTGTTCGTGATGATCATTGCGTCACTGGTAACTTGCGTACAGTTATTGATGAATGCTTATGTTTATGGCTTATATAAGTCTTTAGGTATCTTCATTCCTTTGATCGTAACTAACTGTATTATTATCGGTCGCGCTGAAGCTTTTGCGTCTAAAAACAAACCATTACCTGCCGTATTAGACGGTTTATGGATGGGGCTTGGTATGACATCAGCCCTATTTTTACTCGGTGCAATGCGTGAGATTTTAAGTAAAGGTTCGTTATTTGATGGGGCTAACCGCTTATTAGGTAACTGGGCATCAGTACTGCATATTCAAATTTTTCATTTTGACAGTAGCTTTTTACTTGCAATGTTACCGCCTGGTGCCTTTCTTGGTGTTGGCTTTATGATTGCACTTAAAAATATTATTGATAAATACAAAGCAGACAAACAATCGGTGTTAGAGAAACAGCAACCACCGAAAGTTGAACGTGCGCGTATTACCGATGCTAAATAATACGGTACTCGTCACTGACCAATAATAAGACTGGCTTGCGGGCCAGTTTTTACTATTGCTATCCCCATAAATATAATCAATGCTGTCAATATTACCCATCGGTGCTCACCCTTAATAATAATGGTGATATTGGCATTATATCTCGTCAGGAAAGACCATGAATAATCAAAAACGGGTTCAGATATTAGAACGATTACAAGCTGAAAACCCACACCCACAAACAGAACTTCATTGGACAACACCGTTTGAGCTATTAATCTCGGTTTTACTATCAGCACAAGCGACGGATGTTAGTGTCAATAAGGCAACAGCTAAGCTTTACCCTATCGCCAATACGCCGCAAGCTATCTTTGATCTTGGGGTTGATGGCGTTAAACAATATATAAAAACCATTGGCTTATTTAATTCTAAAGCTGAAAATGTCATCAAAACCTGCCGTATTTTGCTCGATAAACATAACAGCGAAATCCCAGAAGATCGCGAAGCGTTAGAAGCCCTACCCGGTGTCGGTCGTAAAACTGCCAACGTCGTGCTAAACACAGCCTTTGGTTGGCCGACAATTGCTGTTGATACCCATATTTTTCGCGTGTGTAATCGCACTAAATTTGCGATGGGTAAAAATGTTGAACAAGTAGAAGAAAAGCTGCTAAAAGTCGTACCCGCAGCATTCAAGGTTGATGTCCATCACTGGCTTATTTTACATGGGCGCTATACCTGTATTGCACGTAAACCCCGTTGCGGTAGTTGTATTATTGAAGACTTATGTGAATTTCCAGGACGACAAGAGATTGTCGATAATACTTAGGAATATCACCTCAAACACGAATCTTCAATACACGGATTAAATACTTGGTTGAACGATACAGGTCTGGCATCATGCGCCCAAGAATGCCGTGGTCAGTAAACGGTATAAAAAGTGTGAAGGTAGTCCGTGGTAGAAAATAGCCAACAATTAAGTAACAGTTACAACGAACAGGGTTACTTTGTTATTAGAAATTATTTCGATGAAGCTCAAATCTCATCGCTTAGAAAAGTAGTCTTGAAATTCCATGAATTATGGAAAGCAGACAACAAAGAGTTCTATCAAGAAGAAGCGTTTAACTCGTCTTTAATCACGGGAAGCGAATATTTACCTGTCGACGACAGAACGATACTTTTTGACTTTATCAGTTCCAAAAAAATCATGAATGTCGTCGATGCGGTAATACCAGAAAATCCTGCATTCATGAATACACAGCTGTTCTTCAACCCAGTAAATCCGCGACAAAAAGACTTCTGGCACCGTGACTGTCAATATGACTATGATATTGAAGACCAAATGAAAGTCATACTAGAAACACAAGTATTACATCTTCGCATCCCCTTATTTGATGAGCCCGGCATGGAGATCATCCCCGGAACACACAAACGATGGGATAATGAAGAAGAGTACAACGTTCGCCAAGAAGTGAATGGCAAAGTCAGTAATGATAGTATCTCCGGCGGTAAACAAATTGCGTTAGCGGCAGGTGACTTGTTGGTATTTTCTGCCGATATGATCCACCGAGGTTTATACGGATTAGATCGTTTGGCGTTGGATATTTTGATTTTTGATTCAGCAGCGGATTATGTCGACTACGTCGATGACGATTGCCTACCGACACAATCAATGTTGAATAAGATTGCCGATCCAAGATTATTTATCAACACCTTGCACCTAAAATCAATGGTGTGTTGTTAATAAAAACATATATATCATATAGTTAAAATACAAAAAGGAGCACCTCGATGCTCCTTTTTTATTAAAAATAACACCTCATTACAATGATTGGCAGTTACGATTAAAACCATTTTGTTTACGCTTAGCCGCTAACTCTTCAGCACCTTTTGCTAATCCCTTTAGTAATTGGTCCCGTTGTTGAGGTGATATTTTTTTACCACTAGCATCCAATGATTGCTGTAATTCTACCAGTGCTTTTTGATTATCACCTTGCAAATAACTTTCTTGCGCTAATGCAATATAAGCCATACTGCGCGCTAAAGGTTGGCCTTCATGTCCAAGAGCCTGTAATTGAGTATCTGCACCGGATTGACACAATTGTTGATTTTTAATCGCTGCTACAACTGGTTTTAAATTCGCTTTAACGACATTATTGAGTACATCTTTGGTCGTATCTGTTGCTACATTTTCAACCGTGGTGGTAAACATTTTGATGCCAATAATGGCTGCGGCAATGATCACAATGCCAGTTAATATACGCTTATTCATACCAAAATCCTTATTCAATGATTAACACCACCATCATAAAGGTGTGATCAACAAGCTATGTCAACGGAGGATTAACATTCTGATAATGAATAACTCAAACGGCACTACGCCCTAACGAAATAACCACTCGGCGGTTTTGATGACGACCAACAGGGGTTGAGTTATCCGCAATCGGTCGTCGTTTGCCATGTGCTTCGACTTGGATTCGATTGTCAGGTAAACCTAATGCTTTAAAATAGCCTTCAATTTTATCTGCTCGTTGCTCAGATAAACGCTGCCCTTCAACCGTACCTTGTGCTGAATCACTGTATGCCGCCACCAGCACTAAATCGATATCATCGGAGTAACGCACATAATCTGCAATTTGTGCTAATCGCTTTTGAGACATATTATTCAGTTCATCACTGTCATGATTATAATGTAAAATAGTAAAAGCAATATCATCAAAGCTAAATGGCATTAGGTTATTTAAGCATTGGCTAAATAGTTGATATGATTTATTAAAATTCACCGCAGACAAACCAACTTCTAACTGGCGCTGTTGTTGTGTCGGCCAACTTTTATAATTGAAAGTAGGGTTACGTCCATCTTCTAATTCAGCCAACATTTGCCATGCCGTATTTCCTTCAATATAACCATCAAATTGTTTAAAAAATTTCAGATTAACCATCGCATGTGCAGCATCACCAGGCATCCATGATGGCGGCATTGAGGTTAATTTAACATTACGGGTCGCCCCTAATTGACGATTCATCTTCAATTCAAAGTGAAGATTCATTGTTTTACTAGAAAGAGCTGAAAATTGCGCATTCCCGTAACCCGGAATAACATGATTAAGACGACACTCTAAAGGGGTATCAACTGTTATTTGCCACTGAGATTGGCTCGGCTGTGCCAAATAGTTTTTAGCCACAGCCATCGGCATTGAAAAAAACACACCCACAACTAATCCAATTCGCAACCAAGCTGTTAATAATTCAATTGAATTCATTTTATAACCAAACTAAAAGAAAATAATACAATGGCGATAACATCATTAATGCTTCTATATCGGCATTAATGCTGTGAGCTTTAGCCTTCTCTTATTTATAGAATTATCACCTTATCAAATCATACTTTCGAAAGCCTAACAGCAATGAAATTAGCGCATTAATCTGCCATAATATCTGATTCTATTATTTTGACAGCAGTGCTATGAGCCAAGATAACCAATTTAATACCCTAAAAAGTCGCTTTCGCGGCTACTTTCCTGTCGTCATTGACGTTGAAACAGCAGGTTTTAATTCAAAAACAGATGCCTTATTAGAAATTTGTGCTGTCACTTTACAAATGGATGAAGATGGTTGGCTAAAACCGGCAACGACCATTCATTTCCATGTTGCTCCTTTTGAAGGCGCGATCTTGCATAAAGAAGCATTGGAATTTAATGGTATTCGTGACCCATTTAGCCCATTACGTGGTGCGGTATCAGAAGAAGTTGCACTTAAAGAAATTTATAAGCAGATAAGAAAAGAACAAAAACACACTGACTGCACACGTGCAATTATGGTGGCACATAATGCGACGTTTGATCATAGCTTTGTAATGGCAGCATCAGAGCGCGCTAAACTAAAACGCAACCCATTCCACCCTTTTGCAACATTTGATACCGCTGCATTAAGTGGTTTAGCCTTTGGACAAACAGTATTGGCTAAAGCCTGTCAGACCGCTGAAATTCCATTTGATAACAAAGAAGCACACTCAGCACTATACGATACAGAACGTACTGCTGAATTATTTTGCAAAATCGTTAATAAGTGGAAACAACTTGGCGGCTGGCCACTCTTCACGCCATCAGCAGAAGAAACTGAAACAGAATAACGCTCATTATCTGCCCTTTCTATTAAACCCATCCTTGCATGGGTTTTTTTATACCTGTCACAAATACTCCTAGCTAACCACCAGCATAAATAAATCCCAATAATTTAACAATTAATTAACATTGCTCTTATACTTGATCTGTAATGCGTTTTGTTTTTCCTCATGGATGAATAAAAAATGAAATAACGACAACAGAGAGGCAGAATAATGTCCGTAAATATACGTTATCTTTCCCTTGTTCTTTGCACAGCCCTTACCAGTAGTTCAGCTTTTAGTGCCGGTTTTCAAGTATCAGAACAATCAGCATCAGGCTTAGGTCGTGCTTTTGCTGGGGAGGCAGCCATTGCTGATAATGCTGCCGTGATCTCTCGTAACCCAGCAGCAATGACTCAATTTAGCACCATGACAGTGTCAGTCGTCGGCAGTATCGTCATGCCCGATGTTGATGTGATTGCGTATGATGCGCCTAACGGTGTCCAAACTGCAAAAAATGTTGCTCCTACTGCTTTTGTTCCTGCCAGTTATTTTGTTCAACCGCTTAATGATCGTCTTTCTTGGGGGCTTGCCTTATTTTCAGGCTATGGCGTTACTACAGATTATCCCGCTGATTTTTATGATGGCACATCCGCAGGTAAAACCTCACTCGTTGCAATGAACTTAAATCCAAGTGTTGCTTACAAAGTTAATCACCAATTAAGCCTTGGTGTAGGTCTCAATGCTGTTTATGCCAAGGCTGAACTTTATCGTCATTATGGTCAGAATGCGTTACCTTTCTATCCCGCGATTAAGCCTAGTGATAAAACCATTAACATGGAAGGTGACACGTGGAGTTGGGGATGGAATATTGGAGCTTTCTATCAATTAGACGATAACAATCGTTTTGGCCTTGCCTACCGTTCTAAAGTTGATCTTGATTTTGAAGGCGATTTTACTGATTACTCTGGATTAGTATTAGGTAGTGCCAATCGGGGTAACACGATTAAAGGTAAACTTCCAGTTGTCCTACCTGCCACTGCTGAATTCTCAGGTTTTCATCAGCTTAATCATCAAATTGCCGTTCATTACAGTATTTTCTGGACTCAATGGAGCTTATTTAAGGAATTACGCGCCACCAATGAGCAATGTAATTTAAATGGTCAAATGCCGGGTATCTGCTTACTAAAAGATGAAGACTATAGTGATGCATTTCGATGGTCTATTGGTACCACATATACCCTCAATCCTAGCGTGATATTACGCGCAGGGTTTGCCTACGATGAACAAGGTGGTAAAGCCACATTGAGTATTCCTGATACTGACCGATTTTGGTATTCAGCTGGCGCAACCTACCAACATAGTCCTCAATTAAGCATTGATCTTGGTATTAGTTATATCTATGGCAAAGAAAGTGACTTTATTGAAAATAAACAACGTTTTACTGCCAGTAGTGTTGCCTATATTGGGGCTGCACAACTTAACTACACCTTTTAGCCGCTATACATAACAACATTTAATAAGGAAATATATGAACAAGTATATTTTAACGATACTAACAACAAGTTTAGGGCTAATGGGCTGTGGTGGTGACAATAAACTTGAGGGAGCACCAACGCTAGATCCAAGTATTACCGATAACATCAACGCCGCCACTAAAATTAACTTTGATTTAATCACTGATCCACAAAACCCTGTCCTCGTCCAACCCACTTATTTATTAATGGACAGTCGCGATGGCACCTTAAATACCGAACTCGCAGCAGCAGATCCCAATGATCTCAGCGATCCATTAGTCGCCATGGGACACACTGATGGTTGGAGTACAAGCCAACCACTACAACTGCAATTTGTTGGCGTTAACCTTGATAGTACCACTATCGCTAATGGCTTTTATTTAATTGAATCTAACGATCCTACCAATAGTACCGATACCACAGAACCGATTAAACTCACTCAAGAAAAGGGCGATTTTACGCTCTCAGCATCAGGTACTACCCTGACTGTTATGTTGTTAAAGCCGCTAAAACCAGCCAGTCATTATATGTTTGCGATTACTAATGACCTTAAAGACAGTAACGGTGATAGTGTCGGCATGAGCAACAGCTATGCGGTATTAAAAGCTAATGCACCCGCTCCTGTTGCAGCCCTACTTCCCGCCCAAAATATTACCCACGCCACAGAAGCTGAATTTGTTAAAGCGGGTGTTGACAAAAACAGTATTATGTTCTCTAGTTGGTTTACAACCGCTTCAGTCGGTGATGCCGTTTATGCCGTCAAAGCAGCCACTGCATTAGCATTACAACACGGCGCAAAAACAGTGTGGCAAGGCAGTGCTGTTAGCGATGACGTCACCGCTTCTGACCTACGCAGTCTGTTTACGTTTGCTAACCTTACTGATAGCAAAACAACCACACCACAAGCAAAAGGTGAAATCTATACAGGTACAGTAGCACTGCCCTATTTCTTAAATAATACTGCCGCAGGTTTTGTTATAACACCTTGGCAAAGTGGCATGCCAAGTTTAGCTATTATTAGTTCAATATTAACCACAGGCAGCGATGCTGATAAAGCAGCAATCATTGAGCAATTAGCCATACTGAATGTCACCCCGACCGATATTGCAGCGGCGAGCAGTGATGCTGACATACAACGTCGATTATTGACCACACTAGCAGGTGCAACACTGATATTAGCCAATGGTGAACAACTTGATCCACAGCGATTGATCACCCGCTTTAGTCCATTACCCAAATTACAATCAGTACAATATATTGATTACACGCTCGTTCTTCCGATAGATCCTAAATGCGACAAGATAGGAAAAAACGGCACTAATATTTATTTACACGGTATTACCAGCACCAAAGACAGCGTATTAGCACTGGCAGATAATATTATTGGTGATAATTGCCAAGCTATTTTTGCCATCGATCATCCATTACATGGCAGCCGAACAATCAAAGGTATTGATGGCAGTGCCAGTAACGGCCACCCTGAATACTATTTAAATTTATCAACGCTCACTGTCGCAAGAGACAATCTACGCCAAAGCACAAGTGACATCATTGGATTACGAGCAGCAATTGGACAAATATTTGCCACTATTGCAACGGGTGATACCACAGCAATAGGTAGCCTAGGCAATTTAAAAACCCTCGATCCAACGCAAGGGGTTAGCTTTATTGGCCACTCTTTAGGGGCTATTACGGGTGTTAGTGTGGCAAACCTTGTCAATCGTCCAGTAAGCCAACCTCAAACAGACGCTGTATTGTTTAATATCAATGCACTGGCATTAGCTAACCCTGGCGGTGAAATTCCTTATTTATTGCTTAACTCTGGCAGCTTTGGGGATTTTGTTAAGGGTAATTTAATGGCAACAACCAATGAAACGTTTAATGCTTTTTGTCAGCAACAGTCACTCGCCGCGGAGGTTTGTTTTAACACTTATCAAAGTAATTTGATCACACAAGGCGATCCAACATCACTCGCGATACTCACAGCAATGTATTCTACCTTTAATAATTTTGGGTATGCAGCCCAAACGGTGCTAGATACCATTGATCCAACCAACCACGCACCATTAATAAATTCAAACATCGCGGTATATCTGGCGCAGGTAAAAGACGATGCAACCATTCCAAACGCTGTCACGCTAGGTGCAACCGTTACTGGAACCAACATTGCTCAACCATACTCACCTTTTGCGGGCACAACCCCTTTAATTAGTGGTCTACAGCTGGTTATCACCACTCAATCAATCAGTCATCCAGTAATACGTAGCGCATTATTATTTAAAGCCGGTGATCACTCATCACTACTCTCACCACACTCTAATGCCGCGGTAACAAAAGAAATGCAACTAGGAATAGCCTCTTTTACAGAGAACAACGGTAAAAACTTAATCGTTACCAATAAAAGTGTTCTCACAACAACACCTTAATATTTTATTAAAAAAAATATCACATTATAAAAGCGAGCATTTTGCTCGCTTTTATTTCTTTTTAAAAACAATAACATATAACAATTTACACACCGAAAATCATACATTTGTACTGCGTATATTTTTTTCTCGACAAATACTGAAAATCAAGCACACTGTGATATATGAGATCAACGTCTCATAATAATAATTAAATCTGTTGTTTCAGTCGCTATAAATGCCCTAAAAAACGAAGCAATATCGTAAACATAAACTATAGATGGAACATCCCTTTTTATGAATCCTGTAATTATCGCCGTATGCATCATGCTGGTACTCGCTTTAATGCGAGTCAATGTCGTGGTTGCTCTTACATTTAGTGCCATTGTCGGTGGCCTCATCGGAGGATTATCCCTTACCGATGCTGTTTCTGCCTTTGAAGGTGGCTTAGGTGGCGGTGCAACAACTGCATTAAGCTATGCCATGTTAGGTGCTTTTGCCGTCGCTATTTCGCGATCAGGCATTACTGATGTCCTTGCTCAAAAAGTTATTAAGCGCATTAGCGGCCACGAAAATATCGCGGCTGCGACAGGTGTTAAATATAGCGTTCTTATCATTTTAGTATTACTTGCCATTTCTTCTCAGAACGTCATTCCTGTCCATATCGCCTTTATTCCAATTGTTATTCCACCGCTATTGCATGTTTTTGCAAAACTTAAACTTGATCGTCGATTAATTGCGTGTGTATTAACCTTTGGTTTAGTCACACCTTATATGGTACTTCCCATTGGTTTTGGTGGTATTTTCCTCAATAATATTTTGCTTAAAAACTTACACGATAATGGTTTAGATGTTGTTGCAAGCCAAGTGCCTATCGCAATGATTTTACCCGCTTGTGGCATGCTGTTTGGTTTATTAACTGCTATTTTTGTGAGCTACCGTAAACCTCGTGAATACTCAGAAGAAAAGATCCTAGCGAGTGAGCCAGAAAAGAAAGAAATTGATATGCGCCATGTTTATGTGGCTGTCGGCGCAATTTTTGCCGCATTAGGGGCACAACTTTACAGTGGCTCAATGATTATCGGTGGTTTAGTCGGTTTTATGGTGTTTACCTTTACCGGTGTTATCAAGTGGAAAGAAACCCACGACGTGTTCACTCAAGGTGTGCATATGATGGCAATGATCGGCTTTATTATGATTGCAGCAGCAGGTTTTGCAGCAGTAATGAAAGCAACAGGTGGCGTTGAAACTTTAGTTAACTCACTAGAAGCTATTATCGGTAACAACAAGCCATTGGCTGCATTGTTAATGCTAGTAGTAGGTTTATTAGTGACCATGGGTATTGGTTCATCATTCTCCACCATTCCCATCCTAGCGACAATTTATGTGCCTTTATGTATCTCTTTTGGTTTTTCACCAATGGCGACTATTGCAATAGTCGGTACGGCCGCGGCTCTGGGCGATGCGGGTTCACCTGCCTCTGATTCAACCCTTGGTCCAACATCGGGTTTGAATGCCGATGGACAACATGATCATATTTGGGACTCTGTAGTACCAACGTTTATTCACTACAATTTGCCATTGATCGCCTTTGGCTGGATAGCATCAATGATCCTTTAGTGATTGTCAGTTAAATATAACCCCAGTCATTTAAGATAAAACAAAAAAAACCGCCAACGGTCAACGTGGCGGTTTTTTTATAAGCGCTAAATAACACACTAATAGATAAGCTTACTCAGCAGCTTGTGCATCACTACGTGCAGCTGACTCTTTAATTAACGTCTGCAACTCACCTTTTTGGAACATTTCCAAAATGATGTCACAACCACCAATTAGCTCACCGTCAATCCATAATTGTGGGAATGTTGGCCACTGTGCATAAATAGGTAATTCAGCACGGATATCTGGATTTTGAAGAATATCTACAAACGCAAATTTCTCACCGCAGTTCATTAACGCTTGTGATGCTTGTGATGAGAAGCCACAGCTTGGTAATTTTGGAGAGCCTTTCATGTACAACAAAATAGCGTTATCTGCGATTTGTTGCTTAATTTTATCGATAGTTTCCATAGCTTCCTCGTCCGATTCTAATAATCATTTATTATAAACCCTACCATTCTACTTGGTTATCGTCACCAATAAAAATACTTTCAAATTATGTTTAGCGGCTCTTTTCAGCAATAAAGCGCAATCTTAGTTATATTGATATCTATTAAGTGGTTATTGACCTTATGAATAACGAGGTATAGGGTATTTTTTTAAGCTTAATGCTTTTAATAAACTAAAAACTTGCTAAAATAAAACGGTCAGATTCAAATAATAAGTAGGCGCCAACGTCTACTAGAAGTAATGTCGTGGGCAGTAAGCCCAATAACAACAATTAAAATGGAGAATTGAGCAATGGCATTTGAACTACCAGCTCTACCGTACGCAATCAACGCTCTTGAGCCACATATCTCTCAAGAGACACTAGAATACCATTACGGTAAGCATCACAACACGTATGTTGTTAAGCTAAACGGTCTTGTAGAAGGTACTGACCTTGCTGAAAAATCTCTTGAAGAAATCGTACAGACTTCTACTGGTGGTGTTTTCAACAACGCAGCTCAAGTATGGAACCACACATTCTACTGGCATTGCCTAAGTCCAAATGGCGGCGGCGAGCCAACTGGCGAATTAGCGGATGCAATTGTTAAAGCATTTGGTTCTTTCGCAGAATTCAAAGCTAAGTTCACAGATTCTGCAATCAACAACTTTGGTTCAGGCTGGACATGGTTAGTTAAAACAGAAGATGGCGCATTAGAAATCGTTAACACTTCAAACGCGGGTTGCCCTATTGCAGAAGAAGGTCTAAAAATGACTCCACTTCTAACAGTAGATGTATGGGAACACGCTTACTACATCGATTACCGCAATGTTCGTCCTGATTACATGGCTGCATTCTGGGCATTGGTTAACTGGGACTTCGCTGCTAAAAATCTAGCTGCTTAATTTACAGTAATAAAAACACTAAAAACCCGCTTATTTAAGCGGGTTTTTTTATTGCTCTAATATTTAAAATTAGGCTTTTGCTGCTAGTAAAATACGTAGTGTACGACGTAACGGCTCTGCTGCCCCCCAAAGTAACTGATCGCCAACCGTAAACGCATTCAGGTATTTATCACCCATAGCAAGTTTACGTAAACGACCAACAGGCACAGATAACGTTCCTGTCACTTTCGCTGGACTCAATTCTTGTACTGTAATATCACGCTCATTAGGGATCACTTTAACCCAATCATTATGGGATGCAATAATCGCTTCAACTTCATCTAGCGGAACATTTTTCTTGAGCTTTAATGTTAATGCTTGGCTATGACAACGCATTGCACCAATACGTACACACGTACCATCAATTGGAATCGGGCTATCTTGCAATCCTAAAATTTTATTGGTTTCAACCGATGCCTTCCACTCTTCTTTGCTTTGACCATTATCACGCTTAACATCAATCCATGGAATTAATGAACCCGCCAATGGTGCGCCAAATTCTTGAGCAGGAAAATCTGCCGAACGCAGTGTTTGTGCAACTTTACGATCAATATCTAAAATTGACGACGCTGGATTGGCTAACTCACTAGCAACAGAATCATTAACCACGCCCATTTGGCTGATTAACTCACGCATATTCTTGGCACCAGCACCCGATGCAGCTTGATAAGTTTGAGAGGTCATCCACTCAACCAAACCCGCTTTATATAAGCCGCCAACTGCCATTAACATCAAACTAACAGTACAGTTACCCCCCACATAGGTATTAATTCCGCTATGAATACCTTGCTGAATCTGATCAAAGTTAACTGGATCAAGAGTAATGATTGAATCGGGCTGCATGCGTAATGTTGATGCAGCATCAATCCAATAGCCTTTCCAACCTGCTTGACGCAATGCTGGATACACTTTTTCAGTATAACTACCGCCCTGACAGGTGATCACGACATCCAGTCGCTTTAATGCTTCAATATCAAACGCATCTTGTAGTACACCTGCATCTTTACCAAAATTGGGCGCCGCTAAACCGACTTGTGATGTGGTAAAAAAGACCGGGTCAATAACGCCAAAGTCACCTTCTTCGACCATGCGCTGCATCAAGACTGAACCCACCATGCCACGCCAACCCACTAAACCTACTGTCATCATTTGCAACTACACTCCCTGTGGTATTAAAATCTCTTTATCCATCTATAGAGATTTACGAGACCAAAAACAAGCATAATTTTCAATTATAAATAAAAAAATATCGTACTTTACACCTAACCATATTTTACGGCTTTATTATCATTTGAGTTTCTTATCAGCCACATTAGGTTTTATTATCGCTTATATTAGCATCAAAAAAAGCATAAAAACCAATCAATAATTATTATAAAACAGTATTTAATGGTTATTAAACGAGCTTATCCATTGATTATGCAATCAAGCTAGTAAAAGGTTAACCTTGGCAGAACTTTGAAAAAAAAACCTTTCCCTGATAGTCTCCCCTACTGTGAATAAGCAGGTAGATAATTCATAACTACTATAATTAGTAGCTTTTTATACTTTACCCATCACTTTTTATAAGATTTTAGTAGACACACCACAACTTTACAAAAAATATAAAACACAACATAAGAACCATCAATTAACACTAAAAGAACAACTAAAGTCAGTGTTTTACGAAAGATCTGCATCAAAAAGACTTAGATCACAGAAAGAAACATTATTTATCACGATGATAAATCAATTTGCTAAAGTAACGCCGCTTCAGTCGCCGTCTTTTTCAATCCGATTTAAAAACCAATGATAAATAGTATTGATTGGTTGGGTTGGACCCAATTTCAACAAGCTCGATAAAACAAGGTTAGAAGTATGGAAAAACAGACAATAGTGAAACTACCCTCAGTAATGCAAGTCATTATTGCCCTTGGTATTTTCCTTGCCCTTGCATTCTCTTTTACCTCAAAATTGAATTTGCCAATCCAACTGGCGTTATATATCGGTTGGTTTGTAATTATTGCACTAGGTATTAAACTCGGACACGATTACAAATCGCTAGAAAAAGCCGCGACAAAAGGTATTGCTAACGGCTTAGGCGCAGTACTGATCTTATTAGCTGTTGGCTCGCTAGTCGGCACTTGGATTGCTGGCGGTATTGTTCCAACTATTATTTACTACGGTCTTGAAGCGATTCACCCTTCCATTTTCTTGCTAGCAACAATGATCATCTGTTCATTAACGGCATTAGCAACAGGCACATCTTGGGGAGCTGCAGGTACTGCAGGTATTGCAATGATGGGTATCGGTCAAGGTCTTGGTATTCCACCACCAATGACAGCTGGTGCAGTACTTTCTGGTTGTTATTTTGGTGATAAAATGTCACCACTATCAGATTCAGTGATCCTTGCTTCTTCAATGTCTAACGTTGAAATCATGGAACACATTAAAGGCATGTTGCCCATTGCGCTGATCAGTTATGTCATCACTGGTATTTTATTTACTGCCGTTGGTTTCCACTACGCTGGTAGCGTTGACATGACCCAAGTAGATTCTGTGATTGCGGCAATGGATAAACAATTTGTTATTTCACCGTTATCATTTATTCCTGTCATTATTGTTCTAGTATTATTAGCGTTCCGTTTACCTTCTTTCCCTGTGATTTCATTTGGCTCACTGTTAGGTATTGTGTGGGCGATTATGGTTCAAGGCATGGATCCGCTTAAAGCGATTAACGCAGCATGGGCTCCATTCTCTATTAGCTCTGGGGTTGAATTTATTGATGCGATTCTAAACCGTGGTGGTATGTCATCGATGCTGGGTTCAGTAGCGGTTATTATCTTTGGTTTAGGTTTTGGTGGCTTACTTGATAAAGTCGGCGTTCTGCAAACCATCGCACGCTTATTTGAAAGCAAAGTAAAGTCAGCAGGTAGCCTTGCTGTTTCTACTATCGCAACCGCTTTCCTTGGTAACGTTTTTGGTTCTGCAATGTACGTATCATTAATTCTAACGCCAAAAATTTGTGCTAAGAACTATGACCGTCTAGGTTACCAACGTAAGAACCTATCACGTAATGCTGAATTTGGTGGCACGCTTACTTCAGGCATGGTGCCTTGGAGTGATAATGGTATCTACATGGCGAGTATTTTAGGTGTCGCTACCTTCTCTTACGCGCCATTCATGTGGTTAAGCTTTGTCTGTATTATCGTGACGATTGTAACGTCTTACATGGGCTGGTTTGTCGATCGTTGTCCACCAGCAACCGCAGAGCAATTAGCTCAAGATGACGAAGATGAATTAATGACAATAAAGAAACTTACGTCATAATTTATTAACCATCAAATATAAGCGGTATAACGAACCCCTTTATTTTATATAGAGTAACTATTTTATATAGAGCAGCTCTTTCATATAGAATAGCTAAAAGGGGTTCTTTTTTATGTTCTCAATGTCAACATTCCCTGAGTCAAAATAAAATCAATAATAGTATCCAGTCCTTGAGATTTTTTAAGGTTAGTAAAAACATACGGTTTGGTTGGTCGCATTAGTTGCGTATCCGCTTCCATAACCTCAAGTGATGCGCCAACATAAGGGGCTAAATCTATTTTATTGATCACCAATAAATCAGAGCGGGTGATCCCCGGCCCACCTTTACGCGGGATCTTTTCACCTTCAGCAACATCAATAACATAAATCGTCAAATCAGCCAGCTCAGGGCTAAATGTGGCACTTAAATTGTCACCACCACTTTCAATAAACACCACGTCTAAATTTTGATGCAATTGAGCCAATTCTTCCACAGCGGCTAAATTCATTGAGGCATCTTCACGAATAGCAGTATGAGGACAGCCGCCAGTTTCAACCCCAATGATCCTATCAGGGGCTAACGCTTGGGCTTGCGTTAATATCTTGGCATCCTCTTGGGTATAAATATCATTGGTTACCACCGCAATATGTAATTTATCGCGAATAGCTTTACATAATACTTCTAATAATGCTGTTTTCCCTGAGCCAACAGGACCACCGACACCAATACGTAATGGTTGTTTATACTCCATCATGATCTTCTCCTTAAGATTATTATTCCTAGCTTAATAACAAATTATGAACGAAATAAACGGGTATATTGAGTTTCATGTCGACTACTGGCAATCGCACCTGAGGGAAGATAACTGCCAATATCATCATCTTTAATTGTCTCTGCTTGCTGTAACGCTAACGGAAAATGTTCGGTTAACTGTAGTAACGTTTGTTGCCCCGCAGTTTGTCCTAATGGCACTAACTTAACCCCTGCCATCACCATATTTTCCGCCCAACTCCATATATATCCTTGTAACAATTTATCCAGCGGTATATGCCAATAAACCGCCGCAATCGCTAACCCTAATAATTGATTGGTATGGGTCGATTGGTACGGTAATGGCATATTTTGTAGTACATCGAGTTGCTTTAATAATGTAAACAGTGCCCGACCACGCTGTTGTTCTTCTGCTCGTAATTCTTTGGTCTCTCGACACGAATGAAAATAATCATTCCAGCGATCAATAGCGTTGATATCTTCTGCTATTACCGCCTGATAATATCGATGCAACAAGGGTAATTCTAAGGTGGTAATACTTTGTTCAAGCACCACCGCCAGCCAGTCAACTAAACTTTGTTGCGAGTTAACCCATTGCGCTTCAACTGCCCACTCAAGCCCTTGAGAGTAAGTAAAACCACCAATGGGTAACGATGGGCTAATCAGCTGAAATAATCGATACTGCGCAACAGACTCATGCTGTAATGCTTTATTTTTTAACATAAGCATATACCGAGCCGCTAATGACAATAATCAACAACAGACTCAATATTAATAAATGACTATTACTCAAAAAAGAATGTTCAGCTTCTGTCGTAAATAAATGTGTATGTAATTTTTGCGCAATATAGTGACCACTATGCGCCCACACTGAAGGTGATATAAATAACATCACAATATATAACATGCTATTTTTCATAATTAATATCCTTATTTTTGAAATAAATATCCTATTAATATTAATGATTATGGTGTTCAGTTATCGCTGCGCCATAAGCACCACCTTCAGGTTCAAAAGGCTCAATTTCTGTCTTTACCTCCCCTCCTAAACCCAAGACCATTTGATCTAACACATGATCATGTTGATAACGTAGCCATTGCTCGGTGATTTGTAATGGCACATGACGGTTACCTAAATGGTAAGCAATTCGACTCAATAATAATGGATCGCGACAATAAACCGTTGAAACAGATTCAGGTGCGGCTTTTATTTCGATGGTTAATCCACATCGACTTAATAATTGTTGACCGTCACGTAATATATGTCCTCGTGGTAAAAACACCCCACCACAACGTCCATCATCTAAGGTCACTTTTAAACGGCTTTTAATTCGGCTATCAATGGGTAAACTTAAATAACCATGGGGGTCATGGATGTTATTCACTTTAATTGCGACTAATTCAATCATCATTTATCTCCTTTAATATGCTGATAAATAAACGCTAAAAAGCACTAAAATAAAAAATACCGTTGTGCCATGGGTAATATTTCTGCAGGTTCACACACTAATAATTCGCCATCAGCCCATACTTGATAAGTCTGAGAATCGACCTCGATATGTGGTTGCCAACTATTTAAGCGCATATCACTTTTTGAGATTGAACGGCAGTTATTAACCGTACCAATTAAACTTTCCAACCCTAATTCTGCCGCTAACTGCTGTTGCTGAGCTTGCTGTGAAATAAACAACATCGAGGTCTGTTTGTTTGCTTTACCGTAGCTACCAAACATGGGGCGATAATGCACTGGCTGCGGGGTAGGTATCGAAGCATTTGCATCCCCCATTGATGCCATCGCAATCATGCCGCCTTTGATGATCAAACTCGGTTTCACCCCAAAAAATGCGGGTTTCCATAACACTAAATCGGCTAATTTACCGACTTCTATTGAGCCGACTTCGTGTGACATTCCATGAGTGATAGCAGGATTAATGGTATATTTAGCGATATAACGTTTCAGGCGAAAATTATCATTATCATCACTATCCTCTGCTAAAGGTCCACGTTGAACTTTCATTTTATGTGCTGTTTGCCAAGTCCGTAAAATCACCTCTCCCACTCGTCCCATCGCTTGTGAATCAGAGGCAATCATTGAGAACGCCCCTAAGTCATGCAAAATATCTTCTGCTGCAATGGTCTCACGGCGTATTCTTGATTCAGCAAACGCAACATCTTCCGCAATCGAGGGCGATAAATGATGACAAACCATCAGCATATCCAAATGCTCATCAACGGTATTTATAGTGTAAGGTCGAGTCGGGTTGGTTGAGGAAGGTAATATATTGGCAGAGCCACAAGCACGAATAATATCCGGAGCATGGCCGCCGCCCGCACCTTCTGTATGATAGGTATGAATCACTCGATCACCGATGGCATCAAGGGTTGATTCAACAAAACCCGATTCATTAAGGGTATCGGTATGAATCGCAACTTGAACATCCATTTCATCAGCTACAGATAAACACGTATCAATTGCTGCAGGGGTTGTTCCCCAATCTTCATGAAGTTTTAATCCTACCGCTCCCGCCACCACTTGTTCACGCAGGCCTTCTGGTTGACTGCTATTACCTTTGCCTAATAACCCAAAATTCATTGGGAAATGATCAAGTGACTGTAACATTCGATGCAGATTCCAAGGCCCAGGGGTACAAGTTGTTGCATTGGTTCCCGTTGCAGGTCCAGTTCCGCCACCAATCATGGTTGTGATGCCTGAAGCCAATGCTTCTTCAATTTGTTGCGGACAAATAAAATGAATATGGGAATCAATTCCTCCAGCAGTAAGAATATTGCCTTCGCCAGCAATGATCTCTGTGCCGGGTCCAATCACAATCGTTACTTCTGGTTGAATATCCGGATTACCTGCTTTACCTATTGCGGTAATACGACCATTTTTTACCGCAACATCGGCTTTAACGATCCCCCAATAATCTAAAACAACCGCATTGGTGATCACTAAATCAGGTGTTTCAGCACTGGGGCGTTGGCTTTGTCCCATTCCATCACGGATAACTTTCCCGCCGCCAAACTTCACTTCATCACCATAAACGGTATAGTCATGTTCAACACTCAGCCATAACTCGGTATCCGCTAAACGCATTTTATCGCCAACAGTCGGACCAAACATTTCTGCATATGCTTGTCTTGATATACTCGCCATTACTCATCCTTAAGGCACGCTACATCACCCATTATTTTCCCTTGAAAACCAAAAATCTGTCGTGTTCCCGCATAAGCAACGAGTTCAACGGTACGTTTTTGTCCAGGCTCAAAACGAACCGCAGTGCCTGCAGCAATATTTAATCGATAACCTAATGTTGTTTCTCGAGTAAAATCTAATGCATTATTTGCTTCATAAAAATGATAATGCGAGCCTATCTGAATCGGTCGATCTCCCATGTTAATCACGCAAATCTTGACCGTATCACGGTGTTGGTTTATTTCGATTTCCCCTGCTGCCACACAAATCTCTCCGGGGATCATCGTCTTCGGTTCAATCGCCATTATTGACCTCACACTATGGGTTCATGGACGGTAACGAGTTTGGTGCCATCAGGAAATGTCGCTTCAACTTGCACATCGGGGATCATCGTCGCAATGCCATCCATAACATCAGCCACGGTTAAAATAGTTCGACCATAATCCATTAACTCAGCAACGGTTTTTCCAGCTCGTGCGCCTTCCAGTATTTCAGCGCTGATCAAAGCTATCGCTTCAGGATAATTCAGTTTAACGCCATGCTGTAACCGTTGTTTTGCGACTAATCCTGCGCAAAAAATAAATAGCTTATCCTTTTCTCTTGGGGTCAATTCCATAATGATCTCCTTGTTTAATTAGCAACTTTAATTAACCACAACTTTAATTAAAAACAGCGTAAAGTAATCATCTTCACTATGTTGCCCAAATTCGAGGGATAACAGGCGTATAACCTAACCATTGCTCGCGGACTTGCTGCCAAATTTTCACAAATACATGCATGATAGTTTCACTCCAATTTGCTAATGCCCGTATCACAATGAGCCCTTCTATTTGGGTCACAGCTACCACTAACTGTTGCGATGAATAATACTGTTGTTGTTGATCCAGCAAGGTCTGTACCATTGCTAATAATTCAGGCGAATCATTGGTAATAAAAAAACTAGCCGTTAAACTAAAATCTTGTAAGCCATTAATAAGAAAACGTTTATCTTGACCATCCATAGCAACTCGTTCAGTTAAAATCCGTTTGTTTGCTATCCATATTTCAGTTTTTCCTGTCACAGTTCCACAGCCTAAGCCCTCATTCAGTGCAGGGCGTCCAAAACAGTGCAGCTCCCACCCCATAAATCGAGCCGTTGTGGCTAATTCAATTCGTGTGATTAGATGCACCTTCGCATCAGTAAAGAAAATATTTTCCTGAGGTAACCACTCTAAATAACTATTTTCTTCAACGACCAATGTTTGGCTTTGGTGGGCAATTTTCCCTTCGCTACTACGATAAAACTTCGTCGCACCAGGTGTCGTCAGTAGACTATGCGCACAAGGCGCTACTCGAGCCGTAATCGTTAAACTATCACCACCAACAACCCCTCCTGGAGGATGCAATACATAAGCATGACAAATATTACCTTCAGGATAGAACGGACGCTGGACTGCTAATGGTCCTTGCTGTTTTTTATGCAATAAAATGGTTTTATTGCCACGAGGATAAAAACTTAAATTGAGGTGGGCTTGCCAACCTTGAGTAATCGCAGCTGTTGATGGTGTCAGATAAGAGGTTTGAGGTTGAGATTGAGGTAACTGAGGATCAATCATACTGTGAGATACTCCGTAATCAGTCCTTTATTCAATGTTGCCATTTCTCCAGCAGCAACATTACGACCACGATCCAATAAGCAAAAATGATCCCCAACCTTGCGAGCAAACGGTAATTTTTGCTCAACTAATAACACCGTTAGACCATATTGCTGATTGAGCATTTGAATAATATCGCCAATTTCATGCACGACATTAGGTTGAATACCTTCCGTGGGTTCATCAAGGATCAATAAGCTAGGATTAACGACTAAGGCACGTGCGATGGCTAATTGCTGTTGCTGTCCACCAGATAAATCGCCACCATAACGATATTGCATCTGCTTCAGTACTGGAAATAACGCATAGATAAAGTCAGGCACAATACGATCCCCTTTTGCCCTCACTGGCAATCCTATCGCTAAATTTTCCCCTACGGTTAACATCGGAAATATTTGTCGACCTTGAGGAACATAACCAACCCCTAAATGTACCCGTTCTTCTGCTCGACAATGACTAATGTCTTTGCCATCAAGTTGAATTTGACCTTTATCTGTTGCTAATAACCCCATAATACATTGTAATAATGTGGTTTTTCCTACGCCATTACGCCCCATAAGCACCGTACATTTACCTTTAGGAACATGAAGATCAATATCCCATAAGGTATGGCTCTCTGCATAATATTGATTTAAACGCTTAATCGTTAACATTATGATCCTCCAAGATAAACATCAATAACTTGTGGGTCTTGCTGTATTTTACTCATGCTACCTTCTGCTAATACATGCCCTTGGTGCATCACTGTTACCTGGCTGGCAATCGAACGCACAAAATCCATATCATGTTCAACCACCACCACCGAATGTTTACCCGCCAACCCTGTGAGTAGCTCTGCGGTACGATCCATTTCTTGATGTGTCATTCCCGCAACAGGCTCATCAACCAATAATAATTTCGGATTTTGCATCAATAACATTCCAATTTCTAACCACTGCTTTTGACCATGGGATAAATTTCCAGCAGCAACATCGGCATGATCTTGTAGTTGAATCAGGGTTAACACTGACGCGAGTTTATCTTTTTGTTCTCCCGTTAACTTAGCGCGAAATGTCGCCCAAACAGTACGGGGACCGGTCATGGCTAATTCTAAATTGTGCCATACGGATAAACAGCCAATCACCGTTGGTTTTTGAAACTTACGCCCGACACCCGCATTGGCAATTTGTGCTTCATTCATCGTCAGTAAATTTAAACGAGAGCCGAGCCAAACCTGCCCAGAATCAGGACGGGTTTTGCCAGTGATAATATCCATCATGGTTGTTTTCCCTGCACCATTAGGACCAATAATGCAGCGTAACTCTCCTTCTTTGATATATAGATTAAAGTCATCAATCGCTTTAAAACCATCAAAGGTTTTATTTACCCCCTCAAGGTAAAGCAATATATTATGTCGCGTATCAATTAATGGGTGCTGTTGAGGTTGCATAAAACCAAAAACTTTATCTCTAGAAACTAAATCTTTAATTGATGCGGTAAGTTTTAATTGATCAGTAATAATAGTCACCTATTTCTCTCCTTTTATTATTTACGTTTTAAACCCACGTTTGATCCATCCCCTAACTATTTTAGGAGAATGATTAAATAAGCCCGTAACACCTTGCGGTAAATATAAAGTCGATAAAACAAATAAACTACCAAGAGCAAACAACCAAACTTCTGGTAATGCCACCGTAAACCAGCTTTTAGCATAGTTAATAATAATTGCGCCAATAATAGCGCCAAATAATGTTGCTCTTCCGCCTAATGCAACCCACACCACAACTTCAATAGAGTTTAATGGCGAAAATTCACCAGGATTAATAATCCCAACTTGAGGCACATAAAGTGCACCAGCAATACCTGCAATAACCGCAGATAAAACAAATATCCATAATTTAATATTATCAACATCGTAACCCATAAATCGGGTTCGTAATTCTGTGTCTCTAATAGCAATTGCGACTCGACCTAAGCGACTATTAATTAACACTTTACAAACTATATAGGCAATAATTAACATCAAGGCTGAGCAGACAAACAACATCACTTTGGTCGTATCATGTTGTAAACTAAAACCCAAAATTTCTTTAAAATCCGTTAAACCATTATTACCACCAAACCCCATTTCATTTCGAAAGAAAGCTAACATTAAAGCGTAAGTTAATGCTTGCGTCATAATCGATAAATACACCCCAGAAACGCGAGATCGAAAAGCTAATCGTCCAAATAAATAAGCTAAAGCGCCGGGAATAATAATAACCATCAAGCAAGCAAACCAAAATTGATCAAATCCCTGCCAAAACCACGGTAATGATTGCCAATTAAGAAACACCATAAAATCCGCTAAGATTGGATCGCCATAAACACCACGATCACCAATTTGGCGCATTAAATACATTCCCATCGCATAACCACCCAGTGCAAAAAAAGCACCATGACCTAAGCTGAGAATACCTAAATATCCCCACACTAGATCAACCGCCAATGCTAATAATGCATAACTTAAATATTTACCTAATAACGATACAGTAAATGTATCAATATGCAGTGGATGACTATTAGGAAGAACTAAATTACAAAAAGGGACAATAATTGCGATGAAGAATAAAACACTCAGAGTAATGGTTCCCCCTCGGTCTTTATTCAATACAGAACTAAAAAACATAACCACTCCTTAGTATATTAACTATCGGCAGTTCGACCGCGTTGGGGAAATAATCCTTTGGGCTTTTTTTGAATAAATAGAATAATAAAAATTAATACCATTATTTTGGATAATACCGCACCAAACCATGGCTCTAAGAACTTATTAAAAATCCCTAAACTTAATCCTGCGACTAAAGTACCCCATAAATTACCTACTCCACCAAAGACCACCACCATGAAGGAATCAATAATATAGCTTTGTCCCATATTAGGACCGACATTGGTCAACTGAGATAATGCAACGCCTGCAATGCCGGCAATCCCTGAACCTAAACCAAAAGTTAACGCATCAACACGTTGAGAATGAATTCCCATCGCTCTTGCCATCGGCCTATTTTGAGACACCGCCCGAACCTGTAACCCTAATGGCGTTTTTTTCAAAATAGTCAGTAATAATAAAAATACCGCCAAACAAAAGAAAATAATATAAAGCCGATTATAGGTAAACAGCAGCATCGGATTTAAGGTTAATGAACCCGACATAAATTCAGGGGTTATTACTGAACGATTTAACGGAGAAAATACTGAACGCACCGCTTGTTGTAAAATCAAACTAATACCAAATGTGGCTAATAATGTTTCTAATGGTCGTCCATATAAATGCCGAATAACACCTTGCTCGATCATGATCCCAATGCAACCCGACACAATGAACGCAGCAGGAATAGATAAAATTAATGCGACGGCTAAATGATTAGGCATTAATTGCTGTAATACATAGGTGGTATAAGCCCCTATCATAATCAACTCACCATGTGCCATATTAATTACGCCCATCACGCCAAACGTAATCGCTAAACCTATCCCGGCAAGAGCCAATACTGAACCTAAACTTAAACCAAAAAAGACGGTTTCTACACCTGCATAAAGACGCTGTTGTTGTTTATAAGCTTCTAAACCATTTTTAGCCGCCGCAACAACGTGTGGATCTTGGCTGTTAGTAACGACCTCTGTTAGGGTTTGATACACAATCGGATGCTTTTCCTTGCCTAAAAGAACGACAGCATTACGTTGTTCTTCACCAAGACTGTTACGTGCTTGATAATTAGCAAAAGCAAGTTGATATTGTTGCTTAACGATCGTACTTTTTTCTGTTTCATTGTGCTTTTTCATTACGGTATATAAATGAAAATCCACTTTATCCATTAATATATTTATCGCTTGTTCGCGTAACGATGGGCTCTTATTCGTTAAATCAAGTATTGCCAACTGTATTTTTAATCCATTACGTAATTTATTATTTACGCGTATTTTTTTAAATCCCTGCTTATTTACAATTGTTGTACTTTGTCCAGTATCAATTGAAAAAGCATTCATTTCTGAGTGTGATTTTTCAATTCTATATAATTGATTATCTGTTTTATTTATATAAAGCTTACCTTTTATCCAAGCAGAGAAAATTGTTTTCTGACGCATAGTATTATCTGTTTTAGATAGCCATGCTATAGCGTTAACCTTGGCTTTATTATTCTTCCCAGAAATAGTACTAATAAACGAACTGTACGAATTAATTTCAATAGCAGCATGGACTTTCAGACTTATTAGACAAAGAAACAAACTAACACATAATATGTATCTCATTGGCATCACTCCATTGTGAACTTAAATAACTAAGCCCCTCGAAAGAGGCTCTGTCATTCTATTAATGGGTACTGCCCGAACATTTCTTATCAATTACATTATAACTACCACAGGCAAACGGCTTGCTCCAACTTGAAAACAAATCACGCGATCCAGGTAAATAATTAGACCACGCATCACCATTTACAAGCCCCGTTGTTTCCCACACGACTTCAAATTGACCATCATCTTGTATCTCACCAATTAATACAGGTTTGGTTATATGATGATTAGGTAGCATAGTTGAATAACCACCAGAAAGATTAGGTACCGAGACCCCAATTAATGCATCTTGAACCGCTTCTGGATCGGTGGTTCCCGCATTAGTAACGGCCTGTGCCCACATATTAAACCCAATATAATGCGCTTCCATAGGATCATTGGTAACGCGCTTTTCATTTTTAATATATTTCTGCCAAGTCTCTACAAATTCTGAATTTTTCACGGTATCAACACTCATGAAATAATTCCATGCGGCTAAATGCCCCACTAACGGTGATGTATCCATGCCAGATAATTCTTCTTCACCTACCGAGAATGCAATCACTGGGATATCATCAGATTCAACCCCCTGAGCGCCAAGTTCTTTATAGAAAGGTACATTGGCATCGCCATTAACTGTTGAAATAACAGCGGTTTTTTTACCTTGCGCCCCGAATTTTTTAATGTCAGAAACAATTGATTGCCAATCTGAGTGCCCAAATGGCGTATAATTAATCATGATATCTTCAGCTTTTACGCCTTTCGCTTTTAAATAAGCCGCTAAGATCTTATTTGTCGTGCGAGGATAAACATAATCGGTTCCAGCAAGTACCCAACGTTTAACGCCTAACTCATTCATTAAATAATCAACCGCTGGAACGGCTTGTTGATTAGGCGCAGCGCCCGTATAAAATACATTTTTTGATGATTCTTCACCTTCATATTGTACGGGGTAAAATAAAATACTATTAAACTCTTCAAATACTGGCAGCATTGATTTTCGAGAAACAGATGTCCAACCACCAAACACAACATCTACTTGTTCTTTTTCAATTAACTCACGAGCTTTTTCTGCAAATAATGGCCAATTAGAAGCAGGATCAACAACAACAGCCTCTAATTGCTTACCTAATAAGCCCCCTTTTTTATTCTGTTCATCAATTAACATTAAAACGGTATCTTTCAAGGTGGTTTCACTGATTGCCATCGTGCCTGACAATGAATGTAATACCCCTACTTTAATCGTATCCTCTGCTGCAAGGGTGATCTGAGAGAAACATGTAAGAACAGATAGGACACTTAGCTTGATCAACTTTGATTTGATTGGCATCTTTTTACTCTCCTTGTTATGAACAATAATTTAATCCAAGATGCGTACCATAAATAAAAAACAACAAAATTAATCATAACTACATGATTTAAAATTAAAAATTATTTACTTGTTTTCTTTTGGTTTATTTTAATTGATAGAGGATAGTGCAAGTTTCTGTTGGTATCACACTAATGGTGCAGTCCCACGATTATTAACAAACAACTAAATAGCAGTAACCGCCACCACCTATTCATTCACCGTAGGCATAGATTGACCCAAAATAGTGCTCGATATCGATGTAGCTCACAAATACGAGATCCATATTTCATCAAACTTACTTTTCAATCCAACACCTTGACCCCAATCAATATTTCAAAATCATTTTTAATGAAAATACCGCTATTACCGAATTAATCACTAAATGCACAACTTGAAAACGTCACCACAGAAATAATCATCGGCGTTCATTTGGTGAAACCCTTTTTTATCTTTCCGTTTTATAAGGACATAACTATGAGCAACAACGCGATAGAAGGTCGTAAAGTTACCATTGGCAGCTACCTTGCCCTCGCTTTTGCGGTGATTTTCTTTTCAGGCGCACTGCAATCGAATCAATGGTATGGCGTATTTGACTTCACGACCTTAAACGGATCGTTTGGTAATGTGGTTTATTCAGTTAACGATACCGCAGAAGGTGTGGAAGCGGCATCAACGTCATTCCGAGGCAAAGGTGGTAGCGGTGCGCGTGATGGCTTTATTTTTGCTTTAACGTTAATTCCAACAGTGATGTTTGCTTTAGGCATGATCAATGTGCTTGAACATTACGGTGCGCTCGATGCGGCGCGTAAATTATTAACCCCACTACTACGTCCATTAATGGGTATTCCGGGTAACTCAGGTTTGGCTTTAATTGCCTCACTACAAAGTACTGATGCTGGCGCTGCTATGACTCGTCAGTTACAGGATGAAGGTCATTTAACCAAGCGAGAAACGGATGTTTTTACCATGTTCCAATTCTCTGCGGGTGCTGCCATCGTTAACTTTTTCTCATCTGGAGCGGTACTCTTTACCTTAACCACAGCCTCTGGTGAACCCGCTGTTACTTCTTCTATCGGTCTTGCTGTTGCGATTATGTTTATCTTCAAATTTGTGGGCGCCAATATTTTCCGCGTGTACTTAAACATCACTGAAGGCAAAGAAAACAAAGACACTAAACCAACAACTGTTACTCAGGAAAACGCATAATGACTATTACAAAAAAACCTATGGTGACTGATATTTTTGTTGAAGGCGCTAAAAAAGGCTGGGTAATTGCAACCACTTCAACAGTGCCTAACGTATTAATGGCGTTCGTGATCATCAAAGCACTGCAAATCACTGGTGCGCTAGAATTAATGGGCACATTATTCTCACCTATCATGGCTATTTTTGGTCTTCCTGGTGAAGCTGCGGCGGTATTGATTGGCGCATGGATGTCAATGGGCGGCGCTGTAGGTGTGGTTATTACCCTGTTTGACCAAGGTATTTTAAATGGCGAGCACATTGCGATTCTTGCTCCTGCGATTTATTTGATGGGCTCACAAGTGCAATACATGGGTCGTATTATGGGCCCAATCCGTACTGAAGGTCGTTACATTCCAGTGATGATCGCCATCTCGGTATTAAATGCCTTTGCAGCAATGTTTGTAATGAATGTCTTAGTGTAATGACTTAACACACTGGAGCTGTCTTAGTTCCAGTGTGATCCTCTCTTTGATTACCGATAAGCCACCAATGGCTTGGAGCCTTTACTATGTCTTTTTCTCTCAATAATTATCTCGAAGAACTACGCCCTCTCATTAATATTGATTGCGGTACATTAACTGTTGATGGTATCGATGTGGTTGCCACGCTCATGGCGCAGAAATACCTTGATTTAGGTTGGAATGTTAAGCGTATAGATTGTGGCATTGCAGGCACAGGTCTTGAAGTGCGTAACAAGCCACAAGCTGATCATATTGATGTGATGTTAATTGGTCATATGGATACAGTATTCCCAGTAGGCACTGCTGCTGCTCGCCCAATGACTCACGATGATGAACGTGCTTATGGCCCTGGTGTTTCTGACATGAAATCAGGTTTGTTAAGTGTGGTTTATGCCCTGCGTGATCTCGATCCTACTGCACTTAATGCATTATCTATTTGTGTGTGCATGAACCCTGATGAAGAAATCGGTTCACTACATTCAGAAACATGGCTAAAAAGCGTTGCCATTAATGCTAAACATGTTTTAGTGGCAGAAGCTGCTCGTGCTGATGGATCACTCGTTAAAGCGCGTAAAGGTATGGCACGTTACCGTTTAAGTTTCCACGGTAAAGCGGCTCATGCAGGTAATGAACCTCAAAATGGTCGTAGTGCGATCACAGAAATGGCGCATTGGATTTTAGCAATTAACGCGATGACTGATTTTGAATCTGGCACCACGTTAAATGCAGGGGTTGTCAGTGGTGGCGCTGGCGCTAATATTGTGCCTGATTTTGCAGAAGTCGTGGTTGATGTTCGTTTCTGGGATAACGATGAATATGCCGCTGTTGATGCTCAAATTCGCACATTAACAGAAACACCGTTTATTGATGGCGTTACGATTACTGTTGAGCGAGAAGCACATAAGCCTTCAATGGTGCCAAGCCCACAAACTGAAGTGTTAATGGCGCAAGTTGAAGCAGTCGGTAAAGAATTAGGCATTGATATCACGTGGCAAGCGGTCGGTGGCGGTTCAGATGCTAACCTAACAGCAGTATTAGGTATTCCAACCTTAGATGGTTTAGGACCTATCGGTGCAGGCTTTCACAGCGAAGACGAATGGTTAGATTTAGCTTCGATTGAGCCACGTATTCGCTTATTACAGCAAGTACTGGTGAAAATCGCACAGCAATAACCAATAGCCAATAGCCAATAGCCAATAGCCAATAAAAAAGCATTAAAAAAGGCTGCATTTCTGCAGCCTTTTCTCCTTAATAAATAACGCACAATGGCATTACTAAAGGAGGTACAATCGTTTCAGTTGTTAGGTTAAATCAATATCTGTTTAACGAAATCGATATGGATTTAACTCGTTTTTGCTAGAATATTAGCTTTCGCGGCTGACATTTGGACACTACGTAAATTGTCTAACTTAAAGTGTATAGCCCGAAATGGATGACGCCAAAAATAACGTGGATACGTCCAACGTAAAACATGGATCATCTGAAGACGCTTGGCAGATTGATAGCAATGCCCAATACAATGCACACAACTTGGCTTCTCTTCACCAAGACGACAACCTGTTACTCTCTCTTCAACATACTCGATAAGACTTTCACATTCAGAGCACATTACCGCCCCACGGTGCAACGTTTTACAATATAGGCGAATCATCGCTTTCACTGTATTCAGTTCACGCTGCGAACGAACTGAATGATTGTTAATAACTATCATAGTCGTTCCATTATCCATTCCTCTGTTGCAGTGCCAATGATAAAAATCAAATTTATGCAAAAATCAGAACCTAATGGGCAAAAATCATAATCACAATCACTCTGGTGGTGATTTATCACACTTTAATACATTGTTCGAATAAATTGCGAACAATGTACAAATATAAAAAAAGACTATCGATGTCCAATATCCGCGTTTTAAATAGCAAAAAACCACTGTGATATATGCAAATATTAGTGAGTGCATACTTCACAGTGGCTTTATTTTTAACCCGTCACGCTACACATCAGCGTTGATGATTAATTATCGCTATTTAAACGACGTAATAACTGATCTTTTAAATTAGGCGGCGTGCCTTTGATGGTTAATGTATCGGTTTCGGCATCATAGAAAATACGCTCACCTAATAACATACTGTCAAAGTTAAGCGTCATGCCACCGCCTGAACCCACAAACTTAGTCAATTTACGCATTGCAGTACGATCGGCCGGAAAACTGTCTTCTAACTCATAGCCTTGCTTAGAGGTAAAATCATAGAAGTTAGCACCGTCATCAGACGTCGGTAATTCACCTGACAATTCTTTGACTGTCACCTCATCACCGGCTTGCAGCTGACCATTACAATAATCATAAACTTGCTTACGATATTGCTGCTTTTCTTCTTTATCTAAACGCGCATCAGCACAGAAATCTTCTACCGCTTGCATCAGTACTTGGTTCTGAACTTTTACATCCAAGCCAATTTCCGCCTGCATAAAATCAAGGAAGAAATCAGCGATTTTACGACCGACACGTCCTTTTGCAAATGTTAGGTAGCGGGTTGATTCTGGGTTGGTTTCCCATGATGACAAATCAATACGTGCAACGATATCCATCTTATTAATATCAAGATAATCCGTCGCACTGATGTCTAACTGATCAGTTACTTTCATGCTATGACATGTTGGTAACATACCAATAAACAAATAATCAGTTGCCAATGATTGGTATTCAGCCATCACTAATGTACCCGCTTCAGCAAACGGGTATTTAGCTAATTCCGTTTGTAAACGTTGCACTGACTGATTAGAAAATGTTAGGAAATCCAACTCACCTTGACGAAATTGTTTTAGCCAATGAGCAAACTCACTGTCTGCGGCAAAATGAGCAAAGCCTTTTGTGCCTTTACTGCTATAAATTCGATGTAATTCAGCAACGAGATCCTCTGTCGCAGAATCATTATCAAGAGTTTGATTTCTAAGGTGAATTTCTAGTTCATCTTGGTCGTTTTTTACTATTTGGTGTAGAATGACGTTCGAAAGTGTAAGACTCATAATGGAAAAGGTTTTCAGGAAAACTGAACTCTAGGTTATCATAAGTCGTTATCCTAAACATTAAACAAGATTTCTTATGCCAATCACTTCAAAATACAGTACAAAAAAAGTTGAACAAATCATTGATGACGTGTTCGATGTTCTAGACAAACATAAAACATCACCAGAATTAGCCCTAATGGTTGTGGGTGATATTGCTACTAACATTATCAATGCCAATGTACCTGTTGCACAACGTGAAGTTCTTGCACAAAAATTTGCAAAAGCACTACAGGCCTCAATTAAAAAAGATTAAGTTTAGCTTGAGAGTTAAACATAGCATTGAAGACTGAGAAGAATTGACATTTATGGTCGCCAGCACATACAAAGACAAAGTTTCCCAGCTAATTAGTTGGGGACACTGGTTTAGCTTTTTCAATATCATCGCTGCCATGCTATTGGGTACGCGTTATATTATTTATTCAGAATGGCCGACGACAACGATCGGACAACTGTATCTAGGATTAAGCTGGATCGGACATTTTGGTTTCCTTGTCTTTGGTATTTATATACTGATCCTCTTTCCTGCAAGTTTTCTTATCCCTTCACAACGCTTAATGCGAGTGTTTGCGGTATTAGTTTCAACGGTAGGATTGACAACACTGCTGCTCGATACTTACGCCTATCAAAGCGTTGACTTACATTTAAGTCCGTTAGTATGGGATTTGTTATTAAGCGGTGAAAAAACAGAACTAAATACACGCTGGCAATATCTGTTTATTGTCGTTCCAGTCATATTCCTGATCGAGATGATATTCTCAGAATGGATCTGGCGTAAACTTAGAAAGCTAACCCGTAAAAACGTCGGTGGTCCCATTGCCATCATGTTCGGTCTATGCTTTCTAAGTAGCCACATTATTTATATCTGGGCGGATGCTAACCTTTACCGCCCGGTGACTATGCAACGTTCAAATTTCCCATTGTCATACCCAATGACCGCAAAAACGTTCATGGAAAAACATGGCCTATTAGATCGCCAAGAATATGTTAAACGCCAAGCACAACAAGGCATTAATAACAGTGAAATGATGCGCTACCCTATTGATAAAATTAACTTTCTCGATAAGGGCACCAAGCAAAACTTACTGATTATTATGGTCGATAGTCTACGCAGTGATATGGTAAATACTGATACCATGCCTAACTTGACCGCTTTTGCTGAGAACAATATTAATTTTACTGATAACTACAGTACCAGTAATAATAATAGTGGTGTCTTTGGCTTACTGTATGGCTTACCAAGTGGTTATGCCAACAGCATTCGTGCCGAAGGTAAATCGCCACTGCTACTTGATACCTTACAAAATCGTGGTTATCACTTTGGCCTATTCAGTGGTGAAGGTTTTGAACAACCGATCTACCGTGATGCTATTTTCTCTAAAACTCAGTTGGCGACCATTGATAACCTTGATAATGGTAAACGTACACCAAGTGATCGTTTAGCCTTTAATGATTGGCACCGTTGGGTAGAAAAACAAAAGGTCAATGACCCATGGTTTAGCCTACTTGAGTTAACATCTGTTGATCAATATGAAGAAAGTAGTGATTATCCAACTAAATTTACGCCATCTTTAGGCAGTAATTTACTCCATGATAAAAAAGTAAATTCTAATGTGTTACTTAAAAATAGTTACCGTAATGCGGCTTATCATATTGATACGATTTTAGGTAAAGTGTTTGCACAGTTAAAAGCACAAGGAATGATGGACAACACTATTGTTGTTGTGACGTCAAACCATGGCACTGAATTTAATGAAACAGGTAATAATACCTGGGGCTCTGACAGTAATTACAGCCAGTACCAAATAAAAGTACCAATGATCATTCACTGGCCGCAACATGCTGCTCAAGTTGTTACCCGTCCAACCAGTAACCTTGATTTAGTACCTACTTTGATGGAATCATTATTCAATGTGGCGTCTAACCCATCAAATTACAGTTCAGGTATCAGTCTCTTTGATCATGACAGCGATCGCCGCTGGATCTTGGCAGGTAATAATAATGATATCGTGGTGATTCAAAAAGGGACTACTACCGTTGTCGATAAATATGGCAACTACCGTGTCTACAACGATCATTATCAGCTAATGGCGCAAGATAAACCGAAACTATCGACACTGATGCAGGTAATGCATGAGTTAAAACGATTTTACGTCCCGAATGATCTCAATAATTAATCTCAAATAACAAAAAGCAGCTTTCGTAAGCTGCTTTTTTTTATCTACACCAATAAACAAAACCGATGTTAACAATCAATTAATCAGACTCATTACAGATAACTATCACGATCATCTGCATAGCAATGCTCAAAACCATCTTCCCAGCCTGAACGATATTTTTTCACAACAACAGAGCGTTCAGGATCACGTCGAAAACCATCCTGATACGTTTTCCCTGCCATTGAACGGCTATAGCAACCATCTTGATAACCATCAAGATAAGCCCTCTCAAATCCTAGCTCTACTAATTGTTGATGGCGACTGCTACTGCAACCACTTAATACACTAAAATAGATTATCGCAACTAATATTGTCGCCTTCATTATCGCGCCTCCTTTCTTGCACAAATATTATGCTGCTTAATTTTTATCCTTATAATAAAAATAGATAATGTCTATTTAGTTGAACTGTAAAATTAATGAGAATAACCACGATAACAAATATGCGTTGCATCTCATTTTGACGTGTAAAAAAGAATATATAACTAATTTGAGGTATATATCCTGCTAATTTATAAGTGAATCGTTAACAATATAGAGAAATAATATAACCCTCTCGCTAGCTGACTCATGGAACAGAGTATTAATGAACGAAAAGATTAACGTTTTTTACCAAACAGTTGCTAAACAATGTAGTAATGCTCATAGTCTTAGAACTATTTGTGAGCTAATTTGCCGTAATCTTATTCAACATTTTTCCGTTAACCATTTACAGCTCATAATTAAATATAATAAAGAATGGAAATTATTATTAGATCTAAACTCAGAAGGTATTAAATACCATTTCCCGCCAATAGTGATACCTAAAAATAATGAATATTATTATAAAAGTATTCATTATTACACCCATAAAACTGAAGCTTCGATTGATATCGTTGAGAACCATCGTTATTTATTAATTCCACTTAAACATCATTCAATCATTATCGGGCATTTAACTATTGCGGTACCATTAACATCAGCATTATTTCCTAAACATTTAATAATATTAGCATCATTATTAGCAGCAGAAATTAAATCTATCGTTGTAAAACAAACCACTAAAAAGAACAGTCTCCGCCGAATTAATACCGAAAAAGAATTACAATCAAGCCAACAACAACAACAATCTTTGCTTAATCAGCTTCAAAGTATGCATGATATTTCTTTTCAGTTATGGCGCAGTAACTCAATGAAAGATATGTTATTTATCGCGATAGATGAAGGAAAAAAACAATTAAAAATAGACAGAATGGCTATTTTTCTATTTGATGAACAAAAACAAATGCATGGTACTTTTGGCACTGATATTAATGGTAATACTGTTGACGAATTTTATTTTTCATCCGCAATTCCTGATCAATGGTATGCCGCTAATACATTAAAAGATAAAGAATATATTGCCATTCAAGAAAACACGCCTTTATACCATGACTTACAACAAATAGGTTTTGGCTGGAGTGCTTATATTGCTTTATGGGATGAAGATACCCCGATTGGATGGATTGCTTGCGATAACTTAATTACAGGGCAACCATTATGCAGTTACCATCATCAATTACTTAAACAATATGGTTTTATTGTTTCACAACATATTTTACGTCTGCAAGCGGCGGATAACCTTATAAAGCTCAATTATGATCTAGAACAGCGAGTACAAAGCCGTACCCAAGCACTCAATAAAGCCAATGCACAACTACAAAAATTATCGCGTATTGACGCGCTAACCAATATAGCTAACCGCCGTGTATTTGATGAAACAGTGACGACTGAATGGCGACGAGCAAACCGACTCACATTACCCCTATCGTTACTCATATTGGATATCGATAATTTTAAAACTTATAACGATAAACTTGGCCATGCCGCTGGCGATCAATGTTTAAAAATTATTGCTTCAGCACTGTCTAAAGTTGAACGTCGAGCTGGTACACTGTTTGCGCGCTATGGTGGCGAAGAATTCGTGCTGTTACTGCCAGGCCAAGATCAACAAGCAGCAATAAATAATGCCCAACGTTTAATCAATGCGATGCACCAACTTGCATTGCCTTTTCCTTGTCTTGATCCTAATAATGGTAAAGCAATTGTCACGATCAGTATTGGCGTAAGCACTATCATTCCATCTCAAACAACAACCTATTGTGATTTTTTCAAACATGTTGATACAGCACTTTATCAAGCAAAAGCTAATGGTAAAGATTGTTTTCAAGTCTTTTTACCAGACTAGCCCTCATAGGAACAACAATAAATTATCGAATAACGATAAATTTTTATTGTATAATATTTTTTAGTCCCCTATTCTAAGGGACATAAAATGAATGAGGAAAAACCACATGTCAAAAATTCAACAACAAAGCCGCAGAGTAAAAATACTATTCCAGCTATTTTTTATTCTGACGCCAATTTTAGTCTGCTTTTTTTGGTTAACAGTAGAGACACCCTATGACTTTTTAAGACATACGGGTATTGTACAAACATCGTTTAATATCAATCAGCTAACAGAAACGCCATTAACATTAACTACGCGTTTATTCGCAATATTAACGAGCCTGATCTATTGTTCGATTATTATGTATGCGTTAAAAATCCTCATTCAGTTATTTGGTAATTATGAAAATAAACACATCTTTACTTTAGAAAATGCAAGGTGCTATCAAAAACTTGGCTACAGTGTATTTTATTGGGTAGGCGGATCTATTTTTTACCAACCATTAATGACGTTAATATTAACATTCAATAATCCACCCCATCACCGCATGATCATGATTAGCTTTCAAGGTATTGATTTTTTAACCCTATTAATAGGCGCTATTATTGTTATAATTTCATGGGTTATGAAAGAAGGCTATCACCTCGCCGATGAGCAAAATTACACAATTTAAGAGTTTATTATGACTATTGTTATTAACTTAGATGTCATTATGGCGAAACGAAAAATACGGTTAAAGGCATTAGCTCAAGCAATGGAGATGACCGAAGCTAATTTATCAATACTTAAAAATGGTAAAGCAAAAGCCGTTCGATTTTCGACACTTGATAAACTTTGCCAACAACTTGATTGCCAGCCAGCAGATATTCTTGAATTTCAAAAAAACGATGACAATTAGCGTTTCGTTTATGGCGATAACTATTTTTAAAAGATATAAATAACTTTTAAAAATATAAATAACAAAAAAGCAGCATATTTATGCTGCTTTTTTGTAAGTTATCAATCAGTAATTAAATCATCTACTACGATTTACGCTTTGGTGCAGCCTTAGGTTTGGCCGACGTCGATTTTTTGGCATAACTGCGTTTTTTAGCACGAGGCTTAAATTCAGGTGAAGTCAATGAGCGTAAACTTGGTGGCACATCGCTCACTTTGACCTGCTCCATCAAGGCTGTCACTTGTTGCTCTAATGCCGCCATAAACGGTTGATAGGCACATTTCCTATCTGCCATATCATGTAATTGATGCTCCCAATGCGCGGTCATATCAGGATATGTTGAGCTATCAGGTAACGCATAAATCAATCCCTTTCCTGCCTCTGAAGCGTGAATGGCTTTACCTTGGCGTTGCAATAACTGCCGTTTAAACAACATCTCTAAAATCCCTGCTCGCGTTGCCTCTGTGCCTAAGCCATCGGTATCACGCAGAATTTTCTTTAATGAAGCATCAGATACAAACCGCGCAATACCCGTCATCGCTTGTAATAACGTCGCTTCAGTAAATGCTTTTGGGGGCTCAGTCATTTTATCTTTGATCTCACCATCACGGCAGACCAATACAGTGCCTTTATCTAATGGTGGCACTTTGTCCGCCAGATCACTGTCTTCTTTTTTATCATCACGCCCTAGTAATATTCGCCAACCTGGTGACATCAATTGTCGACCTTTAGCAATAAATACCCCTTGAGAGATAGTGAACACCAACTTAGCATCAGCATATTCTGCAGCTGGATAAAATTGCATTAAGTACTGGCGAGCAATTAACTGGTATATTTTCGCTTCATAGCCAGTTAACACTGATGATGATTTAGGGGTTGGAATAATCGCATGGTGAGCATCCACTTTTTTATCATTCCATGCTTTTGATTTTAATGCTGTATTAGCATTATCAACCGCGGAAGCTAATTGATTATCTGAAGCCGCAATGGCACGACAAACATCATTAGCTTGTTTGAAATGATCTAATGGTAAGTGGCGACTGTCTGAACGAGGGTAAGTGATCACTTTATGTTTTTCATACAGTGACTGACAAGTTGATAATACATCCGCAGCACTCATTCCAAAACGCTTAGCGGCATCAATTTGTAACGCTGATAAAGAATATGGCAACGGTGGCGCTGTTTTAGTTCGTTTACGTTCAGATTCAGTCACTTCTGCGGGTTGACCTTTAATCCGTGCGACCACATTTTCACACAGTTTACGGTTGAGAATTCGCCCTTCAGAATCTTGGTGAGGTTCACACGATTTACTCGGTTGCCACTTGGCATAAATCGTTTGTTCACCATAAGTAATTAACGCTAATACCTCATAAAAAGGTTTAGCGACAAAATTAGCGATTTCATCATCTCGCCTAACCACTAGCCCTAAAATAGGTGTTTGTACGCGCCCAACAGACAACACACCTCGATAACCGCCCTTTTGCCCCAACAAAGTATAAGCACGAGTCATATTCATGCCATATAACCAATCGGCACGTGAGCGCGCGAGGGCTGAGACTGATAACGGAATAAAATCACAGTTACTGCGCATGGTCGCTAAAGCTTTTTTAACTGCCGCAGGGTTTAAATCAGAAATCAATAATCGTTGCGCCGCTTCTTTTTTTGTTTTAGATATTTTGACGTAATCAATTACTTCATCCACCAGCAACTGCCCTTCACGATCGGGATCGCCTGCATGTACCACTGAGGTTGCTGTTTTCGCTAGTTTTTTAATCACAGCTAATTGTTGTTTAGCCGCTTGGCGGGGAATGAGTTGCCATTGCTGAGGCACAATAGGTAAATCGTCTAAGTGCCATTTTTTGTAGCGCGCGTCATAAGCATCCGGTTCGACTTGCTCTAACAAATGCCCAATACACCAAGTGACAATATCGCCATTGCCTACTTCAATATAGCCAGTATTATTTTTATGTGGACGAGGTAATACCGCAGCAATGGCTCGACCTAAGCTTGGTTTTTCAGCTATATATAAGCAGCTCATGGGGATCTTTTTATGAAAGGATTAATACTATGACTGTACCGAAAATGGATGCTAACGGCAACATAACACTGGATATTAAACCAGTACTTATTCACATAATACTCTTTTTTGCAATTGATCTTGAAAGATCGTCGACCAACCAGTGCAGTGATCGTTTAAACAAAAAAAGCCAAATGCATCATATTATATTAATAGATACGTTTGGCTTTTTATCAAATCAGTTTATATCAAATAAACTAGCGAGCAGCTAACCACTCTTTTACTTGGTGGTAATCACCTCTAAATACAATCCGATCAGCTTTTTTGCTTAATTGATAAGTATACATAGGATCATAATATTGCTCTAACAACGGCGCCAACCAAGCATCATGCTCAGCTAACGAACCCGTCGCTTGCATAACTTTCACTGCATGTTGTTGAGCTTTCAGCATCACTTCATAGCGCTCTAAACCTAAACGCTTACGAATATTAAACATGCCTTTTTCTAAATACTCAGCAAATAAAATCCAACCCTGTTCCTCACCGTAATGAGCCACATAATCACGTTGCATTTTAATCACATAATCATCCAACAAACGCGCTAAACGCACATCGACAGGATCATCAATCACAGCAACATCAGCGTCTTGCATCGCACGATTAATCGCGATTGGTACCGTTACACAACCAATGTTTTTACCTTCATCTTCAAACACAAAGTGTTCAATACCACGATCAAGTTTTTTGAGCATTTGAATCGCAAGATCATTTTCAAAGGCAATCTGAGTACGTTGTGGGGTTACATAGCGACCAAATGATGATCCGCGATGGTGAGCGGCACCTTCAAGATCAAGACCATTAGCAAGTTCATTCACCATGATAGTCTTACCGCTACCGGTATTACCGGCAACAATTGACATTGGCTTAGTGGCAACATCATCAATAGTATCAACTAAGTAACGACGTAATGCTTTATAGCCTCCGGTAATAAACGGATAATCAATACCCGCTTCTTTTAACCATTGCTGAGTAACTTGTGAACGTAAACCACCACGGAAACAATACAAATAACCGTTTGGGTTTGCTTCACAAAATGCTTTCCATTGCGCTACACGTTCTGCTTTAACATCACCATTAACCAGCTTATGACCAAGTGCAATTGCAGCATCTTGACCGCTGTTTTTATAACACGTACCCACAGCGGCACGCTCATCATCAGTCATTAACGGATGACTATGAGAGGTTGGAAAAGCACCTTGTGTAAATTCAACAGGCGCTCGCATATCCATTAATGGCGTGTCGTTTACAAACAGATGACGGAAATCTTCGCAATTGGGACGCGACATTAGCAGACCTCAATAAAGGTATCGCCATCCATCGGCACAAGTTCACCAATCGCTTCCAGCAAGATGTTATGTTTTTTAGCAATCGCTTGTACTTCAGCATCACTGCTTGGTTCAACGGCTAACAGTAAGCCACCTGATGTTTGAGGATCACACAATAATGCTTTTTGTAGATCTGTCATTGAGCTGACTTTATGACCGTAGCTCATAAAGTTACGTTCAGTACCACCAGGAACACAACCTTGAGCGATATAATCATATACGCCTGGTAATGTTGGGATTTTATCAAACCAAAGTTTTGCTTTTAAGTTACTGCCTTCACAAATCTCGGTTAAGTGGCCCATTAAACCAAAGCCAGTCACGTCGGTTAATGCTTTCACACCTTCAACATCAGCAAAATCTGCACCCGGTTTATTCAGTTTACACATCCAATCACGTGCCAAACCTTTATGCTCATCAGCCAACTTAGATTGCTTTTCAGCAGTCGTTAATACGCCAATACCTAATGGTTTAGTTAGGTATAAATGACAACCCGCTTCTGCGCTGTCATTACGCTTAACACGATCAGTACTGACTAATCCTGTTACAGCAAGGCCGAAAATTGGCTCAGGAGCATCAATAGAGTGACCACCAGCAAGTGAAATACCCGCTTCACGGCACACAGAACGACCACCATCAATCACTTTTTGAGCGATTTCTGGAGATAACACGTTCACAGGCCAACCTAAAATAGCAATCGCCATAATGGGTTTACCGCCCATCGCATAAATATCACTAATAGCGTTAGTGGCAGCAATACGACCGAAATCAAACGGGTCATCAACAATTGGCATAAAGAAGTCAGTGGTGCTGATGACTGCTTGACCATTACCGATATCATAAACGGCAGCGTCATCTTTACTTTCATTACCAACCAGTAAATTAGGATCTTCAAAAGGTGCTAATTGACTACGAAGAATGGTATCAAGCACTTGGGGAGAAATTTTACAACCACATCCTGCACCGTGGCTGTATTGTGTTAGGCGAACATTTTCCATGACACGCTCCAAAATATAGAAAGAAGCAGCGATTCTACTCCTGCCCTCGACAACTGTCATCTTTCCAACTAAAAAGCCGCTATTTTCCGTTGATACAAATCAACATTGGCACTAAAAATTATCAATTAGTACTAAAAAAGGTGATGTCATTCACGGTTTCATACCATAAAACAACGATCACCTTTTCTTTTTAACCTTTCATTCACATTCGTTCAGACTAAATCGCGACTGAATGCTACATCAATAACGATGCTTCAATTACAAATATTCAACGTATTGGGCCAGATCGCGTTCATGTACTTTCGCTTCACGGCACCCAATCGACCCTAGATATAAAAAGCCAACAATCATATCTTCGCCTTCAAGACCCAAAGCTTCACGAACAACCGCATGGTATGCCCAAGACCCTGTACGCCAAAAACCAGAATATCCTTGTGCTACAGCAGCCATTTGCATCGCTTGAGCTGCACAACCTGCCGATAAATGCTGTTCTATAACAGGCACTTTATGATCAGAGGTCACTTTACTCACCACAGTGATCACCATTGGAGCGCGAAAAGGCGCTTTTGAGGCTTTTTCAATCACAAAATCATCTAAATTATCCGCTTTAGCAGCAGCAACCAAAATATCAGCCAGCTTGGTTAACCCTTCACCTTGAGAAACAATGAAACGCCACGGTGTTAAGCCACCATGATCGGGAGCACGTAACCCTGCACGAAAGATATTCTCAAGAACCTCTCCTGCGGGGGCTGGCTCAACTAATTTTGGTAATGAGCGACGATTAAGCAGAAGTGATAGCGCGTCCATAACAACCTCAAAATGAAAATAATTATTGTTTCGCATATAATAAGACAGGTAAAGCCGTCAACACAAGTAACAGCGATTATAACTTCGAAGCTAATTCAACCCCTTGTCGAATCACTCGTTTGGCATCGACTTCGCCAGCATCTTCTGCACCACCAATAACATGCACAGAGACGCCCAACGCCGTTAATTGTTGAGATAGATTATCGACTGAAGTTTGACCAGTACAAATAACAATATTGTCGACATCAAGCGTATGAGTTTGCCCATTAACAAGAATATGTAGCCCTTCATCATCGATTGCTTGATATTGCACCCCTGCCCATAATTTAACGCCACGCTTTTCTAACGTACGACGATGGATCCAACCCGTTGTGCGCCCAGGGCCTTTACCTACTTTGCCTTGACCACGTTGCATCAACCACACTTGACGCGGACTAATATAATCATCAGTGGGTAATAAACCACCGCGATGACGTAAACTTTTATCGATATTCCATTCTCGCAGCCAACTATCAAGATCACCCTCTTCAGGCTCAGTCAACATAGTCGCAACATCCACTCCAATGCCACCCGCGCCAATGATTGCCACTTTTTTTCCAAGCGTAATTTGTTGGCTAATCAAGGTTTGGTAATCAATCACTTTCGAATGTTCAATACCTCGAATAGGCGGAATTTTAGGTTGGACCCCAGTAGCAATAACGACTTCATCATAATCACGAAGTTGATCGATATTAGCCTCAACGCCTAACCAGACCTTAACCCCTGTTTGATCTAACTGGCGAGTAAAATAACGGATGGTTTCTTTAAATTCTTCTTTACCCGGAATTTGCATCGCTAAATTAAATTGACCGCCAACATGATCATTTTTTTCAAACAAATCAACGTTGAAACCACGCTCAGCGGCTGCAACAGCACAAGCCATTCCGGCAGGACCACCACCAATCACCGCCACTTTTCGTGCTGTCGCCACGGCGGTTAACACTAATTCAGTTTCATAGCAGGCTTGAGGATTGACTAAACAACTAGCACGTTTACCCACAAAAACATGATCCAAACAGGCTTGATTGCAACCAATACAAGTATTTATATCATCAGCACGATTTTGCTCAGCTTTTAATACAAACTCAGGATCCGCTAAAAATGGTCTTGCCATTGACACCATATCAGCTTGCCCTTGTGCCAAAATATTTTCAGCCACTTGCGGAGTATTAATGCGATTACAGGTCACAATCGGAATAGAAACTTGTTGTTTAATTTTTTCCGTTACCCAAGCAAATGCAGCCCGTGGTACTTGGGTGGCAATGGTAGGAATTCGCGCTTCATGCCAACCAATCCCGGTGTTTAAAATAGTGACGCCAGCCGCTTCTAATTCAATCGCTAGCTGCACTACTTCATTATAGGTACTGCCTTCTTCAACCAGATCCAACATCGACAATCGAAAAATAATAATAAAATCACGACCAACACGCGCCCTCACAGCACGTACAATCTCAACCGCAAACCGAATCCGATTGTCATAACTGCCACCCCAATCATCGCAACGTTGATTCGACCGCTGACAAATAAACTGATTAATGAGATAGCCTTCAGAGCCCATCAACTCTATCCCATCGTAACCCGCTTCACGCGCAAGTTCGGCACTATGGGCAAAATCATTAATGGTATTATTAATTTGACGCTGACTCATTTTGCTCGGCGTGAATGTAGAAATAGGAGAACGAATAGCAGAGGCACTGACCGCAAACGGTGACATCGCATAGCGTCCTGCATGCAATAACTGTAACGCAATTTTGCCGCCATGCTGATGCACAGCCGTGGTTATATTACGATGTTTACGTACATGGCGATGAGTACTAAATTCAGCACTGAATGGATGTAATCGACCACGAAAATTAGGTGAAAAACCCCCCGTAACAATAAGCCCAACCCCCGACTTGGCTCTAAGAGAATAAAATGCAGCCAGTTTATGGAAACCGTCACGTTTTTCTTCTAGCCCTGTATGCATTGAACCCATCAAGACGCGGTTACGCAATTGAGTAAAACCAAGATCCAGCGGTGCCAATAAAAAAGGGTATCTTTTATCGTCCATGAGCTGCTCCTAACTGTTATGGTCTGACCAGTATATTTCAGCTTACTTAATAACACCACTAACTATTAACAGATCAGCAACATTTACATGATGCAACTCACTATTTATAATCAATTATGTCTCTTTATTTTTACGTTCACTAACAATTACACCGTAAAAAAACCTGTAATTCAGTAGTGACTACGCTACGATACTGCAATCATCATTATCAGGAATTTTCATGAAAGCCATATTCTCAAGGATTGGAAAATTCTTCCTTGCTATCGGGAAGTTAATTAATTTTACTCGCAAATTTGTCCTCAACATTTTGTTCGTTCTTATTATTGGCGCGATAATTTTTGCATTAACCGATGACGATAAGTCTACGGATACCACTGAACCCTCAGCATTAGTACTTAACTTATCAGGTCCGATTGTTGAACAAAAAAATTATGACAATCCCCTTGATAGTGTCATGAGTGAAGTCTTAGGCAAACCTGAGGTGCAGCAGAATGTGCTATTTGATATCGTAGAAGCTATTCGTGCAGCAGCAACAGATAAAGACATCACCGGCCTAGTGCTTAACCTCAAGGGTATGTCTGAAACCAGCTTAACGAAACTACGTTACATCGCCAAAGCAATCGAAGAATTTAAAGCGTCAGGTAAACCTGTTTATGCTTATGGTGATAATTACAGCCAAAGCCAGTACTACCTTGCAAGTTATGCCGATAAAGTGTTTTTATCACCCGATGGTGGCGTAATGCTAACCGGCTACGGTACTTACACGCTGTATTATAAGAGCTTACTGGCTAAGTTAGACGTAACAACCCACGTTTTCCGCGTTGGCACTTATAAGTCATTTGTTGAACCTTATATTCGTGATGGCATGTCAACGGCAGCCAAAGAAGCAAATACGGTATGGTTAACTCAACTATGGGGTGCATTCAGCGACGATGTAGCCAAAAACCGCCATATTAAGCCACAGACATTAACCCCAAATATCGATGAGTTTGTAACCCAATTAGAATCGGTCAATGGCGATTTTTCCCAGTTAAGTAAAAAATTAGGCTTGGTTGATTCACTGGTCACGCGTGATCAAATGACCCAATATTTAATTGATACTTTTGGTGCTAACGACAAACACAGCTTTAAACACATTAGCTATTACGATTACCTACCACTCTTGGTTGATGATCAACAACCATCACCAAATAAAGTGGCCGTTGTTATTGTAAACGGTGCAATTGTTGATGGTAAAAGTAGCCAAGGTTCTGCTGGCGGTGACACTATTGCCTCACTATTAAACCAAGCACGTTTTGATAAACAAGTGAAATCTGTGATTCTACGAGTTGATAGCCCAGGGGGTAGCGCTTTCGCCTCAGAGGTTATTCGTAATGCCGTTGATGGACTCAAAAGAGCAGGTAAACCAGTGGTGGTTTCAATGTCGAGTGTAGCGGCATCTGGCGGTTACTGGATCTCATCCAGTGCCAATGAAATCATTGCTCAACCAACAACGATCACCGGTTCGATTGGTATCTTCGCTATTTTAACTACCTTTGAAAAAGGCTTAGAAAAACTCGGTGTTTACAGTGATGGTGTCGGTACAACGCCTTTCTCTGGTGTTGGTATAACACGTGCGCTACCTGAAGGTGTTGCGAAAGTATTCCAACTTGGAGTTGATAATGGCTACCAGCGTTTTATTGGTTTAGTCAGCAAATACCGTCATATGTCATTAGCTCAAGCAGATAAAATTGCTCAGGGCCGAGTATGGACAGGTGAAGATGCTCAACAACGTGGTTTAGTGGATAAATTAGGTGATTTCGATACTGCCATTACCGCTGCTGTTGAATTAGCCAAACTCAAAGATTATCAATTGGTATGGATGCAACAACCGCTATCGCCAGTACAGCAGTTCTTTAAGGAAATGTCAGGTGAAGTGAAAGTCCAAATCGCGGCAATGGTCTTTGGTGATATGCCATCGACCTTAGCACCAGTGACGAAAGTGGCTAAAGATCTTACCTCACTGACCAACTTTAATGATCCTAATGGCCGTTATGCCTTCTGCTTAAATTGCAGTACGGTTAATTAACCATAACAACCCATATATAACCCGACTCTTATTATGCTTTTAACTAGAAAGAGAATAATGGTCGGGTTTTTCACTTTTTCATCATTTCTACTCTTATGTAAAGTAGTGATTTAAAGTAGTAATTTAAACTGCAATAGTTCAATTAATAAGCACAGTTAACTACGATCACATTTTAACTCACACAATAACACTGCAAATTTAACTAACCTCGCATCTTCATATAGTTTGCGTATAATACGCGCACGCATTCGTTCATTCTGAGCTTAAAAATGGAAAGAAAACACATTTACATCGCTTACACTGGCGGCACTATTGGTATGCAAAAGTCAGATCATGGCTATGTTCCTGTTGCCGGTTTTATGCAGAAACAATTGGCAAGCATGCCAGAATTCCATCGTTCAGAAATGCCAGAATTCACTATTAATGAGTATTCTCCGCTCATCGATTCATCGGATATGACCCCGATGGATTGGCAACGAATTGCTGATGATATTAACGCTAATTATGATAAATATGATGGCTTTGTAATTTTACATGGCACCGATACCATGGCTTACACCGCATCTGCATTATCATTCATGTTTGAAAATTTAGACAAACCGGTGATTGTGACTGGCTCACAGATCCCATTGGTTGAATTACGTTCTGATGGTCAAAGTAACCTATTAAATGCACTTCACATTGCGGCTAATTATCCAATCAATGAAGTGACCGTATTTTTCAATAATCAATTAATTCGTGGTAATCGTAGTACTAAAGCGCATGCCGATGGTTTTGGTGCTTTTATTTCACCAAATTTACCACCGCTATTAGAAGCTGGAATTAATATTACGGTTAACAACATTACTCAAATAGATAAAAAACCTGAAGGTGCATTTAAAGTTCACACCATTACACCTCAGCCGATTGGCGTTATTACTATGTACCCAGGTATTTCTCCAGAGGTGATCCGAAATACATTACGCCAACCTGTCAACGCAATGATCTTACTGACATTTGGCGTAGGTAATGCACCACAAAATAAAGAATTACTCGAACAATTAAAAGCCGCAACAGATCGTGGTGTTATTGTTATGAACCTAACCCAATGTCTATCAGGCAAAGTGAATATGGGTGGGTATGCGACAGGCTGTGCACTGGCAGAGGCCGGTGTATTAAGTGGTTATGATATGACCCCTGAAGCAGCGCTGGCTAAGTTACATTACTTATTAAGCCAAAACCTGACCACAGAAACGATTCGTAGCATGATGCAGCAAGATCTACGTGGTGAATTAACCCACTAGTGGTTGATAAACCATTGGTTCAGCCGCACCCTAAAAAAAAGAGCCTTGATGGCTCTTTTTTGATCGCGACTTTCTATCCCTGATAATAACAAAGCAAACTACACTTATTGCAATACTATCGCTCATTGAGCCAAGCAATAAGTAACCATTATGATTTTACACGGCACATCAATCTCACCTTCCGTTCGCAAAATAATGTTAGCGCTCAATTACAAAGGTCTTCGTTACGAACTCCAGCCTCTTAATCCCTATATCGAAAAAGAACTGGCACACAAACGGCATCCAATGGGAAAAGTGCCCGTTCTTGAGCATGACAAATTAACGATTATAGATTCAACCGTTATTGCGCATTATTTAGATGACGTCTATCCCATTCCGCCCTTGTATCCCGGCAATGCTCACCAACGCGCTCAAATACGTTGGCTCGAATCTTATGCAGCAACGAGAGTAAGCGCTTTAATTGGAGGCGTATTATTTTACCAAAAAGTATTGCGTCAAAAAATACAGAATAAAACCTGTGATGAAGAAGCGGTTGAGCAATGCTTAACCCATCATCTTCCAGACGTACTGCATTACCTTAATCAACAAATTCCGCACCAAGGCTATGTCAGCGACCATTTTTCAATTGCAGAAATCAGTTTATGGAGTGTATTTCGCAGCGGGTGGATGAGTGGGCTACGTTTACAGCCTCACTATCCACAGTTACATGCTTATCTACAACGGATAGAGCTTGAACCATGGATCGCAAATTTTATCGCAGAAGAAGATCATCAATTACAAGATTTTTATTGTGAACCTATGATTTTACCCCATTCACCGACATGATCATTGCAGCTGATCATTACAGTTGATCATGATCAAAACGGGCAATCTCATTATCATCCATTACGGTATCTTGCCTTATCTCGAATCCATCAATGGTGAAGTCTTGTTTAAATTCTGCTTTGGATTTAAATTTAATCTCACCACCAGCAGCTACCGTCATATGGTCGGCATTCATATTATGTCGTGATTGATACAACATGACGGCTTGCTGTGCATTGTCACGTAACTGCGGTGTTAATACTGAACCATCAAGCCATTTACCGGTTTCAACTGCAGTTAACATACGCTGATAAATCTCAGGCGTCATTGCTACTAATAATTGATTAATATCCATATTTTATTATCTCCTTCTTTCATCACTGTTAGATGATACGTATCACTCACGCATCAAAAAAATATATCACTGAATCACATTACCTTAGCTTACTAAAAACAAGTCGTTTACAAAACAAACTATAATGTTAAATTTAAACGTCTATCGCTTATGAGTTCAGCTTTTGGCCATTGTCTCCTTACCTCAGGCTACCACACCTCGTTATAATGCATGCCGTATTATGGCCATCATATTAGTGCCATTCTTACTCAGCGGTTGCTTTGATCGTTATCGATCAACGGAAAGCTTATGTAACGATAATCTCAGCTTATGCCAAGCATTAAATCTTAATGATGGACAATGTCGAATCCAACGTACCAACCTAATATGGCAACGCTATACCACCTTGCAAGATCCCATCGATAAACAAAAATTTAAAGAATTAAAATTAACTAAAGAATATCAATTCTGTCTTGAATATGCGGCAATCATTGAACCTACAGAATTAAAGCAACGAAAAACCAAACGGATACAAGCGCTATATCATAGCTATGAAAGTATTGAGCGACTCAACCAAGAATTACGCCTATCTCAAGATCCACATATTATTTATTATCGTTGGAGCCAAGGCGATCACATTGCTAAACAACAATTTCTCGCGCTTGAAGGCAATAAAAAACTGGAACACCCTAACTTACAATTAGCACTTGCGGGTTATTATATTAGAAAAAACAAAACCAAAACGCTGCATATATTGCATCACAGCCTTAGTCTTTATAAGACCAACGATGATATTAATATCAATATATTACATTCGCTTGCGACATTATATTACCAACAAAAAAACATCGGTTCAGCATATGTATGGGTAAAGGTCGCTGCTAACTATCAACAAAAGAAGCAACAACAAACGACACGCTCTACCATTAAAAATAAATTTAACTTAACGGATAACGAGCGACAAAGATTAGACATAATCGCATTTCAAATAATTGCAGCATTAAAAAGTGGGCAATATAAACGAACAGAAATTATCGCCCAACTTCAATAATCACAACAACTATCCACCATGTTCAAGAATGATGAACAGACAAATCTGCACGCTTAATCATTAACTGAAAAGTCATCCGCTGAAAAAAGCAGTGAGATTGAATTAACACAAAACCGTTCACCCGTTGACGGAGGCCCATCAGGGAAAATATGCCCTAAATGGCTATCACATTGTGAACAGCGAATTTCAGTACGTGCCATGCCATGGCTATCATCGTCTAAATAGCGCACACATTTTGTCGTGATTGGCGCATCAAAACTTGGCCATCCACAACCAGAATCATATTTATTAGTAGAAGCAAATAAATATTGACCACAACAAGTACAACTATAAATACCTGTCTCACGGTTATGTAATAGTGTGCCACTAAAGGGCGCTTCAGTTGCTTGCTGTCTACATACCTGATAAGCCTCAGCAGATAGTTTATCTTGCCAATACAAATCGTCTTTTTTATTCATTCTCCACCTCCTTTGTTTACTAATTTCGATAATCGTAATAATTATATTTGCTATTTAGAGCCACTGTACCACATACTTCTTGTGCAAAAAGTCACATAAACTCAAAACCGATTTTTAGCTTTTGTTAATATGAATAAAAGTTAACAGTTACGGTGACGGTAATTTAAACAACTTTTGTACAAATTACCGTCGTTGTAGTGGAAATGTAAAAAATATCCGAACTTTTTTTTGACCTTAAGCAATTTAAACGATTTTTTTGCTTGCAGGCTTACAAAGGATTCTGTAATTTTACTACCAGTTATATTTCATTAGAAATTAAGTTGTGGAGCAAACTGTAATGACAATCAAAGTAGGTATTAACGGTTTTGGCCGTATCGGTCGTTTTGTTTTCCGTGCAGCGCAAGAGCGCACTGACATCGAAGTTGTTGGTATCAACGACCTAATCGACGTTGAATACATGGCATACATGCTTAAGTACGACTCAACTCACGGCCGTTTCAACGGTACTGTTGAAGTTGAAGGCGGTAACTTAATCGTTAACGGTAAAACTGTACGTGTAACTGCTGAGCGTAACCCTGAAGATCTTAAGTGGGATGCAATCAACGTTGACGTAGTAGCTGAAGCAACTGGCCTGTTCCTAACAGACGAGACTGCACGTAAGCACATCACAGCTGGCGCTAAGAAAGTTGTTCTAACTGGCCCATCTAAAGATGCAACTCCTATGTTCGTAATGGGTGTTAACGATTCAACTTACGCTGGTCAAGATATCGTTTCTAACGCTTCTTGTACTACTAACTGTCTAGCGCCTATCGCTAAAGTTCTTAACGACAACTTCGGTATCGTTTCTGGTCTTATGACAACAGTTCACGCAACTACAGCAACTCAAAAAACTGTAGATGGTCCTTCAGCTAAAGACTGGCGTGGCGGTCGTGGTGCTTCTCAGAACATCATCCCATCATCAACTGGTGCTGCTAAAGCAGTAGGCGTTGTTCTTCCAGAAATCAACGGCAAACTAACTGGTATGGCTTTCCGCGTACCAACTGCTAACGTTTCTGTAGTTGACCTAACAGTTAACCTAGAAAAAGGTGCTTCTTACGCAGCTATCTGTGCTGCAATGAAAGCTGCATCAGAAGGCGAACTAAAAGGCATTCTTGGTTACACTGAAGATGCAGTTGTTTCTACTGACTTCAACGGCGACACTCGCACTTCAATCTTTGATGCTGCAGCTGGTATCGCACTTAACGATAACTTCGTTAAAGTTGTATCTTGGTACGACAACGAAATCGGTTACTCAAACAAAGTTCTAGACCTAATCGCTCATATCTCTAAGTAATGTAGCAATTAGCTGACTTTCTTTGAAAGCAGATAGTAAGAAGCGACGCTTAAGGGTGTCGCTTTTTTTATACCTAAAATATAGCTAATAATGCAGTATAGTCACTCATGATTATAAACTCACATGTGATAACACCAATAATTCACACCTCTTATTCCTAGCCCATGAAATATAACGATCAAAAATGTCACAAAAATTACAAATAAATCTTAATATTCTTTGATACTTTAAAACGAAAAATAAGTTTTCATGTTTATATTTTTAGCCTGTATATAGCCAAAAACATAAACATGGGCGCTTTCGCCACCTCACATTAAGGAAAAGAAGATGGATTTACGTCAACTTTCGACAATCAATGCATTATCTGATGCTGTTACCGTATGCGAATATCAAGGCGTGAAGGTTATTCGTGTCATTCACCCAATGGTAGAAGCCGGAATTTCACTTCATGGTGGTCATTTACTTTGGTTCAAACCTGCCGGTGAAAAAGATGTGATCTGGTTGAGCGAAAAAGCTGAGTTTGATATAACAAAAGCAGTTCGTGGCGGGATTCCAGTCTGCTGGCCATGGTTTGGTAAAGCCGCAGTACCATCACATGGATTTGCTCGTACGAGTGAATGGACGTTATCACAACACCGTGAAAATGATAACGGTGTTATTGTTACTTTAACCCTTGAAGATAACCAAGATACACGCTCAATTTGGCCGCATAAATTCCATAATCAAATGACGTTTGAAATGAGTGCTGAACTTAATGTTAGCTTAACATCAACCAATACTGATACTCATCCTTGGTCATATGGGGGTGCATTACACACTTACTTTAACATTGCTGATATCAATGCCGTTTCAGTTACTGGCATGGGCGCTGAATATTTAGATAGTACTCAGGCAGGAAAAATATGTCATGGTAATGATACCTTAACATTCAATACTGAAACTGATCGTGTTTATACTCACCCTCAGCCAACAATTACAATTAATGACCAAGATAATCAACGTACTATTTTAGTAACGAATCAAGGTAATAACGCAGCTGTTATTTGGAATCCTTGGCAAGAGTTATCGATTAACATGGGTGACATGGCAAATAACAGCTTTGAAACCATGGTGTGTGTAGAATCAACGATTCATACTCCAACCATAGAATTACAGCCAGGACAAACACATACGCTTTCAACTCGTATTGCCGTTCAACGCTAATGTAAAACAACGGATCACTAGTAAGTTATTTCAGCTTGCTAGTGACGTTATGCCAGCATAGAGCCCGTTGATTCAATCAGTACCCAACCGTTGCCATCGGGATCATTGAAAGTCGCAAATCGCCCTTCCATCATCGTAATAATTTCAGACAACGCAACCCCTCGACCTGTTAGTTCCTGATGCGTTGATTGAATATCATAGGTTTGAACCACCAAACCTTGTATACCTCCCGCCTCCATTCCTGCAAATGGTTTCACTAAGCTGATCGTCGTTTCTGCCCCTTTAGGTACCAGTTGTACCCATCGTGTTTGTTGACTCTCAGCATGATCTCTAATCAATTCAAAACCTAGTACATCACGATAAAATTGCAGCGCCTGATTTTGATCAGAGACAGGAATCGATACCGTATCGACACGACAAATAGCCATAGCATCTTGCTCCACATTTTAAAAACAATATCAAACATCACCTATTGAGATTAAGTCAGCAGCAACACTTTTGTAAAAAAAACAAAATTTCTGGCGTAAATTCTTACAATTTTTGATTTACTCTTGAACCTAAGACAGAGCAAAAAAATACCCTAATGACAAAAAAACACAATAAAACCACCATGAACATAAATTTTGAATTATTACTTCAAAATTTGCTAATTAACCAGATATAAGAGCCAATAAGAATGTAAATATAAGCATTTTAAACCTAGTGATAAAACCATCAATTAAAATATAAAAAACAAACACATATAAATAATTTTTGCAACAATTTAACTTGCGAAACCCCAGTAATTCAAGGATAGTGATTGATATCGGTTATTTAATCGGCAGTTATATTCTCATTCTTCAAAAGATATTTATTTACCAATCAGTAACTCTGCAATACAAAGTGATAAGTTCAGACTAGGCTTAAGTAAGTAAGCAATGCAAAAACATCATGTTTTTCATTAGTTACTCTTAAATATAAGAACGATTCAGGGGGCATACTATGAGTATTTTTGACCACTATCGTCAGCGCTACGAAGAAGCTAAAGACGAAGAGCTTTCATTACAACAATTCCTTGATATCTGTAAAGACGATCGAAGTTCTTACGTCAATGCAGCAGAGCGTCTTCTAATGGCTATTGGCGAGCCAGAAATGATAGATACAGCACAAGATCCACATCTTAGTCGCTTATTTTCAAACCGCGTCATATCACGTTACGACACCTTTAAAGATTTTTATGGCATGGAAGAAGCCATTGAACAAATTGTGTCTTACCTTAAACACGCAGCACAGGGGCTCGAAGAGCGTAAACAGATCTTATACTTATTAGGTCCAGTAGGTGGTGGTAAATCATCCCTCGCTGAAAAGCTAAAAAGTTTAATGCAAAAAGTGCCTATTTATATTCTCACAGCCAATGGTGAGCGTAGCCCTGTAAACGATCATCCTTTCTGTTTGTTTGATAAACAAGAAGATGGCGGACTACTTAAAGATGAATATGGCATTCCTGGGCGCTATCTTAATAGCATTATGTCGCCATGGGCAGCCAAACGACTGCATGAATTCGGTGGTGATATCACCCAATTTAAAGTGATCAAAGTTCGTCCTTCAATTCTTGATCAGGTCGGTATAGCTAAAACTGAGCCCGGTGATGAAAACAATCAAGATATTTCATCATTAGTCGGTAAAGTTGATATTCGTCAGCTTGAGCATTTCTCTCAAGACGACCCTGATGCTTATAGTTATTCTGGTGCCTTATGTAAAGCTAACCAAGGCTTAATGGAATTCGTTGAGATGTTTAAAGCACCATTAAAAGTGCTGCATCCATTATTGACGGCGACACAGGAAGGTAACTATAACGGTACCGAAGGGTTATCTGCATTACCATTTGATGGCATGATTTTAGCGCACTCAAATGAATCAGAATGGCAAACATTCCGAAATAATAAGACTAACGAGGCCTTCTTAGATCGCGTCTATATCGTTAAAGTACCTTATTGCTTACGTGTCTCTGAAGAAATGCGTATTTACGAAAAACTATTACAAAACAGTGAGCTATCATCAGCACCATGCTCACCTAGTACCCTAGAGATTTTAGCGCGTTTCACTGTGCTATCGCGTCTTAAAGAGCCTGAAAATTCCAGCGTGTATTCAAAAATGCGGGTTTATGATGGTGAAACACTCAAAGATACCGATCCTAAAGCAAAATCATATCAAGAGTACCGTGATTACGCCGGTGTTGATGAAGGTATGAATGGATTATCAACCCGTTTTGCCTTTAAGATCCTATCACGGGTATTTAACTTTGATCATGCTGAAGTTGCGGCTAACCCCGTTCATCTTTTCTACGTGCTTGAACAACAAATTGAGCGTGAACAATTCCCGCAAGATATTGCAGAGAAATACCTTGAACACCTTAAAGGCTTCTTAACCCCTAAATATGTTGAGTTTATTGGTAAGGAAATTCAAACAGCCTACCTTGAGTCTTATTCAGAGTATGGCCAAAACATCTTTGATCGTTATGTAAGCTATGCTGACTTCTGGATCCAAGATCAAGAATACCGAGATCCCGATACTGGCCAATTATTTGATCGTTCTGCACTTAATAACGAACTGGAAAAAATTGAGAAACCAGCGGGCATCAGTAATCCAAAAGATTTCCGTAATGAAATCGTTAATTTTGTCCTTCGTGCACGTGCCAATAATGCAGGTACAAATCCAAATTGGACCAGCTATGAAAAACTACGCACTGTGATTGAGAAGAAAATGTTCTCAAACACCGAAGAACTGTTACCGGTTATTTCCTTTAATGCAAAAACCTCAACCGATGAGCAGAAAAAACATGATGATTTTGTCGCTCGAATGATGGAAAAAGGCTATACCCGTAAACAAGTTCGCTTATTGTCTGAATGGTACTTACGCGTGCGTAAGTCGTCGTAACCAACTGACAACAAAGGGGGGATACTATGGCACATTTTATTGATCGAAGGCTCAACGGTAAAAATAAGAGCACCGTCAATCGCCAACGTTTTTTACGTCGTCATAAACAGCGGATCAAAGAGTCTATTGCTGACGCAGTAAATAAACGTTCGATTACTGATGTCGATAGTGGTGAGGATATAACCATCCCCTCTCGCGACATTAGCGAACCAATATTTCATCAAGGTAAAGGTGGACAACGAGAAGTCGTCCACCCAGGTAATGACCAATTTAGCCCTGGTGATCGCATTGAACGTCCACAAGGTGGTGGCGGTCAAGGAGGCGCGGGAGAAGGTCAAGCAAGTCCTGATGGAGACGGTCAAGATGATTTTGTCTTCCAAATATCGAAAGATGAATACCTTGATTTATTATTTGAAGATTTAGAACTGCCGAACTTACAAAAAAATGCGATTAATCAGCTTGTCGAATGGAAAACATTCCGGGCAGGTTATAAATCACAAGGCGTACCGTCAAATATTGCCATCGTAAAGTCATTGCAAAATTCACTCGCAAGACGAACAGCAATGACAGCTGGTAAGCGTCGTAAAGTACGAGAGCTTGAACAAGCACTTGAACTATTATTTACAACTGAACCAGCTCAACCGTTTGAAGAAGAACGGATTAAACAAGAAATTGATGGACTACGGAAAAAAATTAATCGTACTCCGTTTATTGATACGTTTGATTTACGGTATAAGAACTACGAGCGTCGCCCACAACCATCAAGCCAAGCGGTTATGTTTTGTTTAATGGACGTATCAGGCTCAATGGATCAAGCAACCAAAGATATTGCTAAACGGTTTTATATCTTACTTTATTTATTTTTAAACCGTACTTACAAAAATGTTGAAGTGGTGTTTATTCGTCACCATACCCAAGCCAAAGAAGTGGATGAGCATGAGTTTTTCTACTCTCAAGAAACCGGTGGCACGATAGTTTCTAGTGCATTAAAAATGATGCATGACATCGTTAAACAACGCTATCGCCCTGAAGAGTGGAATATTTATGCAGCACAAGCATCAGACGGCGATAATTGGGCTGATGACTCTCCAGGCTGTCGTGAATTACTGGATAAACACATACTTCCGGTAACACGTTATTACTCATACATTGAAATTACTCGCCGAGCACACCAAACCTTATGGCGAGAGTATGAGGCTTTGCATAGCAGCCATGAAAATTTTGCAATGCAAAACATTAAAACTGTTGATGATATTTTTCCTGTATTTAGGGAATTATTTAAAAAACAAGTCAGTTAAATTAACGCCACTCCATGGTAAGAAACATAATCGGCACAGTCATAAACTTTGTGCCGATTTATGCCAACTTATCAGTCAACGAGTGGACAAACATGGGGAGATTGAGTGATGGCAATAATGACAACAACAAAACCACTCAGTGATGGACCAGATTGGACTTTTGATTTACTTGAACAATACCACGTTGAAATTAAACGTGTAGCTGCACACTATCGCCTTGATACTTACCCAAATCAAATTGAAGTTATCACTGCCGAACAAATGATGGATGCCTATTCCAGTATCGGTATGCCGATCAACTACCACCACTGGTCATTTGGTAAACGCTTTATTGAAACAGAACGAGGCTACAAACATGGTCAGATGGGCTTAGCCTATGAGATCGTGATCAATTCAGATCCTTGTATCGCTTATCTAATGGAAGAGAACACCATTACTATGCAAGCCCTCGTAATGGCGCATGCCTGTTATGGACATAATTCTTTCTTCAAGGGCAATTATCTTTTTAAAACATGGACTGATGCTAGCTCTATTATTGATTATCTGTTATTTGCTCGTAAATATATTACTGAATGCGAAGAAAAGTACGGTGTTGATGATGTAGAGAAATTACTCGATTCTTGTCATGCACTTATGAATTACGGCGTTGATCGCTACAAGCGACCTCAAAAAATATCGTTAGTTGAAGAAACCGCACGCCAAAAAGCCCGAGAAGATTACCTCCAATCCCAAGTAAACTCGTTATGGCGAACCATTCCACAACACCAAGCAAAAGAAGCGGTGCATGAAGAGCAACGTTTTCCTATTGATCCTCAAGAAAACATTCTGTATTTCTTTGAAAAACACGCGCCATTACTTGAGCCGTGGCAGCGAGAATTAGTCCGTATCGTTCGCAAAGTTAGTCAATATTTTTACCCCCAAAAACAAACCCAAGTAATGAACGAAGGCTGGGCAACATTTTGGCATTACACGATTTTGAATCACCTTTATGATGATGGGTTAGTCACTGATAGATTCATCATGGAATTTCTACACAGTCATACTAACGTTGTCGCCCAACCGGAATATAATAGCCCCTATTACAGCGGAATTAATCCGTATGCATTAGGCTTTGCTATGTTCCAAGACATACGACGTATTTGTGAAAACCCTACTGATGAAGATAAATATTGGTTCCCTGATATTGCAGGATCTGATTGGCTTGAGACATTACATTTTGCGATGGAAAACTTTAAAGATGAGAGTTTTATTAGTCAATTCTTATCACCGAAGTTAATGCGTGATTTTAAACTGTTTGCGGTGAACGATGATGATCGCCATAACTATGTCGAAGTCAGTGCAATCCATAACGAAGAAGGCTATCGCGCTATTCGTGAAAAATTATCATCACAATATAATCTCAGTAATAATGAGCCTAATTTACAAGTTTGGAATGTCGCTTTACGCGGAGACCGTTCACTGACATTACGCTATATTCCTCATAACCGTATCCCTCTCGCGGAGAGTCATACTGAGGTCATCAAACATTTACATCGACTATGGGGCTTTAACGTTACCCTCGAAGAAGAATTGCCTGATGGTCGAGGGAAAATTATTGCAACCTGCCCTGCCAATACACAATATAATACTGATATATAATACAGAAATAAAAAGCACCCATAACAAAACGGGGAACCAACATAACGTTGATTCCCCGTTTTAATTATTTCAAAAAACAGTGACTATTACTGTTCTTCTTCATATAAATACTTAGAGATCTTAACGCGATGGGTATACCAAATCGCACCAGTTTCTCGGCCATATTTTTTAATACGATCCGCGACTAATTCTGCTTGATGATCATCACAACATGCTTGTAAGTCACTATAAAAATCAAGTGCTAATTGGCATGCTTCAGGATTCATAAAGTAATAGCCGCCAACGCGAGTATAAATCTTACGTAATCCATTTATTGTCAGCACATAAAGCGTGTTACCTGATTTCCCGGCCATACCTTGAAATAAGCGGTAATCATAATAGTTAAAAGCGCGTGCTCGACAAATTTCCTCACATAACTGAGGATCACTCTTACCGTATTTATCAACGATTTTCTTTACTTCTTGGAGTAACTGTAATCGATCGTCACTATTTTCAATAAACTCAGCAAAACTCTCAGCCGCTAATAATCGCTGACATGATTCAATAACATGTTGAATTAATTCGCTGGAGTTTTCTGGATTACCTTTGACAGCATAGCGCATAAAAACACTACTGATATCCGTACGAGCCGCTAATAAATCAGCCAATACTCGTTGGACATCCTGTCCATCCAATGTGATTAACGTATCTAAAATGCTTAAACCTGAGGTATCCATGTAATTATTTACACGGGTCGGTTTACCATGTTGAATCGTTAGCCAGCCATCTCGCGCTAAACGCTGTAATACTTCACGTAATGTTGTTCGCGTTACGCCAATAAGTTCTGAAAGTTCACGTTCAGCAGGAAGAATCGAGCCCTGAGGAAAGTGATTATTCCAGATACTTTCAATAATGTATTTCTCAGCAAACGTCGCTGGGCTATCAGCCTTAATAACCATCTAAGTTCAATCCAATTCGCTTCTTGCTTATGTTATTTATTAACACTCATCATACCACTAGTTGTTCAATAGCTGAAATCTAGTACACAAGTCTGACACTAAGCAGATAGATATGTACAAAAATAAACCATCTATACCTATAAAGGCCGATATAGTTGCATTATTTTATCATGAAGCAATATTTAGCCTTCAGAATTCTGTATATTATCACGCTAATGTCTTAGGTATCACCCTCAGTTTGTGATGAAAATGTCATGATAACTTTACATATATGTGTATACGGTTGACTAATAAAATTCAATCAGTAGAGTTGTCATTAACAAACTGGGAGCAAATGGATGCTGCTGCCTGCTTTAAGTTAAATATCATCATTGGTTATTTATGGTGTTTATCTTAAAGAGCTTATCACCACTGAAAATTTTTAGCATGATGCGATTAATTAGCAGTTGATTAGTGCTAGCAAGCAATTAGTGCCATTTCATACCTTCAATTTGCACTAATAATAAGAGATTTAAACATGGCTATATCGCTAGGGAATGCCTTTATTAAAAATTTTTTAGGGAAGGCACCTGACTGGTACAAGATTGCAATCATTTCTTTTCTTATCATTAATCCTTTGGTTTTCTTTCTCGTCGATCCTTTTGTCGCTGGCTGGTTACTCGTTGTAGAGTTTATCTTTACGCTGGCAATGGCGCTTAAATGTTATCCCCTACAACCTGGTGGTTTACTTGCTATTGAAGCCGTTGCCATCGGTATGACCAGTGCTGAACAAGTGAAACACGAACTTGTAGCAAATATCGAAGTATTATTACTGTTGGTATTTATGGTCGCTGGCATCTACTTCATGAAGCAACTGTTACTGTTTATTTTTACCAAAATATTAATAAGCATTAAATCTAAAACACTGCTTTCTCTCGCTTTTTGTGTCATGGCGGCTTTTCTATCCGCATTTCTTGATGCACTAACCGTTATTGCTGTGGTAATTAGCGTAACGGTTGGCTTTTATAGCATTTATCATAAAGTTGCGTCAGGACAAGATCCTAATACGAACCATGATCATACCGATGATGATCATGTTCAAGACCTCAGCCGTGATGATCTTGAAAACTACCGCGCCTTTTTACGCAGCTTATTAATGCATGCCGGTGTGGGTACCGCACTTGGTGGTGTAATGACGATGGTCGGTGAACCACAAAACTTAATCATTGCCGACCAAGCGGGTTGGCAGTTCGGTGAGTTTATTATTCGTATGTCACCCGTCACCATCCCTGTTTTTATTTGTGGCCTCTGTACTTGTGCATTGGTTGAAAAATTCAAAGTTTGTGGTTACGGTGCCCAACTACCTGACAATGTTCGTACCATTTTGGTTGATTTAGATAACGAAGAGCGCAAACGCCGTACTAACCTTGATTATGCAAAATTTATCGTCCAAGGCATTATTGCGGTTTGGCTTATCGTTGGTCTGGCGATGCACTTAGCCGCTGTAGGATTAATTGGTTTAACGGTCATCATTTTTGCAACAGCATTTACGGGGATCACCGAAGAGCATGCATTAGGCAAAGCCTTTGAAGAGGCGTTACCTTTTACGGCTTTATTAGCGGTGTTTTTCTCAGTGGTTGCGGTGATTATTGATCAACAATTATTTACACCGATTATCAGTTGGGTATTAACCCTTGAAGGTAGCTCGCAATTAACGATGTTCTATATTGCTAATGGCTTATTATCGATGGTATCGGATAACGTTTTTGTCGGTACGGTATACATCAATGAAGTTAAAACCGCATTAATCAATGGTGTCATCGATCGTAATCAGTTTGATATGTTAGCTGTTGCTATTAATACTGGTACAAACCTACCTTCTGTAGCGACACCCAATGGTCAAGCAGCCTTCTTATTTGTATTAACATCTGCGCTAGCACCACTTATTCGTCTCTCTTATGGACGTATGGTGTATATGGCCTTACCTTATACTATCGTATTAACATTTGTCGGCTTAGCGGGTATTGAATTATTATTGGTACCAATGACAGATTGGTTCTATAGCATGGGCTGGTTAACTCAAGGAGCAATCGATGCGGCGGCATTAGCGCCAGCTGTTGGCCATTAAAATAACCGAACCCACTTAATGACGATTTACTTATATCAAGAGCTATGATTGAATAACACTCGTTAATAAGTACCGTATACATTTTCAAGGCCCTGATGTTCAGGGCTTTGTTTTATCCAGTTAGTCATTAGAGTACCAATAATGCAAGTGCTTAATTCTTTTTCAAAAACACGTTTAGCCTGGTTGTTACTACTACTATCCATTATTTTCTTTGAAAGCTCTGCGCTCTTTTTCGAGCATGTCATGAAACTCGCACCCTGTGTAATGTGTGTTTATGAACGTGTTGCGATGATGGGGATTGGTATTGCCGCTCTAATTGGTCTACTCGCACCTAAAAATAGCGTATTTCGCTGGTTAGGTTTAGCAGGATGGGGTTATGGTGCGTTCCGTGGCGCAGAATTGGCCTACCAACATGTCGGTTTTCAATTTAATCCGTCACCCTTTGCTACTTGTGATTTATTTGTATCGTTCCCTTCTTGGGCACCATTAAACCATTGGGTTCCATGGATGTTTGAAGCCTATGGTGATTGTGCCAAAGTGGTATGGACCTTCCTTGACCTCTCAATGCCACAATGGCTAGTAATTATTTTTGCTGCCAACCTTATAGTATGGGCAGTGATGGTTATCGCACAATTTTTTGGTAACAAGCGTTAAATTGCCGCATCAGAATAGAAAATAAAACATAAAAAAGCGAAGCTCAATGCTTCGCTTTTTTGATCATGCAATCTACGCTACATCAATAATTTTACACTTCAGTGTGACTCTTCAACGCAATATGATCATGTAACGCTGTGATAATAGGATAGTCAGCAGCACAAAACTGATAATTTCCTAATTGTGCCAATGAAACCCATGCCATTTGTTGATGGCTATTTAATTGAATCTCACCTTGCTGCCAATGGGATAAATAGCCTTTAAGCTCAACAATTTTATCTCCGTAATCAAATACGCTATCAGCTAACCATAGCCCAGTTACGGTTCGAATAGCCAACTCTTCATATAACTCACGTTCAAGCGCCAGAGAAGGAGTCTCACCGACTTCAATTTTTCCACCAGGAAACTCCCACAAACCACCCTGTGTTGCATTATCAAACCGTTGTGCAATAAGATAATCACCTTGCTTTTCAATCACACCAGCAACCACAATCAAACGTAGCTTACTTGCTGACATTACAACGTTTTACCACAACATTGTTTGAATTTTTTACCACTTTCACACACGCATGGATCGTTACGTCCAATACCTTTAAATGGATTAATTGCCTGTGCGCCTGAACCAATTTGCAATTGATCAGCAGCCATCATCACTTCCGTTAGCATCAACGGTAATTGTGAATACAACTCACTTGGCGCTGGCATACCAACCATGCCCGCTTGTTCCATTTGAGCTAACGTTTCGGCTTCATCCTCCAACAACATTAAAGTGGTTAATAATGCTGACAACATTCGCATAGTGCCATCTGATACAGTTTGCTCTTCCCAATTCGGCTCAATGAATATCCATACTGCTAAGAATCCTTCAGCAAATTGACGTAATGCACTCTGATTACTGCCATCTTGTTGCCAAATCAAACTCTCGGGTAATTGGTATTCACCCGCTTTTACCATGCGATATTGCATTTCAAAATGATTAAAAATCGGCATTTTATCTGCATCATCAACCATCACTACAGCAACATCATCACCGCCACCATTCATTAAAACGGGTAACCACACTTCTGGCTCCATTGGCTTTGGGTTAGCGTTTGCAGCAAATAAAGCGCCTTCAATAAAAGCAGCTGACATACCTTGCCAGTGTGATGGTAGCGTCATTAATGTGTTCATTCGATGTCCTAGTTAATTCTTTTGATTCATTTTAGCGATATTATACGTCGAATATGCGTGACAACAGCCATTACTGCACCATAAATCCCCCCAATGATTGAAATTTGATGCACTTAAAAGCAAATTAGATAAAAATACGCTATTTATAGTCTCTGACTTATTATGATGGATACACTTATGTCACCCCATTCACTGAATGCGATTATTGCTGGGGCCAGCGGCTTAGTCGGTACTGAGCTATTACATCAATTACTCGATCACCCTCGTTTTAATAATATCTACGCCCTGACTCGTCGCCCATTACCTTTTCATAGTAAGAGATTACATCAAATTATAGACAGTCAATTACGTATTATTGCTTGGGAAAACGAGCAGCCAGTACCTGAATATGGTTTTATTTGTTTAGGCACCACCAAAAAAAAAGCAGGCAGTAACCAAGCGCTTGAAGATATTGATGTTGATTTAGTCAAAAATGTCGCTATCACCATGAAAAATATTGGTGTAAAACACCTGATTGTCATATCAAGTTTAGGTGCGTGTAAACATTCACCCTCTCATTATTTACGCTGTAAAGGTAAAATGGAGCAGGCATTAACAGCATTAGCGTTTGAGCATTGTGTTTTTGTTCGCCCAGGTCCACTCAAAGGTGAGCGTAATAAACCCCGTAAAGATGAACTGGCTATTCAACGGATATTTGAAACTATTCACCCAATGATGATTGGTCCGCTGAAACACTTCACACCAATTCCAGCAGAAGATGTTGCTACAAGTATGGTCAAAATGGCCATCGCATGTGATAAGCACCACTTACAACCTATCACCATTATTTCGGGTCATCATCTACGCTCAATATAAAAACAAAGATGACAAATTATCCAACTCGCACTAGACTCTCGCCCCTTAGCGTATTTATAGAGTAGAGCAAACACCCCTATGCGAGTTATTTTAGGCCCGATGGAAGGCGTATTAGATCATCTAATGCGCGAGATGCTAACCGAAATTAATGACTACGATCTTTGCGTAACTGAATTTGTACGTATCATTGATAGCCTACTACCTAATAGTGTTTTCTATCGTTTATGTCCTGAATTACACCAAGGTGGAAAAACACGCTCCGGCACGCCCGTCCGCGTCCAATTATTAGGTCAATACCCACAATGGATGGCTGAAAATGCCCATCGTGCTTGTAACCTTGGTTCAGCAGGGATCGACATTAACTTTGGTTGTCCCGCCAAAGCGGTCAATAAAAGTCGCGGTGGTGCGGTGTTACTTAAAGAGCCGGAATTAATCTATCAAATTGTGAAAGCGACACGAGACGCGGTCAATCCAACTAAACCCGTGACGGCAAAAGTACGTTTAGGCTGGGATGATCCACAGCAGTGTTTTGAAATTGCCGATGCCATTGCTCAAGCAGGTGCTGATGAAATGGTTATTCATGCGCGTACAAAAGACGATGGTTATAAAGCAGAAACCATCAAATGGGATTACATTCGCCAGCTTCGCCAGCATGTAAAATTACCGATTATTGCCAATGGTGAAGTGTGGAACCATGCTGATGGTCAAGCCTGTTTAGCCGCAACCAATACTGATGCCTTAATGGTGTGTCGCGGCGCATTAAACTTACCCAACTTAGGTAATGTGGTTAAACATAACCAAGCCCCTATGACATGGGAACAAGTATTAGCGCTGCTATTAACCTATTCTCAATTTGAGATCAAAGGTGATAAAGGCTTATATTACCCAAATCGGGTTAAACAATGGTTTGCTTATCTGCGCCATCAATACCCACAAGCTAAAGAGTTATTTACTGATATTCGCTGTCTCAAAAAAGCAGCGCCAATTATTGAACGATTAGAACAAGCACAACAGCAATTATAACGACTACCAGTCACTCCCCTTTGTTAATCATAATGTTAGGGGAGTCCATTAGGCAACTAACAAACCCTCGTATTCCCCCTAATTAAGAAAAACTTCCACTAGTACACATTTTTGAGCCATTATTTAATCAGCTATCTATAACAATAAAGGATTGATAATGCGTTGGAAGAACTCCCGCCAAAGCTCAAATATTGAAGATCGACGTGGCGACAGCCCGACTCAAGCAAATACCCCTCCTGTTGCTGGGTTATTACGCTTAGTGCCCTTACTAATGCGCAGTAAAATAGGACGAATAGTATTAGTAATGGCTGGGCTATTCTTTGCCTACCAATATTTTACTGGTGGTAGTAATTCTGTTGGTATTCAACAATCACACTCACCGAAAACAGCATCAGTGCAGTTAAATGATGAAAACAAGCAGTTTGTTGCTGCGATTCTGGGATCAACAGAAAGTGTTTGGAACAAGCAACTGGCAGGGAAATACCAACCACCAACATTAGTTTTATATAACAATGTTACCCATACGGGTTGTGGTACAGGATCGGCGCAAACAGGACCTTTTTATTGCCCTGCTGATCAAAAAATCTACCTTGATCTTGGCTTTATTAATGAATTAAATAAATTAGGTGCCTCTGGTGATTTTGCCTTTGCCTATGTGATTGCACATGAAGTGGGTCACCATGTTCAAAAACTATTGGGTACCAGTGATAAAGTCTCTCAACTACAACAACGTAGCGATAAAGTCACTGCCAATCTGCTCAGTGTAAAATTAGAGCTTCAAGCTGATTGCTATGCTGGAGTCTGGGGCTATTACGTTAACCAACAAGGAATGCTGGATGCGGGAGATCTTGAAGAAGGTATCAATGCCGCAAGTGCTGTGGGTGACGATCGATTACAAAAAATGGCAGGACAAGCAGTACAACCCGATGCATTTACTCATGGCAGTTCACAACAGCGTATTACATGGTTTCAAAAAGGCTTTAAATCTGGTGACCCAAGTAGTTGTGATACGTTTGCCCGACCATAATTGAGTCATTCACTAATAACGAAACGAATAACCACTGATCATACAGTAACCACAAATCCGTTTTTTCGTTCTATTATCTATATAATGTAACAATTTTTTACAATTATACTTTTTCTCTATCGCAACAATCCGCTATAACAACAGCTTAATCAAACATGAACGAAGTTGCTGTTATTTCTATAGGGAAAATAGAATGTTCAAAAAAAGTCTTTTTATCTTACTGTGTTCTTTTTCAGCTTATGCTCAAGCTGGCTTTGATATCATTACGTTAGGCAGTAAGGGAGGTATTCAAGATGGTAATCTAACCGCATTTCTCATCAAAGATAGCCTCGACAATAATTATATTACTCTTGAGGCAGGAACCGTGGTTAACGGTCTGATTGCTGCCGAACAAAAACAAGCATTTCAAGATATTGATGTCCCTAAAAACTCGCCGTATACCAAAGTCGGCTATATTCTGCGTGAAAAAATCAAAGGTTATTTCATTAGTCACGCTCACCTTGATCACCTTGCTGGAATGATAATAGCCTCGCCCGATGACAGTAATAAACCAATATATGGCTTACCGTCAGTCACTGAAATCATTTCAGAAACCTATTTTAACTGGCGTGCTTGGCCCAATTTTGGTAGTAGCGGTCAAGGTTATCAATTAGGTAAATATCAATATCATGATTTATCACCTCAAAAGTGGTTATTAATTAAAGACACCCATTTACAAGCCAAAGCACTACCATTAAGCCATGCTGGTATTGAGTCATCGGCATTTATTATCAAAAACAATCAAAAACAAGTCATGGTTTATCTCGGTGATACCGGAGCTGACAGCGTAGAACAAAGCGACCAACTCAATAATTTATGGTCTACATTAGCGCCTTACATTAAAAACAAACAATTAAAGGGGATCATGATTGAAACCTCTTTCACCAATGATGTTCCCGAGCGCTCTTTGTATGGTCATTTAACGCCAAAACTACTGTTAGAAGAACTCGCCTTACTAGAATATAAAGCTGGCGGTAAAGGTGCTTTAACTGGATTGCCGATAGTGATCACCCATATTAAATACAGTTTACTTAAAAAGACAAATCCGCTCACTGTCATCCAACAACAACTTAATGCCGGTAATACCTTAGGAGTCACATTCCACTTTCCCGTACAAGGTGAACGTTTTAGCTTATAACACCTTAAGACTTTCCTATAAAAACGCCCCCGTCACTGTCTCAGTCACGGGGGCGTTATTTATTCAGCCATAGCGGGTTTATTTACGCGGCATTATTCACTAATACGATTAGGGTGATTCAGAATGTGATCCTCCCAATCTATAACATCAATTTCATACACAATTTTATTACGTACAGATTCATCTGCTTTGTGCATTGCCTCTTTAGAGCCAGTGAGCAAAGGATGCCACTCAGGTAACGGCTTACCCTCCGCTAATAAACGATAAGCACAGGTTTCAGGTAACCATGCAAACTCTTCGATCCGTTCACGGGTTAACTTAAGACACTCTTCGCCAGATTCAAACCGGTTAGGATAGTCTTTACATGAACACGTTTTGTTATCGAGTAAACTACACGCGACATTGGTGTAATAGATATCATCAGTATCATCATCAATTAACTTATGTAGACAACATTTTCCACAGCCATCACAAAGTGATTCCCACTCTTGATCTGTCATTGTCGTTAAGTCTTTCTGTTGCCAAAAATGGGTCATGATACTTACACCAGTATTGTTATTTGTGTCGTTCAATACGCCACAATAATGAATGAGCTTATCAAAAAATAAAGCAGGCAGTTTTTATAGCGATCAATACGGTAAACTGCAAATTAAAAATACCTATTAATCACCAATAGCGATGGAAATAATAGCTATTATCATTTAGCTTAGGAATAAATGCGCACTCTGTAAATAATCACTCAGGAGAAAGTCACTAAGTCATTTGGCTTTTAGGGTTAACAATGGTAATTTGCGCAGCCGATTTGTAAAGCAGAAAGAGAGAAGTATGATGGAATGTCGTTTAGGTTGTGGAGCATGTTGTATTGCCCCGAGTATATCATCATCCATTCCAGGAATGGTTAACGGTAAGCCTGCAGGTGTTCGCTGTATTCAACTTAATGAAAACAATTTATGCCAATTATTTGGTAAGCCTGAACGCCCCGCGGTATGCCATCATTTTAAAGCTTGCTCTGATATTTGTGGTAATACCAACGAGCAAGCCTTAACAATTATTACCGAACTTGAGCAAATGACGTAATCATTTTACAGTTCGTCATTGAAAGATAACGTTATTCTTTTGCCGCGCCAGTAAGAATACGTAATGCATTTTTGGCATTTTCTACAACTTGATGGCCAGAATATGTCAAATATCCCCCATCCTCTTCAGTCACTAATCCTTTCGCATACAAACGCTGTGCTGCAGAGATAACGGTTGGACTTGCATCGCTATGAACCTTAATGCCTTCCATATTGCTATGCATAGGGAATTTTACCAGTAGATTCATTTCATCAACGATATCGGGAGTGTACGGCATAGTCACCTCTTTCATGGAAAATCCCAGTGGGATAAATAATCTAATATTAATATTAGCGTTTGTTGGTAATAAAACTAGGTGCAGAGATCAATATCTGAAGATCTTTCTCTATCAATATGAGATCCACGTCAAAAAATCGAATATCTATCAGTCATTCACTTTCATAACTGTACAAAAAACAACCCAAGTTATTGAGGGATATAAAAAAACCGCTTAGAAAAGACAACATATAATATGAAATCTTTTGCTGTTAGCGGTTTTTTGATTGCAATAAATTACAATTACGATTGAATACCAACAATTAACCATGGTGCATTAGGTTTGCGTAAATCACGCTCTAAATGCCACACATCAGTAATGTCTTCTTCTACGCCTTCAGCGCTATCTTTATAACGGCCACTGAACTTAATACTTAACTGTGCCATATTTGCGTCGTGATCAGCACGTACCAATTCAGCATCAACGTACATCACTTCAGTGTGTTGCTCACCTGACAGTTTCGCACGCTCAGCAGTTAAATCTGCCATCAACGCTGGTGATACATATTCACGAATTTTTTCTAATTCGTTATGATTCCATGCGCCCTGAATAACACGGTAATGATCACGAGAACCATTTAAAAATGTATTCATATTGAAGTTTGGCGGCAGGTTAAACGGCACTTCGCTATCGGTTGATTCATAACCAGACGACTGTTGTTGTGCTGCACCTTGACGAAACTGTTGCTGTTGTTGTTGTTTCTGTTGTTGTTGCTGCTGAGACTGACGCGGAGAATTGCCCGCATAAGACTCTCGGTGCCCCATCGGAGTCCCTTTATTCGCACGCATTGCTTTAAAGATCTTAAACAATACAAAAGCAATCACACCAATGATAAGAATATCCATAAACTGGATACCATCAAATGCACCACCAAAGAAAGCAGCTAACAAACCACCAGCAAGAAGACCACCTAACAGACCCCCCATTAGACCTTTTTTCGCTGATGATGCTGCGGTTGGATTTTGTTTACGGATGGTATCAGTCTGTTGTGGTTGCTGCTTACGAACCGGAGCGGTTTTAAAGCTTTTACCAAACGACTTACCACCACCGAATTTTTTTGCTTCAGCATGTGGTGCTGTAAAAGACACCGCCACAATAAGAGCAAATACGGTAAAAAAACGTTTCATGATAATCGATATACCTTCGTCATTAACTTTAAGCATCGTAGCTATTCGCTAGAGAATGTCAATTTAATCACTCATCAAAATTGTTACTAATGTTTAACATTCGCTAAACGTCTTAAGATGAATAAATTAAAAACATAACAATCAGACATATATGACCAATAATATAGGCTACACCTGTTGTGATTCTTTATATAATTAAACATAAATAGCTTTAATATGCATACTTATGTGCAATAAATTGAACTAATACAACCTAAAAGGTGAAAATTCCAATATCCTTCCATATATTATCCGCAGTAAACGTTTATTATTATATACTGTTTTTTATCATGTCAGTGAAAGTACACAATAGTCGCTAAAGGTAGTGCTTTCCTTGATTATTATCATTTTTCCCCATGGAGATATCTATGCAAGAGAATAATACACACAGTAAATTTGTGGGTTATCTATTGTGGATTTTTGGTTTTACCGGCGCTCACCGCTTTTATTACGGTAAACCAGTAACAGGCACTATTTGGTTTTTGACATTAGGTTTATGTGGCATTGGCTGGTTAATTGATTTCTTTTTGATCCCATCAATGAACCGTGAATCTGACTTACGTTTCGCTAGTGGTGAAATCGATTATAATATTGCTTGGCTACTACTGACTTTCCTTGGTGTATTTGGTGTTCACCGTATGTATATGGGGAAATGGCTCACGGGCATCCTTTATTTATGTACGTTTGGTTTCTTCCTTATCGGTATTCTCATCGATTTTTGGACACTGAATGATCAAGTATCATTGGAAAACACCAAGAAACGAAACGCGTAACTGATAAATTCTGGAATTCATATTATGGCGTATATGCTATCGCCTCTTCGGGCTATATCAATGCCATAATATTTGCGTTATGTCCGATTTGTATTGCACATAATGTCTCACGGACGAATATGATTAAAATAATAAAAAAAGCAGCCTTCCGCTAGGCTAATTATAACAATTGCAAACATATTTAAAGAGTATAACTCCATGGCAAGAAGAAATGACCACACTCGCGAAGAATTGGTAAGTATGACGCTTGAGCAAGTAAAAAACTTTCTCGATCAACATCCGCATCATGAATTGAGCTTACGTAAAGTAGCTGCAATGATTGGCTATGTACCCAGTACTTTAGTTAATGTGTTTGGTAACTATAATCTCTTACTCCTTCATGCTGTCGCTCAAACACTGGATGAATTATTCCAACAAGCTGAGCTTTGTGTACGTGATTCAACCTCTTCGCAACAAGCATTACGTAACCTTGCTTTCTGCTATCTTAACTTCGCAACAGCCCACCCTTATCGTTGGCAGTTAATTTTCCAACATACGATGAATGGTGAAGATCTTCCCGAGTGGCAAACCGATCGTATTGATAATATGACGGGTATGCTAGAAGCGTTAATTGGTCAAATTAATAGTGATATGAGTGACAAACAAGTCCTTGAAGCAAGTCGTGTTATTTGGGCGGGTGTCCATGGTATAACCTTACTCACCGTCGATGATAAATTATTCACTTCAAGCCCAGTAGATGGTAAAGCGCTGATCAATAATTTATTAGATACCTACTTAAATTCATGGCATAAATAATTTAACGAGAACAGCAGAATGTCCCCTAAGCCTCAATCAAACCTGTTAACTAAACGTCGGTTTTTACCTTATTTTCTCACACAGGCTTTAGGGGCATTTAACGATAATGTTTATAAAAACATTCTGCTTATTTTTATTGCTTATGCCTCCGTACACACGCTGCCGCTTAATGCTGATCTATTAATTAATTTAGCGGCAGGACTCTTTATTCTGCCCTTTTTCTTATTTTCAGCCTCTGCTGGCATACTGGCAGATATTTATGATAAAGCCAAAATCATGCGCATGGTTAAATTGGCAGAAGTGATCATAATGTGTGGCGCCGCAGTGGCCTTTATTTACCAAAGCTATTTATCATTACTTTTTTTACTGTTTTTAATGGGCACCCAATCTGCATTTTTTGGACCGGCTAAATATGCGCTATTACCGCAACACCTTAAAAAAGACGAATTAATCTCAGGTAATGCATTAGTTGAAACTGGAACATTTTTAGCTATTTTACTCGGTACTATTATTGCTGGCGTTATCGCTAACAGTGACAATAGCCGTTACATTGCTGCCGCTAGTGTGATTATCTTTGCGATTTTAGGCTATGTGACTTCACTGGCAATTCCACCTGCACCACCAAGCCAACCTCATGTTAAATTTCATTGGCGTCCATGGCAGCAAACTCGCCACACCATGAAAATAGCCCAACAAGATAAAATCATTTTCCAATGTATTATTGGCATTAGTTGGTTTTGGTTTCTTGGCGCGTGTTACTTAACCCAATTCCCTAACTTTGCTCGCGGTAATTTAGGCGGCCAAGCCTCATCCGTCTCGTTTTTATTAACCTTATTCTCAATCGGTATCGCCATTGGTTCAATGCTCTGTGACCGCTTATCACAGCATCGTATTGATCCAGGTATCGTACCCATTGGCTGCTTTGGTATTAGTCTGTTTGGGTTTGGCTTATACGCCATGACACCCACGGTTATGCCAGTAAGCGACTCGATCATGACATTCATTGCCCAACCGTTATTATGGCCGGTCTTTATCTCATTATTATTACTTGGGGTTGCTGGCGGTATTTTCATCGTGCCGTTATATACCTTAATGCAACAACGCGCCCAAGAAGATCAGCGCGCTCAAATTATTGCGGCTAATAATATTTGGAATGCGGTCTTTATGGTGATTAGTGCCATTGTTGCGATTGTGTGCCTGTCTTTATTGCAACTTTCCATTCCACAGTTTTTTCTATTACTGGCCGGATTAAATAGCCTTGTGTTGGTTTATATTTATTTCCAAGCCCCTGATTTTTTCTGGCGTTTCGTGGTTTGGGTTGTCACTCATACCATGTATCGCGTCCGCCACCATAATCTCAACAATCTTCCTCAACATGGCGGCACATTATTAGTCTGTAATCACGTCAGTTATATGGATGCGCTACTATTAGCAGGTGCTTGCCCTCGTCCGATCCGTTTTTTAATGGATAAAGACATTTATAATCTCCCTGTTATCAATGCCTTTTGTCGTGCATGCAAAGCGATCCCCGTTGATGCCAATGATCGTAAATCAGTACGAACAGCCTTTGCTCAAGTAGCGACATATTTAGAAGATGGCGATATTGTATGTGTATTTCCTGAAGGTCACTTAACCCAAGATGGCGAAATCGCACCCTTTATGCGCGGTATTGACTTAATCATTAAACGTTCAAAAGTTGACGTTATTCCCATTGCTTTACAAGGTTTATGGGGCAGTTACTTTAGCCGTGAAGGTGGGCATGCATTACTGAAATGGCCTAAACGTTTTTGGTCAAAAGTAACGATTATCGCGGGGGAATGTGTATCATCTGAGGAAACCAATAGCCAGTTACTACGCCAACAAGTCATCGACTTACGTGGTGATAATCGCTAGTGATAACGCGGCTTATCCTCGCTTAACTACAGGTTAATAATACTAGACGAATACTAGATAAATAATAAAAAGGCGAAGCTATTATGCTTCGCCTCTTCGTAAATATCCGTATTGTTTTTATACTTGTAACGCTAACCACTGTGCCAACTCTGACCGTGATATTTTCACACTTTGCGTAAAGCTTTCTGGTAATGCAAGATAACGCACAGGTCGCTTATGAGGTGCCACATTTTGCGACATATAAGTAATTAACTCATCCATCAGATAATTATCTAACGGCTGAGCTGTGGTTAATATCGCTACGGGCCTGGCACCAAAATCATGATCAGCCACAGGTAGCACAATCACTTGGTTAACCGCCGAATGTTGTAATAATACCTGCTCAATATCTTCTGGCTGCACATTTTCACCACCAGAAATAAACATATTATCGGCTCGACCACGAATAAATAATTCGTCATCATGCCACTCACCTACATCTTTGGTGGCAAACCAATCATCATCGTCATTACATCCCAATAACGAGAAAATAGTCTTATTGCGGTAATATCCCAGACATAGCACATTACCACGTACCCAAATTTCACCATCGCGTAAAATAAGCTCACGATGTGGCAAAACAGTACCGACGCCAGCACTACTATTCGCACGTTTAACGGTTATGGTTGATGCCATCTCTGTCATCCCATAACCATTCCAACATTCAATCCCGGCTTGTTCAGCCGCAGTGGTTAAACTCACAGGGATCGTCGCACCACCTAATAATACCTGTTGTAATTGATGTTGCTGTGCATATTCAGAATCAAGGAAGCGTTGTAACTGCGTCGGAACCAATGATGCATGACTCACCCACTGTAAGGCTTGTTGGTGTAATTTTGGCTCCACAACAACAATTCTTGCACCACGGTATAACCACCGCCAAACAATCGCTAATCCCGAAATATGGAATAACGGTAACGACAATAGCCAACTATCATCAGCGGTAAACGTCATTTGCTTTAATAACCCACGGGCACTGGCTAAATGTGATTGCGCATGATGCACAACTGCTTTAGGAGAACCAGTAGAGCCTGATGTTAATGTTAGCGAAACAGGACGGTGTTCCTGCCACATCACAGGAATAATACGTTCAGACGTCATCGCAGGGATCAAAGATAACGTCGATCCGGGCAATGACTCAGCTGCATCTATCTCTGGACACCAAATGTGATCATTTCCCAATACCGTTAATTGCTCCATTAACGCCTTGGGTGGCAACTTAGGATTAAGGCCAACATAACGGGCACCAACACGAATAATGGCTAATAACAGCCACAACACGTCGATACTATTTGGTGCAACCACGGCAACTAATTGATCACGTTTTACCCCTTGAGCAACCAACCGTTGAGCATATTTTTCAATATTGGCGGCAACTTCAATCCAATTCCATGTCACAGCGCCTGCATTAACATCACCTAATGCAATCGCAATTTCTGTTGGTCGTTGCTCAGCCCAATATTGCCAAGGCCACATCTGAAATGCTGCTTTTATTTTTGCCATACCACGTCTAATTCAGATAAAGGGATCACCGGCAGTTCACAACCAGGCCATGACTGCATTAATTGCGCTTGAAATAATTGCATGGTATCCAACCCCGGGATCACATTCGGAGTTTGCCATTGCGCTAAGCGTGCTAACTGATTTAAACCCAGACTTGATTCAATACTTGAACTGATCACTGCAATGAGTCCAGCAGCATGTGCTTGCTCAATCAATGAAATACAACGCTCAAGCGAACCTATCAAGGTCGGTTTAATGATTATCGCTGCAACACCTGGCTCGGCTTTTACTTCAAACCCAGCATCGCGTACTGTTTCATCCCAAGCAATATTAATTCCAGTTTGTTGTGCAAACGCCAAACTGTCACTCGGTTCACGACACGGCTCTTCTAGAAAAGCAATGCCACTGCGATGTTCAGGTCGAATATATTTAGCAAATTGTTGTGCTTTAAGTGGTGTCCATTGACGATTAGCATCGAGTCGTAATTGCATATCGGGAATGGCTTCAAGAAGCATATTGGCAACGATACCGTCACGGACGGCTTCATACATACCGACTTTGATCTTAGCCACTTTCTCACCCGGCATTTGGTTCAAACGTACCACCAAATCATCAGGATCCCCTGAACATAATGGCGCTACCAAATAATTACCTGTAGCGGGAAGTTCAGCCGCTAACTCTGCTAATGCACAGCTAATACCAAACGCAACCGATGGCAAAGCAACATCAAGATCTAATGTCTCACCAGCGACCCATTGCGAAAGTAACTGTTGTGCTTGCTCGCCAGCTTCCGTTGCAGTCTCAACACTAAATTCTGGTAATGGCGCAATTTCACCATAAGCCCGTTGTTGATCTTGGCATAACTCAATCACCCAACCTTCACGCGTAATCAACCGTTGATCACGTAAAATAACCCCAGAATCCATTGGAAGTTGGTATTGAAATAACTTAGCGCTACGCATTGAATTTCCCTTATATGATGCCAGAGACGTATTAACTAAATCCTCTAGCCAAAAACAAAGTCGCTCTCGCTTTAACGAGATTATGAATCAATAAAGCTTAATAATGCCGTTGTAAAAGCAACAGGTTGTTCAATATGAATATTATGACCTGCATTATCTATAACCGTGATATTTAAGCCACAAGCAGATGCTAATTGGCAAAATTTACTATCATGCTCACCACAAAGATAATGGATGGGTATAGAAAGCTGTTGTAATTGTGGCAATAATTGTGGCTGTTTAGCGAGTGACGTTGCGAGCATCATTTTCGCAATCCCAGAGCCTAAATTATCACTCCGTTTAGCCACTAAAGCCTGTCGTTGATCTACTGTCAGTGATGCAAAAACAGGTTGTTGATACCAATCTTGTAATACATCAACCAATGGCTGTTGTGCAAATCGTGCCGCCCAACGCTGATCATGTTGATAGCGAGACTCACGTTCAGCAACCGGTAAACCAAAATGCCCACCTTCAAGCAACACGTTAATTAATCGCGGTGAATCCGTTGTTGCTGTTGAGTGCGTCGCCAAGGTACACGCATGGTACATCGCTAAACGTGCGCCCATCGAATAACCAATCAGCACATAATCATTAACGCCACGTTGTTTTAACGTTGCCATCAACGCTTGATGAATAGCAGCAAAGCCGCCATCAAATGCATCGGTGGTTATTTCAGCATCAACAAACGCACTTAACCCATGTCCTGGCAAATCGATGGTAATACATTGCTGAGTAGCCGCAAGTTGGCTAATCACATATCGCCAATCACGACCATTACCTAATAAACCATGTAGAAAGACTAATGTAGGCTGGGAAGCATTGGCTTTAACCCCAAAGGTTTCAGAATAAAGTAGCATGCTCGACCTCAGCAAATAACACTTTTAGCATTTCCCCAGCTTCACCGGCTGGCGTTTTGATTTCAACGAGTGTTGTACCTGCTTGTAATTGCCCCTCACGAATCGCTGTTTCAGCCGCAATTAATGATGTTGGCGCACAATAATGTAAACCAAACATCGCCGCAGCATGACTAAATTCAAACCCATGTGGCATGCGATAGAAATCATCTTTTTGCTGATCAGGCACCGGCAGCATGTCAAAAATACCACCGCCATCATTATTGGTTACAATAATAACAATCGGATATTGATGTTGATTTAATAAAGATAATGAATTGAGATCATAAAGTAGCGAAGTATCACCAATCAAACACACTAAAGGCGCTTTTCGAGCCCGTTGCACACCTGCTGTCGTCGCGATTAAACCATCAATACCCGATGCGCCACGGTTAGCAAATGTTGCCGTTGATGGTAATTGAGCACACATATCCAGTAATCGGACAATCATGCTATTACCCAAAAATAATTCTGTTGATGGTGCTATCCAATTCATCACCTGCGCCGCTAAGCCCAATTCAGAAAAGTGTGTGCTGTGTGCTGTGACAATGTCAAAATAACGCTGTGAGGCAGCAACCAACGGCAATGCCCATTGTGAATGTAGAGATTCAGTGGTTAATGCCAACGCTGCGTGCGCCCATACTTCAATATTGGCTTGAATACGTTGACTACGACGATGATTGGGATCTAATCGACCCGCTAGCGGATCAATCAATAAAAAAGACTGCCACGTTTGGCTACCAATGAGCTGTAATAACCGTTTTGAAACTAAGCGACCACCAAATTGTAGTAGCACTTGCGCTTGTTGAAGGTGATGCTGGCAGGCCGCATTTTGTAACCACCCATCAAAACCTGCAAAATCACTGCTGCCACCTGCTTGAGGATCCACCAGCAATGGCCACCCCAACGCAGTCGCTAATTGTTGCACCGCATAAAGTTCATTAGCCGCGAGTCGACCCGCCACTATCACCCCTTTCTGGGTACACAATGCTTGCCACTGTACAGGGTCAATTGTTGCAGTTGCTGAAGACAGTAACGCTTGATGCTGACAATGCGGCGTATGATCCTGCATCCACTCAGCGACAGGGAGTAGATAATCGCTAAAATCGACATCATCGCCATATAATGGCTCAGGGTAATGGCAATTAAAATGCACCGACCCACCACGTAATTGCTGTTGCTGCATCACATCATCAATAGCGCACAATAACCAATTAGGGCTAATATCCAAACTTGGGCTTGGTACATCTAAAAAATGATTAACATGATCAGAAAAAATACCATGCTGCCGAATCGCTTGGTTGGCACCACATTGAATTAATTCAGCGGGACGATCAGAAGTTAATAGTACTAGTTTTTCACCAGTTAACCCCGTTTCAGCAACTGCAGGTAATAAATTCGCCACAGCGGTACCCGAAGTCACAATCACGGCAACGGGAGATTGCGTTGCTTTGGCTAACCCTAATGCTAAAAAGCCTAACCCACGTTCATCAAAATGCGTATGAATCGTCAGCTGGGTTAATTTTGCCGCTGCTAATGTTAACGGCGTTGAACGAGATCCCGGTGCAATACAAACATGTTGCACTCCAAGTCTCATTAACTCCTCAAGCATTAAACTTGCCCAGCAACCATTTAGTGCCGCACGGTATGAGTGGCTAGTCGTTAATGATGGCTGCATCATGCGCTTTTATATCCCATATTATCCATAACTGTACCGTCATCAAAACAAGGTTGCTCAAATAAACTACATAAGGTTGATGTTTTACGATCAAGCTCTTTCCATTCGCTATCAGCTACTGACCCCGGCACAATGCCAGCGCCAGCAAATAAATGTAAATCATCACCGCTAATCATCGCACTACGGATCGCCACACAGAATTCACTGTGCTTTTGACCTATATAACCGACAGCACCGCTATACCAACCACGGGCAAACGGTTCATGCTCTGCAATAAAGTTTAACGCTGCATCACGGGGTAAACCTGCAATCGCAGCCGTAGGTTGCAAACTATCAAGCAAATTAGCACTAAACACAGCATCATTGAGTTGACCATCAATGCTGCGTTTTAAATGTTGCACTTTACGTAACCGTACTAACTCCGGCACCGGTGAAACATTCATTGATTCACATTGCGGTACTAAACGTCCCACGATGTCATCAACCACTAATCTATTTTCATAGCCATTTTTAGTATCAGCTAACAGCCATTCAGCTAATTGCTGATCTTCTTGATTATCAGCTCCACGTCCAATAGTACCAGCAAGAGCTTCTGTTTGTAGTGCGCGATCATGGCGCTGAAATAACCGTTCAGGGGTTGATCCCACAAAACAATGCTCAGCATCAAGTGCCATCAGAAAATGGAAACTATTACTGTTACTTGCTCGGCTAGCCTTTAGTAATTGCGCGGGTAATACCGGATGATCCAGTTGTAATGTTGTCCGTCGAGCTAACACCACTTTTTCAAATTCATCATTCGCAATCCCCGTTAACGCTTGCTCAATCATGGTTGACCAACCAGCAAAATCAGGGCTATAACTACGGCTTAATATTCGACTATCAATATCTGTTACTACTTCAGGATTGGTGGCGATTTTTTGCAGCATCGTTAACATGCGTGGTTTATCATCACTCATATTAGCGGCAAGATGCCATTCACCATCTAAACGAATAATTTCAAGTAATGGCAAAAAGAAAAAAGATGAAAGACAACGACGGTTACGATCAGTGTGACCATCAAAAGAGCGTCCACCCCATACGCGCTGATCGTCAGCAATGACTTTTTCAGCGATTAACGGATCAGTAAACGTTTTGATTTGCCCTAACGCCACCACTTCCTCACGACAATCACGAGATTGCCAATAAAATTTAGGAAATAAAGGTTGGGCATCCATCCAATCAATTAAATCAGTATTTGCAGATAGTTCTAATTTCACTACTAATCGTTGTGTTGTTATTGTTGCTTGTTTAATCTTAGCAACCAATAATTCAACGGCTTGTTGTAACGCAGTCAAGATAACCTCGCTCAGCTAAATATCACCAATACGGCTCATCCCTGGCTGAAAAATAAAAAATATGCCAATCATGGACATACTCGATTCTTTGCTAAAAACAGTCATTTTTTCAACGGTTACCAAACATGGCAAATCATTGATTATCAGCAAAGAAGAATGATCTGGGTATTCTACCTCACTCAATAGCATCTGACTAATGAAGTAACGTCATTCCTTTTGAGGATATTTCAGCACAAATAGCTAAACCTTGACGATAACTGTAGTTGATACAACAGCCATGATGGGTTTGAAATAACACAAAACACTGTTTTTCCAAATATTGTGCTAAAAGGTGTTCCTTTAAACCAGTTTTATAGTGTAATTTGTGGAGATACCAAAAATTCTCATCAGGAAAGTATTATATGCAAAATTTCGGGATGTCATCCAAGCTCAATAATGTTTGTTATGATATACGCGGTCCCGTTCTTAAGCATGCTAAACGCATGGAAGAAGAAGGCCAAAAAATACTTAAACTTAACATTGGCAATCCAGCCCCGTTTGGATTCGATGCTCCTGATGAAATTCTGGTTGACGTGATCCGTAACTTGCCAACATCACAAGGTTACTGTGATTCAAAGGGCATTTACTCTGCACGTAAAGCCGTGGTCCAGCATTACCAAAAATGTGGCTTATTAGACATTGATGTTGAAGATGTTTTTATTGGTAATGGCGTTTCAGAATTAATTGTAATGGCGATGCAAGCACTGCTAAACCATAAAGATGAAATCTTAGTGCCTTCTCCTGATTATCCATTATGGACGGCAGCAGTATCGCTTTCAGGCGGCACCGCAGTACATTATACCTGTGATGAACAATCTGATTGGTACCCTGATCTTGAGGATATTAAGAAAAAGATTGGTCCTCATACCCGCGGCATCGTGCTAATCAACCCTAATAACCCAACCGGTGCTGTTTATAGCCGTGAGTTTTTATTAGAAATTGTTGAAATTGCACGTCAGCATAATCTGATTATTTTTGCCGATGAAATCTACGATAAAATTCTCTATGACGGTGCAAAACACACTTCGATTGCACCATTAGCACCAGACGTATTCTGTATCACGTTTAATGGCCTGTCTAAATCATACCGAGTATGTGGTTTCCGTGCGGGTTGGATGGTACTTTCTGGCGCAAAACACAAAGCAAAAGGCTATATTGAAGGCTTAGAAATGCTGTCTTCTATGCGCTTATGTGCCAACGTACCGATGCAACATGCGATTCAAACCGCATTGGGTGGTTATCAGAGTATTAATGAATTGATTTTACCCGGCGGACGCTTACTTGAACAACGCGATAAAGCGTATGATTTATTGACGCAAATTCCGGGCGTTTCATGTGTAAAACCCAAAGGTGCGTTATACCTATTTCCAAAGCTAGATCAGAAAAAATTCAATATTATTGATGATCAACGCTTTGCTATGGACTTCTTACTTCAAGAAAAAGTATTAGTGGTTCACGGAACGGGCTTTAACTGGAAACAACCGGATCACTTCCGTATTGTAACGCTACCGCGAGTCGATGACTTAGAGCAGGCAATGACCCGTCTTGAGCGCTTCTTGCACAGCTATCGTCAATAACACGACTATCACTTATCGTCGTTAACAATACACGATTATCAGCCTCGGTTTATCCCCGAGGCTTTTCTTTATCAGTTGTAATATAACGCCCAAATAACGCGTGAACACTTACCAAGTAATTCCTTCATTAACACCATACACTTGGTATACTTATACCCATCAAAATTTTGCTATAAGGGAACACTCCCATGGAAAAAAGCCATTTTTTTGCTCATCTCGCGCGGATGCGTTTAATTCAACGCTGGCCATTAATGCGCAGTGTTGAGACTGAAAACATTTCAGAACACAGTCTTCAAGTCGCTTTTGTTGCCCATGCGCTGGCACTCATTAAAAATCGCAAATTTGGTGGCAATGTTAATCCTGAACGTATCGCACTATTGGGTATGTTTCATGATGTCAGTGAAGTCATTACGGGTGATATGCCAACCCCGATTAAATACTTCAACCCAACGATTGCTGAAGAATACAAAAAAATCGAGCTTGCTGCCGAGCAAAAATTACTCTCGATGTTACCTGAAGAATTTCATGATGATTATGCGCCGTTACTTGATAGCCATAAGCTCGATCCTGAAAATGCCGCTATCGTCAAACAAGCTGATACCCTATGCGCTTATCTAAAATGCTTAGAAGAATTAAGCGCTGGTAATCATGAATTTACCAAAGCAAAAAAACGTCTTGAAGAAACCTTAGCAGCACGCAGAACCCCCGAAATGGACTATTTCCTCACCACTTTTGCAGATAGTTTTAACTTAACGCTAGATGAGATCAGCTAATGAGCGCTTTTATTATTGATCCTTGCTGGCAACAGCGTCATAGCGATGAACAAAAAATGCGCCGTGATGATCACCGTTCGGCCTATCAACGTGATCGTGCGCGAATTTTACATTCGGCGGCATTTCGACGCCTGCAGGCCAAAACCCAAGTTCATGGTGCTGGCAATCACGATTTTTATCGCACCCGTTTAACTCACTCCCTTGAAGCTTCACAAATTGGCACTGGCATTGTGGCGCAATTAAAATTAAAGCAGCCTCAATTCCATTCATTATTATCGTCAACCAGCTTAATGGAAAGTATCTGTTTAGCGCATGATATTGGGCACCCACCGTTTGGGCATGGTGGTGAAGTGGCATTGAATTATATGATGCGTAACCACGGTGGGTTTGAAGGTAACGCGCAAACCTTTCGTATCGTAACGCTCCTAGAACCTTATACCGAACATTATGGCATGAACCTCTCACGTCGTACTTTATTAGGGCTTCTCAAATACCCCGCCTTGCTGAGTCACACTACCGCGACAGAGCGAGCTGATGATGTAGTCAATTTTCGTCATTTAAAAGCCAAGCTGTGGCATCCTGCGAAAGGCATTTATGATGATGATCAAACAGTCTTTGACTGGGTATTAGCACCTCTTTCCGAACATGATCGGCAGCTATTTAAACAAATGCGTAGCCACTCTCATTTACCACAAAAACACCACAAAACCCGTTTTAAATCAATTGATTGCTCAATCATGGAATTAGCTGATGATATTGCGTATGGCGTCCATGATCTTGAAGATGCCATCGTAATGGGTATCGTCAACCGTGATCAATGGCAAGAAGCGGTGGCATCAAAAATTGCTGAATGTGGTGATCCGTGGTTAGAACAACGTATTGGTGAGATCAGTGAACATATGTTTGCCAGCCATCACCAACGTAAAGATGCTATCGGTGCGCTAGTTAATGCCTTACTGACCTCAATTGAAATTGCACCAACACTGCAAGATGGCCTCCACAGTTTTGAAGAACCATTACTAAAATGGAATGCATATCTGTCACCCGCAATGGAAAAAGCGCTTAATGTCCTAAAACAGTTTGTCAGTGATTATGTGGTTAAAAAGCCTGAAATTCAGTTATTAGAATATAAAGGCCAACAATTAATCATGGAGTTGTTTGATGCGTTTGCCTCAGATCCTGAACGCTTATTACCAGAGTCTACTCGTAAGCATTGGCAGAGTGCCGTTGATAAAGGCGACAATGAAATGCGGATCATTGCTGATTATATTTCAAGTATGACTGATGGCTTTTCGCAGCGGCTGTACAACACCCTATTTCAACCGTCGATTACGCTGGAAATAGGCAACGAAGGGCATGGGGTGTAGAGGGTCGAGGGTCGAGGGTCGAGGGTCGAGGGTCGGCATTCTCAATACCCTTAACTCATAGTCAAGTACCAAAAAGAGGAGAGTGTCCTAAATTCTCGTTACTTGCTTCTGCTTTTTCTCGTCACTCGCCCCTGCTCTTGCCTAGCTTCAGCCCTTCCTCGCTACTCGTGCCTTCTTCTCACAAATAATTGTTCTCAAACACCCCTTGTGGCATTTGTTTAATCTGAAAATCTATCATGTGATTAAAGGTAGTTAGCAAAGGCGTAAACTTATCAGTATCAGCTTCAAATGCAGACAAGGCTAAATACCCCGCTTCTACAGTTGATACTCCCTGATCTTTAGGCGACTTACGAATACGATAATTGCCACTATCAGCATTGTCTAAATTCACTAACGGTAAATGGTGTAAGTTAGTGGCTAGTTGCCACATTTTATAGGCTTTTTTCCACGTACCATCTAATAAAATAACCGTTTGTATTCGTTGCTTATTAGCCGTGACTGCAACAGTTGAAATCGGTACCGATCCCTCACCAGGATAAACGACATACACATCACGTTCAGGCTCTTCAAGTAAGCTGTTAAGCTCATCATGTTCAGAAAAATCTTCTCCTACCCAAAGTCGGCTATTTGGTAGAGAAAGTGATAATATTCTTGCTGTGCCTATCGCGCGCTTAATTTCTGATGGATGCTGTAAAATCCAAATTTCTGTTGTTGCTGTGATGTTTTCGATCCAGTGGCAAATACAGGCTTTTTTTGCCTTACCACAGTATTCACAATACCGACTCATTGAGGTTGCCTTGTCTATTCGCAATTACATTATTATCGCATTAATTGTAGGAATTATTGCTCAAATTCCACAACTTCAACCGCTGCTAGTTTGGGATCGCCAAGCGATCCTTAATGGTGAAGTATGGCGGATCCTAACAGGAAATATCACCCATACCAATTGGATTCATCTCGCTATGAATGCTGGTGCGTTTATTATTATCAGCTTTATTTTTCGCGCCCACTTTACTCCGATCCACTATAGCTTATTAATTTTAAGCCTCAGTGGCATTATCGGCGTTGGCTTATTTGCGACACAAATTAGCTGGTATGCGGGCTTTTCTGGCGTATTACACGGCTTATTTGCTTGGGGGGCAATTCGGGATATTCAAACCAAAACCAAAGGCGGTTGGTTATTACTGCTCGGGCTAATCGCTAAGATAAGTTGGGAACAATGTTTTGGAGGCTCTGCCAGTTCAGCCGAACTGATTGGAGTACAAGTTGCGACACAAGCCCATTTAATCGGAGCCGTATCGGGTGCAATAATTGCCCTTATTACGCCATCAAAAAAATAAAGTTACAACATAAGCGCCAGTGTTAGATAAAAAACGACAGACGCTAGCCTGTCGTAATACTTGTCGTAATAGATAGAGTCCGAATTATTAGTAACTACAACTTAATTCGGTTACGGTTTTTATCTACCGTTGAAATACCAATGCCTTTTACTTTCGCAAGATCATCAGCAGCTGCAAATTTTCCATACTTGATTCTATACTGAATAATATTTTCTGCTTTATCCGGCCCAATCCCCACCAATAATTTATCAAGCTGCTCTGCATTAGCATCATTGATATTTACAATGATATCAATACCTTTGTGTTGATCAGGATTTGCATAACTTATCGGTGCTAACACTAGCGTACCGGCAACAACGATTGCTTTAAATAACTGATATTTTATTGTCATTATCATTCCATTTCTAATTAAGACGAATACAAATGATACGCAACAAGTTACTTATAATAACAAAAACCAATAAAATTTAAGCAAAAAAAAGACGAGCCGCACAAACGGCTCGTCTATTTACATTACAATTTCAATTAATCTTTCGATGTGTCTTGCATTGGGTAGCTGATCTCTGCTGATTCACGTAATGTTTTTAACGTGGCAGCTAGATCTTCTTGAGCAAACATCTGCCCAATTTGCTCTGCAAACTGACCATTTACTTTTTCGCCAGCCAACTTCATGTTAACAACTTTATCAAGCGCGATGATTTCAACATTACCGTTGTTATCACGAGCCATGCCGTAAGTTGCTTTACCTGCTGTTGGTTTCGGTAAACTAAATGCTACATTTGAAATATTCGCATTTGGACCAGCACGATTAATTGTTTGTTCACCAGAGAAGCTTAAGCCATCTTTAGCAACAATATCGTCTTTACCTTTACGTAAGTCTGCCATAATCTCATCAGCTTTAGCTTGTGCTTGCTGTTCGCCTTTTTGGCTCGCAACCATCGCATTCACTTTTGCTGCAACATCTTTAAATGGCAACACTGCTTCTGCACGAGCATCATCAACACGTACCACAATCACATGCTCAGGACCTAACTCAATCACATCAGAGTTCATACCATCATCATGAACTTCAGGACTTTGTAATGTCTCTTGCACTTGTTTATTCGCTAAGACACCTTTTTCTTCTGCAGCTGTAATGTAATCAGTATGTATGATTTTTGCTTTCACAGCTTCAGCCGCAGCATCTAATGAATCTGGTGATTCAAAAGCCACTTCGGCTAACTTACTTTTCAGCTTATAAAACTCATCAGCAGATTGTTGCTGTTGTAACTCAGCAATAATTTGTGCTTTAACATCAGCAAATGGTTTTACTTTTCCAGCTTTAATACCATCAAGTAAAATGATGTGGTAACCAAATGATGACTTGACTAAACCTGATAGATCACCTGGTTTTGCAAGGGCAAATGCTTCTTGCTCAAACGCTGGATCCATCATGCCTTTAGTGAACCATTCTAACTTGCCACCATCTTTAGCACTGAATGTATCATCAGATGATTGCTTAGCAACCTCAGCAAAGTTTGCACCATTTTGTAGCTGTGCAAGTAGTGCTTCTGCTTTAGCTTTCGCCGTTGCTGTATCACCTTTCACTAAGATATGGCTAACTTCACGCTCTTCAGCTGTACTGAACTTAGCTTGATTATCTTTATAGTACGTTTCAGCAGCTTGCTCTGAGACTTTAATATCTTTAGTTAAGCCTTTACCTGATAGCTCAATATAAGACACTTTGATTTGCGCAGGTCGAGTAAACAAGTTCGAGTTTTGGTCATAAAACTCTTGCGCGTCTTTATCTGTTACTTTTACTTTTTGAGTAAAGTCAGCAAGGTTCAGCGTTAAGGTACGAACAACACGTTGCTGCGATTCAAGTTTACGTAGCTCATCAGCTTCGTCAGCTAACACGAAGTCACTGCCTTGTAATGCTGATAAGAACTGCTGACGTAACATGTCTTTACGGATAGTTTCTGCAAACTGATCAGGAGTAAAGCCCGCACGGCGTAATGCCATGTTGTATTGCTCGTTATTAAACACACCACCAACGGCAAATGCTGGCATCGCAAGAATTTCTTGCTTCACTTGTGCATCACTGACGCTAAGACCAAGTTTATCCGCACGTTGTTGAATCAGTTCATCATTGACCATACGATCTAATACACTTTGACGGAATTGCTTCACATAAGCAGGATCGCCCATCAAGGTTGAAAAGTAATCGCCCATACGCTCTTGCATACGGTTACGTTCATTTTGGTAAACTTGCTCAAACTGACGTTGGCTAATTTCTTTACCGTTAATCTTTGCTGCAACTTGCTCATTACCACTCGCCAGATAACTGCCGACGCCAGCAAATACAAAAGATAAAATAATTAGGCTTAGAATAATCTTAACCCAGATGCTGTTAGCGCCTTCGCGCAATCGCTCCATCATAATCTGCCGTCTCTCCTACTGTTCGATCTGGCTCGGTTTCGAACTACTATCAAATTTATGCATAATGCTACCGGCATCACCATGATGACCGCACCATACTGTTTACTACATGTTATATAACAACAACTGAATAGCTACTGCTATATCGATAAACCTAGTCTTAATTACTCTAGTCTTCTCAATATAGATAACCTGCGACCGATAAGCCACACACAGCACTGAGAATTGTTACATAAACTCAATTAAACAACACTATGATGAATATTAACGTTAATATTTCTCATAATGGATTGTCTATCAGGCTATTTATAAGTAAAAAAAGCGCATCAACCGATGCGCCTTTATCGTACCGAATAAGTATACTCTTTCCGGTAGCAATTTTTAAGCCATGAAAACATGACAAAACCAAAGGCTCACGCCTTTAATTTTTAGTTTACAGAATCTTTAAGCGCTTTACCTGGTTTGAAACCAGGTACTTTTGCCGCTGCAATTTGAATCTCTGCACCTGTTTGTGGATTACGGCCAGTACGTGCCGCACGCTCACGAACAGAGAAAGTACCAAAACCAACTAATGCAACCTGATCACCCTGCTTTAAGGTCTCAGTAACAGTTTCAATTAATGCATCAAGAGCACGGCCAGCAGATGCTTTAGAAATATCAGCACTTTCTGCGATTTTATCAACTAGTTGAGTTTTGTTCACAATTAGATCCTCTTAATGAACCTTGATTACAACGCTATGTTTAGATAAATACGTCACGTAATAGTAATCAAATAGAAAAACGTTATTGCCTTGATAGCCCACTATGTATAGCGATCAAAGCTTAAAATCAGTTCGCATAACGCGGATTAGATGTACCTTATAGCCACACAAAAAAACGCTGACAAGGTTTTTAGTCCTGAAAGCGTTTTTTCTTTAACTAATTTAGCTATAGGTCACTATTTTGCGCATTGACTAACTCAATGCCTGATGGATTATTCTGCAATGCTATTGTCAGCACCTCATCAATCCAACGTACAGGGCGTACTTCCAAATCAGCAATCACATTCGCTGGAATTTCTTCCAAGTCACGTTCATTTTCTTTTGGAATTAACACTGTTTTAATGCCACCACGGTGAGCCGCCAAAAGCTTCTCTTTTAAGCCACCAATCGGTAACACTTCACCACGTAATGTGATTTCACCCGTCATGGCAACATCAGCACGCACAGGATTACCCGTTAAGCTTGATACCAAGGCGGTACACATCGCGATACCCGCACTTGGACCATCTTTTGGTGTTGCGCCTTCAGGAACGTGAACATGAATATCGCGTTTTTCGTAAAAATCGCTCGCAATACCTAAACGTTCAGCGCGACTACGTACCACTGTCATCGCTGCCTGAATAGACTCTTGCATCACATCGCCCAAAGAACCGGTGTATGTCAACTTACCCTTACCTGGCATAGACTCTGTTTCAATGGTCAATAAATCACCACCAACTTCTGTCCATGCTAAACCAGTAACTTGACCAACGCGGTTACTTTCGTCAGCTTTACCATAATCGCAACGCTGCACACCTAAATAATCTTTAAGGTTATCTTGGCTAATCGACACATGCTTAATGTCTTTGTTCAATAAAATTTCTTTCACTGCTTTACGGCATAGTTTAGAAATTTCACGCTCAAGACTACGCACACCAGCTTCACGAGTGTAGTAACGAATAATGCCCATTAATGCTGAGTCTTCAATCGTCAACTCGCTAGGCTTTAATCCATTACGCTGGATTTGCTTATCCAATAAGTGATTTTTAGCGATGTTCAGTTTTTCATCTTCGGTATAACCAGAAAGACGAATCACTTCCATACGATCAAGCAATGGACCCGGAATATTCATTGAGTTCGAGGTTGCAACGAACATTACATCAGATAAGTCATAATCAACTTCTAAGTAATGGTCATTAAACGAACTATTTTGCTCAGGATCTAAGACTTCTAGCAGTGCTGATGCAGGATCACCACGCATATCAGAAGACATTTTGTCAATTTCATCCAATAGGAACAGTGGGTTTTTCACTTCCACTTTTGCCATTTTTTGAATTAACTTACCCGGCATTGAACCAATGTAAGTACGACGGTGACCACGGATTTCCGCTTCATCACGTACACCACCTAATGCCATGCGCACGTATTTACGTCCGGTTGCAGCAGCAATAGATTGACCTAGAGAGGTTTTACCTACACCAGGAGGACCAACAAGACAAAGGATTGGACCTTTAAGCTTGTTAACACGGCTTTGCACTGCGAGATATTCAAGAATACGTTCTTTAACACGCTCTAGACCATAGTGATCAGCGTTAAGAACTTCTTCTGCTTTCGCTAAATTCTTCTTCACCTTTGAACGCTTATGCCAAGGTACACTAAGCATCCAATCGATGTAGCCACGAACCACCGTTGCTTCTGCTGACATCGGTGACATCATCTTCAGCTTTTGTAGTTCTTGCTCAGTTTTTTCGCGTGCTTCAGTAGGCATCTTCGATGCTTCGATTTTAAGCTGTAACGCTTCAAATTCATCTGGCGCATCATCAAGCTCACCCAGTTCTTTCTGGATAGCTTTCATTTGTTCGTTCAGGTAGTACTCACGCTGAGATTTTTCCATCTGCTTTTTAACGCGTCCACGGATACGTTTTTCAACTTGCAGAAGGTCGATTTCAGATTCCATCATTGCCATCAAGAACTCTAAACGTTCTGTGATATCAACGATTTCAAGTACTTTTTGCTTATCTGCTAATTTCAGAGGCATATGCGCTGCGATAGTATCTGCAAGGCGCGCTGCATCATCAATGCCGTTAAGGGATGTTAATACTTCTGGTGGGATCTTTTTATTGAGTTTAATAAAGCCTTCGAACTGACTGATTGCCGTTCGAACTAAAACTTCTTGTTCACGTTCGTCCATTGCTGGCGTAACCAAAAATTCAGCATTAGCGGTAAAAAACTCATCATCAGCAAGATCTTCAACTTTTGCTCGTTGTTGGCCTTCAACCAACACTTTTACCGTACCATCCGGTAATTTCAATAGTTGAAGAATCGTTGCTACAGTACCAACATCATAAAGATCAGTGATCGACGGTTCATCTGTGGCGGCTTCTTTTTGAGCTACCAACAGAATCTGTTTATTGTTTTCCATTGCCGACTCAAGGCAACGAATTGATTTTTCCCGGCCCACAAACAATGGAATAACCATATGAGGGTATACCACTACATCACGCAGTGGTAGAACCGGGATCTCAAGGCGCTCAGAACGCTCCAGGTTCATATTCTTCTCTCTTCCTGTCCATACTAATCGTATTAAATAACCTAACTGGATACAGCGTAGTTACTTAATACGATTAGAGTTAGCTTATATTGAGTATATGGGGGTAAAGCATCAAGTTTCAATGTATGAAATGTCAGAAAATAAAAAAGGAGGCAAAAGCCTCCTCTTTTTTAGCTTTTACGTGCAGATATTAAGCACTTACTCAGCTTTTATTCAGCACTGGCTGCTTCTTGTGTTTCTGTATTTTCGTAAATCAATAATGGTTCTGACTCACCGTTAATTACAGACTCATCAATCACAACTTTACTCACACCCGCTAGAGACGGAAGCTCATACATGGTATCAAGTAACACTGCTTCAACAATAGAACGTAGGCCACGTGCACCTGTTTTACGATCCATTGCTTTTTTCGCAATCGCAATCAAAGCATCATCGCGGAATTCTAATTCAACATTTTCAAGCGCTAGTAATGCAGCATACTGTTTAGTAAGGGCATTCTTAGGCTCACGTAGAATTTGAACTAGCGCATCTTGGTCAAGTTCGCCAAGTGTTGCTGTAACAGGTAGACGACCGATGAATTCAGGAATTAAACCGTATTTCACCAAATCTTGTGGTTCAACTTTCTTAAACAAATCACTTAATGTGTCTGTTTGGTCTTTTGAACGTACATCAGCAGCAAAACCGATGCCAGTACCTGTTGCGACACGTTGCTCAACCACTTTATCTAGGCCAGCAAATGCACCACCACAGATAAATAGAATCTTAGAAGTATCAACTTGTAAGAACTCTTGTTGAGGATGCTTACGGCCACCTTGCGGTGGAACAGAAGCAACAGTACCTTCGATCAGCTTCAGCAACGCTTGCTGAACACCTTCACCTGATACATCACGTGTAATTGATGGATTATCCGACTTACGTGAGATCTTATCGATCTCATCGATGTACACAATACCGCGTTCGGCTTTGGCTACGTCGTAATCACATTTTTGTAGCAACTTTTGAATGATGTTTTCAACGTCTTCACCAACATAACCTGCTTCAGTTAATGTTGTTGCATCAGCCATTGTAAACGGAACATCAAGCATACGCGCTAATGTCTCTGCTAATAATGTTTTACCACTACCAGTAGGGCCAATAAGTAGGATATTACTCTTACCTAATTCAACGCCATCACTATTCTTATCGCCATTACGTAGACGCTTATAGTGATTGTATACAGCAACAGCCAACACTTTTTTAGCATGTGATTGGCCGATAACATAATCATCTAAGTTGTTACGAATTTGTTGTGGAGTCGGCAGCTCGTCGCTATCGCTTTTCGTCATCACTTCTTTGATTTCTTCGCGAATAATGTCGTTGCATAAATCAACGCACTCATCACAAATATAAACAGAAGGACCAGCAATTAGCTTGCGAACTTCATGCTGACTTTTGCCACAAAAAGAGCAGTAAAGTAGCTTGCTGCTACTTCCCTCTTTGCGCTTATCTGTCATTCGCTAACCTCTTTATTGGGGTATCCCATCATTGTCATGTCTTGAGTGTATAACAAGTCGACTTATTTTGCTTTACTAAACCCGCTTCGCGAATTGCAAAATAAAACGTCTCTTAATCACGCTTACTCAATACAGAATCAACTAGACCGTACTCTACTGCCTGATCTGCAGACATAAAGTTATCACGATCGGTATCACGCTCAATAATCTCTAACGGTTGACCCGTATGCTCAGCCAATAATCCATTTAAACGTTGTTTAATCGTTAGGATTTCTTGAGCATGGATTTGAATATCCGATGCTTGGCCTTGGAAACCACCCAATGGTTGGTGGATCATCACGCGAGAGTTAGGTAGGCAATAACGCTTACCTTGAGCTCCGCCTGCCAATAGGAATGCACCCATTGAACATGCTTGTCCCATACATACTGTACTTACATTTGGTTTAATAAACTGCATGGTGTCATAAATTGACATACCTGCAGTTACAGAACCGCCTGGAGAGTTAATGTAAAGGAAAATGTCTTTGTCTGGGTTCTCAGACTCCAAAAATAGCAACTGGGCTACAACTAAGTTAGCCATATGATCTTCAACCTGACCGGTTAAGAAAATCACACGCTCTTTTAGGAGACGGGAATAAATATCGTAAGAACGCTCACCACGAGAAGTCTGCTCGACCACCATCGGTACCAGCGCATCCATAATCGGTGACATGCCGTTTTGTGCTTGGTAGCTCATAATCTTATTTCCCTAAAATAAATGGCCCGAATGAAAGTATTCACACGGACCATTGTTAGCAGAAGACTTGAGCTAATGTCAAATCTCTACAGCAATTTCAGTAAATTAAGCAGCAGGATTCATTAGATCGTTGAAGCTAACTTCTTTATCTGAAACCTGAGCTTTAGCTAGAAGTGCATCAATTGCTTGCTCTTCTAGAGCAACATTGCGCATATTATTCATTAGCTGCTCGTTGCTTGCGTAGTATTTAACTACTTCAGTTGGATCTTCGTATGCAGAAGCCATTTCAGCGATGATTGCAGTTACGCGATCTTCGTCTGCTTTTAGCTCTTCTGTTTTAATTACTTCACCAACTAGTAGGCCAACAACTACACGACGCTTAGCTTGCTCTTCGAACAATTCACGTGGTAGTTCAGGCATGTTCTTAGCGTCGCCGCCAAAACGTTGTGCAGCTTGCTTACGTAGTGCTTCGATTTCTTGATCGATAAGCGCTGTAGGAACTGCAATGTCGTTTTGCTCAACAAGACCGTTAAGAACTTGATCTTTAATACGACCTTTAACAGCTTGCTTAAGCTCACGTTCCATGTTCTTACGAACTTCAGTCTTAAGACCTTCAACAGAACCGTCTTCAACACCAAACTTAGAAACGAATTCTTCAGTTAGTTCAGGTAGTTGTTGTGCTTCTACTTTATGAAGAGTGATAGCAAACGCTGCAGACTTACCTTTTAGGTTTTCTGCGTGGTATTCTTCAGGGAATGTTACTTCAACAGTAAACTCTTCGCCTGCTTTCTTACCAACAACACCTTCTTCGAAACCAGGGATCATACGACCTTGGCCCATAGCAAGTGCGAAACCTTCAGCTTTACCGCCGTCGAATTCTTCGCCATCGATAGTACCAACGAAATCGATAGTTACACGGCTATCAGCTTCAGCTGCAGCTTCAACGTCAGTCCAAGTAGCTTGTTGCTTACGTAGTGTATCTAGCATGCCGTCAACGTCAGCATCAGTTACTGTAACAACTGGCTTCTCAACAACAACTTTATCTAGGCCTGCAAGTACGATCTCAGGGAAAACTTCAAAAGAAGCTTTAAACACTAAATCTTTACCTTCAGCAATTTCTACTGGAGTGAAAGTTGGTGCGCCTGCTGGATTGATCTGCTCTTTAACGATAGCTTCGATAAAGTGGCGGTGCATTACTTCACCTAGGATGTCTTGACGTACAGAAGCGCCAAACATTTTAGCAACCATCTTCATTGGTGCTTTACCTGGGCGGAAACCGTCGAAACGACGAGTTTTAGCAATTTTACGTAATTCAGCAGCTACAGCATCTTCGATGTTTGCAGCAGGAACTGTAATAGTTAGGTGGCGTTCTAGACCTTCAGTGGTTTCAACGGTAACTTGCATTATATTTAACCTCAAAACTTAACTCAGCATTTTCTGAGTGATGTTGCCGAACAGCCATTTACTGACGGTGGCATCCTTTCGTGTTACAGCTCGAAAACCATAACGCCTAAATTCTTTCTTAAAGATTCTGATAGTAGGTCGCCTACTTATCAGAGCGCGCTATTATAACGACACGTAAGCGTGACGTCGAGGTAGATACCTTATTAACGCGAACGATCTCTCTGACTGCATTACAAGATAGGGGCTAGAAATATCATTTCAAGGGGAAAAACGAAAAAAATCGCCTTTAAACGGTTTTTTTACGTTTAAATGTTGGAAAAACGAACTAATTTGATAAATAGCTACATTTTATCATCTTATCGAATACTAAAAGTTTGCATGTTCAATTCGATGACAATTTGCACAAAGTAAAAGACACTTATCTAATTCGTCCATATGCATTGTTGAAAATTTCAAAGATCGTACTTTGCTAATAACAAAATCTTTTCGAGTCGGATCTTTATGGTGAATAGTTACATCTATTTAAAAAGGGAATAACAAAAACGCATTCATTACCGATCCAAACACATTAAATACATCAAATTTTAGATAAAAAAAAGCCAGCTAATAATAGCTGGCTTTCAAAAAGTGGTGTCCCCTGCAGGATTCGAACCTGCGACCACATACTTAGCTTACCACTACAGTTTTCACTGCCACCTTCGGTGTTTGTAGTCTGGACTATATCATCACCCACAGCATTATCTGTTTGGGTGGAGGGCGCTAGTGATGTATTACACAATGAGATCGCATTGCATCATCTAGTCTCTGCACCTTCTCTACACGCTTGTAGAGCTTGGCTCAAGATTGCCACCGCCATCATGCGCTGAGGTTTCCTTGAATTCACCCTCTCCACTGTAACTGTTTCCAGATACAGGCTCCTCTCTTAAAGGTACGTGCTCTATCCAACTGAGCTAAGGGGACAATTTTTAATGTTAACACTTAAGTTTTTACTATAACCAAAACTTAACGATTAACATTACAACCTGATGTAACATCAAGCTATGGAGCGGATTATACGTAGCAATAAAGTAAGGTCAATCCCTTTAGTTCATTTTTCATGTTTCAAGCAACTAACTGGTTAAAGATACAACAAAAAACCATTTTTGAGAGTATTTCCAAAAGTAACAAAAGCTCGCCACACCAATTTAATCTCACAATAACAACCGTCTCTTTTATGACTCCTCATTTATTAGATCGCTAAATCACAATTTTGTTTCAAGATAAAATCAAATAGCAAACGATTGCCTAATGGCTATTCCATTTATAATCTGCCACAATATTAGCGTTGATACGTTCAACCAACACAACAAAGGATCACCATGAGCGCTCAAATTATTGATGGGAAAATCATATCCCAAACCGTACGACAGGAAGTTGCTGCGAGAGTAAAAGCACGTACCGATGCCGGATTACGCGCACCTGGATTAGCCGTGGTTCTCGTTGGTCAGGATCCTGCCTCACAGATCTACGTTGGTAGTAAACGCAAAGCCTGTGAAGAAGTCGGCTTTATTTCAAAATCATTTGATCTGCCAAGCACCGCATCTGAGCAGCAATTACTCGACTTAATCGATGAACTTAATCAAGACCCAACCATGGATGGTATTTTAGTTCAATTACCGTTACCTGCAGGTATGGACTGTACTCGCATTCTTGAACGCATTGATCCAGAAAAAGATGTTGATGGCTTTCATCCTTATAATGTCGGTCGTCTTAGTCAGCGTATCCCCAAGTTACGTTCATGTACCCCTAAAGGCATTATTACGTTACTTGAGCGATATAATATTGAGGTGCGTGGTAAACATGCGGTTATTGTTGGCGCATCAAATATTGTTGGACGCCCAATGACCCTAGAGCTATTGCTAGCGGGCGCAACCACAACAACCTGCCATCGCTTCACACAAGATCTCGAAGGCCATATTCGCCAAGCGGATATATTAGTCGTTGCTGTTGGCAAACCTAATTTTATTCCAGGAAACTGGATTAAAGAGGGAGCAACTGTTATTGATGTCGGTATTAACCGTCTTGAAAATGGCAAATTATGCGGAGATGTTGAATTTGATGTTGCTTGTCAGCGCGCCAAACATATTACGCCAGTACCTGGTGGTGTCGGCCCAATGACAGTCGCTAGTTTGATTGAAAATACCTTGCTTGCCTGCGAACAATATCACTCAGCATAAACAAGCGTATATTATTAATGTGTCACATTGATAAGCATATAAAGAGCGAGTATTTATATACTCGCTTTTTGTTGAATTAAGATTTGTTTTTAACTAAATCTGTATTTTCCACACTGACTTTTACTTGTTTACCCAACAAATTGATCAGCATAAAAGACCGTTTTTCACCATCAGCTTCCTGATAAATAGCATCTAGGCCTTTAAATTTACCTTGTTCTAAGACCAATTTATCACCTTGCTGAGGTAATGACTCAAACATATGATCATATGCATTATTGTCTTCATTTAGCATTAAGTTATAAATCAACTCTTCGCTAACAATTTGCGGTAAAGCACCCTGTCGAATAAAATCAGCTACACCACGGGTCGAACGCACCGTCGTAAAACTTAATTGTTCAGGATCAAATGTCACAAAAATATAGCTTGGAAATAGTGGTTCATTGCATTCACAACGTTTACCACGCACAATTTTTTCAACAACAACCTGAGGGTAATAGCATTCAGCCCCTTGACGATCAAGATTGATCACTGCGCGCTCTTGCTCACTACGCTTACAATAAAGTAGATACCAATCTTTCATCATCAACCTCAATAAAATCTTAACTTTTATTATTATATACAAAATCAAGATCGATTTACATCTTGACTCGGCACTACCTTTTAATATTCCCCTCCACTTTTATATTCTACGGTTATAAATTTTCACGATACTATTGACCAATATACGCCTTGGATTTTGTAACATATATGAACATTCTTAACTGATGATATAAGCGACCAATATAATATTCTAAAACAATATAAAAACCCAAAATACATTACATAAGTAGTGTAAGATATAATATCCAGTGATGAAATTTGACTTTTCATAATTGATCAATAAACGCACAAAGCATTACTTATCAACAGTTTGCAATGTTTTATTATTGTTTACTAAATGTAAAAACTTGCAGTTAAATATATTGTGCTTTATAAACCTACATGAATGAGCAAACACACTAATTAAAATAAAATAGAGAGTCCTATGAGTCATAATAGTAGTGGTACCCTTCTGGGTCACCCAAAAGGCTTGTTCCTGTTATTTGGAACAGAGCTATGGGAACGCTTTTCTTATTACGCTATGCGAGCAATTCTGGTTTTATATTTAACCGATAAAACCATTAATGGCGGTCTTGGGTGGACCACAGAAGAAGCGCTTAACTTATACGGTATCTACACTGGCTTAGTTTACTTTACCCCTCTTATTGGTGGTTGGATTGCCGACAACATTTTAGGCCAACGCCGCTCCATCATTATTGGTGGCGTATTGATGGCGATTGGTCAATTTACGCTAGCCTTACCGCATAGTGTGGTTGATCCCCATGCCGTTACCGCTTTCTATGTCGGTTTGGCTTTCCTTATTGTGGGTAATGGTTTATTTAAACCAAACATTTCAACTATGGTCGGTGATTTATACCCTGCTGGAGATCATCGTCGTGACGGTGCTTTCACTATTTTCTACATGGGTATTAATATTGGTTCATTACTAGCCGGTGTTATCGCAGGTACAGCATCAGCGGTATATGGTTGGAAAGCGGGCTTCCTATGCGCAGGTGTAGGTATGCTAATGAGCTTATTAACTCAACTTTTCTTTGCTCAACGTTACTTAGGCGATATTGGTAAAGTACCTGCTGCCGTACGTGATGCTGCAAACAACGCAAGTGGTAAAAAAGAACCGTTAACTAAAATTGAGCGTGATCGCTTAAAAGTAATTTTAGTAATGTGTACTTTTGTTATCGTATTCTGGGCAGGCTTTGAACAAGCTGGCGGCCTAATGAATATTTACTCGCAAGAATACACTAACCGTATGATTGGCAACTTTGAAGTACCAGCAGCATGGTTCCAGTCACTCAACCCATTCTTCATTATTCTATGTGCGCCACTGCTTGCTGCACTCTGGGTTAAAATGGGTAAAAGTGAGCCTAATTCACCAGTTAAATTCGCATTAGCGATGTTCTCTCTGGCACTAGGTTTTGCTTGTATGATCGGTGCCGCGTTAGAGCAAAATGGTGATATGACCGTAAAAACATCAATGATGTGGCTGGTCGGCGCTTACTTCTTCCATACTATTGGTGAGCTATGTCTATCACCTATTGGTCTATCAATGGTAACCAAATTGGCACCGTTACGCCTTGCATCATTAATGATGGGGGCATGGTTTGGTGCTAATGCTATTGCGAACTACATTGCAGGTGTTGTCGGCGCAAGCATCGGTCAAGCAGGCCCATTAGCAATCTTCTCTGGTATTGCGATTACCGCAGTGATTGCCGGAGTGTTATTACTGTTGTTCTCTAACAAACTGATCTCGTGGATGCATGGCGCTGAAGGCGATGCATATAGCGATAACGATGAAACTAAACCACAACCAGCAAATGCTTAATTGTAGTTTAAAATAAAATCGTGGTTTAAAATAAAAAAGGGGATACGCAAGTATCCCCTTTTTTTATCTGTAACCATTTTATATATCTCAACACAATAGCGTTATCCCATCCTATTAACTAAGTGGTCATCTTTCAAAAGCAATAGATCCTCTATCATCCTCGCGGGCATTCGCTGTCGGGAATATTGTGACTTAATGAACTTGTACACCTAATTATGTCATCAATTTATTATGATGAGTCTTAGGTTACTGTTTCAAAATTAACACTGAAATTAGCATGATTAATGTCACTCAGTGACAATCGCGCACCATCATCAGACATAGGTAAAATCACTAATGGATTATTACACGCACCATCACCTAGCCACTGCCCTGCGGTTATCATTGCACAATGATCATTGACTTGCAGTTTCCCACCAATCCCTGCCGCAATCAGATGCAACTGCTTCTCAGCCAAATTAAACACCCCAAACAACCCTTTTACTGGTGTTGCATAGCCTGAATACTGTAAACCTAGTTCTATTTGCGTGACTAAATGCTGCACACTACTGAGGTAATTACCTTGCCGACGTAAGAAATCATTAAAACACGCTCTAATTAATAAAGCCGTTGCGGTACTATTTTCACCACCAGAACTGGTATCAACCATATAGAAAGCTAATTGACCATCAATTAACCAAATATAATCAAAGATGACTGGTGACATCTCTGCCGATTGTAAAGCGCGATAACTGAGTTTCCAGCGCCCACAACGTGATTGAAGATCAGGCATTAATCCCATTAATAATTCACGTGCAGCTCGAGGATCATTTTTTAATTCTGAAATATGCCATTGTAATTCCTCTTCGACTAAGCCCGAATCATCCCCTCCCATCACCCACCGTTGAGAGAAATCTTGCTGCTTTTGTTGAGCGCTATCTTGCATATTTAACACTGAGACAATCGCCGACTTAAGCGTCATAATGTTATCAATAGGCTTAATTAAAAAGTCTTTAACACCTAGACGTAACGCCTGAGCGACATCGGTCATATTTCCGGTACCAGAGATCACAATCACTGGGATCATTGGATACTGCAATGCAACCTCTTCAACAAACTCCATTCCTGTCATGACTGGCATCGCCAAATCACACAATAACAAATCGGGAATATTGTCTTTTAAGGCTCGAAGTCCAACCAAACCATCTTCTGCTTCTCTTACCTGACAGCCCTGACTGTTTAAAAAGCCAACAATCATGGTTCGAAATACAGGATCATCTTCTACGATAAGTATATTTTTCCCTTTTAGCAAAAGTCTCTCCTTTTTCATAACTACGTCTAATAAGTGTATAAGCTTAAATCTGTAGCACCAACCAAACTTTGTGATGAAAATCTGATTTACGGACGCTATATAACTAAGCATAGGTAAATAGTTTACCGTTAATCACTATTTTCTATGTCTTATCAGAAAATTTGTTCTATAAATAGAGACGAGCTAGATACGGTTAAAATTTATAAACAAACCCACCTTAGCCCAATATATATCAGCTCTAACATACTTTTATTTAAAATACATAACAAAAAGGGGTGATTTTGACTCGTTTTGTTATACAATTACCCATTATCAGTTTTCACAAATGACTTTGATATGAAACTTGACGATCTAAACCTATTCCGCATGGTTGTGGAAAATGGCAGTTATACTGCCGCATCACGAAAAACACAGGTACCTGTTGCTACGCTAACCCGTCGCATTCAGGCGCTTGAAGAAGGCCTCAACATTCGCCTTTTAAATCGTCATGCTCGTAAACTATCGCTAACAGAGGCCGGTCAGAAGTTTTACCAAGACTGTGCACCGTTGTTACAACAGTTACTTGATACGACTGAGCATATCAGTGAAGAGTGTAAAGGCGCTGCTGGTAAATTGCGTATTGCTGCACCGACCAATATCACTAAGGTGATGTTACAGCCGTTGCTCACTGCATTTATGCAAGAACATCCAGCGATTAGCATTCAACTTTACATGAGCAATGAACCCGATCAACTTGATCCAACCGATTGGGACGTTATGTTCCGTGTTGGTCCTCAACGTGATTCAACGCTTATTGCACGTCGCATTAATGAAGTAAAAGATATTTTGGTCGCAAGCCCTGATTATCTAAAGAAAAATCCAGAACCTAAGCATGCTCAGGATCTACACGAACATACGCTACTAAAAGGTAATCCGCTGTTACGCTGGCGTTTAACTAACCAAAATGGCGAGACGGTTACGATTAACGAGCGCGCACGCTTTGAAGCAAGTGAACTCAATGTTATTCGTAAAGCATGTAGTGCAGGTCTTGGTATTACACTGATGCCAAACGTAATGTTAGAAAAATACATTGCTGCAGGTGATGTGGTACAAGTGCTTAAAAATTGGTCGGCTAACCCATGTGATGTTTATTTGATTTACAACCACCGTGATTACCAACCAGAAAAACTGCGTCTATTTATTGATTTTGCAAGTCATTACTTTGATCTTGAAAAACACTAATTAGAAATTAGCACTCAAAAAAAACAGAGAAAAATGCCGCCAAATAATTAGGAGCGGCATTTTCATTTTTGGGGATTGTCATTTATGCCATCGTTAATCAACGAGCCTTAAATCCTTCACTGAAAATATCATTGTTATTGCTTTACGCTATTTTCAAGCCCCCTAACAATGTTAAACAGCAACCACAAAAAAGCGACAAGCTTTCACCTGTCGCTTTTGTTGTTAATCAGTCACAACCATTACATCCCTTCGTTATACAACTCAAGGTTAGCTAAATCTTGTTGTAGTTCTGACTGTAACTTTGAATCTTCATTACGCAGTGAATCCAAATAATCAAGGTAAGGTTGATCAACATCACCCGTAACATAATGACCATTGAATACCGAGGTTTCAAATAAAGTAATATCAGGATTACCTTCGGCAACAGCTGCCACTAAATCACTAAGATCTTGGAAAATGAGTCCATCAGCACCAATCAATTTACCGATTTCATCCACTTCACGACCATGAGCAATCAATTCATTGGCACTTGGCATATCAATGCCATATACATTCGGGAAACGAACCTCAGGGGCTGCAGAGGCCAAATACACTTTGTTCGCACCAGCATCACGCGCCATTTCAATAATCTGCTCAGACGTAGTACCACGAACAATAGAGTCGTCCACCAGCAATACATTCTTACCTTTAAACTCAGAACGGATCGCATTTAATTTACGGCGTACTGATTTACGACGCATTTGCTGACCCGGCATGATAAAAGTACGGCCAACATAACGATTCTTAACAAAACCTTGGCGATAAGGTTTATCTAGCGTGCGTGCAATTTCAAGTGCGCTATCACATGAGGTTTCAGGGATAGGGATCACCACATCGATATCAATATCAGCCCACTCTCGCTTGATCTTTTCGCCGAGCTTAGTGCCCATTGCTAAACGTGCGCCGTACACTGATACTTTATCGATGAATGAATCTGGACGTGCAAAATACACGAATTCAAACACACATGGATTTAGCTGTGGATTAAGTGCACATTGTTGAGTGTATAGCTCGCCATCAAAGGTAATATAAACCGCTTCACCCGGTGACACATCACGCATAAAATCAAAACCAACCGCATCTAATGCCACTGATTCTGACGCTACCATGTATTCGATTTTGCCGTTTTCTTCACGCTTACCTAAGCATAATGGACGAATACCATTAGGATCACGAAAGGCAATCAATCCGTGACCAATCACTAAGGCAACCACTGCATAAGCACCTTTAACGATTTCATGGACTTCGCTAACGGCTTTAAAAATATCGCTAGGGCTAATCGGATAAGTTTGACTGTGCGCTAGTTGATTAGCCAACACATTCAATAAAATTTCCGAATCAGAAGTGGTATTTACATGCCGCTTTGTTTGTTCAAACAAGGTTTCTCGAATATTCGCTGCATTGGTTAAATTACCATTGTGCGCTAAAGAAATACCATAAGGAGAGTTAACATAAAACGGCTGAGCTTCTGAGACACTTGAGCTTCCTGCCGTTGGGTAGCGAACATGTCCAATACCCACATTACCCTGTAAGCGTTGCATATGTTTAGCTTCAAAGACATCACGCACTAAACCATTCGCTTTACGCAGACGGAAACGATTGCTTTCTAAGGTACAAATACCAGCGGCGTCTTGGCCACGATGCTGTAGCACAGTAAGTGCATCATAGATAGACTGGTTTACCGGGGTTGAGCCCACGATTCCAACAATACCACACATTTCCTAAGTCCTCGTCCTGCATAAAAGAACAGTTGCTAACCCAATTATTATTCAACAATGGTGTCAGCAACCGCGGTTAATCTTGCACTATTTAATGCTATGTAAAAAACTAGAGCTCTCTTTGATGTACTCGAAGAACCATTCTATTACTGCACCAAATTGAGGAATCAACTCAGATTTTTTCCACCATTCTGAGCTAGATAAACCCGTAAAGGTGTCAATAAAGAACAATACCGCAGCCACAATAAGTACGCCACGAACCGCACCAAAAACAACCCCTAAAACACGATCTGTACCAGACAAACCGGTTTTCTGCACTAATTGACCAATAACGTAGTTTACCACCGCGCCAACAATCAATGTCGCTACAAACAGTACTGCGATAGCACTACCGTTACGCAGCATCTTGTCATGGAAATTGGTAAAATAAACCGCCAATTCCGGATAAAAATTACTCGCGATAAAAAACGCAGTAAACCAAATCACTAATGACAGTGCTTCTTTAACAAAACCACGGACCAAACTCACCATTGCTGAGAAGCAGATCACGCCCAGTATTACATAATCAATCCAGATCATTTTTGCTATTGCTCGTTTTGTTGATGGGTATTCTAACAGAAAAAACGCTTACGCAAACGTTTACCTAAGGATTTATTGCATCAAATCGGTTCAATTTACCGTTTAAGCCAGTAATTTTTTTCAATTCTGCAATTTGGCCTGTTAGCTTCGCTTTTGATACATCAGGACCAACAACGACCTTTACATATTGACCAGGTTTAGCATCTCTTGGTATTAATTGTGCCTGATAACCATTTAGGCGTAATTTTGCAACGAGAGCATTAGCGTTATTAAAATTACCAAACGTCCCCATTTTAATCACCCACGCCGAACTTGTTGTGGTTGATGCAGACGGTTTCACTACAGGCTTTGGTACACTTGGTTTTACAACAGGTTTAACGACAGCCGGCTTTGCTGCAACAGGTTTTACCACAGCAGGTTGTGGTTCAGCGGTTGTAGTATGATCAGCCTCAATGGTATATGTTTCATCATTCGTTGACGCTGAATTATCCGTGCTTGCTGTTACAGGTTCTTTAGGTAACACAACATCGGCGTTTTCAGGTTCAGGAATCGTTTTTGCTTCCGTTTGCCCGCCCATCTTTGGCTGCAACGGAATACTCGCAAACTCTTCTTTATAATGTTCTTTCTTACCATCGAAAAAATCCGGTAGAAAAATAACGCCAATCGCAACCAAAATAATGGTTCCAATTAATCGATTTTGAAATTGACTCGCCACAATGACTCCTGTTGATATCTGAAACGAGAACACAACACAATGTGCTCTCTTTACGTTCTACAGCTTTAAATGAGTGGTTATTTGCCCGACAGTGTAAAACGAGCCAAACACGATTACCACATCGTCAGCACTTGCTTGTGTTAAGGCTTGGTCAAAAGCTAATTCAGGGCTCTCAAAACCACCACAACCTGCTGGTAAATGCTGCAATATTTCATCCGCTACTGCCGCACGAGGACCTTGTAGCGAAGCTGGATACCAACAATCAACACTGTCACGCATTGCCGCGACGGTTGCCGCTATGTCTTTATCATGCAGCATCGCTACCACGGCATGGATTTTGTTTTTGCCTTCTTGGGCTTTTATTTTAGTAAGCTGAGTCGCAAAATATTGGGCTGAATGGGGATTGTGTGCCACATCCATAATAATCAAAGGTTGTTCACTAACACGCTGCATCCGCCCGGGTAAACGTGCATTACGCAAACCTTCAACAATATTGTTATCACTAATATTTAGCTCAGCAACAGACAATGCCATCAACGCTGTCGCGGCATTTGGTAATGGTAAACTTGGCAACGGTAAATCCGTTAATTCAAAGGCACCTGCCTGCCAATGCCAGCAATCATTATCAACTTGATAGTCAAACTGATAACCGACTTGATACAGTTCAGCACCAATATCATCAGCATGTGCAGGCACTGTCGCTGGCGGATGTGGCTGGCCACAAATCGCGGGTTTACCACCACGGAAAATACCCGCTTTTTCATAGCCAATAACATCAATGTTATCGCCTAACCAATCAATATGATCAATCGCTAAACTGGTAATAACACACACGTCATGATCAACAATATTGGTCGCATCTAAACGTCCACCTAAGCCTACCTCTAACACCACCACATCAACCTGATGTTGCTTAAATAATGTCAGTGCCGCTAAGGTGCCAAATTCAAATAAACTTAAACTGGTTTCACCTCGTGCAGCTTCTACACTCGCAAACGCCCTGCTATGCTCGCTATCATCAAGCTCTTGGTTATTAATTCGCACGCGCTCGTTATACCGCACTAAATGAGGCGAACTATAGACACCGACTTTATAACCTGCAGCCAACAAAATAGCTTCCAGCATGGCGCAGGTCGATCCTTTACCATTGGTACCAGCAACGGTAATAACACACGGCGCAGGTTTAATGAGATCAGCATTTTCAGCCACCAGCCGAACCCGATCGAGGCCTAAATCAATGGCGCTAGTATGAAGCTGTTCAAGATATTTCAGCCATGTTGAAAGCGCGGCTGTCGCTTGCGGAGAGGTCAATCCTGACATTAAAAATCATTCACTTGTAGTAACAAACTGAACCCTTAATTTACCACTGAATGACCAATAACTTAATCATCGAGGCCAATAAATGGGTGATTCAGTTTAGAAAACAAAAATGCCACCCTAATTACATCAATTAGGGTGGCATTTTATGACATTAATCGTGGTGGCTACCGTTGGTAAATACCCCTCGATTAAAGATAGTGTTATTAGTCTTCTTTTTCGACAACAGGTTGTGGCTCTGGCTTACTATCAATAGAAACAACCAACGGTGATGCTTGGTTGGTCATTTTTGCCATTAAACCTGCAATACGTTGACGCATTTCACGACGATCAACAATCATGTCAATCGCGCCATGTTCAAGTAAAAACTCACTACGCTGGAAGCCTTCTGGCAATTTCTCACGTACTGTTTGTTCAATAACACGTTGGCCAGCAAAACCGATAAGCGCTTTAGGCTCACCAATATTAATATCGCCTAGCATCGCAAGAGAGGCTGATACACCGCCCATGGTTGGGTCAGTCAGTACCGAGAAGAACGGTAAACCTTTCGCCGATAAACGCTCTAATGCTGCACTGGTTTTCGCCATTTGCATTAGTGACATTAACGCTTCTTGCATACGCGCACCGCCACTGGCAGAGAAACAAATCAATGGACAGTTTCTTTCAATTGCCGAATCAACCGCACGCACAAACTTAGCGCCAACAACCGATCCCATTGAGCCGCCCATAAAAGAGAATTCAAAGGCACAGGCAACAACTGGCAACCCAAGTAACTCACCATCCATCGCAATTAAGGCATCTTTCTCGCCTGTTGCTTTTTGGGCTGCGTATAAACGGTCTTTGTATTTCTTCGAGTCACGGAACTTAAGCTTATCTTGTGGCTCGAGTTCAGCTGCAATTTCCACTTGCGTATCAGCATCAAGAAATGTTTCAAGACGACGACGCGCTTTCATACGCATGTGGTGGTCACATTTAGGGCAAACTTCAAGATTGCGCTCGAGATCTGCGTGATACAGTACCTGATCACAAGACGTACACTTCGTCCATACACCTTCAGGAATAGATACCTTACGCGAAGATACGATGTTACTTTTAGTTAGAATCTTTTCAAGCCAGCTCATGAATGACCTTTCTTTTTTATTCTTCCGCCAATAACGACCGAAGAGACAAATTCATTAAATATCATCTATAGATTAAAACATAAACTTATTAATCTGTAGATAAAAAACTGGTATTACCTTTGTGTGCCATCATGATGTTTTTAAGTAAAAACACCAGTACACGTTAAAAACAGTCATAATTGAGATTATTGCGTTCTCTATTTTTAACCTGCCATGACTAAATAGCTTACAAAAATAATGGCCCCAGTGCCGAGCGCGGTAAATTAAACTCCGCAGGATAATCAACATCGACTAAATAAAGACCCGCAGACTTTGCCGTTGGGCCAGCAATACGACGATCTTTTTGCTCAAGTACCCACTTGATCCAATCTGGTTGTTTTTCACCTTTACCGACTTTAATCAAGCTACCTGCAATATTACGCACCATATGGTGTACAAACGCATTGGCTTTAATGTCGATAACAACAAAATCACCTTGGCGTGTAACAGTTAGATGCTCAAGACGCCACCACGGGCTACGTGATTGACATTGGGTCGCACGAAATGAAGTATAATCATGCTCGCCAATTAAATGCTGTGCTGCTTGATGCATTTTTTCTTCATCAAGATGACCATGATAATGGCTAACACCGTGTTGAAAAATAGCCGGGCGTACAGAGTGATTATAGATAACATAACGATAACGACGCGCTGTTGCTGAAAAACGCGCATGAAAATCTTCATTCACTTCATGTGCCCAACGCACAGCAATATCTTTAGGAAGATAAGCATTCACACCCATCGTCCATGCCGCCATTTTACGGTCAATATCAACATCGAAGTGAACCACTTGTCCTGTACCATGCACCCCTGTATCGGTACGTCCAGCACAAAAAACAGCAATGGGTTTATTAGCTATATGTGACAGCGCTTTTTCTAAACGTTCTTGAACACTATCGACATCTACTTGACGTTGCCAACCACAATATTTAGCACCATCGTATTCTATACCTAACGCTATTCGCATAATCTCACTTCGACTTAATTCAGCATAAACACACAGGCGATGTTATTTAAGCGCCTGTTCAAAACAGAGGGTGAAGTATAGGGGATGGCGATACAAAGGGGAAGCAGGGACGAGTTTTCGAGGGGCGAGTTGCGAGAAAAGCAGGAAAACCAGGAAAACCAGGAAAACCAAAAACAGTATCAAGTTTTATGTCACCCAACAGTCACACAGAATTTAGGACACTCTCTAGCACTGCTCTTCCTAGCCCTTCGTCCCTCTAAACCTCACATATACAAAAAAAAGCGACAGGCTTTCACCCATCGCTTTTTTATCTCGAAACTAGAACCCTCGTCCCTGCTCTGCCTCGAAACCTGTTTTACTTCTTCGTCTTAAACTTATCTAGCAAAGCACTCGCTTCCGCTTGGGTTTCACCCTCACCTTTTAATGCGATATCTTGCAGTAAATCAACCGCGCCACCAATATCATTCATCTCAAGGTACGCTTTAGCTAAATCTAACTGACCTGCATATTCACCCGCACTGTCCACATCAAATTGACGAATATTGGCGAACATATCAGGAAACCCTTTCAAACCAACATCAAGGTTTAATGGCTTCTCATCTGGGTCTTCTTGGTGATAATTAGGATCATCTGCTAGCAATTGATCAATACTAATGTAAGCCGATGCTGTAGACGTTGCTGTTTTAACATCTTCTTGCGCTAAATCCGGTTGTTTAGACCAATCTTCGTGCTCAAGTTCAGGTTCAGCGACCATGCTTTGCCAAACAGCGGCTTCATCTTCTGCTAATACATGTTCATTATCAGCAATAGCGCTATCGACTGTTGGGGTTAATAACTGCTCACGCTCATCATGATTAAGGCCACGTTGAGGCATAGCCGTTGTTGATTGTGCACCATCAAACAGCAACGCCTCCATGTCTAAACCAGCAGAATCGATTCGATCTTGCTCCGCTTCTGGCGAATGATCGACAACAGCAGTAACACCTTGAGACGATGGTTGCGGTTTAAAGCCTTGCTCAATCGCATATTGCTCTAATTCATGCTGCTCTTCAAATGAGGCAAATAATGCTTCATCTTCATCAAACTCTGGCAAGCTGCTGACATCAATATTATCAAACGCGTATTCCAGATGACGCGCAGTATCAAACGGTGAATAATCAGGCTCAACATTAGCGCTAGCATTATCAACAGGTACTTGTTGACGTTGCTCTGCCGCTTGTGCCGCTTGCTGTAATTGACGAGTAACATTGTCGATGGCAATTTGCTCATCAATCTCTGAACGCTCATCCATTTGTTCTAATGGTGCGGCTTGCGGATCATCAAACGCTGAGTTTTCATCAAACTCAGGTAAATCATCAAGACTTAATGGCGTATTGTGAATTGCATCCGCGGCTGGCAGTGCTGACATGTCTTCATCATAGTGATCAAACGCGGCTTGCTCATCAAACTCGGGCAAATCATCAACACTAAACGAGGGTGTTTGTTGCTCATCAGCAAGCAGTTCATCTAATAAATCAGTACTGTTTTCAGCTAATTCAATATCACTACCAAACGATTTATCATCGTCATCAGCGACTAAATCATCTAATAATTCAGTACTATCTTCAGCAAATAACGATTCGTCATCATTCACTTCAGATTGAGTCGATGCAGCATTTATGTCAGGCAAATCATGATTAAACTGAGAAAATAAGATATCGAGTTCATCTTGAGAAACCGCTTTAGTGCCGACTAATTCCGATTCAGCGAATGCTTCAGGCTGAGAAACATCTGATGCCTGTGCTTGTTGCAAGATCTCATCTAATAACGCTTGGTCTGATAACTGTTTATCCGCATCATTGTCATCTTCAACAGTTGATGCTGATGCTGGCGATGAAATAATCGCTTCATCATATTCAGACAAATCAAAATTAGTATTATCATCTTCGCTCAGCGATTTTTCCCATAACGTAGCTAATGCTTCATCCGCACTCGGTTCTGGTTTCGCATCAAGCTCGTCGAGCGCACGCGACATGTCTTCCAGACCGATAGCATCATCATGAGTAACCGAAATTGTACTGAGGTTATTATCAAAGACACTGTCATCAAAATCAGTTTCAGCCAATGCCGCTACAGGTTGATGATCTTCATTGTTAATAACAGTCGCATTGTCGTTTTTATTCACATGCTGATTAGGCTCAATATCCGCAAATAAATCATCATCTGCAAATAAATCATCAAGATCGTCGTTATGATCGATATCAACTAAATTAATTGGCGGTACAACAGCGGTGCTATTATCATTATCAGCAATAGGAGCAGGTAACGATTGCGGTTCGGGATCATTTTTCTTACGGCGGAATAACAATAAAGCCAATAATGCTGCAATTAAACCACCAGGAATAATACCTGCGGCAGCCAATGCCCATGGATTATTGGTCAAGCGATCAAGCCATGTTTCAGGTACTGGCTCGACGACAGCAGCTTGCTGTTTCTGTTGCTCTAAAAACGACACCATTTGTTGACGAATGCTATCACTTTCGGTGACTTGATCTTTTAATGTCGCCATATCTTGCTGCATAGCCGATAAACGTAACCGTAATGCGTGATTACTTTCGACTAATGCGTTCATCTTTACATGAGCAACATCAACGTGTGGCAGAACAGGTTTCGCAGGGATTATCGTACTGTTGTTAACATCATTAGTATCAGTAACATCAGTAGTATCAGCAATCACTGCTGCATTAACAGTATTATTATCCGTCGTTGCAAGTGGCTCAGTTGCAACAGTTACAGGTTGCTGTGCGAGCTTATCAGTAGTAGCAGCCTTCGCTTGAGGTGCAATGTCATAGCTAACCGTTGGCACCGTAGCAATGATTGTTTTTTTCAATGGCGCGGTTGTATCCGCTGCCGAAGCAATCGGTACTGATACCTCTTTTTCAGCCGCCACAGATTTCGACGCTTTTAATTCTGCCAAGCGTCTTTTTTCCAATTCTGTCGCATAAGGTGCACGTAATTGATCTGCAGCTAATTTACGGCTAACCGCACTAATACGTTGCTGCTGAATTTGCTCCATTGTCGGCAGTTTTAAATAACTTCCTGGCAACAGTGAATGGATATTATTATTTTCAAAGGCATCACGGTTAAGATTATAAATAGCCCCAATGACTTTAAAAATAGACACATCTTGATTCGGCAAATGGCGTGACGCAATGCCCCACAACGTTTCACTTTCATACGTTGGACCATAGCTTTTTGCCATCAATGACGATGTCGAAAACGGTTTGGCTGATACATTCAGCGGGCTCGGGGCAGTATCTCGATTGAGAGTTGCGTACGAGCTGTCTTCATTCGCAGGACCGACGATACGTATAGTATTTGCATTCACTACGGGTAAGTAAGACGAAATAGTAACAAAAGCGACCGGTAGTACCATACGTTTAAGTATTTTTGGGATGTTAGACACTGCCTACATTCCTCTTTGGCAGAGATAAAATTGCCCGAAATCGTCGCCTAGCAACAAATTCGAAATAATAGTTTCTGGTGATAACGACCTAATAATAACGACCAATATCAATAAAGCTTGAATAGCGATATTTAATCATAACAAGCACCATATTATGTCAAGTTATCAGCAAAAGAAAAGCAAGCAGCTAACGAAATAAAAAAGCGACCGGCTTGCACCCATCGCTTTGTTATTTTGTTAGCAAGTTTGTTCGCGCTATTGTGTCAGCAGACACTAATAACGCGATCTAGACCTTACTTTTATTGCAGCTAATTACAAATAATCTGCAATTAATTTTTCTGCAATTTGAACACTGTTCGTCGCTGCGCCTTTACGGACGTTATCAGCCACAATCCACATGTTAAGTCCACATGGATGACTAATATCTTCACGAATACGACCGACCATCACATGATCTTTACCAACAGCATCGGTAACTTGAGTTGGGTATTCATTGGTTGGGAATACTTCAATACCGTCAGTATTCTCAAGTAAGTTAATCACATCTTCTAATACAATCGGTTGATGCGTTTCAACGTGTACTGCTTCGCCATGACCAAAGAATGATGACACGCGTACACAGGTTGGATTCACACGAATACTTGAATCGCCTAAAATCTTCTGCGTTTCCCACACCATTTTCATTTCTTCTTTGGTGTAGCCGTTATCCATAAACTCATCAATCTGTGGAATACAGTTAAATGCAATTTGCTTATCGTAAGCTTTGGTTTCAATTGGCAGACCATTAAGCAGTTTTGCTGTTTGTCCTGCTAGCTCATCAATACCTTTACGGCCTGAACCTGACACTGACTGATACGTTGCCACGTTAATGCGATCAATACCGTAAGCATCTTGAATTGGCTTAAGTGCGACTAACATCTGAATTGTTGAACAATTCGGGTTAGCGATAATATTACGGTTACGGTAATCTGCAATCGCTTCTGGGTTCACTTCTGGAATAACCAGCGGTACATCATATTCGTAACGGAATTCAGAGGTATTATCGATAACCACAACACCTTGCTCAGTGGCAATCGGTGCCCAATGGCGTGATGCTTCAGCGCCTGCTGAGAACAAGGCAATTTGCACTTGGCTCCAGTCGAAATCTTCTACATTACGAACGCGGGTTGATTTACCTTTAAAACGTAACGCTTTTCCTGCGCTACGATCACTTGCTAACAAGTAAAGATTGCGAACAGGAAAATTGCGAGCTTCTAGTACTTCAACCATGGCTTCGCCCACTGCGCCTGTTGCGCCGAGTATTGCGATATCATATTCCTGACTCATTGTGTAACCTCTACTACTGTAAAACCTAATTTAGCCAGCGACTCTACCGCAAACTCGGCCTTCGCCGCTACTGTAATCGCACTATATTCACGTCGATCCCAGTAATTTTTACGCATTAGATCAAAAGCGGTTGCCATTTTGCTGTTATCGTCGCCAGCAGCTAACATTTCACGACGGAAAATACCGTCGTCTTTGCGAACATCATAAACTAATTGGATCAAACTAAATAACGTTGCTTCATCCCATTGTCGGCTTAATTGCACCGAGGGTACAGGTGCAATTGGTAATAAATCGCTCGCCAATGCGTGGTGATTATTACCTAAAAATTGACAAAAACTGTTAAACACCATCGTGGTGCCACGCGCTTTACCTTCAAGGCCATATCCCGCCACATGTGGAGTAGCAAATGCCAATAAAGGCAATAATTCTAAATCAACCAACGGTTCTTGCTCAAATACATCTAACACTGCGGTTAATGCTTTGCCTGAACCTGAGCTTGACGCTTGCAGAGCTTGTTTCAACGCCTGATTATCAACCACTGGCCCACGGGCAGCATTAATTAAAATTGCCTTCGGCTGCATCGCTGCTAAAAAGTCTGCATCAATTAAATGATGGGTGGGATGATCCCCTGTACGTGTTATCGGAGTGTGGGTGGTGATCACATCACACTCAGCCAATAAACGCTCAAGTGAATCAAACTCACGCTTATCACCTCGTGCTTGCTTAAGCGGATCATTTAACAGATAACGAATACCCAAAGCATCAAGACATTTGGCTAAATACGTACCGACGTTACCCGCACCGATAATACCAATGGTGCGATCAAAAATAGAAAAATCCTGTTGCTGACCTAATACCATCAAGCTACTTAACACATATTCCGCTACACCGACTTTGTTACAACCAGGTGCTGCGGTAAAGGTAATCCCCTTGGCGGCTAATAAATCCTGATCAACATGATCTTGGCCTGCGGTTGCGGTACCCACAAATTTCAATTTATCGGCTTTAGCAATGAGATCAGCATTCACTTTCGTTACAGAACGGATCATTAAGGCATCAATGCCCACTAAATCATCAGCGGTTAAATTACGTCCTGGCTTAGCAATCACCTCGCCCAATTGACTAAATAATTGCTGGGCATAAGGCATGTTTTCATCGATAAGGATTTTCATATACGTCCTGTAGAGAGAATAAAAGAGAAAGGATCGTGCAAAAATTATTATATAGGAGAGAACGACAGGTTTCGAGGGAAAGCAGGTAACTAGGGATGAGGAAGAGATAGAGGTTTAAGGTTCAAGGTGCAAGGAAAAGCA
>NZ_MSCQ01000001.1:1897659-1904164 GCF_002954725.1 Photobacterium phosphoreum
AAAATCTAGCACATAAACGCTTTCATAGTTACTATTAAATGCTACTCATGTGTGACAAACCTCTTATTTATTCATTTTTTTAACATTATTAGTTACAAAAATAGAGCTATATCCTGTTTTTATCTTTTTTTGGTACTAGTGTGCCTAGCTCACTCTTTACTAACTGGAGAATTTACATGCAACAAACAGCGATTGCAGTTAAAACAAAAAAGACCAAATGGGCCTATAGAGATTTTACATGGGCACTGTCACTATTTGGTACCGCCGTGGGTGCTGGTATTCTTTTTCTACCTATAACAGCAGGCGCTGGGGGCTTTTGGCCATTGGTTATTTTGGCATTAATTGCCTTTCCAATGACATGGTTTGCCCATAAGAGTTTGGCTCGCTTTGTCCTCTCTTCATCAAAAAAAGATGCTGATATTACAGATGCAGTTGCAGAGCACTTTGGAAAAAAAGGAACGAACATAATCACTGTTGCTTATTTCTTTGCTATTTTCCCGATTGTTCTAATTTACGGTGTCGGTATTACCAATACGGTTGATTCTTTTATGATCCATCAATTGGGTATGGAATCCATTCCGCGTTGGTTACTGTCAGGCGTACTGATTGGACTAATGACCGCGAGTGTTATCTTTGGTAAAGAACTGATGTTAAAAGTGACATCTATTCTGGTTTATCCATTGGTCGTTATTCTATTAATCCTTTCTATATACCTCATTCCAGATTGGAATATGTCAATGGTTCACACCAAGACTGATTGGTCATCGATGCCACTCATCATTTGGTTAGCCATTCCGATCATTGTATTTTCGTTTAACCATAGTCCCATTATCAGTCAGTTTTCCAAAGAACAACGTCGTGTATATGGTGACAATGCTGTAAAGAAAACCGATATGATCACCGGCGGTGCAGCAATGATGTTGATGGTGTTTGTAATGTTCTTTGTGTTCTCAGTTGTATTATCAATGACACCTGAACAATTAAGCATGGCTAAATCAGAAAATATCTCAGTTCTGTCTTACTTAGCTAACATCAAATCTTCTCCTCTCATTTCATACTTAGGTCCACTAATTGCATTTGCTGCAATCATGTCTAGCTACTTTGGTCACTTTCTTGGTGCCCATGAAGGTCTTACTGGCTTAATAAAATCTCGTTCTACAATGCCAATTAAAAAAATTGAAAAAATATCACTTGTTTTCATCGTTATTGTTACTTGGATTGTCGCCATTATTAACCCAAGTATTCTCGATATGATTGAAAGTATCGGCTCGCCAATGATCGCCACAATTTTGTTCTTATTGCCTGTATTCGCAATGCAATTTGTTCCAGCGATGGAGCAATACAAGACATCACGATTAGCACGTGTTTTCACGGCGATATGTGGTATTGCAGCGATCACTTCCGTTATTTATGGCACGTTTTTTTCTTAGAGGGTTTAGGGGTGAGGAAGAGCTAGGTTTTTAGGGACGAGGAAAAACAGTGGCGAGCTTCGAGATTATTAGTATCGAGACTGCCCAATATTCGTCATCTCGAAAGTTGAGGAATGACAGGCTGGACTTGGTACTCGCTTTTATCTCGAAACTCTCAGACACGAAATCTCGTTACTCAAAACCTCGTCCCTGCTCTTCCTTACCCCAACAAAAAAAGCGGTAGGCTTTCACCTATCGCTTTTTATTACGCTGTGGACTCTCAGACACGAAATCTCGCTACTTGAAACCTCGCACCTGCTCTTCCTTACCCCAACAAAAAAAACGATAGGCTTTCACCTATCGCTTTTTATTACGCTGTGGACTCTCAGACACGAAATCTCGTTACTCGAAACCTCGCCCCTGCTGTTCCTTACCCCAACAAAAAAAGCGGTAGGCTTTCACCTATCGCTTTTTATTACGCTGTGGACTCTCAGACACGAAATCTCGCTACTCGAAACCTCGTCCCTGCAGTTCCTCTTTTACGCTTCGTATTTCTGAATCACTAGCGTTGCGTTTGTGCCACCGAAACCAAAGCTGTTAGACATAACAGTCTTCAATTCAACATCGCGCTTCTCAGTCACGATATCAAGGCCTTTAGCCGCTTCATCTAGGTTTTCAATGTTGATACTTGGCGCAACAAAACCATGCTCAAGCATTAGCGTTGAGTAAATAGCTTCGTGAACACCAGCAGCACCTAGTGCGTGGCCTGTCATTGCTTTTGTTGCAGAGATCGCAGGGCTATGATCACTAAATAGCTCTTGGATAGCACCAAGCTCTTTTAGATCGCCAACAGGTGTTGATGTACCGTGAGTGTTGATGTAGTCAACTGGCGCATCAAGATCTTTCATTGCCATCTTCATACAACGCACAGCGCCTTCACCTGATGGTGCTACCATGTCGTAGCCGTCAGATGTTGCACCATAACCTACGATTTCACCGTAAATTTTTGCGCCACGAGCCAATGCATGCTCAAGTTCTTCAACAACAACCATGCCGCCGCCACCAGAGATAACGAAACCGTCACGGTCTGCATCGTAAGTACGTGATGCTTTTGATGGATCATCGTTATACTTAGTCGACAACGCGCCCATTGCATCAAACATCATGGTTAATGACCAATCAAGCTCTTCACCGCCACCAGCAAACACAACATCTTGCTTGCCTAGTTGAATAAGTTCAACCGCGTGACCAATACAGTGTGCAGATGTCGCACATGCAGAACTCATGGTGTAGTTAACACCGCGAATTTTAAACGGTGTTGCTAAACATGCAGAAACCGTTGAAGACATTGTACGTGGCACCATGTAAGGACCAACACGCTTAACGCCTTTCTCACGTAGTGTGTCTACTGCATGGTATTGGTTATATGATGACGCACCACCAGAACCAGCGACTAAACCTGTACGCTCGTTAGATACTTGATCTTCTGCTAGGCCTGAGTCAGCAACCGCTTGCTCCATTGATAGGTAAGCGAACGCAGCAGCATCACCCATGAAACGCATTTTCTTACGATCAATGTGCTCAGACGGTGTGATTTTTAGATCACCCCAAACATTTGAACGCAATTTCATTTCTGCGAATTGCTCAGAGTAATTGATACCTGATTTGCCTGTTTTTAGGGATTCTAATACTTCAGCAACGTTGTTACCGATACTAGATACAATACCCATGCCTGTAATTACGGCTCGTTTCATGATGAATTCCTAGTGATATTAATGGAAATACCTAATCATTTTATAGAACAACTAATGCTCTATCTTAATGACTAAAATACGTCCCAAACGGCTTTAAAATCTGCGCTCACATTCATGCTTAATTTGCCGCTGCGAACGAAAACACACGATATTAAAGATGTTTGGGCCGACATTACTACTTAATTTAACTTTGTTATTAAGAAAAAAACAAAAAAGTTAACGATTATTTAGTACGAGAACTATAACGGCTTTGCTCCTGAAAAGTGGTCAGCTTTCCTGTATTTCAGGTACAATCGAGTCAAAATTGCCATTCAATCGCATTTAAAGCCCATAATTGATGCATTTCCATGCATAAAACGGTGGCAAAATGCTCAGCAGCTAAGCAAGAGGTTCGTTTTGTCTCGTTCTACTCCGCCAAAGTCTACACTCCGAATTGAAAATGCCATCCTTGATTGGAACGAAACCGGTAGCCCATTATCTACTGAGTTTGATGATATCTATTTCTCAAATCACGATGGGCTAGAAGAAGCTCGTTACGTGTTCATCAAACAAAATGGTTTACCTAAGCGCTGGCATGATTTTGATCGACGTCGATTTGTGGTTGCAGAAACTGGTTTTGGTACTGGGCTTAATTTTCTGGCGCTATGGCAAACATTTAAAGCCTTTCGCGAACAACACCCAGACGCTACAGTCAAAGAATTACACTTTATTAGCTTTGAAAAAGCGCCGCTCACTCAACAAGATCTACTTAAAGCACATCAAGTATGGCCAGAACTGGCTGAATTTGCTCAAAAGCTGATTCAACATTATCCGCCTGCGGTTGCTGATTGTCACCGTATTGTACTTGAAGATGGCATGATCACCCTTGATTTATGGTTTGGTGACATTAACGATTGTCTACCCCAAGTTTGGGTCGGCAATGAAGGAATTGTTGATGCATGGTTTTTAGATGGCTTTGCACCTAAGAAAAATCCTGCCATGTGGAGCCAAAATCTGTTTAACGGCATGGCTAACATGGCACGATCAGGGTGCACTGTTTCCACATTTACTGCTGATAGTTCTGTGCATCAAGGCTTGAATGACGCTGGCTTTGATATTAAAAAAGCCAAAGGGTTTGGTATTAATCCTCCTATGACGGTGGGTACTGTTACCAAAAACCACCAGCAAGCGAATTTTAAGCCATGGTTTGCCCGTAGCCCACAACAAGCAGCTCAGTCAGAACCAAGTGACATTGCTATCATTGGTGGCGGTGTCGCTTCTGCAACCACTGCTATTTCGCTGATCCGTCGTGGTCAATCAGTCACTATATATTGTGCAGATAATGAATTAGCTCAAGGTGCATCGGGCAATCGACAAGGGGCGGTATACCCTCTTTTAAATGGTAAACATGATCCCTTGTCTCGTTTTTTTGCACCGGGCTTTATTTATGCGCGTCAATTTGTTGAACAAGCGGCGAAACATTGTCAGTTTGATCATGATTGGTGTGGCGTTACTCAGTTAGCATGGGATGAGAATGGCAAAAACCTTACTGATGCCGAAAAACAACTCGCACTTACGACCAATGATAAAAAACTAGGCCGCCAAACCAAAAAGCTCGATTGTATGTTGGACGGTGGTTTTCCTGAATCATTACTACGCAGTTTAGATGTTGAGCAAACACTTGCAATCACTGGCGTTGAAACCGATTGTCGCAGTGTTAACTATCCACTTGGCGGCTGGTTATGCCCACAACAATTAACCCAAGCATTAATTGAATCTGCAGTTAAAACAGGCAAACTTCGCTTACACCTCAATAGAGACGTCACAGCACTTAAGCAAATTGAAAACGAGAATAGTCATCAATGGCAGTTAAGCTTCGCTGACGGCGCTACCGTTAATCACACCACCGTTGTTGTGGCGAGTGGTCACCGCTTTAATCAGTATCCACAAACCGCCCCGATCCCAACTTCATCAGTGCGTGGTCAGGTTAGCCATGTCCCGACGAATAATGCTTTAGCAAAACTTGAAACCGTACTCTGTTATGACGGCTATTTAACCCCAGCGAACACCCACACTCACAGCCATTGTGTCGGTGCCAGTTATGCCCGCCGTAATTGCGACCTTGATTACAATGAAGTCGATCAACAACAAAACAAACAACGTTTATTGGATAGTGTACCCGCTACAGCCTCATGGGTAGATGCAATTGATGTAGATGGGTTTGAACTACAGCAACGCGCCCGTGTCGGTGTCCGTTGTGCCAGTCGTGATCATTTACCGTTTGTTGGTAATGTGTGCCGTTATGATGATCTGATCACACAATATCAAGATCTAAAAGATAACCAGCTTTATGCGCAAAATGTGCCTGTTTATCAAAACTTATTTGCGATTGTTGGCTTAGGCTCGCGTGGGTTAAGTTCAGCGCCACTATTAGGTGAATTACTGGCTTCACAAATCTGTGGTGATCCACTACCACTGCCACATACGGTGCTTGATGCCCTTCACCCTGGACGGATGTGGGTACGGAAATTAGTGCGCGGCAAAGAGGTGAAGTAATAAGGTTTGGAGGCGCGAGGGAAAAGCAGAGACAAGGAAGAGCAGAGTTGTAGTAAGGTTTGGAGGCGCGGGGGAAAGCAGGGACGAGGAAGAGCAGAGTTAAAGATGGTGAGTTTCGAGATATTTAGTGTCGAGACTCGTCATCTCACTATAGGAAATGACGGAGGGTGGGGCTTGAACCTTAAAGAAACCAGTGAAAGTAGTAACCCCACAACGGACCCTGTCCCAAAATCTGTGTAATTGCCTATCATTAACTTAATCATATTAAGGATAGGTAATTATGACCAAGCAAGAACTTGAAGCCTTTGCAAAGGAAGCAGCAAAAGGTTTGAAATCTCATCAAGATCTCCTCGATTTCAGCCAAATGCTCACTAAAATCACAGTTGAAGCTGCTCTTAATGCAGAACTTGATGAACATTTGGGTTATGAAAAAAATCAGAAAGACACCTCAATAAACTATCGAAATGGTTCATCAACGAAGACTTTAAAAACAGAAGATGGGCAATTTGCACTCGATACACCAAGAGATCGTGAAGGTAGTTTTGAACCACAATTGGTTAAGAAAAATCAAACACGTTTTACATCGATGGATGACAAGATTCTAAGTCTCTACGCTAGAGGCATGACAACACGTGATATCGTTGATTCGTTTAAAGAAATGTATAATGCAGACATTTCACCAACATTAATATCCAAAGTTACTAACGCCGTCATTGACGAAGTCAATGAATGGCAAAATAGGCCATTAGACAGTCTTTATCCCATTGTTTATTTAGACTGTATTGTGGTTAAAATCCGTCAAGATAA
>NZ_MSCQ01000001.1:1904783-1948688 GCF_002954725.1 Photobacterium phosphoreum
CCCACAACGCGCGGACAGTTGATTCTTTCTCGCCCCTGCTCTTTCTAGTTACTCGAAACTCGCAACCTCGTCCCTGCCCTTCCTATCTCTTACTCACTTGCCGCAATAATCACCGTGGCTTCAGGTTTAACCCTACGTAATTCAGTCGCCAACGCGGTTTGTGCTTCTAAATCACCATGCACGACTTTAATCACTTGTGGGCCTTGCTCAATGTCAGCCACAAAACTGACTAAATCTTCTTGGGCGGCATGAGCAGAATAGCCTGATAATTGATGGATCTGCGCGGCAACATCGATCACCTTGTCGTCAATTTTAATCACTTTTTCGCCATCCACTAAAGCGCGTCCGGTTGTACCTTGAGCTTGATAACCTGCAAAAATCACATCGGTACGTTTATCAGCTAACAACGCTTTTAAATAATTCACCACGCGCCCGCCAGAACACATTCCACTGGCGGCAACAATGATCGCGGGCTCACCAGAATGCTGAAGTCGATTCACCAATTCGAGATGATCAGTATGGCTATTAATAGTAATGCATTGTTCAAACGCCAATGGATGACGGCCCATATAACGGCGCTGTTTTGCTTCTTTGGCCCACAACTCGTGGAAATAACGGTATTGTTCGGTCACCTTTTGCGCCAATGGTGAATCCAGTATGATGGGTAACCTTTTCCACACCCGTTTAATGGTTTGATCTTCGTTAGGATCAACATCAACTTCTGCAATAATATTTTCAAGATCAAACAGTAATTCTTGGGTACGGCCAACACTAAAGGCAGGAATAACAATCGCGCCACCATCTTGTAATGACCGTTCAATGATCTGTTTTAAAACCCGCTGCCGCAGTTCAAGTTGGTGGTGAGGTTTATCGCCATAAGTACTCTCAATCACTAACGTATGCGCCGCTGTAGGGGCAACGGGATCGGTTAATAATGGGGTGTTTTTCGGCCCAAGATCACCACTAAAAACCACAATCTCATTGGTAGGCAGTTTAATTTCAATATATGCCGATCCCAAAATATGCCCCGCAGGACGAAAACGGATCTTCACTAACTCACCAGTCGGTAACACGATTTGCGCCCAACAATCATAAGGCACCGGACGAATGCGCTGATGAATTAAAGCCAACGCTTTTTGACATTGTTTTTTATTGAGCCCTAACTGAATTTTAAGCCCATCTTCTAACATTAATGGTACCAACGCGGCTGTTGCTTCAGTGGCATAAATAGGACCCGCAAAGCCTGCGGCAAGTAACCACGGTAAGCGCCCAATATGATCAATATGGCTATGGGTCAGTAATAATGCAGCAATATTATTAATATTAAATTCAATATCTAACGTCTCACGGGCTTCTTTTCCCTGAAATAAACCACAATCAATCAATAAGCTATTATCACCGATAACAAGCTCATGACATGATCCCGTTACTCCTGTTTTCGCGCCATAATGAACAATATCCACTGCTACCTCCCTCGCCACTCATAAATAAAAATCCATAATGACAGCGTACTGATATTGTTAGAAATATTAACAGGAAGAAATAGGAACCATCCGCCGTTACCATGTTAATGTAATGTAACAATCACTGGGGAGTTCTTAATCGGTCACAAAAAAGCACCTTAATATATACATATGCACACATATAAAATGTAATAGCACTCTGGTAACCCACCAAGAGAGCTTACCCATTATGTATCCGATCATTATTGCTATTCATGGCCGCGGAAATAAACTTCCCACCACCACCTTAAGTGCTCATTGGCAACAAGCGCTGCAACATGGCTTACAATGCTATAACCAATCACAGCTACATCCGCACATTGATTTCAAAATGGCCTATTATGCCGATCATTTTTATCAGCAACCGTTGGTGCTATCAGCGGCAACAACCACCGCTATTCAACATATTCATGCCATTAAACCGTTACCAACTCGCAATAATACGCATAATAATAACCAACCATTAGCCACCACTAACACTTCCCATTGGGGATCAAAAATAGCGGAGTGGATGGAAGATAAATTCAACGTCTTTTCTTGGATCTCGAAACCCTTTTTAAAATCACTGCTACCTGATATTCATCATTATTTTCATGATTCGAGCTACCAACAAGCTGTCGAACAACCGTTAATAAAACTCATCAATCAATATCAACATCGACCGATTATTTTACTCAGTCATTCAATGGGCACCGTGATCGCATATAACGTCTTGCATCAACTGAGCCGCCAAACTACCCCACCCCAAATTAGTACTTGGTTTACGTTTGGCTCTCCACTCGGACTGACCAGCGTCAAAGGTTTTTTACCTAAAATAACTCACCAGCCGAGCGTTAGAAAATTAGCCACGCCAGATTGTGTGACCGAGCAATGGATCAATGTCAGCGATAAAACCGACATCGTGTGTATCGATCATGATTTAAGTGATGATTACCTTGCCAATCGCCATCAAGTAAAGCCTCAAGATTGTTATATCACCAACGACTATCCCGGTAATACGCATAAGTCTTATGGTTATTTATGGAGTGATGTTATCGCCAAATACGGTATTCCGAAGGTGACGTTATGAAACCCTTTATCTTATTAGATCCCGGTCATGGCGGCGTGATTAATGGGATTTACCAAACACCCGGTAAGCGTTCACCATTATGGTCTGATGGTAGCCAATTATTTGAAGGGGAATTTAATCGTGCTATTACGCAAGGTATCAGCCAAGCATTAACGTTACGTGGAATTGAAAATAAAATTATTGTGCCAGAGCTGGAAGATATTAGCTTACCAACCCGCGTCAGACGCGCTAATCATTTAGTGACTCAATACCCTGTTCACCAGTGTTTATTAATTTCAGTACATGCCAATGCAGGCGGTGGCAGTGGTTTTGAAATTTTCACCAGCCGAGGTCAAACCGACAGTGACATCATTGCCGATCATATCACTCACGCTTTCACGCAAGTGTTTCCCAATAAACCATTACGGTGTGATTACAGCGATGGTGACAGTGATAAAGAACGCGGCTTTTATATGCTGAGAAAAACCCGCATGGCGGCAGTATTAACTGAAAATTTCTTTATGGATAATGAAGTCGAGTGCTGCTTGATCTTAATGCAACCTAAAGGCCGTCAAAAAATCATTGATTATCATGTTCGCGGGATATTAGCGTGGGTAAGAGAGGAAGGAGGTAGTGCAGGGAAAGTAAGGGACGAGGGTAAAGCAGCAAGTGCATAATCATCTAATTAAGCGAGGAAAATAAAGTAACAATAATATTAAATAGCAGCCATAAAAAAACCACAACCATGTTATGCGAATATGGGTTGTGGCTTAATTATTATATATTTAAGAGTCTAGTATTATTTTTTTACAGACTCAGTGGTGTAATCATATTCACCACGACGATCTTCACAACGTATCTTTTTTGCTTGCTTGTCGTACTCATCAAGTTTGCTTAGCCATGCCGTAAACTTCTTAAATAGTTGCATATTATTTCACTCTAAAATATATAAATATATCGAACAGCACCCTGTTCTATTTATTAAGTATATGTAGGGCATCAGTTGCACGCTATCAAAATAATACATTTAAGGTATATTTGTGACAATAAACATAAATGTAAAAGATATAATGCCAATAACACACAGATAGTATGATTTATTCTTATATTAAGCGTTTTAAAGCTGCTATAATGAGTCAAAAGTGGAATAAGAAGATTGAGAAGCTAAAAAATGTGTCTTATCATGTCAGTAAGAGCTAATAAGATAAAGGATCGACTGTCCGCCAAAATGCCATAAACACATAATTATGCTACTAAAAAATAGAAACTCATTACGTTGTGACAAAAACATCACCATTCATCCCATTTTAGAATGAATAATTTGATCAAGCTCTAAAAACATAACTGCTTTTATTGACCATAACCTGATGGTAAAATATAAGAATTCATTATATTAACTGGTTGATGTATTGATACCTTATCTTAATGCTTGATAACAAAAGATGATAAAAATGAAATTGATTGATTACGTACTATCAATGCTAAATAACAAAAAACAAAACGACGTAAAGTTTATTGAGTACACATGGAATGACGTTCTTAATATGTCACCAGACACTGATATTGTTATAAAGTGGAACTATGAAAGTAGCGACGCGACGCCTGAATTAAAAACTGCGGGAGAAGTGCAAGCGATGGTAAAAGAGTATGACGATAATCAACAATATGGTTATAAGAGCTTCGCGACATGCTACCACAAAGACACTTTGCCGCTGTTATTGCAATAAATAAAAATACATCAACACACGAGCCTATTGTTAATCAGTAGGCTTGATGATTGAACCATCAACATGTTCTATCGTGTTGTCATTTATCCAATTATTTAAACACCTTGAAGTAACTCACTTAAACTCACCTTGCTTGGTAAATGCCATCGCTTCAAGCTATGCTTTATTTGGCACTTTCGCTTCGTCGCATGCTGCTATAAATGGGTCAAATACATTCGCCCTAATCATAACACCTTCATATTTAGCAATAACTTGCGTTGCCTCTGCTTGATTAATCAGTGCAATTATATTTACGTGATCGACCGTCACCAATGGCTGCTATCTGATTGTCTTCAATAAGTTTATTAAGCCAACGCTGAAGCGTACGGCGAATTAAGTCGGGATGAGCCATAATAAGGTCTGAAACAGACACTGGGTGACAGTGTTGTTCGATATAGCGTTGGATTTCAAACCTATTCATGGCAGATACCCTTTTAATTGTGACACTTCTCTGAATAAAAGTGTCACAATTATGGCGCATTTATCCTTTAGTGACAATAAAGGTGTCACAGTAAGCATTTTTTGCATGACTTAGCTACACCAAGTATTCATGCTTCATTAGTTACAGCGAAAAAATTGGACGGACATATAAATTAGTCATGCTAACAATGGTAAAGAAAGCGGTCATCACAAATCAAGAAATCATCGTTAAAAACTCGTTTTAAAGCGTTCTGCTAATTCAGAGAGGCTTAACATTATATCCATTGATTCAGCATCTTCATGGGTCAACATATCAAGCAAACAATAAATTGAGTGATCGTCATTAAAGCAATAGGCGAGGTGATAATCACTGGTATTATTGTATTGCTGCTTATCTTCGTTGTAGCTATCGACGGTTAAAAGATGGACATGTTGCATTTCTGCTTGTAATGCTGCATTAGGGCGGTGATATGGGACGTCACGCCCAAATGACCAGCCATCTTGTATATTGTTGTTTGTTATTTTGTACTCGAGAAAAGACGCTTTCACTGAATCTCTAGCATCATTATCGGTAAAACTATCTCTAAACGGTTTAGCCGAAATGATCCTTATAACATCAGGCATAATGGTGTTCACTCAAACAACTCATCATCAGACATATCTTTATACTTAACGTAATTACTCGCACTTTTCGTTTGAATTCCATTTAATGCTTTTTTTGCACGACTTATTTTAGATTCAATATCAGGGCTTAATTGCTTTTTAATTGATGTGAAACCATCCAAAATATTCATCATAGATTCAAATGTTTCTGCGTTAACGATATAACCCGTCACCTTATTATTATTTAATAATGCCGTTGTACCATTATCTAAACACTCTTTTATATGGCTTCTTGCGTAAGTCACACTGACCGCTTTTTGAGAATATACATTTTGCGTCGTCATATCACCACCTTTTTTGTACATTATAACGTACATAACCTAATTGTGATATAAAGCTGTTTGAGTTTGAATAAAATTATTTAAACATCTTGGAACAAATCACTTAGACCCATCATTTTTTGTCCATGCCGCAACGCCAAGGCATGCTTTATTGAGCGCTTTAGTCTTATTACATGCAGCCATGAATTTCTCAAAGACAGTTGCTTCCACTGCCATTATTTTTAACTCATCATTGCATGTTCAAAAATAACTGAGGCTAAATCTTCCCCCATTAAACGAGCATATATTCCATAACGCCATTTATAAACATCATTTAAATAGATCAATACCGCGCACTTACCCAGCATTTTTCATCTCGAGACTCGTTACTAATACACCCACAATCTTAACCCTGCTCTTCTTTGCCGCTGCTGCTTCCTCTCTTTTCCTAGCCCAAATCGAATCAATACCGTATCATTCATAGGAATAAATAATAGGTATTTAACATGCAACTTAAACCGCTACAAAAAGGCCGTTATCAGCAATCTTGGACTGATGAATATTCGAAAATAGAAAAAATAGTATTAGCTTGTATTAGCGAAAAGAGATTCGTGAATGAAGGGCAATTATTGATACAGCAAGGACAGAAGTTAGGATCACTGGTCTTAGTCAAACAAGGTCGCATTGCGTTAAAATATAGCACCCGCAGTGGACGTAACTTTCAATTAGGCTCGATTTATTGCGACCACCAAATCTTTGGTGAAATGGAGTTTTTTTCTAATTACCGTTGTCAGATGGATGTCATCGCATCTGAAGCACTGGAAGTATGGATCATTAATCGTGACAAGCTCCAACAAGCACTTAATCAAAACCCGCAATTAGCTTTATTTTTTGCCAGCGCGATAGCCATTGATTATCAAGATACGATTGAAATTTTGACTCGACGTTTACTCTACCCGATTGCTTATAATATTGCCTACGATCTTTATCACCAACACTTGGATGATCTTCCTATTGATGGCTTTACAAAAGGCTATTTAGAAGCAGAACGCTTTGGCACATCAGACAGAGTGTATCGCCGCTCAGTCCAGCAATTGATCACATTAGGATTAATCATTAAAGAAAAGAAAAAATTAGAAGTCGTTGATATGGATAAACTTAAAGCCTACTTAGACGCAGAAGAGTAAGCACATAAGTCCTTACTCTTCATAACGAGTGGTGAAGGTTTAGTTAGCGTTACATTAACGACATAACACCGCTTGACGCACTTGGTAACGCTGACATAGCAACAACATCACCAAAATAGCTGCATAGATAACAGGGATTGCGTACATCACCGTTTGTAACCCAACCACACGCTCAAACACGGAACTGATTGCTGGGCTAAACATCGCGCCAGCACTACCACTGACTAAGATGTACGACACATTTTTACTGCTCGCATTGCGTACAAACGACACCCCGTAAGCAATGAAGGCATTATAAAGCGCGGCACACACAAAACCGTAGCCATAAGTTAAGTAAGAGAGCCATGACATCTTATCGGTGGTCACAATAAGCGCGGTGATCACCATTGCAAATGAAATCACTATCAGTAAGAAATGTTGGATTTTCATGCGTGAGACAATCACGGTCGACACTAGTGCACCGACTAACGCAGCTGACCAATATTGGGTAATAATGCTACCCGCATCTTCAAATGGAATCGAAAATTTGTCTTTAACAAAGATAGGCGCCCAAGTAAGGAAGGTATAAAGCGCAAGCATGCCAAGAAACAAGCCAATACCGCCACTAATAATACCGAAATTCCATTCTGAGTGTTCTTTCTCGCCATTTACCCCTGTCGATTCACAGGCTTTAAAATTAGTGAATACCGCTATAATTGCCGTTGCAATCGCCACCATACCCACAGCTAAATAACTGTAACTCCAAGATAGACCTTGAGTTAATGCATAAGTAGTGATTAACGGAAATATGACCCCTGCAATGTTAAACGTAGCATCTTGCACCACTAACATTGTGCTTTGAATTTTGTCTTTCCACACAGATACCACAATGGTACCAGCGATACATAAACCGACACCGCCACAAAACCCAACTACCGTCATCGCCATCATCACCACAGTTAAACTGGTGGTCAGATGAAGAATAACCGCCGCAACGGCAATCAATGAATAACATCCCATTGTCATACGTTTAATACCGATTTTTTCAATCAGGAAAAACGCAGCAATCGTACCTGCTAATGCACCACCATTGAGTAATGAAAATATCGACGCAACTTCGTTAACGTTAGCAGCAAACTTAGTTGCGATAGGTTCAATTAACATTCCAAATTGAGTGGCAAAACCTGCCATAATAAAATTGGCAAGGAAACTAAGGGCGGTAAGGGTGATTTTATTCTTCATTGATTCCACTCCATGAGTCAGCGGCGAAACAATGGCTCTTTTTAATATAGTCAAAAAAGAGCCTATTGCGGAATGATTAAGGCTGTAATGCGGTTTCTAATGCCAATTCAATCATATTATTAAAAGACAATTGACGTTCTTCAGCGGTAGTTTCTTCGCCGGTTAGACAGTGATCAGACACCGTTAAAATAGCGAGGGTTTCAATATTAAACTGATGCCCAAGGCCATATAAACCCGCCACTTCCATATCAATCCCTAATACCCCAAAGCGCTCTAATGCGGGGATCAAATCTTCATCAGGATCGTAATACATATCACCAGTGAAAATATTGCCGACTTTAACATCAATGTTTTTTTGCTGGGCTGTCATGTAAGCATTATGCAACAGACCAAAACTGGCCGAGGTTGCCATTTGATAACCACTACTGCGCTTAGCGTTAGTTGGAGAATCAGTACCAGCAGCTTGCGCTAAAATAATATCGCGCATATGCACATCTTTTTGGGTTGCACCAATGCTACCAATACGAATAATGCGCTTAACCCCAAAATCATGAATCAGTTCGTGGCCATAAAGCACCATTGAGGGAATACCCATACCGTGACCCATTACCGACACCCGCTGACCTTTGTAATAACCGGTATAGCCCAGCATATTACGAACATCAGTGACTAACACCGCATCCGTTAAATACGTTTCAGCGATAAATTTAGCGCGCAGTGGATCACCCGGCATAATCACAGTTTCAGAAAAATCACCCGGTTGAGCATTAATATGTGCAGTCATGAGATAAACCTTCAAGTGTTTGTATGCGCTCATAGTAATCAAACACCCACTCAACATTTCAGGACTAAAGTCCGCTTTTCCAGTTTGATATCTCAATTTTATTATTCTTTTTTGGGTTGAACTTTTTACGCTATTTGTTGCAAACGCTCAATTAACATATCCCTATAAAGAATATGAAGAATATGAAGAATATGAAGAATATGAAGAATATGAAGAATATAAAGAACGATAATATAGCTACTGTCTATTAATGTTCAGAAAACCTGAAATCTTAAACGTAAAACAACATAAATATAAAGCCCCAAAACAAAAAAACACCCGTACTGCAAAGTAATACGGGCGTTAATCTATTTTCAATCTTTTAAAAATCATCTTGCGTCACAAGACTAAGCACTAATCAGTTGATGCGGTATCACTTCAGCCAATTGCGGACGCGATTTAATATTCCACACGATGTCACAAATACCATCAGTAGGAACAAAACCTGTTGGTGCTTCAAGCAGAATATTACGTACCACTTCATGCTCAAAGTCATGACATGCAACATCTAAGCGCTGTAATAACGGCTCAAATTCAGACTACGGCAAGTAAATCTCATCAGCAGTCATAATACGTTCATGACGAGTTTGACCAACATTATCGCCAATCAATAACTCTTCATACAGCTTCTCACCAGGGCGTAAACCTGTGAATTGTATTTCAACGTCACCGTTAGGATTTAATTCATCTTTTACTTCCAAACCTGATAGCTTAATTAACTTCGCCGCTAATTCAGCAATCTTAACTGGCTCGCCCATATCTAATACGAATACATCACCACCTTTACCCATTGCGCCCGCTTGGATCACCCACTGCGCCGCTTCTGGAATAGTCATAAAGTAACGAATGATATTAGGATCAGTTACTGTAACTGGGCCACCTTTAGCAATTTGACGCTTAAACAATGCATAGATGATTGGCACAGTACGCGGTATAGCTACGAATGAACTTGGTGCGATACTGATAAGAGTAACAATATGCGGATTGTTAGTTTTTAATGATAAAATTAACAATAGCTTTTAGGCTATTCCTCCCCTTTTTTACCCCCTCTCCAATTTTCGTTATAAATCAATAAAATACTATAAATTCAAATAGTTGCAGTGACAGCTTTACTTCAAAAATCGGAAAAATGAGACAGTTTAGATGACAGCGCTGTGTCTAAAAATGGGCAGTAATACCAATAAAGCACTCAAAAAGCCGGAACAAAAAGCATGAATAGCTTCAACTTATGATCTGCTTTAGATATTACGGCTCGCCCTTTTTCGTGCTCAGTTCACATTTTTGATACTGGAAAAATTTTGCTCATAAAAGTGTGAGCGATGCCTATTTCTTCATCTCAAAATGAAAATAAACTCCACAAAAAGCAACATGAAATGACAATTCTAATTTTACGGAGTTTTTCACCATGTTAGACCGCATCAGAAATGGATTTTTTGAACAGGCACAAAAGTTCGGAAAATCGTTAATGTTACCCATTGCCGTATTACCCGCAGCTGGCTTATTGCTCGGGATTGGTGGTGCCCTATCAAACCCGAATACATTACAAGCTTACCCTTTCCTCGACATTTGGTTGCTGCAATGTATTTTCACGCTGATGGCCAGTGCTGGCGCTGTTATTTTTGGTAACTTACCTGTGCTTTTTGCCGTGGGTTTAGCTGTAGGATTAGCGCGCAGTGATAAAGGTACAGCAGGTCTTGCGGCGCTACTGGGTTATTTTGTTATGAATGCGACCATCAATGCACTACTCGTGCTTAATGGTGAACTACTAACAGAAAACTTAGGTAATGCTGGTCAAGGGATGATCCTTGGTATGCAGGTGCTTGATACTGGTGTGTTTGGTGGCGTTATTGTGGGTTTGATGACGTACAGTTTGCATAACCGTTTTAACAAAATCGAATTGCCTCAAATCCTAGGTTTCTTTGGCGGCTCTCGCTTTATTCCTATTATCACCTCATTTAGTGCCATTTTGCTGGGGGTTGTGATGTATATCGTGTGGCCTTTTGTGCAATCAGGCATTGGTACTCTTGGCTCATTGGTTGATGCGTCAGGCTACCTTGGCACCTTCATTTACGGTTTTGTACTGCGTTTACTGGGTCCTTTTGGTCTTCATCATATCTTTTATCTTCCATTTTGGCAGACCGCATTAGGTGGCAGTTTAATTGTTGACGGCGCTTTAGTTGAAGGCACCCAACGTATTTTCTTTGCTCAACTTGCCGATCCTAATACTCAACAGTTTTATGAAGGCACTGCACGCTTTATGTCTGGCCGCTTCATTACCATGATGTTTGGTTTATTAGGTGCCGCATTCGCTATCTATAAATGTGCAAAAGAAGAGCATAAAACACGTGTTGCTAGCTTAATGTTTACCGCTGCACTGACCTCTTTCTTAACCGGGATCACTGAGCCGTTAGAATTCGCGTTCCTCTTTGTCGCGCCAGTACTGTATTTCATCCATGCCATCTTTGACGGCTTGGCTTTCATGATGGCGCATATCTTCAATATTACAATTGGGCAGACGTTCTCAGGCGGTTTTATTGACTTCATTTTATTTGGTGTGTTGCAAGGCAATGCGAAAACCAACTGGATCATGGTGCCTGTGATTGGCAGCGTGTGGTTTGCACTTTATTACTTCAGTTTTAGTTTCATCATCAAACGTAAAAACCTTAAAACACCAGGACGCGAAGATGATGACAGCGCAATCATCGAAAATATCGCGGGCTCTGAGCGAACAGAAAAAATTATCGAAGGACTCGGTGGCCGCAATAACATTAAAGATGTCGATTGTTGTGCAACACGCTTACGTATCTCTGTCATCAATGGCGAAAACGTTAATGAAGCGCTATTAAAAATGACAGGCGCACGAGCAGTGATAGTTAAAGGTAATGGGATCCAAATTGTCTATGGTCCACAAGTCACCATCATTAAAACAGAAGTTGAAGAAGCAGTAGGATGTTAGAAATGAATATGTTGTCAATTGTGAAAAATAATCTGATTGTTTCTTGCCAAGCATTAGAAGATGAGCCGCTGCACAGCAGTTTTATTATGGGACGCATGGCGTTAGCAGCCAAAGAAGGTGGGGCTTGTGCAATACGTGCTAACTCACCACAAGATATTGCAGAAATTAAACGTGTCACCCAGTTACCTGTTATTGGTATTTTAAAACGCGACTATGAAAACTCATCGATTTATATAACTGCCACAATGCAAGAAATCGATGAACTCATGACCGCAGATCCAGACATGATCGCACTTGATGCTTGCTTAGCGTTAAGACCCGATGGCATGACATTAAAGGAAATGGTCAATACCATTCGCCAGCGATACCCTTCAGTATTGTTGATGGCCGATATTGCGACATTAGAAGAAGCCTTAACCGCACAAGAATTTGGATTTGATTGTGTATCTACCACTCTTCATGGGTATACTACTGAAACTAAAGGAATGAAACTTTACCATCATGATTTTTCATTCTTACGTGCTGTTGTTGATGCTGTCTCAATACCCGTTATTGCAGAGGGTAATGTAGGCACACCAGCACAAGCGAAACGGTGTCTTGAGCTCGGTGCACATTCTGTCGTGGTTGGCGGTGCTATCACTCGACCAAAACAAATTACAACAGCATTTATCGATGAAATTAAAATGTGTTAGGCCATAATAACAAGGCCTAACCTCGGTTAGGCCTTTTTATGACTTCAACAAAATCATTACTGAAAGATATTCAAAAAAATCAAGAAACCTTTACTAAGTCAGGACGAAAGCTTGCGGAATATATTCTGCTGCATAGCGATGATGTCATCACTATCTCCATCTCAGATCTTGCCTTAAATGCGAATGTCGGCGAAGCCAGTGTGACACGATTTTGTCGTCAATTAGGGTTTCATCGCTTTCAAGACTTCAAAACTGCCCTTGCTGTTGATGCCACACAACAAGAACATGGCATAGATCCTAATCTCGGCTCATTTGCATTATCCATAACAGATGATGTTATTGACGTCGCCAGTAAGTTAAAGAACAACCTTAATACCATCCTTAACGATACCATCACCCCTATTAAGCCCAACGAAATAAAATTGCTGGTTGATAAAATCACTCGCTGTCGTGATATTTGCTTTTTTGGTATCGGCTCATCCGGTATCGCAGCGAATTATGCTTATACCAAGTTAATGCGCATTGGATTAAAGGCTGAATCACTCCACAACAATCATATGATGTATATACGTGCGAGTTTATTAAATAAAGAAGACATTGCTTTTTTTATTTCTCATCAAGGCGAATCACAAGAGATCATCAAATCACTCTCATTAGCCAAAAAAGAAGGGGCTACAACGATCGCATTAACACATTGCCATCAATCAACTGTAGCCAAGATGGCCGATCATGTATTGATCACGGGTGATGATCAAACCTTCATTCAGGGAGACTCTATCGGAACGGTCATTTCTCAACTGTTTATGATTGATCTTATTTATACACTACTCATTCAGCGTGAGCCTAAAAAAGCACAAGACGTGAAAATGAAGACAATCAAAGCATTAGGGTAAAGACTAATTTATGTCAGGTTGTTGCGATTTTAGCTTGTCATAATAAGGTCTGAAAATAATATGGCGATGGGGTTTATGTGTGAGGAAAAGCAAGCCTCGTTTTCGACATAGCGAAGAAAATAAGTCACTTAGACCCATCATTTTTTATTCAATGCCGCCATACATGACTCAAAAATAATGACTTCCACTGTCACTGTTTTTAACTCATTATTGCAGGTTCAACAATAGCGAAGGCCAACCTTCCCCCATTCAACATGCCTATATTCCGTTGCGCGGTTTACACTCAATAACGCCAGTTATAAACATCATTTCAATAAATCAATACCTTTCATTAACTCAGCGTGTTTAATGTTAAACACTTCGCCTCGCGTCGCAGTCCCACAGCAAACAATATGCAACAAAACACTCAAATCCCCCCCTGCGTCGAAACAAACAATATTGCACAATAAATATACGCCTAATGCTGTTATACATAAAATAAAAAAATAATAGCGTCGCTATCACATTATTCATCACGGGATCTATTTTTAGCGATTATTTTTCACTCTTATTCAACCCATAATATTGCTTTATTACGTATTAGGAGATCGGCATGGCAAACAGAAAAACAATAGCTTTACGAACATTACAGCTCACTTATCACCCCCTGCTGGCTCAAATCATCACCGAGGATAGTGTTCAATTAATCAACCAAGCTCAACTCTGCTGTATTACCGATAAAGAGCTTGCCGTATTATTTGCGCAAATAGCACTGCCCGTCACCCCGCATCCAACGATGACTGATCAGTATTGGTTGCTTGCACCTTGCCCTGCCTTTTTCTTTTTACAACAACACTCGCTCTCGACAACGCTGAAGGTGCAAATACAGATCTACCCTGTTGATGAAGTAGAATCGGTGATCCACACACTGAGCTTTATTGAGCCGAGTCTCTACCATGGCCTACAAGCTAAACCGCTACATAACCTCTCAAAACGTCATCAGTTAGCGAAACAGCATCATCAATCGGTGCCTTCAAAACAAAAATTGGCACTGCTCGCGAATACTTCACCTTCCGCTGTCCGCCATTAACACAAAGAGATGATAACCATGGGTATTAACGCGGCTATTGCCAAAAATAATCGCAAAAAAAATAGTGGTGGGATCGCGCCTGACGCCTTGCATGTGGTTAATACTCTGCAGATTGCCATTATTCATTTTAATCGGTTATTTCATGACTCTGAGGATAACGCGCCATTGTTGTTCACCTTTATCTATTTATGGATGACACAGCAACTCGATAGCCTCACCGCAGCCGAGGATATTCCGTCGTTATCGCGTGTAACAGGTAAAGATGCGTGTGCCGAACATCGACTACGTATTATCAACCTCAGTGGTATTTCATGGGTGGAATATGCCCTGTGTTATTCAACCTCAACCGGGGTTGTTTGGCAGTGGCAACCTGTGCCTAGCGCACTGAATCATTTTTTCTACCGCTACGTTAGAACCCTCAACACAACAGCGCAAAAGCCATTATTAAATGTCGCACTGAAACAGCAACTGTGGCGATTTATCAATAAATCATGGAAAACACCCAAGCTGTGCGCGCAGTATGGTCGCCTAAGAAAAGATGTCTTTTTTCGCTATTTCACGATCATGGCTCAACGTTGTCCCTATCTCTCAACGTCGGCAAAATCAGTCTTGTTAGGGAATAAAACGTTGCATCATCGCAGCGCAACTGCCTACCAACGGGAAAGCAGTGATCAGATCCGCTATAAAATTTTTAAAGCACACAATGAGTATTTAGAGCGCATCGTCCAAACAGCGAGTCGTTATCGCATTAATCTCGCGATAGATAGCGCGCATCATCATCTTTCACTGTTATTAAATACAAAAGTGACGCTGCCAGCGTATTTAACCACAGTAGGAAAAATTGTTGTTTTTGAACGCCGAAAAAACCCTCGTGATCACGGTTATCAATATATCGAATTACCCACACTTTGGGTGGGATCAGATCGCGCCTTACCTTTAGATGATGTACGGACTTTTTTCCTGGCGCTTGATAATAACGTCAAACAACATACCGTTGCTAAGATCGCGACCAAACCCCAATTAAAGGCCTATTACAATGCATTAACCTATCAGCTCGCATTTCAGTTTTTGATGTTAACAGGCGCAAGGCCGACACATGCGATCTCACTTGAAACGCGTCGATGTTATGGCACCTTTCAATCAACGCTATCGGATAAAGGCCGTTACCGTACGCTTTACCTTTGCGATTATTTACAACAGGCCATCACACACTACTTGGCCATTCAACAGAATTTATTGACCCAACTTGGTAGCCATGCCTCATCGCCATTTTTATGGTTTTTATTTGATGAAAACAATCAGCCCCTGCCTCTTAATGCCCGCAGTATGCGTCAATTTATGCACCTGCATTGGCCTTATAAGAGCAGCAATGTAAAAAAAATCGTGCCTTATTGTTTACGTCATACCTTTGCGCAACAGGCACTGACATCGATCAATCCGCAGCTCACAACACAGCACATTGATCGTCTAATGGGCCATTCCTCCTTTGGTGAGCATCTTGGCAGCGATCAATGTTTTCCCATCAACAAAAAAATATTGTTGCAGTTTTTAAATCCGCTCCCGGGAAAATTATATTTCAGTCTAGATAGCACCACATTATTTTCTTTTTCACATATTCATCTTTTACAGGAATGATCGATGCTAGAAAATATGACACTAAAATCAGTGAGTGACGAGATCATAAATAGTCATTCTCAGCAGGGATTAGCTTGTGAAAATAAAGAATTTATTCAATACGTTATTGATCTTATCAACAAAACACCTCGTTCAGATCGCAGCATGACAATGGCAGAGCTACAAAGCATAAAAAAAACAATCACTACCATTCCAACAGGCAAGCAACGGCATTTACTGCGGGCCGTTGATAATGTGTTATTTTACTTACATCAACATTGTGCATGGCAACTGCCAGAGCTCGAGCTTAAACGTTTTCACGATACCCAATTAGCGTGGATGCAACTCATCAGCCTACAAGCGCATGATGCATCAGCACTGTATCAGGCTTATCAAAAATACAAACCGATCTTTGTCCAGGATCGCCCAGAGCTCAATATTGGTTTTATTGCGCTGGCATTGAGTATTGAAGTCGCGCCACTATCATTGCGCTACTGGGCGGAGGTTTTAAATGAGCCTGCCAGTATTGAGCTCTTTGATAATCAACTCACGATTGTCGTCCAGCACCAGACTCCCGCAGCACGGCACCCACAACAGCCGTCCTATTTTACGCGTTATGCATTAACCCCGTTTAGCTGTCGGTTGTTAATCGACTACTTTAATAGTGAGCCAGATAAGATAACACTCAAAACGTTGCATCACGCACTGGATCAATGGCTATCACGGGCGCCGTTTTACCTTGCCTCAAGAAATGTGGCGCAATGGCAACATTGTTTTCAACAAATTTGGCTGGTGCAATACCAATTTCCTTGTGCACTACTATTAGATATCAGTCAGCCACATCGTCATGTTGCCTTTGTTCCACAGCGACCTCACCCACAGTATGAACAACACATTAAGTTGATTTATGATCAAGATTGGATAGCGCCTGCCTACCACACATTTACAGCCAATAAAGTTGAACGTTGGCCACACCTCGCACTGATCAACGCCATTAAAAATCAACCGTCTTCTCAATGGCAGCATTTTTTAAACACCCAATTTGCAACGCCACCACCAAGCTCTCACGACAATATTATTGCCCATGTTATGTATTACTTTACCTATGATTTAATTCAATTTGGTGGTGTAAGAGCGACATCATTACAGTTAGATAGTATTCGTAAATACACTCGTATATACCATCAACTCGAAGACTATCCGCTTTCTTATATCGAGGCCTGTGATCACGAGGCGCTCATGGATTGGGCAATCGAGGTGTATGCGCATTTTGATAACGACAGCGAACGGTGGCTAATGTATAACTTTTTGCGTTTTTTACCTCAACACCCCGTAACTGAGCATTTTGATATCTCGCAATTCACATCACCGTTACTGTCAGCCACGGTTGATCCTTTTTGTCTGAGTGCCGACCAATGTTTAGTGACGATTAAAGCCCTCGTTTCTCAATCGACAGGCAGTCCACTACAGCGGTTATTTTGCGCCACGGCCTTGATCTTAGGTTTTTACGGTGCATTGCGGCGTGGGGAAGTATCACGGCTACGTTGCCAAGATATTATTGGGGATGTGGATAACCCACATAAATTTACGTTATGTATCTGTAAAACCGCCGAAGGTAACACTAAAAATAAACAAAAACGGTTTGTTTATCTTTCATTACCTACCACTATCGCCAAATTAATCAGAATCGTGATCCATATTAAGCGTGGCTGCTTAGCGACAACACCCTTGTTAGGGTTTAACCATGAATCCATGACATCACGTCAATTGCATTATTTATTACCTGTCACAAAGGCATTAAAAGCCTTATGGGGCACGAATGTCCGCTTTCACCACCTTCGCCATAGTGGCGCACATTGGTTGATGCAACAAGGCCTTCAGCTCGCACTCGCCTTAACGCAATCGCCCCTGCCTTTAGGTAAAGCGACCGCGGCAATGCTGACCGAACACCGTTGCCGCGAGCGGTTTGATTTTTGGCTAGAAGGACGCCCCTTTTCTCACGTCAATGGTGGACTATTGTTTGATGTCATCGGCGATCAATTGGGCCATAGTCACTATGCGACAACGCGTTGGAGCTATTTACACGGTATTGAGTGGTTAACGCCCTTATTTTCAATTAATGATAATGGCTATAAACAAAGTGAACTGCGCTATTTACTCGGGATCGGTCCATTATCTAATGATGTGTCACGATTTTTAAATGCCATCGCCCCAGATTACCGACAAGCAACAACCCATCAAAAGCAAAACTACACCTTGATGTTAACCGCGCTTGAATTAACCCCACATCTATTAAAGAAAAAAGGATTTAAACAGCTCAAGTCGGTCACACCTCAACAAACAAGCATCAGTGAGCCCAAAGATGAAAACCACTTACTGTCGTTATGGCTAGAACATTGCACTGTCGACATTGCCCTTATAGACAGTCATCAACCAACAGCACGCTGCTATAACTACCAATCTAAAAAGTTATTGGGAACATTAACTACAGATAAACAGGCATTTTCAGCACTTAGCGAATTTTGGGCACTAACAGGTAGACACCAGCCGATCATATTCACCAAACAGCAACGGCAAGCATTACAACAATTAGGGCCAATGGATGTCGATTTCGATACACGTACCCTGTCATTTACCGTTCGCTGCAATAAAGACAATGGCATCTACTTTCAACGGGTGTTTAGAAGCCCACTTTTTAAATGCTGCCAATTTGCTTTTGCGCTACAACACAATAGAAAAACTCGCATCAATAAAAATAAAGTGCTGATTGACACTTACTTTGCGACAAATAAAGACACCGTTTCGATACATAAACTCAATACTGGAAGCACACAGCTGAACATTACAGTGCGCTTTATTCCTCAAGCACCATTGCTATTTCAAATGCTGCATGACTTTTTAAACGCATCACTAAGGAACACATGATGAAGACGATATTAATCGACAAACAATATTACCCACACATTATGCTGATGATTGATGCTATTGATAAAAAAGAACGCACATCGCTGATCACGTTTATTATTGATAAAGCGGCTAATACTATTAGTGTTATTGGTGGTAAACGTGATGCACTGAGGATCATCAAGCTCCCTTTTGAGGGCCAAGATCCAACATTACAGAATGGTAAATGGTCGATAGATGCTGATATGTTTAAATACTATTGCGAGGATTGCTTAAAAACTAAGAGGAAGAATCAAGAGATCATTTTAGAGCTTGATGAGCACCCCCAAAGTGATAGTTATGTTATTGGGTATGCTAACGATCATGCTGTTCGTCGCTGGCAATGTAGTGCCGCTTGTGAAGCGCACCTTGATTATATCGCGTCACTTGATAATAAAACCTTTCAGACCGTATCAATATCAGCGCTACAACCCATGCTTGAGGTTGCAAGCAATCACTGTCCTTTAGAATTTTTTAAAATCGATAAAGCACAGCATAAAATTATTGTTCAGCGTGATAATGATATAACAACAACGGCACTGCCACAGGATCTGATCCCAGAAATCGACTTAGTCGCTAACCAAGATGGTCTTGATATACTGAAACATACTTGTCAGCACACACAATCAGGCACATTAATGATCAATGTTGATAATGAACAACTGACTGTCACCGATGGTAAACACAGTCAGTCTTGCTCTCTTGAATCACTGTCAGAGTTTAATAATAAACCTAAAGCCAATTACACAACGGAGGTGAAGTGCGTTGTTAAGATCTACGCACTCAAATCAGAAATTGAAGCTTATACGCGTGTGCATCAAATAAAGCATAACAACATCAGTTTGCTCTATTTCACCCAAAATGATGTCTATCTTTCAGGCTTTGGTTGTACCGTTGATAGCTTTCAGAATCTCTCCGCACTGGATATTACGACCAAACAGCCATTGCTCTACAACATTAATTTGCGTCAACTGCTTAAAGTGCGGATCAAAAATATTACCGAGCTGAAAGGAATGACGCTACGTATACTGAAAACCGCTGATGGCTCAAGAAAATTGGCCTTTTATAATGAACATGATCCTAAACGCCCTTATGCAAGCATTCCTATTGAGCTGAACACCAATAACAATGATCTGATGGCCATGCAAACATTGATGGCTATCTACAATAAACAAAATCAGGGGGATAGTTGCAAACAAGCCGATTTATTAGGCTATGACGATATTTAAAAAATATCGATTACACACTGGACAAATAACCAGTACCGTCTACAGTTAGATATGCACAGTAATTCATTACTGTCTCAGATAAGCAGTTGAAGCGAAGTGGCGGCAACCACTTCGCCTCGTACCGGCTGCCCCGACGTTTAAGCAAGACTCAGCCGATGGCCTTAGTGTATCTAAGTCCATTGGATATGGGTAGATCTATTCAATGGAGACTTGATATGGCTAACATTCGTGTGCGCCCAAATGGGATCATTCAGTACGATATTCACGTTTATGGAACAAGATTTCGTGAAACTTCTGGCATGCCTGCTACCCCTAAGAACCTTAAAATCGCCAAAGCGACTGTCAAACAAATCAATGCTGAAATTGCGTTAAAAACTTTTCAGTACCGTGATTACTTTCCTGACAGTAAAAAGGTCGAGCAGTTTGAGCGCTTGCAACGAGATAAATATCCCGACCGCTTTTATCCTTACTTTGATGATTTTGCAAAGAAGTGGCTATCGCAGCAGGCACCTAAATGGAAGAATAGCTACCGTAAGACGGTTGAGCGTAATATTGATAATTATTTGATCCCCTATTTTGGCAATACCTTAATTAATGAGATTTATTTAAGTCAGTTAGATCAATTTCGCCAACAATTAGCCGCGCGAGAAAAAGAGGATGGCAGCCGCACATTATCTAATGCACGCATTAATAATATTTTGTGGCCGTTAATTTCTATTATGATAGTCGCGGCAGAGGAATTGAAATTTAATTATCCCTTCTCACGTTACCGCGCCTTGCGAGAGCAAAAAGCGGACAGTTCGCCGATGACCTTAGAGGAAGTGAAACGCTTTTTAGACTATGTCGACCCTAATTGGTACGACTATTTTTTACTGCGTTTTATGACGGGAATGCGAAGTTGTGAAGTGCATGGACTGCAACTTAAACATATTGATTTTGAGCATCGCTTACTTCATATTCGTCAAAATATGGTTAATGGTGACATCACTGATGTGAAAACCCCAAAATCACGTCGCGACTTACCGATTAATGATCTGTTACTGACTGCAATTAAGCGTATTACCGCCCCCCTCACTGACCCTGATGATTTTTTGTTTACCGATGATAATGGCTTACCACTAGATACCCGTAAAATTGGCAAAGATATTTGGCATCCAACGCTTAAAAAAGCCAATTTAAAAACACGTCGCCCTTATGAAACCCGCCATACTGCGGCAGTGCTGCATTTAGCCGCTCATGAAAACCCATTATACGTTTCACAAATGCTCGGTCACAGTAATACACGGTTATTATTTGATGTTTATGCACCTTATGTCTTTAACGCCACTCGCCATGATGGCAGTGCATTTTCAGATATGATGGAATCAAATGGCGTATTTGATAGACGTTAATAGTTTTATAAATGTTTAAAACGCAAAAAGCCCGTATGAACACTAATATAAGTGATTCAATACGGGCTTTTAAGTAATATTAACACCACATAAAAGTCAATTTGTTAATTAATAACATCAGCCTTACTGGATAAATATCTATATTGCTTACTATGGTTAACACACTTCTTTTCAATCAAATGCCAGCTAATATAAGAAAGCATTAAGACTGTTAGTAGTGTAAGTGAAACACCAAGTATTGGTTTACTGTATAGACCATAATATATATATAACTGTATTACTGGGAAATGCCATATATAAATACCATAAGAAATATCTCCTAATTTTTCACTTACATTTATCTTAGGCATTAAAAATGCTAAAATATAAACAAGAAAACCGGTCAATATAGGTTTCATCCATATCCAGTCTATATATATTAACCCATATATGACAAAGGGAAGTAAAAGTAGTATATGTTTATTATCTTTTTTAATAAAGTTAAAATACGCACCAACCATAAAGTATGAAAGGAAAGATGGTAACTGGTTATTTAAAGATGAATTTAAATTATACTCATCTATTAAATAAGACAAGCAATAACAAAATATAACTGAAAATACTCCAATAATAACAGTTCCTATTTTCCTATGACTTTCTTTTATTAAAAAAGAATATATCACAGGAACAATAAGATAAAACATAACTTCAACTTTTATTGTCCATAATGAACCGTTTACAGCACCACCATTCCCATTACCTATAAATACACCTGGTAAATTTGGCTCTAAGAAATTCAATAAAAACAAATTATTTATTACATATTTAATAGCCCCAGAATTTAGATACTCATCATAACTTAACGTACTTATAATACTACCAACAAAGAAAAAAGTAATAATAACAATTAGATACAATGGATATATCCTAAAAAATCGAGAATGAAAATACATTTTAAGATTTTTGTTATTAATAAAACTTTTTGTTATCAAATAACCACTTATAATAAAGAAGCCATGAACTGATATATCACCAGGGAAAATTAACAGCCATTTTATATTAGCTAAAACACCTATATGGTATAATAAAACGATTACAGAAAATACAATTCTAAGTATATTAAAATTATTAGCCATTTTCAAAAACTTACTTCTTATTTAATCAACATATAATATGGATATTATTCTAAATAAGATCTTATAGTTGTAATTATCAACTTAAAACCTCACCTAAATAATATAAACTCTAAGAGAAACCACTCATAATACATCCAGATACAGATACAGATACAGATACAGAGATAATAAACTTAAATCTCATAAAAAAGACAAGATTTAGGCGTTGTAAACTCTTTTTTAGTTAATAAAAATCTAATAACACTATTTATATGCCAATATAAATGTTTAGAAAAGAACTTTCTATTTTCATGCTTTGCATAGTGTAATGCTTTAATTTGAGGATAATAAACAACAGGGTGCCCTTGTTTATTACTTCGATAACAAATATCTATATCTTCACAATACATAAAATATCTCTCATCAAAGCCTTCTAGACTTTTATATCTTTGCACTAGAAATGCTAAAAATGAGCCTGCCGCCCAATCTACAGTCGTTGTATCACTAATAGTACCCTTATCTATAATCGCAGTATTACCAAATCCTAAAAATGATCTTATAAATTGATGGAGTTTTGGAAAGTCTCTTATTGAACAATCATAAATAGTATGTTCTTCATTTCTAAAAAGATTAATACAACTCATATGTGTTTTATCTTTTTTCATTAAAGAAACCAAATCATATATAGAATTACTATCCATTAAAACATCCGGATTAAATACAATAAATAAATCATCATCTTTCATATTTAGATTATTGATACAATATGAAAAAACATAATTATTATTATGACCAAAACCTAACCCATAATCACTATCAATCCAATGGACATTATTACACAGAGATAATTCTTTGAAGTCATCACCTCGCTTATTACTTTTTATTATAATATTAAAACTATCAGATAATAACTTAAGGCAACCCAAATTATTTATTATTTTATCATGTCCATGAGAAACAACTGAAATATATACATCCATAATTATACCAATAAGTTCATGTAGAAAGATTATTTTGCAAGGATTTGAAAAATGATTTACACCATAAAAATATAAACCATAAAAATAAAGGAAATAAGAACACTTTTAAAAGTTAATTTTTAATGAATAAAGGTATTATTACTATTACAATCCTTTTGCTTTTTTAAATTCAACACCATTTACATCTTTATTAGATAATACTGGCATATCAATTAATGGCCATTTAATCCCAATATCTGAATCGTTCCATAAAATAGAATTTTCTGAATTTGGGTTATAATAATCTGTACATTTATAAACAAATTCAGCTTCATCACTAGTCACATAAAAACCATGAGCAAAACCTTTAGGTACCCATAACTGACGTTTATTTTCAGCAGAAAGATAAACACCAACCCATTTACCAAACGTTGGGGAATCTTTACGAATATCAACCGCTACATCGAATACCTCACCAGAAACAACACGCACTAACTTACCTTGAGTATTTTCTGTTTGATAATGTAATCCGCGTAAAATACCTTTTTTAGATTTAGAATGGTTATCTTGTACAAATTGGGTAGGCTTACCAGTAACTAATTCTTCAAATTTATTTTGATTCCAAGTTTCCATAAAGAAACCACGCTCGTCACCAAAGACAGCTGGCTCTATAATTTTTACATCAGGGATGCTTGTATTTATGACTTTCATTATTGCTCTCTAATTCAGTATTAAGAATAATCACTCAAATGATTTAATGCTAATCGCCAATCACTTGCTAGAATATTAAATACTATTGTTATTTTTTTTGTATTCAATTTTGAATTGGCAGGACGTTTCGCAGGTGTTGGATATTGTTCTGTTTTAATCCCCTTTACGTCAGGCGATTTTACTAAAACCTTTTGTTCAATCGCTTTGTTAAAGATGATTTGAGCGAATTCACACCAACTGACATGTGGCATACCGGAGAAATGATAAATACCGTAATGCTCAATATTAAATGTATTTTTTGAGTCTGTGATTGATTTAGCTATTTTAATTAATGCAGCAGCAATATCACCTGCATAAGTTGGTCCACCGAACTGGTCAGCAACAATGCCTAATGAATCTCTTTGCTGTGCTAAACGAAGCATGGTTTTTACAAAGTTATTACCATCTTCACCAAATACCCAAGCAGTTCGTAAAATAATATGACGAGAGCAGGCATTGATGACAGCTTTTTCACCCGCTAATTTACTTTCCCCATACACACCTTGCGGGTTAACAGTATCAGATTCACTATATAAACCGTCTTTATCACCCGCAAAAATATAATCTGTCGATATATGTAATATTGCAGCGCCAATTCGCTCGGCTGCTTGGGCTAAATATAAAGGGCCATCTCGATTTATAGCATAAGATAATTCAACTTCATTCTCTGCTTTATCAACTGCAGTATGAGCTGCTGCGTTAATAATAATATTTGGCATAAAATCATTGACGGTTTTTACAACCTCTTGCTCAGAGGTAATATCAAGTTCATTTCTGTCAACAGCTAAAAATTCAATCTCAGGACAAGATTGTAGCTGTTTAACTAAACAGCTACCTACTTGACCATTGCTACCTGTAATTAATACTTTCACAATGTTTATTCACTTCTTATTTTTCTTCAGAAACAATACGCATTAAATATTGACCGTATTCATTTTTCATCATTGGTTCAGCCAGCAATTGTACTTGCTCTGTTGTTAACCAATCATTACGCCATGAAATTTCTTCTAAACAAGCAACTTTTAAGCCTTGAATATTTTGTACGGTTTCAACAAATGATGCTGCCTGTTGCAGGCTCTCATGAGTCCCCGTATCAAGCCATGCAAAACCACGGCCTAATAGCTCAACATTTAATGATCCATCATTTAGGTACATTTCATTTAATGTGGTAATTTCAAGCTCGCCACGATGTGACGGTTTAACTTGCTTTGCCATTTCAACGACACGATTATCATAAAAATATAATCCTGTTACTGCATAATTTGATTTAGGTTGTTGCGGTTTTTCTTCAATAGAAATGGCTTTCATATTGTTATCAAATTCAACCACACCAAAACGTTCTGGATCATGTACTTGATAACCAAAAACAGTAGCAACACCTTGTGATATTAACTCTCTGGCATGGCTTAGCTGTTGTCCAAATGATTGGCCATAAAAAATGTTATCGCCAAGCACTAAACACACGCTATCATTACCAATAAACTCTTCACCAATAATAAATGCCTGTGCTAGACCATCCGGAGAAGGCTGAATCGCATACTCCAGATTAATTCCAAAGTCAGAGCCATTACCTAATAAACGTTGAAAACTTTGATTATCTTCTGGAGTAGTAATAATCAGAATATCTTTAATGCCCGCTAACATTAATGTAGATAGTGGGTAAAAAATCATTGGCTTGTCGTAAATAGGTAGTAACTGCTTAGATACACCACGCGTAATAGGGTAAAGACGCGTACCTGAACCGCCCGCTAAAATAATGCCTTTCATAAATAAGAATCCAAGGTTATATATCTAGGGTTGGTAAATAAATACTCAACCCGAGATCAAAAAAGAAAGATGTGGATAAATTAGTTACCTAAACGCTCACGGTTATATGAGCCATCTAATACTCGGCTCCACCATTTTTGATTCGCTAAATACCATTCAACAGTTTTACGAATACCTGATTCAAACGTTTCTGCCGGTTTCCAGCCAAGTTCACGGGCAATTTTAGAAGCATCAATTGCATAACGAACATCATGCCCTGGGCGATCTGTTACGTAAGTAATTAAGTTTTGGTATTCAGTTATGTCTTGAGGTTTATTAGGTACTAACTCTTCTAGCAATGAACAAATCGTTTTTACCACTTCAATATTGGCTTTTTCATTATGACCACCAATATTATAGGTTTCACCAATTTCGCCTTTAGTGACTACGGTATAAAGCGCTGAGGCATGATCTTCTACATATAGCCAATCACGAATTTGCATGCCATTGCCGTAAACTGGCAATGCCTTACCGTCTAAAGCATTTAAAATAATTAACGGAATCAGCTTTTCGGGGAAATGGTACGGACCGTAATTATTTGAGCAATTAGTTACAATGGTTGGTAAACCGTATGTACGTAGCCATGCTCGCACTAAATGATCGCTTGATGCTTTAGAGGCTGAATACGGACTCGATGGCTCATACGATGTTGTTTCAGTGAACAAGTCATCGGTGCCTTCCAAGTCACCATATACTTCATCGGTTGAAATATGGTGGAAACGAAATGCCGCCTTGCGGGTATCATCTAATTGATTCCAGTAAGCACGAGTTGCTTCTAAAATTGTATAGGTACCGACAATATTGGTTTCAATAAATGCCGCAGGACCATCGATTGAACGATCAACATGGCTTTCAGCAGCTAAATGCATAACCGCATCAGGTTGATGCTCAGCAAAGACACGATCTAACTCTGCGCGATCACAAATATCAACTTGCTCAAAAGAATAACGATCATTGTTTTCTACATCAACTAATGACTCTAAGTTACCTGCGTAAGTTAATTTATCAACGTTAACAACACTATCTTTAGTATTACTTATAATATGACGAATCACGGCCGAACCAATAAAACCGGCACCACCAGTTACTAAAATTTTCATTTTTATTCTCTTATTAATCTGCGCCAAACAAATCGCGTGTATACACTTTATCAGCAATATCTGAAAGTTCTTCAACCATACGATTAGAAACAATCACATCACACTGTTGTTTAAACTCAGCTAAGTTATCCATGACTAATGAATTAAAGAATTCTTTTTCATGTAATACAGGTTCATAAATAACAACTTCAATACCTTTAGCTTTAATACGCTTCATGATCCCTTGAATACTTGATGCGCGGAAGTTATCGGAACCTGCTTTCATAATTAAACGGTAAATACCAACACATTCTGGATTTTTAGCAATAATAGAGTCAGCTATAAAATCTTTACGGGTGGTATTGGCATCAACAATTGCACCAATAATATTATTTGGCACATCGCGGTAATTAGCACGAAGTTGTTTAGTATCTTTAGGTAAACAATAGCCACCATAACCAAACGATGGATTATTGTAATGATTGCCTATACGAGGATCTAAACCTACACCTTCAATAATTTGACGTGCATCTAAACCATTGGAAGCAGCGTAGGTATCTAATTCATTAAAGTAAGCAACACGCATTGCCAAATAGGTATTAGAAAATAACTTTACCGCTTCAGCTTCAGTTGAATCTATAAATAAAACTGGAATATCTTGTTTAATAGCGCCTTCAAATAATAAATTAGCAAATACTGTTGCACGTTCGCTTTGTTCACCAACAATAATACGTGATGGATAGAGATTATCGTAAAGAGCACGACCTTCACGTAAGAACTCAGGTGAGAAGATAATATTCTCAAAGCCAAACTGCTCTTTAACCTGTTTAGTATAACCAACAGGAACAGTTGATTTAATCACCATCACTGCATTTGGATTTATAGCCATAACATCTTTAATAACAGCTTCAACAGATGAGGTATTAAAAAAGTTATTTACAGAGTCGTAATCAGTCGGGGTTGCAATAATAACAAAATCAGCACTTTCATATGCTAACTGCTTATTCAATGTAGCATGAAAATTTAATTGCTTATTTTGGAGAAAATCTTCAATTTCCTTATCTACTATTGGGGATATTTTATCATTTAATAAATTTATTTTTTCTTCGATAATATCTACAGCAATAACTTCATTATGCTGTGCTAAGAGCATAGCATTAGACAGGCCCACATAACCAGTTCCGGCAATAGCGATTTTCATTTTAATTCCGAATATATAATTAGAAGGATTGAATATTTTCTAGTGATTTAGTCACAATATATTGAGCTTGTTCTAATTGACCAGATTCAGCATAACAGCGAAGCTCTGGAGCATTTCCTGATGGGCGAAGATGAATAACATCACCATTAACTAATATAATTCTTAATCCATCAGTTAAATTAATACACTCAACAGAATAATCATCAAAGCCTAATTTAGTTATAAATTCTTGTGGCGCATTTTTTGCTTCACTTAAAATAGCGATGCTTTTTTCAGTTGCGAAATTTTGAATACGATCACTATGAGTAAACCGCTGTGGCAAGTCATCCACTAATTCATATATCGGCTTTTCTTTTGCTGCTACCAATAACATTAATGCAGGTAATACCGCATCACGAGTAGGTAATGATTTAATTTCTTTGCCATTAACTGAAACATCAGAGCCTAATAAAAAACCGCCATTGGCTTCAAAACCTGCAATCGACTGATATTTTTTCGATAACTCAGTAAATTCAGCAATCACATAAGGCGAACCTATTTTTGTTCGAGTCACATGACTAAATCGATCGTAACTTTCAATCGCAGTATTACAACTAACTGGAACTGCTAACGCTTCAATATTCATGGCATCAGCACATAACAGACCTAAAATATCACCACGTAACCAATCACCATTTTCATCTGCGACCAATGGACGATCACCATCGCCATCAGTTGAGAAAATAAAATCTAAGTTATATTCTTTTGACCATAGTTTCGCTTTTTGCTTATCGGCATCTGATACTGCTTCGGTATCAATCGGTACAAACTCATCGCTACGCTCAAGCGAAATAACTTCAGCGCCTAATGCTTCAAACATTGGCACATATAAATCACGCCCAGCACTTGAGTGCTCGTAAATACCAATACGTTTACCTATTAACACTTGACTATCGAATAACGAGATATAGCGAACTATATACTGAACAGCCGCTTTATTATTTATCGTTAGTTCAAGTAAATCAGCTATTGATTCAAACTCAGCAGCGGCATTTAAAATAGCTTGTTCATCTTCTTTACTAATTTCACCATCTGGACGGTAAAATTTAAGGCCATTGCGATCAAAAGGGATATGGCTACCTGTTACCATAATACAAGGAATATTGTCTTGCATTGAAGCATAAGCTAATGCAGGTGTTGGCACTACACCATAGTAGATAACTTCAAGTCCTAATTGTTGAACAACTTTAGCACACGCTTGTGCCATTGCCGGACTACTTGGTCGATTATCTATTGCAATCGCAACCTGCTTAAAATTAAATTCAGTTTGCATACAACTAATAAATGCATGGGTAAAAGCCGCACACACGTTAGCAGTGAATTTTTCAACTAAACCACGAGCACCACTGGTTCCAAACTGAATACCTGAATCTTTAATAACTTTTGAACTTAGTAATAAACTCATTTTTAATATCCTTCACCATCAGTTCCAATACGGACGATATCGTCTTCCGATAAATAATTTCCAGTTCGTACTTCAACAAGCTCTAAATCAACTCTGCCTGGGTTTTCAAAAGAATGAGGAGAACCGATAGGAATATAAGTCGACTGATTTTCAGAAACTAAATATGTTTCATCACCATTTAAAACTTTTGCCGTCCCAGATACTACAATCCAATGCTCTGCACGATGATAATGAATTTGGGTTGCTGTTTTTTCACCGGGGCGTACTGTTATCTTTTTGACGTGATAACGATCACCTTCTGCAATTTGTTCATGTTTACCCCAAGGGCGATAAATATCTAAATGATGTTGATATTCATTTCTACCCATATCCTTTAAACGATTAACAATATTTTTAACATTTTGTACTTTATCTTTATGTGCCACTAAAATTGCATCTTTTGTCTCGACGATAACTAGATCAGAAACACCTACCGTTGTAACCAATTTATTTTGAGCATAAATATAACTATTCGTCGTTGAATCTAGAAGCACATCGCCACGACAAGCATTCCCTGCTTCGTCCTTATTATGAATCCCCCATAATGCAGACCAAGAACCAACATCACTCCAACCAGCATCCATTGGTACGATAATAGCTTTATCTGTTTTTTCCATAACGGCATAGTCAATTGAATCATCAGGACACTTATCAAAAATATCCTTAGATATACGTATAAAATCTAAGTCAGAATATGTTGATGCTATAGCCAATTTACAAATATCATAAATTTCAGGATTATACTTTTTAAGCTCACTCAAATACGTAGATGCTTTAAATAAAAACATACCACTATTCCAAGAGTATAGTTTTGAACTAAAATAACTTTCTGCTGTTTCTAAATCAGGTTTTTCAACAAATGCTTCTACCTGAAATAGAGAATTACCAAGATGCTTACCCTGTTTAATATAACCATAACCTGTTTCAGGATGGCTTGGAACAATACCAAATGTCACTAACATTCCATCATTAGCTGCATCTTTTGCTTTATTTACAGATTCGATAAATGCACTTTCTTTAGTAATAACATGGTCTGCAGCTAAAACTAAAAGTAAAGGATCATTACCATCGCTTATTGCTTTAAAAGCAGCAAGTGCAATTGCAGGTGCTGTATTTCTTCCAACTGGCTCTAATATAATACTAGCATTATTAACACCAATATTTCGTAATTGCTCAGCAACCATAAAACGATGTTCATTATTACAAATAATTATTGGTTCTGATTTAGATAAAGAATCTAATCTTGTAATAGTATTTTGAAGCATAGAATCATCATTTACTAAGGAAATAAATTGTTTAGGATAATGTGTTCTAGATAAGGGCCAAAGACGTGATCCAGAACCACCGGCCATAATAACAGGTATCAATTTTTTTTCGTTCATAATATATTATCAGTTATTTACTCTAATAAGAATACGAGTAATTAGTGAGAAAAAATAGTAAGCTATTAGTATTAATATTGCAGTTTTAATTATAACTAAAATAGGAGCTTTGATTAACATGAAGCTCATTGAAAGATAAATAACATAGAGCTCTCCCGGTAGTTTTCTTATTACTTTAAAGAAAAAATAATAAAATATTGGAAATAGAAAAATGACGCTATATCCGAAATATATCATGAATTCAGATAAGAAAAAGTGCCCACCTAATGGATAATACTTTAGAGAAATTACGCCATTAGACATTGCGTTAGATATCACTTCAAGAATATGACTTTGAAAAAAGTTTGTCAGATTAAATAAAGAAATAAAATTATCATATATGAAGTAAATTGGACTACCTAAAAAGCTTCCATTGTTATTGATTATTTCAACTGTTTGATATGCACCATAAGACCCAAATATAGCCTCAGAGAAAAAAGGCCACAAAACAAGGCCGAAAGAAAATTCAATATCAGTTCTTCTTAGGGTCATATATACAAAAATAAAAAATAGAGCCAACAAAAAAGGAAACATCGATAGTGCTTTTTTTAAGCTATATCTTTCACCATAAAAGTAAATAAATATTGCAATCATCATATGTGTTCTAGCTGTATCAACAATGCTGATGAATAACAATATCAAAAGAAAAAGAAAAAATTTATATGAAGATATTTTGTTCTTGCTTCTTGATATAGATAACGATGAAAATACTAAAAGTAAGATAGTTTTTGAAAAGGTTGCAACTGAGGTCATAACCGTCACTTCCTCACCATATTTAGGCCAAGGATAAAACCAAACCAAAACAAGTACTATGGGTGAGAGTATTGGGAACAAAATTCTTGCAAAAATTTCAAACCTACCATTTACATCATAGTTAATACAAAAAACCCTTCTATTATAAAATGTTATAGTAAATAGAAAAATATTTATACTAATGATAGTTAACGATATATAGTGGGATATTTCTTTATTTAGTAGAGGTAGTTCAATATTTACAACATTGCTACCAAACTCTAGATAATATAAAGGAAATACAGAATATAAGAATATGAATATTCCATATACTAGTAAGCCAGAATTAAGGCTACTATCAATCTTATACCATCTTATGAGAACAAGAAAAATACTCAATAATAATATAATAAAAATCATATCTTTTTTATTTCCGAACTAATAATGTCTGCATTTTTAGCCCACGAGTCATTATATTTAAAATTACATATTTCTTTCTCTGATACTAAGGTTTCTTTAATTAAAGAATATAAATCATCAATAGCCGGATCAAAGAAGGTAATATCTTCAAGACCCATATTTGGGATTTCACTTTGAGATGTGCATATTACTTTAGCCCCACAAGAAAGAGCTTCCAATGGAGGAATACCAAATCCTTCATAGATACTTGGAAAAACAAATAATTCGCAAGAATTATACAAAAGAGATAGTTCAGTATCCCTAACAAAACCAGTAAACTTTACCCTATTACTATAAGGTGAAGATTGAACTTCTTTAAAAAAATCATGCATCAACCAGCCAGAAGGCCCTACGATAAGTAAATCACCAATATAGTTATCTTTTTCGATTAAGGTGAAAAAAGCTTTAACAAGAGAATTTATATTTTTCCTAGGTTCAATCGAACCAACAGCAAGAATAAAACTATCTCTCGGAGAAGTGTTATTCTTAAATAGGCCAATATCAATAGAGTTTCTAGCAACCATTATTGCCTTAGGCTCCAAAGAGAAAAAATCAACTATTTCATTTTTCGTAAACTCTGATACTGTTATGATTTTCTTTGCACGCTTCAAACTGAAAGTAAATGAGAATCTGTTCATCCATTTATTAAGTAACGTCATTGTCTCTGGGTAACGATAAGCTACAATATCGTGAACAAATAGAATACTTTTAATTCGAAAGAAAGGAATACAATGACAGAAACCCAAAAAGATGGCATTCCGAGGAAGGATAAAACTCAAGAGTATAGAAACGAAAATTGTACCCGGTATTTTTGAGAACTTATCGTACACATTCACATCGATAGATTCCTTTTTTATCTTCTCAGGAAGAATTATCTCCTTATTAGATATTAAGGTAATTTTATAACCAAGGTTAGATAATTCATATACCATTTCCGTGACATATCTTGCGACTCCAACCGGATTGGCCTTTAAACTACGTGCGTCAATATATAATCTAGGATACATTATCACTCCAGCTATTTTTTATTTTATCAAATGAATATTTTCTAGATGATACAATTGCATTAAAGGCCACCTGAGAATAGCATTCTTTATCTTTTATTGTGAGGATGTCGATAACTGTGGATACATATTCATCTTCAGTTAATATAATCCCATCATTACCAGAATTTATAATTTCTTTAGGTCCAATATGATCTGTGGTTATTACCACAACGCCCTGACTCATTGCTTCAATTATAACAACACCAAATAGCTCTTCCCAATATTTATTGCGTTTTGATGGAACTAAAAGGAAGTTTAAACTTGATAGATAGCTCCTAACATCATCACGGTTACTAAGAAATCCAAGATAATCTATATTTCTACTTCCTGTAATACAATCCTCCATTGCACCTTTACCTACAGCATAAAAGTCAACGTTAGAATATAATAATTCATTATTCGCTATTTCAATAAATTCATTGATTCCTTTAGACTCATTAATACGACCAAGAAAACCAACATTTAGCTTATTTATATCTTTCCATTTTCGTTCAAAACATTCTTTCGAAATTTCCTGACAGTCAACAACATGATATATCTGACTTAAATCAGAAATCTTCATATTGATAAATAAAGATAATTTTTTTTGAGCTTCTTTTGTTACACAGATAATCTTATAGTCTGTTCTCAATAATTTCTTCCAAATAATCTCAAGATATTTATTCAGAAAACCATAACTAAAAGGATAATAAGCCCCCCAGTGAGGCCAAGACGAATGATATATTACAGTATTTCTATATTTCAACACTGAGTATAAAATCATTCTTATATTTAACGGAGCCATTGCAATTAGTATTTTATTTCTTTTTATAAATGGAATAAAAACCAAAAGTAATAGCGAATTTAATACATCATCGCTGATTTTTTTATGCTTTATAAGATCTCTTAATAAAAATCTAAATGGTCGCGAATTACAAAATATAACATTATCTACGCTCTCTAAAGCTTTATAATATGGTCTACCATCAAAGTCGTGTATTATAATTAACTTATTGTTGAATCTCTTCATATATAATCTCAAAAGTATTATTCCAATTGTATTTACTCAGGAATACCTTACTATCTATATCGTCGAATAAATGATTTTCGAAAAGTAAATTAGTAATACTTTCGACATTATTGATATCAAAATAATATATATTATCACTATTAAACTCTTTAAAAGCGGGAATATCATTACAATAGACAATAGTACCAGAGTTTATAGCCTCTAGTATCGGCAATCCGAAACCTTCATACTTAGATGGAAATACAAATGCATAAGCATTTTTATACAAAAAATAAAGTTCTTTATCCGAAACAACCCCTGTACAGGTAACTCCATCACTTACTATATTATGTCCAGAACCGACTAAAATAAGCTTTCTTTCTCCACCTACTTTTATATAAGTTTTGTAAGCACAGAGAAATTCACTTATTCCTTTATGTGGACGACCGTTTCCAACATACAGAAAATATTCACTCCCAAATTTATCATTAGATACTTCACCATCAATTGATATTTTAGAAAATAAATCGTTAATCCCTTCAGAACAAATTATAGAATTACAAATAAACATACTCAACAAATCATCTTTAGTTGTCTGTGATACAGAAAATACATTATCCGATGATAACAATGAATATTTAACTATAAAGTCATAATATCTGACTCCAATCAAACGTTGAAAACCAGGTTTAAAAAAATCATCAACGATTCTATACATTAAATCATGAACTGTAATAAAGCATTGAGTTCTATCTCTCTTAAACCATAACCCTGAATAATGGAATGATATGTATTTTTCTGGATTGATAATATAAATAAAAAACGAGAAAATAAAAAAATGAATTATATTAAACGGCTTAAATTTAGTAACTTTTTGTGTTCCAATTAATTTATCATTTTTTTTATTAACTAGTAACAGTATTTTATCTTTACCAAACTTTTCAACAAATCTATTCGCATTTTCTATACTGAATCTTGAGATCCCTGTTTCAGACTCTGCTACAAGTCTACAGTCTAAAATTATCATCAAAGAACCTTTTTAACTTAATCTTAATTTTTTTTATTTTAGGAAGCGCATAGTAATCTTGATTTTTTTTCTGATTAAGTATGTAAGAATCTATCAATTCTCGCTTATTTGAATATATTTTTTCAGAATTTATAAAAAAAAATTTAATACCATTATCTGTTATATTCTTATTAAATGGCTCAGGATCTGATTCCTTAACGGGAAAATAGACTATATGATAGTCTTTATACCTTACCCACTCATCAATAACGTTAATATTATTTTTCTTTAATTTTCTAGCCAATAATTTTTCAGGATTCCTACCAACTTGATTATATTCTCTATGAAGATAATCATTATCTTTCCATGACCATACTTTTATCATTGTTTTAACACTTGCAACCATAATATGATCAGATACCCACGAATAAGGAATTAAATAGTTTTTTGAAACTAACGCCATTCCTTCATCTATTCTTTCAGTAGGAAAAAAATCTTTAGTAATAATTGAGCAATCTGTTCTCATACGTACTACATAATCATAATTAATATTAAAAATCTCTAAACATTGCACTAATATTCTCATGCTGTTAAACATCCCTATAATATTAAAATGGGATGATAAGCCCGAGTCACTCTGCTTTTTGAAAATATTATCATAAGATGTTTCAAGATTAGGTTCTGCTTCTATCAAATATTTAATATCATATTTCCCTCTATTCAATATCTGTTCTTCTTCTCTTGCTTTACTTTTTGACTCTGCTTTCCATAAAAAAACATAGTAATCGATATCCCTATCTCCCTTTACTCTTTCAATGTTATCAATTACTGAATTTATATATCTAGGTGGTCCAGCGATTAAAACAGCTATTTTTAATTTTTTCATAGTATATAATTAATTATTTTCTTTCATTATCAACAAAAATTTTTTCATAAAAACAACAATTGGAAGTATTGTAGATATAATCCCTATAAAATAAGATTCATGATCTAAAATATTTTCTAGTACAGAATAAATAAATATTGTTAGTATTATATATGGTATAAATTTCAATATGACTTTATATATAGTTAAATAAAATGATTTTAGCTCTTTCTTAAAACCGAATTTAAATAGTATATAATATATAGATATAAAATTTAGAATAAAAGATATTGTAACAGACCAAGCTGTTGCTTTAATAGAATAAAAAAATATAGATGTAACTATAGATATAACAAATATAATAGAACCAATAAGTCCAGCTCTAAATAGTAAATCGACACGACCAATTGATTGAAAAAAAGCTCCAGATGTAGCCATTATCATTTGGAAAGGCAAAGAGTAATTAAATATTTCAATTAACGGGATAACCTTTAACCATTTATCTCCAAGAATTAAATAGACGATTAATTCTGAATTAAAAAAGAAAAAAGAAAATATAATTAAGGACAAACAGACTATCTTTTCTATTAATTTATTATGCTCATTAGCTATATATTCTAAGTCGCTTTTTTTTTCACTTAGAACGGGCTGAATGGCTGAACTTAGTGCAAATGATGTTAATTGTAATGGATATCTCATCAATTGATATGATTGATCATATATTCCAACTTTTATTGGTCCTAAGAACTTAGCAATAAGTATATTATCTAGATTTCTAGAAAAATAATTTATAATTCCAAAACCAAATTGATAACTGCTAAACTTCCAAATCCTTTCAAAAATACTAAAGTCAAATCCTATTATAGCTCTCCCTAAGGAGGTTTTCGAAGACACTTTATATAAAATAAAGAACCTTACGCATGAAAAAATGCTACTTCTCAAAGCCAATAATACAATAGGTGAAATAAAATCAAGAGTTATTATAATTAGTAAGAACGAAATAATATGAGATATTGCTTCTATAATATTTATTTTTATTATCAGAACATCTTTCAAACAACAGGTATAAGGCACTATAGAACAACAGCTAAATAAAACTGTAGGTGCTATACATAAGACTAGAAGCTGGTATATTTTATCACTATAGAAATCAGAAATAAAAACAGATGATACTAAAAATATAATCGTAGTAATTATTCCGATAATAATGGTGAGAGTAAACACACCATTAAGTTCACTTTTAGAGATTCTTTTCTCATTAATTAATGCAGGTCCAATACCAATATCTGATAGCAGTTGAAAAAATACTACAAATACAAAAATCGATGCTACTTTACCGAAATCGTCAGGTGAAAATAATCTCGCATATATCATAAGAAGAGTAAACTGAACAATATAAACTGCCAGTTTACCAATAACACTTGATACTATAGCTTTATATAATTTTACGTTCAAAGTAATAATCTCTTGATAGAATATAAATATCTTATGACTATATTGTTTTTGTTTTTTGCCACAAACTTATATAACCACCTGCTATTTTTCTTATAAGAAATATATTGTTCAATATTATTCCTTTCCTTTAACATATAGGCAAGTAAGTTATTATGAATCTTACCATGTCTATTAATTTTAATTAGTTTTTTCTCATTTTTTTCTCTAATAAATAGCGCGACTAAACCAAAATTAGAATCTGATAAAGAATTAGATTCAAAGCGTATAGTTTTCTCACTTTGAAAGTTGCACTTAGATGTAACAATATATGTATTACTATCTATCATAAATGGTGTACTTATATCATGAAACTGATTCTCATTATTCCCCCCTCTACTGTATGAGCAATTAGCAGAAAAAATATTAATAATGCTATTACTATCATTCCAACTATGAATTCCTATGATTTTATATCCGTCATAGTCTAATTTTAAAACATCACTAACCAATGTAATATTTTCATTAAATTGACTATTATTTTTAGATTTTTTATCACAACCAAAACCATTTAAAATAACATAACGATCATCATCAGATATAATATTATAGCCAATATCATATTGCGAAAAATTATCTATTATTTTCTCTCCTAACCTATACATTAGATAGTCAAGAGGATGATCTAAGTTATCAAAATCGTAGAAATATTCTACGCCATTTTTTTTATAAAATGAGTCAATATCTACATAGTCAAGTTTATATAACTTTATATATTTTAAATGTATATTATTAATTTCAACTTTAAATTTATATTTTTTAGTTAATAATGGTAATAGTAATACAATTACCTTTGTTTCAATGGATGACAGTCTTTCATATAGTGATTTTATATTTTGCTCTATTGTAGCTATATCTGTATCCAGCATATTTGTATTATGAAAATCATTTACATTAGATTCACATATTACGATATCTGATTCCTGTAATACTTTTTCCCACCTTATTATTTCATACAGATTTTGTAGTGACGAAGATGCCCCTAATGAATAATTATATAATGTATGATAATCTCTGAAGTATTTAGATAGCCCATTTTTTTTTATTGAATTACTTCCACCCAGTAGTACAACTTTCACATTAATCACTTTAGAGTATGGTTTAACTTTACTATTAAATGGTTTTATAATAGATCATACCATTTAATATTTAATTACTTAAAAATCAATAGCCTTGCATAAGACACGACTTTGAAGGAATATTTCAAGATCTGAGGGAATGCCTAAACCATACATTCCATTAGCTTCTTCACCTATATTATATATTCCAACATTAAGTTCTTTTGATACCATAAATGTATAAACAGGCGCTACATAAAATTCACCATTACTGCGAATATCCTCACTTATCATATAATCTGCAAATTTACAAAAATCACTACCATGTTTAAAATTATATATACCAACTGTAGCTTCGTCAGATACAACTACTTTTTCAATAACTTCTAAAACTAAACCACTAGAATCAACTTTTGCATATGACCATTTTGGATCATTAGCTTTCATTGTCAGCATACTTCCGTCTAAACCACGACTATCCATATTTAATAAATAATCGTTGATATTGATATCTACCCACTGATCAGAATTAGCTATCATTAATGGTTCATTATTATCAATAAAATCTCTTGCTTTTAATACTGTTATTGCGGCACCTTCTGTAATACCATCAATGCCAATTATGTCGTAGTTTTCGCAAGAAGAATTAAACACTTCTCTAAGTTGATACTTATCTATATGCTCATTTTGACAAACAAATATAAAGCGATGCTCACAATCAGGCTTAAGATTATTAATTACAACCTCAATCATATGTTTACCATTAACATCAATTAATGGCTTTGGTAATTCGTAACCAGCATCCGCAAAACGACTACCTTTCCCCGCCATTGGAACTACAATATTTAACATTCTACAACCTCAAGATATTTATCATTTAATGCGCCAGGTAATTTTACGACGGCAGTCACAGTATCTTCTAAAGCTTCAAAATTAGTATATTCACCGGGTTCAATTTTTAATATATCCCCCTCCTCTAATATGATTTTATTCATCATCGCTTTACCTGATATAATCACGGTTATCTCTGTAGCAATTTTATGGCAATGGCTCGCTTCTTTATCACCTTTCTTGAATTTTTGAATTGCAACTTCTACATCTGTTGTATTAAATAGTGTTGGTTTGAACCCACCAACAAACCATCCTCGAATATAATCATCTAAATTACTTTTATTCACTGTATACCTCATATAAATATGCACATATTGATTGTATTTCGAACTGGTCGTTCCATTCAATAATATCTGTACCAATAAATTTTTTATTATCAATTTTCAATTCAAATTCTATAATACTATGCATAGTATCCACCATAATATTATTTTCTTTAAATGAAAGATGAGATACATTAGTAAATAAAGTTTCTATATAATCAAGTACATTTTTTTTACCTGATATCGATGTATTTGGATCAATCAAAGAAATTTCTTCAGAAAAATATTTCTTCATTTTATCAATATTGCATAAATTGAAATCAGCAATATACTGCTTACTTTTTTCTATAACTTGATTTCGATTAAATTTTCTATTATCAGAGCATTTAATATCAAAGGTCTCTAATGAGTGTTCATCATTAATATGAAAATATTTAGATTTATCTATCTTAATGGCTTTAACAATACCTTCATTTAATATGATTTCATTTATCGTTGGCGAAATAAAAAATGAATCATTTATTTGAACATCTTTACGTATCATTTCTTTAGCTGCATCGATAAATATACGAGCAGATTTATAAAAATATAAACCAGCTATCGCATTATTACTAATTGGTGTCTTTTCTGCTGCCTGAGTAACCGTATTATTATTATCAACTTTTACATATGACCATTTCGGATGTATTGCCTCGAATGTAAGTACACCCGCATCAACATTTCCATCTAATAACTCAGATAAATATGGGTTAAGATCAAAATCTAATACTTGTTCAAAACTTGAAATAACTAACGGTTTATCTAGATCAATATTATCAATGGCTAATAATGCTGAACAAACTGAACCTTTTGTATGACCATTAATTAAAGAAATAGCAATATCATCACCAAGTAAATGGATAACTTTATCAAGTTGATACTGTTCAGCTTGTTTTGTCGGTACTGCTACTATTATTTTTTTATCGAATTTAAGTGATAAGAAAGGAGCAGCAGCATGTTCAATTAATAATCGTCCATCAATTTCAGAAAGTAGCTTAGGAAAATTATTATCTTTCGTTAATTTAAATGTATTTTCTCCAGCCATCGGTATCAAAATATTAAGCATTTTTTTCTATTCCTTCAATATACTGAATGATATTGTCATAATTAACATCATAAATTGAATCTACTTTGAGGACATTAGCTCCAGAAGCTAAAGCTGCTTTTATTCCGTTCTCATTATCTTCTACTATCAAACATTCTTCAGGTTTTAGACCTAATTTAGATATAGCTAAATTATAAATTTCAGGACTAGGCTTTCCTTCAGAAACATCTTGATTTGATAAATAAAAGTCAAGATAATTAATTAAAGATGACTTCTCCATCATAACCTTAACAGTATTTCTTATTGAATTGGAAGCAACTGCTAATTGATAACCATTTTCTCTCAACTTAGATAATGCATATTGATGGTGGAACACTGGTTTACATAACTGATGAGTGATATCCATTGTATATTGCTGTTTCATCTCATTAATAAAGCAATGTAATGACTCAGGTAATACATAGGTTTTAGATAACATATTGAGTTTTTGGCTTGTAGAAAGACCATCAAAAGTAACTAAATGTTCATGTCTACTAATTGTTAATCCAAATATTGATAATGCCTTATTTAATGCATCATAGTGCCAATCTTTCGCATCAATGAGCACACCATCCATATCAAAAATAACAGCTTTAATTTTACGATCAGACATTAAAAAATTCCTTAGCTAGCATAGGGAAATCTGTACATAAAAGAATATTTTCTGAAGACTGACTATCCCTTATGTGATTTTTTAGTTGTTCCCAATAGGTTGTATACTCATAACCATGCAGTTCTGGTGATACTAAAGCGACTTTCTTACCTTCCTCTAATACCTTATTTAACTCAGCTAAGTTTAATTTATTAGACGAAAAATTATCCAGCCATATTCCTGCAGCATCTTTATAAAGCAGAGCAGTAGGCTCTACATCCGAAACTCTTGAAAAATAGCACATATTTTTTTGATTAAAAGTCAAACAATCAGGAATAGACATGTCAAAATAAAAATGTTTATGCTCTCCTAAATATTCATTTCTTTGCAATAAATCTTGTAATCCGTCACATTTAATATTTAGAGCTAATGTCACCTTTTTATTTTTAGACACTAATTTCAAAAATTCATCTAATGTTTTATTTTTTTCAGTTGGAAGATCATGACTAATTACAATTTTCCCATGATAGTCTCTGAGATCCGTTTCAATACCAAAACCATTACTGATTGCTCGTTCAAATGCTTTAAAAGAATTCTTTTCCTGAGACTCTAACCAATAACCACGGTGGGCAATAATTTCCATTCTTTTACCTATAAAATATTATTTATAAACTTTTGTTTGATTTACTTGATGATTAATTGATTTTTTGACCCAAGTCGTTATCCGCCAAATATGACTAATCGCTGTAAAGTACACCACGAACATGATTAAGAAAGTGACGAACATGGTGGATTCAGCTACACCATTAAGATCAGCCACAATCCCCACTGCCGCACAAATCGATGCTAATAAGCAGATAACAAATAACGTCATTAATGACGATAAACCCATGCGCTCACAAATATGATGCAGATGTTCACGATCAGGTTTAAAGGCGATAATATCGACTTCTTGAGTGCCGCGGATCAACATCCAGATCACTGAAAAGCCGATGAACATACTGCCCGCATCACCCATAAATATTTTAAACCGGCGTCCTAGTGGAAAACCGAGGTTCAGCAAAATGTATGGGATTAATGCGGTTACGATTAATAAACAAATCGTGGACAAATACTCGTTACCGCTGATGTAAAATACAATCCCTAATGCAGTAAAGGTCACTGAGGCTAACCCACCCAGCAGACCGTCAATACCATCGACCATATTAAAAGCGTTAATAGCACCGATAACGGCTATCACGGTAATAACTGCACCTGCCACTTCATTGAGTACAATGGTGTCACTGCCCATCAAAAAACCTAAGTGATGTAGGCTGTGGCCACCGACCCAAATCATCGCCAGTGAAATTCCCGCTTGCACGGCTAAGCGAATTTTAAAGCTGACGTCAAAGAAATCATCCAGCGCGCCAAGCACAATCAAAATCGCCGAGCAGCCCAAATACAATTGCAAGTTTAGGCTCATCGGTAGAAACAAGGTAAAGCCAGCCAATAATGCTAAGTAAATGGAAATACCGCCCACCAGAGGCACAACGCCCTTGTGGTGTTTGCGGGCGTTAGGTTTATCAACCAGACCAACTTTCTTTGCTACTTTTCGCATAACGAATAACGTTATAAACGACATAAGAAAGACAAACAGATATGCAGTATTCATTATTGCCAACTTTATAAAAATGGAATGTAAACTAAAATAGGGGTGTAAAACGCGTTGCTTTGGGTGTAAAAAACACCTGCTTTAGGCCGCGATTTAATCGCGGCACTTACCGAAAAAATGAATTTTTTCAGCAGGCCAACTCAGTGTTTTTAAGGGCCTGAGACACAAAACCTGAAATTTGAGCCATAAAAAAGCACTAGCTGTCGCAGCTAATGCTTTGTTATGAAACAAGTTTGTTTGTTATTTAGAAGGTTGAGGGAATAGGTCCAA
>NZ_MSCQ01000001.1:1949093-1960174 GCF_002954725.1 Photobacterium phosphoreum
AAGATTATTCCTTCTCAATCGTCAATCAGTGAAAATATTAACTCTACAACACGTGATAAGTAGATTCCCTATCTCGTTCGTAACCTCACTGTAGGGAATGACGGGGGGTTAGCTCGTACATTCACTGTAGGGAATGACAGTGGTTGGCTAGTGCATTCACTATAGACAATGATGGGTTGGCTCATACATTCACTATTAAGAGTGACGAAGGTTTAGGCACTTTTTCTCGACCCTAGACCCTCGTCCCTTCATACCTGTTCTCTACTTATTATCACTCGCATAACTATAGTTGTAATAACCATAGTTGCCACCATAAGTTGAGCTGGCTTTGCGTACCACGGCGTTAAGAATACAGCCTTTGACTTCAATACCATTTTGTTCAAAACGGTTTTTAGTCACTTCAATTTCTTTGACTGGGTTTAAGCCAAAACGCGCCACAATCATAGTTGTGCCCGCGTGAGCACCAACAATCGCGGGGTCTGTTACGGCTAGAATCGGTGGCGTATCCACTAAGACTAAATCGTAATTTTCAGATGCCCAATCTAATAACGTTTTTAAACGCGGATGCATTAATAGTTCTGATGGGTTAGGTGGCACTGCGCCACGAGCGATAAAATCTAGGTTTTCAACACCCGGTGATTTAATCACTTGCTCAATGCTTTGTTGACCACTTAAGTAATCCGCTAAACCGGGCTTACTATCAACACACATTTGGCGTTCCATGCGACCTTTACGCATATCGGCATCAATCACTAATACGCGTTGACCACCTTTCGCCATTACTGCTGCCATGTTAGCCGATACAAATGACTTACCGATACCCGGACTCGGGCCTGAAATCATCACGATATTATTACGTGCTTCCATCATCGCAAAGTGTAGGCTAGTACGTAAGCTACGTAGTGCTTCAATCGATAAATCAGCTGGGTTGGCAACCGCTAGTAATGCTTGATTGATCTGTAATTGCTGTTTTGATTTAAATTTCTTTTCTAAATCAGTTTGCCAATCAGACAGTGGAATAGAGGCATAAACAGGTAAACCTAATGCTTCAATTTCATCAGGGCTTTCAACGCCACGGTGCAGTGCTGCGCGTAAAAAGGCAATCGCGACACTTAACATACCGCCAAGTAAGGTTGCTAATACCACAATTAACGCTTTCTTGGGCTTAACTGCATTAGTGTAAACTTGCGCAGCATCAAGAATACGCACATTACCCACAGTGCTGGCTTTAACAATGTTCAGCTCTTGCACTTTATTGAGTAATTGCACATAAATTTGTTGGTTAACTTCAACATCACGGGTTAGGCGTAAAATTGCACGTTGCGTTTTAGGTAACGTTTCAATGCGTTTATTTAAGCGACTCTGCTCTTTCATTAACGTTTTACGTTTATCCATTAATGAAATATACGCAGGGTGTTCTTTGGTGAAACGCTGTGAAATATCAGTTTCTTTAAACGTTAACTGATTTAACTGTGACTCTAAACCAACCATAGATTCAAGTGCTGATTTTGCTTCTAAACTTAAATCTACTGATTCATTCTGTTGACGATAAGTATTAAGTTTATCTTCTGCTGCCGTTAGCTGAGTTTTAATTTCAGGTAAATGTTGCTTTAAGAACACCAAACTATTTTCAGCTTCAGCAGAATTACGTTCTACGTTTTGTAAAAAGTAGTTTTTACTGATGTCATCAACAATCGCTTTAATATCAGCGCGGTTCTCACCGGTCATTGATAATTGTAAAATACCGGTTTGTTTACCTTGTTCAGCCACAGCTAAATTACGTTGTAAATTTTGAATTGCGTCAAGACGGCTTATTTTTGATAAAGCGAATTCAGCACCTTTCACTGCTTGTAAATCTGTAACAAAAAGTTGGTAACCGTTCACTTGGGCTAATTCACCCACTTTACCGGTTAATACTTTACGACTATCACTGTCGTTAAGTTGATATTGACCTTGTTCAGCATTTGTTACCACGATTTGATAACCGCCAAGTTCACGGCCATCAGCAACAGTAAAACGAGAGACGTTAATAAAATGCTGTTCACCCATTAAGCGGGCTAAGCCTTTACCAACAACAGGAAGATATTCAGGGCTAACAACTGTAGTAAGGTTTAATTTATCAACCGTTTCACCTAAAACCATTCGTGATTTGATGATTTCAGTTTCAGTAGTGGCACTTGATTCACCACCACCAAACATTTCTGCCATGTCGCCACCAAGGGCTGGCATGCCTGAACTTTTAGCTTCAATTTGAATTAATGCATCAGCTTTATAAATTGGGGTAGCAAGTAAAGCATAACCGATGCCGACAACAGCAAAGATAAAGGTGGTGATAATAATCATCCAGCGGTTATCAATTAAAATACCAAACAGTTTACCGATATCGACTTCATCCGTTCCTGGAGAAGTATTTGGTTGTGGGGTTTGAGCAATACTCATTAAGTAAAGATTCCGATGTTAAATTTTTAAGAGATGAGGAGGAGCCAAGGCATCATCCAAAAGTTAAATATGGTTTACAGCACTCGATAAGTAGATTTTCTATCGCCCTCGTAACTTCACTTAGCCCATTATCCGTCATCTCGGAAGTGAGGTACGAGCTATCCGTGATCTACTCAAAGCGTGATCGAGCGTTAAAGAAGCCAGTGAATTCAATAACTCTACAACGCGTTAGTAGTAGATTCCCTATCGCCCTCGCGGGCATTCACTGTAGGGAATGACGGAGGGTTATGATCGAGCGTTAAAGAAGCCAGTAAATTCAATAACTCTACGACGCGCGGATAGTAGATTCCCTATCGCCCTCGCGGGCATTCACTGTAGGGAATGACGGAGGGTTTTAATTGAGCGTTAAAGAAGCCAGCAAATTCAATAACTCTACGACGCGCGGATAGTAGATTCCCTATCGCCCTCGCGGGCATTCACTCTAAGGAATGACGGAGAGTTTTAATTGAGCGTTAAAGAAGCCAGTGAATTCAATAACTCTACGACGCGCGGATAGTAGATTCCCTATCGCCCTCGCGGGCATTCACCGTAGGGAATGACGAAGTTAGGGTTAGCATTCACTCTAAGGAATAACGGGGGTTAGAAATCTACAACTTCTTCGCCCAAGCGACTGCTGCTTGATCAATCAAATCATATGCATGATCAAATGCTTCTTTACTCTGACGATAAGGATCGGGAATATCTTGTTGCCCAATCCATTGTCCAAATAGCATCGTTTTGCCGCGTGCTTCTGGGGCTATATTGCTAACAGCCTCGATATGACCTTTTTCCATCACTAAAATCAGATCATAATCACGACATAATTCACTGGTCACTTGCTGAGCCTGATGACCTTCAAGTGAGTAACCATGCGCTAATGCTACCTCTGAAGCCATTTTATCAGCAGCTTTACCCGCTAACCCGCTTTTAGCTGTGCTAACACCTGCCGAAGCAATTGTTTTGTTCGGTAGTTTAGCTTGCAGAATACGTTCGCCAGAGGGTGAGCGACAAATATTACCCACACAAACAACAAGAATTTTATTGAACATAGGAATAGGGTTCGAGTAAATAGGGTTTAAGGGACGAGGAAGAGCAGGAGCAAGCAAAAGCAAAAGCAAAAGCAAAAATAAGGTTTTTAGGGACGAGGACTGAGGAATATAAAGATCAGGAACGCGGTTTTTAGGGACGAGGGAACAATGTTTGCTTGTTACTCTTCCTATTTTTACCTTCTTTTCCTATTCTTACCTGCCCTTACCTTCTTTTCCTTTCTTCCCTTCCCTTCCTCAAATCATTACTTCAAATTCATATAGTAGTTCATACCTTCAGAAAGCTGATTAAAGCTACCAATGGTTGGCACAAGTTGCTGGATAACACGGTTCCAACGTGCAATTGGCGCAGCCGTTACGTATACAACATCATAAGGCTGTAATTCAAACTCAGTACCAATTACTAATGCGGTCGCATCTTTAATATTTAACTGATAAATATTAGCAGCAGGACTATGGGGTGTTTTGGTTAAATCGGCATGGTTAGCACGAATAACAAACACTCCAGTTGCATCAGCTTGTAATTCATTGATGCCGCCAACACTGCTGAGCGCTTCAGTTAAGCTCATGCCTACACGATCAATTTTAAGTAATTTAGGCTCTTTAACTTCACCAAGCACAAACACTTTTTGCGCATCGTTGCGTGGCACATGCACAATATCACCGTTGCGTAATAAACGGTTTTGCATTAGATCGCCACGTTGCATTAATGCATACAATGATAAGGTTTGATCTTTACCATTACGGGTTAAAGTCACATTGCGCCAATCAGCATCAGCCGCTAAACCACCCGATTTATTAATCGCGTCAAGTAAGGTTAAAGGCACATTGGTAATTGGCTGTTGCGCAGGTGTTTTTACTTCGCCGGTTACATAGGCCTTTTGAGCGCGAAATGCTGCCACGTTAACATCGACTTGTGGTTTTTCAACATACTCTGCCAATCGCTGTGCTATATCACTTCGAACCTGAGTTACCGTTTTACCTGCAACTTTCACTGTACCAATATATGGATAAAAGATAGTGCCATCCGCATGTACCCAGTTACCCGCTTCTTCTGCACTACGGTATGAACCTGCAGGAATGGTTAATTCAGGGTGATCCCAAATAGTGATATTTAAAATATCACCAGGGCCGATATGGTATTCATAACTGCTAAGCTCTTGTTCTAATTTAGTGTTTACCTGCGCGGCAACTTTCGCTACTTTAAATTGGCTAATATTATTAGCAGTTAGAGGGAACACATTCACTTGTTGATCAAGCGTAGGTTGTTCCGAATTAACTTCAGCAACGTGCTTACCATCAAGGCTAAGATGCGATCCTGGCATACTACAGCCTGCTAACATTACAGACGCAACTGCTGTGACAAGCAATTTTTTTGATAATTCCATTAGATTAAGTTCATCTCAGCATTGATGGAAAGGGATTGGATTCATTACAAATAAGCATGCTACCGCCCGAAGGTTACAGCTCCTCATTCGCTTTAATAAAATATGATTTTTTTGTTGACTCTAATACATAAACGCCATGAATATATAATAATAACAATTGGCATGTGAATTACATGGAATTACATATATATGTAAAAACAACCGATCACTGACATTTGGATTATTTATATTGCTGACGGATTCTACTTAATTTACATATAAAATGAAATATAAAAATTTGCCCATTTACTATCTATATACTACCCAAAAAAATATGTAACCAATTGTAATATAACAATCACCCACAAAAAGAGCCGTTTTTCAATCCATAAGTTAAAATAATACTATTTCACAGTTAATAATAGTGATGAATATCACACTTTATACACATGAACGCATAAAAGGTAAAAAAAACTTACATAGTTATATGCAATTATTCGGTATAATTATTAATTCAGTGGATCAATGGTTCACCATTAAAAACGTCATTTTATTGACAGCCTATATTATTTTTATCAATAAGGATTTACATCATGAAAAAGAATGCATTAGTTCTTCTAGCAGCTATGGCTATGTCTTCTTCAGCATTTGCTGGCGGTTATGTTGCAGATGATGCAGCAACACAAGCAACGACAACAACTTCAGGTACAGCAGCTGGTACAACAACAGCTGTAGGTACTGCTGCTGGCGTAACGACTGCTGTTGTTGTTGGTGCAGCTGCTGCTATTGCTGCTGTTGCCGTTGCTGCTTCTGATTCAGGCAACACTAATTCAACAACGACTTCTACTTCTACTTCAGTTAGCGCTGCTAAGTAATTAATGAAGTTTGACCTGATAAAAATTTAGGTTAATGAAAAAATAACCGTGCTGGCCACGGTTATTCTATTTTGTAAGCTATTCGATTATTGCAATCTATAGCTCTATTAGGTGGCCTATCGGAAGCACTACTCATGCTTAAAAATATCATTCGTTCCCCTATTTCAAAGCTGTTGCTGATATCGGCAACAGCTTTATTCGTTTCTGGCTGTAGTCAAAAAATCAATAGTATTAATGATACGGTTCGTGTTGCTGTGCAAGGTACTGCTGATATTCATAAATCGGCTAATACCATTGCAGCATTACCTTATGCCAGTACCTACGTTCGTATCGATAACCAATCGCAACTATTTATGGTGTTAGCACTGGCTGAATCAGCCACAGGTGAAACAATAACCACTCCGTCTTCTAAAACATCACCACCATTACTAAAATGGCTTGCCAGTGATCATGGAATGTTGGTTACGCAGAGTGGACGCATTGTAAAAACAGTTAATTTAGCCGCTGGTAATTTATCAACTACCACCAGTAAAACAGTTGATCCGCTTACTTTAGGGCTGCATCTCGCAACAACACCCACAACATGGCAACGTCATATTGATTGGCAACCTGGCTACCACAATGGTTATCAACTAGATTCACAATTTGTGTTTGACCAACCAGAAGTATTAACCATTAATGGTAAATCTGTGCCAGTACTACGCTTTAGCGAAAATGTCACCATCAAGCAACTTGACCGTCACTACAGCAATACTTTCTGGATTGAACAACGCACCGGAAAAGTGGTAAAGAGTCAGCAATATATTGCACCTGATTTACCTAGCGTTGAAATGACTATTCTTAAACCTTTTGGCTAACGGTAGCGTATTTATGTTTTGTTCATTTTTCACCACACCCACTCGTTACCGCTACTATGCCCTTGCGAGTTTATGCTTATTTATTTCCCTGCCAGCAATGGCACAAAGCATGATCACATTACATGCTAATGGCTCTTCAAATACAGCGGTAACTTTGCACTACGCTGAGCCAGTACGATTAGCACAAGTTGTTAGTGACAGTCTTAAACAACGCACCAGTACTGCAACACCCTATTGGCTTGGCAGTAGCTTACGTTCGACTCACGAACCAGAAACCAAGCAAGCACTGATCAACCAACTGACACTGTTAAGTCAACAACACAGTGACGATGCGACAGTCAGTGATAGTTTTACGAATACCGCCCAATGGTTACAGCAACACATTAAAACCGAGCGCCTACCTGTTGCGATTGATATCGATAAAGTACGATTGAAAAAAATCGATAACCCACTATTAAAAGGCAACTATCAGTTAACACTCGCTGCTCGCCCGACTTCAATCATTATTATTGGTGCAATTGAAAAGCCACAACAGCTTGAGTGGCAACCTCGAATGGCAGCACAAAATTATCTAGATCAAGTTACTCCCATTGATATTGCGGCTAACAGTTACGTTACGGTTATCCAACCTGATGGCGTGATCCAAAAGCACCCGATTGCTTATTGGAATAACAACCATAACGATATCGCACCAGGCGCAATTATTTATCTTGGTTACCAATCTGTGTTCCATGATTACAGAGACTTAAACCATGATATTTCTTCAATGCTAATCAACAGGACGTTGTAATGAACTCTGTCACATCGGCTAACACTAAACACAACATATATCAGCGTCCTTTGTTTGCTTTATCCACTTTAGCGATTGCGTTACTGCCCTTCTGTTCGGCGCAAGCAGATGAATTTAGCTATCCTGAACTACGCTACTCTAACAGTGATTTTGGTGGCGTGGGTTTAATGCAGATGCCCACTGCACGTATGCAACCAGAAGGTGAATTTACCTTTGGTACCACTATTAGCAGTGATTACCACCACTACTGGGCGTCATTACAACTATTGCCATGGCTAGAAACCACCATCCGTTATACTCAAGTTCCTGACCTTTATTACAGTGGTGACCAAAGCTTTAGTGGTGACACCTTATATACTGATAAAGGCATTGATGTAAAACTGCGTTTATGGCAAGAGTCTTATTGGTTACCAGAAGTCGCTATTGGTATTCGTGACCTCGGCGGCACTGGTTTATTTGATGGCGAATTTATTGCAGCTAATAAACGTGTTGGACCTTTAGATTTTACGCTCGGCTTAGGCTGGGGTTATATCGGTCAACGCGGTAATATCACCAATCCATTATGTAACATTGATGATGCTTTTTGTGACCGTAACAATGGCTTTAAAGGCAATGGCGGTAGTTTTGATACTCAACGTTGGTTTAAAGGTAATGCCGCTCTTTATGGTGGCGTAGAGTACCAAACCCCATGGCAACCTTTACAGCTAAAACTTGAGTATGACGGTAACGATTATACTGATGATTTCCGTGCTAATCGTGGCCATGACATGACACCCAAGTCACCGTTTAATGTGGGTGCAGTTTACCAATTAACGGATTGGGCAACGGCTAACATCAGTTATGAGCGCGGCACCACGGTGAGTTTTGGTTTAAGTGTTAATACTAACTTTAATCAACTTAAAGCCAGTTGGTTAGATGAGCCAATGCCATCAGTAACCACCACGCCAACAGCAACTGAACTAACGGCTGAACAATGGCAACAATTAGCTCAAGATGTTAATAAAATTGCTGGCTATAAAAATCCGACGATTTACCAAGATGGCGATAACAGTATTACTGTGGTTGCCGAACAAGTTAAATATCGCGATCGTGATCAAGCCCAATTACGCGCAGGGATCTTACTTAATAATCAAGCTCCTGTTGTCAAAGAATTTAAGATAGTTGAAACGGTCGCTAACCAACCGATCACTGAGACAATACTTAACCGCCAGCAACTGCTACAAGTGGCAAATAATGATTATATCGGCAGTAACATTGCTGATAGTCGCACCACCGCCGCACCACAAGATATTCAAGGCCAGCCAATGGTTGATCTCAATAAGAATTGGAATGTCGGTATTGCACCAACCCTACAGCAATCATTAGGTGGCTCTGAAGGCTTCTATATGTTTAATGTCGGTGTGACTGCAAGTGCTGATTATTGGTTTAATAACCACTTTACTGTTGGTGGTTCGGTTTATTTAAACCTTTACGATACCTACGATAAATTTAAATATGATATACCGCCAGATGGTACCCATAATAAGCGTGTCCGTACTTTAGTGCGTCAGTACATTACTGATAACACATTACGGATGAATAACTTACAGCTAACCTGGTTAGATCAAGTATCAAGTGATTGGTATGCACAGGCATATGCAGGTTATTTAGAAGTGATGTTTGGTGGTGTCGGTGGCGAGGTGCTTTACCGCCCTGTTGGCAGTAACTGGGCATTGGGGCTAGATGTCAATTATGTTAAGCAGCGAGATCCGCATTCGGCGTTTGGATTCTTTAAAGATCAGAACCAATATGATGATCATTTAGGACGACCATACGAAGTCCAAACAGGCACCACTACCGGTAATTTAACTGCGTACTACCAACCACAATGGCAATGGTTACCTAATACATTGTTAAAAGTCAGTGCTGGGCGTTATTTAGCTGAAGATACAGGCGTGACTATCGACTTCTCGAAGCAATTTGATAGCGGCATTATTGCGGGTGCTTTCATTTCTAAAACCAGTATGTCAGCAGAAGAATATGGCGAAGGCAGCTTTAACAAGGGGTTCTACATCTCGATTCCATTCGATATTTTAACCGTTAAACCAAGCACCAGTCGTGCTCATATTTCTTGGTTACCGATGAACCGTGATGGTGGTCAAATGTTAGGCCGTCAATATCATCTTTATGACTTAACAGATGGTCGTCAACCATGGAGCGGACGTAAAGCTTTTAGTAACTAAAGAGTATTAATACATCGGTAACTCATTTTTTGAGTTACCGATTTTCGTCATCATTCGACTCATTTTTTATAAATACACACTTTTTAAAAATATGTAAAAAGCAAATAACCCCAAAAAATATACCAAAAAAGGATAATATAATTCCTTATTAACAGATTGTTACACTCTAAACACCAAAAAAAATGAAACACCGTTTAATTGCTATGTCATTCAAAAAAAATGCATTATTATATGTGAAAAATATATCCCAATAGCGTTTGTTATTGTAGGGTATAGACAAGCACTTTCATATAATAGTGCGAAAATTACCGGCTTAAGTCGGATCTATTACAATTAGGAAAATACGGCAAATATTATGAAAAAAACTTTTCTAGTACTACCTCTTGCTCTTCTTGTATCTGGCGCGGTAAATGCTGCAACAGATAATCCTTTTTATGCTGGTGCTCGTTTAGGTAATAGCTTCTACGATATTAAAGACAGCACTAACAACATCGATCTTGAGAACAAAAACCTTTCAGGTGGCGTTTTTGCTGGTTACCAAATCACACCATGGTTTGCAGCTGAAGTGGGTTACACTAACCTAGGTAGTGCTACTGATAAAAATAGTGAAGGCAAATTTACAGCTCAAGGTGCAGACCTTGTTGGTAAATACTCTTACGCTATCAACGACAAAATTGATGTATTCGCTAAACTAGGTGTTTTCTACTACGATTGGAATGCTAAAAACGGCGCAACAGGTAGCGACAATGGTTTCGCTTCAACTGCTGGCGTTGGTGCTGAGTACTACATCAATAACAACGTATCTACACGCGTTGAGTACCAATACTACAAAGATGTTGGCGGTGCTGACATTCAATTCGCTGGCGTTTCTCTAGCATACCATTGGGGCGCTCCAGCACCAGTAGTTGCTCCAGAAGTTGTTTATGTTGATCAAGTATCTGTAGCAACAATCGAAGAGCTAAAGCTAACTGTACCTTTCGCATTCGATAGCACTCAAATTACTGCTGGCGATGCAAGCAAATTAGCACCTTTCGAAGAACGTCTAAACGCATACCCTGACGCAACAATTACTGTTGTTGGTCACACTGATAGCACTGGTCCTGAAGCATACAACCAGAAACTATCTCAAGAGCGTGCAGAAGCTGTTGCTAAAGAACTACGTGCACACCTAAACGTTGGTGAAGATCGCGTTCTTAGCGAAGGTCGTGGTGAGCTAGATCCTATCGCATCTAACGATACTGCTGAAGGCCGTTCTGAGAACCGTCGTGTAGACATCATCGTTCCTGAGCTAAACATCGAAACAGTTACTCAAGTTGTTGCTCAGTAATTATTACTGACTATAAAGCTTAGTACTACGTGTTTATTAGGTAACGAGTAAGCGCTGAAAATCCGCCATCACTTCACGGTTATGGCGGATTTTTTTGTTTAGAGGAAATTAAGGGAGGG
>NZ_MSCQ01000001.1:1964105-2044638 GCF_002954725.1 Photobacterium phosphoreum
ACGTCATAATACGGCTATGCTCGGTTTCATTAACATTATCACCAATTAATAGCTCTTCGTATAACTTTTCACCAGGGCGTAATCCAGTATATTTAAACTCAATATCACCGTAAGGGTTCTGTTCAGACTTCACTTCAAGACCGGATAATTTAACCAAATTCTCCGCTAAATTAACTATTTTGACAGGTTTGCCCATATCAAGCACAAAAACATCCCCTCCTTTCCCCATCGCACCAGCTTGAATCACTAACTGCGCGGCTTCTGGAATAGTCATAAAATAACGAATTATATCAGGGTGAGTAATAGTAATTGGCCCACCTTCTTTGATCTGACGTTTAAATAATGGAATCACCGAACCTGAAGAGCCAAGCACATTTCCAAAACGTACCATACAAAAACGTGTGCCACCTACCTTTAAAGCTTCTTGCTCTGCTAATGCCTGTAAACCAAGCTCTGCCATGCGCTTAGTTGTACCCATGACATTCGTTGGTCTAACGGCTTTATCAGTAGATATTAATACAAATGAAGATACCCTTGAATTAATTGCTGCTTGAGCGGTATAAAAAGTACCAAAAACATTATTCCGCACACCTTCGACAACATTGTATTCAACCATTGGTACATGTTTATAAGCTGCCGCATGATAAATAGTATCAACTTTAAATGCTGTCATAATAGTTTCAAGGCGATTAATTCGTTGTACTGAACCTAGTAATGGAATTAATTCAACGTCTAAACCACGTTTGGCGATATATTCTGATAATTCTTTTTCAATGGTATATAGCGCGAACTCAGATAGCTCAAAAAGTAATAATGTTTGTGGTTGATGTAAAACAATCTGTCGGCACAACTCAGAGCCAATAGAGCCGCCTGCACCTGTCACCATAACGACTTTATGCTTAATATTTGCTTCCATTAAGTGTTCATTAGGTAACACAGATTCACGGCCTAACAGGTCTTCAATTGGCACATCATGTAACTGATCTAATGACACATTATCATGCACAATAGCATCAAGATTAGGAATAGATAACACTTCAACAGGAAGATCAACTAATGCAGTGACAATCGCTTTACGCTGACTACGTGTTGCGCTTGGCATAGCTAATAGAACTTGCTTAACATCAAATTTAGCGACTAATCGTGATAACTGTTCACGCTTATATACTGTTAACCCTTGTAATACACTACGTTGCAGTTTGTGATTATCATCAATATAAACCACAGGATTTAGCTCATCACCTTGACGTAATAAGTTCACTAATTGTCGCCCAGCAACACCTGCACCATAGACTATTACATTAGGCTTTCGCTTCATTTCAAGCTGAGCAAAAAATACGCGAATAGAAAGTCGTGCTCCACCTGTCAATAAAAATAAATAAGCTAAATAAATAACAGCGACAGTTCTCGGCACCCAAATACCAAAAAAGTATGTGGCGAGTACAAAGACAACACTTGATACTAAAGATCCAATTGCGAGTGTAAATATCGCATGCACACTTAAATAGCGTAAAATAGCACGATAAAAACCAATTCGAATAAAGCACGTAATAGTGATTACCGATAAAAATGACACTAAATACCAATAATCAATACTACGCGTTTGATCAAACTCACCTAAGCGGGTCCAAAAAGCACCCCAAAAAGCAATTTGTATAAAAACAAGATCAATACAGACACTTATAACTCGCTTATAAGGTCTAGGAATTGAGAAAAAAGCATCAATAATAGCCATATATCCTCAGAAAATAACATTTACTTATCTTATATTTTATTAAATATTATAGATGATAAGTTCTCTATAATATAAAAGCGGCAATATACCGCTTTATTTAAAACTACAGTTAATATATTTAATTACGTGATGCTTTAACTAAAACTTGCTGAATAACCACACATGTTTTTTGTATTTCATCAGCGGTTAAGGTTGGATGCACTAAAAACATTAAGCTGGTTTCACCTAACTCAACAGCATTCGGTAAAGCATGCTTCGGACGCCAAGCTGTATTATAAAATGCTTTTTCTTTGTATATTTCAGAACAGCTCCCCTGATAAGCTGGTACGCCTAATTTTACAATTTCATCGACAATACGATCTCGACTCCAACCCTCAGCTAAAAACTCAGATTGAATAAACATATAATGCTTATACTCAGCATGTTGACTATATTCAGGCACATTAACTGTTCGAATAATATTAAATTCAGCTACAGCATCATCTAACATTTTACCGTACTGTTGACGCTTCTCAGTCCATTCTGACATGCGTGTTAATTGAATACGACCAATAACTCCCTGCATTTCAGTCATACGCCAATTAGTACCAAAAGATTCATGTAACCAACGAAAACCTGCTGGGTGCTGGCGGTTATAAATAGCATCATAGCTTTTACCGTGATCTTTATAAGCCCACATTGTCGACCAAAAATCATGATTATTGGTGGTCACCATGCCACCTTCACCACCTGTTGTCATAATTTTATCTTGGCAAAATGACCAAGCACCAATATGACCAATCGTGCCAACCGCACGACCTTTATAGATAGCGCCATGTGCTTGAGCACAATCTTCTATAACATAGAAACCATGCTTTTCAGATAGTGCCATTATCTCATCCATTTCAGCAGGCATACCTGCTAAATGCACCACAATAACTGCTTTTGTTTTTGGTGTTATGACGGCTTCAATAGTCGCTGCAGTAATATTTTGGCTATTTAAATCAACATCAGCAAAAACAGGGTTTGCACCAGCAGTCACGATTGATGATGCTGTTGCTAAAAATGTTCGAGAAGTCGTAATTACATCATCTCCAGACGTAACCCCAATAGCTTTTAGCGCTAAATCTAACGCTAATGTGCCATTACCTAGTGCGATCGCGTAATCGCATCCGACCCACTCAGCAAATTCTTTTTCAAACTGACGACATTCAGTACCAGTCCAATAATTTACTTTATTAGATAATAGAACTCGACTAACAGCATTGGCTTCTTGTTCTGTAAACGACGGCCATGGTGAAAAATGGGTATTAAGCACAATAAGCTCCTAGTTATTCGTTATTTTTCTTGCTGGCGTACCAACAACTTTTAATTCATTTGGTATATCATGGATTACCGTTGATCCTGCACCAACAAATACATTTTCACCAATATTTATTTGCTGGATAACAGTAGAACCAATTCCTATCCATGCTTTTTTATCTACTTTCACCTCACCGGCAAGAGCAGTATTAGGACAAATGTGGACATGGTCATTAATAAAACAGTCATGTTCTATTACTGAACTACTATTAATTATACAATTACTGCCTATAACTACATCTGGATTTATCACTACATTAGCCATAATAACAGTACCATTACCAATTTTTGTTCTTGTACTTATAATTGCTCGTGGATGAATTAATGAAATAAAATTAGCATCTTGAGCTACCAACGTTAAATATAATTTAGCCCTTATTTCATTATTACCAATAGCAATAATCACACCATCATAGTCAACAATATTCTTATAAAGAGACTGGATATTCCCCACAACAGTATAATCACTAAATTGTGTTAATGTCGGCCAACGATCATCAAAAAAGTCTAACGATGTCCATCCATTTAACTGAGCAATTTCAGCTACGACTTTGCTATGGCCTCCAGCCCCAACAATCGCTAATTTTTTCACTCTGGCTTTGTCCCTTTAAACGGTTCAATTGTGACATGCCCATCAGCGCTAATACCATCTTTTACTAACACTTTCTTAACTGTTAAGAATAGAATTTTTAAATCTAAAATAAATGCTTGATTATCAACATACCAAACATCTAAATCAAATTTTTGTTCCCAACTAATAGCATTACGGCCATTTATTTGGGCCCATCCCGTTACACCAGGCCGTACATTATGACGACGTTGCTGGTGCTGGTTATAAAGTGGTAAATACTGCATCAACAATGGTCTTGGCCCAACAAGACTCATATCACCTTTTAATACGTTTAATAATTCTGGTAATTCATCCAAGCTACTATTTCGTAACTTATGACCAAAAGTAGTCATTCGCTCTTTATCTGGTAATGCATTACCGTTTTTATCAACCGCATCACGCATTGTACGAAATTTGATCATCTCAAATGGCTTACCATTTAATCCAGGACGCACTTGACGAAATAGCACCGGAGAGCCTAATTTTTTCCTAATAAAATAAGCAGTAATAGCAATAACAGGTGATAATAAAATTAACGCGATAATAGAAACAATAATATCGAATAGACGTTTCATACTAAACATACCTTTGATAGATATCGATAACCGAACTAACGACATCTTTTTCTGTATAATTTTTTTTGATTTCTTGTAACCCTTTACGCCCCATTGTTAAGCGTAATTCTGGGTTTTGAATCAGCGTTGTAAAACCTGCAACCCAAGCCTCAGTATCATTATATTGAACTAACTCACCACAACCTGATGATAATAAATCATTACAACCACGAATATTGCTTGCTATGATTGGACGCTCAGCACACATTGCTTCCATAATACAACGTGGCAAGCCTTCCCGTTGAGATGATAGACATACTACGTCAGCTGCTGATATTAAGTCTTGTACATCATTCCGAAATCCAAGAAACTGAACATCATCAGTTAGATTCAATTGTTTAGTCAACAGCTCTAATTGCTGCAGCTCTAGCCCAACTCCTGCCAATATATATTTAAATTCACCAAGCTGTTGCTGCTTTAATTTTGCTAATGCATGTAACACTTGTTGCTGATTCTTATTATGATTTAGTTCAGCTATTTGCAAAATAACAAATTCATTTTCAACATTAAGCTGTTGTCGTTTTTGAATTCGCATATCTGCATTAAACTGATATAAACTTTCATCAACACCAATACCATATATTTTGGTGACCTTATCTTTTGGCGCTATTTTTTTATCAATCGCAAACCTATAGTCATCATTATTAATAACAAACAGATGATCTGTTTTAAATGAAGCTATTTTCTCAGCCAAGTAAAAAATTAAATTCTTAACTTTGGTATTTGTATTTATATAATGAAAACCATGTGCAGTATAAAATATTTTTGTATTTCTTAATCCAACCGCAGCTAAACGAGTTAAAAAAGCTGCTATTGGTGTATGTACGTGTACAACATCATAACCATTCCTCTTTATTAAGCGTCGAATCTGAACAACAGATGAAAGTAACTGCTTTATTTTTAGAGGGTTACGACAAAAATCAATATTATAAACATTATCATGTGCAGCAATAACACCAGGAAAATCATTTACACCTTCGGCTGCAGCATCAACCTGCCACCCTAAAGCTTTAAATGCTTTTGCATAAGGTAAAAGAAATGCATTTAATGTTGTTACGACGGTGGTAACTTGGAGTATTTTCATAAGAATTTATTATAAATATTAAGCCATGTTTGAGTAACAGACTTTAAACTAAAATGTTCAATAATATAATCACGATTTTGGCGACCAATATTATCTAGCTCTGTTTCTGATAAATGAATTAATTGATTTAATCCCTGACTTAAAGCTGATGCATTTTTAATTGGCACAATATAATCACGATTAGGTAACCACTGAGCTGCACCTCCTGCGTCAGTAGTAATAACTGCACATTCACTGGCCATAGCTTCGCCTATAACAATAGGTAAACCTTCCCATGCAGAAGACATAATGAAGATGTCAGCTGCAGCCATAAGATCTGAAATATCACGCCGTAAACCTAAAAATGATACTCGATCACTAATACCTAATTCTTTAGCTAATGGTACTAGATTTTCAACATTAAGCCCAACAACAAAAAACTTTGCCATATTATCTTGAGGAAGTAATACAATTGCTTCTAACAAGTTGGTATAGTCTTTAGCGGGATCATTACGACCAACGGCAAGAACCATGCGCTCATTTTCCATTACACCAAATGTTTCTTTTACTTGAGCTTGTAGCTGTTTATTTGACGAGAATTGATCAGTATTAATACCATTAGGTACCATATCAATGGTATTTGCTGTTGCTGCCCCCTGTTCAATAAAAGCTTCTACTGCTTTTTGACTTACGTTTGTCGTCATGTTGGCTAAAGGATTAGTTAACCTATACGCTAACATACGTAATTTACTGCCTTCATTCGCACTATGTGCTGTTGAAATAAGCACTGGAGTTTTTGCAAAAATAGAGGCAATACGTGCAATTAAGTTTGCATGCACCATATGTGTATGAATTACATCAGGTTGTAACTTCTTAATTAATTTAACTAGTCGATAAAAAGTACCAAATAAACTAAGAGGAGAGCGTGTTAAACCTAATGGATAAATAGATACTTGATCACTTTGTGGTTTAATAACTTGCGGTTCCAATAAATATGCGAGTGAAACATCGTGGCCTAATTCAACAAATTGGTCGCATAAGTTACAAACCTGAGTTTCTGCACCACCAAGGCCAAGGCCAGTGGTCATATATAATATTTTCATTATAAATATTTATCTTTTAAAAAATAGAGCACCCCAAAAGGTACTGATATAAAGTCATAGAATGTAATTGCACCAAGCGTTTTTTTAACTAGAGGTTTGTTTGAATGACACACAAATCGCCAATAATTAATGCAGGCTTTAATTTTCTCCAGTTTTGGTATTGGATTATTTAAAAGTTCACGATAATAAAGTAATGTCGCATTTGGTGACTTTGCTCTAATTTCAATAATTTTTGACGATAAGCCATTAACTTGATATTCACAGAAATAAATAACATCTTTAACATATTTAGTCTTATGCTTAAGTGCCATTCGATTCCAGACCAATGCTTCTGGACAAAATTTTTCACCAGAAAAGACGGGGAAACGATAGTTATCATAAACTTTTTTGCTAAATACTTCTGTTCTATCACCTGTTCCCTTATATTTATAACTATATTCTAATTGAGAACAAATAAAACCATGAAGCATATTCCCAACATCTTTATTATCAAGAGTTTTATTACAGAAACTAATAATATCGATATCTTTAGCCAAATTAAACTGTCTTTCAATTATTTCAATTGCATTATTAGCTAATATATCATCACTATCTAATATAATTAGATAATCGCCTTTTGCCTCTGAAAAACTAACATTTAATGCTACATGTTTACCTTGATTTTCCTGATATACATATTTTATAGTGAATTTTGATTCTGTGGTTAATTCACTAATAACTTCCTTTGTATTATCAACGCTTCCATCATCAATAACTATCCATTCAAAATTGAATTGCGTTTGATTTTTTAGTGATTTAATTAATCTTTCAAGTAGATGTGCTCTATTATAAGTTGGTGTTACAACTGAAATTAACATAAAATTTTACTTTTCTAATGGATGACGTAAAATTGTTTTTGACAACAATTTAATCTGATTACCACCTTCTGATAAATTATGCTTGAAAATTGATCTAATCCGTGTCGTTAGTGACTGATGAGGAAAATCAAAATAAGCATTGAATATCTCTATTTGAGAGTTATTTAATTCATCTTTGTAAAAATCAAAGAAACATTTCTTCTCTTCATAATGTTTCTTTGATATTACATAACCATCAAAATTAATAGCTCTTTTAACAAAACCAGAAAAACCTGCTTGAATATTTCCTGTTACATTATTGGAGTGTTGACGGTATAGCATTAATGCTTCATCTAAAAAGTAAACATCACCAAATGTATGAGCTAATAAAGAAACAATATCATCATGCATATAGAAATTATTATTATAGCTCTGAGCTAAGTGGCAAAGTTTTCGGTTAAAAAACATTGAACAACCTTGATACCCAGCATTAAAAAATAAGAATTCATTTAAATTTTCAGCATGGGCTCTTGATATACTGTTTAAAGAAATAACACCCTTTTCACTATTATAACCATAACCATCACAATAAACTAAACCCGGTTTATCATCTGATAATTTATTCTCTGCACACGCAAGAAGATTTTCGATTTTTTTCTCAAACCAAATATCATCTTGATCACAAAATACAACATAATCAGATGTTGAATATTTTGTAAGTTCTAAGAATGTTTTCCCAGGACCAAGATTACCTAATGAGTCAGTGATCACTTTAATACGATTATCTTTACTAGAAAAATCATTAATTATTTCTATAGTATCATCTGTTGAACCGTCATCTCTTATATATAAAAACCAATCATTCTCAGTTTGTTGCTGCAATGATAATAACTGGTTTCTTATATAGTTTGAACCATTATAGGTTGCCATTAATATATCAATCATTTAATTTAACTCGTCTAGATATAAAGAATAAAAACAAAAGGCAAAGTGTCATTTGGATATTAGCAGATAATACTGAAAAAATGCCTTCACCAAAAAACTGCGTAAACAAATACGAAATTAGAACTACATATAATATGATATAGAAAGGACTTCTATAAGCACCTAATCGATATAACCCACCAAAAATTATGCCATATACAACAGCAAAAAAACTTACACCAACTGAACTAAAATCACTTACAAAAGGATATAAGACAGTATATGTATTTGTTAATATAGGTACTTCTACATATCCAGAAATTAGATTTATTGGTGCAGGACTTAAACCTAAATAATACCCTACTGCATATAGAAACCTAAACACATGTGTACCAAAACCAAAGTGAGTATCAAAATTAAGATAGCCTAAAGCAACAAATGGTGAATAAGTATAAACAGATAATATTTTTAATATATTAATATTTCCAGCAGATGAGTCACCAGATCTCATAATTTGCATAATAAACATTAAAATGACAGTAATTATAACAACTTTTATTAACTTTCTAAAATCAAGTTCGTTAGATAATCCCTTACACACAATCCATGTTAATACTGGAATTAACACTGAATATTTACCCATTGTCGCAATAGCGTATAATATCATCCAGCACCATAATGAAATCATTTTTATTTTATTGTTTTTTTTGTTAAACATAATTTCAAATGTAAATAATACAAAGATCAATGGATAGAATCGTGTGATAATTCCTAACTGTTGAAACCCCTCTAAACCAATTGCACCTAATCTCAAGTTAAGTAAAAAATGCTCCGGACCAGTAGATCCTACAATCCAAGTTCGATAAAGTAATACACCACATAATAAAAATACGCCATATTGGTAGGGTATTTTAATTTCTCTCTTTTTGGCTATTGATGACTTAATTAATTGATTGCTCGGATGTAATAGTATAAATAAGGTATTTAATATAAAAAACCAAATTAGCCAATAAATAAACATATTATCTTTTATCGGATAATACACATTACTAAAAAACATTCCAGGAGTAAATGTGACATACCAACACATACAATTAATTACGAGAGGTGAAAATAGAGACATTCTTCTATAATAAGCAATAATACAAAAAAATGTAATAATGCACGTTGCATATATTGAGTAATTCATAATTAATACATCTTCCTAGAAAAATATTCAAGAACAATGAAATCAAGGATAACTCGAATACTCCAAGCTATAGCTGCTCCAACAAATCCATATGAATGAACTAAAACAAACAAAACTATAAAGAAAGGAATTATTTCTGCCATATGAATATATGCAGTAAGTTTTGAATTACCTAAAGCTTGAATTCGTGAAAATGGTATTTGAGCAAGTGCATTAAAGAAAAAACCAACAATCAAAACTTTCAAAACAACTGTGGAATTGATACCGTATTCGCTACCAAGCCAAAATGACAATATCTCTTTTGAGAAAATGAATAATGGCACTAATATAGCAAATAATACAAGACTTAAACTAATATATGCTTGCCTTGCCATTTTTTCACTATCATCTGAATTTTTACTAAAATATGGAAAAATTGTTTTAGCTAACGATCCAGGAATGATACTAATTTTCTGAATTAAATCAGTAGGAGCAGCAAAGAAGGCTACTTTTTCTGCTCCCATTATATTTGATAAAATAAACCTATCCGCATATACCATTAAAGGACTAATAATATTTGATAACGTTATCCATCCTCCAAATGTTATTAACTCATAGAATATATTCCACTTAAAGCATAAGAAACTCTTCCCTAAATACTTATAACAGGAATAAAAGGCAACAATAGATACTAATACTCGAGCAATTAATAAACCAACTATAGCAGAAAACAAACTATTATGAATAAATACAGCTACAACAGGAAATAATGATATTATTGTTCCTGTAAATATTTTATATTTATTCAACTCCAGAAACTTTTGTTTTCCCTCTAAATACGCAAAAGCAACAGTACCAACAAGAAAGAAAGGTATAATAATACTTAAGCATTTTATTGAAGATGTAACTTCAACTACTTCATTTGAGCTTACATTTAGTAAACTTGTTATACCACTTGAACCAACATAGATACCAACAGCTGCAATAATTGATATAAAAAATACTGAAACTAATGCTGTTCCCATTATCTTTTTATCAAAATCTAATCCATCTTGCGTCGCGATTTTTCGAATAACGGCTCTTGTTATACCTGCATCAAATAACCCACTATATCCTAGGATTGAAAATGACAACATAAGAATACCAAACAATTCAACATTTAGCCCTCGCGCTAAATATGCCATCGCTGGTATAGATATAAGTCCTGGAATCAACATACCTATAATATTAAAAAGTGTATTCTTATACATGTTAATAATCCAACATTATAAGTTCTAAGGCATTAGCATCTTTTTCTGATAATACGGGTTCATTTGACAATGGCCAATCAACCTTAATATTAGAATCATTCCAAGCTATTGATATTTCAGCTGACGGATTATAGTAATCAGTACACTTATAAACGAACTCAGCCTCATCACTAATCACATAAAATCCATGGGCAAAACCTTCAGGGATCCAAAGTTGACGCTTGTTTTCAGCAGAAAGATAAACACCTACCCATTGACCAAACGTCGTTGAATCTTTACGAATATCAACCGCTACATCAAATACTTCACCAGAAACGACACGGACTAACTTACCTTGGGTATTCTCCGTTTGATAATGTAACCCACGTAAAATACCTTTTTTTGATTTTGAATGATTATCCTGTACAAATTTCGTAGGCTTACCCGTGACTAAGTCTTCAAATTTATTTTGATTCCAAGTTTCCATAAAGAAACCGCGATCATCTCCAAAAACAGTCGGTTCAATAATTTTTACATCAGGTATGCTAGTATCTATAACTTTCATTATTCTTCTCTAATTTAATCTTAAGCGTAATCAACCAGATCATCTAATGCTAACTGCCAATTACTTGCTGGAATATTAAATACTGTTGTTATTTTATTGGTATTTAAAGTTGAATTTGCAGGACGCTTAGCTGGCGTTGGGTACCCTTCTGTTTTAATTCCTTTAACATCAGGTGATTTAATTAATAATCCCTGCTCAACTGCTTTATTAAAAATTTCTTGTGAAAACTCACACCAGCTTACATGAGGTAAACCTGAAAAGTGATAAATTCCATAGTCAGCAGTATCAAATAAATTATCTGAATCCGTGATTTTTTTTGCTATTTCAATTAATGCAGCTGCAATATCACCGGCATAAGTTGGCCCACCAAACTGGTCAGCAACAATATCTAATGAATCTCTTTGCTTTGCTAAACGAAGCATGGTTTTAACAAAATTATTGCCATCTTCACCAAACACCCACGCGGTACGTAAAATAATATGGCGAGGGCAAGCATTAATAACTGCTTCTTCACCCGCTAATTTACTTTCGCCATATACACCTTGCGGACTAACTGAATCAGACTCACTATACAAGCCTTGTTTATCACCCGAAAAAACATAATCTGTTGATATATGTAATATTGCTGCACCAACTTTCTCAGCGGCTTGCGCTAAATATTTAGGGCCATCTCGATTTATAGCATAAGACAATTCAACTTCATTTTCTGCTTTATCAACAGCGGTATGAGCAGCTGCATTAATAATAATAGTCGGCAAGAAATCATTGACAGTTTTTATTACATCTTGCTCAGAGGTAATATCAAGTTTATTTCTATCAACAGCTAAAAATTCAATCTCAGGACAAGATTGTAGCTGTTTTAATAAACAGCTACCTACTTGACCATTGCTACCTGTAATTAATACTTTCACAATGTTTATTCACTTCTTATTTTTCTTCAGAAACAACACGCATTAAATACTGACCGTATTCATTTTTCATCATTGGTCCAGCTAACAACCGTACTTGCTCTGTTGTTAACCAACCATTACGCCATGCTATTTCTTCTAAACAAGCAACTTTTAAGCCTTGGATATTTTGTACTGTTTCAACAAATGAAGATGCTTGATGCAAGCTTTCATGGGTACCCGTATCAAGCCATGCAAATCCACGGCCCAATAATTCAACATTCAATGAACCGTCATTTAAGTACATTTCATTCAATGTGGTTATTTCAAACTCGCCACGGTGTGATGGTTTTACTTGTTTAGCCATTTCAACAACACGATTATCATAAAAATATAATCCTGTTACCGCATAATTTGATTTCGGTTGTAACGGTTTTTCTTCAATAGAAATAGCTTTCATATTGCCATCAAATTCAACCACACCAAATCGCTCTGGGTCTTTGACTTGGTAACCAAACACTGTTGCGATCCCTTGAGAAGTTAGTTTCTTAGCATTGTTAAGTTGTTGTCCAAATGATTGACCATAAAAAATATTATCGCCCAATACTAAACACACACTGTCATTACCAATAAACTCTTCACCAATAATAAATGCCTGTGCTAAACCGTCAGGAGAAGGCTGAATCGCGTACTCAAGGTTAATACCAAAGTCACTACCATCACCAAGTAGACGACGGAAACTTTCATTATCTTCAGGTGTAGTAATAATGAGAATATCTTTAATTCCCGCTAACATTAATGTTGATAGAGGGTAAAAAATCATTGGCTTATCGTATATTGGTAATAACTGCTTAGATACACCACGGGTAATTGGGTAAAGACGAGTACCTGAACCACCCGCTAAAATAATGCCTTTCATAAATAGGGTCCGAGATTAATAATCTCTTAGGTTAGAGGGAAACTAGCCTAAGATAAATTGAAAAAGAATGCTAAATTAACTACCTAAACGCTCGCGATTATATGAACCATCTAATACTCGACTCCACCATTTTTGATTAGCTAAATACCATTCAACTGTTTTACGAATACCTGATTCAAAGCTTTCAGCTGGTTTCCAGCCAAGTTCACGGGCGATCTTAGAGGCATCAATTGCATAACGAATATCATGTCCAGGGCGATCTGTTACGTAAGTAATTAAGTTTTGGTATTCAATTACACCTTGCGGTTTATTGGGTACTAACTCTTCAAGCAGTGAACAAATAGTTTTTACCACTTCAATATTAGCTTTTTCATTGTGACCACCAATATTATAGGTTTCACCAACTTCGCCTTTAGTGACTACGGTATAAAGCGCTGATGCATGATCTTCTACATATAGCCAATCACGAATTTGCATGCCATTACCGTAAACAGGTAATGCTTTACCGTCTAACGCATTTAAAATAATTAACGGAATCAATTTTTCAGGGAAATGATATGGGCCATAATTATTTGAGCAGTTAGTTACGATAGTTGGTAAACCGTAAGTACGGAGCCAAGCACGAACTAAATGATCGCTTGATGCTTTAGAGGCTGAATAGGGGCTTGAGGGCTCATAGGATGTTTTTTCAGTGAACAAATCATCAGATCCTTCCAAATCACCGTATACTTCATCAGTTGAAATATGGTGAAATCGAAATGCTTGCTTACGAGATTCATCTAATTGATTCCAATAGGCACGTGTCGCTTCTAAAATTGTATAGGTACCAATAATATTAGTTTCAATAAATGCCGCTGGGCCATCGATTGAACGATCTACATGGCTTTCAGCAGCTAAATGCATGATGGCATCCGGCTGATGCTTTGCAAAAATGCGATCTAGTTCAGCACGATCACAAATATCGACTTTCTCAAATGCATAACGATCACTATTTTCAATATCAATTAAAGACTCTAAATTTCCCGCATAGGTTAATTTATCTACATTAACAACACTATCTTGAGTATTATTTATAATATAACGAATCACGGCCGAGCCAATAAAGCCAGCTCCACCTGTAACAAGAATTTTCATTTAAAAACCTCTTATTGATAGTTGTTTTTTTGGTTAAATATGTCTTTAATAAGAACACAACAAACACCAAGCATGAATCCAAAAATCAAAAATAGAGACCATCTAAATATTATTTTTGACATTAAAATTTTTATTGGTTTTTCTAGTTTTTCATCAAAACTTATTTTTTCTATTTTAAATGGAATGTAATCTATTTTTTTTATTCTTTTTACAATAGTATTACTTTGACTTATGTCATTAATAAATGATTCAAAATTTATTATATTTTTGTTTGCAAAAATAATATTTTTACTAGGAAGTTTTTTATTTATAATGAAATAAAAATTCAACTTAGAAAAACTATCTTTGGTTATTTCATTTTCAATAAATCTAATATATGAATTAAGAATATCAACACTACTTTTAGAATTTTTCGTTCTAAATTTTAATATATATATATCATTACCATTCTTTGATATAGAAAGGTTACTAGCTATCAAATTAATAAATTTATTATCAATTTTTATTTTTTCATCCTGAATATAGCTTTTAATTATTTCACTTGATAATATAAACTCCTTCTTATTTTCGAAAGATTGAAATAAAGAAAAGAATTTTTCAAATAAAACGTTATTTGAAATTATACGTTCAATAGCTTTATTTTCCTCATTTCCATTTGATCTTTTATAATAATCAACTAATCCTTGATTACCCTCCTCCCTGCCATAAATTATTTTTGTATTATTAGAATAGGAGAGTGTCCCAGAGACTATCCACAATGGCTTAATTGATAAACTATAATACCCTCCAACCAAAGAAAAAAGACAAATGCTAAATATTATCCAGATCTTCCCTTGCCACAACACCCTACACATCTGATTACAACTAACTTCATCAGCTTGATCTTGTGATAGAACCATATTAATTTCCATTCTATTTTAGAAACACGCTACCGCCCTTGGGATATGCTATACACCCACAAAACATTCATTCTAATTTTAAAACTTACTCATAACTACATACTACAGAATGCAATTACACCATTAATTTATCACTGTATTGCTGCACTAATTGCCAATCGCTTGGACTGAGTTCACTTTTTGCATCTAACAAGCTTTGTTTTACTTTATGCTGCATCTGCGCAATATCAGTAATACCTTGTTGCTCACAATTTGCAACGGCAAGTGAGATATGCCCACGTAAATAGCCACCAGCAAACAGTTCATCATCCGTTGCGTTGTCAATATTGTCATCAATAAGCTGTAATAGCTGTTCTTCATAATCGTGGATCATATTCTATCCTTGTCGTTAAGCATGATCTGTTAATGGGATCGGCTTTGGAAAATTAGCAGCTGTTAATGCCGCTATACCATAAAATTCACGAAATGCATCAGATAACATTTTGGCACGCTCAGGAATGCCATTGTTTAAGTAGCTGATAACTTGCTGACGTACTTTTAGAGTAAAACCAACTCTATCAGGCTCGCAGTTTCCACTCAAATTATCGCAACTTACTTGATACTTAAACCCACAACTTGCTGATAAAATCCACTCTATTGCTTGTGGGTTAATCTCAACTACTTCAAATGCGGCTTGTACTTCAGCGCTACGTCCATCTGGTTGATACCAATAACCATAGTCTTCCAATAATCGTCTTGCTTCTCCAGCAATACACCAATGTCCGAGTTCATGCATCGCTGAGGCATAATAACCACGGGCAAAAATAATTTGATGGTGCTGACGTTCCTCTGAGGCAGGAAGATAAATCGGCTCATCACCACCTAATAATAGTTCAGTATTTAAACGTTCCAAAAAGACTGAATTAAACAAACGAATAAGATCGTTATAGTCATGTTTTATATGTGTTTTCATTTAATTATAATTAACGTGCCATGATTATTTAACGCACGAAGTATATAGGTTTTCATAACTGAGCGCGAACTCTCACTATAATTTATTCATTATCGTCAATATAAATATTGTAACTATAAGTATTATTTTTACATGAACTCAGCTCATACCAAATTTAATTCTTTTCATTAGAAGTTGAGATGCGTCACTAATACAATGCTGTTATTCCAGCAATTTATATCAGGTGCCACATTTATTATGCTGCTTTCTATTTTATACATTATCGGTATTACTGCTGAAGCGATGACGGGCGCATTAGCGGCAGGTAAACGTCATATGGATTGGTTCGGGGTAATGTTAGTAGCAAGTGCTACTGCTATTGGTGGCGGAACTGTACGTGATATTTTATTGGGCCATTATCCCCTCGGCTGGGTAGCTCACCCACAATATTTAGTGATCACTTGTATCGCTGGGTTGCTCACCACCGTATTAGGTAAATGGGTAGTCCGTTTTCACAAGATTTTCATCATTCTTGATGCGATTGGTTTGATTGTATTTAGCATAATCGGTTGCCAAGTTGCGATCACCATGGGGCTATCACCGATTATTTGTGTTGTAGCAGCGGTAGTAACGGGTGTGTTTGGTGGGTTGTTACGCGATATGATTACTCGTCGTAAGCCAATGGTATTGCATAAAGAGCTTTATGCGTCAGTGTCGTTTCTTGCGGGTGTTATGTATATCACCATGCTGCACTTTAATGTACCTGCCGATATTACGACGTTAGTGACATTAGTGGTTGGATTTGGTTTACGTATGGCGGCAGTGTTCTTTAGCTGGAGTTTACCGGTATTTAAGTTCGAAGAAGCAGAAGCTTAAAAACAAGGAAAGCAGGGAAAGAATATCGCGAAACTTCCACTTCACAATGACTATTCTTCCCTCTTTACCTCAATGGTATGGACTCCCCACCTTACTGACATTGTCAGCTACAGTTATAGCGTCAACCAAAAAGGAGCCCATACCATGAATAAGCCTAGCACTATTTGTATTGATCTCGCTAAAAACGTTTTTCAAGTTGCATTGTTTAATCAACATGGAAAATTAAAGTCTAATCAAAAAATGTCTCAAGCTAAAATGGTCGCATTTATAGCCCAATACCCCGCATCTATGATTTACATGGAAGCGTGTGGCTCTGCTCATTATTGGGGGCGATATTTTCAAAATAATAAGCATCATGTTCATCTTCTCCCTGCTCAAATTGTCAGGATGTATCGAGCGGGTAATAAGAATGATGCAAATCATTCCCTTGCTATTTATGAAGCTGCCCAACGTCCAGACATACACTTTGTTTCAGTCAAAACAACTGAGCAGCAAGATATCGCAAGTGTGTTGCATCTCAGAGAAAGTTATATAAAACAACGAACAGCGATATCAAATCGGATTAGAGGCTTTGCCTTGGAATATGGGATAAAATTCCCGCAGAGCATTACTAAATTACGCGCTTTACTCCCTCTTGAACTGGAAGATCCTAATAATGGATTAACTTCTTCTGCCCGTTTTGTTTTACATAAGCTTCTTAATCAGCTTATTGAACTTGATAAGCCTATTCAGGAGGTTACTGATTATTTAATCGCTTACGCTAAACAAATACCAGCCTGTCAGTTACTAATGACATTAAGAGGCATTGGCTGGATAGTTGCCAGCGCACTTTATGCTCGAATGGGCGATGCTTCAGCATATAAATGCGGACGCGATGCAAGTGCCAGTATAGGTTTAGTCCCCGCTCATTCAGGTAGTGGTGGTCATAATAAGCTATTAGGTATAAGTAAAAAGGGAGATCGAACATTACGTGCAGTCGTTGTACATGGGGCAAGATCTGTCGTTAGTAATATCAAAGATAAATCAGATCAACTTAGTTGCTGGCTAAGAGCCTTACTTGAAAGAAATCATTTTAATAAAGTTGTTATAGCATTAGCCAATAAGACCGTCAGGATGGCTTGTGCCATGCTGAAATCAAACCAACCTTACCAAGAAAAGCTGCCTGCTTAGTAGTGCTTAGATAAGGTTGCGATGTAACATGAAGTGCAATATCTCACCAATGTAGTTGCAAGAAACCGTGGATAACGTGTAATCAAAGCAGGCAAGGAAAAATCTGAGAGGGACGACGGTGTTGATACACCTTTAACTCGTATAGAATCCTTGCAACGTGAATGAAGCCATACAGGTTCGGGGTAGCTCCCCATAAAGAAACCGAATATACGTGCACTTGCCAACACGCTTTCTCAAACTCTTGCATTACACGGGGAGTCCATATACGTCCCTAGAAAACTAAATCCTAGAAACCTCGTCCCTTGCTTCCCCTCGCCCCACAAACCTCTATCTATATCTTCGGGGTTGTTGTTACGACATCTGCATTTTGGCCGCGGTTACGTAACAAGTGATCCATGAGAGTGATCGCTAACATCGCTTCAGCAATCGGTACTGCACGAATACCCACACATGGATCATGACGTCCTTTAGTGATCACTTCGGCTGACTCACCTTGCTTAGTGATTGTTTCACCGGGAACGCTGATGCTAGAGGTCGGTTTTAGGGCAATATGTGCGATGACATCTTGTCCTGAAGAAATACCACCAAGGATGCCACCAGCATGGTTAGTTTTAAAACCTTGGAGTGTCATTGCATCACGGTGTTCACTACCACGTTGCTCAACCACATCAAAACCATCACCAATCTCAACCCCTTTAACCGCATTGATACTCATCAGTGAATGCGCAATGTCGGCATCTAAACGATCAAACACCGGCTCACCTAAACCAACGGGCACATTACGCGCAACCACAGTAATTTTAGCGCCAATCGAATCACCGTCTTTTTTAAGATTACGGATCAGCTCATCAAAAGCATCGACTTTATCGACATCTGGGCAGAAAAAGGCGTTTTGTTCGATTTGTTGCCAATCAACCTTATCAATTTTAACCTCACCCATTTGTGATAAGTAAGCACATACTTCGATGCCATGTACTTGTTTTAGGTATTTCTTAGCCACAGCACCTGCGGCAACACGCATGGCAGTTTCACGTGCAGATGAACGACCACCGCCACGGTAATCACGTACCCCATACTTTTGATGGTAAGTGTAATCAGCGTGACCGGGACGGAATAAATCCTGAATATTAGAGTAATCTTTTGAACGTTGATCGGTATTTTCAATCAATAAGCCAATCGATGTTCCTGTGGTTTGACCTTCAAACACGCCTGATAGAATTTTAACTTCATCAGCTTCACGACGTTGAGTGGTATATTTTGAAGTACCAGGGCGACGACGATCGAGATCGTGTTGCATGTCGGCCTCAGTAAGTGCTAATCCCGGTGGACAGCCATCAATAATACAGCCCAATGCCACCCCATGACTTTCGCCAAAGGTAGTAACGCGAAACAATTGTCCTATGGTATTTCCAGCCATCTGTAATACTCTTAATATAATTCCAACATTTAATTTACATTATTTTTTAATTTTTTACTAACCTCTTTCCCCATTTTTATCATTGGTTTTTCTATATATGTATAAGTAAACATTGAGAGTAAAATAACGACTAAGAGTACTATTGGCATTAGAAGCATATACTGATTAAATGATAAATTAGCACATAACGAAGGAAATAATATTGTATATGTTGTATATAAAACCAAACCATGAATGAGGTAAATACTATAGCTGATATCCCCCAAATAAATCATGATTTTATTTTTTAATAATCCATTAAAATCAAAACCATAAATAAATAATAAAAAAATTATTGCTATAATAAGACTTTGATAAAATCCAAATGATGTTTTAAATAAGAAAAACAATAAAAACAATAATATAAAAACAGTACAGAATATATATTTATTATTTACGTTAACATTTGTTTTTTTTATTCTAAATTCAACTAAAGCACAAATAAAACCAAACAAGAAGAATGAGAACATAACAGTATTAAAAGTCCAGTGATAAAAATCAATCACAATAGGATCAATACTTAAATAAAAAACAAAAACTGCTAACATAATGAATAATAACTTTATTTTATTAAAAGAAAAATATAACAGTGGTAACATGATATAAAAGAAACACTCATATGATAAGGTCCATGTAACCCCAGCTAACATTAAACTTGCATTATTGTTACCATTAATACTTGGAGTAACGAACATCCCCCAATTATATAGCTCAAATAAGAATGATTTAATCGGAACATGTAAACTAAAATCAGTTCTATAAAATGAATATAGTATAACAACAAAAGCTGAAAATAAATAAATAGGGTAAATTCTGAAGACTCTACCTATAAAGAAATCTAACCAATTACTTTTAGTTAAAATCATTTTTTTTGTAAATAGGTATCCGGTAATGATGAAAAAAAATCCAACACTAGCTTGTCCTAAGTGATTATAAAAATCAGATTCAGGCCTAACCCATATACCTTTGGTTTTCCATACGTATGTTATGACATAGTGATGTATAAATACAGATATAGCCAAAATAGCTCTCAGCCCATCTATTGAACCATATCTACGGTTATCTTCTCGCATAAATCTAATACATAAAATAAAATTTAATTCTATTCCAATACTGCATAATTTAAAAGCGATAGGTTTTCACCTATCGCTTTTATTAAGGAATAAAAGAAGAACGAAGATTAAGATTCTAGGAAAAAAAAGTAAAGTATTACCACTTGCACTTCCTCGCCCCCTGCTTTAACCCTCTACGCTACCGCTAACACTTTATCCGCTTTTGCTTTACGGAATTTCTTCAGTGATACTGCAACCAATGCCGTTACCACCATACCTGTCGCCATACATAATAGAGCAAGCAGGGGTTTGTTCATTGCGCCAAGTAACGCGACTACAGGGCCACCGTGAGCAACGCTGTTAGTGATACCAAATGAGAACGCCATTACTGCGGCAACCATGCTGCCTAATACGTTTGCTGGAATAACCGAGATTGGATCTTGCGCTGCAAACGGAATCGCACCTTCAGAGATACCGACTAAGCCCATTGCACCCGCCGCTTTACCTGCTTCAATTTCTGATTGCTCAAAGATGTTAAGCTTACGACCAATCACTGTCGCTAAACCCATACCCAACGGTGCTACAGGAATTGCACATGCCATCGCCCCCATAAATTGAGTTTGACCATTGGCAATCATGCCGACAGAGAACAAGAACGCCACTTTGTTAAATGGACCACCCATGTCAAAGCCCGCCATACCACCGAGCACAATACCTAGTAGTACCACGTTACCCGTACTCATTTCAGTTAGTACGCTATTCATGGTATGCATTAGACCTGCAATTGGCGCACCAATAACAAAGATAAACGCACTTGCAATGAATAATGTACCTGTAATCGGTGCAATAAGAATCGGCACTAATGGCTGTAATAATTTATGGTATTTACGTGTTGCTACCCAACGAACAAAGTAACCAACGAGTAGACCCGCAATGATGGCACCAATAAAACCTGTACCCGCATCTGCGCCATAAAATGAGCCGTTGTTTGCAATCCAACCGCCAATGAAACCCGGCGCTAATGCAGGACGATCACCAATCGCATACGCTATGTAACCTGCAAGTACAGGGATCATTAACGTAAAGGCGACCACACCGACATCGAGTACTTTTTGCCACATACTACCGACAGGAATTTGCATTCCCGCATCCGTTGGCTGTCCACCAATCGCTAATGCCAACGCAATCAACAAACCACCGGTTACTACAAACGGGATCATGTGTGATACGCCGTTCATCAAAAAGCGATATAGATCTGAACGCGCTTTAGAAACTTTACTTTCACCGTCATCTAAGCCATCACCATTAGCATCAAATGGTTTCGCGACTAATGCTTGCTGAATAACGCCTTTACCGTCTTTTATCGGTGCTTTAACGCCAGTTTTAATTAATTTTTTACCTGCGAAACGATCCATATCGACTTGCTTATCACAGCTGACAATAATCGCTTCTGCACGCGCAATTTCTTCAGCAGTTGGTGAGTTTTTAACACCGATAGAGCCGTTAGTTTCAACTTTAATTTCATAACCTAATTCAGCCGCTGCTTTTTCTAATGCTTCCGCTGCAAGGTAAGTATGCGCGACACCAGCAGGACAGCCAGTAACGCCAATTAATAAGCCTTTATCTTGTGGTAATGTTGCCACCGCTTGTTTTTCAGCCAGTAATAATGCCAATGCGTCAGCAGGTGTTTTCGCAGCTAAAAAAGCATCAATAAAGCCATCTTCAATCAATTTTGATGACAACTCAGCCAATACTTCAATATGGTGATTATCGCCACCATCTGGAGAAGCAATCATAAAAAATAGTTTTGATGGTAAGCCGTCTTCTGCGCCGTATTCAATCCCTGTACGACTCACACCAATCGCAACCGCAGGTTTAATAACAGCGGCACTTTTAGCGTGAGGTAATGCCACACCATCTTCAAAACCAGTATTGCCTAGTTCTTCACGTGCTTTAACATCGACTAAAAATTGGGCTTTATTCGCAACGCGACCTTGTTGAACTAAAATATCTGCCATTTCAGCAAACACTTCATCTTTAGTGGTTGCTTTGAGGTTGAGGTTAATCAACTGCTCATTAATAAGGGTGGTAATCATGGTCTATCCCCGATAATTTTCTTATGGGCTTGATGACATCTCGTTAGTCATCTGCATGCCAATATTGTCGGACGTTTTAGATGGTGAAAGTAGAGTACAAAACAGGCTTTAACTGGAAATTTGTAACATTGAACCATCAGTGTGAGCTATAACTCATATTTTTTATTGTATATAAAACAAGTTGAACTATTGATTTTATCATTAACATTCAATCACCTAGTCATTAAATATTAACAATTAAATATACAAACTCATTCTAAAATAATTTTCACAACTATCTAAATAAGGCTTTAATTATGCCGTTAGGTGGCGTTTTTAGTGCGATAGATCACAAAAGCAGGGAGTGAAACAGGGAGAACAAGGGAGAACAAGGCACGAGGTTTCAAGGGGCGAGGAAGAGCAGTGGCGAGTTTCGAGTTACTGAAAAATAGCCAATCACTATAACTCTACAACGTGCGGATAGTAGATTCCCTATCTCGTTCGTAACCTCACTGTAGGGAATGACGGGGTTGGTTTGGCATTCACTGTAGAAAATCGCGTTCGTTGGACTAGCATTCACGGCAAGGAATAACGGGCTGGATTTGATAACAAAAAAAGCGACAGGCTTGCACCCACCGCTTAATCTCGAAATCTTTAGAACTCGAAACCTCGTCCCTGCTCTTCCTCGTTCCTAAAAAAAACCTTTAGTTATACGCGCGAGCAAACATGCCATCACAATGAGCTGAATATGCTTTTGCATAAGCAGGAATAAACACTGACTGACCTTTTTCAAGTGTCAATGTTTCACCATTCTGATGTGTTACCGTTAGTGGTGCATCAATGGCAAACAAGATTTCAGCACTAGTGTTTTGTAATGCAATATCGTCAACTTGCTTATACACACTGAATTTAAAATCAGGCACAGGCACAATATAATCTAGGCCACCAGCCACCATTGTTGGTGCGAGCAATAACGTATCCGCCGCCATGCTGGTAAATTCAGTATTAGCTACCAACTCTGGGACATCCATAAATTTCGGTGTCAAACCTGCACGTAGCACATTGTCTGAATTGGCCATGATCTCTAGACCAGTACCTTTAATGTATGCATGTGGTGTACAGGCACTTAAGAACATCGCTTCGCCAGGTTGTAATGTCAGTACATTGAGCATCAATGGCACAAACAAACCGATATCACCTGGGTATTGCTCAGATAAATCAATCAATAACGCAAATAATGGCTGATCTTGATTTTCATTACAGAACGCTAAAAGTCCATTAACGGCAACATCTTTACGCTCACCCTCAAGTGATAACATCGCTGCAAAGAAATCACGTAAACCTGTTTCAGTTTGATTAGCAGCCAATGCCGTAACAAGATCACTAATAACCTCAAGATCTAAACGTTGGAATAATGCAACGATCTCTGCAATTTCACGAAAACCATTCATTGCTTGATAAGGGGTTAATGCAAATACTAACTCAGGTTTGTGATTAGGATCTTTGTAGTTACGATTAGCGGCATTACGGGCAATACCGGTTTTTTCTTCTTTCGCATAACCGATTTCAGCTTGATGCTTACTTGGGTGAACCTGAACAGATAATGCTTTCTCTGCCGCTAATACTTTAAACAAGTACGGTAATTCAGCAAATTTAGCTTGGGTTGCTGCACCAATAATTGCATCAGGATCTGTGGCAATAAAATCAGCTAAACGTACTGCTTCACCATTCACCGTAATCACTGAGCAACCATTGGCATGGGCACCCATCCACATTTCAGCTTGTGGTTTTTGGTCTAGATTTGGCATAGCAAACAGTTGCTCAATTGATGTTACACTGCCCCAAGCATAATCTTGGATCACGTTATCCATCTTAAAAAAGACAGTGTGGGTAGAGTCAGTCATTGTCAGATCCTATTGTTATTATTACTTAAAATTTTCATGTCATCACATCAACTATTATTATTGACGCCATGCGCTAACTGACAGCACTATAGCAAACCTTAAACGGTTTATTCAGCACAAACTCACAATCCTGCTATCACCATTCCAAATATAAAGTGAATTCCATGGACAATGTTTTCTTTAATTTAATTGATTCTGTATTAACTGAACGGGAAAGCTTTAACCGAATTTGGTTTGCTGACGGTAAAACGCAGCCTCCGCAATTTAGTTACCAAGTCAATTTTCCACGACTCGAATTGGTACTTAAAGGGGAGTATGTTAACCAACTGGATGATGGTGATAATGGTATTTGTCAAATCAGCCTAATGGCCGGTGATGCTATTTATATTCCCCCTAATAGTTGGAATCAACCGAGGTGGAATACCGAATGTTCAGTACTGAGTCTGCTGTTTGGCAAACGGCAATTAGGTTTTAGTTTAGTCAGTAAAACCAAAGACAGTCCTAAGTTTTATGATGTCCAAAAACACTCTATTCAAGCATGGACGGGTCATGCGATAGATCCTATCTTAACGGCATTGAATATGCTTGCCACCGAGCCGCAACAGCAGCCAATGGATGAATATTTATTACAAGCATTGCTGAGCTACACTCGAAATATGCTCCATGTACCACTGCATCAATCAAAAAACCGCACCGAAGATCTCTATCAAGGAATTTGTATTTATATTCAAGAGAATTTTCACCGTGCGATTAGCCGCGATACCATTGCCAATCGCTTTAATATTACCCCTAATCATCTGTCACGGTTATTTCGTCAACAAGGGCACATGCGATTAGCTGATTATATTTGCTGGGTTCGCATTGAACGCGCTAAATTTATGCTACGCCAATACCCATTTCGATTAACCGAAGTAGCAAGCCGTTGTGGCTTTGTTGACGTGAATTATTTTTGTCGAGTATTTAAAAATAAAACCGGTCGTACCCCTTCAGAATATAGAGCGGTAACGTAAGTGATTATCTCAATGCTTCAATCACTAACGCTTTAAGCTCTTGTGGCTGTTGAGCTGATGTTAATGCTGCACAAAAATCATCATTTAATAAACATTTTGAAAACTGCGCAAACGCCATGATCACCGCTTTAAGTGGCGGCTTTGGCAGTACCATCGCAATCGCACGACGAATATTACCGCGTGACGATCCCCAATCAATGGCCTGATGGTGACAGACTATCGCCATTGCAGGTTGAGTGATCATCTCATGCATAACATGCGGCAATGCAATACCGGGTCCCATCACCGTTGCTGAAATAGTCTCACGGGCTAATAATGCTTGCTGCAATGCGGGTTGTTGTTCTGAAATGATCGCTTGTTGTGCCACCAGCATTTGACTTAATTGGGCAATTGTCTCGGCTTTATTGATGCAGGAAGAACTCTGATTACTCTCACCACGATAAATACTGGTTAATGGCAAACTGATCTTAAAAGGTAGCGCGGGGGAAAATTGTGACAAAGATAGTCCGTATTGAGCAATAAAATCTGTTAATACTAAGTTAGCTAATTCCGCATCACTGCCATTGATAATTAATTGACATAAAGCATGCGGTTTATTGGCTAATGCCAGCATTTTTAATGGCTGTGAGACAGGTGCTCGCGTCAATTGACTCACATTAAATAACTCGACCTTTGATTGAAAATAGGTGGTCAATTTTTTAAGTTGATTTAACTGATAAGCAGGCAGTCCTGCTGCACCACAATAAAAGGTGATCCGTCGCTCTAACATCCGTTATCCCTGTCGTGTTATGCCCTATTTTTACTTTATTTTATTAACATGAAAGTTATTCGCGTAAGCTTATTGGCACAATTGCTGACAACGCTCAATCACAACGGTGGCATCGACTAATACTTCTTCAATGGTAACGCAATGAATACGACTTCCCGTAAAGCGAGCCCGTTGCTCAACTTCAATATCTGAGGCAATTAAGACAATGTCTGCACGGGCAATATCTTTGGCGGTTAAAAAGTTCTCAATCCCCATCGCACCTTGGGTTTCGACTTGGATTTTAATTCCCATTTGATGGGCGGTTTTATTAAGTACATCCGCTGCCATATAAGTATGTGCTATGCCCGTTGGACAGGCAGTTACCGCGACAATTTTCATTTTTATCCCTAAATAAATAGTAGCGAGGTTTCGAGGGGCGAGGAGAAAAAGGGATGAGGAAAGAGCAGTAGCGAGAATAACTCTGCCTAATATGCATGTTCTATTCACCGCATACTTGAGCCTCATAGAGGCCTTTGAAACAACAAAAAAAATATAAAAAACGAGGAAAGTTAAGCGGTTATTATTGGCTTCACTTTTCCTCGTTTCTGTTTTATCTCAAGCTCTACGCTCTTCCTCGAAACTCGTCCCTGCTCTTCCCTATCTTCTGCTCTGCACTCTTACTCTTCGCGCTTTGATTTCCACTTCTTAATACCGTTGCTCTTAGCGCCAAAACTTGGCTTGCTATCAGAGCTTGGCGCTGAAGTGTGCGCAGGACGATCATTGTTATTACGGCGAGGCGCATCAGCACGACTACCATAGCTTTCGTTATGACCATTACGATCTTCATTACGATTACGGCTACTGCGGTTAGCACCATCGGGACGACGGTTAAAATCACCGGTACCGCTATAGGTTTTAAACTGTTTTTCAGCCGCATGGCGTTCATTGCGCGCTTCTTGTGCACGGTGATCATACAACTTCGCATCAGTTGCTTTAGCGATCGTACGGCCTTCAGCATCGGTCATTGACGCTTCTTCAGTACCGCTTGAGTTCGAGATCAACTGCTGAATTTCATTGACTTCAGCATCGGTCAAATAACGCCATTTACCGTTAGGTAAACCATCAATAGTAATGTTCATGATACGTACGCGACGAAGTTTATACACTTCATAACCTAACGCTTCACACATACGACGGATTTGACGGTTTAAACCTTGGGTCAATACGATACGGAATGAATAACTGGTTTCTTTAGTCACTTTACATGGCAGCGTAACAGTATCTAAAATCTCAACACCTGATGACATTTTCTCAATAAATTCAGGGGTGATCGCTTGGTCGACACGAACAACGTATTCTTTTTCATGCGAGTTACCCGCACGAAGAATTTTATTAACAATATCACCGTCATTGGTTAAGAAAATAAGACCATCAGACGGCTTATCTAAACGGCCAATTGGGAAAATACGCTTACGGTGACCAATGAAGTCAATCACGTTGCCTTCAATATGACGCTCAGTCGTACACGTGATACCGGTTGGCTTATTAAGCGCGATATAAATTGGACGTTCTTTACTGCGTAATGGCTTATCATCAACCAATACTTCGTCTTTATCCATTACTCGCATTCCCATTTCAGGCATAGTGCCATTAATGGTTACACGTCCCTGATCAATCAGCTTGTCCGCCTCACGGCGTGAGCAATAGCCAGTATCACTGATAAATTTATTAAGTCGAACCCCTTTCGGGCTCTGCTGTTCAGTAGAATTTTGTGACATGTTTTTCTTCTATAAAGGGCTTTAGGTCGATCAGGGTAATAAACCACTTAACTGTAGTTTAGTTACTCGATAGTTGTTATGAGGGGAAGTTTAACTGATTGTCGAATAAAGAGGTAGTTTTGATGCAAAGACAGTAAGACAAACAGCAAAGGGTATCCACGTTCTGACATCGAATAATTATCGACATCCACAACATGTTACCCTCGCCCTTCGTTTCTTAAATAACCTTACTTCGGTAAATCACCATGGTTAATACGGCCAATATAATCATGCTGCAATTCTTTTTCTAACTGCGCTTCAATATAGCCTGGCGATTTAGTTTTCGCTGACAACAAACGGTACATCGCAGGGATCACCAATAATGTAACAACTGTGGCAAATGCCATTCCAAAGAACACTACCGTACCGACTGATATACGACTTTCAGCACCTGCACCTGTGGATAAAATCAACGGTAACGCACCAAATAAGGTCGTGAAAGCTGTCATTAAAATTGGTCGTAAACGACGTACTGAGGCATCAACGATCGCTTGTTCAAACTCAACACCTTTATCACGCAATTGGTTAGCAAATTCAACGATCAAAATACCGTTCTTGGTTACCATGCCAATCAACATGATCATCCCGATTTGACTATAGATATTAAGCCCTTGTCCCATTATCCATAATCCAGCCAAGCCACCAAAAATACCCATAGGAACGGTTAGCATTACCACCAGCGGGTTAATAAAGCTTTCAAATTGCGCCGCTAACACTAAATAAGCGACCAATAACGCCAATCCAAATACCACTGCGATACTACTTTGGTTATCACGGAAATCTTGTGATTCACCCGCATAGTTGACCGAAATATCAGACGGCAGCGTATCTATTGCTTGTTGATCAAGAAAATCAAGCGCATCACCTAAGGTATAACCATCAGAAAGGCTCGCGGTTAAGGTTATCGATTTCTGCTTTTGGTGATGACTTAACTTTTGTGCTGATGCCACTTCATCAATAGAAGCCACAGTATCAAGAGTGACCAGCTTGCCATTTTTCGCCCGTAAATAAATCTGACTTAAATCGGTTGAGCTATTGAAACTATTTTCATCTCCACGAAGATAAACATCATACTCTTCACCACGATCAACGAAGGTTGTTTCACTGCGTCCACCAAGCATCACTTCCAATGTTTCAGCAATCTCTGTTACAGGGATCCCCAATTCAGCAGCACGCTCACGATTAACATTCACCAATAGCTCTGGGGTGGTTTCTGCATAATCTAAATCAGCGCCTTCCATTAATGGACTGTCTTCAGCGATATGCTTGAGCTTAGTCGCCCATTTAAACAGCTCTTGGTAATCGGCACCGCCTAATACAAATTGAACAGGTTCAGAAGATCCGCCACGGAAACCAGGCATCATTGGCATCACTCGCACATCAGGAATCCCCGATAATGTTTTGCTGATCATCCCCAATGCTTGTTGCGCGCTCACAGTACGATCATTCCAATCTTCTAATTGCATGATCACAAAGCCGGTTTGATCTCCAGCACGACCACCAAAGGCAGGTGATTGGATACTGACTGATTTCAGCACTCCTTTACCAAGTAACGGTAATAAGCGCGCTTCAACTTGATCCATGTTGCCGATCATGCGGTTATAACTGGTGCCTTCTGCACCTTTCACAAACGCAAATAACACCCCACGATCTTCTTGTGGCGCCAGTTGAGCAGGGATCACGGTCATTAATCCAGCACTGGCAGCAATACAGCCCAAAACCACGATCGGTGCTACAAAGCGTTTTTTCACCGCAGTCGTCACAATACGGCGGTAACCATTTTCTAATTTATCAAATTGACGATTAACCCACAGATTAAACCGATTCGGCTTCACATTTGCTTTGAGTAATTTGCTACACATAACAGGCGTTAGCGTTAATGCGATAAGAGATGAGAAGATCACCGACATTGCCAGTAATACTGAGAATTCAGTAAATAAACGCCCTACCATCCCTTCCATAAAAGATATCGGTAAGAACACCATCACCAATACCGCAGTAGTCGCGATTACGGCAAAACCTACTTCTCGAGTGCCTTTATAAGCCGCTAATAACGGTGATTCTCCACGCTGTAAATGGTGGAAAACGTTTTCGACCACCACAATCGCATCATCGACCACTAATCCAATCGCCAAAATTAACGCCATCAAGGTTAATAAGTTAATTGAAAAGCCAAAGAAATAAGCGGTAATAAATGCCGAAATTAATGACACTGGTACAGTAACTGCGGGAATCAACGTCGCACGTACTTGACCAATAAAGATATACAGCACCAAAATCACCAACGCACCCGTCACTAACAAGGTGTTATAAACCTCATTAATAGAGCGTTCGATAAAAATCGTTGCATCATAATCAAGTGTTAGCGATGCACCTTGAGGTAAAAACTTTTGCATCTTGGTAACTTCAGCCCGTACCTCTTTCGCAACATCTAACGGGTTGGCATCTGACATAGTCACTATGCCTAAACTTAAATTAACCGCACCATTACTTTTAAAGGTCGAATTTTCGTTTTCAGCACCAATCGTAACGTCAGCGACATCTTTGAGATAAATTGGCGTTCCAGCGTCTGTTTTGTGAATCACCAAATATTTAAAATCATCAACCGTTTTATAGAGCCGTGCAGTACGCACTGACATCACAGTTTGATCGTTACGGACCTCACCACCGGGTAATTCGACGTTTTCATCTTTAAGTGCGTTAACGATATCTTTAGTGGTGATCCCACGTCCCGCCATTAATACAGGTTGTAATTTTATATACATTACCTTGTACAAACCGCCACTGAGACTTACTGAACTGACACCATTTAAAAGACTAAAACGATCTTCTAATACCCGCTGCGCGTAATCGGTTAGCTGAGTACGATCCATTTCAGATGACGATAAATTAATGTAAATCGCTGGCTCACCTGAACCGTTATCTTTCGATACAATCGGATCATTAGCATCATCAGGCAGACGACGTTGCGCACGGGCAACGGCATCACGAATATCACTCACCCCTTCAGTCAGATCCCAGTCCATATTGAACTCAACCGTGATCCGCGACATGCCATTACGGGTAATCGACGTAATATTTTCTATTCCGCTAATCCCTGACAATTCATCTTCTATCGGCGTGGTAACTTGGCTTTCCATTACGGTTGCCGATGTGCCGTCATAGGTTGTCATGATGGTAACAACGGGACTTTCTACATCCGGCATTTCACGTACGGCGAGTTTAGAAAAAGAGACAATACCAAACACACACAACAGTAAACTTAATACGATAGCAACCACTGGTCGCTTTACTGAAATATCCGATAACCACATTAGCTCACCACTCCAGTAGCAGGGGTAATGTCTTTAACCGTAATGTCTTTAATGGTAATACCATCACGCATATTAACTAAGCCTTGTACAACAATACGTTCGCCAGTTTTGATGCCTTTTTTAATGACGACGTTATTATCAATTCGCTCACCAAGCTCAACCAAAGTGCGGTGTACTTTTTGCTTATTATCAACAACATACACATAACGTTTAGTACCCGAATATTCTAAGGCTTGAACGGGGATAATCGCTTGTTGTTGCGGAATAAAATCAATATCTGTCGCCAGTAGCATTCCCGGCTTTAGGGCGTGATCGCTATTTTCAAAGACTACTCGAACTTTAATATTTAATGAGTCAGGTTGAACACGTGAGTCAATGGCTTGAATTTTACCAACGAAAGCACGATCGCCCCATGCTTGGCTTTTAGCTGTAACGTTAATTCCGACCTTTAAAGAAGAGATATATTGCTCTGGTACTTCAATATCCAGACGCATAGAAGAAAGATCATCAAAATTAAACAACTCGCTACCCGCCGCAGTCATATGCCCAGGGCTAAAATCATATAATCCGATAGTGCCATTAAAAGGGGCGCGAATAGCGTGATCGTTAAGGTTAGCTAATGCTGCTTTTAAACGTGCATTGGCAATGCTAACACTGGCCGCTTGAGCATCAATTTCTGTTTTAGTGATGGCACCACGAACAAGCAACCGCTGAAATTCAGTTAATTTACGTTGTTCATCATTACGATATGCTAAGGCTTCATCGTAAGCAGCGGCCGCTTTATCGTCATCAAGTTGGATTAATAATTGTCCTTTGGTAACGGTTGTATTAACGGGAACAGCAATCATTTTTATTTTTGCGGATACTTCTGCTGCCACATTAACTGCCTGCTCGGCATTTAATTTCCCCACCAATGATAACGATTGAGCAACTGCTACTGAAGCAACCTCACCTGTTGTAACAGCAACAACTCGCTGCGATCGCTCTGGCTGTGATTTATTTTGCGCAGCGTGTGACGTTCCTTGAAAGTAAAAGTAACTACCTGATAATACTGCGGCGACTAATACTGCTACGGCCATTTTTTTCATTAGTTAAACCATTATAAAAATCCTAACCGAATAATATCTGAACTAAGGGGGGAATAACGTCAAGAAATGTAAAGTTAAGCAAAAAATCGCTTACTGATGAAAAATCAAGCAACTACTCAATGATAATGATAAAAAAGGTTTACAGCGCTGAAATGTTTGTTATTATCCGCCCCGCACTTGTGGTGGGGTTCCCGAGTGGCCAAAGGGAGCAGATTGTAAATCTGCCGGCACTGCCTTCGAAGGTTCGAATCCTTCCCCCACCACCATCAATTTTGAGAAGTTGTTTTTATAACAGCTTTTCGGTAGTTAAAGTGGCCTTTAATTACCCTAGCAACGAATAACTATTGCAACTCAAAATAGAGTAGCAAGCAACATCCCGTGGTGGGATTCCCGAGTGGCCAAAGGGAGCAGATTGTAAATCTGCCGGCACTGCCTTCGAAGGTTCGAATCCTTCTCCCACCACCATCATTTTGAAAAGTTGTTTTAATGACTTTTCGATAATTAAAGTGCGCTTTAATTATCACAGCAATATCCCGTGGTGGGATTCCCGAGTGGCCAAAGGGAGCAGATTGTAAATCTGCCGGCACTGCCTTCGAAGGTTCGAATCCTTCTCCCACCACCATCATTTTGAAGAGTTGTTTTAATGACTTTTCGGTAATTAAAGTGGCCTTTAATTATCATAGCAACATCCCGTGGTGGGATTCCCGAGTGGCCAAAGGGAGCAGATTGTAAATCTGCCGGCACTGCCTTCGAAGGTTCGAATCCTTCTCCCACCACCATCATTTTGAAAAGTTGTTTATAACAATTTTTCGGTTATTGAAGTGGCCTTTAATAACCTAGCAACATCCCGTGGTGGGATTCCCGAGTGGCCAAAGGGAGCAGATTGTAAATCTGCCGGCACTGCCTTCGAAGGTTCGAATCCTTCTCCCACCACCATCATTTTGAAAAGTTGTTTATAACAACCTTTCGGTAATTAAAGTGCGCTTTAATTATCACAGCAACATCCTGTGGTGGGATTCCCGAGTGGCCAAAGGGAGCAGATTGTAAATCTGCCGGCACTGCCTTCGAAGGTTCGAATCCTTCTCCCACCACCATCATTCAGCCAGTTGCTTAGCAGCTGGGTTTTTCATATCTAAAACAATCTACTTCAACACGATCAACAAAGCAGACGCCTTTACCCTATATGTGCAATACTGCATAAAGTTCTCTGGCTTATATATGGATCGTTATGACAGAAACACCACCTCACACCAACATAGATTGGCAGCATGTCAACGTACTGATTATTGATGATCAGCTTTCTTCTGCACTATTAATCCAAAATATTTTACAAAGCATTAATCTGACCGCGATTGATATTGCAACTAACAGCACCAATGCTTTACAGCTTTGTAAAACCACCGCTTATGATTTAATACTGATTGATTTTCATCTCGATCCGCAGATAAGTGGCAGTGAACTTCTTACTGTGATAAAAAAAAATAACTACATTAGTTCTTATTGCGGCATTATCTTTATTTCAGGTGATCGTACACCTGAAGTCATAGTGACTTCAATGAGCATGGATGCCGATAGCTTTTTAAGTAAACCATTAAATATTGGCATGCTAAAACACCGTATCGTAACGGTTTATCAAGCTTGTTTAAGCCGTAAGCCTGTTTATATTGCAATAGAAAATAATCACATTCCAGCAGCCATTTCATTGTGCCGACAACAATTACAGCAGCATGGTCATAATATTGACATTGAAATCATATTACTGGATTTGTTAATCGACCAACAAGATTGGCCGCAAGCTCAGCAGCTATTAAACTTATTTAGTGAACGTAGTCAGCATCATAAATTGAGGTTACGCCAAGCGCAGTTAATCCATCGTCAAGGTGACAGTATCGCAGCAACTCAGTTGTTACGAACACTGATTAAACAAGTGCCCTTATTTGTCGAAGCTTATGATGAATTAGCGGCTTTATTACATCAACAACATCAATATGATGCCGCAAAAGAAATTGCCTACCAAGCCCTAAGACTCACCCCCAGTATCAGCCACCGTTCATTACAGGTTGCTCAATTAGCCGTAAAGACTCACGATCCATCTTTGTTTATGAAAACAGGGAAAATACTAGTCACTCATTTACCGCTTATTGATAATGATTGGATCATTCACTTTGCGCAATTTACGGCTTTATTTGAACAACTCCATAACCAACAACTATCCCCAATGCTACAACGAAAATTAATCAAACAGCTCATAAAACTCCATTACCAAGCACGCCAACGACTCACTCATTATCAAAAAATTATTCTAACGGCCTTTCGCCATATTACCTTAGCGAGGTTTGCCGCCACCAATAAGCACCCATTGAAAGCAAAACACCGTTTATTGCATGGTTTAAAAATATATTTTGGACAAATGTCAAAGGCACCAGCTTCTATAATGGTTGATGCATTACCGTTATTAATTCATTTTGGAGAGACTGGGTTGATTAGAGAGATATATCAAGTATTAATGACGCGAAGTGTATTAGATGATCATAGCCATCATCGCCTTAATCAGCTTCAAGAAAATAAATTTATCATTGAAAACATTCGTTTGTTAATTGCTCAATTGGCAACGGCAAAAGTAACAATCTCGCCCGATCCTCAACGTGCTTACTGTATATACCAAACAATTTTACGTGATTATCCTTATAATACAGAAGCACATCTAGGCCGTATTAACAGTCTACTCATAATGCAAAAAATCACTCATCCTGAGATAAACCGTAGCTTACAAAAAATCAAAAAAATGCCACTCGCATCACCGTTATTAGAGTGGTTTACGCAGCTACAGCGGCAAATTAAAGATCAACAAAGCATGATTTATGATTAATTATCACCGTCATCATTATGCCCAAATAAAACCACCATTTACTTAGCACTATCGTTGATTATGATGATCATATATTAAAGTCGCTGGTCGATGTGATAGTATCAGTAACCAATAAGCATTCGCAGTTATGGACATTAAATATGAAAGTTATTTCTTTTAACATCAATGGGCTACGAGCTCGTTTACATCAACTTCAGGCTATTATCGATAAGCATCAACCTGATGTTATCGGTTTACAAGAAATCAAAGTTCATGACGAAGCCTTTCCGTTAGCTGATGTAGAAGCGATGGGATACAAGGTTTACTTTCATGGTCAAAAAGCCCATTACGGCGTAGCCATGTTATGTAAGCAAGAACCAATAAGTGTTCAGAAAGGTTTTCCAAGCGATGAGGAGGATGCTCAACGTCGTATGATCATGGCGACTTTTGCGCAACCGAATGGCAATAATATCACGGTAATGAACGGCTATTTTCCACAAGGTGATAACGTTAGTCATGAAACCAAATTCCCTGCCAAAGAAAAGTTTTATGCCGATCTAATGCAGTACCTTGATAACACTTACACCGTCAATGATGAAGTGATCATTATGGGTGATATTAATATCAGCCCGACGGATCTAGATATTGGTATCGGTCCTGTTAATGCTAAACGTTGGCTAAAAACCGGCAAATGTTCATTCCAGCCAATTGAACGTCAATGGCTAAAGACACTACTCGATTGGGGGTTTGTGGATACGTTCCGCCAACTGCACCCAACTGTTGATGATCAATACTCATGGTTTGATTATCGCTCAAAAGGGTTTGTAGATAACAGAGGCTTACGCATTGATGTGATCCTAGCAACACCTGCATTAGCCAATCGTTGTACTGAATCAAGCATTGATTACGAACTACGCGGCATTGAAAAACCATCCGATCATGCTCCGATTTGGTCAACATTTAGCGACTAATTTTTTAATAAACCACGGCTAATTCTTTTTATAGCGTAAAAATCAACATCAAAAAAGCCGACTATTTTAGTATCGGCTTTTAGTTGATTTCGCATATATATTCATTACTCTACTTCATCTATACCTATACGATATAAACATAAACAATACTCAGTGAATTAATCCATTTATTTTATGAATATAAAAAAAGTTGAATCAATATTCTTTTAGCGGCACAAATACGTTAAAAAAAATAAAAAAAAAGCAAGAGACACCATAACTCCTTGATTCCAAAAGGAGCGTTATTTTGTTACTAACTTTGTGAAATAATGAAATAAAATTACATTAAAATTTTTTTTAGGTTTTTCAAAAAAATTATACCGTTAAAATTCAATTAATTACATTATTTTGCAATGTAATAATATGTCTAATTTTGTTATAAATTTTCACCGCAATGATCCAGATCAAGTTAATGATTCACAACCTTTGCTATTATTCTTGCAGCCAAACTTAAACCATTAAAGAGCACCCCTGTGAAAATGGAAAACAATCCTTTTGACTCACTGATGCCACCTGCTATGGCACACAAAGCCGAAGAAGTCGGCGTTTATAAAGCGACTAAACACCCACTGCAGTCATTTTTCTTAGCGATTACTGCTGGTGTGTTTATTTCAATTGCTTTTGTGTTTTACACAACAGTCACTACCGGTGCTGGTGATATGCCTTGGGGTATGTCTAAATTTATCGGTGGATTAGCATTTAGTTTAGGTTTAATCCTCGTAGTTATATGTGGCGGCGAGCTATTCACCTCTTCTGTATTAACCACTGTTGCTCGTGCAAGCGGCCGTATTACTACTGGTCAGTTAATGAAAAACTGGGGCATTGTTTACTTCGGTAACTTTGTTGGCGCAATTTTCTTTGTTGGATGTATTTGGATTGCAAAACAACACCTTGGCGCTGATGGCCAATGGGGTATAAATGCAATGAAAATCGCCCAACACAAACTTCACCATAATTTTGGACAAGCTGTTGTATTAGGTATGTTATGTAACCTAATGGTTTGTCTTGCAACATGGATGACTTTTTCATGCCGAACTGCCACTGATAAAGTGATGGTTATGCTACTACCGGTTGCAATGTTTGTTGCCTGTGGTTTTGAGCACTCGATTGCAAATATGTTTATGGTTCCTATGGGCATCGTAATTCATGCATTCTCTGGCCCTGATTTTTGGGCAATGACCGGCGTTGATCCGGCACAATTTGCAGATTTAACCGTACATAATTTTGTTTTAAACAACTTAATCCCCGTAACCATTGGTAATATCATTGGCGGTGGTGTGTTAGTTGGCCTAACATATTGGGTTATTCACCGTCGTCCAGAACTTAAAGGCAATAGCCACCACTAAGTTCTAACGCGGTACACTTATTTTTTTTCTACTGAATAGTATAGGTAGGTATACAATGGCAGAGCAATTCGCTGCATGGGAAGGCTTCACAGCTGGTGATTGGCAGAACGAAGTAAACGTTCGTGACTTTATCCAAAAGAACTACACTCCTTTCGAAGGTGACGGCTCTTTCCTAGAAACAGAGGCAACTCCAGCTACAGCTAAACTTTGGGAAGCTGTAATGGTAGGCATCAAGCAGGAAAACGCAACTCACGCGCCTGTTGATTTCGATACTGACCTTGTTTCTACTATCACTGCACATGATGCTGGTTACATCGACCAAGATCTTGAGACTATTGTAGGTCTTCAAACTGACGCGCCTCTTAAGCGTGGTTTGATCCCTAACGGTGGTATCCGCATGATCGAAAACTCATGCAAAGTATACGGTCGTGAACTAGATCCTACTATCAAGAAGGTTTACTCAGAGCTTCGTAAAACACACAACCAAGGTGTTTTCGATATCTACACTCCTTCAATCATCAAATGTCGTAAGTCTGGTGTTCTAACTGGTCTTCCTGATGCATACGGCCGTGGTCGTATCATCGGTGACTATCGTCGTATCGCTCTTTACGGTATCGACAAATTGATGGCTGACAAGCTAGCTCAATTCAAGTCTCTTGAAGCAATGTTTGAGAATGGCGAAGATCTTCAAATGACGATGCAACGTCGTGAAGAGATCTGTGAGCAACACCGTGCGCTTGGTCAAATCAAGACTATGGCTGCTAAATACGGTTGTGATATCGCTCTTCCTGCTGCTACTGCACAAGAAGCTATCCAGTGGACTTACTTCGGCTACCTAGCTGCTGTTAAATCACAGAACGGTGCTGCAATGTCTCTAGGTCGTACTTCGACTTTCCTAGACATCTTCATCGAGCGTGATATTGCCGATGGTAAGATCACTGAAGCACAAGCACAAGAAATGATCGACCACTTCGTAATGAAGCTACGTATGGTTCGTTTCCTACGTACTCCTGAATACGATGAGTTGTTCTCTGGTGACCCAATCTGGGCAACAGAATCAATGGGTGGTATGGGTCTTGACGGTCGTACACTAGTTACTCGTTCAAACTTCCGTTTCCTAAACAGCCTATACACAATGGGTCCTTCTCCAGAGCCAAACATCACTGTTCTTTGGTCTGAGAAACTACCTGTAGGCTTCAAGAAGTTCTGTGCGAAGGTATCTATCGATACTTCTTCTATCCAGTACGAAAACGATGACCTAATGCGTCCAGATATGAATTCTGACGATTATGCTATCGCTTGTTGTGTATCGCCAATGGTTGTTGGTAAGCAAATGCAGTTCTTCGGTGCTCGTGCTAACCTTGCTAAGACTATGCTTTACGCAATCAACGGCGGCGTTGATGAGAAGCTTAAAATCCAAGTTGGCCCTAAAGAAGAGCCAATCAAAGATGAAGACTTCCATTACGAAAACGTTCTAGCGCGTCTAGATCACTTCATGGATTGGTTAGCAACGACTTACGTTTCTGCGCTAAACGCTATTCACTGGAGCCACGACAAGTACAGCTACGAAGCATCGCTAATGGCTCTACACGATCGTGACATCAAGCGTACAATGGCTTGTGGTATCGCTGGTCTATCTGTTGCAGCTGACTCACTATCTGCAATCAAATACGCTAAAGTAACACCAATCCGTGATGAAGATGGCGTAGCCGTAGACTTCAGCATTGAAGGTGATTACCCTAAATTTGGTAACAACGATTCTCGCGTAGATGACATCGCTTGTGACCTTGTTGAGCGTTTCATGAACAAGATCCGTTCACACAAGATGTACCGTGATGCGATCCCTACTCAGTCTATCTTAACTATCACATCTAACGTTGTGTACGGTAAGAAAACGGGTAACACTCCAGACGGTCGTCGTGCAGGTGCTCCTTTCGCACCAGGTGCTAACCCAATGCACGGTCGTGACGAAAAAGGCGCTGTAGCTTCACTTACTTCTGTAGGTAAACTACCGTTTGCACACGCTAAAGATGGTATTTCATACACATTCTCTATCGTACCAAACGCACTAGGTAAAGATCTTGATACTCAAGAGAACAACCTAGCAGGTCTTATGGATGGTTACTTCCACCATGAGTCTGGCATCGAAGGTGGTCAACACCTAAACGTTAACGTTCTTAACCGCGAAACTCTAGAAGACGCAGTTAAGCACCCAGAGAACTACCCACAGTTAACTATCCGTGTATCGGGTTATGCTGTGCGTTTTAACTCTCTAACTGCTGAACAGCAGGCTGACGTTATCGCTCGTACTTTCACAGCGTCTCTATAATATAGAGCCTTCTGTGTAGGAAGTTCGCTTCCTAATAAAAAACCGGCTTATATAGCCGGTTTTTTTATGCGTCAAACTTTATATAAAAACACACACCTCGTTACATTTTTTATATTGTCCATGTCACATTTTATGGATAACCTCACAAAAAAACCATCAAAAGCACTTATCTACTTCTCTTTTAAGGACTCGACCCTCTCATGCGACGCTCCCAATCGGTATTGATTGTCGATGACAGTAGTATTATTCAGCAAACGACCAAACTGATTTTAATCAATGGTCAATTTCAAAGTGCGAATATTTTTTGTGCGTCTAATGCCGCTGAAGCGGTTAAATTTTGCCAACAACACACCTTTGATATCTTGTTTCTTGATTTCAACCTTGGCTTTGGCAGCACTGGGTTACAATTACTTGAACGTTTACACCACAATGCCTTATTACAGCATTCACCGCTGATTTTCATTCTTACCGCCGATGACTCTCCTGCGGTCTTAATGGGTTTTTCTGAATACCAGCCCGATGATTACTTGGTGAAACCTTTACGTTTAAATACCTTAAAGCAACGTTTAGAATATAGCTTTGAACAACGGGCAATGAATGATCGTGCTTTTATGCATTATCAACAAGTGGGGATCAGTGGTATAGAATTAATGTGTACTCAACACACACCGCCACTCACTATTCATTGCACTACCATCACAGCAGTTGCTAAGCGGCTACTCAATCAAAAACAGCCTCACCTTTATGATGATATTTCAGCGCTATTGACACTACTTCAGCGCCTATATCAAAGTTTGCCCGCACAACTTTTGTTAATCCAGTTATGGTTACAGCAGCAAAATTTTACAGCATTAGATCCATTGCTCGCTCAATTACGCCGTTCATACCCAAATCATTTAATGGTACTTGAATACAGTGCCTGCGCTGCGCTATTACAACATAAAATCACCCAAGGCTATGATTTTTGGTTACAGGCTCATAATGTCAGTAAGAATAATCTACAACGTCTTTTGGGTTTATTATGGATTGAATCCCATTTTCAAAACCACAGCGCGATGCAGCAACATTTGCGTGAAGCGATTTCTTACCTTCGCTATTCGGTGTGGGATAAGCCGTGTTATCACGCTTTTATTATCTGGTTACAGTTGCAACACAGCGATAAAAAAAACTTACCTGTCGAACGTTTATGGCGCACAATTAGCCAACAAAAAACCATCACTAAAAATGAACGGCCATTTATTTATTTACTTCAAGCATGGCAGTGTTTAGATAATGATAATAATCTTGGTGCTTACAAGAGCTACAGCGCTGCACAAGATGCCATTCACCATATTGATCCAGAAAACCACAGCTTTGAGTTTGATGCGATTGCGCTGTGTATTAGCAAACGCTTAGCCATGACACGCCATCAAACTGACTGTTATCAGCGCTTACAGCACAACTTGCTGCAATGTCAAAATGAACCACATTCAATTATAAAAAATATGTGGTTAGAGACAATGCAACCGACATCTAACCATCAAACAGATGATCAGTACCGCTATGCGTTAAGATTGGTAAAACAAAAATATTATATTGAGGCCGGACAAATCATCTTACAACTCTGGCCTCATTATCGCTTTGATGGCGTTTTAGCGCGCTGCCTCGTGGAGTTATTTTCGCGTGGGTATGTAGACAATGATCCACAACATCAGCTGTGGATTAAAGAAGCAAGATGGACCTTTGAGTCGCAAGACTTCAAACCAGAATGGTATTTAAAATTAAAAACACAATACCGTAGCCTGCAACGGCCTCTATATTAATCCTTTAATTTACTCTTCTAGGTACTTTTTATGCGAAATTTCATACTGTTGCTAACGTTAATTTTCAGCCTCGCCGTACACGCGACACCAGCAGATGAAACAACCGCGAAACCCATTTTAACCGTGGGTTATACTTCGTTTAATTGGGCGCCATTAGCCTTTAAAAATAACAATAGCATTATCGGCTTATTACCATCATTAATGGATGCCATTGCAGATAAAGCTGGTTATCAAATCCAAAATATCTATTACGACAGTTTTGATGAAATGGTAGCGGCATTTAAGCGTAATGACGTCGATTTATTGATTGGTGTTGCGGCAACATTCGATCGTCAAAAATATATGATCTTTAGCGATCCTATTTTAAGTACTTCGTTCGCCATGCTTAGCCGCTCACCACAACATACAAAAATAGCCGCTCTAAATAATGTCACTGTCAGTGTCGAAAATGGTTTCGCTATCGAACAAAAAATAACAGACCTGCGCATTAAAGGTAAAATACTTTCTCTGCCATCAAGTACTGTTGCACTGAATGCCGTCGAAACAGGGTTAGCGGATGTCTATATCGGCAATGGACTTATACTACAAAACTTACATACTTTGGGTAACCTACCACCGTCATTATATTTTTCACCATTAACAGAATTACCTTTTGAACGCTTATATATCACTGCGACGAAAAATAATAGAGTGCTTATCGATAATATTAATCAAGCCTATAACCAACTGACAGATAATACCTTAACCAACATATATAATACTTGGTTAACAACCGCACAAAAAGAAATGTTAAGTGATCCACATGCTCTTCATTTAACAACAGACGAGACACGTTACTTACAGCTGCATAAAAATATTAGGGTTGGTTATCAATTTCCACGTTCAACCACATTAAACAATAACGATATGCTGCTACGTCAACTCAAAGACACACTAGGGCATATAGAAACACAACTTCATATCACTACGACTATTGTACCCATCATGAATTATCAAGATGGTAAACAAAAATTAGCTCATCACGACATTGATATGCTTGCCGCAGTCGCCATGACAAATTCTCGCCATAAAGAGCTCGCATTTACCACGCCTTATGGTAATGAAAAATGGGTCATGCTTGATCGTATTAACCATAAAAAATTAACATCTATTAATTCAGATGATGTCATCGGCGTTCTACATTCTGGATTTGGCAAAAAACTGGTCAAAGAACATTACCCAACAGCAAAGATCCGCCAGTTTGAAACGAAAGTTGCTATTCTTGATGCTATAACGACAGGTAAAATTAATTACGGTGTTATTTCACTTTCAGCGGCTCACGCATTACTTCAAAATGATTTTTTGGGGCAATTAAAAATTGTCTCCAGTCGTCTCGATGATTATGATCGAAAAATTGCATTTGCGGTAGAAAAAGACAATTTACTACTACGAGATGTGTTTAATAAAGCCATGGACTCTTTACCTCCAGGTACCCTAACTGAGATTCAAAAAAAATGGCATACCGTCACCCTTAAGGCCGATGGTAACTATCACCGATTAATTATATTAGTTATCACATTTAGTTTGATCATTTGTGGGGTTATCGGGGCAATTACCCTATGGAATCGCCGTTTAACTCATGAGATTAAACGCCGTAAAGCCGTTGAAGATAAATTAACCTATTTAACCAATAATTTTGATGGCGTATTGATTCAACATCACCAAAAAAGTGATGATCCAATGGATATCGATATTCTTTTTATGAGTGAAAAAATTGCAGATTTTACAGGAATTTCGGCAAGTAAATTTTATTTTTTTCCGCAGCTATTGCAACAACGCATGGCACAACGTAATGATTATCAAGACTTGCTTATTGCAATGCGTAACGCTGTAAAACAAGGTTATTGGCGTACAGAGCTGCAAATTAATATCCAAGACGATACAAGCCCACGTTGGATTGAGTTGCGCTGTCAAATAACACCCGCAACAACAGGCTGGCAATGGAACAGTATTCTGATTGATATCACTCAATTAAAACACCAACAACTGGCATTAACTGCAGCTAAACAAAAATCCCAAGCGGCAACCACTGCAAAATCACGTTTTTTAGCCATGATGAGTCACGAGATCCGCACCCCAATCAGCGGCATTATTTGTTTATTAGATTTAATGAAACCGTATGCGCAACAACCAGAGCTACATCAACTGCACCAAAACCTCACCCTATCAAGCGAAAATTTATTAAATATTGTGAATGATGTTCTGGATTTCTCAAAGCTTGAATCTAAAAAACTTACGCTTGATCTACGTGAAAAAACACTAAGCAAAATTACCACTATTTTAGTCCAGCCCCATGCTCTTCATGCTGCGCAAAAAGGATTAGATTTTAAACTATGGCTTGATCCTAATATTGCCCAAAGTTTACGCTTTGATAGCATGCGTCTTAAACAAGTGCTTAATAACTTACTCAATAATGCGATTAAATTCACCACAGAGGGAACAGTTTCTCTGGAAATTAATTTAGTGTCGCAACAAGATAACCAACAAATAATGACCTTTAACGTCATCGATTCGGGTATTGGCATCTCCCCTGAAGATATCAATAAATTATTCCAGCCGTTTGAGCAAATAGACAAAGACAGTGCTCGTCGTTATGACGGTACAGGGTTAGGGCTCTCAATTTGCCACCAATTAATTCAGCTGATGGGGGGAACAATCACGGTATCAAGTCAGCCTAACAAGGGAACAATTTTTACCATTACGCTAGCATTAAATATTTGTCAGCCCGCTGAAATTAAATTCTTAAACAAACACTGTGGATTATTATCGACAGTGGTCGATCCTATTTTGGTCAATTACTTAACTGCTTGGCAATGCCCCATTACTGTCTTGAATCTGACCACCAAAGAACAGCTTGCCGCAATGGTATCAATCCAATGTATTGATACACTTTTTGTACCTCAATCATGGGCAACCGAACATAATATTGATATTAATTGGATTGCAATTAATTTACCGTCGGTTAATTGGATTAATATCACCTCACCGGATATCGTGCTGACATCCAGTATTAATGCGCGAAATATCTCTCTGAGTCCATTATTACCTCACCAGCTTTATCGTGCATTAACCCAACCATTCCAACCTTATAATAATGACTACCAATACCAGCAAACCTTACCGTCGCCCCTGACGCGTGAACAAGCGATTGCGAACCATCGATATATACTCGTTGCGGAAGATCATCCGATAAATCAACAAATACTCAAACAGCAATTAGAACAGCTTAATTATGCGGTTGATATTGTTGATAATGGCAAACAAGCATTAATGGCATTAGCCAACAATCATTACAATATATTATTAACAGATTGCCATATGCCAGAAATGGATGGCTATGAGCTCACAAAAATAATTCGTGAGCAAGAACAGCAAACAACCGTCACCGCATTACCGATTATTGCGATTACAGCCAATGCGCTGACGAACACCGATCGTTTTAAAGCGATGGGCTTTAGTGATTATTTAATTAAGCCATTAAAACAACAGCGGCTAAAAGCAGTATTAACTCAATGGATAAAACCCGCCACTACAATTAATAATTGCAACAATTTGCCACCATTAGCAACCAAACATGTCGCGACATCAAATACAGCAACAACGACGGTTGCTATGATTGATATTAATGAATTACTGCCAATTTTTGGTGATAACAAAATCTGCCAGACGCTACTTCAACAATACTTATCTTCTTGTGTTGATGATTTGACCCAACTTAGCACTGCAATGGCACAACAAAATAATGATAGTATATTTATGATCAGTCATCGAATGAAAGGAGCTGCACGGATGATGGCTTTTCATCAATTAGCACAGACAACTCATGATCTTGAATTATGCGCTCAGCAAGCGCAAATAAATAATGTCGATTTACAACGTTATTACTTAGACATTGAACAATTAATCGCACAATTATCACTGCAAATTAACCGTTAATAGGATCGACATATGAACATATTATTGATTGAGGATCATGACTTTCAACGTCAAGTGCTTGCAACCCAATTAACTCATCTTATCGATCCAACGCAAGATCAAATACACTGCGCTGCCAATGGCGTTGATGCATTAGTGCTAATGGCAACTTATCAACCACAACTGCTGTTCTGTGATCTCAATATGCCACAAATGGATGGCATTAGTTTTCTCGGTCATCTTGCTGAACAACAGTTCACAGGTGCGATTATTATCACCAGTGCGCTAGACGCTGAAGTACTCAATAGCGTCAATAAAATGTGTGAAAACTATGGTCTTAATCTATTAGGGACTTTAGTTAAACCAATGCATCTTGAACAGTTAAAACACTTACTAGCAATCGCTAATAATATCCAGCCAATTAGCACCATGATCCAATTACAGCAGGATATTAACGAACAAGATATTATTGAGGCTTTTGATGCGGGTTATTTAACCCCTTATTATCAACCCATTGTCAGTTTAAAAACGGGTGAGTGGGTCGCGAGTGAGGCCTTAATCCGCTTTATTCATCCCGATCATGGCATTGTTCCTGCGATAAAATTCATTAAGCAACTAGCCAATCTGGGTAAAGATAGCCATCTCGCATTACTGATTATTAATCATATTGTTAATCATCAAACTATTTTGGGAGGGCGTAAAGTTGCCGTCAATATATCAGCCAACACCTTGGTTGAACGCAGTTTCATTAATAACGTATTCGCGTTGCACCATCAATATCCACAGCTGCACCATTGGCTGTATTTTGAATTAACTGAATATGATATTTTTGAGTCGGCAGGACAAGCACTAGAAGCTGCAGCACGATTAGGTATGCATGGCTTTAATCTCTCAATTGATGACTTTGGTACCGGTTATTCATCGCTTAAGCAACTTGATATTTTACCATTTAAATCATTAAAATTAGACATTGGTTTTGTGCAAGCAATGCCGACGAATTACACCTCAAAAGTGATCATTGAAACCTGCTTGTCGTTAGCTCAACGTCTTAATTTAACCACCATAGCTGAAGGTGTTGAAGATATTACCTTATGGTTAAAACTCCAAGCAATGGGCTGTGAATTAGCACAAGGGTATTTTATTTCGCCACCACTACCTTTCAGTCAGATCCCCATTTGGCATGCGCAATGGCAACAACGCAGTCGACAATTGCTTAATAATTCATAGTACAAAGATATAACTAATAAAATACAACCCGTATAAATATCAACCACAACTTGATGGTTAAGTTAATTAACAATCCTGAGTTTTCGCTATATTCAGACACCGTTTTGTAATAAAATAACATATAAATAAAACGCAGTATGCGGAGAAATAGCACAATGTCAGTAACAGGTCGTATTCACTCTTTCGAATCTTGCGGAACCGTCGATGGGCCAGGAATTCGGTTTATTGTATTCCTGCAAGGTTGCTTAATGCGCTGCAAATACTGTCACAACCGTGATACATGGGATACCCATGACGGTCGTGAAGCGACTATTGAAGAATTGATGCATGAAGCGAGATCATACCGTCACTTCATGAATGCTTCTGGTGGCGGTGTTACCGCTTCAGGTGGTGAAGCAATGTTACAGCCAGAATTTGTCCGCGACTTTTTTCGGGCAGCACAAGCTGACGGTATCCATACTTGCCTTGATACCAATGGCTACATTCGTAAACATACCGATGTGGTTGATGAAGTATTGGACGCAACGGATCTTGTGATGCTAGATCTTAAACAAATGGATGACACTATCCACCAAGATTTAGTTGGCGTTGCAAATAAACGTGTACTTGATTTTGCACGCTATCTACACCAACGTGGTCAAAAAACATGGATCCGTTACGTGGTTGTCCCTGGCTATACTGATGATGAGCGTTCAGTACACTTACTGGGTGAATTCATTAAAGATATGGACAATATCGAAAAGGTTGAGCTGCTACCCTACCATCAGCTTGGTGAGCACAAGTGGGAAGCACTTGGCTTTGAATACCCACTCACTGGCGTTCAACCACCGAAAAAAGAAACCATGGAAAAAATTAAAGATATTCTTGCCAGTTATGGCAAAAAGGTTATGTATTAATCTTCAGTCTTATTTAACCGCGCAATGTAATAACGGCAGATAAAAAAAGAGCGGCTTATCTTTACCCCTAAAGGATAGATAAGTCGCTCTTTTCTATTTATATACAGACTATAAAAAATTTTTATCGTGACAACGGTAAAATTGTGACAAGAAAAGAAATTAATAACACCATAATTAACAGTGAGATAGGTACGGTATATTGCCACTTAGTTACAGGCTCTTGCATAATAACTTCCTTTACTAAATTTGCACCCTAATTGATCAGGGTCATTTTTTATGTGTTACATACTGTAAAGGCAGAGCAAAAAACAACCAACAGTTAATAATGAAATAATACATTCCATAATTAATTAACCTTAAAACTCTCCTCTCTCTTCTTTATTATAAAGCAGTAATAGCCTCTATAAAAAACCCAAAAAACCATAAAATGATATTTATCCATGATAAAATTATGGTATAAACCAAAAGCAAACGTTTGCGTTGGTGATAAAAATCTATTTTTCCCGTTATACAACGTTCAATACCAGCATTCGTATTACTCTCTCTGCCTATGAGGAAATAAGCTCTCATGAAAAGCGACATCGAAATTTGCCGTGCAACGCTACTCACTCCTATTGATCGTATTGCTTTAAAAGCCGGCATTGAAGCACAAGATCTGACGCCTCAAGGCAGCTTAAAAGCAAAAGTTAAACCTGCTATCTTAAAACGATTAACCAACAACCCCGAAGGTAAGCTAATACTGGTAACTGCCATTACTCCCACCCCTTTAGGTGAAGGTAAAACAGTGACCACCATTGGCTTAGCACAAGGCTTAGCTAAAATTGGTCGTTCAGTATTTGCTTGTATCCGCCAACCATCAATGGGGCCAGTGTTTGGTGTTAAAGGCGGTGCTGCCGGTGGCGGCTATAGCCAAGTCGCTCCAATGGAAAAACTCAACTTACACTTAACCGGTGATATTCATGCTGTCACGGCAGCCCACAATCTCGCTGCAGCTGCATTAGATGCACGTCTATACCATGAATCTCGCTTAGGTTATGAGACTTTCACTGCGCATACTGACTTACCCGCACTACGGATTGATATTAACAATATTAGCTGGAAGCGAGTAATGGACCATAATGATCGCGCACTACGTATGATCACAGTTGGCCAAAATGAGCCAGGAAAAACCATTAATGGCCTTGAGCGTCAAGATGGATTTGATATCTCTGCCGCTTCTGAGTTAATGGCAATTTTAGCCCTTGCCACAGATTTGGCAGATATGCGCCAACGGATCGGCAAAATAGTGGTTGCTTATAACCTTGATGGTGAGCCGGTTACCACTGAAGATCTGCAAGTTGCAGGCGCAATGGCAGTCACCATGTGTGAAGCGATTGAACCGACACTGATGCAAACCTTAGAAGGTGTTCCTACGCTTATTCATGCCGGGCCGTTTGCTAATATTGCTCACGGTAATTCCTCAATCATTGCCGATAAAATTGCGCTTAAATTAAGTGACTTTACGGTGACTGAAGGCGGTTTTGGTTCTGATATGGGGTTTGAAAAAGCCTGTAATATAAAAGCTCAACAAGCACTGCGAGGACCAGATTGTGCAGTGGTTGTCGCTACTCTACGTGGCTTAAAGGCTAACTCTGGCCTTTATGACTTACGCCCAGGACAACCGCTTCCTGATACTATTTTTGACCCCGATGCTGATGCACTCATTGCAGGGTTTGAAAATCTACGGTGGCATATCAATAACGCAGCCAAATATGGTGTGCCGGTTGTGGTTGCGATTAACCGTTTCCCACAAGATACCGTTCAAGAACTTGAGCAACTAAAACAATTAATTTTAGATTCCACCTTCAATGTTCATGTTGATGTCGCATTAAGTGAAGCCTTTGCCAAAGGTGGCGACGGGGCAATTGATCTTGCCCATGCGGTAGTTAACGCCTGTAAAACCCCCGCAAACTTCAAACCACTTTATACATTAGATCAAACCATTGAAGAAAAATTAATGGCCGTTGCAGAAGTGGGTTATGGCGCTAAAAATATTGAACTGTCACCATTAGCAATACAACAATTAGCCCAGTTAAAAGCGCAAGGCTTTAATGATTTAGCTATCTGTATGGCAAAAACACCATTATCAATTACGACTGAACCGCATATTAAAGGTGCTCCAACGGGTTTCACTGTCCCTGTAAGAGAACTAAAGTTATGCGCGGGTGCCGGCTTCATTTATGCCTTATGTGGTAATGTTATGACGATGCCGGGCTTACCTGAAAAACCCGCTTTTATGAATCTCGATCTCGATGCAGATGGCAATATCATTGGCCTAAGTTAATCCCTCTCGATGCGTAACCACAATATCGGCAGGCTGTATTTACTGCCGATATTGTTCAATACCTTTCTACCTATCTATAACATCATTGATTATCGTAAGATTTTCTTGGCCTTGATTTACATTACCCTGATCTTTTTATAGCAAATAAACCTACAAAAAAAGTGGTTTTCAATTGAAATCAAACAGATAAAAATTTTACTTTCATATCAAATGAATAACATTCATTAACAAAAAATAATCCTATTCGTGGTGTCAGATCATTTTATTTTAAACGTAACCTGCTAATCTCACGCTCATAATAAATATTCCTTGCGCTCACTACAGCGATACAATAAAAACTGAGTAGGCGTAATCTATAAAAAATTTGAGGCTTATTGCTATGGACATGACTAACGCTCAACGTCTAATTCTATCGAATCAATACTACATCATGGCGAAACTAACGCCTGAGAATGCTGAAAAGTATCAGCGTCTACAAATGATTATCGAACGCGGTTATTGCTTACAAATGCGTGAACTTGATAAGGATTTTGGCGAAGTCTCAGAAGATGAATGTAAGCAAATCATTGAAATAATGGAAATGTATCACGCTCTACAAGAATCATTCAATTTAGAAGATTGCCGTTGTGATGGTGCGAAAGATATTGACCAACGTCGCTTACAATTCTTAGGCTTTGATGCGATAACCGAAGCTAAATTAGTAAATTATGTGCGCTTCCTTACTAAGGATGAAGGTTTATACCCACAGTTTCCTAAAAATGAACATCAGTTTAATAGCCACGTACCGATGCTTGATAAGTATCTACGCATGCTAACAATTTGGCGCGCATGTCCACGTCACTATCATTTATCATGCAGTGAAATCCAACAGATTATTACTGCATAATAGTAATCACCTATGTCATAAAACCGAACCAAGCAGTTCGGTTTTATTTCTTTACAGCTATTCTCACGCTATAAAAACCTAACACTTAACGCTATTACCACCTATCTATCACAACTTGGTATCATATTAATCACGGTATTATTTTTGTTATAAAAACCGTTAGTGATCATTTCTATCACTGACGTATAATCATTTAACTTCTTCGCGATTAATGAGTGACCTAATACGGTTTCTTTTTTATTAGCAAATGCCATTATAAATGGAATAAAAAATAACAATGATTCGCTGCGTAAAAAATAATACCATCGGTAATCGTCTGACGTCAGCCATTATATTAATGGCCTTTTTAACGATCAGTGTCAGTGTTATTGCAGCATTAACATGGCAAAAACTGAGTCAGCAAATAGGAACGATTGCCAATGACAATATGCCGACCTTACGTGCCAGCTATCGCTTAGAACGTAGTACCGCAGAATTACAAGCGGCACTAACAGCATTAGATATAAATACTAATCCACTCAAGCATAAAGCAATTAAGAAAAATATTAGTGCTATTTTGACTGATATTCATCAATCAATTGATAATATCTCCAGTTTATATTACTACCCCAAAATAAAAGCAGGGCAACAGCGATTAGTCACAAATATTGATAACTATATCGATTTATTACAACACAGAAACACCCAGAAATTAGCATTAAAACAAACAGAAAATACGATTAAGTGGCTCCATCAAGATTTAATTGATGAGTTACAGCCATTACGGCTAGAGATTGAATGGCAAATGATGCGGTTACTAAATAATCCTCAGCAATCTCCCCTTAAACACGATAGTAATATCAAAAGTGTCATGACTGAGCTTTCTATTATTCAGACAATTACTGTCAATGAAAACGAATTATATCAACTTATTGCAGATATCATTCTACATCATCAACACAATGATATTAATTCTGCGTTTGATGTTATTGCTCAGAAAGTAATTCAACTCAATAAAATCAGTAAGCAATTAAATAACTATCCCTCGACAATTGCTTACCGTCAATTACAACAAGAATTTACACAATTAGTTATTCCTAATAGTAATCTTCAAAAATTATTAGTTAACAGTAATTTAAATAATATAAAAATCACTCAGGCACAACGTAATATTCGGAATAAACTAACACAACAAGAAAATATAATTCAAACGTTAGTTAATCATGCTGATAATGCGCTTGAAAAACTCAATGGTGAAACGCGACACTCTATTTGGGTTAGTAATTTAGTTTTATTTGGCGTGGTCTTTATTACCATTATCCTCAGTATTATTTTATCTATTTATGTAGTCGGTCGTGGTGTTGTTAAACGCTTAAACCTCCTTGGTAAAGACTTAAAAGCCATTGCCAGTGGCGATCTTAATACTAATATACAAACAACAGGTGTTGATGAGATTGGTATCTTAGGTGACAATTTGCGCTATTTTTGTCAACAAATGCAAGAAATTCAAAATTCAAATGCGCTAAACCTGATCAATAATACCCAAGCGAGCATTATTACCTGTGATCTAAACGGGGCTGTAGAATCTGTTAATCCTCAGGCACTAAAACAACTAAACTTCTGCAATGTAACCAAAAAACACCAAGTCTGGGATCTTTTTAATACGTCAACCCAGACTAAACTACAACTCTTGTTTACCGCTAATGGGCCGCTAATGGCCAATGGCGCCTATAACATGACAATAAAATTAGTCACTAAGCACAATCATAGCTTATATTTACGCTTAGATTTCCGTACCTTTACCCAAGGTAATGATGACAAAGTGATCATTACGATGACGGATATTACTGAGCAAGAAAACACTGCACGCTGGTTAGAAAGTACCGTTGCTGAAAAAACCCAATCATTAACGATTCGAAATCAACAACTACGAGATGAAATAGAAGATCGTAAACGAATTGAGGGTGATTTGATCGAAACCCAAGATGAATTAATTCAAGCGGCCAAAATGGCGGTTGTCGGTCAAACAATGACATCGCTTGCACATGAACTTAATCAGCCTTTATCCGCGATTTCGACGCGAATCTTCAGTGCCAAACTTGCACTTGATCACAAAAAATACGAAAATCTACCCAAAAATCTGACAAAAATAGACGATCTTGTTACTCGAATGAGTAAACTGATTATAAGTTTTAGAAACTTTGCCAAAAAACAATCAGCAACCAAGCCATTAAGTCAGGTTGATATTCAAGATTCAATCAAACAAGCATTGATATTGGTAGAAAGTCGCGCCAAAGTACAAAAAATAACAATAGTGAATACTATTGAACAACCACTTTACGCCCTTGCCGATCAAGTTCAGCTAGAACAAATTTTGGTAAACTTATTAGTCAATAGTTGTGATGCGGTAGCGCATTGCGAACAACGAAAAATAGACATTATACAACTAAGCGGCCCATCGAATAAAATTCGCTTGGCGGTCTATGACAGTGGTGATGGCTTTGATGCCACTATTATTGAAAAGTTATTCATTCCCTTTACCACCACTAAAGATGTTGGGTTAGGCCTTGGGTTAAGTATTTGTGGTTCAATTATGACGCGACTAAAAGGCGATATCTTCCTTGCTTCTAGTTTATCAGGTGGAGCAATGGTCGTACTGGAGTTAAATAAATATGATGAGTGATGATATTGAAGTACTGATTGTCGATGACGATCATGATGTTGTCGAAGCCTATCAAGAGCTACTTGAAATAGCTGGATTTAAAGCGAAAACTGTAACAGATCCAACCTTAGTATTAGAAATGCTAAAACGCAATTGGCCGGGGGTAATTGTTTCTGATATGTACATGCCGGGCTTAGATGGCATGGAATTATTAGCCAAAATTCAACAATTTGATCATGAACTACCGGTTATTATTATTACAGGTCATGGTGATATTCCAATGGCCGTCGGGGCGCTTAAAAAAGGCGCGGTCGACTTTTTACAAAAGCCGTTACAGCCAAAAGAACTGATTACGCTACTTGAGAAATATTTACCTCAACGTCGCCAAATCATTGAACAACGCAACACATTACACACCACGACAGCAGAAGTATTATTGGGAGAAAGCCCATTAATCATTAAAATTCGCGAGCAGTTAAAAACCATCGCGCTCACCACCAAAGATGTGTTAATTGAAGGTGAAAATGGTACGGGTCGACATACTGTTGCAAAATTACTTCATCAAAATAGTCAATTAAGTAATGGCCCTTTTGTTGAAGTCAATGCTGCTAATATTACCCGCACCCCCGATTTACAGCGCAGTATGATTTCAGCGCGCAGTGGCTGTTTGTGTTTATGTAACCCACACCATATGCCGATTGAAACCCAACAATGGCTCTGTCGTTTTCTGCTTGAGCAAGAACGCCAAGGTAAAAAAGAAGTCCGTGTGATCGCATTATTTGATGGCGACCCAACAGAATCTGTCGAAACAGAACAATTTTTACCTGAGCTGTTCTACTTTTTAAGTCAGGTACGGTTTAATTTACCAACTTTGCGCCAACGTAGCAGTGATATCACATTGATATTTAAGCACTACATTAAGCAAAGTTGTAAAAAACTCAATAAAACAATCCCAGCGATTGATAAAGCCTACCTTGCTATTTTGAACCGTTATGAATGGCCAGGAAATGTCTTAGAACTGAAAAACGTCGCTGAATTGTATGCGATTGGTATCGTCAAACTTGCAGGCCAAGAACGATCTAAGCCTTTAGATCAAATGAGTAGCCCACTTGATGATCTGGTTGATGGTTATGAAAAACAAGTGATTGAAGATGCGTTATATTTATTTTCTGGTCGCATCAATGAAGTGTCATCATACTTACAAATACCGCGTAAAAAGCTCTATTTAAGAATGAAAAAACACGGGCTCGATAAAGCTGAATATAAAGTACGTACCACGAATTAACCATCTATGACACAACAAGCCTTCAGTGATGAGGGCTTCGTTTTTGTGCTATCAAAATCTGTTAGCGACAACCGCTAATAACCATTACACTCTACGGCTGTTTTTCAGCTTTGGTCTATATACATGTCTTATCAATGCCCTTTATGTCACCTGCCACTTACTATGGACGCTAACAGCGCATCATCAACCTCATACCGCTGTAGCAATAATCATCAGTTTGATCAGGCCAAAGAAGGCTATGTAAACCTGATGCCCGTGCATCATAAAAGCTCGAAAAACCCTGGCGATAACAAAGAAATGATGCAAGCCCGACGCTTATTTCTTAATACTGACCATTACCAACCACTGCGTGACGCAGTTATGGCACAGTTACGTCAGCACTTACCGCAAGATGCCACTGAGCTGCTTGATATTGGTTGTGGTGAAGGCTATTACACCTCCGAGTTTGTGCAACTACATCAACAATTTCCAGACATTACTGTCCACGGCTTAGACATTTCAAAAGTTGCGGTTAAATATGCTGCCAAACGCTACCATGCTTGTGATTTCTGTGTTGCCTCTAGTCACCGCTTACCGTTTGCTGATCACTTCTTTGATGGCGTAGTCCGTATTTATGCTCCCTGTAAAGGCGAAGAATTGCACCGCGCGATTAAATCTGGCGGCATTCTTGTGGCAGTAACGCCAGCACCACGCCATTTATATCAGTTAAAAGAATTGATTTATGACGGTGTTAACTTACATGATGTGCCAGTAGAAAACATTGAAGGGTTTGAATTAGTGGTGGATCAACAACTGCACTACGACATGACACTCAGTGGTGAAGAAGCAACAGCATTAATGCAAATGACGCCTTTTGCATGGAAAACCTCAGATCAAGTGTGGCAACAACTCGCACAAGCCCAAAATTTTGCTTGTGAAGCTGATTTTGCTATTCGTGTTTATCGTCGTCAATAAGCGCCAAGCAGTGAGATTGATTATCATTTAGTGTTGATAATCAATCTCAACCTATCTATTATTTACCGTTTATTCTTTTCGGTATAACAACAATGAAGTCATTAATTTGTTTAGGTATTGCAAGCTTATTAGTCGGTTGCGCCTCTCCTCCATCAGTAAATAACACCTCACCAACCACCAGCACCGCAGCAACCACTCGCACAACAACCCTATATGATTACACTATCGCGAGCCCTCAAGGTGAACCACTTTCTGTTACTCAACTCGCTCACGCTTTAAAACAAGCCGATATTATTCTCGTCGGTGAATGGCATAGCCACCCTGCAGCCCATCTTTTGCAAGCCCAATTACTGGCGGCGCTGTACCAACAAAACCCAAATATCACCTTATCAATGGAACAATTTACACGCGATAAACAAGCAATCATAGATGCTTACCTCGCAGGAAAAATCGGAGAAAAAACCTTAGTCAAAGAGGCTAATGCATGGCCAAACTACGACAGCGATTACCGTCCATTAGTTGAGTTTGCCAAGCAAAATAATATCGATGTGATGGCTGCGAATGCGCCAAAATCCATTGTGCGTTGTATCGGACGTCAAGGCGCAGAATATTTAGATAAATTACCCAAAAATGAACGTTTATGGGTTGCGCGATCATTAACACTGGCCCCCGATGCTTATCAACAAACCTTTATTGATTCGATGCATCATGGCAATGAAGCTCAAACGAAACGTCAATTTGCGGCTCAAACGACGTGGGATGACACCATGGCAGAAACTATGGTGGATTATCTAAAGCAACATCCTCAACAACAAATCATTCACGTTGCTGGACGTTTCCATACTGCTGAAGGACTAGGAACAGCCTCACGGATTCAAGCTCGTAATCCCAAGCTAAAAGTGATGATGGTCACCCCAATTTCAGATAAAGTATCGCTACACGCTGACGTACCAGACTTCACCGTCAAGATGCAACCACTACCACAACGGTATGTACAAAAAGATAAAATGATGGCGGCAATGACTGCCATGGGAAAGAGAAATACAGATTTGAAATGTTACTAAGCCGCATGGATCAACAAAATACCAAACGCTAGATAGAGAAGAACCCCATCGGCGGCCAAGCAGTTGGGGTTCTAAGAGAGATAACAGCTATATCTCCAGTTGCTGAGTAAGTATACCCCAACAACCTGTTTATTGCCTGAATAGTCATCAACTATCGATACAATACGTACTATAATACGGCTGTAGCATGGCATTTTCATTACGTTTTAACGCCATTTTACACTCCAGATATTAATAAGACCGCAGCAGTTAGAATTAGTTGCAAAAAAGATCTCGTTAACTGAATATTTTTTTATCGCACGAATTTCAGCCTTACCCCATCGCTACCCACGACAATTTACAGTAAAATAGCCACAGAGCTCTTTTCTTTGAGCCAAATTAATTAGGAAAACAATGAAAAAAACATTTGCTTTAACTCATCCCAAAAAAGCGGCTGCTCGTGTTGTAGAAACGATTAAACACGATGTAAAGAAATACATTCGTCGTGAGCGTAACAAAACATTACCTGCTGGTACTGATTTTTGGGATTTTGATTGCAAGTTTGGTCATACCGAGCAAGAAGCAAAAGTTATTCACGTAAAAGAAATCAACAAGTGTATTGATGAAGCTGAAAAGCTAGAACTACCATCATTATACTTAGAGATTCTGGCAAAGCCTGCAACACGTGCACCACGTCCAGATTTTGATTTCGACGAAGAATAATTGCTCATTAGCCATTATTTAATGCGCTATAGAACCAAACAAAAAAGAGTCGTATTAACGACTCTTTTTTATTACCACCACAATACACCCCACCGCTTAAAACCAACGATCAAGTGAATGCCTATCTAACTGCTTGAATGCGCGATTTAATACATCGGCTAATTCTTGATAGCGCGGCTGAGATTTCTTAGGCTGCATCGCATGCCCTTCACTAACAATCTTTTGATAAATTTCGCTATACCATTTTGCCAATGATGGCGGCAATGTCGTTTGACTGCGCTTCCCTAACCACCATAAGCCTTGTAATGGCATCGATATTGCGAGTAATGCAATCGCGATTGCTTGTGGTATTGCATCATAATTATGAAATGCCATTTGAGTAAGAATGCTGATTGCAGCAACCGCAGGCATCACCTTGGTCGCAAATTGGGTGGCTTTAATATACCGATGTTCAGGAAAAACAGCCGCCAGCTCTTTGCGCATTGGCCATGTTGTCATGTAATGCTGACCATTCTGAAAGTGTTTCCACATTGTATGTTGAGCCATAATGCACCACTCATCAAAAAAAATTATAACATTTAAAAAAAATACACAACAAACTTGATTCAAATTAAAATTTTCTAAAATCTTTTTGTTATATTGCGTAACAATCGGTTATTCTAGGCAAGCCTAAATGTAATTGTTGCCGTTAATGACCTTAACTGCAAGCTAGGCTCTGTCAAGGATGACCCAGAATTAGAGGTAACTCAATTCTATTTCTCAGGAAAGAGCGTGATTTTTTCCGCTAGTAATACGACCAATAATAATTCGTCTATTCTAGGGGTACTTTTTTATTCAATTTGAATATCAACTTTCAGACAGATCATAGGTAGTCACTCTCATGTCTAAGCTGGTTTTAGTTCTAAACTGCGGTAGTTCATCTCTTAAGTTCGCAATCATTGATCCAGTATCTGGTGAAGAACACCTTTCAGGTCTAGCAGAATGTCTAGGCCTTCCTGAAGCTCGTATCAAGTGGAAACTTGATGGCAAGCACGAAGCTCAACTAGGTGACGGCGCTGCTCACGAAGAAGCTCTAGCATTCATGGTTGATACTATTCTTGCTTCTAAGCCAGAACTTAAAGAGTCTCTAGGCGCAATCGGTCACCGTATCGTTCATGGTGGCGAGCAGTTCTCTGCATCAGCACTCATTGATGACGTTGTTCTTCAAGGTATCGTAGATGCATCTGATTTTGCACCTCTACACAACCCTGCACACGTTATCGGTATCGAAGCTGCTAAGCATAACTTCGCTGGTCTGAAAAACGTTGCTGTATTTGATACTGCTTTCCACCAGACTATGCCTGAAGAAGCATTCTTATACGCAATTCCTTACCGTCTATACAAAGAAAACGGTATCCGTCGTTACGGCGCACACGGTACATCTCACCGTTTCATCGCTCGTGAAACAGCGATCCTACTAGACAAGCCGCTTGATGAACTAAATATCATCAACTGTCACCTAGGTAACGGCGCATCTGTATGTGCAATCAAAGGCGGTAAATCTGTAGATATCTCTATGGGTCTTACTCCTCTTGAAGGTCTAGTAATGGGCACACGTTGTGGTGACCTTGACCCAGCAGTTATGTTCCACCTACACGACCGTCTAGGTATGAGCGTTGCTGAAATCAACACTATGTTCACTAAAGAGTCAGGCCTACTAGGTCTTACTGGTGTGACTTCTGACTGTCGTTTCGTTGAAGAAAACTACGGTACTAAAGAAGAAGCTACACGTGCAATGGACGTATTCTGTCACCGCCTAGCGAAGTATGTTGCAAGCTACGCAGCGACAATGGAAGGCCGTCTAGATGCAATCGTATTCACTGGTGGTATCGGTGAAAACTCTGCACCAATCCGTGAGATGGTTCTTAACCGTCTAGCTATCTTCGGTATCGAAGTAGATAACGAAGCAAACCTTAAAGCACGTTTCGGCGGCGAAGGTGTTATCACTACTGCAAACAGCCGCATTCCTGCAATGGTTGTTTCAACTAACGAAGAATTAGTAATCGCAGAAGATACAGCGCTTCTAGCTGAAATCTAATCTAACGATTATCTAAAACGGCTGGCCTTTAGTCAGCCGTTTTTTCATGGCATTTTGTCATATTTTACTGTGGTGCTGCTCTATGATTATTCTGCTTTAAATAATAAAGTCGAATTGTTATTGAACAGTGCTGTATCGATTCAATAGTCAGAGGAATTTATAGTGTCCCGTACTATTATGCTTATCCCAGTTGGCGCTGGTGTTGGTCTAACAAGTGTTAGTCTTGGTGTACTTCGTGCAATGGAACGCAAAGGCGTTCGTGTTTCTTTCTTCAAGCCTATCGCGCAACCACGTCACGGTGGCGATCAGCCTGATCTAACAACGACGATCATTCGTGCTAACAGCGATATGCAAATCGCTGAGTCATTCTCAATGGCAAGCGCTGAAGAACTGATTCGTAACGATCAAACTGACGTTCTTCTAGAAGACATCGTTGCTCGCTTTAAAGCAGCAGCAAATGCTGACGTAACGCTAATCGAAGGTTTAGTTGCTACTCGTAAGCACCCTTTTGCAAATCAAATTAACTTTGAAATTGCAAAAACGCTAGACGCTGAAATCGTATTCGTTGTCTCTCCTGGTACTGACAACCCATCACAGCTTAAAGAGCGTATCGAAGTAGCATGTTCTAACTTCGGCGGCATTAAGAACAAGCAAATCTCTGGTGTTATCGTTAATAAACTTAACGCACCTGTTGATGCTGAAGGCCGTACTCGCCCAGATCTTTCTGAGATCTTTGACGATGTTGAAGGCACTGTTCCTTCAAACGTTGAAATCATGCAAGTGTTCAACTCTAGCCCTATCCGTGTACTTGGTTGTGCACCTTGGAGCTCAGAGCTAATCGCTACCCGTGCAACAGATATTGCTCAGCACCTAAATGCTGAAATTATCAATGCTGGTGATATCGAAACTCGTCGTATTAAGAGCATCACTTTCTGTGCACGCTCTATCCCTAATATGGTTGAGCACTTCCGTCCAGGTTCACTACTAGTGACTTCTGCTGACCGTCCTGACGTTATTGTTGCTGCATGTCTTGCTGCAATGAACGGCGTTGAGCTAGGTGCACTTCTACTAACAGGTGGTTACGACCTACCTAAACCTGTTATGGATCTATGTGAGCGTGCATTCGCAACAGGTCTTCCTGTTATGACAGCACAAGGTAACACTTGGCAGACGTCTCTTAACCTACAGAGCTTCACACTAGAAGTTCCTGCAGACGATAAAGAGCGTGTTGAGTTTGTTAACGAGTACATGGCAAGCCACATCGACGGTAACTGGATTGAATCTCTAACTGAAGGTTCAAACCGTGAGCGTCGTCTAAGCCCACCAGCATTCCGTTACCAGTTAACTGAGCTTGCTCGTAAAGCTGCTAAACGTATCGTTCTTCCTGAAGGTGATGAGCCACGTACAGTTAAAGCTGCGGCTATCTGTGCTGAGCGCGGTATCGCTGAATGTGTGCTTCTTGGTAACCCTGAAGAAATCCGTCGCGTTGCTGAGCAACAAGGCGTGGTTCTTGGTGCTGGCGTAACGATCATCAACTCTGAAGAAGTACGTGAAAACTACGTGGCTCGTTTAGTTGAGCTTCGTGGCGCGAAAGGCATGACTGATGTAGTTGCTCGTGAGAAACTACAAGATTCAGTATTCCTTGGCACAATGATGCTTGAGAATGGCGAAGTTGACGGTCTAGTATCTGGTGCAGTTCACACTACAGCAAACACTATCGTTCCTCCGTTCCAAATCATCAAGACTGCACCTAATGCGTCTATCGTATCATCTGTATTCTTCATGCTGCTACCTGACCAAGTATTGGTTTACGGTGACTGTGCGATCAACCCAGATCCAACAGCTGAGCAACTTGCTGAAATCGCTATCCAATCTGCCGATTCTGCAAAAGCATTTGGTATCGAGCCACGCGTAGCAATGATCTCTTACTCTACTGGTACTTCTGGTAAAGGCGCAGACGTTGATAAAGTACGTGAAGCAACGAAGATCGCTCAAGAGAAACGTCCTGATCTAATCATCGACGGTCCTCTACAGTACGATGCTGCAATTATGGAAAACGTAGCCGCTTCTAAAGCGCCAAACTCTCCAGTAGCAGGTAAAGCAACTGTATTTATATTCCCTGACCTAAACACAGGTAATACAACATACAAAGCGGTACAACGTTCAGCAGATCTAGTCTCTATCGGTCCAATGCTTCAGGGCATGCGTAAGCCAGTTAACGACCTTTCTCGTGGCGCACTAGTAGACGATATCGTTTACACAGTTGCACTAACTGCGATTCAGGCAGAACAAGCTAACGCTAAGTAAGTTTTAATACTACTTTAAGCGACTGACAAAACGCCCCTATACATGCCTTCAATTTTTATTGATAAAGTGTATAGGGGCGTTTTTTATTGCTGGCAACTGCTGATTTAAGCCTCTATGCTAATATCTACTTAGGTTAAGGACGACCCAATAGCATGGATGTGCTCAATACATTAGGGCTTTTTATAGGCTCTTTAATTTCAAATACCCTCGCATCACTCTCTGGTGGCGGCGCAGGACTGATCCAATTCCCACTGCTTATTTTTCTAGGTTTACCGTTTAGTATTGCCCTTGCAACCCATAAAATCGCCAGTGTCGCTTTAGGCATTGGTGCCACCATTAACCATATCCGTAATGGTACCTTGGCATGGAAAATCACCGTTTATGTCATTGCTGTGGGTACCTTGGGCGTTATCCTTGGGGCTAATCTAATTCTTTCGATTCCAGTTAAATTTGCCGAAGCCGCATTAGGCGCATTAATCATTAGCCTTGGTATTTACTCGGTCACGTCGAAAGAACTTGGACAAATCTCAGTACCGCAGCATCGAAATAGTATTGGCTTTATAATTGGTGCTATTAGCTTGTTTATTATCGGCATTATCAATGGATCTCTGACGGCGGGTAGTGGTTTATTTGTGACCTTATTTCTCGTACGCTGGTTTGGTTGTGATTACAAACAGGCTGTCGCAATAACGCTCGTCAGCGTAGGCTTATTTTGGAATGCAATTGGCGCAGTGGCTATCTATCAAGCTGGCGCAACCATTTATTGGCCATGGCTACCAGTATTATTGGTCGGCTCATTATTGGGCGGTTATCTCGGTGCCCACCTTGCCCATCAACGCAGTAATCAATTAATTAAACGTTGCTTTGAAGCCTTAACGTTTGTGATTGGATTTAAATTATTGCTCGATCTTTAATAACGACAACACACCCCAGCAGGAGTAACCATGAATAAAGCCACCATTGATATTTATTACTGTCGTCAGTGTAATTGGATGCTACGAGCAACATGGATGACGCAAGAGTTACTCCATACTTTTAGTGAAGAAATTACTACCATCAGTTTGCATCCTGATACTGGCGGTCGATTTGAAATCCATTGCAATAACCGCTTAATTTGGGAACGTAAACAAGAGGGTGGATTTCCTGATGCCAAACAGCTTAAACAACGCATTCGTGATGTGATTGATCCCGAACGTGATTTGGGTCATATCGATAGATAACCCTCCCTGCAACAAAAAGCGCATCATCGAATAACCGATAATGCGCTTTTTTATCACGTCACAGAAGTTTAGTTCAGTATCGTCTGGGCTAATACTTCATGCTCAAAACTAACCACAGACAGGTTCTGACCATCAAGCAGACCATAACTCGCGGGTAAACCATTACGTGGAATAGCCACCGAACCGGGATTAAATACGAAATAATCTGCTTTCCGTTCAGCAACCGGAATATGAGTATGACCAGAGACAATTACATCCCCTGTCATCAGCTGCGGATGCTTATCGGCATTATAAATATGACCGTGAGTTAAAAATAACCGTCGACCATCGGCTAGCATCACTAAGTTATAATCCGCCATCATTGGAAAATCCAGCAGCATTTGATCGACTTCACTATCACAATTACCACGTACTGCCGTGATTCGCGCAGCATATTGATTGAGTAATTCAGCTACTTTAATCGGATCGTACCCTTCAGGTAGCTGATTACGAGGACCATGATTGAGAATATCACCTAATAAAATAAGATACTTAGCACCACTTTGTTCAAAAGCAACAATGGCTTTTTGAGCCGCAACGAAACTACCGTGAATATCAGACGCAAAAAATAATTTCATGATTAAACTCGACCAAAAAATCGTAAATATATCGACTTAGTTTACGTGAGCGCCTGTAAAAATACTATTATCACAATCAGACCATAATCAGATCAATCAGCATCACTTATACTGTGAAGGTAACGTTGATTAATAATATTGATCTCAACACTGACTTGCTTCCACTCTCAGTTAATTTAAGATGGTAAATCGATCACCACGAGGGAATAACCAATATGAAGATCTTAGTGACAGGCGCAACCGGACTCATTGGCAAGGCACTACTCCCTCATCTAAATCATGATGAAATAACCGTGATTAGCCGTGATCCTGCCCGCGCTTATCAGCTACTCGGTCATCATATTAATGCGCTTGATTCATTGCAATCGTTGCCTAATCTTGATCAATTCGATGCGGTGATTAATCTCGCTGGCGAGCCGATTATGGATAAGCGTTGGAGTGAGCAACAAAAACATATCATTGAAGATAGCCGCTGGAATATCACCCAACAACTGGTTGATAAAATCAAAGCCAGTAACACCCCGCCGCATATATTTATCAGTGGCTCAGCAGTAGGCATCTATGGCGTTCAACAAGATTCTACTATTGATGAAACCTTTACCATTAAACCTAATGATGCTGATTTCTCACAACACGTTTGTTATCGCTGGGAACAAATCGCCCTTGAAGCACAATCAGAGCAAACGCGTGTATGCCTGTTAAGAACAGGGATCGTGCTGGCTAAACAAGGTGGCGCACTTGCAAAAATGTTACTGCCTTACCAATTTGGTTTAGGGGGTCCGATTGGTAATGGCCAGCAATATTTCCCGTGGATTCAGTTACAAGATATGGTGCGAGGAATTTTATTTTTAATCAATAATACAGAAGCTCAAGGTCCGTATAATATGACCGCCCCCAACCCCGTCACTAATCGTACTTTCAGTGCCACCCTTGCCAGCACCTTGCATCGCCCGCACCTGTTATTCACTCCAGCTTGGGTATTAAAATGTGCTCTTGGGGAGTCATCACAACTGTTATTAGACGGTCAACGCGCATTGCCGAACAAGTTACAGGCAGCAGGGTTTCACTTTACTTTCCCTTGTATTGAGCAGGCATTGAAGCAAACGTTGTGTGATTGATTAAGTATGTTAGCGCAATAAAAGCAGGGTTGAATAACAGCCCTGTTGAGTAATAATCCTGTAAAAAATTCATTAGATATTAGACCTAAAGATCTTGCTATAATTATCCCCAACCAATAACATGTATAATAAATGCAACATTGGAGTTTGTTATGTTAGATCTAACTAATCCTACCGTTATTAAGTCTCTTATATTTTTAAGTGTTGAATCTATCGTTTTAATTTTAATGGTATCAGTGCCTATATTATTAACGTCGGCACTAATTATTAAAAATATTCGATCTTTTTTTAATCGAAACAAACAATGATCAAAAAATATTGGTAACGCCGACTTCATCACCGCAACGGCAATAATAATTTTTTAATCTGCGTCCGCGACACCAAATACACCAGTGCGATTGCCAGCACAGGTAAGCCTAACCACATCAGCGGATGTAAGCTAAACGGCAATTCAAACCCTTTAACCACCAGCAGACCGACAACAAATTCAGCACCTACCGCAGCAATCACACCAGCCAACAACGCAATGATTCCATATTCAAACCACAGAGTAGCGGCAATACGTTTGCGACTAGCACCGAGTGTACGGTAAAGCTGAATTTCCGTTTGGCGCTCTGAAATACTCAGCCGTAACAACGTCATGATCAACAGTAAGCCACTGACAACACCTAGCCCAGCTAACACCGTTAACGACCAACTCACTTGCGCCAACAAGCCTTGAATACGGGTTGCCATCATCCGTAAATCAAGCACCCCCACGGTAGGATATTGGCTGGCTAGCGTATTTAATAATGCATTTTGTTGCTCGCCAACCCGAAAACTAACTAAGCCTGTTGCGGGAAATGACTGCAACACATCTGGGGTGAAAATAAAGTAGAAATTGGGCTTCATATTGCGCCATTCAACATTTCGAATACTATTAACGATGGCGTTAAATTCCAATCCGCCAACGGTAAATGCCAGCTTGTCTCCCAAGTAAATATTCAACCGTTTGGCAATGCCAGATTCAACCGAGACACCTTCCGTTTTTCCCCACTGCCCTTTGGTCACTACATTGTGGCTTGGCAGTGTTTTCGCCCATGTGAAGTTAAGCTCACGCCTTAAAGCAGGATCAACACTATCATCATCTGCGTTACGATTTAGCTCATTACTTATGTCAGTATTAGCTTCAGCTTGATCCGTTGAGGTTGCATTTGATGAGGCGTAAAAACGTTTATCGTTAATTGCCACTAACCGCCCTCGCGTCACAGGGTAGCCTTGCGAACGGGTTAGATTAGCTTTATCTAAAGCCGCTAAATAGCTTTGTTGTTGCTCAGGAGCAATATTAAGTGCAAATACATTTGGCGCATTCGCTGGCAGGGTATTTTGCCAATCCGCGAGTAATTCATTACGTAATAACCCGATTACAGCCAGTAACATCAATGAACAAGTTAATGCTACCAGTTGAGTCGCAGTTTTGGTTTTACTGCGATTCACACGGCTTAGCGCTAAACTATAAGCCGCGCCTAGCTTCAATTTTTGTAATAAAGAAATAGCCGTTATGCCAATGCCTGCTAAAACCAACAACAACCCTACGATACCTAACAGGGTTAGCCACACCAATACGTTAGTGCCAATCCACACAACGGCGGCTAACACAGGAAAAAGTAACAGTAACCATGCTAAGCGGCTCGGTGTGGATGCTATTGTCGATGCTTGTACTGAATTGATTGCGGAGGTTTGTACTAACCGTGACAGTGGGATCCCTAATGCTGGTAGTGCAATTAACAGCGCCAACAATAAACTGATCACAAAAGGTGCAACCCCCATCGCAGGTAGCTGATCGGGCAGTAGGTTTTGCAGGGGATAACGCAGCAACCACTCAAGCCCTAATCCGAGCGTTAAACCAATAACAATCGCGACCACAAACACAAGTCCGATCTGAGTTAACAACCAACGCCATAAAAAACCTTGAGTCGCGCCAAGGCTTTTCATCATCGCCACCGCCGTCTTACGAGTCGTGGCGTAATGCTGACATGTAAGTACCAAGGTAGCGGCAGCCATTAATACCACCAGCACTAACGTCAATGATAAATACTGCCGCGCACGTTCAATAAAATCGCCACTGCGTCCGGCATCATTTTCAGTTAACCACCGCTGACTTGGGGTTAAGGTTAACTGCTGACGAATATCAGCCAATGTCTTATTTGAACCTGAGAAATAATAGCGATAACTGATGCGACTCCCCGGTTGAACCCCACCCACTGCTTCAATGTCCTGTTGATTAATAAACACAGTCGGCATTTGGCTAAATGGATTAAACGATAGTTCTGGATCTTGAGTAATGCGTCCGCTAATTTTTAGCTCTGCATCCCCTAACATCAATACATCACCAACTTTCACGTTTAACAGTGAAAATAACCGTTCCGCCAGCCACAACTGGTTCGGTTTTACATGGTGTTCTAATGACGCGGTATCTGCACTTTGTAAGCTAAGTTCACCCCGTAATGGAAAGCCTGAATCCACCGCCTTAACGCTGACTAACTGCATGCCGTTATCACTAAATGCCATGGTGCCAAAACGGATTTGCTGGGAAACCTTTACAGCATCGGTTAGTAACGCCTGAAGCTGTGAAGTATCAATGGGCTGCGAGGAAACTAATACTCTATCGGCAGTTAACGCTGATCGTCCTTGATCAACGATGATCGCTTCCACTCGGCTCACTAATGCCGATAACGCAAACACACACGCTATAATCAAACTCAAGGCCAAAGTGACTAACCACAATTGGCCTTGGCGAATTTCACGCCATGCCCAATGTACAATAAATGATCGATTATTAGCAGCAACAGAAGTATTAAACATGGCGATCGTCCTTGTTAGCTTGCCTATCCTGTTCCCTACTTAATACACCATTATCTAACCGCAGCACTCGATCGCACCGTGCTGCTAATACATCATCATGGGTCACTAATATAAGGGTAGTGTCGCTGTCTCGATTAAGCTCAAATAATAACTCAATCACCATTGCAGCCGTTTGCTGATCTAAATTTCCTGTCGGTTCATCGGCAAATAGAATTTTAGGATTGATCATAAATGCGCGCGCTAATGCCACCCGTTGTTGCTCGCCACCTGATAATTGACTCGGTAAATGGGTCTCTCGTCCTTGTAGACCAACCACCGCTAACAATTGTTTAGCGCGTTCAATATCAATGGCTTTATTTTGAATTAAACATGGCAAAGTAACGTTTTCTAACGCCGTTAAAGTCGGTAATAACAGGAAATTTTGAAACACAAACCCAATCGATTCACTGCGAAGCTGCGCCCGTTGTTCATCATCTAAGGTTGTCAGCTTATGACCTAATAATTCGATCTCACCAGTTGTTGGCACATCTAACCCTGCCAGCAGCGTCATTAGGGTCGATTTTCCTGCTCCCGATACACCGACTAACGCAATTGACTCACCTTGCTCGACCTCAAGCGAAACATCCTGCAAAATGGTCATTGGCGACAAGGCTGTCGTAACCTGTTTAGAAACAGAGTGTGCTTTTATTACGGAGACTGACATGGTACGAATCCTTTCATTTATAATGCTGTTCTTTTCATCGACAGCATTTAGTCAAACGCTATTGGTCTTGGGTGATAGCTTAAGTGCTGGCTATCAAATGCCAGCCAATAAAAGTTGGCCCGCTCTACTGCCTGAAATATTAGCCCAACAATCTCAACCGACGACAATTATTAATGCCAGTATCTCAGGTGACACCAGTGGCAATGGCTTAGCACGATTACCACAACTGCTCGCGCAACATCAGCCTGATATTGTCTTAATCGAATTAGGTGCCAATGATGGCCTACGCGGCTTTCACCCTAAAATATTACGCAATAACGTTAGCCAGATGATCACTTTAATTAAAGAAATGGGATCCCAGCCGTTATTAATGCAAATAGAAATCCCACCAAACTACGGCAAACGCTATAACGAACTGTTCCGTAATACCTATCCAAACCTGAGCCAATCGCTTAATGTACCGCTATTACCTTTTTTTCTTATTGATATCATTGTTCAACCTCAACTAATGATGAAAGATGGCCTGCATCCAACAGTTGAAGCACAACCACTTATTGCCCAATTTATGGCGCAGCAACTTAAACCTTATCTCAACAAGGAAAGCTTATAATGACAGCGTCTATTTTAATCACTGGCTGCAGTTCTGGTATTGGCTATTACTGCGCTGCCGAACTCAATAAATTAGGCTATAACGTGATCGCCAGCTGTCGCCAATTACGTGATGTTGAACGATTAAACAACCAAGGGATCAACTGTATTCAACTTGATCTTAGTTGCTCAAAATCGATTGATCGCGGATTAAAACAAGCATTAGTTTTAGCGAATGGCCAATTAGATATGTTGTTTAATAATGCCGCTTACGGGCAACCAGGGGCATTAGAAGATTTACCAACCGACGCATTGCGCGCCCAATTTGAAACTAACTTTTTTGGTTGGCATCAACTTACTCGCACAGTGATCCCGCTGATGCTACAACAAGGTCACGGAAAAATTATTCAAAACAGCTCAGTATTAGGCTTAGTGGCGATGAAATATCGTGGTGCCTATAATGCCAGTAAGTTTGCAATTGAAGGTTATACCGATACGCTACGCCTTGAACTAGACAATACCCCACTGTCTATTTCTTTAATCGAACCAGGCCCGATTGAAAGTCATTTCCGTCAAAATGCTAAACACCAATTCGTACAACATATTGATATTAAAAACTCTCGCCATCAGGACGCTTATCAACAAACACTGCATCGATTAGGCGCTGCTAACCCTAATAATAAGTTCACTTTAGGTCCTGACGCCGTCTTTAAGCAGGTGTTAGCCATAATTAACAGCAAACATCCAAAAGCACGTTATTATGTAACTCAACCCACTTATATTTTTGGCTTTCTTCGCCGTATACTGCCGACAAAATGGTTAGATAAACTGCTAATCAAGAGTAATTAGTGGAATATAGGCCATAATAGCAGCGTTTATTATGGCTAAATTTAGCTACCACATTCAAAAAAAATGGTGATAAAAACAACACTTTAAAATTCAACATTAATATATCCAGCCAAATTTAGCACTTAAAGTTAAACAAATAGCCTTTAAATCCATATTATTAAGCCGCCGCTGTAAAAACCATAATAACGTCACATTAATGTCACAATAAAACGCTACAGTAGTCTCAAGTCAAAAGACTCTTATCATCGTAAAATTTCTTATCTGAGGTGTAGTATGTCGTTGCGCCAAATTAATATTATCTGTCTCTGTATCACAATTGCGGTAATGGTTACCTTTAATAATTAGCGCCATTTACTGCTATTTTCTTGATTCGCCTCGATTCATCCCCATATATTTGATATAGCCTTTCAAATAGCAAACGGATATCAGCACATGTATCAAAATGTCGCTCTTGAATTAAACGAACAGAATCTTCAGCAAATCATCGATCAATCGATGCAAACGCCGGTAGCCATCAGTTTTTGGGCACCTTCAATGCCAGAAACCCTTGAAGTGAATGCAACGCTTGAAAAAATTGCGCGTGAATATCAAGGCCAATTTACACTTGCGACAGTGAACTGTGAAACGCAACAAATGGTAGCCTCTCAGTTTGGTGTGCGTGGTTTACCCACTGTTGCCTTATTTAAGGGTGGTCAGCCTATTGATGGTTCTGCTGGGCCGCAAACAGAACAAACATTACGTGAAATGCTACATCGTCATTTACCAACACCGGAAGAACTTCAACTACAACATGCATTAACATTAGTAGAAAGCCAAGATTACAATCAAGCACTAGCATTACTGCGCCAGCTGGCACACAAATTCCCTAAAAATAGTATTATTGAACTTGCGATTGCTGAGTGTTTAGTTGCGGCTGGATTATTTGATGAAGCAGAGTTAATTCTTGCAACCATTCCAATGCAAGATCAAGATGCTAAATATAAAGGCTTGATTGCTAAGCTTGAATTACACAAACAAGCAGGCAACTCTCCGGAAATTCAGCAGTTAGAACAAAAATTAGCGGCTAATCCAAGCGATGCAAATATTGCGTTTGAGCTTGCTGTTCAATACAGCCAAGTCAACCGCAATGAAGAAGCATTAGCACTATTACTTGATATTCTTCGCCGCGATCTTAATTTTGCTGATGGCAATGCTAAAAAGACCATGATGGATATTTTAGCCGCATTAGGTCAAGGTAATCCCATTGCTGCTAATTATCGTCGTCAATTGTATTCATTATTATATTAATTATTCGACAATATAAAAAAGGCCCATCAGCATATATCATGCTGACGGGCCTTTTTCTATTCAGAATAATTAGTCTAAGTATTAACTCGCGTTCGTTTTTTCAAACACTAAAAACTTATTACCAGAATCAACCACTAAGGTATCATTAATTACTTCAATACTGGTTGCACTACGCAAAACATTGAGCATATTTTCTTCTTGGGTCACAAGCTCTGGCAAACAAATTCTGCGGGTAACACTAGGTAAAGTAAAACTACCATCAGCCGCAATTAAACGACCTTTAAATTGGTTACAACCGGTAAAGCCAGAAACCTTCATATCAGCATTAATATCTAATTTAGGTCTATGCTTGGTCACCCCAGGAATACAGACCCCACCTTTCAGTGTCCATTCTCCAACCAGTTGCGTTGATTTCTTTAATTGCTGATTAGAAAAACAGCCCGTCAATGAAATCGCTAATAATATTAATAAACAGAATCTACTCTTTTTCATCATTACTCTATAACTCAATCTTAATCTCAATAGATTGCTTTAATCATCCCTAAACAGGCTATTGAGATAACAATCAAATAAAATAATGCCGATGATCTCTCATCGGCATTAAAATTCAAACTAGTTAAAACTAGACCGTTTGTACAATCGTCTTAATTACTTAAGGATGATTTGTACTGAACGCTGCACGTAGTTAGTGCTGTCTGCTTTATTAGTTTGGATTGGGTTAGTGTTAGCAACGTGAGAAACAGTTAAGCGAGTTGCGCTAATACCGTTTGCTTCTAGGAAGCTAGCAACGTTTGCTGCACGCTCAGAAGACACTTTATCGTTAATAGCCTGGCTACCAACACTATCGGTACGACCGATGATTTGAGCGTTAACTTCTGGGTTAGCTTGCATAGTTGCAGCAATCTCACCTAGGTTGTAACGACCGTAAGCGTTTAGCTTAGTTTCACCATTTTGGTATGGTAGAACGTAAGATGAACGAGTTGGGATTTGAGCTTCAACAGCAACTTCTTTAACAACTTCTACATTGTTAGTAACAATTACTGGTGTTGCAGGTTGACCAAACTTGTATGTCATACCCCAGTACGCTTGAGTTAGATCAGCGTGACCGTGTGAAGTACGTAGGTTTTGGTAGTAATCAGCACCGATTTGAGTAGATAGTGCGTTAGTGATCTGGTAAGACAGACCTAAACCACCAGTTGCTGAGAAACTATCAGAACGCATGTGGAATACTTGATTAGCGTCTTTATCACCAGCGTAGATGTAAGTTGCACCTACTTTAGCAAATGCTGATAATTTTTGTGTAAGAGGTAAGTTACCTTTAACACCTACAGTTGCTAGGTTTAGGTTTGAACCACCTAGGTTATGCATGAAGTCATAGCTAGCGTATGCGCCAACATATTGGTTGAAGTCGTAACCAGCATCTAGTTTAGCGCTAGGTGCATTAGTTTGACCACCAAATGCGCCTGAATCAGCGCTACCAACATAACCCATACCAAGTGCACCACCAACCCAGAAGCCGTGGCCTTGACCAGCGTACCAGTGACCAGTTGCTGCTGATTGAGTTAGCGCAGTGTTATTTGTAGCCGTTGCAGGTGCATCAGCAGCCATTGCTGATGTAGCAACGCCTAGAGATAAAGCTGCTACTACAGCTAGAGATAGAGATTTCAATTTCATGTTTAACTCCATTGGTTAAATGCTTTAAAACTTTCTAATTGTCTGCCCATATAAGTGCGTACTATCTATTTTTTTAAGTGTGTATCGCAGGACAGTCTTTGTCAGGAACCCAACCATTTTGTGACTGAGTCAACATTAAGGCAAATAATAAAAAATGATGTTCACAATTAATTGGCGTTTTTTCACACGTGTCAAAAAAATGGCTTCTGAAAAATAAATCTTTCAGAAAAAATTTAGATAAATGAAAAAAAACGTTTTTTTAAAACCAAATGATTCATATAAAAAAAGATAAATACTTGATAAAATCACGGTACAATACATGAAAAACAATCAGTTAAACAAATAAACCCTCACCATCAATCTGTAAAAAAAAATATGAAAAATATACTTTTTTATACTACTTATAATATGATAAATAATCATATCCCATCTTTTATAGGCTAAATTATCCTTTATCATCTCTTCCATAAATATTTTTTTTTGTTAGCATTTGCTTTGAAAATAAACATCCGAGATGTGTGATGGCCTTTTTTAGAGTAAAAATAGCCGAAGTAACTCCCTTGTTACTCTTTTATTTACTCTCAAAAATGAAGATTTATAGCGCGTATAAACACCGACGCACTTCAAAACTGAAAACAATAACAATAAAAAAGCAGTCGTATTTAAGAGCGTACTGCACAAAACAGATACTAAGATAGGTAGTAACGCCATGATCATATATAAATACGGTAAGGATGTTTTTGAGCCTCAAAAGAGTGCTTATACCAACCAAGAGGCTACCACTAAACTTAGTGCCAGCGAGACAAAGATTCTCCAGTTTTTAATTGATAATAGCGGTGAGATTATCAGTAGAGAAAAACTTCTTGAAATTGGTTGGCCAGATAAAGTTGTCGTCCCTAACTCATTAAACGTTGCTATTGCAAACTTACGTAAAGCGTTTAAGAGTAAAAATGAAATTATCATCACCATCAAAGGGGCTGGTTTTACCATTGCCAATAACACTTTCATCCAACAACAGTTTCAACCTGAAATTGTGGTCGATAATGAGCAACATAATGCTGAACAGTTACAACCTGTCGATCATCACAGTGATAGCAATACTGCTGGAACTGATACTCATCACACCAAACAAGCATCAACAACCCATTCATTTCCTACTATGACAAAAATTAGCTATGGTGTTTGCTTAACCGCGATGCTTGCTTGGGTGATGTTATGGGCTAGCAGTTGGCAGTCTCCGCCTTGTGTTACCGTTAATAATCAAAAAATTTGTGGTAACATTGAAATGCTCAATTTACAAAAACTACCACAAAATCTGAGCGGTAAAGGCACGGTTTACATTGATACCACTGGAAAAATGTATGAAAAAATTTAAATATCTCGTCATAGCATTATTGCTTTTAATGCTATATCCCGTGATTAACGGCATGGGATGTGACTTTAACTATAAATACGTAACTTCCAGTCATGAGCAATTTGGTAGCTGTAAATTTGGGCAATACACACTCATTGACTACCCAGATCCTAAACAAGACAACGGTTATACCGTCTTAAAAGGACTCTATTTCTACGCCTTTGGCAATGCAGCTATCTTCGTGGTCGATACCGAAGATCACACTAAAAAAATCACTAATGCTGCTATTGAAAGTCTCAATTGGACCCATGAATGTTTCTGGCATCAATTTAATCTCAAACGCTTAGACAAAAACGCCATGGTTAGCTATACCTCATCACCAACTAAGCAATTACGGGTTATTCCTTATGATGGTACGTTATCTATGATGGATAGTGGCCACTAACTAACTTATGGCTAAATAATCATCCTGAAACGGTTATTTAGCCATTTTTAGTTAAGCTATCAATGATCGGACATTGCGCATTTTTATCACCTGGGCACTGCTCAGTTAATGCAGTTAGCGTCAATTTAATTTGCTTTAACTCTTCTATTTTATGGTCTATCTCTACCAGCTTTTGTTGCGCTTTTTGTTTAACATCACGACTATGCCGATCAGGATTGGTCGATAACGCCAATAATTGTTGGCACTCTTCTAAAGAGAATCCAATCATTCGAGAGCGCTTAATTAATAATAACTCCGCAATATGCTCAGCATTATAATAACGATACCCATTAGCACCACGAGGCGCAGCACTTATAACGCCTTTACTTTCATAAAAGCGAATCGTTTTAGCGGTTAATCCAGTTTGTTTTGCAACATCACTAATACTCATCATTATTGTGTACTCTACTGTATAAAAAAATAGCCTTGACATTATAGTTACTGGAAGGATTATGCTAACTACATTATTTCATCTCAGTATAAAAAGGCGAGCACATGAATACCATTACTCTTCCTCTTACCAATGTACGCTGTATGCGTTGCGTTAATAAAATTCGTGATGCCATCAGCCTTCTACCTGCAATCCAACTTATTGATATTAACACTGAACAACTAACAGTCTCTACAGAGAGTCCTTTACCCTCTCTCTTTGATACCATCACCGCATTAGGCTATCAAGTTGGTTATCATTACCAATTACCCATTAGTGGTTTATCGTGCGGTCGCTGTGTCGCTAAAATTGAACAAGCCTTGAATGAACGTCATGATATTGCACATTTTAACATTACCAAACAACTGGCTGATGTCTCTGGCTCAATAAGTAAGCAAGCACTAACCGACCTCATTATTGGATTAGGTTATCAGGTCGTAACAAGTCAAATACAGTACCATTATAATTTTACCTTAACGGGTCTATCCTGCGGTAAATGCGTCGCTAAATTAACCACAGCATTAACCCAAGATAATATCGATATCATTACGATTGATAAAAATAACCTTAGTGTTACTACATCACTCACTGCTGACGATATTATTACTATCGTAACAACGACAGGTTATCAAGCGACACTCAACACTGGAGATCAAGCACCAGATGTTACCAATAACCCCATCGCACCTGAGCCTGAGCCTGAGCCTGAGCCTGAGCCTGAGCCTGAGCCAATTATCGCATCTCAGGGCACTGCCACCCAATTACTCTTATCTGGACTCACTTGCGCCAGTTGTGTTGCATCAGTAGAAAAAGCCATAAAGGCCGTAGAGGGTGTTGATAGTGTTAACGTTAACCTTGCAGAGCGTACAGCCTTAATTTACGGCCAAGCATCACTACAAGCGGTTATAACGGCTATTGAGAATGCGGGGTATGGTGCAGAACAAAGCGAAGATGACCAAACACGCCGTATTCGCCAACAACAACAAAACCAACAAACATTTAAAACCCATATCCGTAATGCCACCGTCTCACTCGCACTAGGTGTTCCATTAATGGCTTGGGGGATCTTTGGCGGCAGCATGGTAATTGACTCAACCACTAGCCAAATAAGTTGGGGGGTTATTGGTCTTATCACGTTGGCATTATTAGTCACCGCGGGTAAAGACTTTTATATCAATAGCTGGAAAGCGTTCCTTCACCATCGCGCCACTATGGATACACTGGTTGCGTTAGGAACCGGTGCTGCGTGGTTATTTTCAATGGCAGTGGTTATCGCTCCTGATCTGTTCCCGTTAGCTGCGCGTCATGTGTATTTTGAAGCATCAGCAATGATCATCGGTCTTATTACTATTGGCCATGCATTAGAAGCGAGAGCACGCAGCCGTACCTCAAAAGCTTTAGAACGCTTAATAGATCTTCAACCTCAAACCGCTATTGTGGTTGAAAACGGTCAAGAGACTGAGCAACCATTAAGTGCTGTTGTTGCAGGTATGACGTTACGTTTAAAACCCGGTGCTAAAGTCGCCGTTGATGGCAGCGTCATTGATGGTAATAGCTACCTTGATGAATCAATGCTGACAGGTGAGCCACTAGCAGTGCATAAAAAAATCGGTGATCACGTTCGAGCCGGTACTATTAATCAGCAAGGCAGTTTGTTGTTTAAAGCAGAGCACATTGGCACAGATACGATGCTGGCACGTATTATTCAGTTAGTCCGTCAAGCACAAAGTAGTAAACCAGCTCTAGCACGTTTAGCTGATACGATTTCAAGTATCTTTGTTCCCAGCGTGATGATCATTGCCATCTTGACCGCAATGGCTTGGTTTTATTTTGGTCCGCAACCGGCTTCTGTTTATATGCTTGTTGCCGCAACCACCGTACTGATTATTGCTTGTCCATGTGCATTAGGCTTAGCGACACCAATGTCAGTGACTGTTGGCGTTGGACGCGCGGCAGAGCTCGGTATTTTAATTAAAGATGCAGAGGCGATGCAACAAGCCGCGGGCATTGATACTGTGGTATTAGATAAAACAGGTACCTTAACTGAAGGTAAGCCACAAGTTGTTGATTATAAAATTTATAATACGTTAACCCGTGAACAACTAGTTCAATTAGCAGCAAGCTTAGAACAAAGTTCTGAACATCCATTAGCCAACGCTATTGTTCAATCAGCCCAACAGCAACAGTTAGATCTATATCCACATAGCGATTTTATGACTTATTCAGGACTCGGAGTTTCAGGCACTGTCGATCAACAGCAGCTGTTGTTAGGTAATGCTAAATTCATGAATCAGAATAATATTAAAATCACCCATGCTGAAACAGATTTTGATTTCATTGCCAACCAAGGTGCAACACCTGTTTACTTAGCACAAAATGGGCTATTAGCCGGGATTATTGGTATCAGTGATCCATTACGTAAAGATTCATTTTCCGCTGTTAAACGGATGCAGAATATGGGACTTAATGTGGTTATGCTAACAGGGGATAGTATTAAAACTGCACAGGTTATTGCAGCTAAGCTTGGTATTACAGATGTCGTTGCTGATGTGTTACCCGATGGTAAAGCAGCACAAATTACCTTATTACAGCAACAAGGCAAGCGAGTTGCGATGGTCGGTGATGGCATAAATGATGCCCCTGCACTCGCGTTAGCAGAAGTCGGTATAGCAATGGGTAGTGGTACGGATGTTGCGATTGAAAGTGCGCAATTTACCTTGATGCGCCACTCTCTACATGGTGTAGCTGATGCATTAGAGCTCTCAAAAGCGACCCTACGAAATATCAAAGAAAACTTATTTGGTGCCTTTATTTACAATACCTTAGGTATCCCAATTGCTGCGGGAGTGTTATTCCCGCTTACAGGAACACTACTGAGCCCTGTTATTGCAGGCGCAGCGATGGCGTTATCATCCATTACCGTTGTCAGTAATGCTAACCGGTTACGTTTATTTAAGCCAAGCCAACAACATCAGGAGAAATAATATGTGCTTTTTATTAGGCGTCGCTGCAATTGGATTTATTGTCTGGTGGTTCTGGCTTCATCCAAGTGTTCGTAACTCAAAATAGTACTATTCCAGTAACTAAATAAGAGTATTAAGGCTACTTCGGTAGCCTTTTTTGATCTCACTCTGCGCTAATATTTGTTATAACTTAATCAATCCTATTTAATCAGCGATAATCTATGTTCAAATCTCTCTTATCAAAAGCATTACTACTCTTGCCTTTCATTTCCCAACCGGCACTGGCTGAGCCGATTATTTGGAAGATTTATGATCAACAACGTGAGTTTTATGTTTTAGGTTCAATTCATGCAGGTAAAGAAGCCATGTTTCCATTACCCGATGTATTTCTTGAACAATGGCAACAAGCTGATGCGCTGATTGTAGAAGCCAATATTTTACAACAATCAAATGTAGCCCCCACCCTTGCACCACCTTTCACTCATCAAGCATTATCAGAGTCAACACTGCAACAATTACAAAAGATCAGTAAAACACTCAATCTTTCATTTGATCAATTACTCCAACAACCACCTTGGTTAACCGCCGTTACCCTCCAACTCGCTCTTGCTGATAAACTCGATCTAAAATCGGATTATGGTATCGACTATGTGCTGTTACAACGCGCACAACAACAAAAGCTTCCGATCCATGAATTAGAAAGTGTTAGCCAGCAATTTAATATGCTTGAAAACCTTCCAGACAATGGCGCACCAATGTTGATTGAAACCATTAATGAATGGGATAAAACCCAATCATCATTACGCTGTTTAGTAAAAGTATGGCAACACGGGGATAGTAATAAACTTGAACAGCTCTTTAATGAGAGTCAATTTGATCCGACAACTGACGACGCTTTAATTTTTGATCGTAATCAGCATTGGGCAGAGACGCTAGCACATACGACCCCCTATCAATCTGGTAAATTTATGGTGGTTGTTGGCGCATTTCATTTAATTGGCGATCAAGGACTACCTAATTTAATGAAACAACAAGGCTTTAAGGTTGAGAAAATCACCTCTAGTACAAAAGCCAATTGCAACTAAAATGGGACTTTCTTAATCGTGTTCGATGACGAATAATATTTTAATAGAATTAATTAACTAACCGTATTTGAAAGCCTTCGATTCCTTATCGTCCTCGAGGGTAATCAACTATAGCAAGGTGAGTAATTAACATAACGAGATGAAGGGGTTATCATCCGTCATCTCGAAAGGGAGGCACGAGCTATCCGTGATCTACTCATCACGCACTTGAGCATTAAAGATTCCCTATTGCTGCTCCGTAATCTCGCTATAGAAAATGACAAAATAGGATTTAAATTAGGTCATAATCTTATTGTCGTTAGTGTTAATAGTGCTCAGTGAATCCCCGACCCTCTGGTCCGCTACTCCTAACATCAGAGATGCGCTACCAACCTGCGCTATTCACTATTACCACTAACTACAGACGAAAAAAAACCGCATCTTTCGATACGGTTTTCTTAATAGTGGTCGGTGAAGAGCTAGGTTCTAATGTCAGGGAACCCCCGACCCTCTGGTCATCCAAACTACTATCCATTTTATACAGACGAAAAAAAACCTGAGTCTTTCGATTCAGGTTTTCTTAATAGTGGTCGGTGAAGAGCTAGGTTCTAATATCAGGGAATCCCCGCCCCTCTGGTCCGCTATTCCTAACATCAGAGATGCGCTACCAACCTACGCTATTCACTATTACCACAAACTACAGACGAAAAAAAACCTGAATCTTTCGATTCAGGTTTTCTTAATGGTGGTCGGTGAAGAGCTAGATTCTAATATCAGGGAACCCCCGACCCTCTGGTCCGCTATTCCTAACATCAGAGATGCGCTACCAAACTGCGCTATTCACCATTACTACAAACTACAGACGAAAAAAAACCTGAATCTTTCGATTCAGGTTTTCTTAATAGTGGTCGGTGAAGAGCTAGGTTCTAATATCAGGGAACCCCCGACCCTCTGGTCCGCTATTCCTAACATCAGAGATACGCTACCAACCTGCGCTATTCACTATTACCACAAACTACAGACGAAAAAAAACCTGAATCTTTCGATTCAGGTTTTCTTAATGGTGGTCGGTGAAGAGGGATTCGAACCCCCGACCCTCTGGTCCCAAACCAGATGCGCTACCAAACTGCGCTATTCACCGACTAAATTCTTTTCTAGGAATGCTACGAGAAGGGTCAACCCTCTGGTCCGCTATTCCTAACATCAGAGATGCGCTACT
>NZ_MSCQ01000001.1:2046454-2067490 GCF_002954725.1 Photobacterium phosphoreum
TCTAACTGCGCTATTCACCGACATTTCAACACGCTATGCGCTGTTGAGGTCGCTATAATACTCGCCATTTTTATTTTAGCAACCCCTATACGGTATTTTTTTTGTAACTAAAATAGATGTTGATTAAACAACCTTATTTATAGGTTATCAGTAGCGCATGTCGATTAAAATATCATCGTTATCTGATTTTATATAACGACCATAAAAAATTAATGATAAAAAACATGATAGCAGATTAGACAATATTAAATAATAGTTCGTGCTTTTGTTTCGATTAAGCGTGGGTATACTAAAATTATTGCTTAATTATAGTGAGTCTTTTATGTCTGATCGTGAATTTGATCTCTTTAAAGAGATGATGGCCGATGTCGCGCCAATCAAACAAGATACTATTTTAATCCAACAAAAATACCAAGTCTCAGAAGCTCAACTTGCTCGACGACTGGCAGCGCAAACCCTAGCCAATAATAATATTGATTACTTATCACTTGATACCGCCAAGATGGTCAAACCTGACGACATGATTGAATTTAAACGTGATGGTGTTCAGCAGGCCGTATTTAAAAAAATGCGCCAAGGAAAATATGATATTCATGCCCGCTTAGATCTCCACAAAAAAACCTTATCTCAAGCTCGTGATGAAGTGCTGGCTTTTTTAAAACAATCTCAACGTTTAGATATTCGTACCGTTATGATTGTTCATGGTAAAGGAGAACGAGGTAACCCTCAGGCATTAATGAAAAGTTTTATTACCACTTGGCTTGAGCAAATTTCAGATGTACTTTGCTTCCATTCAGCACAACGACAACATGGTGGAACAGGTGCGCTTTACGTTATGATCAAGAAAAGTGCTGAAAAGAAACAACAAACTCGTGACCGCCATATAAATCATCGAGACGCCTAAAGGTATATACCGAACGGATGCGTTACAAACATATGATAAGTATGGTGAATAATTATTATTTGGTCTGAAATAGTACAATTAACCAAATGGTAAGATAAATATATCCTAGGGTTAAATTGTTTTGAATTTATTTATCATACAATTTCAGTAAAGTCGCCGCCCTAGGAGATTATTCATGAATTCAGAAATACGCCCAATGCTGCTAATGCTAGTGTCTACATTTAGCTTATCAGTAACAGGATTATTAGCTAAATGGCTAACACACAGCTTTGACCCTGCATGGCTATGCTTTTTCCGCTTACTGTTCCCTGCAATTCTTGCGTTTTGGTTAATGATGATCACTCAATGGTCACAACCCAATAAACAAGCATGGAGTGGCTTACTCGTTCGTGGCTTTTGTATTACCGCTTGTCAGTTATGTTTCTTAGCCTCGATTAAGCACCTTAGTTTAGTTGAAGCGGTTGTTTTATTTGGTACGAGTCCTTTATTTGTTCCTATTTTAGAACGTATCTTTTTTAAAACACCGATAAAACGCCTCATTATTATTAATTTAGGTATCACCTTTACCGGCTTACTCTTTATTGCAGGTAATCTTGAACAAATGAAATTTGGCGGCAGCTTATTACTAGGATTAGCGGGCGGTATTTTTAATGCTGGCTCACAAGTGGCAATGTATCGTTCTAGCAAAAGTAATCTAACCCCACTCGGTGTCAGTGCATGGAGCTTTATAATTGCTTCACTATTTTTAGTACCATTATTAATGTTTTTACCGATAACAACCGCAGTTGAATGGCACACGTTAACGGGCTGGCAGCACCCCTTATTATTGCTATTACTCTTTATGGCAGTATGTACGGTCAATACGCAAGTGTTTCGCGCTAAAGCTTATCAACTTGCGGAGTCAGGATCTCAATTAGCACCGATTATTTTTACTAATTTGATTTTCTCTGCAATTTGGCAATTTATGTTTTTTAATCACCCAATGCCATGGAATAAAATGGTCGGTATCGGATTAATAATATTGGCAACGATCTTAAATACTTTTGTTCCGATTTGGTTACGTAAAAAAAGAGCCCTATCCAATAATAACTAACATAAAATAGCCGAACTCAGTTCGGCTATTTTTGATGACATATTTGATAATTAAGCAAGCCACACCACTCGACACGCTAATCCCAATAACACAATCCCCGATAACCGATCAATCAATTGTGCTTTGGTTCTTAATACGGTAAGTACCTTAGGATAAGATAAAATACCCGCAATTAACGTATACCATAACCCATCAACCAATAATGGTGTCGCAACAATGATCACCTTCGATGATGCTTCATTACCTACCGCGACAAATTGACTGAACAAGGCTAAAAAAAACAATGCCAATTTAGGGTTAAATAACGAAATCATCACCCCATCACGCGCCGCTTCTAATAATGAACTTGATTGTCCTTGGGCTAATTTTGCAGCAACACCGCCTTTAGAACGTAAAGCATTAATACCTAGGTACGCTAAATACCCCGCACCAACATAACTGACACTGGTAAATAATAGAGGTGATTGATGCAGAACGACCGCTAACCCAAGTAAGGTAAGTAATGCGTAACATCCCACACCACAAGCATGAGCCCAAGCACAAACAATGCCATGCCAACGCCCACCGGATAGGCTATGTTTGGCCACTACCGCTAAACTGGGTCCCGGTGACATCGCACCTAATAGACAAATGAGTAATAAAGAAAGCCAAATAGTAATAGTCATTGCTAATCTCCTTTTATCAATGAATATATCGGGATTCGTTATTACCCCAATGCGTTGTTATTGGTTAATCTTGTTTTGCGATAGTTGCAAAATGACCACCCGTTAACGACACTAAATCTTGTGCCGCTAATTCTATTTCCAAGCCACGACGTCCAGCGCTGACACAAATAGTCTCAAACTGCTCAGCACTACTATCAACGAAAGTAGGTAAGCGTTTTTTCTGCCCCAAAGGACTAATACCACCCACTATATAGCCCGTCACTTTCTCGGCTAATTTAGGATCTGCCATCTCAGCTTTTTTACCACCAGCAGCTTTAGCGGCAGCTTTTAGATCTAACATTCCAGCGACAGGAACCACCGCAACCGCCAAGTTTTTAGGATCGCCATTAAGTGCAAATAATAATGTTTTAAATACACGATGAGGATCTAAGCCTAAAATTTCAGCCGCTTCATGACCAAAATTATTATTAGCAGGATCGTGTTCATATTGGTGAACTTGAAATTCGATTTTATTTTTTTTTGCTAATTTAATTGCAGGTGTCATAACATTTTCTCTTACAACATTGATTAATCAAACAGTTGTAATTAGCTCCCCTTTGTATCTCGAATCATATTCATCAAAGAAGCTAACAACATCTGTTTACCAAACCAGAACTATATACCGAGAAATATTTTTAAAAAAGTATAAAAAAAACGACGCTGAAAATTCAGCGCCGTATGAAATATATTTCAGCAATAATAATCACTTATTTATAAATAATCTCACCCTTAGGGGCATATTTATTAACGTCAATTGGGCTGTTATTTTGTAAAAACTCTTTTAACACTTCAGCATCAACAAACCCAGTATTAACGTAACCTGGGTGTTTATTGACTTTAGGATAGCCATCGCCACCAGCTGCATTAAAGCTTGGTACAGTAAAGCGATAGGTTTTATCCATCATTACTGGCTTACCACCAATCTTAACATCACTCACTTGACCATTAGCAACCATCATCGTGACACCATAAAACTGTGCATAAGAACCAGAATCTGCGGGTTTAGTGGCTACCACATTGAGGTAATCAAGGATCTCTTTACCTGACATATCAATATAAGTCACGATATTGCCAAATGGCTGCACGATCAGCACATCTTTATAGGTAATATCACCACCATTAATCGAATCACGCACACCACCTGAGTTCATCACTGCAAAATCAGCTTTAGCACGTTCCATATGTGATGCTGCAATTAAACGACCTAAATTGGTTTGCTTAAAACGTACAATATTACGATCGCCTTCTAACTTACCGTTAGATTGTGCAATTTTAACGGTTAATTTCTCTTGGCCTTGCTCTTGGTATGGGGTTAAAAATGATAATACTTCAGCGTTTGGCTGGATCTCATTCTGGATAAACACCCGCTGCTCACTGCCGTCATCTAATTTGATTTTTTTCTTTAAATTAACGGGAATAAGATCATAACTAACCAGATTTAACTCACCATTTTGAAATTCAAAATCAGCACGACCAACATACTTACCCCATTCATGAGCTTGTACAATCCAAGTGCCGTTTTGTTGGTCAGGAATACATTTATCACCAGGCTTAAAGTTGCTATTGGCTTTATTTGGCGCTTCCATACAAACAGGTTCTTGCGAGTGACCACCGACGATCATATCTAAATCACCCGGCTGCATATAACGCGCTAATGCCACATCACCAGGCGCATTAATACCACGTTGACCATCTTCATAGTGCCCCATATGGGTTGCGGCAATAATCACATCAGGTTTTTCATTTTTCTCAAGTTCAGCAATCACTTTTTTAGCTTCCGATTTTGGATCACGGAACTCAATCGCACCAATATATTCGGGGTTACCAATTTTGGCTGTATCTTCGGTGGTTAAGCCAATAACCGCAATTTTAATGCCTTGCTGCTCAAAAATTTGATACGGCTGAAATAAACGCTTACCGGTATTTTTATCGTAAATATTGGCCGATAGCATTGGGAACGTCGCCCATTGCTGCTGCTTACGTAATACCTCAATTGGATTATCAAATTCATGGTTACCTAATGCCATTGCATCGTAACCTAATAAATTCATGCCCTTAAAATCTGGCTCAGCATCTTGTAAATCAGACTCAGGCACACCGGTATTCACATCACCACCTGAAAGCAATAATGTTGTACCACCTTCCGCTTTCACTTCTGCACGAATGGTATCTAGCAAAGTTTTGCGAGCAGCCATACCGTACTCACCATTTTGGTTTTGCCAGAAACGACCATGGTTATCATTGGTATGTAAAATAGTAATACGGTAGGTTTTATCCGCATCCCACTTAGCAGAGGTATCATCTGTCGGTGTTGCACAGCCAGAAAGTACAGCCAAAAGAGCAGCAGTTAATGCTGTCTTAGCAAATAAACGTTGCTTCATGTAATCCACCTTAACGATTTTAATAGACGATACCCACCATTTTCACATGGCTTGAATCGAGTAAAATTGATGCAAAATATTGCGGTTATTTAATTAAATAGCACCAATAAATAACAACTTAAAAATAATCGCGCTCAGTGTAAGTGAATCGAAAATAAGCACGGTTATAGCGTCACTATTTTGCAACCAAGATCACTTTTACAACATTAAAAACGGATACTGGATCACAATCCATAAAAAAAGCTCGGACACTGCCGAGCTTTTTGAAAAAACGTTGAGTAAATTCAAACCCTAAAAATAAGCATTAATGGTTTAAAATACTTTCTCAAATTTAGTCGCTGAACGACGAATAAATATCGCTAGCACCGCAGAAATAGCTAAAAAGAAACAATAATAAGAATGGGACACTATCTCTAATGGCGACAGTTTAAAGACTGAGCCTAATAGCAATGCTTGAGCACCATAAGGTAATATACCTTGTACCACACACGAGAAAATATCCAATAAACTGGCTGAACGACGAGCAGTAACACCATTCTCTTGTGCTAACTCACGTGCCACACCACCAGAGACAATAATCGCAACAGTATTATTCGCAGTACAGCAGTTAGTTAAACTTACCAAACTCGCAATACCCAACTCACTTGCGCGCGAATTTGCTAATGCGTTGTGCTTAGAACTAAACTTGCCTATCACACGGCTGATTAATTGCGTTAAAAATGCTAATCCACCTTGTTGGCGCATTAATTCACTCACCCCACCAATCAGCATTGAAAGTAAGAAAATTTCCTGCATATTGCCAAAACCACTATAAATATCTTTACCAAACGTGGTTAAGCTATAGCTATCAATCGAAAATAAGCCAACACCGCCAGCAAGGACAATGCCCAAACTCAGCACAACAAAGACGTTCACCCCAGAAACGGCAAGAATTAAAATGGTGATATAAGGTAGAACTTTAAGCCATTCGATAGGGTTCGCAGCAGGTAAGGTCGTCACCGAACTACTAAAAGCAAACAACACCATCGTCACTATCGCTGCAGGTAAGGCAATTTTAATATTTTCACGAAATTTATCTTTCATCTGACACCCCTGAGAACGCGTTGCTGCAATCGTCGTATCAGAAATAATAGATAAGTTATCACCAAACATTGCACCACTGAGTACCACACCCGCTGTTAGTGCAACATCCATCCCTGCGGCATGAGCAATGCCAAGTGCAACAGGTGCAACAGCAGCAATAGTCCCCATAGAAGTACCCATGGAAGTAGCAATAAACGCTGAAATAACAAAAATACCCGGCAAAATCATACTTGCAGGCAATATTGCCATACCGAGATTAACAGTGGCATCAACCCCACCCGATGCTTTAGCAACTGCCGCAAATGCACCAGCAAGCAGATAGATCATGCACATAGCAATAATATCGCTATGGCCAACACCACGGATAAACTGCTCTATGGCTTTATTTAATTTTTCTTTACTGAGAATAATTGCCAAAATAACAGCAGGTAATGCTGCTACCGGTGATGGTAATTGATAAAACGCGAAATCGACCCCTTGGTAAGTCAGGTAACTACCGACACCAATAAATAAGGCGAGAAAGACCCCCAATGGCAGCAATGCCAATGCTGAAGGTGTAATTGATGATGTGTTGGTTGAGTTTGACATGCTGATAATGAATATCTATTTTAGAATTTCCCCTAGGTTAATGGGATGTGTCACTAGTGTCAACATCTAGACGTCTAAACATCCATATGCACATTGCTTAATGCCTATTTATGATCACCAAATCATGCTTTATCGTCAATATATTGACACATAAAAAATACTAATCGCCAATAAAAAGTCATAAAATATCAAGATCTTAATCACTTAAAAATAAAGTATTCAATCATCAATGAATCAATTGTAATAGCAGTTATAATTTGCTCTCATAGGGCATATTTTGACTCATGAGATGGACCTATGCAGTTTTCACTCAAACAAAAACTGATCATGGCTAGCGTATCGGCAGTAGTTATAATGGCAACAGCATTAACATGGCTAGCTGCTAAACAACTTAATAACGAAACGCAGGCAAATATCAGTGAACGAGCTCACAGTGTCGCTTCAACAGCCACAGAGGGTATCGCAGACTGGATGAATATTCGCCGCGCGATCACTCATTCATTCGATAATTATTATAGCCAACCTAATAATGTGATGTTTTTAGAACAAGCACGCAAAAGTGGTGGTTTTGATGATATCTATTTCGGCACCATTGATGGTGCGATGTACCGTTCACACCCTGATCGTAATCGCGCAGACTATGATCCTCGTACACGCCCTTGGTATCGTGATGCCCAAACCGCAGGCAAACAAATTATTACCACTGCCTATCAAGATGCAATCACTAATGCATTGTTAGTCACGATTGCTCAGCCATTACTTAATAATGGTCAAATGGTGGGTATTGTGGGTGCCGATGTGTTGATAGACCAGCTGATTAATGATGTCATCAGCTTAAATGTCGGTCAAAATGCCATTGCAATGCTGATTAACAAACAAGATAACAGCTTTTTAGCTCATCCCAATAAGCAACTATTACTCAAGCCATTAGCGCAATACAGTAACCAGCTCACGATGGGAAATATTGAGCAGCACATTACGACCAATAAGACAAAAAATTTAACGATTAATGGCCACCAAAAAATTATTTATTTTGCAAACATTCCTAATACTGAATGGGTATTAGCGTTAGAAATGGATCTCGAAACAGAAGAAGCGAGTTACCATACTGCACTCCAACAATTAGTTATTACCGCTATCGTGATTACTTTATTAATCATTGCCACTCTCACCATACTGGTCAATTTCCTCTTCCGTGATCTTAACCGTGTTTCAGCCGCTTTAGCTGAAATTGCGAACGGTGAAGGTGATTTAACCCGCCGTCTTGAACCACATAGCAATGATGAAGTGGGTCAACTTGCACATAACTTCAATTTATTTGTCAGTAATTTACACAGCATGCTTACCCGTTTAAGTCATGTCTCTAGCACCTTGAGCCAACAATCGCATATCACCGCCTCTCAAGCAGAAGAGCGCAGCACCCGTATTCAATTTCAACAAGATGAAATTAATATGGTAGCAACCGCCATTAATGAAATGGCAGCGGCTACTCATGAGATAGCCTCTAATGCAGAAAATACCGCTCGCACCTCAGAAGAAACAGTTATCGCTTCAGGCCATGGCAGCACCCAAGTTAACCAAAGCCAACAATCTATCTCAAGCCTTGCCCAAGAAGTAGAAACCGCAACGGGGGTTATTAGTGCATTAAACAGCCATGCCCAGAGTATCAATACAATCCTGTCAACGATTCAAGGTATTGCTGAGCAAACCAATTTACTCGCACTTAATGCCGCGATTGAAGCCGCGCGTGCTGGTGAACAAGGACGTGGATTTGCAGTGGTTGCCGATGAAGTTCGCGTATTAAGCCAACGTACCCATGCTTCAACCCAAGAAATTCAGCAAATGATTGAAACCTTGCAGCAAACAACGGGGCAAGCGGTAGGAATAATGGAAGACAGTCGCCATTTAGCCGAAACCAGTGTTGATGATGCGAATTCAGCTTCAGCGAGTTTGGCGCAAATCACCACCGCAGTGAATAACATCAGTGACATGGCAACCCAAATCGCCTCAGCGGCAGAAGAACAATCATCAGTAACATCAGAAATCACCCGTAATACCGAGGGAATTCGTGATGTATCAAATGAGTTAGCAATAGAAGCCAATGAAGCAGCAAAACAAGCCGCAGAGTTATCAACGTTATCGCATGAATTACAACAAGAAATTAATCGATTTAAACTGTAGTTATTTGCTATACCGTTAACAACCAAAAAAAAGGCTTGTCTACACTGCTGCTAGTTGAAACTAGAGACAGAGTAACAAGCCTTAATTTTATGTATTTATTATGTTTTATTTAACCATATTGAACACAATCGCGCCGACGGCTAAACACCCCATAAGTAAAATAAAGTAAGTACTTATTTTACCGCGGTAGATTTTCAAACTTTCAATGTGATACACCGCCAGCATTGGCATCAAAAATAAAATCATCGCAATCACCGGCCCTGATAGCGCTTCCATCATACCAAGAATGCTTGGGTTCATTACGGCTGCAAACCAAATGCTGATAAACATCAGTACAATGCCAATCTTATCAATAGTCTTTAACGGTAACGATGTTTGCTTTGCGACTATGCCATTAAAACTTTCTCGCGCCCCCATAAAGTGACCTAAGAACGACGAGGTAATAGCAATAAAGGCAATCAAAGGCCCAAGTATCATAATAAAAGGGCTGTCTTCAACATTGGCTAAATAAGATAACACTGACACGTTATCCATTTTAGCTTGTTGTAACTGTTCCGGAGTTAAACTCAATACACATGAAAAAACAAAAAACAATACAAACGCAATCAACATCACCGAAGTACGTTTTAAAATCGTTTCTGATTTAGTATGAGCATGCTCACCATATTGACGACGTTGTGCATTAACAAACCCTGACACCACTGGCGTATAGCTAAATGCAAACACCACCACTGGAATCGCCAGCCATAACGATGCGCTTAAATCGCCAATACTTTGATTAAGGCTAAAATTAGGCATATGCCAGCTTGGGATCAGATAAATTGAAATACCCGCCAAAATAAACGTTAGTGGGTACACGATTATTTCAAATACCCGCAGCATGGTTTTTTCACCCGCTAACATAATCGCTATCATGCCAAACACTAAACAACCTGATAGCAGAACCCGTGACGGTGGTGCCATTCCAAGTTGGTGAACCATAAAACTATCAACAGTATTGGTTAAGCCGACACCGTAAATCAGCAAAATAGGGAAAATAGATAAAAAGTAGAGTAAGGAAATTAAACGCCCATAACGCCGACCAAAGTGCTCTTCAACCACATCAGTAAAATCAGCATCTTTTTGGGTAGAGGATAAAACAAACCGTGCCAGTCCGCGATGCGCCCAAAATGTCATCGGTCCTGCAAGTAATGCCATGATCACTAATGACCAGAAACCACCTGAACCAATATTAATCGGTAAAAATAAAATTCCGGCACCAACGGATGTACCAAACAAGCTCAACATCCAACTGGTGTCATGCTTAGTCCAACCTGAGGAGATGGTTTTTGCTTCAGATGCGGAAAGATCTTGCGATATTGACACGGTAACTCACTACGACTAATAAAACTTGATAGCCAGTATGAGACGCCAAGCGCCAATACTCAAAAAAAAAGTGACACAGATCACCCTAAAATAACCATCCTCAATAAAGCACAAGCGCTAAAAAAACCACATAACACAGATTTTAATGCCAGTTTTATGGTTATTATTAAGAATAAAACACCAAATTAAACACTTAAACGATTTTTTATATATCGAGTATTTTTTGTACAAAAAAACCCTATGAATAAAATCCATAGGGCTAAATAGATAAACAACAATGATTAATTAATTGATTTCAATCGGTGCAAAGCTTTTTATTAAATCATCTAATTGTTTAATTTGTGCTAAAAATGGTTCTAGCTTATCAAGAGGGAAAGCCGATGGGCCATCACAACGCGCAAGATCTGGCGTTGGGTGCGCTTCCATAAACAAACCAGCAATACCGGTCGCAATACCAGAGCGTGCTAGATCAATCGTCTGCTCACGACGACCACCAGATGCCGCACCAAGTGGATCACGACATTGAAGCGCATGCGTCACATCAAAAATGATAGGAGTGCCGTTTGAGGCTTTTTTCATGACATCAAAACCTAGCATATCAACCACTAGATTATCGTAACCGTGTAATACTCCACGCTCACATAGAATCACATTATGGTTATCACATTCAGCAAACTTCTCAACAATGTTACCCACTTGACCAGGACTCATGAACTGGGGTTTTTTAACATTGATCACCGCGCCTGTTTTAGCCATGGCCTCAACAAGATCAGTTTGACGAGCAAGGAAAGCCGGTAATTGAATCACATCAACCACATCTGCAACAACTTGAGCTTGTTCTTTTTCATGAATATCAGTAATGATTTTCACGCCAAATGTGTCTTTTAGTTCTTGGAAGATTTTTAAACCTTCTTCTAAGCCAGGACCACGGTACGAATGTACAGATGAGCGGTTAGCTTTATCAAAAGACGCTTTAAATACGAAAGGGATACCCAATTTAGTGGTAACTTCTACGTAATGCTCACACATTTTCATTGCTAGGTCACGAGACTCTAGCACATTCATGCCACCAAACAGGACAAATGGCTTGTCGTTAGCAACGTCGATATCACCAACACGAACAATTTTTTGTTGCATCATATTTATCTTCTCATCTAGTGCAAAGTAAGAGGCTCTTCATACAGAGCGTCTACTTGAAGTTTAAGCAAATCTGCAGCAGGATCTTCTGGGCATTGTTCAATAAAATAAGAATAATCAACCGCAGCAGCGTGGAGGCAATCGAGTTGCTGGTAAATATAGCCACGATCTCGAATTTCATGGGGATCGCCAGGACTTAATGCTAATGCTAAATCACTGCAACGCAACGCGTCAGTAAAGTGTTCTTCTCGCAATAACGCACTTTTCATTACCGTTAACCAGCGTGATAAAATAACGTTATTTTTCTGAGTATTAAGGTATTCAGATTTAAATTCAGCAAACGGACCACGATGACCAATCAACCAACTCCGCAACACATGGGTACTGACAAACTCGCCATCAAAAGGATTAATGTATTGAGTCTCATCTTGAGGCCACACCACTTTTAATAAGAATTGGGTTGGGAAGCCAACATTTTCAACCGGTAACTCAAGATGCTTGGCTAAATAAAGAAAAATAGCCCCTAAGCTGACAGGGATCCCTTTACGGCGCTCTAATACTTTATCTAAAAAAGCATTATCTGATGAAAAATACTGCTGTTGATCGCCTTGAAAACCCCACTCACGATAAAAAAGTCGTAACAAACCGTCTAAACGAAGACGAGGATTGACCTCCTCCATTAACGTTTGTTCCGCTTCTTGTGCAAGTTGAGTTAAGCGTAACTGCACCCACGTCGCTGGAAAATCAGTATCGACTTCAGCCATGAAAGCAATCGCGCCATCAACCAACGGCATCTGATTAAGATCTTGTTCATTAAATGGCATCATGATATTACCTACGTTAGCCTAATATAGGTGTTTTAGTGATCGCTAATTGTGCCGCTAATACTAGCCACCCAATCGCCCCTAAGAAGGCAAACGTCTTAAATACTTTATTCTTACCGTGGTGGAGTGTGAAATAACCTAATGCAATATAGGCGAGAACACAGGTTAATTTTTCAGTTAGCCAGCCATTACCCGCAGTAAACGGCATAAAACCAGTAATGAAAATTAGTGCAACACCTGAAGCAAGCATAATTGTATCAATGACATGTGGTGTTATTTTAAAGAATTTTTTATGTATCATTGATGAGTTTGCCATCACCATGATATAGCGAGCGACAAACAGTAAAACGCTTAACGCAATTGCAGTAAGGTGAATGTGTTTCATTGCCATGTACATCATTACTAATGATCTCCTAGCCAGCAACCCATCGTTACTCGATCGAGCCCAGCATAATCCTGACTTGTTGATACCTGCGCATAACCCAATTGCTCAAGAATAGTCCGAACAGCAATACCTTGTTCAAACCCATGTTCCATCAGCAACCAGCCACCAGGTAATAAATATTGGCGTCCATCTTGACTAATAATACGAATATCAGCGAGTCCGTTATCACTGGCAACTAACGCACTTTTAGGTTCAAAGCGAACATCGCCTTCAATTAAATGTGGATCCGCTTCGTCAATATAAGGTGGATTACTGACAATAACGGCAAATTGCGGCTGTTGTTCAAGGGGGCTATACCAGCTACCCGCTAAAAAACGGCTATTGGTAATGCTTAATCTGTGGCTATTTTCAGTCGCTAACGCCACAGCTTCCAGGCGTAAATCAATCCCAGTCACCGCAACATCAGCACGTTCAGATGCAATCGCTAATGCTATTGCGCCTGTACCCGTACCTAAATCAAGTACCTGACAAGCCTGTGCTGGAATTTTTTCAAGCGCTAACTCAACCAACCTTTCGGTATCAGGACGGGGAATTAATGTTGAAGGTGATACTTTTAACGGTAATGACCAAAACTCACGCTCACCAACAATATAAGCAATTGGCTCGCCAGCAATTCGACGCGCTAATAACGTTGAAAACGTCGCAAGTTGCGCTTCATCAAGTTGCTTTTCAGGCCATGTTAATAAATAACTACGCGGTTTATCTAATACATGACATAACAACACAGCACTGTCTAACTGCGGGCTATTAGAGCCCGCAGCGTCGAGTTGGGCACTGGTCTGTTTTAATAAACATTCAATGCTATCTGGCATTAGTTTTGCTCAGCCATCGCAGCTAATTGATCTGCTTGGTATTCTACAAATACAGGTTGGATCAATGCGTCTAAGTCACCTTCCATCACTTCATTCAAACGATAAAGTGTTAGCGTTATACGGTGATCAGAAACACGACCTTGTGGGTAGTTATAAGTACGGATACGATCTGAACGATCACCCGAACCTAGTAAGTCACGACGCGTACTTGCTTCTGCTTCATGACGACGTGCTTCTTCCGCTTTAATAATACGCGCCGCTAGCACTGACATCGCTTTCGCTTTGTTTTTGTGTTGTGAACGCTCATCTTGACACTCAACAACAATACCAGTTGGTAAGTGAGTAATACGAATTGCAGAATCAGTGGTGTTAACGTGCTGACCACCCGCGCCTGATGAACGGAAAGTATCAATTCTTAAATCGCCCGCATTAATTTCAGGAATTTCCGCTTCTGGGATTTCAGGTAAAATAGCGATAGTACAAGCAGATGTATGTACACGACCTTGAGATTCAGTAGCAGGTACACGTTGTACACGGTGACCGCCTGACTCAAACTTTAATACGCCATAAGCGCCATCGCCGTTTACTTTCGCGATCATCTCTTTGTAACCGCCTTGCTCTGAACGGTTTTCACTGATGATCTCGATACGCCAGCCGCGACGCTCAGCATAACGGCTATACATACGGAATAGATCACCTGCAAAAATACCGGCTTCATCACCACCAGCACCTGCACGAATTTCAACGAAGCAATTACGATCATCATTAGGATCTTTTGGAATCAATAATAATTGTAACTCATCAGCTAAACGTTCAATTTCTGCCTTAGCATCTTTGATTTCTTCTTGCGCCATTTCGCGCATTTCAGCATCATCTTCTTGTGCCATTTCTTCAGCAGCTTCAAGATTTTCTTTCGCTTGTTGGTACGCTTGGAAACACTTGGTCACTTCTTCAAGCTGAGAATATTCTTTTGAAAGTGCACGGAATCGGTTTTGATCACTAAGAACACTGGGATCACCCAGTAAGTGTTGAACTTCTTCGTAACGTTCAACCAGAGTTTCTAATTTAACTAAAATTGATTGCTTCATAATCTTCTAATTAGGGTGCTGAGTGAAGGCCTGAGCCATCAACTGCTAATCGTTATAGGAATCCAGCCCGAGTGCTTCACGGATCACGACCAATTTGTCAGATTCACCATCTTTGGCAACCTGTTGCATGGCTTTTGTCGGAGCATGGATTAGCTTATTGGTTAGTTTATTACTCAATTCTACCAAGGCGCGTTCAGGATCAGTGCCATTGGCGATTGCTTGTAAGCTGCGTTGTAACAGCTCATGTTTTATTGCTTCGGCATACTGACGATAGTCACGGATACTATCGACCGCTTCTAGTGAGCGTAACCACTGCATAAAGGCAATACTTTCTTCGGCGATGATCGCCTCAGCTTGAATCGCAGCCACTTTACGTTGCTCACGATTTTTCTCGACGATCGAATATAGATCATCAACAGAATATAAATACACGTCATTAAGATCACCAACCTGCGATTCAATATCACGCGGTACAGCAATATCAACAAATAGCATCGGCTGATTTCGGCGTTGTTTTAACGCAGCTTCTACCATGCCCTTACCTACAATAGGCAGTGGGCTCGCGGTAGAACTAATCACGATATCGGCACAATGAAGATGATCTGGAATATCTTCTAAACCAATCACTTCGGCACCAAACTCTCGTGCAAGATTAAGCGCACGTTCACGGGTTCTATTGGCAACTATTAAACGGTTACAGCCTTGTTCAGCTGCATGACGAGCAACCAACTCAATGGTCTCTCCTGCCCCAATGAGCAACATCGTCACACCCGATAAAGCTTCAAAAATTTGTCTTGCTAACGAACACGCTGCATACGCGACAGAAACTGCATTACCACCAATATCGGTTTCAGTACGAACCCGCTTGGCGACGGTAAATGTCTTTTGAAACAATTTTTCTAAGGTACCAACCACAGTTCCATTGTTTTTTGATTCCGAATAAGATTGCTTCACCTGTCCTAGGATTTGCGGCTCACCCAATACTAATGAATCTAACCCACACGCTACACGCATTAAATGACGTGCAGCAGCTTGTTGTTCATGAAAGTACAAGCTTGGCATTAATTCTTCGGCTGTGATCTGATGAAATTTGGTCAACCAGTCAATAATCACACCCGGTCCTGACTGCAATAATTCACAGTAAACTTCGGTACGATTGCATGTAGATACAATAATCGCACTCGATACCTCAGGATGGTTTTTAAGCTCCTGCAGTGCCAAAGACAGTTTTTCAGGGGAAAAAGCTACCTTCTCACGCAAATCAACAGAAGCGGTTTTGTGGTTGATTCCTAATGCAAGCAAGGTCATGGAAACAGTATACCTACTTCGGCAATGAAAAAATCTAAGGTGAGATTTTACTTGATGCCATGGCGTAATAAAAGGCAACAGACGTAATCAATCAATAATGACACCATTTTTATCATTGTTTAGCCACCTTATTCGTCTCATTAACGGTTATAATTTGGCTTTCGATTAAATTATCGCTATTGTTTTCGCTCATTCTGATAGAGATCCCCTATGATGATATTGCGCGCTATTGTTAAAAACTTCACCTCAACGCCAGTGATGCCTACTCTAAATAAAACAGTGATCGCATCCAAAAAAAAATGGTTATTCCCTTTTTTCGCTTTATCGTTATCACTCCTTTCTGGCTGTGCTCAACAACCCACAATCACCCATAAAGCCGATTGGACACTGCATCAAGCACAACTCCAACAACTCACCGATTACCACGCTCAAGGGGTCTTTGGTTATATCAGTCCACAGCAACGAGTAACGTTAACCTTTAATTGGCAAAATAAGCCTGATGATTATCAACTTATTTTAACCAAAATGTATAAAACAATTCTCAAGCTAGATGCTCGCCCTCATAACGTGACACTCACCGATCCCGACGGCAAAACCTACCATGGCAGCGATGCGGCACAATTAGTCCAGCAACTGACAGGAATTAACTTACCACTGGAACAAATGCGAGATTGGTTAATAGGTTTACCAACAGGGGCTGATCACTACTTGCTCAACAAAAATAACCAAGTCGCTTTCTTGACCAAAAAAATTGATGGTCACACTTGGGAGATGCATTACAGTAGTTACGACAACACTAAAGTACCATCACTACCGATACTAATGACTTTGAAACAAGGTGATTTGACCATCAAAATTAAAGTATCAAACTGGGAAATAGCACAATAATAAAGAATAACGATATTTTAACCTTAGCAATAATGAGTCATTTTAATGAACCACTTAACTAAATTTGATATGACCACTCAGTGGCCTGCGCCTGCGAAACTCAATCTTTTTCTCTACATCACAGGTCAACGCGATAATGGTTATCACGACTTACAAACGTTATTTCAGTTTATTGATTATGGCGATACGTTAACCATTACCGCCCGTCAAGACAGTCATATCACCCTAACCCCCGCCATTAAAGGTGTCGCAACTGAAGATAATTTAATTTATCGCGCCGCGGTCGCCCTTCGAGAAGCGGCACAGGTTAATTTCGGGGCAGAAATTCATATTGATAAAATTCTACCAATGGGTGGCGGCTTAGGTGGCGGATCATCAAATGCCGCTACCACCTTAGTTGCTCTGAATTTTTTGTGGCAAACACAATTATCGGTTGATGAACTTGCTGCTATCGGATTAACACTGGGTGCTGATGTACCTGTTTTTGTTCGTGGTCATAGTGCTTTTGCGGAAGGTATTGGTGAAAAATTACAACCGGCCTTGCCACAAGAAAAATGGTATCTGGTTGCAAAACCCGACATAAGCGTTGCAACTGCTGAAATTTTCAACCATCCACAATTACCACGTAACACCCAAAAACGTAGTTTAAGTGCCCTGTTAAGCAGTGTTTACGAAAACGATTGCGAAAAAATTGTAAGAAGTCTTAACCCCGAGGTTGATCAGGCGCTTTCATGGCTGTTAGAATATGCCCCGTCAAGATTAACTGGTACTGGCGCTTGTGTGTTTGCAGAATGTAACACTGAGCAAGATGCTAATGATATTTTGAATAATTTGCCTGACTGGCTCCAGGGATTTGTCGCAGAAGGTGTTAACGTATCTCCTTTGATGACAACGCTAGCCACATATTCTATGGATTGTCAGTAATTACAACTTGGACGCAACCTGAGGTTTACACCGTGCCTGATATGAAGCTGTTTGCTGGTAACGCTACACCAGAACTAGCCCAACGCATCGCTGATCGTCTTTATATTTCATTAGGAGACGCAACGGTTGACCGTTTCTCCGATGGTGAAGTATGTGTGCAAATTAATGAAAATGTTCGTGGTAGCGACGTATTCATTATTCAATCAACTTGTGCACCCACTAACGACAACCTAATGGAACTGGTTGTTATGATCGATGCATTACGTCGTGCTTCTGCAGGTCGTATTACTGCTGTGATTCCATACTTCGGTTATGCGCGTCAAGATCGTCGTGTACGTTCTGCTCGTGTGCCAATTACTGCCAAAGTTGTTGCTGACTTCCTTTCTAATGTAGGTGTTGACCGTGTATTAACGGTTGATCTACACGCTGAACAAATCCAAGGTTTCTTCGACGTTCCTGTCGATAACGTATTTGGTAGCCCAGTGCTGCTAGAAGATATGTTAGCGAGAAACCTACAAGATCCTGTGGTTGTTTCTCCTGATATCGGCGGTGTTGTACGTGCGCGTGCAATTGCTAAGCTTTTAGATGATACCGATATTGCTATCATTGATAAGCGTCGTCCACGTGCTAACGTTTCTCAAGTTATGCACCTAATTGGTGATGTTGAAGGTCGCGATTGTATTATCGTTGATGACATGATCGATACTGGCGGCACACTATGTAAAGCAGCTGAAGCACTAAAAGAACGTGGCGCAAAGCGTGTATTTGCTTATGCAACTCACCCAGTATTCTCTGGTAGCGCGCTGCAAAACATCACTGAATCTGTGATTGATGAAATCATTGTGACTGACTCAATCCCACTAACAAAAGAAATTGCAGCGACGGGTAAAGTATCTGTACTGACTTTGTCAGGCATGCTAGCTGAAGCGATTCGTCGTATCAGCAACGAAGAGTCAATTTCTGCAATGTTTGAGCACTAATCACGTGCTATTAGCATGAGTTTTTTCTCAGCTAAATTCTCAGCTAAATAAATATCAACGCCTCGCTTTTGCGGGGCGTTTTGTTTTCGGCTAACGGCCACAAAGAGTGATCACAGCAGAGTCGTATCAATTTCTCTTGATTTGATATAATATAGCGCGCGTTTTGAACCCGACTATTGCTCGGTTTTACCATCATCGTGGTGATCATTAAACGCTATCACTACTGCTATATGACAAGAGAGACAAGCGTGAGTAATAATATTCGGTTACTTGTCGGCCTGGCAAACCCTGGCCAAGAGTATGCAAAAACCCGTCATAATGCTGGTGCATGGGTCGTTGAAGAACTAGCTCGAGTCCATAACGTTACCCTGCGTATGGATCCAAAATATTTTGGTCTAACAGGCAGAATCACAACCAATGGTCAAGATCTCCGCTTGTTGATCCCAACCACATTCATGAATTTATCAGGTAAGTCAGTTGCAGCGTTGGCTAATTTTTTCCAAATTAAACCGGAAGAAATTTTAGTCGCGCATGATGAACTCGACTTACCTCCTGGTGTTGCCAAGTTTAAAAAAGGCGGTGGTCACGGTGGTCATAATGGTCTCCGCGATATCATTAGCAAAATGGGCAACAACAAAGATTTCTATCGTTTAAGGATTGCTATTGGTCATCCTGGCGATAAAAATAAAGTCGCTGACTATGTGCTAGGAAAAGCACAGGTCAAAGATCAAGAACTTATTGATGCAGCAATTGATGAATCAGTTCGCTGCATTGATGTGCTTCTAAAAGACGGCCTAAGTAAGGCACAAAATCGTCTTCATTCATTCAAGGCAGAGTAGCGTACTGGCAACAGTACACTACTTCGTCGTTATGGGCTCAGTGTTGAGCACTATAATTGAGTTGTTACAGAATAATCACCAAAAGGGTTACAAGCCATGGGTTTTAAATGCGGTATCGTAGGTCTACCAAACGTTGGTAAGTCAACACTGTTCAATGCCTTAACAAAAGCAGGCATCGAAGCAGCTAACTTCCCATTCTGTACTATCGAGCCAAATACAGGTGTTGTTCCTGTACCTGATCCACGTATGGAAGCATTAGCAGTATTCGTTAAACCAGAGCGTATTCTGCCAACCACAATGGAATTTGTAGACATCGCAGGTCTTGTTGCTGGCGCATCTAAAGGTGAAGGTCTTGGTAACAAGTTCCTCGCTAACATCCGTGAGACTGATGCTATTGGTCACGTTGTTCGTTGTTTTGAAAATGACAACATCGTTCACGTTGCTGGCCGTATTGACCCTCTTGAAGATATCGACATCATCAACCTTGAATTAGCAATGGCTGACCTTGATACCTGTGAGCGTGCAATTTTCCGCTTAGCTAAGCGTGCTAAAGGCGGCGATAACGATGCTAAGTTCGAAATCAAAGTACTAGAAAAAATGCTGCCAGTGTTAACTGACGGCAGCATGCTACGTTCAATGGACCTAAGCAAAGAAGAAAAAGCAGCGGTTGATTACCTGCACTTCCTAACGCTAAAGCCAACCATGTACATTGCTAACGTTAGTGAAGATGGTTTTGAAAACAATCCATTCCTAGACAAAGTGATTGAGCGTGCAGCGACAGAAAATGCCATTGTTGTGCCAATTTGTGCCTCAATGGAGTCAGAGATTGCTGAACTTGATGATGAAGATCGTGAAGAATTCCTTGCTGATATGGGCATTGAAGAACCAGGTCTTAATCGTGTGATCCGTTCAGGTTACGAATTACTGGCGTTACAAACTTATTTCACCGCTGGTGTGAAAGAAGTACGTGCATGGACTATCCCTGTTGGCGCAACTGCACCAAAAGCTGCGGGTGTTATCCACACTGACTTTGAAAAAGGCTTTATTCGCGCAGAAGTTATCGGTTACAACGATTACATCGAATTCGGTGGCGAGTCAGGCGCTAAAGATGCAGGTAAATGGCGTCTAGAAGGTAAAGATTACATCGTTAAAGATGGCGATGTTGTCCACTTCCGCTTCAACGTATAATTTTTCCTATTCAGTTATCATTGGTATAACTATGAATAAATGAATAAGCCAGCCTCGTGCTGGCTTATTTTTTATTTGCTTCATCAGAAAAATAAAATCGCGCTAAGTCACAGTTTTAATTATTGATAGCTGACAAATCAGATATCAGTTTGTGATTCGCCCAGTTCGCCCAAATAACCGCCTAACAAACGAATTTTCACCATTTTTCAAAAAAAACTATTGACGGTTTTGGCTGGTATGAGCATAATGCGCCCCGTTCCCAACGAAGCGGCTCACTAAGAGCAGTGGCTGTTGGAAGCAAAAT
>NZ_MSCQ01000001.1:2068150-2069098 GCF_002954725.1 Photobacterium phosphoreum
GGCTACGTAGCTCAGTTGGTTAGAGCACATCACTCATAATGATGGGGTCACAGGTTCGAATCCCGTCGTAGCCACCATTTCAATTTTATTATAAGATTGAAAATCAATGTTAAACATTGATAAAATGCGGAAGTGGCGGAATTGGTAGACGCACTAGATTTAGGTTCTAGCGCCGTAAGGTGTGAGAGTTCAAGTCTCTCCTTCCGCACCATTCTCTCAATAGAGTTGAGAGATAGCTTGAAAAAGCACACTGTAGGTCTATCGCCAAGCGGTAAGGCAACGGCTTTTGATGCCGTCATACCCTGGTTCGAATCCAGGTAGACCTGCCACTATTTAAAAAATAACGATTAACTTTATTCCTAGTGAATATTATTAATTGGTATTTTACGTTGGCTACGTAGCTCAGTTGGTTAGAGCACATCACTCATAATGATGGGGTCACAGGTTCGAATCCCGTTGTAGCCACCATTTATTCTTCAACTAAGTATTTACCTATACTTAATTGGAAAATAACATCAGAGACAACAGTTATTCGTAACTGACAATATGCGGAAGTGGCGGAATTGGTAGACGCACTAGATTTAGGTTCTAGCGCCGTAAGGTGTGAGAGTTCAAGTCTCTCCTTCCGCACCATTCTCTCTGATTAAAAAGTCTTGTTACTACCCAACAAGCACGCTTATGTATTTAAGCACTGTAGGTCTATCGCCAAGCGGTAAGGCAACGGCTTTTGATGCCGTCATACCCTGGTTCGAATCCAGGTAGACCTGCCATATTTAGATGAATTGCTGCGGCAGTTGATCATTGCGGAAGTGGCGGAATTGGTAGACGCACTAGATTTAGGTTCTAGCGCCGTAAGGTGTGAGAGTTCAAGTCTCTCCTTCCGCACCATTATTCTTCATCTTAACTGCGGTTAATGTGAAAAATACTATCAGAGAAACAACAGTTATT
>NZ_MSCQ01000001.1:2070125-2122326 GCF_002954725.1 Photobacterium phosphoreum
CGTAACTGACAATATGCGGAAGTGGCGGAATTGGTAGACGCACTAGATTTAGGTTCTAGCGCCGCAAGGTGTGAGAGTTCAAGTCTCTCCTTCCGCACCATTCTCTCTGATAAAAAAGTCTTGTTACTACCCAACAAGCAACGCTTATGTATTTAAGCACTGTAGGTCTATCGCCAAGCGGTAAGGCAACGGCTTTTGATGCCGTCATACCCTGGTTCGAATCCAGGTAGACCTGCCATATTTAAAAGTAACGATTAATCATGTGATATAAGTGTTTTTTTATAAACGCTTCTAATTAACATAGATTGTTCGGTATTTTAAATCGGCTACGTAGCTCAGTTGGTTAGAGCACATCACTCATAATGATGGGGTCACAGGTTCGAATCCCGTCGTAGCCACCATTCTCTGTTGATTAAATTCAAAGAGATAAAGAATTTGCGGAAGTGGCGGAATTGGTAGACGCACTAGATTTAGGTTCTAGCGCCGTAAGGTGTGAGAGTTCAAGTCTCTCCTTCCGCACCATATTAGAGACCTACTCTTTGAGTAGGTTTTCTTTTATCTGCAATATAGTGATCATCTTCATTGATAACGACTGCAAGTAAAAGAATAAATAAAAAGCCGAGTAATTAATTTTACTCGGCTTTTTGTTTTTATTTTCGTTACAAAAAACATTCAATACTATCGTTATATCCCCATTGCATACTTCAATACGTGTTTTTTTATCGCGCCAGTATGATCAGCAGCCCGTAATCCTACATTGCGCAGTAACTTCAATGGGCCGATATTATTACTAAATGTTGCGTAGAAAAAATCCATTCCCGTTTGCATGATTAAATTATCCGGACGGCGACAACGCTCATAACGGGCTAAAACTTGCGGCTGTTGCCAATCATTATCGGCTTGATTAATTTTATCTAATAAGCAAACCACATCTTTAAAGCCTAGATTTACCCCTTGCCCCGCTAATGGATTAATCGTATGTGCAGCATCGCCTAACAGCACTACATGCGGCTTATAATACGTTTGAGCATGACGACGGGTTAACGGAAAACTACCGTGATTAAGTACCGTAAATTCACCTAATTCTGGCGGAAATGTTGCAACGATCTCTGCGTGTAATTGTGCTGCAGGCATTGCCGATAATTGACGAATACGAGCAGGGCTATCATACCAAACTAGCGATCCCTGATGGCCGGGTAATGGCAAAAATGACCGTGGACCTGCAGGAGTAAACTGCTGCCAGGTAATATCTTGTTGTGGTAGCTCAGTAGCGATATTTATCAGCATACAGTGCTGGCGATAGTCCCATGCAGTAATACCAATATTGGCTTGCTGACGTACTTGAGAGTTTGCGCCATCAGCACCAATTAATAAGCCACAATTAAGTAATGCGCCATCATCTAACTCAATCAGATAACCATCATCAATCGCAGTTGCCGCGACCATAGTTGCTGGACACAAAACAGTGATATTGTCGTAATGCTCAAATTGCTGCCATAACGCTAATTGGATCACGCGATTTTCAACGATATAACCCAATTGTTGCAATTGCATCTCATCGGCATTAAAACGGGTTCGGCATTCTGGATGCTCCCAGGTTTCAAGGCGCTTAAACGGACATAAGCGCATCGCTAGCACAGCTTGCCATGCACCTAATTGTTCTAATAATGTCACTGAATGGGGAGAAATTGCAGATACACGTAAATCCATTGCTTGTTCAGTAGCAAAAGGCGCAGGGGCATAGCCTTCGATCACTGCAACATCAAGCCCTTGCAGAGCTAAACCAATTGCAGCTGCCGCGCCAACCATACCGCCACCAGCCACAATAACATCATATTGTTCCATATCTTTACCTGCCTATTATGTCTTGGCTTGTTATTTAGTTATAATATTTCAAACCATCGTAATCGTATTAGATGATTGTATAAGAAAATACACTTAACGGGGTACTACGATAACGTATTCGCCACGAATCACCACTAGCCCACGCTCTCACCACCACCGAAAGGAATTCAATTACCATGCTGGCAGGCTTTAGACGTTTTATTGTTAAACTTATTTTATGCGCGCTAATTGTACCTATTGTTCTGGTTGTTATTTTTAAATTTATTAATCCTCCCTTTTGGGGCTGGGAACTTAGCCGTGCTCTGTTTCCGCCAAAAGGTTACCCAGAGCAAACACATCATCAATGGGTTGATTTGAGTAAGATTTCAAAAAATATGCAATTAGCCGTTATTGCCTCTGAAGATCAAACGTTTCCAGAACACCATGGCATCGATCTTAATGCCACCCTATCAGTACTAGAACACAGTGGTAAAAATGGACCGAGTCGTGGAGCCAGTACGATCAGCCAGCAAACAGCCAAGAATGTATTTTTGTTCCCCAGCCATTCATTTATTCGCAAAGGCATCGAATTGTATTTCGCGTTATGGATGGAAATTATTTGGGGCAAAGATCGTATTTTAGAAACATACTTAAACGTAATTGAATTTGGTCCGGGGATTTATGGCGTGCAAGCCGCTAGTGAGCACTTTTTCCATATTCCAGCGAGTCGACTTAGCGCCCAACAAGCAGCACAACTGGCTGCAGTATTGCCTAACCCGTATAAAATAAAAGCCAGCCCTATGAGTAATTATGTTTATCAGCGGACATTATGGATCCGTAAACAAATGCGTCAATTAGGTATGGTAACGCTAAATAAAGTCTATGATGAACAATCACTTTTTAAATCATTTAATCTCTATCGCTAGTTAAGTCCAAAGACCACACTTTTTTCAGGGTGGTGATGAACTAGTCAGACCGAGTTTAAAGCAGTACAATACGCGGCTTGCTACAGGGCATTACCCGTTAAATAACGTAATGTAACCTGTCAGCCCGTAATCTGAATGTAATGAATCAACACTACGAGCGAAGAGAGATGGCGAAGAAACTGCTGATTAAAACCTGGGGCTGCCAGATGAACGAATACGATTCATCAAAAATGGCCGATCTTCTTAATGCTGCTAATGGCTTCGAGTTAACAGAAATCCCAGAAGAAGCAGATGTTCTGCTACTTAATACCTGTTCGATCCGTGAAAAAGCACAAGAAAAAGTTTTCCATCAGCTAGGCCGCTGGAAAAAATTAAAAGATAAAAAGCCGGATCTAGTGATCGGCGTTGGTGGCTGTGTAGCGACTCAAGAAGGTGATTCTATTCGCAAACGCGCACCTTACGTTGACGTGATTTTTGGCCCACAAACCCTACACCGTTTGCCTGAGATGATTAAACGCTCTCAATCAAATGAAAAAACCGTGATGGATATTTCATTCCCTGAGATTGAAAAATTCGATAGCTTGCCTGAACCTCGTGCTGATGGTGCTACGGCATTTGTTTCTATCATGGAAGGCTGTTCTAAATACTGTACTTACTGCGTAGTACCTTACACTCGCGGTGAAGAAGTTAGCCGTCCTATTGATGATGTGTTGTATGAGATTGCACAATTAGCAGAACAAGGTGTACGTGAAGTTAACTTGTTAGGCCAAAACGTGAACGCATTCCGCGGCCCAACATTTGATGGTGAGCTTGCTAGCTTTGCTGAATTACTGCGTTTAGTTGCAGCTATCGATGGTATTGACCGTGTGCGTTACACCACCAGCCATCCGATTGAGTTTACTGACGACATTATTGACGTTTACAAAGATACCCCTGAACTGGTTAACTACTTACACCTACCAGTCCAAAGTGGTTCAGATCGTATTCTGACGATGATGAAACGTCCACATACGGTACTTGAATATAAGTCAAAAATCCGTAAGTTACGTAAAGTACGTCCAGATATCACTATGAGTTCTGACTTTATTGTCGCGTTCCCTGGTGAATCAGATCAAGATTTCGAAGATACTTTGAAACTTATTCGTGATATCGATTTTGATATTAGTTACAGCTTTATCTTCTCACCGCGTCCAGGTACGCCTGCGGCGGATTACCCATGTGATTTAACGGAAGAAGTAAAGAAAGAGCGTCTATACGCCCTACAACAGCAAATTAATAGCCAAGCAATGCGTCACGCTCGCCAAATGCTTGATACGGAACAACGTATTCTAGTTGAAGGGCCATCACGTAAAAATGTGATGGAACTACGTGGTCGTACTGAAAATAACCGTATAGTAAACTTTGAAGGCTCTGCTGAATTGATTGGTCAATTTGTTGATGTGAAAATCGTCGACGTATTTACTAACTCATTGCGTGGAGAACTTGTTCGTACTGAAGCAGAAATGGATCTTCGCGTAGCCATGTCACCAGCAGAAATGATGGCAAAAACACGCAAAGAAGATGATTTAGGTGTAGGCGTATATACTCCTGAGTAACAGCCGCTAACTGCTGTCTAATCACACGCAGTGATCGCTATTATTCAAAGTAAGTCGCATGCCCTGAAAATATGGTCGCCTGCTAATAGGCGACCTCAATGAGAGGCAAACCTTGAGCAAAATAATTACTGTAGAATTTGATCTGGAACCGGCCAATAATCAGCGTCTTTCCAGCCTTTGTGGTCCTTTCGACGACAACATCAAACAGCTAGAGCGTCGTCTAGGTGTTGAAATCAATCATCGCAGCAACCATTTTAGCGTTGTTGGTCAGCCGCACACTGCTGATGTTGTCACCAATATCATTAAAGATCTCTATGTTGATACGGCTCCCGTACATAACAACATTCCAGATATTGAACCTGACCATATCCATCTTGCCATTAAAGCGTCAGGTATCTTAGAACAAACTATAGAAACGCCCCTTCCTTTTGGTAAAGAAATTCATATCAAAACCAAAAAAGGGATCATTAAACCGCGGACACCGAACCAAGCCCAATACATTGCCAATATTGTGACCCATGATATTACCTTTGGTGTTGGTCCTGCGGGTACGGGAAAAACTTACCTCGCGGTTGCCGCTGCCGTTGATGCCCTTGAGCGTCAAGAAGTTCGTCGTATTCTGCTCACACGTCCCGCGGTTGAAGCGGGTGAAAAATTGGGTTTCTTACCCGGTGATTTAAGTCAGAAAGTCGATCCATACCTGCGCCCACTTTATGATGCTTTATTTGAAATGCTCGGCTTTGAACGCGTAGAAAAGCTGATTGAGCGCAATGTAATTGAAGTCGCACCATTAGCTTACATGCGTGGCCGTACGCTTAATGATGCCTTTATTATTCTTGATGAAAGCCAAAACACCACCGTAGAACAAATGAAAATGTTCTTAACCCGCATTGGCTTTAATTCACGCGCAGTGATCACAGGTGACGTGACTCAAATAGATTTACCGCGTGGCGCTCGTTCAGGCTTACGTCATGCAATTGAAGTATTATCAAACGTTGATGATATTAGCTTTAACTTCTTCCTCGCCAACGATGTCGTGCGCCACCCTGTGGTTGCCCGTATCGTTCAAGCCTATGAAGTATGGGAAAGTGAAGACCAAAAACAACGTCAACAAGCAGAACAACGTCGTCGCACCGAGCAAGAAGCAAAAGAAGCCGCCTTATTCGCTGTTGCAACTGCTGCTAAAATTGAATCACAAAAGAGTAACTAATGGCGATTTATCTTGATCTACAACATGCAACAGCAGACGAAGCGGGATTACCAACTGAAGCTGAATTCCAACAATGGTTAGAGGCTGCTGTCACACCATTTCAAGCCGATGCTGAAGTCACAATTCGATTAGTTGACGAACAAGAAAGTCACGCACTTAACCTTCAGTACCGTGGCAAAGATCGACCAACAAATGTCTTGTCGTTTCCGTTTGAAGCGCCACCAGAAATTGAAATCGATTTACTGGGTGATTTGATTATTTGTCGCCAAGTTGTCGAAACAGAAGCACTTGAGCAACAAAAGCCACTTAATGCACATTGGGCACATATGGTTGTACACGGTAGTCTGCATCTGCTAGGTTATGATCATATCGAAGACGATGAAGCAGAGGAAATGGAAGCATTAGAGACTGAAATCATGCAAAACATGGGCTTTGTCGACCCTTACATTTCTGAAAAGTAGTAAGATACCAACGAATATTCCGCGGCTTGATAAACCAAGCCGCATTTCCGTGGCAATATCCACTTAATTGATAAAGTAAATAATGAACGAAGATAATTCTCCAACAACTGAAGGTCCGAGTAGAAAGTCCTTCTTTGAACGTATTGGCCAACTTTTCCAAGGCGATCCACAAAACCGTGAAGAATTAGTTGAAGTATTCCGTGATTCGGAAGAAAACGATTTAATCGATCATGACACTCGCGACATGCTCGAAGGTGTGATGGAAATAGCAGAAATGCGTGTGCGGGACATCATGATCCCACGCTCACAAATGACTACTATCGAGCGTTCTCAGAAGCTAGAAGATCTCATTGATTTAATTGTTGAAGCCCAACACTCTCGCTACCCTGTTATTAGTGATGATAAAGACCATGTTGAAGGCATTTTATTAGCCAAAGACTTACTGCGTTATTTATTACCTGATAGCGAGCCTTTTGATATCGATAAAGTATTACGTCCCGCTGTTGTTGTACCGGAAAGTAAGCGTGTTGATCGACTATTAAAAGAATTCCGCGAAGAACGCTACCACATGGCTATTGTGGTGGATGAGTTTGGTGGTGTATCTGGTGTTATTACTATTGAAGACATTCTTGAGCAAATTGTTGGCGAAATCGAAGATGAGTTCGACGACGAAGAAGAACAAGAAATTCGTCAGTTAAGTAAGCATACTTATGCAGTAAAAGCCCTCACAACCATTGAAGATTTCAATGAACTGTTCCAAACCTCATTTTGTGACGAAGAAGTCGACACTGTCGGCGGCTTAGTTATGATGAGTTTTGGTCACTTGCCATCGCGCGGTGAAGTTGTTGAAGTTAGTGGTTATTCATTTAAAGTGACCTCGTCTGATAACCGTCGTGTTATCCAGTTACAAGTAACTGTACCTGACGAAGCATTTCAACCGACCATTACTCCGTAAATGATGACGAAAAAAAAATTCATCTTGTTGGGACAGCTGCTTGCAGCTGTCCCTGCCGGTGCAATCGCGACTTTATCTTTTGCACCTTATGACTACGCATTTATTGCCCCATTAACACTGATTCTGTTTTTCTTTTTACTACAGAAACAATCACCTAAACGTTCTGCACTGATTGGCTTTTTTTATGGCTTAGGCATGTTTGGTACTGGCATTAGCTGGGTACATGTCAGCATCGACACCTTTGGTGGAATGCCTAAAATCGCCAGTATGTTCTTAATGTGCTTACTGATTAGTTATTTAGCGTTATATCCCGCGTTATTTGGCTATTTATTTAACCGTTTTAACCGTCAACGTCCTTTCCATCAATTATTGCTTTCAGGCCCGGTTATTTGGCTAGTACTTGATTGGATCCGTGGCTGGCTTTTTACTGGCTTCCCGTGGTTATGGATGGGCTACAGTCAGCTAAATACACCATTGGCACACTTTGCACCAATATTCGGTGTCGAAGGGATAACTCTCGCGTTAGTACTTATATCAGGTTCTATTGTCGCGACCCTTTACTACCGTAACTGGCGTCCATTATTGGTTGCTATTCTTGTGGCAATATTAGCGGTATTAGCCGGTATTCCGCAGTGGGTTAAACCCGATCCTAAACACAGTGTTACCGTTGCTCTTATCCAAGGTAATATTTCTCAAGAAGAGAAATGGCTGCCCAGTCATCGCTGGCCAACCTTAATGAAATATATGGATCTTACTCGTGATAATTGGGGCGCAGATTTAATCATTTGGCCTGAAGCGGCAATTCCAGCACTTGAAGAAGAAATTCCAACCTTCTTACAAAATCTGGATGCAGCAGCTCGAGCCAATAATAGCACTGTGATCACGGGCATTTTAGATCAAAAGTCGAATGGTAAGTTCTACAATAATATTTTGACACTCGGTGTCGATGCTGATGGTCCGTATAACTACAACACCGCAACCCGTTACACAAAGCACCATCTGTTGCCTTTTGGTGAATATGTGCCGTTTGGTAGCTTGTTACGTCCATTAGCGCCGTTCTTTAATCTACCAATGTCATCGTTTAGTCGTGGTGCTTATATTCAACCGAATATTCAAGCGCATGGTTATTCAATTGCACCGGCACTGTGTTATGAAATTGCGTTTGGTGAACAAATTCGTGCAAACGTCACTAAAAAAACGGAGTTACTACTCACGCTATCTAATGATGCATGGTTTGGACACTCTATTGGGCCTTTCCAGCATATGGAAATAGCGCAAATGCGGGCGCTTGAGTTAGGTAAACCATTATTACGTGGAACAAATACAGGTATTACGGCAGTGGTTGACCATAATGGTCACATCACCAAAGAATTACCGCAATTTGTCACTGGCGTATTGAGAGATAAAGTGATTCCAACCATTGGAATGACACCTTATACCACCTTAGGCAGCTGGCCATTATACGGCTACTGTTTATGGGCATTAGCGTTATCTTGGATCCTAATTCGACGTAAACGCGGACATTTCCGTGACTTACGTTCAGCAGAAAAAGAATAAACTCAAAGGTGAAGTTAATAACTTCACCTTTTTTTACGGTTAGTTTATTGTAATTTCATAGCCTAATAACAACCGCGATCCCGCAGGTCCAACCGCCCGTGGCGACGATAAGGAACGACAAATGCAAACACCACCTAAAATCTTTATCAGCTTGTGTTCATTATTGATGCTGATGCTATCAACCCAAGTACTTGCTCAAGAACAGCAAAATGATACCAAAGATGCATTAGCTCATTTTTACAAATCCCCACAAACCCAACCTTTTTTCCATTCCGCTTATGGGTATGCTGTTTTTCCATCGGTGGGTAAAGGTGGTTTTTGGATTGGTGGCGCTTACGGCTCAGGGGTCGTTTTTAAAGCCAACCAAGCGATGGGATTTGCTAAATTATATCAAGTATCTATTGGGTTACAATTTGGGGGACAAGCCTTTAGCGAAATTTTGTTCTTCCAAGACCAGCGGGCTTATGATCGCTTTATTGATGGCGGTCTAGAATTAGATGCTCAAGCGTCAGCAGTTGCCTTAACAGAAGGCGCTTCAGCTAAAATAGGCACCGCAGGGGCGGGAATGAGTGCGGGTAGTGACTACATGACCCAAAGCTACATTAATGGCGTTGCTATCTTCACCCGCGCTAAGGGTGGAGCCATGATTGAAGCATCATTGGCAGGACAAAAATTCACTTATGATCCAATGACAGCGGTTACCCGTGAAATTAAAGGTTATGATCAAGTACTGCCTGAATTTAAGCATGACGACCAAACCACTCAAACAGTCTCTCAGCAGCCACAACAACTGCAAAAGCCCGCTAACACTATAAACTCAACAGACTCAACAGACTCAGCGGTAGTGGTTGATACTATTGAACAGCCTGATGATTAATCGTTAACCTTACGATATAACAAAAAAACGCAGCCCTATTAGTGCTGCGTTTTTTTGATGGTAAATAAAGCACCCACCATTATGGGTTCAATGGTAAACGTGAAAATTGCTTACAGCCACATTTTACACATGGCTCAATGCGAGTCACATGGGTGATCATTTGAGTATGATCACATTGCTCACACACAAGATTACCTAACCCAACCAATTCACCCGCCTGATAAACGCCTTTATGTTGAATATCTTCCATTACCTCAATCCACTCTAATTGTGTTTTATCGGTAATTTCTGCTAAATTTTTCCAAATGCTTTCGCTAACTAATTTGTAAAAAGGACTTTCGCTAAACGGCTGTGAACTGCTTTTCACTTCTTCCGTAAAGGTTTTTAAATCACTTTTGACATAAGCTTCAACTAATGACAATTCATCTTTGGTCATATCGCTAGCGGCTTTACCATAAAGCTCGGTCGTTTTAAGATCACTTTTGATATACGCTTCAATCAATGCCAGCTCATCTTTAGTCATATCACTGGCCGCTTTACCATAAAGCTCAGTCATTTTAAAAAACTTCTTGAGCTCTTCTGGACTATGCTTAAGCGCTTCAGTTACTTTTTCTAATACCGCTTCATAATGCTTTTGTTGCTTAGTCATGGGATTAATCCTCCGCCAATGTGCGAAATAATTACGTAATTACGATCAAATACAAGATTAAGGTCGACGAATCGCTATCAGCTATTGTTGACACCTTGACCTTTAGTTATCCTATGTCGATTACAATGAATGTGTTTGTATTAAACTCACAAAATTCTGGATGTCATCGATGCAAGAACAATATCGTCCACAGGACATTGAACAAAAAGTTCAAGAACATTGGGATAACAATAAGACCTTTGTTGTTAGTGAAGACCCTAATAAAGAAAAATTCTACTGTCTCTCTATGTTCCCGTACCCAAGTGGTCGCTTGCATATGGGTCACGTGCGTAACTACACTATCGGTGATGTTATCTCTCGCTACCAACGCTTACAAGGCAAAAATGTGATGCAACCAATTGGTTGGGATGCATTTGGCCTGCCAGCAGAGAACGCAGCGGTAAAAAATAACACTGCACCTGCGCCTTGGACCTACGAAAACATCGAGTACATGAAGAACCAACTTAAGCTATTAGGCTTTGGTTACGATTGGAGCCGTGAGTTCGCAACCTGTACCCCTGAGTACTACCGTTGGGAACAAGAGTTCTTCACTAAACTGTATAACAAAGGCCTAGTTTACAAGAAAACATCTTCTGTTAACTGGTGTCCTAACGACCAAACTGTATTGGCTAACGAGCAAGTAGAAGACGGTTGTTGTTGGCGTTGTGATACCCCTGTAGAACAAAAAGAGATTCCACAGTGGTTCATTAAAATTACTGAATACGCGCAAGAATTACTTGACGATCTTGATACGTTAGATGGCTGGCCTGAAATGGTTAAGACTATGCAGCGTAACTGGATTGGTCGTTCTGAAGGCGTTGAGCTAACGTTTAACGTTAAAGGTCAAAACGATTTAGAAGTTTACACCACGCGTCCTGACACCCTAATGGGTGTGACATTTGTTAGCATTGCAGCGGGTCACCCTCTAGCGGCAAAAGCGGCTGAGAATAATCCAGCTCTAGCAACATTTATCGATGAATGCCGTAACACCAAAGTTGCTGAAGCTGAACTAGCAACAATGGAAAAGAAAGGCATGGATACGGGCTTTACTGCTATCCACCCACTTGATGGCCGTGAAGTACCGGTATACGTTGCTAACTTCGTATTAATGGATTACGGCACAGGCGCAGTAATGGCAGTGCCTGCTCACGATCAACGTGACTTTGAATTTGCAACTAAATACAACATCGACATCATGGCGGTTATTAAGCCAGAAGACGGTAGCGAGTTTGATATTTCTGAAGCGGCATACACTGAAAAAGGTGTGTTGTTCAATTCAGGTGAATTCGACGGTCTAAACTTCCAGCAAGCGTTTGATGCTATTGCAGCAAAACTTGAAGCAGATGGCAAAGGCAAGAAAACCGTTAACTTCCGTCTTCGTGACTGGGGTGTTTCACGTCAACGCTACTGGGGTGCACCAATCCCAATGGTAACCACTGAAGACGGTCAGGTTCACGCAGTACCTGCAGATCAACTACCAGTGATCTTACCTGAAGACGTGGTAATGGATGGCGTAACCAGCCCAATAAAAGCGGACCTTGAGTGGGCTAAAACTACGTTTAACGGCGAACCAGCACTACGTGAAACTGATACTTTTGACACCTTCATGGAGTCATCTTGGTACTACGCGCGTTACTGTTCACCACAGGCGGATGATATTCTAGATCCTGCTAAGGCGAACTACTGGCTACCTGTTGATCAATATGTTGGTGGTATTGAACACGCTTGTATGCACCTATTGTACTCACGTTTCTTCCACAAATTGCTACGTGATGCAGGTTACGTAACCTCTAACGAACCGTTTAAGCAACTACTATGTCAAGGCATGGTATTGGCAGATGCATTCTTCTATACCACAGAAAAAGGTGGTAAAGAGTGGGTTGCACCAACAGATGTTACTGTTGAGCGTGATGGCAAAGGTCGTATCACTACTGCTGTTGACTCACAAGGTCACAATGTTGAGCACTCAGGCATGATCAAAATGTCTAAGTCTAAAAACAACGGTATCGACCCACAAGAGATGGTCGACAAGTTCGGTGCTGATACTGTACGTCTATTTATGATGTTTGCATCACCTGCTGATATGACACTTGAATGGCAAGAATCTGGCGTTGAAGGTGCTAACCGTTTCCTTAAACGTGTTTGGAAACTGGTTCGTGAGCATGCTGAAAAAGGTGATGCTAAAACAGTTGATACCACAGCACTAAGCAGCGATCAAAAAGCACTTCGCCGTGATATTCATAAAACTATCGCTAAAGTAAGTGATGATATTGGTCGTCGTCAGACATTCAATACCGCAATTGCTGCCATCATGGAATTAATGAACAAGCTGGCTAAAGCGCCACAAGAGTCAGTACAAGATCGTGCTATTCTTGATGAAGCACTAAAAGCGATTGTTACCATGCTTTACCCAATGACACCGCATATCTGTTTTGAAATGTGGCAAGCACTGGGTCAAACAGACATTGATCATGCAGTATGGCCACAAGCTGATGCAGCGGCATTGATTGAAGATGAAAAACTGATCATTGTTCAAGTTAACGGTAAACTACGTGCTAAATTAACGGTAGCGGCAGACGCAACCAAAGAGCAAGTAGAAGCATTAGCAATGGCTGATGAAGGCGTAACTCGCTTTACTGAAGGAAATACCGTACGTAAAGTTATTTATGTACCAGGTAAACTACTTAACATTGTTGCTAACTAATCAAGGTTAACTGCTGTATAACGTTGTTACTAAAGCAGTAAATAGCCTCAAGATCCCCGCTTTTGCGGGGATCTTTATAATTACGGTCATATTTAATTTTGCGCCCAGCGCACCTTCTTTTCTTTCAAGGAGCTGACTTTCGTGAAAAGTTTTTTCTCGGCCAACAGCCTAACTCGACTACTTATCATCACTCTTCTCGCGCTTACAACAGCTTCTTGTGGCTTTCACCTTCGGGGTAACTACATGCTGCCTGAAGGGATCGCTAAGCTATCGTTAACCAGTTTTGACCCCTATGGTAAATTAACCCGCATGGTAAAATACCAATTTAAACTGCATGGTATTGAAGAAGTAAAACCAGCAGCGACAATCCCGAACCTTAATATTACCAGTGAATCAACCGGTGATAGTACGTTATCGCTATATCAAAATAACGGTAAAGCAGAATACGATTTAACCTTAACGGTAAATTACACTGTGACCATACCGAACCAAGGTATTGAACAATTTAGCACCAAAGTCACGCGTACTTTCTTAGATAACCCACTTTCAGCACTAGCAAAATCAGTAGAACGTGATGAGTTAGTGAATGTAATGCGTGAACAAGCGGCGCAACAAATCATGCGTAAACTCGCGCGTCTAACCACTGTCTTTAATAAGATGGAAGAAGATAAGTTGAATGCTGAATTAAACCAAATTTTGCATAACCAAAAAGTATCCATCAAAGATGGCAGCACTACCACCATAACGACCACGCCTGCGGTTATACATAAAAAACAAGATCACAACGCGCAATGAGAGTCTACCCAGAACAACTGACGCAGCAGCTGACAAAAGGCCTGCGTCAGGCTTATTTACTGTTTGGTAATGAGTTATTATTAAAACAAGAAGCGGGCGATAGCATCAAGCATATCGCCCAGCAACACGGTTTTTTAGAACGCCATAGTTTCACTATCGATAACAGTATTGATTGGAATGCAGTGTTAGATTGCTGTCATGCAATGAGCTTATTTTCAGCCCAACAAATCATCGAGCTTGAAATCGCTGAAACAGGGTTAAATGCCAATCAAGCCAAAGCATTGCTTGAGGTTATTGACGCGCTACATCCTGATATTTTATTAATTATTACCGGACCAAGAATTAATAAAAAACAGGAAAGCACTAAGTGGTTTAAAGCTCTCGATACTATTGGCTTGTATATTCCGTGTAATACTCCAGATCCACGCCAAATGCCGCGCTTTATTCAAAGCCGTTGCCAACAGCTCGCTTTAAAACCTGATCACGAATCAGTGCAAATGTTAGCTCAATGGCATGAAGGTAATTTACTGGCGTTATCGCAAAGTTTACATAAATTAGTGCTACTTTACCCCGATGGCATTCTCACTATCGTGCGGTTACAAGAAGCATTAAGTCGCCATAATCACTACACCCCATTTCAATTAATTGATGCACTGTTAGCTGGACAAGCTAAACGTAGCCAACGGATATTGCGTCAATTACAAGCGGAAGGGGTTGAGGCGACGATTTTATTACGTACCTTACAGCGTGAATTAACTCAGCTGTATAAAATGCAAGAAATGGGTAAAAGAGGCACACCATTAAATCTCATTTTTGAACAATTTAGGGTGTGGCAAAACCGCCGTGAAATGTATATTGGTGCTCTGCATCGATTACCACTTACTACTTTAGTGTCCATTATTCGGCAGCTAACATTATTAGAAATTCAGGTTAAAACTGATTACGACACCCAGCCATGGTCAGACTTAAGCTGTTTATGTGCCGAAATGTGTGGTGTAAAAACACATTTACATCATTTGAACTAAAATAAATTCAGGTCAAAATCGCGACTTTTTAGGTATTTGAACCTAATAGCGATACAAACATGCGAAAAAACACCGTCTGAACCTTGTCCGCTTATCGCTGTCTGATAAGAGCATGGTATACTGCGGCACAATATCATGGTCAGTATGTCTCTTTGACATTATCGACGCTAATAATAGCGCCGCCACTCGACCAACATCATACTAACACTCAAGTGAGGGAATCCCTTTGCAGCTTCAAGAACTACACGATTTCATTGTTGATAAAATTGACGACATTAAAGCACAAGATATCGTAACTATTGATGTACGCGGTAAATCAAGCATTACTGATATGATGGTTATCTGTACAGGTACATCTAACCGTCATGTGGCTTCTATTGCAGATCACGTCGAAAAAGAAACAAAATTAGTTGATTACCCACCTCTAGGCATCAGTGGCGAAAAAGAAGGTCTATGGGTTATTGTTGATATGGGCAATGTTATGCTACACATCATGCAAGAAGATGCACGTGAGCTGTACCAACTGGAGAAGCTTTGGAGCTAATTGACAATGAAGCTTCAACTGATTGCTGTTGGTACTAAAATGCCAAAATGGGTTGAGGAAGGCTATAAAGAATATAGTCGTCGCTTCCCAAAAGATATGCCACTGGAATTAATTGAAATTTCAGCGGGAAAGCGTGGTAAAAATGCTGATATTCCTCGTATTCTTCAAAAAGAAGGTGAGGCAATGTTAGCAGCGGTCGCTAAAGGTAACCGTATTGTCACGCTGGATATTCCGGGTAAACGCTGGGATACAGGAGAATTGGCACAACAATTAGATGCATGGAAACTTGATGGACGTGATGTATCAATTTTGATCGGCGGACCAGAAGGACTTTCTCCTGCATGTAAAGCAGCGGCAGAACAAAGCTGGTCATTATCACCATTGACTTTACCACACCCATTGGTGCGCGTGGTAATGGCAGAAAGCTTATACCGTGCATGGAGTGTCACGGCTAACCATCCGTACCACAGGGAATAATCATTAATGAGGCAAAAGCGAACCCAGATCCGCGATCATCGCGCTGAGTCGGCACTGTTTTATCGTCGAGCTCTTGTCTCATTTATTGGTATTGCAATACTTGTAGGCCTGCTGCTGTTTAATCTGTTTCACATTCAGGTTGAGCAACATCAGGACTATCAAACCCGTTCTAATGATAACCGCATCAAAATTGTTCCCGTCCCCCCTAATCGCGGCTTAATTTATGACCGTAACGGGGTAATTTTGGCTGAAAACAGGCCAATATATAGCCTTGAAATCACCTTAGAAAAAGTCTCTGAACTCGATCAGACTTTTGCCGATCTCAAACAGATCATGGGCATTACTGATGAAGACATTGCTAACTTCCAAAAAGAACGCCGTCGCACCCGTCGTTTTAAATCAGTGCCTATTCTTGAGCATCTCAACGAAAAACAAGTGGCGCTGTTTTCTGTTAATCAACATCGCCTACCCGGGGTAGAAGTTAAAGCACACTTAAAGCGTTATTATCCTTACGGAGATGTCTTAACTCACGTTTTAGGTTACGTCGCTAAAATTAACGATCGTGATCTTAAAAAGCTCGATAAAGCCGGTAAAATAAGCAATTACAAAGCCACCCGTGATATGGGAAAACTGGGCGTTGAACGTTATTACGAAGAACTATTGCATGGCACATCAGGCTATCAAGAAGTTGAGGTCAATAGCCGTGGGCGCGTTATTCGTACCCTAAAATATATTCCCCCAATTCCGGGTAAAGATATCAAGATCAATATTGATATCCATCTTCAGCAATATGTGCGTAATTTACTGATCGAACGCAGTATTGACCCAGAAACAGGCAAAGAAATCGTTAAACATAAGCGTGGTTCTATTGTGGTATTAGACCCTAAAGACAACGCTATTTTAGCCATGGTCTCAAGCCCAAGTTATGATGCAAACCTGTTCGTTCGTGGGATCTCAAGTAAGAAATACAATGCCTTACTGAATAATCCAGATCGTCCCTTGGTTAATCGAGTCACGCTCGGTATTTATCCACCCGCATCAACCGTTAAGCCCTTTATTGCCGTTGCCGCATTAACGGAAGGGGTTATCACGCCCAATACCACTCGGAATGATCCCGGTTGGTGGCAAATACCGAACTCTACCAGTCGTAAATTCCGTGACTGGTTACGTTGGGGACATGGTCGAGTCAATATTTATAAAGCGATTGAAGAGTCAGTCGATACGTATTTCTATCAAGTTGCCTACGATCTTGGTATTGATCGCCTCTCGACATGGATGAACAAATTTGGTTATGGCGAATATACAGGCGTTGATATTCACGAAGAAAGTAAAGCCAATATGCCCACTAGAGAATGGAAACAAACACGCCATAAGCGTCCTTGGTATCAAGGGGATACTATTCCCGTTGGTATTGGCCAAGGTTATTGGACCGCGACCCCATTACAAATGGCGAAAGCCACTTCCGTATTGGTCAATAGTGGCGTTGTACATCGCCCACACCTACTTAAAAATATTATTGATGACAACATAGAAGCACCGGCTGAATTTAAAGATTTTCCACAAATCACAGGCGTTGATCAAAAAACATGGGAAATCGCACGTGAAGGTATGCACCGCGTACTTTACGGTAACCGTGGTACAGCACGTAAAGCGTTTTATAACACCCCTTATCAGGCGGGTGGTAAATCAGGTTCAGCCCAAGTTTTTGGTTTAGCTGAAAACCAAAAATATAATGCTGATGAATTAGAAGAGCATTTACGTGACCATGCCTTATTTACCGCTTTTGCACCATTTGATAAACCACAAGTTGTGGTCGCGATGGTATTAGAAAATGCTGGCGGTGGTTCAAGTAACGGTGGACCTATTGCACGTAAAATATTTGATCATATGCTCATTGAATCCCCTGCCGATATACTGTCACCAGTGGTAGCACCAATAAAAGCAACAGCAGAGGTACGTTAATGAGCATCATGGCAACAACCGGTCAAAAACCCACGTTAAGTGACCGCTTACATATCGATATCCCTTTATTACTGGGATTATTAGCGATCATGAGTTTCTCATTAGTGATCATGTACAGTGCCAGTGGCCAAAGTATACCGATGATGGAACGTCAAGCGATGCGAATGGTATTGTCACTTGGGGTAATGTTACTATTAGCCCAAATCGCACCGCGTCACTATGAAGCATGGGCACCCTATTTATTTGGCATTGGCTTAGTGCTACTGGTAAGTGTTCTCTCTTTTGGCGAAGTATCCAAAGGCGCCCAACGATGGCTAAACTTAGGCTTTATTCGCTTCCAGCCCTCAGAGTTAATCAAACTTGCAGTACCATTAATGGTGGCGCGATTTATAGGCAATCGTCCACTGCCTCCCACATTTACTAATATCTTCGTTGCATTAGTGTTAATTTTCACGCCAACGATTTTAATTGCCAAACAACCCGACCTTGGCACCTCAATTTTGATCGCCGCATCGGGGATATTTGTTCTGTTTCTGTCAGGAATTAGCTGGCGAGTGATAATTGGTGCATTGGTATTACTCGGCGCCTTTATTCCTGTGTTATGGTTCTTCTTGATGCATGACTATCAACGCACTCGAGTGATGACCTTATTTAATCCTGAGTCTGATCCTTTAGGTGCGGGATACCATATCATCCAATCAAAGATAGCCATTGGTTCCGGAGGGATCACGGGCAAAGGCTGGCTCCATGGTACGCAATCACAATTAGAATTTGTTCCTGAACGTAATACTGACTTCATTTTTGCGGTGATCGCCGAAGAATGGGGCTTAGCGGGTGTTATTGGTTTATTAACAATGTATCTATTTGTGCTTGCTCGTGGATTATTACTTGCAAGCCGAGCTCAAACTGCGTTTGGACGCATGATGGCAGGTAGTATCGTACTCAGCTTCTTTGTTTATATTTTTGTTAATATCGGAATGGTGAGTGGACTATTACCTGTCGTAGGTGTACCGCTCCCCCTTGTTAGCTATGGTGGTACCTCAATGGTTACTCTTATGGCTGGTTTTGGTATTCTGATGTCCATCCACACTCATCGAAAAATGTTGTCTAAGGCGACCTAATAAATGCGTTCACTATTTGTAGTTTTTTTCCTAATTCTTACTGGGTGTAGTTCTTCGCCTGAACAAACTCAACAGCCCCAAACTAAGCCGAATACAACCACGAAACCAGCTCAAATCATCAAACCGAATACCGACGACCCAAATGCTGGCCGCTATTCCCTTAAAGATGATCGTGCTCCTAAGGTTATTCCTGACTTTTCAAAAGTACACTTAATTACGCCTCACTACGAACCTTATAGCCGTGGCGGCAATAAAGACTATACCTTACGCGGTAAACGCTACCATATTATTAAAAACCCTCAAGGCTATACTGAGACAGGGTTTGCTTCATGGTATGGTGAAAAATTTCACGGCCATAAAACCGCTAACGGTGAAGTGTATAATATGTTCGCGATGACAGCGGCGCATAAAACCTTACCATTACCGAGTTTTGTCCGTGTTACCAATACGCTTAATCATAAATCAGTGATTGTGCGTGTTAACGATCGGGGCCCATTCCATGATGGACGTATTATTGATTTAAGTATGGCGGCAGCGTCTAAATTAGGCGTGATCAGCTACGGTACAGCGCCGGTAAAAATTGAAGTAATAACGACACCAAAACCATCAACCAAAGCTGAAATAAAAAAAGCACCGATCCCTATTCAATATTTCATCCAATTAGCGGCAGTTAATAACCAGAAAACAGCGGATCAGATGCAACAAGACGTTAAAAAACGCTATAACACCAACGTTGATATTGAAAAAATCACCGATCGTACTATTTTTCGGGTTCGATTAGGGCCATTTTTAGACCATAAAGATGCTGATTTATTACTCAGTAAAGTGAAAGATAAGCATTACCCGCAAGCATTTATGATCACTGAAAAACGATAATTGAACCTTCTTCTTATTTTGTGATCATACCTACAGCCTATAGTTTGTTATTAAACTCATAAAACTATAGGCTTTTTATTGCTCTACTCAATAGCAATACCATCAATGTTAATCTTAATTCCCCCAATGTCAGAACTGTGGAAACTTCCGTTCAGGCACTGATTGCCAAGATGTTATCTGTTATAGTAAGCCCACTTTTTAGCCACAGATTAATTAAAGTTAGATATATCATGAAAAAAACAGCTGTGCTTTTCCGTTCTGTAGCCATCTCTGCCACCCTGCTGGTTTCAGCTACTGTTGCTGCATCACCAGCAGTAGTACCTGAAGCTCCACAAATTGCGGCTAAAGGTTATGTTCTTATTGACTACAACTCTGGCAAAATCATTGCTGGTCATAACCAAAATGAAAAATTAGCGCCCGCTAGTCTAACCAAACTAATGACCAGTTATGTTATTGGTCAAGAAATTAAAAACGGCAATATCTCCCCTAATGATAACGTCGTAATTAGTAAAAATGCATGGGCGAAAAACTTCCCAGGTTCATCAAAGATGTTCTTAGAAGTGGGTAAGACCGTTAAAGTCTCAGATCTTAACCGCGGCATTATTGTTGACTCAGGTAACGATGCTTGTGTCGCAATGGCTGAGCATATTGCAGGATCACAACAATCGTTTGTTGAATTAATGAACGGTTGGGCTAAAAATCTAGGCATGAAATCAACCCATTTTACCAACGTACATGGTTTAGATAATCCAAACCTATACACCACCCCTTACGATCTTGCTGTTCTTACACGTGCGCTTATCCACGATCTTCCAAATGAATTTAAGATCTACGATGAGAAATCATTTACCTACAACGGCATAACCCAATATAACCGTAATGGTTTATTGTGGGATCAAAGCATGCATGTTGATGGCATGAAAACCGGTCACACAGATAATGCCGGTTATAGCTTGGTAAGTACTGCCACAGAAGGCAATGTACGTCTAATTTCAGTGGTAATGGGCACGGCAAGTAAACATGCGCGTCTTGCTGAAAGTAAAAAGTTACTGACTTATGGTTTCCGCTTCTTCACCACGCTAACACCGTATAAAAAAGATCAAACATTTGTGACTGAAAAAGTCTGGATGGGCGATACTGATAAAGTAAATCTTGGTGTTAATGAAAATACCTACGTTACGATCCCTCGTAGCCAAACTAAAGATCTTAAAGCAAGCTTTGTATTAACCAAAGAACTTAAAGCACCAATTAAAAAAGGTGAGGTGATGGGTACACTTTATTACCGTTTAGGTGATACCGATATTGCTCAGTACCCTTTAGTTGCTCTAACTGAAGTAAAGCAAGGCAGTTTCTTTAGCCGTTTAGTTGATTACGTAATGATGCTGGTACAAAGCTGGTTTTAATCATTCGTTATAAACGCAATATGCCCTAATAAGAAGCTGCCGAATGGTGGCTTCTTTGGGTTTACAAGGCTGCATACACATTTTCCAATAACCGACAGCCACCACCACAATTACACGCTTGTTTTCCAGCTAATGACGCATTAAGATGCCAGCATACTTCGTGTTTTGTGACTCATAACACGGTCTAAAATTGAATAAACGCAACCTTGGAGTTCTATTATGCAAGAACAAGAGCAACCAAAACTAAAAGACCTATTGGAATTCCCTTGTAGCTTTGCTTTCAAAGTCATGGGTGAGAATAAGCCAGAGTTAGAAGATCGTATCGTTGAAGTTATTCAAAAAACGATCCCTGGCGATTACGTTCCGACATCTAAGCCAAGCAGCAAAGGGACATATACCGCTGTCTCTGTAACGGTTAATGCAACCAATGTTGAACAAATTGAAACGCTATACAAAGAACTTGGCGCGATCGACATCGTGCGCGTTGTACTATAGTCATTCCATGTAAAGACTAATGGCGACTACTTTTCAGTCGCCATATTTTTTATCTTTTTTCTTTTCCCTCTCTACATTTACTCTCTTTTTATCTTCTTTTTCCCTTTGAAATATAATCATCAAAACTATTAATAATCACTCAATAACGGGTTAATCATGCATCTTTGAGCAGTTTAGGTATAATAGCGAGGTTCACAGTCATAAAATGGCGCTTTGCGTTATATCAATAAATAGGCACAAATTTGCAAAATTCTCTTATTATTAGAAATCTGGGCCGTTGTGATTATCAAACTACCTTTGATGCTATGCATCAATTCACCAATGACCGCACCGACATGTCGGCCGATGAAGTATGGTTGGTTGAACATCACCCCGTATTCACTCAAGGCCAAGCTGGAAAAATAGAACATCAGCTCAACACAGGTGATATTCCAGTAGTGCAAAGTGATCGTGGTGGCCAAGTGACATATCATGGTCCAGGGCAGCAAGTCGCTTATATATTGATTAACTTACGCAGAAAAAAACTCAGTGTTCGTGACCTAGTCAGCCACATCGAAAACACAATTATTAACACGCTATCTCAATTTGGGATTACATCTAATGCTCGCCCTGATGCACCTGGTGTCTATGTCGATAATCGCAAGATATGTTCATTAGGCCTACGGATCAGACGCGGCTGCTCTTTTCATGGTCTGGCACTTAATATCAATATGGATTTGGCCCCGTTCCAACGGATTAATCCTTGTGGTTATGCTGGAATGGAAATGACGCAAACAGCGTTATTGAATGGCCCGTATGAACTGATGGACGTTCAGCCGGTACTCATTGAAGAATTAACAAAATTACTCGACTACCCTCAGGTCGAGTGGATGACGGAAAGCAATCAACTATGAGCAAACCAATAAAAATTGAACAAGGCGTTAAATACCGTGATGCTGATAAAATGGCATTAATTCCTGTACGCAATGTTGCCCAAGAAGAAGCACCCAAAGAGGTGTTACGTAAACCTTCATGGATGAAAATAAAACTGCCATCTGACAGTAAGCGTATTCAAGAAATCAAATCGGCACTACGTAAAAACAATCTCCACTCAGTATGTGAAGAAGCATCATGTCCAAACTTGGCAGAATGTTTTAATCACGGTACTGCAACCTTTATGATTTTAGGTGCAATTTGTACTCGTCGCTGCCCATTTTGTGATGTTGCTCATGGTCGTCCATTACCTCCCAATGCAGAAGAGCCAAGTCATCTAGCACAAACGATTGCCGAGATGAAATTGCGTTATGTCGTCGTTACATCCGTAGACCGTGATGATCTTCGTGATGGTGGTGCTCAACATTTTGTTGATTGCATTAATGATATTCGTGCCAAAAGCCCACAGATTCACATTGAAACGTTAGTACCGGATTTCCGTGGTCGTATGGATCGCGCGTTAGATATTTTCCGTGATACGGCACCGGATGTATTTAACCATAATCTTGAAACAGCACCCCGCTTATACCGCAAGGCTCGCCCTGGGGCGAACTATCAATGGTCGTTGGATCTATTAAAGAAATTTAAAGAAATTCATCCAACAGTGCCGACTAAATCTGGCGTTATGATGGGCTTGGGGGAAACTAAAGAAGAGATCATTCAAGTTCTAAAAGATCTACGAGCTCATGGCGTCACCATGCTAACTCTAGGTCAATATTTAGCACCAAGTCGTCACCACTTACCGGTTGAACGTTATGTGCCGCCTGAAGAATTCGATGAATTAAAACAAATTGCACTCGACCTAGGCTTTACTCATGCCGCTTGTGGACCGTTTGTACGTTCGTCTTACCATGCCGATCTACAAGCTCAAGGTGTTGAAATTAAATAATTAGTCGTTAATTAATAGCTAGTTGCTCGTTAATTTCCATAAAAAAACCGCTTTAGTGATTAACTAAAGCGGTTTTTTAATAACCAAGATAACAGGTTAATTATTTAGCAAAAGCTGCGCCAAATACCGGTGCAATTGAATCTAATACCGATTCAGTCACAGGTTTGCCTTCATTATCAGTAATATTCAATGAAGTACGATTACCTAAATCACCAACAAGTATACGATACTTATCATTGGTTAAATTCATCGGTTTAGTGCCAAGCTTAGTCCAGAAGGCATCATCCGGTTGACGGTATTTAACATCAATCAGACCTTGTGAACGGTTACGATCTTCAACCGTAAAACCAAGCTTTTGTAGCATTATTGGTAAACGTTCCCACATATCATCATAAGGAGCGCGTGCAATAATAATCGGTAAGCCGCTGCGATCAGTACCCATCATAATAGGCACATTCTTTAATTGCTCAGCCGCAGCAATACGTGCTTGCTCACGCGCCATATTATCGTATTTCGCCATCACTAAATTGGTCATTAAAATGCTATAGCGACGCTTGTTATCAACACTAACAGGTTTAACTTTACCATCTTCACGCCAATCGGTTAGCGTAATACGGTAGCTATTAATGTTAGGTGATTTTTCAATCGTGTAACGACTACTGATCTTGGTATCTTCATCATCATTGGTCCAAGAAACCCAATCAGTATCAATACGATCAGCACTTTGTTTTACAATACCGACTTTATTATCAGTGATCAGCTGTTGTGTCACACGCCATATCTTCATTAGCTCATTTGACGAAGGCATAAACAGGGTTACACCTTGTTGATCAATGGCAAAAGTTACACCGGGAATCAACTCTAACACTTGTAGTGGTGGACGAATATCAACCTTCGTACCCACTTCTCCCTGATAAACACGTTGTGGGATCGTATAGTCAGTGTTACTAAAAGGTTGAGCACCTGCCGGCAACGTCCAACTTTCAAGTGATGGCGTATTAAGATAATTAAAATCTTGCGCTGCCTGTCGGCGACTATCTGCACCACTAGAACATGCTGTAATGCTTGTCGCTACAACGGCGGCTAATGCTAGCCGGTATTTATAATTCATTTATGCTCCTGCGCTCCTATATTGTTACAGCGGTTTATTAACGATTCAGTATTATAATACTTTCGCGTCAATGAGTGCTTGCTTAACAATAGGTTGCTGTGATTCGCTTAAAACAGTAAGCGGAAGTCGTAAGTTATCGTGTTCAATTAATCCCATTTGGTAAGCTGCCCATTTAACAGGAATGGGATTCGCTTCAACAAACAGTTTGGTATGTAATGGCATTAAGCGTTGATTTATTTCTTGTGCAGCTTCAATCTTACCGTTTAAGGCCAAATCAAACATCGTCGCCATTTCTGCTGCGGCAATATTCGCTGTAACAGAAATAACCCCATGACCACCTTCAGCAACAAAATCAACACCCGTTGCATCATCACCGCTTAATTGGATAAAATCTGCGCCACAAAGTTCCCGTGTTTTTTTAACGCGAGTAATATCACCCGTTGCATCTTTAATACCGATGATATTGTCAAGCTTTGCTAACCTTGCAACCGTTTCTGGCAGCAAATCAACCGCAGTGCGACCCGGAACATTGTATAAAATTTGGGGTATGTCCGTCGCTTCTGCAATGGCTTTATAATGTTGGTATAAACCTTCTTGGGTTGGTTTATTATAGTATGGCGTCACACTTAAACAGGCAGCAATTCCCGTACCAGAAAACAGTTTGGTAATCGTTACTGCTTCATGGGTTGCATTCGCTCCGGTACCTGCAATAACAGGCACGCGTCCATCAACATACTCTAGCGTTTTTAAAACAACTTTAACCTGCTCATCAACAGTTAGTGTTGTTGATTCACCCGTTGTTCCAACCGAAATAATAGCTTTGGTACCCGCTTCAATATGGTAATCAACTAGCTTTTGTAGGCCGATGTAATCAACTTCACCTGAAGAATCAAATGGTGTCAATAATGCTACCATGCTTCCTGAAAACATATTCGTCTCCCCTTTTTTATATATCGTAACGATTCAAAGCTAACCACATTAACAACCAATCAATAAAAATGGTTACGGTATATAGCTAGTGATAAGTCATGGTACTTTTGCATGACTATAAACTCAAGCAAAGGGTGACTGAAAACCGTTAACTGACGCGCTTTATCGTATTCATTTTAAGCGAGTCGGTAATGTTTAACGTTTCTCACACCAAAAACACATTTTTAAAGTGATTATAATTGTTAACCACACAATTATAATAAAAAATTTTGTGATTACTGATGATGATTTGCGCTCTTTTGAATAATCAGTCTGTGCTAACATACGAATAATGATCACGAAAAATGGCGCTAAATATGGAACATTACCTCGTAATAACCGCAGTAGGTACTGACCGACCAGGTATCACCGATGAGATCACTCATCTTGTCGCGCACAGTGGCTGTAACATCGTTGATAGTCGAATCGCTCTTTTTGGCTCTGAGTTCACGCTGATTATGTTACTTTCGGGTAACAGCAATGCCATCTCAAGAATTGAATCTACACTGCCGCTTAAAGGCCAAGAGCATGATTTAATCACGGTAATGAAACGTACCAATAAACATATTGCGCGTTTCTTTCCATATACGGCTGATTTTCATATCGAAGCCAAAGATAGCCCTGGGCTGATTAAGAATTTCACCCATTTCATGGCTAGCCGAAAAATTGATATTTCAACCCTAAGTGCCAATACCGTTGAAAATGGCTATGCCGATATCGATAACCAATTAGTGTTGCAAATAAGTACTAATTTACCTGAAGGCTGTAATTTAGAGAGCTTACAAGAAGAATATGAAACACTTTGTTCTCAACTCAATGCTCACGGTACAGTAAATTTTATTGGTCACCATTGATTAATATAGCCCTTCAAAACACACCATAACAGTACGCGTTATATTGACGTTTATGACTAATTAAAAGGACAGCTGCATGAATACACTAACAGCAGGAATGCTCGCCCCCACTTTTACTTTGCTCAATCAAGACGACCAACCCGTCAGTTTAAGTGACTTTACAGGCAAAAAAGTACTGGCTTATTTCTACCCTAAAGCAATGACCCCCGGTTGTACCGTTCAAGCCTGCGGTTTACGTGACAGTAAAGCTGAATTAGAAGCACATAATGTAGTCGTTTTAGGCATCAGTATTGATCCCGTTAAGCGTTTACCTAAGTTTATTGAGCGCGATAATCTTAACTTCACCTTATTATCTGATGAAGATCATGCGGTTGCAGATCAATTTGGGGTGTGGGGAGAGAAGAAATTCATGGGTAAAATCTATGATGGTTTGCATCGCATCAGTTTTCTAATTGATGAACATGGCAAAATTGAGCATGTGTTTGATAAATTCAAAACCAAAGATCATCACCAAGTCGTGCTTGATTACCTCAATCAATAATATCATCTAAAACTACAGCTATTAAAAAAGGCCGCTATCGGCCTTTTTAAGTTTTTTAGTCTGGTTAACTCACGATAAATTTATCAAGAAATCAGTAACTCACAGGTGGTATAGCTTCTTTCATCACTAATGCACTCCACACCGCTTTGACTAAGGTTGCTAATGGGATCGCGAAGAACACTCCCCAGAATCCCCATAACCCACCGAAGACTAACACCGCAACAATAATGGCCACAGGGTGTAAATTAACCGCCTCAGAAAACAGTACCGGTACCAATACATTACCATCAAGTACTTGCACAATACCGTAAGCAACTAATAACCACCAAAAATCAGGTGTCCAGCCCCATTGAAATAAAGCAACCATCGCAACAGGTACTGTGACAGCTGCGGCACCAATATAAGGAATTAATACCGATAAGCCGACTAACACCCCTAGTAGCACAGCATACTGAAGCCCCATCACCACAAACACAATATAACTCGCGATGCCAACAATGAATATTTCAATCACTTTCCCACGAATATAATTCGAGATTTGCTGGTTCATTTCGACACTAACCTTACCAGCTAGACGACGGTTTTTAGGTAATACCCCTATAAATGACCGCAAAATAGTGTCTTTATCTTTCAATAAAAAGAACAGTAATAAAGGCACTAAAATCAAATAAACCCCTAACGTGGCTAAACTCACTAATGATGATAATGAGCCTTTAACAACGCTGCCGCCTAATGCCAGCACTTTTTCACGTAAGGTATCAGTAAAGACGGTGATTTGATGAGCTTGAACAAAATCAGGATAACGCTCAGGAAGGCTGGAGACATATAACTGCAAATCATTGAGCATTTTGGGAACATCAGCACTTAAATTGGTAATTTGATGCCAAATAGTCGGCACTAAACCCAACAACGCTAAAATCATTAATCCTGCAAAAACAATCAATACTACTGCAACAGCAAGTGTTCGTGGTACGCCCCACAGGGTTAAACGTGCTACCGGCGATTCAAGTAAATAGGCCAAAACGATGGCAACTAATAGCGGTGTAATTAACCCCCCAAAGAAATATAAGGTTAAAAAAGCACCGCCTAAAATGATCATTAAACTCACAGCATGAGGATCAGAGAATCGGCGTTGATACCAACTTTTAAACATATCCAACATGAAGTTACTGTCCTTTTTTCACAATAATCACCAGCTGATCAATCGTTTCAGCCTGTATATCAATAATAAATCCATTATTTTGTAAATAACGAAAAATATCCGTTTTTGCACTGGGTTGTGAAACCTTAATCACCAGTTTCTGGGTTGGTGATAAGTGTTTACATCTTCGCTTCACCATCAATAATGCTAACGGGCAACGGTGTGCCATAAGATCAAGCGTGAGGATTTCCATTCCAATAGAGTGACAGTGATTATTCATTGTCGTATTGTACCCTTAACCGCAAGGAATAAGCGAGATAACCACAAACGAATATCATAATAGCGAACCTAAGCTAAAATTCGCTGTCATAACAACGCAGCAGGTTATCGATAATTATCCCGTTATCCTATATTAATCATTAATCGACATGGTGGTTGTATTATTAATATGTTCCAATTTGCTAAAGCGCCAAGGTATCTTTTACTGTCAGCCTTACTCACAACGAGTTTATCAGCCGTCGCCAATAATGCCACGTCACTGCCAGATATCGGTACAACAGCAGCCTCAACACTAACCATTGATAAAGAAATTAAATACGGCGATATGTACATGCAAATGATGCGTGCCAGTCGTCCAATGATTAATGATCCAGTCTTGTCTGAATATATTCAAGATCTTGGTCATAAATTAGTGGCTAATGCTGATGGCGTAAAAACCCCATTTAATTTTTTCTTAATCCAAAATTATGAAATCAACGCCTTTGCATTATTCGGTGGCAATATTGGCGTGCATTCAGGATTGTTTTTACATGCTAAAACAGAAAGTGAATTAGCCTCTGTTATTGCACATGAAATTGCTCACGTTACCCAGCGTCACCTCGCGCGTACTTTAGAAGATCAAGCTAAAAAAAATCCAGCAACGATGGCTGCATTAATTGGCTCTCTATTATTAGTGGTGGCTGCACCAGAAGCGGGAATGGCGGCATTACACACCACCACCGCCGTATCGATGCAAGGTATGCTTAATCACACTCGTAGCAATGAAAAAGAAGCAGATCGAATAGGTATCGCCACCCTTGCTAAAGCTGGTTTTAACCCTCAAGCGATGCCACACTTTTTTGGACGCTTAGCCGAACAATATCGCTATACCACCAAATTACCCGCAATGTTACTTAGCCACCCACTGCCTGAATCACGTATTACCGATAGCCGTATGCGTGCAAATAACTACCCGAAAGTAAAATTACCGCCTTCAGAGCGTTATTTATTAGCTAAATCACGGATCGTGGCACGCAATATTGGTTTTAGTAAAACGTCGGCCTTAAATTGGTTTAACGCTGAACTCAAAAAAGCGACGCCGACTCAACGCCAAGAACTCAATTATGGCAAAGGGCTGGTTTATCTCGATAGTGGCCAGTATGCTAAAGCACAACAATTACTGTTACCATTAATCAGCGCTGAACCCAATAATTTATTTTATATTGATGCGATGACTGATTTGGATTTATATAAAAAACAATATGATAAAGCGATTGAACGGTTAGACAAAGCGTTACAATATCAACCAGAAAGTAGTGTATTACAACTTAATCTGGCCAATGTTTTACTTGAAGCTAAACATTATCAGCAAAGCCTTAACATATTGACCCGTTATAGCTATCAGCACCCTAATGACATTAATGGCTGGGCACTGTTAGCTCAAAATTATGCAAAACAAAATCAACGAGCCGGTGAGCTTGCGGCAATGGGCGAGTTAGCGGCACTGCGGGCACAATGGAAATTGGCAATCAGCAACTATACCCAAGCGGCTCAACAAGCAACATTGGGCTCGCTCGATCAAGCTCGATATGATGCACGACTTGATCAACTTAGGGTTCAACAAGCGCAATTTGAAGCCCTGCGTACTTCTTTTTAATATTTATTATTCAGTGAAACCATCAAGGATCTCTATGACCATTTCTATTTATCACAATCCACGTTGTTCAAAAAGCCGTGAGACATTAGCTTTACTCTCTGAGCATGCTATTACTCCCACCGTTATTCTCTATTTAGACACACCACCAACGATTGAGCAGCTACAACAGCTTTACCGCCAATTAGGCTATAGCAGCGTACGTGAAATGATGCGTACTAAAGAAAAACAGTACCAAGAATTGCAACTCGATGATCAAAACCTAACCGACCAAGCTCTATTTGAAGCGATTGCACTACACCCTAAATTACTCGAGCGACCAATTGTAGTTAACAATGATAAAGCGGCAATGGGTCGTCCGCCTGAGCATGTTTTGAGTATTTTATAATGGTAAAAATATTAGTACTTTATTACAGCCTTCATGGTAATACGCGCCAATTGGCACGTCATATAGGTCGGGGTATAGAACAAATCGAAGGCTGTGAAGCGGTACTAAGAACGGTAGCAGACATCCCTATTACGACGGATATTGCGACTGCAACAACTGCGGCGACAACACCAACCGTCACGACGATGAAAACTACCGATCCCATGGTGAGTCATGACGATCTTAAACAATGTGCCGCTATAGCAATGGGAAGTCCGGTTCGATTTGGCAATATGGCAGCACCGCTGAAGCATTTTTTAGATACAACCAGTAGCGAATGGCTCTCTGGCACCTTAATTGATAAGCCTGCCTGTGTGTTTACCTCATCGTCATCATTACATGGTGGTCAAGAAACTACGCTACAATCAATGATGCTACCCTTATTACATCATGGCATGGTCATTGTGGGGATCCCTTACTCGGAACCGCTCTTACATACCACATGCCACGGTGGCACACCTTATGGTGCATCGCATGTTAATCATGGCATTAATAAACAATTACACCCCGACGAAATAACACTAGCTCAAGCCATTGGACGGCGTTTAGCAACCATTGCATATAAATTAAGTGGCTAAAAAAGGAATATTCATGCCTAAAATGCAACTTTTAACCTATTTTGCACGTCAATCTGCATTAATCAGCCATTGTGGTTTAATTGCTTTTATTGGCGTGTGGCAATTAGTACTCTCACCTCATCAACACTTCTCTGCCGTTATTATTACCCTCTTGTGGGTAGCGCCGTTATTATTGCCTTTACTCGGTATGTTAGAAGCTAAACCCTATACTCATGCATGGGCCAATTTTATTTTAATGTTCTATATTTTGCATGCTGCAACGCTAATCACGCTCAATGATGGCGAAAGGAAGCTCGCGATAATAGAGTTAGCTATCGTTACGGTTTGCTTTGTCAGTAATATTGTTTTTGCGCGTTTACGAGCAAAAGAATTAGGGATTAAATTAAAGCGGCTATCACAAGTTGAACGTGAAGAACATGCCCGTTATAACGGTTAGCTCTCTTATCAAAATAAAACAATTATCACATTTAAAAAAGCCTCAGTACCCTATCTCTTTCTTATTGAAAGTGTATAAAGTACTAAGGCTATTTATTTAACCACACTGCTATCTCATCACTTTGGCAGGTGTGATCAGCTATTCCACGAATAAATATTTTGTGGTGTTACCGTTAATGCGTTAACCACAGGGGCTGATGTAACTGCTGCCGTTGAAGTAACTGCTGATGCGTCTGTCGTTGCGACAGGAGTTACAGGTACTGGTGTTGATACAACAGGATCAGCTGCAAAAGCTACCGCTGATTGAGTTTGGCTAATTTGATTATCATGACTAATTTCTTGATGGAATGCCTGCTCAGAACCTTGAAGATTTAATTGGAAGATTACACTATTGCCTTTAATTCTCATCGCATTAGCGCTACCAACAGTGGTTAAGTTACTCAACATTTTTTCTAATGCAAAAAAATCTTCTGTTGAATGAATATTATCGACTTCAATATTGATCTCGCCACCAGCAACACCACCTAATACAACCGCATATTTATTGGCTAAATAATCCGTTACTTGGTTAATCATCTTATTTGATGTTTGTGCCAACGTACCAGATGTTGTTCCGGTAATCGGTTGAGTATCCGCCGTTGCTATCTTACTTGGCTGCTGAGGATAAAACTGCCAGTTTAAGCTTACAGTGCCATCGGGTTGTTGCTGGGCTTTCACCAATAACAATCCATCAGCATGGTAACGTGTACTGGCAGCAGCAATAGGATCAATAAAATTACCCCATAAATCTGAAACATTGAGCGCGGTTGCATCTGTCATATCCCCAACAGGGAATGTTAATGGCAAACCACGGCTATCGGCTGCTTGCTTAGTGTCACTCACCAAAGCGTTAGTTGACTGATCCCACAAAATATTGCGTTGCTGACCATCGTTATCAACCATCCATACCAAAATATTAGGACGTTGATCTTTCCAAATGCTGGCTTTTGACTGAATCAATAATTGTTTAATTTGGTTTTTATCAAAGCTCAGATCAATTGCACGCTGACCATTTACTTGGTTGTAACCAAATTGACTTATATAACGACCACTATTGGTAATAGCCGCTTTAATCGCTGAGTTATTAAGAATATCAGTATTACCTGATATTTTGACCAATACATTCGCCAACCCCTGCTCACGCGCAGCTTGATCTGCTTGTTGATCGCTACCGATCAAGGTGACTTGGGTTTGATAAAGATCATTCACCGTCGCAGCTTGTACCGGCAACGCCAATACTGCTAAAAATAATAATGCAAATCGCAACATAGTAAGACTCATGGTTAATTCAAAAAATAGACCTAGTAAGACAGACAACAGGTTTTATCATTGGTGCCGTATCATAGCGCAGAGTATGTAAATTTGATTCGACAATTTCGTCAATATAATTTTATAACTCACATTTTTAACGGTGCTATGACTATTCCCATGCAAATAAAACGCCACTCGTTCTAAATTTAAACGTTTATAAGTCTTTTTCGCCTTGCATTCATATAGGCTATCTTTTGCTTCCATGCTAGGATTGCGCGATTTTTTTTACTTAGGAATAAATACCATGATGCAAGTTCTTCAAGGTGCACAGATGCTATTTGTAGCATTTGGAGCGTTGGTTCTCGTGCCGTTACTTACCGGCTTAGATCCTAATGTTGCTTTATTTGGCGCGGGGGCTGGAACACTTTTATTTCAGGTCGTCACCAAACGTTCTGTACCCATTTTTCTTGCCTCATCTTTCGCCTTTATTGCTCCAATGATGTATGGCATCCAAACTTGGGGCGTTGCAAGCACCATGGGTGGTTTAATGATGGCTGGCGTGGTCTATGTGATCATGGGCGGTGTTATTAAAGTGCGTGGCGTTGGTTTTATTCACCGTTTATTACCCCCAGTCGTTGTTGGTCCGGTGATCATGGTGATCGGTTTAGGACTCGCCCCCGCAGCCGTTAATATGGCAGTAGGAAAAACGGGTGGCGGTGACATTCAGCTAATCGCCCATGATACTGCACTGTGGATCTCAGCGATCTCCCTAACGGTAACAATTACTTTAAGTGTATTCGCTAAAGGCATTTTAAAATTAATTCCCATTGTAGGCGGCATTACTGCTGGCTATATAACTAGCCTTGGTTTTGGTGTAATTGATTTCACCCCCGTCATACAAGCCAGTTGGCTCGCAGTACCGAATTTCACCTTACCTGAATTTAATATCAACGCGGTGTTATTTATGATCCCCGTTGCGATTGCGCCAGCGGTCGAACATGTTGGTGATATCTTAGCTATTTCTAATGTTACGGGTAAAGATTACCTTAAAAAGCCCGGCCTACACCGTACCATGGCGGGTGATGGTATTGCGACTATCGCAGCTTCACTGGTAGGCGCACCACCAAACACAACCTATTCAGAAGTAACTGGTGCAGTTATGCTAACCAAAGCATTTAATCCAGTGATCATGACATGGGCAGCAGTCACAGCCATCATATTAGCTTTTGTGGGTAAACTTGGCGCGATATTACAAACCATTCCAGTGCCTGTTATGGGTGGGATCATGATTTTATTATTTGGCTCGATTGCAACAGTTGGTTTAAATACTCTGATTCGAAATCAAGTCGATTTACATCAAGCCCGCAATCTAGTTATCGTTGCGGTCACCTTAGTATTTGGTATCGGTGGCATGGCATTTGGTATTGGTGAGTTTAGCTTACAAGGTGTGAGTTTATGTGGCATCGTGGCTATTTTATTAAACCTTATCCTACCCCAAGATTTAGGCGAAACCAATATGGTTGATAATGCTCAAATTGAAGATACTGAGCATCTATAATCGCAGTCATTCTCGCTTTTAACCGATAAATTTTATCAAAAAAAACCGGACTTATTCAGTCCGGTTTTTTTATATCAGTGATAAATAATCGAATAATTATTTAGTACCGAAAATCTTATCGCCCGCATCACCAAGACCAGGGACAATGTAGCCCTTGTCGTTTAGCTTCTCATCAATAGCTGCTGTGTATAGCTCTACATCTGGATGCGCTTTTTCTAATGCTGCAATACCTTCAGGTGCTGCAACAAGTACCAGTACTTTAAATTGCGTACAGCCGTGTTCTTTTAATAGATCAAGCGTTGCAATCATTGAGCCGCCAGTCGCTAGCATTGGATCAACAACCAGTGCAATACGCTCATCAATGTGTGATGCTAACTTATTAAAGTAAGGTACTGGCTCTAGCGTTTCTTCATCACGGTAGATACCAACAACACTGATACGTGCGCTTGGCATATGCTCTAAAACACCATCCATCATGCCTAAACCAGCACGAAGAATTGGCACTACCGTCACTTTTTTACCCTTTAGTTGATCGATTTCAACTGGACCATTCCAGCCTTCAATCATCACTTTTTCTGTTTCGAAGTCTGAAGTCGCTTCATACGTTAGTAGGCTACCAACTTCGGTGGCCAATTCGCGAAAACGCTTAGTGCTGATATCACCTTCACGCATAAGACCGATCTTATGTTTAACCAGTGGGTGTTTCACCTCAACGACTTTCATTTTGACTCCTGGGCAATAAATTAAAAAAATCGCGCTATTATATACCAAGCCAATCGATTGCCGATAGTATCAAATGTTTATTGACTTAAATTTAATCGCTGCAACAAATTGACGCAAACGTTTGCTCTAATGTAATGACTACTGCTATTATACGCTGGTTTTTTACTTTAATACGTTTGAGGGATCATCTGTGAGCAACAAAAACTCTTCTCTTAGTTACAAAGATGCTGGTGTTGATATTGATGCTGGTAATGCATTAGTTGACCGTATTAAAGGCGTAGTTAAACGCACTCATCGTCCTGAAGTCATGGGCGGCATTGGAGGTTTTGGGGCTTTATGTTCACTTCCAACTAAATACAAAGAGCCTGTTTTGGTTTCAGGAACAGATGGCGTAGGTACCAAGCTTCGCCTTGCGATGGATCTAAAGCAACACGACACCATTGGTATTGATTTAGTCGCTATGTGTGTTAATGATCTGATTGTACAAGGTGGTGAGCCGTTATTTTTCCTAGATTATTACGCAACAGGTAAACTTGATATTGATACTGCTGCAAGTGTTGTTGCGGGTATTGGTGAAGGGTGTATTCAAGCAGGTTGTGCACTCATTGGCGGTGAAACAGCTGAAATGCCTGGCATGTACCATGGTGAAGATTACGATGTTGCCGGTTTCTGTGTCGGTGTTGTTGAGAAAGCCGACATCATTGATGGCTCAAAAGTCACCGCGGGCGATGCACTTATCGCTGTTGGTTCAAGTGGCCCACACTCAAACGGTTATTCATTGGTACGTAAAATCTTAGAAGTTTCCCAAGCTGATCTTAATCAAGATCTTGAGGGTAAAAAATTATCTGAGCATTTATTAACCCCAACTAAAATTTATGTTAAATCAGCGCTAAAAATGATTGAGAACTGTGATATTCACGCAATTTCTCATATTACTGGCGGTGGTTTCTGGGAAAATATCCCCCGCGTATTACCACAAGGTACTAAAGCGGTTGTTGATGGCAACAGTTGGCAATGGCCGGCTATTTTTAACTGGCTACAACAAGCGGGTAATGTTGATACATACGAAATGTACCGCACCTTCAACTGTGGTGTTGGTTTAGTCATTGCCTTACCACAAGCACAAGCTGCACTGGCGATTGAAATTCTACAGGCAGAAGGCGAAAACGCATGGCTGCTGGGTAAAATTGCAACAGCAGCCGTTGGTGAAGAGCAAGTAGAGATTAACTAAGTTCATGCATAATATCGTTGTCTTAATCTCAGGAAATGGCAGTAACTTGCAAGCGATTATTGATGGTTGCACTAATGGTGTCATCAAAAATAGCCGTGTTACTGCTGTGATCTCAAATAAAGCCGATGCTTATGGTCTTAAGCGAGCTCAACGGGCGAATATAGATAATCTTTATCTTACAGCAACTGAATTCGCCAACCGCCAAGCTTACGATCAAGCACTGATTGAAAAAATTGATGCTTATCAGCCTGATGTGATTATTCTAGCGGGTTTTATGCGAATATTATCTGCAGATTTTGTTCACCATTATCAAGGAAGAATGCTTAATATTCATCCTTCGTTATTACCAAAATATTCAGGATTAAATACTCACCAACGCGCAATCGATGCGGGTGATACAGAACATGGAACCAGTGTCCATTTCGTTACTGAAGAGCTTGATGGCGGACCGGTTATTTTACAGGCTAAAGTGCCGATTTTTGCAACTGATAATGTCGACGACGTCATTCAGCGCGTTCAACGACAAGAACATAATATCTATCCGTTAGTGACCCAATGGTTACTGAGTCAACGATTATCAATGCAAAATGGACATGCAGTACTTGATGGTAATATTCTGCCACCGCAAGGTTATGCCGCACAATAGACCCTATTAGGTACGTATAAAAAAGGCGATCTTATTGAGATCGCCTTTTTTTATTATCATGAATAAAATTATTTATTATTCATGAAGACTAACATCAGTTGCAACACTATGATAAACCGTCTCACCGAGATGGAACACGCGAAACTCACCACTCACCATCTTCTGCCAACTTTCATCATTCGTTAAAGGCTGAGTCGCGATGACAGTCACCACATCATTGGCGGTTGTCTCACGTTGAAAATCAATCGTCACATCTTCATCAATTAATGATGCTTTACCAAACGGAGCTCGTCGAGTGATCCAATGCAACTTATTAGTACAATAAGTAAGAACATACTCACCATTGCTCAGTAGCATGTTATACACGCCTAATTGACGCAATGTGTCACAACACTCAGCAAAATAACCAAACACCGGTGTCATATCAACAGGTAACACAGGAAAGCGTATTTCCAATTGATTCATTAACCAACAAAATGCAATTTCACTGTCAGTATCGCCAACGGCTTGATTACGCCCTACCGTTAATTGCTCATACCCTGTCAATTGGCCATTATGAGCAAACGTCCAATAGTTACCCCATACCTCACGTGTAAAAGGGTGTGTATTTTCTAAATTCACACCACCACGATTCGCTTGACGAATATGACTTACAACAGCACGGCTTTTTATTGGATATTGTTGCACCAACTCAGCAATACGTGATTGACAGCTTGGATTAGGATCTTTAAAAGTTCGAAATCCTTTACCTTCATAAAAGGTAATTCCCCATCCATCACTGTGTGGTCCAGTATTACCACCCCGCTGCATTAAACCGGTAAAGCTAAAACAAATATCTGTTGGCACATTGGCACTCATGCCTAATAATTCACACATTTTTATTTCTGCTCTTTGTGCTGAGTCATACTCATTTAAACATTAATAATCGTTGTTCTGACTTGATTAACAAGTAATGTTGATCCGATTATTTTTCCATTTCTTTTTCAACTAACATAATTAAAATATGAATAATTTTAATATGAATTTCTTGAATGCGATCAGCATAGCCAAAATGTGGCACTCGAATTTCCACATCCGCTAATCCTGCCATTTTGCCACCATCTTTACCCGTTAAGGCGATGGTTTTCATTCCCTTAGCTTGTGCTGCTTCTATCGCTTTAAGAATATTGGCTGAGTTACCTGAGGTTGAAAGCCCAAATAACACATCACCTTTAGAACCCACAGCTTCTAAATAGCGAGAAAATACATATTCGTAACCAAAATCATTACTCACACAAGATAGATGACTAGGATCTGAAATTGCAATCCCTGGGTAACCAGGACGATCGTCACGGTAACGACCCGTTAGTTCTTCGGCAAAATGCATCGCATCACAATGAGACCCCCCATTACCACATGACAAGACTTTCCCACCTTGCTTGAATGAGTCAGCTAATAATTTAGCTGCTGCTTCAATATCAGCCAAGTTTTTATCGTCATTTAAAAAACGGTCAAGGACGTCAGCGGCATCAGTTAGTTCGCTGCGGATCAAATCTTTATACATAATCAGCTCTCTCAATGTTTTCCATTAAATACAAATCAAGCAAGCAATCGGCTCGCTTGATGTTGCAATACATCGTTAATCGCAGTGTACAGACAAATAACTTACAGTGTCGACTCTTGATATGATGCTATGTCGGAATTAACCACTAAAGTTTGCTGTAATTGCGAAATTGAATGCGCTATATGAAGATTTGTTAGTTCAAGTACGCCTGCGTGATCCAATTTACGCTCAACATGCGGTAATAACCCTAGTAAATAAACGGGCAAATCAGATAACCGGTCTAATGCTAATTCAAACGCATGGATCGCAGTAATATCAATCGTTGATACATCACTAAAATCAAGCACAATTGCGCGCGTTTCTATTGTTGCATGTTCAATTACTGAAAACGCTTTTTCACTCGCAGCAAAAAAAAGTGGCCCATTAATGTCATACACCACCACATCATCACCAAAATAAAGATGTGGGTGCTCAACATCAGTAATAGTAACCGTGGTTAAACTCGCAATACGTTGAATAAACAATACGCCAGCTAATAATAAACCAACAATTACCGCCACCACCATGTCAAATACAACGGTCAACATAAAACACGTCATTAACACGGCCACATCACGACGTGGTGCGACTTTTAAGGTATGTACAAAATGAGGTGATTCCGACATATTCCAAGCGACCATGATTAACAACCCCGCTAAAGCACTCATCGGTACATAAGACAGTGCTGGCGCTAAAACCATCATTGCAGCTAATACAAACAACGCATGAATAATGCCGGAAATCGGTGAGAAAGCCCCGGAACGAATATTGGTCGCTGTTCGAGCAATTGCTGCCGTTGCCGGAATACCACCAAAGAAAGGCACCACAATATTGGCTAAACCTTGGCCGACTAACTCCGCATTTGGATTGTGTTTGGTGCTTGTCATACCATCAGCAACAACCGCACATAACAACGATTCAATACAGCCTAAAATTGCAATCGTTAGTGCTGATGGCATCAATTCAATTACCGTCGCCCAATTAAAAGTATCGGCTTTCCATAACGCAATAAATTGTGGTGCTTCTTGTGGAATACCATGACCCACAATATTACCGATACTGTAGCTAAACTTTTCCCCAAGCAAAGTGACATGCTCAAGACTAAAATGATTTAACGCCAATGCTAAAATTGTACCCACAAACAAAGAAACTAAATGAGGTGGAATTCGGGTTTTCAGTTTAGCCCAGCCAATAAAGGTCATAATAGTAATAATACCAACGAGAGTATCGGCATAATTAATGGTCGATATAGCATGTGAATATGCCATCACTTTTTCAGGAAAATGAATAGGGCTACCTAATACATGCAGACCAAGCAGATCTTTTAGTTGTAAAAAAGCAATCACAAAGCCAATCCCTGCCGTGAAACCAGTTGTCACAGGGTAAGGCACATACGTCACTAGCTGCCCCAAACGAAAAAGCCCCATCAGTAATAAAATAATCCCTGACATCATGGTCGCCAGCATTAATCCTGACAAACCGTATTTCTGTGTTATTGGTAATAGAATTACAACGAACGCCGCAGTTGGCCCCGTAATATTAAACCGTGACCCCCCCAATAACGCTGCCAAAAAACCCGCTACGATAACAGTATATAAACCATGCTGGGGTGGCACACCGATAGCGATAGATAATGCCATCCCTAACGGAATAGCGACAATACCAACAGTAATACCAGAAACTAAATCGGCACGGAACTTGGAAAGGGAATATCCCTGTTTCCACGATTGAGAAAGAGCTTGAAAAATCAACACAACAAAACCCCTGTGCTTAGCGCACATAAATAAACAGGAATTGATGTCAACCCGACAGAGGGTCCGGCGGGCAAGTGTCAGTCGGAAATCGGGAAAGGCAACAAACGGAAATACTATCCACTCATCACTATGTATAAAAAGAACACAATTACGATAACGCGAACAGTATCACAATAGCGCTACTATGCTACCGCTTGATTAATAATTGACAAGTAAAAACAAACTCGTAGCTGATCTCGATCAATATCAATAAAACCACAGAGTTAGTATTTGTTATCCCTCTACATTCGCCGTTAAAACAATAAAACATTTTACATTTATTTAAAAAACAACTTACACTTACATGAAGTGGTTAGACCTCTTACCTTTATTTTAACACTGTCATACTCTAAAAAAACCTGTAGCACAATATTACCCCTAAAAAATACTAGCCATGAACTGAATGATATTTTTAACTGCTATCTACAGTGCTGCTATATGATTATGGAGAGTCGCTATGACTACATTAGTATACTTAATTGCTTTTTTTTGTGGGCTAGCCATCCTCGCCTACCACCGAGCATCTCGCCTAACGTTTACAGTCGTTATTGCTGCACTATTAATCCTAGGTACACTACTAAATGTAACCGGAATGATTAGCTGGTTAATTTTTGCAGTCATAGCTTTAGTGTTAAACACTCCCATATTACGTAAAAAATTTATTACTCACTACGCACTCAATAGTTTTAAAAGCATCATGCCAAAAATGTCACAAACCGAACAAGAAGCCATTGATGCGGGTACTGTATGGTGGGAAGCTGACCTTTTTAGTGGCAAGCCTGATTGGAACAAGCTCCATGCCATTCAAGCTCCGACCTTAACCCCAGCAGAACAAGCCTTTTTAGATGGGCCCGTTAATGATGTTTGCCGCATGGTCAACGACTTTCAGATCACGCACGATCTTGCCGATTTACCACCTGAAGTGTGGCAGCACCTCAAACAGCATAAGTTTTTTGCGATGATCATAAAAAAACAATATGGAGGATTAGAATTTTCAGCTTACGCACAATCATTAGTACTTCAAAAATTAACAGGGGTCTCTAGCGTATTATCAACCACCGTAAGTGTGCCTAATTCGCTTGGACCTGGAGAGCTACTGCAACATTACGGTACTGAGCAGCAAAAAAATTATTACCTACCTCGCCTAGCTACAGGCAAAGAGATTCCCTGCTTTGCTCTTACCAGCCCAGAAGCAGGTTCTGATGCAGGCTCAATTCCAGATTTTGGGATTATCAAAAAGGGCTTATGGCAAGGTAAAGAAGTACTTGGGATGGAGTTAACATGGAATAAACGTTACATCACTCTAGCCCCAGTAGCGACGGTATTAGGGCTGGCATTTAAGCTCTTTGACCCCGAACATTTACTGGGTGAACAGCATGATCTCGGTATTACTTGCGCCTTAATTCCAACCAATGTTGCTGGAATTGAGATTGGTCGTCGTCACTTCCCACTTAATATTCCGTTTCAAAATGGTCCAACCCGCGGCGAGAAAATATTTGTTCCTATTGATTTCATCATTGGTGGTCAAGCTATGGCTGGTCAAGGCTGGCGAATGCTGGTTGAATGTTTATCTGTTGGGCGCGGCATTACCTTACCCTCTAACGCCACAGGGGGCTTAAAAACCGCAGCAATGGCAATTGGTGCTTATGCACGCATTCGTCGTCAGTTTAAATTACCCATTGGTAAAATGGAGGGTATCGAAGAGCCTCTCGCACGTATTGTGGGTAATGCTTATGTACTGGATGCAGCTACAACATTAACGGTTACTGGTATCGATTTAGGCGAAAAACCCGCGGTTATCTCAGCGATTGTAAAATACCACTGCACCCACCGTAGCCAACAAAGCATTATAGATGCAATGGATATTGCTGGCGGCAAAGGGATTTGTATGGGGCCACGCAATTTCCTTGCAAGAAGTTACCAAGGATCACCGATTGCGGTTACCGTTGAAGGGGCGAATATATTAACCCGTTCAATGATCATATTTGGTCAAGGGGCTATTCGTTGTCATCCATATGTACTTGATGAAATCAATGCCGCTTATAATGACGATCCACACCTTGCTACAGATCAATTTGATAATGCATTATTTAGTCACATTGGGTTTGTGTTCAGTAATATGAGCCGTAGTTTATGGTTAGGATTAACTGATGGTCGAGGCTCATCAGCACCACGCAAAGATGCAACCCAACGCTATTATCAACAACTGAATCGTTACAGTGCTAACTTGGCATTATTAGCCGATATATCAATGGCAACGCTAGGTGGTTCACTTAAACGTAAAGAGCGTTTATCGGCCCGTTTAGGTGATGTATTAAGCCAATTATACTTAGCCTCTGCCACATTAAAACGTTATACCGATGAAGGTCAGCAACAAGAGGATATCGCATTAGTACATTGGGGATTACAAGATGCGCTTTATCAAACCGAGGTTGCCATTGATAATTTTTTAGCGAACTTTCCCAATAGAGCGATTGCAGCTGGACTGCGATTATTAATATTACCGACAGGATTACGTCGCCGTAAACCCACCGATAAACTTGATCACCTTGTTGCACGTTTAATTCAAACCCCATCAGCAACCAGAGATCGGATTGGTCGTGGTCAATTTTTAGAAGCTACTGAAAATAATACCGTGGGAATGATGGAAGTGGCACTACTTGATATTCTCGCTGCGGAGCCTATTTATGATCGAGTCTGCCAAGCTGCTGATACTGCGTTACCATTCATGCAATTAGGCAAAGTAGCCACCATAGGTTTAGAACTAGGTGTCATCACAACAGCAGAAGCCGAGTTACTCCACCGCGCAGAAGCGGGACGATTATATTCCATTAATGTCGATGATTTTGATCCTCAGCAATTAGCGGTTAATCCGTCTCAAACAGCACCCAAGGTGCACAGTGCAGCATAAACATTGAACATCACTATGACAACGGGGAAGCATCATGCTCCCCCGTTTTTATTGCCACTATTTAGGCAACATTAAATCATGTTTAGGTGTACGTTTACGTCGCCACAATAACAACAATGTCATCACACTCATGACGACAATGATATTGACAATAACTACCCATAATAACCGCTGTTGTCGTTGCTCTATCTTATTGCGAGCAACTAACTTCTGTTCGAACTGTTGCTGAGCCAATGACGAGGTTAAATCCGGTGTTACTACAGCCATCTGCATATAATTTTGCTTTGATAATCGAAACACTAACTCACGTTGAGTGAGAGTATCAGTAACATAAGCCCACCCCTGCCACCATGCCTTACCGACATGCATATTATTGGGCCATGTTAATGCTAATTGTGATTGCGATACTGTTGTACTTCGTTGAATAATTTGCGGCTTCGCCTGTGGTTGGTTAACCACTAAATAAGCCGCTAATGAACCGACAACCGTTTGATTAGGTTGAGTCTCAATATTCACAGCATGGGGTATTGCCGACTGCTGGCTTTGTGTAAAAGACGTGGTTATTGGCGGAGGGTAAACCAATACTGTTTGTTCTACTTCACGCTTAAAAACACCATTGGTTGAGATGATTTTAACGAGATATTTACCCGGTTCAACATCAACATTAAGGGCAATGGTAAAGATACCATCAGCAGCAATTTCATCATACTCTTGACCATTATCAGTAAATGAACCGACCTCAATTACCGCCAGCTCATCTTCCGTAACATTAGATAAATCATTGCTAATAGGATAAAACATCACCTTCAGCTGTACTCGCTCTAAAAAGTCACGCAATAATAATGGTTGCTGATTTTGAGTCAGTCGCGCCTTAAATTTCAACACTTCTGTTTGATACAATTGTGCGGGTAATTGATCGACAGTAAGTTGGATATTAGAAATGAGCTTTATACCATTATTAACAGATACTTTGCCTAGTGCTTGCCAAGGTCCGGCCATGGGGTGATTAATAGAAATAATATCCATCCCATTATCGCTGTACCATGACATCGTTTTAGCGTGACGATCTGCATAATATTTTCGCCCATCAGGTGCGACTAACACTACCGATTGACTCGGTTGCTCACGCGTCACAATAAAGGTAATTTGTTCTATTGCGGGATCAACCCGAAACCGATTATCAAGCCACGTTAATCTCGTCTCGGTTTGTCCCCAAGCACTTGATATTGGAATCCAGGCACAAAGCGGGACATAGAAAATAAGTAACCATAATCGCCGCAACATAATGCCCCTAAAGACGCCAAATAACGTCAGCCTTTTTACCAATCAGATCAAGCCTATCTTGATGTGCTGTTAGTTCATCGGCAGTTGCATGAACAACCTTTAATACTTTTCGACCATCAACTAAGCGGCGAATGCTAGATTCCGTTGTCGAATCATCGTTACCGCTACTTAAACGTAATGATGTTTGACCACCGGTCATCATCAAATAAACGTCAGCGAGGATCTCGGCATCGAGTAATGCGCCGTGCATAGTACGATGTGAGTTATCTATACCATAACGTGAACATAAAATATCGAGGTTATTTCGTTTACCTGGAAACAGCCTTTTGGCCATATCTAAGGTATCAGTGACCTGACAGATATCTTCTATTTTTGCAATTGACGCACCCATTTTATGGAATTCATAATCCATAAAACCGGTATCGAACGATGCGTTATGTGCGACTAGCTCTGCGCCATCAATAAAATCAATAAATTCTTGGTGAATATCTGCATAAACAGGTTTATCACGCAGAAATTCATCCGTAATACCGTGAACAGCAATCGCTTCAGGCTCGATGGCCCGATCTGGTTTGATATAAACATGAAACGTTTTACCGGTTAATTTACGATCAATGATCTCGATCGCACCGATTTCAACAATACCATGGCCTTCATAATGGGGGCCGGTCATGTTCATACCGGTTGTTTCTGTATCAAATACAATAATGCGTTGGTTAGTGGCTTTCATAGTAGTTAATGTGTCAGACTTAAGTTTTTATCTAAGGCAAAACTACCCACAATGATGAAGCAGGTAGAAATTTTCACCGATGGATCGTGTCTAGGTAATCCAGGTCCGGGCGGCTATGGCACGGTACTCAGATACAAACAACACGAAAAAGAGCTCAATGGCGGTTATTTAATGACCACCAACAACCGCATGGAACTGCTTGCAGCCATTATGGGACTCGCAAGTTTAAAACAGCCATGCTCTGTTGATCTTACCACTGACAGCCAATATGTGCGCCAAGGAATTACGCAATGGATCCATAATTGGAAAAAACGGGGTTGGCAAACAGCAGATAAAAAACCGGTAAAGAATGCCGATCTTTGGCAACAACTTGATCAAGAAACTCAACGCCACCAAGTTCAATGGCACTGGGTTAAAGGCCATGCTGGCCACCCTGAGAATGAACGTTGTGATGTGTTAGCACGCACAGGCGCTGAAAACCCTACTCAAGCAGATACGGGTTATCAACCAAACTGACATTTATGAGCGTGGTGGCGTTTTAGGTAATATTTTTTCAGCTTGAGTACGGCAGTTAATCCGCAGTGGTGCCAATTGACGGCGTAATTTCCATGTCGGTTTAATCGGTTTTAGCGGGCAAGTACGTTTCCGTGCCACAATAAAATACAAACTACCGACTGCCGATAAAGGCTCAGACAATACATGTTCAAGCCACGCGGCACAGGCAAGGTGACGTGTTGCTGGCACTATCGCAAATGTTTCTTGATACACCACCTCATAATTGAGTAATCGCAGCCAATCATTAATTCTAAACGGTAAATACATTCTTCCCGTCCACGGTGCTTGGCGGCGATTCCACGGTAATAACCCTCGTAACCCTAATAGGCTAAGTGGATTATTACCACTTAATACCAAGTAGCCGTCATCAACCATCACCCGATCAATTTCACGTAATAGCCCATGGGGATCAGTGGCATAATCCAATTGATGCATCAATAAGCACGCATCAAAGGATTTTTCAATAAAGGGTAATTCCAAAGCATCAGCCACAACAGTACGCTTAGGGCTAAGCTTATCGACGCTAATTTGATGTTGAATATTACAATGGTTACTGGTCAGCTCTGCACTCAAGCCTCCAAGCTTTAACATATGATAGCCAAACAATCTCGGACACCACTCATCGAGTCGCGCCTGTAATAATTCTGCTACCCATTCACCATTGATCACATTCGACCATGTATAAGGAACTTCAATGTGTGTTACTGTACGCGTTGGCTTCATAAGATACTGCTCAACACCTGATAAGGCTGGAGACAAAATTCATGTTAACTGTTAAAAGCATACCCGCATTTAAAGACAATTACATCTGGCTGATTCAAAACCCAGATAATCATTGTGTCGTTGTTGATCCAGGGGATGCCACGCCGGTTCTTGAGGCAATAGAAAAAGACAATTTAATTCTAGATGCTATCCTCATCACTCATCATCATCATGACCATGTGGGTGGTATTAGTGAGTTAAAACGCCGTTTCCCTTCAATTAAAGTTGTCGGTCCTAACGATGAACCTATTCCAGGGATCACGCGTCCAGTCGAAGATGGCGACCAAGTTGATATCTTTGGTGAACGTTTTATGGTGCTTAGCGTACCTGGACACACCCTTGGACATGTTGCTTATGTCGGTGATGAAAAACTATTTTGTGGCGACACATTATTCTCTGCAGGCTGTGGTCGTATTTTTGAAGGTACGCCTGCACAAATGTTTAACTCACTACAAAAAATAGCATCACTACCAGATGAAACTCAGATTTATTGCGCTCATGAATACACCGCTGGAAATCTTGCGTTCGCGTTAGTCGCTGAACAAGGTAATGCTCATTTGCAACGTTATCGTGATCAAGTTAACCGTCTACGTGCAAATGGTCAAAGTACTCTACCAACAACTCTCAGTAATGAGAAACTTATTAACCCTTTTTTACGTTGTGATCAGCCAAGTATTAAACACTCTGTTGCTGATAAAGCATACGATAACTCAGATATTGAGACATTTGCGGCACTTCGACGTTGGAAAGATGAATTTTAACGTTTCTCCCCTTGTAACCAAGGTGGTTGGGCAAGTATTATCACCAACCATTTTGGCTACAAACGACTGTCATGAAATTCAAAATTCTTTTAGCAAGTGTGCTTGTTATCGCAGGTTGTCAAACTACAAAAGAGACAACGCAGGTCGATACTAACCAACAAAATACTGTCGTTGAGCAACCAATTAATACACCTGTTGTCCCTGTGGCACCTATCGTCAAAAAACCACAGCCCGTCGTCGTTAAGTTAACGCCGCAACAACAACAGGATGTTTGGGATCGCATCGCGATGCAGATCACGACTAAAATCCCTAATAACAAACGTGTTCAATATTACCGTAACTGGTATTTAAATAATCCACGTAACCTTGAAATTATCGCTCAACGTGCTCAACCCTTCTTGTATTACATCACAGAACAAGTTGAAAAACGTGGTATGCCGCTCGAACTCGCTCTTCTGCCTATCGTAGAAAGCTCATTTGATCCTCACGCTTATTCAAATATGGCAGCGGCTGGACTATGGCAAATCATTCCCGATACTGGACGTCGTTTTGGTTTAAAGCAAAATAGCTGGTATGACGGCCGCCGTGATGTGGTTAAATCAACCGCAGCTGCGCTAAATTTACTCGAGTACTTAAACAAAAAGTTTGATGGTAATTGGCAACAAGCGCTTGCTGCTTATAATACTGGCGAAGGTCGTGTATTTAGTGCGATTCGTAAAAACCGTGAAGCAGGTAAACCGACTGATTATTGGGCACTCGATCTGCCTAAAGAAACCAGCAGTTATGTGCCGAAACTTTATGCGGTTGCCGATATTATTATGCATCCTAAAAAATATGGCTTTCACATTCCACCAATCAGTAATAAGCCAGTTATTGAAGTAGTGAAACCTGGCGTACAAATGGATCTTGCGATTGCAGCAGAATTTGCAGGTATTAGTACTCGTGAACTTAAAGATCTTAATCCAGCATACCGCCGTGGTGTCACCGCACCCAATGGCCTTAATCATCTGTTATTGCCAATCAAAGATGTTAAGCGTTTTAAACGTGAATTAGCGCAGAACCGTAATGCGAGCATCATTACTCACCATCACCGCGTAAAAGCAGGTGAAAGCTTAGGATTAATCGCTAAGCGTTATCACAGCAGCATTATAGCAATTCAAAAGATCAATAAACTTAAAACAACTAATATCCGTATTGGTCAATCGCTAACAATTCCAACATCACCAATTTCATTAGTTAATCGTCAGCATCGTGCTGCCATTAATGTAGAAGCGCAGCATTATGTGGTGCAATCAGGCGATAGTTTATGGAGTATTGCACGCCAGCATAAAACCAGTATCACTAAACTCAAGCAACTTAATCGCCTCAGCAAAAATACAATACTGAAAAAAGGACAGCGATTAAAACTCTCAACCGCGGCAGTAACTAAAATAACAGCAACTAAGCACAAAACGATCATTTATAAAGTCCGTCGAGGTGATAGCTTAAGCGTTATCGCACAACGTTATGATGTATCTGTCGCCGAGATCAAAAAATGGAATAATCTGGCTAGCAGTAAATACATTAAGCAAGGTCAACAATTAAAGTTAGTTATTGATAAGAGAAAGGTTAAAGCATGACGCCATCTAAAAACCCAATCATTGCTATTATTGATATCTTTCGTTCGCCAATAGAATGCTTTGCAGCCATCTATGAGCGTCCAAAATGGGCAATTTTACCGTATTTAATGATTTTACTCGGCTCATTTATTTTATGGGGCAGTTACTTTAATCATGTCGATATGCCATGGCTACAACAAAACATTCAAGCTCAGCTAGGCAACATTGGAGAGAATGTACAACAGTCATGGTTAACCCGTGAAGTGCTACTTGCGGGCGAGGTATTTAGTGATATAACAGGGCGCACCGTGGTTATTTTTGTACTGGCTTTATGGCTAAAGTTAGCGACTAAAGGCAGTCAACATCAACATAGCTATGGTAAATGGCTCGCGGCGGTTTGCTTTATTATGCTGCCGTCTTTTATTGGTGATATTGCCAGCTATATTAATATTGTTTTTAATCATAATAATATTCTGCCTAATGCTGCAGATTTAAATAGTTTTAATGGTCTTCTAAAATTACCAATGAATAATCGCTGGGCAGCGATCGCGACGACCATGCCATTATTAGCGCCATGGTACATCGCATTAACTTACGCAGCAGTGAGTGCGTGGACAGATCTTGATCGCGCTAAAGCAATCATTATTGCGGTACTTCCTTGGGTACTGACCATTATTATCTGGCCGCTACTGATTATTTCAGCTTAATGCATCACCGAATGCGTTAATTTAAACGTGGCCAATAATGGACTATGATCAGAAGCATCCGTTTTAGGTGCTTCTGATTTTACCAATTGCAAATCACGATAATAAAGATGATCCAACGGCTTACCTAATACTCGTACTCGCTGATCATTATGGTATTTAACTTCTTTCAACCCCAAAGAATGTGCAAATTCATGCACCACTTTAATACGCGCTTTACGCCAAGTATTGAAATCTCCTGCCAATATAATCGGCCCTTGATGCTGCTCTAAAACGGCTTTTAAGCTATCTAATTGCTGTTTGTATTCACCTAAACCAATCGCAAAATTAACCCCATGTAAGTTAACGACCGCCAATGTTTGTCCGTCTGATAATGAAAACTGTGATAATAATGCCGATTTTGGTAACCGTAGCCATGGCTCCATAGCAAGATAAGCACAGGTTTGACGCGATGATACCCGCGATAAATTCATCACCCCTGCTGGCGTATCAAGAAAACGAAATGCATTCGCCATTCTGACTTGCCAATGGTTAGCATCTAAATAAGTTTTTAGATCGGTATTTAAACTGGCTTCTTGTAATAACACCAAGTCACTTTTTTGAGTAAATGATTCTAATGCTGAGCGCCAATTCGAACGTTGCTGTTTATAAATATTCCATACAGCAACCGTGAGCACGCCATTATTATCAAGTGGTGGAGCAATTTCACTCTCAATACAACGATAAGTAAAATGGGGAGCAAAAACTTCATTTGTCACTTCAGGTTGCATCGTCACATCAAATGATGAATTAAACGCACCTAACCCCAATGCACCAGCCACAACACCTAAGCCAGCAACTACTTTTGTTTTTGTTCTACGCGCCATAATACAAGCCTACACAGACAAATCAGCCCATTAATGTAATGGGCTAATATCATCATAAAATTAAAAATAACCACATCACTATAAGAATAAAAACGGCTTAATAATGTTTACCGTTATCATAATAAGCTGAAGGCGTCAGGGCAGTAAAAATAACCGCTACGTCTTGATTCGCATCGGCAACAGCCTTTCTCACTACCGCAGTAATCGTTTCAGCCACAAGATCTTGAATCTCTTGGCCACGATCAAACCAAAATACTTCAACAAAAGGGTAAGCATCAGACACTTCACCATCAAATATAAATGATGCCGGTATATGTTCTAATGTGAAGTCTTCACGAGGACACTGCATTATTGGCTGTAAATCATCAACCAATGCCGTTGATAAATGCTTTACTGTATCGAATGCGATAGCACGAAAACGAATGTGTGGCATAAAAACTCCCAAAAATTGACTATTTACTCTACCACATTACCACTTTCACTCTCTATCCAAGAACTTTTTATTACAAATAAAATGTCTATACGTCAATTAATCTCTGGTATTTAAAACTAGCACTTATCGCTTTGTCATTGTTTATTATGTTTTTTCACGCGAAATACCGCTATAAAATATTTACCTACTAACAAGCTTAGTATGCTCAAATACCCGCGTCTATGTTGGTGGTTTTTAGCGCTGAGTTTCGGTATGGTGAATCCGCTACTCTGCCAGTTGGAGCTACACCTAAATTATATAGACGTAAAAAAGCCCCGACATTGCTGTCGAGGCTTTCTTTAATATGGCAGGAGTTACGATATTCGAACGCCCAACACGCGCTGATTTTCGGTATGGCGGAATCCGCTGCTCTGCCAGTTGGAGCTACACCTAAATTATACAAACGTAAAAAAGCCCCGACATTGCTGTCGAGGCTTTCTTGAAGATGACAGGGTGGAGAGATTCGAACTCCCAATACGCGCTGATTTTCGGTATGGCGAATCCGCGGCTCTACCAATTAACGCTACAAGCATAAATTACAGATAGTAAAAAGGCTCATATCTTTCGATATGAGCCTTCTTTAAGATGGCAGGGGTGGAGAGATTCGAACGCCCAACACGCGCTGATTTTCGGTATGGCGAATCCGCTGCTCTGCCAGTTGGAGCTACACCTAAATTATATAGACGTAAAAAAGCCCCGACATTGCTGTCGAGGCTTTCTTGAATATGGCAGGGGTGGAGAGAGATTCGAACTCCCAATACGCGCTGATTTTCGGTATGGCGAATCCGCGGCTCTACCAATTAACGCTACAAGCATAAATTACAGATAGTAAAAAGGCTCATATCTTTCGATATGAGCCTTCTTTAAGATGGCAGGGGTGGGAAATTCGAACGCCCAACACGCACTGATTTTCGGTATGGCGAATCTGCTGCTCTGCCAGTTACGGCCACACCTAATCTACTACAATAATGCAGACGTAAAAAAGCCCCGACATTACTGTCGAGGCTTTCTTTAATATGGCAGGGGTGGAGAGATTCGAACTCCCAACACGCGGATTTGGAATCCGCTGCTCTGCCAGTTGGAGCTACACCCCTATAGTTATTTTAAAGACTTAACTATGTCTTAAATAATGGCGGAGTGGACGGGACTCGAACCCGCGACCCCCGGCGTGACAGGCCGGTATTCTAACCAACTGAACTACCACTCCGCAGTGTCTATTCAGCATAAATGCAACTTGTTGTCTCTACCTTAATAAAAAAGTAAAAATGAAATTAAAGCCTGGCGATGTCCTACTCTCACATGGGGAGACCCCACACTACCATCGGCGCTATTACGTTTCACTACTGAGTTCGGCATGGGATCAGGTGGGTCCATAACGCTATGGTCGCCAAGCAAATTCTGTTTTATTTAC
>NZ_MSCQ01000001.1:2127487-2134472 GCF_002954725.1 Photobacterium phosphoreum
CCCATCTCGTAAAAGACAAGAGATTATGCGGTATTAGCTATCGTTTCCAATAGTTATCCCCCACATCAGGGTATATTCCCAGGCATTACTCACCCGTCCGCCGCTCGTCAGCATTGATAGCAAGCTATCAATCTGTTACCGCTCGACTTGCATGTGTTAGGCCTGCCGCCAGCGTTCAATCTGAGCCATGATCAAACTCTTCAATTAAAGTTTTGTTGTTTCTTTCGAAACGGCTCAATAAATACTGACTTTAATACCAACTCTTTATAAATAGAGAGTGTAATTTTAAAGCTTTTTATCATTCAAAGAATGATAATTAAATAACTGTGTCACTTTCTTGTTTTACTTTTAAAAAAGTAAACTAAAAAAGCAATCGAACTATTGCTAGTTCTAGGTCACTCAGTTTATTGATAAATCTTTCGACTTAACTATTCAGTGAGTGCCCACACAAATTGCATGGTCAAATTGTTAAAGAACATACTGACTATCAGTAACCGCTTGCGCCGTTGTCCGTGTCAGTGAGGTCGTAGTATAGGGAGTTTTTTGTTGCTGACAATCGATTTTTTACACCAGCACAACCAACTGCTGTCTTTTTACTCAACAAAGGTGGTTTTATCTATTTTTTAGCCGTAAAAAACCTAGTGATAAATTTATTACTATCTAACTTAAACATTTACTAACTAATAACGACCTTTCAAATGCGTTTTTGAACGACAGAGTGTTAAACAAGAGTGGATATAAAGGCAGGATTCACAATCACGGAGAGTTATATAATCTATAGCTATATTGATATGAATATTAAATAAAAAAAAGCAGTAGCTTAACTACTGCTTTATATCATTACAATTATGCTTTTTCTGCTAGCCATATTGGAATGTTTTTAATGCCGTCAAAAACAGCATCAGCTAAAGCTTCACCTTCTTCAGTAATCGCTTTACCAGTACGCACTAACACTTTGAAACCAACATCGGCAGCGATTGCCGCTTTCATGTCATCAGCCTTATCACCAATCATCACTGATTTTGACATATCAATGTTTAAATCACTCTGAGCAGATATCAACATGCCAGGATTAGGTTTACGGCAATCACAATCTTGTAAATATTCACCTTTACCCTCAGTTGCATGATGCGGGCAATAGTAAATACCATCAAGTTCAATACCTTGATCTTCGAAGTTCCAATCCATCCATTCAGTCAAAGATAGAAACTCATCTTCACTGAAGATACCACGAGCAATACCTGATTGATTGGTGACTAAAACAAGTAAGTAACCCATTTCTTTGAATTTTTTACATGCACCAAAAACACCATCGATGTATTCAAAATCATCAACAGTATGTACATAGCCACGATCAACGTTTATTACGCCATCGCGATCAATAAAGACAGCAGGTTTGGCCACAGAAAAGCCCTCAATAAATTAGATATTAATTAAATATTGATTAGATTATGGCACGAGTTGGCATCGAAAAGTATTAGTTATCACCCCCAACAAGCTGATTATCATTGAAGTTAACACCGTTATAAAGACGAAAACCATTTAGACGTCTAGACGTAAAAATAGCTATTGACTTAAAAACCGATTACCAATAGCATCAGATTAACAGTTACAAAGATGTTTTAACCAGAGTAACTAATCAGCAACAACATATGCAATATAACATCACTCTCATATAATCGTTTTATCTAAGAATCAGGAAGTTCAATGATAGAAATAAAACAAGTCAATAAAGTGTTCTATCAAGATGAAAAAGCGATCAATGCGCTAAAAGATATTAATCTCACCATAGAACAAGGAACGATTTTTGGCGTGATTGGCTCATCAGGTGCAGGAAAAAGCACTCTGATCCGTTGCGTAAATTTATTAGAAAAACCAACCAATGGTAATGTCGTGGTTGATGGCATTGATTTGACCAATCTTTCATCTAATGATCTGACGTTAGCTCGTCGTAAAATTGGCATGATTTTCCAACATTTTAATTTACTGTCATCACGTACTGTATTTGCCAATATTGCCTTACCACTAGAACTTGCCGGCGCTTCAGAACAAGAAATAAACACTAAAGTCACTGAATTACTATCACTTGTTGGTTTAGACGATAAACGTCATAGTTACCCCTCAAATTTAAGTGGTGGTCAAAAACAACGGGTCGCTATCGCACGCGCTTTAGCCTCTGATCCAAAAGTCTTGTTATGTGATGAGGCCACCAGCGCACTTGATCCTGCAACAACCCAATCAATACTGGCTTTATTACGTAAAATTAATCAGCAACTTAATTTAACCATTTTATTAATCACCCATGAAATGGATGTAGTAAAACGTATTTGTCATCAAGTTGCGATCATTGGTGATGGCGAATTAGTCGAACAAGGTCTTGTCGGTGACATTTTTGCGCACCCAAAAACAGAATTAGCGAAAGCTTTTATTCGCTCTACGTTAGATCTATCAATTCCTGAAGATTATCAATTAAGAATGACAACAACCTCGATAAAAGGAAGCTACCCATTAATTCGACTTGAATTTACTGGCGACTCTGTTGATGCGCCTTTGATTAGCCAAGTTGCACGTGAGTTTAATCTCGATATCAGTATTCTCAGTTCCAATATGGATTATGCCGGCGGAGTGAAATTTGGATTAATGCTTGCTGAATTCTTTGGTACTCAAACCGCCATAGATAACGCTATTACTTTTTTACGTGATCATAAATTAAATGTCGAGGTACTAGGCTATGTCTCTTGATGCAATAACTACATGGTGGCAGAACAATCAGCGCCTAACTGAATTACTTATCGAAGCATTAGGACAAACATTAACCATGGTGTTTGTTGCAGGCTTAATTGGTTTTATCATTGGTATTCCGTTAGGTGTTGCCCTGCATCTCACCAAGAAAAATGGTTTATGGCACAACCCTCTTTTAAATAAAACACTCGGTATTGTGGTTAATATTGGCCGTTCAATCCCTTTTATTATCTTATTAGTTGCCATTATTCCTTTTACTCGATTTGTGGTTGGCAGTTCTATTGGTACCGCAGCCGCTATTGTGCCACTGACTGTTGGGGCTATCCCTTTTATTGCTCGTTTAGTAGAAGGCGCATTACTGGAAATTCCAACAGGATTAATTGAGGCCGCACAAGCTATGGGTGCCACACCGATGCAGATCATTACCAAAGTGCTATTACCCGAAGCACTACCAGGCATTATTAATGCCGTCACTATCACCTTAGTTACCTTAATCAGTTATTCGGCAATGGCAGGAACGGTTGGCGGTGGTGGTTTAGGAGATGTCGGTATTCGTTACGGTTATCAACGTTTTGATGGCACCGTCATGGCAATCACCGTCATCATGTTAGTTATTTTAGTACAACTGATTCAATCTATTGGTGATCACTTAGTCAAACGTGTTGATCACCGCTAATAACTCAAGCTGTTATTTATTATTTACACAATTAGGGAAAGCCCATTTAAGGAGAAATACTATGGCGTTCAATCTTAAACATCTTTTTGCCATTGCTGGCGTTGCTGCTGCGGTCACATTAGCAGGTTGTAGTGACCAAGAAACAGCTGCTGTTGATAACAATAAAGTAAAAATTGGCGTGATGGCTGGTGCAGAAGAGCAAGTTGCAGAAGTTGCTGCTAAACAAGCTAAAGATAAATATGGACTTGATGTTGAATTAGTTACTTTTACTGATTACGTTTCGCCAAATGCCGCGTTAGCAGAAGGATCTATTGATGCCAACGCTTTCCAGCATAAACCTTATCTTGAGCAACAAATTAAAGATCGTGGTTATAAATTTGCGATTGCGGGTAACACATTTGTTTACCCTATCGCGGGCTACTCTAATAAGATTAAATCTGTTGATGAATTAAAAGATGGCGATCAGATTTCGGTTCCCAATGACCCGACGAACCTTGGCCGTTCATTATTATTGTTACAACAACAAGGCTTAATTACCCTCAAAGCTGATGCTGGTTTAACAGCAACCGTGTTAGATATTGTTAACAATCCTAAAAACCTTAACATCGTTGAATTAGAAGCTGCGCAATTGCCACGCTCATTAGATGATGTTGCTTTAGCGATTATTAATACCACTTATGCGAGTAGCTTAAACCTAACCCCAGAAAAAGACGGGGTGTTTGTTGAAGATAAACAGTCACCTTATGTCAATATTATTGTGGCTCGTGAAGACAACGTCAAAGCTGAAAATGTGCAAAAGTTCATTCAAGCTTACCAATCAGATGATGTCTATAATTCAGCCCAAACCATCTTCAATGGCGGTGCAGTTAAAGGCTGGTAATCACCAATATTCACATAATGTCTTTCAATAGCAGGCCTTAGAGCCTGCTTTTTTTATGTTATATTAAGTGACTACTTTTGGCTTATAACTGGCTTACTTTAATGACTTATCACATTGAACCTATTGGTACTGTTCGCTCTCCCTATAAAGAAAAATTCGCGGTACCCCGCCAACCTGGATTAGTGCCGAGTGCACATTGTGAAGTTATTTTACAAGGTATGGCTAATTCATTAGAGGCAGTACGTGGCATTGAACAATTTAGTCATATCTGGTTATTGTTTTTATTTGATCAAAATTTAGAAGCGGGTTGGCGACCAACAGTACGCCCACCGCGCCTTGGTGGTAATGAGCGTATTGGGGTGTTTGCCAGTCGTGCCACTTTTCGCCCCAACGGCATTGGCATGTCTGCCGTAAAATTAAAAGGCATTCGTCATCACAATGGCCAAGTCATTATTGATATTGGCGGCACAGATTTAGTTGACGGCACGCCAATTATTGATATTAAACCGTATATTCCCTATTCAGACAGCTTACCTGATGCGTTAGGCGGCTTTGCATCTGAGCAACCACCGACACTCGACGTAAAATTTAGCCCGAATGCACAGCAACAATTATTAGGTAAACAAGCTGATTATCACCGTGCTGTAATTACTGAAGTATTGGCACAAGATCCACGCCCAGCATATAAAAAAGGCAAATCAGATAATAAAACTTACGCAGTAAACTTATTTGATTTTAATGTGCAGTTCACGGTTGCAGAACCTATCATTACCGTCGTAAGTATCGATACCCTTGTTCAATAATCGCTCCAATGCAGTTATCTTTGGCGAATAGCGCCGAGGCTGGTAATATAACGGGCTATCGTCATCAAACTGACGGGTGGAACATCAGTTCCTTCTCTTTCCTTTTATCAATAACGGATACCATCAATGCGTACCAGTAAATATCTTCTTTCTACCCTGAAGGAGACGCCAAACGACGCAGAAGTCATTAGTCACCAACTAATGCTACGTGCAGGCATGATCCGTAAGCTAGCTTCAGGTTTATACACTTGGCTACCTACAGGTCTGCGTGTGCTGCGTAAAGTCGAAAACATCGTTCGCCAAGAAATCGACAATGCAGGCGCAATCGAAACCTTGATGCCCGTTGTTCAGCCGTTTGAATTATGGGAAGAGACAGGCCGCTCTGAAAAAATGGGCCCTGAACTACTTCGCTTTACTGACCGTCATTTCCGTCCGTTTGTACTTAGCCCAACAGCTGAAGAAGTTATCACTAGCCTTGTGCGTAATGAAGTTAGTTCTTACAAGCAACTGCCGTTAAACCTATATCAAATTCAGACGAAATTCCGTGATGAGCGTCGTCCTCGTTTTGGTGTAATGCGTGCACGTGAATTCTGCATGATGGATGCTTACAGCTTCGATATCGATAAAGATGGCCTACAGAAATCTTTCGATACAATGCATGCTGCTTACTGTAAAGCTTTCGATCGCATGGGTCTTGAGTACCGTCCAGTATTGGCTGATTCAGGCGCTATCGGTGGTAATGGTTCTCAAGAGTTCCACGTATTGGCTGAAAGCGGCGAAGATTTAATTGCATTCTCTACTGAATCTGATTACGCAGCTAACATCGAAAAAGCAGAAGCAATTGCCCCTGCTGTTGAGCGTGCTGAACCAACCCAAGCAATGACAGTGATTGATACGCCAAATGCGAAAACTATCGCAGAATTGGTTGAACAACACGGTATTGCTATCGAGAAAACAGTTAAGACATTATTTGTTAAAGCTTCTGATGAAATCGACGCACCTATCGTTGCATTGATCATCCGTGGTGACCACGAACTTAACGAAATTAAAGCAGAAAATCTTGCAGAAGTTGCATCTCCACTAGAGATGGCGACTGAAGAAGAAATGCGTGCACTTATCGGCGCGGGTGCTGGCTCTCTAGGTCCTGTTGGCCTTGAGCTACCTGTTATCGTTGACCACACTGTTGCTGTAATGAGCGACTTTGCTGCTGGTGCTAACATCGATGGCAAACACAACATCGGTATTAACTGGGGTCGTGACGTTGAGCTAGGTCGTGTTGATGATCTACGTAACGTGGTAGAAGGCGATCCGAGCCCATGTGGTCAAGGTACGTTGATGCTAAAACGTGGTATCGAAGTCGGTCACATTTTCCAGTTAGGGACTACCTACTCTGAAAAAATGAACTGTAGCGTACTTGATTCAAACGGTAAGAGTTCAATTCTAGAAATGGGCTGTTACGGTATCGGTGTTTCACGTGTTGTAGCATCAGCTATCGAGCAAAACAACGATAAGTACGGCATCATCTGGCCTGACGCACTAGCGCCTTTCCAAATCGCAATCGTACCAATGAACATGCACAAATCAGAGCGCGTTCAAGAAGCAGCAGAGAAGCTATATGCAGATCTAACTGCAATGGGTATCGAAGTCTTATTTGATGATCGTAAAGAACGTCCAGGTGTGATGTTCTCTGACATGGAATTAATCGGTATTCCTCACACAATCGTGATTGGCGATCGTAGCCTTGAAAACGGCGAGATGGAATATAAGAACCGTCGTACAGGCATTAAAGAAGCAGTTGTTGCTGCTGATGTTATGGATTTTCTTAAGCAAAAAATGGCTTAATTAACCGCCATATTATTTTCAAAAAAGCTGCCTATTTTGGCT
>NZ_MSCQ01000001.1:2135823-2211716 GCF_002954725.1 Photobacterium phosphoreum
AGCCTATTTTGGCAGCTTTTTTTATAACTGAATAACCACAAATATTTTTTATCTCTTTCGCTGCTATGATAATATCCAGCATAGTAACTACTTAAATAGCTTCACATAAGATCATTTTATTGTGATCTTATGTGAATATTTTTAGCTAAGGAAAGACCATGCAAGTTTATCAATGTTGCGAATTAATTCGAGTGACTTACGCCCAAATTGGCAGTGGTGATCAAGGCTATATTCCAACTGCTATCAAGTGTGTAATTAAAACATTGGATGATATTGCAGCAAATGCTGAGCTGCCATTAGATGTCCGTGAACAAGCAGCCTTTGCTGCTGCAAATTTACTAATTAGTGATCACGAGGACTAAACAATGGATTTATCAAAATTTGAAACCATGGACACTGTAATGTTGATGAGCATTGTCAATATGAAGATCCGCGATGAATTTAATACACTAGATGATCTAGTCAAATTCTTTGATATCGATCGTGAACAATTAATCGCAAAATTAGCGACGGGTGGATTTGATTTTTTACCGCAAGTTCAGCAATTTCGTTAACGGATACTAGCAACAAGCCAAGCAATAAAAACGGCACTCTGAGTGCCGTTTTTATTCGTTATACAATAGTCTCTATTGTGGATGAGTGATCACACTACCCATTAAATATTGGCAATATATCGACCATCGCTAAGATATGGAAAATAGCCGTTAGCACGCCAAAAATAATCACAGCATAAACGGTGACATTACCACCCGGTACCACAAACCCTTGCTGTTCAGGTTGACGCTGACGCAGTTTTTTGGCTAACAATGCTGGAATAATACAGGTCCAAATCGTAGCAGCAGCCCCCGCTAAACCAATCGCAGCCACAAATCCAAACGGCGCAAACAATGAAAACACTAATGGTGGAATAAAGGTAACCGCCCAGGTTTTAAAGCGTCCTTGTTTGGTATCTTCAAAACCGAAAAAATCAGCAAGGTAATCAAATACTCCTAAACCAACCCCAATAAATGATGACACGACTGCAGCAATCGAAAAAATATTAAGTGCTTGTTTAACGCTGTCAGAATTTACCACAGTACCTAATGCTGTCATTAATGCATCAACACTACCACCAGCAGCGACAATCGGGCCAAATTGTGTACGCGGTAAATTACCAAAAATACATACCACCCAAATAACATAAAACGTTAAGGCAATTAATGTTCCACCTAAAATGGCATTTTTGGCACGATTTTCATCTCGGTAATAATCACGCATCGTGCTCACCGAATGATGATAACCAAAAGAGGTTAATGCTACTGGCAAAATTGCGAGGGCATAAGGAGAAAGGCTGGTTTGTGAATCAAGACTATCCAGTAAAGTGGGTATCTGAATATTGGTCGCAAGACCAGAAATGCCAATAATAAAGCTGATCGCCATAAAAATAATTAATAAAACGGAAATACGATCAACAGCGCGGGTTGAATGAAGCACAAAAACAGAAGAAGCAATCACAAATAATACCGAAGCCAGTTTGGCATTAATATCCAATAAGCTACCAAAAATCATACCCGATGAAGAAATATACGCATAAAGCAGAATCCCACCGACAAAATACAATGACAGATTATTGATCGCATTCACTTTGCCTTTAAGCACATCTTTGGTGATGGTATTAAATGACACTTTAAACTCATAGTGCTTTAATGCTTCAAGTAATAGCCAACCAGATAATGTCATCATTACCATCGTTACTGAGATCGCGAGTATGGTCCATAATGTCCACGCTCCAGCACCTGCACTTGGTAACCCAAGCATACCTGCGCCTACGCACACACTAGCAATAATGCATGCGCCTCCAAGTGTCGATGGTTTGCTCATATTCTATCCTTTATTAACGCTTTTCTGTATCAGTGAACTAGTACGATAATATGGCTCGAATATTTTAGCAACAAAAGAATATCTATCTGAATAAATATTTATTTAACAACCGTATATGTTAAATAATTTAACATATACGGTCTTAGTGTAGGCCGAGGGGAAATAGAAGATAAACGCACTAAAATATTATGAACGTTGCCATTTAAATTGCACCTTACTCGTGGCCGTCGCTGGTGCAATAAATTCATCTACAACAAACACATCAGCCATTGCGACTAATTGCTCACCATAAAACAACATCGGTGTGCGACGACGTAACCAACTCGGTACCTGATATTCTTGGAGTAATTTTTTAAATTTTCGCTTACCGCTACGTCCTTGAGGTTTTATCTCTGGACCTAAATAATCAAATCGTACTGATACCATTTCATCTGCATGAGGTAACCGTAACCCAGCTTGTGATTGTTGCTGTAAACACACATGCCCTAACGTCTGTGGTAACTGACAAGGTTTATCAATCAGTAACTGTTGTCGCCAATCACTAATATCTACCCATTGCTCTAACAGATATAGCTGCTGTTGGTAGCGACGGACTTGATACTGCTGCCAACACACTTGCGGATTAGCATCAACTTTGGCTTGTACTACGTTAAACCAAATTTGTTCAAGTTGAGCAAGTGACGGCATGATCACCGCTTGTTGTTTTAACCATTGTCGAATTAATGCCATCCCTAAACGGGCACTGAGATTTTCCGAAATCAGTAAACTACCGTCGGTTTGCAACGCTGACTGTAAATGAAAGCTTAACAATTCTTCTAACAAGCCTTCTTGTTCACCACATAAATATGCGCTACGGCTTACCGCTTTGCGTATACCCGGCCAACGATCATTAAGCAGAGGTGTTATCTGATGACGAATGAAATTACGATCGTAACGCTGATCTTGATTGCTTTCATCTTCGACCCACTGTAATTGATGCTGCGTGCCATAGGCTTCAATGTCTGCACGACTAATGGTTAATAACGGCCGTAAGTGCTGCCCTTGAGCAAACGTCGTTAAAACAGGCATTGCCGCTAATCCAGCAGGGCCACTGCCTCGTTTTAAGGCTAATAATACAGTTTCAATTTGATCATCAGCATGCTGCGCTGTCAGTAATGTATCACCCGCTTGAATATGATTTGATAATGCTTGATAACGCGCATCACGCGCGGCTTGCTCAACGCTTGCACCACCGCCTAATTCACAATGTACCCGTTCAATATCACACTCAATACCACTCGCCATTGCCCAAGAGACACATTGCTGCGCCCAAGTATCGGCGTTAAAACTTAATCCATGATGAACATAAACTGCATGCGCATGGTAATCAGGATATTGACGAGTAAATCGGGCTAATAAATCCAGCATCACCCGTGAATCTAAGCCACCGCTTAACGCTAACACTAACCGTTGAGTGCGTGGTGGGTAGGCAAATATTTGATGACAAAAATGAGAATATAACATCGGCTTATATCTTCGAAAAACAGACTACCTAGTCTATACCAGCAGTGGATTAACCAACACCGACAAACCGCATTGCTGCACATAAACAGATAAAAAAAAGGCCAGCATAAATGCTGACCTTCTTTATCTACACATAAACAACAACGATTAACAGTAGCCGTAGCTCATTAAACGTTGGTAACGACGTTCAAGTAGCGCTTCAGTATCAAGCTGATCTAACTCTTCTAATGTCGCTTTAATTTGTGCTTTTAAGCTGTTTGCTATTAATGGCACATTACGGTGCGCACCACCTAATGGCTCTTCGATAATATTATCGATCAGCTCAAGTTCTTTCAAACGAGGAGCTGTCAGTCCCATCGCTTCAGCAGCTTGTGGGGCTTTATCAGCATCACGCCATAGAATCGATGCACAGCCTTCTGGTGAAATCACTGAATAGGTTGAGTATTGCAACATGTTAACGCAATCACCCACACCAATCGCTAATGCACCACCAGAACCACCTTCACCAACAACATTACAAATAACAGGAACAGTCAGTCCCGCCATTGCTTTTAAGTTAGTCGCAATCGCTTCTGATTGACCACGTTCTTCAGCACCCACACCAGGATAAGCACCTGCTGTATCAATGAAGGTAATGATCGGCATTTTAAAACGCTCAGCCATTTTCATTAAGCGTAACGCTTTACGATAGCCTTCAGGTTTTGGCATGCCAAAGTTACGTTTAACTTTTTCAGTCGTACCACGTCCTTTTTGATGACCAATAACCATAATTGGACGACCATCAATACGCGCAATACCACCGACTAACGCTTTATCGTCAGCAAAAGCACGATCACCGGCTAATTCATCAAACTCTTCGAACATGTGCTCGACATAATCAAAAGTATATGGGCGCTGAGGATGGCGTGCGAGTTGCGCAACCTGCCAGGCACCAAGATCACCGAAGATTTTCTTAGTTAATTCGAGGCTTTTCTTTTCTAGCTGCTCAATTTCTTTTTCAAGATCAACCGAGTTAGATTCATCGCGACGTGATACATCACGCAACGCTTCAATCTTTGCTTCTAATTCTGCAATCGGCTGTTCAAACTCGAGGAAGTTCAGGCTCATACCACTTAAAATCCTTTTGCTTATTTTAATGATAGGGTTTAGTTATACCCTACCACAAATAATAAGCTAACTTAATTAAACTCAAGCTCGACCTGTTTATCACCTAAGAGTATTTTCAAGTCCGATAATAGTTTATCGGCAGGCGTTACCCGCCACTCTGTTCCTAGGGTAAACTTGGCCCGAGCATTCGAGCGCTGATAATACATATGTACAGGTACAGTACCTGCTCTATGCGGTTCCAGCACTTGGCTGAAACGGGAAAAAAATTGTTCGTCGATTTGCTCTTCCGTTACTGAAATAGCGACACCACGAAGATGTTTTTCTCGTGCTTCTGAAATATCGAGTACTTCACGTGCTGACATTCTAAGGCCACCATTGAAATCATCAAAGCTGACCTGTCCAGATACGACCACTATTTTGTCTTTTTCGAGCAAATCCATGTAACGATCGAGTGCATCAGTGAATAACATCACCTCCATACGGCCCGAACGATCATCTAATGTCATTAAACCGATACGACTACCACGCTTGGTGGTCATCACCCGAGCGGCAATCACCAACCCAGCAACCGAAGCAACTTTATCACGCCCTGTTTGCTGCGCATCTTTTAAACGCCAGGTGGTGTAATGCTTTAATTCTGAAATATAAGCATTAATGGGGTGGCCCGTTAAGTATAACCCTAATGTTTCACGCTCACCTTCCAACCAAACACTTTCTGGTGCTTCTGCAATATTAGCATAAGCATGTTCAACTTCTTCAGGCGCTTCAGTTAAAACGCCAAACAGATCTTCTTGACCCGATGCTTGTGCTTTATGGTGTTGACTCGCAGCTTTAATCGCATCGTCCAATGTTGCCAGCATTGCAGCACGATTTGGACCTAAGCGATCCAATGCGCCTGATTTAATTAACTTTTCCAGAACACGCTTATTGACTTTCTTTGTATCAATACGGGCACAGAAATCAAATAAATCTTTAAAATGACCGTCTTTTTCACGAGCATTAATGATATTTTCAATCGGGCCTTCACCGACACCTTTTACAGCACCAATACCATAAACGACTGCACCTTCATCATCAACGTTGAATCGATACAGACCTTTATTTACATCTGGCGGTAATAATTTAAGATTCATGCGATGACATTCGTCAACCAAGCTAATGATCTTATCCGTATTATCCATATCAGCCGTCATTACCGCTGCCATAAACTCAGCAGGATAATGGGCTTTAAGCCATAACGTTTGGTACGACACTAACGCATAAGCAGCGGAGTGTGATTTGTTAAAACCATAACCGGCAAATTTCTCTACCAAGTCAAAGATTTTCATCGACAGTTCGCCATCAACCCCGTTGTCGATAGCACCTTGCTCAAACACCGCGCGCTGCTTAGCCATTTCAGAGGCTTTTTTCTTACCCATCGCACGACGCAACATGTCGGCACCACCAAGGGTATAGCCAGCCAGTACCTGTGCAATCTGCATTACCTGTTCTTGATACAGAATAATACCGTAGGTGGGATCAAGAATTTCTTTTAACGACTCATGTTGCCATTTTTCATCAGGGTAAGAAACGGCTTCGCGGCCATGCTTACGGTCGATGAAGTTATCTACCATGCCTGATTGCAACGGGCCGGGGCGGAACAATGCCACCAAGGCGATCATATCTTCAAAGCAATCGGGTTGTAGACGTTTGATCAAATCTTTCATACCCCGAGATTCCAACTGGAATACCGCGGTTGACTCTGAACGTTGCAACATATCAAATGACTTTTTATCCGCCATTGGAATTGCAGCAATGTTAATTGGATCTAATCCTTGCTCGGCACGACGCGGGTTGATCATCCCTAACGCCCAATCAATGATGGTTAACGTGCGCAGACCCAAGAAGTCAAACTTCACCAATCCTGCAGTTTCAACATCATTTTTATCAAATTGGGTGACAGGGTTATTACCTTCAGCATCACAATATAATGGTGCAAAATCGGTGATGGTTGTCGGTGAAATAACCACACCACCAGCGTGTTTACCTGCGTTACGCGTTACACCTTCTAGAATGCGACACATATCAATCAGATCACGAATTTCTTCATCCGCTTCATATGATTGACCTAATTGAGGCTCAACTTCAAACGCTTTTTCGAGCGTCATTCCAGGTTCTGCTGGAATTAATTTAGAAAGACGATCGACAAAGCCATACGGATGCCCAAGCACACGGCCTACATCGCGAATAACCGCTTTGGCTGCCATGGTACCAAAAGTAATGATCTGTGATACCGCGTTACGACCATACATCTCAGCAACGTGATCAATCACTAAATCACGCTTATCCATACAAAAGTCGATATCGAAATCGGGCATGGATACACGTTCAGGGTTAAGAAAACGTTCGAACAGTAAATCAAATTCAAGTGGATCAAGATCAGTGATTTTTAATGCGTATGCCACTAATGAACCAGCACCAGACCCTCGACCAGGACCTACAGGGACATCGTTATCTTTTGACCACTGAATAAATTCCATGACGATCAAGAAGTAACCAGGGAACCCCATTTGGTTAACAACTTTCAATTCGATTTCTAAACGTTCATCATATTCAGGACGACGTTGGACGCGAACCGCGGGATCAGGAAACAGAAATTCAAGTCGTTCTTCAAGACCTTGTTGGGATTTAGCCACCAAAAAGTCTTCGATACTCATGTCACCGGTCGGGAAATTCGGCAGGAAATATTCCCCTAAACGTACTGTAACATTACAGCGTTTGGCGATTTCTACCGAGTTTTGCAGTGCTTCAGGAATATCAGCAAACAACTCGCACATCTCATCTTCGCTGCGCAAGTACTGCTGTTCACTGTAAAGCTTAGGTCGGTTAGGATCGACCATGGTATAACCATCATGGATAGCCACTCGAATTTCATGGGCATCAAATTGATCTGCGGTCAGTAATCGCACATCATTGGTTGCAACCACGGGCAAGTCACATTGTTCCGCTAGCTCAATCGCAAAATGAAGATACGCATCTTCATCACTACGACCAGTACGAACCAACTCTAAATAATAGCTATCAGGAAAATAGGTTTGATAAAAAGCAACACAAGCGTCCGTTAGCTGTTGATTACCTTTTAATAATGCACGCCCAACATCGCCCGTTCTACCGCCAGATAAAATAATTAGCCCTTCACGGTGTTTAATGAGCCATTCTTTATCAATCACTGGCTGATGCTGAACATGACCACGCTGATACGCTTCTGAAATTAATAATGTCAGGTTTTTATAGCCTTCATTATTGGCAGCAAGAATGGTGAGTTCAAACAGCTCATCGCCCATTTCTTGGCTTTGGACCTTAAAATCAGCACCAATAATCGGCTTCATACCCGCATCATGGGCAGCAAAATAAAACTTCACTAAACCACACAGGTTAGTGAAATCAGTGAGAGCCAGTGCTGGCATGCCAAGTTCAGTAGCGCGCTTAACGATAGGTTTCACTTTCGCCAAGCCATCGATCATTGAATAATCACTATGAACTCGAAGGTGGATAAAACGTGGTTCTGCCATGACAACCTAATTCATTACATTACTTAATTAACAAAAATTATACCCGATCGGGGAATAATTCGCGTATAAAAAAAGGCGATACCAAATGGTTCGCCTTTTTATCACGCAATCATCGGAGCTTAATCAAGGCCCAATACGCGCTTAACCGGTTTAAAACTTTTTCGGTGTTGTTCAATCGCACCATATTGCTCTAATGCGGCAAAATGGGCTTTGGTTGGATAGCCTTTATGCTTTGCAAAACCATACTGTGGAAACTCTGCATCCAAGATTTCCATTTCACGGTCGCGAGTGACTTTTGCAATAATTGACGCTGCACTGATTTCGGCAACCCGTAAATCACCTTTAACTACCGCTTGTGCCGCCATTGGTAATGCTGGGGTTTTATTACCATCGATTAATACAAAATCAGGTTGGATATCAAGTCCAGCCACGGCACGCTGCATCGCAACCATGGTCGCTTGTAAAATATTCAGCTGATCAATTTCATCGGCTTCACAACGACCCAAAGACCACGCCAGCGCCTTTTGTTTTATTTCATCAAACAATAGATTGCGTTTTTTCTCACTCAATTTTTTAGAATCTGTTAATCCAACAATCGGATTATTAGGATCTAAAATCACTGCCGCCGTCACGACTGCACCCACTAATGGACCACGACCCACTTCGTCAACACCCGCAATACAATCAGCTTGTGGGTACACAAACGGAGGATATTCTATCTTTTCAGCCATAATATTTTTAGCCACAATATTTTTTAGACATAATGTTTTTAGCCATAATAACTATGCCTTATCAATTAATGCTAACACTGCTTGTGCCGCTTGCTCATCGGCATTACAACGAATGGTTTTATGCATCTGTTCAAACTGCGCCATCAATGCCGTTGTGTCACCATAAAGGATTTTATCAACTTCATGGAACAACTTATCAGGCGTACAATCTTCCTGAAGTAGCTCGGTGACTAATTCACGATCAGCCATAATATTAGGCAGTGACACATACTTGGTTTTTAGCATTCGCTTGGCAATCCAAGCCGTCAGGGGTTTTACTTTATAGCCCACCACCATCGGACGTTTCACCAGCATACATTCTAATGCAACCGTCCCTGAGGCTAATAACACCGCATCAGCCGCTATCATCACATTACGGGCAGTATCATCGACTAACTCGAAATCTAATTCAGGTGCGGTTGCTTGCCATGCTTGTTCAAATTGAGCCCGACGTTTTTCATTCACCAACGCCACCACAAAACCTAACTCAGGATGCTTGGCTTTGAGTTGCTGGCAAGTTTGAATAAAAGGCTCAGCGAGCATACCCATTTCACTACCACGACTACCAGGCAATACTGCCAACCAGCGTTTGGTTGGCTCTAAGCCTAGTAATTCACGAGCGGCCATTTGATCGGTTTGCAATGGAATAGCATCGGCCATGGTATGGCCGACAAACTGACACGGCACATTAAACTTATCGTAAAATGCTTTTTCAAACGGCAGGAAAGCCAACACTAAATTCGTTGCCGCTTCAATTTTAAAGATCCGCTTTTGACGCCATGCCCACACTGATGGACTGACATAATGTACGGTTTTTATACCGCGATCTTTTAAGTCTTTTTCAAGCCGTAAATTAAAATCAGGCGCATCGATACCGACAAACACATCAGGTGGATTGTCGCTAAAGTACTTAACAAGCTCTGCTTTTACTTTGAATAATCGCGGCAACCGACCAAGGACCTCAACGATCCCCATCACGGCTAACTCTTCCATATCAAACAGCGCTTCACAGCCTTGGGCTTGCATGCGAGGTCCTGCAACCCCGACAAATTCAGCATCAGGATAGCGCACTTTTACTGCTTGAATAAAACCAGCACCTAAAATATCGCCGGAGATTTCTCCGGCAACAATCGCTATTCGAAGAGGCTTCGTCATTAGCGAATAATACCGCGTTCTGAGTTATCAAGTAATTCAGAGAAACGTCCAACTGATGGCCAATCTTTTGCCATTTCAGCTAGCACTGGCTTTACTTCTGCCAATGTTTTACCTGAACGATAAATTTCTTTATAAGCACGGCGAATAGCGTGTAATTCTGGTTTTTCAAATCCATTACGCTGTAAACCAACAATGTTTAAACCAAAAGGTTTAGCGTGGTTACCTTGCGCTAATACATACGGTGGTACGTCTTGTACTACCGCAGAACAACCGCCGATATAACTGTAAGCGCCCACAGTACAGAATGGGTGAATAGCAGACAATGCCATCACACCAGCATAATCGCCAACAGTAACATGACCGCCTAAAATAGAGTTATTACCAATATGAGTATGATTACCAACAACGACATCGTGGGCAATATGGGCATTTACACATAACAAGTTGTCATTACCAACAACAGTAACGCCCTTATCTTGCGTGGTGCCACGGTGGATCTGGACACTTTCACGGATCACATTACGATCACCGATTTCTAAGCGTGTCGCTTCACCGCTAAACTTCTTGTCTTGGCACTCTTCACCAACAACAGCAAACGGGAAAATACGATTATCTTTACCGATAACCGTTGGGCCTTTAATGACGACATGAGACATTATCTCAGTGCCTTCACCAATTTCAACCCCTGTTGCAATATAGGTAAATGGGCCAACAGTGACGTTTGCGCCAATGATCACCCCATCTTCAATCACTGCTGATGGATGAATTTTCGCACTTTCATGAATCATGAGAATACTCGTCTCGCACACTTAAGTTCTGCTGAACACACAGTTTCGCCATCAACTTTAGCGATACCATTAAATAACGCGATACCGCGACGCTCTTTAATAAATTCAACTTCAAGAATCAGTTGGTCACCGGGTACAACAGGCTTACGGAACTTCGCTTTATCAATACTCGCAAAGTAGTACAGTTCATTTTCTGCTGGAGCACCAAAGGTTTTAAAGGCTAATAAACCCGTTGCTTGTGCCATTGCTTCTAAAATTAATACGCCAGGAAATATCGGCATTTTAGGAAAGTGACCGGTAAACTGTGGCTCATTAACAGACACATTTTTAATAGCGGTTAAGGTTTTACCTTCATCATAATTGGTGACACGATCAATCATAAGGAATGGGTAACGGTGAGGAAGAAGTTCCTGAATTTCGGTGATGTTTAACGTCTTATTTTCGGTCGTCAAAACTAAATTCCTGTTTTAAAAACATGTAAAAAAATATGCTATGAAAATGCAAAATGGCCTACACAAAGGCAGGCCAATCAATGCTGATAAAAATTATTCGTCTTTAGCTTTAAGTTGTTTTTCAACTGCCTTTAGACGTTTATTCATATCATCAATACGATGAACCCGGGTAGCTGTTCGACGCCACTCTTTATTAGGTTGTAGCGGAATACCTGAAGAATACATACCTTTTTCTTCGATACTGCGCATTACCATTCCCATACCAGTAATTGTGACACCATCAGCAATCTTAATATGGCCATTAAGTACCGAGGCACCACCAATAATACAATATTTACCGATGGTAGTACTGCCAGCAACAATAGTACCACCCGCCATCGCTGTACCATATCCGATCTGCACGTTATGAGCGATTTGCATCTGGTTATCAATAATAACGTTATCAGCAATAATGGTATCTTCTAATGCACCGCGGTCAATACTGGTACATGCACCAATTTCAACTCGATTGCCTATGCGAACCGAACCCAGTTGAGGGATCTTAACCCACTCACCTTTATCATTCGCATAACCAAAGCCATCAGCACCAATAACGGTACTTGATTGTACAAGGCATTGTGAGCCGAGCACTACATCATGATAAATAGTGACATTTGCCCACAATTTGGTGTTATTACCAATAACGGCATTTTTACCAATAAAACAACCCGCACCAATTTGGACGTTATCGCCCAATTGCACTCCCGCTTCAATCACCGCATTGTGACCAATAGCAACATTACTACCAAGTGTTGCCGTTGGGTCAACATACGCTGACGCGGCAATATCCATCGCGGCAACAGGCGTTGTATCAAGAAGTTGAGCCACTAAGGCATAGCTAAGATAAGGGTCTTTTACGACAAGCATGTTGCCATTAAAAAATTCGACATCCGCTTCTCGTAGCATTACTGCATCCGCTTGACACTGACTAAGCTGTTGACGGTACTTGCTATCAGAAAGGAACGTTATTTGCCCGGCAGTCGCCTTGCCCATCGCAGCAATCGAATGAATTTTAGTTGTGCCGTCGCCATGTAGCTCTGCACCTAATTTATCTGCTAATTCAGCAAGCGTAATTTCAGCCATTTTATTCTATCTCTCTTGTAACAACAGCCACATAAGGTGGCTGTTAGATCAAAAGTTGTAGCTGAACCTGTCAGCTACAACGTTTACCACAGGGTTACTGTTTTATTTTACGGCAGCAATAACTTTAGACGATAAGTCATCGCTCTTATTTGCAAACAATACCGCTTGCGCATCTAGCACAACATTGTAGCCATTTTTCTTCGCAACAGTATCGATAGCAGTACGGATTTTCTTAACCAATTTCTGCTCTTCTTCCATGCCACGACGACGTTGATCTTCCGATAAAGCTTTTGCTTTTAGCTTATAATCAGAATCAAGTGCTGCAAGCTCACGTTGAATATCAGTACGTTGTTGAGGTGTCATTAACTCACCATCACGCTTCATTTTTTCGATTTTGGTTTTCATTTTACCTTCAATCGAACGTAACGCAGCAACACGACCACTGAACTCTTTTTGCAATTTCTCTTGTACTTTGTAACGTGTCGCTAATTCAGACATTGCCTGACCTGTCGACACATAACCAATTTTTTGTGTTGCTTCTGCTGCATTGGCATACATAGATGAAGATAAAATAACCAAACCTAAACTTGCTGCTTTAATCCACTGTTTCAAAAGACTCTCCTTAATAATTAGAATGACTGACCAATGGTGAATGTGAAGAACTCTTCATCATCCCCTTCATATTTCTTGATTGGTTTAGCAACCGAGAACACAAGTGGACCCATTGGGGACATCCACTGTAATGCAGCACCGTAAGACGCTCGAATCATACCTGGATCTGAATAATCAGGTAATGAGCTTGCGTTAGTATAATCTGGGTGGAATTCAGTATCCCATACTGAACCAGCATCAACGAAGAAACTGGTACGTACTTGGTTTTTCACTTCTTGAGAAGCAAACGGGGTTGGAACAATTAACTCCATACTCGCAAGTGCAATCGCATTACCACCAGTAGATTCGTCGCTAACTACACCCTTTTGGTTATTGCCTTGGCCTTCGCCATAAACCGCTTTAGGACCAACAGTATTAGAGCGGAAACCACGAATAGTAGTAAAACCACCCGCATAGTAGTTCTCATAGAATGGCATTAATTGATCGCTGCCATTATCCGTTTTACCGTAACCGTTGCCGTAACCTAATTTACCACGGAGTAATAAGGTGTAGTCTTGTTTTTCCGTTAAAGGAATGTACTGACGAACATCGTATTGAGTCTTAAAGTATTGTGAATCTGAACCTGGAATAGTCATCTTAAATGACGCATTCTGGTAATTACCCGAAGTAGGGAAATAACCGCGGTTTAGGTGATTACGCGTCCATGAAACACTCCAGCTGAAGTCATCAAGTTCAATCGCATTATCACTATTTTCATCAAAACCATGGATCTTCTTGAATTGTTGGATCTGATAGTAATCTTGGATATTAGAGATCTTATTATGATCATAACCCAAGCTAAAATCGAAGTAGTTCAATTCATTGAATGGGAAACCCCAGGTTAAACTCGCACCATAACTTTGGTTGGTATAATCCGAGATATTGGCATCAGATGCTTCAAACTCGTTATAGTAAACTTTACCACCTAAGCTAACGTTATTGATCGTAAAGTACGGATCTTTGTATTCAAGGCTAATATTCTTAGAGTAATCATTGGTCATCGCATTAATGCCAAATAAATTACCTGTACCTAGGAAGTTTTGTTGGGTTAAACCCGCCTGAAAACTAATACCAGATTCAGTACCATAACCAACACCGAAGTTGACACTACCAGAGTTAGCTTCTTTAACTTTGTACTTCACATCAACCTGATCATCTGAACCAGGAACACGCACAGTTTGAACATCAACATTTTCAAAGAAACCGGTTCGGTTTAAACGCTCCTTACCTGTTTCGATTGCTTTACCGTTGAGCCATGAACCTTCCATTTGACGCATTTCACGACGTAATACTTCATCTTTAGTGGTGTTATTACCGCTAAATTCAATATTACGTACATAAACACGTTTACCCTGTTCAACATTAACGATTAAAGACACTTGATGTGCCGCATCGTCAAACTCAGGCATAATAGTCACTTTTGGATAAGCGTAACCCGCCTTACCCAACTCACGCTTAACCGCTTCTTCTAACGCGGTAACTTCAGCACCATTGTAAACAGTGCCAGCTTTAAACGTGACTAGCTTATCAAACTCAGCAATACGGCCTGCAACGTCACCTTGGAACTTAACGTTTTTAACCTTGTATTGCTCACCTTCATGAACTTTTAAAGTAATGTACACGCCTTTTTTATCAGGAGAAATAGCAACATGCGTTGATTCTAGACGGTACTTTAAATAGCCATTATTTAAGTACTGCGAGCGTAATGTTTCTAAGTCGCCTTGCAATACTTGTTTTTGATATTTTTCATTAGCCATAAAGTCCCACCAAGGCACACTGTCCTTAAGCTTAAACTTACCGACTAAATCAGCATCACTGAAAACATGATTACCAAGGATATTGATCTGCTTAATTTTAGCAGATACGCCCTCAGTAAAGACAAATTTAATATCAACACGGTTACGAGGTAAAGGCGTAACAACAGCTTCTACAGTGGCATTATATTTACCGACGCTATAGTAGAAATCCTCTAGACCTTTATCGATCTTAGATAACGTTGTTCTATCAAGTGCCTCACCAACACGTAAGCCTGATGCTTCAAGGTTCTCTTTTAGCTGCTCATCTTTGATCGCTTTATTACCGGCAAAGGTAATATCAGCAATGGTTGGACGCTCTTTTACATCGACCAGTAACGTATTACCGTCTCGATATACCTTAATATCTTCAAAATTGCCGGAAGAATAAAGAGATTTGATCAGCGTTGAAATGTCCTGCGGATCAACAGTGTCGCCTACTCGAACCGGCATTTTTAACAATGCTGCGCCCATAGTGACCCGCTGAAGACCTTCAAAACGAATGTTATCAACTACAAATTTATTTTCCGCGCTATGCGCAACGCTGCTTGTTAAAAGCAGCGATGCGACTAACAGTTTTTTAATCGCCATTACTGTACTGATTATTCCTTGCTAAATACGCATTTATTAAAGTCGGGTAAAATCATTGAATAGCGCAACCGCCATTAACGCAACCAAAATGGCTGATCCCACTCTATAGCCAATATCCTGAATTCGTTCAGATACAGGACGACGAGTTACCGCCTCGATAGCAAAGAACATTAAATGTCCACCATCAAGTACAGGTAAAGGTAATAGGTTTACAATACCTAAGTTAACACTAATCAACGCTAAGAAACCAAGGAAATACACCAAACCAAACTCGGCAGTCATTCCAGCCCCTTTCGCGATAGATATCGGCCCGCTAAGGTTTTTTATTGCAACATCACCAGTAACAAGCTTAGTGACCATATCAAACGTTAGTAACACTAATTGCTTGGTTTTTTCTGTCGCTTTTATCGCCGCATCAATGGGACCAAACTGCAAATTAACTTTGTACGATGCTGGCCAAGGTTCAATACTTGGTGCCAATCCTACATAGCCAACTTCTTTGCCATCAGCTTCCACTTTTACACGAGGCGTCAATGATAGCATCACTGGTTCCCCATCACGTAAAACTTCAACTTGTAGCGTTGTCCCAGGATGAGAACGCACAGCGTCAACAAATTGCTGCCACTGCGTGACTGGTTTATTACCTATTGCGACAATCTTATCATTTAATTTAAATCCTGCATCAATTGCTGCACTATTATCAACAAGTTGTGAAACAGTTAGCGTAATTGGCGGTGTAAATGGGGTGATACCCAGTGTCGTCAATACTCGCTGTGATTCAGGATCAAATGACCAATGTGTTAAATCAAGTGTACGTGAAACAACAACCGAACTGTTAGGTTCTTGTGCCGTTATAACCACTTGTTTATCACCTATTTGAGAAATCAATGCCATATTGGCTGATTCCCAATCAGATGTTTCGAGTCCAGAAACTGATTTTAGTTCCATTCCCGGAATAATTCCCGCTTTAGCGGCAATTGATTGTGGTGCCACTTCACCAATCATTGGCTTTAATGCTGGCACCCCAATTAAATACACCACCCAATAAGCAAAAATAGCAAACACAAAGTTTGCCATTGGCCCTGCGGCAACAATAGCACTTCGCTGCCATATTTTCTTATTATTAAACGCCATATGGCGCTGCTCAGGTGCAACTTCAGCTACCCGCTCATCAAGCATTTTAACGTAACCACCCAGTGGTATCATCGCTAATACGTATTCAGTACCGTCTTTACCTACACGCTTAAATAAGGTTTTACCAAAACCAATAGAAAAACGTTCAACATACACACCACAGCGACGAGCAACCCAAAAATGGCCAAACTCATGCACAGCGATAAGAATACCAAGAGCAACTAAAAACGCGCTTAAATTACGGATAAATTCAATCATGCAAAATCCTTCGCAATAATGTCTAGTGCAAGCTCTCGCGCTTGCTGATCTAGCACCATGACGGCATCAATATCATTAGGTTCAGTTAATACCGCTACGTCTAACACTGCTTTATTCACTTTCGCAATGTCAGTGAAACGGATCTGATTATTTAAAAACGCAGCAACAGCAATTTCATTAGCTGCATTTAAGGTAGTGGTTGCAGCTTGCCCCTGATAACACGCATCAATGGCTAATTTCAAACATGGATAGCGTTCAAAATCAGGTTCCATAAAGGTAAACTCACCGATTTTACTAAAATCCAGCGGAGCTACGCTAGATTCTACCCGCTCAGGGTAAGCCATTGCACACGCAATCGGAGTACACATATCAGGTAATCCCATTTGTGCAATGACTGAACCATCTTTATATTGCACCATTGAGTGGATCACTGACTGCGGATGAATAACAACTTGCATCTGCTCGCGACTCGCATTAAATAGCCACCGCGCTTCAATATATTCCAAACCTTTATTCATCATGGTTGCAGAATCGACTGAAATTTTAGGCCCCATAGACCAATTCGGATGCGCAATCGCCATCGCGGGTGTTACAGCATCTAAGGCACTGATATCAGTATAACGGAATGGGCCACCAGAACCGGTTAATAACACCTTACTGACACCATGAGCCGCTAAATCACAGCGCCCCATTCGACGTTGAATCTCAACAGGTAACGCTTGAAATATCGCATTATGCTCACTATCAACTGGCAGTAATTCTGCGCCATACTCTTCGCAAGCATCAATGAACATTTGACCCGTCATGACTAGCGCTTCTTTATTCGCTAATAAAATCCGCTTACCTTTTTTAACCGCTGCCATGGTGGGTAATAAGCCTGCGGCACCAACAATAGCAGCCATCACGGTATCGACTTCATCTAACGCTGCAACATGGCAAATACCATCATCACCACTTAATACCGTGATATTTAACCCTGCTTGCTGCACTAACGCGTTAAGTTGAGCTGCCGCAATCACACTTGCCATCGCAGCATATTGCGGTTGCCATTGCTGACAAAGGGCAAACATTTTATCAACATTAGAGCCCGCAGCTAGTGCAGTGACTTCAAATGAATCAGGGTTTTGAGCGATTACCGCTAATGTGCTACTACCAATCGAGCCAGTCGCACCAAGAATCGTTAACTTACGCATAAAATCACTTACAGTTACAAAAAAGGCAGCAAAATAGCTGCCTTTAAAAGAGAAGGTTGTTATTAATTATATTAGCCACAGATAGAGCAATGCAAATACAGGGATAGCGGCAGTTAAACTATCAATACGATCAAGAATACCACCATGCCCAGGCAAAATATTACCGCTGTCTTTAATACCAGAAACTCGCTTAAACATACTTTCAACTAAGTCGCCTAAAACCGAGATAATCACTGTAATAATAGCAATAAAGAATAATTGGCCCAACGATGTAAACTCAATCGATAATAAATGTGAACCAAGCCAAGTAACAACAAGCGCTAAACACGCTCCGCCGACTAACCCTTCGATGGTTTTATTTGGACTCACTGCCGGTGCCATCTTATGCTTACCAAAACGCTTGCCAGAGAAATAAGCGCCAGTATCAGCCGCCCATACTAATAAGCACACTAGTAAAACTAAGCAAGCACCATGGTAGGGATTATTGTCATAATTCACTGCGCGGAGCATTAAAATACTCCAAAAAAAAGGCAATAATGTGAGCAACCCAAAAATTTGCTTTAGAAAAGGGTTATTTGACCAGAAATCAGCACTTTTAGGATAACTAATAGCTAATGCGGATGCGACTAACCACCACAAACCACCAATAAGTAAAATAGTACGATAGATACCATCAGGATGAGAGAGAGATGCGGGATCAGTGGGTAACAGCGCAAGGCTTGCTCCCAGTATGATAGTCGGTAAAATCATCGCATTAATACGTGATGATGCGTTAACAAACTGCGTCCACTCCCAGAAACCAACTAAGGTTATTGCAGCCATGGCAATAATAAAAGCAGGTAACGGCAGAAAAAAGATTCCTGCAATGACAAGTGGCGCGAGGATTAACGCGGTAATAATTCGTTGCTTGAGCAAACTGCGTCCTCTTTTATATAAGAAATATAGTATCGGAAAAAACCGCTACTTAAACAATAACGCCAACACACAACATTGCGTATTGGCGAAAATAATGTTTTTTTATTTTAACAAAGCTTGTATCTGCTCGCCAGTACAACCAAAGCGGCGCTCACGATTTACAAACCATGCTACAGCATTTACCAAACTTTCTTCATCAAAATCTGGCCAATGTTGTTCAGTGAAATATAATTCAGCATAAGCAGTTTGCCATAACATAAAATTACTAATGCGACACTCGCCACTGGTACGAATTAATAAATCAACATCGGGTAAGCCTTGAGTCACTAACCCCTGCGCTAAATCTTGTTCAGTCAGAGAGTCAATATCAAGTTGTTGATCAATAACACGCTGCATCATTTTCTTCGTTGCTTGCAGAATATCCCATTGACCGCCATAGTTAGCTGCCACATTTAACACTAGCCCAGTGTTATCTTCAGTTAATAATTCTGCTGCAGTAATTTTTTTCTGCAGTCGAGCACTGAAGCGACTTTTGTCTCCGATAATACATAATCGAATATTATTTTTATGTAGTCTTTTAACTTCACGACCTAAAACGGTCATGAATAATTCCATTAGTAATGAAACTTCATCCTCAGGACGACGCCAATTTTCACTACTAAAAGCAAACAAAGTCACGACCTTAATACCTAGTCGATTTGCCGTAGAGACGGTCTTACGTACCGCTTCTACTCCTGCTTTATGGCCAAATACTCGCGCTTTACCTTTGGCTTTAGCCCAACGGCCATTACCATCCATAATCACTGCGATGTGTTGTGGAAGATAGTCGGCTGAAAGAACAGCGTCTATAGAAGGTTGTGCCATATTTATCCCTCAAAAAAAAAGCGCCGTGCTGCCGCACAGCGCCTTAACTTTGTCAGCTAAATTAAGACAATAATGTCTTAAACTTCCATTAGCTCTTTTTCTTTCACTTCAAGAACAGCTTCAATATTCTTGATAGCTTCATCTGTTAGTTTCTGAATTTCATCTTGTGCACGACGATCATCATCTTCAGAAATATCTTTATCTTTTAATAAAGACTTAACTGTAGCATTAGCATCACGACGGATGTTACGTACAGCAACACGGCCTTGCTCAGCTTCAGCACGTACAATCTTAACAAGATCGCGACGACGCTCTTCTGTTAGCGGTGGCAATGGCACACGAATTACCGTACCTGCTGACATTGGATTTAAACCCAAATCAGACATCATAATTGCTTTTTCAACTTTCGCTGACAATTCACGGTCAAATACCGTAATCGCCAATGTACGTGAATCTTCTGCAACCACGTTAGCAACTTGCTTTAGTGGTGTGCTTGCGCCGTAATACTCAACATAAATAGTGTCAAGTAGGCTTGGATGTGCACGGCCAGTACGAATTTTTACTAATTGACCTTTCAGTGCATCAACACTTTTTTCCATGCGCGTTTGCGCATCTTGTTTGATTTCGTTAATCACGATAAATACCTTAAATTATGCTGTCATCATAGCGCTAATTTTCAGCGCTACATTAATCTTACAAGGCTTAAGCGTTAGTGATCAGCGTACCTTCTTGCTCACCCATTACAACACGGCGCAATGCACCTGGCTTATTCATGTTAAATACACGAATTGGCATGTTGTGGTCACGAGCAAGAGTAAATGCAGCCAAATCCATGACCTTAAGTTCTTTTTCAAGTACATCTTGGTAGCTCAGCTGTTCACAAAGCGTAGCATCTGGATTTTTAACTGGATCATCCGTGTACACGCCTTCAACTTTTGTTGCTTTCAATACTACATCAGCTTCGATTTCGATACCACGAAGACATGCAGCAGAATCGGTTGTGAAGAACGGATTGCCTGTACCTGCAGAGAAAATAACAACACGGCCTTGACGTAACTGACTGATAGCATCAGCCCAGTTATAATTATCACATACACCGTTTAGAGGAATAGCAGACATTACTCGCGCGTTCACATAGGCACGGTGCAGCGCATCACGCATTGCTAAGCCGTTCATTACTGTTGCTAGCATACCCATGTGGTCGCCCACAACTCGGTTCATACCTGCTTCAGCCAGACCAGCACCACGGAATAGGTTACCGCCTCCGATAACAAGGCCGACTTGAACACCTAATTCAACGAGTTCTTTTACTTCTTGTGCCATACGGTCAAGAACTTGAGCGTCAATACCAAATCCTTCTTTACCTTGTAGTGCTTCGCCACTTAGTTTTAGAAGAATACGCTGATAAGTTGGTTTAGGGTTTGTAGTCATTTTTTTACCTTCCAAGCTGATTTTGAGATATGGAGTTGTAAAAAGACCGCAACGTCGGTTGCGGTCTTTGATATTCTGATTAAAAAGGATTAGCCTTTTTGAACAGCTGCTACTTCTTCAGCAAAGCTCATTTCTTTAGCTTTCTCGATACCTTCACCAACTTCTAAACGTACGAAGTTAGTTACTGTAGCGCCTGTTTCTTTCAAGATATCGCCAACAGTTTTCTTTGGTTCCATGATGAAAGCTTGGCCAGTTAGAGAAACTTCGCCAGTAAACTTCTTCATGCGACCTTCAACCATCTTCTCTGCGATAGCTTGAGGCTTGCCTTCGTTCATAGCGATTTCAACTTGAACAGCACGCTCTTTTGCTACAACTTCAGCTGGTACGTCACTTGGGTTAACGTATTCAGGGTTAGATGCTGCAACATGCATTGCGATGTGCTTAAGAGTTTCTGCGTCGCCGTTACCAGCAACAACTACTGCGATACGAGTACCGTGAGTGTAAGTAGAAACTTTATCACCAGCGATGTATGCTACGCGACGGATAGAGATGTTCTCACCGATCTTAGCTACTAGCTCGATACGTGCTTCTTCAAATTGTGCTTGAAGCTCTTCAACTGTTGCGTGGCTAGCAAGTGCTGCATCAGCAACCATGTTAGCGAATGCAAGGAAGCTACCGTCTTTAGCAACGAAGTCAGTCTGGCAGTTTACTTCAACAAGCGCTGCTTTACCGTCAGCATCTTTAATGATGATAGTACCTTCAGCTGCTACGTTACCTGCTTTTTTAGCAGCTTTAGCAGCACCGCTCTTACGCATGTTTTCGATTGCTAGCTCAATATCAGCGTTAGCTTCTACTAGTGCTTTCTTACAATCCATCATACCTGCGCCAGTACGTTCACGCAGTTCTTTAACTAGGGCAGCTGTAACTGTTGCCATGTGATAATCCTCAGATTTGAATTCGTTGAGTAAAAATCAGGGGCCATTATCGGCCCCTGGTAACCATTCTTAGTTTACGCAAGGTAACTTAAGATGCTTATGTTAAGCAGCAAGCTATTAAGCTTCAGCTACGAAACCGTCTTCTTCTGCTTGAACAGCGATATCTTGGTTACGAGCTTCTTTAACAGTTTGAGCTACAGCACCAGTGTAAAGCTGAATCGCGCGGATTGCGTCATCGTTACCTGGGATAACGAAGTCAACGCCGTCTGGATCAGAGTTAGTATCAACAACAGCAAATACTGGGATACCTAGGTTGTTAGCTTCTTTGATTGCGATGTGCTCACAATCAGCGCCGATTACGAACATTGCGTCAGGTAAACCGCCCATGTTCTTAATACCACCTAGTGATTTCTCAAGCTTTTCCATTTCACGAGTACGCATAAGCGCTTCTTTCTTGGTTAGCTGGTCGAAAGTACCATCAATAGATTGAGCTTCAAGTTCTTTAAGACGCTTGATTGATTGACGAACAGTTTTCCAGTTAGTCAACATACCACCCAACCAACGGTTGTTTACGTAGTACTGGTCACAGCTGATTGCTGCTTCTTTGATTGATTCGCTAGCTGCGCGCTTAGTACCAACGAAAAGAACTTTACCTTTACGTGCAGCAATTTTTTCAATTTCAGCTAGTGCTGCATTGAACATTGGTACAGTTTTTTCTAGGTTGATGATGTGTACACGGTTACGAGCGCCGAAAATGAATGGCTTCATTTTTGGGTTCCAGTAACGAGTTTGGTGACCAAAGTGTACACCAGCCTGAAGCATGTCGCGCATTGATACAGTTGCCATTGAATAATCCTCTAATGGGGTTAGGCGTCCACATATCCCATCTTAAAACCGACCCTATGATGGTGTATAACCATCGTTATCTAATACTAGATAACTGAGCACCCCGGCAGATGTGTCGATATGTGTGAATAATTAATAAAAGTATGTGTAATCCAATCAAATTGCACCATTACACACATTAATTCACCAACGAGTGGTTAAATTATTGCTTATAACAGAAACAAAATCACTGTTTACGGCGCGCTTTATACCATAGAACAGCCAATAAAATCCAGTCAAAATTGGATATGAGAACTAATCTTATCTTCCCTTTAACCCCTTGCGGCTGGTAATATAGAAACATACAGAAACATACAGATTGAGACGATTTTATGAGCATTAAGATCAAAACGGCTGAAGAAATTGAAAAAATGCGTATTGCTGGCCGTTTGGCTGCTGACGTATTAGAAATGATCGAACCGCATGTAAAGGCGGGTGTGACGACAGAAGCGCTAGACCAAATTTGTCATGACTACATCACCCAAGTTCAACAAGCGATTCCAGCACCGTTGAACTACCACGGCTTCCCTAAATCTGTGTGTACTTCAATTAACCACGTTGTTTGCCATGGTATTCCTGCATCAGAAGATGAAATTGTTGTAGAAGCTAATGGCAAATATAACAAGCCCGCAGTATTAAAAGATGGCGACATCATTAATATTGACGTGACAGTGATTAAAGATGGTTACCACGGTGATACTTCAAAGATGTTTGAAGTAGGTGAAGTATCTCTTGAAGACAAACGCCTTTGTCGCGTTGCTCAAGAAAGCCTTTATTTAGCAATCAAAAAAGTAAAACCTGGCGCGAAAATTGGCGATCTTGGTACTGCCATTCAAAAATTCATCAAAGCAGGTAGCAGCCGTTTTTCTATCGTGAAAGATTACTGTGGTCATGGTATTGGTAACGAATTCCATGAAGAGCCACAAGTGGTTCACTACAAAAATAGTGACCGTACGGTTATGAAAGAAGGCATGTGTTTCACTATCGAGCCAATGATTAACGCTGGTAAATTTAGCTGTGAATCAGACGAGCAAGATGGTTGGACGGTTTACACTGTTGACGGTAAAAAATCTGCACAGTGGGAACACACACTGCTAGTAACCAAAGATGGTTGTGAAATCTTAACATTACGTCAAGAAGAAACCTTGCCACGCTTAATGCACAACGCATAATTCGCCATTTGCACTTGTTGCACATGCCGACATCAAAAAACCGACCTCCTGTGTCGGTTTTTTTATATCTAGCGATACAGTTCACGATTCGAAATGGTTATAGTGAAGATAAGATACTATTACCGCACGGACAGCAATGACAGACATTTTAGCGACTCAACTTTCTGATTACCTCGACGATGCGATTACTCTCGACGGTTTACGCGCCGCCCTTAACCATTTTGCTGAAGAGCAAAAACTACAATTCAAACAACAGAAATCAATTGTCGATTTAGTCACAGATCGCAGTCATTTTATCGATCAATTACTGATTCGATTATGGCGTTTTTATGAGTTTGAACAACAGCCTGATTTAGCATTAATTGCGGTTGGCGGTTATGGTCGCGGCGAACTGCACCCACTGTCTGATGTTGACCTGCTGATATTAAGTCAACACCCATTAGAAGACGCTGTCGCAACCAATGTCAGCGCCCTAATAACATTACTATGGGATTTACGCTTAGAAGTCGGTCAAAGTGTTCGTACCGTTGAAGAATGTATTGCCGTCGGCAAAGATGATCTGACTGTCGCGACCAATTTAACTGAATCACGATTCTTATGTGGTAATCAACAAACCTTTCATCAATTAACCGTTGCGATTAATTCGCCTCAATTTTGGCCCAGTGAAACATTTTATCAAGCCAAAATTGAAGAGCAACGAGTACGCCATGCGCGTTACCATGACACTACCTATAACCTTGAACCCGATATTAAATCAAGCCCCGGCGGGTTGCGTGATATTCATACGTTAAGTTGGGTGGCGCGGCGTCACTTCGGGGCCACCAGCTTATTAGAAATGAGTCATCATGGCTTTTTAACCGATGCGGAATACCGTGAGCTGGTTGAATGTCAAAATGCATTATGGCGAATTCGATTTGCGCTCCACATCGAACTACGCCGCTATGACAATCGTCTCACTTTTGATCACCAACCCTCCGTTGCCGAGCTTCTTGATTTTCATGGTGAAGGTAATCAGGCGGTTGAAATGATGATGAAAGCTTTTTATCGCATTTTACGCCGTGTCGCTGAGCTCAATAAAATGTTATTACAGCTGTTTGATGAAGCAATCATTAAACCCGACACTCGCCAAGAACCCATTGTGCTCAATGATGATTTTCAATTACGCGGTCATTTAATCGAGGCCACCAAGCCTGCGTTATTTCAAGCACGGCCAGAAACTATTTTGGATATGTTTCTTCACATTGCACAGAATTCTGATATCGAAGGTATTGCCGCGCCAACATTACGCCAATTACGCACCGCTAGGCGTCGACTCAATCGTTTTCTGATTGAAATCCCAGCGGCTCGTGAAAAATTCATGGAATTAGTTCGCCAACCCAACGCCCTTCAAAAAGCATTTCAATTAATGCATCGTCACGGGGTTATTGCGGCCTACTTACCTCAATGGAGTCACATTGTTGGGCAAATGCAGTTTGATTTATTTCATGTTTATACCGTCGATGAACACAGTATTCGAGTGATTAAGAATCTGCATAAATTCAACGATCCCAATCATCATTCGCAACACCCTATTTGTTGTGAAGTTTATCCACGTATTATCAAAAAAGAGATCTTAATCTTAGCGGCAATATTTCATGACATCGCTAAAGGACGAGGTGGCGATCACTCTGAATTAGGCGCTGTTGATGCTTATGATTTTTGTATCGAACATGGGCTACCTCACTCAGAAGCAGAAACCGTATCATGGCTGGTGCAAAAGCATTTACTCATGTCGGTCACAGCCCAACGTCGTGATATTTACGATCCTGAAGTTGTGGCTGAATTTGCTAAACAAGTCGGTGATGAAGAACACTTAGATTATTTAGTCTGTTTAACCGTGGCTGATATCTGTGCAACTAACCAAGACCTATGGAACAGCTGGAAACGTACTTTATTAGCAGAACTATACTATTCAACCCAAAAAACGTTACGTCGAGGACTAGAGAAAACCCCAAATATGCGCGATCGCATTCGTCACAACCAACAATTAGCGTCTGCGGTATTACGCAGTAAAGGTTTTATGCCGCGTGATATTGAAGTGTTATGGCGTCGCTTTAAGGCCGATTATTTCCTACGCCACACCCATAAACAATTGGCATGGCACGCACAAGCATTGCTGAAGCACAGCGGCGATAAACCGATTATATTAATGAGTAAGAAAGCGACCCGTGGCGGCACTGAAGTGTTTATCTACAGCAAAGATAAAGCCAAGCTATTTGCAATTGTGGTCTCTGAGCTGGATAAGAAAAATCTTAGTATTCATGATGCCCAAATTATGAACAGTAAAGATGGTTATACGCTAGATACCTTTATGGTACTCGACCCTAACGGTAAAGCCATTAATGAAAATCGTCATGTGGGGATTATTCGAAATTTAACCAAAGCACTCACAGCGATGAAATCTGAACGAAAAATTCGCCGCGCCCCCCGTAAATTACTCCACTTCAATGTGCCGACTAAAGTTGAGTTTCTATCAACTAAAACCGGACGTAAAACGATGATGGAATTAGTGGCACTTGATATGCCAGGATTATTGGCGAAGATAGGGGCTGTATTTGCAAACCTTAACATTAGTTTACAAGCAGCGAAAATCACCACTATTGGCGAACGCGCTGAGGACTTTTTTATTATTGTCAATGATACTGGCGGCCGCTTAACTAAAGAGCAACAGCAGTTATTACGCGAAACGCTGATTATTACGATCAGTAAGCACGCTTAAATAATCTCGATACCTTGGATATATAACGCTAGTACCCCGTTAATGGCTAACGGGGTAACTTTCTATTTAAACTCAATAACCGATTTTATATTTACAATCGTGTTATGCCGCAGCTTGCTCTACACTGGCAACAAATTGCGTAAACCATGCCTCAGCAACCTCTAGTGGCTCAAAATTCACCCCTGCATCAATATCTAACCGTGGTTGAACCGATTGAGAATTAAGCTCGGTTAATAACGCATCAAATTGACGTCCGGCACCACAAAAGCGATCTTCACCATAACTAGAATCACCTAATGCAATCACACCATAATATTGCTTAGGTAATAACGGAAATTGATCTTTTAATGCGACGTACAAAGGCAATAGATTTTCGGGGATCTCACCTTGCCCTGTGGTCGAACTAATGATTAACACCGTATCAGCATCATAGGCCATAAAATCATCCAGTGTTGAATCAAAGAAAATCTCAACGGGTACCGATGTTAACTTGGCTGCTAATGTTTCTGCTAACTCTTCTGCTCCACCATATACAGAGCCTACAAATATGCCTAACTTATTCATTGTCCGCTCTCCTTTGCTGTAAGACGTCCTCAATAAGGGACTACTACCAATCTGGCAACTACGCTAAAGAAAAGCAAGTACTGGTATGATATTAAGCTGATAATTTTGCACTACCGCCCATTCATAACCATTGATCATTGTTTTATATTACGCACCTAACAGCAATGAAGGTGACCAATTAAAGGTGGTCATAACACGCTGCCAGACATCATCCACATCAGCGCGAATATCAATTACGGCACCAGTGAGCGGATGATTAAATTGTAATCGCGACGCATGCAGCATCAAGCGATGACAATCAAGATTTTCACGGAACATACGATTATGCTTACCATCACCATAGTTAACATCACCAATCATATGATGGTCTAAATGGTGCATATGACGGCGTAATTGGTGTTTCCGTCCAGTTTCTGGTTGCAGCTCGATTAAGCTATAACGGCTGGTCGCATAACGCCCTACTGCAATATCAGTTTCTACCGTGGCTAACGGCGCATAGGCTGTAACGGCCGCTTGAGGTTCTTTGTCTTCGGTTGCTTTTTTATCTGCAATTTTATCTAACATCACTTTAAGCGGATAATCTAATACTGCCGCTTCTTTGATCCAGCCCCTCACAACCGCATGATAGGTTTTATGCATTTCTCGACCGGCAAAGACTGGCATCATCATTGCTGCGATCTCACTGGATAAGCCAAATAAAAGCACCCCTGATGTTGGCCTATCTAAACGGTGCAATGGAAACACATGCTGACCAATTTGATCACGCAATGTTTGCACCACAAACACAGTTTCATGGCTATCTAACCAAGAACGATGAACCAACATGCCTGCAGGTTTATTAACTGCAATTAACGCATCATCTTGGTATAAAATTTCCAGTTCCATTCTGCTCACTTAGTGTTTAAACAATTGATCAATTTCACGCACAGTCGCCACAATATCTACCATTCCACGCTGATTTTTCATCGCTTCTTCAACATAAGGAGAAATAGCAAACTGAGTGGGTAATGGTAATCGCTGTAATATTAAATAACGTAATTTAGGAATAAAAACCCATTGGAGCCATTGATGGCAAGCCAAGGTATCAATCGCAAAAGGTTCAACGCTAGCCAAAGCTTGTGGCTCTGGAGTCATCGTTTCCCAATATTGGTGATGTTGTAGAATATTTTCTAATTGAGTGAGTAATTGCTGACTTTGATGATACTTATCCACCATAACCCCTCTTTGTTGATAATAAAAACGGCGCAGGATAGCATTTCAGTTCAACCACCCCAACTATATTATGGTGATTAGCGATCTATTCACAGGTATGCTGAGCTAATGCTACTCGTTATACTGATGAGCTGATTAAAGGAGCTTTATTTATTATGTCCATGGAAACGTTTCATACTTTAACCCAATTACTTGATAACGCAGGGTGTCGTTATAATATTTTTGATTTGGGTCGTCGCGTTAATGAAATTAATAGCGACCAATTTAAAGCGGTTGAAGAAAACCGTCAGCCTTATCCGTGGCCACTTCAGCAGCATGCACATATTGCGATTTCATTTTGGCAACATCAGCAACCACCTTGGGTCTGGTTTTTACGATTACCGTTAGATGAGCGTGGGCTACTAAAACAAGCTGCTGTCGGTGATTTTATTAAGTATGTTATTGAGGCGATGGGCGCAAGTTTAAACACTACCCCAACCGAAGAAGAACAACAAAAGCTCGCCAATAATCCTTACACATTTAAACCCAATGACGACAAGATGGCAATTTTTAACGCCCAACTACGGGTATTACTTAATTTACCGGCCAGTCAATATTATGCTGATGCGCAAGCTTATTTAGCAGATCAACAAGATTGGCAGCAATGGCAACATATTGGCTTGCAGGGATTAGCTGATATCTGCGCTCGTATGTCTCAACATAATAACGCCACTTACTTACGTAAAGCGCTCAACCACCTTCCAATGACGCCACTGTATGCATTATTAGGCTGTTTGGAACATTGCTCGCTACCTGAGCCTCTAGCCCTACGTATAACCGAGCGATTAACGGTCGAATGCCAACAACAACACCCTGACCTATTTTTAATTGCGGCTTTAGTTCGCGCGCTTGCTGGTAGTAAACCCCAGCAATTACAATACACCTTGACCACACTATTAAATCAACCGTCACTATGCCATCCAGAAGTATTAGTCGCGATTGCTGGCCGTTGTTGGAGTGGTTTTACTGATACCAATATTGCATCACTCTTTTTACTGCGTTTAGCTGAAACCCAAGATCAAACCTTGTTTAACCAATTATTTACTGATCTCGTCATGCAACCATTATTACGTGGCATCATGCTACAAATACTCCATGGCCAAGCGGATCCAGCACTGATCGATGCGATTCAAAAACTACAACACCATGCTAAGAATCACTAATAGCATTTATTATCTCTAAGGAGCTGTTTATTATATGGATAATCTGTTCGGCATTTTAATTATTGCTATTATCGGCTTTTTATTTTGGCAACAACGGCGTCAAACTGAATTAGCACAGTATTATATTGAGCAACGTTGCAAAAATATGGGCTTGCAGATGATCAGTTTTGCTCGAGGTGAGCAAAAACTCAAAGATCATCACGGTGAATGGGGATGGCGGACAGTGTTTGTGTTTGAGTTTTCATCTGATGGTATGGATGTCTATCAAGGTTATATTGAAATGAAACGTTTACGTGCGAGCTATTTTTATGTACCGCCGCACCGTATTCCAGAAGGCTGCGATTATTAATTTTGCTAGCCCCAAAAAAGAATGGGCGCGACAATAAATATTGTCACGCCCTTAGATATTACTTTTGCAGCAATCCAGCTACTGTCGTGCTCCCTGCTATCAATCCTTGATATACTTAAATCCCCAGGTAAATCTCAACTTCATCCTAGAAGTCATTCTTCGGTAATCCCTGACCCATCAGCATATCCAACACTGACTCTCTCTCCAGAAAGGAGGTGTCCTTTACTTCATTAGAAGTCATCCTAACTTCGTTTTGAAGAGTTCCCTATCCCATCCTAGAATATTGTCATCCTGACTAATAGATATCCTATCTATAGGCTCTCTATCCCAGAGAAGCCCATGCATCCTAGCTCGATGATTAATCCATATCACCTATGTGCTCTTCCTGAGCGGCCAACTCCGTGGCTGTTCCTTAATCCTTGTCAGCTCCAGCTGATGACAATATATTACCTCACCATAAAAATGACGCAATAATAAATATTCTATTAATTATCAATTACATTTATTAACAAAAGCTCACACAAATACAATGTATTGATAAATAACGATTTTAATGCTTTCCAATGACCATTTATTGATACCAATAACGAAAAAATCCTACACACTTGTAAGAGATCTCTCACAATACCAATAGAAAAAAGCCATTAATTATCAATAACAATCGGAGTATTTAGTGCGAGGTGCGAGGTGCGAGGTGCGAGGTGCGAGGTGCGAGGTGCGAGGTGCGAATAAAAGCAAATCCCCTGAAAGAATCAAATTTATCCCTACTGTAATGCATCAAACTTCTTTGAGGATCGTACAAAAAAGAGCGGGCGCGACTTTCGTCGCGCCCTTAGGTCTTATTTGCAGCTATCCCGCTACTATGTTGCTCCCTGCATCCATCCTTTGATTGCTGTGTTCCGTCAGCATTGTCCTTTGTACTTCATCCTGAAGTTGTTCCTATGGCCATCCTAACCCGTCATCACATCCTGTTCTGACTCTCATCTCCTTCCTGGAGGTGTCCTTTACTTCATCCTGAAGTGATCCTTTATGCCTCAATCCTAGAGGTGTTCCTTGCTTCGTCCTGAAGTGATCCTAGTCTTCCTGACAGGTAAACATCCTGCTTACCTTTGTTACCGCATCCTACGGTGTTCCCTTCACATTCCATGTCCGATAAACCATCCTAGCTTACCAGTATCTCATCCTGAGACTGTCTGTATCCGTTGTGCCGTATCCTTTCGACACTGTTAATATTATGCGAGTTATCGCCTAAATCCTATATCTTGCAAAATGTGTTTTTTTTGTTTTTATGAAAATTTATGTACATATATAACTAAAACATTATTAAACATATAGTTACGCAAAAAGCATAGATATATAGTCACAATTGTAATGCTTATCTCCCACAGGTTTGTAAGAGATCTCGCACACAGTAAGTAGTCAAAAGCCATTCACGAGTTATCACATTTATTCATATATAGCAAAATATCGTTATTAGACAGATAGATATGGTGCGAGGTGCGAGGTGCGAGGTGCGAGGTGCGAGGTGCGAGGTGCGAATAAAAGCAAACTCCTCTGAAAGAATCAAATTTAGCCCTACTCTAATGCAGCAAATTTCATTGAGTATCGCAAAAAAAGAGAGGGCGCGACTTTCGTCGCGCCCTTAGGTCTTACGTGCAGCTATCCCGCTACTATGTTGCTCCCTGCATCCATCCTTTGACTGCTGTGTTCCGTCAGCATTATCCTTTGTACTTCATCCCGAAGTTGTTCCTATGGCCATCCTAACCCGTCATCACATCCTGTTCTGACTCTCATCTCCTTCCCGGAGGTGTCCTTTACTTCATCCTGAAGTGATCCTTTATGCCTCAATCCTAGAGGTGTTCCTTACTTCGTCCTGAAGTTATCCTAGTCTTCCTGACAGGTAAACATCCTACTTACCTTTTTTACCGCATCCTACGGTGTTCCCTTTACATTCCATGTCCGATAAACCATCCTAGTTTACCAGTATCTCATCCTGAGACTGCCTGTATCCGTGGCGCTTTCCTGTTCCGTTGTGTCAGTTCCTTCCGACACCATTAAGATTACGCTTTTCTTTATTATCTACAATCTACAGATAAAAACTTGTTGATACTTTTTTTCATCAAATCTAGTGACAAAACAAAATAATAGTTATATATCAATACGATAAATATTAACAAAGAGTAATGTACGCAAACAATACACTCAATGTCTTACGGCTTTGTGAGAGATCTCTTACAACAGCATTAGCACTTTGACTAAGGTGACTATTTATTCTGATATCCACTATACTCACAAAGAGAGAATACATTGCTAAAGAAGGAATCGAGATGGAAGCATTCAACCATAATTTGGCTAATTTATTCAGTCAATTAGGCTTAGATAACTCAACCGACTTTATTGAGTATTTTTTACATACTCATTCATTAACACCATCACAAAAATTAGCTGAAGCGCCCTTTTTTGCTCCTGCCCAACAGCAATTTATCAATGAAGCACAACAACAAGATGCTGATTGGAGTGAAGTCATTGATCAATTAGATACTTTACTTCGAAAATAATCACTACGTTTATCAAGGATAAAGGATGTCAACCATCACTCAAGAAATAGAACAGGCGATAGCAAGCTTAGTGGCTGATAATAAACAACCATCAATAGCACTGATTAAGGCTCGCCTAACAACACCATTACCGATTCCTGTGATTATAAAAGCCCTACAAGCATGGCAAAAAAATGCCAAAGTACCACACATAGAAAAACAACAACGCGTATTAACCGCAGACCAACGCATTGAACAACTTGAACAACAAGTACTTGCACTCTCAACACGTTTGGCACGATTAGAGGCTAACGGTTAGCGATAAAAAAAGCACCTGAATTAAAGGTGCTTTTTTATATTATTGAAAATTCCACGACATATTAGATACAATTCGACAACGATCACATTTAAAATGGAACAGTCCATGCAGCGCTTCTGGCACTCGCCATTCGCCACCACAACTTGGGCATCGACGGGCTAATTCAGCCGCTTTACTTTCACCACCAACACGGTATTGATAATAATAGGTTGGCACCTCAGTGGTGGTTTCGATATGACGACATAATTCGCGTCCGCGAACAAACAATTCACTGCTTACATCACCAATTTCAGCTAATGCCATGTTAACGGCTGCTGGACTTTTGATGGCCATTTGAATTTCATCAAAGGCTTGCCATTCTGTTTGCCACTTAATAATCGCTTTATAATCACCGTCAGTTGTTGCTCCGGTTTGATATAACGGGATTGGCAATAATGTATCGCCACTACGAAGCGGGGAACAACTATGAACATAGGTGGTATATAGCACTTGCCATGAGGGTGAAAAACTTTCAGCAACCGAGTCTGAATTAAGGTCAACCCCTAATATTTTCATTTTTGGTGCCAGCAAACACGCTAACGTTAATTGCTCATAACACTGGGTCACTTGAGGGCTATTATAGCGAGAATGTAAACTTTCTTTATCAGGACACACTACCCGCACTCGAAAGATACCATCATCAATAACAACAGGAAATTCACGCCCAAGCACTTGGCCGTTATAACGCAGTGCATCCATTAAGCCATTAATAGCAATATCTACTTGCGATAACGTTGTGTTATCAAAACATTCAAATTGTAGCTCAACAACAAACACAATTTATTCCTCTGTCACTAATGGCTGCAATTGCTGTAAGAACGTCACTACATCATTTGCTAACACTTGGCGAGTATCTTTACCCAATGTTTCTAACACTACGTGACCTGTCATATTACAAATAGAAATCACTTGTGATTCATCATCGACAACGGCAATAAAGACTGTCGGTTTAAGTTTCATTCGACGTTGAGTTACTAAATGCCCTAAAATATTTTGTTGTAACAGTTCAAGATCGTCATCATTAAATACCTGTAATAAATCCAAAGATAAATCACCAAACATAGCGCTCATATCACCGCTATATTGCGATCCATAAAAAGCATTGATATCACTATAAAGTGATAAATCCATGCCTTTTTCGACCCCTTCTAGGCTAATTATAGGTTGGCGTTCAATCGGTTTCCAAGTCACATTTTGATCGTCATCAACAACGACACATGGTGAAATAAGCCCAACTAAATGCTCACTTACAGGAAAACCGCGATCTGCATCACACCATGCTTGTAAATAACGAGCAGAAAAATCAGATAAAGCGCTGGTAACAGGATGATTCATTCGCAACCTCATAAAAGATTCAGTAAACTTTAGGTTTAAGCCGTTTCGACGGACATCTATTCTAATCCAAGAGTGTCATAGACAGTATGAGTAAATATAAAGACGCTAAAGAATTAGCTGGTTTAACCCTTGGCAAAAAGACAGAGTATAAAGATCAGTACGATCCATCGCTACTGCAACCTGTTCCAAGAAGCCTAAACCGTACCGATATTAATATCAGCGATGATGCACTGCCATTCACTGGCTATGATATTTGGACATTATACGAATTATCTTGGCTCAATAAAAAAGGCTTACCACAAGTTGCTATTGGTGAAGTACGTTTACCAGCATCAAGCCCTAACCTTATTGAATCAAAATCGTTCAAACTGTACCTTAACAGCTTCAACCAAACTCACTTTGATAGCTGGCAAGATATCGCAGATACCCTGCAAATTGATCTATCACGTTGTGCTGGTGAAGATGTTGATGTCACTATTCAACCGCTAACTGATTTTAATGATCAACCGATTGTTAATTTCTTTGGTGAATGTATTGACGATCAAGATATTGAAATTAGTGACTACAGTTTCAAGCCTGAATACCTTGAGGGTGCTGCAGATAATAACGATATCGTCGAAGAAATTGTTCATAGTCATCTTTTAAAATCAAACTGCTTAATCACTAATCAACCCGATTGGGGCAGTGTTCGTATTGCCTATAAAGGTAATCGTATTGATCGTGAAAAATTACTGCGTTACATCGTGTCATTCCGTAATCACAATGAATTCCACGAACAATGCGTTGAGCGTATTTTTAACGACATTATGCGTTTTTGTCAGCCTGAATCACTGACGGTTTATGCGCGTTATACTCGTCGTGGCGGTTTAGATATTAATCCATACCGTACCAATATGGGCAAAACCCCTAGTGATAATTTCCGTCTCGCACGTCAGTAATTAGATCCTAACGACGAATTCAACATTAAGTCCGGTAAAAACCTTTACTTTGCTGGACTTGATGCATTAACCCAGTAAAATCAACACTATCTTGTGTGTTATTGTGCTGTTTTGAGATTATATGAATTTTCGTGGCCTATTTCTTTCTGGGTTAGTATTACTAACAACGTCATTTGATCTTCAAGCAAAAATTTATAGCTCGCCGATCCTCACTGAAGCACAAAATTTATTAGTTAACCAACCTGAGCGTACGCTTACAATCACCCAAAGCTATCTTAAAAATCGCCGTCTGAGCCAACCACAAGATCCATCACGGGTTCATCTTAATGGTGAAGCGGATCATTCTACTCGTACCCCACTTAATACTATCAATGCGTTGCAAATCCAAGCACAGGCTTTATCTCTTTTACAACGACCAGAACAAGCAATAAATGTTATTAAAAAAGCCGAAAAAACAGCACTTGATAATAAATTCATGTTCAGTGTCTTTGAAAGTCGGATTTTATTAGCCCAATTTTACTGGGTTAATTTAAGTAATAGTGCAACGGCGCTAAAAATGCTCAATACACTTAATGTTGATATAAAGCATGCACAGCCAATAACACTCACTCGCCAACTACAAGAATTAAAATATAAATCACTGATGCTACGGGCACGGATTGAATCAAGCATTGGTAAAGATGAAGCGGCAGAAAAACTATTTATCAAAGCTAAAGGCTATTTAGTCGCATTTGACGATAAAGATGAGACCATTAATTATCAAATCACATTAGGTCAGCACTATTTACGTCATGATCACTATGATATGGCACTTGATCGCTTACTTAGCGGTTATTGGCTCGCGGTTGAAAATGATGATCAGCCACAAATTGCGCGCGCTAATTATGAATTAGCGCAGTTATTTGAAGAACGTCACGTATTTGATAAAGCATTGGAGCATGCCACTCAAGCTGGGGAGTTTTTTGAGCGCTATAAACGTACTCAACAATTAGCCAAAGCATTAAGCCTGATTGCTTCTATTTACGAGCAACAAGGGCGCTATAATCTTGCGCTAGTGCATTACTTCAATGCACTCGACCAAGAAAATCAGCTTAAACATGATCTTCGTTCTGCCAGTTTACGACTCAATATTGCGCGGGTTTATTTACACTTAAATAATTATAAAAAAGCTGAGCAGTATATCGTACAAGCGCGTAATCTTTCGTTACAAAGTGGTAATGAAAACATTGTTGCAGAAAGCCAAATTATGCAAGGGCAATTAGAACTAGAAAAAGGTGAATTAGATGATGCGATTACATCATTACAAGCCGGTTTAATTTCCGCGAGCCGTATTGGTGCGGTAAGTTTGCAATTAATGGGTGAGTCCATCTTATCGGAAGCATTTGAAAAGCAAAACGATTACTACAATGCTTTACTTAGTCAGCGTCGTTATGAACAGTTGTATGCAGGCAAACAAAAAAATGCCATCCAAAGTAATACAGAGGTATTTAAACAACAACAAAAAATGATGGAACGTTCACTTAAACTTGAAGAAATGGAACGTGAGCAATTCATTAATCAAAATGCATTGTATAAACAACAACAAATATCTTTAACCTTGATTGGAGTACTGGTGATTCTGTTATTACTGTTATGGCGTCGCCAACACATTAATAAACAATTAAAACAACAGCTCACTAAATTAACCACCGATTACTATACTCACCCACGCAGTGGATTACGTAACCTACGCATGCTCAATGCACGCTTGGCAAATTCTCTCCAACAGAGTAGTGCTAACTTTGAACAATGGCACCTTGGTGAAATTATTAATGAGCCTTTAAGTGATAGGCTTCGATTTGCCTTATTTGAAGTTTCATTTTTAAAACGTATTTATCTAGAAAAAGGCTATCAGCAAGGACTTACCGCAGAAAAAGAATTTGGTAATTATTTACAAGTGCAAATATTAGAACCTGCTCGTATTTATCACTTTTCTGATGCGCTGTTTTTATATATCGAGCCCAATGCACGTTTAAGTTGTGACCCCAAACAGCTTGCAGAATCTATGCAGCAATTGATTGATAATTATACCTTACCATTGAACATCGATAACGCATTACAAATAGGCATGGCAGAATATCCTTTTTTACCTCGAGCCTATACGGCAATCAATGATCAAGAACTCATTGATATATTACTAATGACCGTCGATGCAGGTATCAGCCTCAATGATAAACAATCAGGCAGTAATTGGGTTCATCTTTGCGCAATTGATGCCGCACCAGCAGCCAGTTTTGTGAGCGATAATATTCGTCGTTCTTGTGTCGAAGGCATCGATAAAGGATTAGTAAAAGTGCGTAGTTCAACTAACAATGAAATAATCTGGAACTACGATCACAATCTTAATAAAGATATCAGTTAAATATATAAATGGTACGAAACTCTGACAACTAGCACTAACTATCCGGTTTTATTTTTGGTAGCATATTATAATAATCACAGTAACATAATGAATTAAATAGCTTTTAACCATGCCAATGCAGATGCATAACCAATGACCGATATTAGTGCCATTGTTGCCGAAGTCAGTGTCCTAAAGCAACGATTAGACCTAGCTCAACTTTCTTACCGTGATTCTAGTCTAAAATCGCGGCGTGAAATTGTAATCTTAAAACGCCTAATTACTCGATTGGCCGTTGCCTGCCGAGGCCTCGATAACGACCTTGATACGACATTACACGCCATCACTCATGATCTTGAACAACCACTCGAGATTAGTCGTCTCATTCCTCGATTAGCGATAGTTGAACGTCTGGTGATCCAACAAGCAGATGTGATCCAACACCAAAACAAACAATTACAGCATCATATAAATCAACGTGGACAGACGCTATTACGTTACCAAGGTTTACCGACATCACTACAGCGTGACTTAAACAATATTTTAAACCAGCCGTCATTAACATTATTAAATAACCACCAGCATATATTACGTTTACTGGAACTGTATGAGCGCAGTATAAAATTAATTGCTGCGAACAATAACGGCACGAAGTTATTGAGTGATAATCAGCAACACTTTGAAATTAATCTGGTCGCTGAATTACAACATCTTATTACTGAGATAGATTTCACCAATGAGCAAGGTGAACAACTATTTACTATTCGCCATCAATTAGCACAAGGCGTTGATCAAGCAACGCTACTGACATTGTTATTACAGGTTTTACGTCTTATTGTCTCAGGCACTCACGCTGAACGTCATACTTCGCAACGATTTCTCAATACACTCAACAGTGATTTAGCCTCACTCAAAAAAAACACCGCCAAAACAGCCAGTTCTTTTTCTGTCTTGCATCAACATCGACATGACTTCAATACCAATATCTCAACGATGGTGACCAATATTAACCAAAAAATAGAGGCACAAAACACCACCGATACACCGCCTTTATCCTTGGAAAATATCACCCAAGAATTACAACAATTAGCCCTGCGGAATAGTCAACTAGAACAACGAGAACAAGCCCTCATAGAACAGTTAAATCACAATGATAATAAGGTGCAACAGTTACAACAACAAACGCACAGTTATCACCAACGCTTAAGCCAACAAGAACAAAATATCTTCCGTGATAAGTTAACCTTAACTTATAACCGTAATGCATTTGATGATCGACTTGAACATGAATATCAGCGTTGGTTACGTTATCAAAACCCACTACTATTAATGTTGATTGATATTGATAACCTCAGCCACCTTAATAAAAATTACGGCCATCACGCTGGTGATAAAGCGCTGAAAATTATTGCACAAACCATTAATCAACACCTTAATCCAACCGATTTCATTGCCCGTTTTAATGATGATGCTTTTATGCTACTAATCACCGATATTAATCAGCAACAACGTCACCAAACAGTGCAACACATTCGCACCGCAGTCACACAATTGCCATTACATTTTAAAGGTCAAAGTGTCTCAATGTCAGTTTCTATCAGTACCTCATTTTTCACCCATAACGACACGCCAAAAAATGTGATTGATCGTATTGAAACCACATTACGCCATGCTCAGAGCCAACGCTGTAATATTGTCACTCATTACAATTAAACCCAAGAGTAACGATACTCAACATCCATTTATCCTACCAATATTATTACTATCATTTACTGGTCAAAAATAAAATCACTGTGTATGGTATCAATATAAAAACAAATTATTTTACCGTCAACGTACTGTTCTTTATTTGATTTTAGCACTAGCCTTTTGATAATAGCGCCACTGCCTTGTATCAATAAATGAACATGCTTTTTCATCATTACCAGGGAGGTTATTATGATAACGCATATCAGCCCTATCGGCGCCATGAACCTATTATCACAAATAGAAGCTGACAGCTTAAAAGCAACGGCATCCAGTGACTTATATCGTCTTTATCGCAACTGTTCACTGGCCGTTTTAAATTCAGGCAGCCATACCGATAACTCAAAAGAACTATTAGAAAAACACCTCGACTTTGCGATTAATTTATTGCGTCGCGAACGTGGCATTAAAATAGAATTGGTCAATCCACCTGAACATGCCTTTGTGGATGGGCGGATTATTCGTGGCATTCAAGAGCATATGTTTTCAGTGTTACGCGACATTATTTATGTCGATATGCATATTGCCCGCCGTAACGATATCGACCTAGCCAGCGCACCTCATATTACCGACTTTGTATTTAGTCTATTACGTAATGCCCGCACCCTGCATGCTGGTGAAGATCCGAATATTATCGTATGTTGGGGTGGCCACTCGATTAACCCAATTGAATATCAATATACCCGTGAAGTCGGTAATGAGTTAGGCTTGCGCGAACTCAATATTTGTACCGGTTGCGGACCAGGCGCAATGGAAGGACCAATGAAAGGTGCTGCGATTGGTCATGCCAAACAACGCTACCCAAGCAGTCGTTTCATTGGATTAACTGAACCCTCAATTATTGCCGCCGAGCCGCCAAATCCAATCGTGAATGAATTAGTAATTTTACCCGATATTGAAAAACGTCTCGAAGCCTTTGTTCGCGTTGGTCATGGAATTATTATTTTCCCAGGTGGTGCAGGTACAGCTGAAGAGTTACTGTATATTTTAGGGATTTTGATGCATCCTGATAATGCCGAGCAACCACTACCATTAATCCTGACAGGCCCTAAAGAAAGTGAAGCCTATTTCCGTACTCTGGATGATTTTATTCGCGATACCTTAGGTGAAGCTGCCACTCAGCACTATCAAATTATTATTGGTGATCCCGCTGAAGTCGCGCAAGTAATGAAAGCCTCTATGGCACGCGTAAAAGAACATCGATTAGCTACGGGGGATGCTTATTGTTTCAACTGGTCATTAACCATCCCTGAAGATTTCCAAATGCCCTTTTCGCCAACGCATAAAGCCATGGCAGGTTTAGATTTACACATGGATCAGCCCAAAGAAAAACTGGCCGCTAATCTACGTCGTGCGTTTTCAGGCATCGTTGCGGGTAATGTTAAAGAAGAAGGCATCCATGAAATTGAGCAATATGGCCGTTTTAAAATTGATGGCGATAAAGTGCTAATGCAACGGATGGATAAACTGTTAAAAAACTTTGTCGAACAACAACGAATGAAATTACCGGGCAGTAAATACGACCCTTGTTATGAAATCGTTAATAGCCACGGTCAACCAAAATAATATCGTCATTTGATAACAGTTTTGCGTACAATAAGGAGCCTAAGCGCTCCTTTTATTCATCTAAATAGAATTTTTTTATGGCTATTCACCTTGTTATTATTGATGCATTAAACCTTATTCGTCGCGTTCATGCCGCGCAACCGGGGCAACCCGATGTCGACAACACCGCCAGAGTGTGCTGTCAGGCATTACAAAAAATCATTAATAGCACTGAACCGAGTCACATTGTGGCTGTATTTGACCATAATAGTAATGATCGTGGTTGGCGAGCAGAATTACTGCCACACTACAAAGAAGGCCGTAAACCGATGCCGCCAGAATTATTAGCTGGCATGGAAACCATTCAAGATGCGTTTATGGCAATAGGTATTGATTCATTATTATCGGATGGTGATGAAGCGGATGATTTAGTCGCAACCTTAGCCTTAAAAGTCGCTTCTCGTCATGAGCAAGTCACTATCGTTTCAACCGATAAAGGTTATTGTCAGTTACTACAACCAACATTGCGTATTCGTGATTATTTTCAACAACGCTGGCTTGATAGCCTTTTTATTGAAAAAGAATATGGCGTCAAACCACAATTACTGACTGACTACTGGGGATTAGCTGGGATCAGTTCCAGTAAAATTCCAGGTATTACAGGCATTGGCCCTAAAGCTGCGGTTGAGTTATTAAGTCTCTACCCTAACCTTGAAGCGATTCTTACAGCCACAGATCTTGCACCTAAATGGCAAAAAAAAATCACCGGCAATGAGGAAACAGCTCACGCATCAAAAGCAGTTGCAAGTTTAAAAACCGATTTAGAATTAGGCTTTAATTTACAAGATATTCGATTTATTGTAGCTTAATGAACTTGTACACCCAAATAGGATAAAATACTCTTAAAATTAAAATAGTGTACATAATGAAAAAAGCTCGAACAACCTATTCAGTCGAATTCAAACACGATGCTGCTAATTTGGTCCTAAATAAAGGCTACACAATACAAGAAGCATGTAATGCTGTTGGTGTTGGATACACGGCAATGAGTCGCTGGGTCTCTCAACTGAAGCAGGAACATGGTGGAATAACACCAACCTCAAAAGCTATGACGCCAGAACAAAAACGCATTCAAGAGCTCGAAGCCAACATTAAACAAATCGAGTGGGAAAACGATATTCTAAAAAAAGCTTCCGCTCTTTTAATGCAGGACAACATCAAACGATAGATTTGATTGCTGCATTATCAAAAGAGCCTCATTCAATAAAGCCATTATGTAAGCTATTTGAAATACCTCGTAGTAGCTACCATTATCGACTTAAATATCGCGGTATTGTCACGCCTGAAAAAGCATTGCTTCGACAAAAAGTTGTTGATATTCATAGTCGTAGTAGAGGCTCTTCGGGGGCAAGGACAATCGCTGGTCAACTTACCCAAGAGGGTGATAATGTTGGTCGTTATAAAGCTGCTAGCTTAATGAAAGAGCTCGGTATTATAAGTAAACCGCCAAATAAACATAAATATAAAATATCTGAAGATGTCTCTAAAATAGCTCCGAACGTATTAAATAGAAAATTTAATGTTAAAGCACAAAATAAAGTTTGGTGTAACGTACGTTTGGGCGAGTAGGTTATATTTAGCCGCTGTTATAGACCTATTTGCTCGAAGAATTGTGGGCTGGGCGTGTTCAGATAGCCCAAATAGTGATTTAACTGCTGCTGCACTTCGAATGGCTTATGAAAGTCGTGGTCGATCACAAAATGTGATGTTTCATTCAGATCAAGGTTATCACTACACCAGCCTTCAATTTAGGCAAACATTGTGGAAATACCAAATAACTCAAAGTATGAGTCGACGAGGAAATTGTTGGGATAATGCCCCAATGGAATGATTTTTTAGAAGTTTCAAAACGGAGTGGATACCCAAAAAGTACTATAGCAATTATGAAGAAGCGGAAAGGGACACGCTCAAATATATATTACAGCATTACAACACTAGGTGGGGCCATAGTTATAACAACTATTTATCGCCAGTAGTAATGGAAGCAGCCGCTTAATTTAAACACCTATAGAGGTGTAAAGTTTTACTTGACCACTTCAATTTAAAAAATAAATAAAGTAAGATAAGTGATAAAAATCACTTATCTTACTCTTTACCTAAATACTCTCTTATCTTTATTATCTTTTTTTCTATTTTATTACTCGGGAATTTTTTATTATATGATTTCAAAATTTGATACTTTTGTTTTTTTATAAAATTTACCATTATTGTTTTAACAAAAGACATTAAACCATTTAAATTTTCATTTTCTAAATAATCAGGATTAGTTGTATAAATAGCTTTACTCTTATTTAAAATAGATAAGTAAGAATAATCCCCCCTGAAATTTATTATATTAATATTACGTCCTGAACGAATAGATATCAATGGGTAAACTATTGGTATATTATATTTATTTCTTCTTATCCAATTAGCTATAATGACACTTAATATACCCTGCTCTGGTGTAAAATGATGAAACTCTGTATCAAGTTCACCATATTGTTCTCCATTTATCCACTCATCATTTTCACAAGCTAAAAGCCATTCTTCTAAGAGTTCCTTCGATATCGCAGATTTTCTTATCACAATAAAGCCAGCCATTAATGCCGGATACTCATATGAAAACAATTCATTTTCACCAAGTTCTCTAATTACATTTGTTTTAGTTAACTGACGATTTTTTAAAGTAATATCATGATGAGGGACAAAAAAATCAAACCCACACAAACTAAGACATTGATCAGCGATATATTTTATACCTTTATAATCAGCTAGTTTAGGATATTTTTTAATATTAGAATCACGGTAGATTAAAATATCACCATCATTCATTTTTTCTAGTTCTAATAATAATATTAATGGTCGCCAAGCACAAAAACCTATTTTTGACATACCTTTATTAGCAGAAACCAAACCTGTCGATTCATATTCTTTAACATATTTCCCCCATCCTCCTTCTCGAAGAATTTTAGGTGTGTAATAACTAATTTTATCTACATTATCTTTTGCAGCATTGATTACTAACTGTTTATTTTCAGATAAATCAAGTGCATTATCATTAGGATAACCTTCTGAATAGAAAAAAACCAAATTAGTTTTAGGGAAAGTTTTATTCATAATAGAAATAACCGTAATAAAGGAGTCAATATAATAACATTGACTCCTTTAGTTTGAATAATAAAAAATTAATATGGCGAACGATTATCTAAACGTTGAATATGTACCGTGATTTCTTCGCGGTCATGATATAAATGTTTAGCTTGAAGCTTAAACTTAACCCCATTTTTAATCAGTAGCACTTTTAGATTTTCAATATCTTGCAGTACTTCATCATAACGACCTTTCATTGGCAGTTTAAGGTTAAAAATAGCCTCTTTTGCCCATGCTTTAATTAACCACTCACCCATTAGGTGCGCCACACGAGCTGGCTTTTCAATCATGTCACATACGATCCACGTAATATTTTTACGTGCTGGTTCATATTTAAAACCATCAACCGCATGATATTTAACTTGGCCAGTATCCATTAAGCTTTGCGCCATGGTGCCGTTATCAATCGCGTGAACGAACATCGAACGTTTCACTAATTGATACGTCCAACCACCAGGACAAGCACCTAAATCAACACTCCACATGCCAGGGGCTAAACGCTCATCCCACTCTTCACGAGGAATAAACACATGAAATGCTTCTTCTAATTTCAGTGTAGAGCGGCTTGGTGCATCTGAAGGGAATTTAAGACGTGGGATCCCCATAAAGAACTGTGAATTATTTTGCGGGTAAGAATAACCAACAAAACAACACCCTGATGCAATAAAGCACACGTGTAATACCGGTTTTTTATGGTTATCTTTAACGTATAAAACATTACGCTTACGCATTGCTTGACGTAGTGGCACCGTAAATTTACGGCAGAACTTCAATAGTTCTTTCGCTTCATTGGTGTCCGGTGTTTCAATACGTAAATCACCACAAATTGGGAATTCTTCACCAATAGTTTCTAAAATAGGTGTAATACGATCTTCTACTGGTAAACCCGTTAGCATGGCTGATGTTGCAAACATTTGGCGGGCAAAAATCAACTGAGAAAATGGCTGCAGTTTAATAAATTTATCTGCGTCACCCGCTTGGTAAAATTCAAATAACACATAACCTGAATTGTTTTTCGCCCGAGGGAAACCAAACAATTCCAGCGTATTTGCTTTGTCTTGAACCTCACCGGCACATTCTTTTTCAAAGCCAGGACGACAGTACAATAAAACTTGATTCACGTTGGAACCCTCAAGCTGAACGCCAGGCTGCTATTGCAAGCATCACCCAGCCAATAATAAAACATATTCCGCCCATCGGAGTGATGGGACCAAACCACTTAATGCTGGTTAAAGCCAATGCATATAAACTGCCACTAAAGCAAAGTATACCCAGGCCAAAAAACAGCGCCGCGTATGATAACGCTTTTGATGGTAAAAAGCGTGACAATATTCCACAAGCTAATAATGCTAAAGTATGCCACGCCTGATATTGAACCCCAACGTTAAACACGTCGAGTAAATGTGGCGCTAATCGATGACTTAATCCATGCGCAGCAAATGCGCCCAAAGCCACCATTATCACACCACTGCAAGCAGCAAACATCAGCATTAATCGTGATTGCTGGCGTTGTTTAAGTGTTAATTCAACAACCATTAACACGCTCCTTTCACACCAACACAGTCTTTAATAAATTGTGCTAATGCCGCAATCGCAACAGCGATATTTTCAGCTTCAGTATGACCAGATACTTTTCGCGGCTTAAAACCATGGTCACCATCGGCTAAAAATTGATAATTTACTTGCGCTGAAAAAGGCCACTGCTCAACTTCACTACGGACACCAAAAGTGTCACGCTCACCTTGTAAAATAAGGGTAGGTACCGTCATTATTGCTAAATGATCGCCGCGATAATTTTCAGGCTTCGCCGGGGGATGAAATGGAAAACCAAGACAAGCAACCCCGCTGACTTTCGATGCACAGTTACTGACCAGTGGTGTTTCAGCGGCAATATCAGTCACCATCAAACTCGCCATGCGACCGCCCATTGATTTGCCGCCAATCACTAACTTACCATTATCAAACTGATCAATATGAGTTTGGAAGTCGGCTAATAATTTTGGCTGGCGATCTGGCGGACGCTTTTTGCCATCTTCCGCACGTTTGATCATATAAGGAAAATTAAACCGTACCACTTGAATATTGTGTGCGGCTAAACCCGTCGCAACCGTGGTCATAAAAGCGTGATCCATCCCAGCGCCTGCACCATGAGCAAATAAAAACGTCGCTACAGCGTGTTCAGCATTTGGACCATCAATCAGATACTCAGGCTTCTTCAATGACATCAGGCATATCCTCTTGCTCTTTACGGGCTTTATTTAAAATCCAATCACGGAAAATTTGAATCCGCCCAGTATCAGCTTGTTTTTCCTGACACACAAAATAAAACGCATTTTTACTAACGATGATCTCATCAAACGGACACACTAATCGTCCAGCTTCTAACTCTGGCTGAGCCAATACATTATTACCTAATGCAATACCTTGTCCGTGAGCAGCAGCTTGTAACACCATTGTTGAATGACTAAAAATGGGGCCTTGATTAACATTGACGTCCTTCACATCATAATGACGAACATAGTTTTTCCACTCTTTACGAGAAGTGTCATGCAACAGCGTGTGTAATTTTAAGTCATCAATAGTGCGTAATGGCTTCGTTCCAACTAATAACATCGGTGAACACACCGGCATCATAAACTCTTGATACAGTTTATTTGCACGTAAACCCGACCAATTACCGCGGCCATAATAAATCGCCACATCAACATCATCGGTCAACGAACCTTCATCAAGATCAACCGCTTTAATGCGTACATCAATTTCCGGATGTTTCTCATTAAAATCGGTTAATCTTGGCACTAACCATTGAATTGCAAAACTAGGAGGTAAACTAATGGTTAAAGCACCTTTAGATCCTCTTTCAAGTACCTTATCCGTCGCATCTGAAATCGATGAAAAGATATCTTTAATATCAAGAAAGTAACTTTGACCTTCTTCGGTTAATAGCAACGAACGGTTGCGCCGACGGAATAATTTTAGCCCAAGAAATTCTTCTAAGGCTTTAATTTGATGGCTAACTGCGGCTTGAGTAACAAAAAGTTCTTCGGCAGCGCGAGTGAAACTTAAATGTCTCGCTGCGGCTTCAAACACCTTCAATGAGTTAAGTGGGGGTAAACGTCTTGACATACTTTTCGATGCTCTCTAATGCATTAGTTTTTTTCATCTCAAACATTATAAATTGTCCATTGTTTAAGTGCCATATAAACCCTATTATTCGTTTCGTAATGTTGATGAACATTTTGTGTTTTGCCCTCTGGCTAACCGCTAAATTAGCATTAGGATGTTGTGTTTGCATATTGTCCGGATCCTGCCGGATAGGTAGTTATCTACCTCTTTACTTCCTGTATTTTGACCTTGGTGTCAAAATCATTGTTAGCACTGCGCCCCAACGCAGTGCTATTTTTTTATTTCTCAAAAAACATCGCAACACTTGCTCTTCCTTGCATTTATTAGCATCATCAATCATTCAAATTTCTGTAATGTGACCTGCTATGACCATACCATTCGATATCAAACAAATTCAAACCCAATTTCCAGCACTGCAACATTCCGATGTCGCACCGCGAGCGGTTTATTTAGACAGTGCAGCGACAGCCCAAAAGCCTGCGATTGTTATCGATACCCTAAGTCACTATTACCGCGGCTATAATGCGAATGTACATCGAGGGAGTCATAGTTTAACGGCTAACGCTACCTTGGCATTTGAACAAGCACGAACCACCGTACAGCAATTTATCGGTGCCGCCAGCCATAAAGAAATCATCTGGACCCGTGGTGCAACTGAAGCGTTGAACTTAATCGCCCAAACCTATGCCCGTACCCACTTACAAGCGGGTGATGAAATTTTAGTCAGCGAAATGGAACATCATGCCAATATAGTACCTTGGCAGATGGTCGCCGAACAAACTGGCGCTAAAGTCGTTAAAATTCCAATGCACAGTAATTGCATCTTGGATATTGATGCTTATCAACGTTTATTATCCGCTAAAACAAAAATTGTCGCAGTTGCCCATATCACTAATGTTACCGGTACTCGTAATCCAATCGAATCAATGATAGCGGCTGCTCACCAATATGGCGCGGTGGTGGTGGTTGATGGAGCTCAAGGGATAGCCCACGAACAAGTAGACGTGCAAGCGCTTGATGCTGATTTCTATGTTTTCTCAGGCCATAAAATTTACGCGCCCGCAGGCATTGGCGCACTCTATGGTAAACAAGCACTACTTGAAGCAATGCCACCATGGCACGGCGGCGGAAAGATGGTCGAAAAAGTCTCATTTAGTGGCACTAGCTACGCGGGTTTACCAGGAAAATTTGAGGCAGGCACGCCCAATGTCGCCGGCAGTTTAGCTCTCGCTGCGGCAATCGAATGGCTACAAAGTATCGACCGCCAAGGCGCAGAACAACACATTGCTGATTTACGTCAACAAGCATTAGACGGTATTAAAGATATTGAAGGATTGCGGATCATTGGTCTTCAGCCTGATGCGAGCTTATTCTCATTTGTGGTCGATGGCATCCATCATCAAGATATTGCGACCTTGCTAGATCAACAACAGATTGCACTACGTGCTGGTCATCACTGTGCCCACCCGATGCTGGATGCGCTAGGCTTAACGGGAACATTGCGAGTATCATTAGCCCTTTATAATGACCAACAAGATGTGGCGCGTTTTATTGCAGCGCTGCATAAAGCCTGTGATTTATTGTAATTGCAGCCAAGGAAAAGATGATGACCACCACTCTAACGCTACCTCAGCACCCTTTTGGGACTGAGATCACCACCGCCGATATCATTGCCCTAATGCAAGTTGCGACGGGATGGGAAGATCGCTATCGCAACGTTATTCAGCTTGGTAAAAAATTGCCACAGCTGGATGATAGTTATAAACAAGATCAACTTAAAATCAGTGGCTGTGAATCACAAGTTTGGCTACACCATCAAATTATTGATGATCACTATTACTTTATTGCTGATTCAGATGCACGCATTGTGCGCGGCTTAATTACCTTAGTACTTGCGGCTTATGATGGTAAAACGGCCACTGAAATTAACGCTTTTGATATCGATACCTATTTTCAGAGCCTCGGTCTGATTGATCATCTTAGCCCTTCACGTGGTAATGGTTTAAAAGCGATTGTTGAGCAAATAAAACAACTCGCCCACTAAGTTCACCACTGGCTCATGATTATCCTTAACAACAAACAATAAAAAAAGCGGATCCCAAAGATCCGCTTTTTTATTTTTATTTATCAACTACAACTGTTTAATTATTGGCGATACTTTTCGATTAATTTCTTAATAATATGCGCTACAGCAACAAAACCAAAACTGGCCGTTACAACGGTTGCGGCACCAAAACCACTGGCACAATCCATTCGTTTCGGACCATCTGCCGTGGCTTTTACTGCACACACAGAGCCATCAGCTTGTGGGTATTTCAAATGTTCGGTTGAATACACACAATCAATCCCAAATTTACGCTTGGGATTTTTAGTGAAATTATGATGCTGACGTAATGTTTCACGCAACTTTCTCGCCAATGGATCTTGGATCGTTTTGGTTAAATCGGTGACTTGTATTTGCGTTGGATCTGTTTGCCCACCAGCGCCACCAATTGTAATCACTTTAATTTTATTACTTTTACAATACGCCAATAATGCGGCTTTTGCTTTAAGGCTATCAATCGCATCGAGTACGTAATCAAACTCTTTTGATAAGTACTCAGCTTGATTTTCAGGGCTAATAAAATCATCAATTAAATTAACCTTACACTCAGGGTTAATTAAGTGAATACGCGCCGCCATTACTTCAATTTTGCTTTGACCAATAGTCCCTGTCATTGCATGAATTTGACGGTTAATATTGGTTACACACACATCATCCATGTCGATCAAGGTCAATTCACCGACCCCTGAACGAGCTAATGCTTCTGCCGCCCATGAGCCAACACCACCGATACCAATCACACACACATGTGCAGCGCGAAGGATCTCAACTTCACTGTTGCCATATAAACGACGAGTGCCGCCAAAACGCTGATTATAACTATCGGATGCTGGGGTATCTAATTCACGCATACTGGTTCTACACTGCTTGAGGTGGATAAACAAAGAGTGCGTTTTTATACGCACTCTGAAAACAATTGTCTAGTCAGACCAAGAACATCACAACCGAGACCTTTTTAATCATCACTATTATCGTGGCATTAACCACGGATCTTGGGTTGCAGTACCTTTAAGACCTAAACGCCATACACGACCAAAATGCTTGTAGTGACCAGCATCCGTACCCGCTTGCTTACCCATACCATGATACAAATCTAGATGATTACCTTTCACTGCACCACCAGTATCTAGCGCCAGCAATAAGCGTAATACGTGCTTACCTGTCCAGTTACCTTGCGCATCTAACTGCGGTACTTCAGCTAATAATACCGATCCCATGGGAATATATTTACGATCCGCCGCTACTGCCGCATTCGCTAACAGTGGAATACCTGCACTGCCTTTAACATCTAATGTTTTACGTGGTGAGAAAAAAACATAAGATGGATTTTGCTCTAATAGTTCACGCACTTCACTTTCACTGTGCGTCGCTACCCACTCCTGAATCGCTTGTAATGACATCTTGGCTTTCGGCACTTCACCACGATCAATCAACACGCGGCCAATACTGACATAACGATGACCATTCTTACCTGCATAACCAAAGTATTGCAGTTGATTATCATCTTCAAAATGAACGAAACCGCTGCCTTGTACTTCCATCATAAATAAATCAAGCATCGATTTACTGTAACCCAGCACTAAACCTTGACCTGCTAGCGCACCATCATAAATTTGCTCACGTGAAGGACAACGCCCTTTACAGGTCGGCATTGCATAAATTGGGTAACGGAAGACATTGGTTGGCTTGTGACGCAATTCGATCACTGGCGAGTAATAGCCCGTAAACATCACATTACCTTCACCATTAGCTCCCCCCATTTGTGCAGCCTGAATACCGTATTTTGCTAAGGTACTTGGGTTTCCACTGTGCTTAGCCCAATTTTCAACTTGGCTATACAAGGGTTCAAATTTACGTGCCATTGACGGTGAACGTGAAGTAACCATTTTTGCTTGTGGCGCAAAGGTGCTGTAATCATGGGGCTTGTTTGAATCAACTTGCGAGACTTTATTTAAAACATGATCAAAATGCTGGCCTAAATATTGGTGTGCTAACGGGTTACCAACAGCGGCTAAACTTGGTTTTTCCGTTGTTGTACTGTCTGGTGACGAACATCCCACCAATCCAAAAAGAATAATTGCGACTGTTGCTTTACGTAACACGATAGATAAGCCTATAAAAGTTTTATGAAAAGGTAAAAATGATCCGTTGTTTACTCGTGTCAAAGCAGTAAACCGGTGCCAATACTAACAAACGCGGCCTAAAAAGAAGTAACTATTTCAAATAATCTACTGAGAAATGACATAACACTAATGAAAGGTTTAAGGCTAATTAGCCCTCACTAACGTTCCATTAAAATAATTAGTCATACTATAGCGAGAAATATCACGACATAATGTATCGATTACAGCTTCTCTCCCACTAGCTTAACAACACCAAGCTTAGTCCCGCCAGAGCGAATAAATAATTTAACCTCAATCACATTTAAATGCTGCACAAAGCAAATAATTGCTTTAATTTGTTAACTATAAATTAAACATCAATATAGATATGGATATCATTTGTGAATACACGTAAGACCCCCCTGGTAAAAGGATTTCGTCAATCAGCCCCGTATTTAAATGCGCATGTGGGTAAAACCATGGTGATCATGGTCGGAGGTGAAGCAATTGCTGATCCCAACTTTGCCAACATTGTTAGCGATATTGCTTTGCTACACAGTTTAGGTATTCATATTGTGATGGTGTATGGCGCTCGACCACAAATAACGACCTTATTACAACAGCAGCAATATGATAGCCCTTATCACAAAGGCATAAGAATCACCGACGAATATAGCTTAGAAATAGCCAAGCAAGCAGCAGGGCAAGTACAACTTGATATTACCGCTCGCTTTTCAATGGGACTCAATAATACTCCAATGGCGGGATCACAGATTAATGTGATTAGCGGTAATTTTATTATTGCGCAACCATTAGGCATCGATGAAGGTGTCGATTTTTGTCATAGTGGTAAAATTCGCCGTATTAATAATATGGCTATCACTAATCAATTAGAACAAGGTTCAATTGTATTACTTGGGCCGATTGCTAGCTCAGTGACTGGCGAATGTTTTAACCTCACCTCAGAAGAAATAGCCACTCAAGTCGCAATCCGATTACAAGCAGATAAACTCATTGGTTTTTGTTCTGAACAAGGGGTCGTTGATAGCAATAATGACATCATCTCAGAATTATTACCCCATGATGCCGAACAGGTACTGCAACACCTTATCGATAACGATGATCAACAAAGTGGAACCGGGCGTTTTTTACGAGGGGCTATCGCTGCTTGTCGTGCTGGCATACCTCGCAGTCACTTACTAAGCTATAAGCAAGATGGCGCATTGATCCAAGAACTCTTTTCATTGGATGGTATTGGCACTCAAATTGTTATGTCGAGCGCTGAAAAAATTCGTCGCGCTGATATTAATGATATCGGTGGTATTTTAGATTTAATTCAGCCATTAGAAAATGAAGGTATTTTAGTTCGCCGCTCACGAGAACAATTAGAACGTGAGATTACCCTTTTCAGTGTCATTGAGCTTGATAATCTGATTATTGGCTGCGCTGCACTTTATCCTTATCCAGAGGAAAAAATGGCAGAAATGGCCTGTGTGGCTATTCACCCTGATTTTAGAGACGGTGATCGCGGGGTACTGTTACTCAATAAATTATGCCAACAAGCACGTGAAGCTAGCCTTGAGAAAATATTTGTCCTAACAACACGTAGCGTGCATTGGTTTCGTGAGCAAGGGTTCTATGAATGCGATATCGAACAATTACCGTTGATCAAAAAAGATCTCTACAACTATCAACGTCGCTCAAAAATACTTATAACACCAACGCGTTAAAAAAGCACAATTTTGTAACAAGGTGTTAATTTAGATGCTTATAATGTATGATAAAAACAAGGTTAGTCGCTTTATAATAATAACTTTAATAACTATTAATATACATCTAAATACACATATACAAATGAAAGGTTAAATAATCGCTTATGATGAGTTTACTGTTTCTACTCGTATTTGTTGCAATGCTCTGCGCATTTACGGGAAAAAAAGGTGCCAGCTACATCGTTTTTACCATCACTGTTGTTTTGGGACTGTATTGGTTCCATCACCATGCAACAGATTCTCTATCTATTTTACTCTAGGGAGAAAGTATGAATAATAAAAATGTAGCGCTACTTAATGCCTTAGGTCTATTAGGGATCACCTTCGTTCTCTTAATGGCATCGGTTCTTCAGGTTGTACTCAACGAACTGCCTTGTCCATTATGTTTATTACAGCGTCTAGGCTTTATGCTGGTGATGTTTGGTTTTATGCTTAATGTCATTTATGGACCGCAACAACGTCACTACGGTATTCTAATTATCGGTGCACTCTTTGGTGCAGCAACAGCATTACGTCAAGTTTCATTACACGTTATTCCAGGTACGCCAGGGTTTGGCAGTCCGGTATTTGGTATTCATTATTATACTTGGGCCTTTATTCTATTTAGCCTAACCATTGTTGGGGTTGCTGTATTACAGCTGCTATGGAATAAGGACTGGAATAATAATGATTATAAAATGAACCGTTTTGGCAAGTTTGTCTGCCTCGTAGCGATTTTTGCTGTCGTGATTAACGTAATATCGACCTTTATTGAATGTGGTCCTTATCAATGTCCAGATAATCCAATTACTTATTGGTTATTTAACTAGACATAATCATCGCAACACAATAACGCCAGTATTATTACTGGCGTTTTTTTGTATCAATATGTAAACATTTCAAGATAAAATAATTAACAATAAATCCCCTTAAGGTATACTGTGTGGATTATTGCGTTTTAAAAAAGGTTTATTGCTACCTATGCTGTGTATTTTTGTTTTTTTTCTCATGCTTATAACGATGTTAACGGCACTTAAAGGTAAAAAAAATCTTAGCTATGTCATGTTTGCTTTAACCTTCATTGCCGGATCTATTTTGCTCAAACACCACATTGTATATACCCTGCCAATCTCAATTTAAGTACGTTATGAACAATCAACTTATTAATCGACTCAATATCTTAGGCTTACTTGGTATCACAACCATATTGGCAACCGGATCTATCATTCAATTGGTATTTAAGGAATTACCTTGCCCGTTATGCTTATTGCAACGGATAGGGTTTATGATGGTAATGTTTGGCTTTATGCTCAATGTCCGCTATGGCCCACAACAACCTCATTACGGCATTATTTTATTTGGTGCTTTATTTGGGGCAACAGCAGCATTGCGTCAAGTCACACTTCACTTATTACCTGATGATCCCGGTTATGGTAGCCCCTTACTTGGTATGCATTATTACACCTGGGCTTTTGTTATTTTTGTGATGACCATCATTGGAGTTGCAGCATTACTGAGCTTATGGCGTCAAACAACAACCAGCAATTACCATATAAAAAAAATTGGTAACATCGCTTGCTATCTTGCTGTCGCGGTAGTGATCATCAATATTGTCTCGACATTTATTATGACTGGACCACATGTAACCCCTGCAGATCCTCATAGCTATTGGTTATTTGATCAATTTAAAAAATAACCTTTAGATAGCACAATGCCAGCACTAATGCTGGCATCGAGATTATGATTTCTTACAATACAATCACACCAGCAATTGGGCTAAACCACTGGCTCGCTCAGTACGTACTTGCACACTTTTCGTTATAATTTCCATTGGCGCATACAAATACAACCGTGATTTAGCACGAGTAATACCAGTGTAAATTAATTCACGGGTTAGAATCGGCGTATAGTCAGCAGGCAATACCATTACCGTATCTGCAAATTCCGAGCCTTGGGATTTATGGATCGTCATCGCATACACTACTTCATGCTCAGGAATGCGGCTCGGTAAAATACCGCGAATAGTGCCGTCTGGCATTTCAAAATACACCCGTAATCGACGTCGCCCACTATCGGGATCAATCTCAGGCTCAAGCATCGTCATGCCAATATCACCGTTAAATAATCCTAAGGCATGATCATTACGAGTGATCATAATCGGCCTTCCGACATACCATGTTTCATCATTAGGTGAAATTCGACCACGATGAGTCAATTCTTTTTCAATGCGTTGATTTAAGCCGACAACACCAAAATCCCCTTCACGTAATGCGCATAGCAATCTGACATTCGAAAATGCTTTTAAGACCTCAGCCGGTGTTTTATCGGTTTTTATGGCATCAAGATAATCAAGATAAAACGTCACCACTTGGTTAATCATCGAGACATACGTTTCACTGCCTAATGGATAATGGTGGATATCTTTAAACCCTTGTTGCCAAACTTTATTCACTAGTGCAGGTTTGCCTTGATTAATCGCTTTCGCTAATTGACCAATACCTGATAACGCATGGAAACGGTAACTCTTTTGCAGCATGCACAAACAGTCTGTTACCACACTTAAACCAATATTATTTGAGTGTAAATCAAAGCCGGTTAACTGACTTAATAGCTGTCCTTGCTCGGCACTGTAACCTTGAGTTGAGAAAGAACAAATATCACCTAGCACCGCCCCCGCTTCCACCGACGCTAATTGATCTCGGTCGCCCAATAAAATTAATTTCGCCCCTTGTGGCATCGCATCTAATAACCGCGCCATCATTGGTAAATCGACCATCGAAGCTTCATCGACCACTAATACATCAAGGTGGAGTGGGTTATCTTTATGATGACGAAACTCAACTCGGTGTGGAATAGACCCCAATAATCGGTGTAATGTGCTTGATTGAGTAGGAATTAAATCTTTAATCGCTTGTGGTACTGCCAATGATTTGATCGCCGAACCAATCGATTCAGTTAATCGGGCAGCCGCTTTACCAGTCGGTGCCACCAGCATAATATTAGGCTTATGTTCGCCATTAGCTTGCATCACTAACGCTGCTAATAATTTAGCGACAGTGGTGGTTTTACCCGTACCAGGACCACCAGAGATCACTGCAAACTGACGTGTTAATGCCATCGCTGCCGCCACTTTCTGCCAATTCAAACAGCTTGTCGTTGGCACCAAACTGTCTAATAACTGCAAATCAGTTATTTGCTGCGCTTGTTGTAATACGCTATCAATCGCCATCCAATCAAGTTGCTGTGGTTTTACAATATCCAAAAAATCACAGGTTAGTTGTTGGCGTTGCTGGCTATCAGTGACACCTTGCAGCGCATGATATAAATGGCCATAACTTGGCTGAAATAAATCATTTAATGCTTGATGCATTAGCGTTAATTGCTGCCCTTGCCACTGACTATCAGTGCCGACTTGGCCTTGATTGGTCGCCATATCCACAATCCGCTTAGCGACAGTTTGTTCAAATTGCCAATAGCGGTTGAGGTATAAACGACCATGATCTAACACCAATGGGCTTGCTTGTAAGCCATGTGATTGAACATTCGCGACCACATCAAATTGCTGTAATAATTGCGCCCATTGGCTTGGATCCGCTAATCCTTCAATTAACGCTACCGATAATCGACTTGAGAGACCAAACAAATGCTGAGCACGCAATTGCTCTAACGGCACACAGACATGGCCTTTACCTAATTCATAACTCACCAATGCTGCCATCAGTGCCGCCAGATCTTGTTGCGATTGTGGACTATGCTGCGCCACAAATTTAGCGAACTGATAATCAAGCTGACGTAAGCCACCTTGTTGGGTGAGTTTTTGTAAACGCTTAAGCATGTGGTAGCGCTCCTTTCATGAGTAAATCCAATTCATCGAGTAATAGTTCACTTGGACGCGCATAAAAAATACCACTGTCGCTACCGGCTTGAATACCCCGTAAGAATAAGTAATACACCCCACCAAAATGGGTTTCATAACTGTAATTTGGAATACGACTGCGCAGAAAACGTTGTAATGCCAGCGCATAGATTTGGTACTGCAAATCATAACGATGTTCACGCATCGCGGTTTTCAATTGCTCACCACGATACACTTGTGGATCATCACCAAGATAATTCGATTTCCAGTCTAAAACGTAATACTTACCTTGATGCTCAAACACTAAATCGATAAAACCTTTTAGCATTCCACTGACGGTTGCAAAGCCTAATTCTCCTGCTTTGGCTGACAACGGATCATGCTTAGCGATCACTTTGTTCAATGCCACCGATTGTAAAATCTCAATTGGCAATAAAAATTCCATTTCCGTGAGTCGTTGCGATGTATTCTTATCGGCTAGTCGCAGCGCATCACCATCAAGGGCACAAATTAATACATCTCGAATTAATTGCTGTAATACCGGTAACCACGCTAATTCATAATTTTCTAATTGCAGTAATTCAGTTAATTTCGCTACCGTTTCAGGGCAATCAACCGCGGCGGTAAAATCAATTTCTTCAAATACGGTATGCAAAAATGTACCAGGACGCGCGCCACGAGGAAAAGTATAAATCGAATATTGTGGCTCTAATTCTAACTCACCATCATCACTCTCTTCGGTAGCATTTTGCACTGAATCAATATCAAACCCCGGTAAATCTAAGCTGCTATCATGAGCGGTCTGATGCCCTTGTTTAACCAAATTAGAATAACTGGTCATCCACCAATTACGCTCTAACGAAGCAGAAAAAGGCCGTTTAACCAAGGCTTCAGTGACTTCAGCTTGTGGTTGCCATGGCACATCACTTAATTGCGGCGGTTCAGTTACCGTGATCGCGACTTGAGCATCACAAAGTTTAGCTAATGCTAACTCAAGGTCAGCGACACCGCCCGCCTCACCATCTTGTACTAGATGTCCCATTGCTGAGCGATGTAAGCCTGTTGGTTCTTTAGTGCTACGGCCATTACGAATCGGTGCCATACCAACATAACAGCCGTAAACCGCACGGGTTAAAGCCACATAAATTAAGCGTAAATCTTCAGCTAATCGTTCTTGGTCGGCTTTTTCGATTGCGGCGGCTTGTTTAGCAATATCAAGCACCGTGATGTTATCCACTTCATCGTGATATTTGACTTCACCTTTACTATCGACCTCACGGTAGCTACACACAAACGGCATAAACACTAAATCATATTCCAAGCCTTTCGATTTATGGATGGTAACAATCTGCACCAGATTACGTTCTGATTCTAGCCGCATCACTTGATCATCAGCATTACCATTCGGCTCGGCAACATGTTCAGCTAACCAGCGCAGTAGTGCATAATCACTGTCTAAGGTTTGACTCGCCTGTTGCAGTAATTCACCAATATGAAGTAAATCCGTTAACTTACGCTCGCCACCCTCTTCGGCTAATAAACGCTCAGCAATTTGATTTTTCGCCATCACACTGCGCAACATCGGCATCACACCACGTTTTAACCATTGCTGACGGTATTGTTTAAAGCTATTAACGGCAATTTCCCACTCATTCTCATCGTTATTGAGTTGATCAAGTTCAATCGCAGTGCGGGCAAATAACCCTGACGCTAACGCCGCACGTAATATACGATCATCCTCAGGGGTTAATACCGCTTGTAATAACCGTTGAATATCTGCCGCTTCCGAAGTAGAAAACACACTATCACGGTTAGATAAATAGACACTGGCGATGCCTTGTTTTGATAACGCTTCACGGACTAATTTCCCTTCAGTACCAGTACGTACCAATACCGCAATATCACCAGCCGCAATGGCATGCTGCTGTCCATCATCTAAAAAATACGCTTGGCCTTGCTGTGATTGGGTCAGAATATGTTGAATTTGCGCCGCGGTTGCCGTCGCCATTGTCGCTTGATAATTGCCTTTAGCTATCGGCTTACCATCAGGGCTCTCTTGCAACCAAAAGGTTAAAGCATGTTGTGATTCACCCTCTAACCACCAGCTACGCTGAGCCGCTTTAGGACTATGATCGACCGCTAAAAATTCAATATCTTGATCATAAATAAAGGGACTCTCTGGCTGCTGAAACACCGAATTAACCGCTGCAATCATATTCGCAGTCGAGCGCCAGTTAGTAGCTAATGTATAGTGATCGGTCACTTGGCGACGCGCTTGAATATAAGTAAAAATATCAGCACCACGAAAGGCATAAATCGCCTGTTTCGGATCACCGATCATAAACAAGCCACATTCTGGATGATGACGATAAACATCACTAAAAATACCGTATTGCAGTGGATCGGTATCTTGGAATTCATCAATCATTGCCACTGGATATTGTGCACGAATTTTACCCGCGAGCAGTTCATCAACATCGTTACCAATCGCGGCGCCTAGTTGAGTCAGCAAGTCATCAAATGATAGCCATCCTTTGCGCGCTTTAGCGTCAGCCAATAATTGACGACAATGTTCAATTGCATGAGCTAATAGTGGCTCACGCAAGCTAGCAGGATTATCTAATAGTTCGGCAATAGCACTAAAGACTTCATGCTCAGGGGCATCCCCTTTGGCGGTTTTTTCAATTAAGGTTTGCTGATGAAAGCGACTCAAATTATCAGGCAATTCATAACCAACGCTGGGTTGGGCCGCCCATGCGCTCACTTGCTCTAACCAATTAGGCAAACTTTTTTTGGTGTAACTGCGCTTATTAATCCCAGAGCTTGCAATTAAGGCTTCAAAATCATCCTGATGTGTACGCCACAACGCTTTGACGTCATCAATGCGGACAATATTTTGCTGATGTAATTGTTCTAATGATTCCGTCATTGCCGCCACCGACAATCGTACTGGCGCCCCCGTTAAACTATTGCCAATTTCTTTTAATAATTTTATTGGTGATGACCAAATTTCACGGACTTCATGGGCCAGTGCTGGCGATAAATGATAAAAACTACTGCGCCAATAATCAGCAACCACTAATTTTTTTAATTGGCTTTCATCGGTCACAAATTCATTATTAAATCGACAGCCTGACTCAAACGCATTTTGAGTTAGCATTCGCTGACAGAAACCATGAATGGTATAAATAGCCGCTTCATCCATCTGGCGTTCGGCTTGCAATAACAGCGTCGCCGCTAACTTATGATCTGGGTATTCCTTTAATAATGGCGCGATAACAGGATCATGACTAATACCACGACTAAACGCTAACCGCGCATCATGAATACGAGCACGAATACGATCACGTAATTCTGCGGTAGCCGCTTCAGTAAAAGTTACCACCAGAATTTGATCAACCGTCAACTGCTGTTGATGCCGAGTATCCTCATTACCATGCGCTAACAATAACCGTAAATACAAACTCGCGATGGTAAATGTCTTACCTGTACCGGCTGACGCTTCGATCAAGCGGGTACCATGTAATGGAAACGTCATTGGTTGCAGAATATTTGTTGGTACGTCATCCGTTGTTAGTACTTCAGTCGCCATTATGTTACTCATCCCATGGTTGCTATATGTACAACAGTACCAGCCTGAAACTTTTCAATTTCAACAATCAAGCTGGTTATTATGTGACCCAACACTTATAAGTAAATATTGGCGCCTGATATTCTGTTGTGTTCCTATAATGTGAGAACTTACTCACGGTTTATACTACGGTGGTTAGTTAGTATCAGCGCCAGAAACTTGGTCACCTCTGGACCTGTGGCCGTACAGCGAACACCCTACAACTAACAATGATTTGCTGACGGCCACACTACTTCTCTCTGCTTTCTATATTTATTCTGGCTTTATTTCTTTACTGTTTACCACCGCCGCTTGTAACACCAATGCCGCTAATTGATTAGCTTGTTGTGCCACTTCATCTTGCCATTGCGGCCACACACGCTTGATATAATCATCACTGCCTTCCCCTGCAAACAAGTAACCATCATTAAAACATTCCGCCATTTTCGTCAGTGCTTTTTGCTCAGTGTCTGCATCATCCTTCCAGCTACCATCACGCCCAATATGCGCCTGTATGGCTGCCATTGCGGTTTTAGGGAAATACGCTAAGGGTTGATTTAAACCTTGGTAATACAGTTCAATCAGTTGCTGTAAATACGCCAGTGCTTGCTGAGGTTCAATACACTGTAATTCAAGATGCTTATCCGTTCCGATCACATGAGTAACCTGTAGATTTTCAGGCACCGATACCGCCAAACATAGATGGTCAAACCAAGCAGTTAAAAGATCTTGTGGACGAATTTTACCAGTCCGGTAACGTAATAACCCCGATTGATAACGTTTCTTCAACCAGCCTTGTAATAATACTTTATGATCAGCCACCATCACCGTGATCGCCACTTCTTGATCAGCTAATGGTGCATGAATTAACGGCTCAATCAGATCAGTTAAATTCGCCACAGCTTGACGACTAGCAGCTAAATCAAGATCACCAAATGCAGCCACAGGTAAAGTACCTGCTGCCCGTTGTTCTGCGGCAAACTGATGATAAATCGCATCAGGATCTTCATTGTTAAGCTTGGCTTCTAGCAATAATTCCAGCAATTGATCGCGAATCAGATAACTATCTAAGCCATTCAATACAAACGGCTCATCATCTTCTAATAGCCCCATCGGCGGTTCAAAATAGACTTTCAAACGGCGATTAAAGAAGTACCGTACTGGCAAACGCCAAAAACGTTGTAATTCAGCTAACTCTAGAACTAAAACCTGATCATCAGCCATCGGTTCAGCGACTAACGCATCGAGTTGAAATGGCGCACTTGCCTGCCCATCACGGTTAGCCGCTGGTAGCCATTCAATCGCAAAACTGGCTTGATCACCAATAAACGCACAGGGGCTAAACGGCACTAACGGGTGATGTTGAATTAACTGTTGTTTAATCTTGTCAGCAGAGACATCCACCGCTAACGGTTGATCACCAACACAGCAATAACCTTGCTGGCAATACTCCACCAGCTCACTGACTAATACTGACGGCACTTTTTGAGCGTTATCTTGAATCGAACGACCAACATAGCTGATATATAATGTTTGTTGGGCAGATAACAACGCTTCTAAAAATAAATAACGGTCATCATCTCGACGAGAACGATCGCCCGCCTTAGTGCGACCATTCATTAAATCAAATCCTTCAGGGGCAATATTGCGCGGATAAGCACCATCATTCATTCCCAATAAACACACCACTTTAAAAGGAATGGAACGCATTGGCATCAGAGTACAGAAATTGACTTGTCCGGCTAAAAAGCGCTGACTAACCCGTTCACCAGAGAGTTTATCTTGCAAGTATTGAGTTAATACCGCAGGCGTGATTCGATCGTGATAACCCGCATCTTGTAACTGCTGGTGCAAACGCTGCAAGTTATCGCGAATCGATTTTAAAATTAACTCGCCTTCGAGCTCCACTGCAAAAAAATCATCCAGTAACTGATGTAATAATTCAGCCCATTGATTGACCGTTTGTGATTGCGCCAACGCACTTCGATATTCAATTAAGCTATCAATAAATCCCGCTAATTGACCCGCTAATTCAGCGTCTAAGCCTTGTACTTGTTCATACGCTGAAATCCCAGCAAATAAACCCGTATCATGTGGCATCGCATAGCCAAGTAACATTCGTTGAATACCAAAGAGCCATGTATTTTGCAGTTGCTCAGGTAAATCAAACTGACCCGCAGTATGTTGATCAAGTCCCCAACGAATACCGACTTCTTCAATCCATTTTTTGATTTTTTCAAAGCTGGCACTATCAAAACCAAACTTATCCATTACCGCAGGCACTTCTAACAACTCTAATAATTCAGACGCGTGACAACGACTTTCAGGCAGAGTAAGTAAGCGTAAAAACGCCAACAAAATCGGGTTTTCTTGCTCAGCCGTACGATCAGAAATAGAGAATGGAATATAACGATTACCAGGGGCATTACCAAACACCGCTTGAATAGCAGGGCTATAGGCATTGATATCAGCCACCATCACAATCACATCACGCGGTTTTATATTCGAATCAGCGTCAAACATTGCCAGCAACTTATCATGCAATACTTCGACTTCACGCATCGGGCTATGACAAGCATGAATGGTGACCGAATGATCATCAGCAGCGATTGGAAATTTATGCTCACTCGAATCAAGTTGTGTGTCATCTTGGCGATCTTGGAGGTTTAAAATATCGGCTTGAATGGCATGTAATAAGCTATCAGATTCAATATCAACAAAGCCCGCATCAACTTCATTGACTTCCATTGCTGATAACAAATACATATTATCGCGGCCTAATTTACCCATTGATGCTAATAAACTATTACCGACAACATCATTGTGCATATCGTCATCATAGTTATTTTGATCGTTGTCTTTAAGTACTGACAGCAACGCATCAACATCATCGGTAGTGTCGATATTTTGTAGCTGTACTCGCTGTCTCGCGGCTAAACGCGCTAAATGCTTACGATCACGAATATCGCCCCAGTAATATTTACACGGGTTAGTAAACATTAAATGGACATCAATATGTTCACCAATCGCCGCTAACGCATCTAAATAACGTGGCGGTAATGATGATATACCAAACACAAACAATCGTTGTGGCAACCCCGCCGCTAACAAGGCTGCTTTACCTTCACTACCCGAGTAATTATTCAGGGTTTCAATAAAGTGATCATACAAATTAGCACGATGATACGGTGATTGTTCTAAAGCTAAGGTTTGATCGTAAAGCGCTTGCCATAAGATCGGTTGCCACGGGTGCTCATCATTAAGTTCGGTGACGGTTTCGCCCGCTTCCCATTGCTGGATCCACTCTGGGCGATACACTAAATATTGGTCAAAAATATCGGCAATTTTTTCAGATAATTGATAACACTTCAGCGAATCAGTGTCGTTATCTAAATAACGCTTTAGCGGTTCAAATTCAGGTTGATCAAATTGCTGCGGCAACACCTGCATTAATTTCCACGTCATCGCTTCTTTATTAAATGCACTTCGCTCGGGTACATCCGCTAAAACTTGGGTGAACATTCTCCAGATAAAGGTCGCGGGTAATGGAAAATCAATATTTGCTGCCACCCCAAATGAAGTGGCTAATTCCATTTTTAACCATTGTGACATACCTGGGCTTTGTACCAGAATTTGCTCTTTTTCAAACGGATTCGCTAATGGCTGTAAGCGAATCAACTCCACTAATAAGGATTTAAGCAGATCAAGCTGATTTGAATGATAGACAGTGAACACACAGATATTCCACAGCAGAAAAATAGATAATTAAATTGTCTACCATCGCCGAGACACTGTAAATAAATACAGTTTAAAAACACCAATAAAACGTCGCAATATATAGACAGGCACAAAAAAGCCCAGCCAAATTGACTGGGCAACACACCGAACATTTATTAGGGCAACAACCCACTCGTGAAATTATTGCACTATCGCTATCAAATGTTTTGTGGGCAGACTTCACTGCGTTGAAATAATCCACTCACTGGACGATAAAAAGCTAAATATCGAATTGCTACATAACCAATAATGATACTGGCAACGTATAATTCAATCGTAGCTAAACCATGAACTTGAGCGACATAATGCGCCTCAAAACCATAACTCTTCATCCAAGCTGCAGTTTTAAATAATGCGGTTGCACCAATCGCCATAGGGAAAGTAAAGGCCGCATAACCTGGACTAAAGTCTAGGCGTAATAGACGGAAAAACGCTAAATAGATAACCGCAGTCATTAATACTGCAATACCACCCAATATAGCCACAATTACGGGTGATGGGGTTGCTGTAATGGTTAAATAACCTGCCAATGATAAGCTTGCTGGTGCAGCCATAATAGCAATGGTTGGTTTAGCCGCATCAGGTACTTCGTCACGGAACATAAACCGATAAATCATCATTGGTAACATTATGGCATAGGCAAACATGCCAAACATTAATAAGACATAAGCTAAAGGATGTAATGCTGTCACACCTGGAAATGAAACATCCGCGACAATGATACCAATTGGCGGCACAAACCAACTTGGCACCATATGATGCAAATGAAAATCACGAGCGCGATGAAATAGAAATAAACCTAAAAATATCGCGTGTAATCCCACTGCAAATAACCACATATAAACACCAATAGTAATAGAAGCGTAAACACTCACCGCTTTCGATACCACCATTAATGCCATCGCAAATGTGGGAACCACACTGCCAACAACGTGATGAGATAAATCGCCCCATAACAGCTTTGGATGTACTAAAAATTTAGCCATCAAAATAAGTAACATCAATGCAGCGATCACAGCGCCAGTTATTTGTCCATAACCGTGAAGTTGGGCACCATTCTCCCAACACCATAAAATACTGCCAATACCTAATGCTAAACCAGCCATGGGTGTTGGTGCGCCTGCAAGTTTTCTTTTTGTTGCTGCAATCATTTTATTTTCTCCGCATTAGATAGCAATCGCGAATTATTGTTTTGTTAGCAGCAGTATATCGCCCTATCAATGTTTTAAATAATTGAATATATTTAAAATGGTGTTAATATTAATTGAACAAGCAGGTGGGTAATGATTCACCTTGCGTTTTGTTAATGAGGTGATGATGAATATCGCACTAAAACAACTCAAAGTTTTTGTTACCGTAGCACAAGAAAAAACAATTACCGCTGCCGCAGAAAAATTGTTTCTGTCTAAACCAGCTGTCAGCATGGCGTTATCTGAATTAGAAAAACAACTTGATCACAAATTATTTGATCGTAATAACAATCGCTTAATCATCAATGAACAAGGCAAGCGATTATTACCCCTTGCTGATGAGCTTTTAGCCCGTTCTAACGCGATTGAAAATTTATTTGATCAAGCAGGACCACTAACGGGTAAATTAAAGATAGGCTCAAGTGATACTGTCGGTAATCAAGTTACTCCCTTTTTATTACGGGATTTTCGACTTGAAACTCAACATCGCGATCAAACTTTGTTTATCTCAAATACGGCTCAGATCTGCCATAAATTAGCGGAATTTGAATTAGATATCGGCTTAGTAGAAGGTAAAGTGCAACATTCAGATCTGGTTGTTCAACCTTGGCTGTGTGATCAAATGGTCATCGCCTGCCATCCACAACACCCACTAACTCAAATTGAAAATTTACAGCTATCCGATCTCGAAAATTCAGAGTGGGTATTAAGAGAGACAGGCTCAGGTACGCGAGAGTTTTTTCTTAATCGAATCTCACCACGATTAAATACATGGACCACCTCATTTGAGTTAAATACTACTGAGGCGATCATTAATTGTGTCAGTGCCGACTTGGGGATTACTTGCATGTCTCAACGAGCAATTGCACATGCGGTTGAAGAACAACGAGTGGCAATATTGACATTACCGCTTGATATGAACCGTCAATATTGGCTGTTATATCATCAAGAAAAATATCAAAGTCCATTATTAAAATTATTTTTGGCATTTTGCCAACAATGGCAATGTGATTAAACGCGGTTATCCCCAACACTGAACGCAATAATTTGGCTGATCTGAGTTAATGATCGGCCCGATTGTTGTTGCCAATCATTAAATGCATTCTGCGCTGCTCGTAATGACTTGAGAGTGTCACGACCACCATCAATAACACCAGTATGGCGTAAATAAGCCTCAACATCTTGGGTAAATAAAAAGGTATCTTTACCTAGCCCACGTAAACTATAAGCCCCCGTTTTACCGCCTAAACGACAACCGTGTTTTTTTAAATACAACCACAAGCCAATAATATCTTGTTCAGGCCAATCAGCCACCATTGCCGCAAATGAACCGTATTCTAATGCTGCACGATGGATCATGTTGGCATTTTCAGGGATCGTCATCACCTTTTTCAAATCCCGAATAATCGTTGCGTCTTGCGCTTTTCGTTCCCACATTTCAATTGGCATTAAACCCATTTTTTCAATATCAAACTCAAAAAATGCCGCCTCAAATGCCGACCATTTATTACGTACAACTTGCCATCGAATTCCACATTGAAACACTTTTTGAGTAAATTCAGCCAACCAACGATGATCAGGAATTAACCTTAATTGATCATTATTCAAAGGGGTTGTTAGTAATATTTCTAAATTAACTTCACCACCCTTTCTTTCGACAGCACGATGATATATCTGATTAAATTTTTCTCGAGTCATCACATTCACACCCTTAGCACTAGACTCGCTCACCATACTACTGTATAAGCGTCCAGTAAATAAATTTTAGGAGAGGATGACCATGGCAGTTATCGTCAAATATGTAGTAGAGCGCAACGGGGAAGAAAAGATGACTTTTACCTCTAAATCCGAAGCCGACGCATATGACAAAATGCTTGATATGGCAGATGAGATGTTTGCTTTATTGAGTGAAAGTGATTTATTCGAAGACGAAGCGAAGCAAGAAGAACTATCGATGTTCTTAGCGCAAAACCGTGAAGAAGTCTTAGTTGCTCTTGGCGCGAAAAAAGCAAAGCCAGCTCCAAAAGCAAAAGTTGTAAAAACTGATGTTGTTGCCGATGAGCAACAGCAAGACGCCGCATAATTTTGATATTATCCAGTTTGTCGTCGAAAGCCTCCTAACGGGAGGTTTTTTTTTGCCTTCTTTTTAACAACACCAACTAACGTGCTCTTTGGGTTTTTATAATCCATCAATAAAACCCCATCATTTCGTTTTACAATGGTCATTTTTCGTTAATAAACCATCATTTTGTGCTGATTATTGGTTCAGCTCTTCTATATTTTTATAACTGTCTTTATGATGGTTTTACTTCGTGGTAAATCATCAGATAACGCAAGATATCACTGTCATCTTATGTTATTGGTCATCTAATTATTTTAATTACCGCGCGTATTACTTTATTTGAATGGAGAACAGGTAATCATGTCTAGCTTTTCACTTGCCCTAGGTACTGCCACTAAAAACCGTGATGGAAAAATCATTGAAGCGTTTTTCCCAACCCCAACGCTACATCCATCAGAACAGTTAGTAAAAGACATTGCTGCTATCGTTGGTTACCGTGGCGGCAACCAAGCTATTGACGTAACACCAGAACAATGTGCTGCGATTGCATCTGCATTTGAAGATGCAAATGATGAAGTAAGCGCACAGTTCGCAGCCAAAGCGACATTATCTTCACAACCACTTGTTATGGTTATGCTAAAAACCGACATTTCACCAGTATCCGTTGCTGAAGGTTTCTTAAAGTTACAACTTATCTCTCACCGTTTAGTTAAGCCTCATGGTGTTGTACTTGATGGTATCTTTGGTTTATTGCACAACATCGCATGGACGAACCAAGGACCAATCGATTTACCAGAACTCGCTGAGCGTCAAATGGATGCCCGTCTTAATGGTGAAACAATCACCGTTGATTGCGTCGATAAGTTTCCTAAGATGGTTGATTACATTGTTCCAACTGGCGTCCGTATTGCTGATACTTCACGTGTCCGTTTAGGTGCTCATGTTGGTGAAGGCACCACGGTTATGCATGAAGGTTTCATTAACTTTAATGCCGGTACGACAGGCATTAGCATGGTTGAAGGTCGTATTTCAGCAGGTGTTGTTGTCGGTAATGGTTCAGATATCGGCGGTGGCGCTTCTATTATGGGTACATTATCGGGTGGCGGTAAGGTTGTGGTATCAATTGGTGAGAATAGCTTACTTGGTGCAAATGCGGGTCTAGGTTTCCCATTGGGTGATCGTTGTACTATCGAATCAGGTTTATATGTAACCGCAGGTTCAAAAGTACAAATGCTAGATGCAGATGGTAAAGCGTTTGAGACAGCAAAAGCGCGTGATCTTGCCAGTAAGGCTGACTTATTGTTCCGTCGTAATTCAATGACAGGACAAATTGAATGTTTAACCAATAAAACCGCTATTGAACTAAACAGCGAACTTCATAGCAACAACTAATATTGAATTCCGATAATAAACATCAGGCTCAATAATCACAAACGGCCGCTATGCTGCTATATAGATATAGCAAAAAATATAGCGGCCGTTTTTAATTATGCTTCAGTCTCAGAAAGTGGCTTTTTCTTAATGATATAAATAAAGGGATTGGTAAATGAAAATTTACTCCCCTGAGTGGTTAAACGCTTATCTCGCATTGCTACTAACACTTCTTTTTGTACTTTTACTAACGCAAAAAAACGTAACATCATAAAACCAATTAATATTGGTAAAAATACTGATCCTGCTTCATTTGATTGCAAAATAAAACTGATCGCCATCCAACCCACAATCATCGCAACTAACAAATAAAATGATGCTGTTTTCAGTTCAATTCTAGTTTCTGAATCCGTTTCATTACGCTGGAAAAAAAATTTCACTGCTATTCCCTAAAAATCATTCGTCGAATTTCATTTTTACATAATTTTTCCCGCAATAATATTATCAAATCAGTCCATGCATAAATTTCAACAATAACCATGAAAATATTCAATCATTACGATTAAATACTCAAATCAAATGCATAAATCAAAACCATATGCAATGAGCATATATGAAACTTAAACAACTCCTTTTATGAATTTAAATACATATATGTTAGTGCTATTTTTATACAAGGAATTTATGAAAACAGTACAAAACGTTCTGTTATTCACCCATAAAATCTAAAAAATAATAATTTAAACCTATTTAACGATTAAGTTGGTTAACGATGACTAGTACAAATAAAGCAAAAAAAAAGGGGATCAGCATATTCGCGTTAGCAATGTTAAACATCGTTGCTGTTGTGAGTTTGCGGGGTCTTCCTGCTGAAGCAGAATACGGATTGAGCTCCATTTTTTATTATATTTTTGCCGCTATTGTATTTCTGGTTCCAGTATCACTTGTAGCCGCTGAACTTGCTACAGGTTGGTCTGAAAAAGGAGGGGTTTTTCGCTGGGTAGGTGAAGCTTTTGGTCCTCGATTAGCGTTAGTCGCTATCTTCATGTTATGGATTGAAGTTACGGTGTGGTTCCCAACAGCACTAACTTTTGGGTCCGTCTCCCTTGCATTTGTCGGTCCTCATCAATCATGGGATCAAGCGCTATCACAAAATAAGTTCTTCGTACTCGGTGTGGTATTAGCGATTTATTGGTTAGCGACGTTCATTGCACTTCGTGGTACTGCTGCATTTTCTAAAGTTGCCAAATGGGGTGGCTTAGTTGGTACCGTTATTCCAGGTGTCGTATTAATTGTTTTAGGTTTCTCTTACCTTTTCTTCTCTGGTCATGCTCCACAAGTGCAATTATCTTGGCATGATGTGATCCCTGACTTTTCTAACTTTAATAACGTTGTTTTAGCAGCAAGTATTTTCTTGTTCTATGCCGGTATGGAAATGAACGCTATTCACGTTAAAGAAGTTGATGATGCGCCACGTAACTACCCGATTGCGATTGCAATTGCTGCAATTGGTACAGTATGTGTATTTGTACTAGGCACACTTGCGATTGCATTTGTTATTCCTCAAAAAGACATCAGCTTAACCCAAAGTTTATTAGTTGCTTACGATGATATGTTTGCTTGGGCTGGCATCAGTTGGGCGGCACCAATTATGGCGGCATGTTTAGCGTTAGGTGTACTTGCAGGGGTTGTTGGTTGGGTTGCAGGTCCTTCATCTGCATTACTTGTGGTCGCTAAAGGCGGTTACCTTCCTCGTTTTTGGCAGTACACCAATAAGAATGGTATGGCAACGCATATCATGATGGCACAAGCCTTCTTAGTGACCATGATTTCAACTGTGTTTGTGGTATTACCTTCCGTTCAAGCCGCTTACCAAATCTTGAGCCAATTAACGGTTGTGCTTTACCTGATCATGTATTTATTGATGTTTGCAGCAGCCATTCACTTGCGTTACAGCCAACCTAATCGTCCCCGTCCATATAAAATTCCAGGCGGAGATATGGGTATGTGGATTATCGCAGGTGTCGGTTTCTCCGGTTCATTATTAGCATTTTTCTTCTCTTTTATTCCACCAAGTCAAATTGCCGTGGGTAGTCCTGAAGAATACATCGGCTTCTTAGTGGTCTTAACTGTGATTTTCGTATCAGTACCATTATTTATTTACAAAGCCCGTCAACCACACTGGAAAGATCCAGCAGTCACTGACTTTGCGCCCTTTACTTGGGAAATCGAAAACGTTCACCCAGGTGTTATCAACCCATCAGACAAAGTAACTCATACATTAAACCAATAAGAGTTAAGGATGCGTTAATGTCACAACTAAACGAAAAGCTTGCTGTTGTTATGCAGCAAGCGCTGGATGAAGCAAAAACCAATATGGATGGCGAAAATGCCTCATATATTCCATTTTTAGCTTCAGTACCATCAGAGCTAACAGGACTGGCTTTTGTTTCTGTTACTGGAGAAGTCATTCAATTACAAGATGCTAATTATAAATTTGCGATTGAATCTATTTCAAAAATTATGACTCTGGGGTTAGTACTTGAGCAATCAGGTGCTGATGCACTACATACAAAGGTAGGTGCAGAGCCGACAGGTATGCCGTTTAATTCAGTACTAGCACTTGAATTACATCAAGGTAAACCACTAACGCCACTCGTCAATGCGGGGGCAATGGCAACCGTAAGTTTAGTTAAAGCGACAGATAAAGAACAACGTTGGCAGCAGATTTTAAATTTCCAATCTCTGCTAGCAAACAGCGATATTGTGTTATCTGACGAAGTAAATCAATCAGAGCAAACCACCAATACTCATAACCGTGCCATTGCATTGTTATTAGAGTCATCAGGTCGTATGTACTCAGAACCACTTGAAGCGTGTGATGTTTATACTCGCCAATGTTCCACCTTATTTAATGCAGTAGATCTAGCAACCGTCGGTGCAACATTAGCTAATGGTGGTAAAAATCCATGTTCAGGTAAACAGCTCATTCAAACCCAAAACATTCCCCATATTCTTGCAGAAATGGCGATGGAAGGTCTGTACGATACTTCTGGCGATTGGGCCTATGATGTTGGTCTACCAGGTAAAAGTGGTGTTGGTGGTGGTTTATTAACAGTTATACCCAACATTGGTGCACTTGCCGCATTTTCACCACGACTAGACCAGTTTGGTAATAGTATTCGTGGGCAACAAATGATTAAACATGTTACTCAAGCAATGGCTTGGAACTTATTTAGCAGTAAGCAACATTAAAGGTAGGAAGAAAATTATGGCTCTTCATGAAGTAAACCGTCAATTAGGTAATGATCCAATCTTTGGTTCAGAAGCGATTAATAACGTTGCGGCAACTACCAAGCTACCACAGCAAGAACAAGCACCAAACGTGATCTATCAAATGATCCGTGACGAACTTTACCTTGATGGTAACTCTCGTCAAAACCTAGCCACTTTTTGCCAAACATGGGAAGAAGATGAAGTGCATAAATTAATGGATCTTTCCATTGATAAGAACATGATCGATAAAGATGAATACCCTCAATCTGCTGAAATTGAAGGACGTTGTGTCCATATGTTAGCGGATTTATGGAATTCACCTGAATCAGTCACTACTGTTGGTACTTCAACAACAGGTTCAAGTGAAGCCTGTATGTTAGGTGGGTTGGCTGCACTTTGGCGCTGGCGTGAAAAGCGTCGTGCGCTTGGTCAACCTACAGATAAACCAAACATGGTTTGTGGTCCTGTTCAAGTATGTTGGGAAAAATTTGCCCGCTACTGGGACGTAGAAATGCGTGAAACCAAAATGGACGAGGGTCATTACTTTATGACCCCAGAAGACATGTTAGAATTAGTTGATGCTAATACTATTATGGTAGTTCCAACATTTGGTCAAACCTTTACCGGTTTATATGAAACAGTAAAACCATTATCAGATGCATTAGATACTTATGAGCATGATACTGGCAATTCTATTGATATTCACGTTGATGGTGCAAGCGGCGCTATGTTAGCACCTTTCTGTGCACCCAATATTGAACCTTGGGACTTCCGTCTAGAACGTGTGAAGTCAATCAGTACTTCTGGGCATAAATTTGGTTTATCACCATTAGGTGTGGGCTGGGTTGTATGGCGCAATAAAGAAGATTTACCTGAAGGATTAGTATTCCACGTCAACTACTTAGGTGGCGATATGCCAACCTTCGCTCTAAACTTCTCTCGCCCTGCGGGTCAAATTATATCTCAATACTATAATTTCCTTCGTCTAGGCTTTGAAGGTTACCAACGTATTCATAATGCAAGTTACGATGTGTGCGAATATTTAGTTAAAGAGCTTAATAAGTTTAATCTATTTGAGTTCTTATTTGATGGTAACCGAGAGAAAGGTATTCCTGCAATTTCATGGCGTTTAAAAAACGATGCAAATGTACCGTTTACTCTTTATGACGTTGCAGATCGTTTACGTACCCGTGGATGGTTAGTACCAGCCTATACATTGCCTGCCAATGCTCAACAAATTGTTGTACAGCGTATTTTAGCCAAACAAGGTCTTACCATTGACCTTGCTAATTTATTAATCGCCGATTTTAAACGTTCTATTGATTTTCTTACTTCACATGCAGCGTCTCAATGTACTGCAGAAGATGTAAAAACATTTGATCATAGTGGTCGATAATTGTTCTAATACTCGCATATAAACATCATAAAAAAGGTCGGATTTCCGGCCTTTTTTTATTTTTGAAAACACTATGACCATTTTTATCCTCTCATCTATACTTCTCTACATGTTAATATAAATTTAAAAATTATTTCTATTAAATTAATATGTTATAGGCTTATTTATGCTAATTCACACCATAGAAATTATCTGTATTGTTGCCTTCGCATTAAGTGCCGTAATCAGTGAAGCGAACATAGGCAAAGATATCGTTAGTGTCATGGTATTAGGTTGGATAACAGCATTAGGTGGCGGGACGGTGCGAGACATCATCCTGTCAACGGATCAAGTCTTTTGGATCAGAGATCCTTCTTATTTCTGGACCGCACTGATTGCTTCTTTTGTAGGTTTTTTTCTCGCTCCTCACCTACGACAAATAAAAGCTGAGCGTTTAATTGTTGTGCTCGATGCTATCGGTATTGCGATGTTTTCCGTTCTCGTGACTAAAAATATGGTTGCCGAGCATTATGCGGGATATGTTGCTGTGACTATGGGAATGATCACTGCTATTTTTGGTGGTGTATTACGAGATGTTATTCTAGCTCGGCCAACGATGTTCAATAACACTGAATTTTATGCCAGTCCGGTGATTATTGGTTGCTACCTTTATATTCTTCAAACCAAATTTTCAATCAATCCCAATATTGCCACCTTAACCAGTATCAGCTTTATTATTATTTTAAGAATGTACATTGTGATCAAAAAAATCACCTTCCCTAAATGGCTACTCTTAAAATAAAGATTCTATACCATACTGATAATAGATGGACAGCTCGTACCGCCCTTTCGAGATGACCGATGATAGCCCGCGTTACCATTACCATTTACTACAGACGAAAAAAACCTGAATCTTTCGATTCAGGTTTCTTTAAATAATGTGAAGTGGGCGGGACTTGCCATAGCTAACATTACAACCAGAGCATCAGCGCGTCCATTTTCCATCAAATAATAGTCGTGACAGGCCGCTAAGTTCCCTATTTATAACTACCGTCATTCCCTACAGTGAGGTTACGAACGAGATAGGGAATCTATTATCAGCACGTTGTAGAGTTATTGTTTTTACTGCTGTTTTAGTCAATTTTTTATTGGTATCTTTAATGCTCAAACACGTGATGAGTAGATCACGGATAGCTCGTGCCTCCCTTCCGAGATGACAGATAATAACCTACACGATTGTTATCATTTTCTACAGACGAAAAAAAACCTGAATCTTTCGATTCAGGTTTCTTTAATAATGTGAAGTGGACGGGACTTGCCATAGCTAACATTACAACCAGAGCATCTGCGTGTCCATTTTCCATTAAATAATAGTCGTGACAGGCCGCTAAGCTCCCTATTTATAACTACCGTCATTCCCTACAGTGAGGTTACGAACGAGATAGGGAATCTATTATCAGCACGTTGTAGAGTTATTGTTTTTACTGATGTTTTAGTCAATTTTTTATTGGTATCTTTAATGCTCAAACACGTGATGAGTAGATCACGGATAGCTCGTGCATCCCTTCCGAGATGACGGATAATAGCCCGCGCTATTATCACCATTTTCTACAGACGAAAAAAAACCTGAATCTTTCGATTCAGGTTTCTTTAATAATGTGAAGTGGACGGGACTTGCCATAGCTAACATTACAACCAGAGCATCTGCGCGTCCATTTTCCATCAAATAATAGTCGTGACAGGCCGCTAAGCTTCCCAATAAAAAGTCTAACCAACTGAACTGCCACTCCGCAGTGTCTATTCTGCATCATATTACTTTTATACAAACGAAAAAAAACCTGAATCGTTAGATTCAGGTTTCTTTAATAATGTGAAGTAGACGGGACTTGCCATTCCGAATATCAGCGCGTCCCCCGACGTGACAGGCCGCTAAGCTTCCCAATAAAAAGTCTAACCAACTGAACTGCCACTCCGCAGTGTCTATTCTGCATCATATTACTTTTATACAAACGAAAAAAAACCTGAATCGTTAGATTCAGGTTTCTTC
>NZ_MSCQ01000001.1:2217679-2242801 GCF_002954725.1 Photobacterium phosphoreum
TCACTTTCTTGTTTTACTTTTAAAAAAGTAAACTAAAAAAGCAATCGAACTATTGCTAGTTCTAGGTCACTCAGTTTATTGATAAATCTTTCGACTTAACTATTCAGTGAGTGCCCACACAAATTGCATGGTCAAATTGTTAAAGAACATACTGACTATCGGTAACCGCTTGCGCCGTTGTCCGTGTCAGTGAGGTCGCATTATAGGGAGATATTCGCTGCTGACAACCTTATTTTCAACATTTCTCACCGTTTGCTCAATGATTAAACTAAAGCACCGTAAGGCGTAAAATAAAACACCGTCCAGTATATTGAGCCGTCATTATTAGATCCCTTTAAACACAAAAACGCCTTACTCAAAGAGTAAGGCGTTGCTATTTTTGTCGCCATTAAGATCTAAATAACACTTTTCCAATCACGCTTACGATGTAATTACTGTTTAGCGACAATCTTATCGTCGATAACTGACAGTATGATTGGTTTACCTGGCATAAATTTACCTGATAACAAATCTTGTGCTAATGGATTCTCAATATATTGCTGTATAGCTCGTTTTAATGGACGTGCACCAAATACAGGATCAAAGCCCGCATCTGAAATCAATTCTAAAGCACTCTCTTCAACATCTAACTCAAAATCTTTTTCTGCTAAACGTTTTTCCAAGCGCGCAATCTGAATAGAAGCAATATGTTTAATGTTCTCTTTGCCCAGTGGGTGGAATACTACCGTTTCATCAACACGGTTAATAAACTCAGGACGGAAATGTTGTCCAACCTCTTCCATCACTAATACTTTAATACCTTCGTAATCCAAGCTACCGAAGTGTTCTTGAATTCGAGCAGAACCTAAGTTCGACGTCATAATGATCACTGTATTACGGAAATCAACCGTACGACCTTGACCATCAGTTAGACGTCCATCATCTAATACCTGTAATAGAATATTAAATACATCAGGATGAGCTTTTTCGACTTCATCTAGCAAAATAACAGAATATGGGCGACGACGAACGGCTTCAGTTAAATAACCGCCTTCTTCATAACCAACATAACCTGGAGGCGCACCAACTAAACGTGCCACTGAGTGTTTTTCCATAAACTCAGACATGTCGATACGTACCATCGCATCTTCACTATCAAACATAAAGTTCGCTAGTGACTTACAGAGCTCCGTTTTACCAACGCCCGTTGGGCCTAAGAATAAGAATGAACCAATTGGACGCTGTGGATCAGATAAACCCGCACGACTACGGCGAATCGCATTCGCTACAGCCTCAACCGCTTCTTCTTGACCAATAACACGGTTATGTAATTCATCTTCCATGCGCAATAATTTATCACGCTCACCTTCTAGCATCTTCGCAACTGGAATACCGGTTGCTTTAGAAAGCACATCCGCAATTTCAACATCGGTTACTTTGTTTTTAAGTAACGTCATATCTTGCATCTCAGCTTGAGCCGCTAGATCAAGTTGCTTTTCAAGTTCAGGGATACGTCCGTACTGTAATTCTGACATGCGATTTAGATCACCCGCACGACGGGCTATTTCAACATCAGTACGTGCTTGCTCAAGCTCTGTTTTAATATGCTGAGTACCAGATAGCGACGCTTTTTCTGCATTCCACACTTCTTCAAGTTCAGAATATTCACGTTCTTTAATGTCTAATTCTTCAAGCAAGTTACTCAAGCGCTTATGGCTGGCATCATCACTTTCTTTTTCTAGTGCTTGCTGTTCAATCTTTAATTGAATAATACGACGCTCTAATCGATCCATTGATTCTGGTTTAGAGTCGATTTGCATTCGAATACTTGAAGCAGCTTCATCAATCAGATCAATCGCTTTATCGGGTAATTGACGATCTGAAATATAACGATGTGATAGCGTTGCTGCCGCTACAATCGCAGGATCGGTAATTTCAACATGATGGTGAAGCTCATAACGTTCTTTTAAACCACGCAAGATAGCAATGGTATCTTCAACGCTAGGCTCATCCACCAGCACTTTTTGGAAACGACGCTCTAACGCTGCATCTTTTTCTAAGTACTGACGGTATTCATTTAAGGTTGTCGCACCCACACAATGCAGTTCACCACGCGCTAAAGCAGGTTTAAGCATGTTACCTGCATCCATTGAGCCTTCGCCTTTACCAGCGCCGACCATAGTATGGATTTCATCGATAAATAAAATAATACGACCATCTTCTTGAGACAGTTCATTCAATACAGCTTTTAAACGCTCTTCAAATTCACCACGGAATTTAGCACCTGCAATCAATGAGCCCATATCTAATGATAATACGCGCTTATCACGTAGACCTTCAGGCACTTCACCATTAACGATACGTTGTGCTAACCCTTCAACAATCGCCGTTTTACCCACACCCGGCTCACCAATGATAACGGGGTTGTTTTTAGTACGACGCTGCAATACTTGAATAGTACGACGAATTTCATCATCACGACCGATCACAGGATCTAACCGGCCTTGTTCTGCACGCTCGGTTAAATCGATAGTATATTTACTTAATGCTTGGCGATTTTCTTCTGCATTTTGATCATCAACTTTCTGACCACCACGAATCTGATCGATAGCTTTACCAATCTGATCCGCTTTTAAACCAAGCTCGCGTAATAAATCCCCTAATGGACCTTTATCGTTATCAACGGCGGCAAGAATAAATAATTCAGATGAAATAAACTTGTCGCTACGTTTTTGGGCCAGCTTGTCACACATATTAAGTAATGTGCCCATGCTATTAGATAGCTGAACTTCACCACCGATACCGGTCACTTTTGGAATACGCTCTAATATCTCACTCAAGCGTGAACGCAACTGAGTAGAATCTACATTCAAAAGGGTAAGTAAAGGACGAACGGTGCTGCCTTCTTGGTTTAATAACGCCACCATAAGATGAGCAGGTTCAATATATTGATGATCACGTCCTAATGCTAATGACTGTGCATCAGAAATTGCTGCTTGGAATTTACTGGTAAATCGGTCAAGACGCATAGGTCCCCCAATAATAAATTTAATAACCTGTTACTAGTTATATGGTAGTTAGTGGGCGTTTTTCAAGGCTATGAAAGCGCAAAATAATGCTGCAAAAAAAGCGGGTATATTGTTAGCCAATATACCCGCTTATTATTTGTGGTGATCACTGTAAGATTAACGCAGCCAAATCAATGAAGCTTGGCGTCCAGTAACCGCTTGACGACGATAAGAATAAAACAACTCATCGTCATTAAACGTGCAATGTTCACCACCATAAATAGCGTTGATACCGTGCTGTTGTAATCGTTGTCGTGCCAATAAATATAAATTAGCTAACCACTTGTCACCATGAGCGACAAATGCATCAGCGGCATTGGCGTTAACATCAATAAACTGCTGTCGCACTTCACTGCCAACTTCAAATGCCGTTGGACCAATTGCCGGCCCCATCCATGCCATAATATCAGCCGCAGGACAGGTAAACTTAGCAATGGCGTTATCAATCACTCCAGCAGCAAGTCCCCGCCACCCAGCATGAACAGCTGCCACTTCAGTACCTTGCTTATTACACAAGAGAACAGGCAAACAGTCAGCCGTCATGATGGCACAGGCTAAGCCAGGCACACGGGTAAAGCTACCATCAGCATCAATAACCTCAGTTAACGGCGTGGTTAAATCAATCACAATCGGACTGTGAATCTGATTCAACCATGCAGGCTCTGCCGTTAGCCAACAATGCTGTTTCAGCAATTGACGATTAGTCAGCACTGAGCTTACATCATCCCCAACGTGCAATCCCAAATTGAGCGCATCGTAAGGCGCAGAACTGACACCACCGAAGCGGGTAGTACTGACCGTTAACACATTCTCTGGAGCTGGCCAGTTAGGAATGATGGTTTGCATTAATAAATATCTTCGTTATTTTCAACGTTATCTTTACGTAGAATATCAATCATTGCGACCATGTCGTTTGGTAATGGTGCATGCCATTCCATTAACTCACCCGTAATCGGATGTGATAAACGTAACATACGGGCGTGCAATGCTTGACGATCAAATGAACGTAATGCATGAATAAATTGATCCGATGCATGACGTGGTGGGCGAGGACGACCACCATAGATCACATCACCAATCAACGGATGGCTCATGTAAGACATGTGCACACGAATTTGGTGAGTACGACCGGTTTCTAGACGTAACACAATACGTGTATGTTCACGGAAACGTTCCGCGACACGATAATGCGTAATTGCATCTTTACCTAATTCATGAACAGCCATACAAATACGTTTGGTTGAGTGACGGCCAATCGGCTTCTCAATCGTACCACCACCGGTCATTTGACCAATGGCAATCGCTTCATATTCACGCGTGATTTTACGCTTCTGTAGCGCACGCACTAAGCGCGTTTGTGCCTGAATAGTTTTAGCAACTACCATTAGACCGGTAGTGTCTTTATCTAAACGGTGCACAATACCTGCACGTGGCACTTCTGCCAATGCTGGGTAGTGGTGCAATAGTGCATTTAGCACTGTACCATCTGGAGTACCCGCACCAGGGTGAACAACAAAGTCACGTGGTTTATTGATAACTAAAATATCATTATCTTCATAAACAATATCTAGCGGGATATCTTGCGCTATCCAACGAACTTCATCTTCAATTTCAGCTTGAATGAAAATTTCTTCGCCACCCATCATTTTTGAACGGGGTTTATTGTCAATTTTGCCGTTTACTGAAACCATGTCTTTAAGGATCCACTCTTTGATACGAGAGCGGGAGTAATCGGGATATAATTCAGCAATTACCTGATCAAGGCGCTTACCTAGTTGGCTTTCGCGAACTGTATTTGTTAATTCTATTTGCTGTGCCATAACGAACTTTTTTAAAAAGCGTGAGACTAATTGCCATACGCTGCGTAAAATGTACCAAGCTTAATAAAACGATGCTTGATGTAAACTAATATAATGTCATTGTATCTGTTAACGGCTCAGTCCGTAATGGATCGAGCAAAATAAAATTTTTATCAAGGAAACTGACGCCGTAATGAAACGCCTGACAATATCGACTTTTCTTGCTGTAGCCTTGCTTTCAGGCTGTTCCAGTACTGAAAAAGTCATTCCTGATGTTCCGCCATCAGACCTATATTCTACCGCACAGCAAGCATTGCAGAGCGGTAATTGGAACAATGCTATCGAGCGCTTAGAAGCAATGGACTCTCGTTATCCATTTGGCGCTTACTCTGATCAAGTCCAGTTAGATTTGATCTATGCCTACTATAAAAATGATGACTTAGCGTTATCACAAGCAACAATTGCACGTTTTTTACGCTTAAATCCAACCCATCCACAAGCGGATTGGGTTTATTATATGCGTGGTTTAACGCATATGGCACAAGATCGTAGCTTTATGCATGACATGTTCAATGTTGATCGTTTTGATCGTGATCCAACCCCTTCACGCCAAGCATTTCGCGATTTTAAATACTTACTTGAGCGTTTCCCTGATAGTCAGTATGACGCAGATGCGAAAGCGCGTATGGTTTTTTTAAAAAACCAACTTGCTGAGTATGATCTCGCTGTTGCCGATTTCTATGTTCGTCGCGAAGCATGGATTGCAGCAATTAATCGTTGCCAACAAGTACAACGCTTATACCCAGACACCAGTGCTGCGCGTAAGTCATTACTACTTGAAAAAACAGCTTATGCTAAGTTAAAACTGGATAAAGAAGTTGCACGCACTGAAGCTGTGATTAAACTTAACCCAGTAAAATAGCACCGTAAAAATACAGCGAAAAAAATGGCAGCTCAATGAGCTGCCATTTTTATAAATTATGTTAATAACCCTTTTTAACATCAATCAACAAGGCTAACAACAACCAAACCCCTACCGAACAAAAAATGCTCAATAGATTGAAATAAAATGTATTTATTCCCTAGTCAGCACTAGCCACCAGCAATCAATATTATCCATACTGCCTTAATTCAATACTAAATCTCAAGCATTTTTTAGTCACTTTTTCGCAACAAACCCACTTTGATCACATTTTTTTTGCTCAAAAATGACTAACGACAATAGTGTGATACAGATCACGTTATAAGTTGGTATTTTTAGTAATCTGAACTTAACCCAACAAAGGGTAGCAAACGAGGAAGATAAATATGACATTAGAAATCACTGGCAAGAACATCGATATCACCCCGGCTATCCGTGAGCGTTTTGAATTTAAATTCAATAAATTAGAAAAGCTTCAGGTACCACTAATCAAAAAACATATTATGATTAGTAAAGAACCAAACAAGCTATTTAAAATTGAAGCTTCTATTGGTATTGCGGGAGGACAACTCGTTGCTTCTGCAGAACATGAAGACTTGTTTGGTGCGATCACTGACCTTTATCAAAAACTTGATCGCCAACTGAAGAAGCAAGCTCACAAACCTAATTCACGTCGCGCTAGTCATAGTGAAAAACCGGCACAAGCTGAAGCTGAAGATGCCACTGAATATGATGACGAAGTAGAATTTGATGAAGCATAATCGTTAACGATTAAGAGGATTTAAAACAGCCCTGCCGATGCAGGGCTGTTTGCTTTGTGCTTGACAAAAAAACACACCCTGCCTAATGTGGATTACAATGCTAATACGATAATCTGCCGCTTTCATATTCAAGAGGGCCGATCATAATAGGGATCGCTATGACCGATAACACTCATTACTCATTGGATGATATTCGCCGCAATGTCACTCGTATCGACAATACATTATTGGCACTTTTGGCCGAGCGTCGCACATTAAGCCTTGAAGTCGCTAAAAGTAAAATTAGTACCGCTAAACCTGTACGCGATCAAGCTCGAGAACAAGCATTATTATTACGCCTTATCGAAACAGGTAAAGAACACCAACTTGATCCGTTATACGTTACCCAACTTTTTCACACCATTATTGAAGATTCTGTCCTATACCAACAAGCTTATTTACAACGCTTAGTAAATCCAGAAAATGCTTTGCCGACAGCACGAGTGTCATTTCTAGGGGCAAAGGGATCTTATTCACATCTTGCAAGCCGTAATTATTTTAGTCGCAAGCAAACCCAGCTAGTAGAAATAAGCTGCTCATCATTTCGAGATATTGTGAATGAAGTAGAAACGGGTCATGCTGATTATGGTGTTTTACCCATAGAAAATACTAGCTCAGGCTCAATCAATGAAGTTTACGACCTATTACAACACACCAGTTTATCGATTGTCGGGGAAATTACCCAACCGATAGAACATTGCTTATTAACCGCAGTTGATACTCAGCTTGAACGCATTGATACCCTTTACTCGCATCCACAACCCCACCAACAATGTAGTGAATTCTTACATAGTATGGGAAAAATCAGTCAGCAATATTGCTCAAGTACTGCCGATGCCATGTTAACTGTCGCAGAACTTAAACAACCGAACATTGCTGCTATTGGTAATGCATCAAGTGGTGAGATCTATGGTTTAACGCCAATAAAAACCAATATTGCCAACCAACAAGAAAACTTTACTCGCTTTATTGTCGTTGCCCGTAAGCCCGTCAGCGTCACCTCTCTGATTCCAGCTAAAACAACACTCATTATGTCAACGGCGCAAGCTGCAGGCTCTCTTGTTGAATGTTTATTGGTGCTACGTAACGCTAAAATTAACATGACAAAACTTGAATCTCGCCCAGTGATCGGTAATCCATGGGAAGAAATGTTTTATGTTGATGTTGAAATTAATTTAAAAGATCCATTAATGCAGCAAGTATTAGACGATCTCACTCGCTTAACCCGCTTTATTAAAGTCTTAGGGTGTTACCCAAGTGAAAATGTGACGCCAACTGAAGTTGAGTTCGTCGAGTAATATGTATTGCATTAATTAGCCTGATTAAAAAAGCCCGCATCATGCCGATAGCGGGCTTTTTAGTTTTGGTTACAGCTTATCGGGCTTCAAGCCCTCTATTTACGTCGAGTTGAATCATTCGCCTGTCTAAGTAGTCCTTGGCTCTCGACTAAAAAATGTTGCGCATAATCACCAAACCAATGTTCTACCTGATCAAATGCTTGTTTAAACGCCGCTTTATCTTGGCGCTCTAGCATTTCAATCGCATCACCAAAACGTTGATGAAAACGTTTGATCATCGCTAAGTTCTGAGGCGCTGACATAATAATATCTGCGTACAATTGCGCGTCTTGAGCAAACAATCGTCCAACCATGGCTAATTCCAAGCGATAAATCGGCGAGCTTAGCGACATCAGTTGTTCTATTTTAGGATCTTCTTCGGCTAAATGAACCCCATAAACAAATGACGTAAAGTGGCGTAACGCCTGAATCAGAGTCATGCCTTGATCATGCTCAATCGCACTAATACGATTTAATGATGCGCCCCAAATTTGAAATTGTTCTAACAGCCATTGGTAACTTTCAGGCTGACGGCCATCACAGTAAACCACCACTTGTTTAGCCAAACTTGGAATATCAGGACCAAACATCGGATGTAAACCAACAACAGGACCTTGATGCACTTCTAACATTGCTTGCAGTGGACCACTTTTAACTGATGTAAGATCGGTGAGAATACAATCTGGTGGTAACTGACCTAACTTGGCAATAATCGCTTCTGTCATATGAATAGGAACAGAAACAACCACCATCCCTGCATCATGTAATATTTCATCCGCTCGATGCCAATCATCACTGCCTAAAATACGTACCTGATAGCCAGATAGCTCAAACATTCGTTGAAATAATTGCCCTAATTGACCATAACCGCCCACAATAACAATCGGCCGTAATTGTGGATTTAAACACTTAAAACCAGAATCATTTTCACTTGAATACGATTCTCGCATGGTGCGTCGTAACACATCCTCAATCAGATCTGCAGGCACGCCTTTGGATTCAGCTTCTTGGCGACGAGATGCCAACATTGCTGCTTCACGATCAGGGGCATAAATAGGTAATCCATGCTGGCTTTTAACCACTCCAACTTGTTCAACTAACGCTAAACGGCGTGCTAATAACTCCACCATTTGACGATCAACATCGTCTATTTGATCTCTTAATATGCTTAACTCAGCAACCATGACTTTTGACACCCGTATTTATCCAGCTGCAACTATAATGCAAAGGGTTAGTTAATTCTATTTTGTAAAAATGGCACCAGTTCTTGATGTGCCTTACGTAATAATTGCTCAGTAGTTTCCCAGCTAATACACGCATCGGTAATTGATACGCCATAAGCCATCTCTTGGAGAGGTAAATCTGCACTTTGATTACCTTCATTAAGATGACTTTCAATCATCAACCCAATAATTGAACGATTACCTTCACGAATTTGATGAATAGCATCAGTTGCGACTAATGGCTGGCGACGATAGTCTTTCAGGGAGTTAGCATGGCTACAATCAATCATTAGCGAAGGCGTAAGCCCTGATGTAGCCATTTCTGTTTCGCACTCAGTAACAGAGACTGAATCATAATTAGTTTGTTTGCCACCACGTAAAATAACATGACCGTCAGGATTCCCTTGTGTCGAAAGTAGAGCAACCTGACCATCTGGGTTAATTCCCATAAACTTATGCCCTGAAGCCGCCGCTTGCATAGCATTAATTGCAGTCGCTAAATTACCATCGGTACCATTTTTAAAACCAACGGGGACTGATAAACCGCTCGCCATTTCACGGTGGGTTTGTGATTCAGTTGTCCTTGCACCAATAGCTGCCCAACTGAATAAATCCCCCAAATATTGAGGACTGATCGGATCAAGCGCTTCGGTAGCAACAGGAATCCCAGCTTCAACCAAATCAATTAATAATTGGCGTCCAATGTGTAGCCCTTCTTCGACTTCAAATGAACCGTCCAGGTAAGGGTCATTGATTAATCCTTTCCAGCCTACGGTTGTACGCGGTTTTTCAAAATAAACCCGCATCACAATATAAAGTTGATCATCAAGTTCAGCGGCAAGTTGTTTTAATTTTTCGGCATACACTTTTGCTTGCTCAACGTCATGGATTGAACACGGCCCGCACACAACTAATAAACGGTGATCGCGATGATGAATAATGTCAGCAATCGTTTGACGTGACTGTTCAATAAATGCCAATGCCGTTTTTGATACTGCCATTTTTTGTTTTAGTTGAGCTGGCGTGATTAATACAGATTCGTCTGCAATATGAATATTGTTTAAGCCATCTTTTTCCATGAGTCATCCCTGCAAGTAATAGATATTCTGTCACCAACATAACAATTACACCGCCACTATTGCAACAACTTGTAAACATAAAGTTCCAATCGTAAATATTTATTTACAAATAGTGTTATTAGGTCATTCTGATGGCCAATAATCGCTTATTTATCATTAGCAATTCGTTAAAGAAAAAGTCACAACACCTATACCACATGAAAAATGTGCTTATATTAACAAATATCGATAAAAGTGATTATTGAACACTAATCCATATCACATTCATAACATTATCTTAAGAAGCAAAAAATTGAAACTATTACACTAGCCGTCATCTGGAAAATAGGATTCTTTTCGAATCGTCACATAACGTAGCGAGAATATATATGGCGTGGTTTTTACTTTGCGTAGCAGCCTTAATTGGTGGTTATTTCATTTATGGCAGCTTTATTGAGAAAGTTTTTGGTGTGAACGCTAATCGTCAAACCCCTGCTTATACCAAACAAGATGGGGTTGATTATGTTCCGATGTCTAACAGCAAAGTCTATTTAGTGCAGCTATTAAATATTGCTGGTGTCGGACCAATCTTTGGTCCGATCATGGGCGCACTCTACGGCCCTGCGGCAATGTTATGGATTGTACTTGGCTGTATTTTTGCTGGCGCTGTTCATGATTATTTCTCAGGTATGCTTTCTGTCCGTAACGGTGGGGCATCAGTACCTACATTGACAGGACGCTACTTAGGTAACGGTGCAAAACATTTTATGAACATTTTTGCTATCGTACTGTTACTGCTTGTTGGGGTTGTCTTTGTCTCTGCACCCGCCGGAATGATCACAAACCTAATCAACGATCAAACTAATTTCACTGTCTCGATGACCACCATGGTAGTGATTATTTTTGCTTACTATATTCTTGCGACCATTGTACCCGTTGATAAAATTATTGGCCGTTTTTATCCTTTCTTTGGCGCATTACTGATTTTTATGTCGGTCGGTTTAATCACTGCCATTGGTATTTCAGATGAACACGAATTATTAGGGGGTTTTGAAATTAGCCATATGTTCACCAACATGAACCCTAATGACTTACCATTATGGCCAGCACTGTTTATTACCATTGCATGTGGCGCTATTTCAGGATTCCATGCGACTCAATCACCATTAATGGCTCGTTGTATTGAAAACGAACAAAATGGACGGTTTATCTTTTATGGTGCGATGATTGGAGAAGGTATTATCGCCTTAATCTGGTGTGCGTTGGCGTTATCATTCTTTGGCTCGATTGAAGCGTTATCTGAAGCCATTGCCAATGGTGGTCCTGGTAATGTGGTTTATAGCTCATCATTTGGCTTATTAGGTGTCTTCGGTGGCATCATTGCCTTCCTTGGGGTGGTTATTCTACCGATTACCTCTGGTGATACTGCGTTCCGTTCAAGTCGTTTAATTTTAGCTGAATATTTTAATATGGATCAAAAGCCATTACGTAATCGCTTATTAATGGCAATGCCACTGTTTATTTTAGGCGCTATTCTGACTCAAGTCGACTTCGCGATTATTTGGCGTTATTTTGGCTTTGCTAACCAAACTACGGCAGTAATGATGTTATGGACGGCATCGGCTTACCTATTACGGCTTGATAAGCTGCACTGGGTCGCAACAATTCCAGCGATGTTCATGACCACAGTTTGTATCAGTTTTATTCTTAATAACGATCAACTTGGCTTTGGCTTACCGATGACAGTCTCAACGGTTGTAGCAATGATTGCGACAGGGTTTATCACGGTTATGATCATTAAAAAATCACAAGGAAAAGGCGTGATAGATATTGATGCTGATGACATTGAGCCAACCAATACACCGGTATCATCAAAAAGCTAATCCCAATACGAAGCTATCAATATAAAGCTATCAATACAAAAATAATAACAACATTAAAAAACCAGTGCTCGTCACTGGTTTTTTCATTATACCAATTCCATTAATTAAGTGGTCATCTTTCCAAAGCATTAGATTCCCTCTCGCCCTCGCGGGTACTCACTGTAGGGAATGACGAAAGAGATCATTAATTTAGTTCAGAAACTTATTGTGATTGGTATTACCTTAATTTATAGCCAAACCCTGATTTACAGCCAAAAAAAAGCCCACCATGAGGGTGGGCTTTTCGATAAACGTCAGACGCTTATGATTTCTTAGTAAGCTTCTCGCGGATACGTGCTGATTTACCAGAACGCTCACGTAGGTAGTACAACTTGGCACGACGTACTGCACCACGACGTTTAACAGTAATGCTATCAACTACTGGAGAGTGAGTTTGGAACGCACGCTCAACGCCTTCACCGTTCGAAATTTTACGAACAGTAAATGCTGAATGTAGACCACGGTTACGGATTGCGATTACAACGCCTTCAAAAGCCTGTAGACGCTCACGATCACCTTCTTTAACTTTAACTTGTACAACAACAGTGTCACCTGGTGCGAAAGTTGGTAGGTCTGTTTTTAGTTGCTCTTGCTCAAGAGCGTTAATGATGTTACTCATTTGATGTATACCCTAGAATAAACTGATACTAATTTAATTAAATACTTGCTTTATTTTCACGGATAAATTCCGCGAGCAAGAATTCCTGATCGTCAGTCAGAGCTAGGTTTTCCAAGATCTCAGGTCTTCTCAACCATGTACGGCCTAGCGATTGTTTTAATCGCCAGCGACTAATCTCTTTATGATTGCCAGACATTAATACCGAGGGTACTTCATGCCCGTCCAACAATTCAGGTCGTGTGTAATGAGGACAATCTAACCAACCATTTGCAAAAGAATCTTCTTCTGCTGACGCAAAATCACCCAGTACACCCGGAACAAACCGAACCACTGCATCAATCAGTGTCATGGCAGGTAACTCGCCACCCGTTAACACAAAATCACCGATAGACCATTCTTCGTCTACCTCTTGCTGGATAATGCGCTCATCAACCCCTTCGTAGCGACCACAAATAAGAATTAGATTCTTACTCTGTGCTAACTCCTCAACACCAGCTTGATCCAGCTTACGGCCTTGAGGGGAAAGGTAGATTACTTTAGCCTGACCTTTTGCAGACTTTTTGGCAGTGTGAATGGCATCGCGCAAAGGCTGCACCATCATTAACATACCCGGTCCGCCACCATACGGTCGATCATCCACCGTACGATGTTTGTCGTGCGTAAAATCACGAGGATTCCACGTATCAACACTCAAAAGGCCTTTTTTTACCGCCTGGCCTGTTACCCCATAGTTAGTAATGGTAGAGAACATTTCAGGAAAAAGACTGATGACTCCAACCCACATATGCCCACTCACTTATTTTACTAGAGGTTAAAACTCAGGATCCCAGTCAACTTCGATCCGCTGAGCAGTGCGATCAATCAACTTGATGACCTGCTCATCGAGGAACGGGATTAAACGTTCCTTCTGTCCAAAAGCATCTTTGAGATTCGCCTTAACAACTAACACATCGTTGGAACCTGTTTCCAGGATATCAGTAACTTTACCTAGGTCGTAACCTTCGGTAGTCACTACTGACATGCCAAACAATTCACGCCAGTAGAATTCTTCATCTGACAGTGCGGGTAGTTGATCAGCCAAAACTGCTACTTCTGCATTAGTGAAAACTTGAGCATCCTCGCGGATATCCATGCCTTCTAGCTTAGCAACAAGACCTTGGCCGTGGCGTTTCCATGATTCAACATGGATCTCCGTCCACTCACCTTTGATTTTAATCATCCAAGGGGTGTAGGAAAAAATACTTTCAGATTGTTCGGTGTAGGAAAAAACTTTGAGCCAACCCTTGATACCGTAGGTGGCACCCAGTTTACCGACAATAATGTGGTCTTGGTTTTTAATACTCATCGTTTTTCTCTGTACCTAAGTACTAATTAAGCTACAGCTTTAGCTGCATCTTTGATTAGTTTAGCAACACGATCAGTCGCGCAAGCGCCTTGACCTAACCAGTGGTTTACGCGATCAAGATCTAAACGTAAACGCTCTTCTTGACCCTTAGCTAGTGGGTTGAAGAAACCGATCTGCTCGATGTTTGCGCCGTCACGTGGAGCACGTGCGTCAGCAACAACGATTTGATAGAATGGACGCTTCTTAGCGCCGTGACGTGCCAAACGAATAGTTACCATATCGTCCTCTTTGCATTACTGTAAAATAAATGACCCCGCTATAATAACGAGGTCCGTGCCAAAATAAAGCCTCGGAATTTTACCCTTTGGGACGGCGAATGCAACTGCTTTAGTTACTTTTTCACCGCTTAAGTAGAATAAAAGCTTTAAAACCATTAAAAATCAGACTATTAGCGACCAGGGAACATTCCACCGCCGGGCATCATGCCTTTCATTTGACGCATCATATTCTTCATTCCACCCTTTTGCATCTTTTTCATCATCTTTTGCATCTGGGTAAATTGCTTCAATAGACGGTTTACATCTTGTACCTGAGTACCAGAACCTGCGGCAATACGTTTCTTTCGAGAGCCTTTAATTAGCTCAGGTCGAGCGCGTTCACCCTTGGTCATTGAATTGATGATTGCTTCCATTTGCATGAAAATTTTATCATCAACTTTATCTTTCATATCGCCAGGCAACTGCGACATACCCGGCAGTTTATCGAGCATGCCCATCATGCCGCCCATGTTTTTCATTTGCTGAAGCTGGCTACGGAAATCTTCAAGATCAAAACCTTTTTTATCTTTAAATTTCTTAGCTAATTTTTCTGCTTCTTTTTTATCAACGTTACGTTCTAGATCTTCGATCAACGATAAAACGTCACCCATACCTAAAATACGGGAAGCAACACGATCAGGGTGGAATGGTTCTAGGGCATCGGTTTTTTCGCCAACACCTAAGAATTTAATTGGTTTACCCGTAATGTGACGAACAGATAACGCTGCACCACCACGTGCATCACCATCAACCTTGGTTAAAATAACACCGGTCAGTGGCAATGCATCATTAAAGGCTTTCGCTGTATTCGCCGCATCTTGACCTGTCATGGCATCAACCACGAACAAGGTTTCAACTGGGTTTAGCGCCTGATGGATGTCTTTGATCTCACCCATCATTTCTTCATCAACGTGCAAACGACCGGCGGTATCGACAATCACCACATCATAGAACTTGGTTTTACCGTGTTCTAATGCCGCTTTTACAATCGCTAATGGTTTTTGCTCAACGTTGGATGGGAAGAAATCAACACCAACATCTGTTGCAAGAGTTTCAAGCTGCTTGATCGCCGCAGGACGGTAAACGTCGGCAGAAACAACCAATACTTTCTTTTTATCACGCTCTTTTAATAGCTTACCTAATTTACCTACACTGGTGGTTTTACCCGCACCTTGTAGACCCGCCATTAAAATAACAGCCGGTGGTTGGCAGCTTAAATCCAGCGCTTCATTGCCTGCACCCATTACCGCTTCAAGCTCAGATTGAACAATCTTAATGAACTCTTGGCCTGGGGTTAGGCTTTTTGATACTTCAGTACCAACAGCACGCTCTTTTACGCGCTTAACAAATTCGCGAACAACAGGTAGCGCAACGTCGGCTTCGAGTAATGCCATCCGCACTTCACGCAAAGTATCCTTAATATTGTCATCCGTAAGACGACCACGGCCGCTGACATTTTTAAGCGTTCGCGATAAACGCTCGGTTAAATTTTCGAACATGTGGTGCTACTCGCTCGTTACGCAACTCAATCAAAAATTGCAAAATTATCAAAATTGCTACAAGTATACCGCAAAAAAGCTTGGTCTTTCATGTAAACCCACAGCTCTTTTTGGGATTACATTGGCGACTAAGGTTTGAGCAGGGTATAATTGTTGCTTCTAAATATTAAAATAGCTATTCGTTACTAAGGAACTATCTGGTTGACTATGGACATGTTAATTGCCATCCCTGCAGTAGGCTTTTATATCATCGCATTACTGCTTGTTGTCCCAGGGCTTGCTAACAATAATGGTATTAAAACCCAGCCAGTTTTTATTACTGCCGTTATTGCCATTGCCTTGCACTTACTATTGCTTAAGGATCTTATCCTTGGTGCGACAGGCCAAAACCTCAGCATCCTTAACGTTGCATCACTAATTAGCGTTATTGTTGCCAGTTTAACCACGCTTGCAATGTTAAAAATGCGGATCTGGTTCTTATTACCGATTGTTTATAGTTTCGCAGCCATAAACTTGTTTGCTGCAACCATGTTACCGGGTGCTTTTATTACCCATTTAGAGGCCCAACCGCAAACTTTAGTCCATATTTCTCTGGCACTGTTCTCATATTCAACCTTAATGATTGCCACGTTGTATGCCCTGCAACTGGCTTGGCTTGATCATAAATTAAAGCATAAAAAAAGCTTACAGATTAATCCTAACATTCCACCATTAATGATGGTAGAACGCCAACTTTTCAAGATCATTATCGTCGGTTATAGCTTATTAACCGTCACCCTGATCAGCGGCTACTTCTTTATTGGTGATATTATTGCTCAAGGCAAAACCCATAAAGCCATACTATCCTTACTTGCTTGGATAATTTACAGCGTATTACTATGGGGTCATTACCGCCAAGGTTGGCGAGGACGTAAAGTGGTTTGGTTTAGTTTAGCCGGTGCTTTTTTACTGACATTAGCCTATTTCGGTAGCCGATTTGTCAAAGAAATTATCATCGGTAGCTAGTTAACCTACTCCTGCCTATTTTATTGCTACACTTATTTTTATAATAGCGACTGTTTTATATATTATTGTTTGTTTATTCAATAACTAACAATACTTGCTTAATCTGTTAAGGACTGCCCCTTTTGGACCAAATTTCCACAAGCTTATTATTTGCTTTACTTGCTCTTATGATCGTCATTTCAGCTTACTTTTCAAGTTCTGAAACCGGAATGATGACCCTCAACCGTTATAAGTTACGCCACCTTGCCAGCCAAGGACATAAAGGGGCCCAGCGGGTAGAGAAACTTCTTTCACGTACCGACCGTTTACTGGGCTTAATATTGATTGGTAATAACCTCGTCAATATTATTGCATCAGCCATTGCTACTATCATTGGTATGCGCCTTTACGGTGATGCTGGTGTGGCTATTGCAACGGCGATATTAACGATTGTGATCCTCGTTTTTGCTGAAGTAACACCCAAAACAGTGGCAGCGCTATATCCAGAAAAAGTCTCTTACACTAGCAGTATCTTACTTAACATTTTAATGAAATTACTTTATCCATTAGTGTGGTTTGTAAACGGTATTACAAATGGTTTTCTGTTTATCTTACGCGTCAAAAAAGATGACAACACCAGTTCAAACATTAACTCTGAAGAATTACGTACCATTGTTAACGAAGCGGGTTCACTGATCCCTCGCCGTCATCAAGATATGTTGATCTCGATTCTTGATTTAGAAAATGTCACCGTTGAAGATTTAATGGTGCCACGCAGCGAAATTGCAGCAATCAATGTCAATGATGATTGGAAATCGATTGTGCGTCAGTTAAGCCATTCAGCACATGGGCGCATTGTCTTGTACCGCGATAGTATTGATGAAGTGGTTGGCATGCTACGGGTGCGTGAGGCTTATCGCTTAATGATGGATAAGAATGATTTTAGTAAAGAAAACTTACTCCGTGCCGCCGATGAAGTGTATTTCATTCCAGAAGGCACACCGTTAAACATTCAATTACTGAAATTTCAGCGCAACAAAGAGCGTATTGGCTTAATTGTTGATGAATATGGTGACATTCAAGGTCTGATCACCGTTGAAGATATTCTAGAAGAGATTGTCGGGGAATTTACCACCTCAATTGCACCAACACTCGCTGAAGAAATAACCCAGCAAAAAGATGGTAGCTTGTTAATTGAAGGCAGTGCAAATATTCGAGATCTTAATAAAAGTTTAAATTGGAAGCTGCCGACTGATGGCCCTCGCACGTTAAACGGTTTTATTCTCGAACATTTGGAATATATTCCTGAAGAACAGTTCAAGGTGAATATTAGCGGCCACAAAATGGAAATAATTGAAGTTTCAGGCAATATGATTAAGTTAGTCAAGGTGTTACCGATGAACAGTAACCCAGAAAAAAATCCTGAAACAGATTCAGAACAAGAGCTAAATAGCCTTTAAATGCTCTAGTCTTACATAAATAGACACTTAAAATAAAATAGCCGCAGTGTGATTTAATTCACAATGCGGCTTTTTTAGCATTCAATATCAGCCGTTATTTTACCTGTAACTGCTGTAACATCGCTTCAGGTAACGCCAGCGTATCGTTTTTATTAACCTCGATACCGGCATTAATGATCGCCGTTGCAATTGCTTTGGCTTCTATTAACGAATGCATATTATAAGTACCACATTGATATTCATTAAGCTCAGGTATCTGATCTTGAGTTTCTACTGCCAACACATCGGCCATTGCCGCTAACCACGCAGTAGCAACCTGTTGCTCTGTCGGCGTGCCGATCAAACTCATATAAAAACCTGTACGGCACCCCATTGGTGAAATATCAATAATTTCAACAGTGGTCGAGTTTAAATGCTGGCGCATAAATCCCGCGTATAAATGCTCTAACGTATGGATACCGCGTTCACTGAGAATATCGGCATTAGGACGACAAAACCGTAAATCAAATACGGTGATGGTATCGCCACTAGGGGTTTGCATGGTCTTCGCTATCCGTACTGCAGGCGCATGCATTTTGGTATGATCGACAGTAAAGCTATCAAGTAATGGCATTGCTTTTCTCCTTGTCTTAAAAATAAATCCTAACACCTAATTACGGTGGTGCGTACAACAATTAACCTACCACCAACTTTTATTATCATCGAGCTCTTTTCGGCATTGTTTTAGTTGCCAGCCATAAGTTTTCGATTGCTGTTCGACTTTACGTGCAACTTTCATTAACCACGGTTTACGACGATAAGTACCACGTTTATAGCCACCACGGCCATCGTGATAGGCTAAATATTGCCCGTACGCATCCCATTTTGAAATACCTAATTGGCGCTGGGTTGCGTTGGTATACCAACCCATAAATTGGATTGCATCGTCAAAACTACTGCGCGAACCACCATGTCCAGTCTGTTTCTGAAAATCCGACCATGCTGGATCTTGTGCCTGCGCATAGCCATAAGCACTACTGACTCGTCCCCATGGAATAAACCCAAGCACATAATCTTTAGGGGGGAGTGCATCATGACGATAGCTACTTTCTTGCTTCATCATTGCCATCACAACATTAATCGGCGTTCCCCATTTCTGTTGCATATCGACAGCATCTTCATACCAATCAGGATATTGACGAAAAATACTGCACAAATTGGATTGGTTACTTGGCGGGGGCGTCGCACAGCCACTGACAATTAAAGCCACAACTGTCAGTAACAATAACCGTACACGTAATCGCATTTGTTATCCTATTTAGTTAACACTTAGAAATTGATCAAAAAAAAGCTGACACTCACAAGAGTGTCAGCTTAATACGATGTCTTTTATTTGGTTAGCATCGGTATATCTACATCAACATCAGCAAAATAATCGGCTAAGAAATCATCGAACGAAAGTGTGTCACTTTGCTCAATCTGGCGTTGTTTAATTACCGATGCCGCGACTTCTTGCTCAAACGTCGATTGATCATAAAAGCGGAAATTTTGTTGGGCTAATTGATTAGCATGTACGGTAGCGTAATAATCCCCTAGAGGACCTATTCCTTGATAGGTTTTGATCTGTTCAAGTAGCTTGGCAGAAAACGTCAACTGAGGATCATCAATCCAAGTTAATAATCGCTGACACGTTTGCTGATATTTATCATTGCCATGTAAGCCATCCATGGTAACAGCAACTTGCTCTAATTCAGCAAACACGCGACGTCCCCATGTTTTTAAAAGTAGCTCTTCACCACCACACCCAATTTTAAGTTCCAATTGAGGATTACGGCCATCAACAACAACCTTATTCCAATTATCACGCCAACACGCTAATTCACAATCAGTCATATCAGGAGAAGGCGTTAATGCAGCCCAGATTAAAAATAGATCTAAAAAACGAACCTGATCTTCATCAATACCAATGGGACTAAATGGGTTAACGTCTAATGAACGTACCTCAATGTACTCCACCCCTGCACGCTTTAATGCTTCTGATGGTTTTTCGCCACTTTTAGCTACACGTTTAGGCCTAATAGGAGCATACAATTCATTTTCTATTTGTAACACATGGCTATTTAACTGTTGACGTTTACCATCAACAACCACACCTAGCGTAGAAAACTCATCGGATGGTGTATGAATCGCACTATTAAGGCCGGTTAAATATTGATCAATACTATTAAAACCAATTTTTAACGAGCTTTGAGCATTATTGGTATAGCCTAGATCACTCAATCGCAATGCAGTCGCATTCTCTAAAAAGTAAGTCCCTTTGCCTACTTTTCCGAACGTGGCTTTAAGCGCTTCATTTTGAATAAATGAGCCACACATTGCAGGTGAAGAACCAAATAAATACGGAATTAACCAACCAAAACGGTAGTAGTTTCGAATTAAACCAAAGTACGCATCAGAAACGGAATCTTGGCGTTGCTGCTCAGTTTGGACACCAAACAAATTATCCCAAAAAACATCAGGAAAAGAGAAGTTAAAATGCACCCCGGAAATGATCTGCATCACGCTACCGTAACGACGCTTTAGTCCTTCACGGTAAAGGGTTTTCATTTGGCCGGTATTTGAACTGCCGTACTGTGCAAGTTCAATCTCATCCTGATCGCCAACAAAACATGGCATAGACATCGGCCATAAGCGCTCGCCAGCCATATGGCTTAATGAAAACTTATGGATATCGTCTAATTGTGCAAGTAGATCGTCAACATTACGAGAGACTGGCGTAATAAACTCTAATAAAGATTCCGCAAAATCAGTGGTGATCCATTTATTGGTTAATGCAGAACCTAAAGCAATAGGGTGTGGTAATGAAGATACTTGTAAGTCTTCTGTTATGCGTAAAGACTCACGCTCAAGACCACGCCCCAACTGTGTTAATGCTTCAGGATTTTGGGCAACCTGTTGCAACCTTTCGGAAAAAGTCATGAAGGTCATTCTCGTTTTTATCCAATTGAAGAAAACAGGGTAATCATTATTAAACAGGATTACCATGCTTTATAGTATTAATAATTGTGAAACATATTTACTACAGAGTAACAGCGCCTTGCTTAATCAAGACTGTTACTCCATAAGGTATTTTACTGATTAAGTACCAATTGATGTACTGGTAAACCTAAGGTCTTTAATTGCGGTAATAGTGTCTTAGCATCACCAACAATAATGATTTGATAGTCCTTAGGGTTAAACCATTTATGCGCAAGCTTATCCATTTTAGCTTTAGTAATTGTAGCTACAATATGATTACGTTGAGCAACAAAATCTTGTGGTAAATCATAACTTAAAATTGTCCCCAACAACGCGGCTTTTTTCGCTGGCGTTTCGTAACTTAATGCATCTTGCTGACCAACAGCTAACCGCATAAATTTAACTTCTTTATCGGTTAAACCTGTGGTGCTCATACGCGTTAACTCTGCGATAAACTCTTTAATCGCGGGCAAAGTTGCATTAGCACGCACTTGTGCATAAAAACTCGCCATACCAATTTCACGCCCACCTGTTAAATAACCGCCAGCGCCATAGGTATAGCCTTTATCTTCACGTAAGTTTAAATTTAAACGACTATTAAAGTTACCCGCTAAATTAAAGTTCGCCAGTTGGGTTTTAAATAATTCACCGGTTGCATCATACGCCATCCCTTGACGTACTAAGCGCACAACGGTTTGTGGTGCATGAGGTTTATTCACTAACCAAATCGCTTGTTGTGATAAATGTGGCAACTTCGGTGTCATAAATACCGGTTTAGGTGCGCCTTTCCAAGACACTAACGGTGCTAAATCAGCCTTTAAATTCACTTGTTTAATATCACCAACAACCACAACATCAGCACCATTTGGGGTGTAATAACGGTGGTAGAAATCCTTAACATCTTGCAATGTGATCGCGTTAATTGATGCTTGCGTTCCTTCGGCCGGGCGACTAAAGATCGTACCTTTAAACAACACATCACGCGTCGCTTGATTAGCTAACCATTCTGCACTTTGATGTTCGTAAACAATGCCTTCTAACATTTGTTTTTTCAAACGCTTGAAATCAGACTCAGTGAATATAGGTTGCAGTAACCGTTGCTCAAATAAAGCCAGAGTTTGAGGTAAATGTTTGGTTAACGTATTGAGTGTGATTGTGGTGCCATAAAGCCCAGCATTGACCGTAATGCTACTGCCTAACGTATCAAGTTGAGAGGCCATCTCTTCCGCGGTTAATTTTGCGGTGCCTTCATTCATCATTGCAGCGGTTAATTGTGCTAGCCCTGCTTTTCCTTCAGGCTCAACTCGACGCCCAGCAGGCACACTTAGCTGCAAAGTAATGGTTGGCGTTTCTTTATATTCGGTACCAATAACCTTAATGCCATTAGCTAACGTAAATTCATACAAGCTTGGCATCACCGCTTTAACGGGGGTCGATGCTTGTGGCATGACGTTACGATCAAAGTTATCAGTGACACTACGATAGGCTAAATCTTGTTCTTTTATTTTATTATGAGCTGATAAATGACGTGGTGCTGGAGTAAAGTTTGGCTTCGCTGCTTGTAATTGTAATTGCCCTTTCGGCACCACACTTAAACTCACACTTGGCTGCTGGTATAGGTATTTATTGTAAGCTGCCATCACACTATCAGTCGTGACGCGATTAACATTCGCCAGCTCGGTGGATAAATAATTAGGGTTACCAAAAAAAGTTTGATAAGCCGCTAATTGTGATACTTTGCCAGCCACGCTTTGTAAGCCATAAATAGCACTTGCAGCAACAGAGCCTTTAATTTCATTTAATTGTTGTGGGTTAATGCCTTGGGTTTCAATACCATTAACTACCGCCATCACTTTGGTACGTAGTTGACTTAAATTGCCATTATTACCACTTGGTGCCATCGCATACACATACATAGTACACGCGAGTTCAGCACAATCTTGAAAGGCTCCAGCATCAACAGCTTCACCAGTCTTGACTAACTTTTGATACAGTAAGCTATTGGTTCCACTACCAATAACTTGTCCAAGCATATCCAGTGATGACTGATCTTTTGCGCCTAAATAAGCAGTCGGCCACCCCATCATTAGCATCGGTTGCTGAATATTATCTTCAAGGGTAATAAAGCGATTATGCGCTAATTTTGCTGGCTGTTTAGGGGCATTTTTTACTTCAGGACCACGTGGGATCGAACCGAAATATTTATTGATCCATGCTAATGTCTGGGCTTTATTAATATCACCACCAATGGTTAAGGTCGCGTTATTCGGTCCATACCAACGAAGGAAAAAGGCTTTAAGATCGTTAACATCAACGCGATCTAGATCTTCTACATAACCAATTGTTTGCCATGAATATGGGTGGCTACGTGGGTACAAAGCTTCAGCCATTTTTTCATAAATCAGCCCATAAGGACGATTTTCAAAATTCTGAGCACGTTCATTTTTAACCGTTGAACGCTGAATTTCAAATTTGCGCTGTGATACCGCATCCAATAAAAACCCCATGCGGTCAGATTCTAACCACAGTACTTTTTGGAGTTGGTTGGCCGGTACGGTTTCATAATAATTTGTGCGATCGCGGTTAGTACTGCCATTAAGATTACCGCCCGCTTCTGTGATCAATTTAAAATGCTGCTGATCACCCACATGCTTTGAACCTTGGAACATCATATGTTCAAAGAAATGGGCAAAACCAGACTTCCCTTGCTGTTCACGCGCAGAGCCAACATGATAAGTGACATCGACATTAACTAAAGGATCGGAATCATCCGGCGATAAAATAACCGTTAAGCCATTGGCTAATTGATATTTGCTATACGGAATCACCGCTTTACCTGATACCGCTTTGACTTGCTCAATAAACGTAACCCCTTGCGGTAAGTTATCATTTACAGCATCATGCTCTCGCCATTGACTACAACCCGCTAATGACAGCAATGCAGCACTTAAGACCCACTTTTGCACGTTAATATATTCCTTACACTGATAATCCGGGAAAGAGTCCTATCACAATCGCAGCTAACGCAACATAGCGGAGCATTTTCCCAATAAAAATAGCAGTAGCACACCACCAAAAATGCATTCGCAACCATCCAGCCGCTAAGCATAATGGATCACCAATAATTGGCATCCAGCTTAAGAATAAACTCCAGTAACCGTATTTCTTTAACCATAATAATGCTTTATTACTTTGTTTATTCTCAGCAGTTTTATCGGGAAGCAACAAACCTAACCAATAATTGGTCAAACCACCAAGGGTATTACCTACCGTTACCACCGCTACAATTTGCCAAACTGGATTATCACCCATCTTTAAAGCGGCGATTAAATTGGCTTCAGAGCCACCAGGTAATAAGGTTGCACTTAAAAAACCAGTCGCAAACAGGACCCATAACCCAAGATCGCCATTCATTAATTCTGTCATCGAGCTGTTATCTCATAAATTGATGCATAAAGATCCAATGCTGCTCAAACCCCTAGCTACCATAGTACAAATTATTCGGTTTGGATAATAATACCTAGCCTATTAATACACCGTTATTGAATCTTTTATTTAACGTCGCAACATAGTTATAGCAAGGTTGCCAAGCTCAAGACCTTGGTGCTATAAGCGACATATTTATAAATGAAAACCGAGAAATGATAGCGAGATTAAAATTGAGGTATAAAAAAAGCCCAGCCTAAGCTGAGCTTTTAAATGATGGTGCGCGCGGGAGGATTCGAACCTCCGACCGCCTGGTTCGTAGCCAAGTACTCTATCCAGCTGAGCTACGCGCGCACTAATTCTGTTG
>NZ_MSCQ01000001.1:2244632-2283490 GCF_002954725.1 Photobacterium phosphoreum
CGAACCTCCGACCGCCTGGTTCGTAGCCAAGTACTCTATCCAGCTGAGCTACGCGCGCACTGTGCTTTATTACCGTTGCATTATCCCAAATTAAGATAATTAAATCAATAAGAAAGCGTTCACAATATCCATTAAAAAATAATGGCGGTGAAGGAGGGATTCGAACCCTCGATACGGGATAAACCGTATACTCCCTTAGCAGGGGAGCGCCTTCAGCCTCTCGGCCACCTCACCGTGTTGTGGAGGCACATATTACTGTTAGCCGAAAATAAGTCAAACACTTTATTGATAAAAACCAACACTCATCGTGCGAATGCGCACTTAGTAAGCAATGCGGCAATTAATACAACGTAATCAATAAAACATTCATTTTGTGAGACAGATAATAGACTTTAAAACTAGCTGAAGATATCGGTCTTTAATCACAACTAAAGCGGCATTACTTTTTCTACAGGCACAAAAAAGGCCAGGATAACAATCCTAGCCCTCTTCGAATTAGTAGTTACCAGTACTCGGAGTACCAGCTTCTTTTTCTGCTTGAATTCGCATATAAATTTCTTCACGGTGAACAGATACTTCTTTAGGTGCGTTAACACCGATACGTACCTGATTTCCTTTAACACCAAGAACAGTGACAGTTACTTCGTCACCGATCATTAGAGTTTCACCTACACGACGTGTTAAAATTAGCATTCGAGTGCTCCTTGAGTAATCTCAGTCTTATAAGAATTTAACGTTTTATCCAATAAAATTCACAATTTCGTAAATAGCCGTAGCTCAAGAAACAGCAAGATGCGATAGATTACCTAAACACTGGCCATCAACCACAAATTTTTCATGGACTAAATCAACAGCTGCAAGATGATCATCTTCATTAATCAATAAAGACAAGCATTTCTTATCGCCCTGATATGTATGCACTGTAATACCAGCCTCTTGCAGCGCCATTTGAACAGATGCCAAATGTTGCTGAATATCCTTTCCGATCAAAGAAAGTATAGAGACCATACCAATATGGCGCATTTTGCTATCAAACACTAGCCTTAAACGCGCTAAATCATCATTGGAAATAACGATTTGTGATATATCATCACTAGAATTAGTTGATAAATTCCAAGCTGTCAAACCATATAGGCCTAACTGCTCATTAAGAACAGTTGCCGGTAGTGCAATATTAACTAAAACCTGCTGCCTTTGGAGTGCTACGCCAATGATGTTCTGATTACTCATTACATCAAAATTCACTAACGTCCCCTGCCCTTCTTCAAACGAAGAAAGAACACGTAATGGAACGCGATGTTGGCATGCATACTCTACAGACTGTAATTGTAGCACTTTTGCCCCTAAGCGCGCCATGCAAGTCATGTAATCAAAGTGAATAACGTCTAAACGCGCTGCACTTGGTACAATTCTTGGATCAGTAGAATATACCCCATCAACATCAGTAAAGATCTGACATTCGTCTGCATTAAGTGCACTAGCAATAGCAACCGCAGTGGTATCTGACCCGCCACGTCCTAAGGTTGTGACATTGCCATCAATGTCACGCCCTTGGAAACCGGCCACGACAACAATGTTGCCTTGGCCAAGTAATGTGGTCATATTCTGGGTTTCAACCTCATGGATTGTGGCATTATTAAAGTTACTATCGGTATGGATAACAACTTGATCTGCCGTCAATGAGGTTGCGCTATAGCCCCGTTTATTTAACGCCATAGCCAATAGAGCAATTGACACCTGCTCACCCGCTGCGAGTAAAACATCTAACTCGCGAGGTGTGGGTATAGCATCAATCTGCTTAGCTAAGCCTAATAAACGATTAGTCTCACCGGCCATTGCAGATAATACAACGACAACTTGGTGGCCACACTGGCAGGCTTTTATTACTCGCTCAGCAACAGCCTCTATACGCTCAATACTGCCGACCGATGTACCACCAAATTTCTGCACTAATAGTGCCACATTGCCTCTCCAGTGATTACAGTTTGTCAGCTAGCCATGGTGCAACCGTCGCTAATGCCGCAGGCAATGCCGCTGCATCAGTACCGCCAGCTTGTGCCATATCAGGACGACCGCCGCCCTTGCCACCAACTTGCAGTGCCACTAAATTAACAAGTTCACCGGCTTTTACTTTACCGATTAAATCTTTAGTTACACCAGCAATTAGGCCGACTTTATCATCACTGACATTACCCAATATAACCACTGCGCTACCTAGCTGATTTTTCAATTCATCAACCATGCCACGTAATGCTTTGTTATCTGCGCCGTCAAGTTGTGCAATTAACACTTTAACGCCGTTAATTTCTTGTACTTGATTAATAAGACCCGCACCTTCTTGTGCCGCTAGCTTATCTTTCAATTGCTGAATTTCTTTCTCTAATTGCTTGCTGTGTGATACCAAAGCATCAACCTTGCTAACCACAGAAGCGACATCAGATTTCACTAAGCGCGCAGTGTTCGCTAGCATCATATCTTCAGTGTGCATTGCCGCAATCGCGCCAGCGCCTGTTACGGCTTCAATACGACGAATACCCGCAGCAATACCACTTTCTGATAGGATCTTAAACAGACCGATATCACCGGTACGGTTAGCGTGTACACCACCACAAAGCTCAGTTGAGAAATCACCCATGCTTAATACACGGACTTGATCGTCATACTTCTCACCAAACAATGCCATCGCGCCATTTGCTTTCGCAGCGTCGATATCCATAATGTTAGTGTCGATGCTATGGTTAGCACGAATTTGTTCGTTAACCATATTTTCAACAGCACGCAATTGTTCAGGTTTAACCGCTTCTAGGTTTGAGAAGTCAAAACGAAGGCTATCCGCTTTCACTAATGAACCTTTCTGAGCAACGTGATCACCTAAAATAGTACGCAGTGCAGCATGCATTAAGTGGGTTGCTGAGTGGTTAAGACTGATCGCTTGACGACGCTCAGAATCAACAGCAGCAGTCAATTGTTGGCCAACCGTTAGTGTGCCTTCAACTAATTGGCCTTTATGACCAGATGCCGCGCCAAACTTTTGCGTATCAGCAACGTTAAACACCACGCCTTCAGCGGTTAGTAAACCACTATCGCCACACTGGCCGCCTGATTCTGCATAAAATGGTGTATTTGATAATACAACTAATGCATCTTCACCTGCATTGATAGTATCAACTGCATTACCGTCGCGGTATAGCGCAACAATCACACCTTCGCCATCCGTCGCGCTGTAACCACAGAACGTCGTTTCAGCATCAACTTTGATTGCGTCATTGTAATCAACACCAAAGTTACCCGCATCACGCGCACGTTGACGTTGTGCAGCCATTGCTGTTTCAAAACCGTCTTCATCGATTGAGAAACCACGCTCACGAGCAACATCGTTAGTTAAGTCAGCAGGGAAACCATAAGTATCGTAAAGTTTAAATACGGTTTCACCATCAAGGACATTGCCGTCGATGTTATCTAATGCTTCATTAAGAATCGTTAGACCGCGATCAAGCGTACGACTGAAGTTATCTTCTTCAATCTTTAGTACTTTCTCTACTAGCTCTTGTTGTGCTTTTAGCTCAACACCCGCAGTACCCATGATCTCAGCTAATGGACCAACAAGTTTATAGAAGAACACACCTTGTGCGCCTAACTTGTTACCATGACGTACTGCACGACGAATAATACGACGTAATACATAACCACGGCCTTCATTTGATGGCATAACACCATCAGCAATTAAGAATGCACAAGAACGGATATGGTCAGCAACAACGCGTAATGATTGATTAGACAAATCGTCATAACCAATAACAGCTGCAGCTTCTTTAATTAGCGTTTTGAATATATCGATTTCGTAGTTTGAGTGTACGCCTTGCATAATTGCGGCAATACGCTCAATACCCATACCAGTATCTACAGATGGCTTAGGTAGCGGTTCCATGGTGCCGTCAGCTTGACGGTTGAACTGCATAAATACGTTATTCCAGATCTCAATAAAGCGATCACCATCTTCTTCAGGTGTACCTGGACGGCCACCCCAGATGTGATCACCGTGATCATAGAAAATTTCAGTACATGGGCCACAAGGACCAGTGTCACCCATTTGCCAGAAGTTATCTGAAGCAAACGGTGCGCCTTTATTGTCGCCAATACGAACAATGCGATCAGCTGGAATACCAATTTCTTTATTCCAGATCTCAAATGCTTCATCATCACTTTCATAGATAGTAACAACTAAACGATCTGCTGGAAGCTGAAGTTCTTTGGTTAGAAATTCCCACGCATAACCAATCGCATCATGCTTGAAGTAATCACCAAAGCTAAAGTTACCTAGCATTTCAAAGAAGGTATGGTGACGGGCTGTAAAGCCTACATTTTCAAGGTCGTTATGTTTACCACCCGCACGAACACAACGCTGAGCGCTTGTCGCACGTGTATAGTTACGCTTTTCAAGACCGAGAAATGTATCTTTAAACTGGTTCATACCTGCGTTAGTGAATAACAACGTTGGGTCATTCGCAGGTACCAAAGATGAGCTTTCCACGATCTGGTGGCCTTTGCTCTCGAAAAACGCAAGATACGCGCGGCGAATCTCATCAGTGCTCATGTACATTGGCAAATCCTGAATTAATGCTTGAAATAGAAGGACAGAAAAACACCTGATGGCGAATTTCTTCGATAACCGTTCACGCCTTAAATCACAAAGCTTAGTGAACAATCACCGTCTAGTAATAAAACTAAGATAAATTTTTTGGGGGCTATTGTAAAACAACGGTAGCTATTACGGGAAATGATATGTGACGAAATGTATCAAATAATCGCCCTTTGTATCCCTAATTAACGCTAAGCCCTGTTGTAATCTATTCATAGAACATATGAACTCTCACCAATAATGGCGATAAATTAAATATTGTAGCCGCTATTTGTGTACGTAGCATTAGTGCCTTTTTTTAGGCAAGCCCATCAATATTATTTATTAATTTCTTTTTCTGATAGCCCTTGTACAGAATGTAATAGTGACGCCACAATCGAATCACTATCAATACTTTCACCGTTTAATACTCGCGCCAGAATATCACTTGCAAACTGCTGCGGTGAAATCACAATGTCAGGATTAACGCTTTTCACTTTATTGATGTTTTTACTCTCATTTACCAATGCTACAGTACGTGCAGAGCTGGCTAATTCAATCGCTGATAGCACAATAAACGCATTGTCAGCATCATCATCACTCAGCGCAAGTACCGCTTTAGCATTCATCACTCCAGCTTGGGTTAAAATAGCGCCATCACTGTAGTCACCAACAACCACGTCAAGTCCTTCTAATTGGTCTTTTGCCACTTGCTGTATCCGCGGCGACACAATCACCGTAATCGGCTGCTTACGCTCCGTTAGTTGCTTAATAGTATTCACTGCAAGGCTTGATAAGCCACAAATTATAAAGTGATTAGTACGATCCATTTTTTTGCTATTACCTTTAACTAGTCGTTCAAAACCACTATGAACAACAGGGCCTAATACTGACGTTGCCGAGGTGGCAAACACTGTAATACCTGACACAATAACCGAAATAGTAAATAATCGAGCTGGTTCAGAAACTGGCACTATATCGCCATATCCAACCGTAGACATGGTTTCTATCGCATAATAAAACGCAGTTAATAAACTGGTAATTTTAGGATTAAAACCATCACCAAAATACAACGCGCCATATGTTGAGGTTAATAATAAAGTAATCACACTGATTAACGCAAAGATACTACCGGCAGCAACACTACTTTTAGAAAAGTATTTACGCACCATAAATAACAACACTAATGATGCGATACCATAGTGAATATTATGGGTTTGTTGAGGATGAATATGGGCAGTATAAAAAATATTGATCAGCATTAAGGTAAAACTGATCATCCATGAAATTCGAGCGCGAAAAAACAGTCCAAATGAACTCATTACAATAAACACACCCAGCATAAAATAAGGTGCATTGGTTAAAAAACTGGCGTTAATCTGTTCGTAATTTCGAACATTAAATAAGGTATAAAGATCGATCGGCAAACCGTAAACTGTGTGAAAGATAAGCCCACTGTTACCTAAAACAAACAAAGCCACAAAAATATGGCGCAGAGTGTAAAGCCACTCAGTAAAACGTCGAATAGTTTTTCCCACCCAACGTATCAACGACACATGTTCTTTCATTACAAATACGCCTACCTAATAAAACTCACCGACTCAATTTAATTACAAATCAATATAAAGCTCATACCTTAATCTGCCATATTAAAACAGAAAACACGCTAAGTTTGTCAATTAAATAAGTTTTGAACAATATCATCCGCATGCAAAATAAAGTCATAAAAAAACCCAGCACAATGGCTGGGTTAGTATCGAGATACGATAGAAATACGCTAAAAAATACTTTAATTAAAAAGCGTCGTCATCTTTGGCATCAATTGCTGCAACATCTTTAGCGTCAGTTTCAGCAACGACAGGCGTTAACAGTAAGTCACGTAATTTCTTTTCAATCTCAGCGGCAATAGCTGGATTTTCAACAAGGTATTTGCAAGAGTTTGCTTTACCTTGACCAATCTTATTACCTTGGTAGCTATACCAAGCACCCGCTTTTTCAACTAATTTGTTCTTCACACCAAGGTCAATCAACTCACCATTACGGTTAAAACCTTGGCCATATAAAATCTGTGTTTCTGCTTGCTTAAAGGGTGCTGCAATCTTGTTCTTAACAACTTTAATGCGGGTTTCGTTACCAACAACTTCATCACCATCTTTAATTGCGCCAGTACGACGAATATCAAGACGAACAGAAGCATAGAACTTCAATGCGTTACCACCGGTTGTGGTTTCTGGGTTACCAAACATTACACCAATCTTCATACGAATTTGGTTAATGAAGATACACATACAGTTAGACTGTTTAAGGTTACCGGTTAATTTACGCATTGCTTGCGATAGCATACGTGCTTGCAGACCCATATGAGAGTCACCCATTTCACCTTCGATTTCAGCTTTTGGTGTTAGGGCTGCAACGGAGTCAACTACAATAACATCCACCGCACCTGAACGTGCTAGGGCGTCAACAATTTCTAAAGCCTGCTCGCCAGTATCGGGTTGAGAAACAAGTAGCTCATTAATATCAACACCTAATTTCTGAGCATAAATTGGATCAAGTGCATGCTCGGCATCAATAAATGCACAGGTTTTGCCTTGCTTTTGAGCAGCTGAGATAACTTCAAGTGTCAGTGTTGTTTTACCTGAGGATTCTGGACCGTAGATTTCTACGATACGTCCCATTGGCAAGCCACCAGCACCTAGTGCGATATCAAGAGACAATGAACCTGTCGAAATAGTTTCGATATCCATTGTTTTGTTATCGCCCAATTTCATAATTGAACCTTTACCGAACTGCTTCTCAATCTGGCCTAACGCTGCGGCAAGAGCCTTCTGCTTGTTGTCGTCCATTTGACTCTCCAACGGATGCTAAAATAAAGTTACTGATCTGGATATGAGACTTAGTATACTGTCTATTCATACAGTGTCTAGTTCTGGTTTGTTTTTTTTTGTCAAATACAATTTCTGCCGATGAGATCACTCATTTATAACCGTGTTTACACGAGAAATTAACCCCGATAATGCTTTAGCTATTGCTTGTTGTCTAACCTGTTGGCGTGAACCATTAAATAAACAACATTGTGTCTGCTGCCAACCGGTCGCATCAGCCCAAGCAAACCACACCGTACCGACAGGTTTTTCTTCACTGCCACCATCAGGACCAGCAATACCACTAATAGCAACACTAATATCTGCTCGCGAAGCAGCTAAAGCACCACAGGCCATTTCAAATACTACTGCCTCACTCACTGCACCAAACTCAGCCAATGCTTGTTCAGTAACACTAAGCATTTGTTTCTTGGCTTCATTGCTATAAGTAATAAAAGCACGATTAAACCATGCTGAACTTCCCGGAATATCAGTAATAGCAAATGAGACCCCACCACCAGTACAAGACTCGGCGGTTGTTGCTACCCACTGCTTAGCTGTTAACACTTCACCAAGTTCATAAGCCAATTGTTCAATATTTGCCATTAGTGCCTCCAAGCTGGTTTCTATTTATTGTCTTTAATAGATTGATGTATATCTACTAACTTTACGCCTGTTCATCACCATTGCAAAGACGATAAAAAAAGTCCAATGGCTACTTTGCTCGATCCACCGATTCACGTATTCTTAGGCTTCATTATTTTATTGGTCGAGCTATTTAAGTAGCCGACGTTGAACCAGCAAGAGTAGGCAATATCGTGACGATAAAAGGCTTAGAAAAACATACTCCTATGATGCAGCAGTTCCTTCGGATCAAAGCTGAAAACCCTGATATTTTATTGTTCTACCGTATGGGCGACTTCTATGAGATGTTTTTTGATGATGCCAAACGAGCTTCACAATTACTTGATATCTCTCTGACCAAACGTGGCGCGACCAATGGTGAACCGATTCCAATGGCAGGTATTCCTCACCATGCAGCTGAAGGGTATCTGGCTAAACTCGTTCAACAAGGGGTATCGGTTGCCATTTGTGAACAGATCGGCGATCCCGCCACCAGCAAAGGTCCGGTTGAACGTAAAGTTGTGCGTATCATAACCCCCGGTACTGTCAGTGATGAAGCCCTGCTGAATGAACGCCGTGATAACTTAATTGCGGCAATCTATACTGCCAATAATAAATTCGGTTACGCAACGCTCGATATTACCTCTGGTCGTTTCATGTTAGCCGAGCCGACAACTGAAGAAGAAATGCAAGCCGAGCTGCAACGTACCAGCCCGGTGGAATTACTTTACCCTGAAGATTTCACTTATTTACATTTAGTTGAACCGTTTAAAGGTAAACGTCGTCGTCCGGTTTGGGAATTTGAACTAGAAACCGCCCGTCAACAACTGACATTACAATTTGGTACTCGTGATTTAGTCGGCTTTGGCGTCGAAAAAGCCAATCTTGGCTTATGTGCTGCGGGTTGTTTGATGCAATATGTCAAAGATACTCAGCGTACGGCACTACCGCATATTCGTGCAATCACCCTTGATACCCAAGATCATGCGGTAATTTTAGATGCTGCGACACGCCGTAATTTAGAGTTAACCCAAAATTTAGCGGGCGGGTTTGATAACACGTTAGCATCGGTATTGGATCATACTGCAACACCGATGGGTAGCCGTTTACTTAAACGCTGGCTTCACCAACCTATTCGTGATCAACACCAGTTAAATGGCCGTTTAGATGCGATTGAAGCCTTTAAAGACAGCGGCATGTTTGTCGATACAGCCATAGTATTACGTCATATGGGTGATTTAGAACGTATTCTAGCGCGACTCGCTTTACGTTCAGCACGACCACGTGATTTGGCTCGTATGCGTACCGCAATGCAATACTTGCCTGAATTGGCGCAATTATTAGCTGACATTCCACAACCGCGTATTGGTAAATTAGCCCAAGATTCAGCCCCTATGGATGATCTGTGCCAATTACTCGAGCATGCGATCATTGAAAACCCACCGGTGATCATTCGTGATGGTGGTGTATTAGCCCCTGGCTATAATGCAGAATTAGATGAATGGCGTGATTTAGCCGATGGCGCTAAACAATATTTAACCGATCTTGAAACTCGCGAACGTGAACGTCACGACATTGATAGTCTTAAAGTCGGCTTTAATCAGGTGCATGGTTTCTTTATTCAGGTCAGCCGTGGTCAAAGCCACTTAGTCCCTGATCACTATATTCGTCGCCAAACCCTAAAAAATGCCGAACGCTACATTATTCCTGAATTAAAAGAACACGAAGACAAGGTTCTAAATTCAAAGTCAAAAGCGTTAGCGCTTGAGAAAAAACTGTGGGAAGAGCTATTTGATCAACTGTTGCCGCATTTAGAGCGATTACAATTAGCAGCAAGTGCATTATCTGAATTAGATGTCTTAGCCAACTTAGCTGAACGTGCTGATAGCTTAAACTACTGTCGCCCACAATTAACCACCACTACCGGTATTAATATTACCGCAGGTCGTCATCCGGTGGTTGAGCAAGTGTTAAGTGAACCGTTTATTGCTAACCCAATAGCGTTACACCAAGATCGTCGTATGTTGATTATTACTGGCCCTAACATGGGCGGTAAATCAACCTATATGCGTCAAACGGCGTTGATTGCCTTACTGGCGCATGTCGGATCTTTTGTACCCGCAGCAGCGGTGACTATCGGTCCACTGGATCGTATTTTTACCCGTATTGGCGCGTCAGATGATCTCGCCTCTGGTCGTTCAACCTTCATGGTCGAAATGACAGAAACCGCCAATATTCTCCATAATGCAACTAAGCACAGTTTAGTGTTAATGGATGAAATTGGTCGCGGCACCAGTACTTATGATGGTTTATCGCTAGCGTGGGCAAGTGCAGAATGGCTGGCAGATAAAATTGCGGCAATGACATTGTTTGCCACCCATTATTTTGAATTAACCGAACTGCCATCCCTGCTCACTGGTTTAGCCAACGTCCACCTTGATGCGGTTGAACATGGTGACAATATTGCCTTTATGCATAGTGTTCAAGATGGTGCCGCAAGCAAGTCTTATGGTTTAGCGGTGGCTAGCCTTGCAGGTGTGCCGAAAGCGGTAATTAAACGCGCTAAAATAAAACTAAAGCAATTAGAAGCTCTTGGGCACCAGAAAGCTCAGCAACCTGCCGCTATTGCTGGGCAACCTCCACGCGAAGAACACCAACTGAGTTTGATCCCTGAGCCAAGCGAAGTCGAAGCAGCACTAGCAAATGTTAATCCTGATGAGCTAACACCTCGCCAAGCATTGGATGAGTTGTACCGCCTTAAAGCATTATTATAATAATCAATTACGGCAAGTGCCAATAACAACCGCTTCATTTTAACCACACAAATTAACCACACAAAAAAGGACGCCTTAGCGTCCTTTTTGTTAAATACGATCATAGATTATAATAGTTACTAGCGTAAAAGTGAGTTCAAAAAAAGAACGCGCGCACCTATATTCAACATAATACTTTTTGATTAACCGTCTGATTACACTTCTTAGTTAAACTTCTTGATTAAATAGAGACTCAATACTTAACCCTTGATGAGTCAACATATCACGTAAACGACGCAGACCTTCAACCTGAATCTGACGTACTCGCTCACGGGTTAAACCTATTTCACGACCAACATCTTCTAATGTTGATGCCTCATAGCCTAATAAACCAAATCGACGTGCCAGCACTTCACGTTGTTTAGGATTAAGATCTTGCAGCCAATGAACAATCGAGTTTTTAATATCATCATCTTGGGTCGATGTTTCAGGGCTACCGCCTTTTTCATCAGGAATAATATCTAACAGTGCTTTATCAGAATCACCGCCAATTGGGTTATCAACCGAACTCACTCGCTCATTAAGACGCAGCATACGGTTAACATCATCAACGGATTTTTCAAGTTGCAGCGCAATATCTTCAGCGGTGGGTTCATGATCAAGCTTTTGCGCTAATTCACGTGCAGTACGCAAATAAACATTAAGCTCTTTCACTACATGGATGGGTAAACGAATCGTACGGGTCTGATTCATGATCGCCCGTTCAATGGTTTGACGGATCCACCATGTCGCATAGGTTGAAAAACGAAACCCACGCTCGGGGTCAAATTTTTCGACCGCACGAATAAGCCCTAAATTACCTTCCTCAACCAGATCAAGTAAGGCTAAGCCACGATTACTGTAACGACGTGATATTTTCACCACTAAACGGAGATTACTTTCAATCATCCGTTTACGTGAGACTTCATCACCACGTAACGCACGGCGGGCATACAACACTTCTTCTTCTGCGGTAAGCAACGGAGAATATCCAATTTCACCAAGATAAAGTTGAGTTGCATCAAGTGCTTTAGCACTCGTTTCGTATTTGGAGATATCAGCATCTTCTGTCGACGCTGACGTATTAGAATTATTATCAGTTGACGTTACTAAACTATTAAGTTCAATGTTGTCATCTAATGTCAATGATTCAAGCTTTTTGGCTGTGCTGCTTCTACTCATAGCGCCTCCCAGATGGCGAGTTAAAGACATTACAACGTCATGATGTCATCTCTAATTTATACGTGTCTCTCTATTATTATTATGACTAAACTACTTCGGCAGAAAGCGCATTGGATCGACTGACTTGCCTTTATAGCGAATTTCAAAGTGCAACTTAACGCTTGATGCACCAGAACTCCCCATCGTAGCTATTTCCTGACCCGCTTTAACTGATTGTTGTTCTTTGACTAAGATTTTATCGTTATGTGCATAAGCACTAAGGTAATCTTCACTGTGCTTAATGATCACTAAGTTACCGTATCCTCGTAACGCATCACCAGCATAAACCACTTTACCAGCCGCTGTTGATCGAATCGGTGTTCCACGAGCAGCGGTAATATCGATACCTTTATTACCATTATCAGCGTTAGAGAACCCTGCAATAATTTTACCTTTTACCGGCCAAGACCAGCCTGAACTTGAAACCTGTGGCGTGGGTTTAATGACTGGTTTAATTGTTACAGGTTTGTTAACTTTTGAATTTCCAGAGTACTCTTTTGCTTCTTGCTTAGCAACCGGTTTGTTGGTTGTTTTTTGCACAGGTGGTTTAACAACAACAGGTTTCGTCACGGTCTGGGTTACCGTTTTCGTTGCCAATGGCGCTACCAATGGCGTGACAACCACGTCATTGGTGCGTGTCGAGGCACTCGCGTGATTAGCCAAGGTTGGAATTACTAACTTTTGCCCTGGATAAATAGTATAGGGATAAGGCAAACGGTTTACCTTAACAATATCTTTAACATCTCGCCCTGTCATATAAGAGATAAAATACAGCGTATCGCCTCTTTGAACAGTGTAATAGCGGCCGTGGAAGCTGCCCCGCTGTAATTGTGAATAATCTTTAGCAAGATTTGAAACAGGCGCAGGCGTATGACTACTACATGCAGACAGCAGCACCACACTGGCGACTGCTAGCAAAGAAGGTTGAATTATTTTTTTCATCATACGCTCAATACTCATGGTTTACGCCAAATCTCCAGCCACTAACGGCACAAATTTAACAGGTTCGATATCCGTTTCAATAAACTGTTCACCATTGCGAACAATCAGTCTTAACACTTGTTCTGAATAACCTACGGGTAATATTAATCGGCCGCCATCAGCAAGTTGGGTTAATAGGCTCTGGGGAACCTCACTTGGTGCAGCGGTGACAATAATAGCATCAAATGGGCCTTTGCTTTCCCAGCCCTGCCATCCATCACCATGTTTAGTTGAAATATTATATAATTCTAAATGTTTAAATCGGCGTTTTGCTTGCCATTGCAGGCCTTTAATTCGCTCAACAGAATAAACATGATCAGCTAATTGCGCTAACACTGACGCTTGATAACCGGATCCAGTACCAATTTCTAGCACCGATGATTGCGGTGTTAACGCTAATAACGAGGTCATTTTCGCAACAATGTAAGGCTGTGAAATTGTTTGCCCACTACCAATCGGTAGCGCATTATTCTCATAAGCCTGATAAGAGAACGCTTCATCAACAAAAAATTCTCTTGGTATTGCAGCAATAGCAGCCAACACCCGCTGATCAGTAATGCCTCTCGCCACTAATAACGCAATTAAATTATCAACTTGTCTCTGATAACGCATAGTTATCGGATCTCCACAGCATGCATCCAGCTTTCTAGCCCGGCTATTGCATCATGCGCAGTCAGGTCGACTTGCAACGGAGTGATCGACACAGCTCCATGTTCAATCGCAAAAAAATCAGTTCCTTCAGCCGCATCTTGAGTATTACCAGGAGGACCTAACCAATACAAGGGATGACCTCGCGGATCGGTTTTCTTAATCATACTAACAGCACGATGCCGAGCGCCTAAACGGGTTGTTTTCCAGCCTTTTAATTGCTCAAACGGCACATCGGGAACATTAACATTAATAATTTTATGCGTGGCTAATGGCTGCATAACCATTTTTTCTATTAAGATTTTTACCACTTTTGCTGCTGTTTCAAAATGGGTATCGCCCACTAATGAAACGGCAATGGCAGGTACACCTAAAAAATAACCTTCGGTCGCGGCAGCAACAGTGCCGGAATAAAGCACGTCATCACCTAAATTTGCACCATGATTAATGCCCGCTACCACAATATCAGGCAACTCATCTAACCATTCAGTAAGCGCAAAATGGACACAATCAACCGGTGTACCTTGAACTGCGACCTTGTTATCACTTTGCTGACGGATACGTAGTGGGTAATCAATGGTTAACGAATTTGACGCTCCTGATCGATTTCGATCAGGAGCAACAACCGTTACCTCACCCAGATCACTTAAGACCTGAGCTAACGTATTTATTCCTTCAGCAAAAATACCATCATCATTGCTGATCAGTATTCTCATCATTCATACCTTCTGATTCTAGCGGCATGATCAACTCACGCACTACCGAAGTCGCAAAACTGCCAGCAGGTAAAGCAAAAGAAAGGATCACACCGTTATCATCAAACTGCCATTGCATATTCTGCGGCAATAATAATAGTGGACGACGATCATGACGCATACGATTATCACGTACCAATGCGACTAAAGCCGGCTCTTGCTCAACAATCGCTAGTTCAAATGCTTGTGCATCCGCGGTCGTGGGTAACGCATTATCACCCAATAATGGGCCCGTAATTGCCACTTCACCTTGCATCACTTGTTGCTGTAATTCTGGCGTAATTGTTTCTGCAATAAACGTGCGATCATCACCAGCCGCTTGTAGACAATCACCTAGCATAATTTCGCGAGTAAGATTTTGCTCAATACGGGCTGATAATACTTGATTAAACATCCATGAACGCGCCGCTGATAAGTAAAAACTACGCTTGCTCTTATCACGCACGCGGAATTCATTATTACCCCAAGCACGTGCTTTAATGACGTTATTACCGCCATGACCAAAACGTTGCTGACCAAAGTAGTTCGCAACACCTTGTTGTTTCACTAACTCTAAACGCTCAGCTAATGCTTGTGGTTGATCTAAATCGGTTAGGCGTAATTGGAACCAGTTACCTTGCAAATCACCTGGGCGTAATTTTTTATCATGGCGCGTTGTTTCAAGTACTTCAATGCCTGGATGCTCAGCTTCAAACTGACTTAAATCAGGATCCGCTTTACCTGGTAAATGAACACTGATCCATTGCTCAGTTACTGCATGGCGATCTTTAAGGCCAGCCCAACTCACATCTCGTGATTTCACACCACATGCTTTGGCTAATTCATTGACCACATATTTGGTGTTTTCACCGGTTTTGCGAATTTTAACCATTAAGTGCTCACCCGCACCACTAAAGCTAAAACCTAACTGCTCGTTAACGATAAAATCTTGTGGGTTTGCCTTAATACTTCCTTGGCAAATAGGCTGTTCATGAAGCCACTTAAAGCAATCCATTACGTTTGTTGAGGGATTATTTGTCGACATGGTGTGATTATACCTTTTTAATTAAAACAACAGCTTCACAAGCAATACCTTCTTTACGTCCAGTAAATCCTAAACGTTCAGAAGTGGTTGCTTTAACATTAATATTTGTAAGATCGGTTTCAAGATCTTCAGCAATAGCTTGGCACATCGCGGTAATATGCGGTGCCATTTTAGGTGCTTGGGCAATAATCGTAACATCCAAATTACCAAGGCAATAGCCAGCGGCTTTGACCTTGTTATAGACATCACGCAGTAAAAATCGACTATCGGCTCCTGCCCACTCAGCATCGGTATCAGGGAAATGACGGCCAATATCGCCAGCACCAATTGCCCCTAATAACGCATCACAAACCGCATGCAAAGCAACATCGCCATCAGAGTGAGCAATTAAACCTTGTTCATAAGGAACCGCAACGCCACCAATAATAACTGGACCTACGCCACCAAATTTATGCACGTCAAAACCATGACCAATACGCATTAATGTTGTTCCTTTAATAAAAGTTGGAGATAAAACTCAGCCAAAGCTAAATCTTCTGGCTGGGTTACCTTGAGGTTATCACTTCGTCCAGCGACTAGCAGTGGCGTATGGCCACAAAATTCTAATGCCGAGGCTTCATCAGTGATCGTAGCGCCTTGGGCTAAAGCGGTGGTTAACGATTCACGTAATTGTCCAACCCGAAACATTTGTGGCGTTAACGCATGCCATAAATTTTCCCGATCTACCGTATGAGTAATGTGGGGGTGCGCTGCGTTGTAATGACCGCGTTTCATGGTATCACGTACCGGTGCCGCTAAAATTGCACCACAGTCACTGTTAACTGCGGTTGAGATCAATGCCTGTAAATCCGCTTGGCGAACACACGGTCGCGCCGCATCATGCACCAATACCCAGGCATTATCATTCTCAATCGCAGCTAACCCTGCAAATACTGAATCAGCCCGTTCTGCACCGCCATTTACCACCGTGATCCGTGGATCGGTCGCTAACGGTAATTGCGGAAAGTAAGGATCATCGGCACTAACAGCAATCACGACTCGCGTAATTTCAGTTAAACTCAATAAACGATCAACGGTATGTTCTAAAATCGTTTTACCTGCAATATGAAGATATTGCTTAGGGCGATCAGCAGCCATTCGACTGCCTACTCCTGCCGCAGGTACTACGGCAATAAATTCTTCAGTCATCATCAGCTTTATTACTCACAATAAAAACGCGAACAATCAGTTACTATCACCCAGAACACGAACAAAGGTTTCACCGGGTTTAATTAAGCCTAAATCATTACGAGCGCGTTCTTCTACTGCTTCTTTTCCACCATGAAGATCTTTAATTTCAGCATACATTTGTTGGTTTCGTTGTTGTAATTCAGTATTAGCCGCTTGTTGTAAAACAACGCTTTCTTTTACTGCGGTATATTCATTCATACCGTTTTTACCGTCCCAAAAATCGTATTGCAGCCAAGCTAAAACCACTAGCAGGATAATGATAAACAGACGCATGGTTCCCCTTCAAAATCAGCGTAAATGTCAATGCCTACAATATACATTCCAATCAACCACTAACGGTGAGTAATTGGAATGCATGCTGCGAAACCGTAATAATCCCATAATCGGCTTATTGTGACCACTATTATGGCGATAGAGTTGATACAGTGCTAGTTGAGTGTCAATTTTGCTGTTAAATCAAACAAAAAAACATTTTTTAGCGATATTTATAGCAGCGTGATTTTTTCACCAAAAAAAACCGCCTCCTAAGAGACGGTTTGATTTAGGCTAATTGAGCAAGCTCAATTATTAGCTTAAAAAATTAAGCTTGGCCTTTAACTTCTTTAAGACCGTTGAAAACAGCACGTTCACCTAGTGCTTCTTCGATACGGATAAGTTGGTTGTACTTAGCAACACGGTCAGAACGGCTCATAGAACCAGTTTTGATTTGACCTGCAGCTGTACCTACCGCTAGATCAGCGATAGTTGCGTCTTCTGTCTCGCCTGAACGGTGAGAGATAACAGCAGTGTAACCAGCGTCTTTAGCCATTTTGATACAAGCTAGCGTTTCAGTTAGAGAACCGATTTGGTTTAGCTTGATTAGGATTGAGTTAGTGATGCCTTTCTCAATACCTTCAGCAAAGATCTTAGTGTTTGTAACGAATAGATCGTCACCAACTAGTTGAATCTTGTCACCTAGGATTTCAGTTTGGTGCTTGAAGCCAGCCCAATCTGATTCGTCTAGGCCATCTTCGATAGAAACGATAGCTGGGAACTTGTCTACTAGATCTTTAAGGAAGAAGTTAAACTCTTCTGAAGTGAATTGCTTGCCTTCACCTTTAAGGTCGTAGATACCTTGTTCTTTGTTGTAGAACTCAGAAGCAGCACAGTCCATTGCTAGAGTAATATCTGTACCTAGCTCGTAACCTGCAGCTTCAACAGCTTCTTGAATAGCTTTAAGAGCCGCTTCGTTTGACTCAAGGTTTGGTGCGAAACCACCTTCGTCACCTACAGCTGTGCTCATGCCCTTAGATTTAAGAACTTTCGCTAGGCTGTGGAATACTTCAGAACCCATACGTACAGCTTCACGAAGTGACTTAGCACCTACTGGCTGAATCATAAACTCTTGAATATCTACAGTGTTGTCAGCGTGCTCGCCACCGTTGATGATGTTCATCATAGGTAGAGGCATAGAGAACTGACCAGCAGTACCGTTTAGCTCAGCAATGTGCTCGTATAAAGGCATGCCTTTAGATGCAGCAGCTGCTTTTGCGTTCGCTAGAGAAACAGCTAGGATTGCGTTAGCACCAAAGTTAGATTTATTTTCAGTACCATCAAGGTCGATCATAAGTTGGTCGATTGCAGCTTGATCAGTCGCGTCTTTACCCATAAGTACTTCAGCGATTGGACCGTTTGCAGCAGCAACAGCTTTAAGAACGCCTTTACCAAGGAAACGAGATTTGTCGCCATCACGAAGCTCAAGAGCTTCACGAGAACCAGTAGAAGCACCAGACGGTGCAGCAGCCATACCAACGAAACCACCTTCTAGGTGAACTTCAGCTTCAATTGTTGGGTTGCCACGTGAGTCGATGATTTCACGAGCTAGAACTTTAACGATCTTAGACATTGTGTTTCCTCTGCTTTATCTTCAAATTAAAAGCGAAATAAAATAGCTGCAGCGATAACTGCTACAGCTATCAGTAATCCTTACTTATCAGATTCACCGCGGTGATATACACCAGCAGCTTTTACAAAACCTTCAAATAATGGGTGACCATCACGAGGTGTTGAAGTGAATTCTGGGTGGAACTGTGCAGCAACGAACCAAGGATGGTTCGGAATTTCAATAATCTCAACTAGCTTCTTATCAGCAGATAAGCCTGATACTTTAAGACCGGCTTTTACTAGCTTAGGTAGCAAGTTGTTATTCACTTCGTAACGGTGGCGATGACGCTCATGGATTGACGCTTGTGCGTACAATTCACGTGCTTTTGAGCCTTCTTGAAGATGACATAACTGCGAACCAAGGCGCATTGTGCCACCAAGATCAGATTTTGCAGTACGCTCTTCTACGTTACCTTCGCTATCAACCCACTCAGTGATCAAGCCAACCACTGGGTGCTTAGTTTCAGCGTTAAATTCAGTTGAGTGTGCATCCGCCATGTTTGCTACATTACGAGCAAAATCAATTAATGCGACTTGCATACCTAAACAAATACCTAAATAAGGGATTTTGTTTTCACGCGCATATTGCGCAGTCAGGATCTTACCTTCAATACCACGGTGACCAAAGCCGCCAGGTACAAGGATTGCATCAAGACCTGCAAGTACTTCAGTACCTTTAGACTCAACATCTTGAGAATCGATATATTTAATTTGTACTGAAATACGATTTTTCAAACCAGCGTGCTTAAGCGCTTCGTTGACCGACTTATATGCGTCAGGTAATTCAATATATTTACCAACCATACCGATAGTCACTTCAGCAGTAGGGTTAGCTTCTTCATAAATAACTTGTTCCCACTCAGATAGATCAGCTTCTGGTGCAGTAATACCAAAACGCTTACATACCAAATCATCAAGGCCTTGTGCCTTAATAAGCTGTGGGATTTTGTAGATTGAATCTACATCTTTCATTGAGATAACCGCTTTTTCCTGCACATTACAGAACAATGCAATTTTTGCACGCTCGTTGGCTGGAATAACACGATCACTACGGCAAATCAAAATATCTGGTTGAATACCGATAGAAAGTAATTCTTTTACTGAATGTTGAGTTGGCTTAGTTTTCACTTCACCAGCAGCAGCAAGGTAAGGAACTAACGTCAAGTGCATGAACAAAGTGTTTTCACGACCTTGTTGAATCGCAAGTTGACGGATAGCTTCCATAAATGGCAGTGATTCAATATCACCCACTGTGCCACCGACTTCAACAATCGCTATATCATGACCCGCAGCACCAGCAATCACACGCTCTTTAATTTCGTTCGTGATATGTGGAATAACCTGAATCGTTGCACCTAGGTAATCACCACGACGCTCTTTGCGCAGCACATCAGCGTACACACGACCAGCAGTAAAGTTATTACGCTTAGTCATCTTGGTACGAATGAAACGCTCGTAGTGACCTAAGTCAAGATCAGTCTCTGCACCGTCTTCCGTAACGAATACTTCACCGTGCTGAGTAGGGCTCATTGTGCCGGGATCAACGTTAATGTAAGGGTCTAATTTCATCATGGTCACATTAAGACCACGTGCTTCTAGAATAGCTGCCAATGATGCTGCAGCAATGCCTTTACCTAGAGAGGATACTACTCCGCCCGTAACAAAAATATAATTCGTTGTCATGTTAAACCTGGAAGATTGGTGTAGAGGATAAAGTGTATCTGGACGGGAAATTAGTATACCAGACACCATTTATCGCCACAACGTGAAAACTATCACACACCCATAAGATTTTTTTTGTCTCAAATCAAGGAAGTGATATGTGTTCGGTTTTCACCCCATTTCGCTACTTTTAGCCGCTAAGTTCACATTCCTTTGTAGCATAACAATCCTAAATGGGAATAATTATTTTTTGCATTCATGCTGTTTAACTCTATCCCACTCAAGATCTAGCTCAGTTAGTGAACATTGACCTAAAGTCTTACCCTGTTCTAGCACATTTTTTTCAACTTGGCGAAAACGTCGCTCAAATTTTTTATTTGCCTGTTGTAACGCATGTTCGGGTTTGACATCAAGATGACGACTTAAGTTCACCACCGAAAATAACAGATCGCCCATTTCTTCAGCGATTTTATGTTGCTGTTGAGGGGCTTGAATAACCTCATCCATCACTTCATTCAATTCTTCTTTTACTTTATCGACAACAGGACCTAGCGTATCCCAATCAAAACCTTGGCTGGCACACCGCTGTTGAATTTTATTGGCGCGAGTAAGAGCCGGTAACGCTAAAGGAATATTCGCTAATAAACTGTCATCTTGCGCTTTTTGAGCGCGTTCTTTCGCTTTTTCAGCTTCCCAATTTTGTTTTACAGCGGCTTCATCAGTCAGCACTGCGTCACCGAAAACATGCGGATGACGACGGGTTAATTTCTCACTAATACCAACAACCACATCATCGAAATCAAACAAGTCTTGTTCTTTGGCTAATTGGCTATAAAACACCACTTGAAATAATAAGTCGCCAAGTTCTTCTTTAACATCCACCCAATTTTTTTGTTCAATCGCATCAGCAACTTCATACGCTTCTTCAATGGTATGAGGCACGATTGAATCAAAATCTTGTTTGAGATCCCACGGACAACCTTGTTGTGGATCGCGTAACTTCGCCATGATGGTTAATAGATTATCGATATCAAGTGTGGTTTTGTTGTTCATTATTATCTCCTGAAATAAAAAAATAGGTAGCCGAAGCTACCTATTGTTGTATTCGTTATTATCTATCATAGCTAGCTGTATAAACGCTTAGCTTGCTCAACATCTTTTACTTGTTCAATGCGTTTTAGCACTCGATCTAATACTTCTAGATCAGTTAACTCAAGTTCAAAATCCATGATCGACATTTGTTTTTTATAATCAACCCGACTCTTCATACCCGCAACTTTAACTTTCTCGTTCATCAAAGTATTAGTAAGCTCTTTCAATAAGCCATTACGCTCTGACGCAGTAACACGAACAGTGATCGTATAGTTACCAATAAAACCACCGCCCCAAACGGTATCAATGATACGTTCCGGCGCATGGTGACGCAGTTCTTCCAACTGTTCACAGTCATGACGATGAACCGAAATACCCCGCCCTTGGGTCACAAAGCCCTGAATATCATCACCTGGAATTGGCTGGCAACAACGAGCTAAGTGAGTCATTAAGTTATCAACCCCTTCAACCACCACCGAATCACGCTGTGGTTTTTTAGTCGTATGAGAGGCTTTATGACTCGCTTCAGATAGCTTCTCTAGCAGTTGCTGATCTTCTTCTTCTGCCGTTGGCTTATTAATCAAGGCATTAATATGATTAATAATTTGATTAATACGCAGATCACCGCTACCAATGCCTGCATATAGTTCTTCTGGTGAATTGACATTAAAGCGTTTGCTAGCATAAGCATGAGCATCTTTTAACGTCGCATGAATTTTACTCAATTCAGCTTCAAGAATTTCTTTACCTGCAATAATGTTTTTATCACGATCCTGCTTACGGAACCACGCATGTACTTTGGCACGGGCGCGGCTTGAGGTTACAAAGCCTTGATTTGGATTTAACCAATCACGAGAAGGATTAGGTTCTTTTTGCGTGATAATCTCAACCTGATCCCCCATCTGTAAGTGGTAAGTAAACGGCACAATTCGACCTTCAACTTTGGCACCAATACAACGATGCCCCACTTCTGAGTGAATATGATAAGCAAAATCAAGTGGTGTCGCATTTGATGGCAAATCAACCACGTCACCTTTGGGGGTAAACGCATAAACACGATCATCAAATACTTGGCTACGAAGCTCATCCAGCATCTCACCAGAATCTGACATCTCTTCTTGCCATACCAGTAGCTTACGTAACCAATTTATTTTTTCATCATACGCCGACTGAGCACCGCCAGACGCGGCAGGTCCTTCTTTGTATTTCCAATGCGCCGCAACCCCAAGCTCAGACTCTTCATGCATTTGCTTAGTACGAATCTGAATTTCAATGGTTTTGCCTTCAGGCCCGAGTACTACCGTATGAATCGACTGATAACCGTTCGGTTTAGGGTTGGCGACATAATCATCAAACTCTTTCGGTAAGTGACGATATTTAGTGTGCACGACCCCTAACGCGGCATAACAATCTTGCAATTCTTCAGCGACAATTCGCACTGCACGTACATCAAACAGCTCATCAAATTCTAAGCTCTTCTTCTGCATTTTACGCCAAATACTATAGATATGCTTAGGTCGACCTTGTACTTCGGCGCGAATATTTGAAGCCCGCATTGCGTCAGATAAATCATCGACAAAGTGGGTAATGTAACCTTCACGATCAATACGACGTTCTGAAAGCTGTTTGGCTATTTGCTTATAGACTTCTGGGTGTTGATATCGGAAAGCATAATCTTCAATTTCCCATTTCAACTGCCCAATACCCAACCGGTTTGCTAACGGCGCATAAATATTGGCACACTCTTGCGCTGCAACCCGACGTACAGCATCGGGTTCATTTTTAACTTCACGCAGATTACAGATACGCTCGGCAAGTTTAATCACCACACAGCGGAAATCATCGACCATTGATAGCAACATCCGTCGAATGCTATCGACCTGCGCGGATTGAGCCGTTTCTTCAGCCGTTGATTTCAACTGGCTAATGGCATACATCTGTTCAACACCTTCGATCAAATGCAAAATAGTGCCGTTGTAATCTTCTTTTACTTGTTCATGGCTATAACAACCCGCTTCAACTAATGGATATAGCATTGCCGATATTAACGTATCGGTATCCATGCTTAACGTCACCAGAATCTCGACCATTTCACGACCGCGCCATAACAGCAACGCCCCGTTTTCTTGATCAATAACCAGCTCCTGACAACGCAAATAAGTTCCTTCTAAACGTCCAAACGTTTTTGCATCCAAACGTAAACTTTCGACCCATGAGGCGAGCTCAAACGTCGTGTTTTGTTTTAGATGTGCTCCACGTACTGCGACCATGTCTCTGTCCTGTTTGCTATTTAATGGCAATAAATATAATTGCTGTCACTATTTTTTCTGCTTTTTTTGAACCTTTACAAATAATGCCATGGATTCTAAATGACCCGTATGTGGGAACATATCCAACATACCCAACCGCTCTAACTGGTAACCTTTTTGCAATAGCACTTGGCTGTCACGCGCCAATGTTGCCGGATTACACGACACATACACCACTTTATTAGGGGCGAGCTTAACCACATGTTGCATTACACCAGCAGCACCAGCACGTGCAGGATCTAATAAAATTTTATCAAATTGCTCTTGTGCCCACACTAATTTAGTTACGTCTTGTTCTAAATTGGCTTGATAAAAAGTAGCATTATATTGTGCGTTTGCTTGAGCATTGTCTGTGGCGCGTAAAACCATATCATCAATACCTTCGACCCCAACCACCGCTTTCGCACGCTTGGCTAATGGCAAACTAAAGTTACCCAAACCACAGAATAAATCTAATACCCTATCTTGGGGCTGAACATCTAACCATTCGATAGCTTGAGCGACCATTTTAACATTTACATCACCATTAACTTGAATAAAGTCTTTCGGTGAAAAGGTCAATTTAAGGCCGTCAATGTCATAATATGGTTGTTCACCATAACACTGCACTAATTCATCGGTTTCCGGTGCTAAAAACAGCATCACATTATGTTTGGCAGCAAATGCTTGAATAAGTGCACTATCGTCAGTATTAAAAGGCGCTAAATGGCGAATCAATACCACACAGCCATTATCAGCATGAGTCAATTCAAGGTGGCCAATGAATCGACGTCCTTTTAGGCTTTGTAATAACTCACGTAATGGCGGCAATAAATCATTTAATGGCTGTGCTAACACGGGACACACGTTGACATCAACAATGTCGTTACTTTGCTTTTTACGGAAACCAAACTGCAACTGGCCATTATTTTCAACGCGAACCGCAAAGCGAGCACAACGACGATAATGCAGCGACTCACTAATGATTGGGGGTTGTTGAATGCAATCTGCTTGATCCATAACAGCAAACTTTGCCATCAATTCACTTAGCACTTGTTGTTTAGCAATAACTTGACCTTGATGCGATAAATGCTGCAAATTACAACCACCACACTGGTCATAGATCGCACAATGGGGTTTAATACGGGCATTACTGTCTGAAAGGCGTTTAATTACTCTAGCACGAGCGTAATTTTTTTTATCTTCAGTTAACTGCACCACTGCGGTTTCAGTGGGAAGTAAACCATCAACAAAGACAGATTTACCATTTAAATGACCAATACCTGCACCTTGGTGATCTAAGCGGCTAATCGTGATTTCTTTATGCTTGGTATCAGTTGTACGTTTTTGAGGCTTAAAAAAGCGTGCCATAGTGTTTTGCTCATCGTTCAGACATTGAGTATTTGTTGCATAGTCCTAGTTTATTTAAACTAGGAATATAGATGGGTGCTAATTCTCCCACAGAATCGCTTGCTTGTAATTAAGAGAACCATGACCAAATATGGACTTCGTGCCAGGGTCTTTACCCTGACATTAGCACCGACACTAATCATCGGCCTGTTATTAAGCGCTTTTTTCACCATGAGCCGCTATCAAGATCTCGAACATCAATTGATTTCGACAGGAACAAGTATTATAGAGCCGTTAGCTATTGCGGCCGAATATGGCATGACCGAAAAAAATCGGGAGGCGATTCGGCGCTTAATTGGCTACACCCATCGTAAGCATTCCGATATTATTCGCAGTATTGCGGTATTTACTGATCACAATAAAATTTTTGCAACCTCCAATTTTCATCGTAATTTTGCCTCATTTATGTATCCCGATGATAAGCCAATCCCGCGCTTACTTGATACCCAACTGAACGATAACACCCTCATTTTGCGCACCCCCATTTTGACGGAAGGCCAGTTTGGTACCAATACTAGTGCCAGCTCACTCGGTAAACCGTTAGGCTATATTGCGATAGAACTCGATTTAAGTTCATTACGGTTACAACAATATCAAGAAGTGTTTACCGCCTTAATGGTGTTACTACTTGGACTAAGCCTATCGTCATTGTTTGCTTATCGCTTAATGCAAGATGTCACTCGTCCTATCTCACATATGATCAGTGTCGTTGATAGAATTCGACGTGGTCACCTAGATGTTCGTATCGAAGGACAATTATTGGGCGAACTTGATACCCTTAAAAACGGCATCAATGCGATGGCAATCTCGCTGTCTGAATACCATATTGAAATGCAGCAAAGCATTGATCAGGCAACCTCCGATTTACGCGAAACCTTAGAGCAGCTTGAGATTCAAAACGTTGAATTAGATATTGCCAAAAAACGCGCTCAAGAAGCGGCGCGGGTTAAATCTGAATTTTTAGCCAATATGTCGCACGAATTACGTACCCCACTTAATGGTGTGATTGGCTTCACCCGTCAAATGCTCAAAACTAAACTCAATAGCAACCAACAAGATTATCTACTAACGATTGAAAACTCAGCCAATAACCTCTTAACAATCATCAATGATATTTTGGACTTCTCAAAATTAGAAGCGGGTAAATTATTATTAGAAAATATTCCGTTTGATTTCACCGATGCCCTTGATGACGTAATGCGCCTCCTTGCGCCAAGCGCCCATGAAAAAGGTTTAGAATTAACCCTTAAAATAGATACCCGTATTCCTCCCGGTTTAATTGGCGATCCACTTCGTATTCAGCAGGTTGTGACCAACTTAATTGGTAATGCGGTCAAGTTTACTGAAACCGGTAATATTGATGTCTCAGTCGAACTTAAATCTGAGCATGACAATAATATTGAATTACAATTTATGGTGCGTGATACTGGTATCGGTATTTCAGAGCGCCAACAAGCACAGTTATTCCAAGCCTTTAGCCAAGCGGATGCCAGCATCTCACGTCGTTATGGTGGTACTGGATTAGGGCTCGTGATCACCCAAAAACTGGTGAGTCAAATGGGCGGTCAAGTCAGTCTAACCAGTCGCCTCCATCAGGGTTCAACCTTCTGGTTCAGTATTCGCATGCACAAAACGGATCTGCCAGTATCACAACTAATAGATACCTCATCATTAACCGGTAAAAAATTACTGTTAATTGAACCTAATATGCAAGCGGCCTCAGTCGTTCAACAGCGATTAATCAATGCTGGCGTTCATGTCACTTATCGCTCAACCATGCCTGATGATATTGAGCACCATGACTTTGCTTTATTATGTTTATCGCCCTGCGAACAACCCCCAATGGCAGTGTTATTTGATCAGATTTTTAAAGCCGAACAAATTGCCGAGAAAGTCTTAGTTTGTTTACCGACAACTGAACTCGCTTTATCTGAAAAACTCACCAATACTGGCGTTGAAATCTGTCTTGGTAAACCGATTGCCTCGCGTAAATTATTTGAAGCCTTATGTGACAATGACGATGATAATAATGAACCAGAATTGCCCGTTCTAACGACACCGCAAGAACCAATTCAACCCCTAACCGTGATGGCGGTGGATGATAACCCTGCCAACCTAAAGTTAATATCAGCCCTATTAGGCGAGCGTGTTGAAACCGTAATTACAGCAACGGGGGGTAAAAAAGCGGTCGAATATGCCCATCAAAAAGCCTTTGATTTAATCTTTATGGATATTCAAATGCCAGAAATGGATGGCGTTACCGCTTGCCAAGAGATACATAAAATCAACCTTAACCACAATACGCCAATTATTGCGGTGACTGCCCATGCGATGGCTGGTGAACGGGAGCGATTAATCAATGCTGGCATGGATGATTATCTGACTAAACCGATTGAAGAGCATATTCTGCAACAAATTTTAGCTAAGTGGATCCACCCAACCGATCATTACGGCGCGGTATTAACCGCACCACAAAGAGCAACGGTCGAGATTATTCAATCATCACAAGAGTCACCCGTGGCCATCGATAACAGTATTAGCTTTGATTGGGCATTAGCGCTTAAACAAGCTGCTGGCAAACAAGATTTAGCGCGTGATATGTTGCAGATGTTGTTAGATTACATGCCGGAAGTGGAATTATTAGTCAATGAAGCACTGGATGGCAAACCTGTTGAATTATGGCCTTCAATCCATAAACTCCACGGTAGCTGTGCTTATAGTGGTGTTCCGCGCCTGAAATACCTCTGCCACACTATCGAAACCGAATTAAAAGCGGATGCAGTCATGCCTGATATCGAACCAGAGCTGTTAGAGTTGATTGATGAAATGGATAATGTGGTTAAAGCCTCAAAGCAATATCGGCGTTAATCCTTTTCCGCTTGATACCAAATCGTGGCACACAATAGAGCCATAAAAAAACGCTAGCCTTATCAGCTAGCGTTTTTTATTTTTTATATTGTCGCTATCACACTAGTATTAACGTTCAATAATCACCGTAGCAACAGCATAACGGCGTTCATCAGCAATAGTTAGGTGCACATGTTGGCCCCCCATGGCCGTTAGCAATGCTAATGCTTGACCAGAAAAAGCCACCAATGGCTTACCGCGTTCATCATTAGTAACCGTAAAATCTTGAAAAGAGACCCCACAAGCGATCCCTGTACCTAATGCTTTAGACGCCGCTTCTTTAACGGCAAACCGCTTCGCCACAAACCGAGCCCGTAATTTTAAACGATAATATTGTTCAAGTTCTGAGGCTGATAACACCCGTTCAGCAAAACCATCACCGGTGCGAGCGAGTACTTTTTCAATCCGCTCAATTTCAACAATATCAGTCCCTAAACCTAAAATAGCCATTAGCCACGCGCTTCTTGCATCAATAAACGCATATCAGCCACCGCTTTTTCAAGACCATCAAACATTGCTCGACCCATAATAGAGTGACCAATATTAAGCTCATACAGCTCAGGTAATGCAGCGATAGCTTTAACGTTATGGTAGGTTAAGCCATGACCAGCATTGACTTTAATCCCTAAACTCGCAGCGTAAGTAGCTGCGGTCGCAATTTTTTCAAGTTCAGCCGCTTGTACTTCTTCGGTGGTTGCATCAGCATAATGACCAGTATGCAATTCAATAAACGGCGCACCGGTTGCAAGTGCAGCATCAATCTGGCGCTTATCTGCATCAATAAACAGTGACACTTTAATGCCCGCCGCAGCAAGCTTTGCAGTGGCTGCTGTGATTTTTTTACATTGACCAGCCACATCCAAGCCACCTTCAGTGGTCAACTCTTCACGCTTTTCGGGAACTAAACACACATATTCTGGTTGCGTCTCTAACGCAATCGCTACCATTTCATCGGTCACTGCCATTTCGAGATTCATTCGCGTTTGCAATGTTTCTCGTAAAATTCGCACATCACGATCATTAATATGGCGACGATCTTCACGTAAATGCACCGTGATCCCATCAGCACCAGCACGCTCTGCAACTTCTGCGGCATGGACAGGATCAGGGTACCGCGTACCGCGAGCATTACGTAATGTTGCAATATGGTCGATATTGACACCAAGTAGAATGTTGTTCATTTTCCGATACTCCTTGCTCGAGGGATAAACAATTCCCGACTTTTTAATGGTTTTGAGCCAAGATACGGCTTTAAGGCCATCCGTGTAAAGCGTTTCGCCGCCCGAAGTTGCTCAGGAGTTTCAAAACATCTGGCTGCAATGGCTTTTAGTTCATCACCACGAAAAGTAAGTTGACTGATTTTCATTGAGGCGATAAATCCGTGTTGCTCGCGGTAGTTGTAAGTCATGCGATCATCGACCGCAAGCCCACTGCCAGCACAATGGAGAAAATCGATACCGTAGCCAAGATGATGCAATAAGGCGAGTTCAAAACGACGTAATGCTGGCTCTGGATTATCCGCTTGTGCAAGCTCACGCAACACATTCAAATAATCCAGAAACAACACTGGATAAGGGGTGTGATTTTCTAATACTCGCGCAACGACTTCATTAACGTACATCGCGGAATATAAAATATAACTGCGCAACGGCAGACCAATACTGATGGGTTCAGCATGGGTGAGAACAGGCATGCTACCTTTACCACTCCATTTAATAAACAATGGCGTGAATGGCTGCAAGGTTCCTTTGAGGTTAGAACGCTTACGGCGCGCTCCTTTTGCTAATAGGGTAAGACGGCCATGATCCTCGCTAAACACATCAAGGATCAGGCTCGTCTCACTATAATGACGATAATGAAGGACAAAACAACGCTGTAAGCCCTCCATTACTTTCCTTATAGATCGTCAATGTAACCTAAGCTACGCAGTGCACGTTCGTCATCTGCCCAACCTGATTTCACTTTAACCCAAAGTTCTAAATACACTTTACGTTCAAATAGATCTTCCATATCTAAACGGGCTTCACGGCCAATAACTTTGATCTTATCGCCGCCTTTACCGATCACCATTTTCTTCTGGCCTTTACGCTCAACCAGAATCAAACCATTGATATCAAATCCATTTGTGTCTGGATTGAAATCAAAACGTTCAATTTCAACCGTCACAGAATACGGTAACTCTTCACCCGTAAAGCGCATCAGTTTTTCACGAATAATTTCTGACGCCATAAAGCGCTGTGAACGATCCGTTACATACTCTTCAGGGAAGTAGTATTCACACTCTGGTAAATGTTCACGAACAATTTTTTCAATTGCAGCAACGTTAGTTCCTTTCTTTGCAGACATAGGAATAACATCAACAAACGGCATTTTTGCTGCTAATGCCTGCAAATGAGGGAATAGCTCATGTTTTTCTTTAATATTGTCGACTTTGTTGATCAGTAATACTGTTGGTAGCTCACTTTTAATAAGCTTATTCAGTACCATCTCATCATCAGCAGTCCACGTGGTGCCATCAACAAGGAATAGCACCAACTCAACGTCTGTTAATGAACTGCTCGCAGCACGGTTCATTAAACGGTTAATCACACGTTTTTCTTCAATGTGCAAACCTGGAGTATCAATATAAACCGCTTGAAACCCATCACGAGTGTCAACACCCATAATACGGTGACGTGTCGTTTGCGGTTTGCGTGAAGTGATAGACAGTTTTTGTCCCACTAAACGGTTAAGCAAGGTTGATTTTCCGACGTTCGGTCGACCAACGATGGCAATAAAGCCACAGTGTTGTTTATCTGTCATGATTCCAACTGATTAAGTGCAATTTCTGCTGCTGCCTGCTCTGCCTTGCGCCGACTGCCGCCCTTACCAATAACAGGTTCATCCAAACCTGAAACGTCACACTGTACGGTGAATTCTTGGTTATGAGCTTCACCTTGTACCTTAGTTACAGTATATGCAGGTAATGGTAAACGGCGACCTTGAAGACATTCTTGCAAGCGTGTTTTTGGATCTTTTTGGTTGATGCCAGGTTCAATCGTATCAAGACGTGATTTATACCAAGCCAATACGACTTGACGCACTGTCTCAACATCGCTATCTAGATAAACCGCGCCAATGATTGCTTCAACACAGTCAGCTAAGATCGAATCACGACGGAAGCCGCCACTTTTCAACTCACCTGGACCTAATAGTAAGTAGTCGCCTAACTCGAACTCACGTCCTAGCTCTGCCAATGTCTTACCACGGACTAGTGTTGCACGCATTCGGCTCATATCACCTTCATCCACAGAAGGAAAACGGTGATATAAGTCATCAGCAACAACAAAACTTAAAATAGAATCACCTAGAAATTCTAGGCGCTCATTGTGGGTGCCATTAGCACTGCGGTGTGTCAGTGCTAATGTCATCAACTCAGAGCTATTAAATTGGTAGCCCAGCTTACGCTGCAGCCTATTCGCTGGAGTTGTCATTTTCTCTCGATTATTTTATTTAATGCTACCGATACGATTAAAACGTACGCCGGTAGGGATCCAAGATGGAAGTAAACTATCAGGCTTGCGATCGAAATCAAAGCTCATCCAAATAGCCACCGCCTTGCCGACTAAATTCGCTTCTGGGACAAAACCCCAGTAACGACTGTCAGCACTATTGTCACGGTTGTCACCCATAACAAAATACTCACCTTTTGGTACAACCCACTCACCGATCCCTGGGCGAGGTACGTAAGCCATACGGTTATCACGTCGCAATGGATTGATCAAAATATGATGATTAATATCACCAAGATGTTCGTTAAATTCTATTAGACGCGCCATACCTTGAGTAAAGTCGCTATCTTTCATATCTGTTAATTTAACAGGCTTACAAACAGAAGTGCCTTTAGGCTGAATGCATAGTTGTTTGTCAGCGCTGTAACGAATCATATCACCAGGTAAACCTACTACACGTTTAATGTAATCAATTTTTGGATTTGGCGGATAACGGAATACAATCACATCACCACGTTTAGGCTCACCAGTATTTAAAAATTTATGGTCAAAAACAGGATCACGCAAGCCATAAGCAAATTTTTGCACCAGAATAAAATCACCAACATATAAGGTTGGTAGCATTGATTTTGATGGAATCTGAAACGGTTCATAAATAAATGAACGGAATATCATGATCAATGCAATCACAGGGAACATTGAGCTTGCTGACTCAATCCAACCCGGCTGAGGCGCAACACGTGCAAGTACTTCAGCATCAACTTGTCCACCCGCTTTTTCAGCTGCGGCTGCAATTTTTAATTGTCGCTTCGGTGCCCATAGAAATTTATCTAGCGCCCAAATAATACCAGTAAAGATCGTCGCTAAGACCAGTATTATTGAAAATGTATTTGCCATGTTATTCCTTAGGTTTAACGCAACTAACCTCGACAGTTAGTTTATTAGGTCTAAATTTTAACGCCTAAGTAAAAGAAAGTGCTATTTAACAGGTTAAATAAGCACTTTCTAATCATATCTAGACTGTTATAAACAAAGAAAGGTTACTTATCTTTGCCCACATGAAGAATCGCTAAGAAGGCTTCTTGTGGTAATTCTACATTACCAATTTGCTTCATGCGTTTCTTACCGTCTTTCTGTTTTTGTAGTAGCTTCTTCTTACGGCTAATATCGCCACCATAACATTTAGCGATTACGTTTTTACGTAATTGCTTCACGGTTGAACGTGCAATGATATGAGCGCCAATCGCCGCTTGAATAGCAATATCAAACATTTGACGAGGAATGAATTCTTTCATTTTCTCAACAACACCACGACCACGAGCCTGTGAGTTATCTTTATGAGTAATGATTGCTAGAGCGTCAACACGCTCACCATTTAGCAGAATATCTACCCGTACCATGTCTGATTCTTGGTAACGTTGGAAATTATAATCTAGCGACGCATAACCGCGCGAGGTTGATTTCAAACGGTCAAAGAAATCCAATACCACTTCTGACATTGGAATGTCATAAGTCAGTGCTACTTGATTGCCGTGATACACCATATCAACCTGCATACCACGCTTTTCAATACATAAGGTAATAACATTACCTAAGTATTCGCTTGGTACTAGAATATTACAGCGAGCAATAGGCTCACCCATAATTTCAATGTCGTTAACCGCCGGTAATTTAGCTGGACTATCAACATACAGCATAGTGCCGTCTGTTTTCTTCACTTCATACACTACCGTTGGCGCAGTAGTGATCAGATCAATGTCGTATTCACGTTCTAGACGCTCTTGAATGATCTCCATGTGGAGCATACCCAAGAAACCACAACGGAAACCGAAACCCAGTGCTGTCGAGCTTTCTGGCTCATAAAACAATGACGCATCGTTTAGACTTAATTTGCCTAACGCATCACGGAAGTTCTCGTAGTCATCAGATGATACAGGGAACAAACCTGCATATACCTGTGGTTTTACTTTTTTAAAGCCAGGTAATGCAACTTCACAGCCATTTTTAGCTTGTGTTAGTGTATCACCAACAGGTGCGCCAAGGATGTCTTTAATACCACACACAACCCAGCCTACTTCACCGGTATTTAATTCAGTAGTATCAACTTGTTTTGGTGTGAATATACCAAGACGGTCAACACCCCAAATTTGACCTGTGGTCATCACTTTGATTTTGTCGTTTTTCTTTAGCTTACCGTTTTTAACACGCACCAAAGACACAACACCTAAGTAATTATCAAACCATGAGTCAATAATTAGTGCTTGTAGTGGCGCATCCGGATCACCTTCTGGTGCTGGAATAGCTTCAACGATTTTTTCTAAAACTTCGTCAACACCAACACCTGTTTTTGCTGAACAACGCACAGCATCAAGGGCATCAATACCAACAATATCTTCAATTTCTTCAGCTACACGCTCTGGATCGGCAGCTGGAAGGTCGATTTTATTTAAAATCGGTACCACTTCCAAATCCATTTCCATCGCAGTATAACAGTTAGCTAGCGTCTGAGCTTCTACACCCTGACCCGCATCGACCACCAGCAATGCACCTTCACAAGCTGCAAGTGAACGCGATACTTCATACGAGAAGTCAACGTGTCCAGGGGTGTCGATAAAGTTTAATTGATAAGTTATACCATCTTTAGCCGTGTAATCGAGCGTCACGCTCTGGGCTTTGATGGTGATACCGCGTTCGCGTTCAAGATCCATTGAATCTAAAACCTGTGCAGCCATTTCTCGATCAGAAAGGCCGCCACAGACTTGAATTAGACGGTCGGATAAGGTCGACTTGCCGTGGTCGATATGTGCGATAATCGAAAAGTTACGAATGTGCTTCATGAATGGCGTGACTGCTCGTGGTTAAAATGAATGGGATCTTAAGATCAAGTTGTCGGATTCTACCGAATTTAAACGCTACTCGCTATCTTTCGATGCGGCATTTATCAGCTTATCTGCTGAAATGGGTAGCCCTAGCACTCGAATTAGACTTGGTTTGTAAGCTGCATCGCCATCTAATCGCTTGGCATAATACCGCGCAATCATCAATCCGACCGTGGTAGCAACCACGGCAGAAACAATAACACCGAGCTGACTACTGGCGGCTAAATCAATAAATATGTACTGACCGATTAAACTGCCGCCCACTAAAAACAGTAACGGCAACATATAAACCAGTAAGGCAGAACTGAGCATACTACGCTCAGACAAGCCAATTTCAACCACTTGTCCAAGGGTTATTTTTTCGTTAGTGCTGATATTTATCTGATGAGAACGCCCCGGCATCGCTTTACTAACAATACCGGTGCCACAACTATCGCGTGAAGCACAATGACCACAACTGGTTTCTTGCTGACAACTCACGGTTATCTGACCGCTATCAACGGCGACAACCGTTGCTAATGTTCGCATCATGATTATTTACTCGTTGGGGTAACCTCTGGTTTAATTTTATCAAAGGTTACATTTTCTGCAATTTGTCGTGCTGTTTCCGGTGGAATATCACCGACAACGGTAATTTCTTTATTACCATCAACGCGGGTGGTTAATGTGCGACGTCCTTGGCGAACCAATTGTCCTCGTCCCACAAAGTTATCGGCATCAGAAACATACACCGAGAAGCTAAATAAGCCATCACTGTACATTCGGCTTTCAACCGCACGTTCAGTTAATAATAGTCGATGACGATTACCGGCGATTAATGTAAAGCCACTCGGTAACCAATTTACGGTCCATTGCAATTTTTTCTGCGGCTGTTGTGGCAATTGTACCATAGCTGGCAGTTTAACTTGATCGAGCTTACTGAGCATTTCGGCAACTTTAGGATTCACGGCAAATGACACCACCCTAAATTGCTCAAGTAAATCCCCATCACGATCCAATAAATCAGCCCGCATCACCAGGTGAGTAGCTTGATCTATCCACAATAAATAAGAATAACGATTACCGTCTTTAGGCGCGACACGAATAACATCACAAGCGACACCCGCTTCACGCGCCCGTCCCATGGCAATAAAATCATAAAACTGAGCCAGTTTATCAATATTGGCTTTCATTAACGGCAATATTGGTGCGACCATTTTATTACTTTTGATCGTAAAAGGATCGAGCCCAGGCTCAAAGTAACTGACTTCGTCACCCCGTTGAATCACTTCTTGTGGCGGACCACTGAGGAACAACAAATGGGCATAACTTTGACCGTTCTCTAATGCATGTCGATAACGCAATGTATCAATGCTATTTTTCTTTACCCAAATGTAGGACATCTCATAACTAAGATCTTGACTGGCTCGGCCCATTTGATGCAACAAAGCCTCTGGTGAAGGTTTAACTGCTTCAGCAGAGGCTTGGAGTGGCAACAATAGGCTGACCAATGCAAGCGCACCGACCAGTGTTTTTTTCATTAATCCGCCACAGAATTATTAGAATGTAATCGTGAATTATCGATACTGCCATCTTCAGCATTAAAGCGAAGTTGGAGCTCATAATCTTGTAACATCGAGTTAATTCGACGTCGTTGTTCCATTAACTGTGATTCAGAAGGGGTCTGATTATTATCGACCATATTGGTATTTAAACTCACAGGTTCCGCTTTGCCCGTAAATGGGATCGTTTGTAGTACAGGCACATCATTACTGGTTGTTGTCGTAAGATTGCTGCCATTACCGTCATATTGTTGAACACCAACAATCACCGCCAATGAAACACATGCCGCCACAGCAACCTGACCAAACTGGGATAGCCAAGCGGGTAACGTCCGCTTCGCTGTAAATGGGGTCGGTTGTTCTTCAGTCATCATTGGCTGAACAATAGTCTCAATATTAGTAACTACTGCCCCAGTATGAGCCGGTTCAGCATCTAACGCTAACGCGACATTTCCTGCAATATTCCATTGTTTGCACTGCGGCGCATCGCCACGCATCACATCACCAATTAAGTTGAAGTCATGCCAGCTCTGCTCGCTATCTTTGTCAACGGTCAGCGCATTAATAATGCTCTGATCCAAATCTTCGCCATCAAGTAATGCCGAAATTTTTTCTTTATCAGCCATTTTTTCCACCGTTTGGTGCAACATTATTATTGCTACATAAGAGGACGAATGCGTTTTTCAACCGTCTCTCGTGCACGGAATATACGTGAGCGAACTGTACCTACCGGACATCCCATTACTTCAGCAATTTCTTCATAGCTTAGACCATCCAGTTCACGCAATGAGATCGCTGTTTTGAGATCGTCGGGTAGTGATTCAATCGTACTAAAAACAACCCGCTTCAGTTCTTCAGACAACATTAGGTTCTCAGGGTTCGAAATTTCTTTAAGCGCATTTCCACTTCCATAATATTCCGCATCTTCGGCATCAATATCGGATGCTGGCGGACGACGCCCCTGAGCAACTAAATAATTTTTTGCGGTATTAACAGCAATACGGTAAAGCCATGTATAAAATGCACTTTCACCACGAAACGTCGGTAAAGCACGATATGCTTTAATAAACGCTTCTTGAGCAACATCCGGTACATCACCAGAATTGCTCACATAACGAGAAACAAGGTTACAAACTTTATTCTGGTACTTAATAACCAGAAGGTTGAATGCTTGCTTATCTCCCCGCTGTACTCGCTCAATTAATACCTGATCAGTTTGCTGCTCGCTCATTCGAGCGTTTACTCCCATGTCTAACTGTTAGTAATATTGCATTCTTCTCACGATAATTAACGCCGATAGCGGCGGTAATTCGTTATTGATGCACAATGATTTATTTAGATTATCCTGCCACTATAAGCGTTAGTCTCACCGTAAATAAAACACTGACTTATGAAATATTTATGAGCATGAGCACTACATATGACTGATGGATAATGGCAAAGTTCCACCGTCAATAAAATAATTTTAGGTTTTCGTTACTGCTAGATTATTACCAGTAACTACGTTAAATAAAGATAAGATTTAACAACCCTAGTTATTTTACCTGAAATACCCACACTAACGAGGATCTGTCGCTGAAAAAAGTGAAAATTTACAAATGTATGACGTAGTTACCGCGCTAACATTTAACAAAAATGCCGATAGCATGCCGTATATTAATGATATTTACGTTACTCAAACCTAAACAAATATGCGTTTTAATAACAAATTTGGTAGCATGAAATAAGATTATCACATGGACATGAAATCACTATGAGCCCATCTCATCAACACGATAGCGACATTTTAGTTATTGGTAGTGGCGCAGCAGGACTATCACTGGCACTCCACTTAGCCCATCTTGGCAAAGTGACTATTTTATGTAAAGGGCCACTCAGCGAAGGAGCAACCTATTATGCTCAAGGCGGTATCGCTGCCGTTTTTGATGAATCAGACAGTATTGCATCCCATGTTGAAGACACCCTAATTGCCGGTGGTCATTTATGTGATAAAGAGGTAGTACAGTTTATCGCTGAAAACGCCAAGCAATGCGTGCAATGGTTAATTGATGGCGGAGTCCCTTTTGATCAAGAAGAAGCAGATAATAATGGTAACCCCCGTTATCACCTCACCTTAGAAGGTGGACACAGCCACCGCCGTATCCTCCACGCCGCTGATGCAACCGGTATGGCAATGCAAACCTCACTCCAAGAACAAGCCCGTCATCATCCTAATATCACTATTCTCGAACGCCATAATGCACTTGATTTAATCACTGAGAAAAAAATCGATCCACACTCGGTGACTAACCGTGCACTCGGTGCTTATGTTTGGAATAGAGAAAAAGAATGTGTTGAAACCTTAGCGGCTAAATTTGTGGTCTTAGCCACTGGTGGCGCATCGAAAGTCTATCAATATACCTCCAACCCTGATGTGTCATCCGGTGACGGTATTGCAATGGCATGGCGTGCAGGCTGCCGCGTTGCTAACCTCGAATTTAATCAATTTCATCCAACGTGCCTGTTCCACCCTAAAGCACAAACCTTTTTATTAAGTGAAGCTCTACGGGGTGAAGGTGCTTATTTACGCCGTCCTGATGGCAGTCGCTTTATGGTCGACTTTGATGAACGGGCTGAGCTTGCACCACGTGATGTGGTTGCACGTGCTATCGATTATGAAATGAAACGCTTAGGTGCTGATTGTATGTACCTTGATATTAGCCATAAGCCAGCCGATTTTGTTAAAAGTCACTTTCCAATGATCGCCGAAAAACTGCAAGGTTATGGGATTGATATCACCACCGATATGATTCCAATTGTACCAGCAGCGCATTATACCTGTGGCGGTGTGGCGGTGGATAAATCAGGTAAAACTGATATTGAAGGCTTATATGCTATTGGCGAAGTGAGCTATACCGGACACACAGTG